>NZ_CP096276.1:2400000-4800000 GCF_024662235.1 Pimelobacter simplex
CCTCGCGGATGTCCTGGGCGAGGTCGCCGCCGAGAGCGACAAGCACCGACGCCGCCTGTTCTCCCTCGAGGCCGACGTGGAGGCGTTCCGCCGCCTCATCGGCACCGAACCCGCCGAGGTGACCCCGTGAGCGCGCACATCGAGTGGCTGGCAGCCCGAGAGACGAGCGTCCAGGTGTTCACCCCCGGCGAGGACTGGGTGGGTGCCGGTGAACACCGCCAGCCAGTCTTGACGCTGGCCGGTGACGACGTGATCGCGATCCAGGGCACACCCGCCGAGTTGCGGGCGCTGGCCGCCCGGATCACCGCCGTGGCGACCGCCGCATCCGGGCGGCTCGACCTCGCCGCCGCGACCGCGCGGGAGAACCAGCCAGCATGAGCGACGACGCTGCGCTCCGCGCCCTGGAGGCCCGCGCAACCCCCGGCCCGTGGACTCCGGACGGTGACAAGATCCGCGCCACCGCCGCCGACGCCCTGATTCCCGACAACATTCTCGTGGCCTACTACACCGGCCATCACCACCGGCTCGGCCTCAAGACCACCGGCCACGCCGCCGATGTCGAGTTCATGGCCGCCGCCCTCGACGCACTCCCCGACCGGCTTGACCGACTCGACCGCATCCGCGACCTGCACGCCAAGTGGGGCGAGCAGTCGCCCGAGGACGCTGACGGCTACCTCGACTTGTGGGAGACGCTCGGTCGGCTCCTCGACGGTGACCCAGCCTGACCAACAACCGCAAGGCCGCCCGCACCATCGCCGGTGCGGGCGGCCTTCTGCGTCGGGCTGGTCACCACAGGGGCAGTTGCTCGCCCAGCAGTTCCTGGAGCCGCGCGAGGTCGTCGGCTACGAGCTGCGGGTCCTCACGCGCCAGGTCGCGCAGTTCCCGCGCCCGCCGTCGCGGCCCACGCGGGTCGGCCAGCGGGCTGTAGGGCAGCCGCCGTTGGACGGCCCACTCCTGCCGGTTCTTGCGCGCCGTCGAGACCACGACATGTTCCGGCGCGATCCGCTGGCACAGCGGGTTGTGACAGCGGTGCCCGAGCAGACGCGCCTCCGCGAGGGCGTCCACGCCGTGCATCACCGCGAACGCGAACCGGTGCGCGATGATCACCCGCCCCGGCGCGTACCAGAACCGACCATGGCCACCGCCGTCGGTGCGCTCACGCTCGGACCGGCCCGAGACCGCTCCGGTCCACCACAGGCACTCACTGCCCGGCACCGTGGCGACCTTCGCCCGATACCGCGCGAGCACCGCCGGATCACTGATCGCGGCCGCGACCGCCGCGAGGCCGGCGTCATCCAGCCGACGAACCGGCACCCGCTCCCCCACTCCCAGCGGTCGCCAGCGCCACGCCGTCGCCGCCCTGGTCGCCGTCGCTGCCCTGGGGCTCACTGGCGAGCCGCCGCAGCCGCGTCGCCTCGCGCACGGTCACGGTCTCGCCGCACCACTCGACGGCCTCGCCCAGCGACAGGCCCTCAGCCTCGGTCAACTCCCGCAGCGCCTCACCGGCGCGCTTCTCGGTCTCGGCCACCGCCGCGTCACGCTCACCGATCGCGACCATGACCTGCTCGGCCAGGTCGATCACCCGGCGCTCCCGCTCCTCGCGCTCCTTGCGCCGCTTCTCGGCCATCTCCCGCGCCGTACGCCGCGCCTGCTGCTTGATCGTCTGCTGACTCATCCGGTCCTCACTCGTGTCGACATGGACTCTGACAGTCACCTACGACAAAAGTGGAGTCCAGCAGAGTGGTGTACGACGGACCTGAGTGAGCGCGTGCCTCCAACGTAGGCGCGGCCACCGGGTGGATCCTTCGAGTGATCTGCGAAAACCGACTCGAAGAAGGACCACGACGATGACCGCTGGACCCAGTATCGACCCTGCACAGTTCCTGAACGAGCAGCTGTCCCAGGCCAGTCCTGATCTGATGCGGGACCTGCTCACCACGTTCGTCAATGCGCTGCTCTCGGCGCAGGCCGACGCGGTGTGCGGCGCCGGCTACGGCGAACGCAGCATGGAGCGCGTCAACTCCCGCAACGGCTACCGGCACCGCGACCTCGACACCCGCGTCGGCACTCTGGACGTCGCGGTTCCCAAGCTGCGCACCGGTTCGCTGTACCCCGAGTGGCTGCTGGAGCGCCGCAAGCGAGCAGAGCGGGCACTGACCAGTGTGGTCGCGACCTGTTACCTGCTCGGCGTCTCGACGCGGCGGATGGACAAGCTGGTGCAGACCCTCGGCATCACCGGCCTGTCCAAGAGCCAGGTCTCGGTGATGGCCAAGGAACTCGACGAGCACGTCGAGCAGTTCCGCACCCGACGGCTGGAGGAGGCCGGGCCGTTCACCTTCGTGGCCGCCGACGCGTTGGTGCTCAAGGTCCGCGAAGGTGGCCGGGTGGTGCCGGTCCACGTGCTGGTCGCCACCGGCGTCAACGCCGACGGGCACCGCGAGATCCTCGGCGTGCAGGTCACCAGCAGCGAGGACGGCGCCGGGTGGCTGGCCTTCTGGAGGGATCTGACCGCCCGCGGCCTGGCCGGGGTCAAGCTCGTCACCAGCGACGCCCACGCCGGGCTGGTGGCCGCGATCGGCGCCACGTTGCCCGGCGCCTCGTGGCAGCGCTGCCGAACCCACTACGCGGCGAACCTGATGTCGGCGACGCCGAAGTCCTCGTGGGGCTGGGTCAAGGCGCTGCTGCACTCGATCTACGACCAGCCCGACGCCGACGCTGTCCACGCCCAGTTCGACCGGGTCGTCGACGCCCTGGCCGAGAAGCTCCCCAAGGTGGCCGAGCATCTGGAGGACGCTCGTGCCGACATCCTCGCCTTCACCGCGTTCCCGAAGGAGATCTGGCGCCAGATCTGGTCCAACAACCCCAACGAGCGCCTCAACCGCGAGATCCGCAGGCGAACCGACGTGGTCGGGATCTTTCCCGACCGGGCCAGCATCATCCGGCTCGTCGGCGCCGTCCTGGCCGAGCAGCACGACGAGTGGGCCGAAGGCCGCCGCTACCTCGGACTCGACGTCCTCGCCCGCGCCCAGGCCGTCGACACCTGCGTCGTCGAGGAGGTGACCGAACCCGAACTCCAGGCCCTCACAGCCTGACCGACACGCCCAACCGAGGGATCAACCTCGTACACCACCCCAGCGGACTTGACCACGACAAATCCCGGTCCCCGTGCGATCACCCCCGGCCAAGAACCTTCCAAACCCACCGACCTCGACCCCCGATCCAGCCCAGCCAGACCCGACGAGCCCAGCCAGTCCGAACCCGACGCCTCAGCCGTGACCCACGCCCCTCAGCGTCCCCCCAGATTTCCGCGACCTCCCAAGTGCCACACACCTCTTGCATTCTCGGTTCTCCGAATAGAAAGAACACACTAGAAATCCGGCCGGAAGTGATCGCACCGCGCACCCGCGCGCACGTAGGTGACTGTGACGATGAGCCTCCACAAGCTGACGGCGGGGTCGGGGTACGACTACCTGACCCGCCAGGTCGCAGCGATGGACGCCACCGTCAAGGGCCACACCGGGCTGGCGAGCTACTACACCGAGAAGGGCGAGACCCCTGGCGTGTGGGTCGGCTCCGGGATGGAGGGACTCGAAGGGCTCGACGCCGGCGACATCGTCACCGCCGACCACATGCAGAGCCTGTTCGGTTCCGGTCACCACCCGCTGGCCACCCAGCGGACCAAGGAGCTGGACCTGCGCATCGGCCGCCCCATCGAAGGCGGGGGTGTCGACCGGCCGACCGATGCGGACTATAGGACGGCCCGCCTGCTTGGCACGCCGTACAAGGTCTACGAGAACGACATCAGCCCGTTCCGGATCGAGGTCGCCAAGCGCATCGCGGCCATCAACGAGGCCGCCGGCCTGCCGGGTGACTGGCCGGTCCCCGCGGCCGACCGGGCCAAGGTCCGCACCGAGGTCAGCACCGAGTTCTTCCGTGCCGAGCACGGCCGCGAGCCCACCGACGCACGAGAGCTGGCCGCCGCGATCGCCAAGCATTCCCGCCCGAAGACCAACGCCGTGGCCGGCTACGACCTGACCTTCTCCCCGGTCAAGAGCGTCTCGGTGCTGTGGGCGATCTCTGACCCGAAGACCGCCGCGGTGATCGAGCGGGCCCACCAGGCGGCCATCAAGGACGCGCTGGGCTTCATCGAGTCCAAGGCACTGTTCACCCGCCGGGGCACCAACGGCGTGCGCCAGGTCGACGTCCGAGGCCTGGTGGCCACGGCGTTCACCCACCGCGACTCCCGTGCGGGCGACCCCGATCTGCACACCCACGTCGCGGTGGCGAACAAGGTCCAGACGCTCGACGGCACGTGGCTGGCCATCGACGGCCGGCCACTCCACAAGGCGGTCGTCTCCGCGTCGGAGACCTACAACACCGCACTCGAGCGGCACCTGGTCGACGCCCTCGGCGTGCGGTTCGAGGAGCCGAACGGCATCGACGGCGGCGACACCCGCAAGCGGCCGGTACGCGAGATCGTCGGCGTCGCCCCCGACCTGAACCGGCGGTTCTCCAAGCGCCGGCTCAGCGTCGAGGACCGCCGCAAGGTCCTCGCAGCCGCGTTCCAGGCCACCCACGGGCGGCCGCCCACGCCGGTAGAGACCATCCAGCTGTCCCAGCAGGCGACGCTGGAGACCCGCGAGGCCAAGCACGAGCCGCGCTCGCTGGCCGAGCAGCGCGAGACCTGGAGCCGCGAGGCCGTCGAGGTCCTCGGCACCCCTCAGCGGGTCAAGCAGATGGTCCACGGGGCGCTGAACCCGAAGGGCGCAGCGCGGTCGCTGGCCGACTCGGCCTGGTTCGCCAAGACCACCGACCGGATCGTGTCGACGATGGAGGGAGGTCGCAGCACCTGGCAGTTCTGGCACGTCTACGCCGAGGCCCAGCGGCAGGTCCGGGGAGCCAACGTACCCACCAACCAGGTCCCCCAGGTCGTCGACCTGCTCGTCAGCGAGGTCCTCGACGACCGCTCGGTGAGCATGGCCCGTCCCTGGGACACCATCAGTGAACCGGTCGAGCTGCGGCGAGCGGACGGGGCCTCGGTCTACACCCAGAGCGGCGCCGAGCTGTTCACCTCGGGCAAAGTGCTGGCCGCCGAGGAGCGCCTGGTCGAGGCCGCCGGCCGCCATGACGGGTACGCCGTCGAGGCGTCCTCGGTCGACATGGCCTTGCTCGAGTCGACCGCCAACGGCATCACCCTCAACGCCGGACAGGCCACGCTGGTCCGTGAGATGGCCACCTCCGGCGCTCGACTGCAGCTGGCGATCGCGCCCGCCGGATCCGGCAAGACCACCGCGATGCGCGCCTTGGCCAGCGCCTGGGCTGACGGTGGCGGCACCATCATCGGTCTGGCTCCCTCAGCGGCGGCCGCGGACGCGCTGCGCTCCCAGATCGACACCCAGACCGACACCCTGGCCAAGCTGACCCACTCCCTCGAGCAGGCTCGCGAGTCCGGCGCCGCGATGCCCGCCTGGGTCGCCGGCATCGACTCCTCCACCCTCGTGGTCATCGACGAGGCCGGGATGGCCGACACCCTCTCGCTGGACGCGGCGGTCTCCTACATCCTCGAGCGCGGCGGCAGCGTCCGGCTGATCGGCGACGACCAGCAGCTCTCCGCGATCGGCGCCGGCGGCGTGCTGCGCGACATCCGCGCCACCCACGGAGCGCTGCAGCTGACCGAGCTCGTCCGGTTCAAGGACCCCGCCGAGGGTGCCGCCTCGCTCGCGCTGCGCGAGGGCAAGACCGAGTCGCTCGGCTTCTACCTCGACCGCGACCGGGTCCATGTCGGTGACCTGGCCACCATGACCGAGGACGTGTTCGCGGCCTGGCAGGCCGACCGCGGCGCCGGTCTGGACTCGATCATGCTCGCCCCCACCCGCGACCTGGTCAGCGAGCTGAACCAGCAGGCCCGCGCCCACCGGCTCGAGGGGATCGACCCGGCCGACGTCGCCGCCAGCGGCCCGGTTCGCCGTCTCGCGGACGGCAACGAGGCCTCGATCGGCGAGCTGATCATCACCCGTGAGAACGACCGTCGCCTGCGCACCTCGGCCACCGACTGGGTCAAGAACGGCGACCGCTGGAACGTGCTGGAGATCCACGACGGCGGCGAGCTGACCGTCCAGCACACCCAGCACGGCCGCACCGTGCGGCTGCCCGCTGACTACGTCGCGCGATCCACCGAGCTCGGCTACGCGTGCACCGTGCACACCGCGCAGGGCGTCACCGCCGACACGATGCACGGCCTGGCCACCGGCAGCGAGTCGCGCCAGCAGCTCTACACGATGATGACCCGCGGCGCGCACGCGAACCACGTCTACCTCGAGGTGGTCGGCGACGGCGACCCGCACTCGGTGATCCACCCGACCCTGGTCCGGCCGCTCACGCCGACCGACATCCTCGAGTCGATGCTGGCGCGAGACGACACACAGCGGTCCGCGACCAGCCTGATCCGCGAGCAGGCCGACCCGGCCACTCGGCTCGGCGAGGCTGCCCAGCGCTACCTCGACAGCCTCTACGTCGCCGCCGAGGACCTGCTGCGCCACGACACGATCGCCGGCGCCGACGGCACCCCGGTCAACGTGGTCGACGCCCTGGACAACGCGGTCGAGACGCTCGTCCCCGGCCTCTCGGAGGAGGCCGCTTGGCCGACCCTGCGGGCCCACCTGCTGCTGCTCGGCGCCGCCGGCGAGAACCCGGTCGACGCGCTCCGGGCCGCGGCCAGCGACCGGGAGCTGGAGAGCGCACACGACCGCGCCGCGGTCCTCGACTGGCGCCTGGACGCCTCGGGCCTGCGCAACGCCGGCGCCGGCCCGCTGCCGTGGATGCCCGCAGTCCCGGCCCGCCTGGCGGAGGACCCGCACTGGGGTGCCTACCTCTCCCAGCGCGCGCACCTGGTCGAGCAGCTCGCCGAGCAGGTCCACACCCGCGCCGCCGAGCAGTCGTCGCTGCCGGTGTGGGCGCAGAACGGTCTGCGGCCCGAGGCCGCCACAGTGGCCGACGTCGAAGTCTGGCGAGCCGCCATGCAGGTCCCGGTCGACGACCGGCGCCCCACCGGCGCACCGCAGCTGCAGAAGGCCTCCGCGACCTGGCAGCGACGACTCAACCGCGCCGTCACCGGCGATCCCACGCCCGCGCTCAAGGAATGGCGCCAACTGCTCTACTCCCTCGCCCCGCAGGCCCGCGACGACGAGTTCACCCCCCTGCTCGCCGAGCGCCTAGCCGCGATGTCCCGCGCCGGCGTCACCGCGCACGAACTGCTGCGCACCGCCACTGCCCCCAACCACCCCGCCGGGCCGCTGCCCGATGAGCACGCCGCGGCGGCCGTGTGGTGGCGCATGGCCCGTCAGCTCACCCCGGCGGTGGCCTCCCAGATCGGCGACGGTTCCCACGGCGAGAGCGTCACCACCGAGTGGACGCCGCGACTCGTGGAACTGTTCGGTCCCGAGCGCGCCGCGAGCATCCAGGCCAGCACCTGGTGGCCCGCGCTGGTGGCGAACGTGGACCACGGCGTGCGGCGCGGCTGGCAGGTCGAGGCCCTGCTGGGTGCAGGGCGGGCCCAAGGTGATGTCACGAGCGACGGCTGGGACCACGAGCTCGACGGGATTGACGAGTGCCAGGCGCTGGTCTGGCGGACCTCGATCGCGCTCGAGACCGCCCCCGACGAGCCCGCGCACGAGTACCACTTCGACGAGCCGCCCGCGGACCTGTGGGATGGGATCGAGCCGGACCCGGCAACGCTCGTCGACCACGCCACCGACCTCGACTGGGCCGACTGGCCGCTCGCCGAGGACCCGGGCCCGTACGACGAGCAGCTGGTCGATGCGGTCGACGAGCACCTGGTCGACGTCGACGCCGGCGACCCGATCGACGTCGACGAGGACCAGTTCGTCGAGCCCGACCTGACCCTGGCCGCCTACATCCGCGACCTCGGCGGCAGTCGGCTGGAGCCCACCGACGCCGACCTGCGGCTCATGTACCAGCGGGCCGACGAGTGGCACTCCTCCCCCGTCTCGCGTGAGCGCATGCTCGAGATCAACGACATGGCGCAGGCCTTCTTCGAGGACCGGTTCGCCGACTCGTGGGGCCGCGACTACCTCACCGGACGGTTCGGAGTCGACCTCGCCGGCGACGAGCGGTTCCGCCCAGGGCAGGCTCCGGCCGGGTGGACCAACCTGGTCGACCACCTGCGCGGCCGCGGTGTCAGCGACACCGAGATGGTGGCCACCGGTGTCGCGACCGAGGCCAGCACCGGGCGCCTCATCGACCGGTTCCGCGACCGGGTCACGTTCCCGGTCATCCACCAGGGCGAAGTGCTCGGCTTCGTCGGCCGCCGTCGGCCCGACCTCACCGACGCCGACAAGGGCGGCCCGAAATACCTCAACACTGCCGACACCCCGCTGTTCCACAAGGGCGCTCAGCTGTTCGGTGTCGTCGACGAGCTCCTCGCCGAGGGTGCGGTCCCGGTGATCGTCGAGGGCCCGATGGACGCCGTGGCGGTCACGCTCGCCAGCCACGGCCTCTACCTCGGTGTGGCGCCGCTCGGCACGTCGCTGACCGACGAGCAGGCCGCCCAGCTGGCAGCGGTGGGCCGCGACCCGATCGTGGCCACCGATGCCGACCTCGCCGGCCAGGTCGCGGCCGAGCGCGACTTCTGGATGCTCACCCCGCACGGCCTGGACCCCGGCTACGCCCGGTTCCCCGACGGTCAGGACCCCGCCGACCTGCTCGCGCAGCGCGGGCCTGCAGCGCTCACGGCGGCGGTGGCCAGCGGCCAGCCGGCCTTCCGCTCGCTGGGCGACCAGCTGCTCACCGAGAGGCTCGACAACCTCGCCTCCGAGCAGGCGCGAGTCGCGGCCATGAGGATCCTCTCGGCCCGTCCCAGCCGCGCTTGGGAGCCGGGTGTCAACCAAATCAGGGCGCGCCTGCAGCTCTCGCAGATGCAGGCGCGCCGAGACCTCCGCGATGCGGTCAGGAGTTGGGATGCCGACCCGCGCAAGGCGGCGTTGGCCGAGCTCCACAAGAGCAGCGAGGTCCGCGCCCGTCTCTCGGCCGCGGCCGAGCAGGCCCCGGCCGAGCGGTGGGCTCCGCTGGCCCGCGAGCTCGACTCGCGTCTGCTCGAGCAGGGCGACTGGCCGGCCACCGCAGCGATGCTGCAGGGGGCCCACGAACAGGGTCACGACGTCGGCGCCGTCACGCGCGGCCTGGTCGCTGAGAAGCCGCTGGGCGACAGCCCCGCGCGCGCGCTCCGCTACCGGCTCGTACGTCGCCTCGAGCTCCCGATCGAAGACTCACCTCCACCGGATGTCATGTCGCGGTTCCGTGGATCGAATGACCCGCGGGGAGGGCCGTCCGAGCACAAAACACGGACGCCTCGCAGCCGCTGACGGTTCTGCGAGGTCACCGGGACGAACCGCCCACTATGACGCGCCGACACGACTTCCCGTCCTCTGCCGTTTGTCCGCTCAGGTGGACCTAACAGGACAACTATCGAACCCCACTCCCCCGTTGGCCCGGATGCTGAGCGGCAAGAAGTCGCAGGTCAGCGCCGGGTCAGCCGGGAACAGCGGCGCACCCGTGCGGCAGCGACAAGTCCGCCTGTCGGACAGTCAGCAGCGGGAGCTGGTGCAGCGTCACCGCGAGGGCGCATTCAAGAAGGAGCTGGCTCGCGTCTATGGGGTCCATGTCGAGACGGTGCGGGCGATCGTGAAGCGGTATTCGACAGGAGAGCCGAACAGCTAGTTCTCGGTCTCTAACTCGGCTACCGCTGGCGCCCACAGTTCCCACCGATTGGCCCGGCCGCGCCGGACTTCGGCGTCCGGGTACTGCTGCTGGAGCTCGCTGAGCTTGGCGACGACCTCGGCAATGGGCAGGCCGGAAGGGACGACAGCAAGAGGCTGCGGCTTGAGATTCGGAGGTGGCAGCGCCTGAGCCTCACGGCGCTTGGAGAACTCCTCCAGCATCCGTCGGGCTTCCCTCATTCGTGCCGCCCACCCAGGCCAGGCCGGACAAGGCGATCCGGGAGGCCAGACCCATCCGTGACGCGCCATCGGCGTGGCGCACTCAGAGCACATCTGCTCGGCGGCGAAAGGCCCCTCTGCCAGGAGGCCGTCGAGTTTCCGACTGGCTTCGGCCAGCTTGGCCCTGTGTTCCCTGCGCTCTGCCTTGTCGGTGCACGCCTTCAGGGCGGCCTCCAACTCCGGCACCTTCTCCTTGAGGTCGCGCACCTTTCGCTCGCGCTCAAGCCGATACGACCACCACGTGTGCTGACGCCGGTCCCCTGGGAGCCAGCCGTGCTCGTCGACGACGTCCTCGGGATCGCCGACGACGGGCACCAGCTCGTCTACCTCGGCCTGGAGACGTTCAACGTTCCCCTCGAGTTCCTGGATCCCCTGCTCGCGACGCTTGGCGTCCATGGCGGGGAACCGCGTGCCGTCGCGGTAGCCAGTCAGCTCCGTCACTTCGTAGTCCAAGCGCGACTGCACCTCGAGCAGGCGAAGGCGGGCGTTGAATCGCCGCTCGTCGTAGCGCTCCTTGTCGCGCTCACGGCGTGCTTCGTCCTTGGCACGCTCCTTCTCCCGCGCGCGTTCCCGGCGGGCCTGCTGTGCCTCCCACTGCTTGATCGTCACTGGCCGGTGACCAGGTTCGGCCCGCTGCCACTGGCCCATGATCTCGGCCGCGCCGTCGATGTCGGCCTCGCGCTCGTCGCGGATCCAGGGATTCCACATCGCGTCATGATTGAGCTCGATGAACAAGGTCCGCGCGGCAACGAACTCGTCAGCGGTTGTGGTCGCGCCTTCGCGTGGTTTCCAGAGCATGCCGTCGTGCTGGATGACGCCGGCGGGGATCACTGTGGTGGCCGAGCCCATGAACAGCACTATGCGCCGGTCGAGGGCACCAGACGAGGGGGCAGTCGGTGAACAATAGGAACAAGCATCCGCCCACCGAGTGGGCCAGCAGCCGAGGGATCCGCGGGGAGGACGGGCTGACGACGGCTCCCGTTCGGCTGGTCCTACAGCTCGAATACGGCGTTCGGGTCGTCCATGGCACGAACCAGCTCTGTGATGTTGCAGAGGTCCGCAAGGGGTGAAGTACGGGCAACCTCGACGATTCCGGTCACCACGGCCTGCATCGCCGCGACATCGCCAGACTGGACCGCCAGATCCAGGCTGTCGAACAGTCGCGAGTTGGTTTCACGGCGCTCGGCGAAGATGCGATCGAAGTAGTTGCGCAGGGTGTCTCGCGCCAACTCGATCCTGGCGACCTCGGTCTCCCGATACGTCTTGAGCTTCTCGCGCTTCGTGCTCTCGGTCGCCCAGATCTGGACGGTCTCGCGCACAGCCCCAACGAGCTCGGTGAGCGCACCCACGGCCTCGGGATCGCTGACCTTTTCGACCGCCCCGCGCACCACCTCGGCGGCCGTCGCAGGCACGATCGCGCCGTCGGATCCGTTCTTCTGATCAGCCATTTGCCGCCTCCGTCGCTGTATCGCGGTACTTGAAGATGAGTGGATCAGTGCTGTCGTCGAGATCGCCAGACTCGTTGGCGACCGGTGCGGTGGCGACGTCTCGGACCGCCTTCACAAGGACTAGTGCAGCCTGGAGGCGCTGTGCGTGCAGGTCGATGGAGAACGGCTCCGATTCAAGCAGGTCCAGGGCGTCGGTGGCGCGCGATGCCAATCGGCTGAGGATCTCGTCCAGCTCCCGCGTCCGCTCCTGGACGCCACGCAGGAGTTCATCGCGCGCATCAAGTTGCGCGATTGCCACATCGACATCGGTCCGGAAAGCGTCAGACTCAGTTCGCGCTCTGACGCCTTGGTTCAGCACCGTGAGGCCAGCGATCAGAATCATGGGACTAACGGTCGCCACCTTGAGCACGGTCGACCCCAGCTTGATGCCACCTCCACCGGACTGAATGCTTCCGCCGCCAAGAAACGCCAGGGTCGCCTTCTCAGCAGCTGCCCCGTTCAAGTCCGCGATCGGAGTGCCGGTGCTGGCCCTCGCCAGCTTGGTGACACCCGCCCGAACCGCTCCCGGTGTGGCGCGACCCGCGGCGACCGAGTTGACGATGCCTTGAACCCATCCCGCGACGTCAGGATCGAGCCTGGCCATGCCCACCACCCGCGTGTTCGACCCGTCTACCCCATCGAGAATCAGATGCTCGTGGGCTCGAACCTGCTTTGCCTGGCGCTCGAGGAAATCTCGCATCCGAAAGATGACCTCGCGCTGCGCCGCTTCCTGCGTCCGCCCAAACACCTGCAGCGCCGTATTAG
The DNA here is from genome assembly GCF_024662235.1 of Pimelobacter simplex. Lineage (GTDB taxonomy): Bacteria > Actinomycetota > Actinomycetes > Propionibacteriales > Nocardioidaceae > Nocardioides. The sequence continues at coordinate 2,412,266 of NZ_CP096276.1, forward strand.
TGACCGCAACGGCCTCCAGGTGGGTGCTGTGGCGCTCCTCGTAGCGTGCCGCTTGCAACTTGTTCTGCCGTCGAGCAACGCCGGTCTGAACAAGACCGGCAGCACCAGCCACGACGCCTGTGCCCGCCGCCAGCGCGCTCCCAGCGAAGATGAGCAACGGGACACGCGGAACAGCCACCGTCGCCTCCTCCCCGGTAAGGCCGCGATGACGTTCGCAGCTCCCGTGATTCTATTGGGGCGGTCCGACACAGACGCGGTGTCCAGTCACCATCACAGCGTGGGAGCCGCAGGTTGAGGGTCAGCGGTGGTGTCGAGCGTCCAAAGCGTCTCGAGGTCCGTCGTCGCGAACACCGAGGTCGGGCAATCTCGGATCAGGCAGGGGCCAAACTCGGCGTCCGCCAAAGCGTGCAAGTCGCCCGCTGACAGCGGGTTCGGTTCGGTTGACATGGGCCAATCGTCTCCGTTTTCACGGCGCAGGCGCGGAAGTTATCCACAGGGCCGCGGGGAGTCGTCGCGAGTGCCAACACACAACCATTCGCGACACATAGCGTGGGCTCGTGAACGAGCTCGCATCTGCGCTTCCCGACCTGTCCTTCGTGATACCGGCAGCCAACGAGAACCGCTGGAGCGATCTGCTCGCGTCATTGATCGCTTCCGACCCGGAGCCTATGGCCAGTCTCGTCGGGATCACCTTTGAGACCGTCCAGCGGGAGGTCGTCATCCCCGGCCAGGAGAGCCGCAAGTCCGATCGGTTGGATCTTCTACTCCTGGCGGACGGCGTCGCCGCTGCTGCCATTGAGGTCAAGCTGCTCTCAGACCTTGGCCCAAAGCAGCTGGAACGCTACGCCGCAGCCTTTCCGGCAGCTCGCTTCCACCGCGTGCTTCACCTCGATGGACTCCCGGTCAACCTGCAGCGGACGCCGCCTTGGGAGTCATTGACGTGGGAGGCGGTGCTCCAGGCCTACGCATCCAGCCCGAACGCATGGGTGGCCACGACGGCACGGGCCTGGCTTCTGCAGCTCCCTCTGTTGGTCCCCCAGGTCGATGCCAACACCGTGTGGAACGACGTCCCGGACGACGCCCCGGGAATGGAGCTCGCCCTTCGGGCCCGCATCGCCTGGCTATCGCGTCAGTTGGATGGGTGGTGCGGGTTACCACACGACATCGAGCCGTCCTCTGGTGGCGGGACGTGGGCGGTGCGGATCTGGACGTCGTCACGAGCAGCCGGCCACCTGGTAACCGCCGAACTCCAAGAAGGCATGACGGCATTCGAGTGGAAGCCGGACCCGACCAAGCCCTATCGGCAACGGCTGCGCGGGCCGGTCGTGTTGCTTGGCCTTCGTCAGGACGACGTCGATACGTCGGCCAATTTCGACTGGGCGCAGCTCCACGCCATGTTCGCTGAGCACGTCCTTGGTGAGGACGGGGCGGCGCGGGACGACCGCGCTTGGCACGTCACGGCGGCGCGACCCGGAGACCCGGTCGATCGAGCCAACTGGGAGACGATTGTCGCGGCCGGTGCCCCGCGCTGGCTCGGAAAGGGTTGGGGCATGAAGGTCGCGAGAAGTGCGCAGTCCTGTCTCTTCGGAGCCCGCTTCCAGCTCCCGCCAGACAGCACCCTCGGGGAGATTGACGCCGAACTTCAGAGGCTCGAGCCGGTGATCGCGCGCATGTTTTAGTGCGTCAGACGTCGAGTCGCTGGTCCTCGGGCGGGTAGAAGTCGTAGTCCAGCGGCACGAGGTCATCGTCGTCGGGTTCCCATGTGTAGAGCTTGAGCTCCCCGCTGGAACGGTCGACGTTGCCATCCTCGTCGAGTCGGATTCCAGCGACGATGCCGATCACACATTCGCCCGGATGCTCACGCGCGAAGGCGACCTCGTTGCGCGTCACAATGACCCGTTCGCCAGCGGTCGTGGTGCCTTTGGCTTCGAGGTAGATGACCTCGCCATCCTTGGTCGCCTTGGCGTCGAATGGGTTCCCGTTAGCGGAGGTCTTCGACGTCCCAGCCATCCAGGTCGTAGACAGCCGTCAGGCGTTCCTGAGCGAGGTCTTCAATCTGCTTGCGCAGGATGGCGTCGAGTCGACGCCCTTGGCCCTCACCTACCGAGCCCGTTGTTGGGGTCGGGGCCTGTGAGCCGCGCACCGATGCGACGTGCCCGGACCACAGAGCCTCCAACTCCGGCACGACGGCGGGATTCACCTGTGTCCCGCTGGCCTGCGGCTCTCACTGCGCCTCGGGCAGTTCCTGGAGCAGCACTTCGATCGGGAGCGGGTCGTCGAGGTCGATCACCGTGTCCCAACTGACGTCGGCGTAGTTGGCGATCGCCCGCGATCCGTCCCAGTGCTCGGCTTGGAAGACAGACGAGGTGAAGGTGCCGCTCGCGAAGATGCCGCGCCCCGACACGCCCTGGCGGAGCAGGAAGGCTCGATCGCCTGGGGCGATCTTCTTCGTCGTGGCGCCAGTCGACCACCGGCCTTCGACCGGATGACCGGCTTCCGTGGCGACAATCCAATCCGCGAGCAGATCGGGATCCAAGTCCCACTTCTTGGGGTTGTTCGTCAGGAGGAAGACGTCGGGGTCGGCCCCGCCGATCGGATCGTCGATGTACGCAATGGTGTTGCGTCCTGTCGGCGCTGGCATACGCATGAAGGCCTCGCGCACCGGGTCACCCGGCGGCAGAACACGCCCCTCCAGTGACCACTTCCTGCTAGCACCCCGAGGGTTTGATTCCTGCCCGCGGCCCGTCAGCTCGGCGACGAGGCGAACCCTGCCGTCGTAGGACAGGGTCGCGTAGCGCTCGTCGTCGACGCGGTCACCGAAGGTGTGTCGACCTCGGTTGTGATCCCAGTTGACCTGATCGGACGCGTCGTCGTCCCAGCCCGCCCAGGTTCGGCCCATGGAGTCGGTCGCGCGGTCGACAGCGAACCTCGCCTTGAGCTTGATATTGACCGCCACGTCTTGATCCCCTCGGCGCTACTTGATGACAGGTCGCGCTTTGGCGACGAGAACGTCTTGGCGGAGTTCAGCCGGGTCGAGCAAGACACCGGCGTGCATGGCTGCGCTCGCCGCCAAGTTCAATGCCACATGCGGCAGGCAGGACACGTCTGAGATGAGTTCGCCAGACGCCGCCATCGTCAGCAACTCTTCAAGCCGGCGAGCGGCTGCCACAGCGTCGGCGTGGTCCTGATGGCCTTCCACCGGCTCTGGTTTACCGTCGCTCGTCACCATCGCCTCTGCGAGTAGCAGGTTGGCTCGCCCGGCGAGGAACGCATCCGGTTGGGTCGTCGCGACCACCCGTGTGCCGGATCGATCCGCGACGTAGTGCAGTAGCCACGGCAGTTGGACCAGGTCAAGTCCGCTGGGGTGGTGTACGAGGTTGATCCCTCGGTTGGGCGTGTCGGTCAGGCTGTGAGGGCCTGGAGTTCGGGTTCGGTCACCTCCTCGACGACGCAGGTGTCGACGGCCTGGGCGCGGGCGAGGACGTCGAGTCCGAGGTAGCGGCGGCCTTCGGCCCACTCGTCGTGCTGCTCGGCCAGGACGGCGCCGACGAGCCGGATGATGCTGGCCCGGTCGGGAAAGATCCCGACCACGTCGGTTCGCCTGCGGATCTCGCGGTTGAGGCGCTCGTTGGGGTTGTTGGACCAGATCTGGCGCCAGATCTCCTTCGGGAACGCGGTGAAGGCGAGGATGTCGGCACGAGCGTCCTCCAGATGCTCGGCCACCTTGGGGAGCTTCTCGGCCAGGGCGTCGACGACCCGGTCGAACTGGGCGTGGACAGCGTCGGCGTCGGGCTGGTCGTAGATCGAGTGCAGCAGCGCCTTGACCCAGCCCCACGAGGACTTCGGCGTCGCCGACATCAGGTTCGCCGCGTAGTGGGTTCGGCAGCGCTGCCACGAGGCGCCGGGCAACGTGGCGCCGATCGCGGCCACCAGCCCGGCGTGGGCGTCGCTGGTGACGAGCTTGACCCCGGCCAGGCCGCGGGCGGTCAGATCCCTCCAGAAGGCCAGCCACCCGGCGCCGTCCTCGCTGCTGGTGACCTGCACGCCGAGGATCTCGCGGTGCCCGTCGGCGTTGACGCCGGTGGCGACCAGCACGTGGACCGGCACCACCCGGCCACCTTCGCGGACCTTGAGCACCAACGCGTCGGCGGCCACGAAGGTGAACGGCCCGGCCTCCTCCAGCCGTCGGGTGCGGAACTGCTCGACGTGCTCGTCGAGTTCCTTGGCCATCACCGAGACCTGGCTCTTGGACAGGCCGGTGATGCCGAGGGTCTGCACCAGCTTGTCCATCCGCCGCGTCGAGACGCCGAGCAGGTAACAGGTCGCGACCACACTGGTCAGTGCCCGCTCTGCTCGCTTGCGGCGCTCCAGCAGCCACTCGGGGTACAGCGAACCGGTGCGCAGCTTGGGAACCGCGACGTCCAGAGTGCCGACGCGGGTGTCGAGGTCGCGGTGCCGGTAGCCGTTGCGGGAGTTGACGCGCTCCATGCTGCGTTCGCCGTAGCCGGCGCCGCACACCGCGTCGGCCTGCGCCGAGAGCAGCGCATTGACGAACGTGGTGAGCAGGTCCCGCATCAGATCAGGACTGGCCTGGGACAGCTGCTCGTTCAGGAACTGTGCAGGGTCGATACTGGGTCCAGCGGTCATCGTCGTGGTCCTTCTTCGAGTCGGTTTTCGCAGATCACTCGAAGGATCCACCCGGTGGCCGCGCCTACGTTGGAGGCACGCGCTCACTCAGGTCCGTCGTACACCACTCTGCTGGACTCCACTTTGGACCAGGCCCGTCGCAAGTACGCCGGCGCCTGCGCCGGCACTCCATGACCGGTTATGTTCCCCGGTCCTCGCCCGACCGAGGTCAGTCCAGCCCACAGCATCGGCAGAGGGCACCGGCACTGAGAGGGGGCACTCGAAGGCCAGCGCCACCTGGCCACCGGATTCCAGCGTCGAAACCACGGCGTCGCCGAGTTGGCTGGGGTCATCTTGTCCTCGGTGGCTCGCGTCGGCGGTCGACCAGCAAAATCCGCCCTTGCGTCGGACCGAACCGACATCGACCCCGAAGATCTGGACCCCGCTTGGCACGTTGGACTTGGTCATGCGGATCGGGACCTTCCATGCATCCGCGCGATCGACGGATCGCGCGGATGTCCGAGGCCGATTCGGCGCCCCGGGGTCATCGGTCGCCCCCGTCTTCAGCAGCCTTACCCGCGTACTTCTTCCTGAGCGCAGACATCCTCACCCGGAGCGGCGTCTTGGGGACCTTGGCCAGGTTGAGGGGTGGATCGAGCTCGGTCAGGATTGCGGATTCCAGATGGTCAAGGGTGTCGACATCAGCGACGGGGATCGGGATGACTCGGAGGTGCGCGTGCATCCACCGGGTCAGCTGCTCCTCGTCGATCGTCGGCTGCCCGTCGGCCTCGGCAAGGATGGACCCCAGGCTGCGGCGGAGGGTGGAGAACTCATGCTTCTTGCCTAGGTGCATGGTGGCGATCCGACCCCAGAGGGTGTTCGAGGAAGTTGTGCCGCCACTTCGCGTCGCGCCGGCCAGACCGGCGTAGATGAGGCCGGGCTGGATCGGGTGGCCCAGGCCTAAGGCGAGGTCGCTAGCGCCAGCTTCGTCGACCCACCAGCTGTAGATGCCAGGGACGCGGAGGCCTGCGCCACCGCCGGCCAGGATGTCGCCGAGCGGCCTGGCCATTTCCGCGTCCCGAAGCTGCGACACCACGACCGAGGTGCCAGGTCCGACGGTGCCGTCGTGCTGGAGGTACCAGGACAGACGCCGGCCGAAGGAGAGGCCACGGAGCTGGTCGAGCACCTGGGCGCCACGCGGTGCGAGGGCTGCTTCCACCGACTCGACGTAGGTCGCTCCCGCGTGGATGTCGACAAGCAGGTCCGCCAGGGAGCCAACCGCCTGCTCCAACTGCTCCGCGACCTTCTCACCCCAAGCCGTTCGGTACTCGCGCGAGGTGTCGGGGAGGTAGCGCTCGTAGGGCTCAAGCCATTCCTCGGGGCTGATCAGGCCGTGCTCGGCGGAAAGAATGAACCACGGCCGGCCACTCGCTTCGGCGTAATTCCGCATCTTCGCGAAGTAGTCCGAGACATAGAGATCCTTGGCCGGGGCTCCGTGGTCGAGCTTCGTCTTGACGCAGCCCACGAGGACGACGTCCGCCGGTCGCCCCGGTGTCCGGGTCGCCAAGGCGGTGGGCTGCTTCGTCGTCGCGGGCACGCGTCGAGGTGTGGGAGCAGAAGGTGCCCTCGTGCTGCCTCCGCCGATCGTGAAGCCGAGGTTCTGGAGCCAACGACGGGAGGACTGCGACTGGAAGCGCTGCCGATCCGTGACCCCCGTCGCGAGCGAGATGACCTGCTTGACGGGCCAGCGCGTGCCGTCGATCTCGACCCAGTACTCGCGGACGTCCTCGGGTACGTGGTCAGCGAGCCGCGCACGGACCAACTCCGGCGTCAGTTCGAAAGACTCGCCGTCCAGTGTGAAGCGCATGCCTATTGATATCGCGGGAGTCCGACAGAAGTCCGGCGATAGCCAGCTCACGCGAGAGGCCGTGGCCTGCACCAACAACGACCGATCTCCACAAAGTTGTCGCACCCCCGTGGCAAGGTGGGTTGGCTGCCTGTCAGAAGCATCAAGCGGAAGACGGCTCATCGTCTTACTCGCTTCTTCGCCCTGTCAGGAGGTCCGTCGCAGATGTCGTTCGAGGTTGTCGACCACGGCACGTTCGCGCGGCAATGGGCCGTGCAGAGTCCCAAGATCGGCTGGCTGCTCGGTGCTGGTGCCAGCGCCGCCGCCAGAGTGCCGACCGCCGACCACGTCATGATGGATCTCCTCCTCAGGATGTATGCCGATGCACACCAACTGGTCCGGCAGAGCCTGTCCCTCTCCGAAGCCAGGGACCGGGACCGCATCCGCGAGTACTACGACAACCGCAATGGAATGCCTGCCCTGTCGGATCCCTCGGCCTACAGCGTCGCCTTCCAGCTGGCCCTTCCCGATGCGGGCGCGAGGCGGCAGCATCTCCGTTCGCTGTTCGAGGGCCGGTCGCCGTCTTACGGGCAGCGGATCTTGGGTGCCTTCGTGGCCGCCGGACTCTCCGACCTCGTCATCACGACCAACTTCGACGACCTCATCGAGAGGGCTGTTGACCAAGCCCAAGTCACGCTGGGCGACCCGACGCGCAGCCGGATGGGCGTCGTTGATCTGGGCAACTCCGGGCAAGCGAACCTAGCCCTCAGCGACAGTGACTTCCCGTTCCTCTTCAAGCTGCACGGCGACTTCCGCGACCGCGAGCTGAAGAACCTGGAGTCCGAACTGCAGACGCAGGACGCCAACATGCGCCAGGCCGTCCTGGACGCCAGCCGTCGCTTCGGCCTGGCGGTGATGGGCTACAGCGGCCGCGATGCCAGCGTCATGGACATGCTCAAAGAGGCGGTAGCCACCGAGGGCGCCTTCCCAGCTGGTTTGTGGTGGATGGGTCGCCAGCCAGAGACGGTGCTCACGCCGGTCAAGGAACTCTTCGACGCCTGCGCGTCCAGCGGCGTCTCGGCCTACTTTGTGAAGATCGAGACCTTCGATGAAACTCTGGGCGCTCTCGGGCGCCAGGCCGAGCTTCCCGACGCCCTCCGCGGCTACGTCGACGGCTTGCAGACTAAACCGCGTGCGGTCGACGGTGGACTCCCCCAGCACGATCGGGGTTCGCTGCCAGCCCTCCGGATGAACGCACTACCGGTCTTGGAGACCCCAACACGAGCGCTCCGGGCAACGCTGACGAAGGTTCCGGATCGTAAGGAGATGGGCCAGGCTCTCCACGACGTCTTTTGGCGGGGCGCTGCGGTGCCCTCGGGGCGTCAGGTGCTGGCTTTGGGGAGCGCCGAAGTCCTCGGCAAGGCGCTCGATATTGAGGGCCAGATCGACCAGTGCGACATCAACCCAGCCGCCGAGGGCGCGCCCACGGTAGAGCGCGCGCTCATTTATGAAGCACTGGCGCGCGGACTCGCCCGCGACCTTCCCGTCCAGGCACGAATCCGCGACTCGGGCCACCGCCTTATCGTGACGACCGAGCGGAAGGATCGCCCCGACAGCCAGCGTCAATCGCAGGTGCGGAGGCTCCTGCGGGAGGCGTACGGGGAGGACCTGACCGGCGAGTGCCCGCTGAAGCTTGGACGCGGAGCCAACGGAAAGGCGCGCCGGTACGGCGAGTCCGTCGAGCTGTCGCTCGAGTGGCGGCTCGGGGTCCTGTGGCTGCTCTTCGTGCCGCGCACGTGGGTGTCTGCGCTGCCGCCCGCCGATCGGCGGAAGGGACAAGGAGATCCGGCGTCAGCCTGGCGCAAGGAACGCTGGGTCAACCGCCGCAACGAGAAGTGGGCGGCGATCATCGACGCCTGGGCCAAGGCCATCGCGCCGAATGACCACACGGAGGTAACCGTGCTGCCGGCTGGCCTCAGCGAGAGGGACCTGGTCGGAGGGCGCTTCGTGCTGAGTCGGACCACCGCCTACAGCCGGGAGGCCAAGTGACTACCCAGGTGATCGACAGCAGGCTGCCGCCGCACCGGCTACTGGACGAGCCGCTGCTCGCCTTCGGCAACGGCGGCAGCGACAAGCACCCGCTACGCGGCCTGCAGACGCATGGTCCCTACAGTCGGGACTCCTTCGGCTCCGCCGACATCCGATTCGCGGTCATCACAACCACGGCGCTCTACCCTCGGGCGCGCCAATTCCTCGGCACTCTCGTCAGCCAGCATCGACCGACGGATCGGCCGAAATACGTCCCTCCCTATCCCGGCTTCAAGAACGTGTACGGCGTCGACCTCACTCCGGCTGACGACTCGGTCGTCCAGCTCGACCCGGGCATCACCAATGCGCCCGATCCCCACTTCGCGATTGCTGCAGCCCTTGCCCAAGCAGTTCGGCAGCTCACCGCGACACGATCCCGCTGGGATGTCCTGATCGTGGCGCTGCCCGCAGCATGGCGGCAGTGGAAGGTGTCCAGCGACGGCGCCTTCGACCTCCACGACCAGCTGAAGGCCTTCGCCGCCCCACTAGGCATCCCTACCCAGATCGTCTGGGAAGACAAAGCCATCAGCTTCAAACACCCCTGCAGCCTCAGCTGGCGCCTCTCGATGGCCCTGTACGCGAAGGCGGGCGGAACACCGTGGCGACTCCACCGCACGACTGATGCCGACGTGGCGTACGTCGGCCTGTCGTACGCAATCCGAGGCGGCACCTCGGACGCCTTCGTCACGTGCTGCTCGCAGGTGTTCGACGCCGATGGCGGCGGCATGGACTTCGTGGCGTACGACGTCGGCCAAGGTGTCGACCTTGAGAACCCTCACCTCACGCGCGATCAGATGCGGGCCGTCATGAGCCGAAGCGTTCGGCTCTACCAGGATCGCCACGCCGGCAATCTGCCGACCAGGATCGTCGTCCACAAGACCACCCGTTTCCGCGACGACGAGGTAGACGGGGTCTTCGACGCTTGGGATGCCTGCGAAGAGGTGGAGTGCGTCCGAGTCCAGGCGAGCACGCCATGGCGCGGCGTTCGCCTGGTCGCAGCGAAGCCGGGCCAAGGCCCGAGCCAACCGGCCAATTGGCCCGTCCAGCGCGGCACCCTCCAGTTCCTGTCTGGCCGCGACGGCCTGCTCTACGTGAACGGCACGGCAATCGGACTAGCCGCCGGGAACGGCAACTTCTACCAAGGCGCCAAGAGCATCCCTAGCCCGCTGCTCGTCACCCGGGACGCTGGCTCGGGGCCGCTGGAGCGCACCGCCGATGACGTGCTCGCGCTCACCAAAATGGACTGGAACAACGACGCGCTCTACGACCCGCTGCCGGTGACGATCAAGTACTCCCAGACGCTGGCGCGAGTCATTGGGCACACGCGGGGGCTTCCCGATGCGGCCTACCCCTACCGGCTGTTCATGTAATTCCACCTGACCGAAAGGTCACCTGTCCGCCGCGCTCGCCATCTGGGCGATCCGGTGACGGTTGATGAACCATGACGGCCCGAAGTGTCGGAGGTCCCATCTAGCGTGGCTCGGGCCAGGCCGACCAAGGAGGGATCGCGTGTCAGACCGATTGGATGAGGTGCTTAAGCACCGGTACGTCTACGTGCCGCGCGGCGAGACGAAGGACACCCTGCAGCCCGGCAAGCTCCTCGGCCTGGCCGTGGCGCGCGCCCGGCGAGTGCCCCTGACGGTCCTGGCACCGCAGAAGAACTCGGCGACCTTCCACGACGAGCTCGCCAAGCTCGAGATCGTGACCGAACGCAGCGGACAAGTCAGCGACGGCGGTGTCGTGCTCGCGTGGTGCCCCAGGTTCAAGACCATGGAGAAGGCCCAGCACCTGGAGCAGAGCGTGGTCATCCTCGTGGAGTGGATCCCAGGTGAGTTCGAGGGCTGGGCCAAGCTGAACCAGGCCTACAACGTCGTCACCGGCAAGGTCATGGACGCCGCGCTCACCCCCGCAGCCGTCGAGGCGCTCGATCGCCTCGTCTTCGAGGGGTACAAGGGCTGGACCGACAGCATCTCGGCGCGGATGGTCACGAGCTACCTCACGGATCTCGCCGACGCCGGTGCGTACGACCGCAATATCGTTCTGGCGTACGCCCGGCAGACGAAACACGAGGGAGCAATAGAGCGGCTCCAGAAGATCATGGACGCCTTCGAGGCGCCCCGGCTGCCGCCGAGCGAGTCCGAGTTGCGACAGTTCCGGACCAGTCGGCGCTGGTAACCCACCGAGGTAGCCGCGCCGGAGCCACCTCCTCGCGACGTTCGAGGCGCCGACCGTAGGCGACCGTCACGATTCCGATTCGGCGACGCCTCCACCCGCTCCGTATCGTCAGACCATGTCCGATCGCTTCGCCGGGATGACCTGCGTCCTGTGCCCCAACCCGTCTAAGGGCGTGGGCGAGCACGTGTGGCCGCGCTGGCTCATTCAGGAGTTCCACGGCGAAGGACCGTTCACGACCGAGAAGGGGGGCGTCGCCTACACGAAGCGTGATGGCGTCACGCCCGTCAAGGCACAGTCGCTCTGCCTAGCGTGCACGTGCCGATGTGCGAACCGTGCAACACCGAACTCAACCGGTCCATCGAGGAGCCTGCCAAGCCGATCATCCGCCGACTCCTCCCTTGGTCGTCCACCCATGCCTGGCCCGCGATCAGCGCGGATGAGTCGGCGGCGCTCGCCCGGTGGTTCCTGAAGATCGGGCTGCTGGCCGGTCACCCCCAGGCCGTGCACGACAGCCCCCACGTCCAGCGCGACGAGGACTACCCGCGATTCGATCGAATCGAAGTTGCCTGGCAGGACTGGATGCGAACCGGCTCCGCGCCCCCCGACGACTTCTCGGTGTACGTCGCCAAGCGCAGTGTCATGGGCGAGCAGCCTTGGGAGGGCGAGACCCAGCGGATCTTCCTCCCGACCCGGGTCGTAGTCGGGGACCGCGAGCTTCGCTACGCAGCCCGCTCGTTTGGGGTTCGGGGACTCGACGTCACGATCGTCCGGCACCCCAGATGGCCGATCCTCCACCCGCTGGAAGAGTCCGGCCGCGTAGCAAGGCTGTGGCCCAAGCCGGCCCCCGTCGATTTCGACAAGCTGCCCGAAGTGCACCCGCGGGAGTTCAGCTTCACCGTCGGGTTCGGCCCTCGCATCATGACGGAGGCGGAGTTCGAGGCTGCCAGGCGGGAGCCGCTCAGCGTGGACACCGATCCGATCACGCAGTTCTTCGGAGACCCGGATTAGATGACCTGACAGGTTGCGGTTGGTCGGTGCCCGACGACGCACTGGACGTCGCGGCCGAGCTGGCTGCACCTGAGCACGGCACACGGCCAGCGATCCACAGGCGCTCGACCGCCGAATCCACGCGGTGGAGGTGTTCCATCGTCAGCGGATCGTCGCCAACGGCTGTCTCGCGGAACTCCTTGGGGAACGCCTGTGCGCCGAACTGCTCACCCAGCCGAGCAGCATGGTCGATCTGCACGTCTTCAGGGGGCCTGACCCCGGTTCTTGGACACGCTGAATCCAGCATCTGCTGGGGAAGCGAGATGATCCAGGAACCATGGCCAGGAAGAACTACTCCGAGGAGTTCCGTCGTCAGGCCGTCGACTTGTACGAGTCCACCCCGGGCGCCACAGTCCGCGGCATCGCCGAGGACCTCGGCATCGTGCGCGGCACCCTGCGGCACTGGCTCGAGGTCTACGGGACCGGCAAGAAGACCGCCGCTGACGGGACACTGACCTCCAGCCCACTGCAAGCCACGCCGTCGAAGTCGAGCCAGTCCGGGCCGGCCGATGAGACGCCGGAGCAGAAGATCGCCCGGCTCGAGGCCGAGAATGCGGCGCTGCGGGCAGAGACAACGAAGCTGACGACCGAGCGGGAGATCCTCCAGCGGGCGGCCAAGTATTTCGCCGGGGAGACGCGCTGGTGAGTCGCTTCCAGTTCGTCGCCGACAACTCCGCCACCTCCCGCCCTGGCTGGACGGTGAAGCGACTGTGTGAGCTCGTCGAGATCGAGCGCTCCTCCTACTACGCGTGGAAGGCCGGGGCACCAGCGCGGGCCGAGCGGGCCGCCGCGGACGCCGCGCTGGTCGAGCGGATCCGCAAGGTCCACGAGGCTGACAACACCCAAGGCGCGCCTCGGATCACCGCCGACCTCAACGACGGCGCACCGCCTGAGCAGCGGGTCAACCACAAGCGCGTCGCCCGCGTGATGCGTGCGGCCGGTATCTGCGGCTACGTCAAGAAGCGACGCGTGCGGACCACGATCCCCGAGCCATCGGGACAGAAGGTGCCCGATCTACTCAAGCGGGACTTCACCGCCCCGGCGCCGAACCAGCGCTACGTCGGCGACATCACCTACCTGCCGATCGCAGACGGCACCAACCTGTACCTGGCCACCGTGATCGACTGCTACAGCCGTCGGCTCGCGGGCTGGGCGATCGCGGATCACATGCGCACCGAGCTCGTTGAGGACGCGCTCAAGGCCGCGGCCGCGACCCGCGGATCACTGGCCGGGGCGATCTTCCACAGCGACCACGGGTCGGTCTACTGCTCGAAGGACTACGCCAAGCTCTGCGCGAAGCTCGGCGTGACCCAGTCGATGGGTGCCGTCGGGTCCTCGGCCGACAACGCGTTGGCGGAGTCATTCAACGCCGCGCTGAAGCGGGAGGTCCTCCAAGACGAGCGGACCTGGTCCGACGAGCTCGCCTGCCGTCGCCAGGTCTTCAAGTGGCTGACCCGCTACAACACCCGGCGGCGCCATTCGTGGTGTCGCTACCTGTCGCCGATCGCCTACGAGACCGGCCACGCCGCTACGCTGCAGCCCGCCGCGTAATCACACCCCGTGTCCAAGATCCGGGGGTAGGGCCCCAGACCACCGACGGCGACAGCACCTATCAGCCCGAGCCTTGCCCTCCGCCTCGCCTGAGGACGACATCCCCTGGACCTTCCTACCTGGCTGCTCAGGGGTTGATTCCGTGGAACCGGGTGTATCCAGTGCGTGAATGCGGCTGCACCCTTGCGGACCGCTACGTAGTGTTTGGTCAATGGCTGCCGAGGTCCTGACTGAACAAGCCGTCGACGAGATGCTCAATCTGGTCATCCGAGGAATGAGGAAGGTCCCAGTTCCGGTGTCCAGTTGGCTGGCGGGTTACGAGACACTCTGGTTCGAGGGATCCGACGGCCCTGAAGAGGACGCCTTCTTCAACCATCGCAATGGCGACGGACAGAGCCCCGCGGGGTGGTGGGCTTTGAGGGGATCCTCGGTGTCCTACTCGCCGCTGTCGATGGCGGCGTGGTCACCAGTATCCATCGGGTCGTTGAGCAGCGCCATGGACTCCTCTGAGAGGTAGCGGCGATCGCCGGCGATCCACTCGTCGTGCATGTCGATGAGGACCGCGCCGACCAGTCTGATCACGGCGGCCGCGTTCGGGAAGATCCCGACCACTCGGCTGCGGCGCTTGATCTCCTTGTTGACCCGCTCGAGCGGGTTGGTGGACCAGATCTTGCGCCAGTGGGCCTTGGGGAACGCGGTGAACGCGAGGACCTCGGCCTTGGCCTCGTCCATCAGCGGAGCGACCTTGGGGAACGACTTGGCGAGCTGGTCGCGGACCTCGTCCCACGCGGCGGCGACGGCCTCGGGATCGGGCTGGGCGAAGATCGTGCGGAACACCGCGGCGACCATGTCGGCGTGGCTCTTGGGCACGTGCGCGAGCAGGTTGCGGGCGAAGTGGACCCGGCAGCGCTGGTGCGCGGAGCCTTGGAAGGACCGCTTCAACGCCTTCACGAGCCCGGAGTGCTGATCGCTGATGACCAGCTGCACTCCGGACAGGCCGCGCTGCTTGAGGCTGAGCAGGAAGCTTCGCCAGAACGTCTCGTCCTCGCTGTCGCCGACGTCGAGTCCGAGGACCTCCCTGCTGCCGTCGGCGGCGATCCCGGTGGCGACCACGACCGCCATGGATACGACCTGGCCGCCCTTGCCGGGCTTGTTCCGGACGTGGAGGTAGGTCGCGTCGAGGTAGACGTACGGGAAGGGCGTGTGGTCCAGCGGCCGGGTGCGGAACGCGCCGACCGACTCATCGAGCTGCTCACAGATCCGGGAGACCTCGGACTTGCTGATCCCGGAGTCGGCGCCGAGGGCGACGACCAGGTCGTCCACGCTCCTGGTCGAGATGCCGTGGACGTAGGCCTCCATCACCACCGCGTACAGCGCTTGGTCGATCCGGCGCCGCGGCTCCAGGATCGAAGGGAAGAACGATCCCTTGCGGAGCTTGGGGATCCGCAGCTCGACGTCGCCGGCCTTGGTAGCCAGCAGCTTGGGACGGGTGCCGTTGCGTTCGGTGACGCGGTCCTCGGTGCGCTCGTAGCGCTCGGCGCCGATCGCGCCCGCAGCTTCGAACTCGACGAGCTCTTGGAGCACAGTGCGGACCGACTCGCGGATCATGTCGACGCCATCGCCGGTGCGGAACGCCTCGAGCAACTCAGACAGGGCAGACTGGGACAAGGCCATCGGTGGTTCTCCTTCAGTGCGTGACTTGGTCGTTTCACACCGAAGATCCCGCCGATGGCCGCCTACTTCACGCAGCCCCGCCGCTGACCCTCAAACCCCACCACTCCACGGGACTCTCCTTGGCGACGTGCTGAGATTGGACCCGGGTGCGCGAAAGGCGTTGGACGCCCTCTCGCTGGGCCTAATGCGGCAGTTGGGTCTACGCGAGACGGGGGATGTGAACCTTCTGAGGGTCGAGGTGCTCTCGGCCATTGGTGATGTGCTGTCTGGTGCCCCCAAATTGAAGGGCCTGGGTAGTGCGCTGCTCGGAAGACTTGGCGAGCGGATGGCGCGGTCAGTGACAGTCTTTCCTGTTGTCGGTCTCGATCTTTCCGGGGTGAATGAGGGTAGGCCGTTCCGACTCGGTGATCGGATTGCGATGGGCGCTTTGAACGACGCGACGGAGGGGGCGGTCAGCGACTTCGCGAAGGAGTTCGTTGGCAGCGCGTTGCCGTTCCCGCGTGACGCGTGGTGGACGGAGGACCTTCACGGGTTCCGTGAGGACCCGCGCTCGTACGAGGATGACGCGCCGCTCCGGCATGTTGCCGTGATTGCTGTCGGACTCGATGTAGTCGGGTCTGCGGCGGCGATCCGTGGCAAGGAACTAGTGGAGGCTCTTCTCGGTGCGCTGTGGCTATTGGCGCGGTCGGAGGGCGAAATGGAGTTTCTGCCACCATGGGTGCTCGGCGGACCGAACCGCACAGACTCGCCGCGGGACCCGGATTTCGACCATGACCCCGGGCTGCCGATGGTTGCCATCCAGGTCGACAAGCGCTCTCGCGGCCCGGAGGCGCTGCCGATCGACGCGTGGTACCGCACTGTCGATGTGGCCGCGGTACTTGACGGAGACATTGGCTTGATCGAGCTCATCGCGAAGGCTGAGTCGCCGGTCCCAGAGCAGGCATTGGCCCGTCGGCTTGCTGCAGCGTGCCGCTTCGGATGGGTATCCGGTCAGGACACGTCGGACGACCTTCAGGTGCTGCATCTTGTCGTTGCGTTGGAAGCGCTCGTGAGTGAGCACACCGCAGGCGGCGGAGTCACGGGCCGCTTCATCACGCGGCTGCTCGCCTTGCAAGATGAGACGAGGCGCGACTCGACGAAGCTCGAAGCGCTGTACAACCTGCGAAGCGAGGTCGGGCATCAGGGGTTCTCGGCGGAATCGCGTACCAAGCTGGCGAAAGCGACCGGGTACGCCACGGATCTCCTAGGGGACTGCGTTCTCGGTGTTGTCGAAGCGGTCAATCTTCACAAGTTCCGTGATGACACCAAGTTGCTCGCTTGGCTTGACCGCTCATCGCCGGACAGGAGCGACCCCTTCGCGTAAGGGCCATTGTTCCGCCCGCGGGAACCGCGGCCGCGGAGGGCAGCCCGTCACCGCGAGCCATCTGAGGGCCCCCGCGAGGTGCCAGCGCTGATACGGAGCCGAGAGGTGCAGCGAGTGGCGGCCCGTCTGAAAGGGTCGCCACGAGTTGCCGGCCCAGTTCGTGGTCTGCCTAGGGCTGAGTGGGCGCCAGGGAGTCGAGCGTCTCGGGAGTGCGTTAAACCGCCGCCACTACCGCCTCACGCTCGCATCTCGGCGCACCCGAAAGCGCTGCCTCGAACTCACTTAGCAGCGCCGATGAGACGCTGTGGTGGAGTGAACCAGTTGCCGAATTAGTGGAGTCCAGCAGAGTGGTGTACGACGGACCTGAGTGAGCGCGTGCCTCCAACGTAGGCGCGGCCACCGGGTGGATCCTTCGAGTGATCTGCGAAAACCGACTCGAAGAAGGACCACGACGATGACCGCTGGACCCAGTATCGACCCTGCACAGTTCCTGAACGAGCAGCTGTCCCAGGCCAGTCCTGATCTGATGCGGGACCT
Organism: Pimelobacter simplex; assembly: GCF_024662235.1. Lineage (GTDB taxonomy): Bacteria > Actinomycetota > Actinomycetes > Propionibacteriales > Nocardioidaceae > Nocardioides. Next base: position 2,429,173 of record NZ_CP096276.1, read on the forward strand.
GCTCACCACGTTCGTCAATGCGCTGCTCTCGGCGCAGGCCGACGCGGTGTGCGGCGCCGGCTACGGCGAACGCAGCATGGAGCGCGTCAACTCCCGCAACGGCTACCGGCACCGCGACCTCGACACCCGCGTCGGCACTCTGGACGTCGCGGTTCCCAAGCTGCGCACCGGTTCGCTGTACCCCGAGTGGCTGCTGGAGCGCCGCAAGCGAGCAGAGCGGGCACTGACCAGTGTGGTCGCGACCTGTTACCTGCTCGGCGTCTCGACGCGGCGGATGGACAAGCTGGTGCAGACCCTCGGCATCACCGGCCTGTCCAAGAGCCAGGTCTCGGTGATGGCCAAGGAACTCGACGAGCACGTCGAGCAGTTCCGCACCCGACGGCTGGAGGAGGCCGGGCCGTTCACCTTCGTGGCCGCCGACGCGTTGGTGCTCAAGGTCCGCGAAGGTGGCCGGGTGGTGCCGGTCCACGTGCTGGTCGCCACCGGCGTCAACGCCGACGGGCACCGCGAGATCCTCGGCGTGCAGGTCACCAGCAGCGAGGACGGCGCCGGGTGGCTGGCCTTCTGGAGGGATCTGACCGCCCGCGGCCTGGCCGGGGTCAAGCTCGTCACCAGCGACGCCCACGCCGGGCTGGTGGCCGCGATCGGCGCCACGTTGCCCGGCGCCTCGTGGCAGCGCTGCCGAACCCACTACGCGGCGAACCTGATGTCGGCGACGCCGAAGTCCTCGTGGGGCTGGGTCAAGGCGCTGCTGCACTCGATCTACGACCAGCCCGACGCCGACGCTGTCCACGCCCAGTTCGACCGGGTCGTCGACGCCCTGGCCGAGAAGCTCCCCAAGGTGGCCGAGCATCTGGAGGACGCTCGTGCCGACATCCTCGCCTTCACCGCGTTCCCGAAGGAGATCTGGCGCCAGATCTGGTCCAACAACCCCAACGAGCGCCTCAACCGCGAGATCCGCAGGCGAACCGACGTGGTCGGGATCTTTCCCGACCGGGCCAGCATCATCCGGCTCGTCGGCGCCGTCCTGGCCGAGCAGCACGACGAGTGGGCCGAAGGCCGCCGCTACCTCGGACTCGACGTCCTCGCCCGCGCCCAGGCCGTCGACACCTGCGTCGTCGAGGAGGTGACCGAACCCGAACTCCAGGCCCTCACAGCCTGACCGACACGCCCAACCGAGGGATCAACCTCGTACACCACCCCAGCGGACTTGACCGCCGAATTCCCCGCCCGTAGCAAGCTGCCAACCAGCTAGCGGCTGAGCCGGTCGACAAGGTCGGTCACGAGTTGGCGATCTCCGGGCGCCATCGTCAGCAGATCATCGATGAGGTGACCAGCCCAATCTGGCAGGGACCGTTGGTCTCGAAGTCGTGCCGCGAGCGGGCGGTAGGTGTCGTCCATCGGTTCGTCGGCGTATTGCAGAGGCACGAGCACACGAGCTGTGACAAGCGCGTCAAGCAACCCAGGACCGAGGTATGCGTGGTCGTGCTTACCGAGGGCCAGCACCGCGAGCAGTTCCCGACCGACGTATTCAGCTGTGGGCTTGGTCAATCGCGGCATGACGACGGCTGCGGCGAGATTTAGCGCTTGTCCAGCCTGAATCGGCGTGTTCAAGTGCGATCTAATCAGCGTGAGAAGTTGAAGCGCGTCCCCCTTGAACGGCACCGCCTTGCCCGCCTCCCACCGCTCGACGGTGGCACGGCCGAGACCGAAGGCCTCGGCAAAACGTGCTTGGCTCATATGAAATGATCCGCGGAGCCCCCGCAGGACTGCAGGCCAATCAGTAGCAATCGGCCACTCAGGATCGAAGTCCGAGTGGTAGACCGTGGTGAAGAAGTACGAGTCAATCGTTCCAGGATCTGCCGCGAATGTGGCGGGACGCAGGTTCCTCTCGTGGTCATCGCGGAACGAACGGTGGCTCGCTACCGACCAGGGACGTTCTTGAGCCTGCCGAGAGCCAGGAAAGGCAGCTGCGCCGACCCTCGTGAACTCTGCTATCAGGTCGCCTTCTTGCGTCCGCACCATCACATGGTACCACCGGGCAGGTGATGGTGGATCCATCTGCTATGCGATGGCACGATCGACCCATGAGCAGGATCCCCTTTCGCGAGAGCTCGGCGATGCGCAGCGTTGGTCTACACGCGCCACTCTGCGTCGGCAGCCTCGCGGCCGGTCCTGCCTCGGCTGGCTCGATGGCGCTGGCAGGTTGCCCGTCCACCCTGTCCGCGATCGTTGGACTCGCGGCCGTCATCGGCCTCTCTCTGGTCGGGCGACCGGTTCGACTTGTAGTGCTCCGCGCCGCGCTCGTTCGTGGCGGCGTGCCCGAGCACGAGGCGGCGAACTGGTCGTTCAGGGCGATCTATTACCCCGGATCACCTGATCCGACCCTGACGACGCACGATCCTCGTCGCGTCGGGCGCCGCCAGTCTCGTGACTGAACTGACAGGTGTGTCTAACCGCCGCCATTGCTCTACGCCCGTGGCCCCTTCTCGGTTCGGGTGCGCGGCTGCGCGGCGTCCAACTCGTCGTCCTGAAGCTCACCGGTGTCGAGATCGACCAGGCCCAGCCGCGGCGGGCCTGCTGGGGCGGACGGCTGCTCGTGCGACCGCCGGTTGAGGGGCAGGGCGTCTATGTCGTGGGCGAAGGTGTTCTCGCGGCGCTGGCGGCTGGCTTCGGCCACGTGCTCGTTGTGGCGCGGCTTGGCCGGCCAGCTCTTGTGCTCGTCGTCGCAGTGCGCGCGCAGCCTGCTGCGCATGCGGTCGGTGAAGGCCGTCAGGCAGTAGCGGTGCCACTCCTCGAGCGCGTCGCTGGTCAGCGCCAGGCCGGCCCGCCGGCGCTGATCGGCCAGGACGGCGATCTCGTGGACCAGGTGCGGGTGCAGGGGCCAGCAACTGGGGATGAGGCCGAAGACGTCCCAGGTGTACTCGCGGTTGAGCCAGATCACGACGTCCTCGAGCCACTCCCACAGGTCGTGACGCAGCTCGGGGTCCAGGCAGGTGGCCGGCTCCCAGGGCCGCGGCAGCAGTGCATGGTTCCCCAGCGCCTTCTTGTGCTCCTCGGTGCCGTTGATGGCGATGTGGAGCTCGCGGTAGGCGAGCCGGACGTGGTCGCCGGGGACGGGGAACGGCAAGACCATCAGTGTGGGCGCCGCCCGGTGGGTCTGCTGCTCGGTGGTCACAATTCACTCCTTGCGTTGTCGTTCTCGTCGTCGACGAAACCCAGGCGGCGGGCCTCGACGAGCGCCGCGATCGCGCGAGCTTCGGGTGTTATGACCATGCGCCGATCGTTGGTCAGGCGCTCGCGCAGCGCCCGCTGGTCGGCCAGGAGCCGCTCGCCGGCCTTGCCCTCCACACAGCGGTGCAGCTTGGCGATGATCGGCTTGCCGTTCTCGGCGATCACCAGGGCCCGCCGCTCGGGCAACTGGCGGACCTCCTCGGGCCGCATGATCGCGATGTCGTCGCCCTCGTACCCGCCGCCGCTACCGCGGTGGGTGCGTCGCCCGATCCGGACCTGGCCGAGGAGGTCGGAGATCTCCTGGTTAAACGCGACGTCCTTGGAACCGCCGAACATCACCAGGATGTTGGTGAGGCCGAGCAGCGCCCGGGCCTCGTGCTCGCCGAAGATGTTGGTCAACTGGGGGCGGGTCTGGGCGGCCCAGATGAACGACAGGCCCAGGGCGCGTTCGTTCGCCATCCGGGTACGCAGGGTCGGCAGCGGTGCGGTCGAGGGCAGCTCGTCGAGCACCGAGACCAGGGGCGGACACAGCCGGCCTCCCCACGGTGAGCTGTTGGCGAGCAGCAGCCCGGTGTCCAGGACGTGCTCGGCCACCGCGGTCATCAGCGGGCTGGCCGAGGCGTAGGGGTCTTCGCGGCCGAGGAGGTAGATGGTGCCGCGGCGACGGATCACGTCGGCCAGGTCGGTCGCCGGGTGCCCGTCGCTGGGAACGCAGCGGCGACGAATGTCGGCCTGGAAGAACAGCGACACCGCCTGCTGCACCGTGGTGATCGTGTTGCCGGCCGTGCGGTCGTCACCGTTGAGCGCTCCGTGCAGGAGGCCGTGCCAGAACGGCTCGGCGTGGGTGTGCCGGCGAAGGATCTCCATCGGCTCGTTGGCCGCAGTGGGGTTGGCCACCCACTGCAGCACGTCCTCGAGCGTCTTGCCGGTCAACGCCGCCGCGTGGAAGTAGCCCTGCAGCACCTTCGCGGACTCGGCTGCGTAGAACCGTGCAGCGTCATCGCCGGTCCCGCCGGTGATCGCACCCTTGACGGTGCCGGCAGTGAACGCCTTGGCGCGCCGCTCGGCCACCTTGGGGTCGACGCAGCCGGCGATCGGGTCCCAGATCAGCTCGTCGACCATGCCCTCGGCCAGACCGAAGGGGTCGAGCACCACGCAGGGCCGATCGTCGCGGGACCGCTCGCTGAGACTGAGCAGCAGGTCCTCGACCTTCGTCAGCGTCACCAAGGCGGCACCCGGTGCACCGAGCAGCGCCGGGGTGAGCAGGTCGAGGGTCTTGCCGGAGCCCTGGGGGCCGATCACGCCGGCGGTGCGGTCCCACGGCACCCACAGCTCGCCGCCTCGCGGCTCATGGGCGTTGCCGATGCGCCAACCCACGTCCCAGGGGTCGAACCTGAGCTTCATCGGGTCACCTCCGGGATCGTATCCCCGCACGGGGCCAGGCACCGGCGGCAGATCACCTCGCGGCCCTGGCGCTCCTCCGCTCGTCGGCCGAGGACCGGGAAGGTGAGGTCGGACAGGAGGTCCCGCCCCTCCCCCACGAGCTCTACGGGTCCGGTCGCGACGTAGTAGTGGCTCTCGACGAGGATCGGGCGGTGGCCGTGGCGGCGACAGATGACGCCGCCCAGGCGGCGGCGTACGCGGGCGCGCACCGTGGGGGTGCCGCGCAGTGGGGTCTCGTTGCTCATCGGTCTTCCTTCGTTCGGCGGCCGTCGAGGAGCCACGGGCTGAGGCCGTGGCCCAGCTGCGGGCCGGGTTGTTCGGTGAGGTCGCCGGCGGCGCGCTGGGCAGGTGCCGGTGTCGCGGACGCGTGCTTGCCGTAGAGGTCCGGGCGGACGATGCCGGCGACCTTGCGGAGCCTGGTGACGCCGAGCACCTTCTCGGCCTCGGCTGCGGTCGCCATGCCGCGCATGCGACCCGGGCCCCAGCGCTGGTAGGCCCAGACCCCGACCCAGATGGTCGCCGCGAGCAACGTGAGTTCGGTCAGCGCGATGCTGCCCCAGACCAGACCGCGGCCTGCCAGGTCGTCGGGGGCAGGGCTGGGCAGCCCCGCTCCGGCGTTGCCGGCGAGGATGCGCGGCAGGCTGGTCCAGAACGCGGTGCCGATGGGCGAGGGAAACGCACCGGCGTTGGCGTCGGGCCAGGTCCATCCGGCGCCGGCGACCAGGTTCGCGGCGGAGCGGCCGAGCTGGATGCCGATGACGAGGACGAACAGGGTCGCCAGGGTCACCGCCAGAGGGACCTCCCAGGTCCAGGGGTAGGGGTCTCGTCGTCGCTCGCGCTGCATCGGTCTGGCCACCTCCAGGCGGTCGTGGGGTCAAGGACGCGGGTTGGGCATCGCTGGTCACCTATGTGCCGTCGGGGCCTCGGTGCGATCACACGGCCATCAGATTGGGCGGCTCGGGCGCGATGCGTTCTCTGCGAGCCAGGTCGAGGGGTCGACGTTGTCGGGGCCGTAGATGGTGCCGTTCTTAAGGTGGACCTCGAAGTGGAGGTGGCACCCCGACACGTTGCCCTCCTTGCCGACCTGCCCGATCGGCTCGCCGGCGGCGACCGTCTGGCCTCGGCTAATGGTGACGGTCTGCATGTGGGCGTACCAGGTGGTCAGAGACCCGGCTCCGGTGGTGACCTTGACCAGCTGAGGCCCAGCCCAGGAACGCTGCGTGGTATCGATCTCGATCGTGCCGGCGTGAGCGGCGTAGACGGTGGTTCCGCAGGGTGCGGAGAAGTCGGTGCCGGTGTGCCACTTGGACCAGTAGGGACCGGTTTCGTGCCAGTTGTGGTTGTCGGTCCCGACGTACTGCGCAGGCACCGGATAGACGACCTCGTCGCAGGAGGCGCCCTCGAGGCCAACCGGCTGAACCGATTGACCGGGGGCGCCGGGCTTGACGTTGATGTGCACGTGGTCGCGGTGGTTCTCGGTGGCGCTGCCGCGGTCCTCCATCGGCCGCCAGCCCTCGCCTGCGCGGGCGACCGACCAGATCCGCTGCTGCCAGATGATGTAGTCGATGCCGAGCTTCTGAGCATTGGCCTTGGCGTAGGCGGCGAGACGGTCACCCTGCGCGCGGCCGGCCGCGTTGAGCGGCACCATGAAGTCGGCCGCCAGACCGGCCGGGTGGCCGTTGGGGTCGGTGGCACTCGCGCGGTAGCCGCCGACGGTCTTGATGTCGAACATGGGGCCGAGGATGTTCACCAGCTGGGTCAGCTGTGGCTTGACCGGACCGAGGTTGTACTTGGCCTCAGCGGTGCCGGCGCCGACGGCGCAACCGGCGCTGCTGCCGGCGGTGGTGGCGGTCACCAGCGGGTGGTCGGCGATCTTGCTGGCCTGGGTGCTGTTGTCGACCTCGGCGCTGGCCCAGGTGAGGTTCGCGCCATAGACGTGGTCGATCGCCGCGTCCTTGTTGGGCTTCTTGCAGGGCTCGGCGGAACCGCCGAAGGCGTTGCTCAGCTCAGGGGTCAGTGCGCAGTGCGAGGCCTTGCTGCCGTCCTTGCCGTCGTTGAAGTCGCCCAGGATCACCGCAGGGGTGCCAGTGCCGGCCAGGTCGGTCATCGTGGCCAGCTCGCGGCGCAGCGCCTCCTGACGGGCGCCGGCGGCGTTGCCCTTGGTGTTGGCCGGGTTGTGGATGCTCCACACCCAGATCACCTGGCCGGTGGTCGTCGAGGTCAGCTGCACCAGGGGCATGCCGACGTCCTTGCCGCCGAAGTAGGGGATGTCGACGAGACGGCCGTCGGTCTGCTCCCACTCGTTGCGGTCCCAGATGACCCGGTTCTGTGCCTTCCCGCTGGCCGGGTAGATCCCCCACTTGGCCGGGTACTGGGTCTCCAGCGCCTTGGCCTGCGGTCCGTGCACCTCCTGGAGGCCGGCGATGCTGACGCCGGCGTTCTCGATCGTGCGCATGGCTCCGGGCAGCCGCTTGTCCCAGGTGTCGTACCCGGGCCGCTCTCCCGCCTTGTCGGTGTGGCCGGCGCCGAGCAGGTTGAGGGTGCCGAGGGTGATCGGGTTGACGGTCTCGCCCTGGCAGTTGGCGACGTTCGTGGTGGAGCCGTCGTCGGGCAGGGCGGGCAGGTCGCCGCCGAGAAGGTCGGTGATGTCGTCGGCCACGTCCTCCCACTGGGCGTAGGCGTCGGGGTAGCCGGAGCGTTGCACGGCTTGGGCGGCCTGGGTGAGCGGCATGTTCTGCCAGCCGGGGATGTCGAGGAGGCCGGGGTTGCCGGTGTGCTGGGCCTCGCCGAAGAACGCGCGCGCGGCAAGAATGGGGTTGGTGATCTCGGCACGGCTCCCCCAACCGGCCGAGGGGCGCTGCTGGAACAGGCCCCCGGAGTCCCGGTCACCGCCGGTGAGGTTGACCAGCTTGGACTCCTGGATCGCGGTGGCGATCGCGATCTGCAGCCCGTACCGGGGAATCTCGAGGTCGCGGGCGACCTGGGCGATGGTGATCGCGTTGCGGGCCTGCTCGGCGGTCAGGGTCGGGTAGTTGGACGCGAACCGCAGGCGCATCAGCTGAGCGAGCACGTCGCCGGCTGGCGGCTCGGCCTTCCGGGCGGTGTACGCCGCGGGCGCTGTCCCGCCGGTCGTGGTGGTGGTCTCGGGGGCGGTCTCCGGGCCGGCGCCGTTCATCGCGATGCGGGCCGAGAGCCAGTGGTGGTCCGACACCATCGTGCCGTCCCAGCCTTGCTCGAGGCGAGCGCCCTGGTAGCGCGGGAAGAAGATGAAGTCGACGCCGTGGTTGTGCCATCCGTACCTGGCACCCTTCATCTTCGCGGCCGCCGTCCAGGGGATGTCGGTGTAGGAGGCCTGGGTGTTCATGTCGCCGCCGATCAGCACTGGACCGTGGGCGGCGAGCGAGTTGCGCAGTTGCAGCAGGATGTCCATTCCGGCGCCGTACTGCTGGGGCCGGGTCAGCGGCGGGTTCCCATGTTGCTTCGGCCAACGGTGCGGGTTCGTCATGTGATGGGTCGCGATCACCGGAACCACGGCGCCGTCGGCGCGGCGGAGGATGACCCAGGTGGCGAAGCGATCCCAGGTGACCGCCTTGCCCTTGTAGTACGTCTTGTCGCCGATGACGAGGGTCACGCGGCCGCCGTTGGCCTTGGACCAGGTGTCGCGCTTCCACAGCACGACGTTGCCCATCGAGTTGGCGTCGCCGGTGCCTTCCTTGACCCGGAACGCGTCGTAGCCCGGTGCTGCGGCCTCGATCTCGGCGATGCTCCAGCCGCTGGCCTCGTTGAGGGTGACGAAGTCGGGGTTCTTGGACAGGACCTTGGGCATCGAGGCGCGGAAGCCGTCGAGGCCGGAGCGGCGCGGGATGTTGGCCTGGGCGAAGGTGATCGTGCCCTTGACCGGGCCGCCTACCGGGCCGTCGATGGCCCCGAGGTCACCGAGTTCGGTGGGTGCCGAGTCCTGACTCTCCTGGGTGCGGCACTCGGCGGCCGCGGTGGTGCTCATCACCACCATCAGCGTCACCAGGAACGGCAACCCCATGAAGATGATCAGGACGGGCAATCCCCCGAGCAGCAGCTTCTTCATGACAGGTCAGTCCCGAGGTCGCGCGCTCAGGCGGCAATCTCTAGGAACTCAGGTTCGATCGGACGTCCATGCGCCCCGATCTGCGTTTGCGCAGGTGGCGTCGGTTCAGCTCTCTGGAGGGCGCGCATTGACGAAGCGTCACTCTGAACGACGGTTTGGCTGTAGTATCGACGCATGATCGCCTCCACTGAAGTCGGTGACTGATGGGTCTGGTGGCGTTGCCGGGCGGCAGCGCTGTTGATCCGGCACTTATAGGTGCGCAGGCGGTCCAGGACTTCGAGCAGGAGCTGGTGGACCAGTACGCGCTGGCGATGTCGGCGGCCGGTCTGACTGACCGCCATATCGGCGCGACTCGGGCGATCGTCATCGAGTTCGCTCGCTCGCTGTCGACTCCGCTGTGGGAGGCCACCTGTGCGGACGCGGACGCGTTCTTGGCCCAGCAACGGCGGATGGGGCTCAGCGTGTCGACCCGGGCGGGGAAGGCCGGCGCGGTGGCGGGCTTCTACGAGTTCGTGATCACCCGCTACGGGGGCACGATCCGCCGCGCGACTGGTGCCTTGGTCGAGCAGCCGATCGATGAGTTCAATCGCCAGTCGGGGGCATCGCTGGGCAAGGTCCGGGTGCCGCCGTCGGATGAGGAGATCGACTCGCTGTTCACTGCCTGGCGCGGGTCGGTCACACAGGCGCGCAAGTACCTTCCCGCGGCCCGCGACTACTTCGCTGCCTCGTTGTGGCGCCGACTCGGGCTGCGGATCAACGAGACCGTCATGCTCGACATCCGCGATTGGCGCCCCGATCTGGGCGAGTTCGGCAAACTCCACGTCCGCCACGGCAAGGGCTCGGGCGGCCGCGGACCCAAGCCACGGTTGGTGCCTGCGATCAACGGCGCGAACCAGTTGCTCGACTGGTGGCTGGCCGAGGTCCGTCCGCAGTACGGCGAGGACTGGGCCGACCCGGACGCGCCGCTGCTGCCATCCGAGCGGTTCGATCGTGATCTGGATCGGTGCGGACGTGTCGGCGCGAACGCGCTGCGCCGCGCCCTGGGAATCCAGGTCGAGGAGTGGTTGCCGGCGTGGTCGGGTCGGATGACGCCACACGTGCTGCGGCACTACTGCGCCTCGTCGCTGTACGCGGCCGGGATGGATATCAAGGCGCTCCAAGAACTGCTCGGCCACCAGTGGCTGGCGACGACCTCGGGGTATCTGCATGTCCGCAGTGACCACATCGAACGCGCGTGGAACAGCGCGAGCGACCGCATCGAAGTCCGCCTGGGCCTCCGTACCGACTAACGAGACCGAAGAACCGAAGGAGCTGATCCAGATGCAGTGGAGCCTGCGGCTGCGGGCCGCCGAACGAGGGATCTGGAAGTCCGCGCAGTTGCGCAGGATGCTGTCCGATGCCGGGCTCGAGATCTCCGCCGGAAAGATGTCGTCGTGGTGGGCCGGGACCCCGCCGACGATGCGCCTCGAAGAGCTCGACGTGCTCTGCTTCGTGCTCGAATGCACCCCGAACGACCTGATGACACCCGAGCCGGACAAGGTCGCCGCGCGCCGTCCCCGCAACACCGACGCCGCCAACAACAACGGCGGAAATGGCGGCGACGATTCGAACGGCAGCGGCGGCGCGCCACCGGCGGTCACACCGCGGCTCGGCAAGCCCCGCTCGACCCCACCGCTGTAGCCCGCACCCCGATCGCCCACCGAAACGACGAGCACCGCATGCCTGCGCCCGGCCCCAACGCGGCGTTGCGGTTGCCGCCCAAGTGCAACGCGTGCCAGAGCAACCGCGTCGCGTGGACCCGCCCCCGGGTCGACTTCTGCTATCAGTGCCTGCCCGGCGGCCCATTCGCGGCTCCACCGTGCAACCGCTGCCGCTCCCGCACGGACTACTTCAGTCAGGGGCTGTGCAGTCGGTGCCATCCCCGCAGCTCCGAACACGTCGGATCGTGCAAGGGCTGTCTGGCCTGGGGTGTCTACCCCCGCTACAACTGGACCTGCTGGTCCTGTCGCTGGTGGCAGAGCCACCACCCGAAGGGCACCTGCGCCTCCTGCGGCCGCACCAGCCACGTCAGCGACCGGCAAGCCTGTCGGCTGTGCCTTGAGAACGCCCGCCTCGACCAAGAACCCGGCCGAGCACCCGATGTCGCCGCGGCGAACCAGCACAGCCAGCAGCTGTTCTTCGCCAACATGGTCTTTAAGCGGCGCGCGACACCGGTGCCTGACTACGTCCGCAGAGATCGCCGATGGTCGACGAAGACCAAGAACCAGCTGCCCTACGAACCCGGCACCAGCTTCGACGACCAAGCGCTCGAACAGCTGACCCTGTTCGACATGGACCCCGACCCCGCGGTGCTGCGCCAACGCCTCCTGGTCGAGGACAGCGAACTGACCCGTTACTGCGCGGCCATCGTCGCCGACCACGCCCGCCGCTACGGCTGGAGCGTCAGACAGCGCAATGCCGTGATCCAGTCCCTGCGGCTGCTGCAGATCCTGCGGCCTACTTCCACCGCGAAGGTCCGCGCCAGTGACGTCGTGGCGTTGCGCCGATACGACGGCACCATCACCTCCACCCTCGACGTCCTCGCAGAAGCCGGGCTCCTGATCGAGGACGTACCAACCCGGGTCGAGCGGTACTTCAACGCCAAGTTCATCGAATCCGGAGCCCTCCCGGACACGATGCGGGGGCACCTCCAGTTGTGGCTTCAGATCATGCTCGGCGGATCCCGACAAGCACCACGCCAGGTGCCCCGCGAACCCGAGACCGTCGAGATCCACATCCAGGGCCTCGCGCCCGTCGTGCAGGCATGGGTCGAAGCCGGGCGCCAGTCGTTCGCCGAGATCAGCACAGACGACATCCTGGCCGCCCTCACGGCCCTGCCCGCCGGCACCAGCCACCGCCACTTCGCCGAGATCGGACTGAAGTCGCTGTTCAAGATCCTCAAGGGTCGCCGACTCGTCTTCACCAACCCGATCAAGGATCTCGACCTCACCCGCATGGCCACGAACCTTCCGCTGCCGCTCGACCCCGCTTTGATCCGCGCCGAGCTCGACTCGCCCAATTCGGCCCTCGCTCTCGCCGTCGCGCTGGTGGCCTTCCACGGCCTGACCGGCAAGCAGGTCCGTGAGCTGCAGTTGTCCGACATCGTGGACGGCCGGCTGCACCTCGACGGCCGCGACATCCCGCTCGCCGCACCCGTGAGGACACGGCTGAGCGCCTGGCTCGATCACCGCAACCGCACTTGGCCGGCCACCGCGAACCCGCACCTGCTCATCAACCGACGCACCGCGCCGCGTCTCGTCCCCGGCGGTCCGTCCTTTCCCTGGAGGGACAGCCGCGTTCGCCCGCGCGCCCTGCGAGAGGACCGCATCCTGCACGAGATCCACGCCACCGGCGGCGACGTACGCCGCATCTACGACCTCTTCGGACTCAGCGTCGAAGGCGCCACCCGCTACCTCAAGACGATCGAGCACCCCGACCTGAGGAACAAGGACCACCCCGGCAACCGGACATGACCATGTCGTTGCGTCCCGCGCGGCGTGGGCCGAGAGTCGTCGCAACATCCTCACGCCACGGATAAGCAACCGTGACGCGCACAAATCGGACACTCTGACGCCACTGACTTTGGTCACGGCCGCAGCGTGGCGGCTCAGCGTCCCCCTATCCGTCCCCCCGGGCCGTCCAACCTCGGGGGGACGCAGCAGCCCGCGCCACGTTTGCGCAGGTCAGACAGCGTCCCCCCGAATTTCAAGAAAGTTCTGAGACCCGGTCACTCGGACGGTGGGTGGGAGTCCCGCAAGCGGATCCGCTGGCGGTCATCGGCCGGCGCCGTTGCGTCCGGGACCGCGGTCACGAGTTGTACGCCGTTCGGCCCCTCGTGCGATTCGAGCGGTCGAGCGCTAGCGGTGGCCGATAGGCAGAACCCAGCGGAATGCGCTCAGCAGGGGTTTGCGGCACCAGCACGTCGCCGAGCAGTGGCACCGTTGAAAGCCCGCTGCTTCGGCGGCCCGACTCCCCAGGGCCGCAGTGAGGTAGAGCGTGACCGGGATGATGATGCGGCGACTCATGCGGCGACGCTACTCCTGGACGGTGGCACCCGCGCGTGATGGTGAGCGCGGATGGGCGATGATGTGGCAGATCGCCTCGTCAGAGCAGTCGGCCGGGTCCAGCCGACGGCTGAGCCTGATCAAGTGGCCGAGCTCCGCCTCGAGGGTGACCAGCTCGCGTTGCCGCTGCTGCACGTCGAGCAACTTCGCAGCGAGGAGGTCCTGCACGTGTCCGCACGGAGTGGCGCCTTCGCGGCGCAGGTCGAGGATCGTCGCGATCTCGACCAGGGTGAGACCGGCGGCTTGAGCGTTGCGGATGAAAGCGAGCGTGGCGAGTGTCGAGTTGTCGTACTCGCGGTAGCCGTTGGGGCCTCGATGCGGCTGCGGCAGCAGTCCCTTGCGCTCGTAAAAGCGGATGGTGGCGGTCGGGACCCCGACGGCCTCGGCGACTTCTCCGATGCGCATGATCTCACTGTACCGCTTGACCTTGTACCGCGGTTCAAGGTTTAGCGTCGGGGCATGGACATCACGCTGCTCTACTTCGAGGACTGCCCGAACTGGAAAGTCGCGGACGAGCGCCTGGCCCTGATCGCAGCCGAGCGCGGCGACGTGACGGTGACCCACCGGCTGGTTGAGACCCCGGAGGACGCCGAGCGCGTCGGATTCCTGGGCTCACCCAGCATCCAAATCGACGGCGTCGACCTGTTCGCCGAGCCCGGCGCACCCATCGGGCTGGCTTGCCGGAGATACCCGGTCCCCGGTGGCCACGAAGGCGCACCGACACTCGACCAGCTCCGCGGGGCGCTCGCCGATGCGTGACCGGATGGGCACTGTCGGACCAGTGGTCGCCGTCGTCGGCGCAGTCGGCATCTGTTGCGGACTGCCGGTGCTGCTGTCGCTGGGGCTGCTAGGTGCGGTGGCCGGCATGTCCCTCCAGAGCTGGGCCCTGATCGGTGTCGGCCTCGTGCTCGTCGTCCTCGGATGGGTGACGCGGGTGCGGCGCCGGAGATGTCCCGCGTCAGACGTCAACGAGACCACCAACAACCCGCTGAAGGAGAACCACCGATGAGCGAAAGTTATGACCTGATCGTCCTTGGCGCCGGGATGGCCGGTGTGGCCTCTGCGAACAAGTCCGCCAGCCAGGGGTGGCGCGTCGCGATCGTCGACCCGCTGCCCTACGGCGGCACGTGCGCGCTGCGGGGGTGCGACCCGAAGAAGATCCTTCGCCGCGGCGCGGAGATCATCGACAGCGCACGTTTGATGGAGGGCAAGGGCATCGACGCGGGCGGCCTGTCGATCAACTGGGGCGACCTGATGAAGCACAAGCACGGCTTCACCGACCCGGTGCCGGAGAACATGGAGGCCGGCCTGAGCCGCCACGGCGTCGAGACCCTCCACGGCCCGGCGCGCTTCACCTCCGAGCGACAGATCGACGTCGACGGCACCCGCTACGACGCCGACCGCTTCCTGATCGCCACCGGCGCCAGGCCCCGCCCCTTGGACTTCCCGGGGCACGAACACCTGATCGACAGCACCGGCTTCCTCGACTTCGACGACCTGCCGCCACGGATCCTGTTCGTCGGAGGCGGCTTCATCTCTTTCGAGTTCGCCCACATCGCCGCCCGTGCCGGCGCGTCACCGGTCATCGTGGACCGCGGCGAACGACCCTTGAAGGGATTCGACCCCGACCTCGTCGAGCTGCTGGTCGCCCGTGGCGCCGAGGTCGGTGTCGACCTGCGACGCTTCACCGAAGTAGTGGCTGTCGAGCCGAACGGCCGCGGCTACATCGTCACTCTGGACCGGGCCGGAGTCCGCGAGAGCATCGAGACCGACCTCGTCGTCCACGGCGCGGGTCGTGTCGCGGACCTCGCCGGTCTTGCCCTCGACGCCGCCGGGGTGGAATGGGGCGAGCGTGGCGTGAGCGTCTCGGATCATCTCCAGAGCACCACGAACGCAGCCGTGTGGGCTGCCGGGGACTCCGCGGACACCGCGGGGATGCCGCTGACACCGGTGGCGGTCATCGAGGCCAAGGTCGCCGCCTCCAACATGATCAAGGGCACCACGGCCGCTCCCAACTACAGCGGCATCCCTGCGGCGGTGTTCACCATCCCCGAGCTCGCCCGCGTCGGCATGCTCGAAACGGAGGCTCTCGAGCAAGGCATCGACCTGAGCGTCCGTCATAACGACACCAGCGGCTGGTACTCCAACTACCGCGTCGGCGAGACCACCGCGGCCGCGAAGGTACTCATCGACCGGTCCACGGACCGGGTCGTGGGCGCCCATCTGCTGGGACCCGAGTACGGGGAGCTCATCAACATTTTCGGCCTAGCCATCAAGCTCGGGCTCACCACCCGTCAACTCAAGTCGACCACCGCTGCGTACCCGACCGTGGGGTCCGATCTCGGATCCATGGTTTGAGTGCGTCGTTCCGGCCCGGGGCACCGAAGTAGGGCCTTGTGGTGGCACGCTCCGAGCGACGGTCCGGCTGTGGTCACGTCCGCTTGACGGCAAGCAGATGTGGTGCACCGTGGCCGCAAGCGAATCGACTCGCGGAGCGTGCCCAGCAGGATCCCCTGCCGGGACGACCTCGCCACAGAAGATCCGAGCGGACCAGATCGCCACTGGCGGTTCTGCTCTCGGAACGTCCAGGCCGGAGAGCGTACGTGCGGTGCCACTGGGGACAACCACCCTCAACGGTCCCTCCAGCGAGGTCGCGGACCACTTCGGCGTGGGCGCGGGTCATGGAAGGGTCAGCTCGATCTCCTGCTCGGGTTCGAGCTCGAGGTCGCCGGGGTCGCCGGTCACGGGGGCACCGTTGCTGGTCACCCTCACCTCCTCACCGGCGTTCGCCTTGACGCCACCGATCTGGGTCGGCGTCAGGGCGACGCCCCACTGGGTGAACAGCTGGCCGAGGGTGAACTTCTCCCCGACGGTGTGGGCTTCGATGTGAATGGTGCCGTCACCTTCGTGGGTGTGGACCGCGGACATGGCGCCGGTATCGGGGTCGACGCCGATGTTGGGCGGGACGGGGACCGGCTGATCGTTGATGGTGATGGCCAGCGTGGGGTGGTAGTGCTCGGCGGTGCCCATCGGGCCGAGGTCGAGGCCGGCGGCGGCGACCCGCGCAGGAACGTCGCCGGGTGCTGGCCATGGCGGGAGCGAGATGTCATCGGGCTCAACGCCGGCGGAGCTCGACGAACTCGATCTGGTCTCGCTAGTGGCATCGGTGGCCGCCGGGTCCGTGCCGCATCCGGCGGCGATGAGGGTGAGGATTGCTGCGACGGCGGCGGCCGCCAGCTGAGCGGGGGTGGGTGTCTTCATGGAGGTGTTCCCTTTGCTGTGGTGGCGTGCCTCGGTTGGGTCGCCGGCGGCGTGCGGGACGTGGGGCACACGAACAGGGCGGACGCCACCGCCACGGTGGCGTCCACCTGCGCTGCGGGTTCAGGAGTCGAGGAGGCCCCGCATGATGTCGATCTCCTGCTGCTGGGCGTCGATGATCTGTCCGGCGAGGTCGACGGCGTCCTTGAATTGGCCGTCTTCCTGCTCAGTCTCGGCCATCTCAATGGCGCCTTCGTGGTGCTCGATCATCATCTCGAGCCACATGTCCTGGAACTCGGCGTCGGAGGCGTTCTCGAGGGCGTCCATGTCCTCGGAGGTCATCATTCCGGGCATGTCGTCGTGGTCCATGTCGTCCATGTTGTCGGACATGTCGCCCATGTCGTGGCCGGAGTTGACGTGGTCGCGCATGGTCTCGGGGACGTCTTCGCCCCACTGGGTGAGCCAGTCGGCCATGGTCTCAATCTCCGGGCCCTGGGCGTCGCGGATGTCCTCGGCGAGGGCCTGGACCTCGGGGTCGAGGTCGCGCTTAATGGTCAGGTCAACCATCGACAGCGCCTGGGCGTGGTGGGCGATCATGTCGCTCGCGAACGCGACGTCGGCGTC
This sequence comes from Pimelobacter simplex, assembly GCF_024662235.1. GTDB lineage: Bacteria > Actinomycetota > Actinomycetes > Propionibacteriales > Nocardioidaceae > Nocardioides. Next base: position 2,445,919 of record NZ_CP096276.1, read on the forward strand.
GTTGTGCTCGGTGGCGCTGACCTCGGACTGGCCGCCCGCGTCGGAGGTGTCGTCGCCGCAGGCGGTGACGCCGGCGCCGAGGACAAGGGTGAGCGCGACGGCGCCGAGGGCGCGCGTACGGGTCTTGGTCTTGATTTGCATGCGAGTTCTCCTGGAAGTCAGGTAGTCAGGTGGGGTGTTGCGGGCAGGCGGAAGCGGCACCCGGCCGGGACGCTGGTGTCGAACTCTGACGGTCGAGGTCAGCGGTGGCGGGCGGTCGCAGGGCCTGTCAGCACCTGATGACGGAGAACTGCCACTCATGGGGTGGCCCGGTGCAACGCACCCACCGCAGCGCCCGTACGCGGACGGCTGCGGGCATGAACGCCTCCGACTGCAGCGGCCGGAGGAAGCCCTTGGCGAGGAGCGCCAGCAGCGTGAGCGCTGCAGCGGCGAGCATGACGACGCACAGCATCACCATGCTCGCCATGCCGTGACCCGAGCCGGAACCAGCGTCAGCACTGACCTCAACGCTGGCCTCGGGGGCTGCCATCGAGGACTGCGTCGCGGCGGAGTGCGCGTGTCCGTCGTGCGAGTCCCCCGAGGCCATCGCCGCCTCATGGGCAGAAGTCATGGCCGCCGTACTCGTCATGCTCATCGTGCTTGAGGGCGTTGGGACCGTGGCGGCTGGCGAAGCGCCGTGGCTGGCCAGGGCATGCATGCCGAGGATGCCGACGACCAGGGCCGCTACGAGGGCGGCCACTGCGCTGCGGCCGGTCAGCCGCGCAGCCGTCCGCGCCCACAGGGAGTTGCGGGTGCGGCGGCTGGTCGCGGGCACGGGGCTCATCGGCTTCGATGGTACGGAAACACAGGAATCAGGGCAGCCGCTGGGTTCGCAACCTCAGGGCGTTGATGATGACGCTGACCGACGAGAGAGCCATCGCGGCCGCGGCGATGACCGGGGACAGCAGCCACCCGAACACCGGGTACAGCACTCCGGCGGCGATGGGGATGCCGGCGGTGTTGTACCCGAACGCCAGGACCAGACCGCGTCGGACGTTGGACATGACGGCATGTGAGAGCTGTCGGGCGTGGGCTATGCCGTTGAGGTCGCCGCGGAGCAGGGTGACTCCGGCAGATTCGATGGCGACGTCGGTGCCGGTGCCCATCGCCAGTCCGACGTCGGCTGCGGCGAGCGCAGGGGCGTCGTTGACGCCGTCTCCGGCGAACGCGACGACGCGGCCCTCGGCACGGAGTCGGTTGACGACGTCGGCCTTGTGGTCGGGCAGCACCTCGGCTTCGACCCGGTCGATGCCGAGGTCGGCGGCGACCGCGGCGGCGGTGACCTGGTTGTCACCGGTGAGCATGATGACCTCGATGCCCTCCTTGCGCAGCGCCGTGAGCGCGGCCGGGGTGGTGTCCTTGACCTGGTCGGCGATGCCGATGACGCCGGCTGGGGTGCCGTCGATGGCGACGAGGACGGCGGTCGCGCCGGTGCGGCGCAGCTTGTCGGCCTTGTCGGCCAGGGGCGCGGGGTCGATGTCCTGGCTCGTGAGGAACCCGGCGGTCCCGATAAGCACCTCGCGGCCCTCGACGATGCCGAGGACACCCTTGCCGGCGGGTGCGTCGAAGTCAGCGACCTCGGGCAGCCTGCCTGCGCTGGACTCGGTCCCGGCTGCCAGGGAGGATTGGGCCTTGTCGACGATGGCGCGAGCCAGCGGGTGCTCCGAGGCGTTCTCGACCGCGGCCGCGAGCCACAGCAGTTCGTCGGCGGTGTGCGTGTGGAAGCCCTCGGCGAGCTCGACGGCGACGACGGCGGGTTTGCCCTCGGTCAGGGTGCCGGTCTTGTCGACGACCACGGTGTCGACCTTCTCCATCAGCTCGAGCGCTTCGGCGTTCTTGATGAGGACGCCCATCTGGGCGCCGCGTCCGACGCCGACCATGATGGACATGGGTGTGGCCAGGCCCAGGGCACACGGGCAGGCGATGATCAGGACGCTGACCGCGACGACGAGCGCGTGAGCCAGCTTCGGATCGGGGCCTAGGAGCGCCCAGATGATGAATGCGAGCACGGCGACGCCGATGACGGCGGGTACGAAGACTGCTGAGACTCGGTCGACGGTGCGCTGGATGGGTGCGCGGGAGCGTTGGGCTTCGGCCACCATGTTCACGATGCGGGCAAGCATGGTGTCGCGGCCGACCGCGTTGGCGCGCACCAGCAAGGCGCCGGTCTGGTTGAGGGTGCCGCCGATGGCGTTGTCGCCGACGTTCTTGGTGATGGGCATGGACTCGCCAGTGACGAGGGACTCGTCGACAGCGGACTTGCCGTCCTCAACGAGCCCGTCGACCGGGACCTTCTCGCCGGGGCGGACGCGCAGCATGTCCCCGATCTCAACCTGGTCGAGAGTGACTTCCTCCTCGGTGCCGTCCTCACCGACGCGGCGCGCGGTCTTGGGGGACAGGTCCAGGAGGGCCTTGATGGCGCCGGAGGTCGCTTCGCGCGCGCGAAGCTCGAGGACCTGCCCGAGCAGGACGAGGGTGGTGATGACGGCTGCGGCCTCGAAGTACACCTCGACGGCCCGGTCCTCACGGAAAGCGGCAGGGAAGATGCCCGGCGCGACGGTGGCGACGACGGAGAACAGCCACGCAACGCCCGTGCCCATCGCGATGAGCGTGAACATGTTGAGGTTCCGGGTCCGCACCGACGCCCAGCCGCGGACGAAGAACGGCCACCCGGCCCACAGCACCACCGGGGTCGCGAGCACGAGCTGGGTCCACGCCGACGCGGTAGCGGAGATGTTGTCGTGCAGCCACGGGACGAGATCGCGGCCCATGCCAAGGATCACGACCGGGATAGACAGGACGACTCCAACCCAGAAGCGGCGGGTCATGTCGCGCAGTTCCTCGGACGGGCCGGTGTCCGCGGTGACGATCACGGGCTCGAGGGCCATCCCGCAGATGGGGCAGGTGCCAGGGCCGTCCTGGCGGATCTCGGGGTGCATCGGGCAGGTGTACTCGACCGACTCGCCCTCACTCGGGGTCGGCTGCCCATGTCCTGGCTCGGTTGCATGCCCGGCGCGGCCGCCTGCGGCACGGTCCGGGAAGCCATGGCCGGTGTACTGGCCGGGGTCGGCGAGGAACTTGCCCTTGCAGCCGGCTGAGCAGAAGTAGAACTGCTCACCGCGGTGGTCGACCGCGTGCTCGGCCACGGACGGATCGACCTTCATGCCGCACACCGGGTCGGTGACCTGGTCCATCGTGGCGGCGTCGGGACGATGGGTGTGCGCATTCATGACTCCACTATACCCCCCTAGGGTATACGGTCAAGGCAGTTCGACGCCGAACAGGGCCAACATGGCAAGGGCATCACTGACATCATCGAGGCTGCTGGCGGCGGTTCCCTCGAAGCTCGGGACGGGACGCTGATCGGCTTCCTCCTGAGTGGTGGCCGGGCCGTTCTTCTCGATATCCTCGATCAGCCAGTCCATCTCCTTAATCTCCTTGCGCTGGGCCTTGATGATCTCGTCGGCGAGTTCTCGAACGCGAACGTCATCGATGTCGGCCCGCTCGCTGGTCAAGATGGCGATCGAGTGGTGCGGGATCATGCCCTTCATGTACGCCTGGTCGTCGACCAACGCCTGGGAACGCGAGAGGTACAGCCCACCTGCACCGAGCAGCAGCGCCACCGCCACGAGCACGAGATTGTAGGCGCGGTTCTTGTACATCATGCTGCGCATGAACGCGAACATCACCAGCGCCATGGCGCCGCCCATCAACAGCGCCATGTAGAAGCGCTCCTCGCTCCACCGCACGTGGTCAAAGGCGAAGACGTTGGAGTACATCAAGACGAACATCACCACCGTGGAGGTGGCGATCATCAGTCCGAAACGTACGTACATCCGCCGCTCATGGGCCTTGTCCCCCTTCTGCTGCTCGGGCTTCTCCCGGTCACTGGGCTCGCTGGCACCGGACGGCTTCTGCGTATGAGGCGATGACATGGGGATTGCCCTTTCCGATGGGGGTCAGTTGCGGTGGTTGATGTCGCTCAGCTCGGCGTCAGACGTCGTCGTCCTCGATTGGAGCGCGAGACATCTCGATGAGCTGACGTAGACAGTGCTGACGAAGCGGCTCGGGAAAGCCCTCTGCGAGCCGGTAGTACACGATCCGGCCCTCCTTGCGTCGTCTCACCAGCCCGGCGGTACGCAGCACCCGAAGTCCGTAGGAGACTGCGTCCTCGCTCACCGACAACGCAATGGCGAGGTCGCCCACACAAAGCTCCTCGACCACGTCAAGCGCGTACAACAGTCGTGCCCGGGTGGGATCGGCCATCAACGAGAGCACGCTGGTGAGCCGGTCTCCCTCCTCTGCCGACGGCAGGCGCTCGCGGGCCAAGGCAACCCGTCTCGGATCGACCGGGTGCTGGTGCCGGTCGCCGCCACCGGTGTTCTGGTCGGGCGCGTCTACGCGAGCGCGGACCGGATGGTCGTCAGTCACCCCGCGGAAGTACCCGATATCCGTGCGGCTATGCGGATGATGCTCGTCCGGTTGGGTACAGACGTCAGGAGAGCGGCGGATCAAGAGCACCATGCCGGGATGACCTCGCCGCCGTAACTAGAGGAGGAACCGTGGCTCACACCAAGATGCTGGAGGCTTACCCGAAGGACTTGGGCAACATCGACAAGGAAAAGCTGGCCGAGTGCATCGCGGCCTGTTTCGAGTGCGCACAGATTTGTACCGCGTGTGCCGACGCGTGTCTGTCGGAGGACATGGTCGCCGAATTGACCAAGTGCATTCGTACTGATCTCGACTGCGCCGACATCTGCGTCGCCACCGGGAACGCGTTGTCACGCCACACCGGGTACGACGCGAATGTGACCCGAGCGTTCCTGGAAGCCTGCGCGACCGCCTGCAAGGCATGCGGCGACGAGTGCGAAAGCCATGCCGACATGCACGAGCACTGCCGTATCTGCGCCGAAGCCTGCCGACGCTGCGAACAAGCCTGCCGCGACCTCCTCGCCAATCTGGCGTAGAGGTCGGTCCGGTGACCCTCGTGGCCATAGCTCCACGGCCGGGTGCGTTCGTTCCAAGCTGGCACAAGGGGTCCACCCGTAGGTCAGCGTGGGTCAGGCAGTCCAAACTACGACATACAGCACTGTCTCACCGAGAACCGGAATCATGATCGACGACGCGGGCCCCGGCTGACCGGGCCCGGACAGAGCCCCGCGGGGTGGTGGGCTTTGAGGTGACCCTCGGTGCCTACGCGTCGCCGTTGTCGATGGCGGCGACGGGGTGAGTATTGCTGGTCTCGTAGAGCTTGGCCATGGAGCCTTCTGAGAGGTAGCGGCGCTCGCCGGCGATCCATTCGTCGTGCATGTCGATCAGCACGGCTCCGACGAGTCGGATGACGGCGGCGGCGTTGGGGAAGATGCCTACGACCCGGGCCCGGCGCTTGATTTCCTTATTCACGCGCTCCAACGGGTTGGTCGACCAGACCTTGCGCCAGTGCTCGCGCGGGAACGCGGTGAAGGCCAGGACCTCGGCCTTGGCGGCGTCCATCAACGGACCGAGCTTGGGGAACCGGGCGGCGAGCTCCTCGCGGGTCTTGTCCCACGCCGCGTGGACGTCCTCGGGCGTGGGCTGGGCGAAGATCATCCGGAACGCGGTCGCCACGAGCTCGGCCTGCCCCTTGGGCACGTGAGCGAGCAGGTTGCGCGCGAAGTGGACCCGGCACCGCTGGTGCGCGACACCCTGGAACGCCCGGCCCAGCGCCTTGACCAGTCCGGAGTGCTGGTCTGAGATGACCAGCTGCACGCCGGCCAGGCCGCGCTGCTTGAGGCTGAGCAAGAAGGCGCGCCAGAAGACCTCGTCCTCGCTGTCGCCGACATCTAGGCCGAGGATCTCCCGCTCCCCGGTCGCGCTCACGCCGGTCGCGACGACCACCGCCATCGACACCACCTGACCGCCCTTGCCCGGGGCGTTACGGACGTGGAGGTAGGTCGCGTCGAGGTAGATGTAGGGGAACTCGACATGATCCAGACTGCGGGTGCGGAACGCGCCGACCTGCTCATCGAGGTTGGCGCAGATCCGGGAGACCTCGGACTTGGAGACACCGCTGCCGCCCATCGCCTCGACCAGGTCGTCGACCGAGCGGGTGGAGATGCCGTGGACGTAGGCTTCCATGACTACCGCGTACAGCGCCTGGTCGATACGGCGCCGCGGCTCGAGGATGATCGGGAAGAACGAGCCCTTGCGCAGCTTGGGGATGCGCAACTCGACATCGCCGGCCTTGGTGGTCAGCATCCGCGGACGGTGGCCGTTCCGCTCGGCTGTGCGGTCCTCGGTGCGCTCATAGGGCGCCGCGCCGATCTGCTGGGTGGCTTCGAGCTCGATCAGCTCTTGGAGCGCGAGCCGGACCGAATCACGGATGAGATCGACGCCATCACCGGCACGGAACGCCTCGAGGATCTCGGACAGGGCAGACTGGGGCAAGGCCATCGGTGGACCTCTTTCTTCAGTGGGTGCTTGGCCGTACACACCGAAGATCCCGCCGATGGCCGTCTACGTGCTGACGCCCCGCCGCTGCTCCCTCAAACCCCACCACTCCCGGGGACTCTTACCCGGGCCCGCGTCGCGGCCTCCGCCGCACACTTGGCCGGTCACTGTGCAGTGCAAGCGCGCCCAACATGCTCGCGGTCGCGGCGCGGCATCTGGGTTCCGCTCTACGACGTACTCGCGGGGACGCCTGCCCTCGGAGGTGAGGGCCCCATCACCGCATAGGGAACCGCCAACGGTGAACCCGCGGGGCCGACCCGATCGCCGCTACTCCTTCTCGGTGACGGCTCCAGATCTGGCACACGACATGCCACGTCCCCGGCTTCTCCGAACCTGAGTGTCCGCACACACTCGAGGACGTTGCGTATGCTCAGGTTCGTCGCAGAACCGTCAAAATTCGCGCGAACTTCTAAAGAGCGGCCTCGATGGCCTCGTTGGTGTAATAGAGCTTCTTCTCCAGCGGGTGGAGCACGGTTTGGACCTTGTAAGTGGCGTCGCCGATGCACCACAGGGCGCGGCCCTTGTCCTGCATGGCCCACCCGGAGACGAGGTCCTGGGCGATCGGGCCGAGGCCGAGCATGGAGTCGAGCTCGCGGGCGACCCGGGGCTTCTGGGCGCCGAGGATCTTGATGTCGGCCAGCTCGAGGAGGTCCTTGGCGATCATCGCCGCCTGGGAGTCGGCGTCGCCGACCGAGAGCAGGTCGGAGGGCTTGTGGAGGTTGCAGAACTGGATGTCGCCGCCCTTGCCTGCCATGCCGCGGGAGAGCCGCAGGTCGGCGTCGAAGCTTGCGACCGCGGCGGTTCCGAGACGCATCTGCTTCCAGACCTCGTCGCGGACCACGATGCGCAGGTCGCCGGGCTCGGCGATCTCCCGAAGACCGCGTCCCCAGGAGTTCATGCACAGCAGCGCGATGCCCACTGCCTCGTCGCCGAGGCCGTCGAGCCGGGAGAGGCTGAACGACTGGATCGGGGCCCGCCAGTCGACCTCGACGTTCGTGAAGTCGTCGAAGAGGCCGGCCAGCGTGCCGGTGACCAGCTCGCCGAGCGCGTTGCGCAGCAGCCGGGTCTCGTCGAGGAACACGCGGGTGTTCGCGTACTCGCACGCCCGGACGAGCTCCTCAGTGGGGTTGCGCAGCAGGTCCCACAGCCGCGGGATGGTGGTCTCTTGCAGGACGCTGTTGCCGGCGGCGTAGCCGGTGAGGATCGCCAGCGCGTTGCGCACGACGTCGGACTCGTCGGGGCCGAACGGCACCCGGCGCTCGTCGTCGATCTTCATGGATCCGACCAGGCCGCGGACCAGGACCAGCCACCGCTTGAAGATGATCGTGGCGCGGCGCTGCGCCTCCTCGGCCGAGAGGTTCTCCCACCCGTCGCCGAGCGGCCCCTTGTCCAGCGGGTTGACCCGGGCACTGAAGCCCGGGGCGATGACGAAGGGCTCGACACCGAGCGCACGGCACAGCGACTCGTACTCGTCCTTGACGTCGCCAGTGACCAGGGTGCGGTAGCCGAACGGCATCATCCGGGTGCAGAACGCCTTGGTGGTCCCGGACTTGCCACTTCCCGGCTTGGCGAACTGGAAGATGTTCGGGTTGGTTGCCGGCACGTCGTCGCGCAGCACCCACCCGAACGGGTCGCAATAGAAGCTCCCGCCGGAGAGCTGGTCGACGCCCATCTGCGCGCCCGTGGGGGGCAGGGCGGGAGCCGACACGAAGGGCCAGAACACCGGGGCCTGGTCGCTGGTCATCCGCCAGGCCATCGCCGGGGCGGTGGCGGCGGCCCAGCCTCGGCCACGGCGGGCGGCACCGCGACGCGGCGCGTACCGGTAGAGCCGGGGCTCCTTGGCCTCCGGGGCGAGCGCGGGCACCGTGGGGAGGTCGTGCCCGAAGTCGGAGAGCAGGGCGGCCATGTCGCGGCCGGCGCTGCGGTTCCGGCGGGGCTTGGTGGTCATCAGGCGTCTCCGCTTCGGGTCAGGCTCGTGCCGAGGGGGATGGTGGACGCGGCGAAACCGACGTCCTGGGCGAGATCGAGGCGCAGGGGCGCGAACCCGGCGCGGCGGACCGAGGCGTCCAGGCGGCGCCCGAACTCGGTGATCCGCATCGACTTGGGAACGGTGACCGTGCACACGCCGTAGGGCCGGGTCAACGAGTTGCCGCGGGCCAGCTTGGCGTCCAGACCGCGGGCCTTGTGGGCCTCGTCGCGCTGCTTGGCGCGGGTCTTGCGGCCAAGCTTCTCGTTCATCCCCTCGGCCAGGTCCGCTGCCCACTCAGCGTTGCCGGACTGCCTGTCGGCCTTGGACTGGGACACGATCGGGTACGCAACGACGAACGACCGCCGCTCGCCGAACTCGCTGGGAGTGAGCATCGGTGCGAGAGCACCCATGGCCACGCCGCGGGTCGGGAGCTTGATGGTGGCGCTGACCGAGTTCCAAGCGTCGTGGCTGTAGTGCCGCACCGTGGCGTCGGCACCCGAGGGGCCGGCCATCGCCCACGGGACATCCGCATTGACCGGCGGGTTGGCGTGCGGATCGTGCTCCCGCAGCGACAGCGCCTCGACGATGCCGGCGCGGTCACCGGGGGCGAACCCGGTCCGGCAGGCCAGCGCGAGCTCGGGGCTGGTGAGCCAGCGCACCGTCGTCATCCCCATCGGGCCGCGCAGCTGGGCCTCGATCTCACCCATGAGCAGGTAGAGCTCGCGGCAGCGGCCCTCGAAACCGCCCCCGGACTCTTTGGCCGACCGGGCGATCCTGGTTTCCGGGACCACGATCGTCACGAACTGCTCGGTGCGCACCGATGCCTGGGTGAGGCCGTGGGCCAGGTCGCTGTTGACGACCTCTGACAGCTCCGGTGCGTTGGGGCGGCGGTGGCGGTTGACCCACAGGTCGCGCTCGGCACCGTCCTCGGGGACGGTGCGCACCATGAAGAGGATCTCGTCGACCTTCTCGGTGCGACCGGCGACATCGAGCAGCCCGGCGAGCGCCTCGCCGTAGCGGGCGCGCTCCTCGGTGTCCTTCATGCCGATGCCGGGGTGCACGATCGAGGCCGTGACCGCCCAGGTCTTCATGGCGTGGTCCTCGATGATCGCTACGCGCTGCAGCTGCGAGCCGTGCGGCGGGCCGTCGTGGATCTGGACGCCCTGGAGCACTCCGGGCAGGTCCGGGGTGTCGAGGTCCTCGCCGCGGCCCTGGGTGGCCTTGGCGCGGAACGAGGTCCAGCCGAACAGGCCCCCGACGGCGTACATCGTCGAGGCGAACACCCATCCGGTGGCCGAGCGGCCGCGGACCGGGATCACGGTGATGGCCAGCAGGAACACCCAGACCAGGGCGAACAGGAACGCGGAGAACCACGCTCCGCGGCTGATCGCCCAGAACGCCGGCAGGCTGGCCAGCGCCAGGAACATCAGCTGGCCTCCGGAGAGGCCGAAGAACCAGCCGATGCGGTCGCGCTGGTAGTCGGCGTAGGTGGTCATCGTCGGCTTCCCTTCTGGTCAGTGAGGTCAGTGAGATCGAGGGGTGTCGGTCGGTTCTCGAGGTGGGGCGGTCGGCGCATCGGCTACACCGCCACCGGTGGGATGCCGCCAGCTGCAGCGCCGGCGCCGCCAGCACCGCCGGCGGCTCCCCCGCCTCCAGCGGCCGGGGTCTTGGGAGCTGCGCCCGCTCCCCCGCCGCCCTGGCCGCCACCCGAGCCACCGCCGGGTCCGCCGCCGGTGGGCAGCGTCGGCGGGGTGGGCGGCACAGGAGGCGCGGGCGGGGTCGGCATCGAGGAGTCCCCGTCGCTCTGGTCGCCGTTCTGCGACCCGGGGTGGGTCCCGCCCTGGCCGCACGACTGGCCACCGGACTGCCGTCCACCCATGCCGCTGAAGTCGGGGCCGTAGGTGCTCTGGCCGACACCGGCCTGGTTGGTCTCGTCCGACATCAGAGAGGTCGCCTTCGCGCCGGCGGAGTTGATCCAGCCCATGCCGGTCGACAGCGCCTGGCCGACCGGGCCAAAGCTGCCCAGAGCGCCCTGGGTCGACTTGCTGAACCGGTCGCCGGTCGAGGCCTCGGCGCTCTGCTCGCCCGAGGAGCGACCGTTGGCGTCGGTGGTCGACGCAGCCCACGATCCGCCGCCGGCACCACCGCCGCCGAGCAGGCCCTGGAGGCCGCCCTGGATGGCCATGCCCTGGCGGAACGACGCGCCGCTGGGGGTGCCGGGGTCGACGAAGGCCAGGAGCTTGAACAGGGACAGCGGTGCGACGACGCTGATCAGGATCGTCATCACGGCCGGCAGCGCGGTGCCGAACGCCTTGGCGGTGTCTTCGGCCAGGTGGGCGGCGACTCCGTTGGCGAACTGCACGCCAATGCCCAGCACCATCACCATTAACACTGGGGTGAACGCCGCGGCGTGGAACCAGCGCAGCGACTTCCAGAACCAGGAGCGGGTGAAGTCCGAGACCAGGCCGGCGGCCGCGAGCGGCCCCGTGGCGGTGAGCACCAGCAGGGACGCCGCACGGGCCAGGTAAACCAGGACGTGCCCGATGGCGGCCAGCCACAGGAAGATCCCGAGGAAAGCCAGCGCGGTGGCCACGCCGGCGTCGGTGATGTCGTCGATGCCGAGCCCGCTGAGCGGGTCCCAGTCCGGCCAGGTCTGCACCTTGAGCAGCGACTTCATCAGAGCCTTGGTCAGCGCCCCGCAGGCCGCGATGATCATGACGCAGTACCCGAACCAACAGGCGCACACCAAGACGAACTGGCCGGCCCCGATGAAAGCCCGGGCGAGGCCCTTGCCCTCGCGCTTGAAGGCCGCGGCGCCCAGCTGGATCATCGCCAAGATGACCACCACGGACAGCGCCAGCCACAGAGTGAAGGCGTAGACGTCCTTGCCCGGGCCGTCAGCACTCAGGTCCGGGGTCAAGAACAGCTCACTGAACGTGAGCACGATGCGCAGCACGAACAGGCCGGAGTTCCAGATCGCGAGCATAGCCGCGGTCCAGGCGTCCGCCGCGGCCTTGGCGATGACGTCGCCGATCGCCTCGAACGGGTTGGGGATGTCGCCCAGACCGGGGATGCCGCCACCGAAGAGGTCACCGACGTTGGGCAGCCCGGGGATTCCAGGCAACCCAGGGACGCCCGGGAGCCCGGGCAGCCCGCCGATGTTGCCGCAGATCGCGTCGAGGATCCCGCATCCGTCGGGGAGCAGGTCGCCGGCACCGTCCTTCACATCGCCGGCGACGTCTTTCCCACAGTCGATCGGGTCCTTGGCGCAGTCGAGAGCGTCGCCGCCGAGGTCGCACAGGGCGTCGGGCCCCGGGCAGCCCATCTTGACGTTGCGGGCCGGCAGCGTGCCTGCGCCGACGACCGGGGCGAGGTGCGCCGCGCTGACGGCTTGCTCGCTAGCCGCTGCGGCGGGAGGCTGGAGGGTCGTGGCAGCTCCGAGGAGCGTGGTGAGTGCCAGGACCGCCAAGGCCGCCCGCACCACGTCGCCGAGTCGGCTCGCCCGGAGCCCAGCGGTGACGTTGGCGATAATGACGGCGCTCACTGGGGAGCTCCGTTGATCCGGATCCAGCCGGCCTTGTCGAACTCGGGGGTGCCGGGAGCCACCGCCTGCGGCTGGCCCTCGGCGACCAGGTGCTCGATGTCCGCTTCGCTGCCCTGGACCAGTCGCCAGTCACCCACTCCGTCGACCTCGAGCCACCGCATCAGCTGGGTGCCGGCATAGAGGCTGTCCTTGACCTGGCCGTCGGCGGTGGTGAGGGTGACGTAGCTGAGCAGGTTCACCGCGTAGTAGCCGGTGTCCAGCTCCTCGAGGGTGTAGGCGACCGGGGTGACGGCGTACGACGCGGGGGCGGGCACGTCGCCCTCCTTCGCGACGCCGGCCTGCTGGCGGCGCAGCGCGACCGCGGCACGGGAGCGCTCCTCGAAGACGGCCTTGTCCTCGGGGTTGGCGTAGAGGCGGGCGACGGTAACGGCCTGGTCGTAGTCGAACCCGAGCTGGGCCTTGGCCAACTCGACCTGCAGCGCCACGGCGCCCAGGTCGGTGGCCGGGAATCCGGTCGGGTAGCCGTCGACCTGCTCATCACCGGTCGGGATCACGACGCCGTCGGCCGGGGCGGTGTCCGGTGCGACCTGCTCGACCGATGCGTTCTCGACCGTCTGGCTCGAGTTGTCCCCGCCGGTCGTGTCCGAGGTGCCGGTGTCGTCGGCCCGGGTGCGAGCACCGAGCCAGACGACGGTGGCCACCATGCAGGCGATCGCCACCAGGATGCCGATGCGCACCAGGGTGGCCCGCGAATCGTCGTTGCCGGTCGTCAGGTTCTTCATCAGTGGTCCCCTTCGATGTGGTCAGGGTCAGTGGTGTCGTCGGTCGACCAGGTGCGCCAGCCCGCCTCGTGGGCGAGGAGCGTGCCGGGCCAGGTCGCAGGGGCGGGTGCAGGCGGAGCGCCGGGGGCGACCATCCAGCGGCCGCCAACCCACTGCATGCGCTCGCAGTGGGCGAAGGCGATCTGGCCTTCCTGCTTGTAGGAGGCGGTCACCTTCATCAGCACGCAGACGGTTGTCCAGTCGGGCCCGTCGGTGCCCTTCACGAGCGCGGCGGCCGGCTCAAGGGAGACCGATGAACTGGAGTCCTTGACCTCACCCATCCCGGTGCTGGACAAGAAGGCGCGGACGCTGGCGGTGATCCACCACTCCTCCGCGCGGACCCCGCCGGGCAGGGCCCAGGCGTTGTAGACCTCTGCGGCCGTGGTCAGGCTCATCGACTGCAGCACCGCGAGGTCGATCTGGGCGAGCTGCCCGATCGCGCCCTCGGGAGTGTGCGGGAACCCGGTCATAACGAACGCGGGTCCGTTCACACCGGTCCCGGCCGGGACCTTGATGTCGGGCGCCGCGGTACTGGTGGTCTCGGCCGGGAACGCGGCGCCCTCGGGAACCGACAGCATCGGCTCAGCGGCGATCTCGTCGCGGTGCGCGGCACCCTGGGCCACCGTCGAGCGATCGGTCTCGCCGGTGGCCACGTCGGCGTTGGCGCTGGCTTCCTCGCCGATCCCCGCGACGGCCAGGTAGACCGCATAGGCGAGGCCACCGAGCAGGAGCGCAGCCACGACGACGGCGGCGACCAGGATTCCGAGCAGGCGGCGCCGGCCCCACTCCGCGGCGCCCCCTGATTCCTGGGCGGCCTTCTTCGTGGCTGCGCGCCGCATCAGATGCAGCCCTTGCCGAGGATCCCGTTGAGCATGCCGGGCAGCACGAGGTAGGCGATCGCGCACGCGAACACCACCACCACCGAGATCACGCCGACCTTGGAGGCGTGCGGCAGGGAGAACACCCGGCCGGCGATGATCGCGCCGATGGCGATCACGATGCCGAGACCGAACAGCACGATCACGCCCCACAGCACGTAGCTGGTGATCTCGTTAGTGGGTCCGACGGCACCCGGCGGCGCCTTCGGGCAGACCTGGGCGGCCATCGGGAGGAGAGCGGTCATGACGTCCATGAGTGGACTTCCTTTCTGGGTTGCTGACCCGGTGCGGGTCAGGCGCTTTCGCTGGTGTCGGTGGGCAGGTGGACGGGCTCAAGCAGCTGACGTGCTGCCGAGATCAGGGGGACCGGGACGGGCCGGGAGTCCAGGCCGTTGACCGCGAGCTCGCGGTCCTCGGGGATCTCCACGCACCGGTCCGCGACCAAGGCGCGACGCACGGCCGGGCCGCCGGCGTGCTCAGGGCCCCGGGGCCACTTCTTGCGGCGCGGCCCACGCACGGCGAGAGCGATCTGCTCGGGCGGCCAGTGGCCGGCCAGCAGCTCGAGCGCGACCGAGGCGCGGCGCATCCCGGGCACGGTGGCTGTGGTGACCAGGACGACCTGGTCGGCGGTGCGGACGGCCTCGGCGAGCCAGCAGTCGGTGGCCAGGAGCTGGCCGGCCTCCCAACCGACGTCGAGGATCGTCAGCTGGGTCTCGTGCTCGGCGTCGACCGGCAGCGGGACCTCGTCGACGCCGGCGAGGACCTCGCTGGCCCGCTCGAGCAGGACGTGGTCGCGCTTGCCCTGACGCCAGTCGGTCGGGTGTAAGCCGAGCTCAGCGGTGCTCGCCGCGGCGAGACCAGAGGCGGTGACCGAGCAGCACTCGATGACCCGGACCGGTCCGGCGGCGGCCAGGCCGGCTGCCAGGGCGACGGTGCTAGCTCCCACCGACCCGGCGCATCCGATCACGGCGATGGTGTGCTCCCCCGCGGCGGGCGACCAATCGTCCGTGGCGTTACTGCCGCGGCCGCGCGGTCCCTTGCCGGCGCCGGCGCCGGCGCGGAACTCGCCGGCACTCACTGCGCTCCAGGCCCGCTTGAGCTCGTCGACGCCGACTGGGCGGCTTGAGGTCGGTGCCGTGACTTGGGTGCTCACTGGGCCTCCCCGATGCCACCGCGGCGGAACTCGAGCGCGGCACGGACCTCAGCCGGGGTCAGGCCTGCCAGCTGAGCCTTGGCGGCCTGGACCTCGTGCAGTTGGGCGACGCAACCGGTGAGCTGCTCGATCGCCTCGGTCTCGCGGCCGGCGATCGCGAACAGCTCGGCGATCTTCTCCGGCGTCCGGCTCTCACCGTCGTCTTGGGTGTTTGTCATGGGCTTCACCACCTCCAGTCGCCTATGTGTCGCGGGGCGGTGGGAGCGATCACGGTTGCGCTCATTCGTCATGGCCGAACTTCCTCGGGACGGCCGCGGCGAGGGCGCGCATGCTGCGCGAGCCGTGGCGACGGACGGTGGCCTCGGACACCCCGACGCGGGGCGCGACTCGACTGGAGACCTCGTTGCTGAGCAGGCCGCCGTAGCCGCGGGCGAGGTTGCGGGTCACGACCCGGTCGGCCTCCTCGACCAGGCACAGCAGCAGGTAGCGGTCAGCCCGACTGATCACCTGGTTCTCACACGCCCACGCCAGCAGCTCCAGCAGCTCCACGGTGGCCGACGGCTCCTCCTGGTCCGGGCCGGCGTCGGCGAGAATCTCGGGACGGTGGAACAACGCCCGCGCGGCCCGCTCGGTCGACATCGCCGCGGCCCTCCACGCTCCCGCGTCGCCGTCCGCCAGGTCGCCGGACGAGAAGGACTCCACGAGAGTGGTGTTCGCCCACGTCCGATCAGCCCGGGAGACGTAGAAGAAGTCACCGACCTCGCGGAGAACACCGACGCGGGTGTTGATCAGGATGTTCGCGGCGACCTTGCGCAGCCGGCGCCACTTGAATGTCCGGACCTCGAGCCACAACTGGGAGGCCACGAGCTCGTCGATCCGCTCGACGGCCGACCAGGAACCGCCGGCGACGGGCTGGCTGTCGCGGAAGACCTCGCGAGGCGGGAGAGTGCTCAGCCAGCCGGCGAGCCGGCAAGCGCCGGGCAGCAGGCACTTGGCGAGCGCGGCCGCCGCGGCGATGTCGTCACCGCCGTCGGGGGCCGCCAGCATGGCCAGCGCCAGGAGGACCTCGTCAGAGGCGGAGCTGTCCACCGAGGGCAACCAGGCCCGCAGGTCGTCGAACTCTTCGACGACTCCAAGCCGCGGATCCGCAGTTACCCAGGCCGTCCACTTCTGGCGTGCCTGGTCGAGCAGTTCGCTGTTGTCGTCGAGGCCGAGTTGGTCTCCCACACTCATCGCACTCGCTCCTTTCGTCCGTGGCTGTGCACGGCAGAAAGGTCGCGAGCGGGCGTCCCCGCATCCGTCCCCCCAAAGCCCTGATTTGGAGGGGGGACGCAGAGGGGGACGCGCGTTTGCGCAGGTCAGAGGGCGTCCCCCCGAAAGTTGAAGAGTTTCGGCCCACTCCTTGCGCAACCCGATTGTTGTCGAGATGCAGCCAAAACGAGGCGATCGAACTTTCGCCTCAAGAACACTGATTCAGTAGAGATTGGACTGAGCGATGGCGCGCAGCGACACACTCCGAAGGGAGATCGCGAGCCTAGAGGCAAAGAAGGCTGGCTTCTCGAAGGTGATCGCCGCGCAGGAGAAGATCGCCGCCACTGCTCGCGAGGCGGCGCGGAAGAAGCGCGAACAGGCCAGTCGCTCCAAGAGCGCCACCACAGTTAGGACGGCTCTTGCAGCGGCCGAGCGCGAGGAGAAGAAGGCCGCGGCCGCCGAGGACAAGATTGCGAAGGCGCGGAAGGACATAGCGACGGCCGACAAGAGCATCGCTTCGAAGACCACGTCTCTCCGCACGGCTGAGGCGTCGGAGCGGAGGAGCGCGGAGAGTGCGCGGCGCCGCGACGACACCCGCCGCCGTCGAGACGAGATCAACCACGCTCGGGCCGTGGCGCAGGCAAGCGCTCCGCCGGCGCAGGTTCGCTACGTCGAGGTCACACCACCCCGGCCGGAGCAGCTCCGCGTCCTCTACCTCACCGCCAACCCAGACGCGACCGAGAAAACGGTGACGAGCCCCGACGGTTCTGTTGTTGAGCAAGGCGCCTGGCTGCGCGTAGACCAAGAGGTTCGGCAGGTGAAGCAGGGGCTTCGAGGCTCGAAGTATCGCGACCTCGTCGTCGTTGAGCACGCTCCCGCGGCGACGTTCAACGATCTCCTGGACGGACTCAATGACCACCGTCCGCACGTCGTGCACTTCTCGGGCCACGCCGACACGCTCGGCGTGTGGATGGATAACGAGGCTGGTGACACGGACGGACACGACGTCGATTTCTCGCTCCTAGCGCGGCTGCTTGGCGCGACCGACGAGCCACCGCGGCTCGTTGTTCTCAACGCATGCGAGAGCATCGAGGGAGCCGACGATCTGCTGCAGACCGTCCCGTTGGTGATCGGCATGTCCGACGCGCTTGATGACACTGCTGCGATCGTTTTCGCAAGGTCCTTCTATGCCGCGCTGGCCTCGGCGCAGTCCGTCGCTTCGGCGGTCGAGCAGGCCAAGGTGCAGATGCTCGCGGCGTCGATGATCGACGCGGATCAGGCGGACGATTCCACGCTCCCGACCCTTCGTGCACGCGATGATGTTGATCCGGCGACGCTCATCCTGGTGACACCGCCGCACGCCGCGAGCTAACGAACGCGCTCACCGCGCGGGCTGCCGGACCCTTTCGTCCGCGCGCCTGCCGCATGGTGGATACGGTTGTCCTCGCGTAGTGGTGCGATGACGAGGAGCCGTATGACCGAGGACGAGGCGCGCGCGGCTGCGCTCGCCCTGCTGCCGCGGCGCCAGGACGCCCTCACTCTTTCCGAGCTGGAGCAGTACCTCGCCTCGGCGGCGGATCTGCTGCGCGGCAGCATCGATCAGGCCGACTTCAAGGCGTACATCTTCCCGCTGATGTTCTTCAAGCGGATCAGCGACGTCTACCTCGAGGAGTACGCCCAGGCGCTCGATGAGTCCGGCGGTGACCATGAGTTCGCTCTGTTCGCGGAGAACCACCGGTTCGCGATTCCCGAGGGCAGTCTGTGGGGCGACGTCCGCAGCCACACACAACACATCGGGACCGCGCTCCAGACGGCGTTCCGCGAGATCGAGAAGGCCAACCCCGACACGCTCTACGGCATCTTCGGCAACGCCAGCTGGACCAACAAGGACAAGCTGCCTGACCGAAGACTCGCTGATCTCATCGAGCACTTCTCCGCCCAGCCGCTCACCAACGCAGCCGTGGCACCGGACGTGTTCGGCAATGCGTATGAGTACCTGATCAAGCGATTTGCCGACCAATCCAACAAGAAGGCGGGCGAGTACTACACCCCGCGCTCGATCGTCGGGCTGCTCGTCAACATCCTCAACCCTCAGGAGGGCGAGACGGTCTACGACCCAGCCTGCGGCACCGGCGGTATGCTGATCGAGGTCATCGACCATGTGAAGGCCGCGGGCGGCAACCCGAAGACACTGTGGAGCAAGCTCTTCGGGCAGGAGAAGGTGCTCGCCACTTCGGCGATCGCCCGGATGAACCTGCTGCTCCACGGCGTCGAGGACTTCAAGATCGTCCGCGAGGACACCCTGCGCAACCCCGCTTTCTACAGCGGGAACCACCTCGCCCAGTTCGACTGCGTCGTCGCCAACCCACCGTTCTCGTTGAAGAACTGGGGCTACCCCGAGTGGGGGTCGGACAAGTGGGGACGCAACCAGCTCGGTGGTGTCCCACCCAAGGGGTACGCGGACTGGGCGTGGGTGCAGCACATGCTCACCTCGGCGAAGCCGACGAACGGTCGCGTCGCCGTCGTCCTGCCGCAAGGTGCGCTGTTCCGCCAGGGCGCCGAGGCCCGCATCCGCACGCACATCCTCAAGGCCGATCTCGTCGATGCCGTCATCGGGCTCGCGCCCAACCTGTTCTACGGGACCGGACTGGCCGCCTGTGTGCTGATCCTGCGCCACCACAAGGAGCCTGACGAGCGCGGCAAGGTCCTGTTCATCAACGGCGAGGACCTTTTCAAGCGCGGCCGCAACCAGAACACCTTTGAGCCCGATCACGCCCAGACGATCTTGGATGCCTACGAGTTGTACGGCTATACAGATGGTCGGTCCCGCGTGGTCGACCTGGCGGAGATCGCAGCCAACGACTTCAACCTCAACATCCCGCTCTACGTCGCACCCGCCGACTCCGGCGAGAAGCTGACCCTCGCCGACGCCCTGTCCCACCTGGAAGCAGCACACGCGCAAGCGACTCAGACTCGCGCAGCGCTGGAAGCCGAGCTCGCGAAGTGGGGGCTTTCAACATGAGCCGGCAGATCAGCCAGCGCGAGTTGGAGGCCTACCTGTGGGGCGCAGCGATCGTGCTCCGGGGCCTCATCGACGCAGGCGACTACAAGCAGTACATCTTTCCGCTCGTCTTCCTGAAGCGGATCTCCGACGTCTACGACGAGGAGCACGCCGCCGCCATGGAGGTGTACGACGACGAGGAGCTCGCCGACCTCCCCGAGAACCACCGCTTCGCCATCCCAGACGGCTCCCACTGGGACGACATCCGCGGCCTCACCCAGAACATCGGGACCAACCTTCTGCACGCGATGCGCGCCATCGAGAAGGCCAACCCCGACACCCTGCCAGGAGTCTTCGGCGACGGCGACTGGGGCAACAAGGACCTGCTCCCCGACTCGACCCTCAGCGACCTGATTGAGCACTTCTCCACCAAGACGCTCTCGATCGCCAACCTGCCCGAAGACGAGCTCGGCAACGGCTACGAGTACCTGATCAAGAAGTTCGCCGACGACTCGGGACACACCGCCCAGGAGTTCTACACCAACCGCACACTCGTGCACCTCATGACAATGATGCTCGAACCCCAACCCGGGGAGTCGGTCTACGACCCGACCTGCGGCACCGGCGGAATGCTCATCTCAACCGCGGCCGAGGTGAAGCGACAGGGCAAGGAGTGGCGCAACCTGCGTCTCTACGGGCAGGAACTCAACTATGGGACCTCCGCCATCGCCCGGATGAACCTGTTCCTCCACGGCATCACAGACGGCCACGTCGCCCACGGCGACACCCTCAGCCGACCGGCATTCCTCAACGCCAAAGGCGGGTTGCAGACCTTCGACGTCGTGCTCGCCAACCCGCCGTACTCGATCAAGGCATGGAACCGCGATGCCTTCGCGAAGGACCGATACGGGCGCAACTTGTGGGGAGTCCCGCCGCAGAACACCGCCGACTACGCCTTCATCCAGCACATCGCCAAGAGCCTCGACCCGGACGCCGGTCGAGCGGCGATCCTCCTTCCTCATGGGGTCCTGCACCGTGTTGGTGAGGCGGCGATACGCCGAGCCATGATCGAGTCTGATCTCGTAGAAGCGGTCATCGGGCTGGCCCATGGCCTCTTCTACAACTCGGGCATGGAAGCGATCGTCCTAATCCTCAACGCCCGAAAGCCTGCGGGTCGGCGACGCAAGGTGCTCTTCGTCGATGCGAAGCGGGCCTACTACCGAGACGGCCCCCAGTCCTTCCTTAGCGACGCTCACCAGACCGAGATCCTGGATGCCTATCGCAGCTTCGAGGTCAAGCCAGGATTCGCCGCGATCGCGGACCTGGATGCGATCTCCGCAAAGGGCAACACCCTCGCGATTTCCGCCTACGTCGCCGGACCCGAGGTCGCCGACGCAGCGGCGGCTGCACCTATTGAGGACACGGTTGGCAATTGGCGCGCGGCAGCGGCGGCATCGGATGCGGCCGTCAAGGACGTCATCGCGATGCTCCGGGCAGAGGTGTCCGCGTGAGCCTCAACATGGACAAGTGCACATGGAAGCGCGTCCGTCTCGGCGACGTGATCACGCGCTCGCGCAAACAGGTCGACCCTATCGAGGCAGGGATCGAGCGCTACGTCGCCGGCGGCCACATCGCCAGCGACTCGATCACAGTCGAACGCTGGGGTGACCCGACCGACGGGCAGATGGGCTCCACCTTCCGGTATGTCTTCCAGCCCGATCAGATCCTCTTCGTCTCGGCTCGCCCCTACCTGCGCAAGATGGGCGTCGTCGCCTTCTCTGGTGTCGTAGCCGATAAGACGTACGTCCTTGACGCCATTCCCGAGAACGGTCTGCTTCAGGAGTTCTTGCCGTTCGTCCTCTCCTCCGACCGGTTCGTCGAGTACGCGACCAGCGAGGCCACCGGGTCAATGAACCCTCGCCTGCTTTGGGGGCCACTACAACGCTACGAGTTCGACCTACCGCCCCTCCAGGAGCAGAAGCGCATCGCCGACCTTCTCTGGGCCGTCGAGAACGAATCACGGGCCCGCGCCGGTGCAGTGAACGCGTGGCAAGAGTTGCGGGCTGCCCACTTGCAGGACCGGATGCACTCCATCGCTGCGACCTCGGGCACCGTGGACTTGGACGCCCTGATCGAGCCTGGGCGCCCCATCACGTACGGCATCCTGATGCCCGGCACTGGGCACCCCGGTGGTGTTCCTGTCGTCAAGGTGAGGGATTTCCCGGAGGGTCATATCAAGGAAGAGGGACTCCTCCTCACCTCGCCGGAGCTTGCATATGAGTATCGACGATCGACCCTGAAGTCCGGTGACCTTCTCATTTCGATCCGAGGAACCGTTGGCCGCCTTGCGGAGGTTCCCGCATCGCTCGATGGCGCCAACATCACGCAGGACACGGCTCGGCTGACGATTGCACCTGAGCATGACCGTAGATTCGTGCGACTCGTGCTGGAGTCAGACTTTGTCAGAACACAGATCCGCCGGCATACGACTGGACTTGCCGTAAAGGGCCTGAACATTGGCGCCCTTCGGAAACTGCAAATCCCCGTCCCGAGTGTTGGCTCGAGCGAGCACGACCTCGTTCGAGAGGCGGCTGAGATCGAGGAGGCGATCAGACGGGCCGAGGACACCCTCTCGGCGTCCCGGGATCTGGGCACTGCACTTCTAGCCGAAGTCTTCGGTGATGACTGATGGCTCAGTTCAACGAGGCGAACTCCGTCCGCGACTTCATTCGCGACCTGGTGGAATCCATCGACGTCCAGTTCGTTCCCGGGAGCGAGCTGCCCCGTCGTACGGACGAGGTGCTGCTCGAAGGCGTCCTCAAGGGCGCGCTGATCAGCCTCAACCCGGAGATCGAGGCGGATCCGGCGAAGGCCGACGAGGTCATCTACAACCTCCGCGCGATCCTAATCTCCGCGCGCAACAGCCCGCATCCCGTTGTCGCCAATGAAGAGTTCGTGGCGTGGCTGACCGGGCAGAAGTCGATGCCGTTTGGAGCGAACGGCGAGCACACCACGGTCCGGCTGATCGACTTCGACCACCTCGACGAGGACTCGTCCAACCAGTGGATCGTCTCGACGGAGGTCACCTTTAAGCAGGGACGGCTTGAGAAGCGCTTCGACCTGGTCCTGTGGTGCAACGGGCTACCCCTGGTCATCGGTGAGGCGAAGACGCCGATCCGGCCGGCGTATACCTGGATCGATGGCGCGGCGCAGATCCACGATGACTATGAGCAGAGTTGCCCGCCGTTCTTCGTCCCCAACGTGTTCTCGTTCGCGACCGAGGGCAAGGACTTCCGTTACGGCACTATCGGGATGCCGGTCGAGCTTTGGGGTCCCTGGCGCGAGGACCCGACCGACGAGGATGCGCCGGCCAAGATCGGACTCGTCGCCGTCCAGGAGGCTGTCGAGGGCGTCCTGACGCCACGTGCCGTGCTGGACTTCCTGCGGTTCTTCACGCTGTACGCGACCGACAAGAAGCACCGCAAGATCAAGATCATCGCCCGCTTCCAGCAGTTCCAGGCGACCAACCTGATCGTCGATCGTGTGCTGCTCGGCAAGGTCAAGCAGGGCCTGATCTGGCACTTCCAGGGCTCCGGCAAGTCGCTGTTGATGGTCTTCACCGCTCTAAAGCTTCGAGCGATGGCCGAGCTCACGAACCCGACGATCGTGATCGTCGTCGACCGGATCGACCTCGACACCCAGATCACCGGTACGTTCAACGCCTCCGACGTACCCGGCTTGGTCTCCACTGACTCCCGGGCGCAGCTCCAGACACTGCTGAGTCAGGGTGCCCGGAAGATCATCATCACCACCATCCACAAGTTCGGCGAGTCGCCAGGTGTACTCGACGCGCGACAGAACATCATCGCGATGGTCGACGAGGCACACCGCTCGCAGGAGGGTGACTACGGGCAGAAGATGCGTGAGGCGCTGCCCAACGCCTACCTCTTCGGCCTGACCGGCACCCCTGTCAACCGGCGGGACCGCAACACCTTCAAGTGGTTCGGCGCCCCCGAGGACGAGGGCGGCTACCTGTCGCGGTACTCGTTCCAGGACTCCATCCGCGACGGCGCCACCCTGCCGCTCCATTTCGAGCCGCGGCTGTCCGAGATCCACATCGACCACGAGGCGATCGATGCGGCGTTTGAAGAGCTGGCCGTCGACCGTGACCTGTCCGAGAGCGACAAGATCACGCTGTCGAAGAAGGCTGCCTCGATCGAGGTCCTGATCAAGACGCCTTCACGCATCGCGAAGATCGCCGCCGACATCGCGGCGCACTTCCAGGCGAAGGTCGAGCCGCAGGGCTTCAAGGCCCAGGTCGTCGCCTACGACAAAGCCTCCTGTGTCGCCTACAAGAACGAGCTCGACGGGCACCTGGGGCCCGAGGCATCGACCGTTGTCATGTCGAAGTCCCGTGGCGACTCACCCGACTGGGCCAAGTGGACCCCTGGCGCCGAGGAGCTGGAGCAGGTCGTCGCCCGCTTCAACGACCCGGCAGACCCGCTCAAGATCATCATCGTCACCGCAAAGCTGCTGACCGGGTTCGATGCGCCGATCCTCTACTGCCAGTACCTCGACAAGCCGCTCAAGGAGCACACGTTGCTCCAGGCGATCACTCGCACCAACCGGGTGTACCCGCCGGACAAGACGCACGGCCTGATCGTCGACTACTTGGGGATCTTCGATGACGTCGCCAAGTCGCTCGCTTTCGACGAGAACACAGTCCAACAGGTCGTCTCCAACATCGAGGAACTCAAGAAGCAGCTGGCGCCTGCGATGGCGACGGCACTGGCGTTCTTCCCAGGGGTCGACCGCACTGTGGGCGGTTATGAGGGGCTCGTCCAGGCACAATCCGCGATCGCCGATGACGTCACTAAGGACGCGTTCGGGTCCGCTTACAGCGTGGTCTCCCAACTGTGGGAGGCTCTCAGCCCCGACCCGATGCTGGCCGCGTTCCGCGACGACTACCGGTGGATCACCGACGTTTATGAGTCAGTCCGCCCCTCCGACATCGCTGGGCGCCTCGTGTGGCATGCGCTGGGCGCAAAGACCATCGACCTGATCAATGAACACGTCCAGGTCGAGATCCCCCAGGGTGGCGACACGATCGTTCTGGATGCCCAGACGATCGAGGACCTGATGACCGGCAAGCGTAAGGACGTCCCGATCGAGGAGATCGAGAAACAGATCACCGCCCGGATAGCGCGTCACCTCAACAATCCCGTCTTTATCGAACTCGGTCAGCGCCTCAACGACCTTCGCGAGCGCTATGCCGACATCCAGCAGTCGAGTCTCGACTTCCTCCGGGAGCTTCTCGAGCTCGCGCGCGACACCGTCGCTGCCGAGAAGGCTGCCGACGAGACCCCTCGTGAGGAGCAGGGCAAGGCCGCGCTCACCGAACTCTTCGAGGCGCTGAAGGGCGACGAGACACCGATCATCGTGTCCAACGTGGTCGACCGGATCGACGAGGTCGTGCGAGGTGTGCGCTTCGAGGGCTGGCAGTCCACCATCCGCGGCGACCAGGAGGTCCGCCAGGCGCTGCGGAAGACGCTCTATGTGCAGTTCAAGATTCGCGACAACGACGTCTTCGAGAAGGCCCTCGGCTACGTCCGGGAGTATTACTGACCGGTGTCAAAGCAGAGGAGCTCGCAACAGATCTAGCCAGGTCCATGAGCCCGAACTCGAGTCGACTCCGGGAAGGCGCTGAGGAGCCACCTTGTCTTGGCCAGATCCGCTGAGAGCGCTCGTCGGGCTCGGTGAGTGAGGTGGCTGTCCTCGAGCTCCGACTCGAGGCGTTCGGCCTCCGCCTGGAGACGCGCCGCCGCGCTCAGCGCGCGTTGGCGACATGACGGAGTGCAGTACAGCTGGGGTCGGCCTGCTCGCCCCGTCCACTCCACACGAGTAGTGCAGTCTGGGTTGTCGCAACGCCGGTCGGTCGTCACGGACGAGCCATGCGCATTTGACGCGAGCGTGGTCACGATGACCCTCCCAGCCCTGAAGCTATCCTGCGACTCAAAACGCCTCACCGTCGCGGGTGTTGGTGAAGCCGACGTACTCGGTCCAGTGTTTATTGTGCACCGTGTGCGCACAATTGGCGAGCAGTCGCGCCTTTCCAGTGGAATAGACGCCATAGAGAGAATAGTTCATGCGCCGTCGTGACCATCGGTAAATGCGCAGGCAGGTTCTTGTGCACGACCGCTAGCAGGCATACGCTGCGACAGTCGATCTGAAGGCGAGCGCCGACATCCAAAAGGGCAGAGGCGCACCCGCGGCAACGGGTACGCCTCCTGGTCGATTCCCGATGCACGCATGAAAGCGAGGGAATCTTCCTTGCCTGATTCTAATGGCGATGTCCGTCTGCCCGCAGGTCTCGGTGGCGCCGTCCGATGGACCTTCAAACTAGGAGCCAACGCTCTTGAGTGGGCTTGGAGCGATGGTCCGCCGGACCTTCGAGAGCTGTCCCCGGTCCGAACGCCCGCGTCTGGAGCGAGGTCCCGGCACGTCCCAGTTCGCGCGTTCAGTACGACGACACGAGAGCACGTGGTGCTGGAGTCCGGTCTCGAGCACGACCTACTTCGGGTTCTTGACCGTGATCCCCGCACGGTATGGATCACCACACAGCCTTGTCGACTCGAGTGGCTCGATGCCGGTCGCCGGGCCGCAAGTCACGTTCCTGACCTCCTCGCAGTCGACGTAGCCGGTCAAGTGACGCTCTGGGACGTCCGACCAGAGCACGTCGCACGGACGGTGGAGTTCGTCGCCCTCATGGATGCGACGTCATCTGCGGCAGCCGATGTGGGCTGGAGGTTCAGCGTCTTCAACGGGGTCTCCGACGTGCACCGCTTCAACCTGATGTGGCTACACGGATACCGCCACCGGCCCGACTGGGCGGATCGCTGGGAAGAACGGCTGATCGATCGTGCATCGAGCGGCGCGCGCCTTGGTGACTTGGTGCGGGAGGACGAGCAGCAGGTCTCGCTTGTGTGGCATCTCATCTGGAGCGGCCGGCTGGTGGTGGACCTGAGCACTCGACTCCATCCCGCGACCGAGGTTGCAGCGTGTCGGGCGTGACGCAGGCGAAGGTTGGCCTGGCCATCGGCGATCGCGTTCTCGGCGAGGACGGGTATCTCGTCGTCGTACAGTTCGGCCGCCACACCGTGATGTTCGAGACGAGCGTCGGTGCTCGTCGCGAGGTGCCCTACAACGAGATCAAGGGAGTGCCCGTCTGCGACGGACGAGCGACACCCGTGATAGCTGCTCTGGAGCCGTGGTGGTCTGGCCTGTCGGCGCCGATTCGGCGGGACGCTCTCGACAAGCTCGAGGTGGTGATGGAAGTCCTGAGCGGCTACCGAGCCGGCTTCGCGCGGTTTGCCCAACCCGGAGAGCCGTACTCGAACGTCAGCGACCCGGGCCTGAGCGAGACCCGTCGTTGCGAGGCGATGGCTCGCCAACTTGCCTTCGAGAGGGAGTCTGACCGCCAGGTCCTCAGGCGCGTTGCACACGGCGAGCTTCAATCGGCCGGCGTTGGGGCTAGCACGGTGCAGACGTGGATACGCGCCTGGCGTGCGGAAGGCCTCAGGGGTCTCGTCGACAAGAGAGCCACCAAAGGCCGGCGCGGATTCGATGAGCTCGATGAACGTGTGCGCGAGATCGCGGACGACGTGCTTGCCCGCTTCGACGGCGACATCTCGAAGGTCAACACCACCACCATCGAGGCGGACATCCGGCTGCAGATGAAGGCCGATGGCCTCAGCGACGTTGTTCTACCGCAGCGGCTGTTTCAGGAGTACCTCTCCGAACGCCAACGTGCACTGGGAAGAAGTACACGGGCGCAGCGTTCGCGGCATCTGCGCCGCAAGGCGTCGGCTCACACCAGCTTTCCCGCGATGCATCCCAGCCACGTCGCGATCGACGCCACCCGCGCCGACGTCCTGGTGTGGGACGAATTGCGCGAGAGGCCGGTCAGTGTCGAGATCCTGACAGCGATCAGCGTCGCAACCCGCGTCGTGGTTGGCCTGCGCGTCACGCCACGCTCGGGAAACGCGCTCGAGGCAGGCCTCCTGCTGTACGACGTCATGCGGCCGATGTCGATGCTTGTCGACGGCACCACGGTCGATGACTGGCGCTGGTGCGGCGTGCCCGAGTCGCTGGACCTGTCCGAGGTCGCGGTGCATCGCTCACCGAAGCGGATCATCCCGCCCGGCCAGAGCCTCCAGGGCGTTCATCACAAGCCCGGTGTTCGGCCGTCGTCGATCCGATGCGACCACGGGTCGGTCTTCCTGTCTGAGCACTTCATCGCTCTGCTGCGTGACTTCGGGATCGACCTGATGCTGTCCCGCGGTTCAAAGCCGACAGACAATCCTCACGTTGAGCGCTGGCACGAGACACTGCAACGCGCCTACCAGCAACTACCGGGCTACAAGGGCCGCAACGTCGCCGAGCGCGGCCGCAAGGTCGATGCCACAGGCGACAAGCTCCTCACAGCACCCGAGCTGGAACGCCACCTGCGCCGGTTCGTCGCTCTCGACTACCACCGCTCGTGGCACGAGGGCCTTGTCCTGCCGGGTGCTCCGTCGGCGCGGCTGACCCCGCTGGAGATGTGGGACGCTATGCACGAGGTCACCGGCCGTCTCCACGTGCCGCAGCATCCGGATCTGATCTACCAGTTCCTCCCGATCCGCTGGTTGACCATCGGCCACGCCGGCGTGGAGTACAAGAACCTCGTCTACGACGCCCCGGTCCTCGCTGAATTCCGTGACGTGCGCAGGGGCGCCTTCCAGGCCGACTCCCGCAAAGCGCCGTTCCACTACGACCCCCGCGACGTCTCCCGGATCTGGTTCCGCCACCCCGACACCGGCCGAATCCACGAGATCCCCTGGAAGGCCCGCCACCTCCTCGACATGCCCATGGGCGACTGGATGCACGAACGCGCCCTCGCGCGCATCGCCGAACGCGGAGGCAACACCGCCCTGAATCGAAAGTCCACGTGGCGGCAGATCATCGCCGAGCTCGGCCAGCTGACCTCGGCAGAGGAGACCGCTGAAGCACGCGCCAAGGGGTACGCCGCCCGACTGCGCTGGGAGCAGGCCCAACGCGACCACGCCGAAGCAGCAGAAGCGGCAGCGATGTTCGACGGCGACCAGGACGGCGTGGTCACACCGCTCCGACGGCGGCGCGCGGAGGCCGACGACGGGTTCGACCTCGACGCGGAGTGGCCAGACTACGACGAGGTGGGCGACTGATGGACGCCGAGATGTGGCACCACCAGGCAACCGAAGCCACGGTCCTTGCGCCGCAGCCAGTCACCGCCGCCGACCTGGACGCGATGAGCCAGATGGGCAAGAGCACGTACGCCGACGCGGTGCGCGCTGCTCTGCGGGCGCAATGTGTCTCCTCGCCCGTGCACACCGCCACCGCCAGCGCGATCGACCGCGCGCTGGAGTCCGCACTCCTCGAGCCGCCCGGCGCCCGCACCATCCTGGCCCTCTCAGCGCCGTACACCGCCGGCAAGTCGACGCTCATCAAGAGCTGGGCACAGGACCGTTACCGAACCTGGGCGAAGCCAATCCGATCGCCCCGGCCCCGATGGACCCCGAAGCCTGGGGTCACCGCAGACCTGGTCCCGGTCTGCTACCTCACCCTCCTCTCGGAGTCGCGCAGCAAGGACCTCTACACCCAGATCCTCTCCTTCGTCGGCTACCCGGCCAGCGGCGTGGAGCGCACGCTGGCGCTGCGCGCCGTCAAGGCACTCCAGACCCACGGCGTCCGGCTCGTCATCCTCGACGACGCCCACATGCTCCGCGCCACCTCGGTCACCGGCCGCGCCACCTTGAACGCGGTCAAGCACCTCAACACCGAACTCGGCGAGGTCGGAGGCGTCCTGATGCTCGTTGGCGCTGAACTGACCGGTGGTGACGTGCTCAGCGACCCCCAGATCCGCGGCCGGCTCTCCGAGCACACCCTCGCCCCCTACGAAGTCGACACGGCAACGGGTCGCGCGCAGTGGCAGCGATTCTTGAAGAACTGCGAGGACCTGCTCCTCCCGTATCTGCCCGACGAGGAGCCAGGTCTCTTCTCGTCCCGTCTGGCCGGTTACCTGTGGCGCCGCGCTCAGGGGTACGTCGGCGACACCACCCGCCTGTTGATCGACGCCGCCGCCGTCGCGATCGAGACCGGTGCACCGCTCGACCACGCGATCCTCGACCCGATCTGGGTGAGCCAGCGCGCACAGGACTCGCAGATCGACCAGGCCCGAGCCACGACCGCGAAGCGAGCCCCGGCCAAGACGGCGCCCCGATGACGCCTCGACTCCCGGTCAGCATCGACCCGCACCTGGACGAGTCGATCGCCTCGATGCTGCGACGCCTCAGTACGACCACCGGCATCCCGGTCCACACCCTCTATCCGTACGGCGTCAACGACCGCATCACCGAACGCCAGATGGGTGCCCTCGCCTGCACCCTGGGGCTGCAGACGCGCCGACTGCGCACCCACACCCTCCACCACCGACTCGCTGGGCGGCACGGCCGAAAGCCGACGAGCATCGAGCTCCGGCGCAGCGACAGAACCATCTGCTCGGTGTGCGGGATCGGCAGCCTGTGGAGCGGCTTGGTCTGGGTCAGCCACTGCCCGACCTGCCACTCCCCTCTCAACGCCGGCCTCACTGCCGACAGAGCGGTTCACGCACTGGAGATGCAGGACGCCCTCCTGCGTGGAATGCAAACGCCAGCTGTCGGATTCGCCGACCGCCGCCTTCGGTTGCTGCGCCTCCTGCGCCTCCACGTTCACCTCGCCACCGGGCCCGCCGCCATCTGCGCCGCCACGGGCGCCCGACCGGCCGGGTCGTGGCAGAACCCCGCCTGGATCGCCGGCTTCGCCGAACACGCCTGGCCGGCCAGCCGGACCGTCCAGGCAACGCGCGACCTGATCGGCGAACGCACGCTGACCCACCTCGGCGAGACCCCAGCCCCGGAGGACGACTGCCCGGCGGCCCGCCAGGCGCTCCACGACCAGCTCCGCAGCTCGCGGATCACCGAGGCCGCGATCCCCGACTACCTCCACCCCCGGCACCGGGCCCTGGACGTCGACACGGCCGGCGAAGACCTCGGCCACGGCATCGCGCGCGCCCTGCGCCGCGAAGCCATCCACGCAGCCACCGGAACACGTCCCACCCTCGCCCAGCTGGACGATCGGTACGGCGACCTGCGCAAGCAGCCCATGACCGCGACCTACGTCCACCACCTTGGCAACACATCCGCTGGACTGCGGATCCTGGCTCGGGAAACCGACCGACTCGCGCACGCTGACATCTGCGACTACCGCCACCGCCGCACGGTCCTGACGACTCTGCATTCCGTCCCGACCTCAACGCTCGCGCCCACCGCCGTGCCTCGCACGCCACGCAACCAGAGGCTGGCCGCCGCCTGGATCTGGCTGGAGCTCACCCAGGGCACGCTCAGCCTGAGCCCACACCACGCTGGAATGCGACGGGACTTGCGCTCCTTCGATCAAGCGCTCCTCGGAGAGGATCGACTCACCCTCATCGAGTACGGCCACCAGCACCTCGGAGCCGTTGCCGACGACGTCGCCCGCGACGCCCAACAGACGCTCACACGGGCAGCGAGACACGCCGATGCCGGCTGACCTGACACCGCTACCGGTCACCATCGCCCCCGTCGCCGGAGAAGCGCTCGACGGGTACCTCGAGCGACTGGGGTCCGCGAACGCGCTCCCACACCCAGCCCTCGTCCAGCGCCTCTCCCAACCCGGCGCACCCACAGCCTTCCTGACCATCGCACCAGCAGAGCCGGTGATCGCGAACCTTGCCGCGCTGACCAGACTCGACCCAGTCGCGCTGCGGTGCTGCACCTTGGCCAGCATGGTCGGCATCGACACCGACGGACTCGACCCCGCGAACAAGAACACCTGGCGTCGAGTCGCCGCCCGGGGGTGGCCGCCAGCCCACGGCACCGCCCTGTGCCCACGCTGCCTCCAAGGCGACGGGATCTGGCAACTCAGCTGGCGCCACCCGTGGGTCACCACCTGCACCGAGCACTGCCTGTGGCTCATCGATCACTGTCCCACCTGCGGAAGACGGTTCCGCTCACACCGCACACCCCTGCGCGCGATCGACACATCCCCTGATCGCTGCGGAAACCCCGGCGGAGCCCGCGGACGTGGATGCCAGCAGCCTCTCGGTGAACTCGACGCCATGGCGGCACCTGCCGCGGTGCTTGTCGCCCAACGCCGCATCGACGACGCCCTGCAAGGTCGGCCAGTCGCTGTCCTCGGCGACCTCATGGACCCCAGCGACTACCTGCGGGAACTCAAGTCGCTGTCCGTGCTCCTCCTGCACCTCGCCGTCCAGCCGGGCGGTGAGGACCTTGCGCCATGGGCCGATACTGCCCGCGCCGACCGCGAACGCACCGCCGGGCCCCGCGGCGTTCGCTGGGGACTTGCCCCGCCAGCGAACCTGCAGCTCCGCGGCCAGGCCCTCGCCGCAGCGGACGAGATCCTCCGAGCAGGGAGCATCGACGACGCCGCGGACAAACTCCATCGCTGGACCGAGCTCACACCGGTGACCAACGACGGCCAGCTCGGCTGGCTTGCCGATCACACCACCATGACGCCGCTCCTCACCCACCTGGTCATGGCCGCCACCGCCT
The DNA here is from genome assembly GCF_024662235.1 of Pimelobacter simplex. Taxonomy (GTDB): domain Bacteria; phylum Actinomycetota; class Actinomycetes; order Propionibacteriales; family Nocardioidaceae; genus Nocardioides. The sequence goes on from NZ_CP096276.1 coordinate 2,477,729, forward strand.
CGCGGCGACGACTGGCAACGCTGCTCGAGAACTCCGGCAGCCTCCTGCCGCTGACCGCGGTCCCCCAGGTAGTCCCGGCCATCGTCTACGCCCGGCACGTCTCCGGCATGCTCGACGTCACCGCCCGCACCGGGCGCCTGTTCGTCAGCCTGTGCCTCGCCCGCCAACACCGCGGAAACCTCACGTGGGCCCAGGCCGCCGCGGCACTCGGACTCCCTCCAGCGCTCGGGTCGAAGACCGCCCGCGCCTGCACCGCTGACCTCCTCGTCTCGGGTGCCGACTTCATAGCGGCGCTGACCCGAATCGCAAACCAACTCGCCCCAGCCGTCGACTACCGCGCCCGGGAGGACGCGGTACGACGCCTCGCACGCCGCTGCGGCTGGTACCGACCTTGGGCGCGGATCCACCTGCCCGGGAGCCACGCGGCCAGCCAGCAATACGCCGTCACCTGGCTGTGGACCGAGTACGCGCACGGACACATCGACACCAGCCCCGGCTGGCAGCACCCGCCAGCCCGCCACGACTGTGCGCACTACCGCGCGTTCGTCCGGCGTCTGGACCAGCCCGCGACCGACGCACTGGCCGAACTGATCCGCAGCACCGCCGTAGCGACGAGGAGGACCGGATGAAGACCGCAACGCAGATCTGGGGACTGTGGGACTGCGAGGAACTCCTCAGCGTCCACCTCACCCATGACGCCGCCCGCGAGGCCAGGGACGAGCACCTCGAACGCTGCCGCTGCTTCACCGACGACCAGGACGCCATCAGCATCGCCGTCCAGATTCGACCCATCCGGCTCTCAGCAGATCCGGTGCCTGTGGAGAACCAGAACCAGGCCACCTCATCGGGCCACCATGAGCAGATGACCACCAGCCGGGGAACGGCGCAGCCGAGACACCAGTGGAGAGGAGGTCGGGATGCCCACCGATGACGACGCCGGCAGCTCCGCCGAGCCTCGGACAACCAAGCCTGTGTTCGTCGTCCCGCAGGCAGAGGGCGTCGACGTCGCGCTCGACTTCACCACGCCCGGGCCGTTCGGCGACTTCGCGTTCACCGCTCAGATCCCCGAGCCCGACGGCGCTGTCAGGGAACGCGTGTACGGCGCGGACCACACCGATGAGCCTGCGGTCTTCGTTGAGATTCTTCAGCACTGGACCCGTGTTGCCGAACCGGACGGCATCCTCGCCGGCCTGGAGCGGGCAGAGGCGGTCCTACGTTTCCTCACCGACGACCTCGCACCGACAACCCAGTCGGAGAACGACTTCGCCGACCTCCTGCGCCGCGGCGTCGAGCCACTGGCGGTCATGAACTTCCTCCCGGTCGACCACGAGCACAGCGACGAGCGAGGCGACGTCATCGTCCTCTCGTCGCGCGGTACTGACCTGGTCTGGATTAGTCGCCGCAGCCCGCGCACGACCTTCACCGTCCCGCCCAGCCACCTATGGGCCTTCGTGACCGGGATGGTGTGGCGCACCTACGACCACGACAGCATCCCTCTCAGTCGGCTCAACACCGTCGCGTACGAATCTGCGCTCGCCTCATTTCGCGCGGCAATCAGGAGTCGCAGCGGCACGATCCCTGAGCCCGATCCGACGGGTCCGGACGGCGCGGTCCAGCACGAAGATCGACTTGGTACTCCCGAGCTCGTCCAGAGATTGTGCGACCTGCTCGGCACCAAGCTGGTCGCCTACCTGAGCTCCGTGGCAGACACGCGAACCGTGCGAGCCTGGGCGGACTTTGCTGCCGACAGCGCACCTCCGGACGAGCTCATCGAGCGTCTTCGTGTTGCCTACCAGGCAGCCACGCTGCTCAGCGAGAACGACACCGCGTCCGTCATCCAGGCATGGTTCCAAGGCCGCAATCCGCTGCTCGACGACATCGCGCCAGCACGCGTGCTCCGCGATGGCGAAGTCGGTGTTGGCGGAGCCAACGTCATGGTCGCAGCTCGCGCCTTCGCAGGCAGGTGATCAGAGATGTGAGCGAACGACCGGAGCGACAGCATCGAAGAGCTCGATCAGCTGAGCCGCAAATTCGCCATCGTGCTTGCGAAGGAACGGAGCAGTGATGGCGCTCAGCTGAATCTCCCCAGTTCTGCTCACTGAAATTCCCCACCCCGTGGCTCCACCAGAAGCGGGTGGGGCTCCTTCGAAGATGGCGGTCTCTGACCACCAGCCATCTCACGAAGGAGCCCTCGCTTCCCATGCTGACACGGGAGGAAGACATCGACGCTCACGCGTTGCGCCGGCAGGGCTGGACGATCTCTGCGATCGCCCGGCACCTGGGCCGGGACCGCAAGACCATCCGCGCCTACCTCGACGGCGAGCGGGTCGCCGGGGAACGGAAGCCCGCCGACGACGACCCGTTCGAGCCGTACCTCGACTACGTCCGCGCACGTCTGACCGAGGACCCGCACCTGTGGGCGGTGACGTTGTTCGACGAGGTCACCGCGCTGGGCTACGACCGGTCGTATCCGACGTTCACCCGCCAGATCCGCACCCGGGATCTGCGGCCGCACTGCGAGCCCTGCAGCGCGACGAAGGGCCGGGCGAACGCGCCGATCGAGCATCCGCCGGGTGAGGAGACCCAGTGGGACTGGCTCGAGCTCCCCAACCCGCCAGCGGCCTGGGGATGGGGCAAGAACGCGCACCTGCTCGTCGGCGCGCTGGCCCACTCCGGCAAGTGGCGCGGCCAACTGGCTCCGACCGAGCAGCAGCCGCACCTGATCGCCGGACTCGACGCCGTCGCCCGCAAGCTGGGTGGACTGACGAAGAAGTGGCGCTTCGACCGGATGACCACGGTGTGCCACCCGGAGTCGGGCAAGGTGACCGCGACGTTCGCCGCGGTGGCCAAGCACTACGGCGTCCAGATCGCGATCTGCCCGCCGCGACGCGGGAACCGCAAGGGCGTGGTCGAGAAGTCCAATCACACCGCCGCGCAACGCTGGTGGCGCACCCTGCCCGACGACGTCACCATCGAGGAAGCCCAAGCCTCCTTGGACCGTTTCTGCGAGCTGCGTGGTGATGCCCGGCTGCGTCCATCCGCCGTCGACGGCCGAGCCAGCGTGCTCACGGTCGCCGAACGCGAACCACTGGCGCCGGTGCCGGCCACGCCGTTCCCCGCCACGATCCGCGAGGACCGGACGGTGTCGGCGCAGGCACTGGTCGCCTGGCGCGGGAACTTCTACTCCGTCCCGCCCGAGCTGGCCCGAGCCCAGGTCGTCGTGTCCCAGCGCCTCGGCGACCCGCACGTCGACATCGCCACCAGCAGCGGGATCGTGATCGCCCGCCACGAGCTCGCACCCGACGGCGCCGGGGTGATGGTCCGCGACCACGGCCACGTGATCGCGCTCGAGCAGCTCGTCCTGGCAGGCCACGACACCTCCCGCCCGCACCGCCGCAAGGAACGCATCCCACCCGGCCCCGCGGCCCTGGCGGCCGCCGACGTCCTGCGCGCTCGCCAGCAACCCGACGACCTCACCGCCACCGCCGCTTCCAGCGACGACGTGGTGATCGACCTGTCCAAGTACGACCGAGCAGCAACCGGAAGGAACACCCTCACATGACCGACTCCCTGACCGTGCCGATGAACGGTACGCAGGCCAGCCTCTACCAGCAGCTGCGCGGCCACCTCGCCGCCTTGAAGCTAACCGCGGCCGCCGAACACCTCCCCGGCGTGCTCGCCCAAGCAGAAGCCGAAGAGTGGTCGATGACCGCGACGCTCGAGCACCTGCTCGCCCGTGAGGTCGAAGCCACCGAAGCCCGCAGGCTCGCCGGCCGACTCCGGTTCGCATCCCTGCCGACCCCGGCCACGTTGGCCGACTTCGACTTCGACGCCGCCCCCGGCGTCGACAAAAAGCTCGTCGAGGAGCTCGCGACCTGCCGCTACCTCGACACCGCGACCAACGTCTTGTTGATCGGACCGCCAGGTGTCGGGAAGACCCATCTCGCCGTCGGGCTCGGCAGGGCTGCGGCCGAAGCCGGCTACCGCACCTACTTCACCACCGCCGCCGACCTTGCCGCCCGCTGCCACCGCGCCGCCATCGAAGGACGCTGGGCCACCACGATGCGGTTCTTCGCCGGCCCCACCCTCCTCGTCATCGACGAGCTCGGCTACCTGCCGCTGCCCGGCGAAGCCGCCTCCGCGCTGTTCCAGGTCGTGTCCCAGCGCTACCTCAAGACCAGCATCGTGCTGACCACCAACCGCGGCGTCGCAGGCTGGGGCGAAGTGCTCGGCGACACCACCGTCGCCGCCGCCATGCTCGACCGGCTGCTGCACCGCTCTGTGGTGCTCAACCTGGACGGCGACTCCTACCGACTCCGCGACCACCACGCCAAGAACGAAGCACTCCGTCACGCCGCGACCGGCACCCGCCGACCGCTACAGTGACACCGCCCAGGGTGGGGAACTTAGATGAGCGACCCTGGGGAATTTCGGCGAGCGCCATCAGCAGCACCGTCCACCTTGCTGACGGCCTCACGCGCGATCCGAATCTGCTCGGCAGTGAGTTTCGTTGCGTCGGCAGGTCCGCGCGACTCGCCCATGCCGGGTGCCTTCTCGTAGGGGGCGTAGCGCTCGCTGAGGATCGCGACCTGTTCCTTGTAGTGCTCCAGGCGTGACTCGAGGCGCCGCTTCACCTCCGCTGTGGCTCGGCGACACTCGTCGTCGTGATAATCCCGCGGGCGCCCCCGTCCGCCACGGCGCTGGATGACCTCATCACACCGTGGGTTGGCGCATTCCGCAGTCTGGACGTCTCTGTCCGATGCCTGATCTAGCCGGGTGACCGTCGCCTCTGACATCGGGCCCTACCCCCGGATCTTGGACACGGGGTGTGATTACGCGGCGGGCTGCAGCGTAGCGGCGTGGCCGGTCTCGTAGGCGATCGGCGACAGGTAGCGACACCACGAATGGCGCCGCCGGGTGTTGTAGCGGGTCAGCCACTTGAAGACCTGGCGACGGCAGGCGAGCTCGTCGGACCAGGTCCGCTCGTCTTGGAGGACCTCCCGCTTCAGCGCGGCGTTGAATGACTCCGCCAACGCGTTGTCGGCCGAGGACCCGACGGCACCCATCGACTGGGTCACGCCGAGCTTCGCGCAGAGCTTGGCGTAGTCCTTCGAGCAGTAGACCGACCCGTGGTCGCTGTGGAAGATCGCCCCGGCCAGTGATCCGCGGGTCGCGGCCGCGGCCTTGAGCGCGTCCTCAACGAGCTCGGTGCGCATGTGATCCGCGATCGCCCAGCCCGCGAGCCGACGGCTGTAGCAGTCGATCACGGTGGCCAGGTACAGGTTGGTGCCGTCTGCGATCGGCAGGTAGGTGATGTCGCCGACGTAGCGCTGGTTCGGCGCCGGGGCGGTGAAGTCCCGCTTGAGTAGATCGGGCACCTTCTGTCCCGATGGCTCGGGGATCGTGGTCCGCACGCGTCGCTTCTTGACGTAGCCGCAGATACCGGCCGCACGCATCACGCGGGCGACGCGCTTGTGGTTGACCCGCTGCTCAGGCGGTGCGCCGTCGTTGAGGTCGGCGGTGATCCGAGGCGCGCCTTGGGTGTTGTCAGCCTCGTGGACCTTGCGGATCCGCTCGACCAGCGCGGCGTCCGCGGCGGCCCGCTCGGCCCGCGCTGGTGCCCCGGCCTTCCACGCGTAGTAGGAGGAGCGCTCGATCTCGACGAGCTCACACAGTCGCTTCACCGTCCAGCCAGGGCGGGAGGTGGCGGAGTTGTCGGCGACGAACTGGAAGCGACTCACCAGCGCGTCTCCCCGGCGAAATACTTGGCCGCCCGCTGGAGGATCTCCCGCTCGGTCGTCAGCTTCGTTGTCTCTGCCCGCAGCGCCGCATTCTCGGCCTCGAGCCGGGCGATCTTCTGCTCCGGCGTCTCATCGGCCGGCCCGGACTGGCTCGACTTCGACGGCGTGGCTTGCAGTGGGCTGGAGGTCAGTGTCCCGTCAGCGGCGGTCTTCTTGCCGGTCCCGTAGACCTCGAGCCAGTGCCGCAGGGTGCCGCGCACGATGCCGAGGTCCTCGGCGATGCCGCGGACTGTGGCGCCCGGGGTGGACTCGTACAAGTCGACGGCCTGACGACGGAACTCCTCGGAGTAGTTCTTCCTGGCCATGGTTCCTGGATCATCTCGCTTCCCCAGCAGATGCTGGATTCAGCGTGTCCAAGAACCGGGGTCAGGCCCCATCCAAGACCTCCAATAAATCGCGCGAAAACAACTTACCGCTTCGCGCAGGTCAGAATGGTGATCGGTGAGAGTCGACACGCCGATCAGTTGGCCTGACGCGCCGCGAAAGGCCAGATCAAATCGCGTGAAAATATTCAAGCGCAAACTGGCGTGCAACGCAGTGCGGGCGCCTGGTCTAGCCACCAGACGCCCGCGGCACGCGAGGTGATCGCATGCGACTTGCACCTGCATCTCATCACCGGACGAGCCAGACCCACAAGATGAGATCCAGCAGGAGAAGACCATGAGCAATAACAACCGCAGGCACGTCGTCCCCAACCAGGATGGCGGCTGGGACGTCCGTGCTCCCGGTGCCCAGCGCTCCAGCGCCCACACCGACACCCAGGCCGACGCTGTACGCCGAGCAGGCGAGATCGTCGGCAACGCCGGCGGCGGCGAGGTCCTGATCCACGGACGCGACGGCCGTATCCGCGACTCCGACACGATCGCGCCGGGCAACGACCCCAATCCTCCGCGCGATAAGAAGTGAGCGCCGGGTCATGCAGCACCTCTACTTCGACCTAAAGCAGCAGACGAAGGGCGCGGTCGCGGTCGTCACCCTCGACAAGCAGGCGAACGTCCGCTTGATGACCGCGAGTGACTACCGCGCACTCAAGGCTGGGCGGCGCTTTTCCTTCCACGGCGGCCGCGCCACCAAGTCGCCCGTCCACCTCCCCATCCCCAACAGCGGCCACTGGTTCGTCGTCGTCGACCTCGGCGGCCTCGCTGGGCGGGTCCGAGCGAGTGTCGCAGTGCAGTCGCCTCCACCCGGCCTGCTGCCCCCGATCCGGGAGCGGAGTCCGATCAGCGACGTCCAAGTTCGTGAACCGGCAGAACCCGACGGCGGCGTCCTGGGTGGGCAGACTTGGGACGTCTTCATCTCCCACGCCAGCGAGGACAAGGAGGCCGTGGCCGTTCCGTTGCGCGACGCTCTTGTCGATCTCGGCGTCAGCGTCTGGCTCGACAAGACCGAGCTCACCGTCGGCGACAGCCTCCGTCGAAAGATCGACCAAGGAATCCGGGCGAGCCGCTTCGGGATCGTGATCCTCTCTGAGCGGTTCTTCGGCAAGGGATGGACCAACCACGAGCTCGACGGCCTGGTCACCCGGACTGTCGCCGGCGAGCAGACCCTCCTGCCCATCTGGCACAACCTAACCGGAGATCAGGTGCGTTCCTACAGTCCGTCGTTGGCCGACAAGGTCGCGTTGAGCACGGACACCGTCTCGATCGAAGACATGGCCGAGCAGATCGCCGCTGTCGTCGGGGGCAGAGAGGAGGACGTGGCGTGACCACCACGCTCGATGGCCAACCATCGGTGGTGGGTCCGGCCTCGCCACCTGCAGGCACCAGGGTGATGCCTGACAGACGTCGTTTCGGCGCAGCTCGCGGCCTGCTGATGCAGCGCGCCGTTGACCTTCGCGACGAGATGCCTCGCGGGCGTCGAAGGGCTGATACGCCCCGATGGCGGTCGTGGGCACAGGTCATGGCCGGGATGTCACTCCTGACCGTTGGGATGGTGACTCTCTATTTCATCGGGCCGTCCTGGAATTGGCTTGGCGCAGTCGCAGCAGTAGTCGGCCCCACGGTGATGTTGCTGGGGGTGGTCGACCTCGCGAGGCGAGGCGCCCACGGGCATCGCCGCTTGGGCCGCCTCCTACGCATGATCAGGGTCATCGGACTCGCACTGACCACTATGCTGATCGCAGTCGAGGTGCTCGCGGCGCTGGCCGCGGTGGTGCTTCTCGGGGCGGCCGTGTTTCGTGGTGAATGGTCGCCCGATGTTGCTCACTACCTGGCCAACGCGCTGTTGCTCGCGGTCATGGCCGGGTGTCTGACGATGATGGTCCGGGTCGCAGATCTGCCGGCGGTCGCTCTCACGCAGGCTGTTTGGTGGCGGGAGCTCTCAACGGCACGACAATTCACGACCATCGCGATCCCGGTCGCGCTGGTCGGCGCGGTCGTTGCACTCGGTGTGAGAGACACCAGGGCGGTCGCGGTCGCCATGGTTGGTCTCACCGCCGTCCTTGTCGGCTGGGCACGCGCCGACCGCGCTGCCACAGACGAAGCCGTACGTCGCCTCGCTGAGGCAGCTGACGCCCTTGCGGCGGCCAGTCGTTCGATGGTCGCGGCCGTCGAAGCAGGAGCGCCCCCAAGTAAGGCAGCGGCCCGCACGGACGCCGTCCTCGAAGCCCTCGAACGCCTCGACCTCGCCTGTCACAGGAACATGCGACGCGGCATACCTGCGGGGACGCGCTACCTGGTTGACGTCGAGCTCCTCATCGTGATTCGGGCCTGCAGGGCTGTACTCGTCGACTCGCCCATCGAGCACTTCGGCTCACCGCTTACGGCCACCGTCGCACGTGAGCTCACCGTTTTTGAGCCCCGATTGCTGGCGCGGGAGCTTCTGATCTTCGCCGGGGATGTCCGACGTCTGGCGACGCTCGCCCCCGATCGGCTGGTGGCCTTGTGAGCTCGCGTTCCGGCCGAACTGTCGGAGCCACCGGCTAACTTCGGCAAGCGCCGCCCGCCGCACAGCAGCAGGTCAGCCGCAGATCATCCATGGCACCAGACCAGTCATCTAGTTAGGAGCACACCCATGGCAGACAAGAAGACCCTTTTCGTTGCGTTCGCGATCGAGGATGAGCGGCAGCGGGACCTTCTAAAGGGACAGACCCTGCACCCGCGCGCTCCGTACGAGTTCATCGACATGTCGGTGAAGGAGCCCTACGACAAGGAGTGGAAGGATCGCGTCCGCACGCGGATCAAGCGCTCTCACGGCGTGATCGTGCTGGTCAGCAAGAACTCGTTGACGTCCAGCGGCCAGAAGTGGGAGATCCAGTGCGCCAAGGAGGAGAAGAAGCCGATCCGAGGAATCTGGGCCTACTCCAACGACCGGACCGCGATCGCTGGCGTCACGACCGTGACCTGGACCGACGCCAACATCGCCGGCTTCATCGACTCCCTCTGACGCGCTCTAGCCTGGAACTCCGGTGACCACCATGCGTAAGGCCCTCATTGTCGGGATTGACCACTACGAGCACATCAACGGACTCAACGGCTGCGTCAACGATGCCTTCTCGGTCAAGACGGCGCTCGAGCGTCACTCCGACGGCACCTTGAACTTCACGACACCGAACCTGATGGTGGCGACCGGCCCGGGCAAGACGATCTGCAAGAAGGACCTCAAGGACGCTGTTCGGGAGGTGTTCGCAGACGATGCTGAGATTGCACTGTTCTACTTCTCCGGTCACGGCCACATCGAGGACACCGGCGGCTTCCTTTGCACCAGCGACTCCGAGGACGGTGATGATGGGCTCTCCCTCAATGAGGTGATGACCATGGCCAACAACTCACCTGCGCGGAACAAGATCATCATCCTCGACAGCTGCCACAGCGGGGCCGCCGGCAACAACGCCATCGCTCAAAACCTGGCCGAGATCTCCGACGGGCTGACGATTCTGACTGCATCAACGGCCAACCAGTACGCCATGGAGAGCAACGGCAGCGGCGTCTTCACCGGGCTCTTCGTCGACGCGCTCAACGGGGCGGCGGCCAACCTGGTCGGAGACATCACGCCCGGAAGCGTCTATGCCCACATCGATCAGTCCCTCGGCCCTTGGGCACAACGCCCGGTATTCAAGACCAACGTCAAGACGTTCGTCTCCCTGCGGCGAGCAGAACCCCCAATCGCCCTTGCTGACCTGCAGGCCCTGACGACCCACTTCCCTACGTCGGACTACGAGTTCGCCCTTGACCCGTCCTACGAGCCCGAGCGATCTGCTGAGCAGCTCGCCGATCCCGCCATGCCGGATCCCGACCCATCCAGAACCGCGGTCTTCCGGACTCTCCAGAACTACGTGAGGGTCAACCTCGTACGACCCGTCGACGCACCTCACATGTGGCACGCAGCGATGGAGAGCAAGTCCTGCGAACTCACCGTTCTGGGGCAGCACTACTGGAACCTCGTTGCCGGCGATCTGATCTGATGTGACCATGGAGGAGACCAACGAGCCGGTACAGCGGCTACGAGATCCCGAACTCCTCGAGAAGCTCGCGGCGGCCGAGCACGAGCGGTGGGCCCACTGGCAGCGCTACCTGCACCAGCAGTGCACTCCAGGCCCCGATGGCTCGCTGACCATCCCCGCCGATCTGGTCCGCCAATGGACCGAACAGATCGACACCCCCTATGCCGACCTCACTCAGGCCGAGAAGGACAGCGACCGCGATCAGGTCGAGCGATACCTACCCCTCATCGAACAAGCACTCGCCAACGAACTGCGGTAGGCCGGTCAATCACGACTGGTGCCGGCGTCGACGGGTGCTCGGACCCTGCCTTCGTGTCCGGACTTTGACGGATCGGCCCGCCTTGGGTCGTCTGATCAAAGTTACACGCATGTAGTTCGTCGAACATCGCTGCAAATCGACAATTGTCGAGATGCAGCGAGTCTTGGCAACTCGAGGTCAAGGTCAGGACCTACCGAGTTGGGCGACTTTGAAGGCGCTTCGTAGTGCCGGCTGCGTCTGGTACGGCGACGATCGTGACGGGGAGTTGTTCGGCGGTCTGTTCACGCGGAACGACAAAGAAGCCCGCCACAGGCGTGGCGGGCTTCTTCGAGATGGGATGTCGAGCAGTCGACGGCGGGCCGTGCAGGGAGTCAGCCGCCCAGCCGTGCAAGGAGTCCAGCGACGCGGTCGTTGATGTGCTCACGCAGGGGCCGGATCGCGGGAGCCTCCCAGCCTTGCGGGTTGGGAAGGTCCCAGGTCTCGTAGCTGACCCCATCGACTTGCGGGATGTCGAGGCCGGGCTTCATCGCGACAACGACCGTCGAAGCCGCGACCATCTCCTCGGTGATCTTGGTGGGGACGTGGCGGGTGTCGTCGATGCCGATCTCGGCGAGGCTGGAGATGGTGCCGGCGCTGGGGGTGTCGGCCGGGTTGAGACCGGCCGAGCGGACGACGACCTGATCGCCGGCTTGGTGACGGGCGAGTGCTGCAGCGAGGGCGGAGCGGCCGGCGTTGTGAGTGCAGACGAACAGCAGGCTGGGCTTGTTGGCGGGTGTTGTCACGAGGGGTTCCTTCCGGCGGTGAGGGCGGCGCGCTCGGCACCGATCTGGTGTTCCTTGACCCAGGCCTGGGTTGCCATCTGGACGGCATCCCAGGGCGAGCCGAGGGGCGGGGTGTAGGCGAGGTCGAGCTCGGTCATTCCGGTCACGGTCATCTCGTGGAACAGCGCGGTGGCGTAGGTGTCGACGCGCTTGGCGATCTCGGCGCCGCGGGTGCCGACGAGCTGGGCACCGAGGAGCCTGCCGGTGGTGGCGTCGCCAGTGACGCGGATCGTGATCGGGGTGGCGCCCGGGTAGTAGGCCTTGTGGTCGTCCGGCGAGGCGGTCGAGGAGACCGGCGTGAATCCAGCCGGGGTGGCTTCGTGCTCGCGAAGGCCGGTGCGGGCGGCAACGAGGTCGAAGATCTTGACGACCTGGGTTCCGAGCGAGCCGGCGTAGCGAGCACTGCCGCCGAGGGCATTCTCGCCGGCGATCCGGCCCTGCTTGTGGGCGGTGGTGCCGAGCGGGATGTAGGTGGTGCCGAGAAGCCGGTGGTGGGTGATGACGCAGTCGCCGGCGGCCCACACGTGCGGGAGTCCGGTGGCCATGGTCTCGTCGACGATGACCGCGCCGCCGGGGCCGGTCTGGGCGCCAGCACGGACGAGGAGGTCGGTGTCGGGGCGTACACCGACGACAACGAGAACGAGGTCGACGTCCCAGGCGAGTGCTTCGCCGTCGTTGGTCTGACCGTCGACATGCAGACCAGCACCCGCCCGCTTGCTGATCCGGGTCACGGTGGCGTTGGTGTGGACGTCGACGCCGTTCTTGACGAGCTCGTCGTGGACGAGAGCACCGAGCTCGGGGTCGACGGTGGGGAGGACCTCGGGGAGCCGCTCGACCTGGGTGACGTGGATGCCGCGGGTTGTGAGCCCTTCGGCCATCTCGAGTCCGACGTAGCCGGCGCCGACGATGAGGGCGGCCTTGGGCTGGATCCGGTCGAGGGAGTCGGTGAGGGCGAAGGTGTCGCCCATGGAATGCAGCAGATGGAGGCCGTCCGCGACACCGAGCGCGTCGGGACCGTCAAGACCGTCGATCGGCGGACGGACCGGTACGGCGCCAGTGCCGACCACCAACTCGTCGTACTCGATGAAGTCGCTGGTCCCGTCTGGGTTGGCGACGCTGATGCGACGGCCTTCGACGTCGATCGAGGTCGCCCTGGTGTTGAGCCTGAGGTTCATGCCAGTTGCTTCGAGATCGGCGCGGGTGCGGTGGGCTAGGTTCGATGAATGCCCCACCTCTCCGGAGATGAAGTAGGGGATGCCGCAGATCGAGAAGTTGGGGTAGGCATCTGCGACGACAACCGTCACCTCGGCGTCGGGGTCGAGTTCACGGGCGCGCAGTGCGGCTGAGATCCCCGCGTCGCTGCCACCGATGGCGACGAGACGCGGGGGCCGCTTCTTCGAAGGTGCGGGAACTAGGTTGCTCACGTCGACATCTTGACCTGCGCCGATCGCTCAGTCAAACTTGAGTCAATGAACAACGAGCGAACACCGGATCTAGATCGTCGCGCTGCCGTCTACGGCGCCCTAAGCGATCCCGCACGCCTACGGATCGTCGACATCCTCTCCCTGGGTGACGCCTCACCATCGGAGTTGATGGGGGTCCTGGGGGCACCGTCCAACCTGCTGGCTCACCACCTGAAGGTCCTGCGCGAAGCAGGACTGATCACCAGCCACCGCTCCCAAGGCGATGGTCGCAAGCAGTACCTGCGGCTGATCGACGACGCACTCGCTCTAGCTGCTCCCGCGACGAGCCAACCCGAGCGCGTCATCTTCGTCTGCACGGCCAACTCCGCGCGATCCCATCTGGCCGCCGCTCTCTGGCGCCGGGCAAGCTCCATTCCGTCAGTCTCGGCCGGCACCCACCCCGCCGACAGCATCGACCCCGGTGCGGTCGATGTCGCCGCGCGGCGTGGTCTGGCGCTGCCTCACACCCGACCACAGCATCTGGATTACATCGCCGGCGGTCATACGCAGAACGATCTGATCGTGACGGTCTGCGACCGGGCACACGAGGAGATCGTTGTGCCCAACCGACTGCATTGGTCCGTCCCGGACCCAGTAGGCGTCGGCACGCCCGCGGCATACGACGCGGCCTATGACGAGCTCGACGCTCGCGTCCAGGGGCTAGTCGCTCGCCTCGCTTCCTGACCGCACCGACCGACCCACACACACACAAGGAGGATCGACGATGAGCACTCAACCGATGATTCCGCTGGACCTGGGGCTCGCCCTTCGGTCGGCGGCTGCGCGGCTGGCCGAGGAGTTCGCCGCCACCTACAACGCCGAGACGATCGAGCGGTATCTGGAGTCCTCGTTCGAGGAGTTTGCGGGACGAGCGACGGTCCCGAACTTCGTGCCGCTCCTGGCTGAACGGTTCGCCCGGCAGCGTCTGCAGGCACTCGCCCGCGCCGACGGCCTGCACGTCGACGGCAAGCCAGTGGTGCTCTTCCTGTGCGTCCACAACGCTGGTCGGTCCCAGATGGCCCTCGGGTTCTTCAACCACTATGCGGGTGACGCCGCGATCGGCTGGTCAGGCGGGTCCGAGCCCGCCGCCGACGTCAGCGCGGTTGTCGTTGACGCCATGGCGGAGCGAGGGATCGATATCTCGACCGAATTTCCGAAGCCCTGGACCGATGAGGTCGTCCGTGCCGCGGACGTCGTGATCACCATGGGCTGCGGCGAGGCCTGCCCGCTCCTTCCCGGCAAGAAGTACGAGGAATGGGCGTTCGAGGACCCAGAGCACTGGGATCTCGACCACGTCCGCACTATCCGGGACGGTATCGAACGACGCGTCCGAGGACTGCTCGCTGAACTCGACGTGCCTGTCCGCACATGAAATCCATCGATCTGCGGCTATGGTTGGGGGGTGCCTGCTCGCCGCCATGCGTCCTTCAAGGCGGAAACCTCCGACGAGGCATCCGCGCTGCCACTCGCGCACGCGCTGCGACCGTCGTTGACCAAGGAGCAGGCCGAGGACACCGCGCAGATGCTGAGCGTGGTGTCGAACCCGACCAGGTTGCAGATCCTCAGCCTCATCCACCACAGCCCGTCCGGGACGGCGCGCGTCGCCGACCTCACTGCGATCCTCGAGCTCAGTCAACCGACGGTCTCGCATCACATGAAAGTCATGCACGGCGCAGGGATCGTGGCACGCGAACCGATCGGCCGCGAGGTTTGGTACTCGATCGTCCCGGCTCGCCTGAACGCGATCGCCGACCTTCTGCGCTGAGGCCGTGCCGTGACCGCGCGGCCTGACCAGCGTGCCGCCCAGGTCGCGGCCATGGCGCACCCGGGACGGGTCCGGCTGCTCAGCGCTGCCCTGGGGAGCGAGACTGGAGAAGCGACCGCCGCGTCCCTGGCCGCCGCGCTCACGGCGCAGACCTCGACGTCACCGGATGGTCTGGTCGTTCAACCGGATCTTGACGTCATGGTCGAGGTCGGTCTCCTCTCGATCCACGGCGATGGACGCTACCGGCCCACCCATGACGCCTTGGTTCGCTTCGGGAGCCTGGCGGCCGGCGCACCGACGGTGATCGGTCAGGTCGGCGATCACGAGCGGATCCTCCAGGCCATCGCTGTCACTCTCGGTCAGCGATTCGCGGGAGTCGTAGCCGCAGAGACGGTGCGTGACTTCGTGTGGGAGAGCTACGACCTGATCGCGAGCCGGGCACGCGTGCGCCAGTTCTTGCCCCAGCTGACGGAGCGCTTCGCCGCCGACCGGCTCGACGCGTTGGCGTCCTTGAACGCGGTCGGTCAGCGAGACCGTGACGACGTTCTGTTCGTGTGCGTCCGCAACGCCGGGCGGTCGCAGATCGCGGCCGCGCTGATGCGTGACCGCGTCGCTCAGTCCGTCAGGGTGCGCGCCGCAGGATCTGTGCCGGGATCTCAACTCGACCCAACTGTCCAACAGGAACTCGCTCGACGCGGTGTCGATGCCCTCACCGAATTCCCGCGGCCACTGACCGACGAGGTCGTTCGCGCCTCGGGAGTTGTGGTGACCATGGGCTGTGGCGATGCGTGCCCGATCGTTCCGGGACGACGCTACGTCGACTGGCCGGTCGATGACCCGATCGGGCGACCGCTGCGTGAGGTGCAGCGGATCGTGGACGAGATCTCAGAACGCGTCGATCAGCTCATCGTCGAGATGGGCGTCAGTTCAGACAGTCGGGCCGAGTACGGACGGCGCAAGCTGGAGGTCCGGGACTAGTTCGGTGAGCATCGTCCGGACGCGGGAGTCGATGTCCGCGATGATGCTCCGCACGGTGGCTTCGTCCTGGCCGCCGGGGTCGGCGACCGGCCAGTCGACGTACTTCACGCCGGGGACGTAAGGGCACTCCTCCCCGCACCCGAGGGTGATGGCCAGGTCGCTGGCAGCGACTGTGTCGCGGGTGAGGACCTTGGGGCGCTCGTGCGAGGTGTCGAGGCCGAGCGCTTCCAGTGCGGCGGCGACCTCGGGGTGGATGTGCTCGCCGGGCTGGGTGCCCGCGGACTCGGCGTGGACGTTGCCTTGAGCGTAGTGCTCGGTGAGTACTCGGCCGATCACTGAGCGTCCGCCGTTGCGGACGCAGGCGAACACGACCTGCGGGACGGACGGAGTGGTTGCGTTCACGGGCTCAGGCTCCTGTCGTGGACGAGGTCGACGAAGAATTCGACGATGAGGTCGTTGAGGAGGTTGAGGTTGCCGGGTCGGCGGCGCGTTCGGGGAAGAAGCGGCGTGCCCAGAGGCTCACGTAGACCAGCCCGACGAGGACGGGCACCTCGATGAGTGGCCCGACGACGCCGGCGAGCGCCTGTCCGGAGGCGACGCCGAAGACGCCGATCGCGACGGCGATGGCGAGCTCGAAGTTGTTTCCTGCTGCGGTGAAGGACACCGCGGTGGCGCGTTGGTAGTCGAATCCGAGGGCCCGGGTCAGCAGCATCGAGCCGCCCCACATCAAGAAGAAGTAGATCAGCAGCGGCAACGCGATGCGGGCGACGTCGAGGGGCTGGTTGGTGATCGTGTCGCCCTGAAGGGCGAACAGGACCACGATCGTGAACAGCAGACCGTAGAGCGCCGCTGGTCCGATCCGTGGCAGGAATGTCGACTCGTACCACTCGCGTCCCTTGGCTCGCTCGCCGAATGTCCGAGTGAGGTACCCGGCGAGGAGGGGGATGCCGAGGAAGATCAGGACGGACTTGGCGATGTCCCACACCGACACGTCGAGCGCGGTCTGGTCGAGGCCGAGCCAGCCGGGGAGCACCTCCAGGTAGAAGTAGCCCAGGAGCGCGAACGCGATGATCTGGAAGACGGAGTTGAGCGCCACGAGGATCGCGGCTGCTTCGCGGTCGCCGCAGGCGAGGTCGTTCCAGATCAGGACCATGGCGATGCACCTGGCGAGTCCAACGATGATCAGTCCGGTCCGGTATTCGGGCAGGTCGGGCAGCATCGTCCAGGCGAGCGCGAACATCAGGGCCGGCCCGAGGATCCAGTTGAGCAGGATCGAGGTGCCGAGCATCCGCCGGTCGCCGGTGACGTGGCCGAGCTCGTTGTAGCGGACCTTGGCCAGGACCGGGTACATCATCACGAGCAGTCCGATGGCGATCGGCAGCGACACCGAGCCGATCTCGACCGCAGCGACGGCGTCATCGAGTCCGGTGAACCAGTTGCCGAGCAGCAACCCGGTGACCATGGCCACGCCGATCCAGACCGGCAGGAAGCGATCCAGGGTGGACAGCCGCTGCATGACCGGATTGCCAACTTCCGTGGCCCGCTGACCGCGCGCGGTGTTGCTCACGACTGCTCCTCCCCACAGGATCCTGGACTCACCGTGAAGAGGCTGCCGAGCGCGGCTATCGCGGAGGGCCGGGCCCTGTAGTAGACCCAGGTGCCGCGCTTCTCGCGGTCCAGCAGACCTGCTTCGTGCAGCACCTTCAAGTGGTGGCTGATCGTCGGCTGCGAGAGGTCGAAGTAGGGAAGGAGATCGCACACGCACGCCTCTCCACCCTCGTGGGAGAGAACCAGCGACAGCAATCGCAACCGGGCCGGCTCAGCGATGGCCTTGAGCAGCGACACCATCCCGGTCGCCTGCTCCGAGCTGATCGGTTGCCGTGCCAGCGGTACGCAACAGGTTAGTGCGTCTGCGACACCAGGCAGGTCTGGAGCCAGCGAACCAGAGATCGACATGAGTGAATGTTGACAGTCGTCGATGTCTTCGTCCAAATCGAGGACCTCGATTGCTCGCCGTCACTGGTGCGAGGGAGAGGTTCTTCTGCCCGCGAGGGCTGATGCGTTGAGTCGGTAGCCGACGCCTCGCACGGTCTCGACGGCGTCCGCGATCCCGAGCGCCGCGAACTTGAGCCGCAGCCGCTTCACGGCTGCGGTGAGAAGGCTCTTCGGATCGGTCGCCCCTTCGGGCCAGGCAACTGAAACCAACGCGTCCTTGGACGCGCACCGGCCGCCGCGACGGACCAACTCGGCGAGGACCCGGAACTCGAGCCGGCTCAGGCCCAGCCCCTTTCCATCGAGCTGGGCGTCGCGCCATTCCGGGACCAGGGAGAGGCGGCCGAAGTCGATGCGGGCCGGGGGCGGCAGTTGAGGCAGCACTTCGGCCAGGGTGCGGACCAGGTCGTGCGCGTCGTAGGGCAGCCCCACAGCCGGCCGGCCGCCGGCCAGCACCGCCGGTCCGATCGCATCGGTCTCCTCCGAGCGATACGCGATCAGGACGGGCAGCGTGGTCTCGCTCTTGATGGCCTCGACGAGCTCCTTGAGGATGTCGGGGCCCAGGTTGGAGCTGGCGACGACCACGGCGGCGGGCTCGTTGCCCAGGTGGGCGAGCGCCCGCCAGGGACTGGCGAAGGTCGCGAACCGGAGGCCGCGGTGGGTGAGGTCGTTCCCGATCCGGTCGGCCTCGGTCTCGTCGGGCTCGATCAGGATCAGGGACTCACGGCCACTGGAGGACTCGGCCCACAGGCGGGCATCAGCCAACGCACGGTGTCGTTGGCTGGGCGGCAGTGCGTCAACGCCGCGGAACTTCATGCGAGCTCTCCCGTGGAGAGGTAGACGACCTGGCGTGCGATGGCGACGGCGTGGTCGGCGAAGCGCTCGTAGAAGCGACCGATCAAGGTGAGGTCGACGGCGGTCTCGACCGCCTCGGTCCGGCTACTGGCGATCACGTCGGCGAGCAGCTCGCGGTGGAGCGCGTCCATGTAGTCGTCCTCGACGTCGAGGCGTCGGGCGAGCTCGGCATCCTCGTTGGCGAACACCTGGTGGGCCTTGTGCAGCAGGGATTCGGCGGCCTTGCCCATCGCGGCGACGGTGTGGCGCATCTGGTCGGGGACGACGTGGTCGGGGTGCCGCCGGCGGGCCTGCTTGGCGATGTTCTTGGCCAGATCACCGGAGCGTTCGAGGTCGCCGACGATGCGCTGTGCGGTCAGCAGCAGGCGCAGGTCGTAGGCGACAGGCTGCTGGCGCATCTGCAGGTCGATGGCGATCGACTCGATCTCGCGGCACAGGGTGTCGGTGGCCTGGTCGCCGGCGATGACTTGTTCTGCTGTCTCGAGGTCGGCCTCGAGGAGCGCCCGGGTCGCCTGGGAGATGGAGCTCTCGACGTTGTCGAACAGCTGGAGGAGCCGGTCGACGACCTTGTCGAGGTCGTTGTGGTACCGATCGCGCATCAGCCGAACCTTCCGGTGATGTAGTCCTCGGTGCGCGAGTCGTTCGGCCTCTCGAAGATCACCTTGGTGCGGTCGAACTCGACCAGGAGCCCGGTCCGGTTGCCGGTGGTCTCGTCAGGGCGTGCGGTGAAGAAGGCGGTGCGGTCCGAGACCCGGGCGGCCTGTTGCATGTTGTGGGTGACGATGATGATCGTGTAGTCGCCGCGCAGCTCCTGCATGAGGTCCTCGATGCGCGAGGTCGCGATCGGGTCGAGCGCCGAGCAGGGCTCGTCCATGAGGATGACGTCGGGCTTGGTGGCGATGGTGCGTGCGATGCACAGGCGCTGCTGCTGCCCGCCGGAGAGGCCGAAGGCGCTCTGCTTGAGCTTGTCCTTGACCTCGTCCCACAGCGCTGCCCCGCGCAGCGCCTCCTCGACGAGGTCGTCCATGCTGTCGACCTTCATCCCGGTCACCCGCGGCCCGTAGGCGATGTTGTCGTAGATCGACTTCGGGAACGGGTTGGGCTTCTGGAAGACCATGCCGATGTGCTGGCGTACGGCGATCGGGTCGACCTTCGGTCCGTAGATGTTCTCCCCGTGATACGTGACCTGACCCTCGACGCGGGCGCTCGGGACGAGATCGTTCATCCGGTTCAAGCAACGCAGCACGGTCGACTTGCCGCAGCCTGAAGGCCCGATCATCGCGGTGATCTCGTTGCGGCCGAAGGCCAGGTTGACGTCGTGCACGGCATGGAAGTCGCCGTAGTAGACGTTGAGTCCCTCGGCTCGCATGACGGGGTCCGGAGGGAGGGCCGGCAGGTCGTCGGAGCGGGCTGCTGCGCTCGCGATCCTCGAGCCCGTCGAGCGCCCGGGGCCGCTCGAGCCTCCGGGGTCGGTGGCGTCGGTCGGGGTGCGGTGGTCGTCTCGACCGTCGTCACCGGTGGAGTAGTAGGCGGGGCGCGGGGTCGTCATGGAGGCTCCTACCAGGAACGCTGGAACTTGTTGCGGATGAAGATGGCGAGGGCGTTCATCGCGAGGATCATCACGAGCAGGACGATGATCGCGGCGGCAGCGGCGACCCGGAACTCTTCCTTCGGGTCGCCGGCCAGGGTGTAGATCTGCATGGGCAGTGCGGTGACGGGGCTGTTGAGCCCGGTCGGGTCGAACAGCACGTTGCCCAGCCCAAGCAGGAGCAGGGGCGCTGCTTCGCCGATAGCTCGCGAAAGGCCGAGGATGGCACCGGTGGAGATCCCGGGGATCGCCGAAGGGAGGGTCTGGCGCCAGGTGGTCTGCCACACCGTCGCCCCCAAGGCGAGGGATCCATGGCGGATCTCGTTGGGTACGGCGCGCACGGCCTCGCGGGTCGTGATGATGATGACCGGCAGCACGAGCAGTGCCAGCGCGATCGCGCCGCCGAGGACCACGCCCTTGTTGGCGTAGCCGAGGATCGCCATGACGCCGACGGCGAGCATGCCGTAGACCACCGAGGGGACCGCGGCGAGATTCTGCAGGGTGACCTCGATCAGCGTGTTGTACCAAGTCTTGGCCTTGGCGAACTCCTCGAGGTACAGCGCGGCCGCGATGCCCAGTGGCACGGCGAGGACGGCGGTGAAGAACATCAGCCAGGCGGTGCCGAGGATGCCGGCACGGAATCCGGTCTCCTCAGGTCGCAGCCGGGACTGGTAGCCGGTGACGAGGTTGGAGTCGAAGCGTGACGATCCTTCGACCGCGGTGTCGACCATGAGCACGATCAGGACCATCACGCCGAAGAACAGCGAGAACCACAGCACGGCCAGGAAGGCGATCGACTTCCAGTCGCGGTCCCGGCTCTTGCCGGTGGCGATCGTCGAAGTGGTGACCGCACGGGCGGTCTGGGCGGCGGCACTCATCAGTACTCCTGCCGGAAGCGGCGGACGATGGCGATGCTGATCCCGTTGATGACCAGGGTAATCAGGAACAGCAGCAGACCGACGGCGAAGAGCATGTTGTACTCGGGCGACCCGACCGGGTTCTCTCCGCGCGCGGTGGTGGCGATGAAGCCGGTCATGGTCTGCGCGGCGTCGAAGGGGTTGAGGGTGAAGCTTTTCCCGTTGCCGGCCGCGGTGGCCACGATCATGGTCTCGCCGACAGCCCGAGAGATGCCCAACACGACGGCGGCCGCGATCCCCGACAGCGCGGCCGGGAAGACCACACGCAAGGTGGTTTGCATCCGGTTGGCGCCCATGGCCAACGAGCCCTGCCGCAGGGCCAGCGGCACCGCGCTCAGCGCGTCCTCCGAGAGTGACGCGATGGTCGGAATGATCATCACGCCCAGCACTAGACCGGCCGAAAGCATGTTGAAGAACCCGACCGGAAGCCCGAACCAGCCCTGCAGGATCACCGGCGTCACGAAGGTCACCGCAAAGAAGCCGTAGACGATCGAGGGGACGCCGGCGAGCAGCTCGACGGTGGGCTTGAGCCATTTGCGGGCACGCTTGGAGGCGTACTCCGAGAGGTACATCGCCGCGGCCAGCCCGATCGGAACGGCGACGACGAGCGCGATCACGGTCGTGACGAGGGTTCCGGTCAGGAGCGGAATCACCGCGGGCTTCGTGGATGAGCCGCTCGGGTCGGTGGTGGAGAAGAAGTCGCTGAACGACACCTGGTCGCCGAAGAACTCGATGACCGGCTGGATCAGGGAGGCGACGATGCCGCCCGTGATTGCAATCGACAGCAGCGCTGACCCGACCAGGACCAGCTTGATGACAGCCTCCCCCGGACGTGACTTCCGGGAGAGGTTGGGGGCGCCGGGC
This sequence comes from Pimelobacter simplex, assembly GCF_024662235.1. Lineage (GTDB taxonomy): Bacteria > Actinomycetota > Actinomycetes > Propionibacteriales > Nocardioidaceae > Nocardioides. Next base: position 2,499,473 of record NZ_CP096276.1, read on the forward strand.
AGGCCCGCCGAGCTGGACGGCGTCGGCGGACCTGCCTGGGTCGATGTGGACATGGCGCGTTGAGCCTTCTGCTCAGCCGCCGATGCCGGCGAGCGCGGCCTTGGTCGAGGTGTAGTCCTCGTCGCTCAGCGGGATGAACTGCGCGGCCTTGGCGATCGACGGGAGGTTGTCGATGTAGAAGTCGACGTACGCCTTGGTGGCCTTGCTGTCGGCGTAGGAGGAGTTCTTGACGTAGATGAACAGCGGCCGGGCCAGCGGCGTGTACGAGCCGTCGCGAGCGGTGTCGGCGGACGGGGCGACGCAGCCGCTGCCGCTGTCGATCTCGAGGGCCTTCAGCTTATCCTGGTTCTCCTCGTAGTAGGAGTAGCCGAAGAACCCGACCGCGCCCTCAGTGCCGGAGATGCCCTGGACGAGGATGTTGTCGTCCTCGGAGGACTCGACGTCGGAGCGCAAGGTCTCGGACTCGTCGGCCACCACGTCGGCAGCCATGTAGTCGTAGGTGCCCGAGTCGGTGCCGGGGATGTAGAAGCTGATCTTCTGGTCCGGGAACGACGGGTCGATCTGGTTCCAGTTGCTGGCCTTCGACTTGGGGCCGAACAGTGCCACGAGCTGGTCGACGGTCAAGCAGTCGACCGCCAGGTCAGGGTGCACGGCCACGGTGAGCGCGTCGGTCGCGACGTGCAGCTCGGTGTAGTCGATGCTCTTGCCCTCGCAGGCCGTCTTCTCCTCGTCCTTGATCGGGCGCGACGCGTCGGAGATGTCGGTCTCGCCGGCGCAGAACTTCTCGAAACCGCCACCGGTGCCGGATTCGGCGACCGAGACCTTCACGCCCGGGTGCTCCTCGTTGACGAGCTCCTGAGCTGCCACGCTCATCGGGTAGACCGTCGAGGAACCGTCAACGGTCACCGAGCCGCTGACATCACCACCCTCGCCACCCTCGGCGCCGCCACCACACGCGGCAAGGGAGAGGGCCAGGGTTGCTGCACCCACGGCTGCCGCGGTGCGCTTCTGATACTTGAGCACGTCACTGTCCTGTCTCGATTCAGGCCGCGATCAAGGCAGCCTGGGGTTGCTTCGGAACAGGAATGATCAAATGCGGTCTATGTAAATGGCGAGTGAACGACGAGCCAATCGACCATGAATGATCGAGCATGATCTATGAATGCACGTGGCTCGTGTCGCCGCGGTTGGATGCCGTTCCAGTGGTCGCGTCAGCCGGGCAGACTGTGGCCGTGACTGCCACCGAGAACGCACCCGAGCGGCTGGTTGCGCACAGGGACTCCCGCTCCTGGCCATTCGCGGCCGGTGCCGCGATCGGCGTACTCGGCGGATTGATCGGATTGGGCGGGGCGGAGTTCCGGCTGCCGTTGCTGATGACATTGTTCGGGTTCGCCGCTCTGCACGCGGTCATCTTGAACAAGGCGATGAGCCTGATCGTCGTGGTCACCGCGCTGCCTGCTCGTGCGTTCGCGGTGTCGTGGGGCGATGTGGCCGATCACTGGTGGATCGTGGCCAACCTGCTCGCCGGGTCACTGGGCGGCGCCTGGGTCGCGGCGGGATGGGCCACCCGGATGCACTCACGCACGCTGCACCGAACCCTCGCCATCCTCCTCGTCCTGATCGCGGTCGTGTTGGCCAGCACCCACCTCGCAGACCTCGGCAGCCTCGACCTTCCGGCCGCGGGTCGCGCGATCGCCGGGGTCGCTGCCGGCGTACTGATCGGGATGGTCGCGGCCTTCATGGGCGTGGCCGGCGGCGAGCTGCTGATCCCCACGATCGTCCTGCTGTTCGGAGTCGACATCCGGCTCGCAGGCAGCCTGTCCCTCCTGGTGTCACTGCCCACGATGCTGGTCGGCTTCGCCCGTTACAGCCGGGACAGCTCGTTCACCGTGCTTGGCGCGAACCTGCGGTTCGTGGCCGTCATGGGCATCGGGTCGGTCGCCGGCGCGGTCGCCGGCGGGTTCTTGCTGCAGTACGTCGCCGGGCCGGCCCTGATCGGAGCCCTGGCGCTGATCCTGCTGGCCTCGTCGATCAAGGTCTGGCGTCATGCCGAATCCTGAGTCACTCGACCGGCCGCCACTGCCAGGCCGGCCGCCGTCAGGCCGAGGCAGCCCAGGATCACGAACAGCGCCGTGTGGCTGCCGGTGGCAGCGGCGATCGCCGAACCGAAGGCGGGCGACAACGCGGCAGCCACGCCGAGAGGCGCGTTGTAGACGCCGTTGAGAGCGGCGTAGCGCTCCGGCCCCCAGTGGTCGCTGACCACGGTGGCGCCGATCAGCGTGAACAGGCCACGAGCAGCGCCAGCGAGAATGGCGATCGCGATCAGCAGGGGGACCGGGCCGGGGATCACCGCGACCGCGCCGACGGCGATGGACAGCACGGTGATCACCAGGGCAGCGCGCAGATTCGGCGCGAGGCGACGGTCGAGCGCCGGGTAGAGAAGACGCCCGAGAACCTGCCCAGCCCCGCTGAGCCCGAGCGCCCAAGCGGCGAGCTGGACGCCCATGCCGCGGTCGAGCAGCAGAGGGACCAGGTGGACGAGCGATGTGTACATGACCAGCGAGGTCAGCGCTCCCGAAGCAGCGACGAGCACGAAGGTGCGGCTGGTCAGGATGCTGCGGTCCGACGAAGACTTCGCGTCGATGCTCGTGGCCGTCGGGTGCCACGGGAGTCGGAGCACCAACGCGTGCACGGGCGCGGTCCCGACCAGCATGACCACCGCGAGGATCAGGTAGGTGCCTCGCCACCCGACCTGCTCGCCGAGCAGGGCCGTCAGCGGCGCGAACACGGTGGAGGAGAACCCTGCAACCAAGGTGAGGGCGGTGATCGCCTGCACTCGCCTGGTCCCGAACCAGTGGGTCAACGCAGCGAACGCCGGCGGGTAGAAGGTCCCGGAACTGGCCGCACCCGCCAGCAGCCATCCGGCAGCGAACACGGGCAGCGCGGGCGCGGTGGCGATGACCGCGACTGCGGCGGTTCCGAGAACGCTCCCTGCAGTCATGACGACGCGTGGTCCGTGGCGCTGCATGACCCGGCCCGCCAGGATGCCGGCGAGGGCGCCGAACAGGCTGCCGATCGAGAAGGCAGCGGTGACCGCGGTCGAAGACCAGCCCGTGTCGTCCGCGATCGCCGGGGCGAGGACGGTGAAGGCGTAGTACAGGACGCCGTATGCGATCGTGACGGTCACGCAGAGCGCGATCAGTACGCCCTGGGCACCACGTACCGGCTCGTCACGTCCGCCCGGACCGGCGGAGGATCCGGTCGCCACTGGCGAGGTGGCGACCGGCTCCTCGTCGGTCGATGCGTCAGGCGCTACGTCAGGCGACAGGACCCCGGCCGATCGAGAGGACCTCCAGCGGTGCTGCGGCGGCCGGCGCCGGCGCGCAGCAACCGCCGCCAGCACTGTCAGGGTCGTCGAAAACCCCGGCGCCACCACACACGCCGGTGTCGGGCAGCACGAGCTCGACCCGTGCGGCCGCCTCGTGGTCACCGGCGATTGCGGCGACGACGCTGCGGACCTGCTCGTAGCCAGTCAGGGCGAGGAACGTCGGCGCACGACCGTAGGACTTCATCCCGACCAGGTACAGGTCCGGCTCCGGCTGGGCGAGGTCCGCGGCGCCGGTGGCCTGGACCGACCCACAGGAGTGGATGTTCGGGTCGATCTCGGCCGCGATGTTCCGCGGCGCCTCCAGCGTCGGGTCGAGGTCCAGGCGCATCTCGGACAGGAACGAAAGGTCCGGTCGGAAGCCGGTCAGCACCACGACGGTGTCCGCGGCCGCGAGCTCGCGGCCATCCTCACCGACCAGGACCGCCTGGCTGTCGGTCCGTCGGATCTCGGCCGTGCGGAAGCCGGTGACGAGCTCGACGACGCCGGACTCGACAGCCTTCTTCGCCCGCTGGCCCAGCGCACCCCGCTCGGGAAGCTGGTCCGCGGCGCCGCCACCGAAGGTGCCCTCGCTGACGACGCGCCGGATCGCCCACGTGATCCGGGTGCCGGGGTTCTTCTCGGCAATCTGGACCAGCTCGTGGATCGCATTGAAGGCAGAGTCGCCCGACCCGACGACCACGACGTGCTGACCGGCGTAACGCATGGGGTCGACACGGTTCGGGACCTGGTAGGTGATCAGGTCCGCGGCCGCGCGCTCACCGAGCGCCGGGACACCGTCAGCTCCGGCCGGGTTCGGCCGACGCCAGGTACCGGAGGCATCGATCACCGCGCGGGCCTCCAGCCGGGACTCGTTGCCCTCGGCGTCGACGACGTGGACGGTGAACGGCTGAGCTGCCCGGTCGGCGTCGACGAGCCGGTCGCGTCCCTTGCGCGACACCGCGGTCACCCTCGCGTCGTACCGCACCTGGTCACCGAGCGCCTTCGCCAAGGGTGCGAGATAGCCGTCGATCCACTTCGCACCTGTGGGGTAGCCCGACGTCGGCGCGGTCCACCCGGTCGGCTCGAGCAACCGAACCGATGCCGGGTCGACCAATTCGGGCCACGCGGAGAACAGCCGCACGTGGCCCCACTCGGCCACCGCCGAAGCCGGCTCCAGACCCGCCTCTAGCACGAGCGCCTCCAGGCCCCGCTCCAGCAGGTGGGCCGCAGCAGCCAGGCCCTGTGGTCCGGCGCCGATCACCACAACCGGAAGCCCAGTGGAAAGGTCGGTCATCACATCTCCTCAACTCGGGATCAATCGCGCATTGACGTTTGTCGATGTGACAACCCTACGGACACATCGACAAATGTCAATGCGTGAGGAAGAATGGTCTCCATGCCGACTCCGCTTCCCGTGATCCAGCCGGACGACCTGGCCGCGTGCTGCTCCCCAGTCACCGGTGGAGTCGTCAGCGACGAGGCCGCGGAGACGCTGGCCCGGATGTTCAAGGCGCTGGGCGACCCCAAGAGGGTCAAGCTGCTCTCGCTCATCGCGGCCTCCGAGGACGGCGAAGCCTGCATCTGCGACATGACCGAACCCGTTGGCCTCAGCCAGCCCACCGTCTCCCATCACATGAAGCTCCTGGTCGAGGCCGGACTGGCCACGCGCGAGCAGCGCGGCAAGTGGGCCTACTACCGAGTGGCTCCGGACGTTCTTCGCTCCCTGTCAACCGCACTCGAGCCGATCACTAGCTAGCTGGCAGCGGTCGACTGGCGCGAGTCATACGAGGCCCCGGGAGGTCGGGCGCCGTGGTTCCAACCTGATCAGCTAGGTCCGACGCCGTCGTCCTCGTCAAAGTTCGTCGCGGATAGTTCCGTCCATCTTCCCCACATCTCGACACCGATTTCGGCCGTGATCCGCGGGCCGCGAGTGTCGGCGGCGGTGGTCGACGTCAACCTCGAGGACCGGTCCCACGGGTCAGGTCGGCACGACTTTTCGATTCCCCAGCGCGGACCAATCGGTGCGTGCTCTACTTGCGCCAAGAGCCCCAGGTGACCCGAGACGCCTGAGGCTCTTTCACGTCCAGCACCGGCGGCACGAGAGCAATCAGCGCATCGGCCCAGCGCCCCCATCCAGGGGCCGGATCCCGGCCGGGTGAACGAGAACAGGTCCCCGTCCTGCTCCGAGGACGGGAGCTGCCTTCTGTGATCGGTGAGCGCTACGGGTGACGCCGACCCCGCGCGGACCCATGTAGGTCGCGACGGGCACGACCCTCATGTGCCAGGTGGCGCTCCACTCAGCGAAGTTGGAAAACGCGTCCGGTCCCTGCTCCCCTACCGCGATGATCGCCTCGCCGTCTCGAGCCAGCCGCTCGAGCCACTCGGTCCGGTGGTCGTCGATGAACTCGCCCTCAACGACCACAGGGTGCTCCGCGGCGTACCGGCCCTTAGGGGGCCTCGATAATCCGGACGTCGCGACCTCGTCCCACGTCCAGTGCCCAGCCGGTCAGCCCGGGGTACTGGACCGGGTTCCGGGCTGGAGCAGGCCGGCCTCGAAGGCACGCCAAGTGGGCGCCATGTCGTACATCTGAGGCCGCGGGTCTACGCCCCGACTGAGCCACTCGGCCAGGCTCGTGAACAGGCCCATCCGGGGCGGCATGCTCGGCAGTTCGGTGAGTCGGGCCCACACGTTCTCCACGTCACCGCCCGTCACTGGGTGAGCACCTGGGCCTCCCCGATCCGGATCGGGAGCGGGTCGGTGGTCAGATCGAACTCGATGGTTCCGGACTGACCGCCTCCGGTCCACTCCACAAGCCAGTGGCTGGTTGCGGTGACCTGGTAGGCGCCCTCGGGCTGGTTGGCCGACATCTTGGCATAGCGGTGCCCGCAGGTCGGTGAGGCCTGCTTGCCGAAGTGGTCGGCGTACGGCGTGCCCTTGCCCGTGCAGGTGATCTTCTTGCCGTCGCCCATGTTCCAGACGATGCTCGAGACGCTGGCGGTCGCGCTGACCGAGACCGTGCCCTCGCTCGCAGACGCGGTGATCGGACCGAACGTGTCATCGGTCGGCTGGTCAACCCACATCCAAACCGGCAAGCCGACCAGGCCGGCGCGGTTCGGTGCGGACTCCGGCACGATCCCGATCGTGATGGGGTCCAGGTCCATCGACGCGATCGCGCGGTTGGCCAGCACGACCGGGTCGACGGTGACGGTGCCGGCCTCGATCCACATCAGCTCCCACGACGACCCAGGAGGCGGGAAGTAGCAAACATGCCACGCACCATCGGGCCCTACCCCCGGATCTTGGACACGGGGTGTGATTACGCGGCGGGCTGCAGCGTAGCGGCGTGGCCGGTCTCGTAGGCGATCGGCGACAGGTAGCGACACCACGAATGGCGCCGCCGGGTGTTGTAGCGGGTCAGCCACTTGAAGACCTGGCGACGGCAGGCGAGCTCGTCGGACCAGGTCCGCTCGTCTTGGAGGACCTCCCGCTTCAGCGCGGCGTTGAATGACTCCGCCAACGCGTTGTCGGCCGAGGACCCGACGGCACCCATCGACTGGGTCACGCCGAGCTTCGCGCAGAGCTTGGCGTAGTCCTTCGAGCAGTAGACCGACCCGTGGTCGCTGTGGAAGATCGCCCCGGCCAGTGATCCGCGGGTCGCGGCCGCGGCCTTGAGCGCGTCCTCAACGAGCTCGGTGCGCATGTGATCCGCGATCGCCCAGCCCGCGAGCCGACGGCTGTAGCAGTCGATCACGGTGGCCAGGTACAGGTTGGTGCCGTCTGCGATCGGCAGGTAGGTGATGTCGCCGACGTAGCGCTGGTTCGGCGCCGGGGCGGTGAAGTCCCGCTTGAGTAGATCGGGCACCTTCTGTCCCGATGGCTCGGGGATCGTGGTCCGCACGCGTCGCTTCTTGACGTAGCCGCAGATACCGGCCGCACGCATCACGCGGGCGACGCGCTTGTGGTTGACCCGCTGCTCAGGCGGTGCGCCGTCGTTGAGGTCGGCGGTGATCCGAGGCGCGCCTTGGGTGTTGTCAGCCTCGTGGACCTTGCGGATCCGCTCGACCAGCGCGGCGTCCGCGGCGGCCCGCTCGGCCCGCGCTGGTGCCCCGGCCTTCCACGCGTAGTAGGAGGAGCGCTCGATCTCGACGAGCTCACACAGTCGCTTCACCGTCCAGCCAGGGCGGGAGGTGGCGGAGTTGTCGGCGACGAACTGGAAGCGACTCACCAGCGCGTCTCCCCGGCGAAATACTTGGCCGCCCGCTGGAGGATCTCCCGCTCGGTCGTCAGCTTCGTTGTCTCTGCCCGCAGCGCCGCATTCTCGGCCTCGAGCCGGGCGATCTTCTGCTCCGGCGTCTCATCGGCCGGCCCGGACTGGCTCGACTTCGACGGCGTGGCTTGCAGTGGGCTGGAGGTCAGTGTCCCGTCAGCGGCGGTCTTCTTGCCGGTCCCGTAGACCTCGAGCCAGTGCCGCAGGGTGCCGCGCACGATGCCGAGGTCCTCGGCGATGCCGCGGACTGTGGCGCCCGGGGTGGACTCGTACAAGTCGACGGCCTGACGACGGAACTCCTCGGAGTAGTTCTTCCTGGCCATGGTTCCTGGATCATCTCGCTTCCCCAGCAGATGCTGGATTCAGCGTGTCCAAGAACCGGGGTCAGGCCCCATCCTCGTCGGTCTTGCCCTCGGGGGGCACGAGGTCTGGGTCATCCGAAGCTTCGCCCACAAAGCAACCGTGAGCGCTGCTCCACACCGATCCCTGCGGACCAGTGCACGGGATCTCGTTGCCCGCGTACGAGCAGGTCGACGACGAGCCGCCGGTGTTGCCATCAGTGCCGTCGTTGCCACCGCCGTCCTCGCATACCCATGTGAGAGTGCCGGTGTCGGGGTCGCGATCCCAATGACAACTTCCGCTGCCCTCGGCCTTTGCGACATCTGGCAACAGGGCTACAGAGATCCCGCCAACCAGCAGGACAGTCGAGGCGAGAACGCGCGCTAGCACGTCTCCTCCCAGCGAACGTCAGCCTCGCTGACCAACCAACGGCCCTTCTCGAGGACGACCGTGTAGTCCGTCGGCAGAGGATTGGCCAGCGGCCGCCCGTTTGGCCCCTGTGCCGGCGGCACCTCCTTGCCACCCTTCATCTCCTTGACTCCGCTCCGGTCCTCGCAGTCCGTGATGATGAACTTCTTGGCCGTTCGAGGTCGCGGATCGCTCAAGGAGTGGCTGTAATCGCCGGTGACCTTGATCTTGTACAGCTCGAGGTCCGCAACACGTGCCTGAACCTGGAGGAACTCGTCGCCAGTGGCAACCTTGTTCAACCTCTTGAAGTCGATCGTCGCTGCCCGGAATGCGTCATCCCGGACGCCGAGGTAGGCCGTGAGCTGGGCCGCTGCCTTCTCCTCGGGTGTCTTGGGCGTGGGTGAGGCGTCGGTGGGCGTCTCTGTCGGTGTCGCGGTGGGTGTGTCGGTGGCGCCGGGGTCGGTGGCGTCGTCCGAGCAGCCCGTGAGGGTCAGGGCCAGGGCGAGGGCCACTCCCCCGAGTGCGGAGTGGTGCTTCCTCATGCGGTGTCTCCTCGTGTGTTGGGCGGGGCCATGACGGAGTGTTGGCTGACGTCGTTGGCGATGTGCTCGAGGTGTTCTTCGGCGGCGTCGACGAGCTCGGCCGGCGAGCCGTTGTCGGCGGGGTCGATGCCGAACTTCTTGTCGGCGTTGCAGAGCGCGCGGACGGTGTCTCGCACGAAGACGGCCCTGGCGACGCGTCGTGCGTCGAGGTCGGGGCGATCGCCGCCGGCCGCGACGTAGCGGCCGGCGAGCTCCTGGTCGAATGTGGTCATGTGCTGGGTGTGCCCTTCCCGAGTCAGCTCGCGAGCCAGCCGTGGGTACTGATGATGGTCTTCGTACGCTCCGACAGTTCCAACGGGGCGTCGCCGTCGTCGGACCGGTTGCAGATCTCCTCGCGGAGGATCCGGTCGGCCTCGAGCTGGTCGCCCTCGGCCATCATGACGTGTGCTAGGCACAGGCGGGTGCTCTCGCCGTCGGGGTCGGCCCGGTTGGCTACGTAGGCGGCGGAGCGGGCCTTGACCAGGTCACCGGCGGCGAGGGCCTCGGTGACGACGATGAGGGCGACGTCGGCGATCCAGCCGGACGCCATGAGGTCCACGCGGTCGGGCTCGTTGACGAGCCAAGACCATCCCTCTTCACGCAGCTGGCTGAACGGCTTGGCTTCGCCGACGAGCTCGAGCGCGGTGCACAGGTCGGTGACGCCTTCGGCGCCGCCCCGGGCCTGCCCGCGCTTGCGCAGTCGGAGGAAGAGGTGGAGGTCGACCAGGAGGCCGTCGTCGACTTGGTAGACGTTGACGCCGCGGAGCTTGGTGGCCGGTGCCTTGTCGGCGTGGGGCAGGTGGGGCTCGGCGGTGCTGGGGTTGGTGCCCAGCCACTCACGGACGGTGTTGGTGTAGTCGCGCACCTTGCCGGGGGTGATGCCGAAGGCCTCGCCGATCTCCTCGCGGGTGGCGCCGTGCTTGCGGTGCAGGGCGAGGTAGGCGAGGAGCTCGGTGAAGTAGGGCTTGCGCTTGGCCAGGGCCTTGCCGTGGGTACGAGCGGTGACCGGGCCGAGCAGGCTGAGCCGGGGACGAGCGCAGTCAGTGGAGAACCAGTCGGCGATGTCTTGGTCGAGGGTGGGGTCGCTCTGCTCGACCTCGGCGCGGACGTGCTCGGGGACCTTCGGTGCGAGCGTCTCGAGGTCCTCCTGGACGATCGCGCTCTGCCGGATGTAGTCCTCGTCGTCGCCCTCGAGGAGGGACGACAGGGGCTCGTCGACGGCGTCGGCGGGGGTGTTGCGCGGCAGGGTGTACTCGCGGCGCAGTGCCCCGGACTGGTCGGTGTAAGCCTCCCAGCCGTCGGTGGCGGTCTCGTCGACCGGCACGGGGACGTCCTCGGCGACCTCGCTCTGTGCGTAGACGAGGGCGCAGCCGCGGGCTTCGTCGCTGGTGAGGCCGACGGCGATGAGGTTGAGGCCGGCGTGCTCGAGGACGACGCGGCCGGTGTTCGTCATGTGCAGGACAGCGCCGGGTGTGTTGGGGCGCTCGCCGGCGACGACGATGGAGGTCGCGGACTGCCCGACGTGGTCGTTGACCAGCTGCAGCAGCTGCTCGAGGTCCTCGGGGTCTCCGGTGGCCGCGTCGAGCAGCAGCATCCGGGCCGGCCAGGTGTCGTCGTCGACGCTGCCGGTGCGGGCGGTGGACACGTCGGTGTGATGTCGCTTGGCCCGGTCGACGGTGGTGACGGCGGCCGCGAGGACCTCCGCGGCCGCGGGCGACCCGGCTGCTCTGGTCGGGTAGTAGCTGATCCGCTCGTCCATGGCGACGGCTTCCTCAGCCACACCGATGCAGTCGACCTGCACGCGCCGCGACCACGGGTTGACAGCCAGCTGTGCGGCGAGGTGGCGGGCGAAGTCCCGGCCGTAGGTGGGGTCGCCGCTGATGGTGAGGGTGGACAGCTCCTCGCAGTTGAGCAGCCACGTCTCGCCGGTGTCGCTCATCCCGATGGTGGCCAGGAGCGGGTAGGGCGGCTCGACGTTGCCGGTGTCGGGGCCGAGCTCGTCGGCGGCGGTGTCGGTGGTGACGTGCCAGTGGGTCTGGTCGGGGCTGCCCACCCAGGGCGCCGGGACGGCGGCCGGGGCGCTCAGGTGCAGGGTCAGCTTGCCGTTCGCGAGCTCGACGGCTGCGAGCGGCGGCATCGTGGTGCCCTGCGCGCCGACGGCGGCCGCGAGACGGCGAAGCGCCTCGTCGGCGAACTCCACGGTGGCAGCGGCCGTAGCGCCGGTGGCGTTGAGGGTCATCTCGACCGGCGCGAGCTCCGGAGGCGGCGCGGCGATCGCGCGGCCGGGCTGCCGGTTCCGGTAGCCGGCACGGCGACGGGACCGCAGGGCCATGAGCAGTGCCCCGGACAGCAGGACTCCCCCGCCGGTCAGACCGGCGAGGACCCACGGCGCGTCGAGGATCGAGTCGTCAGCGTCGTCGACCTGGTCGACGTCCACAGCCGGCGACGCCTGCTCCTCGGCCTGGGGCGGTGCGACGTCCGGCACGGCCGTCTCGGGCACCTCGGACTCCGGGACGACCGGGGGCTCTTCCTGGGCCGGTGGGTCGACCGACGGGTTCTCCTCGGCCGGTGGGTCGACCGGCTGCTGGTCTTCGTGGCTGGCTGGTGTCTCGGCTCCGGGGATGTTGAGCTTCCAGCCGACGTCGATGACGTTGGGATCGGTCAGCTGGACTCCGCCGGGCTGGGTGACGCCGGTGGAGGCCTGGTAGATCTCGGGCCACCGGTCGGCGTCGCCGAGCTGCTCCTGGGCGATCTCGCTCAGTGTGTCGGTCGGCTGCACGGTGTAGGCGTGCGCCGGTGTTCCACCACCGAGCGCCGGCAGCTTGAGCACCCATCCGGGCTCGAGGAAGCTCGGCTGGCCACCGAGCAGGTCGCGGTTAAGTTCGGCGATCTCCTTGTACCGGGCCCCATCTCCGAAGTGGTCCTCGGCGATCGACCACAGGCTCTCCCCTGGCTTCACGGCGTGGTCGACGGTCTGGGGCGCCTGACGCTCCTGCTTCGTCTCGACCTTGACGTCCTGCTGCACAGGCGCTTGGTCGACGACGCCGGCGTGGACGTGGCTCACGGCAGCCGGGGCGGCGACGGCCGGGGCAGCGGTGGCCGCCTGCGCGGTGATGGGTGCGGCGATGAACAGCAGGGCCGCGAGACCGATCAGGTTGCGGGCGCCGGCCTGCGGGAGCCTGAGGCCCGGCAGCTGGGGTGCCTGGACCTTGCGGAGGCGTGCGATGGCCTCCACGGCCAGGCTCAGCGCCATGAAGGCCCACGCGACCCAGCCGATCACCTTGAACAGGCCGAGGACGAGCGTGCCGTCGTCGGGCGCCAAGAGCGCGTTCTTGATGCCGTCCAGGGTCGGCACCTGGTCCGGGATTGGGCTGGCACCGATCGCGAGGAACAGTGCGGGCAGGCCGAGGACGATGCCGAGCACGGCAAGTGCCGCGGCGAGGCCGGTGAGTCGCTGGCCCAGGGTGGGATGGGTGGGCGTAGTCATCTTTCGATGCCTCCTTCGGCGCGGATGAGCCGCGCGGACGCCTCCCCGGTGACCTGCATGGAGTCCAGGCCGATGATCCCGAGGAACTTGCTGGTGTAGGTGTCGGTGGTGGTGACGATCAGGGTGTCGCCGTCGACGACGCGTGCTGTCCCTTCCACGCCGGCGGCCTGGAGGTAGTCCAAGGCAGCTGCCTTGGCGGCGTTGATGTCGACGCGGAGGTCCTCGCCGCGCACCGCGGTCGAGCCCTGGACCTCCTGGGCGCCGGTGCGAGCGGCCTGGGATGCCGCGCTGCGGGCCTGCTGCTGGGTGTGGACCTTGCCGCCGAGGTCGACGGCCATCCCGACGAGGATGATCATCGCGAACGACGCGGTGGCGAACCAGACGCTGATGGAGCCGCGCTCATCGCGCGAGCGCCGCGGCGTGAGGCTTCGGATGCGGTGGCTCATCATCGGCGCTCCCGGTAGGCGTCGACGGGGCTGCTCGCGGTGGCGGTGATGGTGCGGGTGCCGGGGAGGCCGGGGATGCTCAGGTCTGCGACGTCGACCTTGCAGGTCACGGTGGCGGTGACCTGGCCGGTGGTTCCCAGCGGGGCGTTGAACGCCGCGGCGTTGACCGTGATGTTGGTGGTCGTGCACTGCAGGCCCTGGTCGCTCAGGCTGCTGGTGGCCGCGGACTTCCCGGAGCTGATCGCCTCGCTCTGGGTGCGCTCGATCGAGGCCGCGCGGGCTGCCTCGTAGGAGGCTGCGTCCACTGCCTGGTTGGCGATCTCCACGCGGCCGCCGAGGATGATCATCGCCACGAAAAGGCCGAAGGCCGGGACGCCGATCGCGGCCTCGATGGCCACCGATCCGCGCTCGTCCCGGCGCCGCGCACTCCGCTTCGTCTGCCTGGTCATGTCCCTAATGCCGTGAGTTCCCCAGGCCCCTGACTTCCGCCTGTGGCCGTTGTTCCTGCTCAGCGCGGCCATCTGACATCGCCGCCCATCTCCGAGAGAACATCGGGATTCCTGAATATGCTGTGATATCTATGACCTGTGCATCTGATTCGTGATCCCGAGGTCCGGTCGTGACGCTGGCGGTGGTGCGGTCGATCGACTCGCCACGGCGGCTTGCCTCGACAGCCGACATCGAGGAGTTCGAGCAGGACATCGTCGATCAGCACGCGCTGGCGATGGTGGGCGCCGGCCTGACCGACGGGTACATCGACGCCGAGCGCTCGGCGGTGATCGAGTTCGCACGCCACCTCGGCGAGCCGGTGTGGAGGGCCACCGGCGACGACGCCGACCGGTATCTGACCTGGCTGCGACGCGACCGCGGCCTGGCCCGATCCACGGTCGAGTCCAAGGCGACCGCCGTCGCACGTTTCTTCGAGTTCATGATTGCCCGCTACCAGGGCGACATCCACGCGCTCACGGGCGTCGTTGTCCCCCAGCCGATCGACGAGTTCAACCGTCCGGCGTCGACCTGGACGCGCGCTGTGCGGGTGCCGCCCAGTGACAAGGAGGTCGACCATCTCTTCGGCAGTTGGGGCGACGCGCTGCCCGACCAGCGCAAGTACCTGACCGCTGCCCGCGACTACATGGCCGCTTCGCTGTGGCGACGGGTTGGGCTGCGGCTCAACGAGACCGTCATGCTCGACCTGCGCGATTGGCGCCCCGACCTCGGTGAGTACGGCAAGCTCCAAGTCCGGTACGGCAAGGGTTCGCGCGGTCGCGGCCCGAAGACCCGGCTGGTGCCGGCCATCAACGGCGTCGACGACCTGCTGACGTGGTGGCTGAGGGACGTGCGCCACCAGTTCGGTGACGACTGGGAGAAGCCCGACGCTCCACTGCTGCCGAGCGAGCGCCACGACCCGATGACCAACCTCCCCGCCAGAGCGGGGTCCGACACGTTGCGTTCTGGGTTGGTCGGGGCCGTCGAACGATGGTTGCCGGGCTGGAACGGCCGCCTGACACCCCACGTGTTGCGGCACTACTGCGCCAGCACGCTCTACCACCGCGGCATGGCGCTCACGGCCATCCAGGAGCTGCTCGGCCACGAGTGGCTCAAGACCACCACCGTCTACGTCCACAGCGACCACATCGAGCACGCCTGGGCCGAATCGAACCAGCGCCTCACCGACCGGTTCGCCCTGGCTGCCGACTTGGGCGCCGGCTTGAAGGAGCGATGATCCGATGCAGTGGAACCTGCGCATGGCAGCGGCCGAACGCGGCATCTGGAAGTCCACCGAGCTGCGGCGGCTCTTCGCCGACGCCGGACTCGAGATCTCCGCCGGCAAGATGTCGGCCCTGTGGACCGGCACCCCGACCACCATCCGCCTCGACGACCTCGACGTGATCTGCACGGTCCTCAACTGCGAGCCCACCAAGCTGCTGATACGCGAACCCGACAAGGTCGCCGCCCGCAGGGCCGCGAAGACCGCGACCGGTGAGGAGCCCCAGGGTGCTCCCGGTCCGGCGGTGCAGCCACGACTCGGCCGCAACCGCACCAAGCCGCCGGCGTAGGAGCCGGCGCAGAAGCGGGCAAACCACCCAAGCCCTGCATCGCCTGCCGCGCCCGTCCCGTCGCCTGGACCACCCCACGCGTCGACTACTGCTACGACTGCCTGCCCGGTGGCCCTTTCGCCCCGCCCGCCTGCAGTCGCTGCGGAACCGGCGACACCGCCGACGAGGGCAATGACAGGCACGACGATCGGAACGACGACGGGCACGACGACGGGCACGACGACGGGCACGACGACGGGCACGACGACGGGCACGACGACGGGCACGACGACGGGCACGGCTACCCCTACGACGTCGCCTATTACTCCCAGGGCCTGTGCACCCGCTGCCACCCGAAGGCGCCACAACGCCTCGAGTCGTGTCGTCATTGCCTGGCCTGGGGCGTGATCCGCAAGTACAAGTGGCTGTGCTGGCGCTGCGCCAGTTGGCGTGCGCGCCTCGACCGCGGAACCTGCCGGATCTGCCGACGCCCCGACCTCCCGATCACGCCCGACGAGGTATGCAACCTGTGCGACCGCCAGCGAGTCATCGCACTCGGCTCCAGCCTCAAGGAAGCCAACGCCGGCGGACAGCAGCTCTACTTGGCCAACATCGCCTGGGAACCGACCCGCACGGCGCATGGAAGCGCGCGGCGACGCGCCATCCCCCTCAACCCACGCGCCGCTCGGCATGCCGACCAACGAGCCAGGGACCGCGTCGCGTTCTATCCCGTCAATGAGGTCCAGCTGACCCTGTTCGACATGCACCGCGACCTGCCTGCTGCCCGCGCTGCCGCCGAACGCAACGGCGGGTACCCCGACCCGCCGCACCCGCAGATGGCCGCCTACCTCGACGCCGCCGTGCGCGACCATGCCCGCCGCCACGGCTGGTCCAAGACCAGCACCTATCGCACGCTGAGGTCGATGCGGGTGCTGCAACTCATGCAGGACACACCCGGCAGCCCGCTGTCGGCGAGGGACGCGATGTCGCTCAACGACATCGAGCTGGCCGCGATCCCGGTCATTGACATCGCCACCGCTGTCGGTCTCATGCTCGACGATCGCCAGCCGGCCATTCACGCCTGGTTCGCCGCCACCATCGCTGAACTTCCGGAAGCGATGCGTGCCGAGGTGACCGAGTGGTACGAAGTCATGCTCAACGGTTCGACGACACCACCACGACGCAAGCCCCGTGATCAGCAGACTGTCCGGCTCTACCTGCGCTGGGCGATGCCGGCTCTGACCGCCTGGGCCACGCAGGGGCACACCTCGCTGCGGGAGATCACCGCGACCGACGTCCGTGATGTCATTCCCAGCTCGGGCAACCCGCGCTCCACCATGGGCGCCGGACTCCGCTCGATCCTCACCCTGCTCAAGGCCCGCAAGGTCCTCTTCGTCAACCCGATTGCCCGCATCCAGACCGGAAGCCACGAACGCCGAGACCCCCTGCCCGCGCACGTCGACAAGATCCGCGACGCGCTGCTCTCGCCCAAACCTGCCTGCGCGGCGCTGACCGCGCTGGCCACCTTTCACGGCCTGCGCGCTGGAGAACTGCGCAACATGCACCTGACCGACCTCGCCGACGGCCGACTGCAGCTCGGTGAGCGCAGCATCCTGCTCGCCGACCCCGTGCGCGTCCGCCTCGCGGCCTGGCTCGACCACCGCAACCGGGCCTGGCCCAACACCGCCAACCCCCACGTTTTCCTCAACCACCGCAACTCCAGCCGCACCACGCCCGTCGGCGGACGCTGGCTCACCCTGGCCACCGGGATCCCCATCCACGTCATGCGCGAAGACCGGATCCTGCACGAGGCCCGCGCCACGGGTGGCGACGTCCGCCGCATCTGCGACCTGTTCGGCCTCACCGTCGAAGCAGCCCTGCGCTATCTGCCCCCCGTAGAGCCCGGGGGCCCCGAAGAGCCCCGCCGCTCCTGAACCCTGAGGACTCCGGCTCGTGATTCCGGTCACGTTGACCTCCAGCGGGGTTGAAATTGGAGTCGACTCCAAGTTCTACGCTGGTGGTGTTCGCGACCTTCGACGAAAGACAGGGAGCTCCACCCATGAGCACGGCCCCGAACCAGACCATCCCCGATGTAGTCGAGGAGCGTAGCCAGCGCCGGTACCTGCTGCTCGCCGGATGCGTCGACTGCGCCGGTGACCTGGCCGCGCTGCGGCAGGTGCCCGGCGTCCACGAAGTGCGCTTCCTCGAGGCGACCGGCGTCATCGCCGTCGACGCCGACCCGCGTCTGGAGGACGGGGTGCTGCTGCGCGCCGCAGCCGGGTCGGGTCTGACGCTGCAGCGACAAGACACCACCCGCCCCTCCACGCCGCCAACCGCGCCCCCATGGTGGAAACGTCCGGCTCTGATCGCCCTGGTCGCGGCGACCGGCCTGGTCGCTGCCGGCCTGCTGGCCGAGCACGCCATCGACGCCGAACCGGTTGCCCTCGCGCTGTTCCTCGCCGCGATCGGCATCGGCGGCATCTACCCGGTCCGCGAGGCCCTCAGCGTGCTGCGCACTCGGCGGCTGTCGATAGGTGTGCTGCTGGTCGCCGCCGCGATCGGGGCGCTCGCCCTGGGCCGGGTCGAGGAAGCCGCCGAACTGGTGGTCATCTTCTCCCTCGGCGAGGTGCTGGAATCCTATGCCGCCGACCGGGCCCGCGGCTCGATCCGTGCCCTGATGGCGCTGACCCCGCCGGTCGCCGAACGACTGAGTATCGACGGCAGCAGCACCGCCACCCCGGTGCAGGAGCTGAACATTGGGGATGTGGTGCTGGTCCGGCCACACCAGCGCATCCCCACCGACGGCGAAGTCCAAGACGGCAGTTCGTGGGTGGACGCCTCCGCAGTCACCGGCGAGTCCATGCCCGTCGAAACCACCACAGGTGCAGCCGTCTACGGCGGCACACTCAACGGCGACGGGGCCTTGCGCATCGAGGTGACCACTGCCTACACCGACACCGTCCTGGCCCGGGTGATCCGCCAGGTCGAGGACGCACAGGCAAGCCGCGGCCGCGCGCAACGATTCGCCGAACGCTTCGGCGCGATCTACACCCCCGCCATGTTCGCCCTGGCCGCCCTTGTCGCCCTCCTGGGCCCCCTCGCCGGGCTGAGCTTCACCGAGGCCGTCTACCGGGCTCTGGTCATCCTCACGGTCTCCTGCTCCTGCGCCCTGGTCATCTCCGTGCCCGTCGCCGTGGTCACAGCTATCGCCCGCGGCGCCCGCGACGGCATCCTCATCAAGGGTGGCGCCCACCTGGAGCAACTGGCCCGCATCGACACCATCGCATTCGATAAGACCGGCACCCTGACCGCCGGACGCCCCGCGCTGACCACCATCCACGCCCTGCCCGGCCACACCGAGGATCAGGTCCTCACCCTCGCCGCGGCCGTCGAGGCGACCTCCACCCACCCGATCGCGACTGCCATCACCGAAGCCGCCCAGCAGCGCCGCCTGGCCCTTCCCGACTCCACCGAGGCGGCCACGACCCCGGGAGTCGGCGCTCACGCAACCGTCCGCGGACATCGCATCCACGTCGGGCGCGTCCGCCCCGCCACCGACGCCACACAGACACACGAAGCGCTGGCAGACCTCGAACAGCAGGGCCTGACCCCCGTCGCGGTCTATCGCGACGACATGCTGATCGGCATTCTCGGCGTCTCCGACCAGCTGCGTCCCGACGCCGTCGCCGCCCTGGCACAGTTGCGGAAGCTGGGGATCGCCCGCACCGTCATCCTCACCGGCGACCATCCCCGGGTCGCCGAGGCCGTCGCGGCCCAGCTCGGGATCAACGAGATCCATGCCGGGCTCCTGCCCGAGGACAAGACCAGCCAGGTCCAGAACCTGTGTCGACAAGGCGTCGTCGCGATGGTCGGCGACGGCGTCAACGACGCCCCGGCGATGGCCAACGCACATGTTGCCATCGCGATGGGCGCGGCCGGAACCGACGTCGCCCTCGAAACCGCCGACGTCGCTCTCATGGCAGACGATCTGACCCGGTTGCCGGCCGCGATCCGGCTCGCCCGCCGAGCCCGCGCCAACATAACCCAGAACATCGTGATGTCGCTGGTCGTCATCACCGGCCTCGTCGCCGCCGCCACGGCCGGAGCTTTCAACCTCACTCAGGGCATCATCCTCAACGAGGGCACCGCCCTTCTGATCATCGCCAACGGCCTGCGCCTGCTGCGCCACAAGGAGGCATGAATGTCCATCATCACCACCACCACCAGCGGGTTGACCGTCTCCGCACTCGCCGACCGCGTCGGAGTGCGCCCAGACACGGTCCGCTACTACGAGCGCATCGGCCTGCTGCCCACCGCTGCCCGCACGACCGGCTCCCACCGCCGCTGGCCCGAAGAGACCACCGATCGGATCAGGTTCATTCAGGGCTGCCAGCGACTTGGCCTCAGCCTCGACGAGATCCGCGACCTGCTCTCCGTCCGCGACACCGGCGCCTGCCCCTGCGAACCTGCCGGACCACTCCTGGCACGCCACATCGACGACCTCGACACCGAAATCCACCGACTCACAACCCTGCGCGCCGAACTCGCCGGCATGCTCGACCGCGTCGGACCCGACTGCCCAGACCCAGCACCGGGAACCTGGCAACCCACCGCCAGTTCCCGAACCCAAGCACACACCTAGGCTCATCACCGCTCCCCAACCCCCGAGTTCCAAGCCGACGACCCTTCGGAATTCGCGAACCCACCGGAGGGTTCGGTCAGCCTTTCGACCGGGACGCTGGCGCTCTGGGTGACGGTGACGTGCCAGCCGGGGATCACGCTCATGGACTGGCCGGTGACGGTGATCGTGGCGGTGGTCGTGGTCCGTGATCCGGAGACGCTGGTGGAGGTCATCACGTCGGCGCCGCCGGCGTCCTGGAGGAACGTGTTCGCCGTGGCCACACCGGCCTCGCGGGTGCCGGTCTCGCTGCCTGCCTCGCGGGCGCCCTCTTGCGCGGCCGCGAGCGCTACCTGCTTCGCGTGGTAGTACAGGGCGCCCTGGAGGCCGAGGAACATCAGCAGGAAGAGCGCGGGCATCAGGAAGACCATCTGGATGGTCACTGACCCGCGCTCGTCCCGGCTGCGGCGGCGGTGGAGGCTGGCGAACATGGCGAGATCGGTCCCGGCTACTTGATCTTGGCGGACTCGCTGGTCACGAAGAACTTGATGGCCGCGACGACGATGCCGACGATGACGATCACGGCGCCGGCCCAGATGACCTGCTCGATCGTGACGGAGCCGCGCTCGTCTCGCTGCCTGATGACGCGGTCCTCGAGGGAGGCGAGCGTGGTCAGCGCCGCCAGCTGGAGGGCGATGAAGAGCTTCAACATCGGGGTTCTTCCTTCCTGTTCGGGTGTTGCGGTCTGGGTGACCGGGTTTCTTGCGGTCGGTGTTAGGTCGGTCAGGTGGTGAAGCGGAGCATCGAGGGGGCGACGAGGATCGCCATGAAGACGACGCCAAGCAGGCTGGCGGGGATGTACATGCGCTCGGAGGTGGCGTTGGCCTTGCCGATCTCGGCGCTGAGCATCGCCGAGCGGAGTGCGGCTGCACGGGCCCGGAGGTTGTTGTAGATCTGGGCTCCGTCCTGGCCGGACTGCTGCATGATGTCGGCGAGGTCGTCCAGCTCGGGGACGCCGAGCTCGTCGGCCAGACCGTGCAGGGAGTCCCAGGGCGCACGGGTCATGTAGCGGGCGCGGCGCAGCTCGCTCTCGATCCGCTTGAAGACCCAGGTGTCGCCGACTTCGGCCGCCTGGCGCAGCGCCTGCTGGCCGCTGGAGCCGTCGCGTACGCCGGTGGCGACCATGTCGATGTAGGCGCCCAGGGCGCGGCTGAACTCGATGCGGGCCTTCTTGGCGTCATCGGCGGCGTTGTAGTTGGGCATGAACCAGAACAGGGCTGCCAGGGCCAGCGACCCGAGCGTGGGGATCGCGAACGGGAGCGGGAGCCCGATCAGGCGGAAGAATCCCGCCAGCAGCGGCGGCATGATCAGCCCGAGCATCGCCCAGACGACCTTCTCGCCGTAGAAGCGGGTCTCGCTGATCTGCAGTAGCGCCAGGTCCTTGCGGGGTGTGTGTGCCCAGGCACCGCCGGGCAGGTTCTTCATCGCCCACAGGCCGATCCGGTCGACGGCCGCCCCGGTGTCAGTTGCGGCGTCGTCGAGGCCGTGGGCGGTGCGGCGGGGCACGACGTGGTCGGGCGAGAGGCGGTCCAGGGCGTCGACCAGATCAGGATCGGACGGCGCGATTCGCCACACGAGCAGGGCGAGGGCCAGCCCGAGGAGGGCGCCGCTGGCGAGGGCGATCTGAAGGCCGGTCATGCGAGTGCTCCTTGGTTCTCGACCGGTGCCGTGCGCTGGGCGGCGCGGTGCGCGTTGCGGGCCGGGAGGTCGAGGAACCTCGGGAGCGGCTTGGCGACCGCCATCCGGCGCATCCATAGCAGCGTGGCCACGTAGGCCGAGAGCAGGACGGCAAGGATGACCTGGCCCAGCGGGGAGCCGTAGGGCTCGATGTAGTCGCCGGTGAAGGCGAGCATGCCGAGCACCCCGAGGGTGATCACGGTGACGGTGCGGGCGGTGGTGCGTGGCTTGGCCTGGTCGGCGGCGATCTGGCGGCGGGCGCGCACGTCGGAGGCGACGGTCTCGGCGAGGGCGTCCAGCGCCTTCGACAGACCGGCCTGGCCACGGCCGCTGGCAGCCAGGATCAGCTGGCTGGCCACGACGTCGCCGGTGGAGTCGTTGAGGTCCTCGGCGAAGGCGCGCAGCACGTCCTCGGTGGTGGCGGTGTTGTTCCACAGCCGGGAGACCATCAGTCCGACCTCGCGCTCGATCGGCGCCGGCGCGGACTGCAGGGACTTGATGAGCGCCGAGCGCAGGGACTGTCCGGCGGTCAGCTTGCCTGAGAGGGACCGCGTCCACTCCTCGAGCGCCTCGAGCTTCTCGATGCTGGCGGCCGCCGGCGGGGGCGTGAGCAGCAGCGGGATACCGATGATCCCGGCCGGGACGAGCACGATCGCGATCACCCAGCCGGTCACCAGCGCGACCAGGAGGCCGGCCACGGCACCGCCGACCATCAGGACCCGGGTGCGCCGGTCGAGCCGGACGAACCACTTCCCGAGCCGACCGAACGGGGTGACGGCCCGGGTAGGCCGCGGCGGCTTGGCCTCGTCGACCGGTGCCGGGATCAGCGCATAGGCCATGCCGATCAGGCCGATGACGATGAGGGCGCCGAAGACGGCAGGCAGGAACGCTGATGATGTTGGGCTCATGAGGTGGCCATCCCCGGGTTGGCCTGGGACTCGGCCTTGTACGCCTCGAGGTCGAACCCGTGGCGGGCCAGCTCCTGGGCGAGGAAGTTGTCGAGCTTTCCGGTGGCCACGGCGTGGCCGAGCTTGTTGGGGGCGAAGATCGGGGTGGTCGCGTACCCGCGGGCGGCGTCGATGCTGGGCTGGACGACCAGGACCTCCTCGACCCAGCGCTGCTTGCGGAATCTGCCGTCGCCCGAGTTGTTGGGGTTGGGGATGACCTCCGAGCGCAGGTACATCACGATGTCGATCGCTGCGGCGAGCTTGCTGATGGCCAGCTCGCGGGTGACCTGGGGGCCTTTCTCCATGGCGCAGGAGACGAGCTTTTCGATGGTGTGCTCGGCGCTGCGGGCGTGGGTGGTGCTGATCGAGCCCGGGCCGGACTCCATGGCCTTGAGCATGTTCCAGACCTCGGGGCCGCGGACCTCGCCGACGATCTGGCGGGCGAGGTTGAACCGGAAGGAGTGGTGGATGGCCTCCTCGAGGCTGAACTCACCGGCCTGGCGGCCGTCGATGCCGACCTCGCCGGATCCGGGGCGGTGCTCCCAGGCGTGGACGATCTTGTGCCGGTCGACGAGCTCGTGCAGGTGCAGCTCGAACTCGGTCTCGAAGGTGCCGATCATCTCCCAGGGAGGGATGCAGGAAGCCAGGGCGCGGACCCAGGTGGTCTTGCCGCTGCCTTGGACGCCGGAGACGACGATGCTCTTGCCGGCGCGCACGCAGGCGGCGGCGAAGTCGGCCAGGACCGGGCTGCAGGCCTTGCGGTCGTAGACCATCTCGTCCAGCGACACCTCGCGCATGCCGTGGCGCCGGATCACAACCGAGGTGTAGGCCATCACCCAGGAGCCGGCCGCGAGCCGCGCTCCCCCGGGCAGCCGGAGGTCCAGGTGCGGGCGGGCCTCGGTGAAGGGCCGGTTCTGCCGGGCGCCGAGATCGGCGAGGAACTCGCGCAGCTCGTCCTCGGAGTCGGCGATCGGGGCGGCCTCGACCAGGGTGCCGTCGATCAGCTCCAGCCACACCGAGCAGACGGGGCCGCGGGCGATGACGATGATGTTCTCGACGTCCTCGCGCTCGACCAGGGGCTGCAGGCGGCCGAGTCCGAACAGGGCGGCATGGAGGGCGGACTTGAGTGCCTTCTCCTGGCCCGTGGTCCATGGCGGCCGACCGGTGGAGACCAGCGTCTCGGCCTCGGACTTGATGAACTCCTCGATTACGACGAGGCCCATCTGCTCGCGGTCCTCCTCGGTGACCCGGCCACCTTCCTTGTCGAGCCGGGCGGTCAGTCGCGACGAGATCTCCGCGCGGTACTGCGCGATCAGCTCCCAGTCCAGCTCGACCTCGCCATCCGCGCCGTGGATGTGGTCCTCCGCGGGCGTCACCAACGGGCGCAGGCTGAACTCCGAGCGGGCGCGGCCGGGCGGCTGACCCTCGCCTTCGCTGGTCCAGGCGCCGGCGAAGATCGGCAGAGAGGTCGGGTCGTGGTCCTCGATGACCGGCGCCGGGGGCGGGGGCGGCGGTGTGCCGTTGGTGCCGCGGCCGCGGGCGAACGGTGAGGTCTGCTCGCGGGTCGCGGCGTGACGTGCCTCAAGCCACTCGTCGGCGCGCAGCGGGTCACGGCCGTTGGTCCCCGAGCTGTCCGGGTGGTGTCCGTTGGTGCTCATGCGTGGCCTCCGTTCGTGGGAGCGAGGGCGGCCTGGTTGGCGGCGAGGATGGAACCGATCGCCGCGGCGCTGGCCCGATAGCCGCGCAAGAGTCCGGAGGACTCGAACTTGCGGGGCTTGCGGGCGCCGTGGGAGTAGACCTCGGCCGTCTCGGGCTCCCAGTCCACCGAAGAGGCCACGGGGATCTGCAGGGCCTTGGCGATGTGACGTGCGGTGTAGGGGCGGACGCGGGCTCCGGTGGGAACCGTGGGCCAGCGGCGCTCCTCGTCGACGAGGAGGACCCCGAGACGAGACAGGCCACCGACCGCGGCGAACTGTCCCCGCAGGGTCTTGGCCCAGCTGGTGGCGCCGGCTAGTGCCGGCAGCGAGCTGCGGGTGACCAGCAGGGTCAGGTCGGAGGCGGCGATGAGCGGCTGGGGCCAGCCGGCGAGGCCGAGCCGGCCGGCATCGATGATGACGTCCTGGCCGTTGCGCTCCAGGGCGCGCAGCTGCTCGGTGAGCGGATCCCACAGGGGCAGCAGGCTGGGAGCCTGCTCGTGGGCCCGGATGCCGGGCAGGAACCAGGCCGAGCGCTCGGCCGGCGCTTCGGGGTCCAGCAGCAGCGTCTCGCGGGGCAGTGCGTCGGCCAGTCCTCCCTCGCGCAGGGAGAGGGCCAGGTTGATCAGGCCGCCGGTCGGCTCCTGGGTGCCGTGGAAGTAGCCGGCGAAGACCGAGGAGGATCCGGTCGGGTCGGCGTCGGCCAAGAGCACGGGTCGGTGCCAATTGAGGGTGAGCCCGAGCGCCGTGGTGGACACGCCGGGCGAACCGTTCGCGGAGGCCAGGACGATCAGCGCCATGCCTCAGCGCTCCCGGGCGTCCAGGACGAGTGCGACCCGTCCGGTGGCGGCGCGGGCAGCCAGTTCGGCCGCCTCGGCTTCGGGCACCGCGACGTCGACGACGGTCTCCCCCGTCTCCTCGCCCCGGTTAACTCCAACGACGGTGGCCTCGATGGTGACCGGCTCCTTGTCGGTGATCTCGCCCTGGTCGCCGGGCGTGGTAACGATCCGGACGACGTCGCCGCCGTAGAGGCGCTCCGCGGGCATCTGGGCGGGAGTCAGGCTGATGCCCACCAGGGACTCCCCCTCCCCCGGCACCAGGTTGTCGGCCACGGCCTGCTCAGTGAGCAAGGTGCCGGCCCACAGGTCGACGGCGGCGCGGCTGCCCTCGAGCTCGGCCTTCCGGCTGCCGGGGACCGGGGTCAACGCCGGGTCGACGCTAACCCGCACGACCGAGAGGTCACCGGCCTCGATGGTCTCGCCACGCTTGATGTCGCTGCTGACGACCAGGACCACTTGGGTGTCGTTAACCGAGGTGAAGACGAACGCGACACCCAGGCCGCCGGCAGCGACAAGAGCCGCGCAGAGTGCCAGGACCCAAAGCCTGCGGCGGCGCCTCAGCCGTGGGAAATGGTTGTGGTCGGGAGGTGCCTTGATGCTGGCGCCAACCTCGTCCCGTGCTTGTTGAGCAGTGTTCATCGACATGGATCCCCGAGTCCTCTCTTGTCTCGATCACCTACGTGTCAAGACGCGCCGGGAGCGGTCATCACCAACCCGACTCGATAGAAACACACTAGTGCACTTCTATCGAACAGATCGTTATCCACAGCTGACCGATTCCGAGATGTCATCGCCCGAGTCCTGACCGGAAGTGGTTGCGTGGCCCAGTCCCCCCGATGGGACTGAGCGCTGGCACGCACCGAACGTCCAGGTCCATGGGACCACAGATCATGCGGACTTTTCGGTTCGAATTTCCCCTTGTGGATTACGCACAGTCTCGGAGCCACCGCTCATCTGCAGCGCTAGACCTGCCCACGCCGCAGACGCTGCTTTCGGGCTTCCTGGAAGGCCGCGACGACGACGTCAATTGTGTCCGCTAACGCACGGGCGAGGCTGTCAAGCTGCGTGGCTGCTGGGAGTCGGGTCCAACGGCCTTGCTCCCAGGCGTAGTAGGTCGGCACAGCCACGTTGACGGCCGCAGCCAACTCGGGCACCGTCAGCCCGGCCTTCAAACGAAGTGCCCTGAGATCAGGAACTTCACCATCCATGTGAATGAGACGAAGGGTCGGGATGTCGAGGGCTCTAGCAAGCTTCACCAAGAAATCCGGCCGAGGGACCGACGCGCCCAGCTCCCAACGAGATATGCGCTCCCCACCAGCGGCACCAACGAGACGCGCCAACTCATGCTGGGTCAAGCCTGCCTTCTCGCGAGCGGCGCGCAGCACTGAGGGGTCGAGTCCGGAAACCATCGCTGACAGACACTAGTTGTACCCGGCCATCAGGTTGGTAGCAGCCGGCTGATCGGCGGCTTACCTCCGAGTGCGCTGTGGCGGCGTTCAGTGTTGTAGTGCTCGAGCCAGGGCGCAAGGGCGGCTACTCGCTCGTCGTTGCTGGCGAAGGCGCGACGGTAGGCCCACTCGGTGGTCAGGGTCCGGTTGAGGCGCTCCACCTTCCCGTTCTGCCAGGGACAGTGCGGCTTGATGAACCTCTGCTTGATGTCGTGCTCGGCGCATACGGCACGTAGCGACCATCGGTAGGCCCAGGCGTTGTCTGTCATCAGACGCTCGATCCGGGTGATGCCATGGGCTGCGAAGTAGTCGATCGCGCGCTCGAGGAACGCGGCGCAGGTCGGGCCCTTCTCGTCAGGCAGCACCTCGCTGTAGGCCAGGCGGGAGTGGTCGTCGACGAGTGAGTGAACGAAGTCGAACCCGACCTTGGTGTTGCGATCGCGCATGATCGACCCGGCTCCGCGGCCGTGAGCCTTCCAGCCGCCGCCGGCGGGGATCTTGCCGAGCTTCTTGACATCCATGTGGACCAGCTCGCCAGGCCGCTCTCGCTCGTAGCGGGTCGCGGTCTGCTTCGAGGATCGGATCACCTCGCCGGTGATCGGATCCAGCTCGCGAAGGTAGGGCACGTGGTGGCGGCGCAGGATCCGCGACACTGTGCGGGCAGGAACGCCGACCTTCGCTCCGAGGACATCGGGTCCGTCGCGATGCTCGGCACGCGCGGTGAGAACCTTCTGCTCGACCTCGTTGCTGGTCTTGGTGGGCATCGAGTGGGGGCGTGAGGAGCGGGTGGCCAGGCCGTCTTCGCCTTCGGCGGTGTAGCGGTCGATCCAGGTCTTCACGCACTTGCGGGACACGCCCATCGCCGCAGCGATGTGGGCTTGTTTCCAGCCTGCTTGGTGGCGTTGGACGATCAGGCGCCGACCGTGAACGGTCAGCCGGGCACTACCGTGGGACACGAGAACCTCCGGGTTGGAGTGGGCCTTAGACAAGCCACATCCCATTCGGAGGTTCTCGTTCGTTCAACCAGGCTCGCCGCTACCAACGTCCTGGCCGGGTACAACTAGTCGCAGCATGAGGGAGCTGTCGTCGCGAGTGATCCTCTCGGTCGCCTGCGTACGTCCCTGCCGAACCTCCTAAATGGTCAACGGCTCCTACGGCGACTTGTTTCAGTAGGTGTCTGGCCTAGGCTCCGTGAGGTGAAGGAGTTTTGGATCTACGCAGCCTTGCGCGCAGGACTGTTTGTCGGCGCGTTCTGCATCGCGTTCGGGGCGTGGTTCATGATCGACGAAAACGTGAACCTGTTGCTTGTCCTCGTCATCGCCTTCCTCGCCAGCGGGGTCGCGTCGTACATCGTCCTCGCGCGTCAGCGGAACGCTCTTGCTGTGAAGGTTGAGCAGCACGCTGGGCGGATGACCGAGAAGTACGAGGAGATGCGGTCCAAGGAAGACAGCTCCGCGGACTGACCCCTGGGTCACCAGGACTGACCTGGGGTGCCGCGCCTTTTCGTAGGGGCCGTGGGTGTCGCAGCGAACAGCCACAGAGTTGGCTGGGGGCAGGGATCTCGGCCGGCTCCGGGGGTGAGCGGGACTGAATGGTCCTTCCAGTTCAGCTCCGCAGGGTCTCAGCCGAATCAGATGGCGTGGCCGCAACCGTCAATTCCAAATCGTTGCGCTCCGCTCGCGCACAGCTGCAACCGCGGACGGTGAGTTCGACGTCGTCGGTACCGTCGTCGGTGCCGTCCGGGGAGCACCACCTGTCGGGTGCCTGCGAGAAGAAGCCTCGCCGCGGGGGTCGGCCAGTGGAGGACCTCGAGTGGCTGCGAGGGCGGCACTCGTTGAGTGACCTGAAAGAGCGGTTCCCGGCTGAATGGGAACGGGTTCATCACGATGTCGCTCAGGTGGTTGCTCGGAACGACGAGGAGGAGATCAAGGCCTACATCCTCGAGGCGTCCCGTCCTGCGCAGAATCTCCCTGGCAGTCGGGTGCGTCCCGCCCGCGAGCGGGTCAGGGCCGAGGCACAGCGACAGATGACGGTACATCTCCTCAAGCACGCGATCGTACGGTCGTCGACTGGCGTTTCCGAGGGTCGGATTCGGTTCAACCTCATCAATGGATTCGTTGCCCAGAAGCTGCTGTTCAGGCGCGACTTGGAGCGTAAGCCTGTCGCGCTTGGGTTGTTCCGGCTGGTGTGGCCCATGCTCTCCCAGCGTCGGCTCTTGATGCCGTTGGTTCAGCCCAAGGGCATCTGGTGCTTCTACTCCTCCAAGCTGGTTTCCCGCCTCGCGGAGCTGATCGGCGACCGGCCGTGTCTCGAGATCGCGGCCGGTGACGGAACCCTGGCACGGTGCTTGACCGAGGCGGGCGTCGATGTCACCGCGACCGACAACTACAGCTGGAACGACACCATCACCTTTCCCGGTGCCGTTCTTCGCCAAGATGCCCGGACGGCGTTGCGAGAGCACCAGCCGGAGGTCGTGATCTGCTCCTGGCCCCCGGCCGGCAACGACTTCGAGAAGCACGTGTTCGCCACCCCCAGCGTGGAGCTCTACATCGTGATCTCGTCCACCAGCGAGCTCAGTACCGGAAACTGGACGTCCTATCGACAGCAGCAGGCCTTCGACTTCTCCATGGACGAGACTCTCAGCGGAATGGTCCTGCCGCCCGAGGTAGGGCACGGGGTTTACATCTTCAAACGGCGTCCGATTCCCCAGCGGGATGGGGGCCACGAAGCCTCGGAGCGAGGGTAGAAGTCACCGGCGGTGCATTTCCTGTGGAGGCCGGGCCCGCCCGGACCGCACTGATCAGGACGGGCTGAGGCCGATCTCGGTCGTGAAGTTGTCTCCCACGAAGACCCAGGCGCCGGTCGTGCGTGACCCCCGGGAGTGCTTCGAGGTAGTGCGTCCAGGCCAACCTTGCCGCCGATCGGATCGGTGCAGAGGCGGGCGTAGACGCACGTCAGGCGTTGCCGAAGTGCCCACTCCCGTGTCGCTCCAGGTCGGTTGAAGGCCGACCTACCTCGTTCATTGGGTTACGAACTCGACGAAGTAGCTGTCGAGGACCTCGTCGGGGTAGAGGCGAGTGAGTTCGTCGGTCAGCGCGGCCTTCAGTTGGTCGCGTTCTTTGGCGTCGTCGACGGCTGAGAGAGGCAGTCCGGAGAATCGGGTGATCGTGGCGTCGAGCGCTTGTGATCCGTCGACTTCCTTGATGCCCTCAGCGAGTTGGAGGGCGATGCCGATCCTCAAGTACCTGCCGGCGGCCAGGTTCAGCTGCACGGGTTCGAGGACCATCACTTCGCCGGGCTCTGGCTCCTTGTCCTTACCTGGCTGGAACTTGAGCCAGGCGACTCCGCCTGCAGCGGTGAGCACACAGATCAGGGCTATCCACCTCGTCAGACGTTTGCCGCTGGGCTGGGGCTGGGGACTTTTCGGCGGCCCGGAACTCGTCTCGGTTGTTGTTTGGGGCATCGGTTGCTCCTGGGCTTGGCTGATCTTCTGCCCTGTGTATTCGGCGCCGCGCGCCCCATTCTTGAGGTTATCTACTATGAAGAATAGGAGTCGGGCCGCTCGGCCTCCCCACACCACGGTGCGGCTCGCCTCTGCTCGGACGTCGCCCCTTGGGACCGATCAACCAGGTGTCGTGTCGTCGCCGGCGAGGGGTCGGGCGGCGGGGTGCGCCCGAGCGCGATCCCCAGGGCGACTGCGACGCACATGACGAGCAACTCGACGCCGGCGAGGGCGGTGAATCGGCGGCGAGCTCGAGCAGTCCAGGTCGGCGTCTTGTCGACGAGTCGTCGACGGTGGAGGAAGCCGACGGCTCCCAGCGCGAGCAGCAGAGTTGCTTTGGCTGCGATCACGGCACCGTAGGGGGAGCTCAGCGCGGACCATGAGCCGAGTCGGAGCACCGCGCTGACCACACCGGACAGGGCCACCAGCGCCAGGCAGCAGGTCGCGGTGACTGAGTATCGGCGGAGCACCGCGTCTCGGTAGCGTCCGATCTGGTCTTGAAGGAATCCGAAGGCCGCCAGTCCTCCGAACCAGATGCTCACGGCGACGAGGTGGGAGAACAGCAGGAGTACGGACTGCTGGTGGTTGGCGTCGGTGGAAGCGTGGCCGGTGGTTGCGATGGGCCACAGGGCCGCGAGCGAGCCGAGGAGGACTGCTACCTCGGTGCCGTCAACCTTTCGTGCGACCAGGCAGCCAACGGCGACGGCCGTGATCATGGCGGTGCCGATCAGGTTGGCCTGACCGAGCTCGACGCTGCGGAAGTACGTCGGCATCGTGGACCACAGGCTGGGCTCGAGGACTGGGATGCCGGCCGTGTCGGAGTAGGTGAGTACGAGGACTGCCGCGCTGGCGATCGCCCACACCCCGGCGCCGATGGTCGACGCCGTGATGCCCCGAGCTCGTGCCTCGGCCAGGCGAGGGCGTGCGCGAGCGTCGCGCGGCAATAAGACCGCCACGACGAACAACAGACCGATTGTGGCCGCCGCCGAGAGGTCGCGAACGCCCCGCGCGACGGGAAGCCCCCAACGGGTAGTCGCGCCGGCGTCGGGTAGGCCCAGGCCCAGGGCGGGCTGAGGGTCTGTCGCGGTGAGGACGGCCAAAGCCACGCCGCCGATCAAGATGGAGCCGACCAGCATTGCAAGAGCGGCAGACCGGTGCGTCACCCCGCTGCTCCTTCGCCCTACCGATTCCTACGACCCCAGGGGTCCCGCCGACCGGCGGCTACATCTCGGGCTCCGCTTTCTACTAATCCTCATAGTAGCTGGAGACGGCAACTCGATGCATGTCGCCCGGATGGTCGTTTCGCCGGGCGTTCGGGAGCGAGTGGACGATCGCTCCATCGGCCGTCGGCGCACAGCCTTGAACCGACCAGCCGAGGGCTTCCCGAAATCGGTTGCCAGATCGACCGAGCCGCCCGGAACGGGCTACTCGTGGACCTGCGCGCCGGTGACCTGGTGATCGGCGTGGAAGAGAGCTTCGACCAGAAGGTTGCGGACGTGCCCTCCGCGCAGTCGGTAGAGGACCCTTCGGCCGTCGCGGGTGCCGACCACCAGTCCGGCGAAGCGAAGCTTGGACAGGTGCTGGCTGGCCGCGGCGGGCGTGCATCCGGCCGCGGTGGCGAGCGACGCTACATCGAGCTGGCCATCGCGAAGGGCCCACAGCATCCGCAAGCGGGTTCCCTCCGCCAAGAGCGCGAACGAGGTGACGGCGGCGGCGACCTGGTCCTCGGAAAGTTCGTCTGGATGCCCGGACGTCGACTCGGCGGCCTGCGGCCTCTCCATCCCGGCATCTCCCACGGGACGACCCTATCTCAGTCCCATCCTCGTCATGTGCATACCTATGCACATGACTCGACATTGATCTCATGACCTCGACGCCTCCGGACCCAACGCAACCCGCCGACAGCAGTCCCGACCACGACACTCCCCCACCCGTCGGCCACGGGCATGGGCACGGGCACGGGCACGGGCACGGGCACGGGCACGAGGGTCAGGGAGAGGCGCACGGCCATGGGCACGCCGGCGGAGTGAAGGGCTTCGTGCTGTCGATCTTCAAGCCGCACAGCCACGATGCCGCGGACTCGATCGACTCTGCGTTGGAGTCGAGCGTCGAGGGAATCCGTGCACTGAAGATCAGTCTGGTCATCCTGGGGCTGACCGCGGTGGCCCAGCTGGCCATCGTCCTGCTGACCGGTTCGGTGGCTCTGCTGGCCGACACCATCCACAACTTCTCCGACGCCTTGACGGCGGTTCCGCTGTGGATCGCGTTCGTGCTCGCCCGTCGGGCACCCACCCGGCGATACACCTACGGCTACGGTGGCGCCGAAGACCTGGCCGTGGTCTTCATCGTTGCGATGATCGCCCTGTCGGCGGTGATCGCGGGGTACGAGTCAATCGATCGCCTGATCAACCCACGCGAGATGAGCAATGTCGGTGTCGTGCTGGCAGCGGGCGTGCTCGGTTTCGTGGCGAACGAGGCCGTGGCCGTCTACCGCATCCGGGTAGGCCGCAAGATCGGATCGGCTGCGCTGGTGGCAAACGGGCTGCACGCGCGCACCGACGGGTTCACGTCGCTGGCGGTCGCTGCGGGTGCGATCGGCGTGATGGCGGGGTTCCCCTTGGCCGACCCGATCGTGGGCCTGCTCATCACGATTGCGATTCTGTTCGTCCTCAAGGGAGCCGCGCGCGACATCTACCGCCGGCTGATGGATGCCGTCGAGCCGGAGGTCCTCGACTAAGCCGAGCAGGTGCTACGCGCAGCTTCGGGGGTCCTCGCGGTCGACTCGCTCAGGATGCGGTGGATCGGCCACCGGCTCCGTGGCGAGGCGGAGATCACGGTCGCCACCGACCTGACGGTCGCCCAGGGCCACCTGATCGCGTCCGAAGCCGAGCAGCGGATGGTGCAGCGGGTGCGAGCGCCTGGACGCGATCACGGTCCACGTGGGTCCGACGCGCACTACTCCGGCACAAGGAGGTCTTGCTGTCACGGCAGGCAATGGCTGAGGCCACGAGGTTGACGCCGGCCCTGGGCAGGACCGATCAGCTGGGCGGTCTGCGCCAAGCTGGCTCTGATGTTGATTCAGCAAGATCGGGCCGCCCGCCGCGACGGGCCGATGAGGCTCAGAGCAGCACGGTGCGCCAGTAGTACCAGAACTGTTCGAGAACCAGTCCCACGATCGTCAGGACCAGGACGATGAGACCGAACAGGTGCCACTCGCGTAGGGCGCGAACGACACGCGAGTGTGCCGCACGTGCTCCAAACGTCCCCGTGCTCGCGTTGTGGAGGGTGACGTACCAGAACATTGGCACGACGACGGCCCACACCGCCATGCAGTAGGGACACAGCGCTCCGATGCGGTAGAGGCTCTGGAAGATCAGCCATCCGACGAACCCCATGCCGAGGGTTACTCCCGCCTGTAGCCCGAGCCAGTACCAGCGGGCAGGGCGGGCGCCGGCCAGGAGGATCGCTCCGGTGGCGATGAGGACCGGGAACGCCGCGACGCCGATCAGCGGGTTGGGGAAGCCGAAGAGCTCGGCCTGCGGCGTCTTCATGACGGAGCCGCAGTTGAGGACCGGGTTGAGGCTGCAGGTCGGGGTGTAGTTGGCGTCGGTGAGCAGTGCGATCTTCTCCAGGACCAGGGAGAAGGCAGCAGTGAGACCGACGGCGCCGCCGACCAGGAGCAAGACGGCGAGTGCCCGGTTGGCTGTCGGCGTCGCAACGGTCTCAGGGGTGTCGCCAGGGCTCATCGGCAGCCGGTTCACTTTGCGAGTGCGTCCTCGATGGCCTTCTCGAAGTCGGCGACGGAGGAAGGTCTGAGCAGCTCGCCGTCGAGGTAGAAGGTGGGTGTTCCCTGGAGGCCGAGTGCGGTTCCGTCGTCGACGTCGCGCTGCACGCGCGAGGCAACCTCGGCCGAGGAGTAGTCGGTGTCGTAGGTCGTCATGTCGAGCCCGAGCTCCACGGCGAAGCTGCGGAAGAGGTCGTCGAGCGGCTCCTGCTTCTCCCCCCACTCGGCCTGGGTCTCATACATCTTGGAGTACATCTCGAGGAACTTGCCCTGCCGGGCGGCGGACTCGACCGCGCGGGCAGCTCGCCCCGAGTTGAAGTGGCCCGGCAGCGGGAAGTAGCGGGCGACGAAGGTGACCCGGTCGCTGTATGTCTCGCGCAGCTGCTCGACGATCGGGTACGCGGCGCGACACGCCTCGCACTCGAAGTCGAGGAACTCGACGAAGGTGACGTCGGTGCTCCCCTTGTCCCCCAGGATCCTGCTGTCGGCGCGGACCAGCCGGCTGTCCGTCCGCCCGCCTGGGGCGTCGGACCCGGGGCTCGCCTCGTCCCGACCTGCCGTCACCAGCAGAACAGCCACCGCGATCACGAAAACCCCAACCAGGGCGAGGGACATCTTCACCTGGGTCTTCATAGCGCACCCTTCGATCGACGACTACTAGGTGTACCCGGCCATCAGGTTGGTAGCAGCCGGCTGATCGGCGGCTTACCTCCGAGTGCGCTGTGGCGGCGTTCAGTGTTGTAGTGCTCGAGCCAGGGCGCAAGGGCGGCTACTCGCTCGTCGTTGCTGGCGAAGGCGCGACGGTAGGCCCACTCGGTGGTCAGGGTCCGGTTGAGGCGCTCCACCTTCCCGTTCTGCCAGGGACAGTGCGGCTTGATGAACCTCTGCTTGATGTCGTGCTCGGCGCATACGGCACGTAGCGACCATCGGTAGGCCCAGGCGTTGTCTGTCATCAGACGCTCGATCCGGGTGATGCCATGGGCTGCGAAGTAGTCGATCGCGCGCTCGAGGAACGCGGCGCAGGTCGGGCCCTTCTCGTCAGGCAGCACCTCGCTGTAGGCCAGGCGGGAGTGGTCGTCGACGAGTGAGTGAACGAAGTCGAACCCGACCTTGGTGTTGCGATCGCGCATGATCGACCCGGCTCCGCGGCCGTGAGCCTTCCAGCCGCCGCCGGCGGGGATCTTGCCGAGCTTCTTGACATCCATGTGGACCAGCTCGCCAGGCCGCTCTCGCTCGTAGCGGGTCGCGGTCTGCTTCGAGGATCGGATCACCTCGCCGGTGATCGGATCCAGCTCGCGAAGGTAGGGCACGTGGTGGCGGCGCAGGATCCGCGACACTGTGCGGGCAGGAACGCCGACCTTCGCTCCGAGGACATCGGGTCCGTCGCGATGCTCGGCACGCGCGGTGAGAACCTTCTGCTCGACCTCGTTGCTGGTCTTGGTGGGCATCGAGTGGGGGCGTGAGGAGCGGGTGGCCAGGCCGTCTTCGCCTTCGGCGGTGTAGCGGTCGATCCAGGTCTTCACGCACTTGCGGGACACGCCCATCGCCGCAGCGATGTGGGCTTGTTTCCAGCCTGCTTGGTGGCGTTGGACGATCAGGCGCCGACCGTGAACGGTCAGCCGGGCACTACCGTGGGACACGAGAACCTCCGGGTTGGAGTGGGCCTTAGACAAGCCACATCCCATTCGGAGGTTCTCGTTCGTTCAACCAGGCTCGCCGCTACCAACGTCCTGGCCGGGTACAACTAGGGCGCATCGTAGATGGCGGTTGGTTGCGGACTCAGCGCTCCCCAAGGCCCAAGCCCGGCACGAAGCGTCCGACTCTGGCGCAGTACGCGGGATAGCTCTCGTTGTGCTGTCGCCTGAGGTACGGCTCCTCGACGACTCGCACCTGCAACTCGATAGCGACCACGAGGAGCAGCCAACCCGCGACGGCAATGATGTTCGGCACGACCAGTACCAGGCCTGCGCCGGTCGCGACCATCGCCGTGAAGATGGGATTGCGGACAACCCGGAATGGGCCCGACATCACGAGCTCGGTCCGTTCCCCCTCGTCGACCCCCACCCTCCAGCTGTCCCCCATGGCCACCTGCGCGAGGAGGGTGCCGCCGATGCCGAGGAGCGCCAAGGCCATGCCGCCCGCCGCTAGGAAGTCATGGTCAAGTGCGTCGAGATCGGCCAGCCCCAAGATGCCGGCAACCGGTCCCAGGGCGCCGAGGAGCAAGGCGGCGCCGAACAAGATCCCGGCCCACCACTCTGCCGAGCCGGGCCGTCCGCTCAGCCCGCGGAAGCCGGAGTCACCGGTACGACGCACCTGGAGCCAGGTCCGGATCCCGAAGCCGACAACCAGGTAGACAGCAAACAAGGAAAGCGCGCCATATGGCGATAGCATCGACATATGACGATGATAGACGCCGGCGGGACCGTCTGGTCAAGAGCGAACGCGGAAGGGAGGCGCTCGGCAGCGATGCGCCAGCCCTGCGATCCCCGCGCCGTACGGCTCGCCGGCCTAGATGGGGGTCTGCCAGTTGGCGACCACTCCCTGGAGGCGCGTCATCAGCTCCAACCACAGGCCGCTGACCTGGAGCAGACCCAGGGCGACCATCGCCATCCCGCCGAGGAGCATGACGCGGTTGGCGTGCTTTCGAGCCCAGCTGAGTCGATCCATGACTCGCGCTACCGAGAAGGCCGCCACCACGAACGGGATCCCGAGTCCGATGCTGTAGGCGAAGGACAGCAAAGCTCCCCTTTCTGCGCCTGCCGAGGATGTGGCGAGGGTGAGCACCGCGGCGAGGGTCGGGCCGATGCACGGGGTCCAGCCGAGCCCGAACATGACGCCGAGCAGCGGGGCTCCAGCCAGTCCAACGCGCGGTCGGTAGGTGAGCCGGAAGCTGCGGCCGGCCAGCGGGACTCTCCAGAGCAGCCCGCTGAACACCAGGCCGAAGATGATCGTGACGACCCCCAGTGCCCGGACCAGGGCCTCTTGATGCTCGATCAGCAATCCGCCCAGGGCGCCGAAGAGCGCGCCGTAGCTAGTGAAGACCGCGGCGAAGCCGAGCACGAACAGGACGGCGCCCAGCATGGTGCGCCGCCCACTTCGCCGGGCCTCCCCCGCCCCCGACGCTCCAGGTATGCCCGGCCCTTCTCCGGCGACGGAGCGCTTGTTGAGTTGCTCTGCGCCGGACATGCCGGTGACGTACGAGAGGTAGCCGGGCACCAGGGGCAGGCAGCAGGGCGAGAGGAAGGACACCAGCCCTGCTGCGGCGGCGAGCCCCACGGCGAGAAGGAGGGGGCCGTCCATGACGATGTCGGTGGCGTTCATGTGTTTGTGGTTGTCCCCGGCGTCTGTGTCGAGCAGTGCGGACTTCGGCCCGCACATCTACTATCGAGCATAGGATAAGTGTTGCTGTAGTCGGCGCGATCGGGAGGAGCAACAGGCCATGAAGGGTCTCGGCGAGCTGGAGGCGCAGGTGATGGAGATCCTGTGGTCGGCCGAATCTGCACTCGTGGTGCGACAGGTACTTGACGCGCTGCCCCAGGATCGGAACCGGGCGTACACGACGGTGATGACCGTGCTCGACAACCTCCACCGCAAGGACTTCGTGCATCGCGATCGCGTCGGCCGGGCGTGGCACTACAGGCCCGCCACGTCGCGCGAGGCCCATGTCGCAGGCCTGATGTCAGAGGCGCTCGACACCGGCGGCGATCGGACCGCCGCATTGGTCCACTTCGTGGAACAGCTGCCCCCCGAGGAGGCCGCCGAGCTTCGGGCCTTGCTGGACCGCTCTCGCGAATGACACGGCCTCCATGTTGACGGGACCACGCCACCTGTCGCTATCATCGCCACATGTCGATGTATAGTGAGGGTGTTGCTACCCCGGCCGACGAGGCGAGCGAGGTCGACGAGCACGCCGCAGCGATCGCCGCGTCCTGCCTGTTCCGCGCAATGGGCGACCCGTCGCGGGTCGCGATCGTGCGTCACCTGCTGCTGGGCGAGCACAACGTCGCCGAGCTCACCTCGCACCTCGGACTGGCACAGTCCACCGTCTCCAAGCACCTTGCCTGCCTGCGCGACTGCGGACTGGTCGAGTCGAGGCCGGTGGGTCGCTCCTCCGTCTTCACCCTGACCCAGCCCGGCGCCGTCGTGAAGGTCTTCGCCGCGACTGAAGAACTCCTTTCGGCCACCGGCGACGCCGTGGTCCTGTGCCCCAGCTCCGGCATCGGAGCCACGGCATGACCACCGCCGGCTCGCCCAACGCCGGCGTGACAGGTAGCAGCGCGACAGGCAGTGGAGTGACAGGCAGGGGCGCATGGGCGGCGCTGGACGCGGACCGCCGCCGACGGCTGATGCGACGAGCACAGCTGCTGGCGGCTGCTTCGGTGACCTACAACGTCATCGAAGCAGTCATCGCCGTGACAGCCGGCCTGGTAGCCGGCTCCGTCGCGCTCGTCGGCTTCGGGCTCGACTCGGTCGTCGAGGTCAGCAGCGGCCTGGTCATCCTCTGGCAGTTCCGGCACCCGCTGCCCGAGTCCCGCGAGCGTCAGGCACTTCGCCTGATGGCCCTCAGCTTCTTCGCGCTCGCCGGCTACGTCACCTTCGAGTCGCTGCGTGCACTCGTCGGCGGCAACGCCCCGGACACCTCGACGGTCGGCATCGCCCTGGCTGCGCTGTCGCTGGCGATCATGCCGTTCCTGTCGTGGGCACAACGCCGCACCGGCCGAGAGCTCGGCTCCGACGCGGTCGTCGCCGACTCCACGCAGACCCTGTTGTGCACCTACCTGTCCGCAGTCTTGCTCGCCGGACTTCTGCTCAACGCCCTCTTGGGGTGGTCCTGGGCAGACCCGCTGGCCGGCCTGATGATCGCCGCTGTCGCGCTTCGCGAGGGCGTCGAGGCCTGGCGCGGAGAGGGATGCGCCTGCGGTCCCGCGCACACCGGAGAGCCGCCTGCTGCACATCCCGCGCATCCCGCGCATCCCGCGGCCGCGTCAGCGCCGCAGGATGCACCAGTCGACGACGGGTGCGGCACATCTTGCTGCCAGCCCGCCTCGACTGTCCCCCTCACCCTTGGACGGAGTGGAGACTGATGGGCGTCGGACACGGACACGGACACGGCCAAGGCGCCGCTCAGGGCCACGCCGGTGGCCGACACCGGTGGCGGCTCGGGCTCTCCTTCGGCCTCGTCGGCTCGTTCTTCGGCGTCGAGCTCGTCACCGGCCTGTGGTCGGGATCGCTGGCCCTGCTGTCCGACGCCGGCCACATGGCCGCCGACGTCGTCGCGCTCGGCGCCGCACTCGCTGCCACCCGGATCGCCACGATGAAGGACCGCACGGGCCGCAAGACCTTCGGCTCCTACCGAGCAGAGGTCTTCGCGTCCGGCCTGACCGTGCTCCTCATGCTCGGCGCCGGCGCATACGTCGCAATCGAGGGCCTGCGCCGGATCGGGCAGAGCGTCGAGCTCGAGTCCGGCGCAGTGATGGTCGTCGGCACCATCGGGTTGCTGATCAACATCGCTGCCCTGATGCTGCTGCGCGGCGGAGCCGGCGAAAGCCTCAACGTCAAGGGTGCCTACCTCGAGGTGGTCGCCGACACCGTCGGTTCCGTCGGGGTCATCGCTGCGGGCCTGATGGTGGCCCTCACCGGCAGCGTGTGGTGGGACACCGGCATCGCCCTCGCGATCGCCGCGTTCGTCGTCGTCCGCGCCGTGATGCTGGGCCGAGAGGTACTGACCGTGCTCGGCCAGCACGCACCGGCCGGCATGGATCCCGCCGAGGTCGAGGCAACGCTCATTGGCGTTGACGGGGTGGACGAGGTCCACGACCTGCATCTGTGGACGCTGACGTCGGGCATGAACGTCGCCACAGCGCACCTGGTCGCGGCCCCCGGCTCGTCGCCTGCGGTCCTCGTCGCCGCCCGAGCGGCTCTGCGTGATCGGTACGGCGTCGAGCACGCCACCTTGCAGGTCGAATCGGATGCCACGGCGTGCACGGAGCTGTCATGGTGACAGGCCAGGGCGTCGTCCGATGACCGCGGCGCTCGCTCTGCTGGCCTTCGCCGCCCTGGTCCGAACATCGGCGCTTCGGGTCTTGCCCGGTGCAGCCTGGCCGCGGCGCGCGCCCCGCTTGGGCGTCGTCGCCTGGCAGGCAGTGACCCTCGCCGTGCCGGCGTCGGTGATCCTGGCCGGGCTCGCGCTCGCCGTCCCCGTGCTTCCCGTCGCCGCAGAGGACATGTCCGATGTTCTCGGTGCCTGCGCGCTGCTGCTACGCGAGCACTATGAAACCCCTGGCGGCTTCATCGTCGGCTTCTTTGGGTTGCTGGGAGCGGTGGCGCTCTCAGCGCGCTGGGGATTCAGCGTGGCGGGTGAACTGCGGACGGTGCACCGTCATCGGGCTCGCCAGCGTGACGGCTTCGCTCTCGTCAGCAGGCGAGACGTGCTGAGCGGCACGTGGGTGGTCGACGACGAGCGGCCCGCGGTCTTCTGCATCCCCGGCCATCCCGCCCGCGTGGTGGTCACCACCGGCGCACTGAGCGTTCTCACCCCACAGCAGCGGGTTCTAGCGCTGGCACACGAGAAAGCGCACCTCACCGGTCGCCACCACCTGGCGCTGACTCTGGCCGCTGCCGCCCGACGGGCCCACCCCCGCAGTCGCCTGTTCGCTGTCGCCGAGGCAGAGACCGCGATGCTGGTGGAGATGCATGCTGACGACCGCGCGGCCGTTGCGTCGGATCGCCCGCAGCTGGCGGCAGCGCTGGTGAAGCTGGCAGCGGGTCCGCAGCCGGTGGGGACGATGGCGATCAACGGGGGGCCCGCGATTCAACGTGTTCAACGTCTGTTGACCACCGGTCCGGCGCTGACGCAGCATCAGCGGTGGTCGATCCGTTTGACGGCGGCCACCTTGATGCTCGCGCCGGTCTTGATCGCTGCCGCGCCGGCGCTGGAGGCGGCGCTCCTCGACTACTGCCGGCTGCCGATCCACACCTGACCCCGGGCTACCGGGCGGGCTGTCGGCCTGTTGTCCGGCTCAGCTGGGCTCGGTATCGGCTGACCGGGATCGGCCCGCCGAGCTCAGGTAGGCGTTGTACTGCGACAGCGCCTGGTCGTTGTCGCGGTCGGCTTGGCGATCAAGGCGCTTGGCCTCGCGGTGGTCGTCGCGTACCCAGGACCACACCACGGCGACCGCGAGAATCGCGAGCGGGTATTCGCCGAGGCCCCAGCCCAGCGAGGCCCCGAGGTACTGGTCATCTTGTGGACTGCGGCCCCACGTGCGCTCGAGGGAGGTGAACCAGTCTCCAGCGAGGAGCTGGGTTGCGCTCATCAGGGAGATCGAGAACAGCGCATGGAAACCGAACACGACCATCACCAGCAGCACGCGCAACGGATAGATGGGTCGCTTGGGTCCGGGATCGACGCCGCAGATGACGTTGGCGAACAGGTAGCCGGCGAAGAGGAAGTGCGCCGTCATCAGTAGATGCATGGTGTGTCCGCGCAGCGAGGACTCGAACGCGGAGGAGTAGTAAAAGGCGATCATGCCGACCACGAACATGGTTGCCGCGACGATCGGGTTCCCGAGCAGACGCGCTGGCCAGGAGTGGACCGCGAGCAGGAGCCATTCGCGGGCACCGCGCGAGCCGTCGTCGCGGCGCACGAGGGCCCGGAGTCCGAGCGTTACCGGTGCGCCGAGCACGAGGAAGCTCGGCACGGCGGTGGCGACCGTCATGTGCTGCACCATGTGCATGCTGAAGAGCACGTCTCCATAAGCTCCGGGTGGACCGCTCGTTGCCCACAGCAACGTGAAGCAGCCGAAGAGCCAGGCGATCGTACGGCCGGTCGACCACCGGTCGCCCCGGCGACGCAGCCGCCGCACCCCCAGCAGGTAGATCACCGCGGCAGCGACGGCAATCGGAGCCCAGAAGGAGTCGATGCGCCACACGTTGAACCATTGGGCCAGCCCGAGCGGTGGGGGCATGGCGTGGCCGAGGAGCTCCTCAGTAGGCGTGGGCACCGCCGAGGCTGCCGCCCCGGGCGGCGGTGTCCGCCCCAACGCGGCACCGGCGCCGGCCGCGAAGGCGAGGAGGAGGATCTCGGCCACCGCTATCACGGTGAAGGCACGACGATCTCCCGTGTCCTGCAGCCGGGTGAGCAGCCGTGAGCGCTGCCACCAGCCAGCGAGGCCGAGGAGCCCGAAGACCACAACCTTCACGACGAGGATCGCCCCGTAGGAGCTGGCGAGGTCGGCAAGTTGGGAAACACGGAGCAGCGCAGCCGCGGTGCCGGAGACCGCGATGGCAACGAAGCACCATCCGGCGATCCTGGAGTAGCGACGTGCAGCGACGGAGAGGTCGAGACCGGGATCGCGGCGTACCCAGAGCAGCGCGACCAGTCCGCCGAACCACAGCCCGATGCCGAGCACGTGGAGGAACTGGAGGTTGACCGCGAGATCGTGATTGGCATCGGAGGCGGCGTGACCGGTCAGCGCCACCGTCCACAGGGCGGCGACCGTCAGGACGACCGCCCCGGCGAGCCCGGTCGTCGTACGTGCAGACAGGGCGATGAACGTGACGACGGCGGCGAGGGCAACGTTCCAGCCGAGGTACTCCCCCGCGTCCATCTCAGAGATGAAGAACCTCAGCTGCTGCATCGTGGTGGATGAGGGTTCGATGCCGGCGATGTCGGCGAAGCTCAGCACCAGCTGGATGCAACCCGAGACCAACCACATCGTGCCCGTGGCGACCGCCAGCCAGGCGAGTCGAAGCTGAGAGGCCGCCAGCAGACCGGCCTTCTTGCCGGGCAGGATCAGCACAGCCACCGTGAGAGCACCGAGGGTGAGGAGCATCGCGGTGTCGCGTACGGCTCGGCTGGCGGGTAGTCCCCACCGGGTGAGGGCGCCGGGATCCGGGAGCCCGACCGCTGATGCCTGCGGCATCGCCCCGGTCACGATCAGCAAAGAGACTGCTACTCCGCCTGCAACGGTGACGGCGGCTGCTGGGACCAGGGCGGTGAGCCCGGCACGTGCGACGCGTCCGTCGGGGTTACTCATTCCTCTTCTTTCCGGCGGGTCAGCCAGACAAGCACCGCAGTGACGCCCATCGCGGCGATCAGGCCGATCAGGATCGTGGCGAGCGTCTGGCTGCCGCCGCCGGCGGAACGAGACAGCCCGGGGTCAGCAGTAGGGGCAGAGCTGTCGTCCGACGAGGGCTGACTCGGAGTCTGGGTAGAGGAGGACTCAGGTGCCTGATCGGTCTCGCCGGTCGTACCCGGCCCTGATGAGGCTGACGACGATGACGTCGAAGAGGGCCCCGGGGACGGTTCGGACGTGGCAGACGGATCCGGTGCAGCGGCGCGGACCTTGAAGTCGACGGTTCCGTCGATCGGGTGACCATCGGCTGAGGTGACCCGATATGCGATCCGCCAGCGGTCCGCGTCGCTGGTCTGAAGATCCGCGGGCACGGCGGCAGTCACCTTGGGGCCCTTCACGGTGACATCGACCGAAGTCGGCTGGCCACCCGAGACGGGGGTGAGGGTGACTGCGGCGAACTCCGGGGCGATGTTCTGGTTGAAGGTCAGCTGGAGCTGCGTCGGCATCTGATCGAGCACCTGGTCCTGAGCCGGGTTCGAGGAGGCGAGCTCGCTGTGTGCTGTCGCTGGTGACGCGCTGGCGACGAGCAGCAGGAAGGTGGCCAGGGCACCGAAAACGAGAGTGGCCACTGCGCCACGCGTACCTCGGCCACCTGACTCGACGAAGCGGCGGCTCGAGGTGTGATCTGTCAGGGACACGGGTTCTCCTTGCGCTCGTGGGGGGAGGAGGGTCAGACGCCGGCGTAGGAGTGGAGCCCGGTGATCCACAGGTTCACGCCGAAGAAGTTGAAGAGGAAGGCGGCATAGCCCGCCAGGGCGAACCACGCGGCCCGGGTCCCGCGCCAACCGGCGGTGGCCTGGGCGTGGAGGTGGGCTGCGTAGAGAACCCAGGTGATGAAGGCCCAGGTCTCCTTGGGGTCCCAGCCCCAGTAGCGGCCCCAGGAGTTCTCGGCCCAGATGGCGCCGGCGATCACGGCGAAGGTCCAGATCGGGAACGCGAACATGTGCGCGGCGTGCGCGACCTGTTCGAGGGTTGAGGCCGACGGAAGGCTGGCGGCGTAGCCGCGACGCGGGCTGCCCGAAGCGTCCGAGTTGCCAATGGGGTCGGCGGTGGCGCGTCGCTCGAGGCGGGTCCGGACGAGGAACAAGGCGGTGGCGACGGCGCCCACGGTGAACACTCCCCCACCCGTGATTGCGGCGGCGACATGGATGACGAGCCAGTAGGAGTCCAGGACGGGGACGAGCGCCCCGGCCGGCGTGTAGAGCACGGTCACCGCGAGCCCGAGTGCCAGGAGGATCAGGCCGACGATCCACACTCCGAAGGCCCGCACCGGCAGCCTGGCGAGAAACGCGAGGTAGGCCGCTCCGGCCGCG
This sequence comes from Pimelobacter simplex, assembly GCF_024662235.1. Classification (GTDB taxonomy): domain Bacteria; phylum Actinomycetota; class Actinomycetes; order Propionibacteriales; family Nocardioidaceae; genus Nocardioides. The sequence goes on from NZ_CP096276.1 coordinate 2,543,421, forward strand.
ACCGAGCACACCAGGACGAACTCGTACATGTTGCCCCACGGCACGCGTCCGGCAGCGAACCCGCGGCTGATGGTGCCGCCGACGGTGAGGGCGAAGGCGAGCACGGTCAAGGAGGTGCCGATGGCTCCGACGAGGCGCGTGCGTTCGGTGGGTGTCGCTGCGCCGGTCGCGGTCCGCCGGGCGGCTTCGGCCGAGTAGGACAGCATCGCGAGCGCGTAGACGGCGATGGCTGCGTACACGAGGCTGTTGGAGAGCTGTGCGAGCGTCTGGTTGGTCATGCGTGGGGGTCCTTGTCTGCCGGGTCCGCCGGGGCTGCCGGAGACGTTGGCCCGCCAAGGGCCATGACGAGGTTGCTGATCTCTGCGTGGCGCGGGAGCCGGCGGGTCAGTGAGTGGCCGGCGGTCTCGACGAGGAAGCCGGAGGATTGCGTCGGGCTGATCCGTACCCAGATCCGCCGGCGTCGGATGATCAGCGACGTGGTGAGGCCGATCAGGATCGCGATCGCGGCGGCGAGGGTGACTTCCTTGCCGGGGTCGTAGGCGATCTGGAAGTTGGCGAAGCGGGAGACCCCGTCGAAGGTCAGCGAGCCCTGTCCGTCGGGCAGGGTCATGGTCTCGCCCACCTCGAGCGCTTGGGCGAAGGGCTTGCCGTCGGCTTGGACCTGGGTGAGGCCGTCGCGGTCGAGGGCGAACACGGACTGCGGGACGCCGTCCTCCAGGCCCAGGTCACCGGTCCACGCTGTGAGGAACAGCTGCGGGTCGAGAGCGTCGGGGAACATCGAGTAAGGCCCCTGGGGGCCCACGTCTGCCGTCGGGAGGAACAGGCCCTCGAAGGCGAGCTGGGTCGGCTGGGCGTCGGGGACCTTCACGACGCCTTCGGAGCTGTTGTTGGCGTCCAGAGGCAAGAAGAGGACTGGCCCTGTGAAAACAACCTTGCCGCGGCCATCGCGAACGGTCACGCGAGGGGCGTAGCCGTTGCCGGTCAGGAAGAACTTGGTCTCGTCGACGTCGAGAGGCTCGTTGGGCCGTACGGTCGTGCGCTGCTGGGCTCCCCTGAGGAGAGTCCCGTGGAGTGGTGGGGTTTGAGGGTCAGCGGCGGGGCTGCGTGAAGTAGGCGGCCATCGGCGGGATCTTCGGTGTGAAACGACCAAGTCACGCACTGAAGGAGAACCACCGATGGCCTTGTCCCAGTCTGCCCTGTCTGAGTTGCTCGAGGCGTTCCGCACCGGCGATGGCGTCGACATGATCCGCGAGTCGGTCCGCACTGTGCTCCAAGAGCTCGTCGAGTTCGAAGCTGCGGGCGCGATCGGCGCCGAGCGCTACGAGCGCACCGAGGACCGCGTCACCGAACGCAACGGCACCCGTCCCAAGCTGCTGGCTACCAAGGCCGGCGACGTCGAGCTGCGGATCCCCAAGCTCCGCAAGGGATCGTTCTTCCCTTCGATCCTGGAGCCGCGGCGCCGGATCGACCAAGCGCTGTACGCGGTGGTGATGGAGGCCTACGTCCACGGCATCTCGACCAGGAGCGTGGACGACCTGGTCGTCGCCCTCGGCGCCGACTCCGGGATCAGCAAGTCCGAGGTCTCCCGGATCTGTGAGCAGCTCGATGAGTCGGTCGGCGCGTTCCGCACCCGGCCGCTGGACCACACGCCCTTCCCGTACGTCTACCTCGACGCGACCTACCTCCACGTCCGGAACAAGCCCGGCAAGGGCGGCCAGGTCGTATCCATGGCGGTCGTGGTCGCCACCGGGATCGCCGCCGACGGCAGCAGGGAGGTCCTCGGACTCGACGTCGGCGACAGCGAGGACGAGACGTTCTGGCGAAGCTTCCTGCTCAGCCTCAAGCAGCGCGGCCTGTCCGGAGTGCAGCTGGTCATCAGCGATCAGCACTCCGGGCTCGTGAAGGCGTTGAAGCGGTCCTTCCAAGGCTCCGCGCACCAGCGCTGCCGGGTCCACTTCGCCCGCAACCTGCTCGCGCACGTGCCCAAGAGCCACGCCGACATGGTCGCCGCGGTGTTCCGCACGATCTTCGCCCAGCCCGATCCCGAGGCCGTCGCCGCCGCGTGGGACGAGGTCCGCGACCAGCTCGCCAAGTCGTTCCCCAAGGTCGCTCCGCTGATGGACGAGGCCAAGGCCGAGGTCCTCGCGTTCACCGCGTTCCCCAAGGCCCACTGGCGCAAGATCTGGTCCACCAACCCGCTCGAGCGGGTCAACAAGGAGATCAAGCGCCGCAGCCGAGTGGTCGGGATCTTCCCGAACGCGGCCGCCGTGATCAGACTGGTCGGCGCGGTCCTCATCGACATGCACGACGAGTGGATCGCCGGCGATCGCCGCTACCTCTCAGAGGAGTCCATGGCGCTGCTCAACGACCCGATGGATACTGGTGACCACGCCGCCATCGACAGCGGCGAGTAGGACACCGAGGATCCCCTCAAAGCCCACCACCCCGCGGGGCTCTGTCCTCCCCTGCCGCTCTGGTAGGTGATCCGTGCACTGAACTGGCTCGGCTGACCCGGGTTGGGGCCGCGAACCTGATACTCGACGTCGAACTTGTCGAGCCGGAACGACAACGGGACTAGGTGTGATGCCCAGGCACGTTGGTCGAGAACGTGTGACGACACGATCTGATGTCGTAGATGGGTGAAGGCCTCCCGATGTGGAGTGGAGCTGTCTAAGGAACCGCTTCACACCCAGGAGGCCTTCGTGTCCCACGCTACCCATGCAAACGCTGCTCTGACCCCGCGCGCCCGGCTCAAGCTGGCGCGTCTGATCGTCGATCACGGCTGGAAACCGGCTCGAGCCGCGGAGCGCTACGACGTGTCGTGGCGGACCGCGAAGAAGTGGGCTGACCGCTACCAGGCCGAGGGGCCAGCGGGGATGGTGGACCGGTCCTCGGCGCCGCGCCAGCAGCCGAACCGGACTCCCGCGCCGGTGGTGCGGAAGATCGTCCACCTGCGGTGGAAGCAGCGGCTGGGTCCGGTCGAGATCGGCGACCGGCTCGGCATGCCGTCCTCGACCGTGTACGCGGTGCTGGTCCGCTGCCGGCTCAACCGGCTCACGCACATCGACCGCACCACTGGGGAGCCCGTCCGCCGCTACGAACACGAAAAGCCAGGCGACCTGATCCACGTCGACGTCAAGAAGCTCGGCCGGGTGCCCGACGGCGGCGGCTGGCGCTACGTCGGCCGCAAGCAGGGCAACCGGAACCGGGCGGCGACGCCCGACCTTCCCCGCAACAGGTGGCGCAATCCGCTGACTGGGACCTGCTACCTGCACACCGTCATCGACGACCACTCACGAGTCGCGTACGTGGAGGCCCACAACGATGAGACCAAGGAAACCGCAGCGGCCGTGCTGCGCAACGCGGTCGCCTGGTTTGCCGACCGGGGCGTGACCGTCCAGCGGGTGATCAGCGACAACGGCAGCTGCTACAAGTCGAACCTCTGGAAGCAGACCTGTAGCGACCTGGGCATCACACCGAAGAAGACCAGGCCCTACCGACCGCAGACCAACGGCAAGATCGAGCGCTTCCACCGCACCCTCGCCGAGGGGTGGGCGTTCAAGAAGTTCTACAACTCCGAGTCAGCCCGACTCGCGGCTCTGCCAGCATGGGTCCACGAGTACAACCACCACCGGCCCCACTCAGCAATCGGGAAGGCCACACCCATCACCAGGTTGGACAACCTGGCTGGGCATCACAACTAGGCCATCCACATCAGTCCACGCAGACGGCGTGAAGACGTCGTACTGGGAACGGTCGTTGGCGAAGGTTCCGCCCTCAGCGATCGCAACTCTGCCCTCGAACCCGACGAGCTTGCCGACCGCGATGCCGACGAGGAGCACCAGCAGGGACAGGTGGAACGTGAGGTTGCCGACTTCGCGGAGGTAGCCGCGCTCGGCACGGACCTCGGAGTCGGTGACGACGACCCGGAATCGCTTCCGGCGCAGGTAGCGTGCCGCGGCCGCGAGGACCTCGGCTGGCGCCCGGTCGGTGTCCCACGCCTGATGGTCCTCCAGGCGGGCGAGGTTGCGGGGCGCGGAGGGCGGCGAGCTACGAACGGCGCGCCACAGCCGCAGCGACCGCGGCAGGACACAACCGGTCATCGAGACCAGCAGCAGAACGTAGATGGCGGCGAACCACGGCGAGGCGTAGACGTCGAAGAAGCCGATCCGATCGAGCCAAGGCGCCAGGTCGGGATGACGGACGGCGTACTGCTGCACGGCCGCCGGGTCGGAAGCGACATTGCGTTGTGGGAACAGCGACCCGGGGATGGCGGCGAGGGCAAGCAGCACCAGGAGGATCACGGCGGTGCGCATCGAGGTCAGCGTGCGCCAGGTCCACCGGAACCACCCCCATGAGATGGGCCTGCTCGGACGCTGATGCAGCTGCTGCTCTGGTTGCGGTGGCGCGAGCTCGGTCATGGTGTCGCCGTCCCGCTGGCTGGCTGGGTCGGCTGTGTTGACCGGGTCGGCTGTGTTGACCGGGTCGGCTGTGTTGACCGGGTCGACTGGGTCGCGTCGGCGATGAGGGCGCGCAGCGTTGAGGCGTCGACAGGTCCGATGACGCGGGCGGCCAGTCGGCCATCGGCGTCGACGACCATGGTGCTGGGCACCGCACTTGGAGGGAGGGCGGGCCCGAAGGCGAGCAGCGCCGCGCTCGAGGTGTCGGTGGTCAGGCTCGGGTAGGCGAGGTCGTAGCGGTCCTCGAATGCCCTTGCGGCGGCGTCGTTGTCACGCACGTTGATCCCGACGAAACGGATCCCATCGTCGGCGGTGTCGGCTGCGACCTGGGCGAGTTCGGGTGCTTCGGTGCGGCAAGGTGCGCACCACGATCCCCACACGTTGTAGACGACAACCGCCCCGAGGAGGTCGCTGCTGTCGAAGTCATTGCCGTCGAGCAGGCGACCGGAGAACGGTTCGACCATGGTTCGGTCAGCCTCGGCGATCTGTTCGACGACGGGTCGGGTCGCGGTCGGGGATCCGTCGGTGTTCGCTCCACAGCCTGAGGCAACGACGGCAGTGATGACAGCGAGGACAATGAGGAGAGTCGCCCGCCGGCCGGTGCTTCCTCTCACCCCAGCGGCCCTCCACGGGCGTCCAGCATGGTCCGTAGGGCAGTGAGCTCGCTGGTCTGTGCCTCGACGATGCTCCGCGCCAGGGTGCGAACCCAGGGCTCGCTCGCGCGGGCTTCAGCGGCTTTGGCCATGGGGAGGCCACCCTCGTGGTGGGCGATCATCAGCTCCAGGAACAGCCGCTCGGCCGGACGGCCGCGCAAGGAGGCGAGGCGCTCCAGGTCGGCCGCAGAGGCCATCCCAGGCATCGCCATCACACCGGCGCCGGCATTGTCGCCGGCACCGTCGTCCGAGGCCCCGGACATATCGGACATGCCCGACATGCCGCTGTGGGTGTCGTCGTCGCTGCTCCCGCCGGTGTCGGTTGTCATCCAGCTCATGGGGCTCGGGTTGTTTTGCGACTGTTTCCAGCTCGCGAGCAGCCCGTACATCTGCCCGATCTGCTGCTGTTGCGTCAGCTCGATGTCCAGCGCACCCTGGCGGACTTCCTCGTCGTCGGTGCGGTCGCGGATCATTACCGACATCTCGACGGCCTGGGAGTGGTGGGTCTGCATGTCGCGCAGGAAGCCGACGTCGATCGTCGACAGGGCAGGCTTCGTCTTCTCCGCGGCCGTGGAGCCCCCGCTGGGGAGCAAGCTCCCGATGAACACTCCGGCCACGATCAGGAACAAGGCAGCCATGATCGCGAGTCCGGCGTACAGGCGGCGGTAGCTGGGCTGGGCTTGTCCGTCCCTATCGAAGCCCGGGGCGCCCTTGGTGGGATTGTCTTCGTCGCCCGACATCAGCCGAGGCCCCCGGTGCAGGGTGCGCCGAGCTCGGGTGTCTGCGGACCCTGCGCGAAGGTGTCGACGAATGCCGTCAGCGTGGCTTGATCAACGCTGCCCAGCGGGAGCTGGCGCCCCCATGCGGTCGCTACGACGGGTTCGTCCATGCCTTCGACGGGCGAGACGAGGACGAACCCGTTGCGGTCCGCCAAGGCCTCCAGCACGTCGACGTCGGCCGACGCGAGGCTGGGGTCGTAGGTGATCCAGACCGCGCCGTGCTCCATGGAGTGCACCGCCGTGCCCGGCTCCACCGGGGCGTTGTAGGTTCCGCAGTTCATCCACACGGGCGCGTGGTCACCGCCCACCGGTGGGTTCTGTGGATAGCTCACCGCTCCTTGGACGTGGTTGCGGCTGAGATTGGGGTACTCGACGACGTCGCCCAGGATCGAGCTGTCGGGATTCGTCTGTCCGTCCGAGCCTTGCTCGGTGTTGGTCGGCGAGCCCTTCTTCTTGTTCGCGGCAGAGTCGATCACGTCGCTTCCGCACGCGGTGAAGGCGGTCAGCGTCGCGAAGAGAATCCCTGCGAGAGCGGTCTTGCGGGCAGGCGAGGCGGCCAAGTGCCGCAGCGGGTTGTTCACGGTGAGCACGGTCCTGTCGTCGCGAGCGTGTGCGGCCCGCCTGCGAGCATGCTCCGACCGGGCTTAGTACTACTCTACTTAGTAGCAGAAGTTTGGGCGAGTCGGGAGGAGTCCTGCGTGGCAACCATGCCCCGGAGAGGCCAGGAGGGACGCCGACGCCGGACGGAGCTGCCCGGCCTAAGAGTCGGCAGACGACGGGGACTGGCGAGCGGGCTCGTTGTCGTGGTCCTAAGCGCACTGACCGGGTGTGCTGCCAGCACCGACCAGCCGGCCCGGGCCGACAAGGACACGTTGCCGGTGGCGGTCGCTGGACTGAAGGGCTGCGCGAATCTCGACGGCCGTCCGAACTCGTCGTCCTCAGAAGGCCTCCCCCGCACCACACTCCCCTGCCTGAACGAGTCCAACGCGGTCGACATGGCGGCCCTGCGCGGCCCCACCATCGTCAATCTCTGGGCGTCGTGGTGCTCGCCGTGCCGTAAGGAGTTGCCGCGGCTGGCCGAGGCCGCCCGCCGAAGCAACGAGGTCGGTTTCCTGGGTGTCGATACCCGCGACGATGTCGAGCTGGCAGGCGCACTCCTCGAGGAGCTCGGTGTCACCTATCCCCAGGTCGTTGATGCAGAGGGCACCGTGCTCGAGGCAACACGAGTGCCCGGGCTCCCCGTGACTCTTGCCGTCGACGCAGAGGGTCGCGTCGTCGATCGCGTGATTGGCGAGGTGTCTGACAAGGAACTTGGTCGCTTGCTCGCCACGCTCGCCGACCGCGCAACGGCCGGCTGAGCTTGCATTGGATCGGGGCTGATTCGGTTGTTCGGCATGTCGTGGTGGCGACCCGTCTTGGCCGCGGCCGCCGGTCTCGGCGCGGCTTCGGCCGCGGCGCCGCTGGAGTGGCGGTGGATGGCCCCACTCGCGGTGGCCGGTCTCGTGTCAGCGGTACGCGCCGCGCGACTGCGAACTGGTGCGGCGGTGGGCCTGATCTTCGGCCTCACATACGTTCTCGCGCTGGCGTCCTGGATGCGGGTGATCGGAACTGATGCGTGGCTCCTCATCGGCTTCGCCGCGGCCGGCTACTACGCCGTCGCCGGGGCTGGGATCGCGGTGGTGGCGCGGCTGCGCTGTTGGCCGCTGTGGGTTGCGGCATGGTGGGTCACGGTCGAGACCGTCATGGCTGCGTGGCCGCTGGGGGGCTTCCCATGGACCCGGCTTGCGTGGACCACGATCGACACGCCCCTGTCGCGGTGGCTGCCCTGGATCGGGGCGTCCGGCGCCAGCTTCGTGGTCGCCCTCCTCGGGGCTCTCCTCGTCACCCTCAGCGCTTCCCTGCTGGGCATGCGCTCCCGCAGCGCAGCGTCACGGGGCCTCGAGGGGCGCCAGCTACTCCTGACCGGGCTGGGGCTCGTCGGCTTGGTGGGCTTCCCCGTCGTTGTGGCGGCCCCGTCCCTGGCATCGTCCTGGGAGAGCGGCCAGCCGGCGGTCCGGGTCGCTGCGGTCCAGGGCGATGTGCCGGGCGCCGGCAATGACGTGGTCGCGGTTCACCGGCAGGTCACGGCCAACCACGTCACAGCCACCACTAGGCTCGCGCAGCAGGTCCGCGATGGCGATCTGCCACGACCAGACTTCGTGCTGTGGCCGGAGAACTCGACCGCGGTCGACCCGTTCAGTGACGCAGCGACCCGATCGGGGATCAACCAGGCGACCAGGGCCATCGGGGTTCCCACACTGGTGGGGGCGATCGTCGATGGGCGCCGGGCGGACGAGGTGTTGAACCAGGGCCTGGTCTGGAACACGGACGGAACTGTCTCCGAGCGGTACACCAAGAGACATCCGGTTCCCTTCGGCGAGTACATCCCGTTCCGCAAACAGCTCGCAGGCCTGAAGATCGGCCGCCTCGACATGGTGCCGCGAGACATGACCCCGGGCACACGCACCCGGCCCCTGGAGATAGCGGGAGCGCTGGTGGCGGATCTGGTCTGCTTCGACGTCGCCTTCGACGACTCGGTCACGGCGCAAGTACGACGCGGGGCGCAGCTGGTGACCGTGCAGACCAGCAACGCCTCCTTCATCGGGACCGCCCAGCTCGAGCAACAGTTCGCCATCAGCCGGCTGCGAGCGTTGGAGACCGGGCGCACGGTCGTCGTGGCATCCACCAACGGCATCAGCGGAGTGATCGCCCCGGACGGATCCGTGGTCACCCGGCTACGACCACGGACGACCGATGTCGCGATGGCCACAGTCCCCCTGATCGACCGCCAAACCGCCGCCGTCCGGCTCGGCCCCGCGTTGACTTGGATGATCTGCCTACTGGGTGTTGGTGCCGCCGCGGCTGGTGCGGGCCGCACCCGGCGACGCACAGCAGGTCCGCTGCATACGGAACGCGAGCAACTCGCCGAAGTATCCGAGGCAGCCGCCGCGGCGGATGGAAACCGCTGACAGACCAATCGTCCCAGGCCGCGGTCGCGCTCCACCGAAACCCGCTCGAGGTGCTCCTCAGGACGTGTCCGTGACGACCTCCTCGGCACCCCCGGCATCCCCGGCATCCCCGGAATCGGGTGGCCGGGCCCAGGGCAACCGGATCACAAACGTCGTCCCACCACCGACCGGCACCTCGCCCAGCTCGAGCGTCCCGCCCTGCTCAAGCAGGATCCGGCGGGCACGGTGCAACCCGATGCCCTGACCGCCGGAAGCTCGGCCGTGGCTGCCCCACGAGAACAATCGTTCGCGCACGGCCGGGTCGAGCCCGGGGCCGGCGTCGGAGACCAGTATCTCGACCTTGTCGCCGACGAGGCGTGACGTGATCGTGGTGCCCCGGCCTCCCGCGTGGTCGGCCGCGTTCTTGACCAGGGTGCCCAGCGCCTCGGCGAGGGCGTCCTGCCGGGCGCGGACCCGGTGCCCCCCGGGAGTCCAGGTGACGTGGTGGCCCAGGGCCGCCTGCGCGACCACGAACGGAGACACGACGGCATCGACGTCGACCGTAGTCATCGGGCCGGACTTGGCTGCGACGGTACGACGCAGTCGCGCCGCCTCGATGTCGACCATCTTCTCCAGCGCGTCGCGGCGCGGACCGAGCGGGATCTGGCCGCTCGCGAGCAGCCGGGCGCCGGCGGCGAGACCCGCGGCGGCCGACCGGACCTCGTGCGCGACCTCGCGGTGCTGCTTGACCTCGGCCTCCGCCTCGGCGGCCAGGTGGGCGTAGCGGGCCACCCGGGCGTCCATGTGCTCGAGCGCGACACCGAGAAGGGAGGCCGCGGTCGTGGCGATCAAGGCACTGAACAGGGCTACGCCGACGACCGCGGCCGGCGTGGGTGTCATGGCATCGATCGCGGTCGAGTACACCCGGGCGGCGAAGATCGCGAGCATCCCGGCGCCGATCCGGGCAGCCGCCCACCCCGCCAGCGACGAGGCGGCCAACTGCAGCCCGACCGCCACCATGACCAGGCCGATCAGCACCATGATCACGATATCGACCGGGTCGTGAGTGCCGAGGACGCCGGATTCGTGGATGTATTCCTTCATCAACCGGTACAGGCCGAGGGTAATCGTCGCGGAGGTCAGGCCGAGCAGGATCCCGGTCACGACGAGGTACTTCGGCGGCGCGGCGGCGCGGCGGCCGCGGTGGATGACGATCAGAACGATCAGCACTGTGACCAGGTGGCCGTTGGTCAGCCGGAAGGAGAGCGGGCTCAGCTCCCGGTCGATCATCCCGAGCATCTCCAGCGGTGCGTCCTGGAGCGCCACGATGACTGCGGCGACCGCCATGCTGCCGCGCAGGCCGTCGTACATCAGTCGGGCGTCGACGGCCATCGCGACGCCCGCACCGAGCAGCAGCACATCTGACAGCAGCATCACCGCGTGCCCGGCCAGCACCACCCGCTCGCCGTCCGGGTCCCCGACCAGCACGACCACCAGGTAGGGGTAGAGCAGCAACCCCGCGAGGGCAGCACTCCACCACCACGACGAGTGCGTGGCCCCGCCGCGGCCGATCAGCCGCCGGGCCGATGACCCCGAGATGCCACGATCCCGACCGCCCCTCAACTGGGCCGTCACCCCTCCATTGTCGGAACCCGGTCGCGGTCTGGGTGCAAGAACGTCCGGATTGGAGGCCTCCCCCGCCTCCACCTGATCCGAGGGGCGGTCGGATCCTGACCCGAGTCTTTGACCCGGGGCTCAGGCGCCGTGGTCCAGTGCGGCAGCGGCCAGTCACGCCTGTAGCCGGGAACTCGGCCCAAGAGGAGCGTGGCCGCCGCCCCGCGTAGGGGCGACGGCCACGATGCACATCCGACGCGATTGTGCGATCAGGCTACCTACAGGCCGAAGAGCAGGTAGAGACCTGTGAAGGTGTAGGCAACCATGACCAGCAGCAACGGCAGCTGAGCTGTCGAGTGGTCACGCGAGGGCAGCAGGCCGATCGCTCGATCGTGTGCCGCGATCACGCCGAGCACGTGCCCGGTCACGATCGCGATCACCTTCACCGTGGCGAGGAAGGTCGGGTGGAGCGAGAGCCAGATGTTGACCTCATGGTTGGCCGTCCCGAACAAGTTGAGCCCGGTGCCCAGCGGGTCGCTGGCCTGGATCAGCGTCTGCTGCCCGCTCTCGACCAGCAACGTGAGGTAGTGGGCGACCATGTAGCCGACGATGATCGGGACCATCGAGTGCGCGAGCCTGCCCGGCATCTCCCGCGCCGGAACCCGAGCGGTACGCGAGGGCAGCACCGTCGCCAACCAGAACGCCGCACCGACCAAGACGCACACCCCGACGAGCAGGAACGTCTCGACCACGGTCACGTTCGCCGAGGTGGACTGGGTGAACTGCAACCAGGCCGTCGACCCCGAGAAACTGTCGAAGGCCGTCGACCCGAGTAGCACCGACGTCACCGCGAGCAGCCCTGGTCGAACCGGCATGCCGGCGAGGTTCCGCAACGGAGCCACTAGCTCGATGGCGCCGTTGGCGTTCCGCCGCCACGGCGACAGGTGAGCGAGGAGGTTGGAATAGACCTCGAACGGATCGGCCCGCTCGAACCACGTAGCCCCGAACGCAACCCCGCCCGCGACCGTGACCACGAGATAGCCGAACAGCCACGTGGTGACGGTCGCGAGCGCGGTGCCGTCGGGTGAGACGAGCTCGGTCCACACGAAGGCAAACAAGCCCAACGCCGCCGGCCAGAGCCCAACCCACGCCGGGAGCCTCCAGCGGCCGACCCGGGGGTCGAGGCGAAGTGCAGTGCTGAGGGCGAAGGCGATGCTGCGCGCCGGGCTGACGGCCTTGATGACGGGCCCCAGGAACAGCGATGCGGGAACCAGCCCTACCCACAGGAGGACGTAGAAGATCCCGAAGACCGGGTTGCTGCTGACATCGTCCTGGCCTGCCAGGGCAGCCCAGACAGAGAAGGCGAGAACGAACAGGCCGAGCAGGCGCAGGCTCGCCCGGGTGGCCGTGGCGTCGACGAGACGAGTCAGGGGCGGAAGGGGCGGGAGCGCGCGAACCTGCCTGCCGGCGCCCTCGAGGCACGGGGTTCGCCACGCGAGGAGGAGGACGGCGAAGGAGATCGTGAGCGCAGCCGACCCGCCGACCACCGCACTGGATGCGGAGATCGGTAGGTCGCTGCCCCCGCCCATGCCATGAGCGGAGATCATCGCTACTTCACCGTGACGACGGCGACGACGGCTTCGGAGTCGTGCTCTTCGATCTCGATCTTCCCGGGCGTCTTGATGACCAGCTCCTTGGCCGAGGTGCCGGCGGGGAAGTCGACGTACTGGTCGGGCTTGGAGTGCACGTGGAGTTGCCCGCCGCGGTCGGTGTCAAAGGTGATGGTGATCTTCTCGCCGGGCGCGACGGTGAGCTCCTGGGCGTTGGGCCCGACCTTCTTGCCCTTGACCGTGACTGCGAACGTCGTGCCTGTCGGGGTCGCGGGGCTGGTCTCCTCGCCAGGGCTCGTGTCCGTGCCAGTGGTGGTTCCCGTGCCTTCGCTCACCTGGTCTGTGGGCTGGCCTGCCGTGGCATGGGGTTCTCCGGCGTCCGACGACGCCGAGGTCGGCTCGGTCGTACTCTCGCTCGGCTCGGAAATGCTGCCGCAGGCGGTCAGGGTGATGGCGGTGAGCAGCGCTGCAGCGGGCAGCGCGAAACGACGGTGCTTCATGATGGGAGATCTCCTTGATGATGGGAACGACGGGTTGTTGGCGCTCAGGTTGTTGGCGCTCAGGCCAGCACTGGCGGTCCTCGTCGGGAGATCGATGCGGTGGCCTCCCACCGTGTGAACGGGGAAGTGGGCGGGGCGAAGGAACCGGCACCGAAGCGCAGCCGTGGATTTGATCCCGCGAGGCGCTCGGGACGGCGGAGCCAGCGGGTCAGTAGTGCCAGCAGGGTCCACAGGGCCTGCTCGCCGCGCCACAGCCACAGTGCGATGCCGGCGGCGGCGACGAGGTGCGCAGCCGCCATCAGGGCGTTGGTTCCGGCTAGATGATCGAGCAGGTGCTGGAGCCCTTGACCAGCCGCCGGTCCGACGTCGTCGGCATCCGGGACGACGGCCAGCTGGTCGCGCACTCCCCCGGCCCGATCGGGTCCTGGAACCACGGCGGATCGCGGGGACGATGCTGCATGAGGGGCGGCATGCCCCGCGGTGGCGGTGAGGACCAGGTGGACGATCATCTGGCCGCCGCCGACGAGAGCTGCCAGCCGCCGGTAGCTCGCCTGGACCGTCAGCGCGGGCGCTGCGAGCACGGTGAGCACGGCGACCATGAGCGCCAGGGCGATCGGACTGGGGAGTAGGCCGCCGGCCGTCACGTGGGCGGTTCCGCCGAGCATGGCGGCGATGGACGCGAGAAGCAGGGCTCTACCCCACACCAGGAGATGGTGGGTCATGCGGAGAACAGGAGGAGGAGTCCGCCGGTCGTGAATCCGACCATGGTGATCAGCAGCGGGATCTGGCCGGTGATTCGATGCTGGGGCGGAAGCACGCTGAGGGCGCGGTCGTGGGCGGCGATGGCCGCTGTGACGTGCCCGGCAACGACCGCCCCGACCTTGATCGAGGCGAGCAACGTTGGATGATAGGAGAACCAGAAGGTCGGGGCCAGGGCCGCGGTACCGAAGAGGTTCCAGCCCTTCCCGAACGGGTCGCTGACCAGGCCGAGTGTCTGCAGACCGTAGTCGGCGAACAACGTGATGTAGTGCGCGAGCACGTAGGCAGCGATGATCGGCGCCAGGGAGTGCGCGAACAGACCCGGGAGTTCAGTGCGCCGCCGTCCGTCCCCGGGCTGCGTGAGCATGGAGCCGAGGGCGAACAGCGTTCCAGCGGCCACGCAGAACGCGATGAGGGCGAGGTTGTTGAGGATGTTCGCCGACAGCGAGCTCTCGTAGATGGTCCGGATCCAAAACGGGGAGTTGCCGAAGGAGTCGAAGGCGGTGCTTCCGAAGAGCACCGCAACCACGGCGATCAGCCCAGGCACTGGCGGAGTCCCCGCGAGGTTTGCGAGCGGGCTGCGCAAGACCAAACGCGCAGCGCCGGTCTCCGCGCCGTCCTCGGTTGCGGGCGTGTCCCCGTCGCCACCAGCGGGGTGTGTGATGTGCCAGGGCGAGAGACGGCCCATCAGGGTCGAGTAGACCTCGAAGGGGTCTGCCTTCTGGTAGAAGGCAGACCCGAACAGGGATCCGCCGACCAGCATGATGGCGACGTAGATCGTGCACCACAGCCGCACGTCGCCCAGGCTGCTGCTGTTGTCGTAGACCAGCTCGAGCCAGACGAACGCGAACAGCCCCAGGGCCGCCGGCCAGTAGCCGAGCCGGGCCGGGTAGGTGTAGATCCCGTGCTCCCGGTCGCCACCGGTGGCCCGGCTCAGGAGGGCGTGGATGGTGCGGAGGGGGCTGATGGATCGCCAGACTGGCCCGAAGAGCAGCGAGGCGAAGACGAGCCCGACCCACCACCAGACGTACACGATCCCGAAGAATGGGTTGGTGAGACTGTCCTGCCCGAACAACGCCACGATGACGGTGTAGGCGAAGAGCACCATGCCGGAGGTCTGTAACGTCCGTCGCCACGCGACCGAGAGCAGCACGCGAGCAATGCGGCTGGAGACCGGTCGCCCTTGAGGTGCGGCTTCGCCGTCGTAGCGGGTCGATCGCCACGCGATCGTCATCACCACGAATGACAGGACCAGCGCGACCCCGGCACCGCCGACCGCGAGCGAGAGCGGGATCGGCAGATCAGCCTGTCCGCCGATGCCGTGCGCCTCGATCATTCCTCACCCTCCGCTCCCATTGGTCGGGCCTGGAGGGACGGTCCAGGTTGGTCGGTCGGTGTGGTTTGCGGGGTGTTCAGAGCCGCGGCGAGTGCGGCCGGTCGCCGTGAGCTGACCAGCCAGTACGGCGCCGGGTCGGCTGGATCGTCGATGGTGATGCGTACGCCCGTCTTGATGTAGGGGCGCAGGACGAGGTAGGCCCGCGCGTCGGCTTCGGGGCCGGAGATCGCCCGCATCCGTGCGGCATCGAGCGCCTCGACGTGCCCCACGAAGTGACGCTCGATGCGTGCGTGACCGACGTGGAGCCATGGATCGGTCACCACGATCCGCACCGACCCATAGGTCAGTAGGGCCAGCGCGAGAAGGGCGTAGAGCCCGAGCGCGATACCCAAGGCGAGGGAGCCCGGTAGCGCGGCGACCATCGCGAGCCAGAAGGTCCAGATCATGAGCCCCCACAGCAGCCACCAGCGCACCGGCGCCCGTAGACGCTCGCGGTAGTCGTCGCGTACTCGCACAGCCCTGCCTCTCGCCGCGCGAGCATCGCGCCCAGCATTCTCCTACGGAGGATAGTAGATGGGTCTAGCGTCGCGGCCGAATGACCACGTAGGCCAGCGCGACGCCGAAGCCGCACACGATGGAGCCCACCGCGCTCAGCGACTTGGAGCCTGCGTCGTCTCCGATGACACCCCACGACTGGAGGGTCCACAGGGCACCGAGTGCGATGAGAAGCAGCGCGGGCGGCAGGCCCAGCAGCAGGACGCGGTACTTCGGCGTCCGCCCGTAGCGAGAGTCCCGCCCGCTGGGAGGGGCAAAGGTGGGAGCCGGAGCCTTGGCGCGTCGTCTGGACATCAGCTCTCCCCCGTCGTCGCCGCGGCATACTCCCAGTGCCACGGTTCAGGACGTGATCCACCAGACCGTGCCCAGGACGGGTTGACCCATCCCAGGCGCTCAGCGTTGTCGGTCATCCACTCGTACTGCGTCGTCCCGAACTTTTCGATGCCACCGCACAGGTCGACTGCGACTCCCCAGCCGTGGTTGCTAGTTCCGGGCCGGGCAGCGAGTCCGGGCTTGATCGCCGCAAGCCGGCGCTGAGTGGCGAGGTCGCGGTAGCCGTCGGTCATGCACGGTTCCTCGCCGAACTCGCGCGCATAGGTGGCCGCGAGGCGTGACCATGCCAATGCTGCGTCGCCTCGGAGATGGAATCCGTCCGGTAATTCACACAGACGGGCATCCGGGACCGTGCCATTGGCATCCGGCAAGACCTGCGGCGCCGTGTCACAGGCAGCCAACCACGCCGGCTGACGACGAGCGGTGCCCGAGGTGGCACGGGGAGCGCTGCGGCTCAAGGTCACCTCGAGCCGCCGCCTGTCGACCTCGAGGTTGCGGTCGGCTGCTGAGGGGATCGTGGATTGCAGAGCTCGGCGGCTGTTGCGGTCGGAGGCCTCCGCGGCCTCCCCGGTTCCGCTGCCGACACCCATGACCGAGGTGCTGCTTCCCAGGGCGACAGCCCCCAGCGTCACGACCGCTGCCGATATTCCAGCCGGGAAGCGAGGGCGCCGCGGCTTTGCTCGTCGCGTGCCTCGATGACGCGCGGGCGCGGACGCGCGGTGCCGCGGTTCCGAACCCATCTGAGGATCTCCTTGCGGCGCCGCGGCTGAATCGAACTTCTACTATAGAAAGTAGTAGAAGGTGATCCAAATCGGGTTGCGGCGCCCCAGCTGGCTATCCGCCGACCTGGGCCAGCCCGTAGATCATGAGGAACCCGACGAAGAACATCGCGCTCAGCAGGACCGTCTCGTTCTCCTTGTGCGCCTCGACGAGAAGTTCTCCGACTGCCAGGTAGAGGAGAGCAGCCGCACCGAAGGCGAGTGTGGCGGCGATCAGCCCCTCGCCGGCGTTGCCGAACGCGGCCGCCGATCCGACCGCGCCGACCGCAGTCATGAGTCCGAGCGCACCGCTCAGGCCGGCTGCCCGGAACCTCGTCAGGCCCGCCTCGACGAGTTCACCTTGGACCGACAGGGCGAGAAACAGGATCTCGATCGTGAGCGCCGCGGTAAGAATTGCCGCTTGGGTCGACCCCAGCGTCGACCCAAGCCCGACCAGGACGCCGTCCACAAGCAAATCGAGAGCCACTGCGGTCAGCAGACCTATCGGAACCGCCGCACGCACCGCAACAGCGAGCGTGCCTGCCGGTCGTCGCCTGTCCAGTGATCGGCCGTAGGCGCCCAGCGTGAGCATCAGCACGACGCCGACCCCGAATCCGACCACAGCTCATCCCCAGTGCTGTCGGTCACGCCCCACCTGTCCTTGCGGGTCGTGATGCCTTTCTGCGCGATTGGCAGCTGGTGCTCAACGACACCGTCTCAGCCGGCCGCTTGGGACAGAGCCGCTCGCCGACGCCGCACACCGGCCAGCGATCGGTCGCGCGACGTTGATGCTTCGGCAGGAGGTCTGACTCCAGTTCGATGCTGCACCAGCGCGACCTCAGAACCTCTCGACCAAGTCCGCAGTGCCGCCCTGATCAATCGATGCACTTCGCCCTGCCTCGGACGTCAGGAGAACGGGTAGCCTGTTACAAGTCCGGTACAAACGGCCGGTGATCCTCGACGTTTGCGCAGGTCAGCATGGGTCAGTCAGTCAGAACTACGACATCTGAGTCGTGCACTGATCGAGCTGCTCATGCTCGATCGACGGTGGCCCCGGGCTCTCCCGGGGCCACCGGTCATTTCGACTGCGAACGCCGTGCAGATGAGCCACGGGGCCGCCCAGGGTTCAGAAGATCGAAGCGCCCGTGACGCTCGTGAACGCATCGAGAGCCGCCACCGCGGCGACGGAGTTGCCTGTGCGGTCGAGTCGCGGGCTCCAGGCGCAGACGGTGGCCGTGCCCGGGATCACGGCGAGTATCCCGCCCCCGACGCCGCTCTTGCCCGGCAGGCCGACGCGGTAGGCGAACTCTCCCGCGGCGTCGTAGTTGCCGCAGGTCAGGAGCACCGAGTTGAGGCGCTTGGTCTGGCTCGCGGTGAGGAGCGACTCTCCTGAGTTGAGGACGCCGCCGCGCGCCAGGAACCCTGCGGACACGGCGATGTCGGCGCAGCTGGCCTCGATGGCGCACTGAGCGGTGTAGTGCTCCAGCACTGCGGCGACGTCGTTGACGAGGTTGTCGTGGCTGGCGATGAGGTGCGCCATCGCGGCGTTGCGATGACTGTTCTCCGCTTCGGACCTGATCATCCTCGGGTCGCTGTCCAGGTCGGGGCGGACCGCCTCTTGTCGTAGGAGTCCTCGGATCGCGCCGAAGGCGTCTCCGGTCAGCTCGAGCAGCCGGTCGGTGACGACCAGGGCGCCGGCGTTGATCATGGGGTTTCGCGGATATCCGCGTTCGGCTTCGAGCTGGACGAGGGAGTTGAACGGAGTGCCGGACGGCTCGCGCCCGACCCGCTTCCAGATCGCGTCGCCATCGAGCGACATCACCACTGCCAAGGCGAACACCTTGGAGATGCTCTGGATCGAGAACGAGGTCGTCGCATCGCCGACGGTGTAGAGCTCCCCCGTGACCGTGGCGACGGCCATGCCGAACGCATCCGGGGCGACCTCGGCGAGGGCCGGGATGTAGTCGACCACGCGGCCCGACCCCGCGGTCAGGCCCGCAGCCGACGCGGCCTCCCGAAGGGCCTGGGTGTAGTCGATGGTGCGCATGGATGCGTCGGCGCCGGATCAGAGGGGGGATCTCGACGACGCCGAGGTCGTCATGACGTCACCTTCTTGAACAGGCGGAGCGCGAAGAGGTACTCCTCACCGCGATAGGTGGTGTGGGCGAACTCGATCTGATCGGCCGTCTGCAGGAAGCGGTCGTCCGCGAGAGCCTCGACCGTCGTCGGAGCCGCGTCCGGCTCTCCCGTCAGGTTCTCCTTCTGCTCGACCCGGAGCTGGAGAACACGCTCGCCGTCGCGCTCGAGGACGAGCCTGGTCGTCGCCGACTCGTAGGTGCCGGCGGCAGCCAGCGCGAGGGCGGGTGCGTGGTCGCCGGGCTCGCGCCGCGGCACCGGGTACTCCAGACCGAGCTCCCTCCCGATCTCCGCCAGGACCTCCTTGGCGAGTGCGGTGCCGCCGCGGGAGTTGGTGAGGACGCCGACGGCGAGGCCGAGCGAGGGCAGTACGTGCAGCTGGGCGATCTGCCCGATGGTGGCTCCGCCGTGGTTGACCGCGTCGTACGGCCCCCACGGCCCGACCGCCCAGCCCAGCCCCCACCCGGCATCGGTGGAGGACAGGCCGGCGAGGTCGACCTGCAGGGCGCGCATCAGGCGGGCGGACTCGGCGGACAGGAACCGGGTGCCGTTGAGACCGACGCCGTCGAGCAGGTGACCGGCTGCCAGCGCCAGGAGGTCCTCCATGCGACCGACCGCGCCGCCCATGGGTCCGGAGCTTCGCGGCAGTGACCACTGCGGAGTCGGGGTGACCGCCCGGACGCCGGGATCGCTGAGGTCGGCGAGGTGACCGACCGCGGCCCGGTGGAGGATCGCGTCCTTGGCGTTCATCACGGTGTGCTCGAGGCCGAGCGGCTCGAACAGGTGGCGGTGGATCGCGGTGGTGAAGTCGGTCTCGCGCAGCACCTCGACGATCCGGCCGGCGACGGCGAACCCTGCGTTGCAGTAGTCGAAGTGGCCACCGGGTGGGGTGGTGCACACGGCCGGGACCAGCACCTCGACGTACCTCGCGAGGGCGTCGTCGCCGTCACCGGTGTCGGTGAGGATGTCCCCGTCGATCCCGCTGGTGTGGGTGAGCAGGTGGCGCACGGTGATGGCGTCCGCAGCGGTCTGGTCCGCCAGCCTGAAGTCCGGGAGGACGTCGACGACCCTGGTGTCGAGGGTGAGCCGGCCTTCGTCGACCAGCTGCATGACGAGCGTCGCCGTCCAGACCTTGGTGATGGACCCGAGCTGGAAGAGCGTGTCGTCGTCGACGCCGACTCCGGTCCTGAGGCTGGTCAGCCCGTGGCTGAGCACGCGGACCGTGTGCCGGCCAGGTCCGTCGAGGGTGAGGAGACCGACCTGCAGGCCCGGTACGGCGTGCTTCTCGGCTAGCTCCGCAAGGCGTGCGGCCCACCGCTCGCCGCGAAGCAGGTCCTCGGGAAGTCGAACTGACACGTGCTCTCTCCTGTCTGGCTGAAGCCCGCGGGCTCTCAGTCCGAGGGCGTACCGAAGGGGACAGCCTCCCGGGTGACCCGGTAGGTTGCCCAGTTGAGCTTGGTCACCTGTCCGGCGTCGTCGCGCGTGACCCGCAGCAGCTCGCCGCGCTCACGACCGGCGACGGTCCGGTAGACATCGTCGGCGACCTTCTCGAAGACCGACGACGGCTTGTGGTCGGGAAGCCCCACGGCCCGCGCCTCGAGCCGTCCCTCCCGGACGGAGAAGACGAACGGGTAGCCCTCGGAGTACCACGGCCCGACGAGCTCCGCGAGGTCCTCGGGTACGACGGTCCCGGGCCGCCAGATCTCCGGCTCCTCCGGGTCGTGGTCGAGCACGTGGTCGGCCAGCTCGATCGCGAACGCGGCCGGGTCGGGGCACACCGAGGCGTTCATCATCACGATCCCGCCGGTGCCGGACTCGCGGTGCGTGAAGATGCCGGTGAGGTGACCGGGCATGGCGCCGGTGTGGCCGACGTACACCCGGGTGCCGCTGCGCATCAGGAAGAAGCCGAGGCCCATTGCGCCGCCCCAGCGGTCGACATCCATCACGATCTGCGGCTGGCACATCTCCTCGAGCGTGTCCGGGGCGAGGATCTCGGGGTCGGGGTCGGCGATGAATCCGGACCAGGTGGCCATGTCCCGCGGCGTGCTCGCCAGGCCGCCGGCGGGCGCCATCGCAGCGAGGTCGGGCACGCTCTCACGCACGGGTACGTCGGTGTGCGGCGGCACGAAGTAGGGCTGGGCGTGCGCGCCCTCGAAGCCCAGCGTCGTGCGCCGCATCTCCAGCGGGTCGAGCAGCCGGCGGCGGAGCGCGGCGTACCAGTCGGTGTCGTCGAGCCGGGCCACCACCTCGCCGAGCAGCGCGAACATCAGGTTCGAGTAGTGCCACCGGTGGTGCGGCGCGAACACTCGCTCGGCCGCGTCGAAGCCCTTGACCAGGGCCTCCCGGTCGGGCATGACCAACGACTCCCACACGTCGCCGACCGGCTCGCGCTGCATGCCGGAGGAGTGCGCGAGCACCTGCCGGATCGTGATGCCACGATGCGCGGTCCCGGGCAGGAACCTCTCCAGCGGGTCGTCGAGCGAGAGCCGGCCCTCGTCGCGCAGCTGCATGACCATCACGGCGGTGAAGGTCTTGGTGTTGGACGCGATCAGGAACTGGTCGTCCGGTCCCGGCGCGTGGTCGGGCCGGTCGAGGTCGGCGGTGCCGACGCCGTCGTACCAGGCCAGCCGGCCCCGGTGCACGACGCCCGCGGCGACCCCCGGGACCCGCCCCTTCGACTGGCGCTCGATGACGCAGCGGCGCAGCGCCCGGGCGGTGGTGTCCTGGAGCTCCCTCATCGGGCGCTGCCCGACCAGGTCGCGTGCCGCTCCAGGACCGAGCCCAGGCGGTCGGCCGCCAGCCCGTAGGCCATGATCCCGTCCCGTCCCTCCATGTCGTCCGCCGCCAGCATCGCGTTGATGATCGCCTCCTCGGTGGCGTCCGCGCAGGCTTCGAAGAGCGTCGAGAGGTGCTGGTGCGGAACGGTCGAGACCGTGTGCGTCTGCGGGATGTCGACGTTGTGGTACTCGGCGGGGATGGAGGTGTTCCCGGTCGAGAAGGCGAACATGATGTCGCCACTGGAGTCGGAGACCCCGCCACCCGA
The DNA here is from genome assembly GCF_024662235.1 of Pimelobacter simplex. Classification (GTDB taxonomy): domain Bacteria; phylum Actinomycetota; class Actinomycetes; order Propionibacteriales; family Nocardioidaceae; genus Nocardioides. The sequence goes on from NZ_CP096276.1 coordinate 2,564,944, forward strand.
CCGGCCCAGTCCGATGGTCGCCTGGGTCGCCAGACGCCGGCACTGCGACGGGAGCAGCGGCGCATCGGTCGCCACGACGACGATGATCGAGCCCGAGCCCTCGGGCATCCGGTCCTCGAGCCGGGCGACGCTGGCGATCGGGACCTCCGCGTCGGGAACGAGCCGTCCGACGGGCACGCCGTCGACCCGGAGGAGATCCCGGACGCCGTGGTTCGCCTGCACCAGGACGCCGACGGTCCAGCCACCGTTCGCGGCCGGCAGTCTCCTGGACGACGTACCGATCCCACCCTTGAACCCGTGGCAGATCATCCCGGTGCCGCCGCCGACGTTCCCCTCGGCGACGGGGCCGCTGTTCGCCGACTCGTACGCCCGCCGGACGTGCGCCTCGGTCACGTGCTGCCCACAGATGTCGTTCAGGACGCCGTCGTAGGTCTCGCCCACGACCGGGAGCGCCCAGAAGGTGCTCGCCGACGACTCCCGCGCGTCGTACCCGGCCAGGGCATCGCGCACCACGCCGACGCTGAACGTGTTCGTCAGACCGATGGGCGTGGTCAGGAGACCGGACTCCCGGACCCACTCGAGGCCGGTCATCTCACCATTGCCGTTGAACGAGAACGCCCCGGCGAAGCACGGCTGCTCGCGCACCCGACCCGCCCGCGGCTCGATGATCGTCACGCCGGTCCGGACCGGTCCCTCGCCGCGCTCCTTGCCCCCGCGCCCCTCGATGACCGTCTCGTGACCGACGCGCACCCCTTCGACGTCCGTGATGGCATTCAGGGGGCCGGTCTCGTACGGTCCGATGCCAGGGTGCAGGTCGCGCAGCCTGCTCCGCCGCGTCGTGTGCTCTTGCGTTGGGTTCGATGCCATGTCGCCATTGAATCCGCCGCTCGCCGCGGACGCGTCGTGGAAAACGACGAAGGGCCGGCCCGGCGATGTCCGACCGGACAACATCGGTGATCGGGACGCCCGTTGGTCGATAGGACAAGGCGGCCGCCGCGAGTTCGTCGGCGTACCCAGTTCGCCGGCCACCTCCGCCCAGCAACGATGGTCGCACTCCCCCACGAAGGAGATCACTCGTGAAGCTTCAAGGCGTCGAGCTCCGACGCATCAACATGCCCTTGCTGTCGCCGTTCCGGACCTCGTTCAGCGTTCAGACCAGCCGCGACGTCCTGCTCCTGCGCGCCGTCACCGACGAGGCCGAGGGCTGGGGTGAGTGCGTCGCCATGGCCGACCCGCTCTACTCCTCCGAGTACGTCGACGCGACCGCCGACGTGCTGCGGCGGTTCTTCCTGCCGGCCCTGGCGGCCGCACCGGAGGCACTGGCGCAGCACGGCGCCACGGCCGTCGGCCAGGTCCTGCACCCCTTCAAGGGCCACCGGATGGCCAAGGCGGCCCTCGAGATGGCCGTGCTCGACGCCGAGCTCCGCGCCGCGGGCCGGTCCTTCGGCCGCGAGCTCGGCGCCGTCCACGACCGCGTCCCCTCCGGGGTCTCCGTCGGCATCTACGACGAGATCCCCGCCCTGCTGGACGCTGTCGGCGGATATCTCGACGCGGGCTACCTCCGGATCAAGCTCAAGATCGAGCCGGGCTGGGACATCGAGCCGGTCAAGGCGGTGCGCGAGCGGTTCGGTGACGACCTGTTGCTCCAGGTCGACGCCAACACGGCGTACTCGCTGCGCGACGCCCGCCACCTGGCCAAGCTCGACGACTTCGGACTCCTCCTCATCGAGCAGCCGCTGGAGGAGGAGGACGTCATCGGCCACGCCGAGCTCGCCACGTTGATCTCGACCCCGATCTGCCTCGACGAGTCCATCGTGTCGGCACAGAGCGCCGCGGCAGCGATCAAGCTCGGCGCCTGCTCGATCATCAACATCAAGCCCGGCCGCGTCGGCGGCTACCTCGAGGCTGTCCGCATCCATGACGTCGCTGCCGCCCACGGTGTGGCCGCGTGGTGTGGCGGCATGCTCGAGACGGGTCTGGGACGGGCCGCCAACGCCGCTCTCGCGGCACTGCCGGGCTTCACGCTGCCCGGAGACGTCTCGGCCTCGGACCGCTTCTACGCGACCGACATCACCGAGCCGCTGCGGATCGTCGACGGCCACATGCCCGTGCCCACCGGCCCGGGCCTCGGCGTCACTCCCCTTCCCGAGCTCCTCGACGAGGTCACCACCACCGTCGAGTGGGTCGCGCTCTAGAGACCTCGGCGCCCCGGTCGGCGATGGCCCCACCCTCAGGCCATCGCTGACCGACCGCCACCTCGCCGGGCGCTGCTCAGCGGGAGGCGAGGATGCGCAGCTGCACCATCGCCTCGAACCGGTCCTCGGGATCGTCGAGGTCCATGCCGCTCACGTCCGCCAGTCGCCGCAGCCGGTAGCGCAGCGTGTTGGGGTGGATGAAGAGCACGGACGCGGCAGCTGTGACGTCGCCGAAGGCGTCGAGCCAGGCCTTGAGCGTCTCGATGAGGCCCGAGTCGTGGCTCTCGTCGTACTCGAGCAGGCACGCGATCGGTCCCGCGGGGCGATCTCCCCGCGCGACGGCCAGGTCGCGGAGCTCGAGGAGCAGCGACTGGGTCTGGACGTCGCTGAGGCGTGCGACCCGCCGCCCGGTCCGTCCGTCGCGCAGCACGTGCAGCACGCGGTCCGCGGAGGCCCGGGACAGGATCAGTGAGGTGATGTTGTCGGCCGGAGGCCCGACCGCGACCACCATGGGGAGACCGACACCCACCCGGTCGCAGAAGTCGTTGGCCAGGCGCACGGCCCGCTCCTCGGCGTCTCCGCCCAGGGGCACCAGTGCGTACACGGCGCTGCCGACCCTGGCCACGGCCGCGCTCGAGACCGCCGCGGAGAGGTGGACCGAGAAGGCATCGGTCAGCCGCTGCCAGTCAGCGGCCAGCGCCTGCTCGCGGCGATCACCCTCGTCGACGCGAAGCGCGGCCGCCAGGACCGTCAGCGTCTTGCCGGCCAACCCGAGCCGGGCCAGCGCGTCCCGGGAGCCGGAGGCACCTTCGAGGGTCGTCGCCACCAGGTCGGCCTGCAGCCGGCGTTGCGCATCGGCGCCGGCCCGCACCCTCAGCAGGTGCAGCGCGACCAGCTTGGCCGAGTCCTGGAACGCGGCGGAGCGCTCGGCCGTCAGCTCGCCGTCCATGGCGGCCCAGATCGAGCCGAGGACCTCGTCGCCGGCTCGGACGGCGATCGCCACCCGTTGCATGGCGTGCCCGGAGCCCATGCCCTCGGGGTTCACGACGACCGGTAGGTCCTGGCGGTAGAGCTCGCGGAAGACACCCCGCTCGGTGAGGCGACGGGTGTAGCGCTCGGGCACCTGCCTCCCGATCACCGTCTCCACCCGCGAGGCATCGGCCTCGTCCTGGCGGCCGGAGAACGCGAGCACCCGCGAGCTCCGGTCCTCGATCGTGACCGGGGCGTCGATCAGAGCGGCGACGGCGTTGGCGACGGCGAACAGGTCACCCGACGGGATCCCGCCCAGCGACTCCTTCTCCGACACCCCGACGTCGCCCTCGGCGAGGACCGAACGGAGCAGGGCGTTGAGCTGGGTCCAGGTGGCTCCGCGGCGCAGCCCCAGCAGGGCGACGCCGCTCTCCTCGACGGCAGCGCTGATCTCCGGGGTCACGGCCACCGGAGCACGGACGACGACCCCGACGGCCTGATGACGCCCGAGGTCCCGCACGAGCGTCGCCAGGCTGTCGCTCGATGCTCCGACGGCGAGGACGAGTGCGCCGATCGGGTAGATCGGCTCATCGTCAGGGTCGTGGATGATGACGCCGCCGATGTCGCCCTCGTGCTCCGGATCTCCGTGGACGAGCTCGAGAAGGGTGTCGCCGAGATCGTCGAGCACGCGGCCCAGGCTGGCGCGTGGCCTCTGTCCCATGGTCGCGAGCATAGGCCGCACGATCACCCGGGGATCCGCTCGACCAGGATCCGCTCGCGGGCAGCGTCGCGGACGAGCGTCACGGCTGCGCGGCTTCGGCGGCGGGGACGAGCACGTAGCCCGCAGCACGGTCGAAACCGACGATGCGGCCGCCGCCGGCAAGGTGCGCCGCGAGCTCCGCACGCACCTCGAGCCTCCAGGCCCGGCTCTCCGCCGGAGAGGCCAGGCGCAGCGACTCGATGTCCGCGGGTACGGCGACGCGGATCGCGCCCGCCGGAGTGACCGGCTCCCTCCGCACGCCCCGGCACGCCGCGACCACCTCGGGCGAGGTGAGGTCCCAGGTCACCAGCAGCCGGTCGGTGTCGTCCCCGCCGTTGATGACGTCGTGCATCTCGCCGTAGAAGTTGGTGAGGTACTCGGCCGGCAGTGCGCCGAGCTTGACGAGGTTGAAGTGGGCGTTGCGGGCCACCAAGGGGTCGTAGGTCCACTCGATGATGCCGATGTCGCGGGACAGAGCCCAGGCCCGCTGGTGGAGCTTGAGGGCATAGCCGACGTGACGACCGGCGGCCGACGGGGAGACACCCGCGATGTGGCTGTGCAGGATGCGGGTGTTGGGCGACGCGTGGAAGCCGACGCACGCGCCGACCAGCTCGTCACCGTCATAGGCCCCGCCGATGTAGTTGTCGGCCTTGCCGAGCGCCCGCAGGAGCTCGGAGCTGATCGGCGGGTTGTCCGGACGGCCCCAGATGAGGGCCAGCAGGTCGGTGACCTCGTTGATCTCGTCGATCTCGGTCAGGTTGCGGATGGTCACACCCGACGCGCGCTCTGCGGCGGCGGCCGAGGCCTCCGCCTCGGTGACGTCGGGGTTGACGGGTGCTCTGGTCATGCGCTCTCCTCGAGAAGCTCGGCGACCAGCGCCTGCAGCAGGATGGTGCGATCGACCAGGCGGTCGACCACGACGTGTTCGCTGTCGGCGTGCGCTCCGCCGCCGACGGCACCCAGGCCGTCGAGGGTGGGCGTCCCGACGCCTGCGGTGAAGTTGCCGTCCGAGGCGCCGCCGACCGCGGTCGCGCTGACGGGCGGCTGGCCGAGAGCCTCGGCGAGGCGAGAGGCACGCGCGAACAGCTCGCGGGAGGACGACTCCTCCAGGGGCGGGCGGTTGATCCCGCCACGCACGCTGATCGACGCTCCGGGCAGCGTGGTCGTCAGGGCACGGATCGCGGCATCGACGCGCTCCTGCTCCGCGACGGTCCAGGCGCGTACGTCGACCGAGACCGAGGCCGACGCCGGGACGGTGTTGAGCGTCGTCCCGGCGTTCGACGCCGTCGGGGTCACCGTCGTACCGGCCTCCGGGTCGCTCAAGGCTCCGAGGGCGAGGACCTGGTGAGCGAGCTCGACGCCGGCGTTGATGCCCTTCTCCGGCTCCAGTCCCGCATGGGCCGCGCGGCCCGTCAGGTGGATCTCGTACATCGAGGTGCCCTTGCGGGCGGTCTTGAGCGCGCCGCCGTCGGCGGACGCCTCGAGCACGAGCGCAGCGACCGCGCCTCGTGCCTCCTCCTCGATCAGGCTGCGCGAGGTCGGCGATCCGATCTCCTCGTCACCCGTGACCAGGACGGTCACGCCGGCCCGGCCGGCCTCCCCGAGGGCGGCCACCGTGTGCATCGCCATCACGAGCCCGGCCGACATGTCGAAGCAGCCCGGGCCGCGCAGCACCCCGTCCACGACGGAGAACGGCTGACGAGCCAGGGTGCCGAGCGGCCACACCGTGTCGTGGTGGCCGACCAGGAGCACCTTGGTCGGCCCGTGGCGCCACACCAGGTGGGTGCAACCGTCGATCACGATCCGCTCGGGCTCGGCACCCATCCGGGACGCACCGATCCGCGCCACCACGTCGGCCGATCGGCCCACGGCCTCGAGATCGCTCGACGGAGACTCGCACTCGATCAGCTCGCGCAGGTCGGCGAGCACCAGGTCGAGTGCCACGCCGGGGGTGGATACGGTCATGTCAGGCCTTCCTCGGGGTGGCACGCAGGCCGATGTGGATGCCCTGCTCACCGGTCGGCAAGTCGTAGAAGCTGACACGGACCCAGTCCGTCGCCCCGGATGCCTGGATGGCGTACACGCCATCGACGACCGGCACGACCGTGTAGGTCTCCACCGCAGGAAGGACGTCGGCAAGCGGCCCCTTGAGCGTGGTTCGCAGGACCGGCTCGCCCTCCTCGAGGAGGAACTCCACCAGGAGCTCCCCGCGTTCATACCGGCCCAGGTAAGGCGAGTGGTTGACGACCGGCGGCTCGACGGGCGGAGCGAACCGGGCGGGGAGGTGGACGTCGGCCAGCTCGCTGAAGATCTCCTCGTAGAGCTCGGTGTAGAGGTCGCGGGTGCTCCCCCCGTTCGTGAGGAGCGTGACGGCGATCCCAGCCTCAGGAAGGATCCGCAGGAAGGCGGCCTGCCCGATGGTGTTCCCGTCGTGGCCGTAGGTGGGGTGACCGTTCCAGTCGAAGCGGAACCAGGCCAGACCCCGCGTCTCGCCCATCAGCAGCTGCTCCACACCGGGGACCTGGTCGGCGTTCATCGCCGCCACGCTGTCCTGCGACACCACCCGGGTGCCATCGGCGGCCACCCCGCCCATCAGGTGCAGACGGGCGAATGCCAGGACGTCGGCGACAGTCGAGGTGATGAGCCCGGCCGGACCGACCGACCGCGGCAGCATCGCGACCCCGGCCGGCTCGGGATCCGGCAGGCCCACGAGGTGCCCCATGGCATGGGGGAACACCATCGCCTCCTCCGGCAGCGTGACCGTGCGGGTCAGCCCCAGCGGGGCGAAGAGCCGCTCCCGCATCGCCTGGTCCCAGGTGAGTCCGGTGGTCACCTCGATGACCCGGCCCAGGAGGGAGAACGCCGAGTTGCTGTAGGACCAGGTCGCCCCGACCGGGTGGATCTGGTCGACGTCGGCCAGCACGGCGGCATACTTCTCCAGGCAGTCGTCGCCACGCCCGGTGTCGACGAAGACATCGCCCTCGATGCCGCTCGTGTGGGTCAGCAGGTGCCAGATGGTGACCTTGGCCGCGGCCTCCTCGTCCTTGAGCCTCAGCTCCGGGAGGATCTCGGTCACCGGGGTGTGCAGCGTGAAGGCGTCCTCGTCGATCAGCTGCATGATGACCGTGGCGGTCCACACCTTCGTGATCGAGCCGATCTGCCACAGGGCATCGGTCGTCGCCGGGGCGCCCGAGGCGGCGTGCAGCACACCGGTGGCGGCGTACGCCGTCTCGTCGGGCGCACCGTCGACCCCCAGGCGGAGGATGCCGAGCTGGGCGCCGGGGACCTGGTGCCTCGCGGCCAGCCTCTCCAGCCGCCGAGCCCAGTGCTCGGCGTCGATCCTGGCCGGACGCGGACCGGCCGCGTTGCCGGCGTACCGCTCCACCCAGTCGACGACGCGGCGGCCGTAGTCCTGGCGGTGGGAGGGCCGACCGGTGATCAGGAAGTTGTGCGAGGCGCCCGGGTAGAGGACGAGGCCGGTCGGCACGCCACGCTCGCGCAGGGCGGCGTGCCACTGCTCCGCCTGACCGACCGGGCACCGTACGTCGGCCGCGCCGTGCAGCACGAGGGAGGGCGTGGTCACCTGGTCGACCCGCGGGTACGGCGACATCTCCGCCAGCCCGACAGGGTCCTGCCAGGGCAGGGAGCTGAACTCCAGGGCGCTCAGGTAGTGGCCGAGGTCGCTGGTTCCGCCCATGCTGATCACGTCGGCGATCGCACCGCCCGGGACGGCCGCGGCGAAGCGGGTGTCGCGGCTGGTGAGGTAGCAGGTCATGTAGCCGCCGTAGCTGTAGCCGGTGACGCCCAGCCGCGCCGGGTCCGCGATCCCCTCGGCCACGAGGAGGTCGACGGGCTCGAGGAAGTCGTTCGCGTCGGTGACGCCCCATCCGCCGAAGAGGGCGTCGTAGTGCTTCTCGCCGTAGCCGTCGGAGCCGCGCGGGTTGAGGATCAGCACGGTCCAGCCGCGGGCCACCAGCTCCTGGTGGTAGAGGTGCACCTCGTCGGCCGCGGCGTTCCACGCGTTGTGCGGGCCGCCGTGGATGTCGAGCAGCAGGGGTCCCGGGCCGGACGTGGACTCGTCACGCATCAACCAGCCCTCGACGACGGTGCCGTCGGAGATGGTGAACTCGCGAGGGGTGCGCTCGTAGAGCTCGACCTCCGCAAGGCTCTCGCCGTGGTGGGTCACCGTGGTCTCGGCGCCGGTCGCCAGGTCGAGCGTGACGATCTCGCCGAACGAGGTGGGCGTGGCGAGCGCGAAGGCGACCCGCTGTCCCGCGACGGACACCTGGCTGACGACGTGCCCCGCTCCCCCGTGCACGAGCCGCGGAGCGCCACCGCCCAGGCCGACGGCGTACAGGTGCGTGCAACCGCGGTCGCGGACGCAGAACAGCACCTCGTCGCCCACCACCTGCGGCACCGTTCCGGGGTACGCCGGCGCGCCGGGCATGACGTTGCGGTCGAGGCCGGCCGCGAGGTCGGTGAGCTCGCCGGTGGCGAGGTCGACGCGGAACAGCCCGGCGTGGCCGCGCGGCTCCCCGCGGTGGCCGACGACGAGCAGGGAGCCGCCGTCGGGGGTGAAGCCGGCCGTCGCCATGCTCCCCTCGGCCACGACGACGCGCGGGGCGGCGTGGGAGCCGGTCACCGCGAGGGAGAAGACCGCACTCGACGCCACGAGGTCGGAGTCGCCGTCGGCCTTCGCCGTGTAGACCAGCGTCGCGCCGTCCGGCGACCACGCCGGGTTCTGGGCGTGGTGACGGCCCTCGGTGACCTGGCGGACCTCGCCCGTGGCGATCTCCGCCAGGTGGATCTGCGTGCGCACGGTGCCGACGAAGCCCATGCCGTCGATCTGGTAGTCGAGTCGCTCGCTGACGATCGGCGCATCCGCGCGCCGGGCACGGTCGGCGTCGGTCTCCTCCGCGGTGGCGACGCGGTCCACGGGCGCGCTGAAGGCGATCGCCGAGCCGTCGGGGCTCCACACCGGTGCGCCGGCGCCGAGCGGGAGCGTGGTGAGCTGCACCGGCTCTCCCCCGGACATCGGGAGCAGCCAGACCTGCTGGTCGCGCACGTAGGCGATCGTCGAGCCGTCGGGCGACCAGGCGGGGGCGGTGTCCGAGCCTCCGCGGGTGAGCCGCCGGGGCGCCCCGTCGTCGTCGAGGTCCGTGATCCACAGCTGGGTGACCGGCTGGTCCGCTGCGAGGTCCTGGGTCGTCACCACGTGGACGAGGCGACGGTGGTCCGGCGAGAGCGCCGGCTGGGACGCGACGGCCAGCTCGGCCAGGTCGTCGATGGCCATCCTGCGGGTCATGGGGAGGCTCCTCAGGCAGTGCGGTGATGACGGCCGGGCACGGCCGCCACCAGACGCTGGGTGTAGGGGTGGGTGGGACGCTCGAGGACGTCGGCGGTCGGGCCCTGCTCGACGATGCGGCCCTGGTACATGACGGCGACGTGGCTCGCGACGTACCGGACGACGGCGAGGTTGTGGGAGATGAAGAGCATCGACAGGCCGAGCTCGCGCTGCATCTCGCGCACCAGGTTGAGAACGGCACCCTGCACGGAGACGTCGAGCGCCGAGGTGATCTCGTCGGCGATCACGACCTCCGGGCGTCCGGCCAGCGCACGCGCGAGCGCGACCCGCTGGCGCTGTCCCCCGGAGAGCTGGCGCGGCAGGCTCGTGGCCCGGGCCGGGTCGAGGTGGACGAGCTCGAGGAGCCGGGTGATCTCGGCCCGGCGCGCTGCCCGGCCGAGCCGGTCGGGAATCGCCTCCGCGATGCTCTCGCCGACCGTCATCCGCGGGTCGAGGGAGGAGTAGGGGTCCTGGAAGACGATCTGCAGCGGTCGGTGGCGGCCCCGCGGCTTCACCTCGGCGCCGTCGAGCAGGATGCGGCCGGCGCTGATCGGCGCCAGCCCCACGGCGGCCCGCGCCAGCGTGGACTTGCCGGAGCCGGACTCGCCGACCAGACCGACGACCTGGCCGTCGGCGACGGTCAGGGTGACGTCCCGCAGCACCGTGGAGGCGCCGTACTTGACGCTGACGTTGTCGAAGTCGAGCGTGCTCACGAGGTGACCACCTTCTTCTCGCTGGTGACGGTGGGGCCGAGCGACAGCGTCTGGCCGGCGCGCCAGCAGGCGACCCGGTTGCCCGCCGCGTCGGTGACGAGATCGGGGTCGGCGGAGCGGCAGTGGTCGTCGGCCAGGGGGCAGCGCGCGGCGTACGCGCAGCCGATCGGGATGTCCGTCGGGTCCACCGGTCGCCCGGCGATGCTGGCCAGCGGGGCGTCGAGGTCGGTCTCCATGTCCGGTACGGCGGCCACCAGGGCGCGCGTGTAGGGATGCTGCGCTCCGGTCCAGAGGTCGGCGGCGGGCAGCTCCTCGACGATCCGTCCGGCGTACATCACCAGCACCCGGTCGCAGATCTCGGCGACCACGGCGACGTCATGGCTGATCAGGAGCAGCGCCACGTCGTCGGTGCGGCGGATCTCCCCCAGCAGGTCGAGCACCTGCTGCTGGACGGTGACGTCGAGGGCGGTGGTCGGCTCGTCGGCGATGATCAGCTGCGGGGTGCCCATCAGGCCCATGCCGATCATCGCCCGCTGGCGCATCCCGCCGGAGAACTCGAACGGGTACTGCTTGGCCCGGCGCTCCGGGTCGACCACCTTGACGGCACGGAGCCGGTCGACGGCCCGGGCCAGGGCCGCCTTGCGGCTCAGACCCTGGTGCTGACGAGCGACCTCGGCCAGCTGCGGCCCCATCCGGTGCGCGGGGTTGAAGGAGGTCATGGGGTCCTGGAAGACCACGGACAACGACTGCCCGAGGAGCTTCGCGTCGGCCTCACCGTCGAGGAGGTCGGTGCCGACGAACGTGAGCTGGTCGGCCTCGACCCGGCCCGGCTCCTCGACCAGCTGCGCCGCCGCCAGGGCGGTGAGCGACTTGCCGGACCCGGACTCGCCGACGATGGCGACGGCCTGGCCGCGGCCGATGCTGAACGACACCCCTCGGACGGGGCGGATCGCACCCGCCGGGCCGGGGAACGTCACGTGCAGGTCGCGTACGTCGAGCACATCACCGCGCTCGGGCGCGGGGGCGGCGTGGGCGTCGGCCCCGGACTCGTCGTCCGGCACCGCGGGCGTACGGGCCGGCGCGGGCGCCAGGTTGCCCGCCTCCGGGATGCCGAAGCCCCGCGCGATGGCCTCGCCCGTGAGGTTGAAGGCAAGACCGGCGATGATCACCGCGAGGCCCGGGGCGAGTGCCGCCAAGGGGTGGATGTAGATGCCCGTCAGGCCCTCCTGCATCAACCGGCCCCAGTCGTAGGCGGGCGCCTGGACACCGAGCCCGAGGAAGGACAGGCCCGCGAAGGCGAGCAGCATCCCGCCGGCACCGATCGAGGCGTTGACGATGAGGGGCTCGGCGATGTTGGGCAGCACGTGGCGGAACAGGATCCGGAAACGACCGACCCCGGCCACGCGGGCCGCGGCGACGTAGTCGAGCCCGAGGACCCCGGCGACCATGGTCTGGCACAGGCGGGCGAAGGCGGGAGCACCGGCCATCGCGATCGCGAACACGGCTCCCTTCGCGCCGACACCGAAGACCACCGCGAAGAAGAGCACCAGCAAGAGCCCGGGGAACGCCACCAGCACGTTGATCAGGGCCCCCACCAGGCGGCCCATCCGCGGACCGAGGAGGAGTGGTGCCGCGCCGAGCACCAGACCGACGGTGATCGCGATGGCCGTGGAGCAGACGGCGAGCAGCAGCGAGAGACGCGTCGCCACCAGGACGCGGAAGAAGAGGTCACGCCCGAGGGCGTCCGTGCCGATCCAGTGGTCGCTGGACGGACCCGCCATGGCGTTGGCCGTGTCGACGGCCACCGCGCGGTCGTGCCAGAGGAGCGGCGCGAGCACGGCCAGCACCACCACCAGGGCGAGCAGGCCGAACCCGACCATGCCGACGGGTGTGCTCAGCACGCGGCGCCAGCGCCGGGAAGAGGTCGATGTCGTCATGGTCATCACGCAGCGCCGATCGTCGAACGTGGGTCGAGGATCGCGAGCGTCACGTCGACGAGGGTGTTGATGAGCAGCACCCCGAGGCCGTACACGATCACGATTCCCTGCACCAGCGGGTAGTCCTTGGTGGTGATCGACTGGACGATCGTGCTGCCCAGGCCCGGCCAGGAGAAGACGTTCTCCACCAGCACCGTGCCGGCGATCAAGGAGCTGAGCAACAGTCCTCCGATGGTCAGGGTCGCGGTCACCGCGTTCGGGAGCGCGTGGACGAGGAGGACGCGCAACGGCGGCAGGCGCTTGGCGCGGGCCGTGCGGATGTAGTCGGCTTCGAGGACCTTGAGCATCTCGACGCGCATGATCCGGGAGAGCACCGCCGCCGAGCCGAGGGCGAGTGCGATGACCGGGAGGACATACGACGACGCGGTCTCGTTGCCCGCGACGGGCAACCACTGCAGGGTGACGGCGAAGACGTAGACGAGCCCGACGCCGAGCAGGACGCTGGTGCTCGCGAACGCCAGCTCGGTGCGGCGTCGCCTCCCCTTGCGGGTGAGCACGGCGATCCCGACGCCGACCGGGATGGCGATCGCCACCGCGAGCAGGAACGCGAGCCCACCCAAGGTGGCCGTTGCGGGGAGTCGCTGCGCGATGGTGTCCGCGACGGGCAGCTGCGTCGCGATCGAGCTGCCGAGGTCACCCTGCACGAGGTTGCCCAGGAAGTGGCCGTACTGGGTGAGCAGCGGGTCGTTGAGACCCAGCGCCTCGCGCTTCGCCTCCACCAGGTCGGCCGGGGCGGTCATCCCGAGCGAGGCCCGGACCGGGTCCCCCGGCACCAGGTGGATCATCAGGAAGGACGCCGTCACGAGGACCCAGAGCGACACCAACAGCCGCCCACCTCGCCTGAGGGCGAACCGGGTCCAACGTCCCCCGAGCAGGGGCCGTCGGCGAACCGGATCGCCGAGGTCCGGTGAGCTGGCTGTCGGTGTCGTGGTCATGCGGGATCTCCCGTGAGAGGTGGATGAAGCGCTCGGGCAGCTCAGCCGAGCATGCGGATGGCGCTGGGGACGAGGATCGCGCCGGTGGTGAGCTCCGCGCCCTTGAGGAAGGTCGGGTTCGAGCTCCCCGCGAACGGGACGAGGTCGGCGGCCGCGAACAGGCTCTCCTCGGCGGCGAGCCAGTCGGGGCAGCTCTCGGAGCCCACCTTGGCGTTGGCCGCCTCGACCTTGGCCTCGTAGTCGGCGTTGTCGATGTGGGAGAAGTTGTTGGCGGTGTCGCCGGACAGGAACGGCACCATCTGGTCGGGCGAGTTGACGCCCACGGTCTCCCACGCGATGTCCCAGTCACCCGTCGTGAAGAGCGGCTCGGACAGCTGCGAGGTGCTCAGCAGCTTGGCGTTGACCTTGATCCCGATCGCCTTCCAGTTCTCGACGGCGAGCTCGGACGCGGCGGCGGCCGGGTTGCCCGCGAAGTTGTCGACCAGGAGGCTCAGCTCGAGCTTCTTGCCGTCCTTCGTCCGGATGCCGTCGGAGCCCTTGACCCACCCCGCCTCGTCGAGGAGGGCCCCGGCGGCCTTGGCGTCGAAGGCCGGCACCGCACCGGTGGTCGTGCCCTGGCACGCGATGGGCGGCATCGGGGCGAGCTGGGTGGTGGGGATGCCCTTGCCGGCGGTCAGGACGTCCGCCAGCTGGGTGTAGTCGATGCCCTGGGTGAGCGCCATCCGGACGGCCGGGTCGCTGGTCAGGTGGCCCTCGGCGTGGTTGTACCACTGCTCGCCGAGGATGATCGGGAGGTCGGCCGACGCGACGCCGGCCTTGTCCAGACGCTCGGCGTCAGGCCCCTTGATCGTCGCCGCGTTGAGCGTCCCGGTGAGGAGACCGTTCGCGGCGGTGGTCTCGTTGAGAACCACGGTGGCGTCGATCTGGGCCGGCATGCCCTTGGTCGCGGTCGAGGCGCCGTCGGGGCCCCACGTGTAGCCCTCGCGGACCTTGTAGACGTACTTGCTGCCCGGGACCGAGCTCTCCAGCACGTAGGGGCCGGTACCGGACGTCCCGTCCGTGAGGGTGCTGCGATCCTTCAGCCCGGCCTCGCACACCATGGGGACCTTGGCCAGGGCGTTGAGGACGAACGGTCCGGTGACGCCGACCTTGATGGTGACGGTCGAGCCGGACGCGGTCGCCGTGGAACCCGCGGGGTAGTAGAGCCCGAGGAACGGGCTCTTGTTCGCCTCGTCGCTGAGGTAGGTGAGGTTGTCGACGACCGTCTGCGCATCGAAGGGCGAGCCGTCGGAGCAGGTCACCCCGTCGCGGATCTCGAGCGTGATGGTCTTGCCGTCGACCTTCCAGGAGTCCGCGAGCTGCGACTGGATCTCGCCCGTGTCGGCCGCGACGGACAGCAGGCTGTCGTAGGCGAACTGGGTGAGCTGGGTGAGGTTGCCGGTCAACGACTGCTGGGGGTCGAGGGCGCCGGGATCGGAGTTCATCGCGAACGCGAAGGTCTTGCCGTCGGCGTACGACTTCGGGCCGTTGTCGGACCCGCTGCCGGAGCTGCAGGCGACGAGGCCGGCGGTGCCGACCAGCGAGAGGGAGAGTGCCAGCAGGGCACTCCTGGTGGTGACGGTCCTCATGTCGTTCCTCTTCGGGTGTAGGGAGTGCGGGGGTGTTCAGTCGGGGACGCGGATGATCAGCCGGCCGTCATGGACGGGCTGGTCGCGGTCGCCGGGTGCAGCGCGCACGCTGGACGAGGTCTTCGCGCGCCGAGCCGCTGCATCGAAGGACGTCTTTTCCATCACACTAAGGAGCCTGGGCCGCCGAAGTGTTCATGCGATCCCCCAATTCAAGGGGCACCCCGCTGTCCAAGACGCCAACGGCCCTCATCGTGAGACCACGGCACCGAGGGGCCCGGACCAGGCCGCCGCCACCACCCGGTGGTGTTGGCCAGGCCGACGACGGCAGGCGCCCGATGTCGTGGCCGAGCACGATGACGCTGGGGCGCGCGCTGGGCGAGATTGCTTCCGTGATGGAACAGGACAGCGCGGCGGCGGCACCTGCCGGCGGCATGCGCCCTCGTGACCTCGGGATGTCCTTCGGACCGCTTCCGACCGGGCGTACGAACACGATCGTCGACGTCGGCGACCTGCGGGTCGGCCACGCGACCGTGCACGACGACGATCGTGGCGTCCACACGGGCGTGACAGCGATCCTGAACGACGACCTCGCGGCCGGTCTGCCGCTTCCGGCCGCCCTGTACGTCGGCAACGGGTACGGGAAGCTGGTCGGTGCCACCCAGATCGGGACCACCGGCCAGGTCGAGACGCCCGTCATGCTCACCTCGACGCTGTCGACGTTCCGGGTCGCCGACCACCTGATCACCTGGATGCAGGGCCGGCGAGCAACCGCCCTCCGGTCGATCAACCCGGTGGTCGGGGAGATCAACGACACCTGGCTGTCCGCAGAGCATGACCACCGCCTCGAGGACGAGGCGGTGGTCGAGGCCCTGGACTCCGCGAGCCGGGACGTCGTCGCCGGAGGCAATGTCGGAGGCGGGGCCGGAGCCTGCGCACTCGGGTTCAAGGCAGGGATCGGCTCTGCGTCACGGCGGGTTCGCGTTCGCGGGCAGGAGCACCACCTCGGCGTCCTGGTCCAGGCCAACATGACCGGCGAGCTCCGGCTCCAGGGCCGCCGCGTGCCCCCTGGGTCGCTGGGGCTCCCCGTCGCGGGCCCGACCTCGGAGGAAGGCTCGTGCATGGTCGTGGTGGCGGTCGACTTCCCCAGCACTCCGCACGAGCTCGAACGCATCGCGCGGCGGGGCGTCTTCGGTCTCGGTCGCGTCGGGGCGGCGTACAGCCACGGCAGCGGCGACTACGCGATCAGCCTCTCCACGGACCGTCGCGTTGCGCCCGGCCTGCGGCCCGCGGACCTCGACGAGGTGTTCGGCGCGACCCTCGACTGCGTCGAGGAAGCCGTCGTCGATGCCCTCTGCGCGGCCGACACGGTCGAGCTCAGCACCGGTCGTGTCGCCCACCGCGTTCCGGACCACGCCTGGACGGACGGGCTCCGCCCGTGACGATCCAGCCCTCCCTCCTGGGCGTCCTCGGCGGGATGGGCCCCATCGCGACCGCCTACTTCTTCGAGCAGCTCATCGCCGCCACGCCGGCAAGCGTGGACCAGGAGCACATCCCCGTCGTGATCTGGAGCGACGGACGGGTCCCGGACCGCACCGATGCGCTCCTGGGCCGCGGGCCCTCCCCCGTCCCCGCCATGAGCGAGGGCTGGCACGCGCTGCGCAACGCCGGCGCCGACCTCATCGCGATCCCGTGCAACACCGCGCATGCGTTCCTGGCCGACCTCGACCTCACCCCGCGTCACGGGTTCGTCGACATGATCGCGGCGACGATCGAGGCGGCGGCAGCCCTGTCGTCGGGGCGAGTCGGCCTGTTCGCGACGCGCGGCACGCGGCTCACGGGACTGTACGACCGTGCGGCCCAGGAGCACGGCCTCGACCTGGTCCACGTGGACGAGGACGACCAGGAGAACCTGATCGACGAGGCGATCCGGATCGTCAAGGGCGGCGCGGACCCGGACCTGGCGGAGCGCCTGATCGAGGAAGCGACCCGGGCTCTCGCCGCGTCGGGATGCGATGTCGTCCTGGCCGCGTGCACGGAGATCCCCCTGGCCAGCAGGCGCGCGGCGCAGGTGCTCCCGGTGGTGGACTCGGTCGCGTGCCTGGCCGACGCCTGCGTGAAGGCCTTCGCTCCCGGTCGCTGATCGTCCCGGTCAGCCGCGTGGAGCGGGCCGGCGCGCGAGGTCGAGCCCGTCCCACCCGTACGACGTGGCGATCGCGCCGAGGAGTGGCTCGATGACCTCGAACCCGGCGTCGCTGTTGGTCATCACCACCGCGCCCTGCCCGGTCGCGGTGCTGGCGAGGAGACAGCACCGGTACCCCTCGTTGACCCCGGTGTGACCGAACCACGTCGCCGACTCGTCCTGGACCCGCAGGAACGTGCCCACGCCGATGGCGTTCAAGCCGCCGGTCACCTCGGCGCCGGCCGGGAGAGCGACCTCGGGACGCACCATCTCTGCGGCGCGTTCACGCGTGAGCAGACCCTCCCCGGCCGCACTCGAGGATCGCTGGACGCTCAGCGCGACCTCGAGAAGGTCGCTCGGCGTCGACCAGAGGCCGGCGGCGAGCTGCTCCGGGTAGGTGTGCCACGCGCCGTCGACCTCGCTTCCGTCGGCGCGGTGCCCATGGGCCGCGCGGTGCGACCACGCCTCGGGCAGCGGCTGCGCGAAGGTGCTGTCCCGCATCCCCAGGGGCGAGAGCACCAGCTCGTCGAGGAGCCGCTCGGCACCGAGCCCGGTGAGCTCCTCGACAAGCAGCTGGATCACCGTCGTTCCGCCCCCCGAGTAGAGGAACTCGGTCCCCACCGGGTGCTCCCGCCGGACGGCCGGCGAGTTGGCCGGCGCCGTCCCGTCGAGCACCTGGAGGAGCGACGGGACGGGGGTGCCTGCCGCATAACCCAGGAAGCCGGACGTGCTCAGCCCGGCGGTGTGGGTGGCGAGCTGACGCAGGGTGACCCGCGGTCGTCCCCCGCCGTCGGCCGGGACGTGCCACTGCCTCAAGCGCTCGTTGACGTCCTCGTCCAGGGCGAGGTCGCCGCGGTCGACCAGTCGCAGGACCGCGACGAGCGAGACGAGCTTGCTGATGGAGCAAGCCTGGAACACGGTCTGCGCCGTGACGGCCGAAGGCTCCCCGGAGGACCGCACCCCGAAGGCGCGCCGCTCCACGATCCGGCCCTGGTCGAGGATGGCCACCGAGCAGCCGGGAACCTGCGCCTCGCGCATCAACGCCGGCACGTCGAGGCCGCACAGCGTCCCCGCCGCGTCTCGAAGAGACATCGCGGGCTCAGCGCCGGCCGGCGGCAACGGACTCCGCACCGGTCTCGTCGAGGACACGCAGCACGTTGGCACCCGTCAATCGGGACAGGTCGCGCGCCGACCACCCGCGCTCGGCGAGCCGGTCGAGCAGCGGCGCGAATCCCGAGACGGACGTCATCCCCTCCGGGAAGTCGTCGAAGCCGTCGTAGTCCGAGCCCAGGCCGATGTGGTCGATGCCCGCGACCTCCCGGGCGTGCTCGACGTGGTCGGCGACGTGGTCGACCGTCACGGGGGGACGAGGCCCCTGCTGTCCCCCGCGGAACCACGCGTCGTACTCCTCGCTCAGGAACATCGGCACGAACGCGACCATCAGGACACCGCCGTTGCCCGGCAGCGACGCGAGCACGTCGTCCGGGACGTTGCGCGGATGCGCGCACAGCGCCTGGCAGGACGAGTGGCTGAAGATGACGGGCGCCGACGACGTACGGATCGCGTCGCGCATGGTGTCGGCCGACACGTGGGAAAGGTCGGCCAGGACACCGAGACGGTTCATCTCGCGCACGACCTCGCGACCGAAGTCCGACAGCCCGCCCAGGACGGGCTCGTCCGTCGCAGAATCGGCCCACGGCACGTTGTAGTTGTGGGTGAGCGTCATGTACCTGAGCCCGAGGCGGGCCATCATCCGCAGCACCGCGAGAGAGCCGCCGATGCTGTCGCCGCCCTCCGCACCGAGGAGCGAGGCGATCTTCCCGCGACCCCAGATACGCCGTACGTCATCGCCGGTCCGGGCGAGCTCGAACACCTCGGGATAGCGATCGAGCAGCCGGTAGACGAAGTCGATCTGCTCGAAGGTGTACTGCACCGCCTCGACCGCGGGAAGCTCGCTGTCCGCATACACCGACCAGAACTGCCCACCGACACCCCCTCGCCGCAGCCGATCCACATCGGTCTGGAACGGCGATCCCGCCAGGAGACCCTCGACGGAGTAGCCGGCGATGTTGCGGGCCCGGTGGGGCAGGTCGTTGTGACCGTCGATCACCTGCGCGAGCTCCAGCGCCTGGTGGACGACGGGGTGGGTGACCGCAGGCGGAACGACGGCATTCGGTGACATCGAGATGGCTTCCTTCGATCGGCGAGAAACACCTCATCCTCGCCGAGCAGGCCGGCGACGTCTTGAGCGATCTCGACCAGAGGCTGGTGATCCGGTGGTGGATTCGGCCAACGCGGCTTGCGTGGGGGCATCGACGGAGACCGTCGTCGGCGCCCTGTCGGCCCTCGCCGCGCTGGACGTGCCGGTACCGGTGCACGCTGTCCTCCCGGTCGTCGAGAACCTGCCCGGCCCGGGCGCGGTCCGCCCCGGCGACGTCGTCACGACCCGCGACGGGCTCGGCGTCGAGATCGTCGACACGGACTTCGAGGGCCGCGTGATCATGGCCGACGCCCTCGCCTGGGCCGCCGAGCACCGGCCCCGCGCGGTGCTCGACATCGCGACCTTGACCTACCAGGCGACGATCGCTCTCGGCCCCTCGATCGGTGCGCTGATCGCCCGCGACCGTGCCCTCGGCGCACAGGTCCTCGCCGCCGCCGAGCGCTCCGGAGAGCCGCTGTGGGGCCTGCCCTGGGCCCCGAGGTACGCCGACCAGGTGCGGTCGTCGGCCCCCGGGGCGACGGTCCGCAACCATCCCGGCACCGACACCGGCCGGGCCCTGACCGCCGCCCTCTTCCTCGGTGCGTTCGTCCCCGAGGACCTCCCGTGGGTCCACCTCGACGTCGCCGGACCGGCCGTCAGCGGGTCCGGCGCCGACGCACGGGCCACGGGGTTCGGCGTACGGACGCTGGTCGAGCTGCTCCGCACGTGGGAGCCCGCACGATGACGCAGCACCGGGTCGGTCAGGGCTGGAGCCGGTCGAGGATCCGCACCCAGGGGCCGTGCTCGTCGACGACGACCTGGGCCCGGACGTCGTACACGTCGGCGATGAGGCCCGCCGTCAGGACCTCGGCCGGCTCGCCGGAGGCGACGACCCGGCCGGCGCTCAGCACGAGGAGCAGGTCGCAGTAGCGAGCGGCCAGGTGCAGGTCGTGCAGCGCGACGACCGAGGTCACCGGCTGGCGCCGGACCAGGGCCAGCAGCTCGAGCTGGTGGGCGACGTCGAGGTGGTTGGTCGGCTCGTCGAGGAGCAGCTCGCGCGGCTGCTGGGCGAGGGCGCGGGCGAGCTGGGCGCGCTGGCGCTCGCCGCCGGAGAGGGTGTCCCAGGAGCGGTCGAGGAGGTGGGTGATGCCGACCGATGCGGCCGCCTCGGTCACGGCCCGGTCGTCGCTCGCGTCGTGCGGGCGCCAGGGTCCCTGGTGCGGGATCCGGCCGAGCGCGACGACGTCGGCGACGGTCAGCGCGACGCTGGTGTCGGCGTGCTGGTCGACGACCGCGACCCGGCGCGCGAGCGTACGGCGGCGCCAGTCCCGCAGAGGGAGGTCGTCGAGCGTCACCACCCCGGACGTCGTACGACGGGTGCCGGCGAGGAGCCGCAGCAGCGACGACTTGCCCGACCCGTTGGGCCCGAGCAGGCCGACGGTCGCCCCCTCGGGTACGTCGAGCGAGACCGCGTCGACGATGAGCCGGCCACCCTGGCGCCAGGTGACCTCGCGCGCGCGGAGGCTCATGCGCGCCTCCCGCGGCGGCGCAGGATCAGCGCGAAGGCCGGGACGCCGACGAGCGCGGTGATCACGCCGACCGGCAGCTCCTGCGGCTCGACGACGACCCGGGCGATCGTGTCGGCCCAGACCAGGAAGACGGCGCCGACCAATGCCGTGACGGGGAGCAGCGCGCGGTGCCGCGGACCGACGACGGCGCGGGCCGCGTGGGGCAGCACGAGGCCGACGAAGCCGATCGCACCGGCGGAGGCGACGGCGACCGCGGTCATGGCCGCGGTCGTCACCAGCAGTACGGCGCGAGCCTGGCGGACCGAGACGCCCAGGGTGCCGGCGGCGTCGGCACCGAACGCGAACGCGTCGAGCGAGCGCGCCATCACCAGGCAGACCAGGGTGCCCAGGGAGACCACGACGACGACCAGCACGGCATCCGACCAGCGGGCGCCGCCGAGCGAGCCGAGCAGCCAGACGAGGACGCCGCGGGTCTGCTCCGGGTCGGCGGAGGTGAGCACGATGAACGACGTCAGCGCCGAGAACAGCTGGGTGCCGGCCACGCCGGCCAGGATCAGCTTGTCCGGGCCGGACCCGGCCGCCCAGGCGAGCAGCGCGACGAGCGCGAACGAGACCAGGGCGCCGACGAAGGCGCCGCCGGTCAGGCCGACGGTGCCGGCGCCGATCCCCAGCACGGCGACCGCGACCGCTCCGGTCGAGGCGCCCGACGAGATGCCCAGCACGAAGGGATCGGCGAGCGGGTTGCGCAGCAGCGACTGCAGCACCGCGCCGCACACCGCCAGTCCCGCACCGCACGCGGCCGCGAGGATGCTGCGCGGCAGGCGCAGCTCCCACACGATCGCCGCGCGGAGCGGGGAGAGGTCCGCGGGCGGCCCGCCGAGGTGCTCGCGGACCACGGCGACGACGTCCGGGACCGACAGATCGGCCGGCCCGATCGTGATCGCCGTCGCCAGCGACAGCAGCACCAGGGCGGTGCCGACGACGAGGGTCCCGGTCAGCCGCGGCAGGGAGGTCAAGCCACCCCGTAGACGACGAAGTCGTCGAAGAGCTGCCACACCGTCCCGTGCTCGGCGAAGCCCGCCTGGGCCAGTGCGGCCAGGCGGAAGCCGACCTCGCTCGGC
Source organism: Pimelobacter simplex (assembly GCF_024662235.1). Taxonomy (GTDB): domain Bacteria; phylum Actinomycetota; class Actinomycetes; order Propionibacteriales; family Nocardioidaceae; genus Nocardioides. The sequence goes on from NZ_CP096276.1 coordinate 2,586,514, forward strand.
TCGGGCGCCGGCCGGTCGGCGAAGCGCCGGTCCCGCTCGGCGGTCAGCTCGGCGTAGCCCGGACGCGCGGCGAGCTCGGTCCACCAGGTGTCCCACGGCTCGGCGCCGGCGGCGAACGCCGCCTCCTGGGTACGACGGTCGTGCTCCGCGGCCCAGGTCCGCAGCCGGGGCCGCCGGTCGTCGTACCGGAAGTGGTCGCCGTCGAGGAAGACGCCACCGTCGGCGAGCAGCGAGCGTGCGCCGCGGTAGGCGTCGACCAGCTCGCCCGGCGCGAGCCAGTGCAGCGCCGTCGTCGAGACCACGCCGGCCACGGGGGCGCCGCCGGCGCGGGTCCGGACCCGGTCGGTCCAGCCGGCGGAGGTCAGGTCGTCGTCGACGAAGAGCACGCGGTCGCCACCAGGGTGCTCCGCGGCGGCCTCGCGGGCCAGCGTGAGCAGCGACGGATCGTGGTCGACGCCGACCACGCGGACCTCGGGGAACCGCTCCAGCACCCGGAAGGACAGCGAGCCCGGCCCGCACGCGAGGTCCACCACGACCGCGGGCGCACCGCCCGACTGGAGGTCCAGGACGTCGAGCATCGCGCCGAACCGGCCCTCGCGGTCGGCGATGTAGGCGGCCTGCTGGTCGTCCCAGCGCTTCAGGAGATCGACGTTGCTCACGACGCCAGCCCCAGCTTCCGCAGGCCCGCGGCCAGCTGCTCGATGCCGTCGACGTTGCGGATCGACGGGTCCATGGTGGTGCCGTCGAGGATGATGTAGCGCTTCTCCTTGACCGCGGTCAGCCGGCTCGCGACCGGGTCGGACTCGAGGAAGGCGATCTTGGCCTTCGCGCTGTCGCCGTCGCCCCCGCGGCCGAGGTCGGCCAGCACGAGCACGGTCGGGTCCTTGTCGAGGATGCTCTCCCAGCCGATCTCGGGCCAGTACTGGTCGGACTCCTCGAAGGCGTTGGTCGCCCCGACCGCGCGGGTCATCAGGCCCGGCGCCCCGCAGCACCCGGCGATGTACGGCGACTTGGTCGCGGCGTACCACCAGGCGAGGGTGACCTCGTCGGCCCCGTCCGCGGGCTTGGCCGCCGCGGCCCGGTCCTGGAGGTCGGCGACGAGCGCGGCGCCCTTGTCCTCGACGCCGAAGAGCCGCGCCACGTCGGTGATCTCGTCGTACTGGTCCTGGAGGGTGAGCGCCTTCTTGACCTCGGCCTCCTGGCCGGCGCACTCGCTCGGCGACTGGTACGTCGGCACGCCGAGCCCGGTGAACCGCTCGCGGTCGGCGATCCCCTCGTCGGTGAACGTGTAGTCGAAGGTCGTGTAGAGGAAGTCCGGGTCCCGGTCGAGCACCGACTCGAACGACGGGAACTCGGCGGCGAAGGGCTTCACCTTGGCGCGCTCCTCCTCGAGCTCGGGGAGCACGCTGTCGTCGCTGATCGCGTAGCCGGTCATCCGGTCGCCCAGGCCGAGCGCGAGCAGCAGCTCGAGCGCGGGCTGGTTGACCGCGACCGCGCGCTCGATCGGCCGGGTGACCTCGACGTCGACGCCGCAGTTGGCGAGCCCGACGGGGTAGCCGCCGGCGGTGCTCGGGTCGGAGCCCGCATCGGTGCGGGCATCGGCGTCCCCGCACGCGGTCAGCGCGCCCAACAGCAGGACGCCGCTGAGGAGCGCGGCAGGGCGAAGAGGGGTGGGACGGAACATTGGGGTGCTCACCATCGTCATCCGCAGACCCGGGTCGCGGGGCCTGTCCATCGGGTTCGCGCGGATCAGGACGGCCCGCGGAAGCCAGCAGGTCTTCGGACTCGGGATCAAGCAGGCGGAACGCCTTCCCGGACCATGCTCGGTCCAGTGGCTGCACGAGGTGCTGCTCCGCCCGTCACCCTCACCGCTGCGCGTCAGCTCCGGATTCGCACCGGATTCCCTGGCCGTGGTGGCTTGACTGGCACCGGCAGCGTAGCAGCGCTCATCGGCCACCCCGGAGCGTCCCCTGAGCCGAGCGGCCCGTGGCACACTGACCGCGCCGCCCGCAGCTCGAGGAGTGCCGATGCCCCAGTGGTCCGGTGACGGCCGCCTGCGTCCCGGCCTGCTCGAGATCGAGGGCCCCCTGGGCAGCCTGCCGCGGCACGCGCACCACTCCGTCCAGGTGGCGATCGCCCACCAGGGCTCGTTCGTGATCGAGGACCGCGACGGCCGGGAGCGGCGTACGGACGCGGCGATCGTCCCGGCCGACCAGACGCACGCGTTCCACGCCGACGGGGCGTGGGGCGTGGTGGCGCACGTCGAGCCCGCGTCGGCGCTGGGCGCCGAGCTGGCCAGGCTGGTCGACGATCCGGGCGATGCCGGCGCGTGGCACCGCGCCGGGCAGCGCCTGACGAACGGGCACCGCGCGTGGGCGGACGGGCGCCTGCAGGTCCCGGGAGGGCTGGAACCGCAGTCGCGTCACCCGGGCGTGGTCGCCGCCCTCGCCGTGCTCCGCGACGACCTGGACCAGCGCCCGGTGCGGCTCCGGGACGTCGCCGCGGCCGTCCACCTGTCCGAGAGCCGGCTGTCCCACCTCTTCGCCGACGACCTCGGCATCACCTTCCGGGCGTATGTCCGGTGGCTCCGGCTGCTGCGGGCGACCGCGGCGGTCGCCGAGGGGCGATCGCTCACCGAGGCGGCGCACCTGGCCGGCTTCACCGACAGCTCGCACCTGACGCGCACCTGCCACCGGACGTTCGGGGGTCCGCCGACCGCGTTCGGCGCGATCCGCTGGGAGATCCTGGCGAGCTAGCAGGTTCGTCCAATCGTCGGCCGGTGCGGAGCGGCGAGGCTCGGGGCGACCCGAGAGGACCTGCTCGTGACCCACTCCCCCACCTTCGACTCCTTCACGCTCGACGACGACGGGCCCCGGCTCGCCACCGTCCGCTGGACGCCGAGCGGACCACCGCGCGCCAGCGTCGTCGTCCTGCACGGCCTCGGCGAGCACGCCGCCCGGTACGACGGCACCGCTCGCCACCTCACCCATGCCGGGTTCGCGGTGCTCGCCCTCGACCACGAGGGCTTCGGGCGCTCCGAGGGGCGACGCGGCGACGTCCGCTATCCCCCGACGGCACGGGCCGTCGACCACCTCGTCGCCCGCGAGCGAGAGCGGACCGGCGGCGCACCCGTCGTGCTCTACGGTCACAGCCTGGGCGGGCTCTACGCCTTCCTCTACGCCGCCGACCGGCCGGCGGCGGACCTGGCCGCGGTGGTCGTGACCGGACCCGCGTTCGACTCGGAGCTGCGGAGGCAGCGGCTCAAGGTGGCGGTGGTCCGGACGCTCGGGCGTGCGCTTCCGGGCCTGACGGTGCGCAACGGGCTGCGGTTCGAGCGGATCAACCGCGATCCCGATGTCGTCGCCGAGCGGTACGCCGACCCCCTGGTCCACGGGCGGGCGACCGCGCGCTTTGCGATCGACGTCCTGGCGCAGATGGAGCGGGTGCCGACGGCGGCGGCGCGGGTCGCCGTACCGCTGCTCGTGGTGCACGGGGACGCCGACCTGATCAACCCGATCGCCGCCAGCCGCGCGGTGGCCGGCCTCGTGCCGTCCGCGACGCTGCGGACCTGGCCGGGCGGCTTCCACGGGCTGGAGGACGAGCGCGAGGGCCCCGACGTCGTCGCCGAGGTCGTCGCCTGGATCGACCGGACGCTCGCCGACCGATGAGAAGCAGCGCCGGCAGGAGTCCAATTGCGCCATGAGACCACTGCGGTACGCGATCAACGTGACCCTCGACGGCTGCTGCCACCACGAGGCCGGGATCCCGCCCGACGAGGAGTCGATGCGCTTCTGGACCGACGAGATGGAGCGGGCCGACACGCTGCTGTTCGGCCGGGTGACCTACACGATGATGGAGGCCGCGTGGCGCCGGCCCGAGAGCGGCGTGTGGCCCGACTGGATGGGCGCGTCGGAGACCCCGTTCGCCGAGGCGATCGACCGGGCGCCGAAGCACGTCGTGTCGAGCACGCTGAGCAGCGTCGACTGGAACGCCGAGCTGGTCCGGGGTGACCTCGAGCAGGCCGTACGCCGGCTCAAGGACGAGCCCGGCGCAGGCGTGTTCGTGGGCGGCGTGACGCTCCCCCTGGCGCTGGCGGACCTGGGGCTGATCGACGAGTACGTCTTCGTCGTCCAGCCGGTCCTCGCGGGGCACGGGCCGACGCTGATGGCCGGCCTGCGCGAACGCGTCGAGCTCGAGCTCGTCGACCGGCACGGGTTCCGGTCGGGGGCGGTCGCCCTGCGCTACCGGGCACGCCCCCGGTAGCGTCCGGGGGTGGCCAGCTCCCGTCGTTCCAGCACGCGCCGGCGTCGTGCGTCCCCACGGAAGGGCGAGACCCGGCCCCTGCCGTTCGCCGGTCCGGGCGAGCGGCTGTGGGTGCTCGACGTCCCCTACGGGACGCAGGTCGACGGCGCCACGTGGCATCCCGCCGTCAAGACCCACCTGTACGTCGGCCGCGCGCTCCCCGCGCACCTGGAGCCCTACGCGCCCGGCCCCTACACGCTGGGCCGCTTCATCGAGAACAACCTCAACCCCGACCACCGCACACCCGACCCCGAGCCGACCGAGGCGCTGGAGCCGCGCCGGATCCAGTTCGAGGCCGCCGACGCGATCGCGGCGCGCGCGGAGGCGGGCGGACGGCTGTTCCTGCTGGCCGACGAGCCCGGCGTGGGCAAGACGATCTCGGCCGTCCTCGGGGCGGTGGCGGTCGGCGACCTGCGCGGCGCGCGCCGGGTGCTCGTCGTGGCGGACCGGCCCGCCGCGATCACGATCGGCCACTGGTGCCGCACGATCACGGCGCTAGGCGGCGAGGGTCTCGAGTGGGTCGTGATCACCTGGGACCGGCTGGAGAAGGTCAAGGACCACACCTGGGACGTGATCATCGCGGACGAGGCCCACGCGCTGCGGCGGACGACGACGAAGCGGTGGAAGCTCTGGGCGCGGATCTCGGGGCACGGCAAGCCGCACGACAAGGCGCCGTTCGTCATCGCGACGACCGCGACGCCCGGGCACACGCCCCTCGAGCTCCCCTACCTCGCCCCGGCGTACGCGCAGGCGCTCGGCGAGTCGATGAAGGAGTGGACGACGGCCACCCAGCCCGGTGCCACGTTCGCCGCGGCGCTGGAGCGCCACGGTGTCGGGGTGGACCAGGGCCGCTACGGCGCGACGTGGACCACCGACCCGACCCGCCGGGCGGCGGACCTCAAGCTGGTGCGCGGCTGGCTCGACGGGGAACGGCCGCCGGCAATGCTGCACCGCGCGGCACCGTGGGGTCCGGTGCCGATCTCGGGCATGCCGGTGGCGCTGAGCCCGGCGGAGCGGGCGGCGTACGAGGCGGAGTGGGGCGAGTTCTGCCGCGAGATGGACGTCGCCCGGCGCGGCCGCAATGTCGCCAAGGGCCGCGCGGCGCTGCTGCGGTTCCGCCAGAAGGCCGGTCTGATCCGCGTCGACTCGACGGTGGACTGGATCGCCCAGCAGGTCCAGGCCGAGCGCCAGGTCGCGTGCTCCGTCGAGTTCGTCGCGACCGCCGCCGACCCGATCGCCGACCGGCTGCGCGACGCCGGCATCGAGGTCGCCAGCATCTACGGCCGCGGCCGGTTCGACGCCGAGGCCGAGCGCCTGCGGTTCCAGACCGGCGCGGCGAAGGTCTGCGTGTTCACCACCGTCGCGTCGATCAGCCTGCACGCGGGCGAGACCCTCGCCGACGGCCGCCAGGCGAGCACCGAGCCGCGGGTCGGTGTCTTCCACCAGGCCCGGTTCTCGGGCATCGCGGGACGCCAGGTGACCGGCCGCACCCACCGCGACCACCAGGTCTCGCCGTGGCACATCGCGTACGCCGAGGGCACCGTCGAGGAGCAGGTCGGCAAGGTGATGGTGGAGCGGATCGCGGCGGCGTCCGACACGGTGGGCAGCGACACCACCGGGCTCGCCGACGTCGCCGAGCTCCTCGGGGCGGCGTGGCTCCCGGCCACGACGCTGACCGAGGACGCCGGCTGAGCCTCGACCGGCCTCACCCCGGCTTCGCGTACGCCGCCACCCCCGTGTCGAGGATGACGCAGGCCTCGTCGCCGACCGTCCAGGCGTCGTGGCCTGGATCGAGGTCGATGACGTCGCCCGGCCCGATGTCGAGCTCGGCGCCGTCGTCCGGCTTGATCGTCATCCTCCCGGAGACGCAGATGCCGGTGTGGTGGACCTGGCAGGAGTCGGTGCCGGCGATCGGCTTGACGTCGTTCGACCAGCGCCAGCCGGGCTCGAAGGTGCCGCGGCCGAGGGTGAAGGCGCCGAGGGTGACGACGTCCATGTGGCCGTGGTCCTGGAAGGCGCGGCGCTCGTGCGGGGTGTCGATGTTCTGCTTGTCGGACATGAGCCTCTCCTCTGCTCAGACGGTGGCTCGGGGTCGGATGTTCTGGTTGCCGGCGAAGACGTTGTCCGGGTCGTACTCGGCCTTGATCCAGGTCAGGCGCTCGTACTTGTCCGGGCCGAAGGCCGCCTTGATGCGCTCGTCGCCCTCGTCGCCGATGAAGTTGAGGTAGACGCCGCCGGTGGTGAAGGGCGCGTTGGCGCGGCGGTAGTCGCGGACCCAGGCGATGTTGGCGGCGTCGTCCGCGGCGTCGTCCCAGGTCGCGAAGGGATGGCTGACCCAGCGGGCGGAGCGCTGGCTGAGCGGGGTGGAGTCCGCGTCGATGCGGGCGACGGCGCCACCCCACGGGAGGAGGAGGTGCTGGGTGATCGGCGAGGGACGGCGGGCGCCGGCGTCGAGGAAGACGTCGAGGGCGGCGTCCGGGAAGTCGTCGTGGTAGTCGGCGCTCCAGTACTGCCGGAAGCCCGGCGGGTCGTCGATCATCGACTGCAGCTGGGCGTACGGCATCGGTCCGACCAGGTCGACCTCCGGCGACAGGTCGCGCATGACCTGCACGAGCTCCTGGCCCGTGGCGTGGTCGCCGTTCCAGCAGACCGCGACCCCGATCAGCGGTCGGCCCTGCAGGTGCGGCGGGATGAAGTCCTCGGGCGGACCACTGATGACGACCAGGCCCGAGCCGAGCTCGTCGGGAGCATCGTCCGCCCAGTCCCGGAACGCCAGCGCCACCTCCGCACCGCGGGCGAGCGGCCAGGCCATCAGCCCGCCGATGATCATCGGGCCGACCGGGTGCAGCCGGAACTCCAGGGCCGTGACGACGCCGAAGTTGCCGCCGCCGCCCTTGCTCGCCCAGAGCAGGTCCTGGTGCTGGTGCTCGTCCGCGCGGACCTCACGGCCGTCGGCCGTGACCAGCTCGACCGCCACCAGGTTGTCGCAGCTGAGCCCGTGCTGGCGCTCCAGCCAGCCGGAGCCGCCCCCGAGCGTCAGTCCCGCCACCCCGGTCGTCGACACCCGACCACCGGTCGTCGCCAGCCCGTGCTCCTGGGCCGCGGCATCGAACTCGGCCCACGTGCAGCCGCCGCCGACCCGCGCCCCCCGGGCCGCCACGTCGATCTCCACGCCCTTGATCGGCCGTACGTCGACCACCAGACCGTCGTCATTGCTGGACTGCCCGGCCACCGAGTGCCCGCCCGAGCGTACGGCGACCGCGAGGCCGTCCCGGGCGGCGCGGTCGAGCGCCTCCTTGACGTCGGCGGGGCCGGTGCAGGCCGCGATCACCCGCGGCCGCTTGTCGATCATCGCGTTGAACAGCGCACGCTGCTCGTCGTACCCGGGCTCGCCTGGCCCGCACCACGTCGTCATGCCGACCTCCAGACTGCCTCCCCGGTCCCCCACGTTCCTCGGTGCGGCGCCAGCGGGCATCCCGTGGACTGGGGAAAGGCGTCAGCGGGCGGTCTGCAGCAGCCGCACCACCCACGCCGCCGCCGGCTTCGGCGCCCGATGCGCCGCGAGGACGCCGGAGTGCCCGGTCCGCCACCACGACGGCGCGACGTCGACGCCCGCGCCCCGGTAGCGGCCGACGAGCGAGCGGGTCAGCCAGAAGGGCGCGACCTCGTCGACGGTGGCGGCGTCGATGCGGACCGGAAGGCCCGGGGGCAGCGGGAGGTGGGCGACGTCGTGGGCGCGCAGGGAGGCCAGCAACCGCGACCGTACGGCGTCCCCCCGCGCCCCGAGGAGCGCCCGCGGCGCCAACCCCCCGAAGGAGTCCCGGCGGGCGAGCTCGGTGAGGGTGAGCTCGTCGAGCTGCGGCCAGAGCGAGCGGGCGCGGGGGCTCAGGCCGTCGGAGTCGACCAGGGCGGCGAGCGACGGGTCGACGGTGGCGGCGCCGCTGATCATGAGGGCGATCAGGGCCGGGACGACGCCGAAGCCGGGTGGGGTGAGCGGCCAGCGCAGCGAGAGGCCGATCGTCTGGTCCATGCGGGTGACCGGGGCGAAGACGGCGCAGCCGGCGAGGGTCGTGCCGTCGACCGGTCCGGCGGAGGCCGCGTGGAGGGCGGCGACGGCGCCCTCCGAGTGCCCGGCCGCCACCCAGCGGTCGGCGAGGGCGAACGAGACCGAGGAGCGTGCGGCCACCAGGAGGTCGCGCACGGACGTCGCGAGCGCGGGGCCGATCAGGTACGGGTGCGGGCCGGGGCTGCCGAGGCCCTCGTAGTCGGGCTGGAGCACGGCCACGCCGGAGCCCAGCAGGTGCGCGACGAAGTGGTCGCCCTGCGTCATCCGGCGCACCTCGGGGCTGCCGGCGGCCGCCAGGCTGGGGGCGGAGCGGTCGCTCCCGCCGGAGGTCATGTGGCCGTAGGTGACGACCGGCCAGCCCCCGGCGGGCGGCGTACCCGGCGGCAGGTGGACGAGGCCGGTGAGCTCGGCGGGGGCACCGGTGACCGACGTCGAGGTGTACGCCACGCGCCACGACTCCCCCGCCGCGTCGAGCGCCGCGAGTCCCCGCGCCTGCTCGCGCTGGACGATCGCCGGCGCGCTCACCAGCGCCCCCGCGGCAGCCGGCGGCGGATCGCGCGCGGGATCAGGCCGAGCCGGCCGGCCGGGCGCTCGTCGGCGGCCGCCATCAGGTCGGCGAAGGCGTTGGCGACCGGGACCAGCTGGTCGACGTCGATCTTGTCGACGGTGTCGGCGTCGTCGTACAGGTAGAGCGGGCCGGACACGAGGCTGATCGTCGGGACGCCCGCGGTGAAGGTGAAGGAGGCGTCCGTGGGCATGCCGTCCAGGGCGAACTCCAGCAGGCTCGCGTTGAGCATCGACGTCGACCCGAGCCCGTGCCGGCGGATCGCCCGGACGACGGCGAGCTTCATCGGCAGCGAGACGTTCTCGAAGACCGCGCGGGGCTCGCTCTGGTCCAGGGTCTCGAAGCCGCCATCGGCGCCCGCGCGAGCGCGCAGGCCGACGTGCTCGACGGTGAGGTTGAGCGCGAGCGGGTACGGGCTGTCGGGGTCGATCGTGTAGCGGCGGGCGAACGCGCGGTGCGCCTGGTAGCCGGTGAAGTGGCTGTCGAAGGTCACGAACATCAGCGTCTTGTGCCAGGGCCGACCGGCCCGGGTGCGCGCGACGGCGTGCTCGGCGAGGGCGATGACCTCCGCCGTACCGCTCGCGTCCTCCACCGCACCCGGGCCGATCGAGTCATGGTGCGACTGGACCATCACGGTCTCCGCCGAGGCGCCCCGCAGGACGCCGACGACGGTGCGCGCGGTCACCCGCCGGCGCTCCGCGACCAGCCGCAGCCGGGCGCGCGACCCGGTGCGCAGCCGGGCCCGCAGCACCGCGCCGGAGCTCCGGGTGATCCAGACGCCGGGCAGGGTGAGCAGGGTCCGCCGGTAGTACTCGTTGTGGTAGCTGAGCGACTCCGGGTAGTCCCGCAGCACGCCGATCACCCCCACCGCTCCGGCCGCCGCGGCGTCACGCAGCACCCGGGTCAGCGAGGTGATGTAGGGGTTGCGGGTCGCGAGCGTCTCGCGGTTGAGCATCCGGCGACCGGGGTCGTGGACGTACTCGCTCAGCGGCAGCACCGCCCACTGCGGCATGTCGAAGGTCAGGTCGAAGAGCACGATCCGCCCGGCGACGTCGTGGTCGCCGACCTTGCCGGCCCCGATGTCCACGACCTCGGCGTCGGTCCCGTCGGGGCCCGTGCCCAGCGTGCCGACGTGCTCGTGACCGGGCAGGGCGCAGTGCCGGATCGGCGCGCACGGGACCTCGACCCCGTCGACGTGCACCGTGGCCAGGCGCGGCTCCCAGGCGAAGGAGTCGGTCTCCTCGACCCAGACCTCGTCGAGGCCGGCCTGGCGGAAGCGGTCCTCGACGTACGCCGCCGCCTTGTCGCCGCCGGGCGTCCCGGTCGCGCGGGGGGCCATGGCCACCAGGTCCTCGATGGTGGCCATCAGCTCGTCGGTCGTGGCCACGTCACCGGTGCTCTGGCTCATGGTGCGACCCTAGGGAAGCCGTCACCTCGACAGCCTCAGACGCCGGGAACCGACAACCTGCCGACCACTCGTGCGGGAGACTGGTCACATGACGCCTGCCGATGACGAGATCCGTCAGCTCGAGATCCTGCCGGAGATCGACCTCGCCCTGATCGACGCGCTCCAGGTGAACCCCCGGGCGCCGTGGACGACGGTCGCCGCGGTCCTCGACATCGACGCGGCGACCGCCGCGCGCCGCTGGCGGCGGCTGCACGAGGAGCGGCTGGCGTGGTGGGTGGTGCGGCCGTCGGCGGCGCGGCTCACGCCGTACCTGGACGCGACGCTGGTGCTGCTGCGCTGCCCGCCCGGCACCGCCGCCGAGGCGGCCGAGCGGGCCGCGGCGCCTGAGTGGGCGCACACCGTCGACCTCCTCGCCGGTACGGCGGACCTCGGCGTCGTCGTCCTCGGCTCCGGACTGGCCGAGGTCGACGCCCGCGTCGACGACCTGGCCGCGCGGTGCGGGGGCGAGGTGGTCGAGCGCCGCGTCGTCGCCGACGTGTACGCCGAGGACGCCGGCTGGCGGCTCGGCATCTGCTCGCCCTCCCAGCGGCAGGCGCTGCTGCCACGCACCGACCAGCCCGCGCCCGCACCACCCCGCGCCGACCTGGTCGACGAGCTCCTCGCGGCGCTCGGGGACGACGCCCGGCTGAGCGGGCAGGAGCTCGCGACCCGCGTCGGCGGCTCCGAGCCGACGGTGCGCCGCGGGCTCGACCGGGCGCTGCGCTCGGGGGCGATCCAGCTGGGCTGCGACCTGGCGAGCCCCGCTGCGGGCCTGGGCCGCGGCGCGCTGCTCGAGGTCGAGGTGGACGACCCGGTCCGCGCGGGCCGGGCACTCGCGGCGGCGGGGCCGGTCCACCGCTGCGTCCAGACGGTCGGCGCCGGCAACCTCACCCTGGGGGTCCGGCTGACCTCGCTCGCGCACCTGCCGGCGATCGAGGCCGAGCTCGCCGCGCTGGCGCCCGGCTGGCGGGTGCGCGGCCGGCTGACGGTGCTGCGTCCAGTCAAGCGCCAGGGGCAGGTCCTCGACTCAGTGGGTCGCCGCGCTCTCGACGGGTGACTCCGGCGACCCCGGCGGCATCGTGCGCAGCGCCTGGTCGAGGCGGTAGGCGCGGATCGCCGGCAGGCTGAGCAGCACGAGGGCCGCGGGCACGAGCGACGTACCGGCGAGGACCGCGAGCCGCGCGGCGTCGTCGTAGACGTCGAGGCCGCCCTCGTAGCCACCGAGGGCGAGCACCACGCCGAGCAGCCCCGGCCCGAGCGCGAAGCCGAGCAGCTCGCAGCCCGCCCAGACGCCGGAGAAGAGGCCGATCCGGTTGTGCCCGGTGGTGCGGGCGTCGTGGGCGGCGACGTCGGGGAGCATGGCGAGCGGGAAGACCTGGATCCCGGCGTACCCGGCTCCGGTGACGGCGGCCCACACCACGCACCACGCGAGGCTGCCGCTCCAGGCGCCGACCATCGCGACCAGGCCGCAGCCGAGGACGGCAGTGGCGATGAGGTAGCCACCCTTCTTGCCGTTGCGCCGGCCGAGCCAGGCCCACAGCGGCGCGGAGAGCACGCCGGGCAAGACGAACGCGGCGAACAGGTAGCTGCCGGTGGTCGCGTCACCGAGCAGCACCCGGGCGGCGTAGGCGACGGCGGCGAGCAGCATGCTCGTACCGGCGGCCTGCAGCACGAGCGCGATGACGAGCGGGCGCGCGTGGGCGTTGCCGAGGACGACGCGCAGCTGGTCGCGCAGGCCTCCCCCGGCAGGCTCGGCACGGACCACGGGCGCACCCCGGGTGCACCACCAGACCGCGAGGGAGCCGGCGACGATGACGAGTCCGGCCACCGCGCCCATCGCCCGGTAGCCGCCCGCGGTGGTCGCCAGCCAGGGCGCGATCACGCCGGAGACGGCGATCGCCGACGTCACCACGCCGACCCGCCAGGCCATCATCTGGGTGCGCACGCCGTAGTCGCCGGTCACCTCCGCGGACATCGCGAGGTAGGGCACCTGGAAGAAGGCGTACGCCGTCGCGGCGACCAGGTTGGCGACGAGCACCCAAGCCAGCGCGAGCAGGAAGGGCGTGCTCGGCCCGGTGAAGATGAACGCCAGGCCCAGCCCCATGACCGGGCCGGCCACGAGGAGGAACGGGCGGCGGCGGTCGCGGCGGCGTACCCGGTCGCTGATCCGGCCGGCGAGCGGGTTGCAGACGAAGTCCCACGCCTTGGGCGCGAACACGATGAGCCCCGCGAGGAGCGCCCCGACGCCGAGCTCCTCGGTCAGGTAGGGCATGAGCAGCAGCGACGGGACCGTGCCGTAGACACCGGTGGCGACGCCGCCGAGCGCGTAGCCCCGCCGGATGCGCGCGGGCAGCTCCTCAACCATGGGCCGAACGTAGAGGACGATCGGCAGAGCGCCCCTGAATGCAGGATTCCGTCATCGGGAGGCACCGAGGACGGCGCACCGCTCACGGCGGGCCGACGAGATCACGCGGTCGGTCGGGAGCGGGTGCGGCCCCAGCGTGGGGGCATGAGGCCGCACCCTCCAGCGAGCACGGGGGCGGACGCATCCTCGAACGCCGCACCCCGGGGTAGCCTCGCCGGTAAGGCGAGGCTACCCTTCATGTCCCCTCGAGTCACTCGGGCCAGGCGCCGGCCCGGATGATGTCGACGAAGTCGGTCCGCTCGAACGACGGGTCGAAGTGGGCGAGGACGTCGTCGTTCATCGTGCCGAAGGTGCTGGCGGGGCGGTGGGCCATGCCGTCGCGGAAGGCGCGGAGGATGCGGTTCTTGAAGTCCGGGCGCGGGTGCGCGGCGACGACCTCGGCGCGGTCCTCCTCGCTGATCTCGTGCAGGTCGAGGCCGAGGACGTCGGTCTCGACGCCCAGGGTGACCACGGCGACCTCGGGCGCCAGGTGCAGCGGGACCTCGGGCGTGGTGTGCAGGGCGATGCCGAGCCAGACGTCGCGGGCCTCGGCGGCCGAGCGGCCGTGGCCGAGCAGGAAGCGGCGGGCCGCCTCGGCGCCGTCGACCTCGAAGCGACCGGTGCTCGCGGCGTACGCCGGGGTGAGGCCGAGGTCGTGGAAGAGCCCGCCGACGTACGCGAGCTCGAGGTCGACGTCGAGGCCGCGGTGGCGCGCCTTGAGCGCACCCCAGAGGAAGACGCGGCAGGAGTGGTGGAACAGGTCGTCGTCGGTCGCGGCGCGCACGAGGGCGGTCGCCTCGCGGACGAGCGTGGTGTCGGGGACGGTGATGCCGGCGATGGTGTCGGGCACGGGAGGACCTCCGGGAGGGGTGCGGGTGGACGCGTTCCACTCTCGGGCGCGCGACCCGGCTCCCCCAGGGCAGCGACGGACGGCTAGCCCTCGGATCCGGACATGCGGTCCGGCACCTGCGGGGTGGCGGTGGCGAACCGGTGGCGGTACTGGCTGGGCGAGACACCCAGCCGCGCGACGAAGGTGCGCCGCAGCGTCTCGGCGCTGCCGAAGCCCGCGGCGCGCGCGGCCTGGGCGACGCCGTGGCCGGTGTCGATCAGGGCCCGGGCGAGGTCGAGGCGGACCTGTTCGACGTACCGCGCGGGGGTGGTGCCGACCTCCGCGGCGAACAGCCGGGACAGGTGGCGCGGGCTCACGCCGACCAGCGCCGCCAGCCGGGCCGTCGTGTGCTCTCCGCCCGGATCGGCGGTGACCGCGTCGACGGCCGCCCGGACCGCGGGCGCGCGCGGCGGCCGGAGCTCCATCGGTGCCGAGAACTGCGACTGGCCGCCGGGCCGCTGGAGGAACACGACGAGGCTGCGGGCGACCGCCCGGGCGACCTCGACACCGTGGTCCTGCTCGACGAGGGCGAGCGCGAGGTCGATGCCGGCGGAGACGCCGGCCGAGGTGAAGACGCCGTCGTCCTCGACGAAGAGCGCGTCCGGCACCACGTCGACGTCCGGGTAGGACCGCGCGAGCAGGCCCGCGTGCCGCCAGTGCGTGGTCGCGCGGCGGCCGTCGAGCGCACCCGCGGCGGCGAGCACGAACGATCCGGTGCAGATCGACACCAGGCGGCGGGCACGGGCCCCGAGCTCCGCGGCGGCGGCGAGCAGCTCTGGCGGGATCGCGCGCTCGACCAGGACGTCGCCGCCGCAGACGACGACCGTGTCGACCGGGCCGGCCAGGTCGGCCAGGTCGGCGGGCCGGCCGGACACCGGCAGGAGGGCGCCGGCGGAGGTGGCGACCGGCGTACCGCCGGGCGAGACGTAGTCGAGGCGGTAGGCCGCACCGAACCGCTCGGCCTCCGCGAACACCTCGGCCGGGCCGGCGACGTCGAGCCACTTGACGCCGTCGAACACCAGGAACACGACGCGGCTCACGCCCGCCACCCTAGGCCGCGGGCGAGCGCACTAGGTTGGCTCGGTGACCAGCACAGCCCGCGAGCTCACGATCCGCCCGGCCCACGGCCCCGCCGAGCACCCCGTGCTGGTGGACATCTGGCGCAGCGCGGTGCGGGCGACGCACGACTTCCTGGCCGAGGAGGACTTCGCCCGGATCGAGGGCGCGCTGGCGTCCGACTACTTCCCCGCGGTGACGCTCGTCGTGGCCGAGCGGGACGGGCGTGCGGTCGGGTTCGCGGGCGTCGCCGAGGACGGCCTGGAGATGCTGTTCGTCGCGGACGACGCACGCGGCAGCGGCGTCGGTACGGCGCTGCTGGCCGAGGTGGTCCGCCGGTACGACGTCACGCGGGTCGACGTCAACGAGCAGAACGCCGGCGCCCGCGGGTTCTACGAGGCGCACGGCTTCCGCGAGACCGGACGCAGCCCGGTCGACGGCGACGGGCGGCCGTACCCGATCGTGCACCTGCACCGGGCGGGCTAGCGCCGGAAGCGGTGCATCGCGTCGTCCAGGCCCTCGTGCGCCCACCCGAGCGCGGCGAAGAAGGCGAACGCCGGGGCGTTGTCCGGGTCGACGAACGCGATCCATCCCTCGGCAGGCGGGTGCCCGGGCCAGGCGGTGACCGCCGCGAGAGCCTCCGCCCCCACGCCCGTACGGCGCCGGGCCGGGGCGACGGCCGGGGCGACGGCCGGGGCAACGGCCGGGTCGGCGAGCACGTGGTCGAGCCAGTCGGTGTCGAGCGGGCCGAGCTCGCGGTCGAGCACCTCGTCCGCGAACCACGCCTGCACCCAGGCCCGGTCGGGGCGTTCGAGACGGCGTACCAGGAGCACGCGGACCAGCATTCCACCGAGGTCACGGCCCGCGGCGGCGTAGAGTGAGCCACGTCTCGTCTGTCACGCCAGCACACCCCGTGCCGGCCTGGGCGGGCGCGGCTCGGAGCGAGCAGATGCCGGAAGCGGAACGACAGGACCAGCGCGACGACCGTGCGCTGCTCGCGGCCTGCCAGCAGGAGGTCAGCGCGGCCCGCGAGCGGCTCGAGGACGCACGCCGGCGCGGCGCCCGGCAGGACATCGAGCCCCTGCGGGAGCTCCTGATCGCCGCCCTCGAGGGCTACGCCGCCACGATCGAGCGGTCCGGCGCCCCGCTGCCGCAGCGGCTCCAGGGCGAGCTGCGGCTCTACCGCGGGCTCGGCCGCCACTAGCGCCCGCTAGTTGCAGGGCGCGCCCTCGCAGCACGGGCGGATGTAGCCGCAGCCGTCGCAGCGCTCGTGGGAGGTCTCCCAGCGCATCATCGTGCCGCAGGCGGGACAGGGTTCGGTCAGGTCGGCCACCGGTCCAGGCTAGGCCGCCGCGACGGTACGACGGCGGAGGCGCGAGCGTCCCCGCCTAGGTCGGCTCGACGACGAGGAGCTTCGACAGCTCGGCCGGCGCTTGGGCGCGAGCTGCCGCGTCGAGCTCGACGAACACCAGGTCCCAGCTGTCACGGCGGACCGCGCGCTTGGCCCCCTTGCGGGCGGACTCGATGGCAGCCGCCTTCTTTCGGTGCTTGGCCACGGCGGTCAGGCGCAGCGTGCGCATGGTCGCCTGCTCCGTCCTCGTGGCGACCGCCTCCGGCGACGACACCCCGTCGGTGCAGCGATCGATGGTCCCGGTGACGTCGAACCAGGCCGTCGCCGAGATCCCGACCGTCGCGGTCGCGCGGACCTTGAACACCCGGCCGGCCTTGCGCAGCTGGTACCGGATCCCCTGCACCACGAGGGTGGCGAACCCCTCGGCGCCCTCCACCGCAGTGACCCGGGCGGACGGCTCGCACTCGGTCGTCCCCGCCGGCTCTGCTCGCGCGGGGGCGGCCGCCACGGCCAGAGCACCAGTCACGAGCAGCAGCACGAGAACGGGCGCGATCGCTCGCGCCCCGGAGATGCGCCCCAGGTGGTTCACGCGGCCAATGTAGGAGAGCTGGTCGGGCAGGGGCAGCGCTTCTCGTTCTAGAGCAAACGTTCCACTACGGTGGCCCCATGCCCCGTCAACGCCTCCACCCCGTCGAGGACCTGCTCGACGTCGCGGAGCAGCTGGTCACCTCCGGCGACCCGGCGGGCCTGACCCTGCGGGCGCTCGCAGCGAGTGCGGGGGCGTCCAACGGGACGATCTACCACGCGTTCGGGTCCCGCGAGGAGCTGTTGGCGCGGCTGTGGCTGCGGGCCTCCGAGCGGCTCGGGACGCTGCTCGTCGCGGCGGCCGGGAGCAGTGCTGCGGGGGCCGAGGCCGTCGTCGCGGCGGCGCTGGCGCCGGTCACGTTCACCCGGGAGCACCCGGCGAGCGCCCAGCTGTTCTTCGCCCAGCGCAGCGACCAGCTCTTCACCGCCGACCTCCCGGTCGCGCTCACCGACGCCCTCGCCGCCGACCGCCGGCGGTTCACCGGCCTGCTGACGACGCTGGCCCGGGGCGTCTGGGACCGCCGCGACCGGTACGCCGTCGAGGCCGTCGCCGCGTGCGTCGTCGACGTGCCCGGCGGCATCCTGCGGCGCGCGCTCATCGAGCGCCGGGCCGTGGACGCCGCTTCCGAGCGCCGGATCGAGGCCGCCGTCCGGGCGATCCTCGCCGAGCCCCTGGACCCACCCACCCACCGACCGTCCCACCGATCGAGGAGCACCCACCGATGACCAGCCTGACCCAGCACGACGGCGTCCACGTCCTGCGCCTTGGCACGACCGAGAACCGCTTCACCGCCGACCTGCTCACCACGATCGAGGAGGCGCTCGACCATGTCGTGGCGGCGCCCGCGCCGCTGGTGACGGTCGCGGAGGGCAAGTTCTTCTCCAACGGCCTCGACCTCGACTGGGTGCTCGCGAACCCCGACGAGCTGGGGCCCTACTCGGCGCGGGTCGAGGCGCTGCTGGCGCGGTTCCTGACGCTGCCGGTGCCGACGGTGGCCGCGGTCAACGGGCACGCCTTCGGGGCCGGCGCGATGCTCGCGATGGCCCACGACTGGCGGGTGATGCGGGCCGACCGCGGGTACTTCTGCTTCCCCGAGGTCGACATCCGGATCCCGTTCACGCCGGGCATGGCGGCGCTCATCCAGGCCAAGCTGACGCCCCGCGCGGCGCTCGACGCGATGGCGACCGGCCACCGGTACGGCGGCGCGGAGGCCGAGGCCGCCGGACTGGTCGACGCGACGGCGACCGAGGACCGGCTCCTCGCCGACGCCGTCGCGAGGGTCGCGCCGCTGGCCGGCAAGGACGCCCCTACACTCGGCGCCATCAAGGCGACGATGTACGCCGACGCCGCGCGCGCCCTGCGCCACGAGCAGCCGTAGGAGAGACCCCATGCGCATCGTCTCGGTCAACGCCTGGGGCGGTGCCCGCTACGACGACCTGGCGGCGTGGCTGCCGGAGAGCAAGGCCGACGTCGTGTGCCTCCAGGAGGTCACCCGGACCGCGGACCTGGGCGGGTGGACGTCGTTCGAGGACGCCGACCGCTCGCTCCCCCAGCGCGCCAACCTGTACGACGACGTGCGTGCCCTGCTGCCCGGTCACACGGCGCTCTTCGTCGCCAGCGACGCCGGTCCGGTCACCGACCCCGAGGGCCAGCGCCACCACCAGGACTTCGGGCTCGGGACGTTCGTCGCTCCGCAGGTGCCGGTGCTCGCCACGGCCGAGGGCTTCGTGCACGGCGCCTTCACCGACCACGACGAGTGGGAGGTCAGCGAGCGCCCGCGCGCCGTGCAGGGGCTGCGGGTCGCCGACCCGGTGGTGACCGGGCGCACCGTGTGCGTCGTCCAGCTCCACGGGCTGCGCGACAGCGCGGGCAAGGGCGACACCCCGGCCCGGCAGGCGCAGGCCGAGCGGCTGGCGGCGTTCGTCGAGGCGACCCGCGCGGACGGCGACCTCGTGGTCGTCGCCGGCGACCTCAACCTGCTGCCCGGCAGCGCGACCTTCGGCGTGCTCCGCGAGGTGGGCCTCACCGACCTGGTCGGCACGGCGGACACCCGGACCGCGGCGTACCCCAAGCCGGTGCGGCACGCGGGCTACCTGCTCGTCTCGGACCCCGGTGCGGTTGCGGACTTCGCCGTCCTGGAGGCACCGGAGGTCTCCGACCACCGGATCCTCGCGCTCACCCTCTGAGCGCCTCCGCGACCTCGCGCGCGACCCGCTCCCCCGACTCGATCGCGCCCTCGATGTAGCCGGGGTGGTCGCTCGCGGTCTCGGTGCCGGCCCAGTGCAGGTGCCCGTCGGGCGTCGACGGCAGCGGCAGGTAGCCGGCCCGGCTGCCGGGCAGCGGCAGCGCGACGTACCCGCCGCCGACGTGCTCGTCGCGGTGCCACGCCTTCTCGTGCCAGCCCGCGGGCTCGAGGACGGCGTCGCCGAGGTGAGGCGCGAGCTGCCCCAGCAGCGCGGTACGGCGTCCGGCCGGGTCGAGGTCGTCGAGCGCCCGGGCGTCCGGACCGGCCACGAGGAAGCACAGGTGCCCGGGACCGTCAGGCGGTGAGGTGTCGAAGCACGCTCCCCCCGGCTGACCCAGCAGCAGCACCTCGGCCTCGTGCCCCGCGTCGCGCCAGAACGGCCGCTCGTAGACGGCGATCGCCTTGTACACCGTCCCCAGGTACGACGCCTCCTCCGCCGCGCTGCGCCAGGCCGGCAACGGCGGCTGGTGCACGATCCGCGCGGCCGTGGGCGGCGGCACGGTCACCACGGCCTTGGCCGCCCGGACCTCACCACCGGCCGTGCGCAGCGTGACGCCCTCGGCATCGCGCTCGATCGCGGTCACCCCGCGGCCGGTGTGCAACCGGCGGCCGAGCTCGGCGGCGATCCGCTCCACGAGGACCCCGGCGCCGTCGACGAGCAGGCTGTCCTGGGCCCCGCCGCGGGTACGGAGCATCGCGACCAGGCCGCCCTGGACCTGGGCCGTCGACGCCATCGCGTGCGCGGTGAGCCGGTCGAGGTCGGCCGTCGTCGCGACCCCGGCGGTGACCTCGAGGATGCGCCGGGCCCGGTCGCCGGGCACCCGGGCGATCACCTCGTCCAGCGTGCGCCGCTCCCAGCGCCCGGGGGCACCGGTGCGCGCGGCGAGCGCCCAGCGGGCGAGCACCGCGAGGGCCGTCAGCGCGGCCGGGTGAGCCATCCCGATCGTGCCCGCGCCGTCGACGAGCCCCGGCTGCCGGGGCGTGCGCATCCGGAACGTGGGGGCGTCGAGCTCGGCTGCGAGCGCCGCGAACCGGCGGTGCCCGTGCCCCAGCCACTGACCGCCGAGGTCGAGCCGGGACCCGAGCACCGACGTCTCCGCGAGCATCCGGCCGCCCGGCCGGTCGTTCGCCTCCAGCACCAGGACCTCGACGCCGCGCCGGGTCAGCTCCCGGGCCGCGATCAACCCCGACATGCCCGCACCGACCACGGCCACCGTGGTCTCGACCCGCTCGGGGTTCTGCTCCGCCACCGCATTCTCCTCAAAGTCGGACAACTGTCCGACAAATGAGAACTGATGAGCGGCGATTCCGCAAGGGGTCAGCGGCGGCGCTTGCGCGCGACCGGCTGCGGGTCCGCGTAGAGCAGCAGCATCTCGATCGCGTGGCCGAGGTCGCGCCGCGAGCGCTCGGGGTCGGGCACCGCGGCGTACTGGAGGACCAGGCCGTCGATGGCCGCGAGCGCGAGCCGGCCGAGGGCGTCGTACCCGACGGCGCAGCGCTCCCCCGCCTGGGCCGCCGCCTCCTCGCAGAACTCCGTGACGAGCGCGCTGTAGCGCTCGAACTGCAGCCGGGCCAGGCCACCCGATCCCTCGGTGCGCAGGGAGTACGACAGCAGCTCGTACTGCATGAGCTGCAGACCGACGCCGCCGTCGACGAGCGAGTCCCAGAAGCTCGTGAGCCCCTGGCGGACCACCTTCTCGACGCCCTGGTCGACCTCGAGACCGGCCCGGATCAGCTCGGCGGTCTGGTCGACCACGGTCGCGATCACCGAACGGAGCAGCTGGTCCTTGCTCGGGAAGACGTAGTGGAGCGTGCCGAGCGGGACGTCGGCCGCCGCGGCGACCGCGCGCAGCGTCGTCGCCGGAACGCCGACCTCGCTGAGCACGCCGATGGCGGCCGCGACGATCTGGTCCTCACGCTCTGCCGGCTTCAGGTAGGCCATGCCCCTCAGCGTACATTCGGACGCTCGTCCGAATCACTGTAGAGACGGAAGAGCCGCAAGGGCGACCCGGACTCACCCGGCGCGGGCGGCAGCGCGCGCAGCGCCGCCCAGCACTCGCGGGCCAGCCGGCGGGCCTCGGCACCGGGCCACGGCTGCGGCAGCAGCTCGGGCGGGAGCAGGGGGTCCGGGGTCAGCGCGCGGCCGAACTCGGCGGCCAGCTCGACGGCCAGCCGGGTCCGCTCCGCCGCGGTCACGACCTCGCCACCGGCGACGCGGTCGGCGCCCGCCCGGGCGAGCGCGGCGAGCTCGCGGTGGCGGGCGGCGATCTCGTCGAGCGGCCAGAGCAGGGCGGCGAGCCGCCGCGGCTCGTCGGTCGTGCCGACCCGCAGGTCGCGCGTGGACAGCACGCTGAGCGCGCCCTCGACGCCGAGGTGGCGGGCCCGGGCCTCGACCAGGTCGCCGATGGCGTTGGCCGCGACGTACATCCCGCCCGGCAGCGGCGCGGCGCCGAGGTGGACCAGGGTCTCGCGCAGCCCGTCGCGGGCCGCCCGGCGCGACTCGGGGACGGCGAAGCCGAAGAGGTGCCAGGTGCCGGACCACGGCTCCAGGCCGTCGTCCTGGCGATAGGCGTAGCGGACGTGGTCGGCGTCCGGCGCGAGCGCACCCGTCGGGTGACCGGGGTCGGCCAGCGCGGTCAGCACCGCCTTGCGGCCGCGGCCCTCGTGGGCGAAGCGGCCCTCGGCGACGAGCCGCTTGAGGCACAGCCGCACCTGCTGGTCGGTCATGCCGAGCAGCCCGGCGACGTCGTACAGCTCCCCTGCGTCGACGACGCCGTCCTCGCGGACCAAGGCGTGCACCAGCAGCCGGGTCGGGATCGGCCCGTTCATCTCACGCTCCCCTTCGCTCGGTCGGCGCCCCCATCGCCCGGTGCATCGTCGTCACCGCTCCGAAGCCCATCATGGCGCGCAAGTACGGCGTCCGGTGGGTCCGCACCGCCGTGAACCCGTTGCGCTCGTAGAGCGCCCGCGCCCGCGGGTTGACGTCGATGACGTCGAGCCGGATCCGGTGGCAGCCCTCCTCGGCCGCCACCACGGCGACCTCGTCGAGCAGCCGGCCGCCGATCCCGCCGCCCCGGGCCCGCGGCGCCACGCAGATCCCGTCCATCACCAGCTCGCCGCGGGCCGCGGTGCGCTCCAGGATCGCGAGCAGCGCCACCCGCGGCAGCCCGTGGACCCGGCCGTACCGGGCGAGCACGTCGCCGGCGGTGCCGCCGAGGAGCGCCCGCCCGCCGAGCTGGTAGCCCGCGACCCCCAGCACCGCGCGGCCGTCGTCGCCGAGCACGACGATGCCGCGGTCGTGGTTCAGGTGCTCGGCCAGGAAGGCCCGGCCGGTAGCGGCCGGCCCGAGCGCGGCCCCGAGCTTGCGCCCGAACGCCTCCCAGTAGAGCGCGGCCACCTCGTCCTCGCACCCCGCCGGCACCCCTCGCACCACCCGCATGGCTCGCACCTTTCGCTCGTTTTCGTCACGACCGTTTCTGTCATGATAGATCTAGGTCCATGAGCGCCACCCCACCCCCCGGACGTCTCGCCCACGTCGACGGGCTGCGCGGCTTCGCGCTGCTCGGGATCCTCGTCGTCAACATCACCTACCTGGCCTCGGCCTACCACGGCACCGGCCTGGAGGACCCCGGCACCGGCGACGCCCTCAGCCAGGGCGTGCGGTGGGTGACCGCGACCCTGTTCGAGGCGAAGTTCTTCCTGCTCTTCTCGTTCCTCTTCGGCTACAGCTTCACGCTGCAGATCGACTCCGCGACGCGCAGCGGGGCCCGGTTCGGGCCGCGCTTCCTGCGCCGGCTCACCGGGCTCTTCGTGCTGGGCGCGCTGCATGCGGTGCTGCTGTTCCCCGGCGACATCCTGACGCTCTACGCGCTGCTGGGGCTGGTGCTGCTGGCGGTGCGCAACCTCGCCCCGCGCACCGCCGTACGGGCGGCGGTGACGGTGCTCGTCGTCACCGCCCTGGCCTACGCGGCTCTCGCGCTCGTCGTGCTCCAGGCCGGCGCCGACGGCACGATCCCGGCCGGGACCGCGGAGAACGCGGCCGCCGCGACCGAGGCGCTGCGCGGCGGCCCGGGCGAGGTCATCGGCGCGCACCTGGACCAGCTGCCGGACGTCCTCTTCCTGCTGGTGTTCTTCCAGGCGCCGTCGGCCTTCGCGGCCTTCCTCGTCGGTCTGGCCGTGGGCCGGCGCCGGGCGCTGGCCGACCCGGGCGCCCTGCTCCCCCTGCTGCGCCGGCTCCAGCGGGCCGGCTTCACCGTGGGCCTGGCCGGCGGACTCGTCTACGCGCACGCCAGCCTGCGCCACCCGGAGACCGCCTACCAGGTGCTCGCCCTGGGTCTCGACGTGCTGACCGCGCCCCTCCTCGCCGCGGCGTACGCCGCCACGGTGCTGCGGTTCCTCGACACCCCACGCGGCCGCCGGGTGCTCGCCGCGCTCGCCCCCGCGGGCCGGATGTCGCTGACCAACTACCTCGGCCAGTCGCTGGTCTGCGCCCTGCTCTTCACCGGGTACGGCGCCGGGCTGGTCGGCCGGGTACCGCCGGCCGGGGTCGCCGCCCTCGCGCTGGCGCTGTTCGGCGCCCAGCTCGTGGTGAGCCGGTGGTGGCTGCGCAGCCACGCCTACGGCCCGCTGGAGTGGCTGCTCCGGGCGTGGACCGTGCTCGGCGTCCCACCCTGGCGGCGGAGCGCCGCGGCGAAGGAGCCGGTCAGGACCGGTTGAGCGCGACCGCCTCGCGCACCAGCGCGACGAACCCCTCGGCGTCGAGCGCCTCGCCCTCGCGGACGTCGATCGCCCGGCGGGTGCCGGCGTCGAGGCTCGCGTTGAACAGGCCGTCGGGGTCCTCGAGCGCCGCGCCCTTGGCGAAGGTCAGCTTGACCTTGTCCTTGTAGGTCTCGACCGTGCAGATCAGCCCGTCGGCCGAGAACGTCGGCACGCCGTCGGGGTTGGAGGCCTTCTTCCACTTGGCCTCCTCGACGACCGCGGGCTCGGCCCGCACGATCAGCGATCGCAGCTCGTCGACCAGGTCGCTGCGCCAGTCCGCACTCATGGGAGCGACCCTACTCAGCCGCGGGCAGGTAGGGCTTGAGCACGGCCGCCTCGGCGGCCATGTCGTGGGCGAGGAGGTCGTCGCGCTCGGCGCGGACGATCGCGCGGACGTCGTCCTCGGTGAGCTCGCGGCGGGGTACCTCGGCCGCGCCGAGCCCGAGCACGGCACCGGCGATCGGCCCCTCGGCCACCGGCGGGGCCGCCTGCGGCACGGCCACCGCCTCGGCGTTGGCGATCGCACCCAGGACGGTGCGCAGCACGCTGGCGGACGCGCGGTCGCGGGCGCGCAGGGCGGTGGTCAGGTCGGCCCGGAGCCGGTCGGCGAGGTCGCTCACGCGCTCCACCGTAGGGGGGTGGGCGGGGGTCGGCCGAGGGAGTTTCGCCGGTCGACCGGCGAAACTCACGCTTGACCGACGAAGTTTCGTCGGTCAGGAACAAGATTCGCCGGTCGACCGGCGAATCTCTCACCCCCGCGCTCAGCGCGCCCGCTGGAGGGTCTCGCTCGGCGTCTCGCCGAAGGCCGCCCGGTAGTCGCCGGAGAGCCGGCCCAGGTGGGTCACGCCCCAGCGCAGCGCGGCGTCGGTGACCGAGGTGGCGGTGCCGTCGCTGAGGTCGTCGCGGACCCGGCGCAGCCGGGCCTGGCGCAGGTAGGCCATCGGCGTGGTCGCGAAGTGCTCCTGGAAGCCGGCCCGGAGCAGCCGCACGCTCAGCCCGACGGCCTCGGCGACGTCGGCGGTGCCCAGCGGCTCGGCGCAGTGGTCCTCGATGAGCTGGGCGGCCCGCTTGACCACCCGCTCGTGGGGCGTGGGCACCGGTCCCGCCTCGGCCTCGGGGCCCGGCACCAGGCTCGCGATGAGCCCGTCGACCAGCGCCACCTCGAGCGCCTCGGCGGCGAGGGGCACCGACGACAACCCGCTCTCGCGCTCCAGGTCGGCCAGCAGCACGTCGAGCATCCCGCGCCACGACCGGCCCCGGCCGCGGGTGAGGTCGAAGGTGGCCGCGATGCCGGCCTCCGGCACCGCGCCGACCCGCTCGGCCAGCGCGAGCCGGTCCTGGAGCAGCGCCGCCCCGACCCGGACCATGAGCCGCGGGTTGCCGGCCGAGTAGCGCATCCGCACCGACTCACCGGCCGCGGTCACCGCCGCCGTGCGCTGGGTCGCGACGACCCGCTCGCGCCCGCAGCTGATGGTGGTCAGCCCGGCCAGCGGGATCTGGACGAGCTGGAAGTCCATGCCGTCGACGGCGACCTCGACCTCGGCGCCGTAGTCGATGTAGTGGATGTAGTGGATGCTCAGCCGGCCCAGCGTGGCGGCGTTGTGGAGCGCCCGGAAGCCCCCGGCGCCGGCCAGCGGCGTCAGCCGGTGCGGGGCGAGGGAGGCCGCGATCGAGGCGCGGGCGTCGTCGACGTCCGTGGTGCGCAGGACGCCGTACGAACCGAGCGGCATCACCGGTCCGGCCATGGCTCACCCCCTCCCCGCAGAACGGTGCCACGCCGGGCCCGGACCGGGAAGGCCCGCGCCGCCGTAGCCGGATAGCGGCCGACGCCGTCCGGATAGCAGCGCGCGGCGCCGGTCCGCACGATCACCGCCATGACCTGGGTGACTCCGACCACAGCCGAGGTGAGCGCCGCGGTGCTCCGCGAGCAGCTGGCGCGCTGGCCCACCGGCGTCGCCGTGGTGACCGCGACCGGACGCGACGGGCGCCCCATCGGCAAGACCGTCAACAGCTTCCACGCGACCTCGCTGGACCCGCCGCTCGTGGGCTGGTGCATCGACCACCGCTCCAGCCAGGTCGACGACTGGCTCGCCGCCGGCGGGTACGTCGTCCACGTGGTCGCGCACCACCAGGGCGACCTGATGAGGCACTTCGCGACACCCTCGGCCGACCGGTTCGCCGGCGTGGCCTGGGGTCCGGGCCTCGACGCGATGCCGGTGCTCGACGAGCCGGTCGCGCTGCGCCTGGAGTGCCGGGTCGTGCACCGGTTCGCCGCCGGCGACCACACGTACCTGGTCGGCGAGGTCGTCGCCCTCACCGCGGCGGACGCCGTACCGCTCTGCCTGCAGCGCTGAACCCACCCATCCCAAGGAGAACAACCCGCATGAGCATCCCGATCGTCGAGGCCGACCACTTCCGCCTCGGACTCTTCTCGTCCAACTGCTCCGGTGGCCTCGCGGTCACCACGATCCCCGAGCGCTGGTCGGCGTCGTGGGCGGACAACCTCGCCCTGGCCCGGCTGGCCGACGAGGTCGGCATCGACTTCATGCTGCCGATCGCCCGCTGGATCGGCTACGGCGGCACGACCAACTTCCACGAGGGCGTGCTGGAGCCGATCCCCTGGGCCACCGCGATCCTCGCGCACACCGAGCGGCTCAACGCGTTCGCCACCGTGCACACGGCGTTCAACCACCCGGTCGTCACCGCCAAGCAGCTCGCCACCATCGACCAGATGGCC
The DNA here is from genome assembly GCF_024662235.1 of Pimelobacter simplex. Lineage (GTDB taxonomy): Bacteria > Actinomycetota > Actinomycetes > Propionibacteriales > Nocardioidaceae > Nocardioides. The sequence goes on from NZ_CP096276.1 coordinate 2,612,920, forward strand.
CCGGGCCGGGTCGGCGTCAACGTGGTCGCGGGCTGGAACCAGCCCGAGTACGAGGCGATGGGCGTCGACCTGCCCCAGGACCACGACTCCCGCTACGCCCTGGCCCAGGAGTGGATCGACGTGCTCGGCGCGCTCTGGTCGCGCGAGGGCCGCTACGACCTGCCCGGCCGGTTCTGGGACCTGAAGGGCGTCGAGGCCGAGCCGAAGCCCGCCGCCGGCCGGCTGCCGATCCTCAACGCCGGGTCGAGCACCCAGGGCCGCGCGTACGCCGCCCGCAACGCCGACTTCGTCTTCACCATCGTCGGCGGTCCCGAGGACGGCGCCGAGGTGGTCAGCCAGGTGCGGGCCGAGGCGAGCGCGCAGGGCCGCTCCTCCGGCGTACTGACGCCGACCCACGTCGTGTGCCGGCCGACCCGCGCCGAGGCCGAGGAGTTCCTGCACTACTACGCCGTCGAGAACGCCGACTGGGACGCCGTCGACAACCTGATGCGGCTGCAGGGCCTGCACGCCCAGTCGTTCACGCCCGAGATGCTGGCCGGGTTCCACAGCCGGTTCGCGGCCGGGCACGGCACCTGCCCGCTGATCGGCACGCCCGACGACGTCGCCGACGAGATCGAGCGGTTCGCCAAGGCGGGCTTCGGCGGGATCACGATGTCGTTCGTCGACTACGTGGGCGAGCTGGACTACTTCGCCCAGGAGGTGATGCCGCGCCTGGTCGACAAGGGACTGCGTCCGGCGTCCGGGCACGGCGCGCCCTAGCCGGCGAGGGTCTGGGAGGGGAGCTCCTGGTACATCGCCCGGTAGGACTGCGAGAACCGCCCGAGGTGGAAGAAGCCCCACCGGGCGGCGATGTCGGTCACCGACGTGTGCGCCGGGTCGGCCTCGACCAGGTCGCGCCGGGCCCGCTCCATGCGGGTCCGGCGCAGCTGCTCGAGCGGGCTGGAGCCGAGCTCGCGCTGGAACGCCTCCTGGAGCGTGCGCGCCGAGACGCCCGCCTCGCCGGCCAGCTCGGCCAGGCGCCAGGCCCGCTCGGGCTCGGCCTCGATGAGGCCCAGGACGGTGCGGACGACGCGCGAGCCGGCGACCGGCTCACGCGGGGCCTCGTTGCTGGAGTTGGGCTGGGCGGCGAGCAGGCCCGAGATGAGCGTCTGCTCGAAGTGGGTCGCGGCGAGGGGCGAGCGGAAGAGCGCTCCCCCGGCCTCGATGTCGTCGAGCGCGAGGTGGACCAGGCGCAGCCAGGCCCGCAATGACGGCGTCTCGAGGTCCATGAACGGGTCGAAGACGACCGGGCGCGGGTCGCCGGCACCGCCGGCCAGCTCTTCGACGGCCTGGCGGCGCAGGTAGACGAGGAGCTGCTCGCAGCCGTCGCTCCAGATCATGTCGACCGGCTCGGTGGGCGAGCCCAGCGAGGCGCGCGCCCGGTCGGAGGCCACGACCCGGTCGCCGACCTTGACCCGTGCCGAGCCCGAGATCGGCACCTGGACCAGGAAGAAGTCGTCGAAGCGGCCCGGCGTGATGCGCACCTCGTCGCCGTAGCGCAGGTAGTTGAGCGTCACGTCGGAGCCGATCGAGGCCGCGTTGTGGAGCATGTCGAGCCGCCCGGTACGACGGGTCAGCTCGAGGCGGTGGGCGCAGAACCGGCGCGCGACCTCCTCACGCGCCTGCTCCGGGTCGGCGGTCGCGATCTGGGGGTGGCGGGAGAGAAGGGTCGTGGGCATCGGAACACTCCTGTGAGTTGCTGCCCCCATTGGCGCACCTGGACCCGCGACATGTCAACGGATCCACGCTCGTCCCTGGGCGCGAATGCGCGGATCAGGACGTGGGGCGCACCAGCCGCTCGTCGGGGATGACCGCGACGCCCATGATCTCGATGAGCGCCTCGGGCTGCCACAGACCGGTCGTGCCGATGCCGGCCATCGCGGGGTAGACCGGGCCGGCCAGCTCGCGCCAGACCCGGCCGATCTCGCGGCCGTGGGCCTGGTAGTCGGGGATGTCGGTGAGGAAGATCGTGATGCTCACCAGGTCCTCCGGCACGCCACCGGCCTCGCGCACCGTGGCGATCACGTTGCCGAACGCCTGGCGGAACTGCTCGACGATGCCGCCCGGCACGATCCGCATCTCCTTGTCGAGCGCGGTCTGCCCGCCCAGGTAGAGCGTGTTGCCGCTCAGCGTGCCGTGCGAGAAGCCGCTCGGGACCGGCAGGGCGGCCGGGTTGACGGCCAGGGGCGTGAGATCGATGGACATGCCGGCCACGGTACCAATCTATTGACATCACGGCAACGAACGTGTGCAGAATGCAATATCGCATCTGCGACCACCCCCACGACGCCCCAGACGAAGGAGGACCGATGCGGCTCGCGACGGTCACCACCCCCGGCGGTACGACGGCCGCGCTGCTCGGTGAGCGCGGCTGGCGCGCCCTGCCGGCCCCGGACCTGTCCGCCCTGCTCGCCGCCACCGACGCGGCCGGCACCGGCTGGGACCCCGCGACGCTGGCCGACCAGGCCGGCGCCGACCTGCCGGACGCCGTCCCGGTCCTGGCGCTGCCGCGCCCGGGCAAGGTCATCTGCTGCGGGCTCAACTACGGCGAGCACATCCAGGAGACCGGCCGCGAGCTGCCGACCCACCCCACGCTGTTCGCGAAGTTCGCCGACACCCTCACCGGCCCCGACGACGAGCTCGCGCTCGCCGAGGGCGTGCAGTGGGACTGGGAGGCCGAGCTCGCCGTCGTCGTCGGGCGCACCCTGCGCCGCGCCGGGCGCGACGAGGCCCGGGCGGCCATCGCCGGCTACACGGTCGCCAACGACCTGTCGGCGCGCGACTGGCAGTACCGCACCCTCCAGTGGCTCCAGGGCAAGGCCTGGGACGCGACCACCCCGGTCGGCCCCGTCGTCGTCACCCCCGACGAGCTCGACCCGTTCGCCGGCGTCGACGTCATCTGCCGGATCAACGGCGAGGAGGTCCAGCGCGACAGCACCCGGACGCTCGTCTTCGACTGCGCCGACCTGCTCGCCTACGTCTCCACCTTCGCCACCCTGCGCCCCGGCGACCTGGTCCTGACCGGCACGCCCGGCGGGGTCGGCGTCGCGCGCGACCCGAAGCGCTTCCTCGCCGACGGCGACGTCCTCGAGACCGAGGTCGCCGGCATCGGGACGCTGCGCAACACCGTCCGCCTCACCCCTCTCACCACCCTCTCCCAGGAGGACTCCCATGGAGCCTGACCTCAGCAAGTACGAGCTGATCGGGGACAACTCGGTCTACGCCAACGAGAGCGGCATCGTGGTGCCGGTCGTGACCCGGGCCGGCTTCGAGCCCGACCTGACCGGCCAGAGCGAGGGAGCCACGCGCGTGTCCGGCGTGAGCATCCAGCACACGCCCGCCACGCGGATCTGGTTCGGCAAGGTGCACAACCTGGCCGGCTACCGCTCGGTCCCCCACCACCACGGCGAGGCCGAGACCGGCGGCTACGTGCTCTCGGGCCGGGCCCGGATCTACTTCGGCGACAAGTTCGAGGACTACCTCGACATGTCCGAGGGCGACTGGGTGTTCGTGCCGCCGTTCATGCCGCACGTCGAGTGCAACCTCGACCGCAACAACCCGCTGACCTGGATGACGACCCGCACGCCCGAGAACATCGTGGTCAACCTCCCCCAGGTCACCGACCACGACCTGCGCGACTGGACGGACCGACCGTGAACCCGACCTCCCAGATCTTCACCGACGCCGTCACCCTCAAGGAGTGCCCGGCCGAGGTCTTCGACCGCGCGTTCACCGCGACCACCCAGCCCTGCCCGTGGCCCAAGGCCTACGGCGGCGACATGGTCGCCCAGGCGCTCGTCGCCGCGTCCCTGACCGTCGAGGGTGGCCCGGGCGGCAAGGCGATGCACTCGATGCACTCCTACTTCATGCGGCCCGTCGACATCGGGGCCGAGGTCCGCTACGAGGTCGAGGTGCTGCGCGACGGACGCGGCTACAGCACCCGCCAGGTGCGCGGCTTCCAGAACGGCAAGCCGGTCTACGTCTGCCTGGCGAGCTTCGCCGCGGGTGAGCCGAGCGGCTCGTTCCAGGCCGAGATGCCCGCCGCGATCCCCGGTCCCGACACGCTGCCCACCTCGGCGGCCTACCTCGCCGACCGCTCCGGCGGCACGATGACCGGGGTCTCCAAGGACTACTGGCAGCACGGCCGCAGCTTCGACATGCGCCACGTACCGGGCCCCGTCTACCTGACCGTCGACGGCGACCGCACGCCGCACCAGGCCATCTGGGTGCGTCCGTACGACGCGCTGCGCGAGGTCGAGGGGCTCAGCGCCGAGCAGCGCGACGCCGCGGCGCTCGCCTACGTCTGCGACTACACGATCCTCGAGCCCGCGCTGCGGGTGCTCGGCCTGGCCTGGGCCGACGAGGGCCTGGTCACCGCGAGCCTCGACCACGCCATGTGGTTCCACCGCCCCGTGCGGATGGACGACTGGCTGCTCTACGCCCAGGAGGCCGTCTCGGTCGACGACGGGCGCGGCATGGCGGTGGGCCGCTTCTTCACCCCCGACGGCCTCCTCGTGGCGACCGTCGTCCAGGAAGGCATGATCCGCGCGGGCGCCCCGGCCGCGCAGGCAGGAGGACAGTCATGAGGATCGCGATCGTCGGCGGCGGCCCCGGAGGGCTCTACTTCGCCGCCCTGATGAAGCAGCTCGACCCGGCCCACGAGGTCACCGTGTGGGAGCGCAACGCCCCCGAGGACACCTTCGGGTTCGGCGTCGTCTTCTCCGACGAGACCCTCGGCAGCATCGAGGGCGCCGACCAGGTCGTGCACGACCGCATGGAGTCGCGCTTCGCGCGCTGGACCGACATCGACGTCGACGTCGACGGCCGCTCCTACACGATCGGCGGCCAGGGCTTCGCCGCGATGAGCCGCAAGGAGCTGCTCCAGATCCTCCAGAAGCGCGTCGCCGAGCTCGACGTGACCGTGCACTACCGGACCGAGGCGCCCGACGTCGACGAGCTCCGCACGTCGTACGACCTGGTGCTGGCGGCCGACGGCCTCAACTCCGTGGTCCGCACCAAGCACGCCGACGTCTTCGGTCCCTCGCTCGACCGGCGCCACAACAAGTACATCTGGCTGGGCACCGACCTGGTCTTCGAGGCGTTCCAGTTCTTCGTCAAGCAGACGGAGTGGGGCACCATGCAGATCCACGGCTACCCCTACTCCGACGAGGGCTCGACGTTCATCGTCGAGATGCACGAGGACGTGTGGCGCCGGGCCGGCTTCGACGCGACCGAGCACGAGGTGCTCCCGCCGGGCGTCTCCGACGAGCACGCCGTGGCCAAGATCAAGGAGATCTTCGCCCGCGAGCTCCAGGGCCACGAGGTGCTGACCAACAACTCCAAGTGGCTGAGCTTCCACACGGTGCGCAACGAGCGCTGGCACCACGAGAACGTCGTGCTGCTGGGCGATGCCGCGCACACGGCGCACTTCTCCATCGGCTCGGGCACCAAGCTCGCGATGGAGGACGCGCTCGCGCTCGCCGCCTGCCTGCACGAGCACCCGACCGTCCCGGCGGCCCTGGAGGCCTACCAGACCGAGCGCAAGCCGGTCGTCGAGTCGACCCAGCGCGCGGCCCAGGCCTCGCTGGAGTGGTTCGAGAACATCGGCATGTACGCCGACCAGGACCCCACGGCGTTCGTCTTCAACCTGCTCACCCGCTCGCGCCGGATCACCTTCGACAACCTCAAGGAGCGCGACCCCGGCTTCGCCGGCGTGGTCGAGGACGCCTTCGCCCGCACCTACGGCGACGGCTCCCCCGGCCCGGCGATGTTCCAGCCGACCCGGATCGGCCCGCTCGAGCTGGCCAACCGCGTCGTGCTGTCCCCCATGGACATGTACACCGCCGTCGACGGGATGCCCGGCGACTTCCACCTCGTGCACCTGGGCAGCAAGGCCATGGGCGGCGCCGGCCTGGTGATGACCGAGATGACCTGCGTCTCGCCCGAGGGCCGGATCACCCCCGGCTGCCCCGGGCTCTGGAACGACGAGCAGCGCGACGGGTGGGCCCGGATCACCTCGTTCGTGCACCAGCGCTCGGCCGGCAAGATCGGCGTCCAGATCGGCCACTCCGGCCGCAAGGGCTCGACCAAGCTGATGTGGGAGGGCATCGACGAGCCGCTCGACGACGGCAACTGGGAGGTCATCGCCCCCTCGCCGCTCCCCTACGGCCCGACCTGCCACGTCCCGCGCGAGGCGACCCGGGCCGACCTCGACCAGGTCGTCGCCGACTTCACCGCCACCGCGCGCCGCGCCGTCGAGGCGGGCTTCGACCTGATCGAGGTGCACGCCGCCCACGGCTACCTGCTCTCGTCGTTCCTCTCGCCGGTCTCGAACCAGCGCACCGACGAGTACGGCGGCTCGCTCGACAACCGGCTGCGCTTCCCGCTCGAGGTCTTCGACGCCGTGCGCGCCGTCGTACCGGAGTCGATCCCGGTCACCGTGCGCATCTCCGCGCACGACTGGCTGCCCGACGGCAACACCGACGACGACGCGGTCGACATCGCGCGCGCGTTCATCGAGCACGGCGCGGCCGCGATCGACGTCTCCTCGGGCCAGGTGAGCAAGGACGAGAAGCCGGCGTTCGGGCGGTCGTACCAGACCCCCTTCGCCGACCGGATCCGGCACGAGGTCGCCGCCCCCGCCGGGGTCGCGGTGATCGCGGTGGGCGCGATCTCGTCGTACGACGACGTGAACTCGATCCTCCTCGCCGGACGCGCCGACCTGTGCGCCCTGGGCCGGACCCACCTCTACGACCCGTCCTGGACCCTCCACGCCGCCGCCGAGCAGGACTACCGCGGCGACGGCGCGACCTGGCCCGTGCCCTGGCAGGCCGGGCGGCGCAAGCCCCCGACCTCGCGCACCGACAAGATCCCGCCCCGCCTCTCGCTGCTGCGCGACGGCGACGACGGTCTGGTCCACGTGCGCTGGACGCCGGGCCGGTGAACGGCACCCACCGGGGCCGGGTCGAGTGGATCGACACCGACTCCGCGGGGATCCACCACAACACGGCGATCGCGCGGTACGTCGAGTCCGCCGAGGCCGCGCTCATGCGCGGCCTCGGCCTCGACGGCTACTTCCCGGTGGCCCCGCGGGTCCGCTACGAGGTCGACTTCGAGGCCCCGCTGCGCTTCGGCGACGAGGTCACCGCGACCGTGCACGTCGAACGGCTCGGCACCTCGTCGCTCACCCTCGCGTTCGAGGTGTGGGGCTGCCCCGAGGGCACCCCGGCCGTGCGCGCCGCCCGGGGGCGCTACGTCACGGTGCACCTCGACCGCGCCAGCGGGACGGCGTCCCCCTGGCCCGAGGCCTGGCGCTCCCGGCTGGGCGGCGCCTCCTAGGGCACAATGCTCCCGATGAGCACCACGGAACCGGCGCAGCCCGAGGCCCGCGGGCGCGGCTCCCGGACCGTGGTCGTGAGCTTCCTCGGCGCCGTCGTACGACGCATGGGCAACTGGATGCCCATCGGCGGCACCATCGACCTGATGGCGCCGCTGGGCATCGACGGGCCCTCGGTGCGCACGGCCGTCTTCCGGCTCAAGAAGCGCGGCTGGCTGGAGTCCGAGACCCGCGGCGGGATCCGCGGGTACGCGCTGACCGGCGAGGCGCTGGCCGCGCTGGCGGCCGGTGACGAGGTCATCTGGCACGCCCGGCAGCCGGCGGCGCTCGAGGACGGCTGGTGCGTCGTGAACTTCTCGGTGCCCGAGTCCCAGCGCAGCAAGCGCCAGCAGCTGCGCGCCCACCTGGCCTCGCTGGGCTTCGGCAACGTCGGCACGGCCATGTGGATCGCGCCCGCGCGGATGCAGGCCGCCGCCGAGCGGGCGATCGCCGAGCTCGACCTGACCCGGCACAGCGCCGTCTTCGTGGGCGACCACGTGGCCGGGCAGGACCTCGCCGCGCTGCTCTACGAAAGCTGGGACCTGACCGGCATCGACGAGCGCTACCGGGCCTTCATCGACGAGTTCGCGCCGGTGGCCGACGAGCTCGGGGGCAGCGGGGTCGTCGATCCCCAGCGGGCCTTCGCGTCGTACCTGACGGTGGTCGATCGGTGGCGCCGGCTGCCCTTCCGCGACCCCGGGCTGCCCCGTGAGCTGCTCGCGGACGACTGGAGCGGCCCGGACGCCGCCGCGCTCTTCGAGCGCCTCGTGGCGACCCTCGAGGGCCGTGCGCTGGCCCATGCCGCGCGCCTGTGGCCGTCCTCCTGAGCCTGCGCTGACAAGACTCCGCGGTTCGCGGATACCCGCCGCGCTTTCCGGATAGTGGCCGCCTCCGCTGGTGCCTAGTGTCCCGGTCCACGCGATGTGACCTGCGTCGCAGCGAGGAGCGGAGGAATCAAGCATGACCGATCTGACTGGTCGCACCGCGATCGTCACCGGCGGCGCCACCCTGCTGGCGCACGGCGTCATCGACGCCCTGGCCCGCGCCGGTGCCCGTGTCGTGGTGGCCGACATCGACGAGGCCGGCGGCACCGCGGCCGAGAAGCTCGGTGACGAGGTCGCGTTCGTGCGGACCGACATCACCGACGACGCCGCGGTCGCGGACCTCGTGGCCGCCACCGTCGAGCGCTTCGGCGGCATCGACATCGTCGTCAACCTCGCCGCGACCTACCTCGACGAGGGCTTCGCGACCAGCCGGGCCGACTGGCTCACCGCGCTGAACGTCAACCTGGTCAGCATCGTCGAGGTCGTCCGCGCGGCGTACCCGCACCTGCAGGCCAGCGAGCACGCGGCGGTCGTCAACTTCACCTCGATCTCCAGCAAGGTCGCCCAGACCGGGCGCTGGGTCTACCCCGCGTCCAAGGCCGCGATCGTCCAGCTCACCCGCTCGATGGCCACCGACTTCGCCGGCGACGGCATCCGGGTCAACTCGGTCAGCCCCGGCTGGACCTGGTCGAAGATCATGGACGACCTCTCCGGCGGCGACCGCGCCAAGACCGACCGCGTGGCCGCGCCGTTCCACCTGACCGGACGGGTCGGTGACGGCGCCGAGATCGGCGAAGTCGTCGCCTTCCTCGCCTCCGACGCCGCCTCGATCGTCACCGGCGCCGACTGGGCCGCCGACGGCGGCTACTCCGCGCTCGGTCCCGAGCAGGCCGTCCCCGCCATCCCGCAGCTCACCGAGTGAGGACCCCTCCCATGAAGATCGCCATCGTCGGCGCCGGTTTCGCCGGCCTCTCCACGGCCAAGGTGCTGCGTCAGCTCGGGCACGACGTCATCGTCTACGAGAAGACCCTGGACGTCGGCGGCGTGTGGAGCGCCAGCCGGCGCTACCCGGGCCTCAAGACCCAGAACAACAAGGGCACCTACGCCCTCTCCGACCAGCCGATGCCCAAGGGCTACCCCGAGTGGCCCTCGGGCGAGCAGGTGCAGTCCTACCTGACGACGTACGCCGAGCGGTTCGGCCTCACGCCGTACCTGCGGCTGGGCACCGAGGTCGAGCTCGCCCACCCCACCGACGGCGGCGGCTGGGACGTCACCACGGCGTCCGGCACCGAGCACTACGACCACCTGGTGCTCGCGAGCGGCATCTTCTCCCGCCCGTTCATCCCGCCGTTCGAGAACCTCGACCTGTTCGAGAAGCTCGGTGGCGAGGTGATGGCCGCCAGCGACTGGCACAGCCTCGACCAGGTGCGCGACAAGCACACCGTCGTCGTCGGCTACGGCAAGTCCGCCTGCGACATCACCGTCGAGATCTCCAAGGTCGCCGCCTCCACCACGGTCGTGGCGCGCGAGCTGCTCTGGAAGATGCCGCGCAAGGTCAAGGGCGTCCTCAACTACAAGTACCTGATGCTCACCCGGCTGGGCGAGGGTCTCTTCCGCTACCGCTCGGTGGCCGGGCCGGAGCGCCTGCTCCACGCCCGCGACTCGGCGATGGCCAACGGCATGCTCGGCAGCGTCGAGAAGGTCACCACCAAGCAGCTCAACCTCGACGACCTCGGCCTGGTGCCCGAGGGCACGTTCAAGGACATCGCGCGCTCGACCGTCTCGCTCGCCACCGAGGGCTTCTTCGAGGGCGTCACCGAGGGCCGGATCGACGTCCAGCGCGACACGATCATCGAGCGCTTCGTCGAGCAGGACGGCAAGCCGTTCGCCGAGCTCAGCAACGGCCGGATGATCCCGGTCGACGTCGTCGTCGCGGCGACCGGCTGGACCCAGGACCTGCCGTTCCTCCCCCAGGAGGTCATGGACAAGCTCACCGACGAGAACGGCGACTACCTGCTCTACCGGCAGATCCACCCGATCTACCTGCCCGACCTGAGCTTCGCGGGCTACAACTCGTCGTTCTTCTCGCCGCTCTCGGCCGAGGTCTCGGCGATCTGGATCGGCTCGATGCTCGGCGGCAACCACACGCTGCCCAGCACGACCCAGATGCACGTCGCCGTGCGCGACCGGCTCACCTGGATGCGCGAGCGCACGCAGGGCCAGCACGCCCGCGGCACCAACATCATCCCGTTCTCGGTGCACAACATCGACGAGGTCCTCTCGGACGTCGGCCTCAACGTCGGCCCGCTCACCCGCGCCCGCCAGTGGCTGCTCCCGATCAACCCGAGCAACTACAGCAAGATCACGCCGCGGCTGGCCCGCCGGCTCGGCGTGAAGGCCTCATGAGCCGCCACTACGACGCGATCGTCGTCGGCGCCGGGATCAACGGACTCGTCGCCGCGGCCGAGCTCGCCGGCGCCGGCTGGCGGGTGGCCGTGGTCGAGGAGCGCGACCGGCTCGGCGGCTTCATCGCCTCCGACGAGCTGACCGCGCCCGGCTTCGTGCACGACACCTTCAGCTCGTGGCACCCACTCTTCGTCGCGGGCGGCGGCTACGCCACCCTCGGCGAGGACCTGCACCGGCACGGGCTCGTCTACCGCAACGCCGAGGGACCGGTCACCGCGTCGGTCTCCGAGCGCGGCACGGTCGTCGCCGACCGCGACCCGGAGAAGACGGTCGTCGACTTCGAGCACGCCGCCGACGCCCGCGCGTACGCCGAGATGCTGGGCCAGCTCGACCGGTGGGCGCCGCACGTGTTCGGCGCGCTCGGGTCCGAGCTGCGCACCGGCGACCTCGCCCGCCTCGGGTACGGCGCCGTGCGCGGTCTCGGCCGCGACGGCCTGACCGAGCTCGTGCGGGTCTCGACGCAGTCCGGGCGCGGCCTGGCCCGCGAGCGCTTCGCCGGCTTCGAGGTCGACCAGCTCTGGTCGCCCTGGCTGCTGCACGCGGGCCTCGCGCCCGACCAGGCGACCGGCGGGCTGATGCTCCCGGTGATGGCGTTCACCATGCACGCGATCGGCCTGCCGATCGTCGAGGGCGGGGCGGGGAACTTCGTCGCCGCCTTCGCCGGCCTGCTCGCCGAGCGCGGCGTCGACGTCCTGCTCGGCACCCCGGTCGACCGGATCGTGGTGCGCGACGGGCGAGCCGTCGCCGTCGAGGCCGGCGGCGAGCGGCTGGTCGCCGGTCGCGCGGTGCTCGCCTCCACGTCGACCGGGCGGCTCTACGAGCAGCTCCTCGCCCCCGACGCGGTCACCGACGCCGGCCGCCGGGCCGTCGCCCGGCACCGCCCCGGCCGGGCCGCCACCCAGGTCCACCTCGCGCTCGACCGGCCCGTGCGCTGGACCGACAGCCGCCTCGACGCCGTCCCGCTGATCCACGTCAGCAACGGCGCCGACAGCACCGCCGTCGCCTGCGCCCAGGCCGAGGCCGGGCTGCTGCCGTCCGCGCCCACCGTCGTGGTCGGCCAGCAGTGCGTGCTCGACCCGACCCGCGCCCCCGAGGGCCGCGCGACGCTGTGGCTCCAGCTCCAGGAGGTGCCCTGGGCACCGACCGGTGACGCGGCCGGCGAGATCGACGTCCGCGCCGGCTGGACCGCCGCGGTGGCCGACGCCTACGCCGACCGGGTGATCGCCCGGATCGCCGAGCACGCGCCGGACCTGGCCGACAGCATCCTGGCCCGCCACGTCATCTCCCCCACCGCCCTCAGCGCCGCCAACGCCAACGCGGTCCACGGCGACCCCTACGGCGGCGCCGCCGAGCTCGACCAGTCGCTGCTGTGGCGTCCCGGCACCGGGACCGGCCACCGCACCGGTGTCGCCGGGCTCTTCCACATCGGTGCGTTCACGCACCCCGGCCCCGGCCTCGGCGGCGGCTCCGGCCACCTCGTCGCCCAGCAGCTCCTCACCCCTCGCGGCCTGCGCCGCCTCCCCGAAAGGTTCCGCCGATGACCACCGCCCCCAGCACCACGACCGCCCTCGACGGCCTGCTCACCGCGCTCGCGACCGGCGCGGCGACCGTCGTCGACCTCACCGCGCCGCTCTCGTCCGAGACGCCGATCCTGCAGCTCCCCGAGCCGTTCGCCAACACGATCCCGCTCTCGCTCGAGACGGTCAGCGACTTCGACGCCGACGGCCCGTTCTGGGGCTGGCACAACATCCACACCGGCGAGCACACCGGCACCCACCTCGACGCGCCGACCCACTGGGCCACCGGACGCGACGGGCTCTCGGTGGACCAGATCCCGCCGGCCCGCCTGGTCGGCCCCGCGGTCGTCATCGACTTCACCGCCGAGGCCGAGGCGAACCCCGACCTGCTGCTCGGCCCCGAGCACTTCGAGGCGTACGTCGCCGAGCACGGCCCGCTCCCCGAGGGCGCCTGGCTGCTCTTCCGCACCGGCTGGAGCAAGTTCAGCCGCGACGCCGATGCGTTCGCCAACGCCGACGAGAACGGCCCGCACACGCCGGGCGTCTCGGCCGAGGGCGCGCAGTGGCTCGCCGCGTCGTCGATCAGCGGCTTCGGTGTCGAGACCGTCGGCATCGACGCCGGCCAGGCCGGCGGCCTGGAGCCGCCGTTCCCGGTGCACCACTTCCTGCTCGGCGCCGACAAGTACGGCCTGACCCAGCTGCAGAACCTCGACCGGCTGCCGCGCACCGGCGCCGTGATCGTCGTCGCGCCGCTCCCGATCGTCGGCGGCACGGGCTCCCCCGCCCGCGCCCTCGCCATCGTCCCCGCCTGATCCGCACCCGAGGAAGGACCGCTCCGTGCCCGCCATCACCCCCTATGCCGACGACCTCAACGCGCTGCCGCCGCTGGCCTCGCGCTACGTCCAGGTCGAGGAGCTGCCCTGGCAGCCCACCGGCTTCGACGGCATCTCGATGAAGACGCTGCTCCGCGAGCCCGAGACCGGCCTGCTCACCGCGCTGTTCAAGTGGGAGCCCGGCGCCGTGCTCCCCCTGCACGAGCACGTCGAGATCGAGCAGACGTACGTCCTCAGCGGCAGCATCGTCGACCTGGAGGGCGAGACCACCGCGGGCAACTTCTCGTGGCGGCCCAAGGGCAACCAGCACAGCGCGACCTCGCCCGACGGGGCGCTGCTCATCGCGGTCTTCCTCAAGCCCAACGTCTTCCTCGAAGGCCCCGAGGCGGGCACCACCTTGGAGTGACCGCGCGCCCGCGCGTCGCCCCCTCCCACCACCACGACAAGGAAGATCAACGATGGCCGAGCGGTCCTTCGCCCACGAGGTGCTCAAGCTGCGCGCCGGAGAGGGCACGTCCTTCTCCGGCGAGGGCATCCTCGCCGTCACCAAGGCCCTGCTGCAGTCCGGAGTGGCGTACGTCGGCGGCTACCAGGGCGCGCCGATCTCGCACCTGATGGACGTGCTCGGCGACGCGCACGAGATCCTCGAGGAGCTCGGGGTCTACTTCGAGAACAGCGCCTCCGAGGCCACCGCCGCCGCGATGCTCGCCGCGTCGGTGAGCTATCCGCTGCGCGGCGCGATCACGTTCAAGTCGACGGTCGGCACCAACGTCGCCTCGGACGCGCTCGCCAACCTCTCCAGCGGAGGCGTCACCGGCGGGGCGCTCGTCATCGTCGGCGAGGACTACGGCGAGGGCTCCAGCATCATGCAGGAGCGCTCGCACGCCTTCGCCATGAAGTCGCAGATGTGGCTGCTCGACCCGCGCCCCAACATCAGCGCCATCGTCGACGCCGTCGAGGCGGGCTTCGAGCTGTCCGAGGCCAGCAGCACCCCGGTCATGCTCCAGCTCCGGCTGCGCTCGTGCCACCTCTACGGCACGTTCACCGCCAAGGACAACAAGCGCCCGCCGATGACGGTGACCGAGGCGATCGAGAACCCCGCGCGCCAGCTCGACCGGATCGTGCTGCCGCCGGCGAGCTTCCTGCACGAGAAGGAGAAGATCGAGGACCGCTGGCCCGCCGCCGTCGAGTTCATCAAGACCCGCGGCCTCAACGAGGTGCTCGGTGCGGGCACCTCCGACGTCGGCATCATCGTCCAGGGCGGCGTCTACAACACGCTCAACCGGGCGATGGAGCTGCTCGGCTGCTCCGACGCCTTCGGCAACACCCAGGTGCCGGTCTACGTCATGAACGTGACCTACCCGGTCGTCGACGACGAGATCCTCGACTTCTGCGCCGACAAGCGCGCGGTGCTGCTCGTCGAGGAGGGCCAGCCCGACTACATCGAGCAGAACCTCAACGCCATCCTGCGCCGCGCGGGCTCTCCGGTCGCGCTGCACGGCAAGGACCTGCTCCCGGTCGCGGGCGAGTACACCGCGGCCGCCGTGACCCGCGGGCTCGACGCCTTCCTGCAGAGGTACGTCCCCGACGTCGTGCGGAGCAGCCCGGCGCTGCTCATGCCCGAGGAGGACCCGCGCAGCCCGTTCGCGCCGCGGGTCGACGCGGCCGTCGTACGCCCGCGGCCGCCGGGGCTGTGCACCGGCTGCCCGGAGCGCCCGATCTTCAGCGCGCTCAAGCTGGCCGAGAAGGAGACCGGCAAGCAGCACCACGTGAGCGCCGACATCGGCTGCCACCTGTTCGCCATCAACGAGCCGTTCAACCTCGGCGCCACCACGATGGGCTACGGCCTGGGCTCGGCCGGCGCCGCGGCACTCAACTCCAAGGACGCCGACCGCCGCACCATCGCCGTCATGGGCGACGGAGGCTTCTGGCACAACGGCCTGACCAGCGGCGTCGGCAACGCGGTCTTCAACCAGAACGACCAGCTGCTGCTCGTCGTCGACAACGCCTACAGCGCCGCCACCGGCGGCCAGGACGTGCTCTCGTCCCAGGCCGACAGCGTGCTGCGCTCGACCAAGCACCCCATCGAGAAGGCCGTCCGCGGCGTCGGCGTCAACTGGGTCAGGACGGTCAGCAACACCTACAAGATCGGCGCCCTGCGCGACGTCTTCGTCAAGGCGCTGACCACCAAGGAGGCCGGCCCCAAGGTCGTCGTCGCGCAGAGCGAGTGCCAGCTCAACCGGCAGCGCCGGGTCAAGCCCCAGCGCGCCAAGGCGATCAAGGAGGGCAAGCGGGTCGTCAAGGAGCGCTTCGGCGTCGACGCCGACACCTGCACCGGCGACCACGCGTGCATCCGGGTCTCCGGCTGCCCGTCGCTGACGATCAAGGCCAACCCCGACCCGATGCGCACCGACCCGGTCGCCACCGTGCTCGACTCCTGCGTCGGGTGCGGGGTGTGCGGCGCCAACGCGCACGCGGCGTCGCTGTGCCCGTCGTTCTACCGGACCGACCTGGTCTACAACCCGACCTGGCGCGACCGCGTGCTGAGCAAGGCGCGCGGCGGCTGGATCGGCTTCCTCACCCGTGGCGTCGAGCGCCGCGCGGCACGCTACGAGATCACCCCGGAGGTGGCGGCCTGATGTCGACCACGACCAGCTGGACCGGCGGGCAGCGGCCCCTCACGATCGCGATCCTGGCCATGGGCGGCGAGGGCGGCGGCGTCCTCGCCGACTGGATCGTCGCGGTCGGCGAGAAGGCCGGCTACCACGCGCAGAACACCTCCGTCGCGGGCGTCGCGCAGCGCACCGGCGCGACGGTCTACTACGTCGAGCTCTACCCGCCGTCGGTCGGCGAGCGGCCTGCCGGCGTCCGCGCGGAGCCGGTGCTGAGCCTGTTCCCCACGCCCGGCGAGGTCGACGTCGTCATCGCCTCCGAGCTGATGGAGGCCGGACGCGCCGTCCAGCGCGGCTTCTCCACGCCCGACCGGACCACGCTCATCGCCTCGACCAACCGGGTCTACTCGATGGACGAGCGGCTCGCGCTCGGCGACGGCCGGGTCGACAGCAACGGCCTGCTGGAGGCGGCGCACGCCGGCTCACGCAGGCTCATCGCGGCCGACTTCATGAAGCTCGCCGAGGACGCCCGCAGCGTGATCAGCGCGGCGCTCTTCGGCGCGCTGGCCGGCTCCGGCGAGCTGCCCTTCGAGCGCGAGCGCTTCGAGGACGCCATCCGCGCCTCGGGCAAGGGCGTCGACGCCTCGCTCGCCGCCTTCGCCTCCGGGTACGACGCCGCGGGCCGCCCCGCGCCCGTCCCCCTCCCCGCACCCGCCGCCGCGTCCGGCCCGGCCGGCAGCGGACCGGTCCCCGTCACCATCGGGCGGCGCCGCCCGGTCGACCCCGCCGAGGAGGCCGCCGCCGAGGAGGAGCGCCGCCGCGACGAGATCGCCCGCTCCCACCCCGGCCACCTCGTCGGGCCACACCTGCAGCCCCAGGCCGCCCGGGTCGCGAGCGCCTTCCCGGTCGCCGCCCGCTCGATGCTGCTGCACGGCTGCGTGCGCACGGCCGTCTACCAGGACCCCTCCTACGCCGACCGCTACCTGGCCCGGGTCGCGCGGCTCGCCGCGGTCGACCCGGACGCCGAGGGCGAGGCCGCGCTGACCACCGAGGCCGCCCGGCACGTCGGGCTCTGGATGACCTACCAGGACACGATCCACGTCGCCCAGCAGAAGATCCGGCGCCGCCGGATCGAGGGCGTGCGCGCCGAGGCCAAGGCCGCGCCGGGTCAGCTCGTCAACGTGCGCGAGTACCTGCACCCCCAGGTCGAGGAGATCACCGACACCCTGCCCACCCGTCTGGGTCGCTGGCTCGCCGGATCGTCGTTCTTCGCCAAGGTCGTCGGCAAGGTGACCCGCAACGGCATCGTGGTCAACACGACCGGGATCATCGGCTTCACCCTGCTCTGGATGATGGCCCGGTTCCGCCCGCTGCGGCCGCGCTCGCTGCGCTTCGGCCGCGAGCAGGTCGCCATCGACGCCTGGCTCGACCGGGCCGTCGCCGCGGCCGCCACCGACGCCGACCTGGCCCGCGAGATCGTCGAGTGCCAGCGCGTGCTCAAGGGCTACGGCGCCACGCACCACCACGGCCAGGAGAGCTTCGGGCTGCTCATGGAGGCCGTCGACGGTCTCGCCGGGCGTTCCGGCGCCGCCGCCGAGCTGGCCCGGCTGCGCGCCGCCGCCCTCGCGGACGAGGACGGCGGCGCGCTGCGCGCGGCACTCGCCGCGCCGGCGCTCAGAACGGCGCCGGCAGTGCCGGCCGGCACCTGAACGGCGGCGGGGCCTGCGGGTCCAGCGCCCGCTGGATCAGCAGGTTCACGTTGGGGTCGACCGCCATCGCGAGGTGACCGGACAGGTCGAGCCCGCACCGGTCCTGCAGCACGATGTTGGTCACGCCCGGCTCGTCGATCCGGCCGCTCGTGTAGGGCGTCACGACCGTGTCGTAGCGGCTCATGATGTTGGTGTAGGCCACCCCGGGGACGGTGAAGCCGCCCCGGGCCAGGTCGTCGAGGAAGGCGTTCGGCCCCAGGAACTCCAGGCACGACGCACACTGCGATCGCACGAACTCGGTGACGTCCGGCAGCAGCGGCAGCACCGCCTTGGCCAGGGTCCCGAGGCCGCTCAGCGAGGTGCCGCGGTAGTTGGAGCCGAAGCCCACGAAGTCCTTGACCTTGGCCGCACCGCCCTCGTACTTGAGGTAGTACGCCGCGACCGTCGTCCCCTCGGAGTGGCCGACCAGGTCGACCTCCGCGGCGCCGGTCGCCGTACGGACCCGGTCGACGAAGGCGTCGACCTGCCGGGCGCTCGTGCGCATCGAGCCGAGCCCGCCGACGAGGTCGCCGAACGCGCCCTGGCCGTAGGTCGTGGAGTAGACGCAGTAGCCGGCCGCCGCCAGCCGGGTGCCGTGGTAGAACCAGTTGCTCACTGCCTGGCCCCCCAGCCCGTGCAGGAGGACGACGGGCTCCGGGTGCGCGGCCGAGGGGCGACAGCCCCAGTCGTTCCAGCCGCTGCTCGGGGCCGCTGGTGCCGCCGCGGGAGCGGCCGGAGCCGCGGGCGCGGCGGGCGCGGTGGCCGCGACCACCGCCGTCGCCGTCGCCAGCACGGTGACGCCGAGGCTGGCGACGCGGGCCCTCCACCCGGGCCGCGCGTGGGGTGCTCGTGGGGTCTTCATCGTTCCCTCCCGTTGGGATGCGGTGACAAGGTCTTCCAGGAGTGTGGCGGCGCTCACAGCCCAGCACGACTGGCCCGGCTCTGGAATTCGGGAGCCGCCTTTGTGATCCTTCACAAGTGGACGACCTCACGCTCGGCGGGCGACCCGTCGCAGACCTGCTGCGCACCCGGCGCCACCGCCTCGTCGACGAGGTGGTCGCCGAGATCGTCCGCCAGATCCCCGCGTACGCCGACCTGCCGCCGGACCTGCTGTCCGTCGACATCCGGGCCGTGGTCCGCGAGAACCTCGAGGCGTTCGAGGCCGGGCTGGTCGGCCGCGGAGCGGCCGAGAGCACGCTGGCGGCGGTCACCGCGTCGGCGTACCGGCGGGCCGAGGAGGGCATCCCGCTGGGCCTGGTGCACCAGGCCTACCTGACCGGTGCGGCCACGGCCTGGGACACCGTCACCGCTGGCGCCGGCCCGGCCGACGGCGCGACGCTGCGCCGGATGGGGCGCGCGGTGCTCGACCACCTGGCCGACGTGCTGGTCCGGGTGGCCGGCGCCTACCTCGAGGAGCTGCGGATGAGCGGCGAGGAGAGCCAGTCGGTGCGGACCTCGCTCCTGACCGCGCTCCTGTCCGGCACCGACGTCCCCCAGGTCGCCGCCACCGTCGGCATCACCCTGCCCGAGAGCTATGTCGTCGTGGCGCTGCGCATCGAGCCGCCCGGCCCCGGCGACCCGGCCGGGTCCGCGGCCGTCGCCGCGCGGCGCCGGCTGCGCGCCGTACGGGCCGCGCTCACCGACGACCGGGTCAACGTGCCGCTCTTCGAGCTCGACCCCCGCGGCGGCCTGCTCCTGCTGCCGCACACGCCCGGCGACGACCTGCCGCCGCCCGACATCGCGGCCCTGGTCGCACGGCTGAGCACGGCCACCGCGGCCGACGTCTGGGCGGGCCGCGCGGTGCGCCCGGTCGCCGAGGTGCCCGCGGCGCTGGACGAGGCGCGCGACGTCCTCGATCTCGTCGTCCGCACCGCGCGGCCGCCGGGCAGCTATGCCGTCGACGACGTCCTCCTCGACTACCAGCTCTCCCGTCCGGGGCCGGTCACGGCGCTGCTGCGCGAGCGGCTCGCTCCCCTGGCCGAACGGCCCGACCTCGTCGCCACGCTGCGCGCGCACCTGGCGACCGGCCAGAGCCGGCCGCAGACCGCGGCGGCCGTCAGCGTGCACCCCAACACCGTCGACTACCGGCTCCGGCGCATCCAGGACCTGGTCGGGCTCGACCCGTCCTCGGCCGACGACCTGGCCCTGCTCCGGGCCGGGCTGCTCCAGCTCGACGCGTGAGCGGGCTGGATCGTGCGCGAGATTCGCCGGTCGACCGGCGAATCTCGCGCTTGGCCGCTGAACCTTCGTCGGTCAGGCGTGAGTTTCGCCGGTCGACCGGCGAATCCCCCAGCCCCGCCCCATCGGCTCAACCGATGACTTGAGCCAAAAGGATTCGTTTGCCAGGTGACTCCGGGGGTCCGCACCATGGTGCTGCGCCTCACACTTGGAGTTGAAACCATGTCTGACCAGTCTGTCGTCGAGAAGCACACCATCGGCTACGTCCCACCCGAGGACCGCCATGGCAAGGTGCGTGACCTCTTCACGCTCTGGTTCGGGACGAACATCGCCCCGCTGCCCGTCGTGACCGGCGCCGCCGGCGTCACCGTGTTCGGGCTCGACCTGTTCTGGTGCCTCGTCGCCATCGTCGTCGGCCACCTCGTCGGCGGCATCTTCATGGCGCTGCACTCGGCCCAGGGGCCCCAGATGGGCATCCCCCAGATGATCCAGAGCCGCGGCCAGTTCGGCTCCTACGGCGCCCTGATCGTCGTCGTCATCGCCGCGGTGATGTACCTGGCGTTCTTCGCCTCCAACATCGTGCTCGCGGGCCAGTCGCTGCACGGCATCGCCGACCCGGTCCCGGTCTCGACCGGCATCATCCTCGGCGCGCTGGGCTCCGGGCTGATCTGCGTGATCGGCTACAAGTTCATCCACGCGCTCAACAAGATCGCCACCTGGGTCCTGGGCATCGGCATCGTGCTCGCCATCGGCGCGATCTTCGTGTCCGGCCTGCCCGGCGACTTCTGGAGCCGGGGCGGATACACGACCGCCGGCTTCCTGGCGACGGTCTCGCTGGCCGCGCTGTGGCAGATCGCCTTCGCGCCCTACGTCTCGGACTACTCGCGCTACCTGCCGGCCGAGGTCGGCGTCCGGGCGACGTTCAACGCGACCTACCTGGGCTGCACGCTCGGCTCGATCCTGCCCTTCGCCTTCGGCGCGATCGTCGCCCTCGCGATGGTCCCCGGCACCGACGTGATGACCGGCGTGCGCGACACCACCGGCTCGCTCGGTACGCCGCTGCTCGTGCTGTTCCTGCTGTCGGTGATCAGCCACAACGCGCTCAACCTCTACGGCACGGTGCTCTCGATGATCACCTGCGTGCAGACCTTCGTCGCCCGCTGGATCCCGACCGCCCGCACCCGCGTGGTCCTGTCCGGCGTCGTGATGGCCGCGGCGGCGTACTTCGCGATCGGCGTCTCCGGCGACTTCATCTCGCACTTCGTCGACATCGTGCTCGCGCTGCTGGTCGTGCTCGTGCCGTGGACCGCGATCAACCTGATCGACTTCTACCTGATCCACCGCGGCAACTACGACCTCGACTCGATCTTCGCGGCCGACGGCGGCATCTACGGGCGGTTCAACCCGCAGGCGATCACGGCCTACGTGATCGGCATCCTCGTGCAGATCCCGTTCATGAACACCCCGCTCTACACGGGGCCGATCTCGGACAACCTCGGCGGCGCGGACCTGAGCTGGATCATCGGCCTGGTCGCCACCGGACCGGTCTACTACTTCCTGGCCCGCGGCCGGAAGCTCGCCCCGAGCGAGCTGAGCGGTGCGGTGACCGCGGCCTGACGGCCCCCGCTCCGACGCCTACCGGCCTCCCGCGCGCCGGCGTACCTCACGCACCGAGGAACGCACGAACGCCTGCGCGCGGGAGGTCAGTCGTACGCCCTTCATCGAGGCCAGCACGATCTCGAGCGGCTCGACGGGGTCGGAGATCTCGAGGTTGACGACCTCCGCGCCGTCGTACGTCGTGCTGCTGGCCGGGCGCTGGTTGAGGACCGACCAGCCCTGGCCGTTGGCGACCATCGCGCGCACGGTCTCGAAGCCCGCCGAGCGGTGCCGGATCACCGGCCGTACGCCGGCCGTGGTCACCACCCGCTCCAGGTAGGGCCCGCTGTGGGGCAGGTCGAGCAGCACCATCGGCTCCTCGCCGAGCTCGGCCAGCGCGACCTTCTTGCGGCGCGCGAGCCGGTGCCCCTTGGCCACCAGCACGTAGGGCGCGGCGACGCCGATCCGGACGTGGTCGATGTCGTCGTCGAGGTCGTAGCCGTAGAGCAGCGCGAGCTCGCACCGTCCCGAGCGCAGGGCGTTCTTGAGGGCGGCGTGCTCGTCCTCGACGACCGAGATCCGGATGCCCGGGTGCTCGTCCTCGCAGGCCGCGAGCAGCCGCGGCAGCTCGAACGGCCCGAGCGTGGTGAAGCAGCCGATGCTGAGGTCGCCGACGAGCGCCTGGCCCGCGGAGCGGGCGACCTCGGCGAGCTCGGTCGTGTGCACCAGGTAGCTGCGCAGCTCGCGGTAGAACTCCTCACCCGCGGCGGTGAGCGTCAGCCCGCGCGCGTGGTGGCGCAGCAGGAGCTGGACGCCGAGCTCCTTCTCCAGCTGCGCGACGGCGGTCGAGATCGCCGACTGCGAGACCATGAGCTGGCGCGACGCCGCCGTCATGCTGCCCTGCTCGGCCGCCGCGGCGAAGTAGCGCAGCTGCGTCAGGGTGAAGCCGACCTCCGCCATGGCGGACATCCTGCCGCACCGCGGCCGATCGTGCTCAGTCTCAGTGGTCGAGGTTGGCGAGCGTCTCGGGGCGCAGCAGCGCGTCGAGGACGTCGGCGTCCACGCCGCCCGTCGCCAGCGCGAGGTCGCGGACCACGCCCTCGCCACCGAGCGCCGCCTTGGCGATCTCGGCCGACCGGGCGTAGCCCAGCAGCGGCGTGAGCGCCGTGGCCAGACCCGCGTTGCCGGCCGCGACCGCGGCGAGCTTGGTCGCGTCGACCGTGATGCCGTCGACGCAGAGCTCGCGCAGCGCGTCGAAGGCGGACGCCGTCCAGGCGAAGCCCTGGAGCAGCCCGTGGCAGATCACCGGCTCGAACGCGTTGAGCTGGAGCTGACCGCCCTCGGCGGCCATCGTCACCGTGAGGTCGTTGCCGATCACCCAGAAGGCGACCTGGTTGACCATCTCGGGGATCACCGGGTTGACCTTGCCGGGCATGATGCTCGACCCGGCCTGACGGGCCGGGAGCTGGAGCTCGCCGAAGCCCGCCTGCGGGCCGGACGACAGCAGCCGCAGGTCGTTGCAGATCTTCGAGGCCTTGACCACGACGCGCTTGAGGACGCCCGAGACCTGCACGAACGCGCCCGTGTCGCTGGTCGCCTCGACCAGGTCGCCGGCGCCGACGACGGGCCGGCCGGTGATCTCGGCGAGGTGCGCGACCGCGCGGCGGTGGTAGTCCGGGTGCGCGGTGATGCCGGTGCCGATCGCGGTGGCGCCGAGGTTGATCTCGCACAGCAGCCCGCGCGAGTCCTCGAGCCGGGCGAGCTCCTCGCGCAGGGTGGTCGCGAAGGCGCCCAGCTCCTGCCCCACCGTCATCGGTACGGCGTCCTGGAGCTGCGTGCGCCCGATCTTGGGAACCGTGCGGAACTCCTGCGCCTTCGCGGCGAACGCGTCGGCCAGGGCGCCGGTGGCGCCTGCGAGCCGGTCGATCGCCGGCAGCAGCGCCAGCCGGACCGCCGTCGGGTAGACGTCGTTGGTCGACTGGCAGCGGTTGACGTGGTCGAGCGGGTGAATCTCGTCGTACGCGCCGCGGGGCAGGCCGAGGATCTCCAGCGCCCGGTTGGCGATCACCTCGTTGGCGTTCATGTTGGTCGAGGTGCCGGCGCCGCCCTGGATGACGTCGACGACGAAGTGCTCGTCGAGGGCTCCGGCGCGGACCTCCTGGGCGGCGGCCGCGACGGCGTCGTACCGGCGGTCGTCGAGGAGGCCGAGCTCGTGGTTGGCGCGGGCCGCGGCGAGCTTGACCGCGCCGAGCGCGGCGACGAGCTCGCGGTGCGCGCCCACGGGCGTGCCGCTGATCGGGAAGTTGGCGAGCGCACGGGCGGTGTGGACGCCCCAGTAGGCACCGGCCGGGACGTCGTACGGGCCGAGGGAGTCGTGCTCGGTGCGGGTCGAGGCGCTCATCGGGCGGCGTCCCCCGCGACGTCCAGCGCGGTCCAGGCGAGCGCGGTCGCGGCGTCGAGGAGCGCCTTCTCGGCGTCCCCGCCCACGCAGTGCGCGGCGAACTCGGGCTGGTGGTTGAGCGCGGCGCCCGAGTTGATGCCGATGTAGGGGTGGATCGCGTCGACGACCTGCGAGACGTTGCCCATGTCGGTGGAGGCCCGGTTCATCCGGCGCGCGGGGGTGCCGGGGTCGAAGACCCGGCCGAGCTCGGTGGCGTTGCGCTTGTAGGCGTCGAGCGCCGGCTGGAAGGTGCGGAACTCCGCATAGGGCTTGCTCTCCGGCGTCACCTCGAGGGTCGCACCGGTGGCCAGCGCGCCCGCCTCGAAGCAGCGCCAGACCTTCTCCTCGGTCTCGGCGAGCTGGGCGAGCGACTCGGCCCGGACGTACCAACGCCCCTCGGTGCGGGCGGGGATCGCGTTGGGCGCCTCTCCCCCGTTGGTCATCACGCCGTGCACACGCACCGTCGGCGGGAGCTGCTGGCGCATCAGGCCGATCGCCACCTGGGCGATGGTGAACGCGTCGGCGGCGTTGATCCCCTGCTCCGGGTACGCCGCGGCGTGCGCCGCCTTGCCGCGGTACTCCACGTGCGAGTGGGACACCGCGAACGGCTCCGCCTCGGCGACGTCGACAGGCGCCGGGTGGGCCATCATCGCCAGGTCCAGGCCCTGGAAGGCGCCGCGCTCCAGCAGCTCGATCTTGCCGCCGCCGCCCTCCTCGGCCGGGGTGCCGAAGACCTCGATCGTCAGGCCCGCGGCATCGGCCAGCGGGGCCAGCGCCCGCGCGGCACCGACGGTGATCGCCGAGATCAGGTTGTGGCCGCAGGCGTGGCCCAGCCCCGGCAGGGCGTCGTACTCGGCGCAGAGGCCGAGGCGGAACGGGCCGCTGCCGATGGTGGCGTGGAACGCCGTCTCCAGGCCGAGGTAGGCCGGCGTGACGTCGTACCCGGACTCGGCGAGGGCCTCCGCGACCCAACGTGAGGCGTTGTGCTCCTCCCACCCGGTCTCGGGGTGGGCGTGCAGCTGCTCGGAGAGCCGGATGAGGCGCTCGGCGTCGGAGCTGATCGTGGTGGCGGCGGCCTGCTTGGTCATGGGGTCACTCGTCTCCGGGGACGCCGTACGAGGGGGCGGTGGTGGGGTCGATCCCGCGCGTGACGTAGTCGTCGCGCTGCGGGAGCCAGACCTCCAGCAGCTCGCGGAGCTGCTCGATGGGCGTGTCGCTCCAGTCGACGCGCAGGTCGGTGACCCGCCAGTCGACGTCCCGGACGACGGACAGGCCCGCCGAGCGGACCGGTCCGGCCTCGCCGCCGGCGGCCAGCCCGGCCTCCAGCGCGGCGAGCAGCCGCTCCTCGAGCTCGCCGGTGGCGGCCGCGAAGCCCGCCGCGACGGCGTCGACGACGCCCGCACCGGCCAGCAGGTTGCCGGCCGCGACCACCTGGTCGGCGACGACGTGGTGGTGGACGCCGAGCGACCCGGTGCCCGAGTACGCGGCGCCCCGGCCGTCGAGGGAGAGCACGGTGAGCTGGCGGTGCTCGACGTGCTCGCGGCCCTCGGTGACGGCGGCGAGGGCCGCCCGCGCGTCGAGGCCGCTCTGCAGGGCGTCGAGGAGCGCCGTACCGAGGCGGGGGTCGGTGATGTTCTGCGACGACGCCCCACCCACACCGGGGCGCAGGTGGATGCACCGCGCGGCCACGGCCGGGCTCGACGAGGTCACCGCGATGCCGACGGCACCGGTGCCGTCGGTCGCCAGCACGGAGAAGGTCACTGCGCGTCCTCGGAGATCACGGCGATCGCGTCGACCTCGACGAGCCACTCGGGCCGGGCGAGCGCGGAGACGACGATGCCCGTCGAGATCGGGTGGACACCCTTGGTCCAGCGCCCGATCGTCCGGTAGACGGTCTCGCGGTAGCGCGGGTCGATGATGTAGATCGTCAGCTTGACCAGGTGCTCCATCCGGGCCCCGGCCTCCTCGAGCAGCATCTTGATGTTCGCCATCGCCTGCTCGGTCTGCGCCTCGACGTCCCCGATCCCCACCGACTCGCTGGTGTCGAGGTCCTGCCCGATCTGCCCCCGCACGTAGACGGTGTTCCCCGCGACCACGGCCTGGCACAGGTCGTTGTCGAGGTTCTGCTCCGGATAGGTGACGCTGGTGTTGAACGGACGGATGCGGGTGTGCCCGCCGACGACGATGCTCATGCCCCCAGTCCACTCCACCCCACCCCATGTGTCCAACAGATCTTTCCCACAACCCCCATCTGTTTCCCCAATCCAACCCCCGCCGAAGGAGCACGTTCCGGCGGGCGAAGGAGCACGTTCCGGCGTACCAAGGAGCAAGGTCCGGCGGGCGAGGGACCCGTACGACGAGCGCCGCCTCCCCAGCCGCCAAACGCGCACCCTCGGCCGCCGGAACTCGCTCCTTCGCCCGCCGGAACGCGCCACTTCGCGGCGCGGTTGGATCAGGAGAATCGATGTAGTGGTCCCACAACATCTGTTGGACAGAGGGAGCGGGGAGGCCCAGGATCGAGGGAGAGCACATCACGAGGTGTGCCGAGCTTCCGGCAGCAGTGCCGTTCGAGAGGGAGGTTGGGATGTCGAGCGAAGAGATCGAGGTCCTCGTCGTCGGCGCCGGGCAGGCCGGGGTGGCGATGAGCGAGCACCTGAGCGACAACGGCGTGCCGCACCTCGTGCTGGAGCGGGACCGGATCGCGGAGCGCTGGCGGACCGGGCGGTGGGACTCGCTGGTCGCCAACGGCCCGGCCTGGCACGACCGGTTCCCGGGGATGGAGTTCCCGGACGTCGACCCCGACGGGTTCGCCGGCAAGGACCAGGTCGCCGCCTACTTCGAGGCGTACGCCGGCAAGATCGCCGCGCCCGTCCGCACCGGCGTCGAGGTCACCTCGGTGACCCGCCACGAGGGTCGCCCCGGGTTCCGGGTCGAGACCTCCGAGGGCACGATCGACGCCCGCTTCGTGGTCGCCGCGACGGGCCCGTTCCAGCGTCCCGTCTTCCCGCCGATCGTGCCCGAGGGTGCGGTCGCGACCCAGATCCACTCCAGCGACTACCGCAACCCGGACCAGCTGCCCGAGGGCGGCGTCCTCGTCGTCGGCGCCGGCTCGTCCGGCGTCCAGATCGCCGACGAGCTGCAGCGCTCGGGCCGCGAGGTCTACCTCTCGGTCGGGCCGCACGACCGGCCGCCGCGGAGCTACCGCGGCCGCGACTTCTGCTGGTGGCTCGGCGTCCTGGACCTGTGGGACCTGGAGACCCCGGCCGCCGGCGCCGAGCACGTCACCATCGCGGTCAGCGGCGCGCGCGGCGGGCACACCGTCGACTTCCGGGCGCTCGGCCGCCAGGGCGTGAACCTCGTCGGCATGACCGACACGTACGACGACGGCGTGCTCTCGTTCCGTACCGACCTCGCCGCCAACGTCGCCGCCGGCGACGCCAACCTGTTCGCGCTGCTCGACCAGGCCGACGCCTACATCGAGCGCAACGGCCTCGACCTGCCCGAGGAGCCCGAGGCCCGCGTCCTCGGCGCCGACCCCGCGTGCCTCACCGACCCGATCCTCACGCTCGACCTGGCCGCCGCCGGCATCACCTCGATCGTCTGGGCCACCGGCTTCGCCGTCGACTACTCCTGGCTCCAGGTCGACGCCTTCGACGAGACCGGCAAGCCGGCCCACCGTCGCGGCATCTCGACCGAGCCGGGCGTCTACTTCGTCGGCCTGCCCTGGCTCTCCCGCCGCGGCTCGAGCTTCATCTGGGGCGTGTGGCACGACGCCAAGCACGTCGCGGGGCACATCGCGACGCGCCGCAGCTACCTGACGTACGACGCCGAGCAGCGCGCCAACATGCGGGTCGCACCCTGACGCGGAGCCGCGCCACCGCGGCGACGATGGGCGGATGCGAGCCAGAGCGCTGTCGTCCGCCCTCGTCGCCGCCCTGCTGCTCCTGTTCGCTCCCCTAGCAAGCGCCGCCGCGCCCACGGCGCCGGCAACCCAGGCGGCCGGAACCGGCACGATCAGCGGCACCGTCACCGTCCCCCACGGGTACGACGTCCGCGCGGTGCGGATCCTCGCCACCCCCGCGGGCACCCCCACCGGCGTCGTCGGCGCGCCGGGCACCTGGGTGCGCCCCGACGGCACGTTCGACCTGACCGGGCTCGCCCCCGGCCAGTACAACGTCGCTTTCGGGACCTACTGGTCCGACATGAACCCGTGCTCCTCCAGCCGGGACCGCTGGTGGACCGCACCGGGCCAAGCGACCGGCATCTGCACGAACGACGTCCTCACCGGCGCGGGCGTGGTCACCGTGACCGACGCCGGCGTGACCGATCTCGGCACCACGCCCGTCCTGACGGCCTTCACCCCCCACCGCTTCGGCGGCCGCGTGGTCGCCGCACCCGGCCGCACCACCGCCGGCCTGCGCGCCGAGGTCTGGCACGAGGGCGACGGGATCTGGAACATCCCCGGCGGCTGGTACCGCCTCACCGGCGTCCCGGCCCAGGTCCTCGACGCGACCGGGACGTTCGGGTTCGACCTCGTCGACCCGCTGGGCAGCAACCGGCTCGCGATCCGGTTCGTCGACGCCGCCGGCCAGGGGTACGCCTTCTCGTTCGGCACCGGCGGGCTCACCGTCGCGACGCCCGGGGCGAGCGGCGCCGACTTCGGCACCGGATCGACCGGACTGCTGGCGGTCCCCTGGGCGCGCACGGGCGACATCGACACCGGAGCCCTGCCGCTCAAGCTGCCGGTCGGCTACGCCAGCGGCGGCGTCACGCTGTCGGGCGCGCACGAGTGGGGCCGGACCCTGACCGCGCACTCCACCGTCGTCTGGTCCGACCCCGCGGTCGGCACCGACTTCCAGTGGTACCGCAACGGCGTCGCCATCGACGGCGCCGTCGGGCCGTCGTACCTGCTCGACGGCCTGGACGACGGCTGGGAGGCGGGGATCAGCGCCCGCGCCGTGCCCGCCGGTCCCTGGGCCTCGACCGGCCCGCCGGCCGACTCCGCCGTCGCGGTCATCGAGAACACGACTCCCTACAACGCGGCTCCGCCGTCGGTCTCCGGCCGCGCCGAGTACGGCGCGCGGCTGACCGCGGGCCCCGGCACCTGGCGGCCGAGCGCGGGCGAGCTGACCTACCGCTACCAGTGGTTCCGCGGTACGACGGCGATCCCCGGCGCCACGACCGCGGCCTACACCCCCGGTCTGAGCGACCTCGGCCGGCGGCTCTCGGTCGCGGTGACCGCCGAGCACGACCCGTGGTTCGCCGGCCCGGCCACCGCCCGGTCCGCGCTCACCCCGGCGGTCGCCCCGGCCCCGATGCCCGCCTCGTGGGTCCGGCGCTGGCCGGCCCGCTCCGGATCCCCCCGGGTGGGGCGCACCGTCCGCGTGGGGCGGCCGGTGCTCTCCGCCGCGGGGCTGGCGCAGCGCCCCACCACCACCTTCCAGTGGTACGCCGGCCAGCGCGCCCTCCCCCGCGCCACCACCCCGCGACTGCGGATCACCCGCGCCCTGCGCGGGAAGGTGGTCACGGTGGTGGTGACGGTGCGCAAGCCCGGCTACGAGCCGCGCAGCCGCACCGTCCGGCTCGGCCGCGCCCGCTGACGGACCGGACCGGACGGGACCGGACCGGACCGACCCGCAATGCAGATGCGCCCGGCACGGCGGCAGTCCCCTGCCGCCGTACCGGGCGCGACCCAGCCGGCAGAGTTGCGCCTCACGCCAGCTGGGTGACCTCCCGCCGGAACGGCACCTCGTCGTTCGAGGGCAGCACGGCGTCGAACTCCTCGGCAGCACGGCGGCCGCTCCACACGGCGGCGGCGATGGTGCCGGGCGCCCAGGCGTCGCCGATCCCCCGCACCGACGCGATCTCCCCGGCCTCGCGACGCGCGACCAGGTCGAGGTAGAGCTCCTCGCGCGGCAGCCGCGCGGTGACCATCACGACCGCGTCGCACTCCAGGTCGCGCTCGATGCTCGCGTAGGTGTCGCGGACCGTGACGCCGCTGGCGCCGACGGACACGACCGCGTGGTCGGTGACGCGCGTGATGCCGTTCTCGATGAGCCGGCGCTGGATCCGGTTGACCTCGAAGGTGTTGTTGGTCCACGACGAGACCTGCGATGCCGGGGTGACGATCGAGACGTCGTAGCCCTTCTGCGCGAGCAGCTCGGCGACGACTCCGCCCAGGTAGTAGTGGTCGTCGTCGTAGACGACGACCTTCTTGCCGTCGGGCAGCCGCCCGGCGAACAGGTCGTCCGGTCCGAGCACCTGCATGCCCTCGGCGATCGGCAGCGCGGTGGTGTGGAAGCGCGCGACGCCGTCGGTGCGCCAGGTGGCGCCGGTCGCGGTGATCACGTGCTCGAAGCCGAACTCGACGATGTCGTCGGCGCTCATCGGGCTCTCGCGGTAGATCTCCACGTTGGGCAGCTCGGCGAGCACGGCCTCGCGGTACTCCTTGACCCGGCCCCACGCGGAGAGCCCCGGCAGTGCGGACTCCTGGGTCACCCTGCCGCCCAGGTCGCGACCGGCCTCGGCGAGCACGACGTCGTACCCGCGGACGCCGAGGGCGCGCGCGGCCTCCAGCCCGGAGGGACCGGCACCGACGACGAGGACACGGGCGTCGCTCTCCTTGGCCCGGATGCGTTCGGGGTGCCAGCCGCGGCGCCACTCCTCGCCCATGCTGGGGTTCTGGGTGCAGCGGATCGGCGACATGGTGAGGTCGCCGGAGACGCAGATGTTGCAGCCGATGCACTCGCGGATCAGGTTGAGCCGGCCGTCGCGGATCTTGTTGGGCAGGAACGGGTCGGCGATCGAGGGCCGGGCCGCACCGATCAGGTCGAGGATGCCGGCCTTGATCTGGCGCACCATCGCGTCGGGCGAGGTGAACCGGCCGACGCCGACGACCGGCTTGGTGGTGAGCTTCTTGAGACCGGCGACGAACTCCTCCTGGCGGCCCTCGGGGGCGAAGCGGGAGGTGACCGAGTCGCCCTCCCAGCTGCCCATCGCGAAGTCCCAGAGGTCGGGAAGCTCGCCGAGCTCGCGCAGCACGCCCTCGATGTCCTCGCGGGTGATGCCGCCGTCGATCTCCTCCTCGACCGTGATCCGGCACGCGACCGCGGCCCGGCCGGCGCACTCCTCGAGGGTGTCCTCGAGGAGCTCCTTGAGCAGCCGCATGCGGTTCTCGAGCGAGCCGCCGTACTCGTCGGTGCGCTGGTTGTAGCGCTTCGAGAGGAAGTGGTGGACGCCGCTGTAGCCGTGCGCGCCGTAGACGTAGACGATGTCGTAGCCGGCCTCGATCGAGCGCCGTACGGCGTTGCGGTGCCAGCGCCGCAGGTCGTCGATGTCCTGCTTGGTCATCGCCCGCGCCTGGATCGGCGCGATGGTGTCGGGCGCGACCGGCAGGTGGCCGGGCCCGAGCGGGGTCTCGCGGCTGAGCTGGTTGGGCGCGTTCATGCCGTTGTGCGCGAGCTCGATCCCGGCCAGGCCGCCACCCTCGTGGATCGCGTCGGCGATCCGCTTGAGCGCGGGCAGGTCCTGGTCGTCCCAGATCCGCAGCTCGATGAACGGCGCGATGTCGGAGGTCGCGTGGATCTCGACCTGCTCGGTGCACACGACCGACCAGCCGCCCTCGGCCTTGATCTTGCGCATCGAGGCCTGCGCGCTCGGGTCGCGGTAGCCCATGCCGTTGCAGTGCGGCACCTGGTAGAAGCGGTTCTTCGTCGTGAACGGGCCGATCTGCACCGGCTCGAACAGGACGTCGTACGGCGCGGCCACGGTGGGCTGCTCGGTCATCGGGAGGTCTCCTCGGTGCTGGTGGACGGAGCGGTGGAAACGGGGACCGGCGCAGCCATCCGGGCCCGCACGGGAGCGCCGAGCACGTAGCCGACGCCGCACAGGACGAGCAGGAAGGCGAGCGTGCCGAGCGTGAACGCCTCGAAGGTGAGCTGGCTGACGTCCCAGATCTCCACGAAGTCGTACTCCTCGCCCGCCAACCGCTCCAGGGTCCCCGGGAAGACGGCGACCCACGAGCCGAGCACGATCCAGGCGAATGCGAGCCAGCCCAGCAGCGCGAAGCCGCGGTCCGACACCGGCACGCGGAACGGCCGGGGCCGGTCCGGGTAGCGGGTGCGCAGCCGGATCACCGCGGGGATGACGAGCAGGTAGCTGAGCAGGAAGGTCGAGATCGAGATCGTGAGCACGACACCGAAGATCGAGGCACCCGAGCCGCTGACCTGCATCGCGACGAGCAGGAAGGCCGTGGCGACGACTCCGGAGAGCAGGTTGACCCGGACCGGCGTGCCGAGGCGGGGGTGGAAGCGGCCGAAGAAGCCGCCGAAGAACGAACCGTCGGCCGCGGTCATCGCCTGCATGCGGTCGGAGATGATCATCCACGCGGCGCCCTGGCTCATCAGGATGTAGACGAAGCCGACCGCGGTGATCTTGAGCAGCGCGTCGGCCGCACCGCCGTAGACGGAGTAGACGGTGCCGACCGCGTCGAGCAGGCCGCCGATGCCGGTGATGTCGTCCTTGGGGACGACGAGCAGGATCGCGAAGATCGGCACCAGGTAGCAGGCCGCGGCCGTCGCGCAGGAGCGGAAGATCGCGATCGGTACGTCGCGCGCCGGGTTCTCCATCTCACCAGCGGCGCTGTTGGACGACTCGAAGCCGAGGTAGGCGAACAGCAGGATCGGCACCGAGCCGCACAGGCCGAGGAAGGTCGGGCTGAAGTCACCCGCGCTGAGCCCCACCACGCCGTGCTTCACGGCGTAGATGATCGTGGTGAGGACGAAGAACACGAGCAGGCCGACCTTGAGCAGCGCGCCGCTGGTCGGCAGCCACTTGCCCTTGCGGAGGCTGGCGATCGCGGCCAGCACGGTGATCCAGATGAAGACGACCTTGAAGGCGTAGTCGCCCACCGAGCCGGGCTCGAGCGGCGTGAGGTAGGTGCTCACTGTCCGCGCGGCCAGGAAAGCCATCGAGCCACCCACCCACACCGGCTGGGTGACCCAGGTGAGGATCGCAGCCACCGCGGCCGCGGGACGGCCGAAGGCGTCGCGCACCCAGGTGTAGGCGCCGCCCTCCTCGCTGAACGCCGCGCCGGTCTCGGCGAAGATCAGGCCGTAGGGGACGAGGAAGAACACCGCGAGCACGAGCGCCCAGGTGAACGCCTCGGCGCCGTAGGTCGAGACCTGGCCGAGCGTCTCGAGGCCGACGACGGCGGCGATGAGCAGGAAGACGATGTCGAAGCGGCGCAGCGTCTTGTGCAGCACCGCTTGCTGCTCGGCGGCGAGTGCGGTCGGCTGGTTGGCCGGCGGATGGTTCTGCGTCATGGTGCAAGTCCCTTGGGCGTGATGGTGGCGCGGGAGGTCAGTGGTTGATCCAGACGGTCTTGAGACCGACGTACTTGTCGAGGGCGTGGAGCGAGAGGTCACGACCGAAGCCGGAGCCCTTGAACCCACCGAACGGCGTCCAGGCGCTGAAGGCGTCGACGCCGTTGATGGTCACGGTCCCGGCGTGGATCCGATCGGCCAGGCGGTGCGCCCGGCTGAGGCTTCCGGTGGCCACCGAGGCGGCGAGTCCGTACGCCGTGTCGTTGGCGAGCGCGACGGCCTCGTCCTCGGTGCCGAAGGGGGTGATCGCGAGGACCGGCCCGAAGACCTCCTCGCGGGCGAGCGGGTCGGTCGGCGCGACGTCGTCGAAGACCGTGGGCTGGACGTAGGCGTCGCTGCCGCCACGGGTGATCCGCTCACCTCCGGTGACCAGGCGGGCGCCGCTCGCGCGGGCGGCGTCGACGTACTCCATGATCCGGTCGGTCTGCTCGGGCGAGACGATCGCGCCCATGCCGGCGGCCGGGTCGAGCGGGTCGCCGGGCGCGTACGCCGCCGCCTCGGCCGCGACGAGCGCGACGAACTCCTCGTGCACCTCGCGCTGGACGAGCACCCGCGAGTGCGCCGAGCAGACGGCGCCCTGGTTGAACCAGATGCCGAAGGCGGTGGCCTTGGCCGTGGCGGCGAGGTCCTCGGCGTCGGCGAACACGACGTGGGGGCTCTTGCCGCCGCACTCGAGCCAGACCTGCTTGAGGTTGGAGCGGCCGGCGTACTGGAGGAAGTAGGCGCCGACCTCGGTCGAGCCGGTGAACGCGAGGACGTCGACGTCGGGGTGCAGGCCGAGGGCCTGGCCGGTGGTCTCCCCCAGGCCGGGCACCACGTTGAGCACACCCTCGGGGATGCCGGCCTCGACGGCGAGCTCGGCGATCCGCAGCGCCGAGGAGGGCGACTGCTCGGCCGGCTTGAGCACGACGCTGTTGCCGGCGGCCATCGCGGGCGCGACCTTCCAGGCGAGCATGTCGACCGGGTAGTTCCACGGCACGACGGCGCCGACGACACCGAGCGGGACCCGGCGGATCAGCGCGGTGGTGCCGGGCGGGGTGGGCGCCACCTCGTCGTTGATCTTGTCGATCGCCTCGGCGTAGTAGCGGAAGAGGTCGACCGAGAACGGCAGGTCGAGCTCGTGGGCGTCGACGACGCGCTTGCCCATGTCGAGGGAGTCGAGGACGGCGAGCTCGGCCGCGTGGGTGGCAAGCAGGTCGGCGAAGCGCAGCATCCGCTCGCGGCGGAAGGCGGCACCGGCCCGGCTCCAGGTGCCGGCCGCGAACGTCGCCCGGGCGCTGCGGACGGCGGCGTCGACGCCGGCGGCGCCGGCGTCGGCGACCTCGCCCAGCAGGGCGCCGGTGGCGGGGTTGCGGTTCTCGAAGCTGCCCTCGGCGGTGTCGACGAACGCGCCGCCGACGAAGGGGCGGGTCCGGAAGGAGACCTCGGCGGCCTGCCCGATCCAGTCCTGATGTGTGCGCACAAGCGATCCTTTCTTTGCGCTTCGGCGCAAATATGTCCCGGATCACATCGGCCTGTCAATGCTCCCGCGGATTTCCGCCTCGGCCGCTACGGTGGGCCCATGGCACGACGCAAGGACCAGGCCGCGCGCCGCGAGCACCTCATCGCGGCGACCCTGACGATCATCGCCACCCACGGCCTCGGCGGCGTCACCATGAAGAACATCGCCGACGAGGCGGGCATCTCCCCGCGCCTGGTCGCCTACTACTACCCCGACCTCGAGAGCCTCGTCGAGGCGGCGCACCAGGCCGCCACCGAGCGCTACTACTGGTCGCGCCAGCGCGTGGTCGAGGACGACCTCCCTCCGGTCGACAAGCTCGCCCGCCTCATGCACTCGGGGCTTCCGCGCGGCGAGGACCTCCTGCTCAGCCAGGTGCTCGACGAGATCTCGGTCAACGCCAGCCGCAGCCCGATGCACGCGACGCTGATGACGCTGCTCTTCGACCGCGAGGTCTCGCTCTACACCTCAGTGCTCGAGGCCGGCCGCGCCGGCGGCGTCTTCACGCTCACCGACCCGGCCGACCTGGTCGCGCGCAACTTCGTCGCGCTCGAGGACGCGCTCGGCCTGCACCTGCTCGCCCACAACTCCTCGCTCACCCTGGAGCGCGCCGAGCAGCAGCTCGCGAGCTATGCGTTCGCCACCACCGGGGTCCGGGTCGCGCCGACCGCCCCAGTTGCCGCATCGAGCAAAGAATAGGGAACCTCAGTCGCGCAGGACCCGGCCCACGAAGGCCCGCAGGTTGGTGTCGAGCCGGGCCACCCGCTGCTCGGTGCTCAGGGTCTCGAACATGCCCGGCGAGTCGGTGCTCAGCTTGCCGCGCACGGTCAGCGAGCAGGCCAGGTTGGCGCAGACGTAGGTGCCCACCGAGTGGCCCTGCTTGCCGGCCCTGCCCGCCCGCGGCGCCACCCACAGCGCCACGCCGCCCGACTGCACGGTCATGCAGAGCGAGCACATGCTGCGCCGGGCCCCGACCCCCGCCTCGGGGGCGCGCAGGACGGCGCCGACCAGGCGGTCGTCGTACCGGGTGACGAGGTGGCCCCGGGTGCGCGACTGCGGGTCGCGCCAACCGAGGTAGTCCAGGTCGCCCCACGGCCGCTCGGCGAGGTCGCGCGGCACGTGGAGGCGCGCCGCCTCGCCCTTCGAGCAGTTCACGAAGGACGCGCGGATCTCGCGCTCGGTCAGCGGGTTCATGTCCACGACGGTACGTCTGCCTATATGCTTTAGGCAAAACCCGACCACCCTTAGGAAGAGGAGCCGCCGTGCCCCGCGCCGGACTCACCCCCGACCTCGTCACCGCCACCGCGGCCGACCTCGCCGACCGGATCGGGTACGACGCGCTCACCCTCTCCGCGCTCGCCCGCGAGCTCGGCGTCAAGACCCCCAGCCTCTACGCCCACGTCGCCGGCCTCGACGCCCTGCGCGCCGACCTCACCCGCCTGGCCCTCGACGAGCTCGCCGACCGCGCCGCGGCCGCCCTCGCCGGCCGCTCCGGCCGCGACGCCCTCCGCGCCTTCGCCGACACCTACCGCACCTACGCCTACACCCACCCGGGCCGGTACGACGCCGCCCGCGCCCCGGTCACCGCGGACTCCCCCGCGCTCGCCGCCGGCCGGCGCAACGCCGAGCTCACCCGCAGCGTGCTGCGCGGCTACGCGCTCGCGCCGTCGTACGAGGTGCACGCGATCCGGCTGCTCGGCAGCGTCGTGCACGGCTTCGCCAGCCTCGAGCAGGCGGGATCCTTCGCACACAGCGAGCCGTCGAGCGACGAGAGCTGGGTCGCCGTGCTGGATGCCCTGGACGCGACCCTGCGCGGCTGGCCCGCCGCCACCGCCGAGGCCGGCTCCGCCCCCTAGGATGCACCTCACGCACCGCCACGACAGCCGAGGCGGTCTCACCACTCTCGGGAGCTCCCAGATGCGTCGTCTCCTCCCCTCCGCCGCGGTCCTGCTCACCCTCGCTGCCGCACCGGTGCCGGCCCAGGCAGCCCAGGCAGCCCAGGCAGCCCAGGCAGCCCAGGGAGCCCCGACCACGACCGACCACGGCGCCGCTGCCGGCCCGGCCGAGCGCGCCTCGTCCACCTGGAAGTCGACCGCCTACAACCGGCGCTCCACCTGGCACATCAAGGGATTCGGGTGCGTCAACGTCCTGTTCACCGGAAGCGCCGCCACGCGGCACCGGGTCTATCGGCACAACGTCCCGCGCACGGGGGTCCGGACCACCTACGAGAGCTACGGCCCTCAGATCAACGCGCCGCGCGCCCGCGTCGTCCTGACGGCCGGCCGGTGCACGAGCACGCTCTCGTCGCGCTACGTGAACGCCTCGAAGGTGTCCGTCCAGCAGCTCTTCTCCAACACGACCTGCTCGGCGAACTGGTCGATCGGCGCCTCGGCGCCGTTCGCGGTGTCCGTCGGCGCGACCCCGAGCTGCGCCAGCACCGAGGTCCTCACCCGCCGTACGACGTACGCGCGCGGGCACGACTTCGCCCAGCTCAACGCGGGTACGGTGGGGATCTTCAAGCACACCGTCTCGAAGAGCTCCTTCCACCCGAGCACCCTGAGCTTCCCGAAGCTGTGCGCCAAGGGCGCCGTCGCGGTCACGGTCTACTACACCAAGTCGGGACGCCGGGTCAGCAACACCAAGCAGCTCGACCTGGGCAGCGTCTGCTCCTGAGCGCCGGCGCGCTCAGCGCACGCCCCACGAGTAGGTCTGCTTGCGCAGCTTGAGGTAGACCAGCGCCTCGGTCGACATCACGCCCGGGATGGTGCGGATCCGGCTCGAGATGATCTCGAGCAGGTGCGCGTCGCTCTCGCAGACGACCTCGGCGAGCACGTCGAAGGAGCCGGCGGTGATGACGACGTAGTCGACCTCCTTGACCTCCGCGAGCGCGTCCGCGATGGGCTCGAGCTCGCCGGTGGCGCGGATGCCGATCATCGCCTGGCGGGCGAAGCCGATCTCGGTGGGGTCCGTGACCGCGACGACCTGCATGACGCCACTGTCGACCAGGCGCTGGACGCGCTGGCGTACGGCGGCCTCGGAGAGGCCGACGGCCTTGCCGATGGCGGCGTAGGAGCGGCGCCCGTCCTCCTGGAGCTCGGCGATGATCGCCTTGGAGACGTCGTCGAGCGGGGCGGACTTCGGCTTGGTCACGGGGCGATCCTCACAGCAGGGAGGGCGCCTGTGCAACATCCATGTACGGATTTCGTTGCAATCAGGTGCATTGCCTTCGGAATCCCTTGTCATGTGATCTGAGTCATGTCACGATGCGACGTCGGCTCCGGGGGGTTCGGAGCCTCTGGGAGGTGGCGAATCGTTGACTGGTCGAATGAGCCGGAGGACCGCGCTGAAGACGGGCGCGGGGGTGGCGTTCGGCGCCGCGAGCCTGGGCGTGCTCCCGCTGTTCGGTACGCCGGACCGCAAGCAGGATCCCACCAAGTGCCGCACCCGTGACCTCTCCGCGTCCGAGAAGCGGCTGATCGTCTCGAACTGGCCCGGCTACATGGACGAGGACGAGGACGGCAGCCCGTCCACGCTGACCATGTTCCAGGAGCGGACCGGCATCAAGGTCGACTACACCGCCGACGTCAACGACAACCTGGAGTTCTTCGCCAAGGTGGTCAACCAGCTCGGCTCGTGCACCTCCTCCAAGCGTGACCTGTTCATGCTCACCGACTGGATGGCGGCGCGGATGATCCAGGTGGGCTGGATCCAGCCGCTCGACAAGGCCAAGGTCCCCAACCTGCACACCAACCTGATCGACTCGCTCGCGCACGTCGGCTGGGACGAGGACCGCAGCTACTCCGCGCCCTGGCAGAGCGGCCTGACCGGCATCGCCTACAACAAGTCCAAGGTCAAGGAGGTCCGCTCCTTCGACGAGCTGCTGACCCGCCCGGACCTCAAGGGCCGCATCTCGCTGCTCACCGAGATGCGCGACACGATGGGCCTGCTGCTGCTCGCCGAGGGCGCCGACCCGTCGAAGTTCACCGACAGCGAGTGGGACAACGCGATCGACCGGCTGCGCAAGGTACGCCGCGACGGCCAGATCCGCGCCTTCACCGGCAACGAGTACATCCAGGACCTCTCCGCCGGCAACATCCTCGCCTGCGAGGCGTGGTCGGGCGACGTGGCGGCGGCCGAGAACGAGGACCTGGTCTTCGTGGCCCCCGAGGAGGGCCAGATGATCTGGGCCGACAACATGCTGATCCCCAACCTGGCGACCCACCAGGGCAACGCCGAGGAGTGGATCAACTTCTACTACGAGCCGGAGATCGCGGCGAAGCTCGCGTCCTTCGTCTGGTACATCTGCCCCGTCAAGGGCGCCCAGGAGGCGATGGAGAAGATCGATCCGGACCTCGTCGACAACCCGCTGATCTTCCCGACCGAGGAGTCGCTGGCCACCACGCACGCGTTCATGGCCCTCGAGGAGTTCCAGATCCGCGCCTACGAAGGAGATTTCGCCGATGTCATTGGCGGCTGACAGCACGACCGGCAGCGCGCGGAGCCTCCGGCTCACCGCGCTCACCAAGGAGTTCGCGACCTTCACCGCGGTCCGGTCGCTCGACCTCGAGGTCCCGGCCGGCACCTTCTTCGCACTGCTCGGCCCGTCGGGCTGCGGCAAGACGACGACGCTGCGGATGGTCGCCGGCCTCGACACCCCGACGTCCGGGACGATCCACCTCGGCGAGGACGAGATCACCTACCAGAAGCCCTACCGGCGCCCGGTCAACACGGTCTTCCAGAACTACGCGCTCTTCCCCCACCTCAACATCCACGACAACGTGGCCTTCGGCCTGCGCCGGCGCGGGGTCAAGGACGTCGACCGCCAGGTCGAGGAGATGCTGGCGCTGGTCGAGCTCGAGGCCCAGGCCCGCAAGAAGCCGCCGCAGATGTCCGGCGGCCAGCAGCAGCGGGTCGCGCTCGCCCGCGCGCTCATCAACCGGCCCGAGGTGCTGCTGCTCGACGAGCCGCTCGGTGCCCTCGACCTCAAGCTGCGCCGCGGCATGCAGATCGAGCTCAAGCGGATCCAGACCGAGGTCGGCCTCACCTTCGTGCACGTGACGCACGACCAGGAGGAGGCCATGACGATGGCCGACACCATCGCGGTCATGAACGGTGGTGTGATCGAGCAGATGGGCTCCCCCGCCGAGCTCTACGAGAACCCCCGCACGACCTTCGTCGCCAACTTCCTCGGCCAGACCAACCTGATGCCCGGCAGTGTCGCCAGCGCCGACAGCGACGTCGTCCGCGTCGACATGCACGGCACCCAGGTCTCCATCCCGGCGGAGCGGGCGCACACCCGCGAGGGCAACGGCTGGGTCGGCATCCGTCCCGAGAAGGTGCTCCTCGCCCCCGAGGGCGAGCCGATCGACGCACCCGGCAACCACATGACCGGCGGCGTGATCACCGACGTCAGCTTCGTCGGCGTCAGCACCCAGTACCTCGTCCGGATGCCGTGGGGCCAGGAGCTGATGGCCTTCGAGCAGAACACCGGCCGGCGCGCCGTCCTGGCCCACGGGACCAAGGTCGACGTCTCCTGGCGCCCCGAGTTCGCCTTCCTGCTCCCGTCGACCCAGGACGTCAACGCGGGCGCTGTGGAGGAGGCCTGATGACCGGCCGCAAGCTCACCGGCTACTGGCTGATCCTGCCGGCGGCGCTGTGGCTCGGCCTCTTCTTCGCCATCCCGTTCTACTCGCTGCTCGCCAACAGCCTCTACGACCCCGACGGCTCGGTCCTGACCGGGTACGACGTCAGCTACCGCTTCGCGAACTTCGCCGACGCGATCCGCGCCTCGGGCCCCGAGCTGTGGCGCTCGCTCTGGTACGCCGGCCTGGCCACCGCGATCTGCCTGGTGCTGGGCTACCTGCTGGCCTACGCGATCGCGTTCAAGGCCGGCAAGTACCGCAACCTCATGCTGGTGCTGGTGATCGCGCCGTTCTTCACCAGCTTCCTGGTCCGCACGCTGTCGTGGAAGCTGATCCTCGCCGACGACGGCTTCATCGTCGACACGCTGCGCTTCGTCCATATCCTCGGCGAGGACGGTCGGCTGCTCGCGACCCCGGTGGCCGTGATCGCGGGCCTGGTCTACAACTTCCTGCCGTTCATGGTGCTGCCCCTCTACGCCAGCCTCGAGAAGATCGACGGCCGGCTGGTCGAGGCGGCCGGCGACCTCTACGCCTCGCCCCTGCGCGGGTTCTTCAAGGTGACCCTGCCGCTGTCGATGCCCGGCGTCGTCGCCGGCACGCTGCTCACCTTCATCCCGGCGGCCGGCGACTACATCAACGCCCAGCTGCTGGGCAGCCCGAACCAGCGCATGGTCGGCAACGTCATCCAGGACCTCTACACCGACACCGGCGACTACGCCGCGGCCGGCGCCCTGTCGGTCACCCTGATGGTGATCATCGTGGCCGCGGTCCTCGTCTACATCCGCAGGGCCGGAACGGAGGAGCTGCTGTGAACGCCATCCAGCGTGTCGGACGGTGGATCGGCGACCACCTCGTCCTCCTGGGCGGACTGCTCGTCGTCGCCTACATGTTCACGCCGATCGCCGTCGTGATGCTGATGAGCTTCAACGACAGCAGCCACTCGCGCAACGTCTACGCCTTCCGCGGCTTCACCCTCGACAACTGGACCAACGCCTGCGGCCCCGACGGCATGTGCGAGGCAGTTCTCCGCAGCGTCGGCATCGGCCTGGCCGCCACCGTCGCGGCGACGATCCTCGGCACGCTCGCGGCGTTCGCGCTGGTCCGGCACTCGTTCGCGGGCCGCTCGGCGATGAACACCCTGATCTTCCTGCCGATGGCCTCGCCCGAGATCGTGATGGGCTCCTCGCTGCTCGCCCTGTTCGTCTCGACCGGCAACGGCGGACGCCTCGGCGTGGTCACGATCTTCATCGCCCACGTGATGTTCTGCCTGTCGTTCGTGGTGGTGACCGTGAAGGCCCGGCTGGCCGGGCTCGACCGCAACCTGGAGCAGGCGGCGATGGACCTCTACGCCTCCGAGTCGGTGACCTTCTGGAAGGTCACCTTCCCCCTGGTCCTGCCCGGCATCGCGGCCGCTGCGCTGCTCAGCTTCTCGCTGTCGTTCGACGACTTCATCATCACCAACCTCAACGCCGGCCAGACCGTCACCTTCCCGATGTACGTCTGGGGCGTCGCGCAGCGCGGCGTACCGATGCAGGTC
This sequence comes from Pimelobacter simplex, assembly GCF_024662235.1. Lineage (GTDB taxonomy): Bacteria > Actinomycetota > Actinomycetes > Propionibacteriales > Nocardioidaceae > Nocardioides. Next base: position 2,654,608 of record NZ_CP096276.1, read on the forward strand.
AACGTGATCGGGACGATCATGTTCCTGATCTCGCTGCTCATCGTGGTGGGCAACATGCTGGCTTCCCGCCGCAAGCCGGCCGCAGCCTGACCGGCCACGCCGAGGACGACACCAGCCGGTCGCCGCCCTGAGAGGGCTGCGACCGGCTGGTCCTGTCGTACGTGCGGGGGCGTCAGGCGCGCTGACGTCAGTGCTCGGAGTTCCGGTCCGGATCGGAGACGAGCGGCTCCGGCCCAGCACCTCCGCCGGCACCACCGGCATCGACCGGAGGAGGCGGCGGGATCCGGGCCTCGGCCCGACGTCGTCCGCCCGGGGCCGTGCTCGACGCCGGGGCTCTCCGGCGCCACCCCCGAAACAGCATCGCCGCGACGGCAGCAGCCAGGATCACGAGTGCCAGCACGATCCAGACCACCGCGCCCGACGTTCCGTCGGCACCCTGGTCGCCGGTCGCTTTGCCGTCGGGCCCGTCCGTACCCGTGGACGGGGCGTCGCGACCGCCGTCGGCGGTGAGCACGCGGAAGGTCGTGGACGCCTGCGGCGTCGTGCCGTCCTCGACCGTCCCGCTGCCCTCGGCGATGAACCAGACCTTGATCCGGTAGTCGCCGACGCGCAGGACGGGACCGTCGACCGAGACCGGCTTGCCGTCGTAGGCGACGCGGGTCTGCCACGCACGCTTGTCCTTGGGCAGCCCCTTGCCCTGGCCGAAGGTGCTCAGCACCGCGATCCGGAGCCGGCCCGCGCCCGCTTCGTCCGAGCGCACCTCGATGGTCGGCCGGCTGCCGACCTGGACGTCGTTCGTCGTGACCGTGAGATCGTCGCCCGCGGCGGCCCGGGCCGCCGGAGCAGTGGCTCCGGCGACCCCGAGCAGTGCGGTGACGAGCAGGACGAACGCAGCGACGGTGGCCCGCGAGAGACGCGCCGTCGTCACGCGCGGTTCCTCCGGCGGCCGACCCAGGTGAACAACACGCCGCCGACCAGAGCCGCCAGGCCGAGCCCGAGGAGGGCCGGCGAGACATCCGAACCGGTCGCGGGCAGGTTGTTGCCCGCCGGCGACTTCCCAGGCTTCCCGGGCTTCCCGGGCTTCCCGGGCTTGGCGGGCTCGTTCGGCCCCGGGTTCCCAGGACCGGTCGCCTCCGGTTCGACCGTCGGCGTGTACGTCGACACGGTGGTCGTGCCGTTCACGTCGGCGACCTGGTAGCGGACCGGCGTCGCCGTCCCCGTGAAGCCGGGCTCCGGGGTGAACACGATCTTGCCGTCCTCGATGGTGTAGGTGCCCTCCCCGGGGATCGTGACCGTCTCCACCGGGTTGCCGTCGGCGTCGAGCAGGGTCAGCGAGTCGGGGTCGAGCGGCACCGCCGGGTCACCGGACTCGTCGTTGGCCAGCGGATCGATGCTCTGCGGCTGCCCCTTCGGGCCCGACGTGGTGTCCGGCTGCGCGGTCGGCTTCACCGGGGTGACACTCGGCGTGTAGGTGGACTCGACGGTGTTCCCGTCGGTGTCCTTGACCTGGTACGTCACCGGCGTGGCCGTCCCCGTGAACTGCGGCTCGGGGGTGAAGACGATCTTGCCGTCCTCCACCTTGTAGGTGCCCTCACCGGGAACCACCACGGTGTCGGTCGGGTTGCCGTCAGCGTCGACCAGCGTCAGCGTGTCCGGGTCGAGCACGACCCCGTCAGCACCATCGTTGGCCAGCGGGTCGACCGACTGGGGCCGACCCTGCGGACCGCTGGTCTCATCGGGCTTCGCCACCGGCGTCACCGTCGGCGTGTACGTCGACTGCGTCGTCGTGCCGTTGACGTCGGCGACCTGGTAGTCGATCGGCGTCGCCGTCCCCGTGAAGCCCGGCTCGGGGGTGAAGACGATCTTGCCGTCCTCCACCTTGTAGGTGCCCTCACCGGGAACCACCACGGTGTCGGTCGGGTTGCCGTTCTCGTCGAGCAGCGTGAGGCTGTCGGGATCGAGCGGGACACTCGGGTCTCCGGACTCGTCGTTGGCCAATGGGTCGACCGACTGCTTCGCCCCCTGCGTCCCCGAGGTCTCGTCCGGGTTGGCCGCCGGGGTCACCGGGGTGACCGTGGGCGTGTAGGTCGACTGCGCGGTCGTCCCGTTGACGTCGGCCACCTGGTAGTCGACCGGCGTCGCCGTCCCCGTGAAGCCGGGCTCGGGGGTGAAGACGATCTTGCCGTCCTCGACCGTGTAGACGCCCTCACCCGGCACCGTCACGGCGTCGGTCGGGTTGCCGTCGGCGTCGAGCAGTGTCAACGAGTCCGGGTCCAGCGGCGCGGAGTCGTCACCGGACTCGTCGTTGGCCAACGGGTCGATGCTCTGCGGCTGACCCTGCGGACCCGACGTCTCGTCCGGGTTCGCCACCGGCGTCACCGGCGTGACGGTCGGCGTGTACGTCGACTCGGCCGGGGTGCCATTGACGTCGCTGACGCGGTAGTCGACCGGCGTCGCCGTCCCCGTGAAGCCCGGCTCGGGGGTGAAGACGATCTTGCCGTCCTCCACCGTGTAGACGCCCTCACCCGGCACCGTCACCGACTCGACCGGGTCACCGTTCTCGTCGAGCAGCGTGAGGCTGTCGGGATCGAGCGGGACACTCGGGTCTCCGGACTCGTCGTTGGCCAATGGGTCGATCGACTGCGGCTGACCCTGCAGGCCACTGGTCTCGTCCGGGTTGGCCGTCGGCGTCACCGGGGTGACGGTCGGCGTGTAGGTCGACTGCGCAGTGGTCCCGTTGACGTCGGCCACCTGGTAGTCCACCGGCGTCGCCGTCCCCGTGAAGCCCGGCTCTGGGGTGAAGACCAGCTTGCCGTCCTCCACCGTGTAGACGCCCTCACCCGGCACCGTCACGGCGTCGGTCGGGTTGCCGTCGGCGTCGAGCAGCGTGAGCGAGTCCGGGTCGAGCGGAACCGCGTCATCACCGGGCTCATCGTTCGCGAGGGGATCGATCGACTGCGGCACACCCTGCGGACCCGACGTCTCGTCCGGGTTCGCCACCGGGGTCGCCGGGGTGACGGTCGGGGTGTAGGTCGACTCGACGGTGTTCCCGTCGGTGTCCGTGACCTGGTACTTCACCGGGGTCGCCGTGCCGACGAAGTCCGGCTCCGGGGTGAAGACGATCTTGCCGTCCTCCACCTTGTAGGTGCCCTCTCCCGGGACCTCCACGGTGTCGGTCGGGTCACCGTTCTCGTCGACCAGCGTCAGCGTGTCGGGGTCGAGCTCGACCCCGTCCGCGCCGTCGTTGGCCAGCGGGTCCACGCTTTGCGGCACGCCCTGCGGGCCCGAGGTCTCGTCGGGCTGCGCCACGGGCGTCACCGTCGGCGTGTACGTCGAGTCCGTCGTCGTGCCGTTGACGTCGGCGACCTGGTAGTCCACCGGCGTCGCCGTCCCCGTGAAGCCCGGCTCCGGGGTGAAGACGATCTTGCCGTCCTCGACCGTGTAGACGCCCTCACCCGGCACCGCCACCGTGTCGGTCGGGTTGCCGTCCGCGTCCAGGAGCGTCAGCGAGTCCGGGTCGAGCGGGACGTCGGGGTCACCGGCCTCGTCGTTGGCCAGCGGGTCGACCGACTGCTTCGCGCCCTGCGGACCAGACGTCTCATCCGGGCTCGCCGTCGGCGTCACCGGCGTGACGGTCGGCGTGTACGTCGACTCGGCCGGGGTGCCATTGACGTCGCTGACGCGGTAGTCGACCGGCGTCGCCGTCCCCGTGAAGCCCGGCTCCGGGGTGAAGACGATCTTGCCGTCCTCGACCGTGTAGACGCCCTCACCCGGCACCGTCACCGACTCCGTCGGGTTGCCGTCCGCGTCGAGCAGCGTCAGCGAGTCCGGGTCCAGCGGAACCGCGTCATCACCGGGCTCATCGTTGGCCAGCGGGTCGACCGACTGCGGCTGACCCTGCAGACCACTGGTCTCGTCCGGATTGGCCGTCGGCGTCACCGGGGTGACGGTCGGCGTGTAGGTCGACTGCGCGGTCGTCCCGTTGGCGTCGGCGACCTGGTAGTCGACCGGCGTGGCCGTCCCGGTGAAGCCCGGCTCGGGGGTGAAGACGATCTTGCCGTCCTCGACCGTGTAGACGCCCTCACCCGGCACCGTCACCGTGTCGGTCGGGTTGCCGTCCGCGTCGAGCAGTGTCAACGAGTCCGGGTCCAGCGGCGCAGAGTCGTCACCGGACTCGTCGTTGGCCAACGGGTCGATGCTCTGCGGCTGACCCTGCGGACCCGACGTCTCGTCCGGGTTCGCCACCGGCGTCACCGGCGTGACGGTCGGCGTGTACGTCGACTCGGCCGGGGTGCCATTGACGTCGCTGACGCGGTAGTCGACCGGCGTCGCCGTCCCCGTGAAGCCCGGCTCCGGGGTGAAGACGATCTTGCCGTCCTCGACCGTGTAGACGCCCTCACCGGGCACGGTCACCGACTCGGTCGGGTTGCCGTCGGCGTCGAGCAGTGTCAACGAGTCCGGGTCCAGCGGCGCGGAGTCGTCACCGGGCTCATCGTTCGCGAGGGGATCGATCGACTGCGGCTGACCCTGCGGACCTGACGTCTCGTCCGGGTTCGCCACCGGCGTCACCGGCGTGAGGGTGGGCGTGTAGGTCGACTCGACGGTGTTCCCGTCGGTGTCCTTGACCTGGTACGTCACCGGGGTCGCCGTGCCGACGAAGTCCGGCTCGGGGGTGAAGACGATCTTGCCGTCCTCGACCGTGTAGGTGCCCTCACCGGGCACGGTCACCGACTCCGTCGGGTTGCCGTTCTCGTCGACCAGCGTCAGCGTGCTCGGGTCGAGCTCGACACCCTCGGCACCATCGTTCTCCAGCGGGTCGACCGACTGCGGCTGCCCCTGCGGCCCCGACGTCACATCGGGGTTCGCCACGGTACCCACCGTCGGGGTGTACGTGGACCGCGCCGGCGTGCCGTTCACGTCCGACACCTGGTAGTCGACGGGCGTCGCCGTCCCGGTGAAGCCCGGCTCCGGGGTGAAGACGATCTTGCCGTCCTCGACCGTGTAGGTGCCCTCACCCGGCACGGTCACGGCGTCGGTCGGGTTGCCGTCCGCGTCCAGGAGCGTCAGCGAGTCCGGGTCGAGCGGGACGTCGGGGTCACCGGCCTCGTCGTTGGCCAACGGGTCGACCGACTGCTTCGCGCCCTGGGGGCCCGAGGACACGTCCGGGCTCGCCGTCGGCTCGACCGGATGGACGGTCGGCGTATAGGTCGACTCGGCCGGGGTGCCATTGACGTCGCTGACGCGGTAGTCGACCGGCGTCGCCGTCCCCGTGAAGCCCGGCTCGGGGGTGAAGACGATCTTGCCGTCCTCCACCGTGTAGGTGCCCTCACCCGGCACCGTCACGGCGTCGGTCGGGTTGCCGTCCGCGTCGAGCAGGGTCAGCGAGTCCGGGTCGAGCGGGACGTCGGGGTCGCCAGCCTCGTCGTTGGCGAACGGATCAATGCTCTGGGGCACGCCTTGCGGGCCCGAGGTCTGATCCGGGTTCGCGGTCGGCGTGACCGGTGTCAGGGTGGGCGTGTAGGTCGACTCGACGGTGTTCCCGTCGGTGTCCTTGACCTGGTACGTCACCGGCGTGGCCGTCCCCGTGAACTGCGGCTCGGGGGTGAAGACGATCTTGCCGTCCTCCACCGTGTAGGTGCCCTCGCCGGGAACCACCACGGTGTCGGTCGGGTTGCCGTCAGCGTCGACCAGCGTCAGCGTGCTCGGGTCGAGCTCGACGCCCTCGGCACCGTCGTTGGCCAGCGGGTCCACGCTCTGCGCGACACCTTGCGGGCCCGAGGTCTCGTCGGGCTGGGCGACCGGCGTCACGGTCGGCGTGTAGGTCGACTGCGCCGGAGTGCCGTTCTTGTCCTTGACCTGGTAGTCGACGGGATCGGCCGTACCCACGAAACCGGGCTCAGGCGTGAAGACCAGCTTGCCGTCCTCGACCGTATAGGTGCCCTGGCCGGGAATCGTCACCGTGTCGGTCGGGTTGCCGTCGGCGTCGAGCAGCGTCAACGTCGACGGGTCGAGCGGAACCGCATCGTCGCCGGCCTCGTCGTTGGCGAGCGGGTCGATCGACTGCGGCTGACCCTGCGGGCCCGAGGTCTCGTCCGGGTTCGCCGTGGGCGCCACCGGCTCGACCGTCGGCGTGTACGTCGACGTGGCGGTCGCGCCGTTGACGTCGGCGACCTGGTAGTCCACCGGCGTCGCCGTCCCCGTGAACTGCGGCTCCGGGGTGAAGACGATCTTGCCGTCCTCGACCGTGTAGACGCCCTCACCCGGCACCGTCACCGAGTCGACCGGGTTGCCGTCAGCGTCGAGCAGCGTCAGCGTCGACGGGTCGAGCGGCGCCGAGTCGTCCCCCGGCTCGTCGTTGGCCAGCGGGTCGATCGACTGCTTCTGACCCTGGGGTCCCGACGTCTCGTCCGGCTGGGCGGTAGGCGCCGGCAGCAGGACGCCGGCATCGATGTTGGCCGCGTCGGGGTTGTCACCGGTCAACGTGATGGTGCCGGTCTCGCCGGTGGCCGGGTCGGCGTCCGAGTCAGTGGCGTCGTCGCCGCCGGCGTTCTGCGGCGAGAAGGCGCGACCGTCGGGCGCGGTGAAGCGGACCTTGTAGGAGCCGACCGGGAGGTCGTCGAACTGGTAGTTGCCGTCGGCATCGGTGGTCGTCGTACCGACGACGTTTCCGTTGGCGTCCAGCAGCTCGACGGTGACTCCCTCGAGGGGCTCCTCTCCACCGTCCTGGATGCCGTCGCGGTTGGTGTCGGACCACACCCGGCCCGCGATCGAACCCTTCGGGTCCTCGATCGCGACCTGGTAGTCCTCGACCTCGCCCGAGTCAGAGGGGCCGGTGGGCGACTGGACCTGGGCGTCGGTGTAGCCCGCGCGCAGCCGCAGGTAGGTCGTCCCGGAGGTCAGGTTGGCCGGTGCGTTCCAGGTGAGGTCGACCGAGCTGCCACCCGACGGAGCTGGGGCGCAGGCCCGCTCCGCCGCGTCGAAGGAGCCGTTCTTGTTGAAGTCGATCCAGCCGCAGACCTGGCCGTCCTTGCTGGCGCCCGAGTAGGGCACGCTCAGCGCGTAGGGACGACTGGCCACGCCCGCAGCGAGCGGCGGGACCTCGCTCAGCGCGTCGTCGGAGTCACCGCCGGCACCGGCGCCCGCATTGGGGCTGGAGGTGCCGTTGGCGACCGCCGCGTTGTCCTCGGTGACGTCGCTGCCGAGCACGAAGTCGGTCAGCACGTGGCGCGCAGCGTCGTTGCCGTCGTAGGAGGCCGGAGCGTCGCCGAAGTCCTCGCCCAGGGTCGAGGTGAAGTTGTAGGTGTCTCCTGCGGTGTCGATCACGAAGGCGCGGCCCGCCCGGAGCTCGACGAAGAGGTCGACGTTGAAGCTCAACGAGGTCACGGTGCCCTCGACCTGCACCGAGCCGCAGCCCGCCTTGGCAGGCGTCGTGCTGTTGTCCGCATTGCGCGTGGTGTTGCAGTACTGACCTGCGCTCCGGTTGGTCGGCCGGATCAGTCCGCCCTGGACCGTCAGGTTCTCGCCGCTGCGCTTGGCGATCGACACACCTGGCGTCGTCAGCGTGAACTGCGCCGAGAGCAGGGCCGAGCTGCCGTTCGGCTGGTTGTTGAAGCCGCCGAGACCGGCGAGGTGGAGCACCGGGTTGCGCACCGGGTGCTCGTAGTTGATCGTCACCGTGCCCCGGTCACGACACAGGGTGCCGGGACTGGTCGCCTGGCAACCGACGCCGAGGGTGGTCACCAGCACGGCCGGGGTCGCCGGCTGGATGGTCGGCGTGTAGTCCGATGCCTGGTAGGTGCGGTCGGACATGTTGCTGTTCCGCCCGCCGGTCGTCTGCCCGCCGCCGACGATCCCGATCTCGAGACCGGCCGGGGTGGTGGTCCTTCCGTCGACGAAGTCGGACGTCGGCAGCTGGTAGGCCGACGCCGGTCCAGCGGCGACCAACGCGAGCCCGGACAACAGCAGGAGAAACGCGGCGAGCAGCGACGGATAGCGCCGCGACAGCGGTTGTGACATCGAGCAATCCCCTCAGGAGCACAGTGCGAGCCCGCGACCGGACGTCGGTCGCACGTGCGACCGGAGCGCCATGGCGCGCGGATCGCACAAGGGTCTGGCGGACCCTGGCTCCTGGAAGTTAGATCGCGCGCCCGACCGCCCGCACTCCCAGACAGGAGTGAGTTCGCAAAACGTCGACTACCGGGCTCCCAGCACCGTCGGGCGTGACCACAGGCACATCCCAGCACGCCGAAACGGCGGCCCGGATCTCGATGATCCGGGCCGCCGTTCGGTGGTGGCGGCGGGCGCCGCTGCAGGTCGCCCGGTGCTACAGCAGGTTCGCCGCCTCGGTGAGGACCGCACGGAGCTTCTGCTCGATCTCGTCGAAGTGCTCCTGGCCGCAGATCAGCGGCGGGGAGAGCTGGATGACCGGGTCGCCGCGGTCGTCGGCCCGGCAGTAGAGACCGGCGTCGTAGAGCGCCTTGGACAGGAAGCCGCGCAGCAGGCGCTCGGACTCGGCCTCGTCGAAGGTCTCCTTGGTCGCCTTGTCCTTGACCAGCTCGATGCCGTAGAAGAAGCCGTCGCCGCGCACGTCGCCGACGATGGGCAGGTCGAGGAGCTTCTCCAGGGTGCCGCGGAAGGCACCCTCGCGCTCGCGCACGCCCTCGTTGATCTTCTCGTCCTCGAAGATCTCGAAGTTCTTGAGCGCCACCGCGGTCGAGACCGGGTGCCCGCCGAAGGTGTAGCCGTGCAGGAACGTCTCGGTGCCGTGGGCGAAGGGCTCGTAGAGCCGGTCGCTGACGACCATCGCGCCCAGCGGGGCGTAGCCGGAGGTGATGCCCTTGGCCGAGGTGATGATGTCGGGCTGGTAGCCGTAGCGCGTGGCGCCGAACATCTCGCCGAGCCGGCCGTAGGCGCAGATGACCTCGTCGGAGACCAGCAGGACGTCGTACTGGTCGCAGATCTCGCGCACCCGCTGGAAGTAGCCCGGCGGCGGCGGGAAGCAGCCGCCGGCGTTCTGGACGGGCTCGAGGAAGACGGCGGCGACGGTGTCGGCACCCTCGTTCTCGATGGCGATCGCGATCTGGTCGGCGGCCCAGCGGCCGAAGGCCTCCAAAGACGCAGCGTCGGAGGCGTCGTGGAAGCCGCTGGTGATCTCGGAGGCCCGATAAGCATTCGTGTTGGGCACCCGGAAGGTCGAGGGCACGAGCGGCTCGAACGGCGCCTTGAGGCCGGGCAGGCCGGTGATGGAGAGCGCGCCCTGGGTGGTGCCGTGATAGGCGATGGCGCGGCTGATCACCTTGTGCTTGCCGGGCTTGCCGACGAGCTTGAAGTAGTTCTTGGCGAGCTTCCAGGCCGACTCGACGGCCTCGCCGCCACCGGTGGTGAAGAAGACCCGGTTGAGGTCGCCGGGCGCGTAGCCCGCAATCTTCTCGGCGAGCTCGATGGCGCTGGGGTGGGCGTAGGACCACAGCGGGAAGAACGCCAGCTCGGAGGCCTGCTTCGCGGCGGCCTCGGCGAGCTCGGTACGGCCGTGGCCCAGCTGGCTGACGAACAGCCCGCCGAGCGCGTCGAGGTACTTGCGGCCCTGGGCGTCCCACACGTAGGCACCGTCACCGCGGACGATGATGGGCACCTCGGCCGTGTCGTACGACGACATGCGGGTGAAGTGCATCCACAGGTGGTCGCGAGCGGACTGCTGGAGGGCGCTGTGCGCGGATTCGGCTGACACCCCACCATCTTGACGGCCGAACGCCGAAACGGCAAGTGAATCAGTAGCATCTCAGAGAGACTGCAACGGATTTCGTTGCGAATAGCCTTCCGCGCAACGGTCTCGCTGACTACCCTCGCGGGATGACCACCCTGCGCAACTTCATCGACGGCTCGTCCGTCGACGCCGCCTCGGGCGCCACGTACGACATCGTCGACCCTGCCACCGGGCAGGCCTACGCCACCGCCCCGGCCAGCGGCCCCGAGGACGTCGACCGCGCCATGCGGGCCGCCGCCACCGCCTTCGAGACCTGGGGCGAGACCACCCCCAAGGAGCGCCAGGAGGCACTGCTGCGCATCGCCCAGGGTCTCGAGGACCGGGCCGAGGAGTTCGTCGAGGCCGAGTGCCGCAACACCGGCAAGCCCGTGGGCCTGACCCGCGACGAGGAGCTGCCGCCCAGCGTGGACGAGCTGCGCTTCTTCGCCGGCGCCGCGCGGGTGCTGGAGGGCCGCAGCGCGGGCGAGTACCTCAAGGACCACACCTCGTGGATCCGCCGCGAGCCGATCGGCGTCGTGGGCCAGGTGACGCCGTGGAACTACCCCCTGATGATGGCGATCTGGAAGATCGCCCCCGCCCTGGCCGCCGGCAACACCATCGTCCTCAAGCCCAGCGACACCACGCCCGCCAGCACCGTGCTCCTCGCCGAGCTCGCCGCCGAGCACCTGCCGCCCGGCGTCCTCAACGTCGTGTGCGGCGACCGCACCACGGGCCGCGCCCTGGTCGAGCACCCCACGCCCCAGCTGGTCGCGATCACCGGCTCCGTCCGGGCCGGCAGCGAGGTCGCCGCGGCCGCGGCCCCCGGGCTCAAGCGGGTCCACCTCGAGCTCGGCGGCAAGGCGCCGGTCGTCGTCTTCGAGGACGCCGACCTCGCCGCCGCGGCCGAGGCGATCGCGGGCGCCGGCTACTTCAACGCCGGCCAGGACTGCACCGCGGCGACCCGCGTGCTCGTCGCCGACGCCGTCCACGACGACTTCGTCGCCGCGCTGGCCGAGCAGGCCCGGGCCACCCGGACCGGCCTGCCCGACGACCCCGGCATCGCCTTCGGCGCCCTCAACAACCCCGACCAGCTCGCCCGGGTGGCCGGCATGGTCGAGCGGCTGCCCGACCACGCCACGATCGAGGCGGGCGGCGCGCGGCCCGTCGTACCGGGAGGCGAGGGGGGCTACTTCTACGACGCCACCGTGGTCTCCGGCCTGCGCCAGACCGACGAGATGGTCCAGGACGAGGTCTTCGGCCCGGTGATCACCGTGCAGCGCTTTGCCGACGAGGCCGAGGCGCTGCGCAACGCGAACGACGTCCGCTACGGCCTGTCCTCCAGCGTCTGGACCAAGGACCACGGCCGGGCGCTGCGGATGTCCAAGCGCCTCGACTTCGGGGTGGTGTGGATCAACACCCACATCCCGTTCGTCTCCGAGATGCCGCACGGCGGCTTCAAGCACTCCGGCTACGGCAAGGACCTGTCGATGTACGGCCTGGAGGACTACACCCGCATCAAGCACGTCATGTCCTACTCCGGGGAGTGAGCAGATGAGGATCCTCCTGGTCGGCGCCGGCGGCGTGGGCGGCGCCTTCGCTGCGATCGCCGCACGCCGCGACTTCTTCGAGGCGATCGTCGTCGCCGACTACGACCTGGCGCGCGCCGAGAAGGCCGCCGCCGTCGACGCTCGCTACCGCGCCGCCCAGGTCGACGCGTCCTCGGCGGCATCGGTGACCGCGCTGTGCCGCGAGCACCGGATCACGCACGTGATGAACGCCGTGGACCCGGTCTTCGACATGCCCGTCTTCGAGGGCGCGTTCGCCGCGGGCGCGGACTACCTCGACATGGCGATGTCGCTGTCGAAGCCGCACCCGGCGACGCCGTACGAGACGACGGGGGTCAAGCTCGGCGACGAGCAGTTCGCCGTCGCCGGCGAGTGGGAGGCCGCGGGCCGGCTCGCCCTGGTCGGCATGGGCGTGGAGCCCGGGCTCTCCGACGTGTTCGCACGCTATGCCGCCGACCACCTGTTCTCCGAGATCGACGAGCTCGGCACCCGCGACGGCGCCAACCTCGTGGTCACCGACGACGACGGCAACGAGATCTTCGCGCCGTCGTTCTCGATGTGGACCACGATCGAGGAGTGCCTCAACCCGCCGGTGATCTGGGAGAAGGAGCGCGGCTGGTTCACCACTCCCCCCTTCAGCGAGCCCGAGGTCTTCGACTTCCCCGAGGGCATCGGCCCGGTCGAGTGCGTCAACGTCGAGCACGAGGAGGTGCTCCTCATGCCGCGCTGGGTCGACTGCAAGCGGGCGACCTTCAAGTACGGGCTCGGCTCGGAGTTCATCACCATCCTCCAGGTGCTGCACACCCTCGGCCTCGACCGCACCGACAAGGTGCGGGTCAAGGGCGTCGAGGTGTCCCCGCGCGACGTGGTCGCCGCGGTGCTGCCGGACCCGGCGAGCGTCGGGCCGCGGATGACCGGCAAGACCTGCGCCGGGCTGTGGGTGACCGGCACCGGCAAGGACGGCGCGCCGCGCTCGACGTACCTCTATCACGTGGTGGACAACGCCTGGTCGATGGCGGAGTACGGCCACCAGTGCGTCGTGTGGCAGACCGCGGTCAACCCCGTCGTCGCGCTCGAGCTGCTCGCGACCGGCGTCTGGAAGGGCGCCGGCGTGCTCGGGCCCGAGGCCTTCGACGCGGTGCCCTTCCTCGACCTGCTCACCGCCTACGGATCGCCCTGGGGGCAAAGGGAGCAGTGACGGCGGACCACGGACAGCCCGGCGCTGTGGGGGCGCCGGGCGCGTCCACGCCCTAGGTGTACCCGGCCATCAGGTTGGTAGCAGCCGGCTGATCGGCGGCTTACCTCCGAGTGCGCTGTGGCGGCGTTCAGTGTTGTAGTGCTCGAGCCAGGGCGCAAGGGCGGCTACTCGCTCGTCGTTGCTGGCGAAGGCGCGACGGTAGGCCCACTCGGTGGTCAGGGTCCGGTTGAGGCGCTCCACCTTCCCGTTCTGCCAGGGACAGTGCGGCTTGATGAACCTCTGCTTGATGTCGTGCTCGGCGCATACGGCACGTAGCGACCATCGGTAGGCCCAGGCGTTGTCTGTCATCAGACGCTCGATCCGGGTGATGCCATGGGCTGCGAAGTAGTCGATCGCGCGCTCGAGGAACGCGGCGCAGGTCGGGCCCTTCTCGTCAGGCAGCACCTCGCTGTAGGCCAGGCGGGAGTGGTCGTCGACGAGTGAGTGAACGAAGTCGAACCCGACCTTGGTGTTGCGATCGCGCATGATCGACCCGGCTCCGCGGCCGTGAGCCTTCCAGCCGCCGCCGGCGGGGATCTTGCCGAGCTTCTTGACATCCATGTGGACCAGCTCGCCAGGCCGCTCTCGCTCGTAGCGGGTCGCGGTCTGCTTCGAGGATCGGATCACCTCGCCGGTGATCGGATCCAGCTCGCGAAGGTAGGGCACGTGGTGGCGGCGCAGGATCCGCGACACTGTGCGGGCAGGAACGCCGACCTTCGCTCCGAGGACATCGGGTCCGTCGCGATGCTCGGCACGCGCGGTGAGAACCTTCTGCTCGACCTCGTTGCTGGTCTTGGTGGGCATCGAGTGGGGGCGTGAGGAGCGGGTGGCCAGGCCGTCTTCGCCTTCGGCGGTGTAGCGGTCGATCCAGGTCTTCACGCACTTGCGGGACACGCCCATCGCCGCAGCGATGTGGGCTTGTTTCCAGCCTGCTTGGTGGCGTTGGACGATCAGGCGCCGACCGTGAACGGTCAGCCGGGCACTACCGTGGGACACGAGAACCTCCGGGTTGGAGTGGGCCTTAGACAAGCCACATCCCATTCGGAGGTTCTCGTTCGTTCAACCAGGCTCGCCGCTACCAACGTCCTGGCCGGGTACACCTAGGGCGTGTCTCCCAAGTCCGCGCCGTCGCGAGCGGTGTTTGCGGCCGATCTGGCAAGGCGGAGGGCCGAAGGCGGGCCGGAGGCCCGTCGAGTGCCCGACAACGCCGCCAGATCGAGTCGCAAACACCGCGCAGCAGGTGCGGACTTGGGAGACACGCCCTAGTCCCCGCTGTGCACGACCTCGAGCGGCACCGTTGAACCCACGCTGACCCAGATCTCCTCGATCCAGGCGGTGACCACCTCGACGATCGCCTCCGCCGGGTCGAACCCCGTCCCGCCGCCGTCGGGCTCCGGCACCGCGGGCTCGAGACCGTCCTCGGTGTGCACGACGCCGAACAGGTGGCGCACGTCGTCGATCGGCTTGTTGAGCACGAAAAGGTCGGGCCCCTCGAACCGCGCCCAGACGTCGAACGTGCCCTCGCCGTCCTGGTCGGGGAAGACGTCGACGACGATCCCCTGCACCCGGGCGGCGTCCGGGCCGGCGGCCACCTCGGCCACCCGGCGCAGCCGGGCGGTGACGTCGGCCGCGCGGGTATCGAGGATCCGGCGGAGGGCGGGGAGGTAGGCGTCGCGGTCCACGGCGCCACCCTAGGGAAGCGGTGGCAGACTCCCCCCATGAGGCTCAGCGCACGCAACCAGATCCGCGGCACCGTCACGCACGTCGAGGTCGGCGCCGTCACCACCACCGTCAAGGTCCAGCTCGGCGGGGGCGACACGGTCACCTCGTCGATCACCCGCGAGGCGGCCGAGGAGCTCGGCATCGCGGTCGGCTCCGAGGTCACCATCGTGGTCAAGGCGAGCGACGTCCTGCTCGCCGTCGACTGAGCGGGGCTACGCCCCCGTGCAGTAGCGGTCGGCCACGTCGAGCGCCCGGTCCAGGATCGCGATCCCGGCCCGCGCCTCGTCGTCGCTGATCGTGCACGGCGGGACGACGTGGGTGCGGTTGAAGTGGACGAACGGCCACAGGCCTTCGGCCTTGCACGCCGCGGCGAGCTCGGCCATCGGGGCGGCCGCCGGACCGGAGGCGTTGAACGGCACGAGCGGCTCGCGCGTCGTACGGTCGCGGACGAGCTCGAGCGCCCAGAAGGCGCCGAGGCCGCGCACCTCACCCACGCTCGGGTGCCGCTCGGCCAGGGCCCGCAGCTCGGGGCCGAGCACCTCGTCGCCGAGGCGCCGGGCGTTCTCGACGACCTTCTCCTCGCGCATCACGTTGATGCTGGCCACCGCCGACGCGCAGGCCAGCGGGTGACCGGAGTAGGTGAGGCCGCCGGGGAACGGGCGGTCGGCGAAGGTCGCCGCGATCTCCGCGGAGATGACGACGCCGCCGAGCGGCACGTAGCCGGAGTTGACGCCCTTGGCGAAGGTGATCAGGTCGGGCGTGACACCCCAGCGGTCGACGGCGAACCACTCGCCGCAGCGGGCGAACCCGGCCATCACCTCGTCGGCGACCAGCACGATGCCGTACTCGTCGCACAGGGCGCGGACGCCGGCCAGGTAGCCCTCGGGCGGGACCAGGATGCCGTTGGTGCCGACGACGGTCTCGAGGATGATCGCCGCGATCGTCTGGGGCCCCTCGACCGCGACCAGGTCGCGCAGGTGGCTCAGCGCGCGCTCGCACTCCTCGGCCTCGGTGGTGGCGTGGAACGCCGAGCGGTAGAGGTAGGGACCCCAGTAGCGCACGACGCCGGACATGCCCGGCTCGGAGGCCCAGCGGCGCGGGTCGCCGGTCAGCGCGATGGCGCCCGCGGTGGCGCCGTGGTAGCTGCGGTAGGCGGCCAGCACCTTGTGCCGACCGGTGTGCAGGCGCGCCATCCGGATGGCGTTCTCGTTGGCCTCGGCGCCGCCGTTGGTGAAGAACACCTTGTCGAGGTCGCCCGGGGCGACCTCGGCGATGAGCCGGGCGGCCTCGGCGCGCACGTCGTTGGCGAAGCCCGGCGCGAGCGTGCTCAGCCGGCCCGCCTGCTCCTGGATCGCGGCGACGATCGCCGGGTGCTGGTGGCCGATGTTGACGTTGACCAGCTGCGAGGAGAAGTCGAGGTAGCGCGTGCCGTCGGCGTCCCAGAAGTACGAGCCCTCGGCGCCGGCGATCGGCAGTGGGCTGATCTGGGCCTGGGCCGACCAGGAGTGGAAGACGTGGTCCTTGTCGAGGCGCCGGATGGTGGCGGCGTCGTAGTCGAGCTCCATGGTCGCCTCCTCAGCGGGTCCGCGGGAAGCCGAGGTCGACGCTCGACGTGGCCGGGTCGGGCCAGCGCGAGGTGATGACCTTGCCGCGGGTGTAGAAGCTGATGCCCTCGGGGCCGTACATGTGGGTGTCGCCGAAGAGCGAGTCCTTCCAGCCGCCGAACGAGTAGTAGGCGACCGGGACCGGGATCGGCACGTTGATGCCGACCATGCCGACCTGGACGTCGTACTGGAAGCGGCGCGCGGCGCCGCCGTCGCGGGTGAAGATCGCGGTGCCGTTGGCATAGCGGTTGGCGTTGATGAGCGCCAGGCCCTCGTCGTAGGTGTCCACGCGGACCACGCCGAGCACGGGGCCGAAGATCTCGTCGGTGTAGACGGTCATCTCGGGCGTGACGTTGTCGAGCAGCGTGGTGCCGAGGAAGAAGCCCTCGGCCGGGACGTCGGCCGTGCGGCCGTCGACCACGACGGTGGCGCCCTCCGCCTCGCCGGCGTCGACGTAGCCCGCGACCTTGTCGCGGTGCTCGCGGGTGATGAGCGGGCCCATGTCAGTGCCCTCGGCGGCACCGTCGCCGACGACGAGCTTGGGCAGCCGCAGCGCGATCGCGTCGACCAGCGGGTCCGCGATGTCGCCGACCGCGACCGCGACGGACAGCGCCATGCAGCGCTCGCCCGCGGCGCCGTAGGCGGCCGAGACGATGGCGTCGGCGGCGACGTCGAGGTCGGCGTCGGGCAGCACGAGCGCGTGGTTCTTGGCGCCGCCGAGGGCCTGGACGCGCTTGCCGTGGGCGGTGCCGGTCTCGTAGATGTACTTGGCGATGGGCGTCGAGCCGACGAAGCTCACCGCCGCGACGTCGGGGTGGGTCAGCAGCGCGTCGACCGCCTCCTTGTCGCCCTGGACGACGGTGAAGACGCCGTCGGGCAGCCCCGCCTCCTGCCACAGCCGGGCGATCCAGAGCGCGGCGCTCGGGTCCTTCTCGCTGGGCTTGAGCACGAAGGCGTTGCCGCAGGCGATCGCGTTGGCGCACATCCACAGCGGCACCATGGCCGGGAAGTTGAAGGGCGTGATGCCGGCGACGACGCCGAGCGGCTGGCGGATGTCGTAGACGTCGACACCCGACGCGGCCTGCTCGGAGTAGCCGCCCTTGAGCAGCTGGGGCACGCCGGTCGCGAACTCGACGTTCTCGAGGCCGCGCGCGATCTCGCCGAGGGCGTCGGCGTGGACCTTGCCGTGCTCGGCGGTGATGATCCGGGCCAGCTCGTCGGAGCGCTCGTGGAGCAGCTCGCGGAAGGCGAACAGGACCGCCGCGCGCTGCGAGAGCGACGACCCGCGCCAGGCCGCGGCGGCGGCACCCGCGCGGGCGACCGCCGCGGAGACCTCGCTCGTGGAGGCCAGGTCGACCTCGGCGGTGACGGCGCCGGTGGCCGGGTTGTGCACGGGCGCCGTACGGCCCGAGGTGCCGGTGACGACCTGGCCGTCGATCCAGTGGGAGACGCGTTCGCTCATGGGTCCGACGATATGTGTCAGCAGTGACCCCCGCAAAGGGTCTATTGACCTGTGACAAACGGAGGCCCGGGCGTGGGTAAAGGCTTCCCCGAACCCCCGCGGACCGGGCGTCCGGGTCCTAGCGTCGGCCCCCAGGGGGTACGACCATGGGGATGCTCGCCCGGCGGCTCACGGCCGCGCTCACGACCGCGCTGCTGCTGGTGGCGGCCGGCTCCGTCGTCTCGACCGGTGCGGCCGGTGCGGTGGTCGCGGCGGGCCGCCCGTCGCCACCCCGGTCCGTGGGCGCGGCGCCCGCGGACGGCGCGATCCGGGTGACCTGGACGGCGCCCGCGCGCAAGGGCGGCAGCCGGATCGACCGGTACGCCGTGCAGCGGCGCACCGCACCCTCCGGCGCCTGGTCCCCGGTGCGCAAGGTGTCCGGGGCGACCCGCGCCTGGACCGTGACCGGACTCCGCAACGGCACGCGCTACGGCATCCGGGTGCGGGCGCACACCGCGTCCGGGTGGGGGCGGTGGAGCGCCGAGGCGACCGCCGTGCCGCGCGGGACGCCCGGCCCGGTGCTGACCCCGGAGGCCGACGGCTACCGCGCGGCGCTCGGCGTCTACTGGCAGGCGCCGCCCGTGACCAACGGCGGGCCGATCGACCACTACCGCGTCGAGATCGGCACCGACGGCGCGACCTGGACCACCGCCGTGGACCACGCGGCCGTCGCCACCGCGGCCGCCCCCGTGCTCGTCACGGGACTGACCCCCGGCACCCGCTACTGGGTCCGGGTCCGCGCGCACAACGCGGCCGGCTACGGCCCGGGCAGCGGCGCCGGGCCCTACCGCGTGCTCACCGCCCCGAATCCCGTCACCGACCTGGTCGCCACCCCGGGCGACACCACCGCGACCCTGACCTGGACCGAGCCCACCGTCGCCAACGGCATCCCCGCGGCGACCGGCTACAAGGTCGAGGCGAGCACCGACGACGGCGGCACCTGGACCGAGCTCGCGCTGACCACCGCGCCCACCTACACGGCCACCGGCCTGGCCAACGGCACGTCCTACCGGTTCCGGGTCAGCGCCCGGGCGAGCAACGCCCGCCTCGGGTACGGCGCCCCGACGCTCGCCTCCCCCACCCTCCCGGTCGGCGCACCGGGCGCCCCGCGCGACCCCGGGCTCGGCTGGGACCCGGAGGCCGCGACCTACCGGCTCACCTGGACCGCGCCCGCGGGCGACGGCGGTGACCCGGTCGCGCACTACCTCGTCCAGCAGGGCACGCTCCCCGAGCAGCAGGTCACCGCACCCGCGACGGACCTCGACGTGGGCGCGGCCGCGCTCGACGACGGCTTCCGGGTGCGGGCGTGCAACGGGCACGGGTGCGGGCCGTGGACCACGGTGGTCGGGCCGGTGCCCGCGCCCGTGGGCGACCTGACGGCGGACGCGGCGCGCGCGGGGGCGTCGTACACGGTGACGGTGGGGTGGACCGCTCCGGGCAATGCGGCGGTGACGTCGTACCAGGTGCTGCGGAGCAGCGACGGGACCACCTTCACCGAGGTCGGGACCACCGCCGCGACGACCTTCAGCGACCCGACGGCGGTGGCCGCGACGTCGTACACCTACCGGGTGGTGGGGCGCTACGCCGGCGGCAGCGGACGCCCGGCGTCGGTCGACGTGGCGACCGGACCGCTCTACGACCTCGCCCTGACACCGGCGTCGGTGCTGGTCGACGAGGGTGGGACCGCGCTGCTGGCAGTCTCGCTCGACCGTCCCGCGGCAGCCGACACGGTGGTCGTGGTGACCTCCACGGACCCGGACGCCGCGGCGCCCGCGAGCCCCACCGTCACCATCCCGGCCGGGCAGACCTCGGCCACCATCACCGTCCTCGCCCTCCCGGACGCCGACAGCGACGACGAGGTGGTGACGTTCACGGTGGACCTCGGCGGCCAGACCCGGACCGCGACGGTGACCGTGCTCGACGGCTGATCCCGGCGTTCGACGGTGCTGTTGCGGCCACGGCCACCTGGCCGTCGCCCGCGGCACCTATCCTCGGGCCATGCCCGAGCGCTGGGTCTCCTACGAGCCGACCGACGAGACCGAGCCCCCGCCGCCGCCGGCTCCCTCGCGGCTGCCTGCCCTGCTCGCGGTCGCCGCCGTGGCCGTCGTCGTCGCCGGGATCGTCGGACTGGTCGCCGCGGCGTCGTCCGGCAAGGACGACGACGAGCCGGCCCGCCGGGTCACCACGGTCACGAGCACGTCGTGGTCGACCTCGTGGTCGTCGTCGTGGTCGACCTCGTGGACCACCTCGACGACGACCACGACCACCTCACGCTGAGGCGTCGGCGCCCTCGGCGACCACGTCGCTGATCGGGGTGATCCAGGACTGGTGCGAGCGCGCGTTCTTGGTGATCGCGAGCAGGTCGTCCATGTGCGGCTCCAGGCCGGTCACCTTGTCGAGCGGGACGCCGATGATGAGCTGGAAGCCCAGGCCCTTCCAGGCCTGCACGGCGCGCCCGGCGAACTCCGAGTCCGCCTTGACGAAGCCCTCGTCGAGGAAGACCGGCGCGAACCGCGGCCGCGAGCGCATCTCGTCGCCGAGCCGGAAGCGCAGCGCGGAGCCCACGATGAAGGCGACGAGCTCCTGGCTCTCGCCACCGGACTTCTCCCCCAGCGTGCGGTACGTCGCGCGCAGCTCACCGGTCAGGTGGTCGTAGCGCTCGGCGCTGATCTCCACGTGCCGGCGTACGTCGAGCAGCCGGTCGCGGTCGGTGGTCAGCGTCGGGCCCTCGCCGGACTGGGACGGCTTGCGCAGCTGCTGCATGAACCGGCTCAGCTCGGTGAAGCGCTTCTCGAGCCCGGCCTCGTCGAGCTCGGCGGTGGCACCCGAGGACAGCGCGCGCAGGTCCTTCATGAAGACCTGCACGTGCGCCGGCGCGAGGCGGCGCAGCCGGATGCGGAGCCGGTCGGCCTCGGCGCCGAACTCCAGGCGCCGCAGGATGGCGTTGATCGGCTCGAGCCGGTCCTCGATCTCCTCGACCGAGGACGACATGGCGCCGACCAGCGGCACCAGGTCCTGCCCGCTCCACTCGGTGAGCCGGCGGCGCCACTCGGCGCGACGGTCGGCCAGGCCGGTGCCGCGGATCTCGTCGAGGATCCGCGCGTAGTCGGCGTAGGAGTCCGCGGTGGCGCCGAGGTTCGGCGAGTCCCACTGGAACTTGTAGTGCTTGAAGATGAGCGCCAGGTCGTCGTCGCAGCGCCGGATCTCGGCGTCCGCGTCGGCCACGGCCGTGCGCAACCGCTCGCCCAGGCGGTGGGAGTTGTCCGCGAACCGGTCGAGGTCCTCGGGGTCCGCGGGAGCCGCGGCAGCGGCGAAGTCCGCGGCCAGGGCGGCCTCCTGCTCCTCGGAGAGCCGGACCGAGCCGCCGGCCTCCATCGCCTCGAGGCGGTCCTTGACCAGGTCCTCGGAGTCGACGAGCTCGCTGTGCGCGCCGTTGAGCTCGCGCTGGCGCTGCTCCAGGGCGAACCGCTCCTGACGGGTGTCGTCGAGGCGGTGCACCAGCTCGTCGATCTGCTGCTGCAGCACCTGGAGCTGGTCGTCGGAGGTGAGGATGTCGGTCCGCCGCTGCTCCAGCTCGGAGATGCGGCGGTCGCTGCCCGCCACGTCGACGTCGTCGAAGCGGACCATGGCGATCGCGTCGTACGCCTTGCGCTGCTGCTCCAGGAGCCGGCCGCGCCGGTCGAGGTCGGCGAGCTGGGCGTCGACCTGCTCCATCCGGCGCTCCAGCTCGTCGAGCTGGCCGTCGATCTCGGCGATCGCGTCCTCGTTGGAGAAGCCGATGATGTTGCGCTGGTCGTTGCGACCGTGGGCGCCGCGGCGCCCGTTGCGGGTCTGGCCGGCGGCGGTCACCCGGAAGCCGGGGCCGTCGAGCTCGGCGGCGCTCTCGACGCAGTAGGCGTTGCGGGAGGGGTCCTCGACGTGCTGCTGGACCCAGCCCGAGAAGGGCGACTCCTTGAACAGCAGCTTGCCCGCGACCCGCTCGGGGTCGGCCGGGCCGGTGTCGGGCAGGTCGAGCTCGACACCCTGGAAGGTCAGCCGGGCCGGCAGCCGCAGGTCGTCGATGGCCGCGGAGAACTCGTCGAGCCGGTCGAGCGGGACGAGCATCATCCGGGCGGTGCCGCCCAGGACGGTCTCGATCGCGGTGCGCCAGCGCGCCTCCTCGGGCGCGAGGTCGATCAGCTCGGCGACGAACGGCAGCTCGTCGACGCGCAGGCCGCTGGCCTGGGCGACGGCGCCCCGCAGGTCGTGCAGGTACGACGGCACCCGGCCCGCGCGGTTCTCGAGCGAGGTGCGCTCGCGCTGGAGCACGGACTGCTCGTTCTTGAGCGGGACCAGACCGTCGCGGACCCGGTCACGCTCGGCGCGCAGCGTCGCCTGCTCGGCCTCGCCGGCCGAGAGCCGCTTGCGGGCCAGGAGCTGCAGCTCGGCGAAGGCGGACGCCGAGTCCATCGCGGACTCCAGGTCGGGCGCGTCGGCGTCGGTGAGCCCGACGAGCGGGTAGACCCGCTCCTCGAGCTCGGAGAGCCGGTTGGCGCGCTCCTCGCGGATCACCCGCTCGTGCTCGGCCTGCGCGGCGAGCGCCTGGAGGTCGCCGCCACCGGCGGCGCGGTGGGCCTCCTTGGCCGCCTCCAGGTCACCGGCCAGCGTGGTCTCGGCCGAGCGCGTCGCGGTCAGGCCCTCGACGGTGCCCTGCCGGGCGTCGCGGTTGCCGGTGACGGCGGACTCGATGAGGCGCAGGTGGGTCTTGAGCAGCCACAGCCGCAGCGGGGTGTCGCCGGACAGCGTGACGCCGTAGGAGTCGAGCTCGGACAGCCGCGCGGTCGCGGCGACCTTGCGCTCCTGCAGGTCGGTGATCGGCTCGAGCAGCTCGAGCTTCTGCTCCTCGGTGCGCATCGCGGCGTACGACGCGTCGAGGTCGTCGAAGTGCTCGATCGCCCGGTCCGCGGCGGCATAGGTCGAGGGCCGCTCCAGGACCATGTCCTTGTAGAGCTCGTCGACGCTGCGGACCTGGTTGCCGGCCTGGATGCGCGCGAGCAGGCGCAGCGCCTTGGAGCCGTCGCCGTTGGCGCCGATGCCCAGCCGGGCGTGCAGGACGGCGGTGAACTCGGCGTACGTGCGGTGCACGCGGATGCCCGGGTAGAGCTTCTTGAGCGTGTTGGCGTGGAAGCGCTCGGGGACGGCGACCTCGAGCGTCTCGAGCGAGAGCGGTCCCTCGTGGGTGGCGAGCTGCATCTGCACCTCGCCGGAGCGCGACGCGCGGCGCGGCACGTAGTAGGTGCGCAGGGCCGTGAACCGGCCGCCCTGGTCGTTGACGAACGTCATCGCGACCGCGCCCCAGGTGTCGGTGCCCTTGCCGCGCAGGAGCTTCTCCTCGGGGCGGCCGGTCTTGGGGTTGTCGATGACGTCGACCGCGCCGCGCAGGTAGGACAGCAGGTTGCGTTGGCCGGCGCTGCGCGCGCGGCCCGCGACGGCGTCGTTGGAGGCGCCGTTGAACTTGGTGTCGGAGGGCATCATCAGCGCCGTGTAGGCGTCGAGGATGGTGCTCTTGCCGACGCCGGAGGCACCGGAGATCATCGTCGCGTCACCGCGCAGCGGGACGGTCGTGAGGCCGCTGAAGCCGCCCCAGTTGACGAGCTGGAGCAGGGACGCGCGCCACTGGACCGTGTCGTCGGCCGGGGTCGCGACGACCTCGCGCTCGAACAGGCCGCCCTCGACGTCCTCGATCTCGTCGATGCTCACTCGCCGTCCTCCTCGAACAGGTCGGCCGGCTCGGCCGCCTCGGCCTCGTCGGCCGGCTCGGTGCCGTTGGCCTTCTGCAGCGCGTCGAGCAGCTCGTGGAGCAGCTCCAGCGGCAGCAGTGGCTCGACGGCCTCGCTGATCTCGTAGCGGTCCTCGGCGGCCGAGCCGATGAGCAGGCCCGCCTTGACGATGCTCACGACCGCGTTGCGGGCGCGCTTCTCGTCGCCCGCCTCGTCGGTGGCGTGGGTGGGCCGGAAGCTCGCGACGTAGTCGACGATGTCCTCGCGGTCGATGTAGACCCGCGCGTCCCCGCCGGCCAGACCCGCGCGCAGCCGGTCGCGCAGGTGCACCAGCACCAGCGTCTCCTCGCGCGACCACGCCGTGTCGTGCAGCAGCGTCGGGAACCGCCCGCCGGTCTCCGAGAACGCCTGGCGCTTCCACGCGACCTCGCGCGCCGGGTCGACCTGGAGGTCGAGGAAGAGGTCGTTGAGCCGCGAGCGGATGACCCGCTCGTGCTCGACCAGCACCTGCCAGTCGCGCGGGTGGGTGCGCGCGCTGATGAACCGCTGCTTGAGGAGCGTGACCAGGGCGTGGCGCTGGGCGTACTCCAGACCGCCCTCGTCGCCCTCGAACAGCGACACCGAGCGCTCGTCGGCGACCTCGTCGAGGTCGTCGAAGTCGTTGGCGACCACGTCGAGCTCGTCGGGCTGGTCCAGGTCGACGCTCATCGGTGGGACTCCTCTCGGGAGAGATCGGGGTCGGGCAGCGGCGTGCGCGGCACGGCGAAGGTGCGGCGCGTGCCGTCGGGACGGACGGCGGCGAACGCCTCGACGCCGTCCTCGGTCTCCCACTCCTGGTCGGCTGCGAGGTGCAGCAGGCCGAAGATCTCGACCGGCCGGCGCAGCGACGGCTCCAGGGTGTCGAACAGCTCGCCCAGCGAGCCGGCCGGCAGCAGGTCGCGCAGCGCGTCGTCGAGGCGCTGGCGCAGCGAGCCCAGCTGGGGACCGCCCTGCGCCATCAGCTCGGTCAGCGACAGTGACGGGGCGTCGGCCGGGTCGGCCGCGGTGATCGGGTCGGGCAGGATGTCGTCCGCGGGGTCGTAGAAGCGCTCGCGCAGGTGGTCGACGCTCGCCCGGTCGGGCAGCAGGGAGACGTCGTGGGCGGCGCGGGGGCCCGTCGTACCCATCCAGGTCATGAGGGCCGACTCGACCTGGCGCAGCGTCTGCTCCAGCTCGCGGTCGCGGGCGGCGTCGTGGGAGACGATGTACTCCTTGAGCGTTGCCGTCACCCGGCTGCGCTGGGCCAGCACCCGGTCGAGACCGTCGCGGACCAGCTTGACGGTCCCTCGCAGCTCGGCCCGGTCGGCGTCGCCGAGGATCCCGTCGGAGAGCGGGTGCTCCAGCAGCGCCCCGAGGTCCTCGCGCAGCTGGGTGACCAGGCCGTCGTCACGCAGCAGCGCGAACGCCCCCTCGAACGCCCGCCCCTCGTGGGTGGCCGTCATCAGCGCGTCGGCCCGCGCCAGGTAGTCGTCGATCACGTCGCCCGCCGGCCGGTCCTCGGCCCGGAACGCGGCCAGGATCTCGCCCCGGATCGTCGCGAACCGCTCCTCCACCCGTGCGAAGTCGCTCGGCAGCGCCGAGATCAGCGACAGCAGCTCGGTGAACCCCTCGGACATGTAGTCCTCGGTCGCACTGACCAGCTCGGCCCCGTCGACCAGGCGGTCGCGCTCGGCCTTGAGCCGCGCGATCTCGTCGTTGAGGAGGGTGACCCGGGCACCCCGGTCGGGGTTCGCCTCGGAGTTGAACCGGCGCACCGTGCTCAGGATCGTGGTGATCCGGTGCTCGCTCAGCGTCGCCCGGTCCCGCGCGAGGTTCTTGACCAGCTCGAGCGCCTGCTGCGCGTACGACGTCAGCGAGTAGACCTCGTTGCCCTGCTCGTCGAGCGAGCGCACCAGCCACTGCCCCCGCATCCACCGCTGGCAGATGTCACGCCCGGTACCGCTGGGCAGGTCGGTCTCCCCCGCCTTGCGGATCTCGGCGAGGTGCTCCTCGACCTGCGTGTGCAGCCGCGCGGTCGGGATCGGCTTGTTGTTGCGGCCGAAGGACTCCCGGAAGATCGTGATCACGACCGGCGCCTGACGCTGGTGGAGCAGGGTCAACGTGGGCTGCGCGAAGGCACCCTTGACCCTCGCCAGCTCCCCGGCGATCTCGCTCATCTGCCCCCCGGTCGTCCTGCTGCTTGCGGTCGTGCTCGTCGCCGTCGCGCCCGCGCGCGGGGTGCGCTGGGCTCGGACGGACGGTCAAGCATGTCAGAGGGGGCGAGCGAGGCTGAATCGAGCCGGGCGGCGCCCGTCGGGCGCCTAGGCGGAGGCCGCCTCCGTGAGCCGGGCCGCGATCGGCTCCAGCGCCGCGACCAGCTCCTCGAGCTCCCCCGCCGCCAGCCCCTCGTACGGCGCCTCGGCCAGCGCGTCCGTCAGCGCCTCGATCCGGTCCTTGGTGGCGCGCCCGGCCGGAGTGAAGCGGCCCCCGGCGTCGAGGAGCCCGCGCTCGCGCAGGTCGGCCATCACCGCGGCCAGCTCGCCCGCGGGCAGGTGGTGGATCCGGCCGAACGACTCCGCCGGGTGGATGCCCAGGTCGAGGGCGCTGAGGACGTGTGCGGCGATGCCGCCGATCCGCTCGCCGACCAGGGCGGCGATGTGGCCGTCGCCGCGGTGCTCGCGCAGCATGTTGGCCGCGTGCCAGAGCCGGGCCACCGGCTCGTCGGGGACGGGGAGAGCGCGCAGGCCGGCGTACATGACCCGGCCGTCGGTCGGGGCGCTGACTGCGGCCTGCGTGAGCAGGTCGGCGGCCCGCGCGAGCCCCGGCGTCTCGGCGAGGTCGCCGAGGATGCGCCGCAGGGCGGCCGCGCAACCGCGCTGGCGCGCGGCGTGGGCGGCCTCGGGCGTGGTCGTCTCCCACACCTTCGGGACGTGCCGAGCCACCTCGCCCGCGCCGAAGTTGTAGAACGCCGCGTGCACCACCTCCGCCGGCGCCCGCCCCAGCGGCGCGGAGCGGCCCGCGAAGTAGCCGTCCCAGTAGTTGCGGAAGCCGAGCTCCGCCATCGCCTCGTTGGGCTCGTCGGCGGTGAAGTTGACCATCGGGATCGGCTCGACGAGGTCGTACATGCGGCGGGCGACGGCGACGGCGTGGGACATCGGGGGCTCCTGGTGCTCGGCGCCTCGGTGGCGGAGAGTTGGTTCCATGACACATGTAAGACGCTTCGACCACGTCGGAATCACCGTTGCCGACCTCGACGCGGCCACCGCCTTCTTCGTCGGGCTGGGCCTCGAGGTCGAGGGCACCGGCTCCGTGCAGGGCGAGTTCATCGACACCGTCTGCGGCATTCCCGGGGCGCACTGCGAGATCGTCATGCTCCGCCCGCCCGGCGACGGCTCCCGGCTCGAGCTCGCCCGGTTCGTCACGCCCGACCACGTGCCCGGGTCGCCGTACGCGATGGCCAACGAGGTGGGCCTGCGCAACGTCTCGTTCGAGGTCGAGGACCTCCAGGCGGCCCTCGACGCGGTGGCCGCCGACGGGTACGGGCTGGTCGCCGGGATCGGCGAGTACGAGGGCAGCGTGCGGATGGCCTACGTCCGCGGGCCCGAGGGGATCGTGGTGTCGCTCTTCGAGCAGGTGGGATGAGCCCCTCGCCAAGATCTAGAACACGTTCTACTCTCTCGGCATGGACCTCGTCGCGATCGAAGAGATCAAGCGCCTCAAGCACCGCTACTTCCGCACCCTCGACCTGAAGGTCTGGGACGAGTTCGCCGACTGCCTGGCCGAGGACGTCTCGGCCCGCTACGGCACCCAGGCGATGGACAAGCCGCTGCACTACGACAACCGGGCGGATGTCGTCGACTTCATGCAGAACAACCTCGGCCCGGGGATCATCACGATCCACATCGCGAACCACCCCGAGATCGACGTCGACGGCGACACCGCGACCGGCTCGTGGGCCTTCGAGGACACGGTGATCGTGCCGGACTTCAAGGTGCAGATCCGGGGCGGCGGGTACTACGTCGACACCTACCGGCGCGACGCGGACGGTGCCTGGCGGATCGCGTCGACGCAGTACGAGCGGATCTACGAGGCGATGACCTCGCTCGACGACACCCCGAGCTTCAAGCTCATCGCCAACCGGTGGGACCCCTCGCTGCAGCACTGAGCCGGGTTGGGTCGGACCGCCGACCTAGGGTGAAGCCATGAACCTGACGCACGCACCCCTGCGGGCTGCCACGGGCGCCTTCATCCTCAACTCCGGCCTGACCAAGCTGGGCGCGGACGCCGCCACGGCGCAGCAGCTGCACGGCTTCGCCAGCACGGCGTACCCCCAGTTCACGAACATGGACGCCACCCAGTTCACCAAGATGCTCGCCGTCGGCGAGATCGCGCTGGGCAGCGCCCTGCTGACGCCCAAGGTGCCCTCGGCGCTCGCGGGCGCTGCGCTCACAGCGTTCGGCGCCGGGATGCTGGGGCTCTACGCGCGGGTGCCCGGGCTGCGCCGCGAGGGGAGCATCCGGCCGACCGAGGCGGGCGTGCCGATCGCGAAGGACGTCTGGCTGGTGGGCGCGGGGGCGACGCTGGGCCTGCAGGGCTTCTTCAACGGCGCCCGGCGGGCCGGCAAGCGGGCGGCGACCAAGGTCGGCGCGGCGGCCGAGAGCGCGCACGACGCGCTCCCGTTCTGAGCGGGCGGGGCGACGACGATGGCGGACGCCGCGAAGAGCAAGGCCTTCGACCGGGACATGAACTACATCCCGGATCGGATCACCCGGGAGCCCGGCCTCTCCCAGGACAAGTACGACGACCAGCAGCTCGCCGTCCCCACCTGGCCCGCCGAGCCGGGCCGCTACCGGCTCGTCGCGGCCGCCGCGTGCCCCTGGGCCAACCGGGCGATCATCGTGCGCCGGCTCCTCGGCCTCGAGGACGTGATCTCGCTCGGCCTGACCGGGCCCACCCACGACCCGCGCAGCTGGACCTTCGACCTCGACCCCGGCGGGGTCGACCCGGTGCTGGGCTACGAGCGCCTCCAGGAGGCCTACTTCGCCCGGTTCCCCGACTACCCGCGCGGGATCACCGTCCCGGCGATCGTCGACGTGCCGACCAGGGCCGTGGTCACCAACGACTTCCCGTGGATCACCCACGACCTCTTCTTCGAGTGGCGCGACCACCACCGTCCCGACGCCCCGGACCTGTGGCCAGACGACGTGCGCGACGAGATGGAGGAGGTCATGCAGCGGATCTTCACCGAGGTCAACAACGGCGTCTACCGCTGCGGGTTCGCCGGCTCCCAGGAGGACTACGACGCGGCCTACGACCGGCTCTGGACGGCGATGGACTGGCTCGAGGAGCGGCTCACCGACCGGCGCTTCCTGATGGGCGACACCCTCACCGAGGCCGACGTGCGGCTGGTCACGACGCTCGTGCGCTTCGACGCCGTCTACCACGGCCACTTCAAGTGCAACCGCAACAAGCTGACCGAGATGCCGGCGCTGTGGGGCTACGCGCGCGACCTGTTCCAGACGCCCGAGCTCGGCGGGACGATCGACTTCGACCAGATCAAGCGGCACTACTACGTCGTGCACACCGGCATCAACCCGACCCGGATCGTGCCGCGGGGTCCCGACGAGTCCGGCTGGCTGGCGCCGCACGGCCGGGGTGAGGGGCGCCGTTGGTGAGCGATCAGAGCACCGCGGGGTCCACCTCGTTGAACAGCTGGTCCCCGCCGGCGAGCAGGTCGAGCATCGGCGCGACCTTCGGGAGCTCGTGGGTGAGGAAGTAGCGTCCGGCCGCGCGCTTCCCGTCGTAGAACTCCCCGGTCGAGCCGTGCGCGGCGACGAGCTGGTCGAGCCAGGTCCAGGCGAGCACGACGTGCCCGGCCGCCTCGAGACCGGTGGTCGCGTTGACGAGCGCGGTCCGCGGGTCGCCCGAGGCCCA
This sequence comes from Pimelobacter simplex, assembly GCF_024662235.1. Lineage (GTDB taxonomy): Bacteria > Actinomycetota > Actinomycetes > Propionibacteriales > Nocardioidaceae > Nocardioides. The sequence continues at coordinate 2,683,690 of NZ_CP096276.1, forward strand.
GGCGGCGGCCACGGCGGCGACCAGCCCGTCGACGGCCTCCCCCACCCGCCCCGCGTACGACGTCAGGTCGGCGTCGCCGGTCGCCACCGCGCGGTCGATGCTCGCCCGGATGGTGCCGGCGAGGAGCTGGAGGCCGGCGCCGCCGTCCAGCACGAGCTTGCGCCCGAGCAGGTCGAGGGCCTGGATGCCGTGGGTGCCCTCGTGGATGGGGTTGAGCCGGTTGTCGCGGTAGAGCTGCTCGACGCCGTACTCGCGGGTGTAGCCGTAGCCGCCGTGGACCTGGATGGCCAGGTCGTTGGCGGCCAGGCACCACTGCGAGGGCCAGCTCTTGACGATGGGGGTCAGGACGTCGAGCAGCGCGCCGGCGCGGGTCCGCTCCTCGGGGTCGGGATGGGTGAGCTCGTCGTCGAGCAGCAGGGCGGCGCGCAGCACCAGGGCGAGCCCGCCCTCGACGTAGGACTTGGCGGCGAGGAGCATCCGGCGCACGTCGGCGTGCTCGGCGATGGCGACCGGCGGCGCGGCCGGGTCCTTGGCGCCGAGGGGGCGACCCTGGACGCGCTCGCGGGCGTAGGCGAGGGCGCGGCGGTAGCCGGTGTAGCCGAGGGCGACCGCGCCCGCGCCGACCCCGACCCGGGCCTCGTTCATCATGTGGAACATGACCGCGAGGCCGCGGCCCTCCGCGCCGACGAGCTCGCCGACGGCGCCGGGGGCGCCCCCGGGCAGGTGCGTGCCCTCGCCGAAGTTGAGGACCGTGTTGACCGTGCCACGGAAGCCCATCTTGTGGTTGATCCCGGCCAGGGTGACGTCATTGCGCTCGCCGCGCTCGCCGGCGGCGTCCACGACGTACTTGGGGGTGGCGAACAGCGAGAGCCCCTTGACGCCGGCCGGCGCACCCTCCACCCGGGCCAGGACCAGGTGGACGATGTTGTCGCCGAGCTCGTGGTCGCCCCCGGAGATCCACATCTTGTTGCCGAACAGGCGGAACGAGCCGTCGGGCTGGCGGACCGCGCGGGTGGCCACGTCGGCGAGGGACGACCCGGCCTGGGGCTCGGAGAGGCACATCGTGCCGAACCAGCGGCCCTCGAGCATGGGCGGGACGAACCGGGCGACCTGCTCGGGGGTGGCGTGCGCGAGCAGCAGGTTGGCGTTGGCCATGGTGAGCATCGGGTAGCCCGAGGTCGACACGTTCGCGGCCTGGAACCAGGCGAAGCAGGCCTGCTGAACCACCCGCGGGAGCTGGACTCCCCCGGCCTCGGCGTCCATCGAGGCGCCGATCAGCCCGGCGTCGGCGAACGCCTTCAGCGCGGCCGCGACCTCGGGGATGATCGTGACGCTCTCGCCGTCGAACTGCGGCTCGTGCTCGTCGCTGAGCGCGTTGTGCGGCGCGAAGTGCTCCGCGGCGACCTCGGCCGAGAGGTCGAGCACGGCGTCGAAGGTCTCGCGGCTGTGGTCGGCATACCGCTCGCGCTCGGTGAGGGCGCCGACGTCGAGCCACTCGTGGAGCAGGAAGGCGAGGTCGCGACGGGACAGCAACAGGTCGGGGCTCACGTGCCCAGTCTCTACCCGATCCTGGTGAGGTCCGCGACCGGCCGTCCGCCCTAGCGTCGAGGGATGGCCCGCGCGTTCGCCCGCGTCCTCGACGGCATCAGCGTCGGGCTGCTGGTGAGCCTGCTGCTGTGCGCGCAGTATCTCGGCCTGCCGCAGCTCTCCCCGCCCCTGTCCGCCGCCGCTGCCGCGCCAGGCACGCCGTCCTCCTGGGGCGGCAACGTGTTCGGCGAGCTGGGCGACGGGACGACGACGCCGCACCGCACGGCCGCGGCGCTGGCCGGGCTGGACGACGTGGTCGACGTCCATACCGGGCGCGAGCACGCGGTCGCGCTCCGGGCGGACGGCACGGTCCTGACCTGGGGCAGCAACCAGATGGGCCAACTGGGGACCGGTCCGGGCGGCAACCGGCCGAGCCCGGCCGCGGTCGCCGGGCTGAGCGAGGTGACGATGGTCTCGACCGGGCACTACCACTCGCTGGCGCTGCGCGCCGACGGCTCGGTGTGGACGTGGGGCTACAACTTCGCCGGACAGCTCGGCGACGGCACGACGACGACCCGCAACCGCCCGGTCCGGGTCAGCGGGACGCGGACCTACGGCTTCGTCGCGGCCGGGCGCGACATGAGCTATGCGGTCGCGACAGACGGCACCGTGTGGGCGTGGGGGCTCAACGGCGACGGCCAGCTCGGCGACGGTACGACGACCAACCGCACCACGCCCGTCCGCGTCGGCACGCTCAGCGAGGTCACCCAGGTCGCCGGCGGGCGCGACCACGGGCTCGCGCTGCGCTCCGACGGCACGGTGTGGGCATGGGGCTGGAACGCCTACGGCCAGGTGGGCGACGGCACCCTGACCGACCGGACCGCGCCGGTGCAGGTCACCACGGGGGCGAGCATGGTCGCGGCGGGCGCACACCACTCCTACGCGCTGCGCACGAGCGGGCAGGTGCAGGCGTGGGGCCGCAACTACCGCAACGAGCTGGGTGACGGCACCACGACGCAGCGGACCCGGCCGGTCACCGTCCTCGGCGTCTCCGGCGCCGTGGCGATCGGCTCCGGGCGCGACCACGGGCTGGCGGCGCTGGCCGACGGCACGGTCCGCGCGTGGGGCCAGAACTCGTCGGGCCAGCTCGGCGACGGCACGACGACGAGCCGCTCCTCGGCGGTCACCGTCGTGGGCGTCAGCGAGGCGACCCGGGTGAGCGGGGGCGCGGAGTTCTCGGTCGCCCTGTCCACCCCGTCCGGGCCGCCGCCCAACCAGCCTCCGGTGGCGCGCGCGGCGGCGGACTGCACGCTGCTGGCCTGCACGTTCTCGGCGGCCGGCTCGGGTGATCCGGACGGCGTGATCACCGGCTACGCCTGGGACTTCGGCGACGGTACGACGGGCGCGGGCCCGAGCCCGGCGCACGACTACGCGGCGGCGGGCTCCTATCCCGTCACGCTCACGGTGACCGACGACGACGGCGCGACCGGGACCGCGACGACGACCGCGCTCGCGACCGAGCCCGGCACCGGTACGACGGCCGAGCTGCGCGCGGTGACCGGGGTCAGCCGGAACGCGGCGAGCGCGGCGCTCGCCGTACCGGGAGCGGTGCAGGCGGGCGACGTCCTCGTGCTGCTGGTCGCGACCAACCGGCTCGCCACGCTGACCACCCCGGCGGGCTGGACCCTGCTCGGCACCGTGACCGACGGCTCCGACCTGCGCTCGTGGGCGCTGACCCGGACGGCGGTCGCGGGCACCCCGGGCTCGACGGTGACGCTCACGCTCGACGCGACGAGCAAGGTCGACGCCACCCTCGCGGCGTACGACGGCGGCGGCGTGACGGCGACCGCCTCGCGCGTGGAGCCCGGCACCGGCGCGGCCCACCTGACGCCTGCCGCGAGCGTGAGCACCGCGGGCTCGCGCGTGGTCCAGCACTGGGTCACCAAGGTCAACAGCGCGCTCACCTGGACCGCGCCGGGCGACCTGGTCGTGCGCCGTACCGGCACGGGCAGCGGGAGCGGCCAGCTCGGCGTGCTGACCGCCGACGGCGGACCGGCTCCGGCCGGCACCTGGGCCGCGCACACCGCGACGGCGAGCGTGGCGTCCGGCAAGGCGGTCGCCTGGACGGTCGTGGTCGCGCCCGATCCCTAGCCCGAGACCGGCAGTCCCGGCATCCCGGCCAGCGGAGCGCTCGCGACGGTCACCACGCCCACCATCCGCGCCCCCGCGCCGAGCAGGGTCGCGCCGTGGTCGGTACGCAGCGCCGAGCGCCCGAACTGCACCTCGAGGACACCGATCCGCAGCCGGCCGCCCTCGCGCACCAGCGCCACTTCCCCGCGGCGCGGGCGGCGGCCGGAGGAGACCAGGAGCTCGGTCCCGGCGGGCCAGCCGTGGGAGGCGAGGGCGTCGTTGCGGAGCCGGATGCGGACGTCCTCGTCGTCTCCCGCCACCGCGCGGGCCGCCGCCGGGGGTGCCTTGCGGGCAGCGGGGCGCGGCGCGGCCGGCTCCGGTGGGGGCAGGTCGAGCGGCAGGCACTCCTGACCCTCGGCGGCCGCCCGTCGTCCCGAACGCATGTTCGAAGAGTAGCGCCCGTACGCTGTCGCCGTGGAGCCCCTCGGCCAGTACCCGGACCCGACCCACGTCGTCGCGCACCTCAGCGACCCCCACCTGCTCGCCGATCGGCTGCTCTACGACGCGGTCGACACCGCCGCCCACCTGGAGCGCGCGCTGGCCCGGCTCCGGCGGCTGCCGACGCCCCCGCAGGCGCTGGTGTTCACCGGCGACCTCGCCGACCGGGCCGAGCCGGGCGCCTACGCCCGGCTGCGCGCGATCGTCGAGCCGGTCGCGGCCGACCTCGGCGCCGAGGTCGTGTGGGTGATGGGCAACCACGACGAGCGCCGCGCGTTCGGGCAGGCCCTGCTCGGCACGGACGACGACGCCCCGCGCGACCGGGTGCACGACGTCGCCGGGCTGCGCATCGTCGCGCTCGACACCAGCGTCCCCGGCTGGCACCACGGCGAGCTCGGCGACGACCAGCTCGCCTGGCTCGCCGACGTCCTCGCCACCCCGGCGCCCCACGGGACGCTGCTCGCGATGCACCACCCGCCGATCCCGGTGCCCATGCTGCGCCTGGCCGAGCTGATCGAGCTGCACGACCAGGACCGGCTCGCCGCCGTCGTCGAGGGCACCGACGTCCGGGGCATCCTGGGCGGGCACTTCCACTTCACGTCGTACGCCACGTTCGCGGGCGTGCCGGTCTCGGTCGCGTCGGCGTCCTGCTACACCTCCGAGCTCGCGCCCGAGGGGCGGATGGTGGCCGGGGTCGACGGACACCAGGCGTTCACCATGCTCCACCTGTACGAGGACCGCGTGGTCCACTCGGTCGTCCCGGCCACCGACGCCGTCGAAGTGAGCGGACGCGGCGAGGAGCTGCTCGAGGCGTTCCTGGCGCTGACCCCGGCCGAGCGGTTCGACCTCGTCGCCCGCAAGGACTCCCCGCTCAACGCCGAGCCCGCCGAGCCCGCCGACACCGAGCCGAGCTGAGCCGATGCCCGCCGTCCCCGACCGCCCGCGCCGGCTGCTCCTGGCCGTCGACGCGCCCTCGCTGCTGCACCGCAACCACCACGCACGCCGCCACACCCGGCTGCGCGACCGGACCGGACGGCCCGCGTGGGCGCTGCACGGGATGCTGCGCCAGATCATCGAGTCGATCGACGCGTTCGCCCCGGACGCGGTGATCTTCGGGCTCGACGACCGCACCGCCTCGATCCGCCGCGACCACTACCCCGACTACAAGGCCGGGCGCGCCGAGAAGGACCCCGAGCTGGTCGACCAGCTCGACCGCGCGGGCGCGCTGCTCGACGCCCTGGGTCTGGCGACGCTGACCCCGCCGGGCTTGGAGGCCGACGACGTCAACGCCTCCGCGGCGACCTGGGCCGAGAACCACGACTGGAACTGCGTGATCATCACGTCCGACCGGGACTCGTTCGCCCACATCAGCGACCACACCCAGGTGCTGCGGCTGATCGACGGCGGCATCCACGGCTCGCCGCTGCTGAGCCCGTCCCGGATCCAGATGATGTACGGCGTCCCGGCCGACCGCTACCTGGAGTTCGCGGCCGTGCGGGGCGACGCGAGCGACAACCTGCCCGGCGTACCGGGCATCGGCGAGAAGACCGCCGCCACCCTGCTCTCCCACATCGGCTCGATGCGCGAGGTCTGGGCCGACGTCGAGCACGACGAGGGCCGCTCGGTGGTCGCCGCACTCGACGCCTGGGCCGAGGAGACGGGCGGACGCCGCATCGGCGCGACCACCCTCAAGCGGCTGAGCGCGCCGGGCGCGCGCGAGGTCTACGAGTTCAACCTGCGGATGATGGCCGGGCGTACCGACCTCGACCTGGGTCTGACCCCGGACGTGCCGGGCTCCCCCGGCCTGCTCCCCCTCGACATCGAGCGGGTCGCGCGGGTGGTCGGTCACCTCAACATGGAGGCGACGACCCAGCTCGCGCTGCGGGTGCTCACCGGCGATCCGGCGTCGGTGCCGCGCGGCTGACCGGCAGGCCGGCGAACAGGTCCCACCCGGCCCCCGTACGACGGCCGCTCAGCTCCTGCCAGGGCAGGCGCACCCAGACCGCGTCGTCGCGCCGCACCCACCGCGGCGGCCCGGGCGCGTGCCGCTCGCCGGCGCTCCGCTCGGACTCCCCCAGCCGCTGCCCGCGACCGCGCGCGACGACCGACCAGCCGTGACGCCGGCCGTAGTCGACGTGGTCGATCTCGAGGAGCAGCGGCGCGCGGTCGGCGTACCGGTCGAGCAGCGAGCCGGGCGTCGTCCGCACCCAGATCGCGTCGCCCGCCGTGACGTAGTTGACCGGCAGCACCTCGACCCGGCCGGCCACGGTGGTCAGCACCAGGCGCCCGAAGACACCGGCGCGCAGCAGGCGCTCGCACTCCTCGGGGGACAGGTCGACGAGCTCGGTCACCGCGCTCCCGCCCCGCCATCGCGCCCGTGGACCATCGCCCGGACGACGTCGCTGCGGCTGACCACGCCGACCACCTGGTCGGCGGCGTCCACCACCGGCAGGCTCTTCACCAGCCGGTCGACGAGGACCCGGCGCAGCGTGGCGACGTCGGTCTCGGGGTGCACCAGGACGACGACCGAGCTCATCGCCTCGCCCACGGTCCCCGCCAGGTCACCGGGTCCGGGGCCGGACCCGGAACCGGGGCCGAGCAGGTCCGCCTCGCTGAGCACCCCGACCACCCGGCCGCGCTCGTCGACGACCGGCAGCGCGGTGACCCCGTGCGCGGCGAGCAGGTCCGCCGCCGCGCGCAGCGGTTCGCCGGGGCGGACGGTGATCGGGCTGGCGGTCATCAGGTCCCGTACGTGCGTGGCCATGGCTCCAGGCTCGCCCCGGCGAGGTGCGGGCGCGAGGGTCCGCGCGCCCGGCCGGGCGGGACCTAAGGCCCTCGGCGACCGGCACCCGCCCGAGCCTGCGCCATGATGGCCCGGTGAGCGACGACGCCCCCGACGGCCCCGTTCCTGCCCAGGGACTCACCGAGGTGCTGGCCCGGCGCTTCCTGACCACCGACGCCGCGCGCGCTGACAAGGTCGCGCGGTGGCACGCCCGCGGCCGCCGTACGGCGCGCGAGAACCTGGCCGACCTCGTCGACCCCGGCAGCTTCGTGGAGTACGGGCGGTTCGTGACCGCCGCTCAGGAGGGCCGGCGGGCGCTGGCGGACCTCGTGGTCGAGGCGCCGGCCGACGGGATCATCGGTGGCACCGCGACGATCGACGGGCGTCCGTGCGCGGTGCTGTCGTACGACTACCTCGTGATGGCCGGCACCCAGGGGATGCGCGGGCACCGCAAGTCCGACCGCCTCATCGAGCTGGTCCGGCGGATGCGGCTGCCCACGGTGTTCTTCACCGAGGGCGGCGGTGGGCGGCCCGGCGACACCGACCTGCCGATGGTCTCGGCGCTCGACGTGGGCTCGTTCGCGCTGTGGGGCGCCCTGGAGGGCGTCGTACCGCGGATCGCCGTGGTCTCGGGCCGCTGCTTCGCCGGCAACGCGGTGCTGGCCGGCTGCGCCGACCTGCGGGTGGCGACGCCTGACGCGAACCTCGGGATGGCCGGGCCGGCGATGATCGCGGGCGGCGGGCTCGGGCAGTTCGCGCCCGAGGAGATCGGGCCGGTGGCGGACCAGTCGGCCAACGGCGTGCTCGACGTGCTGGTCGAGGACGAGGAGGAGGCCGTGGCGGTGGTCCGCCGGCTCCTCGGCTACCTCACCGGGACCCGCGAGCCGGGCACCGCCGACCCGCAGGACGCGCTGCGCACGATGCTCCCCGAGAACGACCGCGAGGCGTACGACGTCCGCCCGGTCGTGACCGCACTCGCCGACCACGACAGCGTGGTCTGGCTACGCGAGGGCTGGGCGCCCGAGCTGGTCACCGCGTTCGCGCGGGTCGAGGGGATCCCCGTCGGCGTGGTCACCAACCAGTCGACCCACCTCGCGGGCGCGCTGACCGCCGATGCGTCGGCCAAGGCGGCCGACTTCCTCGAGCTGTGCGAGCGCTGGCGGGTTCCGGTGGTGTCGCTGGTCGACACCCCGGGTTTCATGGTCGGCCCCGAGGCCGAGCGCACGGGCCTGGTCCGGCACGCCTCCCGGATGGTGAGCGCGGGCGCCCGGCTGAGCGTCCCGCTCGTCGGGGTGGTGCTGCGCCGTGGCTACGGACTCGGCGCCCAGGCGATGCTGGGCGGCAGCACCCACCGGCCGCTGCTGACGGTGGCCTGGCCCGACGCCCACCTGGGCCCGATGGGGCTCGAGGGTGCGGTCCGCCTGGCGATGGCACACGAGCTGGCCGCGCTGCCGGAGGACGAGCGCGAGGCCGTCGTGGCCGAGCAGACCGCCGCGTTCCGCAAGAACGCCAGCGCCCTCAACGCCGCGCGGGTCTTCGAGATCGACGACGTGATCGACCCGGCCGAGACCCGCGGGGTCATCGCGGCGACGCTGCGCGCGGCACCGACCAGCTGAGGCTCGTGCCGCGGCCCGGCGCGGACTCGATGACCAGGCTGCCGCCACGCTGCTCGGCCCGGGCCCGGATGTTGGCCAGGCCGCTCTCGGCGCCGGCGCCGGTCATGCCGCGCCCGTCGTCGCGCACGGTGAGCACGATCCGCTCCCCCGCCTCGACGACGACCTCGACCGCGCTCGCGCCGGCGTGCCGGCTCGCGTTGGAGAGCCCCTCGGCCAGCACGGCGAGCAGGTCGGGCGCGATGTCGTCGGAGATCAGCGTCCGCACCGGCCCCTCGAACCGCAGCGCGGGCCGGAACTTCAGCGTCGCCGCCGCGCGGTCCACCAACCGAGTCACCTCGGCCTGGACGTCGCCCGCGGTGTCGACCGAGCTGAGCCCGAAGATCGCCCGGCGGATGTCCTTGATCGTGGCGTCGAGGTCGTCGACGGCCTGGTCGATCCGGGCCGCCGCGTCCGGCCGGTCCACCATCCGGGTCGTGCCCTGGAGACCGAGGCCGACCGCGAACAGCCGCTGGATGACGAGGTCGTGGAGGTCCCGGCCGATCCGGTCACGGTCCTCGAGGACGGCGAGCCGGCGCTGGTCCTCGCGCGCCGCGGCGAGCTGGAGGGTGAGCGCGGCCTGCTCGGCGTACGCCGCGACGAGCTGGGGATCGAGCGTGTGGAAGCGGTCCTCGTGCTCCGGGGTCCAGGCCAGCGAGAGCGTGCCGGTGACACCGGGCGAGGGCGCGAACGCGACCGTGAGCACCGGTCCGTCGTGGTCCGGCGCCTCCTCGTCGTCGGTACGGACCCACGCGGCGTCGGCATGGGCGACCTCGCGGGCGCGCTCGGCGACGGCGGCGCCCGGGTCGGTCCCGGGCTCGGCCAGCAGGGTCGCGATCTCGGCGCTCGCCCGGGCCCAGGTCTCGCGGACCATCGTCTGCTCGTAGAGCCGAGCGTTCTCGATCGCCACACCCGCAGCGGCGGCCAGCGCGACGACGATCTCCTCGTCCTCGGCGGTGAAGTCCCCGCCGCCGGCCTTCTCGGTCAGGTAGAGGTTGCCGAAGACCCGGTCCCGGATGCGCACCGGCACCCCGAGGAACGAGCTCATCGGCGGGTGGTGCTCCGGGAACCCGTACGACGCCGGGTGCTCCGCGATGTCGTTCAGGCGCAGCGGCTCGGGCCGGTCGATGATCAGCCCCAGCAGGCCGTGCCCCGTCGGCAGCTCGCCGATCTCGGCGGCCAGGTCGTCGGCGATGCCGTGGTGGACGAACGTCCGCAGCCGCCGCTGCTGGCCCGCGCTGAGCACGCCGAGCGCGGCGTACCGGGCATCGACGAGGCGCGAGGCGATCGCGACGATCCGCGACAGGACTCCGTCGAGGCTCAGGTCGGCGGAGATGGTCACCACCGCGTCGAGCAACAGCTGCAGCCGGGCCTGCTGGTCGAGGGCACCGTGCATCCGGTCCAGCACCGCGCGGACCAGGTCCTCGAACTCCACCTCGTCGAGGTTCACGGCCGTCACGCTAGCAACCCCCGCACCTCGCACCAGCAACCCCCGCACTTCGCGCCAGCAACCCCCGCACTTCGCGGCGGGACCAAGGACCTGCGGGGTGGGGACCCCGGTACCTGGCGACTGGTCCGGCGGGGCGCGAGGGTGGAGAGGTCCCCGTGGAGGAGGTGGTTCCGGTGCCGATGTCGCCGTCGCAGCCGGGCAGGCTGGTGGAGCTCAGCGAGCAGGAGTGCTGGGACCACCTCGGGTCGCGGCCGGTGGGCCGCATCGCGTGGGCGGGGCCGCACGGCGTGAGCGTCGTCCCGGTCAACTTCGCCGTCGAGGACGGTGCCGTCGTGCTCCGCACGTCGCCCTACGCACAGCTGGCGCGCGAGTGCGTCGACCACGAGGTCGGCTTCGAGGTGGACGTGGTCGACCTCGTCACGCACAGCGGCTGGAGCGTGCTCGTCCAAGGACGCTGCACGCGCGAGCGTCAGGCGTCGCAGGCGCCGACGCCGTGGGTGACCGGTCCGCGCACACTGGGCCTGCGCATCGAGCCGCGCACGATCAGCGGACGGCGGCTCACGCCTCCGGACGCGGAGCGTTCTTGACGGCGTAGATCGCGGCCTGGGTGCGGCTCGACATGCCGAGCTTGGCCAGCAGCGAGGAGACGTAGTTCTTCACGGTCTTCTCGGCGAGGTGGATCTCGCGGGCGATCTGGCGATTGGTCAGGCCCTGCCCGATGAGGTCGAGGATCCGCAGCTCCTGCTCGGTCAGGGAGGCGAGCTCCTTGTTGACCGGCGGGCCGGAGCGGATCCGGTCGAGCACCTGCGCGGTGACGGACGGGTCGAGCGTCGACTGGCCGGCGGCCACCCGGCGCACGATGTCGAGCAGGTCGTGACCGCGCACCTGCTTGAGGACGTAGCCCGCCGCACCCGCCATGATCGCGGAGAAGAGCGCGTCGTCATCGTCGTACGACGTGAGGATCAGCGCCTTGATCGACGGGTCCTGCGAGCGGACGTCGCGGCACACGTCGATGCCCGAGCCGTCGGGCAGGCGCCCGTCGAGGATCGCGACGTCGGGGCGCAGGGCCGGGATCCGGCGCGTCGCCTCCTGCGCGGAGTCGGACTCGCCGACGACCACGATGTCGCCCTCGCTCTCGAGGAGGTCGCGGATGCCGCGGCGGATCATCTCGTGGTCGTCGAGCAGGTAGACCCGGATCGCTTCGTCACTCACCTGACCCACGGTAGCCGCGCGAGGCCCGCGCGGGTGGGGACCGGGCACCCGTCAGCTCGGGACCTTCGGCCCTCCCGCGAGGCGCACCCGGCCGCGACAGTGGACGAGGAGAGGAAGGACCGCGCCATGAGCAGCCCCGCAGTGCCGCGCACCGAGATCGCCCCGGCGAGCATCGTCGAGCGGCTCGTGTCGTTCGCCTGCCTGGCGCCGAGCGTGCACAACACCCAGCCCTGGCGCTGGCGGTACGCCGACGGGGTGCTCACGCTGCGCGCCGACCTCCGCCGCCGGCTGCCCGCCGAGGACCCGCGCGGGCGGGACCTCACCCTGAGCTGCGGGGCCGCGCTCCACCACCTCCAGTTCGCCGCCCGGGCGCTGGGGTGGGAGACCGACGTCGTCCGGCTGCCGCGCGGGGCCGACGAGAGCGTGCTCGCGCAGGTCCGGGTGCTGCGCGCCGGGCGGTCCCCCGTCGTCCCGCAGGACCTGGCGCTGCTGCGCACCCGCTGCACCGACCGGCGCCGGTTCACCGCCTGGCCGGTGCCCGCGTACCGGCTCGACGACCTGTGCCGGCTGGCCGCGCCCTGGGGCGTGGCCGCCGCCGCGATCGCCGACGACGGCGCCCGGTTCCGCCTCGAGCTGCTCGCCAACCAGGCCCTCAGCGAGCTCGGGCTCGACCCCGGCCGGCAGGCCGAGCAGGACCGCTGGATCGGCCGCTCCGGCGCCGACGGCATCCCCGCGGCGCTGCTGCCCGACGACCCCGACCCGCTCCTGGCCCGCTCCCGGTTCCGGCCCGGGCTGCTGGAGGACACCCGGATGGTGCTGCACGGCGGCGACCGGGTGATCGCCCTCGGCGGCCCGTACGACGACGTGGCCGGCTGGCTGCGCACCGGCGAGGCGATGAGCGCGCTGTGGCTGGAGGCCACGCGCGAGGGGCTGTCCGTCGTACCGATGAGCCAGCCGATCGAGGTCGAGAGCACCCGGCGCGAGATCGGGCGCTCCGTGCTGCGAGGCGCCTTCGAGCCGCACCTGCTGCTGCGGGTGGGCTGGCAGGCGATCGGGCGCAGCGAGCTGCCGCGGACCCCGCGACGGCCGCTCGCCGACGTCCTCGACTCCTGACCGCGGGCCTGGGCCTGGGCCTGGGCCTGGGGGGGCCGAAGGTCCCACAGGACGGGGGATTCCGGCCGTGGGCGCACCACCCCCGCGCTTCCTAGCGTGAACGCGTCAGCACCCGCCCTCTGCCAGGAGCACCCGTGGACCCGACCGACATCGCCCGGTGGCAGTTCGCCATCACGACCGTCTACCACTTCCTGTTCGTCCCGATCACGATCGGGCTCTCGGCGATCATCGCCGGCTACGAGATCACCTGGCTGCGCACGCGCGACGAGCGCTGGCTGCGGCTGACCAAGTTCTTCGGCAAGCTGTTCCTGATCAACTTCGCGATCGGTGTGGTGACCGGCATCGTGCAGGAGTTCCAGTTCGGCATGAACTGGAGCGACTACTCCCGCTTCGTCGGCGACGTCTTCGGCGCGCCGCTGGCGGTGGAGGGCCTGCTCGCCTTCTTCCTGGAGTCGACCTTCCTCGGCCTGTGGATCTTCGGGTGGGACCGGCTCAGCCCCCGGCTGCACGCGGCCTGCATGGTGCTGGTGCACGTCGGGACGCTGTTCTCGGCGTACTTCATCCTCGCGGCGAACTCGTGGATGCAGCACCCCGTCGGCTACGCCTTCAACCCCGAGACCGGCCGCGCGGAGATGAACGACTTCGCCGCCGTGCTCCTCAACAAGGTCCAGCTCGTCACGTTCCCGCACGTCGTGCTGTCGGCGTACATGACCGGGGCGGCGTTCGTCGTCGGCGTCGCGCTCTGGCACCTGCGCAGGGCCCGCACCGACGAGGACCGCCGGCTCTACCGGCCCGCCGTGCGCACCGGCGCGTGGATCGTGCTCGTGGCCGCGCTCGGCGTGGTCGTCAGCGGCGACATCCAGGGCAAGATCATGACCGAGGTCCAGCCGATGAAGATGGCCGCCGCCGAAGGCCTCTACGAGACCGAGGCGCCTGCCGACTTCTCCGTCTTCCAGCTCGGGACGCTCGACGGCGAGCACGAGACCTTCTCGATCAAGGTGCCCGGGCTGCTCTCCTTCCTCGCCACCGGTACGACGGACGGCAAGGTCGAGGGCATCAACGAGCTGCGCGAGAAGTACCGCGAGACCTACGGCGCCGACCCCGGCGCGGCGTACTACTCCCCCGGCGACTACACGCCGGTGATCCCGCTGACCTACTGGTCGTTCCGGCTGATGATGGGCCTGGGCATGGCCGGCGCGGCGATCGCCGCCTGGATCCTCTGGGCCACCCGGCGCGGCCGCGCCCCGGCCGGCCGCACGGTGCTCGCCGCCGCGATCGCGCTGCCGTTCCTGCCGCTGCTGGCCAACTCCTTCGGCTGGATCTTCACCGAGCTGGGCCGTCAGCCGTGGGCCGTCTTCGGCCTGATGACCACCGAGCACTCCGTCTCCCCCGGACTGAGCACCGGGGAGGCGTGGACCTCGCTCATCGCGCTCACCGCCGTCTACGGCGTGCTCGCCGTGGTCGAGGTGCGGCTGATGCTCACCTGGATCCGCAAGGGCGCCGAGGAGCTGCCCGTCCCGGCGGACGACACGGACCGACCTGGCGAGGACCGTCCGCTCGCCTTCGCCTACTGAGACCGGGAGACATCGCGTCATGGAGCTCACCACCGTCTGGTTCGTCCTCATCGCCGTCCTCTGGATCGGCTACTTCACCCTCGAAGGCTTCGACTTCGGCGTCGGCATGCTGCTGCCGGTGCTGGCCCGCGACGACACCGAGCGCCGCGTCATGATCAACACCATCGGTCCCGTGTGGGACGGCAACGAGGTGTGGCTGCTCGTGGCCGGCGGCGCGACGTTCGCGGCGTTCCCCGAGTGGTACGCGACCTTGTTCAGCGGGTTCTACCTGCCCCTGCTGCTCATCCTGCTGGCGCTCATCGTGCGCGGCCTCGCGTTCGAGTACCGCGCCAAGCGGCCCGACGCGCGCTGGAAGAGCCGGTGGGACCTGGCGATCATCATCGGCTCGTTCGTGCCGTCGCTGCTGTGGGGCGTGGCGTTCGCGAACATCCTGCGGGGGGTGCCGATCGACGCCGACCTGGAGTACGTCGGCGGGTTCTTCAACCTGCTCAACCCCTACGCCCTGCTGGGCGGCCTGACCACGCTGGCGCTCTTCGTCACCCACGGCGCGCTCTTCGTCGCGCTCAAGACCGACGGCGAGATCCGGCACCGGGCCCGCCGCCTGGCGATCCCGATGGTCGGGGTCAGCGCGCTGCTCGCGGTGGCGTTCCTGGCCTGGACCCAGCAGCAGACGGGCACGGTCGCCTCGGCGGTCGCGTTCGTGGTGGCGGCCCTCGCCCTGGTCGGCGCGGGGCTGGCTGCCCGGGCGGGCCGCGAGGGCTGGGCGTTCCTCGGCACGTTCGTCACGATCGGGCTGGCGGTGGCGGGGCTGTTCCTCGCGCTCTTCCCCGACGTCATGCCGACCACGCTGGCCGGTGGCACCAGCCTGACCACGACCAACGCCGCCGCGACGGCGTACACGCTGAAGATCATGACGGTCACCGCGGTCGTCTTCACGCCGCTGGTGCTGGCCTACCAGGGCTGGACCTACTGGGTCTTCCGGCAGCGCATCGCCACCCACCACATCCCGCCGGCACCGGTCGAGACCGCCGCGGCGCCGACCCGATGAAGCCCTCGGACCCGCGCCTGCGCGCGCTGCTCGCCCCCGCCCGCACCGGCCTCGCCGGTGTCGTGGCGGCGGGCGTGCTCGGCGGTCTCGTGGTGATCGCCCAGGCCTGGGCGGTCGCCGGGCTCGTCGTGGCGGTGCTGCGCGACGAGCCGCTGGGCGGCTGGATGCTGGCGGTCGCCGGCGTCCTGGCGCTGCGGGCGCTCACCGGCACGGCGGCCGACCTCTGCGCGGCCCGCGCGGCCGCCGTGGTCAGCACGACGCTGCGCCACCGGCTGGTCCGCGCCGCCGTCGACCGGCCGGACGCGACAGCCGGGTCCGGCGAGGTCGCCGTCCTCGCCACCCGTGGCGTCGCGGCGGCCGAGCCGTACGTCACCCGCTACGTCCCCGCCCTCGTGGTCGCGGCGGTGCTGCCGCCGCTGACGGTCGTGGTGATCGCGACGCAGGACCTGCTCAGCGCGGTCATCGTGCTGTGCACCCTGCCGCTGGTGCCGGTCTTCGGCGCCCTGGTCGGCCTCGCCACCCGCGACCGTGCCGAGGAGCAGTGGCGTGCGATGGCCTCGCTGTCCGGGCACTTCCTCGACGTCGTACGGGGGCTGCCGACGCTCGTCGCGCACCGCCGCGCCCGGGCCCAGTCGGGCCGGATCGCGGAGGTCACCGACCGCTACCGGCGAGCCTCGCTCCGCACCCTGCGGATCGCGTTCGCCTCGTCCGCCGTCCTCGAGCTCGTCGCGACGCTCTCAGTCGCGCTGGTCGCGGTCACGGTCGGCGTCCGGCTGGCGTCCGGGTCGATCGAGCTGCCGACGGCGCTCGTCGTGCTGCTGCTCGCGCCGGAGGCCTACTGGCCGCTGCGCCGGGTCGGCGCGGAGTTCCACGCCGCCGCCGAGGGGGCCGCCACGTTCACCGAGGCGCACGACCTCCTCGCCCCCGGTACGACGGCCCCGGTCCTCGACGCCCCCGCACCCCGGCACGCCCCGCTCGTCCTCGACGGCGTCGGCGTCACCTACCCGGGCCGGACCCTGCCCGCCGTCCACGACGTCTCCGCCCTGGTCCCCGCCCGCGGGATCACCGCGCTGGTCGGCCCCTCGGGCTGCGGCAAGTCCACGCTGCTCGCGGCGGTCGCGGGCCTGCGCCCCGTCTCGACCGGCACGATCACCGCCGGCGGGCACCCGGTGGGCGGGCCGTCCTGGCAGGCCCAGGTCGCCTGGCTCCCCCAGCAGCCGCGGTTCGTGGCCGGCAGCGTCGCCGACAACCTCCGGCTCTCGCGCCCGGACGCGGACGACGCGCTGCTCTGGTCGGTGCTGCGCGAGGTCGCGCTCGAGGAGCGGGTCCGCGCGCTCCCCCACGGGCTCGCCACCCCGCTGGGTGAGGACGGCGCCACCCTCTCGGCCGGCGAGCGCGCCCGGCTGGCCCTGGCCCGGGTGGTCCTGGCGGACCGGCCGTGGGTGCTGCTGGACGAGCCGACCGCCCACCTCGACGACCTCACCGAGCAGGTCATCGCCGACACGATCGTCGCACTGGGCGAGCGCAGTGGCGTCCTGGTCGTCGCGCACCGGCCGCGGCTGGTCGGGCTGGCCGGCCACCGGATCGTGCTGCCGGCGCCCGCTCCCGCGCCTGCCCCGGCACCGGCCCCCGCGGCCGTCGTCCCGTCGGCGCTCCCGGAGCCCGTCGCGGCCCAGGCCGACCTCGACGGCTCCGGCGAGCGCCGGATGCTCGCCGGTGCCGCCGTGCTCGGCGCGCTCGCGTCGGCCTCCGGGGTCGCGCTCACCGCGACCGCCGGCTGGCTGATCGTCCAGGCCTCGACCCGGCCCGCGGTGCTCACGCTGCTCGTCGCGGTCGTCGGGGTGCGGGCGTTCGGCCTGGCCCGTCCGGTGCTCCGCTACGCCGAGCGGCTGCGCTCCCACGACGCCGCCCTGCGGATGCTCGCCCGCCGCCGCGTCGAGGTGTACGACGCCCTCGTCCCCCTGGTCCCCGCCCGGCTCGGTCATCTCGGCCGGCGCCGCGGCGACGTGCTCGCCAGCGTCGTCGACGACGTCGACAGCGTGGTCGACCGGCAGCTGCGGGTCCGGATGCCGCTGGTCCAGCTCGCCCTCGTCGGCCTGCTCGCCACGGCCGTCGCGACGCTGCTGCACCCGCCCGCCGGACCTGTCGTCGCCGGCGCCGCGCTGACCGGCACGCTCGCCTTCGTCCTGGCCCGCCACGGCGCCCGCAGCGCCGAGCGCTGGCTGGTCGGGCTGCGCGCCGAGCTGTCGGCGTCCGTCGTCGAGGCGGTGCAGGTCGCCGACGAGCTGCGCATGTGGCAGCGCGGCCTGCCGACCGCCGACCGGGTCGCCGCGACGAGCGCCCGGATGGGTCTCGCCGCGACCACCGCCGCCCGCTGGCTGGCCGGCGCCCGGGCGGTCGTGCTCCTCGGCAGCGGGGCCGCCGTCGTCGGCGCCGCCGCGGTGAGCGCCGGTGCCGTCGCGAGCGGGACGCTGTCCGGCCCGGTGATGGCGCTGCTGGTCCTGCTCCCGCTCGCGCTCGCCGACGTGGCGCTCCCCTGCGCCGAAGCCGGCCTGCTCGCCGCCCGCACCGCCGCGGCCGACGACCGCCTGCGCGCGCTGGAGCACATCGCGCCGGCGGTGGCCGACGTCCCCGGCCGGGCCGACGCGGTTGGTCACGACCTCGCGCTCGACGCGATGACCGCCCGCTGGGAGACCCGCGCCCCGCTGACCCACCCGGTCTCGCTGGACCTGCGCCCGGGCGACCGCGTCGCCGTGGTCGGTCCGTCGGGCTCCGGCAAGAGCACGCTGGCCGCGGTGCTGCTGCGCTTCCTCGACCCCGCGGGCGGTCGCGCCGCGCTCGGGGGCGCGCCGCTGGAGCACCTCGCCCCCGACGACGTACGGCGCCAGGTCGGTCTCGTCGACGACCACCCCCACGTCTTCGCCACCACGGTGGCCGAGAACGTCCGCCTGGCCCGGCCCGGCGCGAGCGACGCCGACGTCGAGGCGGCGCTGCGCCAGGCCCACCTCGGCCCCTGGCTCGACGCGCTGCCCGACGGGCTCGGCACCTGGGTCGGCACCGGCCACGGCGACGTCTCCGGCGGCGAGCGCGCGCGGATCGGCATCGCCCGCTCGCTGCTGGCCGACCAGCCGGTGCTCGTCCTCGACGAGCCGACCGCGCACCTGGACCACGCGACGGCCGTCGCGCTGGCGGACGAGGTGCTCGGCGGCGCGCGCGGCCGCTCGGTCCTGTGGATCACGCATACCGCCGCCGGGCTCGACCTGGTCGACCGGGTGGTGGCGCTCGACGTACCGCTGGGGGCCGAAGGTCCCGGCACCCCGAGGGCCTCGGGCCGTGGTCCGCGACCCCCGTCCGGGAGGAGGGTGGAGCCATGACCACCATCGACCCGTCCAGCATCATCGTCGCCGCGGACGGCTCCGCGGACTCCGACCGCGCGGTGCAGTGGGCCTCCGAGCAGGCGTTCCTGGAGCGCCGGCCGCTGGTCGTGCTGACCGCCGTGGGCATCGCCGGCGTACCGGCGGTGTCGTGGGCCGGGATGGGCGCGGCCTACGCCTACCAGCCCGACGACCTGCTCACCCACGGCCGCGCGATCGCCGACGACGCCCGGGCCCGCGCCGAGCACCGGCACCCGGGCCTGGCGGTGAGCACGGTCGTCCAGGTCGGCGACCCCCGCCAGGTGCTCGTCGACCTGTCCCGCGGCGTGCACCTCATCGTGCTGGGCTCGCGCGGGCGCGGGCTGTTCCGCAGCAAGCTGCTCGGCTCGGTGAGCGCGTCGGTCAGCCGCGACGCCGCCTGCCCGGTCGTCGTGTGCCGGCCCGGCGCCGAGGACCGCGCGCCCGGCGACGGGGCCGGCCTGCTCGTCGGCGCCGACGGGACGCCGGAGTCGCTGCCCGTGCTGGAGCACGCCTTCCGGCTCGCCTCGCTGCGCGACCTGCCGCTCACCGTCATGCACTGCGTGTGGGAGCAGCCCGGGCCGACCGAGGAGCACCGGCTGCTGCTGGGCGAGAGCATCGCCGGCATCCGCTCGGCCTATCCCGAGGTTCCCGTCGAGCTCCGCCTCGCCAGCGGCCTGGCCGAGGAGGCGCTCGCCGCCGAGAGCGTGCGCTGGGACCTCATCGTCGTCGGCCGGCACCCGGTCGACACCTTCCTGCGCCTGCTCACCGGCGCCGTCGCGACGACGCTCGTCGAGCGGGCGCAGACCACCGTGGCCGTCGTCCCCCAGGCCGACCCGGCCCCCGAGAGCTGAGGGAGCACCCCATGAACCCGTCGATCCAGCCCGGCAGCATCGTCGTCGCCGCCGACGGCTCGAAGCACGCCGACCGGGCCCTGCTGTGGGCCGCCGCCCAGGCGCAGGCCGAGCACCGGCCGGTGGTCGTGGTCAGCGCCGACGAGGGCGACGTCCACGCCATCAACGCCGAGGCCGTACGCCGGGTGGCCGAGGCCGCCCCCGACGCCGAGGTCGTCGGCCTGACCGCGCCCGGCGACCCGCGCGGCGTCCTCGTCGAGCTGTCCACGGACGCCTCGATGATCGTCCTCGGCTCCCGGGGCCGCGGCACCGTGCGCAGCATGCTGCTCGGCTCGGTGAGCGCCGCGGTCAGCCGGCTCGCGCTGTGCCCCGTCGTCGTGTGCCGCCCGCCGGCCGAGGACGGCCCGGGCGCCGGCGTCCTGATCGGCGTCGACGGCACGCCCGAGTCCGGACCGGTGCTCGAGCTGGGCTTCGCCCACGCGGCGCTGCACGGGCGCCCGGTCACCGTCGTGCACTGCGTGTGGGACGTGATGGCCGCGGTGGCGGGCCTGCGCAACGTCCGGGTCGAGGACCTCGACCTCGGCGAGGGCGACGAGGCGCACCGGCTGCTCGCCGCGTCGGTGGCCGGCTTCCAGGAGAAGTACCCCGACGTCCCGGTAACCCTCCGGGTCACCCACGGCCTCGTCGACGAGGTCCTCGGCGGCCGCTCCGCCGCCTGGGACCTGGTCGTCGTCGGCCGGCACCCGCTCGACTCGGTCGGCCGGCTGGCCGTCGGCTCGATCGCGACCGCCGTGGTCGAGCGGGCCCGGACCACCGTCGCGGTGGTGCCGGTGCCGCGCGATCAGCCGCCCGGGTAGAGGTAGGGCGGGTTCGGCCGCTCGGTCGGCGCGACCTCCGCGTCGACGAGCGAGGGCAGGCCCTCGTCGTCCACGGCGAGCGTGCCGGTGACCCGGACCCAGGCGTTCTCCGCGAGGTCCGCGGCCGGCGTACCGGCCGCGGGCCGGACGTCGACCTGGGCGACCGTCGCGTCCACCACGCAGCAGGCCACCACGAACCGGGTCAGCCGGAAGCCTCCCTCGCCGGGCTCGGTCACGATCCCGACGAGGTCCACGGCCTCGCCGGCGCGCTCGGCGAGCGCCGCGCGGGTCTCGGCCGAGCCGGCCGCGGCGACGAGCTGCTGGAACGTCAGGGTCTCGCCCGCCCGGGGCGGCGCGACCGAGGCGAAGGTCGCCGTCGAGTACGCCGAGCGGCGCTCCGCCGCGAACGACGACAGCGGGTCGATCGGGACCGCGACCACCAGCAGCACCGGCAGGATCCCGGCGACGCTGAGGCTCGCGGTCCGCCAGGAGGACGGCGGTCGCGGGCGGTGCCGGGCGGCGTACCCGTGGGCGAGGGCGGCGGCGCCGAACAGTAGCGCCGCGACCGGGACGATCCACGCGACCCGCGCGGCGAGGAACTCCGACCACCGGCCGGAGACCTCCAGGTAGGCGAACAGGCCGGCCCAGGCGGCGAGCACGACGGTGAGCGGGGTAGGCATCCTCGACATGTTCGCGCTCACCACACCAGCAGCGCGGCTTGGAGCCACAGGCACAGGACCAGCGTCGTCACGGTGATCGTGACGACCAGGCGGCGGGCGTGGGCGGGGCCGAACGCGCCGACGTACATGGCGGTGAGCTTGGTGTCGAGCATCGGCCCGAACGCCAGGAAGGCCAGCTGGGCCGCCGGGCTGAACTGCACGAACGACGCGATGAAGAGGGCGTCGGACTCCGAGCACAGCGAGAGCACGTAGGCGAACACCATCATCGCCGGGATCGCGAGCAGCGTGGCGGTGGCGACGGTGTCGATGCTGCGCTGCGGGATGAACGTCTGGAGCGCGGCGGCGACGGCGGCGCCGATGAGCATGTACTTCATCATCGCCAGGAACTCGGCGCCGGTGTGCTCGGCCAGGCGGCGCGGGCGGCTCGGGCGGTCGTGCGTGCCGTGGTCGTGGTCACCGTGGTCACCGTGGTCGTGGCCGGAGGCGCCCGCCTGCGGCGCCGACGACGGCGCGAGCGGCCGGCGCTCCAGGGCCCGGGCCATCACCAGGCCGGTGACCACGGCGATGGTCAGCCCGAGCACCACCCGGCCGCCGACCATGAGCCCCTCGCTGGTCCGGCCGCGGAAGGCGAACCAGGTCGACAGGATCACCACCGGGTTGACGATCGGCGCGGCCAGCATGAAGGTGATCGCCGCCGACGGGGTCAGCCCGCGCAGCAGCAGCCGCCGGGCCACCGGTACCGAGCCGCACTCGCAGACCGGCAGCAGCAGTCCGCCGCAGCTGGCGACCGCGACCTGCGCGGCGCGCGGGGCCCGGGCCAGCCGGCCGAACGCCTCGACCGAGACATAGACCTCGATCGCCGCCGAGACCGCGGCGCCGAGCAGCACGAAGGGCACCGCCTCGACGAGCAGGCCG
Organism: Pimelobacter simplex; assembly: GCF_024662235.1. Classification (GTDB taxonomy): domain Bacteria; phylum Actinomycetota; class Actinomycetes; order Propionibacteriales; family Nocardioidaceae; genus Nocardioides. Next base: position 2,705,374 of record NZ_CP096276.1, read on the forward strand.
ACGTACACGAGCAGGAAGTTGTTGAGCCAGCCGATCGCCGGCACGTCCACGCTCCGCAGCACGACGACGAGCGCGAGCGCCGCGCCGAGCAGCGGCCACGTCGGGTCGACCCGCCGGGCCGCCGTCGGCTCGGCCGGCCGGTCCAGGACGGGGACGCGGACGTCGGTCATCGCGCACCCTCCGGGCGCCAGGTCGGCGAGATCTCGCAGGTACCGGGCGTCGCGGTGACATTGCGCGCCGGACCGGAGCCCGCCGCGACGTCCTGGACCCACACGTCGCAGTCACGGGTGAACGCGATCCGGTCCCCCTCGGGCGACCAGGTCGGCTCGTCGTCGGCCCGGCCGTCGGTGACCCGCACCGGCGCCCGTCCCGGGACGACGGTCCAGATGCCGAGGCGGCCGGCTCCGGCGCCGGTGCCGGGCTTCCAGGCGAAGGCGATCCGGGTGCCGTCCGGCGACCAGCTCGGGTTGGCCGCGACGCCGTGGTCGACGACCCGGACGCTCCGCTCCCCCGTCCGTACGACGAGCGGCTGCCCGCAGCGCGCGCCCTCGCACGCGCCGGGCGCGACCACGTAGGCGAGCCGGGTCCCGTCCGGCGACCACGCCGGGTGGTAGGTCGCGCCGCGCTCGTAGACCGCGGTGCGCTGGTTGCCGCCCGCGGTCGAGACCCGGTCGATCGAGGTCGTCGAGCTGATGCCCGCGGCGCCGGAGGTCGCCTGCAGCGAGGCCTCGTAGTAGAGCTCGCCGGCCGAGCGGAAGGCGAGGTTCGAGGGCACCTGGGTGCCGGTCGTGACGGTCCGGACCTCGCCGTCGCCGGCGACCACGCGCACGGCGAGCTGGGTGCCGGTCACCGCGGCGTGCTCGCCGACGTAGGCGAGCTCGGTGCCGTCGGGCGACCAGGCCGGGTACATCCCGCGTCCGGCGGTGACCTCGACCCGGCCGGTGCCGTCGGGCGCGACCGCGGCGATCCGGAAGCCCGCACCGTCGTTGGCGGCGAAGGCCAGGGCGGGCAGGTCCGCGGCGGCCACCTCGGCGCGCTCGGCCGGAGCGGAGGCCGACCCGGGCGAGGCGGCGGGGTCGGCAGGTCCGGCGTCGTCGCCACGGGCCACGATCACCGCCGCCGGTACGGCGAGCAGGGCGACGAGCCCGCCGGCGAGGGCGGTCCGGTTCCAGTTGATCGGCATGCGAGGGGTCCCGTCTCGGGAGAGGAGAGGAGCGTCGTGGACGCGGGCCGCCACAGGGCGGTCCCGCGTCCACCGCCGGGGTGGTGGAGGCCGGGCGGCTCAGCCCAGCGGGGTGGTGGGGCTGGTGTAGACGACCTTGCCGTCGAGCATCGTCAGCAGCACCTTGGTGTCGGAGATCTTCTCGGTGGGCACCGCGAAGAGGTCCTGGTCGAGCACGATGAGGTCGGCCAGCTTGCCGGTCTCGATCGACCCGGTCCGGTCGTCCTGGTGCATCTGGAAGGCGACGCCGAGGGTCGACGCCTTGAGCGACTCGACGAGCGAGATGCCCTGCTCCGGGTTGAGCGCACCGGGGTAGATCGCCTTGGCCGCGCTGACCTCACCGGTCCGGTCGATCGCCGTCTCGATCTGGGTCCACGGCATCAGGTCGGTGACGGGCCAGTCCGAGCCGGCGGCGATGACGGCGCCCTCGTCGAGCAGCTCGCGGGCCGGGTAGAGGCGCGAGAGCAGCCGGTTCGGCAGGTAGCCCTGGATGCCGTTGGTCGACCAGGCGTCGCGCTGGGCCCACTGCAGCGACATGCTCGCCACCACGTCGAGCTCCTTGAACCGGGCGATGTCCTCCTCGTTGACGAACTGCAGGTGCGTGATCGTGTGGCGCCGGTCCCAGGCGGGGTTCTGGGCCTTGATCCGCGCGTAGTTGTCGAGGGTGACCCGGGTCGAGCGGTTGCCGAGCGAGTGGACGTGGATGTTCCAGTGCGCCTTGTCGAGCGCGCTGAAGCCGACCTTGCCGTCCTCGCACGACGGCTCCTCGCCGCGCTTGTCGCCGGAGACCCAGTGCGGGTTCTGCGGCGTCCCGACGTTGACCCGGTAGGGCTGCTCCATCGCGGCGGTCTGGCCCGGGTACTCCGGGACGCCGTCGCAGAAGATCTTCACCGAGTCCACGCGCAGCTCACCGGGGCTGGCTGCCGCGGCGTACCCGTCGAACTCGTCGCGCAGGTCGTCGAGCCCGTCGATGATCGTGTCCGCCTCGGCCTGGTCGACACCGCGGACGTTGGACGCCGACAGTGCCTGGTTGAGGTGCACGGTCAGCTTGCCCTCGTCGGCGAGCCGCTGGGCGTTGAGCAGGTCGGTCCGGCTGCCGCCGGGCCGCAGCACCTGGGTGATGCCGTAGCTGTTGGCGCGGGCGATGTTGGTCGCCAGCTGGTTGTAGTTGGCGTCGGGGGCGCTGGGCAGGCGCGGACCCCAGCTGGCGCTGAAGTCGGCGAACTGGCCGTTGGGGTAGCCGTCCTCACCGCGGCCGATGAAGCCGTCGGTCGGGTCGGGCGTGCTGGCGTCGAGGCCGGCGTTCACGATCGCCTTGGTGTTCGTGTACGACTTGTGGCCGTCCATGTGGCTGACCGCGATCGGCCGCGTGGTGCCGGTGCCGAACGGGTCCTCGGCGGGGCTCTTGCTCAGCCGGTCGAGGATCGTGCGGTCCAGGCGGGTGCCCTCGGGCAGCATGCCCTCGCCCATGAAGTTGTTGACGCTGAGCACGTAGTTGCTGTTGAGGTGGTCGGCCTGGTCGGCGCGCAGCAGGCAGTCCTTGATCTTGCCGAGGACCGTCTCGACGGTTCCGCCCTCGTAGCCGAGGTCGCACTGCTGGGTGCGGGCACCGTGCAGGTGGCCGTCACCGAGGCCGGGCATGAGGATCCGCCCGCCGAGGTCGATCACCCGGGTCTGGTCGTCGATCCGGCGCCGGGCCTGGAGGCTGCTGCCGACGTAGGCGATCTCGCCGTCGGTGACGGCGAGCGCGCGGGCGAAGGCGACGCCCTTGCCGCGGTACTGCAGGACCTTGCCGTTGAGGAAGACCGTGTCGGCGGCCGGGGTGATCGGCGGCAGGTCGCTGACCGGTCCGAGCTGGAGCGTCGTGCTCGCCTTGCGCGCCTTGGTGTTGGTGCCGCGCACGACGAAGGTGACCGGGCTGAACCCCTCGGCGGACTCGGGCAGGGTGAGCCGGACCGCGATCGTGCGGGCCTTCTTGGCTCCCAGCCTGCCCACGCGCAGGGCGGCGGGCTGGGCCACAACTCCGTGCGTGGTGCGCACCTCGAGGCGCACGCCGCGGGCCGCCGTACGGCCGGTGTTGCGGACCTTGACCCGCACCGTGGCCGACCCACCGGGCACGACCCGGACGTTCTTGGCGCCGGGCACCGCGACCTTGAGGCCGGCCCGGTTCGCGCGCGGCCGAGCAGCCGGGGGGTGCTGCTCGGGGTGCGCGGCGACGGCCGCCTGCGGGGCACCGGGCGACGCGGCCGCCGGGGCCGGTCGGGCCGACGCGGTCAGCGTCGGCGTCGCGAGGAGCGCGAGCGCACTGAGCGCCGCTCCTGCGGACAAGGCTCGGAACCGGTACCTCGACCGGCCGTGAGCTTCGTGGACTCCCACCATCTTCCTCCGCTCTTCGAAACCGCCGGCTCGGCGGTTGCATGACCTTAGTCACAGAAAACTGAACCGGTCAATAGGAATCTCTGAAGCGTCGCCAGTTTTGGGGACAGGCCGGCGCACCCCGCGGACCCAGGGCGTCGACGGGGTCCTCCGGTGCCGCCGGACCGCGCTCAGCGGTGCAGGCGCAGGGCCAGGAAGAGGTCCACCCGGTCGGCGGTCGAGGCCAGGCTGCGGCCGGTCAGCTCCTCGACCCGCTTGAGCCGGTGGCGCAGCGTGTTGATGTGGACGTGGAGCTCGTCGGCGGTCTCCTGCCAGCGTCCGCCGTGGTCGAGGAAGGCGGTCAGGGTGCCGATCAGGTCGGTCCCGCGCTCGCCGTCCGCGGCGATGAGCCGGCCCAGGACGGCCTCGCCGGTGGCCCGCAGCAGGGCGGGGTCCTGGAGGTCGAGCAGCAGCGTCGGGCTCGCGAGCTGGTCGTGGGAGAGCCAGCCCGGCTGCCCGCGCGACTCCAGCGCCTCGACCGCCTTGCGGGCCTGCAGGATGCTCACCCGCAGCTCGTCGGCCGGGCCGTGCTGGCCCAGGCCCACATAGCCCTCCGTCGGTACGACGGCCGGCGGGCGCGCCGCCACCACGACGATCTCGCCGGGCCGCTCCACGACCAGGCTGCCCGGCTCGACCAGCGCCTCGACGTCGCGCAGCCCCAGCCCGCGGACCACGAGGGCCGCGACCTCGGCGCGCTGCGGGATGCCGAGCAGCTCGAGCCGGTGGGTGATCGCGGCCTGGTCGCCGCCGCCGGACTCGATCCAGTCGAGCACCTCGAGCGCGTAGCGCTGCTCGGTCGCCCGGATCGCGCGCTCCCGCTCGAGCTCGAGCGCCAGGAACGGCATCGCGGTCGAGACCGCCGCCTGGAGCCCGACGTCGAGCTGGGCCATCGCCTCGGGCAGCAGCAGCGAGGCGTCGGCGAGGCCGGCCCCGATGAGCGGCACCTCGTAGGACGGGTCGGGCTCGGAGCCGTGCACGACGCCCTGGGAGCGCAGCGCCACCGGACGCCCGAGGAGCCGGCCGAGGACGCGCAGCACCGATCCGGCGCCCCGCTCGGCGCGCAGCGCCGACACCATGGCCGCGTGGTGGTCGAGCTGGCGGCGCAGGGGCGCCTCCCACTCGGTGCGCTTGCTCGCCACGAAGGCCTCGACGATCGCGACGAACGGCGTCGAGACGGGCGCGACGAAGCAGGTCAGGCCGCGCTCGGCGGCCGCCGCGACGACGTCCTCGGGCCAGGGCTCGTCGGGGCTGACCAGGCCGTAGCCCAGCGCGGCCGCACCGGCCCCCGCGATCTCCTCGACGAAGTGGGCGGCCGTCGTCCCGCCGGAGCGCCACACGCCCGCGGTGAGCACGACCTCGCCGCCGCGCAGGAAGCGGCCGGGGTCGCTGACCTCGATGATGTGCACCCACCGCACCGGCAGGCCCAGGTTGCCCTCGACCTCGACGGCCAGGTCCAGGTCCGGGTCGCGGACCAGCTCCTCGACGAGCACGCTCAGCCGCCCTCGGGGCCCTGGCCGGCCAGGGCCACGAGCATCCGGTCGAGCGCGGAGCGGGCTTGCTCGCCGCTGGTCACCCCGGCCAGCCAGCGCTGGCTGAGCCCCTCGACCGCGCAGGTCAGCGCCTGGGCGACGAGGCCGGGCTCGAGATCGCCGCGCAGCGAGCGGTCGACGATGCCGCGCAGGACGCCCACGGTGATCTGCTGGTCCCAGCCCGAGGTGACCCGCTCGAGCGTCGACTGCAGCTCGGGGAACTGGGTCGAGAGGCTGGCCACCTCGTTCCACAGGATGTTGAGGTTGCGCACCGACGGGTCGTCGTCGAACTCCGCGCGCAGCGCCTGGTGCACGGCGTCGAAGCCCCGCCCGCCCGCGTCGCCCTGGAGCAGGTTGATCGACGGCGCCTGCTCGTTGGCGTACTCCAGCGCCGCGGCCACGAGCGCCTCGCGGTTGGGGAAGTAGTAGTAGAGCAGCTGCGGGGTCACCTCGGCCGCCTCGGCGACGTCCTTGATGGCGAACGCGGTGATGCCCTGCTGCCCGACCACCTGGGCGGTCGCGGCCAGGATGCGCGCGCGGCTCGACGCCTCGGCGGGCGCGCTCATGCGGCACCGCCCGCGACCAGCGCCGGCACCATCGTCGAGACCAGCCGTACGGCGTCCGCCGGCGCCAGCGTGCCGGACAGCACGCGCTGGCGGACCCCGTCGGCCAGCGCGGTCAGCGTCTCGGCGGTCGCGAGGTCGGCCTCCGCAGCGGTCTCGCTGCCCCGCACCCGGGCGACGAGGCGCGCCACGACGGCCTCCCACAGCTCGGTCGAGTGGCCCAGCGAGGCGCGCAGCTCGGGGTCGAAGACGGCGGCCTGCAGCCCCGCCGTGCGGACCCGGCCGCGCTCGTCGCCGCCGTCGGCGGGCAGCCCGATGTGGCGCTGGAGCTCCTCGACCAGGTGGGCCAGCGGGTCCCGCTCGCCCGGCGAGCGCGGCTGCGAGGGGTAGCGCTCCAGGGCCTCGGCCAGTCCGGCCCGGACCAGCACCTGCCGGTTGGAGAAGTGGTAGTAGATGAGCCCCGTCGAGACGCCGGCGGCCTGGGCCACCGCGTCGATCCGCACACCGGCCGCGCCCTCCCGGGCGATCGCGGCGACCGTGGCGTCGAGGATCTGGGCTCGCGTCAGCTCGCGCTTCGACGCGGTCCGGGCGGTGGTCATGACGGCCATCGTAGGAGAACACCGGCCGTCCGCACCTCCTCTCGGCCCGAGAACCGCCTCCGCGCGCCCTGCGCAACTGAAGTCGTGCCCAGGTCAGCCCGTGGACTCGTTCAGTGCCCCGACGGGCACCGGCACCTCCCCGACCGGGCTCGCGGAGCGCTGTCCGCGGGTCAGCAGGACGTAGGAGATCCCGCCGGTCAGGCCGGCCAGCAGCGGGCTCATGTCGATCCCGCCGGTGACCTCGATGAGCGGGCCGTGCCAGATGGTGGTGTCGACCGAGAGCAGCCCGACGACCGTGCCGAGCGCCCACGAGACGACTGCGGGGATCGAGAACCCGTGGGTGAACCAGTAGGCACCGCCGCGCGAGCGCCGGTTGAGGACCTGGAGCGCGTCGGCGTCGTACACGCCGCCGGAGCGGCGGAAGCCGATGAGCGTGATGACCGCCCACGGCGTACCGGCCGCGGTCATGAGCAGCACGAACGCGGTGACCGCGTCGGCGGCGTCCCAGAGGAAGTAGCCGGCGAAGACCAGACCGGTCGAGACGATCGAGGCGACGGTCGTCGCCTGGACCCGGCTCACCTTGGGCACGATGGCGTCGAGGTCGAGGCCCATCGAGTAGAGCAGCACGCCCGCGTTGCCGAAGGTGCCGAACAGGCCGTTGATCAGCAGCAGGACCAGGAACCACGACGGCGCCGCGGCGACCAGGCCGCCGACGTAGTCGTTGGCATCACGCGCCGCGAACGAGGTGAAGGTGCCGAACAGCTGGGCGATGAGGACGCCGGCGATCATGCCGCCGGTCGAGGCGACCAGGACCCGCTTCTGGCTGTAGCGACGCGGCGAGACGTAGCGCGTGTAGTCGCCGAGCAGGGTGATGAACGCGATCGGGCCGGAGATGCCGACCGCGACGAAGACGAGCAGCCAGGTGGTCCAGAAGTCGCCCAGCAGGTAGCCGTCGTCGAGCACCGGGGCGGTGCTGAACTTCGGCGCGAAGGCGACCACGCCCGCGAGCATGAGCGCGGTCATGATGACCGCGAGGAAGGCGCTCATCTTGGCGAGCAGCTTGTAGCCGTAGATCGCGACGAGCACCGAGCCGATGGCGAGCACGACGTACCCGAGGGCGTAGGCGCCGTCGCCGCCCGGCGTGCCGAAGAGGCGCTCGAGCGGGCCGACCACGGCCGCGCCGCCCGTCCACACCGTCAGCGCGGCGTAGCCCAGCGAGAGGAGCAGGCCGATCCCCGAGCCGAGCAGCCGGCCGCGGACACCGAACTGCGCGCCGCTGCTCGTCGAGAGGTTGGTCGCGGTCCGGAAGGAGACCAGCGCGAGGGGCGCCACGAGCAGGCAGCCGGCGAGCGTGCCGGCGACCTGGGCGGTCACGCTCTCCCAGAAGCTCAGTCCGAAGGTGGCCGGGAGCCAGCCGAAGATGACCACACCGAGGCACAGGTTCGAGCCGATGAGGATGTTGACGACATCGCGCGGCCGGCCGGTCCGGTCCTGGTCCGGGATGGTGTCGACGCCGTGCTGCTCGATGCCGATCGAGGAGTCGCTGTGCTCCGCCATGAGTGCTCCTTGCTCCGGTGAGTTCGCCTCATCGTGAGGCAGGTCACGTCGGCGTCGGGATAGAGCGAACCTCCAACGTCAGGCCCACTCGTGGTGGGAACCCACAAGGCTCCAGGCGTGGGCGGGCGTCGTACGGGACTGGTGACGCGCTCAGTGGACCGCCCCGGCGGCCCGCCTGACAGGCCCCGCCAGGCACCGCGGCACGACCTCCCGCGGACCCCTCGTCGAATATGAGTAGATCACTACAGTTAAGTCATGACCTCCCTCAGCACCGACCTCAACGGCGTCGACCTCGCGGCCGTCGGCAGCCTCGTCCAGGCCGTCCAGGCCGACCCCGCCGCCGCGCGGACGACGTGGACCGCGCACGTGACCTGGAACGGCGCGTTCACCTCCGAGGCGAACGTCCGCTCGTTCGCGCCGATCCCCTCCGACGAGCCGCCCGCGCTCGGCGGCGGCGACACCGCGCCCAACCCGGTCGAGCAGCTCCTCGGCGCGCTGGGCAACTGCCTCGCCGTCGGGTACGCCGCCAACGCCACCGTGGCCGGCATCGAGCTGCGCGACCTGCGGGTGGACCTGCGCGGTGACCTCGACCTGCACGTCTTCCTCGGGCTCGCCGAGGGCCACGCGGGCTTCGACGGCATCCGCGCCACCGTCACCATCGACTCCCCCGCGAGCCGCGCCGAGCTCGAGGCGCTGCACACCAAGGTGCTCGCCAGCTCGCCGGTCGGGCACACGCTGCGCAGCGCGGTCCCGGTCGAGGTCAGCCTGGGCTGAGCCTCAGCACCAGGCGTGGACGCCGCCCGGCGTCAGGTCGCGGTCGCGCAGGACCACGCCCAACCGGTCGCCGTAGGCCGCGCAGGTGCGGCGGAAGTCGCGCCGGCGGTACTCCACGACCAGCACCCGGTCGCCGTACGACGCGACGTAGTCACCGCACTCGTCGTAGCGCCCGCACTGCTCGGCGATCGCGAAGTCGAAGCCCAGCCGCCGGCCGTCGAGCTCGGCCCAGTTCTTCTGGGCCACCGCGAGCCCGGCGGCATGGGCGCGGGCGGTGAGCAGGCGGGAGTACTTCTTCGCGTGGCGCGCCCGGACCAGGCCGTGGCTGCGGGAGAACGAGTCGAGGTTGTCGAGCTCGACGCCGTCGTAGCCGGCGCGGGCGCAGCCGTCGATCCAGCGCCCGACGATCGCGGCCAGGCGCTGGCGCTTGGCCGGGGTGCGCAGGTCGAGGAGCCACTCCCCCCAGGCCTCGTCGACGACCGGGCGCCCGCCCTGGCGCAGCACCAGCCCCGGGCGCTTGCGCCAAAACCGCCGCTCGTCCGGCTGGGTCTGGAAGCCGTTGACGTAGCAGATGTTGTAGACGCCCGGCGCCGGCGCGGCGCGCCGGTCGCGGACCACCACGCCCACGTTGGGCGCGGGCGTCGCGACGCCGCCGAGCTGGTAGTCGGGGTCGACGCCGCCAGGTGGGGGCGTGACCGTGGGTCCGGACCCGAGCGCGATCACCAGGCCGAGGACCAGGGCGGGGAGCATCAGTGGATCTGCGTCCGCCAGTCGGCCGGCACCCGGCCCTGCGGACCGGGCGCGGGCTGGTCGTCGGGGTGGCTCGTCGGCGCGGCGAGCGCCGGGCCGTCGTAGTAGTCGTTGCTGGCGTAGTCCCAGAACCAGTCCTCACCCGGCTCGTAGGACTGGATGAGCGGGTGCCCGCTCGCGCGGAAGTGCGCCGACGCGTGCTGGCGCGGCGAGGAGTCGCAGCAGCCGACGTGCCCGCAGGCCGCGCACCGGCGCAGGTGGACCCACCACCCGTCGGCGGCGGTGCACTCGGCGCAGCCGGGGCCGCTGGGCGGGATGTCGGTGGCGATCGCGGGGGTCTCGTCGGCCATGGGCCCGAATCTACGCCGTCCCCGGTGCCGGCCACGAGCGCCACGGCGTGCGCGGCGTGGCTCCGTGGTCGGGGTCGACGCCGACGACCCGGCCGCCGGCGGGGAGGTCGACCGTGACGTGCTTGGCCTCCGCGTCGACGTGCCCGTGCTCGGCGAGAGCGGGACTGAGCCGCCAGGCCCCGCGCTCCCAGTCGTAGGACGACGAGTGGCCGTGCACCTGGTCGACCGGCGCCGGCTCCTCGGCCTCGGCCCACGAGACGAGCAGCTCGCTCGCGGCGGCGGCCCACAGCGGCCCGGCCAGCGGGTCCGGGTCGCGGCCCTGGAGCAGGCAGCCGGCCCGGAACAGCGCGGGGTCGTCGGCCTGGGCGAGCGCACCCAGCGCGTCGGCGATCTCGCCGGCCGAGCCGGGGGCGCCGAGCACCTCGCGCCAGAACCCCCGGGTCAGCCCGGCATGGGTGACCAGGACGCCCGTGGGCAGCACGGTCGCGGGCACCATGAGCCCCTCGCGCCACCAGGCCCCGATCCGGTCGGCCGCGGTCGGGTCGAGCGGCGTGGGCCACTGGAAGGCGGCCGGGCGGACGTACTGCGCCTCGTGGTTGCCGATGAGCTGGACCCAGCGGCCCGGCTGGCGGCGCAGGTAGCCGTCGACCTGGCGGACCACCTCCTCGGAGTCGGGGCCGCGGTGCACGAGGTCGCCCACCTGGACGACGACGAGGTCGTCCGGGATCGGTCCGCGCCCCTCGTCGGGCACCCCGAGCCGGGCGAGCTCGGCGCGCAGCGCCCCGGCATGGCCGCCGACGTCGCCGATCACCGCGTGGCGGGTGCTCATCGCGACCACGACTCGGGGTCGTCGTACAGGGAGAGGTTGTCGAGGCGGCGCTGCACCGCGGCGATCTCGCGCACCGCGCGGGTGATGATGCTGCGGTCGATCGCGGAGACCGCGGTGAGGTCGACCCGGTCGCCGGGCGCGAGGCCCTGCTCGACCTGGCGCAGCTGGTGGCGCAGCCGGATCCGCTGGAGCACCTCGAAGACCTCGACCAGCGCGAGCGCCTGGGGCGCCGGGAGCACGGTCGACCCGGCCGCGGCGCGGAGCCGCTCGGTGGTCGGCAGCGCGGACGAGCCGACGCTGAGGGCCGCCCAGCGGGCGAGATTGACGATGGGCAGCAGCGCGTGGTCCTTGAGGTCGAAGCCGGTCCGGCGCCCCGACAGCACGTCGCGCAGCGAGCGCAGCCGGGCCCGCCGCGCGAGCGACTCCTGGAGCAGCAGCCGCATCGTGCCCGGGTGCCCGCGCAGCCCGGCGACGACCCCGGTGACCGCGGGCAGCCCGGGATCGCCGTAGATCGGGCGGCCGTCGACGAGCAGCGAGGTCATCATCGCGCCGTTGTTGCGGGCCGGCGCGGCGAGCCACTGGCGTCCGGCGGCCCGCCAGGCGGCGTTGGTCCGGGCGAAGAGCGGCCGGGCCGCGGTGGCGCCGTGCCGGTCGCTGGTCAGGCCCGCGGCGGCCAGGCCGTCGACCACCTCGGCGAACACGTGCCGGTAGCGGACGATGTCGTCGGCGCTCACCCGGTCGTCGAAGGCCGCCGCGGAGTCGATGTCCGAGCTCGGCACCGCCTCGCCGCGGCCGTTGCTGCCGAGCGCGAGCCAGGTGAAGGCGTCCGGGTCGAGCGCAGGGTGCCGGGCGAAGACGAGCTCGACCATGCGTCGTACGGTCGTGTCGAGCAGGGCGGTGTGCACCGTGATCACCTTGGTCGAGGCCAGTCCCCCGTCGAGCAGCGAGGCGAGGACGCCGGGGATGCCCCGGGCCCGCTCCTGGAGCTCCTCCACCGACGCCGCGCGCCGCAGCTGCTCGTGCAGCGAGACCCCGGCGGTGGTCGACGACACCACGAAGTCGCGCGGCTCGACCGCGCCGCGCAGTGTCCCGTCGCGGTCGACGACGAGCACGTAGTCGGCGCGCCGGTCGAGCAGCAGGATCAGCGCCGCCGCGGCCGACTCGCCGCTCACCACCTGGTCGGGAGTCTCCCCCGTGACGAGGTCGCCGACGGCGGTCTCGGCGGTGACGTCACCGGCCAGCACCCGCTCGCGCAGCATCCGGTCGGTGACGATCCCCCAGCCGCCGTCGAGCTCGACGGCGGCGTAACCGTGGTCGGCCGCGGTCATCCGCCGCGCCACGTCGACCACCCGCTCGCCGGGGGCCGCGACGACCGGACGGCTCACGACCAGCTCGTCCACGACGACGTACGCCGGGGAGTCGGTCGCGGGCGGCCCCGCCAGCACCTCCGGTACGACGACCGGCCGGTCCCCCGCGAGCAGCTCCGAGACCCGGGCGGCCGGCAGCCGCAGCAGCGTCACCGGCCCCGAGGCGACCGCGAGCGGCCCGATCGCGCGGCCGGTCAGCGTGGCGTCGAGCCCGAACACGTCCCCCGGCCCGAGCACCAGGTCCGGCACGTCCGTGGCGCTCTCCGGCTCGACCCACAGCCCGACCTTGCCGGCCCGGATCACGTGGACGTGGCGCGGCATCGCGGTGAAGGCGTCGAGCAGCACCTCGCCGTCCTCGTGCTCGACCACCCGCCCGCTGCGGGCGAGGTCGGTGAGCTCGTCCTCGCCGAGCCGGTCGAAGGGCGGCGTCGCGGCCAGCGTCGCGACCGCCTCCGGGACCACGGCCACGGCTCAGGCCGTGCCCGGCGTCGGCGGGTCCGGGAGGTCGTACCCGGAGCCGCCCACGGACTCGTCGAGCGCGGCCCGCCACGACCCGTCGTCGATGTACTGCTTCAGCGCGGCGTCGACCTTCGCGACCAGCGCGGTGTCGCCCTTGCGCACGCCGATGCCGTAGCGCTCGTCGGTGAACCCGTCGCCGACGACCTTGAGCTTGCCGCGGTAGCGGTCCTCGCTCGCGTAGCCCGCGAGGATCAGGTCGTCGGTCGTGACCGCGTCGACCTTGCCGTCGAGCAGCGCCTCGACGCAGGCCGAGTAGCGCGGGTACTCCTTGAGCGTGATGTCGCCCTTGTAGTGCTCGGTGACGTAGTCCGACGAGGTCGTCCCGGTGACCGAGCAGAGCACCCGGCCGTGCAGCGTCTTGGGGCCGGTGATCTCGGTGTCGTTGCGCCGGATCAGCAGGTCCTGGTGGGCGACGAAGTAGGGACCGGCGAAGTCGACCTGCTGCTTGCGCTCGTCGGTGATCGAGTAGGTCGCGACGACGAGGTCGGCCTGGCCGCTGGTGAGCAGCTCCTCGCGGTCGGCGGGATCGGCACGGACCCAGGTGATGTCGTCGTCGTCGACGCCGAGCGCCTCGGCGACGTAGGTGGCGGTGTCGACGTCGAAGCCGCTGTAGTCGTCGCCGTCCTTGAACCCGACGCCCGGCTCGTCGTACGAGATGCCGATGGTGAGCTTGCCGCCCGCCTCGGCGCCCTCGACGAGGTCGGGCTTCTTGATCTCGCCGCTGTCGCCGCACGCGGCGAGGCCGGTGCCGAGCAGGGCGGCGAGCACGACGCCGCAGGTACCGCGGCGCAGGGTCGGGGCGGGCATCACACGTCCTCCCGTCCGGTGGCGGGCAAGGGTTCCTCGTCGACGTACCGGGGACCGTCGTCGGTCCACACCGACTGCATCCGGCCGCCGGTGTTGGCGATCACCTGGGGCCGCACGACCAGCCAGCCGATGCCCAGCACGAGCGCGATCACCGGGATGCCGATGACCACGACGAGGAAGTTCGTCTTCTCCCAGAAGTACGGCGAGGCCTGCCACCCGGAGATGGCCATGCCCACGATCACCAGCCCCAGGAAGACCAGCCCGGCGATCGACGTCCACGGCGACAGGGGTGCCTGGAACGGGCTGGGTGGGATGACGCCGCGGTCGGAGAGCCGCCGCAGCCGGATCTGGCACAGGAAGATCGAGGCCCAGGTGAACACCACCCCGATCGCCGCCGCCTCGAGCGCGATCTCGAAGGCGTGCTCGGCGACCGCGTTGAGCAGCGCGCCGAAGACGTAGACCACCGAGGTCATCACGATGCCGGCCCACGGGACGCCCGAGGAGCTCATGCTCAGCGTGAACGACGGCGCCTGCTTGGACATGCCGAGGCTGCGCAGCACCCGCCCGGTCGAGTAGAGCCCGGAGTTGAGGCTCGACATCGCCGCGATGATGAGGATCATCTGGATCGCCGCGCCCATCCAGTTGAGCCCGAGCCGGTCGAAGACCGTGACGAACGGGCTGATCCCGGGCACGAACTCGCTGGTCGGCAGCATCGAGACCAGCAGCAGGATCGAGCCGCAGTAGAACACCGCGATCCGCATGATCACCGCGTTGACGGCCTTGGGCACCTCGCGCTCGGCGTCCTCCATCTCGCCCGCGGCGACACCGACCATCTCGATCGCGGCGTACGCGAAGATCACGCCCGACATCACCAGGATGGGTCCGTACCACTCGAAGCCGCCGGAGGCCGGCCAGAAGCCGCCCGGGTTGCTCCACAGGTTCTGGAAGCCCGCCTCGTGACCGCCGATGTCGAAGCGGCCGATCACGACGACCAGGCCGACCACGAGGAAGACCACGATCGCGGCGACCTTGAGGATCGCGGCCCAGAACTCGAACTCGCCGAACGCCCGCGCCGAGAGCAGGTTGATCACCAGCACCACGGCCAGCGCGACGAGCACGGTGATCCACTTCGGCAGGTCCGGGAACCAGTACTGCATGTAGAGACCGACCGCGGAGAGCTCCGCGATTCCGGTCAGGGCCCAGTTGAGCCAGTACATCCAGCCGGTGACGTACGCCGCGCCCTCGCCGTAGAACTCGCGCATGTAGGACACGAACGCACCCGACGTCGCCCGGTGCAGCACCAGCTCACCGAGCGCCCGCATCAGGAAGTAGGCGATCATCCCGACGAAGGCATAGCTGAACAGCAGCGCCGGTCCGGTGCTGTGCAGCCTGCTGGCCGAGCCGAGGAACAGGCCGGTGCCGATGGCCCCGCCGATCGCGATCATCTGGACGTGCCTGCGGCCGAGCGTCTGCTTGTAGCCGACCTGCTCGGCGTCGAGCGCCGACGGGGCGCCTTCCACTGCTGTCATGCGCACACTCCCTAGGGACGGCACCGGCCCCGAGTGGCCGGCGCACAAGTCGCGTCCGCGCATCGTCCACCCACGACGCGCCGCATGACAAGGAGTCACCCGGCGCGTCGGACGATCACCAGGGTGAGGGCTCGTAGTCCTTGACGAAGCAGCCGTAGAGGTCCTCGCCCGCCTCGCCGCGCACGATCGGGTCGTAGACCCGCGCCGCACCGTCGACCAGGTCGAGCGGCGCGTGCCACCCCTCGGCCGCGATCCGCAGCTTCTCGTGGTGCGGCCGCTCGTCGGTGATCCAGCCCGTGTCGACGGCCGTCATCAGGATCTTGTCGGTCTCGAACATCTCGCCCGACGACGTCCGGGTCATCATGTTGAGCGCGGCCTTGGCCATGTTGGTGTGCGGGTGCCCCGCCCCCTTGTAGCGCCGCGAGAACTGCCCCTCCATCGCCGAGACGTTGACGATGTAGGCCCGCCGCGCGCCGTTCTGGACCGCGGCCCGCAGCGCCGGGCGCAGCCGGGAGTTGATGAGGAACGGCGCGATCGAGTTGCAGAACTGCACCTCCAGCAGCTCCAGCGGGTCGACCTCGTCGAGCACCTGGGTCCAGGAGTTGTTGTCCTGGATGTCGGGGATCAGCCCGCCCGCGTCGATCGCCGTCCCGGCCAGGTGCTGCTCCAGCGAGGCATTGCCCGCCTTGAGCGCCAGCGCCGTCAGCGACGCCGCGTTGTGCGCCGCCACCGCCGCCTCCGCCGACTCACCGTCGTGGTGGGCCACCGCAGTCGTCGACAGCGCGCCCGCGATCGCCGCCGGGTGCGCCTCGGAGATCCGGTCGAAGGTGACCATCTCGGGCAGTGCCTTCACCCCCAGCGACTCGGCTGTCGGGAGTGCCGCGTTCTCGCCGTCGATGAGGTGGGAGTAGGCGCCGGGGAGGCGTCGTACGGTCTGGCAGGCGTTGTTGACGATGATGTCGAGCGGCCCGTCGGCCGCGACGTCGTCGGTCAGCGAGATCACCTGGGTGGGATCGCGCAGGTCGATCCCCACCACCTTGAGCCGGTGCAGCCAGTCGGCGGAGTCCTCCATCGCGGCGAAGCGCCGTACGGCGTCCTTGGGGAAGCGCGTCGTGATCGTCGTGTGCGCCCCGTCGCGCAGCAGCCGCAGCGCGATGTACATCCCGATCTTGGCCCGCCCGCCCGTCAGCAGCGCCCGCTTGCCCGTCAGGTCCGTGCGCTGGTCGCGCTTGGCATGGCTCATCGCCGCGCACCGCGGGCACAGCCAGTGGTAGAACGCGTCGACGAGCGTGAAGTCCTCCTTGCAGATGTAGCACCCGCGCGCCGTGATCAGCTCCCCCGCGAACGCCCCCTGCGCCGTCGACACCAACGGGATCCCCGCCGTCTCGTCATCGATCCGCATCGCCGACCCGGTCGCCGTCTTCTCGATGATCTCCTGGTCGTGCTTCTGCCGCTCCATCCGGATCTCGGCCCGCCGCGCCCGCTTGATCATCTTGTACATGTACGACGCCGCCCGCTTCACGGTGCGGATGTCATCGTGGTCCGGCGGCAGCTGCGGCAGCTGCCCCAGGACCTTGAGGGCGATCGCGAGCTCGTCGGGGTCGATCCCGCTCAGCTGCTCGGAGGGGTCGACGAAGTACGGGCTGGGCACTGCCGAATCGTACGTGCGGCTCAGCCCAGACCACGGATCAGGCCCGCGACCAGCGGATGCACCGGCACCTCACCCGCCACCTGCGCCCGCAGCCCGGCCTCGCTCGCCGCGACCACCGTGGTCTCCTCGAACTCGGGCTCGGTGCCGTGGACGACGGCGCCGTCCATCGTACGGGTGGCTAGGTAGGCGTACGCCCCCTCCACCGACATCAGCACCACCCGGTGCCCCCGCCAGAACTCCCGGATCGC
Source organism: Pimelobacter simplex (assembly GCF_024662235.1). GTDB lineage: Bacteria > Actinomycetota > Actinomycetes > Propionibacteriales > Nocardioidaceae > Nocardioides. The sequence goes on from NZ_CP096276.1 coordinate 2,722,083, forward strand.
GGCCTCCTCGGCGGCGCTCCCGGCGGCCTCGAGGCTCATCTGCTCGAAGGCATCCGGCCCGAAGGCGGCATCGGCAGGCCCCTCATCAGCCCCCACGAACCAGACCACAGGATCCACCCGGCCGACGATAGGCCCCAAAGCCGACGCAAGACCCGCAGAGGTCGAGGTGGCGGCCGCATAGCGGCGGCGCGGGCGGAGCCCGTGCCGTTGTCGCGCCGCCCAGCCGGCCGTCCAGGGCCCCGCAGTCAAGGACGGGCGAAGCCCGCCGCGAAGCGGACCGAGCGAAGCGAGGGTCCTTGACGGCGGGGGACGGCCGGCTAAGCGCGGCCGCCACCGCAACCACGTTCACCAGCCAGGCACCCGAGCACCCTCGGCGCAGCAACCCAGCGACTTCGTGCCAGGAACCCTGCGACCTCGACCCAGAAACCCCGCAACCTCGGCGCCGGAACCCCGCGCCCTCGGCAGCCGGCAGCAGCACCCCGCGTTGACCCGGCCCCCGCAGCCTCCTAGGCTCAGCGACGCACAACTGAACATCGCGCTGTTCGAACCCCAGCGGGAGAGTCTCCGTCCCACGAGGACGGGGCGCCGAAGGAGCAAATCTCCCCAAGAATCTCTCAGGCACCCTGACCGCTGGGACGAGGCGAACTCTGGAAAGTCGGACCGGATCCACCGGTCCGCACCCACGGTGCAAGCCGTCCGACCGGACGGTGAAGCTCTCAGGTAGCGATGACAGAGCGGGGAGGCAACCCAGCCACGAGCGCGGCGCGAGCCGGCTCTCCACGAGGAAGCCTCCCAATGACCACGACCCCCGCAGGGACCCCGCAGGACGCTCCGCAGAGCACGCCGCGGCTCACCCCGCTGCACGAGGTGCACCGCGCGCTCGGTGCGTCGTTCACCGACTTCGCGGGCTGGCAGATGCCGGTCCGGTACGGCTCGGAGACCGCCGAGCACCGCGCCGTCCGTACGACGGCCGGACTCTTCGACCTGACCCACATGGGCGAGATCGAGTTGAGCGGGCCCGGGGCCGGCGCCGCGCTCGACCGGGCGCTGGTGGGCCGGCCGTCGGCGATCGGTGTCGGCCGGGCACGCTACTCCATGATCTGTGCCGAGGACGGCGGGATCATCGACGACCTGGTCGTCTACCGGCTGGCCGACGAGCACTTCCTGGTCGTCGCGAACGCGAGCAATGTCGCCGTGGTGGCGCCCGAGCTCGCCGCCCGCGCCCAGGGGTACGACGTCGAGGTCCGCGACACGTCGGCCGACTGGGCGCTGCTGGCGGTCCAGGGTCCCGCGTCGGCGGAGATCCTGGCCGGGCTGACCGAGCTGCACGTCCCCGACCTCAAGTACTACGCGATCGACGCCGGCACGGTCGCCGGGATCGACGTGCTGCTGGCCCGCACCGGCTACACCGGAGAGGACGGCTTCGAGGTCTACTGCAGGCCGGACAACGCCGCGGCGATCTGGGCGGCGCTCAGCGAGGCCGGCCAGGCGCACGGCCTGGTCCCGGCGGGCCTGGCGTGCCGCGACACGCTGCGGCTCGAGGCGGGCATGCCGCTCTACGGTCACGAGCTCGACCGGGAGACGACGCCCTTCGAGGCGAACCTCGGGCGGGTCGTCGTCCTCGGCAAGCCCGAGGGCTTCGTCGGCGACGCCGCGCTGGCACGGCGCAAGGAGGAGGGCCCGCAGCGCGTGCTCGTCGGCCTGGTCTCGTCCGGTCGGCGCTCGCCGCGGGCCGGCTACCCGGTGCACGACCCGGCGACCGGTGCCGAGGTCGGCATCGTCACGAGCGGCTCGCCCTCCCCCACGCTGGAGAAGCCGATCGCGATGGCCTACGTGCCGCCGGCGCTGGCCGAGCCGGGCACCCGCCTGGCCGTGTCCCTGCGCGGCACCCTCGAGGACGCCGAGGTCGTCGCGCTCCCGTTCTACACCCGCACCCGCTGAGCCCAGCCCACGACTTCCAGGAGATCACCATGACCAACCCCACGAACCTCCAGTACACCGCCGAGCACGAGTGGGTCGCCCTCGACGGCGACCTCGCCAAGGTCGGCGTGACCGCCTACGCCGCCGACGCCCTCGGCGACGTCGTGTACGTCGACCTCCCCCAGGTCGGCGCCTCCGTCACCGCCGGCGAGTCCTGCGGCGAGCTCGAGTCCACCAAGTCCGTCAGCGACCTCTACGCCCCGGTCACCGGCGAGGTCGTCGAGGTCAACGACGCCGTCGACGCCGACCCGAGCCTGGTCAACAGCGACCCCTTCGGCGCCGGCTGGCTGTTCGTCGTCAAGGTCACCGCGCCCGGCGAGCTGATCGACGCCGCGGCCTACGAAGCCCTCCTGGACGCCTGATGGCCCCGGCCGTGCTCGACCAGTCCCTTGCCTCCTTCGACCCCGACGTCCACGCGGCGATCACCGCCGAGCTCGCCCGCCAGCAGGGCACGCTCGAGCTCATCGCGTCCGAGAACTTCGCCCCCGTCGCGGTGATGGAGGCGCAGGGCTCGGTCCTGACCAACAAGTACGCCGAGGGCTACCCCGGCCGCCGCTACTACGGCGGCTGCGAGCACGTCGACGTCATCGAGCAGCTCGCGATCGACCGGGTCAAGGACCTCTTCGGAGCCGAGGCCGCCAACGTGCAGCCGCACTCCGGCGCCCAGGCCAACGCGGCCGCGATGTTCGCGCTGCTCGATCCCGGCGACACGATCCTCGGGCTCGACCTGGCGCACGGTGGGCACCTGACCCACGGCATGCGGCTCAACTTCTCCGGCAAGCTCTACGACGTCGTCGCCTACCACGTCGACCCGGCCGACTTCCGGGTCGACATGGCCGAGGTCGAGCGGCTCGCCGTGCTCCACGAGCCCAAGCTGATCGTGGCCGGCTGGTCGGCGTACCCGCGCCAGCTGGACTTCGCCGAGTTCCGCCGGATCGCCGACCTCGTGGGCGCCTACCTGATGGTCGACATGGCCCACTTCGCCGGACTCGTCGCGACCGGCCTGCACCCGAGCCCGGTCCCCTACGCCGACATCGTCACCACGACGACGCACAAGACCCTCGGCGGACCGCGTGGCGGCGTCATCCTCAGCAAGGCCGCGCTGGCCAAGAAGATCAACAGCGCGGTCTTCCCCGGTCAGCAGGGCGGGCCGCTGGAGCACGTCGTCGCGGCCAAGGCCGTGGCCTTCAAGATGGCCGCGTCGCCGGAGTTCAAGGAGCGCCAGGAGCGCACGCTCGAGGGCGCCCGGATCATCGCCGAGCGACTCACCCGGCCCGACGTGGTCGAGGCGGGCGTCTCGGTGCTGACCGGCGGCACCGAGGTCCACCTCGTGCTCGTCGACCTGCGCGACTCCGAGCTCGACGGCCAGCAGGCCGAGGACCGGCTCCACGGCATCGGGCTGACGGTCAACCGCAACGCGGTCCCGTTCGACCCGCGCCCGCCGATGGTCACCTCCGGCCTGCGGATCGGTACGCCGGCCCTCGCCACCCGCGGCTTCGGCGCGGAGGCCTTCGCCGAGGTCGCCGACGTGATCGCCGAGGCGCTCAAGCCGTCGTACGACGAGGGCACCGCGGCCAAGCTCCGCGACCGGGTGGCGGCGCTGGCCGCCGCGCACCCGCTCTACCCGGGGCTGTCGTGACCGCGGTCGTGCCGGAGGGGCGCAAGCTCCTCCGGCTGGAGGCCCGCAACGCCGAGACCCCCATCGAGCGCAAGCCGTCCTGGATCAGGACCAAGGCGAAGATGGGCCCGGAGTACACCGCTCTGCACAAGCTGGTGAAGTCCGAGGGCCTGCACACGGTGTGCCAGGAAGCGGCCTGTCCCAACATCTTCGAGTGCTGGGAGGACCGCGAGGCCACCTTCCTCATCGGCGGCGACCAGTGCACCCGCCGCTGCGACTTCTGCCAGATCGACACCGGCAAGCCCCAGGCCCTCGACCGCGACGAGCCCCGACGCGTCGCCGAATCCGTCCAGACCATGGGCCTCAAGTACGCCACCATCACCGGCGTCGCCCGCGACGACCTCCCCGACGGCGGCGCCTGGCTCTACGCCGAGACCGTCCGCGCCATCCACGACCTCAACCCCGACACCGGAGTCGAGAACCTCATCCCCGACTTCAACGGCCGCCCCGAGCTGCTCACCGAGGTCTTCGAGTCCCGCCCCGAGGTCCTCGCCCACAACGTCGAGACCGTGCCGCGGATCTTCAAGCGCATCCGCCCCGCCTTCCGCTACGACCGCTCCCTGGACGTGCTGACCCAGGCCCGGGCCTTCGGACTCGTCACCAAGTCCAACCTCATCCTCGGCATGGGTGAGACCCGCGAGGAGGTCTCCCAGGCCCTGCGCGACCTGCACGAGGCGGGCTGTGAGCTGGTCACCATCACCCAGTACCTGCGCCCCAGCCCGCGTCACCACCCCGTCGAACGCTGGGTCAAGCCCGAGGAGTTCGTCGAGCTCGCCACCGAGGCCGACGAGATCGGCTTCAGCGGCGTCCTCTCCGGCCCCCTCGTGCGCTCCTCCTACCGCGCCGGACGGTTGTACCGTCGAGCCATGGAACGCAGAAGCCGGTGATCACGTGGCGCTGAGCGTCTTCGACCTCTACTCGATCGGCATCGGGCCGTCGTCGTCGCACACGGTCGGACCGATGCGCGCGGCCCGGATCTTCGCCGAGGGCCTCGCCGCCGACGGCGAGATCGGCACCGTCACCCGGGTCCGGGCCGAGCTCTTCGGCTCGCTCGGCGCGACCGGGCACGGGCACGGCTCGGTCAAGGCCGTCATCCTCGGGCTCGAGGGGGACGATCCCGCGACCACCGACACCACGACGTACGACGCCCGGGTGGCCGCGATCCTCGACCGCCAGGAGCTGCGGCTGGCCGGCAGCCACCCCGTCCGCTTCGAGGCCGACGACGTCGTCATGCACCGGCGCAAGTCGCTGCCCGCGCACCCCAACGGCATGATCTTCACCGCGTACGACGCCGCGGGCGCCGAGCTGCGTGCCCGCACCTACTACTCGGTGGGCGGCGGCTTCGTGGTCGACGAGAACCAGGCTGGTGCCGACCGGGTGGTCGCCGACGAGACCGTGCTGCCGTACCCCTTCAGCACCGGTGCCGAGCTGCTCGCCGTCTGCGCGCGCGAGGACATGAGCATCTCGGACGTCATGCTCGCCAACGAGCTCACCTGGCGCCCCGAGGCCGACGTCCGGGCCGGGCTGCTGGAGATCTGGCGGGTGATGGCGGCGTGCGTCGACGAGGGCTGCCACCGCGAGGGCGTCCTGCCGGGCGGGCTCAAGGTCCCGCGGCGCGCGCCCGAGCTCTACACGAGCCTCTGCGCGCGCGGCGGTACCGATCCGTTCGACGTCATGGACTGGGTCAACCTCTACGCCCTCGCCGTCAACGAGCAGAACGCCTCGGGCGGCCGGGTCGTCACCGCGCCGACCAACGGCGCGGCCGGCATCGTCCCCGCGGTGCTGCACTACTGGGTGCGCTTCGTGGCCGCCGGGCGCCCGCAGGACGAGGTCGACGACGGCATCGTGCGCTTCCTGCTGACCGGCGCGGCCATCGGCATCCTGGCCAAGATGAACGCCTCGATCTCCGGCGCCGAGGTGGGCTGCCAGGGCGAGGTCGGCTCGGCGTGCGCGATGGCGGCCGGGGCGCTGTGCGAGGTGATCGGCGGTACGCCGGCCCAGGTCGAGAACGCCGCCGAGATCGGCATCGAGCACAACCTCGGCCTGACCTGCGACCCCGTCGGCGGACTGGTCCAGATCCCCTGCATCGAGCGCAACGCGATCGCCTCGGTCAAGGCGATCAACGCGGCCCGGATGGCCAGCCACGGCGACGGCTCGCACAAGGTCAGCCTCGACAAGGCGCTCAAGACCATGCGCGAGACCGGCCGGGACATGATGACGAAGTACAAGGAGACCTCGCGCGGGGGCCTCGCCGTCAACGTCATCGAGTGCTGAGCCCCTCAGCCCACGCGCTCAGCCCATGCGCTCGGCCCCGGTCCGGATCGCCTGCCGGATCCGCGGGTAGGTGCCGCACCGGCACACGTTGCGGAGGGCGTCGAGGTCGTCCTCGGTGATCGCCCGCCCCTCCTTGCGGACCCGGTGGACGAGGGCGACCGCGGCCATGATCTGGCCCGGCTGGCAGTAGCCGCACTGGGCGACGTCGTGCTCCAGCCACGCCTCCTGCATCGGGTGCAGGCCGTCGCCGGGCGCGGTGTCGGCCAGCCCCTCGATGGTGGTGATCTCGTCGTCGGGGCCGACGTCCTGGACCCGCACCGAGCACGGGTTGAACGCCTTGCCGTTGAGGTGGGAGGTGCAGGCCTTGCAGACGTTGATCCCGCAGCCGTACTTGGGCCCGGTGACGCCGAGGACGTCGCGCAGGACCCACAGGATCCGGACGTCGTCCTCGACGTCGACGGTGACGGTCTCGCCGTTGAGCTGGAAGGTGTGCTTCGGCATCGCGGGCTCCTCAGGAGAGGTGGTCGAGGCCGTCGACCGGCGACTCGGGGACGGAGGGGACGAAGGGCTTGGGCTCGAAGTGCAGCGGGGCGCGGAAGTTGATCGGGAACTCGGTGGGCATCGTCCCGGTGGCCCGCGCGTAGGCGCAGGCGACGGCGGCCATCGAGGCGGCGACGCCGGCCTCGCCGATGCCGCCGGGCTCGCGCCGGTCGGACTCCATCACCTCGCAGCGGAAGTCGGGGGGCGTGTTCCACTGCCGGGTGTAGGCCGAGTTGTCCCAGCTGGCCTCCAGGAAGTGCCCGTCGACGAGGTGGTTGCCGTAGGTCAGCGCCTGGGCCATGCCGTCGGAGAAGCCGCCCATCATCTGGGCCTCGACCCCCAGCGGGTTGACCACGAGACCGCAGTCGACGACCACGACCGCCTTGGTGACCCGGGGCCCGGTGACGGCGTCGCGGACCTTGCGGTCCACGGTCGCGGGCCGGCAGTCGATCTCGACCAGGACGGCGGTCGCGCCCTTGTACTCCTTGTGGATCGCGATGCCCTGGGCCGTGCCCGCGGGCATCGATCGGCCCCACTCCCCCAGCTCGGCGGCCCGGGCGAGCACCCGCTTGACCACCCGGCTCTTGAGGTGGCGGCGGCGGAACTCGACCGGGTCCTGCCGGAGCCGGGCCGCGAGCTGGTCGACGATGAGCTCGTTGGCCGTGCGGACGTCGGGTGAGTAGATGTTGCGCACCGAGCTGGTGTTGAACCGGTCGACGTCGTTGTTCGACTCGTTGAGCAGCTGGGTGACGACCCCGAAGTTGTAGGGCAGCTCCTGGCTGAGCAGGAAGATCGTCTCGGAGAACCCCAGGTTGGCCAGCCCCGTCGGCAGCGCGGCCACCTCGGCGGTGAGCCGCTCGCCGAGCCCGTGGGTGAAGTCGGTCGAGACCGAGGTGTGCCGCTGCTCGAAGGTGACCACGCTGCCGAGCAGCACCGTGGCCCGGACCCGCGAGGTCGCCATCGGGTGCACCCGGCCCTGGCGCGGCTCGTCGGCACGGTGCCACATGAGCTTGACCGGGACACCGAACGCCCGCGACGCCTGCGCGGCCTCGATCGCGGCGTCGCTGAAGAGCTTGCGGCCGAACGAGCCGCCACCCTGGACCACGTTGACCGTCACCTTGCGCTGCGGCAGCCCGAGCGCCCTGGCGACCTTGGACTGGGCATCGATCGGCGACTTCAGCCCGCCCCAGATCGTGGCGTTGCCGTCGCGGACGTCGGCGATCGCGCAGTTGGGCTCGAGCGCCGAGCCGCTGCGGAAGTGGAAGGTGAAGTCGCCCTCGACCGTGGTCGCGCCGAGCTTGGGCACCGCGAGCGGCAGCTGGGCGCGGCGCAGCTCCAGAGCGATGTCGTCGGCCGACTTGCCGGGCACCGACCCGGCCTTCCAGGCGACGTCGAGCGCCCGGACGGCGTCGATGCACTGCCCGAACGTCCGGGCCCGTACGGCGACCCCGGTCGGGATCACCGCGACATGGGTGACGCCGGGCAGCGCCAGGACCGCGGCCCGGTTGCGGACCTCTCGGACCGAGCCGTTGAGGCCGGGCGGGCGGCAGACCATGGTCGGCAGCGCACCGGGGACGTCGAGGTCCATCGCGTACTGCTTGCGACCGGTGACCGCGTCGAGCGCGTCGACGCGCCGCTGCGGCGTACCGACGAGCCGCTGCTCGGCCGCGGCCTTGAGCGAGACCCGGACCCGGCGCGTCGTCGGCGGCGCCGCCAGCGCGGCCGCCTGGCCGTAGGTCAGCGACGAGCCGAGGCTGTCGAAGATCGTGCCGGCCTTGACCACGAGCGTCTCGGCCAGCGCGCCGAGCTCGATCGCGGCCGCCTCGAGCAGCGCCTTGCGGGCCACGGCGGCCGCCACCCGGATCGGGGTGTACGTCGAGATGGTGGTGTTGGAGCCGCCGGTCAGCTGGTTGAACAGCAGCTCAGGCCGGGCCGGCGCCAGCGTGACGTGGACGCGGTCGAGCGGCAGGTCGAGCTCGTCGGCGATGATCATCGCGGTCGAGGTGGTGATCCCCTGGCCGACCTCCATCCGCGGCAGCGCGAAGTGCGCATCACCCTGGTCGTCGACGTGGATCGCGACCAGCGCCGAGGTGGGCAGCGCGCAGTGGGTGAGGAAGTCGTTGAGGTCGTAGATCTCGGGCACCTGCGGCACCGACGGGATCGGCAGGGCGTGCGCCGGCGCGGAGCCGAGCGTGAGGTCGGCGGCGACGACGAGGCCGGTGCCGCAGAGGACGTAGCCGACGAAGGAGCGGCGGCTGAGGTGCCCGGGCGACCGGTGCGACGAGCTGGTGGTGCGCGCGGAAGTGCGCGCCGGAAGGTTCCCCATGAACGATCTCCCCGAGTGAGAGTGGCGGTCCGCACAGCAGAGCAAACGGAGATTGGTCGAAGGTTGGTCACGCGGGCCTCCGGCGGCTGCGAAGTCCTCCGATCCGGCCGCAGACGGCCGATCGAAGCGGTGCACCCCATCCATCCGAACGGAGCAGCACCGTGGCACGACGCCTCGTCCGGGCAGCGTTGCCCGCGCTGGGTTTCGCCGCGGCCGAGGCACTGGCCGTGGTGGCCGGCCGGGCGGTGCGCGTCGACCACGGCGAGGTCGCGCTGGTGTGGCCTGCCGCGGCCATCAGCGTGCTCTGGGCGCTCCACGCCCGCGGACTGGGGCCACGCCGGGCGGTGCCCCACGCGGTGCTGCTGTGCCTGACGAACTTCGCCGCGACCCTCGCGACCGGGGCCACGGTGGGCCTGGCCGCGTGGTTCACCGGCGTCAACGCCGTGCTCGCGGCGGTCACCGCGCTCCTGCTCACCCCCGGGCGTCGTACGGCGGTGCTGCGCGAGCCCGCCGACCTGGCCCGCCTCGTCGTGGCGGTGAGCACCGGGACGGTCTGCTCCGCGGCCCTCGCGGTCGCCTACCTCGCGCACGCCGGGCACGACGGCCTGGTGCAGACCTTCGCGCTCTTCGCGGTGCGCAACGGCGTCACCGCGCTGGCCGGGGTCGCCCTCGTGCTCCGGCTCCAGGACGCCCGCTGGCGCCGCCCGGTGATCACCGGGCCACGGGTCGCCGAGACCGTCGCGTGCGTGGTCGTCACGCTCGCCGTCTTCGGCCGGGTCTTCTGGGTCAACCCGGGCGAGCCGATCGCCTTCGCCATCATGCTGCCGGCGATGTGGGTCTCACTGCGCTACTCGACCACCACGAGCACGCTGTTCCTGGCCGCCGCCGCGGTGTGCGTGCTGGTCGGGACGCTGCTCGACCTCGGCGCACTGCAGGGTCTGCCCGCCGAGAACCAGGCGCTGCTCGCACAGGGCATGATCGGCAGCCTGACGCTGGTGGTGCTGAGCCTCGCGCTGTTCCGCGACTCGCGCAACGCGCTCATCAGCGAGCTGCGCCACCTGGCGCTGCACGACCCGCTGACCGGGCTCGCCAACCGCACCCTGCTCACCGAGCGGCTGGAGGCGGCACTCGCCCAGGGCGCCCCCGGCACGGTGGGGGTGGTCGGGCTCGACCTCAACGGCTTCAAGTCGGTCAACGACGCCTGGGGGCACCAGGAGGGCGACCTGCTCCTCGTCGAGATCGCCCGCCGGCTCACCGAGACGGCCGGGCCGGAGGACACCGTGGCCCGGGTCGGCGGCGACGAGTTCGTCGTCCTGCGCCCGCGACTCGGCGGTCCCGCCGACCTGGAGCGGTACGCCGACGAGGTGCGGGCCCAGGTGGCGCTCCCCTACGGCCAGGCCTCCGACGCGCCGTACGACCGGATCACGGCGAGCGTCGGCACCGCCGTCTCCGAGCACAGCGAGAGCCCGCGCAGCCTGCTGGCCCGCGCCGACCAGGCCATGTACGACGTCAAGCGGGCCGCGCCCGGCCGGCCCGGCAGCGCCCGCGCGCTCAGAGTCGTGGGAGCACCGCTCGCACGATGACCAGCAGCGCCTCGCGCAGCAGCAGGTGCGCCTGGTCGCGGGTGAGCGCGCCGTCGCGCGACCACTCCCGGATCGCGCCGCGGGCCAGCTCGCCGTACGCCCGGACCGTGGCCCGGGCCGCGCGATCGGCCGGATCGCCGCCCACCATCTCCAGCACCCGGCGGGCCGCGAGGTCGTGGGCCTCGTCGAGGATGGCGCGCATCTCGGCGTCCTCGCCCACGCCTTCCGCCGCCCGCACCGTCAGGTACGTCGCCCGCTCGGGCGTGATCGAGCCGAGGAACCAGGTCACCGCGACCTCGACGCGCTCCTCCAGCGAGCCGGTCGGCAGCGGGACGTCCTCGAGCGTCGGCAGCAGCGCGGCCCGGCGGACCACCTCGAGGTAGAGGGCGCGCTTGTCGCCGAAGTAGTGGTTGAGCAGCCCGCGCGCGACCCCCGCCTCGCGGGCGATGCCGGTGGTCGCCACCTCGGCGTACGGACGCTCGGCGAACAGCCGCTCGGCGGCGGCCAGGATCTGCTCGCGCCGCTCGTCGGGCGGGAGCCGGCGCCGGGTCGCTGCTGCGGTCATGACCCGAACCCTACTATTGGCAGCGTGCCAACAACAGGCTAGCGTGGACGGCGTGACCTCCACCGCTCCCTCCGCAGCGTCACCGCCCGCGCGCAAGCCACGCGACCTGCCCGTGCCCGCCGGCTTCGACGTGCGCGACCACGTCTCCGGTCTCGGCGCCCACCTGGCCGGTCCCGCCAACGTGATCCTCCAGCTGAGCTGGCCGGGTGTCGGCCACGGCGTGATGAACAGCCGGGTCCACGACGGCTCGGCGATGAAGCGGCCCTTCAAGCGCGGCCGCACGACGTTCACCTACCTCGCCGTCGCCCTGCTCGGCGACGACGCCGATCGCACCGCCTTCCGCCAGGCGGTCAACAAGCAGCACGCCCAGGTCTACTCGCGCCCCGGCGAGAAGGTCGAGTACCGCGCGATGGACCCGCGGCTCCAGACCTGGGTCGCCGCCTGCCTCTACTACGGCACCGTCGACATGATCGACAAGATGCACGGGCCGCTCCCCGACGCCGAGGCCGACGCGCTCTACCTGCACTGCGCGCGCTTCGGCACCACGCTGCAGATGCCGCCCGAGGCGTGGCCGGCCGACCGCGCGGCGTTCGACCGCTACTGGGAGGAGTCGCTCGCCGAGGTCGACATCGACCCCGCCGTGGCGTCGTACCTGCTGGAGCTGACGACCCTGCGCAACTTCCCCCGGCCCTTCCGGCTGCTCGCGCCGTTCCTCGTCTTCGTGACCACCGGCTTCCTGCCGCCGCCCTTCCGCGAGGCGATGGGGCTGCCCTGGAGCACACGCCAGCAGGCCCGTTTCGAGCGGCTGATGCGGCTCTTCGGCCGGATCGAGCGACTGCTCCCCCGCCCGCTGCGGATCTTCCCGTTCAACCTGTGGCTCGCCGACACCCGGCTGCGCCGCCGGTTCCGCCGTCCCCTCGTCTGAACCTCGTCCCAAGGAGCCCGATGGACTTCGACCTGCCCGAGAGCGCGCTCGCCGTCCGCGAGGGCGTCGCCGCCGTGGCCGCCAGGTACGACCACGCCTACTGGTCGCGCTGCGAGGAGCAGCACCGCTTCCCCCAGGAGGTCTTCGACGACCTCGGCAACGGCGGCTGGTTCGGGCTCTGCATCCCCGAGGAGTACGGCGGTGGCGGCCAGGGCCTGCTCGAGCTGGCGGTCGCCAACATGACGCTGTGCGCGTCCGGCGGCGTGGCCGGCACGTTCTTCTACGTCACCACGCCCGGCTTCGGGGCGATGACCCTGAGCCGGCACGGCACCGACGAGCAGAAGCAGCGGATCCTGCCCGGCCTGGCCACCGGCGAGCTCCAGTTCTGCCTCGCGCTCACCGAGCCCGACGCCGGCAGCAACGCCATCGAGATCAAGACCGCTGCGCGCCGCGACGGCGACGAGTTCGTCATCAAGGGCCAGAAGGTCTGGATCTCCAACGTCGAGAACGCCGACTGGATGGTCGCGGTCACCCGCACCGTCCCCGCGGCCGAGACGCGCGAGCGCGGCCTGCCGCGCACGGCCGGCTTCACGCTCTTCCTGGTCGACGTCAAGGAGGCGCTCGCCGCGGGCACGCTGTCGTACACGCCGATCCCCAAGATGGGCAGCAACATCCTGCAGTCCAGCCAGGTCTTCCTCGACGACGTCCGAGTGCCGGCGGCCAACGTGATCGGCGAGGTCGACGCGGGCTTCGCGGTGCTGTGGGACGTGCTCAACCCCGAGCGCATCCTCGCCGCCTCCGGAGGCATCGGTACGGCGGACGCCGCGCTGCGGATCGCCTGCGACTACGCCCGCGAGCGCGAGGTCTTCGGCCGCCCGATCGGCGCCAACCAGGGCCTGCAGTTCCCCCTCGCCCAGATCAAGGCCAAGACCGAGCTCGGCCGGCTGATGACCTACCAGGCCGCCTGGCTCTTCGACCAGGGCCGCCCGTGCGGCAACGAGGCCAACGTCGCCAAGCTGACCGGCGCCCAGGTCGGCTGGGAGGCCGCCAACCAGGCCTTCCAGACCCTCGGCGGGATGGCGTACTCCAAGGAGTACCCCATCGAGCGGATCTTCCGCGACGCCCGGATCGCCAAGAACATCCCGGTCGCCGAGGAGCTCGTCCTGGCCCACATCGGCACCGCGATGCTGGGGCTGCCGAAGAGCTACTGACGGGCACCCCGAGGCGGCCCGACGTTCACCCCGAGAGCGCCCGGGTCACCTGCACCACGTCGTCGACCGCGACGCCGGGGCTGTAGCGGTAGCCCTGCACCTCGTCGCACCCGCGCTCGCGCAGGTAGCGCTCCTGCACCGCGGTCTCGACCCCCTCGGCCACGACGGTCATGCCGAGCGCGTGCGCCATCACGATGATCGCGTCGACGATCGCGGCGTCGGTGTCGGCGCAGGTGATCTCGGAGATGAAGGAGCGGTCGATCTTGATCTTGTCGATGGGGAACTTCGTCAGGTACGCCAGGCTGCTGTAGCCGCGGCCGAAGTCGTCGACCACGATCGAGACGCCCAGCGAGCGCAGTGACTCCAGCATCGCGACGACGTCGCCGTGGTCCTCGATGAGCAGGCCCTCGGTGATCTCGACCTCGAGCTGGGCCGGAGCGATACCGGCGGTCGCGATCGCGTCGGCGATCTCGTCCAGCCACGCCCGGGCCTGGAGCTGGCGCGGCGAGACGTTGACCGCGAGCCGCAGCGGGTGACCGAGCTCCTCCTGCATCCGCACGAGCGCCTCGCACGCGGTGCGCAGCACCCAGTTGCCGAGGTGGGTGATCATGCCGCCGTCCTCGGCGACCGGGATGAACCGGTCCGGGGGCACCGGGCCCAGCGTGGGGCTCGTCCAGCGGGCGAGCGCCTCGACGCCGACCACCTTGCCGGTCGCGAGGTCGAGCTGCGGCTGGTAGGCCAGCGAGAGCTCGCCCTGCTCCAGCGCCTGGCGCAGCGCGGCCGAGAGCGCGAGCCGGCCGTCGTCGTCCTTGAGCATGCCGGCCTCGAACCAGCGTACGGCGTTGCGCCCGGCCGCCTTGGCCTCGTACATCGCGATGTCGGCGTGCTTGAGCAGGGTCGCCGGGTCCTCGCCGTCCGCGGGATAGCGGATCCCGCCGATGCTGCCCGTCACCGCCAGCTCGTAGCCGTGCACGACGACCGGGGCGAGTACGTCGACCATGAGCTCCTCGAGGCGGCGCTCCAGGTCGGCGTACGGCGGGACGTCGTGGAGCACGATCGCGAACTCGTCGCCGCCGAGGCGCGCGACGAGGTCCCCCGCCCGGGTCCAGGCGAGCAGCCGCTCGGCCACCACCACGAGCAGCTCATCACCGATGTGGTGGCCCAGTGAGTCGTTGATCCGCTTGAAGTGGTCGAGGTCGAGCAGGACGAGCGCCAGGTGCAGCGAGGTCTGCTGGGCCCGCTCCAGCGCACCCTCCAGGTGGCGCAGCAGCAGCGAGCGGTTGGGCAGGTTGGTCAGGCTGTCGTGGGTCGCGAGGTGCTCCACGTGGTCGCGGGTCTGCGCCCGGTGCGTGATGTCGTAGGCGACGACCAGGAAGCCCGGCTCCGCGCCGTCCTCCCCGTCGAGCGGGACGATCGCCTCCTGCACGGGGACCTTCGTGCCGTCGCGCCGGCGGTACACCCACTCGATGTCGTGGCCGCCCGCGTCCGCGAGCGCCGGCGCGCCGTCCGGGTACAGCCGGCGACGGGCGCCGTCGACGACGGTGAGCGGAGCTCCGACGAGCTCGTCGCGGTCGTAGCCGAGCAACGCCGCGGTCGCCGGGTTGACCGTCACGATCCGGCCGCGTGCGTCCGTGGCGATGATGCTGAACGGCAGGGTGTCCAGGATCGAGCGCCGCAGCGCAGCCCCCTCCGTGCGGGACTCCATCGCTCCTCCGTCCGGTCCGGGCGGTGGCCCGGCCCACCTGCCTGTGCTCGTCCATCGGCCGGAACGGGAGGGACCGAAGGAGATCGGGACCTTCGTCCCGGCCCGGTCTGCCGAACGGTCGGTTCCGCAGGCTCCGGCTGCGGCCCGGCGCCGGAATTGCCTAGTCTCGAAGGTGGAGGGACGTGCCAGGTGGCGACGAGAGGGAGGGAAAACCGTGCGCGGATTGCAGCGAGCCGTCGGCCTGCTGATCTTCGGGACCGCCGCGGCCGGAGCAGGACTGCTCTGGTGGTCGGTCTCGGGGACCCCAGGACGTGAGGAACGACCAGCGGACGGCCTGGTCCTGGGTGCCTGGCACCTGCTCTACGACACCGAGGCACCCAGCGTGCCGACCCTGAGCGCGGCCGCCGGGCTCGCGCTGCTCTTCGCCGCCGGCGTCGCGCTGCTCGAGCGGCGCATCGCCAACCGCGCCCGCCGCAGCGAGGACGGCGAGCGCCTGCCGCTCGCGCCCAAGCACGTCATGGCCGAGACCCGCGGGGTCTTCCACGGACCCGTCACGCTGACCGTGCTGGTCCCGGCCCACAACGAGGCCGCCAGCATCGGCGCCACTCTGGCCTCGCTCTTCGCCCAGTCCCGGCCTCCCGAGCGGGTGGTCGTCGTGGCCGACAACTGCACCGACGACACCGCGGCGATCGCCCGGGCCGGCGGCGCCGAGGTCTTCGCGACCGTCGCCAACGAGCACAAGAAGGCCGGCGGGCTCAACCAGGCGCTGCGCGACCTGCTGCCCAGCCAGGGCGAGAACGACCTGGTCATGGTGATGGACGCCGACACGGTGCTCGACGCCGGCTTCCTCGACTCCGTCGTGCGCCGGATGAGCGAGGACCGCGCGCTCATGGCGATCGGCGGGCTGTTCTACGGCGAGGACGGCAAGGGCCTCATCGGCCAGTTCCAGCGCAACGAATACACCCGCTACGCCCGCGACCTCCAGCGCCGCCGGGGCCGGGTCTTCGTGCTGACCGGCACCGCGACGGTGTTCCGGCCGCGCGCGCTGCGCACCGTCGCCGCCGAGCGGGGCCGGATCCTGCCCGGCGTACCGGGCGATGTCTACGACACCCTCGTGCTGACCGAGGACAACGAGATCACCCTGGCCCTCAAGACCCTCGGGGGCCTGGTCATCTCCCCCAGCGACTGCACCGTGGTCACCGAGGTGATGCCCACCTGGCGCACCCTGTGGGCCCAGCGGCTGCGCTGGCAGCGCGGCGCCCTGGAGAACCTCGGCGAGTACGGCATGCGCCCGGCGACCTTCCGCTACTGGGCCCAGCAGCTCGGCATCGGCTACGGCGTCATCGCGCTCGGCGCCTACCTGCTGCTGATGGCGCTCATGGCGCTGTCGTTCGACACCTGGGTGTGGTTCCCGTTCTGGCTCGGCACGGGCCTGATCTTCACCGTCGAGCGGATCGTCACGGTCTGGAAGGGCGGCTGGCGCGCCCGGC
Source organism: Pimelobacter simplex (assembly GCF_024662235.1). GTDB lineage: Bacteria > Actinomycetota > Actinomycetes > Propionibacteriales > Nocardioidaceae > Nocardioides. The sequence continues at coordinate 2,738,360 of NZ_CP096276.1, forward strand.
TGCTCGCGGCGACGCTGTTCCCCGAGCTCTTCTACGCGCTCTTCCTCGACATCGTCTACCTGAAGGGCATCATCGACATGTCGCTGGGCCGCACCGCCACGTGGAAGCACGTGGTCTCCACCCCGCACGGCCTCCGGGCGGACTCATGACCAGCCTCGGCATCCTCTTCCCCGAAGCGCTGGTGCGCAGCCACGCGTTCGGCATCCTCGCCGCGTTCGTGGCGATCAACACCGTCATCTACGTGGCGCTGTCGATCGCCAAGGCGCTGCCCAAGGTCTACGTCCGCGACCACCTGCCGCGCACCTACGAACGGGCCGAGACGCGCAGCATCCACCCGGACGGGCCGCGCTGACGCGCAGCGCGGACCCGTCGGCGGGTGGATGCGGGGAGGTGCTGCCTCGGGGCTACTTGGCGACGACGCCGGCCAGCGTGTCGATGAGGGACGGCAGGCCGTCCTTCCAGTTGTAGCTCAGCGCGGTCGGCGGCGAGACCGACGAGACGTTGACCCGGCCGACGACCTGGGCGACCGAGCCGCTCTTGACCGCGGGGATGGCCAGGGCCTTCTGGTCCTTGAGCATGGCCGCGGCCTCGTCGTCGTTGTCGTGGTAGCTGATGATCACGTCGGCGTCGAGCTCGTCGGCCTTCTCGTAGCTCATCTCGAAGAAGAAGCCACCCTTGGAGCTGTCGAGCTTGGCCACGCTCGGCGCGACCTCGAAGCCGAGCTTGGCCATGATCGCCACGCGCGGGTCGAGGGCGGTGTAGATCGACAGCGCGTTGGGGCTGGCCCAGATGCCGGCGATCGTCTTGCCCGCGAACTCGGGGTGCTTCTCGGCCTCGTCGGCGAAGAAGGTGTCGATGTCGCCGAGGATCTTCTCGCCCTGCGCGCTGCGGCCGAGGGCCTTGGCGGTGATGCTGATGGTCTCGTCCCACGGCGTGGTCCAGGGACCCTCGGGGAAGGCGACGACCGGGGCGATGTCGCTGAGCGTCTTGTACTGCTCCTCGGTCAGGCCCGAGTAGGGCGCGAGGATCAGGTCGGGCTTGGCCGCGATGAACTCGTCGTAGGGCACGGTGGTGCCCGAGCCGTCGTCGGTGAGGAGCGCCGGGTGCTCGACGTCGGCCTTGTCGTAGGCCTCCTCGACCCAGGGCAGGAGGTTGTCCTTGCCGACGGTCCACAGCTGCTCGGCCACGGCGACCGGGTAGACGCCCGAGGCGATGGCCGCCTCGGTCGAGCCCCAGCCCCAGGTGGCGACGCGCTTCGGCTCCTCCTTGATCACGGTCTCGCCGTAGGCGTTCTCGATCGTGATCGGGAAGCTGTCGGTGGCCGCACCGGTGGTCTTGCCCTCGTCGGCCGCCTTGTCGTTCTCGCTGCCGCAGGCCGTCAGGGCCAGGGCCGCCGTCGTGGCCGCCACCAGGGCGGCCGCACGGCGGAAGGCACGTGTCGTACGCACGCGTCTCTCCTCGTTGGTTCGGGGTTAGGTAAGCGTAACCTAACAGTATTCGGTCAGGACGCCGCGATCGCGGCGGATCGTGGACGCCCCCGCGGGACGACGAGCGGTCCGCCGGTCACCGGGTCGGGGATGATCTCGGCGTCGAGGCCGAAGGCGTCGCGCACCGAGGCCACGGTCAGCACCTCCCCCGGCGCTCCCTCGCCGACGACCCGGCCGCCGGACATGACGACCATGTGGTCGGCATAGCGCGCGGCGTGGTTGAGCTCGTGGAGCACCATCACGACGGTGGTCCCCCGCTCGGCGTTGAGGTCGGCCAGCAGGTCGAGGAGCTCGAGCTGGTGGGTGACGTCGAGATAGGTGGTCGGCTCGTCGAGCAGCACCGCGCTGGTCTCCTGGGCGAGCACCATCGCGATCCAGACCCGCTGGCGCTGGCCGCCGGAGAGCTCCTCGAGGCGGCGCTCGGCCAGCTCGGCGACCCCGGTGGCCTCGAGCGCACGCATCACGACGACGTCGTCGTCGCTGGAGTGGCGGCCGAACCAGCCCTGGTGCGGGAACCGGCCCCGGCTGACCAGCTCGGCCACCCGGACGCCGTCCGGGGCGACCGACGACTGGGGCAGCACGCCGATCAGCCGGGCGAGCTGCTTGCGCGAGAGCGCGCCGATGTCCTGGCCGTCGACCGTGACGCTGCCCGCGGCGTGGGGGTGCAGCCGGGCCAGGCCGCGCAGCAGCGTGGACTTGCCGCAGGCGTTGGGCCCGACGATCGCGGTGACCTTGCCCGGGGGCAGGACCAGGTCGAGGTTCTCGATCACGTGGTGGTTGCGGTAGCCGAGCGAGAGCCCGGTGGCGGTGATCGCGGTGCTCATGAGGTCGCCTTTCGGTCGCTGCGGGCGAGCAGCCAGAGGAGGTACGGCGCGCCGATCAGGCCGGTGACGACGCCGACGGGCGCGTCGAGCCCCAACGGCGCCGCCTGGCCGACCACGTCGGCGGCGAGGGTGAGGGTGGCGCCGACGACCGCGGACGGCAGCAGCGCGGCCCCGCCGTCGTCGACCAGCCGGCGGGCGATGGCCGGCGAGACCAGCGCGACGAAGGCGATCGGTCCGGCCACCGCGGTCGCGAGCGCGACCAGGCCGACCCCGACCAGCAGCGCCAGCGCACGGGCCCGGTTGGGGGCGACGCCGAGGCCGCTGGCGTGCTCGTCGCCGAGCGCGAGTGGGCGCAGGTCGCGGCCCACGACCAGGCCCAGCACCAGCAGCACACCGACGCCCAGCGCGAGCAGGCCGAGCATGCCGTCGCGGATGTCGGCCACGCTGCCGACGGTCCACAGCAGGACGGTCCCGCCCTCGCGCAGGTCGGCCTCGGAGAGCCGCCAGGCGATGAGCGAGGCGCAGACGTACGACAGGCCGACGCCGACGAGCACGAACCGGATGCCGTGCAGTCCCCCGCGCCAGGCCAGCGCCCAGATCGCGACCGCCGTGGCGAGCCCGCCGAGCAGGGCCGAGCCGGTGATCGCGAGCCCGGTGGCGCCATACGCGGTGATGGCGGTGATCGCGCCGAGCGAGGCACCGCCGGAGATGCCGAGGATGTCGGGGCTGGCGAGGTTGTTGCGCAGCGTGTACTGGAAGAGCGCACCGGCCAGGCCGAACGCGAGCCCGGCCAGGATCGCGGCGAGCCCGCGCGGGAGCTGGAGCTTCTGCACGACGAGCAGGTCGAAGCGGTCGCCGACCCCGAAGATCGCGGGCAGCGCCCGCTCGGGCGGTACGCCGGCCATGCCCATGTTGAGGCTGACCAGCACCAGCACGAGGCAGGCGAGGAGACCGACGAGCACCACCGCACCCGCCCGGGTACGACGGCGCCTGCGCAGCCGGACCAACGGCAGGGTGGGCAGCGTGGTCACAGGCCCGCCACCCGTCGTCCGCGGGCGACCGCGACCAGCACCGGGGCGCCGATCAGGGCGGCGACGACACCGGCCTCGAGCTCGTCCTGGCGGACCAGCCGGCCGATGATGTCGGCCGCGACGAGGAGGATCGGGCCGAGCAGCGCGCACAGCGGCACCACCCAGCGGTAGTCCTGGCCGATCAGGCGCCGCGCCGCATGCGGCACGACGAGGCCGACCAGGGCGATCGGTCCGGCCAGCGCGGTGGCGGCACCGGCGAGCGCGACGATCGCGACTCCGGCCAGCAGGCGCGTCGTACCGACGCTCTGGCCGAGGGCGGCCGCGACGTCGTCGCCGAGCGCCAGGCCGTTGAGGCGGTGGGCGACGAACAGCGCGAGCACCAGGCCGACCAGCAGGAACGGCCACAGGCCCGCGACCGCGTCGACGTCACGTCCGGTGAGCGCGCCGACCGACCAGAACCGGAGCTGGTTGAAGGCGTCGACGTCGCGGAAGAGCAGCAGCGTCGAGATCGGCACCATGAGCGCCGTGACGGTCGCCCCGGCCAGCGCCAGGTGCACCGGGCGCCCGTGCCCGATCGCGAACACGAGGACGAACGCGAGCGCGGCGCCGAGGAAGCCGAACCACACCGAGACACCGGGGTTGACCACGCCGAACGCCGTCGCCGCGACGACGATGCCGAGCGAGGCACCGGCGTTGAGGCCGAGCAGTCCGGGGTCGGCCAGCGGGTTGCGGGTGATCGCCTGGGCGAGACCGCCGGCCAGGCCGAGCGCGGCTCCGGCCAGGACGCCGATGATCGTGCGCGGCACCCGCTGCCCCCGGATCACGTCGTGGTCGACGTTCCCGGCGACCGGGTCGACGAGGGCCTGCCAGGTCTCGCGGAGGGCGACGCCACGCACGCCGAGGGCGAGGCTGAGCGCGACCGCCACGAGGAGCAGCACGACGGCGGCGACGATCACGGCGACCCGGCGGCCGCGGCCGGTGCGGACCGCCCCGGCCGGGCCCGTCGGGCCGGCCGGGGCCTCCGGGGACGGCTCCGGTGACGCCTGCGCCGAGGCCTCCGGGGACGCGGGTGGCTCCACCCCGCCACCCGCACGAAGTGAGGTTTGCATTACCTAAGCATCGCACAGGCGGACCGGTCCCCCGGCCGGGTGCCGGTGTGCCGGGGCTCAGGGGTTGGCGAGGGCGAGCGGCGGCATCGCGGTGTTGGTCCAGTAGCCGCCCACCGCGATCGGGTCGCCCACGACGACGTCGATCGCCACGCACGGAGCGCCGCCCACCGCGGCCGTGACGCCGAGGCCGGAGGGCCCCGCGACCGGGGTGAACCGCTGGCTGCCGACCGCGAAGGTGCCGTCGACGACCCCGGTGACCTCGATGGCGCACCCGGCGACGTTCCCGCTGATCTTGACCTGGCTCAGCCGTGCGGGCCACAGCCCGCCGCTCGGGTCGCCGGTCATCGCGAGCCGCCAGGTCGGGGCCAGCGCGAAGGTGACCGGACCCCAGAGGGTGTTGGTGCAGCCGGCGCTGGCCAGCGTCGGCAGGTTGACCGCCGGGGCCGGGTAGGCGCGGCTGAGACCGGGGCTGCTCACCCCGCCGGCCATGGTGAACGACGCGCACGTGATCGTCTGGCCGTTGGGGATGTCGGTCAGGCTGATGCCGGTACCGACCAGGTTGACCGCCGGACCGCCCGTCGGCGTGTAGGTCGTGAAGGCCTGGGCCGGGGGCGTCGCCGTCAGCAGCACCGTGGCCACCGAGGCGACCGCGACGAGCCGGCCGCGCAGGCTCCGCGTGATCGTCATGCGGCCACCCTCGGCACCGCCCTCACGAGGGTCAACGCCGGGCGCGGCGGACCGAGCAGAATCCAGACGCACGTCCGGAAAAAGGGCGTCGGGCCGCGACCTCTGGGGGGGTCGGTCGCGGCCCGACACCGCACATCATGACATATCGATCGCGCCTGCGGGCGAGGCCTGGCAAACCTCACTCCCAGAAGACGCGGTCCACCACGGCATGGGCGCGACGGGTCACCCGGAGGTAGTCGTCGAGCAGCCGGTCGGTCTCGACGAGCTGGTAGCCGAGCATGGCCGCGACGGCCCGGCGCTCCAGCGTCGCCATCGGGAACTGGTCCCCCGGACGGCCCCGCGCGAGGAGCAGCGCGTTGCGGACCCGGGTCGCCATCCGCCACCCGGTGCCGAGGGTCTCGGCCTCCTCGTGGGTGATCAGGTCGGCCTCGGCGGCCGCGGCGAGGGCGGCGAGCGTCTGCGCCGTCCGGAGCCCCGGTACGGCGGCGCCGTGGCGCAGCTGCAGCAGCTGGATCGTCCACTCGATGTCGGCCAGTCCCCCGCGGCCGAGCTTGAGGTGCAGGGCCGGGTCGGCACCGCGCGGCAGCCGCTCCTTGTCGACGCGGCCCTTGATCCGGCGCACCTCGCGCACGGCGTCCTCGTCGAGGCCCTGCTCGGGGTAGCGCAGCGGGTCGATGAGCGCGGTGAACCGCTCGCGCAGGCCCGGGTCGCCCACGACCGCGTCGGCACGCAGCAGCGCCTGGGCCTCCCACACGTGCGACCACTTCGCGTAATAGGCCGCATAGGCGTCGAGGGTGCGCACCAGCGGGCCGTTGCGGCCCTCGGGGCGCAGGTCGGCGTCGACGACGAGCGCCGGGTCGGGGCCCGGGGCGCCGAGCACCCGGCGCAGCTCCTCGGCCACCGCCCGCGCGTACGACGCCGCCTCCTGCGGGTCGGCACCCGCGACCGGTTCGTGCACGAAGAGCACGTCGGCGTCGCTGCCGTAGGACAGCTCGAAGCCGCCGTAGCGCCCCATCGCGATGACCGCGAGCCGGGTCGGCGCCGCGGTGAGCCCGCGCTGGGCGGCCACGGACTGCTCGGCCACCTGCAGGGTCGCCTCGAGCGTCGCGTCGGTGAGCCGGGTGAGCGCGAAGCCGACGTCGGCCACGTCGACGAGGCCGAGCACGTCGCCGGCCGCGATCCGCAGCAGCTCGCGCCGGCGGACGCCGCGCACCGCCCGGACTGCCTTGTCGCCGCCCTCCTGGCGCCGCGCAGTGGCGACCATCTCGTCGACGAGCGCCGCGGAGCCGAGCGGGGTCAGGTCCCCGGCGAGCAGGCGGACCCCGGCGGGCTCGCGCTCCAGCAGGTCGGTGCAGTAGCGCGAGGTGCCGAGCAGGTGGGCCAGCCGCTCGGCGGCCTCGCCCTCGTCGCGCAGCGTGGAGAGGTACCAGGGCGTGCGGCCCAACGCCTCGCTGATCCGGCGGAAGCCGAACAGCCCGCCGTCGGGGTCGGGGCACTCGGCGAACCACTGGAGCATCGCGGGCAGCAGCGTGCGCTGGATGGTCGCGGTCCGCGAGACCCCGGCGGTCAGCGCCTCGAGGTTGCGCAGGGCGGCGCCCGGGTCGGCGTACCCGAGGGCGGAGAGACGGGCACCGGCGGCCTCGGAGGAGAGGCGCACCTCGTCGGACCCGATCCGGGCGACGGCGGAGAGCAGCGGGCGGTAGAAGATCTTCTGGTGCAGCCGGCTGACCTCGCGGCGGTGGTGCTGCCAGGTGTCGTCGAGCCGCTTCTCGGACTCCTTGAGGAAGCCGAGGCTGCGGCCGAGCCGGCGCAGCGACGCCTCGTCGGCCGGGACGACGTGCGTGCGCTGGAGGCGGTGGAGCTGGATGCGGTGCTCGAGCTGGCGCAGGAAGGCGTAGGCCCGGTGCAGCGCCTCGCCGTCCTCGCGGCCGACGTACCCGTTCTCGGTGAGGCGGGCCAGCGCGCTCAGCGTGGTCGGGGGGCGGATCCGCTCGTCGGCCCGGCCGTGCACGAGCTGGAGCAGCTGGACGGCGAACTCCACGTCGCGCAGGCCGCCGGCGCCGAGCTTGAGCTGGCGGTCGGCCTCCTTGGCGGGGATGTGGTCGAGCACCCGGCGGCGCATCGCGCGGGCGGCGTCGACGAAGCCCTCGCGGTCGGCGGCCGACCACACCATCGGCGCGACCATCGCGACGAACTCCCTGCCCAGCGCCAGGTCGCCGGCCACCGGCCGGGCCTTGAGCAGCGCCTGGAACTCCCACTGCTCGGCCCACCGCTCGTAGTAGGCCTGGTGGCTGCTGAGCGTGCGGCTCAGCGGACCGGCCTTGCCCTCGGGGCGCAGCGCCGCGTCGACCGGCCAGATCGTGCCCTCGGCGGTGTGGTCGGAGCAGACCTGCATCATCTGGGCCGCGAGCCGCGCGGCGACCCGCTCGTCGCCGTCGTGGACGAAGATCACGTCGACGTCGGAGACGTAGTTGAGCTCGTGCCCGCCGCACTTGCCCATCGCGATCACGGCCAGGCGCGGACCCTCCGCCTCGGCCCCGATCCGGGCCCGGGCCACCGCGAGCGCCGCGTCGAGCGTGCCCGCGGCGAGGTCGGAGAGCTCGGCGGCGGCATCGTCGACCGCGAGGTCGTGGGCCAGGTCGCGCGCGGCGAGCCGGAGCAGCTGGCGGCGGTACTCCACCCGCAGCGCGTCGACCGCCTCGCGGTCCGGCAGCCCCGTGACCGCGTCGAGCAGCGCCGCCCGCATGGCGTACGCCGCCGGCCGGGTCGAGCCCAGCGCCGGGTCGGTCAGCTCGCGCCAGTGCTCCGGGTGGTGACCGAGGTGCTCGGCCAGCGCGGCGCTCGCGCCGAGCACCGACAGCAGCCGCATCGCGGTGCCCTCGTCCTCGCGCACGGCACGCACCAGCGCGGCGCGCTCGTCCTCGCCCTGCTGCTCCCCCGCGGCGTCGGCGAGCCGGACCAGCCCGCGCAGCGCGGCGTCCGGGTCCGCCGTACGGCCGAGGTAGGCGAGCAGGTCCGCCGCCCCCGGGCCGAGCTCGGCCAACCCGGCCTGGGCTCCGTCGAGGTCGACGAAGCCGAGGCGGATGAGCTCGGTGCGCGGGGTGGCGCGGGGCATCGGCGTGGGCGTCGGGCTCAGAGGACGGGAAGCATCCGGTCGCGCTCGAACACCGAGACCTGGCCGCGGTACTCGTCCCACTCCGCGCGCTTGTTGCGCAGGAAGTAGTCGAAGACCTGCTCGCCCAGCGTCTCGGCGAGGAGCTCGGAGCGCTCGGCGACGACGATCGCCTCGTGCAGGCTCTTGGGCAGCGGCTCGATGCCGAGGCTGCGCCGCTCGCGCTCGGTGAGCGCCCAGACGTCGTCCTCGGCCTCGCGCGGGAGCTCGTAGTCGTTCTCGATGCCCTTGAGCCCGGCGGCCAGCACGGCGGCGTAGGCCAGGTAGGGATTGCACGCGGAGTCGACGCTGCGCAGCTCGATGCGGGTCGACTGCCCCTTGAGCGGCTTGTACATCGGCACCCGGATCATCGCGGAGCGGTTGTTGTGCCCCCAGCAGATGTACGACGGCGCCTCGCCCCCGAACATCATCCGCTTGTAGGAGTTGACCCACTGGTTGGTCACCACGCTGATCTCGCTGGCGTGCTTGAGCACCCCGGCGATGAACTGGCGGCCGGTCTTGGAGAGCTGGTACTCCGCGCCCGCCTCGTAGAAGGCGTTCTGGTCGCCCTCGAAGAGCGACACGTGGGTGTGCATGCCGGAACCGGGGTGGTCGGTGAACGGCTTGGGCATGAACGTCGCCCAGATCCCCTGGTTGAGCGCGACCTCCCGGATCACCGTGCGGAAGGTCATGATGTTGTCGGCGGTGGTGAGCGCGTCGGCGTACCGCAGGTCGATCTCCTGCTGGCCCGGGCCGCCCTCGTGGTGGCTGAACTCCACCGAGATGCCCATCGCCTCGAGCATCGTGATCGCCTCGCGCCGGAAGTCCGAGCCGTGCGAGTGGGCGGCGTGGTCGAAGTAGCCGCTGCGGTCGATCGGCACCGGCTCGACACCCGGCTGCGGCTCGTCCTTGAACAGGTAGAACTCGATCTCGGGGTGGGTGTAGAAGGTGAACCCCTGCTCGGCGGCCTTGCCCAGCGTCCGCTTGAGCACGTTGCGCGGGTCGGCGTAGGACGCCGAGCCGTCGGGCATCACGATGTCGCAGAACATCCGCGCGGTCGCCGGACCCTCCATGCTGCGCCACGGCAGGATCTGGAAGGTCGTCGGGTCGGGCAGCGCCAGCATGTCGGCCTCGTAGACCCGCGCGAAGCCCTCGATCGCCGAGCCGTCGAAGCCGATCCCCTCGGAGAAGGCGCCCTCGAGCTCGGCCGGAGCGACGGCGACGGACTTGAGGAAGCCCAGCACGTCGGTGAACCAGAGCCGGACGAACCGGACGTCGCGCTCCTCGAGCGCGCGGAGAACGAAGTCCTCTTGCTTACCCATGGGCACACCCTAGGGGGTGTCGGTCTCCTGGGCGCCGTCGCGAGCGGTGTTTGCGGCCGATCTGGCAAGGCGGAGGAGCGAAGGCGGGCCGGAGGGCCCGTCGAGTCTCCGACAACGCCGCCAGATCGAGTCGCAAACGCCGCGCAGCAGGCGACCAGGAGACCGACACCCCCTCAAGGCGTGCGTGTTTCGGGCAGGAGTCGGACACAGCAGCCAGGCCCCGGCGGGACCGCCGCGACGGTGCTCCCCGTACCACCGAGGCGACCTGCCAGACCCGTGACGAAGGCGCGGTTGACGCCGCAGACCAGGTCGCGGTGACCCGCGGCCAGCAGGTCGAAGGGGCAGTTGGTCAGCTCGACGGCACCGTCCTGGTCCGCCCGCGGCTCGTAGCCGAGCGGCACCAGGGCCTCGGCCAGCGTGGCCTCCCCGGCGTTCCCGGCGACCTGGTCGGCGGCATGGTCGGCCGCGGCGGTGAGCGCGGCGCTCATCGGCGTCCCGGCCAGCGCGCGCTCGGCGGCGTCGGCGAGCACCTGCCCGGCCAGGTCGTAGCGCCGGCTCGGGACGCTGACCACCAGCTCGCGCCGGGCGCGCCGGTAGAGCTTGGCCGGGCGGCCCGCGCCGGGACCGGTACGGCCGGTGAGCCGGCGGAACTCGGTGACGAGCAGGCCCTCGTCGACCAGGCGCTCGAGGTGGAACTTCGCCGTGTGCCGGGGTACGTCGACCCCGCTCGCCGCCTGGTCCCGGCTCACCGCGCCGGGCTGCTCGGCGACGAACCGGTAGAGCGCCCGTCGTACCGGGTCGGCCAGGCTGCCGACCCGCGCGACCCGTCGTCCGAACGCCTCGTCCATGGCTCGGTCCCCCTCCAGGCTCCCGCTCGAGTTTCTAGCGGACACGAGTCTTGTCGAAAGATCGGCCCAGGTCTACCGTCAAAGGTGATGTCCCTTACAAAAGGACCGCTCGAGAAAGGGGCCAGCCATGGCCAGCACCCACGCGTGGGACTCCCTGTCCCACGACATGCGCGAGGAGATGCACGACCTCACGCACTTCGCCACCATCGACGCCGCTCACCAGGGCCGCGTGGCCCTCTGGGCGACCTTCACCGTGCTCCCCCTGCTGTGGGGGCTCGACATGATGACCCACCTCGTGACGGACAGCGCCACGTGGGAGGCCACCATCGCGACCTGGACCAACAACCTGCTGCCGGGCAACGCGGCCGACGCCGTGGTGTGGATCGGTGCGATCACGGTCCTCGCCGGACTGCTCGTCGCCGCCATGCCGCACCTCGGCGGCGACGTGCTCGGCGTCTGGTTCGTGCTCCTCGCCGCCAACCTGTTCAGCGTCGACCAGATGGCCTACCAGGCCGTCGGCATGGTGGCGCTGGCGATCTGCAGCTTCGCGATGGCGCGGATGATGCGCGGCGACCACCGCCGGGAGGCCTAGGCGGAGCGCCGGACCCAGTCGGTCGGGAGGGCGATGCCGTCGAGCCCGATGCCCTGGTAGATCAGCCGGTACGCGTCCGGGTCGGCCTGGCGCTGCCGCTCGAACATCCGGTGCAGGTTCGCCCACAGCGGGGTGCTGGTCGCGGAGCCCAGGTACTCCCCCGTGGAGGTCGCGGGGAGCACCTGGGTCTGCAGCCCCAGCGCCGAGAGCAGGCGCCGCGCGCCCGAGTCCATGATCATCACGACGAACTCGATGCCGTTGGCGAACGCCGCCGTGACGATGCCGTGGTAGAGCGCGGCGGCGCAGAGCCCGCCCCGCCCCGACCCCGGCCGTACGGCGATCGTGGCGATGTCCCAGGTCTTGGCCACGTCGACGCCGGCCGAGCGCGCCGAGCGGAGCCCGTCGACGCCCCACGGCTCGCGTGCGGTGTCGTTGAGCGTCTTGAGGCCGGCCGGCCCGGGCTCGATGATGCGGGCCGTCGCGACGGCCTGGTCGTTCTCGTCGAGCACCGTCATGAATCCGGTGGCGCCGAGGTAGGGGCCGTACTCACGGTCCATCTCGTCGGCGGTGTTGCCGTAGGTGGCGAGGAAGACGTCGGCCTCGCACCGCAGGGCGGCGGCGAGCTCGGCGCCGACGGGATCGAGGACGAAGCGCAGGGGGGCGGCGTTCATCCCTGCATCATCACCGCGGCTTCGCCGGCACGCCAATGCCGGACCCACGCGTCGATCTCGGTCGGCGGCATCGGGCGGGCCACGTGGTAGCCCTGGACCGTGTCGATGCCCATCTCGGCGAGGGCCACGAGGTCCGCGGCGTTCTCGACGCCCTCGGCCACGATCCGCATGTCGAGGGCGTGGGCGAGCTGGATCGTGGAGGCCACGATCTCGCGGCTGCGGGCGTCCTCGGCGACGTTGCGGATCAGCGAGCGGTCGATCTTGAGCTCCTGGACCGGCAGGTTGCGCAGGTAGGTCAGCGACGAGAAGCCGGTGCCGTAGTCGTCGATCGAGACCTGGACGCCGTGCTCGCGCAGGCCGAGCAGCACCTCACGGGTGTGGTGCGGGTCGGCGAGGAAGGAGTCCTCGGTGATCTCCAGGACCAGGCCCTCGGCCGGCACCTGGTGCTCCTCGATCGCGGCGTAGAGCTGGGGCAGGAAGGCCTGGCCGAGCAGCTCGGTGGGCGCGCAGTTGATCGCCACCCGCAGGTCGACGCCCGCGTCGAGCCGGCGCCGGTGGTCGTGCACCGCCTGGCGCGCGATGGTCTGGGAGAGGGTGGTCATCAGCCCCGCCCGGCGCGCGGCCGGGAGGAACGAGACCGGGCTGATCACGCCCTGCACCGGGTGCCGCCAGCGCACGAGCGCCTCGACGCCGGAGATCCGCATGGAGGCGACGTCGAGCTGCGGCTGGTACCAGACCTCGATCTGGCCGTCGGCGATCCCCTTGCGCAGCTCCTCGGCGAGCTGGAGGCGGGAGCGGGAGAAGTCGTCGAGCTCGACGTCGTAGAGCGCGGCGCCCATGCTCGTCGCCTTGGCCTGGTACATCGCGACGTCGGCGCGGCGCAGCATCTCGCCGCTGCCCTGCTCGTCGGGCCCGGCGACGGTGATGCCGATCGAGCCGGACGGGCAGATCTCGATGCCGTCGACCGAGACCGGCTTGCCCAGCTCGCGCAGGACGTTGTGCGCGGTCTCCATCAGCTCGATCTCGTCGCAGCCGGGCACGATGATCGCGAACTCGTCGCCGCCGAGGCGCGCGACGACGTCGCGCGGCCCGAGGGCCTCGCGCATCCGCAGCGCCACCAGGCGCAGCACGGTGTCGCCGACCTGGTGCCCGAGCGCGTCGTTGATCTCCTTGAAGCCGTCGAGGTCGAGCAGCATCAGCGCGAGCGGCTCGCGGGCGGCGATGCTGTCCTCGAGGCGCACCCGCACCGCCCGCCGGTTGGGCAGCTTGGTCAGGTCGTCGGTGCGGGACAGGGCGAACGCCTCGGTCGCCCGGTTGGCGTCGCGCAGGGCCAGGCCCATCCGCCAGGCCACGGTGACCATGGTGAGCACCGCCGGCGGCACCGTGTAGTAGGCGAGCTCGTCGTCGGGACGCAGCATCAGCACCGCGGTCGCGACGGCGCCCGCGGCGACGAGGACCGTCGTACCGGCGGCCTTGGGGACGGTCCGGATGACCGACGTGGGCGGCCGGCACGCGGCGGTGACGAGCAGCGCGAAGGCGCCACCCCAGAGCGCGATGCTGACGTTGCCGAAGTCGTAGGTGCTCGCCGAGGCCTGGAGCGCGAAGGCCGAGTCCGCGGCGGCCAGCAGCACGAACGCGACGCCGAGCATGACCGACTTGCCCAGGTCGGTGCGCGCGAGCAGGAGGGACTGGCCGAGCACGGCCAGCGCCAGCACCAGGTCGGCCAGCGGGTAGATCAGCGCCAGCAGCAGCGGGACGCCCTCCTGCCCCGAGGCGAGCCGGATCGGCGTGACGAGCAGGAGCGAGGCCACGCAGGAGGTGCCGCCGCAGATGACGGCGATGTCGAGCCAGCCGCGGGTGGGCCGCAGCTGGCGCCGGTCGACGTCGAGCATGAGGTAGCCGGCCATGCCCAGGTAGGACATCAGGAAGAACCACTCACCGGTCGCCGGGAAGTGGTGCTGCGAGGCCACCCCGCCCGAGTTGACCGACATCGAGCCGATCGCCCACGCGGTCACCGCGGCCAGCAGCAGGAGGAGCCCGGCCCGGCGCCCGGCGTAAAGGCGGACGGCGAGGGCCAGCCGCAGCACCAGCATCGGGAAGAAGACGGTCAGGGTCGCCAGCAGGATCGTCTGGCTCGTCTGGTGGGTCGCCGACGCGGCGACCTGGTTGGCCAGCAGCCCGAAGATCAGCCAGCCCCACGAGGCGTACGCCACCACCCGCTCGGCGGTGGCGACCCGGGGAGCCCCCGAGGCGGTGGCAGTCCTGCGGCCCACGGCTCGTCGACCTCCCTCGTCCCGTGAACGGGCCCTGGTCAGGCCCTCGTGTGTCCTGTCGGCAGGCGTCTGCCGATCCTTATGCGTCCGGCACGTTCGCCGTCAGCTCGGCCAGCCAGGCGGCCGGGCTCGCGTCGGACGGCATCCGCCAGTCACCCCGTGGTGACATCGTCCCGCCCGGGCTCACCTTGGGCCCGTTGGGCAGCGCCGAGCGCTTGAACTGGCTGCTGAAGAAGCGCCGGACGAAGACCTCGAGCCACTTCCGGATCGTCGCCAGGTCGTACGACGCCTCGCCGCTCCCCCACGCGTGGTGCGCCAGGAACGCGATCTTGCTCGGCCGGTAGCCGCGGCGCAGCACGTGGTAGAGCGTGAAGTCCTGCAGCGCGTAGGGCCCGACCGAGTCCTCGGTGCGCTGCTCGCCGCCGGGGATCAGCTCGGGGGTGATCTCCTGCTCCAGGATCGCCTGCAGCACCTGGTCGGCATCGTCGTCGTAGTGCCCGTCGTGGAGCTGGTCGGTGTCGATCACCCAGCGGATGAGGTGCTGGATGAGCGTCTTGGGCACGCCCGCGTTGACGTTGTAGTGCGACATCTGGTCGCCGACGCCGTAGGTGCACCACCCGAGCGCGAGCTCGGAGAGGTCGCCCGTGCCGAGCACGATCCCGCCGCGGTGGTTGGCGAGGCGGAACAGGTAGTCGGTGCGCAGCCCCGCCTGGACGTTCTCGAACGTGATGTCGTAGACCGGCTCGCCCTCGGAGAACGGGTGCCCGAGGCCCTCCAGCATGGTCCGCGCCGCGGGCTTGATGTCGAGCTCCTCGAACGTGCACCCGAGCGCCAGCGAGAGCCGCGTGGCGTAGGCCTTGGTGGTCTCGCCCGTCGCGAAGCCCGGCATCGTGAACGCGTGGATGTCGCTGCGCGGGCGGCCGAGCCGGTCCATCGCCTTGGCCGCGACGATCAGCGCGTGGGTGGAGTCGAGGCCGCCGCTGACGCCGATCACGATCTTGGGCTGGCCGATCGCGCTGAGGCGCTGCTCCAGCCCGGAGACCTGGATGTTGTAGGCCTCGTAGCAGTCCTGGGCGAGCCGGGCCGGGTCGTCGGGGACGAACGGGAAGCGGTCGACCCGTCGGCGCAGCCCGATGTCGCCTGCCGGCGGGTCCAGGGTCAGCTCGACCCAGCGGAAGTCGTCGGCCTCGACCCCGGTCCCCCGGCGGTTGTCGTCGAACGTGCCCTGGCGTAGCCGCTCCTGGCGCAGCCGGTCGAGGTCCACGTCGACGACCGTGCGCCGCGGCCCGTCGGGGAAGCGCTCGCCCTCGCCCAGCAGGTCGCCCATCTCGTAGACCATCGTCTGGCCGTCCCACGACAGGTCCGTGGTCGACTCGCCCTGGCCCGCCGCGGCGTAGACGTACGCCGCGTTGCAGCGCGCGCTCGCGCTGCGCGCCAGCAGGTGCCGGTCCTCGGCCCGCGCGATCGTGATCGGGCTGCCGGAGAGGTTGGCCAGCACGGTGGCCCCCGCGAGCGCCGCCTGGGCGCTCGGCGGCACGGGCACCCACATGTCCTCGCAGACCTCGACGTGCAGGTGCAGCCCCGGTACGTCGGTCGCGCTGAAGATCAGGTCCGGCCCCAGCGGGACGCGCGTACCGGCGACCACGATGTCCTGCCCGTGCAGGTCGTCGCCCGGCGCGAACCAGCGCCGCTCGTAGAACTCGCGGTAGGTCGGCAGGTAGGACTTCGGCGCCACCCCCAGCACCTCGCCGCGGTGGATCACCACCGCGCAGTTGAGCAGCCGGTTGCCGTGGCGCAGCGGCGCGCCCACGACCAGGATCGACATCAGGTCACCCGAGGCCGCGACGATCTCGGCGATGCCCGCGTGCACCGCCTCGAGGAGCACGTCCTGGAGGAAGAGGTCGTCCACGGCGTACCCGGTCAGGCCCAGCTCGGGGAAGACCGCGACCGCCACTCCCTCGTCGTGGCAGGCGCGCGCCTGCTCGATCGTGCGGGCGGCGTTGGCCGCCGGGTCCGCGACGGCGACGGGCAGCGTCACCGCGGCGACCCGGGCGAACCCGTGGGCGTAGGCCGAGTAGAAGTCCACAGGGCGAGTCTAGGGACTCGCGAGGAGACCCATCGCGACACTCACGGCCCCCATCGACGAGGGTCCGCTGGTGAGCCGTTCGAACGCCCCGGTGCTGGGGTGCCAGGCGACGAGGTGCCAGGTCTCCGCACCGATCTCCATCTCTCCGAACCGCATCGGCCCGACCAGAGCCAGGACGGTGTCGGCGTCGAGGAGGCCGACCGTGCGGAGGTAGCCGTTGTTGCCGTAGACCGAGTTCGGGTCCGGCACCGAGGCCGCGGCCAGCAGGTCGCCCGCGGTGACGTCGAGGATGAGCAGCCCGGTGGTCCCCGTCGGGAGCTGCGTGCCCGAGCCGACGAACGCGATCCGGCCGAAGCCGCTGACCACGCCGGTCGCCCAGTAGCTCGACGGCAGCGTCCGCACCTTCCTGCCGTCCTGCCACACGTCGAACCCCTGGTAGGCCTCCGGCTGCTCGACGGCGGTGCCATCGCGGTCGGTCGTGACCACCATCGACCCGAGCCGGCCGTAGGGCGCCTGTTCGCCGGTCCCGTCGGGCCGCACCAGCCACCCACCGCTCCAGTGCGCCACGTACCACCCCTCGTCACCGGGCAGCCAGGTCAGCGCCGGCGGGTTGTCCCAGCGCTCCGCGATGGGCTTCGGCCAGGGCACGGTGCGGTCGGCACCGGTCGTCACGTCGACCACCCGGATGCCGTCGTAGGTGGCGAACGCGACCTGCGTGCCGTCGTACGACAGGGCGGGGGCGAGGGTGCCCCCGAGCGTGTCGGCCAGCAGGTCCGCGGTCCCGGCGACGCAGCGCCAGGTGCCGTCGGTGCCGAGCAGGCGCAGGTCCGCGCCCGGCTCGGGCAGGGCGAGCACCGCGCCCCCGGGCAGCGGCTCGCGCAGCACGCTCGGCACGCTCCGGGCCGGCGGCGGGTCGAGGCGGCGGGGCAGCACCGAGGCCCGGACCGGGGCGTCCACGACCGTGAACGGGTCCCAGCGCTCGATCCGGGGCGCAGCCGCCGCGGTCCCGCTCGGCACGGTCGTCGGCACCGTCGTCGGCGCGATCGGGGGCGGCTCAGCGCCCCGGTCGCCGCGGGTCACCAGGACCCCGGCCAGCACCACCAGGACGACGGCGAGCGCGGCCCCGCCGACCACCCGGCGCTGGGCCCGGCGCCGCCCCGCCTCGCGCACGGCCCGCTCCCCCAGCCCGGCGGGCGCCACCAGGTCGAGCAGCTCGGGCGCCCCCGAGCGCAACCGGGCCAGCGCCGCGGAGTTCTGGCTCTTGACCGTGCCCACCGAGACGCCGAGCGCCTCGGCCGTCTCGCGCTCGCTCAGGTCGTCGAAGTGGCGCAGCACGACCACCGCGCGCTGCGACGGGGTCAGCCGGGCGAGCGCCTTCTGCACGACGAGCACCGCCTCGGGGTCCGACGAGACGCTCGCGGCCGCGACCACCGCCACCGCGCCGTCGTGCACGTCGGCGACGGGGACCTCCCGCCCGTGCCGGCGCCACCACGACACGTGGTCGTTCGCGATGATCCGCCGCGCGTACGCCGTCGGGTACCCCGCGCGCAGCCGCCGCCACCGCAGCGCGACCTTGACCAGCGCCTCCTGGACCAGGTCCTCGGCGCGGTGCAGGTCGCCGGTCAGCAGGTACGCCGAGCGCAGCAGCGGCTGCTCCGCACCCGCCGCCCAGGCGGTGAAGTCGTCGTCCATCGCGTGCCGTCCTCCGGTCGGTCCGCCCATCCAACGCGAGCCGCGCCCGGATGGTTGGCACGACCTGCCGATGAGTCCCGCGCCCGGCGGCGGTCTGCCCCCGCATGAGCCTCGCGAGCAACCACATCCAGCCGTGCCTGTGGTTCGACGACACGCTGGAGGAGGCCGCGCGCTTCTACACCGGCATCTTCCCGAACTCCTCGATCGACCACCTCAGCCGCTACGGCGACGCGGGCCCGGGCGCGCCGGGCAGCGTGATGGCCGGGGCGTTCACGCTCGACGGGCTCACGTTCCGCGGGATCAACGGCGGGCCGGCGTTCCCGTTCACCGAGGCGGTGTCGTTCTCGGTCACCTGCGACGACCAGTCCGAGGTCGACTACTACTGGGACTCGCTCGCCGACGGCGGCGAGGAGTCGGTGTGCGGGTGGGTCAAGGACCGCTTCGGGCTGTCCTGGCAGATCGTCCCGGCGCGGCTCTACGAGCTGGTCGCCGACCCCGTCCCGGAGCGCGCGCTCGCCGCCACCCGGGCGATGCTCGGGATGCGCCGGATCGTCGTCGCCGACCTCGAGGCGGCCGCCGACGCGGCCGCCGCGGCGACCACTCCGGGGTGACCGAGCACACAGCGCGCGGAGGGCTCTCCCGCGACTAGCCTCGTCGTGTCCGTCAACGAACGTGGACCCGCTCGCGCGGGCCGCGAGTCACCAGAAACGGAGCTCGATGATGAGCAACGCCCCCGAAGAAGCCGCCCCCTACGGCGGTCCCGCGGCAGCCGCCGCACCCAGCGCGTCCGCGCCGATCAAGCGGATCCGCACGCACCACCTGCGCGAGATGAAGCAGCGCGGCGAGCGCTTCTCCATGCTCACCAGCTATGACCAGTACACCGCGCAGATCTTCGACGAGGCCGGGATCGAGGTCCTCCTCGTCGGCGACAGCGCGTCCAACAACGTCTTCGGCAACACGACCTCGCTGCCGGTCACGGTCGACGAGCTGCTCCCGCTCACCCGCGCCGTGAGCCGCTCGGTCTCCCGGGCCCTCGTGGTCGGCGACCTGCCGTTCGGCTCCTACCAGGCCTCGCCCGAGCAGGGCTACCTGACGGCCGTGCGGTTCATGAAGGAGGCCGGCGCCCACTGCGTCAAGCTCGAGGGCGGTGCCGAGATGGCCCCGCAGATCGAGCGGATGACCCAGGGCGGCATCCCGGTGATGGCCCACATCGGCTTCACGCCGCAGTCCGAGCACACCCTCGGCGGCTACCGGGTCCAGGGCCGCGGCGACACCGCGGCCCGGGTCCTGCGCGACGCCGAGGCGGTCCAGGAGGCCGGCGCCTTCGCCGTCGTCATGGAGATGGTGCCCGGCGACGTCGCCGCCGAGGTGACGGCGAAGCTCGAGATCCCGACCATCGGCATCGGCGCGGGCAACCAGTGCGACGGTCAGGTCCTCGTCTGGCAGGACGCCTTCGGCCTGCGCACGGGCCGGCTCCCCCGGTTCGTCAAGGAATACGCCGACGTCCGCACCACGCTGCTCGACGCCGCCCGCGCGTTCGACAGCGAGGTCAAGGACGGCAGCTTCCCGGCGCCCGAGCACACCTTCTGAGCGGCCCGGGCTGAGCCCACCGACCGGCAGGACGGCGTACGGTCGTCGCATGCGTGCGCGTCGACTCGTCGTCCTGCCGGTCCTGGCCCTGCTCGCCACCACCCTCTCGGCCGCGGGCTGCCGCGCCGAGGAGCCCCGGGCCGCGGCGGCCGGCCTGCGCGTCGCGGTCGTCGCCGACGGCCTCGACCACCCGTGGGAGGTCGCCGAGCTGCCGACCGGTGACCTGCTCGTCACCCAGCGCGAGCGCCGGACGCTGACCCTGGTCGACCCGGCCACCGGCAGCCACCGCGACCTGGCCTTCCCGAGCGCGAGCGTCTGGGCGCGCGGCGAGACCGGCCTGCTCGGGCTCGCGGTCGACCCGCAGTTCACGAGCAGCCGCCGCATCTACACGTGCCAGGGCTGGCGGCTGGCCGGCGGCGGCCACGACATCCGGGTGATCGCCTGGACCCTCGACGCCGGGCTCACCCGGGCCACCCCGGCCCGCACGCTGCTGACCGGGCTGCCCTCGAACTCCATCGGCCGCCACGGCGGCTGCCGGCTGCTGATCCTGCGCAACGGCGCCCTCGTCGTCGGCACCGGCGACGCGGCCCAGGGCCGCAACCCCCAGAACCTGCGCTCCCTGGGCGGCAAGGTGCTCCGCCTGGACCGGATGACCGGCCGGGCCTGGCCCGCGAACCCGTGGGCCGACCGCAAGGGCAAGCGCCGCTACGTCCTCAGCTACGGCCACCGCAACGTCCAGGGACTCGCCCAGCGCGCCGACGGCACGCTGTGGTCGGTCGAGCACGGCACCTCGCGCGACGACGAGATCAACCTGATCCGCAAGCGCGGGAACTACGGCTGGAACCCCGTCCCGGGCTACGACGAGACCCGCCCCATGACCGACCAGCGCCTGCCCGGCAAGCAGCTCGCCGCCCGCTGGCGCTCCGGTGACCCGACGATCGCGCCGTCCGGCGCCGCCTTCGTGCGCGGCTCCGCCTGGGGCCGGTACAACGGCGCGCTCGCGGTCGCCGTCCTCAAGGACCAGCGGCTGCTGTTCGTCCGGTTCAGCGCCCGGGGCAAGCTGCGCTGGACCGACGCCCCCGCCGAGCTGCGCGCCTACGGCCGGCTGCGCGACGTCACCGCCGCGAGCGACGGCTCGCTGCTCGTCACCACCGACAACGGCGACGGGCACGACGTCCTGCTGCGGGTGCGTCCACCCGCCTGATCCCGCTGTGACAGCATCGCGGCCATGGCTGACACCCCCGACCAGGTCCGTGGTCGCGCCAAGCTCAAGCACCAGCGGGTCTCGCGCGTGCGCATCGAGGCCCCGGTCTGGTTCATGGGGCCCACCGTGTCCAAGACCGCCCTCGAGATCGGCGCCTTCACCTACCTCGTCGGCGGCGTGATCGACTCCTGCTCCTCGATCGGCCGCTACTGCTCGCTGGCCGCGGGCGTGCGGATCGGCGAGCCGGACCACCCCACCGACTGGCTCTCCACCTCCCCCTTCCAGTACGACGCCGGCCGGTTCGGCTGGCACCCGGCCGCCGCCGAGAGCACTCCCCTGGAGCCGGCCGGCTTCCCGCGCGGGCCCGCGACGATCGGCAACGACGTGTGGATCGGCGCCAACGCCGTCGTGCTCCGCGGCGTCCACGTCGGCGACGGCGCGGTGATCGCGGCCGGGGCCGTCGTGACGCGCGACGTGCCGCCGTACGCGATCGTGGGCGGGGTGCCGGCCAAGGTGATCCGCTCCCGCTTCGCCCCGGACCTGGTCGCCGCGCTCCAGGAGGTCGCCTGGTGGCGGTTCAGCCCGAACCAGCTCGCCGGGCTGCCCTTCGACGACCCGGCCGCGGCGGTCGCCGAGCTGCGCCGGCGCATCGACGAGGACGGGCTGACGCCGTACCCCGGGGAGTGGCGGACCTACCAGGACGAGGACGCCCAGCCCCCGGCCCCCGAGCCGGCGCGCTCGCGCTGGCGCCGCGGCTGAGCCGCCCGGTCCCCGTCAGTCCAGCCCGCGGCGCGCGAGCAGCGGCTCGATCGGCGCCGGCCGGCCCCGCCACTCCTCGTAGGACTCCAGCGGGTCGCGGGTGCCGCCGATGCCGATCACGTGGCGCAGGTACTGGTCGCCGTTGGCGCGGGTGAGCCCGCCGTTGTCCTTGAACCAGGCGACCGTGTCCGCGTCGAGCAGCTCGCTCCAGATGTAGGAGTAGTACGCCGAGGCGTAGCCCGAGCTGAAGCTGTGGGCGAAGTAGGGCGTCGCGTAGCGCGGCGGCACCGCCGGGTTGTCGAGCCCCGCGGCGGCGAGCGCGCGCTGCTCGAACGCGGCGACCTCGGCGACGTCCGCCGGCACCTCGTCGGGGCCGAGCTCGTGCCAGGCCAGGTCGATGAGTGCGGCGGCGAGGTACTCGCTCGTCGCGAACCCCTCGTTGAACGTCTCGGCCGCACGCAGCCGCTCGACCACCTCGGCCGGGATCGGCTCCCCGGTCTCGTGGTGGATCGCATAGCTGGCGAGCACCTCGGGCCACAGGATCCACATCTCGTTGACCTGCGAGGGGTACTCGACGAAGTCGCGGAAGACCGCCGTCCCGCCGAACTTGGGGTACGTCGCCCGCGCCAGCAGTCCGTGCAGCGCGTGCCCGAACTCGTGGAACAGCGTGCGGGTCTCGTCCCAGGTCAGCAAGGTGGCCTCGCCGTCGGCGGGCAGGGGGACGTTGAGGTTGTTGACCACGACCGCCGTCTCGACCCCGAGCAGCGTCGAGGGCGTGACGAAGCTGCTCATCCAGGCCCCGCCGCGCTTGGAGTCGCGGGTGTAGAGGTCGAGCAGGTAGAGCCCGATCGGCACACCGTCGCGGCTGACCTCGAAGACCCGGACGCCGGGGTGGTAGCCGGGCAGGTCGGGGCGCTCCTCGAAGGTCAGCCCGTAGAGCCGCTCGGCGGCGAAGAAGACGCCGTCGCGCAGCACCCGCTCCGCCTCGAACCACGGACGCAGCGCGGCCAGGTCGACGTCGTAGCGGGCGGTGCGGACCTTCTCGGCGTAGAACGGCCAGTCCCACGGCTCCACCGCGAAGCCGGCCTGCGCCGAGAGCGCCTCCTGCTCGCGGCGGGCGTTGCGGGCGGCCGGCGCGGCGAGCCGCTCGAGGAGCGAGCGGACGGCCTTCGGCGTACCGGCGGTGTTGTCGGCGGTCACCACGGCGGCGTGGTTGTCGAAGCCGAGCAGCCGGGCCCGCTCGGCGCGCAGCCGCAGCACGTCGAGCGCCAGCGCCCGGGTGTCGTGCTCGCCGCCGCGGCTGCCCCGGCTGCGCTGGGCCGCGGAGAGCCGGCGGCGCAGGTCGCGGTCGGTCAGCGCGGCCAGGTGCGGGTGGGCGGTCGGCAGCACGAGCGTGAGCAGGTAGCGCCCGTCGAGCCCGCGGCTCGCGGCCGCGGCGGCGGCCGCGGAGACCTCGCCGGGGGTGAGCCCGGCGAGCTCGGCGGCGTCGTCGACGACGACCGCGAGGTCGTTGCTGTCGGCCTGGAGCGCCAGCTCGAAGGCGGTCTCCTTGGTGGAGATCTCCTCGTTGAGCGCGCGCAGCCGCGCCTTGTCGTCCTCGCCGAGCGCGGCGCCGGCGAGCCGGAACTCGGTGACATAGCGGTCGACCAGGTACGCCGCCTCGGCATCGAGCCCGCTGCGGTCGGCGTGGACCGCCTGGAGCCGCGCCCACAGCGCCGGGTCGAGCAGGATCGCGTCGCTGTGCGCGGCCAGCCGCGGCGCGAACTCCGCCCGCACCGCGTCGACCGCCGGGTTGGCGTCGGCGCTGGCCTTGTTGCCGAACACCCGCAGCACCCGCGCCAGCGCGGTCCCGCTGCGCTCGAGCGGCTCCATCGTGTTGGCGAAGGTCGGTGGCGCCGGATCGGCCGTGATCGCGGCGATCGCGGCGATCTGCTCGGCCATCGCGGTCGCGATGGCCGGGGCGTAGTCGTCGTCGGTGATGTCCGCGAAGCGCGGCAGCTGGTGGGGGAGGTCGCTGGGCCCGAGAAGTGCGTCCGTCGTCACGGAGCCCACTCTAGGACGTGGGTGCTGCGCCGGGGTCCGGCTCTGGTGAGGGTTCTGGAGAAGGTTCGGGGGACGGCTCGGGGGCGGGCTCGGGTGCGGGCTCGTCCTGAGGGTCGGGCGTCGGCGTCGGCGTCGGCTCGGGGGTGGGCGTCGGCTCGGGCTCGGGTTCCGGCTCCGGCTCGGGCTTGGTCTCCGGGTCGGGCGTCGGCTGCGGCGCCGGCTTCGGCGGCGTCACGAACACCGGCTCCGGAGCCCGGACGAAGCGCTTGCGCGGCGCCCGCGCGATCATCGTGACCACGGTGTCGCCGGTCAGCCGGGCCGGCACCGGCGCGAGCCCGGAGCCGGGCACCAGCGCGACGTCCGCCGCCAGGTCCTTCTCGTAGCCGGCCACCAGCCGGCGCACGGCCGCCGGGAAGCCGCGGGTCGCGTCGTACCTCGCGAGGGCGGCGCGCAGGTCGGCCGGCTCGGCCAGGTCGTGCCCGTCGGCGCACAGCAGCACCGCCGCGCCGAGCGCGGCGTCGTCGAGGTCCTGCGGGTCGCGGACCCCGTCGCCGTCGGCATCGACCGCGACCGTGCTCCAGGTCGCCGGCAGCAGTCCCATCGGGCCCACCGGCGCGTCCCACAGCGGGCGGGCGTCGAGGCGTCCGCCGTCGGAGTCGGAGACCGCGGACCGGCCCTGGCGTCCGTTGAGCGGCCGCCCGACGTACGCCGGCTCGACCTTGCCCTCGGCGCTCACCCGGTACTTGCCCGGCTCCCCCAGACCCAGCCCGTGACCGGACTCGATCCGGCCGAGCGCCGCGAGCACGAGCCAGTCCAGGTGGCACGAGGTCGCCGTGTCGATCACGGTCGCGGCCCGCTGGTAGGCGACGACCGCCTGGGGCGGCGCGGCGGCCAGCCGGTCGGCCGGCGGACGCGCATCCACCTCCGGTACGACGAGCAGCCCGGCCGCCTGCACGGTCGCGGTCCGCTCCGCACCGGCGTCCGGCGCCGGGTCCGCCGCAGCCGGCGGCGGAGGTGCCGGGCTCGCCGGCGGGTCCGCCGCGGCCGACGGGCTCGCCGGCACGGCGTCCGCAGGAACAGCCGGGCCCGCCTCCCGCTGCGGCGCGCCGCCGCGGTGCAGGATCCCGGTGGTGGCGAGGACGACCGCGACGAGCGCGAGCACCACGGCGAGCAGGAGGGCGCGCCGAGCGCCACGTCGTACGAGTGCGGCGACGTCCCCCACGTGCCCCACCTCCCTTGAGTCGGGCTGGATCCTCCAGTGTTCGCCCGGATCGCCCCGGACGCACGCGTTTCACCAGAACTTCACCGACCCGGCGCCGACTCATCCCCAATGTTGGGGCGATGAGAGGATGCGCGGGTGGCCGAGCTGACCTTCCGCACCGGGACGATGGACACGGGGAAGTCGACCCTGGCCCTCCAGACCAACCACAACCACGCCGCCCGCGGCCGCGTCGGCCGCCTCTTCACCTCGCACGACCGGGCCGGCGTCGCGATCGTCTCCTCGCGCCTGGGCCTGAGCGCCCACGCCCAGGAGGTCGACGACGTCTTCGACTTCTGGCGCTTCACCGTCGAGGCCCTCACCCAGGGCGCCCGGATCGACTACATGATCTGCGACGAGGCCCAGTTCTACACACCCGCCCAGATCGACCAGCTCGCCAAGGTCGTCGACGAGCTCCAGATCGATGTCTTCTGCTTCGGCATCCTCACCGACTTCCGCACCCGCCTCTTCCCCGGCGCGGCCCGCCTCGTCGAGCTCGCCGACCGCACCGAGGTCCTCCAGGTCGAGGCCCTGTGCTGGTGCGGCAAGCGCGCCACCCACAACGCCCGCACCGAGAACGGCGTCATGGTCACCGAGGGCGAGGTCATCGTCGTCGGCGACGTCGACGCCGCCGAGCAGCTCCCGGCCGTCGACGACGAGGTCGAGGTCGCCTACGAGGTCCTCTGCCGCCAGCACCACCGCCGCGGGCTGACCGCGGCCCGAGCCCGCGCGGTCAGCCTCTCCCCCGAGCCGCTGCCGTTCTCCTAGGCAGGGCGCGGGGGCGGTCGACGGCCAGTCGTCAGCGGCAGGCGCTGTAGGCGCGCACGACCTTGGCCTTGCCGCCGCCCTTGAGCTTCACGACGGCCTTGATCGAGCTCGCCCTGGACGGGATCTTCTTCAGCTTGATCTTCTGCCCGGCCCGCACGCGCTGGACCGAACCGACCTTCTTGCCGCCGGCCTTGAACACCACCGACTTCACCTTGCGGGCCTTGCCGGTCGCCTTGACCGTGGCCTGGTGGCTGCTGCAGCTGACCTGGTACGGCAGCTTCACGTACGACGAGCCCTTGCCCGCGGCGGCCGCGTTCGCCGTACCGGGCTGGGTGATCGCGAGGGTCCACGCCCGCCGCCCCGTGCCGGTGATCCGGACGACGACCCGATCGCCCTTGCGGAACGACACGTTCTCGACATCCGTGACCGACGTGGCGGCATCGACGGCGTCCCCGTCGTCGGGGCCGATGTCGGCGGCGACGCAGACACCGTTGCGGTAGACGAACAGCAGGAAGATGCTCGGCGCACCGTCCGTCCGCCGGACCGCGAACCGCCGCGGTCCGTCGGACTGCGACACGAAGGAGACCACCTCGGCCGGCTCGGTGATCGTCGGGCCACTCGTGCCGCACCGGTCGTTGTCGACGTCGGGCGGATAGGCGCCCAGCGGCGGCTCGGTGCCGTCCAGGTCACCCTGGTAGGTGGAGTCCGCCCGGGCTGCCGGAGCGACTGCCGCGACCGACACGACGGACGTGGCGAGGGCAGCGACGAGCGCGACGATGCGACGGGGAGTGGTCATGAGGCAGAAGGTAGGTCATTCGTGAGGCGGCACGAAATGCGGGCCTGGCTCGGCCGCACGCGCTGGAGACCAGACGACCTTCACCCCTGCTGCCACTTCGAGCCTCACCACCGCCTTCACGCGAACGTCACCAGCGGCGAGACCTCGGCGAAGCTCAGCCGACCATGATCCCGGGTAGCACGAGCGTCTCGAAGTCGAGGCCCGTCGCCACCGGCGTGCAGGTCCCGGCCGGCACCGCGCAGCGCACCAGGTCCGTGCTGTCGTCCTTCTCCTCGACCACCGCGAGCAGGGTGCTGTCGTCGAGCCACTGGTACCCGCGGACCTCGCGGGCCGCGGCGCCGGACGGCGGCACCAGCGGCACGGCCTGGCGGTCGGCGACGTTCCAGACGGTGCCCGCGTCGGCGGCGGCGACCCAGGTCCCCGCCGGCGACAGCACGCCCGGGGAGCCCAGGTCGCGATAGCTGATCAGCGCGCGGCCGTCGGCGTCGACGAGCTCCATGCCCTGGTCGCCGCCGTCGGGCGACTCGACGAGCTGCACCCGCAGCCCCTGGCGTACGTCGGCGATCCACTGCAGGTGCTGGAAGTCCGCGAGCACGCGGGCATCCCCGCTGGCGAGGTCGGTCGCGACGGTGCCCCGCCCGTCCAGCCAGTACGCCGTCCCGTCGTCGATCGCGAAGAACTCCGCCACCGCGCGCCGGTTGCTCGACTGTTGCCCCAGCACCTGCTCAGCGCCGGTCGTGAGGTCGTGGACGACGAACCCCGGCGCGTCGGGCGAGGTCGCGTCGACCCAGCCGACCAGGCCGGCGCGCGGGTCGGCGACGAGCCGGACCTGCGCGTCCCGGTCGCCGCTCCCCTCGGCCCAGGCCCGGCCGAGGGTCTCGACGGCGCCGCCGCGGTAGCCCAGGACCCGGCCGTCGGTGGCGAGGAAGGCGAACCCGGCGGAGGTCTGCACGTAGGTGCGCACGTCCGCGCCGAGGTCGACCTGCTGGGTCGGCGAGTGCAGCACCTGGCCCACGATCCAGGTGGGATCGGTGACCTGGGGGGTGGTGACGACGGGGACGCGGTCGCGGCCGTGCTTGTCGCCGCCCCCGGTGGCGAGCGCGATGCCGCCCGCGACGAGGACGACGGCGGCGACGCCGGCGAGGGCGCTCATTCCGCGGCGCCGTCGCTGCACGGCGCGGTCGCCGTCCTCGAAGACGGCGGTCAGGTCGACCGCCGCGAAATCCACGTCGGCGGCCCGGTCCATCAGGGTCTTCAGCTTCTCGGTCATGCCAGCACCCCTCCCGAGGCGATCAGGTCGTCGATGTCGAGCTCGTCCCCCATCAGGGTCCGCAGCCGGGCGAGCCCGGCGGAGGCCTGGCTCTTGACCGTGCCGACGGCGCAGCCCAGCGCCTCGGCGGTCTGCCGCTCGGTCAGGTCCTCGTAGTAGCGCAGCACGATCACGGCGCGTTGGCGCGGTGCGAGCTGGGCGAGGGCCGCCAGCAGCGAGTGCCGTACGACGAGCGCGTCGGCGTGGCCGGCGTCGATCGTCTCGGGCCGCTCCGGCAGCGTGTCGGTGGCCCGCTCCGACCAGCTCCGCTTGCGGAACCAGGTGATCGCCGTGGTGGTGATCGCCTTGCGGGTGTAGGCCTCCGCCGCCGCGGTCTGTCGCAGGCGCGGCCACGCGACGTAGGTCTTGGTCAGTGCCTCCTGCACCAGGTCCTGGGCGAGGCCGACGTCGCCGACCATCAGGTATGCCGCCCGGTGCAGGGAGGCCGAACGGGCCGCGACGAACTCCGCGAACGCCGCCCGGTCACGTGCCGCCATGGTGCCTCCGGTCCTCGGGGGCCCGCTGTCCGGCCCCGCTCATCCACCCAGACGACGCGAGGTGCCGGAAAGGTTCAGTCGAGCAGGACGGGAATCAGCATCTCATCGGGCGTCAGCGACCCGTGCATGCCGATCAACCGCGACTCGTAGGGGAATCCCTCGGTCGACAGCACCGCGAACTCGCCCTTGCAGGCGACGACGACGTCGCCGATCCGCGGCAGCACCGACGGGTCGACCGGGCCGAACCAGCCGCGGCCGATCGCCTCGGCCCGGGTCAGGACGTCGGCGCGCTCGCCGAGCACCTCCCGCCAGGTCGTCACGACGTCGGGGACCGCGCCGCCGGCGCAGTAGAGGTGCCGGAACCGGGCCTCTCCCCCGACGAGGGCGACCCCGGAACGCAGGTCGTCGTGACCGGCGACGTCGATCCGGCTGTCGGGGCCGACGTCGACCATGCCGTGGTCGGCGATGACGACGAGCCGGCGGTCGGCCGGCAGGGCCTCGCGCAGCTGCTCGGCCTCGTGGTCGATCATGGCGAGCTGCTGGAGCCACTGGCTGGAGGCGACGCCCCAGCGGTGACCGGTCCAGTCCAGGTCGCCGTCGTAGACGTAGGTGAGCGCCGCCTGGCCCGCGTGGGGCGTCGACGCGCCGATGACGGCGGCGATCCGCTCGCCGACCCGGTCCACGCCGACGTAGTCGGCGCCGCGGTGGGCCGCGACGGTCAGCCCGCTGCCGTTGAACTCGCGCTTGTTGACGACCGTGACCCGCACACCGGCGTTCTGCAGCGACGAGAACGCGGTCTGGTGCGGCTGCCACTGGGTCGGCTCGATGTCGTGGTCCCACAGCAGCGCGTTGAGCAGCTCGCTGGTGCCGGGGATCCGCGTGGTGAACCCGACCAGGCCGTGCGCGCCCGGCGTCAGGCCGGTGCCGAGCGAGGTCAGCGAGGTCGAGGTCGTCGACGGCACGCCCGCGGTCGCGGGGGTCGAGCCCGCCAGCAGCGACGAGAGGTACGGCGCCGCGTGGGCGTAGCGCTCCAGCAGCCGGGCGCCGAGCCCGTCGATGAGGAAGACGACGTACGACGACGCGTCCGGCAGGCTCAGCCCGCTGGGCGCGGTGCCGACGGGACTGCCGAGCGCCCGGGCGATCGCGGGCACCACGTCGCCGAGCGAGCGGACGCCGTACGCCGGCTCGCAGAAGGCAGCCTGCTCCACCCGGTCAACCCCTCGTCAGCGCGGAGAGCGACGCGGCGAACGAGAGCAGCCCGCCGACCGCGTCGGTGCCGTCGGCGGCCGCGGAGACCCGCAGCGAGAAGTCGTCGGACGACGACGTGCCCGTGTAGCCGTGGTCGGCCTCGCACTGGGGGTCGCTGCACGCGGCCGGCTCCAGGTCGATCCGGCTCACCGCGCCCCACCCGATCGTCAGCACCGCCTCGGCGGGCGGGCGCGGTCCGGCGGTCGGGTTGGTGGTCATCCGGGTGACCACGACCGAGGCGACGGCGCGCAGGCTGACCGCCTCGGTGGAGGTCGAGGTGTAGGGCTCGGGCAGCAGGTCGTCGCCCGCGTGCTCGTCGGTGTGCGCGAGGATCAGCCGGGTCGGCGTCAGCACGATCACCGTCTGGTGCCGGCGCACCTCGTCCCGCTCGAAGGTCGGCTCGTGGTGCACGTAGTACGACACCACGGCCTCGCCGCCGAGCGCGTCGGTGACCGCGTCGGAGACGACCTCGGGGTAGTAGCCGGTCCGGTCGATGGCGGCCTGGAGCTCGGTGATCCGGTCCCCTTCGTGAGAGCGGGCACGTGTGGGCATGCGGGAATCCTCGCACGACCAGCGCGGCAGCGCGGCGGGAGGCGCCATCCGGGCAGCTTGCTGCCTCTTCGAGGCGCCGGAGACGCGCTCGCGCCGACGAGGTCAGTCTGGGATCGTGGTGGCGAGGTCGGGCATCCGGCGCACGAGCGAGTCCGGCCGCGGGTCCTTGACCGCCGCGACCCGCCCGGACGCGGTCAGCACGGTCGCCGTGTCGACGCCGGCCAGCACCAGCGAGAGCTCGAGCGAGGCGACCTGGGGCAGGTCGTTCTGGAGCTCGGCGACGCGGGTGATGAGGTCCTCGATCGCACCGACGTCGACCGGGTCGGCGCCGCGGTAGCCGAACAGCAGCGGCGAGCTCTTGACCTCGCGCACCATCGCGGCGACCTCGTGCTGGCCCAGCGGCGGGATCCGGTAGGACCAGTCCCCCAGCAGCTCGATGACGGGCCCGGAGATGCCGAACGACACGACCGGCCCGAAGAGCGGGTCCTCGAACGAGCGGACCGAGATCGGCACGCCCGTCGGGGCGTTGCGCTGGACGACGAACCGCCCGATGCCCGGGTCGATCAGGCCGCCGAGGTAGTCCCACGCCTCGCGCATCTCGGGCGCGGTCGGGATGTTGCGCCACACGTGGATCTGGTCGGGGCGCTCGCGCACCGCCGGCAGCGTGGACTTGAGGACGACGTCCCAGTCGAGCCGCTCGCCCGCGGCGATCGCCTCGTCGATGTCGGAGACCGGGATCGTCGGCCACAGCTGGATGCCGTAGGCGTTGAGCAGCGTCGTGAGCTGGGCCTGGTCGAGCTCGACCTCGCGGTCGTTGGCGACGACCTCGGGGTCGGCGAGGATCCGGTCGACCAGCCGCTTGGCGCTGCGCGCGTCGACCTCGCCCGCGTCGGCGGACGGGCCGTCGGGGGCGTGGAGCCACACGGCGTACTCGACGACGCGGGCCAGCGCGCGCACCGCCGCCTCGACCGCCGGGTACGACGGCACGGAGCCGCGTCCGGCCGAGGAGCCCGCGACGTCGGGGACCCGCAGCAGCTCGGGGATGCCCTCGGCACCGAGGAAGGACGACACGAGCGGCTTGTCGGACTGCTCCCCCACGGCCGCCAGCACGTTGGCGACCTCCTCGCCCGACACGTCGAGCGGCGGGATGTAGACGGCGATGACCGAGTCGACGTCCGGGTCGTCGATGGCGTCGTCGAGCGCGTCCTCGAAGTCCTCGGCGGTCGCGTCGGCACCGAGCGCGACCGAGCGGTTGACCACCAGGCCGACCGCGGACGCCGCGTCGGCGGCGAGCAGCCCCAGCGCGTCGGAGTTGCCGACGATCGCGACCCGGCGCCCGCGCGGCAGCGGCTGGTGCGCGAGCAGCTGGGCGACGTCGAACATGTCGTCGAGGGTGTCGACCTGGATCACCCCGGCCTGGCGGAACATCGCGTCGACCGCGGCCTGGGGGGCGCCGATGCGCCGTACCGTGTGGCCCATCGGGACACCCTGGGTCGTCCGGCCCGACCGGACCGCGACGATCGGCTTGCGGTGCGAGACCCGGCGCGCGATGCGGGAGAACTTGCGCGGGTTACCGATCGACTCGAGGTACATCATGACGACCTCGGTGGAGTCGTCCTCCTCCCAGTACTGCAGGAGGTCGTTGCCGGAGACGTCGGCGCGGTTTCCCGCGCTGACGAAGGTCGAGATGCCGAGGCCCCGGTTCTTGACCTTCTCGAGGATCGCCGAGCCCAGCGCACCGGACTGGCAGAAGAAGCCCGCACGCCCGCGGGCCGGCATCACCGACGACAGCGAGGCGTTGACCTGGACCGTCGGGTCGGTGTTGAGCACGCCGAGGCAGTTGGGCCCGATCAGCCGCAGCCCGTAGGAACGGCACAGCCCCGCCAGGTGACGCTGCCGCTTGCGGCCCTCCTCGCCGGTCTCGGCGAAGCCGGACGAGATGACGATCAGCCCGTGCACGCCCTTGTTGGCGCAGTCGAGCACGACGTCGGTCACCGCGTCGGCCGGGACGGCGACGATCGCGACGTCGACCTCGTCGGGGATGTCGTTGACGTTCTTGTACGCCGGCATACCCGACACCGCGGGCGCGCTCGGGTTGACCACGTAGACCCGGCCGGTGAAGTCGGCCGTCACCAGGTTGCGGACCAGGACCTGGCCGATCGTGTCCTGGCGACGGCTCGCGCCGATGATCGCGACCGAGCGCGGGTTGAAGAAGCGCTGGATCGACGCCGCCTCGGCGGCGTGCTCGCGATCGCGCATCACGCCGATCGCCGTGTCGGTCGGGTCGATCGAGAACTCCAGCGTGATCACGCCGTCGTGGTAGCCGCTCGCGACCCGGTAGCCCGCGTCGCGGAAGGTCTGGATCATCCGGTTGTTGTCGGGCAGCACCTCGGCGGTGAACCGCTCGACGCCGCGCTCCCGGCCGGCCTGGGCGAGGTGCTCGAGCAGCAGCTGGGCGATCCCGCGGCCCTGGTGCTCGTCCTCGACGAGGAAGGCGACCTCGGCCTCGCGGTCGGCCACGACGTCGTAGCGGCCCACGGCGATCATGCGCTCCTGGAGGATCAGCACGAGCGCGACCCGGTCGCGGTTGTCGACGTGGGTGAACCGGCGTACGTCACGGTCGGAGAGGACCGGCATCGGCGAGAAGAACCGGTAGTACTTGGACTCGTCGGAGACCCGCGCGTAGAACTCCACCATCAGGTCGGCGTCCTCGGGCCGGATCGGCCGGATGTGCGCCGTACGCCCGTCGCGGAGCAGGACGTCGCCCTCCCAGTGCGCGGGCGGCGCCTCGATCTCGTCCGTGGGGGTCGGGTCGCCGGGGCTCACGGGGAGAAATCTATCGGCCCCGGCCACACGCGTCAGCGCCGCACGCGGTACTTCAGGTGCAGGACCCGGTCCCCTTGCACCACGACGTCCGGATCCTCCAGCATCCGCTGCCCCGCGAACGACCCGAAGTAGCGCTTCCCGGACCCGAAGACCACCGGCACGACATCGATCGCCACGACGTCCACCAGGCCCGCCGCGAGCGCCTGACCGCCGATGTCCCCGGCGCAGATCGCCAGCACCCCGTCGTCCCCCGCCCGGCGCTTGCCCTCCGCCACCGCCGCCGCGATGTCGTCGAAGAACGGCACATCTGCCTCCGGGTGCCACCCCTCCGGCTTCGGCCGGTGCGAGACCACCAGCAGGTGCTCCCCCGCCGGCGGACGGGCGTCCCACCCGTTGGTCAGGTCGAACAGCCGCCGGCCCTGGATGATCGCCCGGATGCTGCGCCACATCGGCCACACGTAGTCGTGCGAGGCCTTCGAGACCGCGAACGGCCCGGGCTCGGCGCCGTCCTCGCTGAGCGGGAGGCTGCCGTTGAAGTACCAGTCGAAGAGCGGGCCCACGTCGTCGTTGTCGTCCGCGATGAAGCCGTCGAGGGAGGCCACCGCGTGCATCATCACCGTCGTCATACCGGGACAGACGGGCGCACCGGGCGAATCTCATCGGCAACTCTTGTACAACTCAACCCCCGACTTGTACCGTTGCTCCATGTCCACCGTGCCCGTCTCCGCTGCTCGTAGCGATCTCGCAGCGGTCATCGCCTCCGCGGCAGACGAAGCCGTGCACCTCCAGCGTCGCGGACAGACGGTCGCGGTGCTGATCAGCCCGGAGCGCTACGACCAGCTCATGGAGGCGTGGGAGGAGATGGAGGACGTCGCGGCGTACGACGAGGCGGCGGCCTCCGACGACCCGCGCATCCCCTGGAACCAGGTCCGGGCCGACCTTGGCTGGGTCTGAGCCGCAGCGCTACCGGATCGAGCTGACGACCGCCGCCGCGCGCCAGCTCCGGCGCCTCGATCGGCCCACCGCGCTGCGGATCCGTGGCGCGATCGAGCTCCTCGCCCGCGATCCCCATCCACCGGCGAGTCGCCGGCTCGTGGGACGCCCCGCCTACCGCGTGCGGGTCGGCGACTACCGCATCCTCTACACCGTCGAGGACGACGTGCTGGTCGTCGCCGTCTTCCGCGTGGGCCATCGTCGCGACGTCGACGAACGCTGAGCCTCGCCCCTCATCGGCGAGCCCCCGCCCGACCTGTCGGACCCACCCGGAAGAATGCCCCCCATGGCAAGGCGCACCCAGCAGGATCCCCTCCCGGAGGACTTCGAGGAGCACATCCTCGACACCGACATCCGCGACGAGATGCAGTCGTCCTTCCTGGAGTACGCCTACTCGGTGATCTACTCCCGCGCGCTCCCCGACGCGCGCGACGGTCTCAAGCCCGTCCAGCGGCGCATCCTCTACACGATGAACGACATGAACCTGCGCCCCGACCGCGGCCACGTGAAGTCCGCGCGCGTCGTCGGTGAGGTCATGGGTCGGCTGCACCCGCACGGTGACGGCGCGATCTACGACGCCCTGGTCCGCACCGCGCAGTCGTGGTCGCTGCGGCTGCCGTTCGTCGACGGGCACGGCAACTTCGGCTCGCCCGACGACCCGCCGGCGGCCATGCGATACACCGAGTGCCGGATGGCGCCGGCGGCCATGGCCATGACGGAGTCGATCGACGAGGACACGGTCGACTTCAAGCCCAACTACGACAGCCGCGAGTACGAGCCGACGGTGCTGCCCTCGGCGATCCCCAGCCTCGTCGTCAACGGTACGACGGGCATCGCGGTCGGCATGGCGACCAACATGGCGCCGCACAACCTGGTCGAGGTGGTCCAGGCGCTGCGCCACCTGATCCAGCACCCCAAGACCGACATCGACGGCCTGATGAGGTTCATCCCCGGGCCCGACCTGCCGACCGGCGGCAAGATCGTCGGCCTCGACGGCATCCGCGACGCCTACGAGAGCGGCCGCGGCGTCTTCAAGATGCGCGCGACCGCGCGGGTCGAGACGATCGGGCGGCGCAAGGGCATCGTCGTCACCGAGCTCCCCTACGGCACGGGCACCGAGAAGATCGTCGAGCGGATCAAGGTCCTGGTCCAGTCCAAGAAGCTCCAGGGCATCGCCGACATCAAGGACCTCACCGACCGCGAGAACGGCCTGCGCCTGGTCATCGAGGTCAAGAACGGCTTCGTCCCCGAGGCGCTCCTGGAACAGCTCTACAAGCTCACCCCGCTCGAGGACTCCTTCGGCATCAACAACGTCGCGCTGGTCGACGGCCAGCCGCGCACGATGGGCCTCAAGGAGATGCTGGAGGTCTTCCTCCAGCACCGGTACGACGTCGTCCGCCGCCGTTCGCAGTTCCGCCGCAACAAGAAGGCCGCCCGCCTGCACCTGGTCGACGGCCTGCTGCTGGCCCTCCTCGACATCGACGAGGTCATCCAGGTCATCCGCACCAGCGACAACTCCGCAGCCGCCAAGGAGCGGCTGATGAGCGTCTTCGAGCTCTCCGAGATCCAGGCCGAGTACATCCTCGAGATGCAGCTGCGGCGCCTGACCAAGTTCTCCCGCCTCGAGCTGGAGAAGGAGCAGGAGGAGCTCCGCAAGGAGATCGAGGAGCTCGACGCCATCCTCGACGACGAGGGCCTGCTCAAGAAGCTCGTCTCCTCCGAGCTGGGCGACGTCGCCAAGACCTTCGGTACGCCGCGGCGTACCGTCCTGCTCGAGTCGGCCGGCACCACGGCGGTCGCCGCGGCCGCCGCACCGCTCGAGGTCGCCGACGACCCGTGCTTCGCGCTGCTGTCCGCGACCGGCCTGCTGGCCCGCACCAGCTCGGCCGACGAGATCGGCACCGGCGGCGGCCGGGCCAACCACGACGTCATCGTCTCCGCGGTGCGCACCTCGGCGCGCGCCGACCTGGGCGTGCTGACCTCGGCCGGCCGGCTGCTGCGCCTCGCGGTGCTCGACCTCCCGGCGATCCCGCCCTCGGCCAACGAGCCGAACCTCCAGGGCGGGCTGCCGCTCAGCGAGGTCCTCGAGCTGGCCAAGGGCGAGCGGGCGCTCGCGCTCACCACGCTGACGACCGAGGGCCCGGGCCTCGCGCTCGGCACCCGCCAGGGCGTCGTCAAGCGGGTCAACCCCGAGGTCCTCAACAAGGACGAGTGGGAGGTCATCTCGCTCAAGGACGGCGACGAGGTGGTCGGCGCGGTCCAGCTGACGACCGGTGCCGAGGAGCTCTGCTTCGTCACCTCCGACGCCCAGCTGCTCCACTACCCCGCCGACGGCGTCCGTCCCCAGGGGCGCTCCGGCGGCGGCATGGCCGGCGTCCGGGTCGCCGACAAGGAGCGCGTCGTCTGGTTCGGCGTGCTCGACCTCAACGCACCGGGAGGCGTGGTCCTGGTGACCGCGTCCGGCTCCGCCACGGCGCTGCCCGGCACCGAGCCCGGCTCGGTCAAGGTCACCGACTTCTGGGAGTACCCCGCCAAGGGCCGGGCCACCGGCGGCGTACGCTGCCACCGCTTCCTCAAGGGCGAGGACACCCTGGTCTTCGCCTGGGCCGGTCCCGCCCCGGCGCGGGCGACCGCGGCCAGCGGCGCGCCGGTCGACCTGCCCGACGCCACCGGCCGGCGCGACGGCTCCGGCCTGCCCGGCAGCCAGCCGATCGTCGCCGCCGCGGGCCCGCTCACCGCGACGCTGTCCGTCGCCCCGTCGGCGGATGCCGCGCCGCCGGCCTCGGGCGATGTGTCAGGGTGAGCGCATGACGACCTCCACCCGTGTGGCCGCCGGCCTGCTCTCCACGCTCGTCGCCGTCGGCGGCCTGACCGCCTGCTCCGGGGACGACGGTGGGGGCAGCGACGCCCCCTCGTGGTCCGACGCGGGCAAGAAGGCCAAGGACCTGCTCGACGGCACCTCCGGCGTCGAGGTCTCGATCTCGACGAACGACGACCCGGGCGTCGACTACCTCTCCGCGGCGACCGGCACGATCGTCGCCGACCCCGCCTCCTTCGAGGGCACCGTCGACGGCAAGGTCTCCGGCTTCGCGGTCTCCGACGTCCCGGTGATCTCGGTCGGCGGCACGCTGTGGATCAACCACCTCGCCCTCGGCGGCTGGAGCGACCGGTTCCAGCCCAAGGAGCTGTGCGCGCCCGACCCGGCGATGCTCCTCGACCCGTCGAGCGGCGTCTCGTCGGTGCTCACCAGCAGCACCGACGTCAAGGCCGGCAAGTCCGAGCGCGGCGGCACCGACAACAAGGAGGTCTTCCACTCCTACGCGGGCACCGCGACCGGCGACGCCATCCGCAAGATCCTCCCCTGCGCCGAGGGCGACGGCTTCGACGCGAAGTACCGCATCGACGACAGCGGCCACCTGCGCACGGCCGAGCTGACGGGCACCTTCTTCCCCGACGCCGACCCGATGACCTACACCATCGACGTGACGAAGTACGACGTCGAGAAGGACATCACGGCCCCCAAGTGAGCCACGAGTGAGCACGGCGAACCGGCTGCTGCTGGTCTTCTGCGCGGTCGCCGTCGCCTTCGCGGCGGTCGACACCTACGTCGTCGTCCTGGCGCTGCCGGACATGATGGCGGGCGCCGGGATCCCGGTCGAGGAGCTCCAGCGCGCCGCGCCCATCGTCTCGGGCTTCCTGCTCGGGTACGTCGCGATGCTGCCCCTCATCGGGCGGATCGCGGACCTGCGCGGCCAGGTCCCCGTGCTCGCGATGTCGCTGGTCGTGTTCTCGGCCGGCTCCCTGGTCACCGCGCTGTCCTACGACCTGCCGAGCATGGTCGCGGGCCGCTTCCTCCAGGGCGTCGGCGGCGGCGGACTGGTCCCGGCCACGATGTCGCTCGTCGCGGCGCTCTACCCCGTCGAGCGGCGCGGCCTGCCGCTCGGGCTGGTCTCCGCGGTCCAGGAGTTCGGCAGCGTCCTCGGCCCGCTCTTCGGCGCGCTCGTCCTGTCGTTCACCAGCTGGCGCGGGATCTTCGCGATCAACCTCGCCGTCGGCGCCCTGCTCGCCGTCGCGGTCGGCGTGGTGGCGCGGGTGGCGACCACCCCGGCCCCGGACGACTCGCCGCCACCCCGGCGCCGCCGGCTCCCGGACGTCGTCGGCCTGGCCCTGCTCGCGGTCACGCTGGCCGCGGGCTTCCTGACGTTCGTCGAGCCCGGCAGCCTCCAGCGTGACCTCACCTGGGGACAGCTCTTCATCCCGTACGCCGACGGCGGCAGCCGCTGGATCACCCCCGTCGGCGTCACCACGATCGCCGCCTTCGTCCTGCTGACGCTGTGGTGCTGGTTCGGCCGCTGGCTCGGCGGCCCGCCCCTGGCCGACCTGCGCGGCTGGTTCGGCCACCTCCTCGCCGCGGACCTGCTCGGCGCCGGGCTGCTCGCCCTCGCGCTCGGCGGCGTGGTCCTCGCGTTCGCGACCGCGGACCCCGAGGTCGCCGTGTTCTCACCGCAGGGCCCGTGGTTCCTCGCCGGCTCCGCGATCGCCGTCGTCCTGCTCCTGCTGCACCTGCGCCGCGCCAGCGCGCCGATCGTCCCCCGCGGCGCCCTGCGCCCGACGCCGGCCTGGGGCGCGCTCGTCGTCAGCTTCCTGGTCGGCTGGGCGCTCATCGCGGCGCTGGTCGACATCCCGCTCTTCGCCCGGACCACCACCGAGCGTTCCTCCCAGCTCGGCGCCGCGCTCGTCCTGCTCCGCTTCCTGGCCGCGCTGCCGGTCGGCGCGGTGCTCGGTGGCTGGTTGCTGCGCCGGGTCAACGCGGGCGTCCTCACCGCGGCCGGCATGGTCGCCGCCGGCATCGGCTTCCTGATGATGGCCCAGTGGGGCGAGCACAGCCTCGACGGCTTCGCGTCGAACATCCCGCTCGTCCTCGGCGGGCTCGGCTTCGGCGTGGCCCTGGCCCCGGTCAACGCCGCCATCCTCGCCACCACCGACGACGACACCCACGGCCTGGCCAGCGCGCTCGTCGTCGTCGCCCGGATGGTCGGCATGCTCGTCGGCATCTCCGCCCTGACCACGATCGGCCTGCGCCGCCTCTACGCGGCCCAGGAGGCCGACCCCGACCTCAGCATCACCGAGCTCGGCATCCTCCAGGAGCACTCGGTCTTCCTCGGCGCGGCCGGCGCCGCGTTCGCCGCCGCCGCGCTCGCGCTCGTCGTCCTCGCCCGGGCCCGGACTCGCGAAATGGACACCGCCGAGGTGCTCCGCGCCGGTGGCTAACCTGGGAACCATGGGCGATTTCGATGATCTGCTGAAGGCCAACCAGGACTACGCCGCGACGTTCGACCAGGCCGGTTTCGACGGAAAGGCCCACGCCGGGGTCGCCATCGTCACCTGCATGGACTCCCGCATCGACCCGCTGCGGATGCTCGGCCTCGACTACGGCGACGCCAAGATCTTCCGCAACCCGGGCGGCCGGGTGACCGAGGCCGCGCTCGAGGCACTCGTCCTCGGCGCCCACCTGCTCAACGTCGACCGGATCCTGGTGATCCCGCACACCCGCTGCGCGATGGCCTCCAGCACCGAGGCCGAGATCCACGACAAGATCGGCGCCGCCGTGGGCCACGACGTCACCTGGCACGCC
This sequence comes from Pimelobacter simplex, assembly GCF_024662235.1. GTDB lineage: Bacteria > Actinomycetota > Actinomycetes > Propionibacteriales > Nocardioidaceae > Nocardioides. Next base: position 2,777,611 of record NZ_CP096276.1, read on the forward strand.
TTCCACGTGATCGCGGACCAGAAGCAGTCGCTCGCCGAGGACGTCCGCAAGGTCCGCTCGCACCCGCTCATCCCCGAGTCGGTCAAGGTCGGCGGGTTCATCTACGACGTCGACACCGGGCTGCTCAGCCAGGAGGTCTGAGCCCGGCCACCCGTCGGGCGACGGGCCGGTACGCGCGGGCTAGAGCAGGTCGCGCAGGGCCTGGTCGACCAGCGCCCCCGGCAGGTCGCCGAGCGCGCCCGCCAGCGTCGCCAGGTCACCGATCGCGCCGACCTGGGCGACGAGCTCGCCGGTGCGCGCGACCGGGTCGGAGCCCAGCGGGACGTCCATCAGCAGCGGGCAGTCGACCGCGCCGCCGTCGGGCTCGGGCGGCAGCGCCGGCGGCCAGCAGCCGACCTCGAGGCGGAGCGCGGCGCTCGGTCCGGAGCCCTCGACCCGCGGGTCGACGTACCAGAAGAGGTCGCCGACGGCGATCCTCAGATGGCCGCGACGTGCCTTGGCGCCGTGAGACTTGAGCGCTTTGACGACGGCCGCGCGGTCGGCGCTCATCACCACTATCAACGTATAGCGCCCATGGGGGCTTGCCGCAAGGCCCCGTCCGTACCGGAGAATCTCCCGCCGTGACGCCTCGGACCGCTTCTCCCTTCGCCCTGCCCGACCGCCTCTCCGCCAAGACCGACCCGTCCCTGATCAGCCACGACGAGGCGCACCTGGCCGCCATCGCCGCCAGCATCGAGCACACCGTCGCCGACCTCACCGCCCGCCTCGACGAGGCCCGCCGCGCCCCCGGCGGCAGCGGGACCGGGGCGCTGGAGCGCGACCAGGAGGTGCACCGGCTCAGCAGCCGGCTGCGCGCGCTGCGCCGCTTCGGCTGGGACCTGTGCCTGGGCCGGATGGTCGCCGCCGACTCCCCCGACCCCGTGTACGTCGGCCGGCTCGGCCTGACCGACCCCGACGGGCGCCGGCTGCTCGTCGACTGGCGCTCGCCCGCGGCCGAGGCCTTCTTCGCCGCCACCCACGCCCACCCCCTCGGCCTGGTCAGCCGGCGCCGCTACCGCTGGACCGGCGGCCGGATCACCGACTACTGGGACGAGGTGTTCACCGCCGAGGGTCTCGACGACCCCGGCAACCGCGCCGCGCTCGACGACCAGTCCGCCTTCATCGCCAGCCTCGGCGGCGCCCGCTCGGAGCGGATGCGCGACGTCCTCGGCACCATCCAGTCCGACCAGGACGCGATCATCCGGGCCGGTTCGCGCGGCACCCTCGTCGTCGACGGCGGGCCCGGCACCGGCAAGACCGTCGTCGCGCTGCACCGCTCGGCCTACCTCCTGTATGCCGACCCGCGCCTGGGCCGCGAGGGCCACCACCGCGGCGGGATCCTGTTCGTCGGCCCGCACCGCCCCTACCTGGCCTATGTCGCCGACGTGCTGCCGAGCCTGGGCGAGGAGGGCGTCCAGACCTGCACCCTGGCCGACCTGGTGCCCGAGGGCGCGGCCGCCGTACCGGAGGCGGACGCGGAGGTGGCCCGGCTCAAGTCCTCGGCCGCGCTCGTCGGCGCGATCGACAAGGCGGTCGCGATCTACGAGGAGCCGCCGGCCCAGGGGATGCCGGTCGACACCCCGTGGGCCGACTTCTGGGTGAGCACCGCGGACTGGGCCGAGGCGTTCGGCGCGCCCGAGCCCGGCGTCCCCCACAACGAGGCGCGCGACCAGGTCTGGGACGCGCTGCTCGACATCCTCGTCGACAAGCTCGACGCGGAGTCCACGGACGTTCCCGAGGACGCCCTGCGGGCCGCCCTGCGCCGCCACCCCGAGCTCGTCGACACCCTCCACGGCGCCTGGCCGCTCCTGTCCCACACCGACGTCGTCGCCGACCTGTGGGCGGTCCCCGCCTACCTGCGCGCCTGCGCGCCCTGGCTCTCGCCCGAGGAGCAGCGGGCGCTGCGCCGCCCCGAGGGATCCCCCTGGACCACCGCCGACCTCCCCCTCCTCGACGCCGCCCGCCTGCGCCTCGGCGACCGCACCGCCTCGGCGCGCCGCCAGCGCCAGGCGGCCCAGCGCGCCGCCGACCGCGAGGAGATGTCCGCCGTCGTCGACCACCTCATCGCCAGTGACGACTCGGACCTGATGATCATGTCGATGCTGCGCGGCGAGGACCTCCGCGGTGCCCTCGACGACCCCGCCGCCGTCCCCGACGCCGACCCGGACCTCCTGGCCGGCCCCTTCGCCCACGTCGTCGTCGACGAGGCCCAGGAGCTCACCGACGCCGAGTGGCAGATGCTCCTGCTGCGCTGTCCCTCCCGCAGCTTCACCGTCGTCGGCGACCGCGCCCAGGCCCGCCACGGCTTCACCGACTCCTGGACGTCGCGGCTCACCGCCGCCGGCCTGGACCGGATCTCCCTCGCCTCGCTGAGCGTGAACTACCGCACCCCCGAGGAGGTCATGGCCGAGGCCGAGCCCGTCATCCGCGCGGCCCTCCCCGACGCCAACGTCCCCACCTCGATCCGCCGCTCAGGCGTCCCCGTCCGCCACGGCTCCCCCGCCGACCTCGACGCCGTCGTCGACGCCTGGCTCGCCGAGCACCCCGACGGCGAGGGGGTGGCGTGCGTGATCGGGGCGCCGTCGTACGTCGTGCGGTCGGGGCGGGTCCGCTCGCTCCCGCCCGAGCTGGTCAAGGGGCTGGAGTTCGACCTCGTCGTCCTGGTGGAGCCGGACGCCTTCGGGGACGGCATCGAGGGCGCGGTCGACCGCTACGTCGCGATGACGCGGGCGACGGGTGAGCTGGTGATCCTGGCGGGCTGACCGCCGGCGCTCGCCCGGTCAGGCGTCGAGCGCCTCCATGTCGACCTCGTAGGCCCCCTGGATGATGAACTCCTTGCGCGGCGCCACGTCGCTGCCCATGAGCAGCTCGAACACCTCCGAGGCCACCTCGAGCTCGTCGACCGTCAGCCGCCGCAGCGTACGACGCCGCGGGTCCATGGTCGTCTCGGCCAGCTGGTCGGCGTCCATCTCGCCCAGACCCTTGTAGCGCTGGACCGGGTCCTTCCACTTGACGTTCTTCTTCTTGAGCTCGGCGAGCTTGCGCTGCAGCTCGTCGTCGGAATAGGTGTAGACGTACTTCTCCTGGCCCTTCTTGGGCGCGGAGATCTCGATCCGGTGCAGCGGCGGGACGGCGGAGTAGACGCGGCCGGCCTTGACCAGGTCGGGCATGTACTTGAAGAAGAGCGTCGCGAGCAGCGTGCGGATGTGGGCGCCGTCGGAGTCGGCGTCGGCCATGAAGATGATCCGGCCGTAGCGGCGGGCGTCGAGCTCGAAGGTACGGCCGGAGCCGGCGCCGACGACCTGGATGATCGAGGCGCACTCGGTGTTCTTGAGCATGTCGCCGACCGAGGCCTTCTGGACGTTGAGGATCTTGCCGCGGATGGGCAGCAGGGCCTGGAACTCGGCGTTGCGGGCGAGCTTGGCGGTGCCGAGCGCGGAGTCACCCTCGACGATGAAGAGCTCGGTGCGCTCGTTGTCGCCGGAGCGGCAGTCGGCGAGCTTGGCGGGCAGGGACGAGGACTCCAGGGCGTTCTTGCGGCGCTGGGTCTCCTTGTGCTGACGCGCGGCGATGCGGGTCTTGGACGCCGAGACGACCTTCTCCATGAGGAGCTTGGCCTGCGCCTTCTCGGCACGCTTGGTCGAGGTCAGGAACTCCTTGAGCTCCTTGGCCACCACCCGGCGGACGACGGTCCGCGCGGCCGGCGTACCGAGGATCTCCTTGGTCTGCCCCTCGAACTGCGGCTCGGCGAGGCGGACGGTGACCACGGCGGTCATGCCCTCGAGGATGTCGTCCTTGATCACGTCGTCGTCGTTGACCTTGAGCGCCTTGGAGGCGCGCATGGCGTCGTTGAACGTCTTGGTCAGGGCGGTCTCGAAGCCGGAGACGTGGGTGCCGCCCTTGGGGGTGGCGATCACGTTGACGAAGGAGCGCAGCTCGCTCTCGTAGCCCGAGCCCCAGCGCACGGCGACGTCGACGGTGAGCTCGCGCTCGACGTCCTGGGGCGTCATGTGGCCCTTGTCGTCGAGCAGCGGGACGGTCTCGGTGAAAACGTCGCTGCCCTGGAGCCGGAGCACCTCGGTGACCGGGTCGCCGGTGGCGAGGTAGTCGCAGAACTCGCCGATGCCGCCGTCGTGGCGGAACCTCTCCTCGGTCCACTCCGCCTTGTCGGCGGCGCGCTGGTCGCGGATGACCAGCTCGAGACCGGGCACGATGAACGACGTCTGGCGGGCGCGGCCGATCAGGCCGTCGAGGATGAAGTCGGCGTCCTTGGTGAAGATCTGGCGGTCGGGCCAGAACTGGATGCGGGTGCCCGACTTGCCCTTGGCCACCCGGCCGCCCTTGCGGGTCAGGCCCGAGCGCGGCTCGAAGGACGCCGTGGGGCCCTCGCCGTCGAAGACGCCGGGCACGCCGCGCCGGAAGCTCAGCCCCTGGCGGGCCGGCGAGCGGTCGACGTCGATGTCCATCCGGCTCGAGAGCGCGTTGACGACCGAGAGGCCGACGCCGTGCAGACCACCGGTGGCGACGTACGAGCCGCCGCCGAACTTGCCGCCCGCGTGGAGCTTGGTCGCCACGACCTCGACGCCGGGGAGCCCGGTCTTGGGCTCCTTGTCGGTCGGGATGCCGCGACCGTCGTCGTAGACCTCGACGGAGTCGTCGGGGTGCAGGGTGACCTCGACCGTGCGCGCGAAGCCGCCGAGGGCCTCGTCCACGCCGTTGTCGATGATCTCCCACAGGCAGTGCATCAGCCCCCGGGTGTCGGTGGAGCCGATGTACATCCCGGGACGCTTCCGCACGGCTTCGAGGCCCTCGAGGACCAGCAGGTGGGCGGCGTTGTAGGTGTTGTCGGCGATGACCGGCTCCTTCATCGGGGGCGCTGCGGCGAAACGGTGTTCCAAAGGGATGAATCTACCGGCGACACGCCGGGACGTGGTGCAGGCACACCCGGGTCGCCGGGAGGACCATGACGAGCATCGGCCGGGTGAGTCCGCTCGGGTCAGGGGATCCTGGTCGATCGGATGATCACAGCCTGGTTTCAGGCAGTGGAAAATCAAGCACCGGACGCGATCCGGATGCTTGGATGGAGTTGTGGTGAACGTGGCATGGACCACCCGGAGACGGGAATCTTTGACCTAGTCGCTACGTTGATCCGGACGACATCCGATAAGGATGGCGATCGCTAGAAAGTGAGGCCGAGAGATGACCACTGCTGTTGCTCCCAGCGCTCCGCTGACCGCGGAGGACCGCTGCGACCGTTGTGGCGCACAGTCCTACCTCCGGGTAGAGCTCGCGTCCGGCGGCGAGCTCCTCTTCTGCGCCCACCACGCCCGTGAGCACGGTGACGCGCTCAAGGAGATCGCGGTCAGCTTCCACGACGAGACCCACAAGCTCTCCGACAAGCCGGCGCCCGTCGCCGACTGACCCACGTCGGACCCGAGGCCCCGAGGCACGTCCTCGGGGCCTCGCGCGTTTTTCCGGACGCCTGCCAGGGCGAGGATCGCTTAGGTTAGCCTTTCCTCATGAGATCCCCCCTGTCGCTGGCCGTGGCTGGTGCCCTGGCCCTGGCGCTGACCGCCTGCTCCTCCGACGTCAAGGGCGACAACGACGCCGAGCCCGCCTCCGGCGCGTCCGCCACCCCGGAGGGCCCGTGGTCGTTCACCGACGGCTCCGGTGAGAAGGTCGAGCTCGACGAGGTGCCGACCCGGATCATCGCCCACTCCGCCGAGGCGGCCGCGCTGATGGCGTACGGCATCCGCCCGGTCGGGATCTACGGCGACGAGTCGGTCAAGACCGACCCGAACCTGCAGGGCCTGGACCTGAGCGGCATCGAGATCCTGGGCGAGGAGTGGGGCTCCATCGACGTCGCCAAGGCGTCCACCCTCTCCCCCGACCTGATCGTGGCCGACTGGTGGCCGGCCGAGAAGGCCCACTCCGGCATGGAGGAGGGCGTCAAGGCCAAGAGCAAGAAGATCGCCGAGCTCGCCCCGGTCGTCGGCATCTCCCAGGGTGACTCGATCCTCGACCTCGCCGAGGGCTACGAGGACCTCGCCGAGAGCCTGGGTGCCGACGTCGAGAACTCCCAGGGGGCCAAGGACAAGGCCGCCTTCGAGAAGGCGCGCGACACCTTCGTCGCCGCGATGGACGAGAAGGACTTCACCGCGCTGGCCGTCTCCCCCGCCAGCGACCTGCTCTACGTCGCCAACCCGGAGTACGCCCCCGAGCTGCTCGACTTCGACCGCTGGGGCCTCGACATCATCGAGCCCGACTCCCCCGACAAGGGCTTCCCCTACTGGGAGAACCTCAGCTGGGAGAACGCCGACAAGTACCAGCCCGACGTGCTGATGTTCGACAACCGCAGCATGGCCGCCGACCGCAAGACCGTGCAGTCCCAGCCGACCTGGAACTCGATCCGCGCCGCCAAGGCCGACCAGATCGTGGAGTGGCCGGGCTTCTGGCTGCACACCTACGGTCACTACGCCACGGCGCTGACCAAGCTGACCGAGCAGCTCTCCGGACTCGACGACTCGATCGGTGACTGACGCCGCTCGCGGCGTCCGCGCACGCGCTCGTCTGAGCCGGCCGGGCGGCCTCGTCGCCCTGCTGCTCCTGCTGCTGGTCGTCTCCTTCCTCAGCATCACCCAGGGCTCCCGCGAGATCGGGCTACACGACGTCGTCGACGCACTGCGCCACCTGGGCACGGTGACCACCGACGACACCGTGACGGTCCGGCTCCGGGTCCCCCGGACGATCCTCGGCGTGCTCGTCGGCGCCGCGCTCGGCGTGGCCGGGGCGATCCTGCAGGGACTGACCCGCAACGCCCTGGCCGACCCGTCGATCATGGGCATCGAGGCCGGCGCGGCGCTGGCGGTCGTCCTCGGCATCACCGTCGCCGGGCTCACCGCCATCGAGGTGCACGTGGTGCTCGCGTTCGTCGGCGCCCTCGCCGCCACCGCCCTCGTGTACGGCGTCGGCTCACTCGGGCGCGACGGCGCGACGCCCGTCAAGATGGCCCTGGCCGGCGCCGCGATCACCGCGGGGCTCAGCGCGGTCACCATCGGCCTGCTGCTGACCGACCTCCAGGCCCAGAACGAGTTCCGGTTCTGGCAGGTCGGCTCGCTGGCCGGTCGCTACGCCCCCATCGTCACCGGCGTCGCGCCCGTGCTGCTCGTCGCGCTCGCGATCGGCGTGCTCTGCGGCCGTCCGCTCAACGCCCTGGCGCTCGGCGAGGACGCCGCCCGCGGCCTGGGCATCTCGCTGACCCGGACCCGGATCGGCCTCTTCGCCGTCGTCGCCGTGCTCTGCGGCGCGGCGACCGCCGCCTGCGGACCGATCGTCTTCGTCGGCCTCGTCGTGCCGCACGTGGCGCGCGCGATCTGCGGGCCGGACTACCGCTGGATCCTCCCCTACTGCTTGCTGCTCGGCCCGCTGCTCCTGCTCGGCGCCGACATCCTCGGCCGGATCCTCGGCTCGCCCGGCGAGCTCCAGGTGGGGGTCGTGCTCGGCGTGCTGGGCGCCCCGTTCTTCATCGCGCTCGTGCGCTCGACCCGGCTGGCGGAGCTGTGAGCGCCCCGGCGGCGGCCGGAACCCCGGCCGCGACGACAGCGACGACCGCGCTGCGCCGGGTCCGCCGCAGCCGCGCGCGCCGGGCGCTCGTCGTACCGGCGGTGCTGCTGGTGCTCACGGTCGTGCTCGGCCTGGTCACGCTGTGCTTCGGCTCGGTGCGGCTGAGCCTGGACCAGGTGCTCGGCTCGCTCCTGGGCACCCGCGAGAACCCGGCGGTCGACTTCATCGTCCAGGACCTGGTCTTCCCCCAGGTCAAGGCCGCGATCGGCGTCGGGATCGCGCTCGGCGCCGCCGGCACGATCTTCCAGCAGCTGCTGCGCAACCCGCTGGCCTCGCCGGACTTCGTCGGGATCTCGGCGGGCGCGAGCGTGTTCGCCGTCGCCGGCATCGCGGTCCCCGCGCTGGCCGGCCTCAGCATCCCGCTGCTCGCCCTCGTGGGTGCGCTCGTGTTCGCGCTGGCGATGTACCTCCTGGCCTGGCGCGACGGGGTCAGCGGCTACCGGTTCATCCTGATCGGCATCGGCATGTCGGCGTTCGCGACCGGCATCACCGGCTACCTGCTGACCCGGACCTCCCTGACCGAGGCGCGCGAGGCGCTGCACTGGCTGACCGGCTCGATCGGCCAGGCCGGGGACGCCGAGAACGAGGTCCTGCTCTGGTGCCTGCTCGCGCTGGCCCCGACCGTCCCGCTGCTCCAGCGGATGCTGCGCTCGCTCGAGCTCGGCGACGACACCGCCCGCGGCCTGGGCACCCGCCTGGAGCCGAGCCGGCTCGCCCTCATCGGCGTCGCCGTGCTGCTGACCGCGCTGGCCACCGCCGTCGCCGGACCCATCACGTTCGTCGCCCTGGTCGCCGGCCCGGTCGCCGACCGGCTGCTCGGGCCCGCACGCGGCAGCATCGTCGCGGCCGGCGCCACCGGCGCGATCCTGTGCCTGGTCGCGGACTACATCGCGGTCAACGTCCTGCCCGTCGAGATGCCGACCGGCGTCGTCACCGGCGCCGTCGGGGCGCCGTACCTGCTGTGGCTGATCGCCACCACCAACCGGAGAGGGATGGGCGGATGACCGCGACCCCACGACTGGCAGCGCGCTCGCTGTCCCTCGGGTACGACGACCGGACCGTCGTCGACGCCCTCGACCTCGACGTCCTCGACGGCCGGGTCACCGCGATCGTCGGCGCCAACGCGTGCGGCAAGTCCACCCTGCTGCGCGGACTGGCCCGGCTGCTGCGTCCCTCGAGCGGCGAGGTGCTGCTCGACGGCACCCCGATCCTCGACCGCGCCTCGCGCGAGGTCGCCCGGATCCTGGGCCTGCTCCCCCAGACCCCCGTCGCCCCCGACGGGATCACCGTCGCCGACCTCGTCGCCCGCGGCCGGCACCCGCACCAGGGCTGGTTCCGCAGCTGGTCCACCGGCGACGAGGCCGCGGTCGCCGCCGCCCTCGACGCGACCGACACCGTCGACCTCGTCGACCGCCCCCTCCACGCGCTGTCCGGGGGCCAGCGGCAGCGGGTCTGGATCGCCATGGCGCTCGCCCAGGAGACCGACCTGCTCCTCCTCGACGAGCCCACCACCTATCTCGACATCAGCCACCAGGTCGACCTGCTCCGGCTGCTGCGCAGCCTCAACCGGGCCACCGGGCGCACGATCGTCACCGTGCTGCACGACCTCAACCTCGCCTGCCGCTACAGCGACCACCTCGTCGTCATGGCCGGCGGGCGGATCCTCGCCGAGGGGCCGCCGGCCGAGGTGGTGACCGCCGCGGTGGTCGAGGAGGCGTTCGGGCTGCCGTGCGTCGTCGTACCGGATCCGGTGGCGGGGACGCCGATGATCGTCCCGGCCGGCGACTGAGGCTGGACCCGGCCCGACCGTTCGGCGACGATGACGGGCGTGACCCGGCGCCGCGGTGCTCTCGGGCTCGGCATCCTCGGCGCCGGGCTCGCGCTGGTGCTCGGCTGCACGGCCCCGGCCGAGCCGCCACCGGACCCACCCACGCCCGCCGGCACCCCGGCGGTCACCTCCCGCGACCCCCTCGTCGTCGCCGTGCACGCCTCACGGCCCGCGCCGCGGATCACGCTCGCCACGGCGGAGGCACTCGTCGCCGGCGAGGTCACCACGTGGCGCCCGCTCGACGGGTCCGACCGGCCGCTGCGGGTGGTCCCCGGCCTCCGCGAGGTACGCCGCGACCGCGACGCCGTCGCCCTCGTCCCCGCGTCCGAGATCGACGCGACGGTACGGCCGGCCCGGGTCGCCGGCGTGGACCCGCTGCGCCGCCCGGCCGACTACCCGCTCCGGGTCGCCGGCCCGCCACCGCCGGAGGTGACGACGCTGAGCGTGGTCGGCGACGTCATGCTCGGCCGCCGGGTCGGCGCGCGTGCGGCCGCCGCCGGCGACCCGAGCCTGCCGCTGCGCCCGCTCCAGCGCCGGCTGCGCTCCGCTGACCTGACCCTCGGCACGCTGGAGAGCACGCTCTCCGACGACGGGACGCCCCACCAGGGCGACGACTCGTTCGCCGCACCGCCGGCGGTCCTCGACGGGCTCGCCGACGCCGGCTTCGACGCGATGTCCCTCGCCGACAACCACACCGGCGACTTCGGCGAGCGTGCCCTCCTGCGCACGCTCGACCTGCTCGGCGACGGACCGGTCCGCTCCTTCGGCGCCGGGCGCGACCGGGCCGAGGCGAGCGCGGCGTACGTCGCCGAGCGCCACGGCGTGCGCTTCGCGGTGATCGGCTTCAACGCGATCGGCGAGACCCCGCGGGCGACGTCCCGTCGTCCCGGCGCGCTGTCGGTACGGATGCCCCCGCGCACCGGCCCGCTCGTCGAGAGCGACCTCGCCCACGTCGAGCGCCTCGTCCGCCGGCTCGACCACGAGGCCGACGTGGTCATCGTCCTCCCGCACTGGGGCACCCAGTACACCCACGTCGCCGAGCCGATCCAGCACCGCGTCGCGCGCCGGCTCACCGGTGCGGGCACCGACCTGGTCGTCGGCGGGCACCCGCACTGGGTCCAGGGCATCGAGTGGTACGACGGCGCGCTGGTCGCGCACTCGCTCGGCAACTTCGTGTTCGACATGGACTTCATGACCCAGACCCAGCAGGGGGTCGTCCTGGAGGCCGTGTTCTGGGACACCGAGCTCAAGGGCTTCGACCTGGTCCCCTACGCGATGGACGACGACTTCGCGCCACGCCCGGTCCGGGGCCCGCTGGCCGCCGACATCCTGGGCGACGTCTGGGGCCACAGCACCGGACCGTTCCGCGCCTCAGCCCCGTAGCCAGGCCAGCACCAGCCGGCCCACCCGGTCGAGCTGGGCGGCGTCCACGAGGCCGGGCAGGTCGCGGGCGTTGTGGTAGCCCGCATAGGGCGTGCTGCCCACGCGCAGCCCCGGCAGCCCCGCGCGGACGAACGACCAGTGGTCGCTGGAGCGCTGCCCCGTCTCGGCCGCGTGCGGCACCCCGGCGCGACGCGCCGCCCGGACCAGCGCCGCCGGCGGGTCCGCGGTCGCACTGCCCACCGGGACGACGACGCCCACCCCGACCCGGTCGAGCGCCAGCATGCCGCGCACCGCGCGACGCTCGGGCGCGGTCAGCCCGGCGACGTAGTACCGCGAGCCGTAGTGGTGGTCACCGTCCCCGGTGCCCCGCGGCTCCTCGGCCCCGAAGAGCACCAGCACCACCGGCAGCCGCGCCCGCAGGTCCGTGCGCGCGAGCGCGAGCAGCACCCCCACGCCCGAGGCGTTGTCCTCCGCGCCGGGCGAGACCGCCACGGTGTCGAGGTGCGCGCCGAGCACGAGGTGCGGTCGCCCGGGGTCGAAGCCGCGCGGCACGGCGACCACGTTCTGGCTGCGCCCGGCCCGAACCGGCACGCCCCAGGAGTCACCGGCCGGGACGGCGAACCCCTGTCGCGACACCTGGTAGCCCGCGTCCTCCAGCTCGCCCGCCGCCCAGTCGGCGGCGCGGCGGAAGCCGGGCCCGGTGGCCAGCCGCGGGCCGATCCGGACCGAGAGGTGGCGCACGGCGGCGTACGCCGTCGCGGGGTCGAAGGTGGCCGGCCGCGCGGCCGGCGTCGTCGGGGTCGGCGCGGCGGTCGCCGGCACCTTCGGCGGCGGCGTCCGGTCCCGGGTCGGTTCGGCGCTGCAGCCCGCCAAAAACGCGGCGAGGACGACCACGCTGGTGGTCGTCCTCGCCGGCACGGCTGGTTCTCGTCAGTCGAGGTAGTCGCGCAGGACCTGCGAGCGCGACGGGTGCCGCAGCTTCGACATCGTCTTGGACTCGATCTGGCGGATCCGCTCGCGGGTCACGCCGTAGACCTTGCCGATCTCGTCGAGCGTCTTGGGCTGGCCGTCGGTGAGGCCGAACCGCATCGACACCACGCCCGCCTCGCGCTCCGAGAGCGTGTCGAGGACGGCGTGCAGCTGCTCCTGCAGGAGCGTGAAGCTGACCGCGTCGGCCGGGACGATCGCCTCGGAGTCCTCGATCAGGTCACCGAACTCCGAGTCGCCGTCCTCACCCAGGGGGGTGTGCAGCGAGATCGGCTCACGACCGTACTTCTGGACCTCCACGACCTTCTCGGGGGTCATGTCGAGCTCCTTGGCGAGCTCTTCGGGCGTGGGCTCGCGACCGAGGTCCTGCAGCATCTGGCGCTGGACGCGGGCGAGCTTGTTGATGACCTCGACCATGTGGACCGGGATCCTGATGGTGCGGGCCTGGTCGGCCATGGCGCGGGTGATCGCCTGCCGGATCCACCAGGTCGCGTAGGTCGAGAACTTGTAGCCCTTGGTGTAGTCGAACTTCTCGACCGCACGGATCAGACCGAGGTTGCCCTCCTGGATCAGGTCCAGGAAGAGCATGCCGCGGCCGGTGTAGCGCTTGGCCAGCGAGACGACGAGACGCAGGTTGGCCTCGAGCAGGTGGTTCTTGGCGCGGCGGCCGTCCTCGGCGATCCACTCCAGCTCCTCGAGGAGCTTGGGCGCGATCTTGCCGCCACGGGCGAGCTTCTCGTCGGAGAAGAGGCCGGCCTCGATCCGCTTGGCGAGGGAGACCTCCATCTCGGCGTTGAGGAGCGGCACCTTGCCGATCTGCTTGAGGTAGTCCTTGACCGGGTCGGCCGTCGCACCGGCGACCATGACCTGCTGGGCAGGCTCGTCGGTGTCGTCGGCGGCCGAGACCACGAACGAGGACGTGGCGCTGGCCTCCTCCTCGTCCTCCTTGATGGTGGGGTCGGCGGCGACGTCCTTCTCGAACTGCTCATCGGAGATGTCCGGGAGCACCTTCTTGCCGTCAGGGCCCACCGCGGGGGCGGCCTCGGCCGGCGCCGCGGCGTCGGCGGCGGGCGCGTCGGCCTTCTTGGCCGGCGCGGCCTTCTTCGCCGCGGCCGGGGCCGCAGCCGCCGGAGCGGCCGGAGCCGCCGCCTTGGGCGGAGCGGGCTTCGGGGCCGGCTTGGCGGCCTCGGGCTTCTTCGCCGGCGCCTTCTTGGCGGTCGTCGCCGTGCTCGCCGCCGTCTTGCGCGCGGCCGCAGCCACGGCGCGCTGCTCGACGGGCGAGCCGAGCGCGACGGAGATGCCCAGGCCGGCGAGGTGCGCCATCAGGGCCTTGAGCTGGGCGGGCGCGACTTCAGCGGCGGCGAAAGCCTGCCGGACGTCCTCGGCCGTGACGCTGCCCACCGGAGTTCCGCGCTCGATCAGCGCGACGATGGACGGGTGGCCGAGCAGGGCGGGCGGGACCGAACGATGGTTCGAGGACACGAACACCTCTCGATGCTGACGGTTCTAGGGCGCGGCAAAGACCGGAGGTGTCAAGACCGCTGAAGTTATTCTGCCACGGGCACTGAAGGACTCGTGCCACCGGGCCCTCAGGATGCTCTCAGGCCAGTCTCACCCGGCGTTCAACCAGGCGGGCCTCATCCGGCCTTGGCCGCCGCCTTGGCGGCCTTCTTGTAGTCGCGCACCTTCTGCAGCGAGACCGGGTCGACGACGTCGGCGACCGAGCGGAACCCGTCGAGCGCGTAGTCGCCCGCCGCCTTCTCCCAGCCCGCCGGCCGGACCTCGAGCTGCTTGGCCACCAGCGCCACGAAGATCTTCGCCTTCTGCGCGCCGAAGCCCGGCAGCGCCTGGAGCCGCTTCATCAGGTCCTTGCCGTCGGCCGCCTCGGTCCAGATCCGCTCGGCGCGGCCGTCGTACTGGTCGACGACGATGCGGGCCAGCTCCTGCAGCCGGGCCGACATCGACCCCGGGAAGCGGTGGATCGCCGGCGTCGTCGCGCACAGCGCCGCGAACTCCTCGGGGTCGGCCACGGCGATCGCCGCCGGGTCGAAGCTGCCGAACCGGCCGAACACCTTCTGGGGGCCCATGAAGGCGTGCTCCATCGGGTACTGCTGGTCCAGCATCATCCCGACCAGCAGCGCGAAGGAGTTGGTCGTCAGCAGCTCGTCGGCGGCGGCGTCGTCGGTGATGTGGATGGCCATGGCGCCATTGTGCCGGGTGGGTTCACTCGGGTCACCCGCGGCCGCGCGCCCGCCGCCAGACTACGCGCCGATGGGCCACGCGCCGGTAGGTCTGGGGGATCGCGAAGGCGCGACGCCGCTCGATCACCCGCACCCGCCACGCCCGGAGCGCACCGGCGACGACCTCGACCGACAGCGCCTCGTCGTCGAACAGCTCGTAGAGCGAGCGCGCGACCACCATGTCCCCGATTCGGACCAGCGCCGTGTCGTTGCCCCCGGCCAGGCTCAGCTCCGCGCCGGGCCCCGGCGCTGGGAGCGCGAGCCGGGCGAGCGCGCGGTCGATCCAGTACGTCGACAGCCGCTTGCCGCGCCGGCCCCGAGGGGGCATCGACGACACGCTGTCGGCGAACGCCTCGCCGAACCCCGGCCAGGCGTCCCCGAACGTCAGGTCGACCCCGCGTCCGGGCGACTCGACGAAGGCCGGGACCGGCTCAGGTCGCTGCTCGCTCACGATGCCTCCTCGGCGTGCACGGTGCCGGACATCCTGCCCCACGCGACCGCTACCCCGGCCGCACCGGCCGACAGGCCCGCGGCCAGGGCGAACGGCAGCGCCGCTCCCCCGCCTGCGACCAGCCCGGCGAGCGCCGTACCGAGGGCGCTGCCGCCGTTGACGCCGACGTTGACCCACGTCGACATCTCGGTACGGCGAGCGGCCGGCACCCGCTCGTCCACGGCGGCGTAGGCGACCACGAAGACGGGCGACGTCGCCAGGCCGCCGACCGCCAGGACGAGGGCCGCGACGAGGAGCCCGCCCGCGAGCGCGACGACGCCCTGGGCGAGGGCGAGCACGACGAGGAGCAGGGCGAGCACGCCACCGGCGGGACGGTTCCGGCCGTGCCGGGCCCACAGCAGGCCGCCGGTGACAGCGCCGACCGCGAGCGCGGCCTCGACCAGGCCGGCCAGGCCGGGGCGTCCGGCGCGGTCGGCCAGGGCCGCGATGCCGACGAAGACCGCCGCGCTGCCGGCGCCGAACAGGGCCAGGGCGGCGACGAGTCCGCCGAGCGCCGACGCGGGACCGCCCCGGGATCGCTCGTGGGCGGCGCCGGTGCCCCCCACCGCCGGCCGGTACGGCGACCCGACCAGCCCGAGCGTGCCGCACCACACCAGCGTGGCCGCGACGAGCAGCCCGGCCCACGCGGGTCCGGTGGCAAGCACCAGGCCCGCCACGATCGGGCCGACGAGGTAGAGCGACTCCTCGCCGATCGCGTCGAGCGCGTAGGCCCGCCGCCGCTGGGGTCCCTCAGGTGCGATCTCGCGCCACTGCGCGCGCATCGAGGGGCCGAGCACCGGGCCGCTGAGCCCGGTCAGGAAGGCCAGTGCGAGCCAGGCCGCGGATGGGTGCTCGCCCTGGGCGAGGACCACGCCGGCGACGAGGCAGGCGGACCAGCAGGCGGCCGCGACCGGCAGCACGCGCTGCTGGCCGAGCCGGTCGATGAGCCGTGCGTGGACGGGCATCGCCAGCGTGGCGAGCCCGAGCAGGGCCGAGGCGGACGCCGCGAGCGCCAGGGAGCCGGTGGCGTCGCGGACGGTGAACAGGAAGCAGAGCGGGAGCACGCCGTAGGCGAGCCGGCCGAGCAGGGCGCACGCGAAGGTGCGCGCGACCGCGGGGCCGGCGAGAAGCAGGCGGGTGCTCCCGGCGTCGGTGACGCCGGACATGGGTGTTCCTCCGGAACGGGAAGGGTGAGCAGGGACGCGGGAACGAGCCGCGGCGTCCTAGTGCTTCCGGAGGGTCATGCGGGTGAGCCTAGCCGCTCCAGGCTCCCCAGGAGGTGCGCCTTGAGCGCCGGCCACGACGGGTGCGCCGCAGTGGCGCCGGGGATCGCGGCGACGACGACGGTCCCGCGGACCGTGGCCATCGCGATCTGGATGAAGTCCCCGAACCCCTCCCGCCCCGCGTACGACGGCAGCGCGGTCGCCGCGAGCGCCTCGATCTCGCCCATGCCGGCGCAGATGATCTCGGCGACCCGCTGGGCCAGGACCGGCTCGGTGCGGGCCACGTTGAACAGCTCGAGCACCGCCGGGGTGATCGACAGGTGGTGGATCTCCCAGATCAGCTCGAGCAGCGCCTCGGCGCGCTCCCGCTCGGTGGCGGCCTCGACCCCGCGGGCGGCGGCGTCGGCGAGGAGCTGCTCGACCAGCCGGGTCATCGCGGCGTCGACGAGCGCGGCCTTGGTCGGGAAGTAGTGCTGCTGGGCGCCCTGGCTGACGCCCGCGCGCTCGGCGACGCGGCGGGTCGTCGTGGCGACGTACCCCTCGGCGGCGAGGCACTCGATGGTCGCGTCGAGCAGCCGCTCGGTCGTCGCGGCGCGACGATCGACCTGGCGGCGGCCCCTGGTGCTCATGGCGCGATCGTGGCGCAGGTCTCGCGAAGTTTGCAAGTCGGATGACTTGTCAAGTCACTCGACTGGGAACTAGGTTCGGCGCCCATGAAGGACTTCCAGGACAAGGTCGCCGTCGTCACCGGAGCCGGCTCGGGCATCGGCCGCGCGCTCGCGCTCCAGCTCGCCGCCGAGGGCGCCCGGGTCGCGCTCAGCGACTGGGACGCCGCCGGTCTCGCCGAGACGGCCGCCCTCCTCG
The DNA here is from genome assembly GCF_024662235.1 of Pimelobacter simplex. GTDB lineage: Bacteria > Actinomycetota > Actinomycetes > Propionibacteriales > Nocardioidaceae > Nocardioides. The sequence goes on from NZ_CP096276.1 coordinate 2,794,288, forward strand.
AGTCCCGCGGGACCACGGCGCACACCACCGTGCTCGACGTGCGCGACCGGGCCGCCGTCCACGCCTGGGCGGACGCTGTCGCCGCGCACTTCGGCACCGTCAACCTCGTCGTCAACAACGCCGGCATCACCATCTTCGGCACCGTCGAGGAGAGCCCCTACGAGGACATCGAGAAGGTCCTCGACGTCGACTTCTGGGGCGTCGTGCACGGCACCAAGGCGTTCCTCCCCCACCTGGTCGCCTCGGGCGAGGGTCACGTCGTCAACATCTCCAGCATCTTCGGGCTGTTCGGCGTACCGACCCAGAGCTCCTACAACGCCGCCAAGTTCGCGGTCCGCGGGTTCACCGAGGCGCTGCGCCAGGAGATGCTCCTGGCCGGACACCCCGTCGGCGTCACCTGCGTGCACCCCGGCGGCATCAAGACCAACATCGTCAACAACGCGACCGCCAGCAACGCGGCCGACACCTCCAGCATCGCGCGGACCTTCAACGACAAGCTCACCCGCACCTCGCCCGAGACCGCCGCGCGGACCATCCTGCGCGGGGTCCGGCGGCGCCGGCCCAAGGTCCTCATCGGTGCGGACGCCGTCGCGGTCGACCTCGTGGTCCGGGTGCTTGGCGCGGCCTACCAGCGACCGTTCGCGGCCGTCTCGCGCCGGCTCACCGTCTCCCTCGCTTCGCCTACGAAGAAGAAGGTCTCCGCATGACCACCCACCTCTCGTCCCCGCTCACCCTCCCCGGCGGCCAGCAGCTGGCCAACCGGTTCATGAAGTCGGCCCTGAGCGAGTCCCTCGGCGAGCGCGACTGCGGTCCGTCCGAGCGGCTCCAGCGCCTCTACGCACGCTGGGCGCGCGGCGGCTACGGCCTGGTCGTGACCGGCAACGTCATGGTCGACCGCCGCCACCGTGGCGAGCCGGGCAATGTCGTCATCGAGGACGAGCGCCACCTCGACGGCCTGCGCGCGTGGGCGCGCGACTTCCAGGACGGCGGCACGCCGCTGTGGATGCAGGTCAACCACCCCGGCCGCCAGGCCAACGCCCTCGTCGGCCGGACCCGGCCCGTCGCACCGAGCGCCGTCACCGCGCGCGTGCCCGGCGCGGTCAAGCCGCGCCCGCTCGAGGACGCCGAGATCCGCGAGATCGTCGAGCGCTACGCGACCGCCTCCTCGGTCGCCGAGAGCGCCGGCTTCGCGGGCGTCCAGATCCACGGCGCGCACGGCTACCTCGTCACCCAGTTCCTCTCCCCGCTCACCAACCAGCGCGACGACGACTGGGGCGGGGACGCCGAGCGCCGCCGCCGGTTCGTGATCGAGGTGCTGCGCGCGATCCGCGCCGCCACCTCCCCCGGCTTCGCGGTCGGCATCAAGCTCAACTCCGCCGACTTCCAGCGCGGCGGGTTCACCGAGGACGAGTCGCGCGAGGTCGTCGCCGCGCTCGTCGCCGAGGGCATCGACCTCATCGAGATCAGCGGCGGCTCCTACGAGGCGCCCGCGATGATGGGCACGATGCGCGCCTCGACGGCCGCGCGCGAGGCCTACTTCCTCGAGTACGCCGCCTCGGTGCGCGACCTCGCGGCCGGCGTACCGATCGCGGTGACGGGCGGCTTCCGCTCCAGCACCGCCATGGAGGCGGCCGTCGCCTCGGGCGACTGCGACCTCGTCGGCCTCGGCCGGCCGACCTGCCTGCTCCCCGACGCCCCGCGCGCCATCCTCGAGGACGGCCGCACCACCCTGCCCAGCGCGCAGGTCAAGGCCGGGCTGCGTCCCGTGCTCGGCAAGGTCGCCAACCTCAAGCAGCTCGACGGCGCGCTCGACCTGTCCTGGCACACCGACCAGCTGCACCGGATGGGCGCCGGCAAGGAGCCCGACCCGCGTCGTACCTGGGGCGAGGCGGCGCTGTGGCTCGGCCTGCGCAACGGGCCCGGAGCGTTCCGGGCCAAGCGCGGCTAGGCCTCGTCGGCGATCGCCCGGAGGCCGGTCCAGAGCGCGTCCATCATCCGCTCGACGAGGACGTCGACCGCGACCTCCGGGTGCCGGCGCCACCACTTGGCGAGCTGCTCGGCGGCACCCGAGATCGCGTGGGCGTACGCCGACGCGGACTCGTCGTCGACGTGCGGTGCCGCGGCCCGCACCAGCACGGCGATCGCCTCGGCCGTCGCGTAGCGCAGCTCGGCCGCCGCCTCCACCACGCCGCCGGCGACCGCCGCACCGCCCCCGAAGAGCACGTCCCAGGTCGAGCCACGGTCGCGGACGAACCGGAAGTAGGCCCGCAGCCCTGCCCGCAGCTGGTCCTCCGGCGTCGCCGCTCCCCCGGCGGCTGTCACGAGCGCGGTGTCGAGCTCGTCGCGCGCGGCCCGCAGGCACTCCAGGTAGATGGCGTCCTTGTCGGCGAAGTACTTGTAGATCAGCGTCCGGGTCACCCCGGCCGCGGCCGCGATGTCCTCGACCGCCGTGCCCTGGTAGCCGTGCTCGGCGAACACCCGTTCGGCGACCGCGAGCAGCTGGGCCCGTCGTACCTCGGGGGCGAGGCGGCGGCGCGGCGCCCCGGCGGTGACCACCTCAGGCGGTCCAGTCGAGGAACACCCCGCCGGCGGTGATCGCCGCGAACCACCACACGAACGAGAACAGCCCCAGCGTCACCGTCCAGCGCGGGTGCGAGGTCCACCAGGCGAAGCAGAGGGCGAGCATCACCAGCCAGGTGAGCATCAGCACCGCGACGCCCCACCAGGGCGCGAGCAGGCCCGAGGCGGCGTACAGGAAGAAGGACGAGACGAGCAGCACGAGTCCCGCGAACGGCCACGGCGAGATGCGCCGTCCGGTCGCAGGATCGATCGCCACCGGACGGATCCGGCGGCGGCGCGAGAGCACCAACGGACTACTTGTCCTCGACGTCGTCGTTCCAGGCCGGGTCCTCGTCCCAGGCCTCGGTCCGCTCGGCGGCCTTCTCCAGCGCCCGGGCGGCCTCCGCCTCGGTCGGGTAGGGACCGAGGCGGTCCTTGTTGGGGCAGCCCTCGACGCCCTCGACCGTGTGGTGCTTGAGGCAGAACCAGTACTCAGCGTCCGTGGACATGCCCCGAACCTACTCCAGACGGCCCGCCAGGCGCTCGACCCGCAGCACGTCGTACTCGTGCTCGGGGTCGCCGCTCATCGCCGCCGCCAACCGCAGGTGCGGGAGCGCGTCGTCGTACTTGGCCTGGCGCTCGAGCGCTCGCCCCAGCGCATGCCGGCTCCACACGTCGGCCGGGTCGTCCGACACCAGCGCCGCCAGCTCGTCCGACGCCTTCACCAGCTGCGCCCGCATCAGGTACGCCCACGCCCGCAACGACCGCAGCCCCCGGTTGTCCGGCTCCTGCTCCAACGCCGGCTCCAGCACCTGGAGCGCCTCGCGCGGCGCCCTCCGGGAGAGGAAGTCGTGGGCAGTCCGGTACGCCGTCTCGTGACGTGCCGTCGTACCCGGGAACACGATCGGCGGAAGGATCCGGATCTCGGGCGTCTCGTTCATGTGCCCCTCAACTGTCGGACCCACCCCGTTGTTCCCTAGAGTGAGCGCGGACGGGCTGGCCGGGCGACCGCGTGACCCCCGCCGCGAGGCGACGGGTCCCGAGGAAAGTCCGGGCTCCACAGAGCAGGGTGGTGGGTAACACCCACCCGGGGTGACCCGCGGGACAGTGCCACAGAGAACAGACCGCCTCCGGCTCGCCGGAGGTAAGGGTGAAACGGTGGGGCAAGAGCCCACCAGTGCGCCGGGAGACCGGCGCAGCTAGGCAAACCCCACCCGGAGCAAGACCAGACAGCACACGACGGCCTCGGCCGAGAGGGCGGCTCGCCCGAGTGTGCGGGTAGGTCGCTGGAGGCTGCCGGCAACGGCAGTCCTAGATGGATGGTCGCCACGACAGAACCCGGCTTACAGGCCAGCCCGTCCCCAAGCGTGGTCTGCAAGCAGGCCGCGCATCGGTGCTGCACGATGGAGAGTGCCCATCCGGCCGTCCAGCTGCACCGCGAAGGAGCCCTGAATGCCGCACCATCTCGACCTCGGGACTCGGCGCGCGGGTCGGCTGTTCGACTTCGACCCGGAGACGCCCGAGATCCAGGTGAGCCTGGAGCACTCGGACGATGGCATCTGCGTGACGGTGCCCTGGTCCGAGCCGGACAGCCCCTACGCCCAGTGGTTCGATCCTGACGGCCGGCGTCAGCACCTCAACGGAACTGATATCCCACCACGACGGGTTCCCCGCCGGCTCCTCTTCGAGGACTCTCACGGTTCCGTCCTCCTGATCGGCTGCTGGGCGCAGGGCTTTCATGCCAATGTCTTCGGCCCCGGCAGCGGGCGCGTCTGGGCCTCCGTGGCTGTGGTCGGCGTCGAGGAGGACACGGAGTACGACCGTCCGCACGGCCTCCAGACCGAGATCTCCGGCCTTCGCGAATGGCTCGGAGTCACTTCTTGGACACGAGAGGTGGACTGGAGCCAGGCGGGCACCCCGGCGACTCTCCACTCGACACCTCCGCCGGCGATCGAGATCGACGCCTTCGCCGGGCTTGCTCTCGACCTTGTCCCCAGCTGGCGGATCGCGCAGGAGGAGGAGCTCGACCGATGGGTGCTCCTCGATCTCGTTCGCTGCCGGACGCGCAGCGCGCAGCCTGAGGCATGGGACTCGCACCTGCAGCTCCACCGAGCGATCCGAGACTTGTTGGTGCTCTCGCGGTGGTGGGTCGAGTCGTGCGTCGAGGTCAGCGCCACCCGCGACGACGACCTGATCCGCATGCCCGACGGCAAGAGTCACCGCCCACAGTGGCGCCACGTCGTGGTCCCACGGGGCGACCGTCGGCAAGCTCCCCGCGGCCTCCGGCCGCATCTTGTCGAGTTCGAGGATCTGGGATCAGCCGGCATTGCCCAGTGGATCCGTCTCCGCGACGAGTTCGCTCGTGCGTTGGATCCGGTGATCAGCAGCATCGATCTCGACGCCGCACCTCACACGTTGCTTGCGCACACCGGCCCTGGGCTCGAGGCGCTCGGGTACCTCCTCATGCGGCGCGACGGAATGCGGAAGAAGGACGCATCAGAGGTGCCGCTCCGCGCTCGACTGGAGCGCATCCTCGAGGACGTCGAAGGGTGCCTGCCGCTCGACGGAGCTGCGTGGATCGCCAACACGTGCCGCGCGTACAACGCACTGAAGCACGCGAACCGAAAGGCACCTGACGCCGTCGAGATGCTCAGCGCCTGGCGCCAGAGCGTGCTCGTCGTCCGCACCTGGGTCGCGCTCGAGCTGGGTGTGTCGCCGGCTGACCTGGCGTCACGGTTGGCGAACGATCCTCAGCGACGCCTGGTCGCCGGGCAGCGCTAGCCCATCGACCTCCCGTAGAGCGCTCGGCCCGGGTCCATCGGTCGGCTAGTTGATGATCTCGCCGCGCTCGTCCGCGGCCAGCTCGGCCAGCCGGTCCCGCCACGCCTGCAGCGCCTCGGGCGTCAGCCGCGTCCAGTCGGTGACCTCGCCGACGACGCGGAGCGGCTCCCGGCTGCGGTAGGACCGGGTCGGGTTGCCGGGGAACTTCTTGTCGGTGACGTTGGGGTCGTTCTCGAACGCGCCGGTGGGCTCGACGGCATACACCCGGGGTGGGTGGTCGCCGGGGGCGAGCTCGGCGGCGAGGCCGGCGCCGTCGACGAGGGCGGTGAAGTAGACGTGGTTCATCACGATCTCGGGCCGGTAGTTGGACCGGAAGCCTGCGGTGAGCAGGTCTCCGGTGCGCAGGTCGGCCTTGGTGCCGTGGAAGAACGGTCCGTCGTCGAGCGCGTCGGTCACCGCCTCAGCCTAGGCGGCAGTACGGCGGGACGACGGCGCGCGGGCCTCAGCGCTCGCAGGCGGTTCCGTCGCGGTCGCGGTCGAGGCGGGACTTGTTCCGGGCGTAGACGTCCCGGGCCTTCTTCGAGTACGCCGGCGACCCGTACCCCTCGCGCACCTGCTTGAGCGCGGCCGCGCGGCCCTTCGCGACACCGTGGGGGAAGTCGCGGGTGAGCTTGGCGCAGCTGCTGTAGTACTTGCCGGCGGCGGCCGTGGCCGGGGCGGTGGTGAGGGTGGTCGCGATCGGGGCGGCGAGGGCCAGGACGGCGACGGCAGAGGCGATACGACGGGGGGTCATGCGCGGAACGGTAGGGCAGGACAGGGCCGGGCAAGGGGCGATTGCCCCGATTGCCGAAAAGTCAGACGCCCGTCCGCCCGTACGCCGCCACCGCGCGCCGCAGGTCGTCCGAGTCCACGATCTCCCGCCCCAGCGGCAGCAGGCTCACCGGGATCAGCTTGAAGCTCGCCAGCCCCAGCGGGATCCCGATGATGGTGATGCAGCACAGGACGCCGGTGATGGCGTGCCCGATGGCGAGCCAGATCCCCGAGAAGACGAACCAGAGCACGTTGCCGATCCCGCTGCCGACGCCGGCGCCGGGCTTCTTGACGACCTCGCGGCCGAAGGGCCACAGCGCATACATCCCGATCCGGTACGACGCGACGCCGAACGGGATGCCGATGATGGTGATGCACCACAGGGCGGCGGCGAGGAGGTAGCCGAGGCACATCCAGAAGCCGGCCAGGACGAGCCAGATGATGTTGAGCAGGAGCCGCATGGCCGAAGGCTACGCGGGCCACTATCCTGGACCCACGGCCTGTGACGGCCGCCGGACGAGGGAGCCGTACCCGGAGCGCGACAAGACGGCCACGAAGGAGTGGTCATGGCTTGGATCGTGCTGGTGGTGTCGGGTGTCCTGGAGGCGGTGTGGGCCACCGCGCTCGGCCGTTCGGAGGGGTTCACCCGGTTCGTGCCGTCGGCGGTGTTCGTGGTGGCGATCGTCGCGAGCATGGGCGGGTTGGCCTATGCGATGCGCAGCCTCCCCATCGGCACGGCGTACGCCGTGTGGGTCGGGATCGGTGCGGCGCTCACGGTCACCTATGCGATGGCGTCCGGCGACGAGGCGGTGAGCGTGCTCAAGATCGCGCTCATCCTCGGGCTGATCGGCTGCGTGGTCGGGCTCAAGCTCGCCCACTGAGGACCGCAGAGAGCCCCCGGCGCCGCAGTGCGGCACCGGGGGCTCGTCCGTTCTGCGGGCGGAGCGTCAGTGTCAGTCCCGGCGCCGGGGCGCGCGGACCCGGACGGTGACGGCGTCGCTGCGCGAGCCGGTGGTGGTCGCGGTGCCGGACCACTCGGCGGTGAAGCGGTGGGCGCCGCGCCGGGTGAGGCGGACCGTGAAGACGACGCGGCCGTCGCGGCCGAGGGACTTCTTGGCGACCACGCGACCGCGTGAGCGCAGCCGCACCACTCCCCCGGACCCGCGCGGGACGCGGACGACGAAGCGGACCGTCTGGCCGCGCCGGACCTCGCTGCGGGTCGCGCGCAGGCGGGTGGTGCTCGGCGTCTTGACCGGCGGCTTGACGGGGGGCTTGACCGGCGGGGTGGTGCCGGGCTGGGGCACGACCTCGACCTCGGCGCCGTTGACGACGACGCGGACGGGGCGGCGGTCGGGGGCGCGGTCGGCGACGATCGCGTAGTCGGTGACCCGGCCGTCCTGCCACGCGACGTCCACGCGGTAGCCGCCCCGGGCCCGCAGGCCGTGGAACGAGCCCTTCACCGCCCACGCCTGGGGCAGCGCGGGGAGCAGCCGGATGGTGCCGTCGTGGCTCTGGAGGAGCAGCTCGGCGAGGGCGCCCGTCATGCCGAAGTTGCCGTCCATCTGGAACGGCGGGTGGGTCGCCCACAGGTTCGTCAGGGTGTTGTGGCGGAACAGCCCGCGGACCATCGTGTACGCCTTCTCGGGCTCCTGGAGCCGGGCGAAGAGCGCCGTGCGCCACGGCCAGGTCCACGACCGGCGGCTGTCGCCGCTGACCGAGTCGACCGTGATCTCGCCACCGTCGGGTACGCCGCACCGGGCGTTGAGCGAGACCAGCGCGGCCGCCGCGAGCTCGGGCGTCTCCTCGACGCTGATCTGGCGGCCCGGGTAGACCGCGAACAGGTGCGAGGTGTGCCGGTGCAGGGCGTTGATGCCGCCGGCCGAGCCGGTGCGGACGTCGCGGTCGGTCTGCCACTCCTGGAGCTGGCCCCAGCTGCCGATCTTGTTGCCGGCGAGCTTCTCGCGCAACGCCGCGACGCTCGCCCGGTAGCCCGCGTCGGTGCCGAGCGCGTCGGCCATCTCGAGGTAGTTGGTGAAGAGGTCCCAGACGATCTGCTGGTCGTGCATCACCCCGTCCTCGCGCGGTCCCTGCTCCGGCGACCAGCCGTTCGGCGCGTAGAGCCGGCCGTCCTCCTTCTCGACGAGCTCGTGCTCCCAGAACTGGCAGATCTCCTTGACCAGCGGGTAGAAGCGGCGCAGGAAGGCCTGGTCCTGGGTGAAGCGCCAGTGCTCGTAGAGGTGCTGCGCGTACCAGGCGCTCGACACCGTGTTCCACTCCCAGCCGTTGCCGCCGAAGATGCTCTGGCTGGTGCGCGCCGTCCAGCCGGGGACGTCGTCCCCGAACGCCTTGCGGGTGGCGACCCGGCTCGGTACGGCGACCTGCTCGATGAAGTGCGCGAGTGCCTCGTGGCTGTCCCCGAGGTCGGTGGTCTCGGCCGCCCAGTAGTTCATCTGGATGTTGATGTTGGTGTGGTAGTCCGAGGCCCACGGCGGGTTGTTCTCGTTGCACCACAGGCCCTGGAGGTTGGCCGGCAGGCCGTCCGGCCGCGAGGACGAGGCGAGCAGGTAGCGCCCGTACTGGAAGTGGAGCTGCTCCAGCTCGGGGTCGGCGGCGTCCACGGAGTCGGCGTAGCGGCGCAGTCGCTCGGTGAGCGGCAGGGCGACGATGTCGTCGGCGCTGGCGCCCCAGTCGACCGAGACCCGGTTCATGATCGCGCCGAGCGCCTTGGCGTGGGCCTCGAAGAGCGCCTCGAACGCCCGGTTCTCCACCGCGTCGAGGGTCCGCTGCGCCACCGTCGCCGGGTCCCGGCCCGTGCGCCAGCCCGCCGCGGCGTCGAGGCGGTAGTCGGTGCGCAGGTCGATCCGCAGCTCGAGCTCGGCGACGCCGGTGAAGGCGACCGCGGCCCCCTGGGGCGCGACGGTCCCGCCCTCGTGCCGGACCCGGACCTCGGCCGCGTGGCGCAGCTCGTTGGCCATCTCGCCGGCGAAGAGGATCCGGTCGCCGGCGGTGGAGACGACGGTCGGTGCCGGGCGGCGCGGGCTGTCCCCGTTCTGGGCCGACCTCAGGTCGATCGTCCCGCTCATCCCGCCGGGCGCGTCGGTGCGGTAGCGCAGCACCAGCAGGTCGGCGGTCCGGCTCGCGAACGCCTCGCGGACGTGCGTGCCCCCGTCGCGCTCGTACGACGTCGAGTGCAGGCCGGTCATCGGGTCGAGGAAGCGCCGGTAGCCCTCGGGGACCTGCTCGGCCGGCACCGCGAAGGTGACCCCGTCGAGCGCGATCTCGGCGACCTGGAAGTGCGAGGTGCCCACCTTGGGCCGGAACTCGAAGCGGTAGAAGCGGTAGGCGGTGGTGTTCGTGGCGGTGAACGAGCGCGCCTGGCCGCGCGCCGTGAAGGGCGTCGCCGCGTGCTGCCGGGCGTCGAGCTCGGTCCAGTCCTGGCCGTCGGCCGAGCCGAGCAGGCGCCAGTCCTGGGGGTCGCGCGCCGGGACGTCGTTCGCGCTGGTGAAGGTGTACTGCGCGACCGCGACCGGCGTCGGCAGGTCGACCGTCCAGGTCGCGGTCCAGGCCTGGGTCCCCTCGTCGGGCGCGATGATGCACCACTTGGAGGAGATGCTGCCGTCGATCGTGCGGGCGGCGGTCTCGCTCGCCGAGGTCGTGCCGCCGCCGAGGTCGGAGGTCAGCGTGGGTGCCGCGGGCAGCGCGCCCAGGGTGACGACGAGCTCGCCGAAGTCGCGGTAGGAGCCGAAGCCGGTCACCCCGGTGTCGTAGTCGCCGTCGTAGTCGTTGAGCCCGCCCCACAGGCTCTGCTCGTTGAGCTGGACCCGGTCGACGGTGGCGCCGGCGTGGAGCATCGCGCCGAGGCGGCCGTTGCCGAGGGGCAGCGCGGCCGGCTCGGCCGTACGGCGGTCGCGGTCGGCGCCCTCCCAGGAGACGCCCGCCGGCCAGCTCCACACCGTGGCCGGCCGGTCGAACCAGAGCGCGCGGCGCGGGACGGGCGGGACGACGAGCGGGCCGGCCAGGGCCTGGTCGGGCACGAGGGCGGCCCGGACGGCGCCGCACCGCGCGCGGCGAGCAGGGCGCCCGCGGCGCCGCCGGCGAGCAGCAGTCCACGACGCGGCAGGGTCGGGTTCGGTCCCATGCGGACCTCGCTTTCGAAGCTGGTGTGATCGGGGTCACCCAGCAAACATCCCATCTATCGCCGCCGTCAACCCCCTCGTCACGCTCAGACTCTGATCGAGAAGCCGTCTTTCACCCGATGTTTGGCGGAGCAAGCGCGGAAAGGCACCGAAAAAGAGCCGAACCCCCGGCGCCGCTGAGCGGCGCCGGGGGTTCGGTCAGGTTGAGTCGTCAGACTCGATCAGACGAGCTGATCAGAGCGGGCGAACGTTCTCCGCCTGCAGGCCCTTGGGGCCCTGGGTGACGTCGAACTCGACCTGCTGGTTCTCGTCCAGCGACTTGTAGCCGTTGCCCTGGATGGCCGAGAAGTGGACGAAGACGTCCGGGGTGCCGTCGGCCGGGGCGATGAAGCCGAAGCCCTTCTCGCTGTTGAACCACTTGACGGTGCCCTGAGCCATGATTTTCTCCTTGGTGTTCGTGTTTCGTGGTGTCGACGGGCGCCGACACCGAGTGCTGAAACATCTGTACCGCCCTGATGCCCAGCTGAACCGAAGACCAAGTACCACGAGATGTTCCGGGCCCGTTGAGGCCCGGGGGGACCTTGCGATCCCTTTCAACGCCCCCAACGCTAGCACCGTGCGGGCTCATCCGCTGCATGACCAGCCGAGGAGAAATCGACAGTTCATCTCCTCGTAGCCGTGCAGCTCGACCCGATCGGCGCGCAGCGTGACCGGGAGCACCCCGGCGAGGTCCCTCTCGACCGTCGCCACGGACACCCCGGGCCCGACCCGGTCGAGGGTCAGGTGCGGCACCACGGCGCCGTACTCCCCCGCGTAGGGAGGGCACTGGGGGAAGGCGCGCCACAGCCGGTCGGTCAGCTCGGCGAAGGGTTCCGCGGGCTCGGGGACGAGGTGCACCAGGCCGTCGGGGAAGGTCGCGACCTCGGCGAGGCGGAAGTCGAAGGCCGCAGTGGTCTGGACGACCTCGGCGACCCGGTCGAGATCGGCCCCGGTGGGCTCGGGCAGGAAGGGCGCCAGGACGGTGATGTGGGCGTGGGTGAAGGCGGGGTCGCGGGAGACCCAGGCCGGGTCGTAGTGCTCCCAGCGGCTGCGGACGTAGGGCTCGAGCGCCGGGACGGGAACCGCCAGCACGGAGTGGGCCACGTCGGGAGGATAGGCGGATCCAGGCTAAGTTGCGGGTCATGACTGCCGCTGTCGTGCCGCCGCCCGCTCCCGAGGTCCGCGCCCGCGCCGCCGAGCGCCTGGCCGGCCTCGCGACCCCGGCCGGCGCGCTCGGCCGGCTCGGCGAGCTGGGCGTGTGGGTCAGCGCCACCCAGGGCGTGTGCCCGCCGGAGCCGCTGACCGAGGTCCGGCTGGTGATCTTCGCGGGCGACCACGGGGTCGCCCAGCACGGCGTGTCGGCCTATCCCCCGGCGATCACCCCGGCGATGGTGCGCACGTTCGTGCTCGGCAAGGCCGGCGTGTCGGCGCTGGCGGCCACCCACGGCGTCCACGTGCGGGTCCTCGACCTCGGGGTGGACGACGACCTCGACGGCGTGCCGGCCGACGTCCAGGCCCACAAGGTACGACGCAGCAGCGGCGCGATCCACGTCGAGGACGCGCTCAGCGCCGACGAGACCGCCCGCGCCTTCGAGGTCGGCCGCACCGTGGCCCGCGAGGAGATCGCCGCGGGAGCCCAGCTGCTGCTCTCCGGCGACATGGGCATCGGCAACACGACCCCCGCCTCGGCCATGGTCGCCGCCGCGCTCGGCCTCCCGGCCGACGAGGTGACCGGGCGCGGCACCGGCGTCGACGACACCGCGCTGCGCCACAAGCAGGCGCTGGTCCAGCAGGCGCTCGACCGGGCCGGCGACCGGGTCGCGGACCCGATGGACGCGCTGGCCGCGCTCAGCAGCGCCGACCTCGTCGCGACGACGGGCTACCTGGTCCAGGCGGCCGAGAGCGGCGTCCCGGTGCTGCTCGACGGGCTGATGTCGGTCGCCTGCGCGCTCTACGCCGAGCAGATCGCGCCCGGCGCGACCGCCTGGTTCGCCGCCGGGCACCGCTCGACCGAGCCCGCACAGGCGCTGGCGCTCGACAAGCTGGGCCTGTCCCCCGTGCTCGACCTCGGGCTGCGGCTCGGCGAGGGCTCCGGGGCGGTCGCCGCCGTACCGGTGCTGCGCTCGGCGGTCGCCCTGCTGCGCGACGTCGCGCTGCTGGCCGACCTGATGCCGCCCGAGTGAGCGGCGCCGTGGACGTCGCCGTCCTCGGCCGCAGCCTGCGGCTCTCGATCGGCATGCTGACCGCGCTGCGCGTGCCCGTCGTGCTGCGGGTCACCCCCGGCGTCGCGACCGGCGCGCTGCTGCTGGCCCCGCTTGCCGTGCTGCCGCTCGGCGTCCTGGTCGGCGCGGTGGTCTGGGCCAGCGGACGGCTCGACCTGCCGGCGCTCGGCGTCGCGTTCGCCGCGCTCGCCCTCCTCGCGGTCGGCAGCCGGGCCCTGCACCTCGACGGGCTCTCCGACGTCGCCGACGGGCTCACCTCGTCCTACGACCGCGAGCGCTCGCTCGCCGTCATGAAGAGCGGTACGGCGGGCCCGGCCGGCGTCGCCGCGCTCGTGCTCGTGCTGGGCGCGCAGGCCGCGGGCCTGATGTGGTTCGTCGGCCTCGACGGCGAGCTCCGCTCCGCGGTCGTCGCCGGCGCCGCGGTGTGCGCCTCGCGCGCGGCCCTGTGGATCACCGCCTGCTCGGTCGTGCCGCCGGCCCGTCCCGACGGGCTGGGCGTGACGTTCACCCGGCGGATCCCGGTCCTCGTCGCGGTGCTCGGCTGGGCCGGGCTCGCCGCGCTCGCCGTCCTCGTCGACCCGGTCCGCGGACCGGTCACCGTCGCGGTCGCGGCCCTGGTCGTCGCCGCGCTCACCGCCCACACCGTCCGGCGCTTCGGCGGTGTCACGGGGGACGTCTTCGGCGCCGGGATCGAGATCGCCCTCGCCGTCCTGCTCGTCGGACTGGCCGGTGCCTGAGCTCGAGGACCGGGCCCCCACGGCGCACGAGCGGCTGCTCGTCGTCCGCACCCTGGCCGACGCCCGCACCCGCGGCGACCTGGACGAGGACGACCAGCTCGAGCGCACCGACATGGCGGTGCGGGTGCCGACGCTGGTCGAGCTCGCCGCGCTGGTCGAGGGACTCCCCGGTGCGCCGGCCCTGCCCGCCGTACCGCCGCCGGACCCGAACCGGCGCCGGTTCGTGCTGGGCGCGCTGGGGCTGCTCGCCGTCGGTGCCACCGGCGGGATGCTGTGGGCCCGCCGGGACGACCCGCCGCCCACGAGCACGCCCGGACCCGCACCCGCTCCCCGGCCGACCCGGACCCCGCCGTCCACCACGCCCCCGCCGGCCCCTGCGACGCCGGAGCCGGCCCCCGACCTCTACACCGTCGCCGGGCTCACGCTGCTGCTCCGCGAGTACCGCGAGCTGACCGGCACCTGGCGGGCCTACGTCCTGGCCGTCTCCGAGCCGCACCAGGCGAGCGCCACCGCGCCGCACGGCCCGCTGGGCAAGCGCCGCGAGCGCTGGTGGAACTGGAACGCCCAGGACCGCTGGAACACGATCTTCGACCCGCACGCCGTCACCGACCCCACCGACCGGGCGGTCGACCTGCGGCGCTTCGACCTCGCCGCCGCCGTGGCCCACGTGGCGCGGGCGCGCCGGACGCTGCGGGTGGAGAAGCCGACCAGCGTCTACCTGGCGCTCGGGCACGAGCCGGACGTCGGGGCGATCGTCGAGATCGTCGTCGGCAACGCGTACGGCGAGCGCGGCCGCCTCGTCACCGACGCGGCCGGGCGGGTCCTGGCGCGCGAGCCGTTCGTGCGCGCCTGACGTCCCTGGGTCAGAGCCGCAGGACCCGGCCCGCGACGACCAGGTGCACCTCGCCGCAGACCTCCGCGACGCGCTGGTTGACGGTGCCGAGCAGGTCGCGGAACAGCCGCGCCGACCGGTGCTCCGGTACGACGCCGAGGCCGACCTCGTTGGTGACGAGCACGACGTGCCCGGTCTCCGGCCCGCGCTCGCCGAGCGCGGCGACGAGGTCGTCGAGCAGGCCGAGGACGTGCGCCTCGACGTCCTCGACGCGCGCGTCCCAGAGGCCGGCGTCGTCGATCACGCCGGTGAGCCAGGTGCCGAGGCAGTCGACGAGGACCGGGGCCGCGCCGGAGGCGCGCAGCACCCCGGCGACGTCGCGGGTCTCGGCCGTGGTCCAGGACGCCGGGCGGCGGCTGCGGTGCGCGGCGATCCGGGCGGCCCAGTCGGCATCGTCGTAGACCGGGCCGGCCGCGACGTAGGTGACGTCGCCGGACCCGGCGACGAGGCTCTCGGCGTGGCGGGACTTGCCGGAGCGGACGCCGCCGGTGACGAGGATCTTCACGGCAGCGTGAACGCGACCTTGCGGGCCGCGAGGTCGGCGGTGGTGAGCGTGACCCGGACGTCCTCGCCCAGCGGCAGCGGGGATCCGCCGGCCGAGGTGACCGGTGCCTCCACACCGATCTCGGCGAGCACCACGACGCCGGTGTCGGGGTCGTCCTCGCGCACGCTGGTCACCACGGCGTCGAAGCTCTCGCCGACCCGGTCGGCGAGCACGGCGGCCTCGACCAGGTCGAGCACCGCGCGCTCGTAGGAGCCCGCCCGGCGGGCGGAGTCCTGGAGCGTCTTGGGCAGGCCGGGCAGGGCTTCGAGCACCCAGGCGGGCACGGCGGTGCCGGCGCAGATCGCGAGGCAGACCTCGCCGGCGTACCGGTCGCCGAGGCGGCGCAGGGGCGCGGTGACGTGGGCGTACTCGGCGGCGATCGCGGAGTGGCGGGTCTGCTCGGGGAGCTCGCCGTCGAAGACGGCGTACCCGCTGCCGCGCAGGAGGCGCGTGCACGCCACGACCATCGCCTGGTGCTGGGAGACCGCCGGGTCGAGCGAGCGCACGAAGCCCGGGTAGTCGAGGTCCTGGGGCCAGGTGATCCGCAGACCCTTGGCGACCCGGCGCAGGCGGGCGACGTCGCGCGGATCGGGCGGCGGGAGCGTGCGCAGGATGCCGACCTTGGCGTCGATCATCAGGCCGGCCGCGGCCATCCCGGTGAGCAGCGAGATCTGGGCGTTCCACTGCTCGACCGGGAGCTGCTCGCGGAACACCAGCCGCAGGGCTCCGTCGGCCTCGTCGATCTCCTGCTCGGGCAGCGGCAGCGAGATGCCGCCGCGCTCGGTCTCCTGCTTCAGGCGCAGCTCGCCGACCTCGCGGAGCAGGGTGAGCACCTCACCCGCGGTGCCGTCGGCGAGGGCCCGGTCCGCCTCGACGTAGGACCAGCGCGCCGTCGAGCGCACCCGGGCCCGCTCGACGCGGACCTCGCCCAGCGTGCCGGCGGCGTCGAGGTCGAGCGACCACAGCAGTGCCGGGCGGACCTGGTCGGGCAGCAGCGACGCCGCGCCCTCGGAGAGCTCGGCGGGGTGGAGCGGGATGCGGGTGCCGGCGCCGTAGAGCGTCTCGCCGCGGCGGTGGGCCTCGACGTCGACCGGGTCGCCCGCGCGGACGAACGCGGCGACGTCGGCGATCGCGTATTGCACCCGGAAGCCGCCGCCGTCCGCGGCGCGCTCGATGTGCAGCGCCTGGTCGAGATCCATCGAGCCCGCCGGGTCGATGGTGATGAACGGCAGGTCGGTGCGGTCGAGCTCGGGCGGGACGGCGCTCGCGGCGGCCCGCTCGGCCGCGGCGGTGACCTCGGCCGGGAACTCCCCGGGCAGGTCCAGCTCCTTGGCGATCGCCTCGAGCCCCTGCTGGAGCTCCGGCGAGCCTGCCTTGACCCGGACCACGACGTTGCTCGGCATGCTGGTGACCCTATCCTTGCGGCCGTGCTGATCCTGCTGCCGCCGAGTGAGGGCAAGTCCGTTCCGAAGCGTGGGGCGGCGCTCGACCTGGCCGGTCTGTCCCTCCCCGAGCTGACCGATGCCCGCCGCCGGGTGCTCGACGCGCTGGTGACGCTGTGCCGCGACGACGCCACCAAGGCGGCCGCGGTGCTCGGCCTGTCCGCGGGCCAGCTCGACCTCGTCGACCGCAACGCCGACCTGCCGGACGCACCGACCGCGCGGGCCGACCGGATCTACACCGGCGTCCTGTACGACGCCCTCGACGTCGCGACGCTGTCGGCCGCGGCCAAGCGCCGTACGGCGACGCGGGTGGCGGTGGCCTCCAGCCTGTTCGGGATGGTGCGCTTCGGCGACCGGATCCCGTCGTACCGGCTCTCGGGGGACGCCTCGCTCCCCGACCTCGGCCCGGTCGCCGCGACCTGGCGCGAGGCACTGCCGCCGGTGATGACCGCCGCCCTCGGCCGCGGGCTGCTGGTCGACCTGCGCTCGGGGATGTACGCCAACTTCTGGAAGCCCGGCCCCGAGCTCGCCCCGCGGGTGGCGACCGTGCGCGTGCTGCACGAGCACCAGGGCACCCGCAAGGTGGTCAGCCACTTCAACAAGGCGACCAAGGGCCGGATCGTCCGGGCCCTGCTCGAGGACGGCGCCGACCCGCGCACGCCTGCGGCGCTCGCCGAGGTGCTGGAGCGGCTGGGGTGGGTCGTCGAGGTGGGCGCGCCGGGCAAGAACGGCACGCAGCTCGACGTCGTCGTCAGCGAGCTCTGAGCCCGGGCCTCACCAGCGGCCGGTGTCGCGCAGCGTCCGGCGTCCGGGCGCGAGCGCGTTGAAGAACCTCATCGAGCCCTTCTGCTCGCCCGTGCGCGGGTCCGGGTAGAACGCCAGCACCGACACGGCGGCCGGGGCGAGCTCCATCCGGAAGAGCGTCTCGAGCGGGGCGTCGAGGGCGTGCGCGACGAGGGTCTTGATGGGCGTCACGTGGCTGACCAGGACAACGGTGCGCCCGGCGTGCTCGGTGAGCACCCGGTCGAGCCCGGCCAGGACGCGCTCGCGGACGGCGACGAACGACTCGCCGCCCGGCGGCGGGGAGGCCATGTCGGCGAACCACGCCTCGAGGCGGTCCTTGTCGCGCTCGGCGACCTCGGTGAAGGTGAGGCCGTCCCACTCACCGAACTCCATCTCGGCGAAGCCGGGCTCCTCGGCGACGGGCAGGCCGAGGACGGCGCCGATGATGTCGGCCGTCTCGCGGGTACGGCGCACGGGCGAGGCCACGACGACGTCGATGCTGTCGCGCAGCTCGGTGAGCCAGGCCGCGACCTCGGCGGCCTGGGCGCGGCCCTCGTCGGACAGCGACGGGTTGTCGCCGCCGAGGCCGCCGGAGAAGCGGCGGCCGGTGGTGTGCGGGGTGACGCCGTGGCGGACCAGGACGATGGTGGTCGGCTGGCCGGGACCGGTCGCCGGGGAGGACGCCTCCTCGGCCGCGGACTCGGGCTCGTCGGGGATGCCGTCGCCGGGGACGCTGGCGCCGCCGGCCACGGTGACGCCCTCGCGGACGCCGTCGAGCGCCTCGTTGGCGAGCCGGTCGGCGTGGGCGTTGTCGGCCCGCGGCACCCAGGTGTACGTCGTCCCGGCGGGCGCGATCGCCGCCGCCTCGGCCGCGAGCGCGCGCATGTCGGCGTGCTTGATCTTCCAGCGCCCGGACATCTGCTCGACGACGAGCTTGGAGTCCATCCGCACCTCGACGCGCGCGCCCGGCGCGTGGTCCACGGCGAGGTGCAGCCCGGCGACGAGGCCGGAGTACTCGGCGACGTTGTTGGTCGCGACGCCGAGCGTGCGGGCGTCCTCGGCGATGACCGCTCCGGTGGCGGCGTCGCGGAGCACCGCGCCGTAGGCGGCGGGACCAGGGTTGCCGCGCGACCCGCCGTCGGCCTCGACGACGACCGCGGCGGGGCTCGGCACTAGATGCCGCTCTCGGGGGTGCGGACCAGGATCCGCTGGCACTCCTCGTGGCGCAGCACGACGTCGGCCGGGGTCGCCCGGATCTCGGCGATCTCGCCGGCGTCGAGGGTGAGCTGGCAGCCGCCGCACTGGCGGGCCTGGAGCGCGCCGACGCCGACGCCGCCCTTGCTGGCGCGGAGCTTCTCGTAGAGGGCGACGAGGTCGGCCGGGATCTCGGCCACGATCGCGGCCCGGCCGGCGGCGACGGAGGCGCTCTCGGCGTCGATCGTCGCGCCCTTCTCGTCGCGGGAGGTGGTGAGCACGCCGAGGCGGCTGTCGAGGTCCTCGATCGCGGAGGTCAGCTCGGCGAGCCCGGACTGGGCCTCCTCGAGCTGCTCCATGACCTCGAGCTCCTCGTCCTCGAGCGTGGAGATCCGCCGCTCCAGGGACGCGAGCTCGTGCTGCATGCGCTCGAGGTCCTTGGGGTTGGTGATGGCGCCGGAGTCCATCCGGTCGCGGTCACGCGTGCGCCGCGCCTTGACCTGCTCGACGTCCGCGTCGGCCTTGGCCTGCGCCGAGGCGAGGTCGTCGACGACGATCCGCTGGTCGCGCAGTCGCCCGTCGACGTCGGCGCGCTTGCCGAGGAGGTCCTTGATCTCCGCGGCCTCCACGGGGTTGCTGCGCTGGTGGCGCAGCTGGTCGACCTGGGAGTCGAGCGCCTGCAGGTCGAGCAGGCGGAGCTGGGCTGCGGGATCGGCGTTCACAGGTGCATTGTCCAGGGATCCGTGACGGCCGCGCTCACCCGGGTCTCCACAGCGTCACCAAGGGCCTCGCGGAGGCGTTCGGCGAGCACTGGGAGCCAGGTCCACTCCGCGGCCCAGTGGGCCACGTCGACCAGCGCCGGGCCGCCCTTCTCGACGAACTCGGCGGCCGGGTGGTGGCGCAGGTCGCTGGTGACGTAGACGTCGACGCCGAGGCCCGCGACGCGGTCGAGCAGGAAGTCGCCCGCGCCCCCGCACACCGCGACCCGCTTGACCGGGCGGTCCGGGTCGCCGGCGACGCGGACGCCGCCGTGGGTCTCGGGCAGCGCCTTCTTGACCACCTCGGCGAACTCGCCCAGCGTGGTCGGCGGCACCACGCCGACGCGACCGGTGCCGGTCTCGGCCAGGGCCGGGTCGGCGAGCTCGACGACGTCGTACGCCGGCTCCTCGTAGGGGTGCGCCGCGAGCATCGCGCGGACCACGGCCGGGCGCAGGTCGCGGGCCAGGACCACCTCGATGCGGACCTCGGCGACGGTCTCGAGCTCGCCGACGGTGCCGATCATCGGGTTGGCGCCGTCGAGCGGGCGGAAGCGGCCCTCGCCGGGGGCGCTGGTGAAGGAGGCGAAGTCGTAGTCGCCGATGCGTCCCGCGCCGGCCTCGGCGATCGCGGCCCGGACCGGCGCCGCGGCGTCGGCGGGGACGAAGACGGTGAGCTTGTCGAGCGGCTGCTCGGGCGCGGGGAGGATCGGGCGCAGGTCGGTCAGCCCCAGCGCCACGGCGAGCGCCTCGGAGACCCCACCGAGCGCCTGGTCGGCGTTGGTGTGGGCGGTCAGCAGCGCGCAGTCGGCCTTGACCAGGGTGTGCAGGGTGCGCCCCTTGGGCGTGGTGGCGGCGACGCCGTGCACCCCCTTGAGGAACAGCGGGTGGTGCACGATCACGAGGTCGGCCTTCCACTCCGCGGCCTCGGCGGCGACGGCGGGCGCCGGGTCGACCGCCAGCAGGATCTTCTTGACCGGCTGGGCCGGGTCGCCGGTGACGAGCCCGACGGCGTCCCAGCTGTCGGCCGTGGCGGGTGGGTACCAGCCGTGGACCAGGGCGACGACGTCCTCGAGGGAAGGCATGCCGGTCAGGCTACCGAGGACGGGCGACAGAACCGGATTGCTAGAGTGACCGCTGCCAGTCGACGGGAACCCGGTGAGAGTCCGGGACTGACGCGCAGCGGTGTGGGTGACGGACGGAGCACGACGTCACTGGATCTCCTCGGGGATCTGGGAAGACGCTCCGGGCCGGGTGATCCCGAGTCCGAAGACCTGCTGGCCCTTGCGGCACAACCGCCGTGAGGTCGATGGGGGCGATCGCGAGGAGCCCCGGCCTCGAAGGACTCCACCCATGGCGCGCAGCCGTCCGGACCGGTGCCCCGGCATCGTGCACCCGTGGCCGGCCGACGACGGCGGCCTGGTCCGGATCCGGGTGCCCGGCGGTCAGGTCCGGCTCAGCGCGCTGCGCGCGCTCGCCGCCGTCGCCGACCAGTACGGCGACGGGCGGGTCCGGCTCACCGGCCGGGCCAACCTCCAGGTGCGCGCCATGCCCCTCGGCGCCGACGGCACGCTGGCCGAGCCGGCGCTCGCCGCGCTGGAGGCGACCGGCCTGCTGCCCTCGCGCGAGCACGACCGGGTCCGCAACGTCCTGGTCTCCCCCCAGACCGGGCTCACCGGGGGCCGCGCCGACCTGCGCCCGGTGCTCGCCGCGCTCGACGCGCTCCTGCTCGGCGACCCCGCGCTGGCCGCCCTGCCCGGACGCTTCCTGCTCACCCTGGACGACGGCCGCGGCGACCTCGCCGACCGGCACAAGGACCTCGGCCTGGTCGCGCTCGACGCCGAGCGGGCCCAGCTCCGCATCGGTGAGGCGTACGGCGACGTGGTCGCCCTGGCCGACGCCCCCGCGGCCCTCGCCGCGCTCGCCCACCGCTTCCTGGCCGCCCGTGGCACCGGACCCGACGCGGCCTGGCACGTCGACGAGCTGGCCGCGCCGCTCGTCGTACCGGCGGGGGTGGCGGCGGGCGCCGACGTCGCGACCGGCCCCCTCCCCTTCGGCCCGGTCCCCGGCGGCGAGCACGTCGCCGTCGGCGACGACGGGCTGACCCTCTCGACCATCGCCGGCTGGACCGCCGGCACCGTCGTCGTCACCCCGTGGCACGGCGTGCTGATCCCCGAGGAGAACTCATGACCGACCTGACCGCTCCGCCTCGTCGGTACGACTACATCGCCGACGGTCCGGCGATCTACGTCGACTCCTTCGCGACCATCCGCCGCGAGTCCGCGCTCGACCGGGTGCCCGCCGAGGCCGAGAAGGTCGCCGTGCGGATGATCCACGGCAGCGGCCAGACCGACCTGGTCGACGACCTCGTCATCCACCCGGGCCTGGTCGCCGCGGCGCGCGGCGCCCTGTCCGCCGGCGCACCGATCCTGTGCGACGCGCGGATGGTCGCCATGGGCATCACCGCCGGCCGCCTGCCGGCCGACAACCCGGTGCACTGCTTCCTCACCGACGAGCGGGTGCCCGAGCTGGCCCGGCGCTGGTCCACGACCCGCACCGCGGCCGCCGTGTCGCTGTGGGAGCCCCTGCTCGACGGCGCGGTCGTCGCGATCGGCAACGCCCCCACCGCGCTCTTCCACCTGCTGGAGATGATCCTCGACGGCGGACCGCGTCCGGCCGCGATCGTCGGCTGCCCGGTCGGCTTCATCGGCGCCGCGGAGTCCAAGGACGCGCTCGCGGCCTTCGCCGGCGAGCACGGCATCGACATCCCCTTCGTCACCGTGCGCGGTCGCCGCGGCGGCTCGGCGATGGCCTCGTCGGCGGTCAACGCGCTGGCCCAGGAGGAGGAGTGAGCACCGTGCCCGGCCGCTTCCTCGTCGTCGGGATCGGCCCCGGCGACCCCGAGCTCATCACCCGCAAGGCCGAGCGGCTGATCGGCGCCGCGCCCGTCATCGCGTTCCACGCGGGCGTCCGCAAGGAGTCCCACGCCCGCCGGATCGCGGCCGAGCTCATCCCCGCCACGGCGGTCGAGGAGGAGCTGCGCTACCCGGTCACCACCGGCGCGACCGACCACCCCGGCGGGTACGTCGGCGCGCTCGCCGACTTCTACGACGAGTGCGAGGCCCGGCTGGCCGCGCACCTCGACGCAGGCCGCGACGTCGTCCTGCTGGCCGAGGGCGACCCGCTGTTCTACGGCTCGTCGATGTACCTGGTCGACCGCTTCCGCGACCGCTTCGACGTCGAGGTGGTGCCGGGCGTCCCGGCGTTCGCCGCGGCGACCGCGACCGTCCCGGCGCCGCTGGTGCGCCAGAACGACGTCCTCACCGTGCTGCCCGGCACGCTCCCCGAGGCCGAGCTCACCCGCCGCCTCGCGGACACCGACGGCGCGGTGATCATGAAGCTCGGGCGGACCTTCCCTGCCGTCCGATCGGCCCTCGCCCAGGCCGGCCGCCTGGAGGGCGCGCTCTACGTCGAGCGCGCCTCGCAGCCCGAGGAGCGCTGGCTGCCGGTCGCCGACGTCGACGCCGACGCGGTGCCGTACTTCTCGCTGATCGTCGTGCCCGGCGACTCGGCGGGCCCCGCATCCGCTGAGCGGATGCGCGAGCATGCGGTTTGGTCCCAAACCGCAGGTTCTGACCCCGAAAACATGCGGTTTGGGACCAAACCGCAGAGCGCGGAGCTGCTGGTGATCGGGCTCGGCCCCGGCCCGGACGGGTGGCTGACGCCCGAGGCGAGCGCCGCGCTGGCCGAGGTCGACCACGTGGTCGGCTACGCGCCGTACGTCCACCGGGTGCCGCAGCGCGAGGGACTCCAGCGCCACGCCTCGGGCAACACCGTCGAGGTGGACCGGGCCCGGTTCGCGCTCGACCTGGCCCTGCGCGGGGAGCGCGTCGCGGTCGTGTCCGGCGGCGACGCGGGCGTCTTCGGCATGGCGGCCGCGGTCTTCGAGGCCGCCGCCGATCCCCAGCACCCCGAGCACGCGGGCGTCCCGGTGCGGGTGCTGCCGGGCGTGAGCGCGGTCCAGGCCGTCGCCGCGCGGGCCGGTGCGCCGATCGGCGCGGACTTCGCGGTGGTGAGCCTGTCCGACCGGCTCAAGCCGTGGCCCGTCGTCGAGCGCCGGCTGCGCGCGATCGCCGACGCCGACCTGGTGCTCGGCATCTACAACCCGGCCTCGCGCTCGCGGCGCGAGCAGGTCGTCGAGACCCAGAAGATCCTGCTGGAGCACCGCTCCTCCGAGACCGTGGTCGTCGTCGGCCGGGACGTCGGCCGGGCCGAGGAGTCGCTGACCGTGACGACGCTCGGGGCGCTCGACACCGACAGCATCGACATGAAGTGCCTGCTCATCATCGGCGCCTCCAGCACGCGCGTGGAGCCGAACGGCACGGTCTGGACGCCGCGATGGGTGGACTGACGCCCACGATCACCGTTGTCGGCATCGGCGCCGACGGTCACCTGAACCCCGAGGCCCGCGCCCTCGTGGGCAGTGCCGAGGTGCTGCTCGGCGGCGAGCGGCACCTGGCGCTCGTGCCCGCCGTCCCCGGTCAGGTACGCCGCCCGTGGCCCCGGCCGCTGGCCGCCCTGCCGGACGTCCTGCGCGAGCACGCCGGGCGCACCGTCGTCGCCCTCGCCTCGGGCGACCCGCTCGTGTCGGGGATCGGGACCACGCTGATCCGGATGCTCGGCGCGGAGGCCGTCGCCGTCGTCCCCGCCGTCTCGTCGGTCTCGCTCGCCCGCGCCCGGATGGGCTGGTCGGCCGAGGAGTCCGCCGTCGTCACGCTGGTCGGCCGCGACACCGACGCGCTGCGCCGCGAGCTCGCGCCCGGACGCCGGCTGCTGGTGCTGTCGTCCGACGAGAGCACGCCCGCGGCGGTCGCCGCGATCCTGGACGAGACGGGCTTCGCCGCCACCGCGATCCACGTCCTCGGTGACCTCGGCAGCGCCGACGAGACGCACACCCGGTACCCCGGGCCCGGCACGGTGGTCCCGCGACTGCACGTCCTGGCGCTGGAGGTGGCGGGCGCCGGACCCGCGTCCTGGACGCCGGGCCTGCCCGACGACGCCTTCGAGCACGACGGCCAGCTCACCAAGCGCGACGTGCGCGCGAGCGCGCTGTCCCGGCTGGCGCCGGTTCCCGGGGCGCTCCTGTGGGACGTCGGCGCGGGAGCCGGGTCGGTCGGCATCGAGTGGCTGCGTGCGCACCCGCTCACCGCGGCCGTCGCGGTCGAGGCCGACCCCGAGCGCGCGGCCCGGGTCGGCCGCAACGCCGCCACGCTGGGCGTCCCGCGCCTGGAGGTCGTCACCGGTCGCGCCCCCGACGCACTCGCCGGTCTCCCCCGGCCCGACGCGGTCTTCGTCGGCGGCGGCGCCACGGCCCCCGGCCTGCTCGACCTGTGCCGCGACGCCCTCGCCCCCGGCGGACGGCTCGTCGCGCACGGCGTGACGCTGGAGACCGAGCGCCTCCTCGTCGACGCCTTCCACACCCACGGCGGCGAGCTGACCCGGCTCGCGGTCGAGCACGTCACCCCCCTGGGCGGACGGTTCACCGGCTGGACGCCGGCCCGCGCCGTCGTCCAGTGGACCTGGACCAAGGAGCCGCAACCGTGACCGTGCACTTCGTGGGCGCCGGACCCGGCGCCGCGGACCTCATCACGCTGCGGGCCGCGGCGCTGCTGGGCGCCGCCGACGTCGTCCTCTACCCCGGCACCTACCTCGACGCCGAGGTGCTCGCGCACTGCCGCCCCGACGCGCGGCGCGTGGACACCCAGGAGCTCGACCTGGACCGGATCACCGCCACGATGGTCGAGGCGCACGCGGCCGGGCTCGACGTCGTACGGCTGACGTCGGGCGACCCGTCGCTCTACTCCGCGCTGCACGAGCAGACCCGGCGGCTCGACGCCGCGGGCGTCGCGTGGGACGTCACGCCCGGCGTCCCGGCGTACGCCGCGGCGGCGGCGACGGTCGGCCGCGAGCTGACCGTCCCCCTGCTCGCACAGTCGGTCGTGCTCACTCGCACCCAGGCCCGCTCGACGGCCATGCCCGAGCGCGAGTCGCTGGCGGCGTACGCCGCGACGGGGGCGACGCTCGTGCTGCACCTGGCGATCACCCGCACCCGCACGCTGATGGCCGAGCTCGACCCGTTCTACGGCGCCGACTGCCCCGTCGCGGTGGTCGCGCGCGCCTCGCAGCCCGACGAGCTCGTCCTGCGCGGCACCGTCGGCACGATCGCAGCGCTCGTCGAGGAGGCCGGCCTGCGCCAGGCCGCGGTGATCCTCGTCGGCCCGGCCCTGGCGTCCACCTCTGACGCCGAGTCGTACCTCTACTCCACCGAACGCGTCACCCGAAAGGAGCGTCTGCGATGAGCCAGCAGTTCCCCTTCAGCGCGGTCGTCGGAGCCGATGGGCCCGACGGGCCCGACCCGATGGCCCTCGCGCTGATCCTCACGACGATCGCCCCGGAGGTCGGCGGCGTCCTCGTCCGCGGCGAGAAGGGCACCGCGAAGTCGACCATCGTGCGCGCCCTCGCCGCCGTCCTGCCGCCGATCGAGGTCGTCGCGGGCGACCGGTTCTCGTCCGACCCGCGCGACTCCGGGCTCTCCCCCGACGGTCCCTTCGGCCCCGACGCGGCGACCGAGACCCGCCCGGTGCGCCTGGTCGAGCTGCCCGTCGGCGCCACCGAGGACCGCGTGCTCGGCTCGCTGCACCTCGAACGCGCACTGTCCGAGGGCAAGGCCGAGTACGAGCCGGGCCTGCTCGCGCGCGCCCACCGCGGCCTCCTCTACGTCGACGAGGTCAACCTGCTCCACGACCACCTCGTCGACCTGCTCCTCGACGCCGCCGCCATGGGCCGCGCGACCGTCGAGCGCGACGGCGTCTCCGTCGAGCACGCGGCGCGCTTCGTGCTCGTCGGCACCATGAACCCCGAGGAGGGCGAGCTCCGGCCCCAGCTCCTCGACCGGTTCGGCCTCACCGTCGAGGTCGCCGCCCCGCGCGAGCCCGCCCTGCGGGCCGAGGTGGTCCGCCGCCGGATGGCCTACGACGCCGACCCCGCCGGCTTCTGCGCGCGCTACGCCGAGGCCGAGGCCGCGCTGCGCTCGCGGATCGCGGACGCCCAGGCCCTCGTCGGCTCCGTCCAGCTCACCGACGCCGGGCTGCTCAAGATCGCCGAGGTTTGCGCGGCCTTCGACGTGGACGGCCTGCGTGCCGACATCGTCACCGCCCGGACCGCCGTCGCCCACGCCGCCTGGTCCGGCCGCACCCAGGTCACCCTGGAGGACATCCGGGTCGCGGCCCGGCTCGCGCTGCCGCACCGGCGCCGGCGCAAGCCGTTCGACGCGCCGGGCCTGGACGACGAGCTGCTCGAGCAGGCGCTCGGGGGCGAGGACGACCTGCCGCCCGAGCCTGATCCGGAGCCCGACGGTCCCGACGCTGACCCCGACGGACCGGCGCCCGGCGGCGACGGGGACGGAGAGCCCGACGGCGACCCGGCGGACGGGCCGGCCGCCGAGGCCCCGGAGGCCCCGGAGTCCCCTGCTCCTCCGCCGTCTCCCGCCGACCACGGCGGCGACGCCCCGGCTCCGGCCCCCAGCAGCGTCGCGGGCACCGGAGCGACGTACCGCACCCGGCTGCTGACCGTCCGCGGCGTCGGCACCGGCACGGCCGGCCGCCGCAGCCGTGCGCGCACCACCAACGGCCGGCGGATCGGCGCGACCACGCCGCTGCCGGGCCAGGGCGGTGCGATCCACCTGACCGAGACGATCCGTGCCTCGGCGGGCCACCAGCGGGCGCGCGGGCGCGACGGCAGCGGACCGCTCGTGCTGCGCCCGGCCGACCTGCGGGTCGCGGTCCGGGAGGGGCGCGAGGCCAACCTGGTGCTGTTCTGCGTGGACGCCTCGGGCTCGATGGCCGCACGGCGGCGGATGGAGCAGGTCAAGACCGCCGTCCTCAGCCTGCTGCTCGACGCCTACCAGCGCCGGGACAAGGTCGGCCTGGTGACCTTCCGCGGCGCCGAGGCCGAGGTGGCGCTGCCCCCGACCCACTCGGTCGACGCGGCCGCGCAGCGGCTGGAGGAGCTGCCCGCAGGGGGACGAACGCCCCTTGCCGAGGGACTTCTCGAGGCCGCGCACCTGCTCACCGTCGAGCGCACCCGTGACCCCCAGCGCCGCGCGCTGCTCGTCGTCGTCACCGACGGCCGGGCGACTTCGGGGGCCGACGCGGTCGCGCGATCCCGCAGGGCGGCGGGGATCCTGGCCGAGACCGGAGTGACCAGCGTCGTCGTCGACTGCGAGAGCGGTCCGATGCGGATGGGGCTGGCCGTCACGCTCGCCGAGCACCTGGGCGCGGAGCACGTCCCCGTCGGCGAGGTCAGCGCCGAGGCGCTGGTGGACGCCGCGCGGAGAGCCGCATGACCGCCGCCCTGTACGACGTCATCGCGCGCCGCCGCGACGTCCGCGCCGAGTTCACCGGGTCCCCCGTGGCCGAGGACGTGCTGCTGCGCGTCCTCGACGCCGCGCACCGCGCCCCCAGCGTCGGGATGACCCAGCCGTGGGACTTCGTCGTGGTGCGGGATCCCGCACTGCGCCGTACGTTCCGCGACCACGTGGCGTCCGAGCGCGACGTCTTCGCGGCCTCGCTCCCGCCCGAGCGGCGCGACACGTTCGACAAGATCAAGGTCGAGGGGATCTGCGAGTCCTCGCTGGGTGTCGTCGTCACGCACAGCCAGGCGCGCGGCGGGACGCACGTCCTGGGCCGGCACGCGATCGCCGACGCGGGGCTCTACTCCACCATCCTCGCCATCCAGAACCTCTGGCTCGCCGCGACCGCCGAGGGGCTGGGCGTGGGTTGGGTGTCGTTCTACCGCGAGGAGTTCCTCCAGTCCCTGCTGGGGATCCCGGACGACGTCCGCCCGGTCGCCTGGCTCTGCCTGGGCACCGTGAGCCACCTGGAGACCGTCCCCGACCTCGAACGGCTCGGCTGGCGCTCGCGCCGGCCGCTGGCCGAGGCGATCCACCACGACACCTGGAGGAACCATGCCTGAGGGCAAGCCGCTCGTCGTACCGCAGGACGGGCTGACCACGCGCCAGCGCCGCAACCGGCCGCTCGTGATGGTGCACACCGGCGACGGCAAGGGGAAGTCCACGGCCGCCTTCGGCCTGGCCCTGCGCGGGTGGAACCAGGGCTGGAACATCGGGGTGTTCCAGTTCGTGAAGTCCGCGAAGTGGCGCCTGGGCGAGCAGACGGCGTTCGAGAAGCTCGGCATCGAGTGGCACAAGATGGGCTCGGGCTGGTCGTGGTCGCGCAAGGCCGGGTCCGAGGAGGACCACGCCGCCGACGCCGCCGAGGGCTGGGCCGAGATCAAGCGGCGGATGGCCGCGGAGACGCACGACCTGTACCTGCTCGACGAGTTCACCTACCCGATCAACTGGGGGTGGGTCTCGATCGACGACGTCGTCGAGACGCTGGCCAACCGGCCCGGTCACCAGCACGTCGTGATCACCGGCCGCCGGGCCGACCCGCGGCTCATCGAGCTGGCCGACCTCGTCACCGAGATGACCAAGGTCAAGCACCCCATGGACGCCGGCCAGAAGGGCCAGAAGGGCATCGAGTGGTGACTCCGCTGCCCCGCGTCGTCGTCGCCGCCCCGGCCACGGGCCAGGGCAAGACGACCGTGGCCACCGGCCTCATGGCCGCGCTGGCGGCGGCGGGGCACGCCGTGAGCGGGCACAAGGTCGGTCCGGACTACATCGACCCGGGCTACCACGCGCTCGCCTGCGGCCGGCCGGGACGCAACCTCGACCCGCACCTCGTCGGGGAGTCCCTGGTCTCCCCCCTGCTGCTGCACGGCGCGGCCGGCGCCGACGTGGCCGTGGTCGAGGGCGTGATGGGCCTGTACGACGGGCGGATCGGCGGCGACGGCTTCTCCTCGACCGCGCACGTCGCGGCCCTGACCCGCACGCCCGTCGTGCTCGTCGTCGACATCTCCCGCTCGTCGCGCTCGATCGGCGCGGTCGTGCACGGCATGGCGACCTGGGACCCGACGGTCTCCGTGGCGGGGGTGATCCTCAACCAGGCCGGGTCGATCCGGCACGCGGACGAGGTCCGCTCCTCGATCTCGCTGCCGGTGCTCGGCGTGATCCCGCGCGACGCCACGATCGCCACACCCTCACGGCACCTGGGCCTGGTCACCGCCGCCGAGCGCGGCGAGTCCGCGGAGGTCGTCGCCCGGCTCGCGTCGGTCGTCGCCGACACCGTGGACCTGGACGCGGTCCTCGCGATCGCCCGGTCCGCACCCGCGCTCGACGCCACCCCCTGGGCGCCGCCCGCGTCCGCCGCCTGGTCCGGGCCGCGGCGCACGGTGGCCGTGGCGGCCGGTCGCGCCTTCACCTTCCAGTACGCCGAGACCGCCGAGCTGCTCACCGGGCTCGGCTGCGACGTCGTCCCCTTCGACCCGGCGCTCGATCCCGCGCTGCCGAGCGGGACGTCCGGGCTCTACCTGGGGGGCGGCTTCCCCGAGGTGCACGCCGCGGACCTGTCGACGAACACCCCGCTCCTGGCGGAGATCCGGGCCGCGGTGCTCGACGGGCTGCCCACCGTCGCCGAGTGCGCGGGCCTGCTCTACCTGTGCCGCACGCTCGACGGCGTACCGATGACGGGGGTGCTCGACGCCGACGCCGCGATGGCCCCGCGCCTGACGCTGCGCTACCCCACCGCGACGGGCGCCGCGGACACGCTGCTCACGCGCGCCGGCGAGACGGTGACCGGGCACGAGTTCCACCGCACGACGGTGACGCCGGGCGTCGGCGCGACCCCGGCCTGGACGGTCGAGGGCGCGGGGGTCGGGTTCGCGTCGGCGAGCCTCCACGCGTCGTACCTGCACACGCACTGGGCGGGACACCCCCAGCTCGCCGAGCGCTTCGCGGCGGCGGTGCACGGTGGCTGACCCCCTGCGGCACCACGGCGACGTCGAGGCGCGCGGCGCCACGCTCGACTTCGCCGTCAACGTGTACGACGGCCCGCGCCCCCCGTGGCTCGACGCGGCCCTGCTCGCCTCGTTGGCCGAGGTCGGGACGTACCCCTCGGCCGACCGCGCCCGGGCCGCCGTCGCCGCCCACCACCGCCGTCCCCTCGACGAGGCCCTCGTCACCGCGGGCGCCGCGGAGGCCTTCACGCTCGTCGCCCGGCTGCGCCCGTGGCGGCGTCCCGTCGTCGTGCACCCCCAGTTCACCGAGCCCCACGCCGCACTGGAGCAGGCCGGCCGCACCGTGACCCCGGTCGTGCTGGCCCCGCCGTTCGTCCTGTCGGCGTCCGCCGTGCCCGACGACGCCGACCTCGTCGTCGTCGGCAACCCGACCAACCCCACCGGCGTCCTGCACCCCGCGGCCTCGCTGCTCGCCCTCGTCCGGCCGGGTCGCCTCGTCGTCGTCGACGAGGCGTTCATGGACTGCGTCCCCGGCGAACCCGCCTCCCTGGCCGCCGAGCGCGTGCCGGGCCTGCTCGTGATCCGCTCCCTGACCAAGCACTGGGGCATCCCCGGCGTCCGCGCCGGCTATGTCGTCGGCGACGCCGCCGTCGTCGCCGGCCTCGCCCGCGCCCAGACCCCGTGGTCCGTCGGCACGACCGCCGCAGCCGCCGTCGAGGCCTGCCTCACCCCCGCCGCCCTCGACGAGGCCCACCGCCGCGCCTGCGAGATCGAGGAGTGGCGCAAGCACCTCGAGCACGGCCTCTCCGAGCTCGGCATCCACCACCTGCCGTCGTCGGCGTCGTTCGTGCTCGCGCGCGTCGGAGCCGGCGTCCACGAGCGGCTCCGGTCGTCGGGGATCGCGCTGCGACGGGCCGACACGTTCCCGGGGCTGGACGGGACGTGGGTGCGGATCGCCGTACGGGGGGCGGAGCAGACGGACCGCCTGCTCGCCGCGCTGGGAGACGCGGGCTAGGCGCTCCCGCCGCCACCGTCACCGGCGGCCGACGCCGCGACGATCGCCGCCGTGGCAGCTGCCGTCGCCGCCGCACTCGCCGCAGCCACCGCCGCCGCAGCCGCCGTCCCGGCCCAGTCCCCCTTGGCGATCGTCTTGGCCCGCCGGGTCGCCGCCTTGCGCTGCTCGCCCGGCACCAGGTGCTTCACCAGGTCCCCCGCCGACGCCAGGCCCACCAGCGGCCCGGTGCGCTCGTCGGGCTCAACCTCGCCGACGAGCACCCGTCGTACCTCGGCGACGAGGGCGTCGCGGCGGGCGGGATCGGGGATGTCGTACCGGGTGACGGTGAGGAAGCCCAGCCGCTTGTGCCGGGTGGCCGCCAGCTCACCCTCCGCCACCAGCGCAGCCAGCGCCCCCGCGTGGGCGCCCTTGCCCAGGCGCGGCACCAACCGCGACGCCGCCTGCCGCTGCCCGACCTTGAGCCTGCTCAGCGCCCGGTCGTGCACCGGGGAGCCCAGGGGCGTCGTACTGGTGGTGTGGACGCGAGCCTTCTTGGCCGGCCCGTCCACCTCGCACCGCTCCGCCACCACCAGGTCCACGAGCACCGCCCCACCCACCACCGCATCCGCCGCCCCCGACCCGAGCAGGCTGCGGCGCTTGATCGGATCGACCGCGATCAGGACGAGCTCTTCGGCAATCGCCATGCCCGGACCCTAGGCGAGTTATCGACGGTCTGCGAACAGGTGTGTCGCGCGGCGGGGGCGCGCGGTTAGCGTCCTCGGGTGCCTGGTCCGGGCACGGTCTCTCGGGAGGACCTTTGATGGCTTTGTTTTTGGGTTGGTCTGCGGCGCTGCGCGCGCGGCGCCGGCGTTGTGTGGTGGCGTTGGCGCTCGTCGTACTGGGGGCGGGGGTGGGGGGCTGCAACGCCGACCCGCCTGATCCTGGGCCTACTTGGTCGGCGTCCGTTTCGGCGGACGGGACTGCCAGCGGGTCGCCGACTGCGGCCCCTGGTCCAGTGGTGCCGGTGCTGCCGGCGGCGGCGCGGGAGGCCAGTGAGGCCGGGGCTCGGGCGTTCGTCGGGTACTACTGGGAGTTGGTGAACTACGCGCAGGCGACCGGCGACGTAAGGCGGTTGCAGCGAACGTCAGCCGCGACCTGCGACGTGTGCATGGGACTCGTTCGCGATATCCGCGAGCACTACCGTGCAGGCGGAGCGATCATCGGTGGCGAGAACACGGTGCGCATCACGGAGGTCGCAGAGCTCAAAGCAGACAGCGTGGCGGCACTCGGCTTCAGACTTGAGTTGGAGGTCACCCACGACGACCAGACGATTCTCGACGGAGGCGGATCGACCTCCAGCCCGTCCGCCGGCGTGAATCACTTCACGGCCTACGCATTGTGGGTCAACGAAGAACGCTGGCGTCTTGACGCACTGGATCTGCGATGAGCGCCGTGACTGCGCTAGTCGCGCTGGTCTTTGCCCTCGGCGCAGTCGACCCGACTCCGCCCGTCTCCGGATCAGCCGGACCTGACAGTTTCGTTGTCGGATCAGCTCAGAAGACAGAGAGCAACCCGGCAAACCCTGCTAGCACCTCGGGCCAAGGTGCACCTTCACCCTCATCGCCCGCGATCATCCTCGGAATAGGCGCATGCGCCGGAGCAGATCAGCTCACGGACGAGATCCGCGGCGTCTCTGAGGCGACCTTCTGCCCCGGCACCACCCCCACCCCCAACCAACCCACCCTCACCCTCACCGACATCCGCCACGCCTTCGCCGAGCTCCCCCTCCCCCGCCCCACCCTCGTCATCCAACCCCCCGACGGCCTCACCCTCGTCAACCTCGACACCAACTTCTTCACACCCAACACCCGCCCCCTCACCCGCACCGTCACCCTCCTCGGCCGCCAGGTCACGATCCGCGCAACCCCCGCCACCTTCACCTGGCGCTACGGCGACAAGACGACAAGGACCACGACCGACCCCGGCGCCCCCTACCCCCGGCTCCGGATCACCCACCGCTACGAGCGCAAGGGCCGCTACCACCCGAGCCTCGCAACGACCTTCACCGGCGCCTTCCGCCTCGACGGCGCGGGGCCGTGGCGGACGATTCCGGGCACCGTCACGCTCACCAGTACGCCGCAGGCGGTGCGGGCGATCGAGGCGGCGCCGACGTTGGTGGGCTACTGAGGGCGTCCACCCACCAATCCGCCCCTGCCGGGCGGGGCGGAATTGCCCTAGAGTCCGTACTTGCAGGCTCGAGGAAGCCGGTGAGATTCCGGCACAGTCGCGCTACTGTGACACCGCCTCCGACGTGAGGACGAGAGCGGTGGAGTCAGACCCGAAGGCCTGCCACCTCATCACTACGTCACAGGGACGCAGAATCCCTCAGGAGGATCCATGTCGCAGTCGTCTGCTGCTCCGGTCGCGCCGGCCATCCAGCTCCCCACCGTGCCGCTGCTCCAGCTGGGTACGTGGGTCGTCTTCTTCGGTCTGCTGGCGATGCTGGCGATCTTCTTCGTGAGCGCTGACCAGGGTGCCATCTCGATCCCGGCGGGCAACGCCGTGCACGAGTGGGTCCACGACGCCCGGCACCTGCTGGGCTACCCCTGCCACTGAGCGGCGGGGATCATGACGAGCACCGTTCCTGGGGAGAAGTCTGCCCTGACGCCGGCGGCGTTCCTGCTGCGCGGCCTCATCGCCGGTCTGGTGGCCGGCCTGTTCACGTTCGCGGTGGCGTTCGCCCTCGGTGAGCCGCACGTGGACGACGCGATCGCGCTCGAGGAGGCCCAGGCCGCGGCGGAGCCCGCGCCGGCCCCGGCTGCCGAGGAGGCCGAGCACGAGGAGTCCGGGATGGTCGAGATCTCCCGGGAGAACCAGAAGAGCTGGGGGCTGCTGACCGGCACCCTCGCCATCGGTACGGCGCTGGGCGGGCTCACCGCGCTGGCCGCGGCCGCGGTCGTGGGTCGTCTCGGCGGCCTCCGTGCGCGGGGGTCGACGGCGCTGGTGGCGCTGATCGGGTTCGTCTCGATCGCGCTGGTCCCGTTCCTCAAGTACCCGGCGACGCCGCCGGCGGTCGGCGACCCCGACACGATCAACAGCCGGACCACGGAGTACTTCGGGATGCTCCTGGTCTCGGTCCTCGCCGCGATCGCGGCGGTCGTCATCGCGCGCCGGCTCAGCCAGCGCCTCGACGCCTTCACCGCGATCGTGCTGGCGGGCGCGGGCTACCTGGTGGTGGTCGGCGTGACCGCGGCGCTGCTGCCGACGGTCGACGAGCTGGGCACCTTCCCGGCCGACACCCTCTGGTACTTCCGCCGCTCCTCGCTGCTCACCCTCGCCACCTTGTGGGGCGTGATCGGGGTCGTGCTGACCGGTCTGGTCGGCAAGCTCTACGACCGCGCCACCGCGGACGCCGAGCGCCGCGCCCTCGCCGCCAGCCTGTGAGCCGGCGGCGCGGACGACGCCGCGGTACCGCGACCGGACTGCTCCTCGGCCTCGCCGCGGACCGCCTCCTCGGCGATCCGCGGCGGGGCCATCCCGTCGCCGGCTTCGGCCGGGCGGCGGCAGCGCTGGAGCAGCGGACCTGGCGTGACGACCGGGTCGCGGGCGTCGTCCACGTCGGGGTTCTCGTCGGCGGCACCGTGGCGCTGGCCCTCGCCCCCGAGCAGGTACGACGCCCCGTCCCCCGCGCCCTCCTGACGGCCGCCGCCACCTGGGCCGTCGTCGGCGGTACGTCGCTCGACCGCGAGGCGGCCGAGGTCGGTCGGCTGCTGGCCGCCGGCGACCTGCCCGCGGCCCGGGTCCAGCTCACCCACCTCGTCGGCCGCGACACCTCGCAGCTCGACGAGGCGGGGATCGTCCGGGCGACCCTGGAGTCGCTGGCCGAGAACACCTCCGACGCCGTCGTCGCCCCGCTGGTGTGGGGCGCGATCGCCGGGATCCCCGGCCTGCTGGGCTACCGCGCCGCCAACACCCTCGACGCGATGGTCGGCCACCGCAGCCCGCGCTACGAGCGCTTCGGGTGGGCGGCGGCACGCTTCGACGACCTGCTCAACCTGCCGGGCGCCCGGCTCACGGCGGCCCTCGCCGTCGTCCTCGGCGACGACCCCGCGAGCGCCTGGCGCACCTGGCGCCGGGACGCCTCCGGTCACCCGAGCCCCAACGCCGGGCCGGTCGAGGCGGCGTTCGCCGGGGCCCTCGGCATCCACCTCGGCGGGACCAACGACTACGCCGGCCGGGTCGAGCACCGGGCCGTGATGGGCGACGGTCCGGCCCCGACCCGGGCCGACCTGGAGCGGGCCCGCGTACTCGCCCGGCGGATCGGTCTTGCGGCGGGTCTCACCGCCTGGTTGACGCGATCGTCCATCATGGGCGCGTGAGGCTGACCGTCGGCGTCTGCGAGGACGACCCCGCGCTGCGGCGCGTCGTGCGCCACGCGCTCGAGCTCGACGGGCACGAGGTGGTCCTGGCCCACAACGGTGCCGAGGCGATGAGCCGGTTCGGCGCGACCGCCGGGCTCGACGTGGTCGTGATGGACATCGGGCTCCCCGACGCCGACGGCCGCGACGTCTGCCAGGCGCTCCAGGCCGCCGGGCAGGAGGCGCCCGTGCTGTTCCTGACCGCGCTCGACGCCGTCCACCAGCGGCTCTCGGGCTTCAGCGCCGGGGGCGACGACTACGTGACCAAGCCGTTCGAGGTCAAGGAGCTGCTCGCCCGGGTCGCCGTCCTCGGCCGTCGCGGCCGGCACCACCGCCAGGTCGCGCCGCGCCCGGACGGTACCGGGATCGAGCTCGACGCCGCCGCCCACACGCTGCGGGTGGCCGGGCGCGAGGTGCTGCTGTCCCCCACCGAGTTCCGGATGCTCGCCGCGATCGCGGCCCGCCCCGGCGAGGTCGTACGACGGCGCGCGGTCGTCGGCGCCGCCTGGCCCGACGGCGCCGCGGTCAGCGAGAACACCGTCGACTCGCTGATGCGCCGGGTGCGCGCCAAGCTCGCGGAGGTCGGCTCGCCGGCGACGATCGAGACGGTGCGCGGTGTGGGCTACCGAATCCAGCACCCGGGCAGCGCACCCGCATGAGCCGGTGGCGGGGCGCCGGGGACTCCTTCCGCACCCAGCTCGTCGCACTCACCGCCTCGATCACCACGCTCGCCGTGATCGCGCTGACGGTCCTCGTCCAGCTCGTCCTCGCCCAGTCCACCAACCGCGGGATCGACCGGGTGCTCGCCGACCGCAGCGCCGCCGTCGTCTCGGCGCTGACCGTCGACGACCAGGGGCGTCCGGACGCGCCGGCCGACCAGCTCGCCGCCGGCGTCGCCGTGTACGACGGCACCGGGACGCTCACCGCCGGCAGCGTCCCCGACGCCGACCGCGACACGTACGCCGACCTGGCGACCGCCGGACGCCCCCGCAACCTGACCCCGGCCGGGACCGACGACATCCGGCTGCGCGCCGAGCCCTTCACCGTCGCGGGCCCCGGCGGGACCCGGGTCACCGGCGTCGTCGTGCTCACCGAGCGGCTGGCGCCGTACGAGCGCAGCGAGCGCCTGGCGCTGCTCGTCTGCATCGGTGCGGGCATCCTCATGGTGCTGCTGGCGTCGGGGCTCACCTGGTGGGTCGCCCGCCGGGCGCTCGCGCCCGTCGCGGAGATGACCCGCACCGCCGACGACTGGAGCGAGCACGACCTCGGCCAGCGCTTCGACCTCGGCTCGGGCAACGGCGAGATCGCGGGCCTGGGCCGGACCCTGGACCGCCTCCTCGACCGGGTCTCCGCCGCGATCCGCTCCGAGCAACGACTCACTGCCGAGGTCGCCCACGAGCTGCGCACGCCGCTCACCGCCGTCCAGGCCAATGCCGACCTCGCGCTGCTCGAGGACGACCTCCCGCCCCGCCTGGAGGAGAGCCTCCAGGAGATCGCCCAGGCCGCCCGGCGGATGGGCGCCGCGATCCAGGACCTGCTCGACCTGGCCCGCGCCGCGGGTGGCACCGGCGCGGCGGAGCGCTGCGCCCTCGGCGAGGCCGTCGAGGAGGCGCTCGCCGCCGCCGGCGCCGAGACCGATCGCGATGTCGGGCTCGTGGTCGACGTCGATCCCACGATCCAGGTGCTCGTCCCGGCCCCGCTCGTGGTCCGCGCGCTCGCGCCGGTCCTCGACAACGCCCGGCGCCACGCGGCCGGCCGGATCGAGGTCTCGGCCCGGGTCGTGCGCCCCGGCCTGGTCGCGGTGAGCGTCGACGACGACGGCCCGGGCGTACGGCCGGACGAGCGCGAGACGATCTTCGAGCCCGGCCGCACCGGCAGCAGCAGCGGCGGCGACAGCGGCCCGAGCGGCACCGGTCTCGGCCTGTCCCTCGCCCGCCGGATCGCACGGAGCCTCGGTGGCGACGTCGCGGTCGCCGACGGTCCGCTGCATACCCGGTTCGTGCTCACCCTTCCGGCCGCACCCCGGTGATCGCGGTGACCTCGGTGACCTCGGTGACCTCGGTGATCGCCGTGGTCAGGTCGCTGTCAGGTTCGCCCACCGATGCTCGGCGGCATGGCAACTCATCTCTCTGCGGCGACACCCCTGATGTCGCGTCGGCTGCTGAACAAGGTCCCCGAGGTCACCGTCTGGTTCTGGATCATCAAGATCCTGTGCACCACCGTCGGTGAGAGCTTCGCGGACTACATCAACGGGACGCTCGGCGTCGGCCTCGTCAACACCGCGCTCCTCTTCACCGTCCTCCTGGGCGCCGTGCTCTACGCGCAGATGCGGCTCCCGGCGTACAAGGCACCGGTCTACTGGCTCGCGGTCGTGGTGGTCAGCATCACCGGGACGCTCTACACCGACATCCTCACCGACCAGCTCGGCGTCCCGCTCTGGATCAGCTCCACGGCGTTCGCGGTGCTCCTCGCCGGCGTCTTCGCGCTCTGGTACCGCAAGGAGCGGACCCTCTCGATCCACCACATCGACACCACCGCGCGCGAGACCTTCTACTGGCTGGCGGTCCTGGTCACCTTCGCCCTCGGTACGGCGGTCGGCGACTGGACGCTCGACCTGACCGGCTGGGGTCCCGGCCAGGCGGTGCTCCTGCCGCTCGGGCTGATCGCGGCGATCGCCGCCGCCTGGCGCTTCGGAGCGGGACCGGTGCTCACCTTCTGGCTGGCCTACATCCTGACCCGGCCGCTGGGGGCCAACATCGGTGACTGGCTCGCGACCCCGGCCCGCGAGCAGGGGCTGGGCCTGGGCACCGCGGGGACGAGCGTGCTGTTCCTCGGCGCGATCCTGGCCACGGTGACCTACCTGAGCGTCTCCCGGGTCGACGTGGTCAGGAACAGATGATCAGCCGATGATCTCGTCGGCGTTGCGTCCCACCCACCGCAGCAGCGGCACGAGCACCTCGGCGAGCTCCTCGCCCAGCGGGGTCAGGCTGTAGTCGACCCGGGGCGGCATGACCGGCTGCTGCTCGCGGTGGACCAGGCCGTCGGCTTCCAGGGTCTTCAGCGTCTGGGCCAGCATCTTCTCGCTGATCCCCTGGGCCCGGCGGCGCAGGTCGCTCCAGCGCTGGGTGCCGTCGGTGAGGGACACGAGGACGAGGACGCCCCACTTGCTCATCACGTGGTCGAGCAGGACCCGGCTGGAGCAGGCGGCCGGGAAGACCCCGCCGGGGAACTGCTCGAAGATCGGCTGCTCGGCCGTAGCACTCTCTCCCACGGAAGTACCTTACCTCAAAGTGCGTACTAACCAATGGGAAGTAACTCCCCCAGGCGCCCGTTGACAACGACGAACCCCACCGAAGACCTCCGAAAGGAACCACCTCATGTCTCTCGTCGTCACCGGAGCCACCGGCCAGCTCGGCCGCCTCGCCGTCACCGCGCTGCTCGCCAAGGGCGTCCCCGCCGACCAGATCCTCGCCCTGGGCCGCGACGAGGAGCGCCTCGCCGGTCTCGCCGCGCTCGGGGTGCGCACCCAGCGCGTCGACTACGCCGACCGCGCCTCCCTCGACGCCGCGTTCGCCGGTGCCGAGCGGGTCCTCTTCGTCTCCGGCAGCGAGGTCGGCAGCCGGCTGCCGCAGCACCGCAACGTCATCGAGGCCGCCAAGGACGCCGGGGTGCGGCTCCTCGCCTACACGAGCATCTCCAACGCGGACACGGCCGGCCTCGGCCTCGCCGCCGAGCACAAGGCCACCGAGGAGGCGATCGTCGCCTCGGGCGTCCCGCACACCTTCCTGCGCAACAGCTGGTACCTGGAGAACTACACCGACCACCTCGCGACGTACCTGCAGCACGGGGCGGTCCTCGGCGCCGCCGGCGACGGCAAGGTGAGCGCGGCGACCCGCGCGGACTACGCCGAGGCCGCCGCGAGCGCCCTGCTGGCCGAGCAGCCGGCCGCGGTCTACGAGCTGGGCGGCGCCGCGTTCGGGCTCGCCGAGCTGGCCGCCACGGTCGCCGAGGCCACCGGTCAGGACGTGACGTACGTCGACGTCCCGGCGCCCGAGCTCGTCTCGGCCCTCGTGGGTGGCGGCGTCCCGCAGCCGTTCGCCGAGGTCCTCGCCGACGCCGACCTCGGCCTGGGCCGCGGCGAGCTGTACGTCGACCCGGCCGACCTCGCGGGCCTCCTCGGCCGCCCGGCGACCACCCTCGCCGACGCCGTCCGCGCGGCAGCCTGACCGGTCTGACCGGCCGACCGGCCTGACCGGCTAGGACCCGGGCGCGAGCCCGTCCAGCCAGGCGACCACGGCGTCGACACCGGTCACGGTGTCGACGCCGTCGGGCGCCGGGGCCCGGCGCACGACGACGACCGGGATGCCGCGCTCGGCGGCGGCCTCCATCTTGGGCCAGGTGAGGGCGCCGCCGGAGTCCTTGGTGACGAGCACGTCGCGATCGGCGAGCAGCACCCGCTCCCCCTCCAGCGTGTAGGGCCCGCGCGAGGTGAGCAGCTCCCAGGCCGGCGGCACGTCGAGGTCCGGCGGGTCCACGACCCGGGCGAGGACCTCGTGGTCGTGCAGCACGGGCACGAAGCGGGCGAGCTCCTGGCGCCCGACGGTCAGGAACGGCCGGCTCCCGAGCTCGCCGGCCACGACCGCGGCCTCCTCGTGGGTGCGCACCCAGATCCACGAGGGTGTCGCGCGATCGGCCCAGCCGGGCCGTTCGAGCCGCAGCAGCGGCACTCCGGCCGCGGCGCAGGCCGCGGCGGCGTTGCGCGAGATGCCCGCCGCGAAGGGGTGCGTCGCGTCGACCACGACGTCGAACTCCGCGAGCGCCGCCTGCAGCCCCGGCACGCCGCCGAAGCCGCCGATCCGCACCTCGCCCACCGGCAGCCGCGGACGGGCGACCCGGCCGGCGAGCGACGAGACGACGGGGACGCCGTCCTCGACGAGGCGGGCCGCGAGGGCGCGGGCCTCGCCGGTACCGCCGAGCAGCAGCACCCGCGGCCCGGTCACCGGGTCAGCTCCAGCAGGGCGTCGAGGTCGAGGTGCTCCTCGACCAGGTCGCCGAGCAGGTCGAGCCGGGCGGCCCGCGCGGCCGGGAACGACGCTCCCGAGGCCACGCCGAGCGCGGACTCCAGGTAGGCGCCGCGCGTGGCGTCGTCCTCGAGGCTGCCGTGCACCATCGTGCCGGTCACCGAACCCGCGGTCGTCGCGCCGGTGATCCGGCCGTGGTGGATCTCGTAGCCGGCGGGCTCGTGCAGCGCGAGCCGCTTCTCCGGCGCGAACCGGGTGGTCAGGTCGAGCAGGCCGAGGCCGTCGACGGCCGCGCCGGCCGTGCCCTCGGTGCCGTCGGGGTCCTCGATCCGGCGGCCCAGCATCTGGCAGCCGCCACAGATCCCGAGCACCGGGCGGCCAGCCGCGGCGTGCCGCTGCACGGCGACGTCGAGGCCCCGCTCGCGCAGCCAGGCCAGGTCGGCCAGCGTCGCCCGGGTTCCGGGCAGCACGACCAGGTCGGCATCGGCCAGCCGGGCGGGGTCGGAGACGAACTCCACGTCGAGGGCGGGCTCCAGCCCGAGCGCGTCGACGTCGGTGAAGTTGCTGATCCGCGGCAGCCGGACGACGGCCACCTTGCGCACGCCCGCACCGACCTCGGCCCGGCGCCCGGCCAGGTCGAGGGCGTCCTCGGAGTCGAGCCACAGGTCGGGGTGCCACGGCAGCACGCCGTACGTCGGCCGGCCGGTGCGGCGCTCCAGGTCGGCCAGCCCGGGCCGCAGCAGGTCGACGTCACCGCGGAAGCGGTTGACGACGTACCCCTTGACGAGGGCCTGGTCGGCCTCGTCGAGCAGCATCAGCGTCCCGTACGCCGACGCGAACCACCCGCCGCGGTCGATGTCGCCGACCACGATCGTCGGCACGTCACCGTGCTGGGCCAGCCCCATGTTGACGTAGTCGCTGGAGCGCAGGTTGATCTCGGCCGGGCTGCCCGCACCCTCGGCGACGACGAGGTCGAAGCGCGAGCGCAGGTCGTCGAAGGCGGCGAACGCGGTCTCGGCCAGGTGGGCGCGGCCGTCCTGCCAGTTGCGCGAGGACACCTCGCCCGCGGGCTGACCCATCCGCACGACGTGGCTGCGCCGGTCGCTGCCGGGCTTGAGCAGCACGGGGTTCATCGCGACCTCGGGCGTCACCCCGGCGGCGATCGCCTGCACCCACTGGGCCCGGCCGATCTCGCCGGGCACTCCGTCGGGTCCGGTGACGACCATCGAGTTGTTGGACATGTTCTGCGCCTTGTACGGCGCCACCCGGATCCCGCGCCGCGCGAACGCCCGGCACAGCCCGGTCGTCACCACGCTCTTGCCGGCGTCCGAGGTCATCCCGGCGACGAGCAGCGCGGCTCCGCGGGTCATCCGCGCTTCCCGCGGAACAGGTGGCGCTGCAGCGAGGCGGGCACCGGACCACCCTCGCGCACCCAGTCGACGACCGCCTCGGTCGCCGCGCCGGACAGCACGCCGCCGAGCCAGAAGTCCTTGGGCCGCCGCCCGCCGGGGAACCAGGTGAAGTCGCGCACCAGCACGACGTTCGAGCGGTCGCACTCGTCGAGGCAGTCGACGACACGCACCCGGACCCGCGGCCCGCGCCGGCCCGCCGGGTCGTCGAGCGCCTCGATCTCGTCGCGCTGAGCGGCGTGGTCGGCGTCGGGGTGCTTCGTGGTGGTGCCGCAGCAGCAGTCGCGGCAGAGCAGGACGTCGCGCTCGGGCAGGGCCACCTCAGGCCTCCGGGCCGCGGAGCAGGAACAGGTCCATCACCCAGCCGGCCTCGGCCTTGGCGGCGACCCGCGCGGCCTCGATGTCGGCGACGACGTCGCCGACCCGGCCGGCCACGAGCCGCTCCCCCGCACCGCCGAGGTTGGCGCCCCACCAGATGTCCCAGTCGGCGAAGCCGTCGAGGTCGACCCCGGCGGTGAGCATCACGACGAGGTTGCGCTGGCCCGCGGCGACGTCGCCGCGCAGCCGGCGGGCGGTGGTCACGTGGACCGGCTGGCCGACCTCGTGCAGCACGACCGCGTGCCGCGCGGCCAGCACCTGCGGGGCGCTCACCCCGGGCAGCACGTCGAACGGGACGCCGAGCTCGCCGACCACGCGGATCGTGCCGTCGTAGAGCGACGGGTCGCCCCAGACCAGGAACGCGCAGGTGCCGCCGCGCTCCTCCAGCACCGCGCGGTAGGCGGCCAGCCGGGCGGCGTACCAGTCGGCGACGGCGCCCTCGTAGCCCGCGCGGTCGAGGCCGGGTGAGCGATCGCGCTCCGGGTCCCGGACGACGACCAGCTCGACGCCGTGGGCCGCGCACACCGCGCGCCGGGCCTCCAGCAGCGCGTCCTCGTCGCCCTTCTGGACCGCGAGCGCGTAGTCGCAGCCGCGCAGCGCCTCGGCGACCTCCGGCGTGACGTGCTGCGGCCCCATCCCGAAGCCGAGGATCCTGACCCGCGCGCTCATCGGTCCTCGAGGTCCCCTTCGACCTCGAGGTAGGCCGCCTGGAGCGCCGCGAGCACCTCGGGGTCGGGCTCGGCCCACAGACCGCGGTCCTTGGCCTCGTGCAGCCGCTCGACGATGCTGCGCAGCGCCCAGGGGTTGGACTTGCGCAGGAACTCCTGGTTGGTCTCGTCGAGGACGTACTCCTTGGCCAGCGACTCGTACATCCAGTCGTGGACCACACCGGCGGTCGCGTCGAAGCCGAAGAGGTAGTCGACGGTCGCGGCCAGCTCGAAGGCGCCCTTGTAGCCGTGGCGCTGCATCGCGCCGATCCAGCGCGGGTTGACCACGCGGGCCCGGAAGACCCGGTTGGTCTCCTCCTGCAGGGTGCGGGTGCGGACGGCGTCGGGCGAGGTCGAGTCGCCGACGTACGCCTTGGGGTCGGCGCCGGTCAGCGCACGGATCGTGGCGACCATGCCGCCGTGGTACTGGAAGTAGTCGTCGCTGTCGGCGATGTCGTGCTCGCGGGTGTCGATGTTCTTGGCCGCGACCTTGATCCG
The DNA here is from genome assembly GCF_024662235.1 of Pimelobacter simplex. Taxonomy (GTDB): domain Bacteria; phylum Actinomycetota; class Actinomycetes; order Propionibacteriales; family Nocardioidaceae; genus Nocardioides. Next base: position 2,837,521 of record NZ_CP096276.1, read on the forward strand.
CTTGTAGTTGGCGCGCATGTCGTCCGCGGCCGGTACGCCGTCGAGGTCGCGGCCGTAGGCGAAGCCGCCCCAGGCGGTGTAGACCTCGGCGAGGTCGGCGTCGTCGCGCCACGAGCCCGACTCGACGGCCTGGAGGATGCCGGCGCCGTAGGAGCCCGGCTTGGAGCCGAAGATCCGCGTGGTGGCCCGGCGTACGTCGCCGTGCTCGGCGACGTCGGCCTGCGCGTGGGCGCGCACGAAGTTGACGTCGAGCGGCTCGTCGAGGTCGGCGACCATCCGGACGGCGTCGTCGAGCATCGCGACCACGTGCGGGAAGGCGTCGCGGAAGAAGCCGGAGATCCGCACGGTGACGTCGATGCGCGGCCGGCCGAGCTCCTCGAGCGACATGATCGTCAGGGAGTGGACGCGCTTGGACGCCTCGTCCCACTCGGGACGCACGCCCATGAGCGCGAGGACCTCGGCGATGTCGTCGCCGGAGGTGCGCATCGCCGACGTGCCCCAGACCGACAGGCCCACCGACTCCGGGTAGGAGCCCTCCTCGTCGAGGTAGCGCTGGACGAGCGACTCCGCCATCGCCTGGCCGGTCTGCCAGGCGAGGCGCGAGGGCACCGCGCGCGGGTCGACGGTGTAGAAGTTGCGGCCGGTCGGCAGCACGTTGACCAGGCCGCGCAGCGGCGAGCCGGACGGGCCGGCGGGCACGTAGCCACCGGCGAGCGCGTGCAGGGTGTGGTCGAGCTCGTCGGTCGTCCGGGCCAGGCGCGGGACCACCTGGGTGGCGGCGAACGCCAGCACCTGGCGCACGCTCGGGTCGGCGTGGAGGTCGTCGACGCGGGCCGGGTCCCAGCCGGACTTCTCCATCGCCTCGACCAGCTCGCGGGCCTCGGCCTCGACCCGGTCGACCTCGGTCGTGGGCGCCTCGGGAGCGAGACCGAGCGCGGCCCGCAGCCCCGGGACGGCGTGCGACCGGCCGCCCCAGACCTGGGCGGCGCGCAGGATGGCGAGGACCAGGTTGACCCGGGCCTCCCCCTCGGGCGCCTGGCCCAGGACGTGCAGCCCGTCGCGGATCTGGACATCCTTGATCTCGCACAGCCAGCCGTCGACGTGGAGCAGGAAGTCGTCGAAGTCGTCGTCCTCGGGCTTCTCGTCGAGGCCGAGGTCGCGGTGCAGCTCGGCGGCGTGCATGAGCTGCCAGATCTCACCGCGGATGGCGGCCAGCTTGGCCGGGTCCATCGCGGAGATCTTGTCGTACTCCTCCAGCAGGCCCTCGAGCCGCGCGATGTCGCCGTAGGCCTCGGCGCGCGCCATCGGGGGAATGAGGTGGTCGATGATCGTGGCGTGGGCACGGCGCTTGGCCTGCGCGCCCTCGCCCGGGTCATTGACGAGGAACGGGTAGATCAGCGGCATGCTGCCGATCGCCGCGTCGGTGCCGCAGGACGCCGACAGCGCGGCGTTCTTGCCCGGCAGCCACTCCATCGAGCCGTGCTTGCCGAGGTGGACGACGGCATGGGCGCCGAAGCCGTGCTCGACCCAGCGGTAGGCCGCCAGGTAGTGGTGGGACGGCGCGAGGTCGGGGTCGTGGTAGATCGCGACCGGGTTCTCGCCGAAGCCGCGGGGCGGCTGGATCATCAGCACGACATTGCCCGCCTGGAGCGTGGCGAGCACGATCTCGCCGCTGTCGTTGACGAACAGCGTGCCGGGCGACTCGCCCCACGCCTCGACCATGTCGCCGCGCAGGTCGGCCGGGAGGTCGGCGGTCCACGCGTCGTAGTCGGCCTTGCTGATCCGCACGTGCGCGTCGGTGAGCTGGACCTGGGTCAGCCACTCCTCGTCCTGGCCGCCGGCCGCGATGAGGGCGTGGATCAGGGTGTCGCCGGCGACCGTGTCGTCGTCCAGGTCGAGGACGCCGAAGCCGTCGCCCACGTCGTACCCGGCGTCGCGCAGCCGGCGCAGCATCCGCACCGCGGAGACCGGGGTGTCGAGGCCGACGGCGTTGCCGATCCGGGAGTGCTTGGTCGGGTAGGCGCTGAGCATCAGCGCGATCCGCTTCTCGGCGTTGGGGACCCGGCGCAGCCGGGCGTAGCCGACCGCGAGACCCGCCACCCGCGCCGCGCGCTCGGGGTCGGCGACATAGGACGGCAGCCCGGCGTCGTCCAGCTCCTTGAACGAGAACGGCGCGGTGCTGATCCGGCCGTCGAACTCGGGGATCGCGACCTGGTTGGCGTAGTCGAGCGGCGAGACGCCGTCGTCCGAGGCCTCCCACTCGGCGCGGCTGCTCGTCAGGCACAGACCCTGCAGCACGGGGATGTCGAGCGCGGCGACCCGCTCCACGTCCCAGGTCTCGTCGTCGCCACCGGCGCTCGCACCGGCCGGGACGCTGCCGCCGGCCGCGAGGACCGTGACGACCAGCGCGTCGAGCTCGCCGAGCGCGTCGAACAGCGCGTCGGGCGCCGCCCGCAGCGAGCCCGCGAACACGGGCACGCCGACGGCCTCACCGGTCGCGTCGATCGCGTCGCACAGAGCGTGGACGAAGGCGGTGTTCCCGCTCGCCTGGTGCGCGCGGTAGAACAGCACGCCGACCTTGGCGAGGTCGGCCGCGGCGGGCGCGGCCGGCCGCTCGACCAGGCCCCACGCCGGGATCACCTCCGGCGGCTCGAAGCCCTCACCGGTCAGCAGCACCGTGTCGGACAGGAAGGCGTGCAGCTGCGCGAGGTTCCGCGGGCCGCCCTCGGCCAGGTACCGGTGCGCCTCGGCCGCGAGACCGACCGGCACGGTCGAGGTCTCCATCAGCTCGGCGCTCGGCGTCTGCTCGCCGCCGAGCACCACGAGCGGACGTCCGGTGGCCCGCAGCGCGGCCAGCTCGCCGTCGTACTGCTGGGGGGAGCCGAGAAGCCGGATCACGACCAGGTCGCTGTCCTCGGCCAGCGCGACGAGCCCGTCGAGGCCCGACCGGCTCGGGTTGGCCCACCGGTAGTCGGTGCCGCTGGCCCGTGCGGAGAGCAGGTCGGTGTCGGACGTGGACAGCAGTGCGATGCGCGCCATGACGCTCAAAGCCTCCTCGGGGTTCTCGCCCCTCATCGGTAGGTGTGTCCGTGACCAGTGTCTGGCTGCCCGGCGGCGCCCTCGCGGGGGCCGTCGGGGTCACAGTGGCGGAACCGCCCCGGTCTCACACCGGGTTCCTGGGCCACGGACCTGTGGGGGCTCAGCCTACGGTGGTCCCGTGACTTCCCCGCAGGCGCCCGGCATCCAAGTGGCCGTGCACGGCCACCCCAACCTGGACACCCTCCTGCTGTGGCACCCCGCGGTCCGCACCGACGCCGAGGCCGTCGGCGCGCTGGCCAGCCGGATCGCGACGCGCGGCGGGGTCCGGGTCGTCGTACCGACCTGGGAGGACGGGCGCGACCTGCTGCGCTCGGTGCGCTACGCCCGCGGGTCGGCGGTGCACCCTCCGGACCAGCTCTCCGTCGTCGGGTACGGCGCCGCCGGGATCGCCGCGCTGAGCCTGGCCCAGCACCAGCGGCGCCTCGGCATCGGCCTGCGCCGCGTCACCTGCGTCGACGGCGCGGCCGACCTGGTGGACCCGATCAGCGGGCAGCCGCTCGGCGTACCGGCGGCCCGGCCCGACCGGGTCGCGACCGAGGTCGACGTCGTCGTCCCCGCGGTGGGCGGGGACTGGGCCGAGACGACCGTGACGGCGTGGCAGGGTGCGGGATGGGCCGCCACGCTCGTCCCGGCCGATCAGTTCACCTGGCGGGTGAGCCCCTCCCAGTAGGGCGCGCGGAGCTTGAACTTCTGGAGCTTGCCGGTCGCCGTGCGGGCCAGCTCGTCGCGGAACTCCACCGACGTCGGCGCCTTGTAGCCGGCCAGCCGGTCCTTGCACCAGCGGATCAGCTCGGCCTCCATCTCGGGGCCGGCGGTGGCGTCGGCGGAGAGCACGACGAGCGCCTTGATGGTCTCGCCCCACTTCTCGCTCGGGACGCCGATGACGGCGACCTCGGCGACGGCCGGGTGCGAGAAGAGCGTGTCCTCGACCTCGATCGAGGTGACGTTCTCGCCGCCGGTGATGATGACGTCCTTCTTGCGGTCGGCGATGGTGAGGTAGCCGTCGTCGCCGACGAAGCCGCCGTCGCCGGTGTGGAACCAGCCGTCCTTGAGCGCGGCGGCCGACTCCTCGGGCTGCTCCCAGTAGCCCTCGAGGATCACGTTGGAGCGGGCCAGCACCTCGCCGGCGCCCTCCTCGGACTCGTCGATCGCCAGCCGTACGCCGAGCGCCGGCGCGCCCGCCCGGGTCAGCCGGGTGGCGCGCTCCTCGGCGGACAGGTCGTCCCACTCGGCCCGGGTGCGGTTGATGGTGAGGAGCGGGGAGGTCTCGGTGAGGCCGTAGATCTGGATGAACTCCCAGCCCAGCTCCTCCTGGACCCGGATGACGGTCTTGGTCGGCGGCGGGGCGCCGGCCATGATGATCCGCACCTTGTCGCGCCCGGGGATCTCGCCCTCCCAGGTCTGCGCGGCCTCCAGGACGGCGGCCGCGACCGCCGGCGCCGCGCACATCACGGTCACGCCGTGGTCGCGGACCCGGCGCAGGATCTCGGCGCCGTCGACCTTGCGCAGGATGACGTGCCGGGCGCCGACGCCGGTCATGGCGAAGGGCATCCCCCACCCGTTGGCGTGGAACTGCGGGAGCGTGTGGAGGTAGACGTCGCGGTCGCTGATCCCCGCGTGCAGGCCGAAGGTCAGCGCGTTGACCCAGATGTTGCGGTGGGTGATCTGGACGCCCTTGGGCCGCGCGGTCGTGCCGGAGGTGTAGTTGATCGTCGCCGTCGCGCCCTCGTCGTAGGCCCACGGGCGCGGCTCGGTGCCCGGGGCGGCGTAGAGCGCGTCGTCGTCACCGAGGACGTACTTCTGCTCGCAGGTGACCCCGGCGAGCGACTCCTCGAGCTCGGGGTCGACGTAGAGGACGCGGGCACCGGAGTGCTCGACGATGTACTGCACCTCGTCGGGACTGAGCCGGAAGTTGACCGGCACCAGCACCCGGCCCCACCCGCTGACGCCGAAGAACGACGTGAGCAGCCGGCTGCTGTTGTGGCTGACGACCGCGACCCGGTCGCCCACCCCGATCCCGAGCTCGTCGAGCCGGGCGGCCTGGCGGCGCGCGAGCGCACCGATCTCGGCGTAGGTCAGCTCGCCCTGGCTCGGCGCGGGCTGGGTCGGCTCGTCGACGACGCCCACCCGCTCGCCGTACACCTGGACGGCGCGGTCGAGGAAGTCGTTGACGCTGAAGGGGACGAACACGCGGGGGCCTCCCAGGGTGTGACACGGGTACGACACGGGTGTGACACGGACCACCCTAGGCCCGCAGGCCAGGCGTCCGCTCCCTCCCAAAGGATGCATTCAGGCAGATGAGAGTCCTCTCATCCGGCTCTCACCGGCGGCCCACGGTGGGGCAGGATGATCGACGTCATGGGACGGGTCGGGAAGGTGCTGCTGCCGCTCGCGCTGCTGCTCGTGCTCGTCGCCTTCGCGGCGGGCGCGGTGGTCGCCGCGGGCGCGGACGACGAGCCGCCGGCCCGGCCGCCCGTCGACCTGCCGACGGCACCGGCCCCGACCACCCCGACCACGCCCGGCACGCCGACGCGGCCGACCGGCCCGGCCGCGCCCCGGACCACCGACGAGGTGATCCGGCCGCAGCCGGACCTCGACGACGATGACGATGACGATGACGACCACGGCGACGACGACCGCCGGGACGACGACCGGCGAGGCGGCCGGGACGACCGCGACGACCGCGACGACCGCGATGACGACTGAGCCCCGCCGCGGGGTCTCCGTCCGGACCCGGATCACCGCCGCGGTCGCCCTCCTCGTCACGGTCGCGCTCGCCGGCGCGGGGCTGATCGTCTACTTCGTCGAGAGCCGCTCGCTCACCGAGTCCACCCAGCGCGAGGTCGAGCAGGAGCTCGACGAGTTCGTCGCCCTGCAGAAGACCGGCGACTTCACCTCCGTGCGCGCGCTGCTCGTGGGCTTCCTGGAACGCAACGTCCCCGACGAGGACGAGCTCCTCGTCGGCTGGGTCGGCGACGGCCGGATCGTGCACTTCCCCAAGGATCGCCTCGTGCGCGACCAGCGGTTCCTCGCCGCGGCCGCTCCCCTGGTCACCGACGGCGGTACGGCGTACCTCGACACCGACCGCGGCGAGGTCCGGATCACCAGCCAGCCGGTCACCCAGGGCGACCAGCGCGGGGCGCTGCTCGTCGTGACCTTCCTCGACGAGGAGCGCGGCGAGCTGCTGCGCACGATGCGGACGTACGCCCTGGTCGCGGTCATCGCCGCCGTCCTCGTCACCGCGACCGCGGCGTGGCAGTCGGGCCGGCTGCTGCGCCCGCTGCGCAGCCTGCGCACGGCCACCGAGAGCACCAGCGCCACCGACCTGTCCCGGCGGCTGCCCGAGCGCGGCAATGACGACATCACCGCGCTCACCCGGACCGTCAACGGCATGCTCGACCGGCTCGAGCACGCGTTCGCGGGGCAGCGGCAGTTCCTCGACGACGCCGGGCACGAGCTGCGCACGCCGCTGACGATCCTGCGCGGGCACCTCGAGCTGCTCGACCCGCACGACCCGGTCGAGGTCACCGAGACTCGCGCACTGCTGCTCGACGAGGTGGACCGGATGGCGCGCCTGGTGGGCGAGCTGATCCTGCTCGCCAAGAGCGACCGGCCCGACTTCCTCTCCCCCGCGACCACCGACATCGCCGGCCTGCTCGCCGCCGTGGTCACCAAGGCCCGCGCCCTCGGCGAGCGCGACTGGGTGCTCGCCCTCGGCGACGACCTCCCGGCGGACCTGGTCCTCGACGCCCAGCGGATCACCCAGGCACTGCTCGCCCTGGCCGACAACGCGGTCAAGCACACCGGCCCCGGCACCCGGATCGAGATCGGCGCCGGCCTCGGCAGCGGCGGCACCGGGACCACGCTGCGCTGCTGGGTGCACGACGCCGGGCCCGGGGTCGCCCCGGCGGACCGGGAGCGGATCTTCCAGCGGTTCGGCCGGGCTGCCGTACCGGAGGGGGACGAGGGGTTCGGCCTCGGGCTGTCCATCGTCGCCGCGATCGCCGAGGCCCACGGCGGCCGGGCGTACGCCGACCCGGCGCCGGGCGCCGGCGCCCGCTTCGTGGTCGAGGTTCCGGCCGTCCGCCCCGACCCGACCGACACCGAGGAGCTCTCGTGGCCCGCATCCTGATCGTCGAGGACGAGGAGCGGATCGCCTCGTTCGTCGCCAAGGGCCTGCGCGCCGAGGGCCACCAGACGACCGTCGCCGGCGACGGCCTGACCGGGCTCGACCACGCGCTCTCCGGCGACTTCGACCTGCTGGTGCTCGACATCGGCCTGCCCCGCCTCGACGGCTTCGCAGTCCTCGACCAGCTGCGCGCCCAGGGCTCGCGGATGCCCGTCATCGTGCTCACCGCCCGGGACTCGGTCACCGACACGGTCACCGCGCTCGAGGGCGGTGCGGACGACTACATGCCCAAGCCGTTCCGGTTCGCCGAGCTCAACGCCCGGGTCAAGCTGCGGCTGCGCCGCCTGGCCCCGGCCGACGGCGCGGCCGACGTCCTCGACCACCTCAGCGCCGGCCGCGTCCACCTCGACCTGCGCACCCGCCGGGCCACGGTGGCCGGGCGCGAGGTCGAGCTGTCCGCGCGGGAGTTCGCGCTCGCCGAGATCTTCCTGCGCCATGCCGGCCAGGTGCTGTCCCGCGAGCAGCTCCTCGACCACGTCTGGGGGCTGGACTTCGACCCGGGCTCCAACGTGGTCGACGTGTACGTCGGCTACCTGCGCCGCAAGCTGGGCGCCGACACGATCACGACCGTGCGCGGCATGGGCTACCGGCTCGACCGCTAGCTCTTCCAGCTCAGCCGCGGCGCCGGCAGCGCGGCCAGCTCGGGCTCGAGCGCCTCGGCGACCTCGCGCGGCGCGGGCCGGTCGGCCGGGTCGGGCTCCAGCATCGCGTGGACGACCTTCGCCACCGCCGCCGGTACGTCCTCGGGCAGCTCGGCCGGCGCGTCGAGCAGCTGCGGGAAGCGGGCCGCGGGCTCCACGGCGTCCGGGTCGCCCTCGCGGAAGGCGCGGACGCCGGCCACCGCGTGGAACAGCGTGGTGCCCAGTCCCCAGACGTCGCTGGCGTAGCCCGGCACGCCGTACGCCGTCCCGGGCGCGGCCTGCTCGGGCGCGAGGTAGGCGTCGGTCCCGATCGGCGTGGTCAGCGCCGCCGCCTCGGCATCCGGGCGCGCCACGGACAGGTCGATCATCCGCGCCGGGTCGCCCATGATCACGTTGCTCGGCTTGATGTCGAGGTGGCACACGTCCGCATGCCGGAAGAAGTGCAGCGCCGAGGCGAGGTCGATCGCCAGCGGGAGGTACTGCTGCGGCGAGAGCCGCCGGTGCCGCCGGATCAACCGGGTCAGGCTGGGCCCCTCGACGTGCTCCAGGACCAGGTGCGGACGCGGCCCCTCGGCGTCGTGGCGCAGGCCGCGGACGACCACCGGGTGGTGCGCGACGTCGAGCGCGGTCGCCTCGCGCACGAGGGCGCGGACCGTGCGCTCGTCGTCGGCCTCGGCGGGCCGGACGACCTTGACCACGACGGGACCGTAGGTGATCTCGTCGAACGCGAGGTACGCCTCGTAGGCGGAGCCACCCCCGAGCAGCCGCTGCGCGGTCAGCTCGGGGGTGATCGCGTCACCCTCGGCGAAGTGCCAGGAGGACAGCTCCACGGTGCTCACCCGCGGGTGTTGTGCCGGCTGCGGTCGTTGGTGTGGTTGCGCGACCAGTCGCGGACCTTGGGGCCGGGGCCGTCCTGGGTCCAGTCGCGGACGGCACGGCCCGAGCGGCTGTCGTCGCGACCGCTGCGCGCGCCGGTCCGGGTGTTGTCGCGGCTGTTGCCGGTCCGGGTGACCCGGGTGTTGGTCCGGGTCTGGGCCTTCGTGCCGGTGTGGGTGTCGGCCACCTGGCGGGCGCGGAGGGCGTCGGCCGGGTCGTCGTCATCGTCCTCGACGACGAGCACGACGTCCGGGGTGTCCTCCTCGCGCTTGACGGCGAGGTCGCCGTCCGAGCCGCTGCCCGCGTCGGCGGGCCAGGCGAGCAGGCTCACGGTCAGGCCGGAGGCCATCAGGCCGACCAGTCCGGTCGCGACGGCGGCGATGGGCTTCTTCTTCATGGGTGCTCCTCGGTCCGGGGGGACGTCGACCCTGCGTCGACGTCCCTCACCTTTCCGAGCGGCCGTGAGGTCACCATGAGCCGACCATGAGAGGGCTCTCATGGTCGGCGTCGTGCCGGTGCGCTCAGCCGTGCTTGATCTTCGGCGACATCTTGCCGGGGCCGAAGCCGGCGCCCATGCCCCCGCGCAGGGCGTCGTCGCTGTAGCTGTAGTCGTCGTCGCTGAAGATGTCCATCGTCGTCACGTCGAGGCTGAACCGGACCCAGCGCGGGTTGCCCAGGCAGGAACGCGGGATCTTCGTGGTCATCACCGTGCGGCCCTTGTCGAAGGTGCGCTTCAGCCCGGGGCAGCGGACCGTGGGGTCCTTGCGCTTCGAGCTGAAGTCGAGGAGCTCGACGCTGTTGCCGAGCATCGGCATCCGCATCGACATGAGCAGGAACCGCTTGTTCGGCGTGCGGATCAGCGAGTTCACCATGAGCGCGCCCTTCATCGCGGTCCGGGTGCGGACCTTGATGGTGAGGTGACGGCCCCGGTGGTTCGCGACCACGCGCGTGACGTCGATGTCGGTGCGATCGGGCACGGGCGTCAGCTCGCCGACCTCCCCCATCGTCTCCCGGACGACATCGCCCACGGCGTCGTCGTGGGTCCACCGCTCGGCCTGGGCGGGCGCGGCGAGCGCGGCGGTCGTGCCGACCAGCGCGAGGGACAAGGACAGGGTGGCGACGGTACGCCGGACGGTGCTGAGCATGGGGATACCTTGGCAGAGGCTCACCATTCTCGGGACAGGACCCGGCAGATGACGCGTGTCCCGAGGCTCCGCAGGCTCACGAGGACCGCGCGCGCCGGTGCCGCCGTACGGCGTCGCGGTTGGCGCAGGCGTGCGAGCAGTACCGCTGGCGCCCCGGCCGGCTGTGGTCGGCGAACGCCCGCCCGCACTCGTCGAGGGCGCAGCGCCCGAGCCGGTGCATGCCGTGCGCGGTGAGGTGGTCGGCCGCGGCGACCGCGCTCGACGCGGCCAGGATCTCGCCCAGGCTGGCGTCGTCCGGGCGGTGGTGGACGTGCCAGCCGCTGCCGTCGTGGTCGGTCACCGTGGGCGGCCCGGCGTACCGCGCGAGCAGCTCGTTGAGGACGACGACCCGCGCCGCCTCGTCCACGGCGTCGACCATCCGGGCCCACGCCGCCAGGCACGCGCCGACCACGGCGAGGTCGCTCTCCCGCGGCCGGCTCTCCAGCGGCATGCCCGCCGCGACCCAGCGCGCCGCGACCTCGTCGGCGTCCGCCGGCGGCTCGTTGAGCAGGCCGATCATCACGTCCAGCAGCGGGCGTGCGTAAGGCTTTACAAGCACAAGGGCATTACACCACGCTCCGAGCCATGGCCCCCACCCCACCGCGTCCCCCCGGTTGGCAGCCGCTGGTCGCCTGCTGCCTGAGCACCTTCCTCCTGCTCCTCTACACGTCCGTGGTCACGGTGGCGCTGCCCAGCATCGGCGCGGACCTCGGCGCCGGCTTCGCGGCCCAGCAGTGGGTGGTCGACGGCTACACCGTCGCGCTGGCCGGCCTCCTGCTCGGCGCCGGAGCCCTGAGCGACGCCGCCGGGAGCCGCCGGGTGCACCTGGCCGGCCTGGCCGGGTTCACCGCGGCGACGCTCGCCTGCGCCCTGGCCGGATCGCCCGGCTGGCTCGTCGCGGCCACCGCCGCGCAGGGCGTGGCAGGTGCGGCCCTGTTCGCGACGATCCTGCCGCTCATCGCCCAGACCTACACCGAGCCACGGCGCCGGGCGAGCGCCTTCGGGATCTGGGGCGCCGTGGCCGGCGGCGCCTCCGCGGTCGGCACCGTGGGCGGCGGCCTCCTCACGGCGTACGCCGGCTGGCGGTGGCTCTTCGGGGCCGGACTCCCCCTGTGCGCGCTCGCCCTCGTCCTGGCCCACCGCTCGCTCCCCCGGACACCTCAGGCGACGGCGCGGCCCCCGGCGGACCGGCGCGGCATCGCCCTGATCACCGTCGCGATCACCGCGGCCGCCACGGCCGTGATCGGCGGCGGGTCCTGGTGGGCCGCCGCCGTCGCCGCGCTCGCCCTGGCCGGCTTCGTGCACACCGAGCGGCGCTGCCCCCACCCCGTGCTCCCGCTCGGCCTGCTCACCTCGCCCCGGTACGCCGCGGTGCTCCTGACCGCCTTCGGCTACTACTTCGCCGCGTTCGGCGCGCTGCCCGCCCTGGCCACCTGGCTCCAGACCGACCTGCACCTGGGCCCGCTGACCACCTCGCTGGTCCTCGTCGCCCAGCTGCTCGTGTTCATCGCCGTCTCCGGCCTGCTCACCCGGCACCTGCACGCCCTCGCCCCCACCTGGACGCTCGGCGCCGGCACGATCCTGGTCGGCCTCGGCGCCCTCGCCGGGACCGCGCTGGCCCTCGGCCCGGCCTGGCCGGCCCTGGCGCCCTTCCTGGTCCTGACCGGCTTCGGCGCCGGCCTGGTCTCCCCCGCGCTCCCGGCACTGGCGATCGCCGCCGCCCCCGCGCACCGGGCCGGGGTCGCGAGCAGCGCCGCGAACGCCGTACGCCAGCTCGGGCTGGCGCTCGGCATCGCCGCCTGCGGGACGATCGCCGCGACCTCGGGCGGCGCGGTCACCCGCGCCGGGCTCTCCGCCGCCCTCGCCGCATGCGCCCTGACGGCGCTCGGGACCGGGGTCCTCGCGGCGGTGCTGCTGAGGGGTGGTGGGCGCAACAGGGATCGAACCTGTGACCGCCTCGTTGTAAGCGAGGAGCTCTACCGCTGAGCTATGCGCCCCAGAAGCCGGGACAGCGTACCGAAGCCTGCTCCGGGCACCGAAACGAGGCGCACTCAGGAGAAAGCGTCAAAAATGAGCCGAACCGCTGGCGTCTCGGGTCACCAGCGGTTCGACAACAGGAACATTACCGGCCACCCCCGGCCCGTCCAACCGTTCCCGGGGATTTGGGCCAAAAATGATCCGAAAGAACTAGACGACCTACCCGACCGGCCTATCCCGCGGCCGCGCGGAGCGCCTCGAGGAGCTCGTCGGCGCTGCGTGCGGCGGGCTTGGGGTGGTGCACGGCCCAGCTGAGCCGCCCCGCCTTGTCAACGACGTACGACGACCGCTCGGCCGACCCGCCCCGCTCGTCGAAGACCCCGTAGGCCCGGGCCACCTCGCCGTGCGGCCAGAAGTCGCTGAGCAGCGGGAAGTTGAGCCCGTCGGCGTCGCTGAACGCCCGCAGCGCGTAGACCGGGTCGCAGGAGATCGCGAGCACCTCGGTGTCGAAGGTGAGGAACTCGTCGAGGCGGGTCCGGAAGGCGTTCATCTCACCGGTGCACACGCCGCTGAACGCGAACGGGTAGAAGACCAGGGCGACCGCCTTGACCCCCCGGTACGACGACAGCGTGGTGTCCTGCCCGAACTGGTCGCGCAGGGTGAAGTCGGGGGCCGGGCCGCCGAGCTCGATGCCCAGCGCGCTGGTGGCCGGTCCTGCCGCGTCGGGCCTCACTCGGCAGGCTCGATCGCGGCGAGCTCGCGCTTGAGGACCTTGCCGGTCGCGTTGCGGGGCAGCTCGTCGAGGAACACGATCTCGCGCGGCACCTTGTAGCGGGCCAGGTTCTGCTTCACCAGGTCCTTCAGCTCGTCGGCGGAGACCGGGTCGGCGTCGGGCACGCGGACCACGAAGGCGCGCAGGCGCTTGCCGAAGTCGGGGTCGTCGACCCCGATCGCGGCGACCTCGGCGACCCGCTCGTGACCGGCCAGGCAGTCCTCGACCTCCTTGGGGAAGACGTTCTCGCCGCCGGAGACGATCATCTCGTCGTCGCGGCCCTCGACGTAGAGGCGGCCCTCGGCGTCGAAGCGGCCCACGTCGCCCGAGGACATCAGGCCGTCGACCATCTCCTTGCCGCCTCCGCCGGTGTAGCCCTCGATCTGGAGGCTGTTGCCGACGAAGATCCGCCCGGACTCGCCCCGCGGCACCTCGCGGCCCTCGCCGTCGAGGATCCGGACGACGGTCTGGTGCGGGAGCCGGCCGGCGGTGCCGGGCGCCTTGCGCAGGTCGTCGGGCGAGGCGATCGAGGCCCAGGCGACCTCGGTCGAGCCGTAGATCGAGTAGAGGTTCTCGCCGTAGCGGTCCATCCACTGGGTCGGCAGGTCGCCGGGCAGCGCGGAGCCGGACGAGGCGACCGCCTTGAGCTGCGGCAGCGGGTAGCGGTCGAGGGTCTCGGCGGGCAGCGCCAGGATGCGCTGGAGCATCACCGGGATGACCGCGAAGGAGTCGCACTGCTCGTCGCGCAGCAGGCGCAGCGCGTCCTCGGGGTCGAACTTGCGGGTCAGCACGAGCGTGGTGCCGAGCATCATCGAGAGCTGGTAGTGCGCGAAGCCCCAGGTGTGGAACAGCGGCGCCGCGACGTGGCAGCGCCAGCCGCTGCGCAGCGGCATCCGGGACAGCAGCGAGATCGCCGCGGGCAGGCCGCCCTGGGGGCGGGGCGCGCCCTTGGGGGTACCGGTGGTGCCCGAGGTCAGGATGATCGTGCGGCCCTTGGCGGACGGCGGCGCGAGGTCGTCGGTGCGCCCGGCCGCGAGCCCGGCGCCGATGATCCCCTCGAGGCTGTCGGCCCCCGCCTCGCCGTCGGTCCAGCCGAGCACCCGGTCGGCGATGTCGGCCCCGGCGAGCAGCCCGGTGAACTCCTCGTCGTGGATGACCACGCGCGGCTTCTCCCGGGTCAGCACGTCGGCCAGCTGCGGGCCGGCGAACGCGGTGTTGAGGTAGAGCACGTCGGCGCCCAGCTTGCTGATCGCGATCGACGCCTCGATGAACCCGCGGTGGTTGCGGCACATCACCGCGACCCCGTCGCCGGGCGCGACGCCCCGGGCACGCAGCCCGTGGGCCAGCGCGTTGGTCCGCGCCTGGAGCTCGCCGAAGGTCAGCGCACCGCGCTCGTCGATGATCGCCGTCTGCTCGGGCATCCGCAGCGCGATCGTCTTGAAGCCGCCCGCGGGCGTGGTGCTCCACTGCCGCAGGGCGTTGGCCATGCCGGCCAGGACCTGCGGCGAGTAGGGCCGGACGATCCCCGACTCGGTGAGGATCTTCAGGCTCGTCCTGGCGTCCTTGACCTTGCCGGTGACCCGATCGGCGATGTTACTCATGAGTTCAGTCTAGAGGGGGTCAGGCGATCGACTTCGGGGCGACCAGCCGGGTCGCCGCCCAGTCCTTGCTGACCGTGGCCGCGGTGGTCTGGGCCAGGCCGGCGACCGGAGCCGCCTCGGCGATGTCCGCGGCGTCGACCGCCCCGGGTCGCCCGATCTTGGGCGTGAGCAGCCAGATGACCCCGCCGCCGACCAGGTCGGTCAGCGCGTCGACGAGTCCGTCGACCAGGTCGCCGTCGTCCTCGCGCCACCAGAGCAGCACGGCGTCGACGACATTGCCGTAGTCACCGTCGACCATGTCCCCGTCGATCGCGTCCTCGAGCGCGACCCGCAAGGCGTCGTCGGTGTCGTTGTCCCAGCCGAGTTCCTGGACCACCATGCCCGGCTTGAGGCCCATCCGCTCGGCGGGTCCGGTCGGGGTGGTGCCGCCAGGGGCGGTCGAAGTCACGGTGAGTCCTCCAGTGGTTCGGGGTACGACGACGGTCCCGCGAACGTGCGGGTTGGGGAGTAGTCCAGCGGAGTCAGGTACCCAGGCGCAACCCTCTGGCACTCCGAGCCCTCTCCGCGACCGTACTCATGGGTAGATTTTCAGCCCTGGAGCGAGGTGCAACGATGGGCAGCGTGACCTCCGACACGAACTCCGGTGGCCCCACCCCGGCCGCCCGCGCAGGTTCGGCACCCTCGGTCATCCATGAGGGCCTGCCCACCCAGCTTCCCGACATCGACCCGGACGAGACCCAGGACTGGATCGACTCGTTCAACGCGCTCATCGACGAGCGCGGCCGCGAGCGCGCCCGCTACGTGATGCTGCGCCTGCTGGAGCGGGCCCGGGAGGCCCAGGTCGGCGTCCCGGCGCTGCGCAGCACGGACTACATCAACACGATCCCGCCCGAGCGCGAGCCGTGGTTCCCCGGCGACGAGGACGTCGAGCGCCGGATCCGGGCGTTCATCCGCTGGAACGCCGCGGTGATGGTCTCCAGCGCCAACCGCAAGGGACTCGAGGTCGGCGGGCACATCGCCACCTACCAGTCGAGCGCCAGCCTCTACGAGGTCGGCTTCAACCACTTCTTCCGTGGCAAGGAGCACCCCGGCGGCGGCGACCAGATCTTCATCCAGGGCCACGCCTCCCCCGGCATCTACGCCCGGGCCTACCTCGAGGGCCGGCTCTCCGAGGAGCAGCTGTTCCGCTTTCGCCAGGAGGTCCAGCACGGCAAGGGCGCCGGCCTGTCGTCGTACCCGCACCCGCGGCTGATGCCGGACTTCTGGGAGTTCCCGACGGTCTCGATGGGCCTGACCGGCATCAACTCGATCTACCAGGCGCGGTTCAACCGCTACCTGCACAACCGCGGCATCAAGGACACCGCCGCGCAGCACGTCTGGGCGTTCCTGGGCGACGGCGAGATGGCCGAGCCCGAGTCGCTCGGCGCGATCCGGATCGCGGCCCGCGAGGAGCTCGACAACCTCACCTGGGTGATCAACTGCAACCTGCAGCAGCTCGACGGCCCGGTCACGGGCAACGGCAAGATCATCCAGGAGCTCGAGGCCAACTTCCGCGGCGCCGGCTGGAACGTCATCAAGGTCGTCTGGGGCCGTGAGTGGGACGCCCTGCTCGCCCGCGACGTCGACGGCGTGCTCGTCAACCAGATGAACTCCACCCCCGACGGCGCGTTCCAGACCTTCTCGGTCGAGGACGGCGCCTACACCCGCGAGCACTTCTTCGGCCCGGACCCGCGGCTGCGGGCGATGGTCGAGCACATGAGCGACCGGCAGATCGAGAAGCTGCCCCGCGGCGGCCACGACTACCGCAAGGTCTACGCCGCGTTCGACGCCGCGACCAAGCACGTCGGGCAGCCGACCGTGATCCTGGCGCACACCGTCAAGGGCTGGACGATCGACGCCCTCGAGGGCAAGAACGCCACCCACCAGATGAAGAAGCTGACCCAGGACGACCTGAAGAAGTTCCGCGACCGGCTCTACCTGCCGATCAGCGACCGCGACCTCGAGACGGCGTACGACGCCACGGGCGCGGCGCCGTTCTTCCACCCGGGCGCGGACTCGCCGGAGATCGAGTACATGATGGAGCGGCGGCGCCAGCTCGGCGGCTCGCTCCCCCAGCGCGTCGACCGCTCGACGATGCTGACCCTGCCCGGCGACAGCACCTACGCCGAGCTCAAGAAGGGTGCCGGCAACCACAAGGTCGCCACGACCATGGCCGCGGTCCGGCTGCTCAAGGACTGGATGAAGGACCCCGGCATCGGCAAGCGGATCGTCCCGATCGCGCCCGACGAGTACCGCACGTTCGGCATGGACGCGATGTTCCCCTCGGCCAAGGTCTACGACCCGCACGGCCAGCAGTTCGAGTCCGTCGACCGCAACATGCTGCTGCAGTACAAGATGTCCGCACAGGGCCAGATGCTCCACGAGGGCATCTCCGAGGCCGGCGCGATGGCCTCCGCGATCGCGGCCGGGTCGTCGTACACGACCCACGGCGAGCCGATGATCCCGTTCTACATCTTCTACTCGATGTTCGGCTTCCAGCGCACCGGCGACTCGATCTGGGCGATGGCCGACCAGCTCTCCCGCGGCTTCCTGGTCGGCGCCACCGCCGGCCGGACGACGCTCACGGGTGAGGGTCTGCAGCACGCCGACGGCCACTCGCCGCTGATCGCGGCGACCAACCCGGCCGTCGTCCACTACGACCCGGCGTTCGGCTACGAGGTCGGGCACATCATGCGCTCGGGCCTCGAGCGGATGTACGGCGCCAGCGCCGAGCACCCGCGCGGCGAGGACGTGATCTTCTACCTCACCGTCTACAACGAGCCCGTCGCCCAGCCCGCCGAGCCCGAGGGCCTCGACGTCGCGGGCCTGCTCAAGGGTCTCTACCGGGTCACCGAGTCGGCGCCCGCCGAGGGCCCGCGGGTCCGGCTGCTCGCCTCCGGCGTCGGCTTCCCGTGGATCGCCGAGGCCCAGCAGATCCTCGCCGACGAGTGGGGCGTCCAGGCCGAGACCTGGTCGGTCACCTCGTGGAACGAGCTCGCGCGCGACGGCATCGCGACCGAGAAGTGGAACCTCCTGCACCCCGACGAGGCCCACCGCACGCCGTACGTCGCGACGGCGCTGGGCGAGGGTGCCCACGCCCAGGCCCCCGTGGTCGCGGTCTCGGACTACATGACCGCCGTCCCGCTGCAGATCGCGCAGTGGGTCCCGGCCGACTACCGGGTGCTCGGTGCCGACGGCTTCGGCTTCGCCGACACCCGTCCGGCCGCGAGGCGCTTCTTCCAGGTCGACGCCCCGTCCGTCGTCGTCGCGGCGCTCGCCGCGCTCGCCGACGCCGGCGAGATCGACCCGGCCCGGGTCAAGGAGGCCGTCGAGCGCTACCGCATCGACGACCCGACCGCCGCGGCCGGCGTCCTCCAGGAGGGCGGCGACGCCTGAGCCCACCGGCTCCTCGTCCGTGCGGGCGTCCTCGCGAGAGGGCGTCCGCACGGCTCATTCTCCCGGCGGGTCAGACCCGCAGCCCGGTGGAGGCGCGGAGCGCCTCCGCGAAGACCGGGAAGTTGGCGATCCCCGACTGCTGGACCTTGACCCGGCCCCGGCGTCCCCGGACCCGGACCACCACGTGGGTCCAGTTGTTCTCGCCGTCGTGCTCGTAGGTGACCGCGTCGATCCGGTCCCACCGCACGGGCTCTCCCTCCAGCACCAGGACGTCCGCCTGGAGGCTCACCGCGCCGAGGTCGATCGTGTCGCCGGCGCGCAGCCGCTCGGCGTACGTGGCGAGCCCGGCGGCGACGGCCGCCTCCTCGATGCGGGTCTCCACCGCGCCGCTCACACCGGCCCGGTCCGGCCGGCCCTCGATCCCGGCCTGCCCGCTCTCGAAGTACAGGACCCGTGACCAGGGTGCGGCCTCGAGCCGCCCGCGCCGGACGATCCGGACGCCCTCGGCGTGCACGCCGACGTACTCGTTGCCGCGCCAGTGCACGAACACACCGACGCTGATCGCGACCAGGCCCAGGAGCACCGGCGTCAGCCAGCCCCACACCGCGCCGTCCGCGGCGGTCGGCACGACCACGATCCCGAACACCCCGACGGTCAGCGCCGCCAGGACCGCCCACCACGGGACGTAGCCCTCGGAGAACATCGCCGCCCCGCCCTGCGCGAGCTCGGGACGATCACCGGCGACGAGCGGGGCCGCGCGCAGGTCCCGCCGCCACGCGACCACGAGCGCGACCAGGAAGCCCAGCGCGACGAGCACCAGGCCCGCCCCGACCACGAGCCCGACGAGGCGCACCTGCGCGCGGTCGCTGGTGCCCAGCGTCGCCAGGTAGCCGGCGCCGCCGATCGCGATCAGCCCCAACCACCCGGCCGAGCCGGCCGAGAAACGCGTCAGCCTGCGCAGCGCCGCGGCGTGCATGTCGGTCCCGGGATCCATGCGTCACGGTAGCCGTCGGGCGTCGCGCGATGTCAAGCGATCCGGGACCGCCGGGCCTCGCCTCAGCTGTTGCCGATCGCGTCGAAGTGCTCGTCGACGGCGCGCATCGCCGCGTCGGGGTCGCCGGCGACGATGGCGTCGTAGATCCGCGTGTGGTGGTCGACCAGGAGGGCCTGGCGCGAGGTGCTCAGCCGCTCCTGGCTCAGCCGCTCGCTGCGCTCGGCGAGGTCCTTGGTGAGCACGTTGGACAGCGCCTCGGCGAAGAAGGTCAGCGACGGGTTGCCGGCCGCGCGCAGCAGCGACTGGTGGAACGCGCGGTCGGCGACCAGGACGTCGGCGCTCAGCTCAGTCGCGGCCATGGTGTCGATCGCGCGCTTCATGTAGGCGATGAGCACCGGGTCGGCCCGGCGGGCCGCCTCGGCCGCGGCCTGGCGCTCCAGGGCGATCCGGACCGACTCGAGCGAGGCCAGCGGCAGGTGCGAGCTGCTGATCGCGAGGTTGAGCGCGAACGCGAGCGCGTCGGGGCGCAGGGTCTCGACGAACGTCCCCGCCCCCGTACGACGGCGCAGCACCCCCAGCCCCTCGAGCATGCCGAGCCGGTCGCGCAGCGCGGTCCGGCTCACGTCGAGGCGGACGGCGAGGTCGCGCTCGCTCGGCAGCCGGTCCCCCGGCTGGATCCCCTGGATCAGCTCGGCGAGCGCGACGGAGAGCGGGTCGTCGGCGAACAGCTCGCTGAGCGAGGACCCGGCGTCGTTCTCGATCGTCATGGCATCGGCCTTTCCTGGGTGGGGCGCAGCGACTGTAGCCGGAGGCCCTTGACATCCGGCCGTGGGCCAGATCACTATTCATTCAATTGGTAGTACCACTTTGCGAAGCGGTAGCACCACTTTAGCAACCCCTATCCCCGACCGAAAGGACTTCGGTGAGCACTTCCGTCTCGATCACAGAGCTGGGCGACGGCGTCGAGGAGGCCGTCCTCGCGACCTGGCTGTGCGCCGTGGGCGACACCGTCGCCGCCGGCGAGCCGATCGCCGAGGTGATGACCGACAAGGTGAACCTCGAGATCGAGGCCCCGGTCGCCGGCGTCGTCACCGCGCTGCACGGCGAGCCCGAGGACACCGTGCGGATCGGCCAGGTCATCGCCGAGATCGGCGACCCCGCATGAGCCTCACCGAGACCGGCCTCTGGGAGGCCATGGTCGAGGCCCGCGCCTTCGACCAGGCGATGTGCCGGCACAACGGCCACTGGCACGAGGCCCGCGGCGAGGAGGCCGTCTTCGTCGGCGCCTTCGCCGACCTGGGCGCCGACGACGTCGTCGCCCCGCACTTCCGCGGCGCCTGCGCCGTCGCGCTCCACCGCGGCGCCGACCCCGCGACGCTCGCCGCCGGGGTCTTCGGCACCGACGCGAGCGGCTCGGGCGGGCACTGGCGCGGGGACATCTGCCCGGCTCCCGGCACGCACGCGGTCGGCATGTTCTCCGGCTCGCTCGGTACGTCGGTCGCCTACGCCACCGGCGCGGCCCTGCACCTGTCCCGGACCCGCCCCGGCGCGGTCGCCGTCTGCGGCTTCGGCGACGGCACCGCCAACAGCGGCATCGTCGCGGAGTCGCTCAACCTGGCCGCGATGCTCGCCCTGCCGATCGTCTACGTCTGCCAGGACAATCAGTACGCCACCTCGCTCCCCTCGTCGGTCGCGCTGGCCGGCGAGCGGGTCTCCGACCGGGCCCGGGCGCTCGGCATCACCGCCAGCGACGTCGACGGCAACGACGTGCGCGCCGTGCGTGCCGCCGTCACCGCGGCGGTCGACCACGCCCGCAGCGGCGCCGGGCCCGCGTTCGTGCACGCGCTGACCTACCGGATGGGCGGGCACTACATGAACGACCCCGAGACCTACCGGAGCCCCGAGGAGGTCGCGGCCTGGGCCGAGCGTGACCCGATCGCCCGGCTCGAGGACGACCTGGTCGCCACCGGGATCCTCGACCGCGCCGGAGCCGAGGCGCGCTCGGCCGCCGCGCACGAGCGGATGGACGCGATCGTCGCCGCCGCCAAGGCCGCGAGCGATGCCGCCCTCGTCCGCGCCACCAGCCCCTACGCCGAGGACCTGAGGAGCGCGTCATGAGCCGGATGACCATGAGCGAGGCGATCGTCGCCGCGATCGCCGACGCGATGGCCGAGGACGACTCGGTCTACCTGATGGGCCAGGACATCGGCGTCTTCGGCGGGCCGATGCAGTCGGCCAAGGGCCTGTGGGACGCGTTCGGCGCCCAGGGCCGGGTGATCGACTCCCCCATCTCCGAGGCCGCCATGGTCGGGACGGCGGTCGGGGCCGCGATGGCCGGCAGCCGGCCGATCGTCGACCTGATGTTCGCCGAGTTCCTCGCCCTGACCATGACCCCGCTGGGTCTGGAGGGTGCGGCGGTCGCCTTCCGCACCCGCGGCGAGGTCACCGTGCCGCTCGTCGTCCGCGCCAAGTGCGGCGTCGGGCCGCACCGCGGTCACGCCGAGAGCTGCGTCGGCATGCTGCTGGCCTTCCCCGGGCTCAAGGTCGCGATGCCGACCACGCCGCAGGACGCCTACTCCCTGACCCGGGCCGCGATCCGCGACGACAATCCGGTGGTGCTGCTGGAGCACATGAGCCTGCTCCACGGCGCCAAGGCCGAGGTGGACCCCACGCTGGAGGTGCCGCTCGGCGCGGCCGTCGTACGGCGTCCGGGGGCCGACCTGACCGTGGCCGCCTCCGGCCTGATGGTCCAGCGCGCCGTCCGCGCCGCCAAGGACCTCGCCGCCGACGGCATCGAGGCCGAGGTCGTCGACCTGCGCTCCCTCGCCCCGCTCGACACCGCGCTGGTCCGGGCCAGCGCCGAGCGGACCGGCGCGCTCCTGGTCGTCGAGGAGTCGTGGCCGGGCTCCGGTCCGGCCGCCGCCCTCTGCGCCGCCCTGCTCGGCGACGGCGACCGGCTCGGCTTCCCGGTCCGGCTGCTCCAGCCGCCCGCGACGCCGGTGCCCTTCGCCGCGTCCCTGGAGGCCGCCTTCGTCCCGTCCGTCGCCGACATCGTGGACGCCGCCCATTCCCTTCACCCGTCCCTGAGAGGAACGGTGTCCGCATGAGCACCTCACCGGCCAGCCAGGTCTTCCACCGCGACCTGGTCCACTCCGCACCCGCGGTCAGCCACGCCTCCGGCGTGCACGTGTGGGACGCCGACGGCAACGAGTACCTCGACGCCTCCTCCGGCGGCAATATCGTCATCAGCATCGGCTACGGCGTCCAGGACGTCCTCGACGCGATGGCCGACCAGGCCGCCAAGGTGAGCTTCTGCGGCCAGTTCACCAGCGAGCCGCAGGAGCAGCTCGCCCGCGAGCTCGCCGACTTCGCGCCCGACGGCATGGACTACGTCCGGTTCACCTCCGGCGGCTCCGAGGCCAACGAGACCGCGATCAAGCTCGCCCGGCACTACTTCGTCGAGTCGGGCAAGCCGTCCAAGCACAAGATCGTCGGGCGCTGGCGCAGCTACCACGGCAACACGCTCGGCGCGCTGTCGGCGACCGGGCACGTGATGCGCCGGACCGGCTACGCGCCGATGCTCCTGCCGTTCGCGCACGCGGCGCCGCCGTACCGCTACCGGTGCACGTTCTGCGCCCAGAGCAACGCCTGCACGCTCTCGTGCGCCGACGACGTCGAGCGGGTCATCCTCAACGAGGGCCCCGAGCACGTCGCCGCCTTCATCGCCGAGCCGGTCGTCGGCGCGGCCGCGATGGGCATGGTGCCACCGGACGGCTACTTCGAGCGGGTCCGCGAGATCTGCGACAAGTACGACGTGCTGATGATCGTCGACGAGGTGCTCAGCGGCATGGGCCGGACCGGGCGCAACTTCGCGATCGAGCACTTCGGCGTCGTCCCCGACCTCATCACCTGCGGCAAGGGCATCAGCAGCGGCTACTCCCCCTTGGGCGCGGTCATCGCCCGCAACGAGATCTACGACGCCGTCGCCAACGGGAGCGGCATGTTCGAGCACGGCTTCACCTACGGCGGCAACCCGCTCTCGTGCGCCGTCGGGCTCGCCGTCCTGCGCCACATCGAGAAGCACGACCTCGTGACCCGGGCCGGCGAGGTCGGCGCCTACCTCCTCGCCGAGGTACAGCGGGCGATCGGCGACCACCCCCTGGTCGGCGAGGTGAGCGGCCTCGGCATGCTCGTCGGCGTCGAGATCGTGGCCGACCGCGCCACCAAGGAGCCGTTCCCCTACGAGGCCGGCGTCAGCAAGCGGATCGCCCGGGCCTGCCAGGAGCGCGGCGTCCTCATCAACCCGTCGTTCAGCGGCAACGCCGACGGCTACCGCGGCGACCGGTTCGGCATCTGCCCGCCCTACGTCTTCGAGCGCCACCACGTCGACCAGACCGTCGCGGCCCTCGCCGCGGCCGTCGACCAGGTCGCCGCGGAGCTCGCCTCTCGGGTCCCCACCACCACCAAGGAGTCCCAGTGAAGCGCACCCACCTCGCCCTCGCCGCGTCCGCCCTCGCGGGCCTCGGGCTGTCCACGCTGACCGCCTGCGGCGGCGACGGCGCCGCCGGGGCCACCGAGGTCGCCGACGCCAAGGTCTGCATCGACCAGTACGCCACCGCCACCGTGATCGACGACCTCCTCACCGGCATCAAGAAGGGCCTGAAGAGCGCGACGGACGACGGGTTGGAGCTCGACATCCAGAACCCCAACGCCGACGCCGCGACCGAGCAGACGCTGGCCCAGAAGTTCATCTCCGGCGGCTGCGACCTCATCGTCCCCGTCGGTACGTCGGCCTCGCAGCTGATGGCGACCGCGTCCAAGGACATCCCCATCGTCTTCGCCGCGTCCTCGACGCCGGTCGAGGCCAAGCTGGTGAAGTCCATGGACGAGCCGGGCGGCAATGTCACCGGCGTCGCCGACGTGATCGACCCGGTCCCGGACATCGACGCGATGACCGAGCTCGTCCCCGGGCTCGACAAGGTCGGCCTGATCTGGAAGCTCGGCGACCCCGCCGGCGACGCCCAGGCCGACAAGGTCCGCGCCCACCTCGACGACCTCGGCATCGAGTACGTCGAGGCGACGATCAGCAACGGCTCCGACATCACCCAGGCCGCGCAGAGCCTGGTCGGCAAGGTCGACGCGATCGAGATCCCCGGCGACACCACCACGATCAGCGCGGTCGAGGGCCTGATGAAGGTCGCCGACGACGCCGAGATCCCGGTCTTCGGCGGCACCAGCGAGGCCGTCGAGGCCGGCGCGGTCATCTCCTCCTCCTACGACTACGAGGTCGTCGGCCAGGCGGTCGCCCAGCTCGTCCTCGAGGTGCTCGACGGCGCCGACCCCGCGACGACGGCGGTCGTCGTCCCCGAGACCGGCGGCTTCGACCTCAACCTCACCAAGCTCGAGCAGCTCGGCATCGACGTCCCGGCCGAGATCCGCGACGCCGCGCTCACCACCCACTGACGAAGGGCACACCATGATCTGGAACCTGTTCGAGATCGCCGTGCAGGTGGGACTGCTCTACGTCCCGCTCGTGCTCGGCATCTACCTGGCGATGGGGGTGATGAGCCTCCCCGACCTCACCCTGCAGGGCTCCTTCGGCGTCGGGGGCTCCACGGCCGCCGTGCTCACCGTCCACGGCCACCACCCGCTGGTCGCGCTCGGCCTGGCCATGCTGGCCGGCGCCGCGACCGGCCTGGTCACCGCGATCCTGCACATGACGCTGCGGCTCAATGTGCTGCTGGCGAGCATCCTGGTCGCCACGGCGGCGTACTCGATGTGCCTGGTGATCATGAGCTCCGGCAACGTGTCGCTCTTCGGCGCCGACACCGCGTTCTCCTGGGCCGCGGACGCCGGGCTGACCTACCGCCAGGGCACGATCGTCACCGGCGTCGTCGTCGCGGCGCTGCTCGGCGTGGCGATGCTCTGGTTCCTGCGCACCGACTACGGCCTCTCGCTCATCGCGTCCGGCCAGAACATCCAGACCGCGCGCGGGCTCGGCGTCCGTACCGAGTCGCGCCAGGCCGTCGGCCTCGCCGTCGCCAACGCCTTCGCGGCGCTCTCGGGCGGCCTGGTCGTGCACAACCAGGGCTTCATGGACGTCACCATCCAGAACGGCGTCATCGTGATCGGCCTGGCCGGGATGATGCTCGGCCTCAGCTTCACCCGCTCCAGCCGGGTGCTGCCCATCGTGCTCGCGCTCGTCGCCGGCGTCGTCGTCTACCGCTTCGCGGTCGCGGCCTCGCTGCAGATCGGGCTCGACCCCAACCTGCTCCAGCTGCTCACCGCCGCTGTCGTGGTGATCGTGATCGCCGTGCGCAGCCAGGGCCGCAGCTGGCTCAGCTCTCTCACGACGAGCGGACGGCGCCAGCGGCGCATCGCTCGTACCAGGTTCTACGAGGAGGACCGCGTTGCCAGCTTCATCTGATTCCGTCCCCGACCTGCTCCTGGAGGGATGCACCAAGCGGTTCATCGCCCCCGGACGCGAGCTCGTCACCGCCGTCGACGACCTGAACCTGGAGGTGGCGGCCGGCACCTTCGTGTCGATCATCGGCTCCAACGGCGCCGGCAAGTCGACCATGCTCTCGATGGTCGCCGGCAACCTGCTGGCCGACGAGGGGCACGTGACCGTCCGCGGCCGCGACGTCACCACGCTGCCGTCGTGGCGCCGGATCGGCCTGGTCTCGCGGGTGCGCCAGAACCCGCAGGACAACATGGTCTCCAACCTGACGATCGAGGAGAACTTCGCGCTCGCCCTGGCCGGACGACGCGGGCGGTTCCCGCTGCGCCGTACGTCGCCGGGCAAGGTGCGCGCCGCCGCCCAGGAGCTCCTCGAGCCCCTCGGCATGGGCCTGGAGGACCGGCTCGGCGCCATCTCCGGCTCGCTCTCGGGCGGTCAGCGCCAGGCCATCGCCGTGGCCATGGCATGCCTCGGCTCGCCGGCGCTCATGCTCCTCGACGAGCACGTCGCGGCGCTCGACCCCAACAGCGCGGCGCGGGTCAACTCCGCCACCGAGCGGCTGGTGCGCGAGCGGAAGATCACCACGATGATGGTCACCCACGACATGAAGCACGCGCTCGACCACGCCGACCGGCTGCTGATGATGCACCAGGGCAAGGTCGTCGTCGACGTGAGCGGCGAGCAGCTGACCGGCATCACGCCCCGCGACCTCCAGCAGCGCTCCGCCGCGCTCTCGGGCGGCAGCCTGTCCGACGCCAGCCTGCTCGCGGAGAGCAGCCCGGCATGAGCACCCCGACGGTCACCCGTACGCCGCTGGTCGGCATCCGCAAGGCGATCGCCCACCGGATGGCCCAGTCCCACGCGCAGATCCCCGGCGTACACGTGGTCGAGGAGTGCGATGTCACCCGTGTCGACATGCGCCTGCTCCTCGCCCACGTCTGCCGGGCGGTCGCCGCGCTCGCGGCCGAGCACCCCGTGTTCAACGCGCACGTCGTCGACGACGAGATCCTCGCGTACGACGACGTGGCGGTCGGGTTCGCCGTGGACACCCCGCGCGGGCTCGTCGTACCGGTGCTGCGCGACCCGCTCGCCCACTCGGCCGAGGACCTCACCGCCCAGGTGGCGGACCTCGCCGAGCGGGCGCGGGCCGGCCGCCTTGCCGCCCGCGACATCAGCGGCGCCACGGTGACCGTCACCAGCCCCGGCAAGAGCGGCGGCGTGCTCGCCACCCCGCTCATCAACCCGCCGCAGACCGCGATCATCGGCGTGCACCGCGCGACCGACCGGGTGGTCGCGGTCTCGGGCGGGGTCGCCTTACGCCGGATGCTCAACCTCACCGTCACCTTCGACCACCGGGTGATCGACGGGGCCGAGGCCGGGCGCTACGCCCGCGAGCTCCGCGCTCTCCTGGAGCAGGAGCCGGCTGCCTGATGACCGCCTCCCCCGAGGGACGCCGGCTCCTGCGCGTGGAGGTCCGCAACGCGCAGGTGCCGGTGGAGCCCAAGCCCGCCTGGATCCGCACCCGGGCCCGGACCGGCCCCGCCTTCCGCGAGCTCACCGACCTGGTCCGCGCCGAGGGCCTGCACACCGTCTGCCAGGAGGCGGCCTGTCCCAACATCTTCGAGTGCTGGGAGGACCGCGAGGCGACCTTCCTCATCGGCGGCGACCAGTGCACCCGACGCTGCGACTTCTGCCAGATCGACACCGGTCGCCCCGCCGCGCTGGATCGCGACGAACCCCGCCGGGTCGCCGAGTCCGTGCAGACCATGGGCCTGAAGTACGCCACCATCACCGGCGTCGCCCGCGACGACCTGCCCGACGGCGGCGCCTGGCTCTACGCCGAGACCGTCCGCGCCATCCACGACCTCAACCCCGAGACCGGGGTGGAGAACCTCATCCCGGACTTCAACGGCCGCCCCGACCTCCTCACCCAGGTCTTCGAGTCCCGCCCCGAGGTCCTCGCCCACAACGTCGAGACCGTCCCCCGGATCTTCAAGCGCATCCGCCCCGCCTTCCGCTACGACCGCTCCCTCGACGTGCTCACCCAGGCGCGGGCATTCGGACTGGTCACCAAGTCCAACCTCATCCTCGGCATGGGCGAGACCCGCGAGGAGGTCTCCCAAGCCCTGCGCGACCTCCACGACGCCGGCTGCGAGCTCATCACCATCACCCAGTACCTACGCCCCAGCCCCCGTCACCACCCCGTCGAACGCTGGGTCAAGCCCGAGGAGTTCGTCGAGCTCGCCACCGAGGCCGACGAGATCGGCTTCAGCGGCGTCCTCTCCGGCCCCCTCGTGCGCTCCTCCTACCGCGCCGGACGGCTCTACGAGACCGCCCGCCGCGCGCGCCGGGACCTGGAGGCGGCCCGATGACCGAGCTCACCGCCCGCCCCTGGCTGTCCGGGCTCGCCCCCTACCGCCCGGGCGCCGCCGCGCCCTCCGCCACCGGCTCGCTGTCGTCCAACGAGTCCGCGCTCGGCGCCAGCCCCCACGTCGTCGACGCGGTGGTGCGCGCCGCCCGCTCGGCCCACCGCTACCCCGACGCGCTTGCCACCGAGCTGCGCGCGGAGATCGCCGCGCGCCACGGCGTACCGACGGAGCAGGTGCTGGTCGGCAACGGCTCGGACGAGCTGATCTTCCTGCTCGCCCTCGCCTTCCTCGCCGGCGGCGGCACCGCCGTCTGCGCCGACCCCGCCTACCGCGTCGACGAGATCAGCACCCAGGTCGTCGGCGGCACGGTCGTCTCGGTCCCCCTCGCCGAGGACCACCACGACCTCAGCGCCATGGCCGCCGTCCCCGCCGACCTCGCCTACGTCGTCAACCCCCACAACCCGACCGGCACCCTGGTCCCCCGCGACGCCGTCCGCCGCTTCCGCGAGCACTCGCCCGCCGGCCTGGTCGTCGTCGACGAGGCCTACATCGACTTCGCCCCCGACCCCCTCGCCGCCACGGCCGTCCCCCTCCTGCGCGAGGGCGGCCTCGCCGTCCTCCGGACCTTCTCCAAGGCCTTCGGCCTGGCCGGCCTCCGCGTCGGCTACCTCCTCGCCCCCACCCCGGTCATCGACGTCCTCAGCGGCATCCGCGCCCCCTTCTCGGTCAACCGCCTCGCCCAGGCCGCCGCCCTCGCCGCCCTCCGCGACCGCACCCACCACGAGGCCGTCCGGGTCCACACCATCGACATGCGCCGCCGGGTCAGCGACCTCTTCACCCGCCACGGGTACGACGTCGTGCCCTCCCACACCAACTTCGTCCTGGTCCGCGTCCCCGACGAGCCCGGCCTGGTCCGCCGGCTCGCCGCCGCGGGGATCGCCGTACGGCCGGGCTCGGCGCTCGGCGTACCGGGGGCGGTGCGGGTGTCGGTGCCGGGTGACGAGGGCTGGCGCCACCTGCAGCGGGCGTTGGGGCAGGGCTAGCGCGCGGCGACCAGCACGACCTCCACACGATCGGGCGCGCACGCCGCCCCACCGGAGACCTCGTCGGCGCCGAGGTCGGCCTCACCGCCCTCGAGGACGACCTCGTCCCCGATCCGGAACGGCGCGTAGCCGGGGATCTCCACGACACCCGACCGCACGACAGCCCCCTCGGGGGCGACCAGCAGCCGCCCGTCGAGGCTGAGGCAGCCGCCGGAGGTGAGCCCGATCGTGCCGGCCAACCGCGCCTTGAACCCGCCCGGTGCCGACCGACCGGTCGTCACGAGGCGGACGGCCCGCGGCGACGGGCTCTCCGCCGCTCCCGGGCCCTGGGAGTCGCTGGTGCCCGAGGTCCCCCCAGGGCCCGAGCACGCCACGAAGAGCGCTGCCGCGAGGACAAGACCGAGACCCCCACCGATCGACCTCCGGATCGACCGGCGGACCGACCGGCGGACCGACCGGCGGACCGACCGGCGGACCGACCGGCGGATCGACGGTCGACGTACGGTGAGACTCATGGCCGCAGGACCTCCGCATCGAGGTTGTTGGCGACCCTACCGATGCGCGTGAAGTAGTCGCGCCCGTTGATCGCTCCGGTCAGGGTGCCTCGAGCCGTGTTGCTGAAGAACCAGGGGCCACCGCTGTCACCCGCCACCGTGATCTCCGAGCTCGCGCGGTCGAGCCCGCACCGGTTGACACCGTCCCCGAACCCGTTGCGGCACACGTTCACCTCAGCGACGGAGGTGCAGTGATAGCCACCGGCGGCACCCCAAGCACACACGCTGCTGCCGACCGGGGCATTCGCCACCGTCCGCACCGGGCGGTCGTCGGCAGACGTGGTTCCCGACGCCCGGAAGGACGGGTCGACGTCGATGCCGGGGTCGAACCGGTGGAACTGGAGGTCGATCACGCCACCGGTCGCCGTGGTCGATGCCCCCGTCACGAAGGTCAGGATCGGGTTGCTGTTGTAGGTGAGCCCGTTGGGACAGTGGCGCGCGGTGACGATGCCGACGTCGCCGCCCCTCCGCACGACGAACCCGCCGGTGCACACGAAGGTGCCGTTGGACGCCAGCCGGAGTGCACGACCACCACGCTTGCCCTTGAGCGTCCCGTCGTCGACACCCACCCTGGTCGTGAGCTCCACCGGCACCGGGAGTCGCCCGTCGACCGCGAGCCCGGCAACCGACCGCAGGGCCTGCACCGCAACGGTCTCGGCCGCCGCCCGGAGCATCACGTCCGGAACCGCGACGTCCACCTCCAGCACCCCGCGGTGGGCGTCGTAGTCGACCCCGACCCCGGTGGTCACCGGCGCATCGGCCAGGGCGAGGAAGACCAGCTCTTGTGCCCTGGTGATCTCCTCGTCGGTCGCATCGACCCGGCGATGGACGGTGACAGGCGCCGGAACCGCTCCGAAGACCTCGGCCACGGCGGCGAGGTCGGCGTCAGCGCCGGCCTCCACCCAATAGCCCCCGGTCGGCTCCACCCCTGACTCCAGCACCGCGCGCGGGTAGCGGACCTCCGCCTCGTGGAGCGCCAGGTCGAACTCGTCCGTCCCCGCGCTTCGAGCGGCGAGCTCGTCGTAGGGCACGCCCTGCGTCTCGGCCACGGTGCGCAGGTCCTGCCGCGCGGCCTCCGAGAGAACCGCACCACGGGCTCGCTCGTGACGACCGGTATCGATGCTCACGAGCGGTGGGGCGCTGCGCACAGGAACGTCACTGACCGATGCATCGGGCGGCCGGTCGGGGTCGTCCGCGCGGGCCGACGGCGTCGAGAGGATCGCGGCGGCGGTGACCGGGAGCAGCGCCGCTGCGACGAGGCCTGCGAACCGAGATCGAGTGCGCATCGGGGCACCTCCTTGGCCGCCAGACTCAGCAGACCTGCGCGCAAGGTCAACAGATCCGCCGCGACCGTGCGCAGAACGCCGATTCCCTAGACCCAGCCCACCCCCACCGCACCCCGCATCACCACGACCAGCACCACCAGGAACCCCACGTTGACCACCGTGAACAGCCGCAGGAACGCCCCCGACTCCCCCGGCCGCAGCGCGGCGTACTGACGCAGCGTGATCAGGCTCGCCAGCGACGCGATGATCGTGCCGACCCCGCCGATGTTGACCCCGATGAGCAGCTGCGCGTGGGCGTCCGTGAACGGGGCCGCCAGTACGGCGGTCGGCACGTTCGAGAGCACCTGGCTGGCGAACGTGCTGACGAGGAGCGGGTCGTGGGCGAGCAGGTCGCCGAGGGCGGTGGCGACGGCGGGCACCCGGGACAGGCCCTCGGCGACGACGAAGAAGCCCGCGAGGATCACCAGCAGCAGGTAGTCCACCTTGGCCAGGGCCGCCCGGTCCACGACGAGCAGCACCGCGACGACGACCGCGCCGGCCCACCAGGGCACGATCCGCAGCACGATCGCCACGGTGAGCGCGAAGAGCGCGAGGTGCAGCAGGGCCGGGCGCCAGGCGACCTCGTGGGGGAAGACCACCGGCTCGTGCCGGGTACGCCGGACGAACAGGCAGGTCAGCACGACCAGCACCGCCGACACGGCGAACGGCAGCGCCATGATCCGCAGGAAGTCGCCGATCCCGAGCGCGTAGAACTGGTAGAGGTACAGGTTCTGCGGGCTGCCGAACGGCGTGATCATCCCGCCGAGGTTGGCCGCGACGGTCTCCATCACGAACACGAACGCCAGCAGGTCGTCGTTGCCCGTCGCGCGCAGCGTGACCGCGGTGAGCGGCAGCAGGGTCAGCAGCGCCATGTCGTTGGTGATGATCATCGACGCGACGAGCGTCAGCAGCACCAGGCCGAGCACCAGCGAGCGGCGGGTGCGCAGCAGCCCGATGATCCCCTCGGCGACCGCGCTGAAGAAGTGCACGCCCTCGAGCGCCCGGACGACGGCGAGCAGGCAGAAGACGCTCGTCAGCGTGATCAGCACGGGCGCAGCTCAGGCAGGGGTGATCGCCTCGTCGCGTGCCTCGGCGGCCGCGACGGCGGCCAGCGGGCCGAGCGGAGCAGTGGCGCCCGCCTTGAGCATGCGCCGGAACCGCGCCCGGTTGTACGACGCCGGCTCGGTCGTCGAGACGAACTCGTCGAGGATGCGCACGAACTCGTCGGGGTGGTTCTTGTGCGGGAAGTGCCCCGCGTCGGCGAGCAGGTCGACCCGGACGTCGGGCGCGAGCTCGGCCGCATTGCCCGCGTGGCGCACCGGCAGGACCTGGTCCTCCTCGCCCCACACCACGGCCATCGGCATCGCCTCGGACAGGTAGGCCCGGTCGGACATGGTGACGATCTGGCCGCGCCAGTCGATGACCGCGCGGACCAGGTGCCGGATCGCGAAGCGGGTGCGCCGGTCCTTCCAGGACTCGACGATGTCGGCGACCTCGTCGAGGTCGCGGGTGTACTTGCGCAGGGGGCCGACGTCGCCGTACCGGGCGGCGGTGCGGAGCGCGAACGTCTCGGCGTGCCGGATGCCGGGCAGGGTCAGCACGCCGACCGCCCGGAACCAGCCGGGCACCTGGATCAGGCGGATGAGCGGGGTCACCTCGGCACCGAGGCCGCCGGTGGCGACGAGCATCACCCGCTGGGTGCGCTCGGGGAACTGGTAGGCGAACTGCATCGCGATGCCCCCGCCGAAGCTGTGCCCGACGACGGTCACCTTGTCGACGCCCAGCACGGTCAGCAGGTCGCGCATGCCGTTGGCGTAGCCGCCGAGGGTGTAGTCGGCGCGTGGCTTGTCCGAGAGCCCGTGCCCGAGCAGGTCGGGCGCGATGACCGTGTAGCGCTCGGCGAGCTTGTCGATGACCGGCGACCAGGTCGTGTGGTCGCACGCGAGACCGTGCAGCAGCAGGAGCGCGGGGCCGGAGCCCTTCTTGACGTACGCGCGCCGCTTGCCGTGCAGCGTGACGTACTGGACGCCCTGGTCCGGCTGCTCCGTCATGACGCCCCCTCCGAACGACGTGCAGGTGGTGGACGATTCAACCACGCCCGACCGGGCGCCGACACCCGGGATCTCGTTCCCGCACCGGGTCCTACGCTGGTCCCATGTCCCCCATCGGCCGCTCGACCCGCGCCAACGCCACCCAGCAGCTGCGCGCGGCGTCCGGCTCGCTGGGCTCGGCCGCGATCGCTCGGATGGAGTCCGACCGGCCGTGGTTCCGCGACCTGACCGCCGAGGAGCGCTCCTGGGTCGGGATGATCGTCCAGGCGGGCGTCAAGGGCTTCGTCGACTGGTTCGCCGAGGGCGGCGGCGTCGACCCGCAGGACGAGGCGGTCGTGCTCCAGGTCTTCGGTGTCGCGCCCCGCGCGATGGCCGGCGTGATCGACCTGCACCAGACCGTCGACCTGATCAAGCTGACCATCGACGAGGTCGAGCGCAGCGTCGAGCGCCTGCTCGACCCGGACGTGCTGGCCGAGGTCCACGCCGCCGTCCTGCGCTACGGGCGCGAGGTGGCCTTCGCGACCGCCGAGGTCTACGCCCGCGCCGCCGAGGTCCGCGGCCGCTGGGACGCCCGCCTCGAGGCGCTGGCGGTCGACGCGGTGCTGCGCGCCGAGACCGACGAGTCGGTGCTGTCCCGCGCGAGCGCCGTGGGCTGGTCCTCGCGCGGCGAGGTCGCCGTCGTGGTCGGGCCGGCCCCGGCCGAGGCCAACGGCGACGGCGTCTTCGAAGAGGTACGACGAGCCGCCCAGGAGCACGGTCTCGACGCGCTCAGCGCCGTCCAGGGTCACCTCCTGGTGGTCATCCTCGGCGGGGTCACGGTGCCCGAGAAGGACGCCGGCTCGGTCGTCCACCTCTTCGGCGAGGGCGCCGTCGTGGTCGGCCCCGCCGCCGCCGACCTGGCCCAGGCCCACGTCTCGGCCACCGTCGCCCTCGGCGCCCTGCGCGCCGCCGTCGGCTGGCCCGACGCCCCGCGCCCGGTCTCGGCCCACGACCTGCTCCCCGAGCGGATCCTGGCCGGCGACGACGTGGCCCGCCAGGACGCCGTCGTCCAGATCTACCGGCCCCTCGCCGACGCGCGCGGCGAGCTCGTCGCCACCCTGGTCGCCTACTTTGCCAACGGCGGCGGCATCGAGGCCACCGCCCGCGCGCTCTTCGTGCACGCCAACACGGTCCGCTACCGCCTCGGCCAGATCGCCGACCTCACCGGCCTGACCCCCGCGGTCCCCCGCGACGCGCTCGCCCTCCAGCTCGCGCTCGTGCTCGGGAGACAGAGTGCGGCCTGAGCCCGACGGCTACGCGTTCTCGGCCGACCGCGACCGGATCGACCCCGGCTGGGTGCACCGCCAGCTCTCCGAGCACGCCTACTGGGCCCTCGGGCGCCCGCGCGAGGTCCAGGACGCCGCCAACGCCGGCTCGCGCTGCTACGGCGTCTACGACGCCGCGAGCGGCGCGCAGGTCGCGTTCGCCCGGGTGGTGACCGACGGCGCGACCTTCGGCTGGCTGTGCGACGTGATCGTCGACCCGGAGCTGCGCGGCCACGGCCTCGGCACGACCCTGGTCGCCGGGGTCGTCGCCGACCTCGAGCCGCTGCGGCTCAAGCGGCTGATGCTGGCGACCAGCACCGCGTCCGGGCTCTACGCCCAGCACGGATGGACGCCGCTGCGGGCGCCGGAGACCTGGATGGAGCACCCCGGCAGCGCAGACTTGTAGGACTCCCACAAACCGCGTGGCCCATCTTCGTGGGCGGCGCAGGCGCGTTCCCCGTACGGCGCCAGGCAGTCTGGTTGCGTGCTCGTGATCGTCGCCCCCGGCCAAGGGGCACAGACCCCTGGTTTCCTCTCGCCGTGGCTGGAGGACCCGACCTTCGCCGCGCGCATCGAGTGGCTCTCGGCCGTCGCCGGCCTCGACCTGGCGCACTACGGCACCGAGGCCGACGAGGCCACGATCCGCGACACCAAGATCGCCCAGCCGCTGCTGGTCGCCTCCGGGCTGGTCGCCGCGCTGCAGCTCTACCCCCACCCGGCCGACGCCTACCGCGGCCTCGGCGCCGTGGCGGGCCACAGCGTCGGTGAGATCACCGCCGCCGTCGGCGCCCGGGTGATCACCGCCGAGCAGGCGATGGTCCTGGTCCGCGAGCGCGGCAACGCCATGGCCGCCGCGGCCGCGGTCACCCCGACCGGCATGACCGCCGTCCTCGGCGGCGATCGCGACGAGGTCCTCGCCGCGATCGAGGCCCACGGCCTGACCGCCGCCAACGACAACGGCCCCGGCCAGATCGTGGCCGCCGGGACGATGGAGCAGCTCGCCGCCTTCGCCGAGAACGCCCCCAAGGGCGCCCGCCCGCGGCCGCTCTCGGTCGCCGGCGCCTTCCACTCCCCGCACATGGCTCCCGCGGTCGACCACGTCGCCCGCCTGGCCCAGTCGGTCTCGACGCACGACCCGCGGACCCGGTTCATCTCCAACCGCGACGGCAACGTCGTCCACGACGGCCGCGACGTCCTCGGCCGCATCGTCGGCCAGATCGCCCGCCCCGTGCGCTGGGACCTGTGCCTGGAGACGATGGCCGACATCGGCGTCACCGGCATCCTCGAGATGCCGCCGGCCGGCACCCTGACCGGCATCGCCAAGCGCTACTTCAAGGGCCGCGACATGAGCGTCGAGACGTTCGCGCTGACCGGACCCGAGCAGCTCGACGAGGCCCGCGCGTTCTGCGGGCGCCACGTCGAGACCTCGCTCATCGACAGCTCCCCCACCTGGCGGATGGTCGTCTCCCCCGCCAAGGGCCTCTTCCACCGCGCCGAGACCGCCACAGGCGCCGACCGCTTCGACGCCGGTACGCCGATCGGCGAGGTCGCCAGCCTGCGCGACCGGATCACGGTGACCGCGGCCCACGGCGGCCAGGTCGTCGAGTGGCTCGTCGAGGACGGCGACCCGGTCGCCCCCGGCCAGCCCCTGCTGCGTCTCCACCCCGAGGTCGTCCCCGCATGAGCGCGACGCTCCGCACCGAGACCGGCGCCGCCCACGCCGCTCTCCTCGGCGTCGGCGCCTACCGCCCGCGCCGTGTGGTCCCCAACGCCGAGGTCATCGACGCGATCGACTCCAGCGACGAGTGGATCCAGCAGCGCTCGGGCATCAAGACCCGCCGCTTCGCCGAGGACGACGAGACCGTCGTCTCGATGAGCGTCGCGGCCGCCCAGGACGCGCTCACCGCGGCCGGCATCGACGCCCGCCAGATCGACTGCGTGATCGTGGCGACCGTCAGCCACCTGCTGCAGACCCCGTCGGCGGCGACCGCGATCGCCCACGAGCTCGGCACCGACCAGGCGGCCGCCTTCGACATCTCCGCGGCCTGCGCCGGCTTCTGCCACGGCGTGGCCCTGGCCAACGACATGGTCCGCGCGGGCAGCGCCGGCTACGCGCTGGTCATCGGCGTCGAGCGGCTCTCCGACATCACCGACCCCACCGACCGCGGGACGGCGTTCATCTTCGCCGACGGCGCCGGCGCGGTCGTCGTGGGCCCGTCCGAGACGCCGGGCATCGGCCCGGTCGTCTGGGGCTCCGACGGCGAGCACTACGACCACATCCGCACGCCCGACTGGCGCGACATCCTCGAGTCCGGCGAGAAGAAGATGCCGTGCCTGTCGATGAAGGGCAACGAGGTCTTCCGCTGGGCGTCGTACGGGATGGCCAAGGTCGCCCAGCAGGCGCTCGACCGGGCCGGCATCACCGCCGACCAGCTCGACTGCTTCGTCCCGCACCAGGCCAACAACCGGATCACCGACGCGATGGCCCGCTCGCTCAAGCTGCCCGACACGGTCAAGATCGCGCGCGACATCATCGACGCCGGCAACACCTCCGCGGCCTCGGTCCCGATGGCCCTGCAGCGCATGATCGACGACGGCGACGCGAAGTCGGGCGACACCGCCCTCCTCATCGCCTTCGGCGCCGGCCTCGCGTACGCCGCGCAGGTCGTCGTCGTCCCCTGACGGGTCCCGCGACCCGCCCACGGATCAGCACCACCCCCGCACCACCCAGCACCACCCATCAACCAGGGAGAACACGAAGAATGAGCACCGAAGAGATCCGCGCCGCCCTCGCCGAGATCGTCAACGAGGTCGCCGGCATCCCCGCCGACAGCGTGCAGCTGGACAAGTCGTTCAGCGACGACCTGGACGTCGACTCGCTGTCCATGGTCGAGGTCGTCGTCGAGGCCGAGGAGAAGTTCGGCGTCACCATCCCCGACGACGAGGTCAAGAACCTCAAGACCGTCGGCGACGCCGTGGCCTACATCGAGCGCAACCGCGCCGCCTGATCCACCCCTGACTCACTAGGAGACCGACAGCCATGTCCCGCACTCGTGTCGTCGTGACCGGCCTGGGCACCACCAGCCCGCTCGGCGGCGATGTCGCCAGCACCTGGGAGGGCCTGCTCGCCGGTCGCTCGGGGGTTCGTCCCCTCGGCGACATGGCGGAGGGTCTCCCCGTGACCATCGGCGCCCCGGCCGCCGTCGACCCCACCGAGGTCCTCGACCGCGTCGTCGCCCGTCGGCTCGACCGCTCCTCGCAGCTCGCCCTCGTGGCGGCGCTCGAGGCGTGGGCCGACTCCGGGCTCGACGTCGTCAAGGACGCAGGTGAGCTCGACGGCGACCGGTTCGGCGTCGCCTTCGCCTCGGGCATCGGCGGCGTGCACACGCTGCTGTCCAACCACGAGGTCCTGCTCGAGAAGGGTCCGCGCCGGGTCTCCCCGATCTCGGTCCCGATGCTGATGGCCAACGCCCCGGCCGCCACGATCAGCCTCAAGCTCGGCGCCCGCGGCCCGGTCAACACGCCGGTCTCCGCGTGCGCCTCCGGCAACGAGGCGGTCTCGCTGGCCGCCGACCAGATCCGGCTCGGCCGGGTCGACGTCGCGATCGCCGGCGGCACGGAGGCGGCCATCCACCCGCTGCCGATCGCCGCGTTCGCCAACATGATGGCGCTGTCCAAGAACGACGGCGACCCCACCACCGTCTCGCGACCCTTCGACACCGCCCGGGACGGCTTCGTCCTCGGTGAGGGCGCCGGCGCCCTCGTGCTGGAGTCGCTGGAGCACGCCCAGGCGCGCGGTGCCCGGATCTACGCCGAGGTCCTCGGCACCGGCATCACCGCCGACGCCCACGACATCGCCCAGCCCGACCCGGCCGGCCGCGGCGGCGCTCGCGCCATCCGCCTCGCCGTCCAGGACGCCGGGGTGGCGCCGAGCGACATCGCCCACGTCAACGCCCACGCGACCTCGACGCCGCAGGGCGACGTCGCCGAGTCGCTCATGCTCCACGCCGTCCTCGGCTCGGCCGCCAACGACCTCGTCGTCTCGGCCACCAAGTCGATGACCGGTCACCTCCTCGGCGGTGCCGGTGCGCTCGAGGCCGTCGCCACGGTCCTCGCGATCAAGAACCGCACCGCTCCCCCGACGATCAACCTCGACGAGCAGGACCCGCGGGTCGAGCTCGACGTGGCGACCAAGCCCCGGGACCTCCCGCTGGGCGACATCGCCGCGATCAACAACTCCTTCGGCTTCGGTGGCGCCAACGTCGCCGTGGTCTTCGGGTCGGTCAGCTGACGTGACGTCGGCTCCGACCGCCCCCAGCTCGGCCAAGCCCGCTCGCGAGGACGACCCCCGTCATCCTCTGCGGCGGCTGGCCGCGCTCCTCGATCCAGGGTCGCTGGAACTCCTCCCGTCCGGCGACCCTGACTGCGGAATGATGGCCGCGACCGGCACGGTCGACGGCGCTCGCGTGGTGGCGTTCTGCTCGGACGCCACCGTCATGGGTGGCGCGATGGGCAACGACGGCTGCACCGTGGTCGTCGATGCCTATCACCGCGCGCTCACCGACCGCATCCCGATCATCGGGCTGTGGCACTCCGGTGGCGCGCGTCTCGCCGAGGGCGTGCTCTCCCTGCACGCCGTCGGCCGGATCTTCGAGGTGATGACCCGGGCCTCCGGCGTCATCCCCCAGGTCTCGGTGGTGCTCGGCCCGGCCGCGGGTGGCGCGGCGTACGGCCCGGCCCTGACCGACGTGGTGATCCTCGGCCCCGAGGGCCGGATCTTCGTCACCGGTCCCGAGGTCGTCCGCTCGGTGACGGGCGAGGCCGTCGACATGCTGCGCCTGGGCGGCCCCGAGCCGCACGGGCGCCGCTCCGGCGTCGTCCACGTCGTCACCACCTCCGAGGAGGAGGCGCTCGGCAAGGCCCGCTCCGTGGCCGCGCTCGTCGGCGCCCAGGGTCGCCTCGACGCGACCGCCGTGCCCGACACCGACCTCGGCGCGCTGCTCCCCGAGTCCCGCAAGCGGGCCTACGACGTGCACCCGCTCGTCACCGGCATCCTCGACGACGACTCCAGCGTCGAGCTCCACGCCGGCTGGGCGCCCAACATCGTCACCGCCCTGGGTCGCCTCGGCGGTCGCACCGTCGGCGTGGTGGCCAACAACCCGCTGCGCCTCGGCGGCTGCCTCGACTCCCCCTCGGCCGAGAAGGCCGCCCGCTTCGTGCGGATGTGCGACGCCTTCGGCATCCCGCTGCTCGTCGTGGTCGACGTGCCCGGCTACCTGCCCGGCGTCGGCCAGGAGTGGGACGGCGTCGTACGCCGTGGCGCCAAGCTGCTCCACGCGTTCGCCGAGTGCGAGGTCCCCAGGGTCACCCTGGTCACCCGCAAGTCCTACGGCGGCGCCTACATCGCGATGAACTCGCGCTCCCTCGGCGCGACCAAGGTCTTCGCCTGGCCCGGCGCCGAGATCGCCGTGATGGGCCCGCTGGCCGCCGTCCGGATCCTGCACCGCCGGCGCCTCGCCGAGGTCGCCCCCGAGCTGCGCGACCAGGTCGAGGCCGAGCTGGCCGACGAGCACGAGCGGATCGCCGGCGGCGTCGAGCGCGCCGTCGAGATCGGTGTCGTCGACGAGATCGTCGACCCCGCCAGCACCCGCTCCGCGCTGACGGCCGCCTTCCTCGAGGCGGTCCACGCCCAGGGTGTGCGCCGCGGCACCCACGGCAACATCCCGCTGTAGGAGAAAACGCGGCCTGCAGGCCCCCCGACCCGCAGGCCGCGCGCTAGAGCCGGCCGACCCCGGACGCGACGTCCGGGTCGATCCGGAAGCTCGGCCGCAGCGCCTGCTGCTCCCCCGTGCGAAGCAGCCCGGCCTTGCGGCCCACCCGCATCGCCGCCACCTTGCCGGCCGCCAGCACGCCGTCCTCGCGCGTGGAGCGGGCACCGCGGCCCAGTCGCTCGCGCAGGTGGTGGTTGGCGGTCCAGACCCGCTCCCGGCGGACCGAGGCGGGCGTCCAGTGCTCGGTCGAGAGCGAGACGTTCATGCCGTCGAGGTTCTCGACCCGGTGCGGGCAGTTCTGCGGCCACCAGGCCACCTGACCGGGCTCCAGGTCGAGCACCTCCGCGTGCGCGTCGAAGCCCGCGTCGTACGGGAGGCCCTCGGTGCTCGCGCCGGCCACGACCTTCTCCAGGTCCACCCGCGAGGCGAACCGCTCGGCGCGCGGGTAGACGTACGCGCGCTTGCGCCCGCGCAGGTGCCAGAGCAGGTTCGGCTGGTTGTCGGCGTGGTAGTAGACCATCGCCGTGGGCGAGGAGATCAGCAGCGTCGCCTTGATCTCCAGCGGGTCGAAGCCGGGCACGAGCGTGCCGATCTCGGCGTAGGCGTCGGCGACCAGGCCGGCCAGCGCGGCGTCGTACCGGCTGACGCCGACGAGGTTGAGCCAGAGCCGGCCGCGGCCGACCACCTCGAGCAGCTCCTTGCCCGGCAGGTCCGTGGCCTCGCCCCGGCGCCACTCGCCGGTCGCGGAGGCGTCGGTACCCATCGTGTAGGGGTGCACCGCCTCGCGGGGCAGCCGGTCGAGCAGGTCGGCGAGGGCGTCGTCGGTGAACATCGGCTGCTCGTGGAGCAGGTGGGCCGCGCGGTGGGGCGCGGCGCCGAAGGCCTCGATGTCACGGAAGGTCCACGGGAGCAGTGTCGGAGCGGGCACCGGGCGACGCTAGCGTCCGGCGCGGCGGCTGCCGAGGCTCCCGCGGCTTTCGTGACCAGATCGGAGAACGACGCAGCGCCCCGGCTCGGGAGCCGGGGCGCTGCGTCGTTGTCACGGGGGCGGGTTCGGACCGTCCAGGCCGTTCAGACCACCTGGTGCAGCCAGCGGACGGGGGCACCGTCGCCGGCGTGCCGGAAGGTCTCCAGCTCGTCGTCCCAGGGCTTTCCGAGCAGCTTGTCGATCTCGTTCTCCAAGGTGACCTCGCCGAGCGCTGCGCGCACGACGGCCGCCTTGAGCCGGTCCTCGGGGATCATGATGTCGCCGTGGATGCCGGTGACCGCGTGGAAGACACCGAGGTCCGGGGTGTACGAGAAGCGCGCACCCTCGGTCGCCGAGGTGGGCTCCTCGGTGACCTCGAACCGGAGGTGGTTCCAGCCACGCAGCGCGGAGGCCATCTCGGCCGCCGCCCCGGTCTTGCCGGTCCAGGAGAACTCACACCGATAGCTGCCGGACTGAGCCGACTGCGGCGTCCAGTCAGGGTTGACGGGTACGCCGAGCACGCCGCCCACCGCCCACTCGATGTGCGGGCACAGCGCGGACGGCGCGGAGTGGACGTAGAAGACGCCCCTGGTTGCACTCATTCCGGTCACCACGAACTCCTCGAACTATCCCTACCTCCGGCGTGAGATACGCCTTCCCCAGCGGTCTCCACGGAGGTGTCGGGCAGTCGCGGACGGGTGGCGGGCACTCGTGCAGCGTGACACCTGTGTAGTTGTGGTCCCATTGTGACCCATGGGACGGTCCGACACCAGCGTCTCCGCGCGTGTCTGGTCACACCCTGCCGCATCGGGCAGGTGCTCCGGAAGAGGGCCCGCGGCTCAGGCGCCGAGCGCCAGGAGCTCGGCCATCACCTTCTGGGCGATGCCGAGGCCGCCGAGGTGGCTCTCCCCGTCGATCGTGGTCATCGTCGCGTCCGGGAGCCGGTCCACGCAGTGCTGGCCGTGCCGGAAGGGCACGATGTGGTCGTCGTTGCCGTGCCACCAGCGCACCGGCACCCGGACGTCGTCCAGCGCGAAGCCCCAGTCCCGGGTGAACAGCAGCAGGTCCGCCAGCGGCGCCGAGGTCTGGAACCGGCTGCCGTTGAGCAGGTCGTCGAGGAACATCGCCTTGAACTCCGGGCGGCCCAGCAGGTTCTTGTCGCCCGGCGGCTGCACCGCGGCGTACAGGTCGAGCGCGGGGCCGGCCAGCGGCTTCACGGTGCGGATCGCGCCGGTCAGCGCCATCCCCAGCGGTACCCGGGTCGCGGCCAGCACGGGGGCAGCATGCACCGCGAGTCGGATGATGCCGCCCTCGGCCGCGTCCGGCCCCCGGGTGGGCGCCACGCCGCCGAGGACACCGACCCCGCGCACCCGCTCGGGCATCGCGGCACCGGCCGCGAGGGCGTAGGGCCCGCCACCGGAGAGACCGATCACCCGCAGGGTGTCGATCGCCAGGGCGTCGAGCAGGAGCGCCAGGTCCGCGGTCCAGTCCCGCACGTCCGGGTAGAGGTACGGCGTCGACGAGCCGATCCCGGGCCGGTCGATGCCGATGATCCGCACGCCGGCCTCCGCGGCGTACGCGCGGGCGTCGACGGGGATCTGGCGCCGGGCGCCCGGCGTCCCGTGCATCCAGACGATCGCCGGCCCCCGCGGGGAGCCGTACTCGGCGAAGCTCAGCCGCCGCCCGTCGCGCACCGCCACGCTGCCCTCCAGCGTGGGCCGCTTGGGCTGCTCGGCGATCCGGGTCCCGGGGAACGTCATGCGCAGGAGTGTGACAGGTTCTACCCCGCTCCGGAGAGCGGTCCACGACCGGCCGGACGCCGCGAATGCCCTAGGGTGCGGGCATGACCATGGGGGCATCAGAGCGTCGCGCGCCCGCACCCGGCCGTCGCAAGGCCGAACGGCCCCGGCGACGCCGCGGCGGCGACGGCGACCTCGACTCCTCCCGGATCCCCCGGTCCTCGTTCCGCTCCCGGACCTGGCGCTACGCCGTGCTGGCCCTGGCGACGCTCCTGGGGGCCGCCTGGCTGGTCTGGTACGCCCTGACACCCGAGCAGCTGCCCGTGAGCGACAAGGCGCTCAACGCGAGCGGCGTCCTGGGGACGCCGCTCTACGTCGGCATGTTCGCCCCGCCCGCGGACTTCGGCCGCACGCTGCGCATCGCCGGGGTCAAGGTGCACACAACGGCCGACGTCAAGATCAGCGTCACTCCCCTGCTCTGCCGGCGCGGGACCGTGGGGGTCACCACCAAGCCCGAGCAGTTCTGCGCCGAGCTGGTGAACCCCGAGGGCCAGCGCCTGGTCGGCGGGGACTCGATCGTGCTCAAGGTGGACGCGCCCGAGGCGGCGCTCGCGGTCATCGACCGGATCCGGATCGCCTACCGCGAGGACATCCGCTGGGACACGCAAGCGGCCGGCAACCACCAGGCGATCGTGATGATCGCCGGGCGGCCGCCGGCCTGAGTCCTGCACCGCGGCAGTGCCGCGGGACTACTCCGCGTTGCGATCGACGCGCTTCTCGAGCGACTCCGCCCGCTCGGCGGCGTCGGTGTACTCCTCGGCGTCGATCGCGTTGACCTTGTGGAACCAGGTCAGCGCGTCGTTGAGCCGGCCGGCCTCCTCGAGCGTGTCGGCGTACGCGTAACGCAGGCGGACCACCCAGGGCTCCCGGCTCTTGCTGTTGAGCGGGGACACCTCGAGCGTGCGCAGGGCAGCGTCGAGCTGGCCCAGGTCACGGCGAGCGCCGGCCTCGACGATCACCATCTCCGCGCGTGCTGCCGACGGGAACTTGGCCACCGACGGGCTCTTGGCGAGCTCGAGGGCACGCTTGGGGTTGCCCAGCGCGCGGTGGCAGTCCGCCATGATCGGCAGGTACGCCGTGGCGCCGTTCATCCGCTTGGCCGCGCGCAGCTCGGAGAGCGCCTCGGCGTAGTGGCCGGCCGCGTAGGCCGCCTCACCGACGGCCTCGCGCACGACCGCGATCCGCGACGCCCGGGCCTTGGCCGCCAGCGCGTGCTGGTAGGCGGTCTCCGGGTCGTCGTCGACGAGCTGCCCGGCCGCGGCCAGATGGCGCGCCACACGGGCGGCGAGCTTCTCCGGCAGACCCTTGAGGTGGGCCCGGACCGAAGCGCTCAGCTCCGCACCCGTGATGTCCTCGGGCAGCGTGGGACCGTCGTACACGGCCTGCTCGGCCGTGCGATCCCGCTGCTCGCGCGCCTCGCGCGCCTTGCGCTGATCCGACGTCCCCGGGCCACCGCTGCGCGGTGCGCGGCGCTTGTCCGCTCCCGCAGCCGGCTTGCTGCGCCGGTCGGGGCGCTGCTCGTTGCGGTCGTCTCGGTCACGGCTGTAGGGCCTGCGACCCTCACCGCTGCTGCTGGCTCCACCGGTCTTGCCGGCACCGCCGGTACGCCGGGGGCCGCCGCTGCCGGCACCACTGCCGGTCGGCTTGCTCCCGGACCCGTACGGCTTGCCGCCACCGGTCGAGCTGCTTCGGCCTGCACCGCCCTGTCGAGCACTGCCGCCCTGTCGCGCGCTACCGCCCTTGCGGGGGGCCGCACCGCTGTCGCGTCGGCCTCGCTGGTCTGCCACGTCGGTCTCCTGGACGTCGAATCGCTATTGAGGAAAGAGGGTGCAAAACAGAGTAGAGGCCACCCGAGGGTGGCCTCTACCTGAATGTATGTCCGGCGGCGTCCTACTCTCCCACAGCCTCTCGGTTGCAGTACCATCGGCGCTGGCAGGCTTAACTTCCGGGTTCGGGATGGGACCGGGTGTTTCCCTGCCGCTATGGCCGCCGTAACTCTATGAACCCCATGTATGTCTGGGGTTGGTCTTCATGTGGACGCGCAGCACACCAAGTGTTCATCTTGTGTGTTGTTGGGTGTGTTGGGGGTTTGTTGTGGCAAGTCTTCGGCCTATTAGTACCGGTCGGCTAGGCATTGCTGCTGTACACCTCCGGCCTATCAACCCAATCATCTTTTGGGGGCCTTAACCCACAAGGGGTGGGAAACCTCATCTTGAAACGTGCTTCCCGCTTAGATGCGTTCAGCGGTTATCACTTCCGAA
This sequence comes from Pimelobacter simplex, assembly GCF_024662235.1. Lineage (GTDB taxonomy): Bacteria > Actinomycetota > Actinomycetes > Propionibacteriales > Nocardioidaceae > Nocardioides. The sequence continues at coordinate 2,882,193 of NZ_CP096276.1, forward strand.
CGTAGCCAACCAGCCATGCACCTGGCGGTACAACTGGCACACCAGAGGTTCGTCCATCCCGGTCCTCTCGTACTAGGGACAGCCTTTCTCAAGTTTCCTACGCGCGCGGCGGATAGGGACCGAACTGTCTCACGACGTTCTAAACCCAGCTCGCGTGCCGCTTTAATGGGCGAACAGCCCAACCCTTGGGACCTACTCCAGCCCCAGGATGCGACGAGCCGACATCGAGGTGCCAAACCATCCCGTCGATATGGACTCTTGGGGAAGATCAGCCTGTTATCCCCGGGGTACCTTTTATCCGTTGAGCGACAACGCTTCCACTCGCAGTTGCCGGATCACTAGTTCCGACTTTCGTCCCTGCTCGACATGTCTGTCTCACAGTCAAGCTCCCTTGTGCACTTACACTCAACACCTGATTGCCAACCAGGCTGAGGGAACCTTTGAGCGCCTCCGTTACTCTTTGGGAGGCAACCGCCCCAGTTAAACTACCCATCAGGCACTGTCCCTGAACCAGATCATGGCCCTAGGTTAGACATCTAGTACGACCAGAGTGGTATTTCAACGTTGACTCCACAACCACTGGCGTGGCCGCTTCACAGTCTCCCACCTATCCTACACAAGCCGAACCAAACACCAATGCCAAACTATAGTAAAGGTCCCGGGGTCTTTCCGTCCTGCCGCGCGTAACGAGCATCTTTACTCGTAGTGCAATTTCGCCGAGTCCATGGTTGAGACAGTAGGAAAGTCGTTACTCCATTCGTGCAGGTCGGAACTTACCCGACAAGGAATTTCGCTACCTTAGGATGGTTATAGTTACCACCGCCGTTTACTGGGGCTTAAATTCTGAGCTTCGACTTACGTCTAACCCGTCCTCTTAACCTTCCAGCACCGGGCAGGAGTCAGTCCGTATACATCGTCTTACAACTTCGCACGGACCTGTGTTTTTAGTAAACAGTCGCTTTCCCCTGGTCTCTGCGGCCCTTCCCGCTTCCCCAGCAAGTGGGTACACGATCCGGGCCCCCCTTCTCCCGAAGTTACGGGGGCATTTTGCCGAGTTCCTTAACCATGGTTGTCTCGATCGCCTCGGTATTCTCTACCTGATCACCTGAGTCGGTTTCGGGTACGGGCGGCTCATGGCTCGCTAGAGGTTTTTCTCGACAGCATAGGATCACCCACTTCCCCCCTACGGGGTCGGCATCACATCTCAGGGCTACCGATCAAACGGCCGTGTGGCGGATTTGCCTACCACACCCCCTACATGCTTACCCGCCGTCTACCATCGCGGCGGTTGGGCTACCTTCCTGTGTCACCCCATCGCTTGACTACTACCGGGTCGGGTCCCACGCTCCACACCAAGCTCTCCGTCCGAAGACATCGATACGAGGTGCTTTGGGTGGTTAGCATCACCGGGCTCATCATGGGCGCCATTTCGCCGGTACGGGAATATCAACCCGTTGTCCATCGACTACGCCTGTCGGCCTCGCCTTAGGTCCCGACTCACCCAGGGCAGATTAGCTTGACCCTGGAACCCTTGATCAATCGGCGCACGGGTTTCTCACCCGTGATTCGCTACTCATGCCTGCATTCTCACTCGTGTCACATCCACACCTGGATCACTCCGGCGCTTCACCCGTGACACGACGCTCCCCTACCCAACCGCACCCCTGGACCACCATCAAGTAGTGGCCTGGGTTAAATGCGATTGCCATGGCTTCGGCGGGCGGCTTGAGCCCCGCTACATTGTCGGCGCGGAATCACTTGACCAGTGAGCTATTACGCACTCTTTCAAGGGTGGCTGCTTCCAAGCCAACCTCCTGGTTGTCACTGCGACTCCACATCCTTTTCCACTTAGCCGCCTCTTAGGGGCCTTAGCCGATGGTCTGGGCTGTTTCCCTCTCGACTATGAAGCTTATCCCCCACAGTCTCACTGCCACGCTCACACTTACCGGCATTCGGAGTTTGGCTAACGTCAGTAACCTGGTCGGGCCCATCGGCTATCCAGTGCTCTACCTCCGGCAAGAAACACGCAACGCTGCACCTAAATGCATTTCGGGGAGAACCAGCTATCACGGAGTTTGATTGGCCTTTCACCCCTATCCACAGGTCATCCCCTCCATTTTCAACTGAAGTGGGTTCGGTCCTCCACGCCGTCTTACCGGCGCTTCAACCTGCCCATGGATAGATCACTCCGCTTCGGGTCTAGAACACGCGACTCAAACGCCCTATTCAGACTCGCTTTCGCTACGGCTACCCCACACGGGTTAACCTCGCCACGTATCGCTAACTCGCAGGCTCATTCTTCAAAAGGCACGCCATCACCCTCACAGGCTTTGACGGATTGTAGGCACATGGTTTCAGGTACTATTTCACTCCCCGCCAGGGGTACTTTTCACCTTTCCCTCACGGTACTGGTCCGCTATCGGTCATCGAGGAGTATTTAGGCTTAACGGGTGGTCCCGCCAGATTCACACACCATTCCAGGAGTAGCGTGTTACTTGGGAAATGCTGAACACAGCCAGACCCTATCGTCTACGGGGCTATCACCCGCTACGGCACCGCTTTCCAACGGACTTCGACCTCGTGTCTGGTTTCTTACTGTGCGCCACCCCGGCAGAGGCAACAACAACACTCCCACAACCCCCACTCCACAACGCCTGCCGGCTATCACATGAAGTAGGTTTAGCCTCATCCGATTTCGCTCGCCACTACTCTCGGAATCACGGTTGTTTTCTCTTCCTAAGGGTACTGAGATGTTTCACTTCCCCTTGTTCCCTCCACACACCCTATTTCATTCAGGTGCAGGTAACACGACATAACTCGTGCTGGGTTTCCCCATTCGGACATCCCCGGATCAACGCTCGGTTGCCAACTCCCCAGGGCATATCGCAGGCTCCCACGTCCTTCATCGGCTCTCGATGCCAAGGCATCCACCATGTGCCCTTAACAACTTGCCCACAACAAACCACCAACACACACAACAACACCTCCACCAACAACCCCGAAGAGCTGCCGAAGACGATGCGTCAACTACCTGTGCACATGCCGGCGGTCCCATCATGGAACAAACCATAATAGAGAACACACACAAACAATCATCACGAAACAAACACTATTATATGCTCGCGTCCACTATGAAGAAATCAAACAGCCAGAAGCCGACCAGCACCACAAACCCACATCCGGGGCCTGCAGCGTCTGATGCCTCAGACACCCAACAGCGTGCCATACAAACTCACAACCAAACCACCCAACAAACGCCGGGCTTAAGCTGCAAACGATCATTGTGTTCCACTAGTGAACACCCCCAACGCATCCAGCACATTCGGCTGATGTCACGGGGTGTGCTCCTTAGAAAGGAGGTGATCCAGCCGCACCTTCCGGTACGGCTACCTTGTTACGACTTCGTCCCAATCGCCAGCCCCACCTTCGACGGCTCCCCCCACAAGGGTTAGGCCACCGGCTTCGGGTGTTGCCGACTTTCGTGACGTGACGGGCGGTGTGTACAAGGCCCGGGAACGTATTCACCGCAGCGTTGCTGATCTGCGATTACTAGCGACTCCGACTTCATGGGGTCGAGTTGCAGACCCCAATCCGAACTGAGACCGGCTTTTTGGGATTCGCTCCCCCTCACGGGATCGCAGCCCTTTGTACCGGCCATTGTAGCATGCGTGAAGCCCTGGACATAAGGGGCATGATGACTTGACGTCATCCCCACCTTCCTCCGAGTTGACCCCGGCAGTCTCCCATGAGTCCCCGGCATAACCCGCTGGCAACATGGAACGAGGGTTGCGCTCGTTGCGGGACTTAACCCAACATCTCACGACACGAGCTGACGACAGCCATGCACCACCTGTACACCAGTATCAATGAGACCCCTATCTCTAGGGGCTTCCGGTGTATGTCAAACCCAGGTAAGGTTCTTCGCGTTGCATCGAATTAATCCGCATGCTCCGCCGCTTGTGCGGGCCCCCGTCAATTCCTTTGAGTTTTAGCCTTGCGGCCGTACTCCCCAGGCGGGGCGCTTAATGCGTTAGCTACGGCACGGAATCCGTGGAAAGGACCCCACACCTAGCGCCCAACGTTTACGGTGTGGACTACCAGGGTATCTAATCCTGTTCGCTCCCCACACTTTCGCTCCTCAGCGTCAGGTAATGCCCAGAGAACCGCCTTCGCCACCGGTGTTCCTCCTGATATCTGCGCATTTCACCGCTACACCAGGAATTCCATTCTCCCCTGCATACCTCTAGTCTGCCCGTATCGAAAGCAAGCAACGAGTTAAGCCCGCTGTTTTCACTCCCGACGCGACAAACCGCCTACGAGCCCTTTACGCCCAATAATTCCGGACAACGCTCGGACCCTACGTATTACCGCGGCTGCTGGCACGTAGTTGGCCGGTCCTTCTTCTGTACCTACCGTCACTTTCGCTTCGTCGGTACTGAAAGAGGTTTACAACCCGAAGGCCGTCATCCCTCACGCGGCGTTGCTGGATCAGGCTTCCGCCCATTGTCCAATATTCCCCACTGCTGCCTCCCGTAGGAGTCTGGGCCGTGTCTCAGTCCCAGTGTGACCGGTCACCCTCTCAGGCCGGCTACCCGTCAAAGCCTTGGTGAGCCATTACCTCACCAACAAGCTGATAGGCCGCGAGCACATCCTGGACCGAAAAACTTTCCACCACCACTAGATGCCTAGAGTGGTCATATCCGGTATTAATCACCGTTTCCGGTGGCTATCCCAGAGTCCAGGGCAGATTACTCACGTGTTACTCACCCGTTCGCCGCTCGAGTACTCCCGAAGGAGCCTTTCCGCTCGACTTGCATGTGTTAAGCACGCCGCCAGCGTTCGTCCTGAGCCAGGATCAAACTCTCCATAAGAAAATTCTAACCTGACAATCGACGGACACTGACAACAACGTTGTCAGAATCATCATCATTGCCACAAACACACATCCAACCAAGAAGGCCGGACGCACAAACGTCACAACAATCTATTTGCATGACACACTGTTGAGTTCTCAAACATCACACGCTTCGAAGTTTCCCGTTGCCGGTTCTTCTTCGAGCTGATGCAGTCCGAAACCTTAGTGTCTGACTCCGGTCTGTGCCAAATCCGTGTGGACTTGCTTTTCTGACCGGCGTCCGAACGAGGTGTTCGAGACTTGGTGGTCGCGGGGCCGGAAGCCCTCCGGCTGACCGCCGTCTTGCTTCCCGCCGCACCCGGCGACAAAGAGAACATTACGCACACCCGGCCAGAAGCACAAATCGAAACGACGTGACCCGGGCCACAGGCCTCTCCACCCCCCTCCTCAGGGGGCTGCGAGCGCCTCCGGAGACGCCTGTGGGCGGCCTCCGAGGAGGCCGCCCACAGGGGGGTATCCGGTCGTGCGCTCGCCGGCTCAGCGCACCCGTACGCCGGCGAACCGCTTCTTGCCGCGGCGCAGCACCAGCCATGAGCCGCCGATCAGGTCGGCCCGGTCGGCCACGTGCTCGGGGTCCTCCACGCGCACGTTGTTGACGTAGGCGCCGCCCTCGGCGACGGTGCGCCGGGCCTCCCCCTTGGACTTGGCCAGACCGGTGAGCGTCAGCAGCTCGACGACGTCGGGGATGCCCGCTCCCCCGTCGACGTCGACCGCGCCGGCCTCGCCCAGCGCCGCCTCGAGCGTGGCGGCGGAGAGGGCGGTGACGTCACCGGTGCCGAAGAGCGCCTGGGCGGCGGCCTTGGCGTTCTCGGTCTCGTCCTTGCCGTGCACCAGCGTGGTCACCTCGTCGGCGAGCACCTTCTGGGCCTCGCGAAGGAAGGGCTTCTCGGCATGGCGTGCCTCGAGCGCCTCGATCTCCTCGCGCGGGAGGAAGGTGAAGACGCGGAGCAGCTCGCCGACCTTCTCGTCCTCGACGTTGAGCCAGAACTGGTGGAAGGCGTAGGGCGCCAGCATCTGCGGGTCGAGCCAGAGGGCGCCGCCCTCGGTCTTGCCGTACTTGGTGCCGTCGGCCTTGGTGATGAGCGGCGTGGCGAACGCGTGGGCGCTGCCGCCCTCGGCGCGGCGGATCAGCTCGACGCCGCCGGTGAGGTTGCCCCACTGGTCGGAGCCGCCGAACTGGAGGGTGACGCCGCGCTCGCGGAAGAGCGTCAGGTAGTCCATCGACTGCAGCAGCACGTAGGAGAACTCGGTGTAGCTGATGCCCGACTCGAGCCGGCGCTTGACCGTCTCGCGCGCCAGCATGCGGTTGACCGGGAAGTGCTTGCCGATGTCGCGGAGGAAGTCGATGACCGACAGTCCCCCGGTCCAGTCGTGGTTGTTGACCATCGTGGCCGCGTTGTCCCCCTCGAAGGAGAGGAAGGGCTCGATCTGGCCGCGCACGCGCGCGGTCCACTCCTGCACGGTGTCGAGGGAGTTGAGCGTGCGCTCCCCCGAGTCGCGCGGGTCGCCGATCATGCCGGTGGCCCCACCCACCAGCGCGTACGGCGTGTGCCCGCCGCGCTGGAGCCGCATCGCGGTGACGATCTGGACCAGGTTGCCCATGTGCAGGCTCGGCGCCGTCGGGTCGAAGCCCACATAGAACCGGACGCTCCCCTCGCTCAGCGCTGTGCGCAGGGCGTCGCGGTCGGTGGACTCGGCCAGGAGGCCGCGCCACTCGAGATCGGCGAGGAGGTTCGGGTCGACGGACACGTCGGTCCTTTCGGTTCGGCGGTGGTGATAGAGGCGGGACCGGGTCCGGTCCCGCCTCCAAGGGTGCCCCATCGGCGGTGCCCGGGCCCACTGGGTTCGACTCGGTGGACCCGGGTACGTTGCGAGCACGATGACCAACCAAAGGATTGCGGGGCGCTATACCCTGGGGAGGGCGGTCGGCCAAGGCGCCGGCGGCGCGGTCTGGATGGCGCACGACGAGGTCCTGGACCGCCGGGTCGCGCTCAAGCGGATCGGCACGATCGCCGGCGTCGACGACGCCGTGCGCGCCGAGCGCGAGGCACGACTGGCCGCGCAGGTGCACCACCCCCACGTGGTCGCCGTCTACGACCTGGTCACCGATCCCGACGGCACCTGGCTCGTCATGGAGTACGTCGACGGCCCCGCCCTCTCGGCCGCGGTCCGCGAGCACGGCCCCCTCTCCCCCGACGCCGCCGCCCAGCTGCTCGCGCCCGTCGCCGACGCCCTGGTCCAGGCGCACGCGCTCGGGATCGTGCACCGCGACGTGAAGCCGTCGAACATCCTGACCGGGTCCGACGGGAGCGCGAAGCTCTCCGACTTCGGCATCGCCCGCGGGGCCGAGGACGCGACGCTGACCCGGACCGGGCTCGTCACCGGCTCCCCGGCGTACCTCGCCCCGGAGGTCGCGACCGGCGCGCAGGCGACGCCGGCCAGCGACGTCTGGGCGTTCGGCGCCACGCTCGTGCACCTGCTGACCGCGCGGCCGCCGTACCACCACGACGACCGGGACAACGGTCCGCTGGCCGTCGTCTACCGGATCGCGCACGAGGACCCGCCGCTGCCCGAGTCGGCCGGCTGGCTGCGCCCGCTCATCGCGGCGGCGATGACGAAGGACCCCGCGGCGCGGCCCTCGATGGCGGCGGTGCGCGACCACCTGGCGCGGGTCGAGACGCTCGCGGAGCAGACGTCGTACCTGGCGCCGGTCGCAGCGGCCCCGGCCGCGCCGGCTGCCCCCCGCCGCCGGCCGGTCGGGCTGATCGCGGCGCTGGCCGTGGCGGCCGTGCTGGTCGTGGTCCTCGGCGGTGTGCTGCTGGCGACCCGCGGCGACGACGACCCGCCCGCGGCCGGTCGCGACCCCGGGACGACGGCGACCACGCCGCCGCCCTCGACGGCGTCGCCCGAGCCGCCGAGCCGGGAGACGCTCATCGCGTTCGCTCGCCAGTACGTCGCCACGGCGGACGAGGACCCCGGTGCCGGGTTCGCGATGCTGACCCCCGCCTACCAGGAGCGCAGCCCCACCTACCGCGACTTCTGGGGGCGGATGAAGAACCCCCGGTTCGACTCGGTCGAGGCCGATCCGGCGGCGATGACGGTGACCTACGAGTACCGCTACACCTTCCCCGGCAAGGGGCGGGTCGCCGAGCGGGTGACGCTGCACCTGGTCGACCAGGACGGCACGCTCCTCATCGACGACGCCTCCTGATCTCGTCGCGCGAACCCTCACCAAGAGGTTACGTTGGCTCGGTGAGCGAGGACGACGACGCGGCGCGCCGGGTACTGCCCGTCGCCGAGGCCGTGGCGTCCGCCCATGCCGAGGGCCGGGTGCACGGTGCCGTCTCCGCGGACCCACGACTGGCTCCGCACGACGCGGTCCCCGGTCCGGCCGCGGACGTGTGGGCGCTCGGCGCCCTGCTCCTGCACGCGACCACCGGGCAGCTCGCCTCGACCGGGGACGTGGTCCCGCGCCGGGCCGGGTGGCTGGCGCCGGTGATCGAGCTCGCGCTCCGGCCGGACCCGGCCGAGCGGCCCAGCGCCGAGGAGATCGTGGCCTACCTGCGCGCCCGCATCGCTCCCCCGCCGCCGGTACGGCGCCGTCGCGCCGGGGCCGGGCTGGTGCTGGCGGGCGTCGTCGCGATCGCGGCGCTCGGAGCGGTCGGCGCGACGCTGCTCCTCACCGGCGGCGGGGACGACGAGCCGCCGGCCACCGCTCCCACCACCCCGCCGGCCACCGGGGACACGAGCCCGGGACCGGAGCGGCAGCCGGCGGCCGCACCCTCCACCGAGCCCCCGACCGCCGCCGAGCTCGAGCGGTTCGCCCGGGACTACGTGACGCTGGCCAGCGCCGACCCCGACCGCGGCTACGCGCTGCTCACCCGGGACTACCAGGCACGCAGCCCGCGCTACCGCGACGTGTGGGCGGCGATCAGCGAGCCCGAGATCCTCGCGCTCGCGGCCGAGCCGGAGACGCTGTCGGTGCGCTACACCTACCGCTACGCCCTGCCCGGCGGCGTACGGCGGACCGAGGACATCACCTTGCAGCTGGTTCAGCGCGGCGAGCGCCTGCTCATCGCGGGAGCGACGGCTCGCCAGCGCTGACCGCGGCCGCGACCCGGTCGGGAGGACCGGCGACGAAGAGGTACTCCACGTTGCGCAGCCGGCCGACCTCGCCGACCCGCTTGCCGGCGGCGTTGTGGATGCCGATCTGCGCGCCGACGTACCGCTTGCTGTCGAAGGCCAGCAGCGCGACCTCGGCATGGCCCGCATCGCGCAGGAACCGGGTCATCTCGTCGGGCGTCACCCACGCCTCGTCGTTGTAGGACACCACGACCACCTCGGCCCGCAGCCGGCCGAGCAGGTCGGCGAGCGCGGCCGGCATCGTCCGGCGGCTGTTGAAGACGCTGCGCCGCTCGCGCACGTCGACGCGCTTGCACGCGATGCCGTAGTGCTCGGGGGCGTCCCAGCGGACGAGGGTCTCCCAGATGTGGTAGTTCGCGAAGTAGCGGTGCTGGTTGTAGGGCGGGTCGACGTAGGCGAGGTCGGTGGCCGGCAGGTCGTCGACGAGGACCATCGCGTCACCGCGCTGCGTCGTACCGGGGCCGGGGAGGAGATCGGGACGGCGCAGCCGGAGGTCGGCGTGCGCGCGCGGCGCCCACTGCTTGAGGTAGGCCATCTGCACGCCCGTGGTCGAGTCGACCCGGTCCGCGGCGAGCATCAGGCTCGTCAGCAGCACCGGCCGCAGCGGGCTCCCCTCGGGGTGGTCGCGCTCGATCGCGTCGCGGATCGCGTCGATCCGGCGGCCGTTCTTGGGCTGGAAGAAGCGCGCCCGCTCGCAGAACGTCTCGGTGACGTAGCCACTCCTCCCCGTGACCGCGTCGAGCCGGGCCAGCTCGGCGTCCAGCGCGTCGAGGTCGACCGCGTCGGCATCGGTCGCGATGAAGCAGTCGCTCAGCACCGCCGAGTACGACGCCAGGTCGGCCGCCGTCACCTCGATCCCCCGCCGCTTGAACTCCTGGGCGACGCGCGTCGTACCGGTGAACAGGTCGACGGCCGTCCGCGCACCCGTCGCCACGGCCATCTCCCCCAGCACGGGCACGAGCGTGCGCTTCGAGCCGAGGTACTTGATCACGGGCGCCAGCGTAGGGCGTGGCGCCCGGCCGCCCGGGCTGAGATGCTCGCTCCATGGCCGAGACCCCCGCCCCGCTGGACCCGCTGAACGAGGACTGGGAGCGCGCCCTGTGCGTCGTCGCGCACCCCGACGACATGGAGTTCGGCGCCGCCGCCGCGGTCGCGCGCTGGACCGGCCAGGGCAAGAACGTCGTCTACTGCATGGTCACCAGCGGCGAGGCCGGCATCGACGGCCTCGCCCCCGACGCCTGCCGCGCCGTGCGCGAGGAGGAGCAGGTCCGCTCCGCCGCGGTCGTCGGCGTCGACGTCGTCGACTTCCTGCACCAGCCCGACGGCGTCCTCGAGTACGGCGTCGCGCTGCGCGCCGTGATCGCCGAGTCGGTCCGCCGGCACCGGCCGGACATCGTGATCACCGGCAACTTCCGCGACACCTGGGGCGGGCGCAACCTCAACCAGGCCGACCACATCGCGGTGGGGCGCGCGGTGCTGGACGCCGTACGGGACGCGGGGAACCGGTGGGTCTTCGCCGACCAGCTCACCGACGGCCTCGATCCCTGGGGCGGCGTCCGCGAGGTCTGGGCCTTCGGCTCCCCCGAGTCGACCCACGCGGTCGACACGACCGCCACCTTCGACGCCGGCGTGACCTCCCTCGAGGCGCACGCGGCGTACATCGACGGGTTGGGGTGGGAGAACTGGGACCCGCGGGAGTTCCTCGAGGGCATGGCCCGCGCCACCGGCAGCCGCCTCGGCGTCACGTTCGCGGCGCCGTTCGAGGTGTTCCCGATGGGGTGGGGCGAGTAGTCAGCGGCCGTCGCGGACGTACCAGACCGCCCAGGTGACCGGGAAGAACAGCCCGGCCACGACGGCGACGTCCCACCGGGGCGAGCGGCGGCGCTCGCCAGCGGCGGTGAGGCCGGCCAGGGCGACGAGCGGGGCGGCCAATGCCGCCAGCAGGAGCACGGTCGCGGGGGTCACCCGACGAGTGTGGCCCGAAAACGACGGCCTGGGTAGGGCGGGTGGGGCTCGAACCCACGACCCAAGGATTATGAGTCCTCTGCTCTGACCGACTGAGCTACCGCCCCTGGTGCGCCCTCACCCTAGTGGGGCCGCGGGCGTGATCGGCGTCGGCTCCAGGAGGCGGGCCAGCCGCTCGGCGGGTGCGGCGCCGTCGACCAGGCGCTCGCCCGGCGTCATCGTCGCGACGCAGCGGCGCCACGACTCGACCTTGGCCAGGCGGCCGAGCTGGAGGGCGGCGGGGAGGACGGCGCGGAGGGCGGGGGCCGGGGCGATATCGGTCCAGACGTCGATCGCGGCGTCGGCGATCCGGCGCAGGCCGCGGTCGTCGGGAGCCAGGCCGAGCTCGCGCTGGGCCATGGTGAGGGGGACGGTCAGCGCGGCGAGGGGGTCGCCGAGGACGGCGTCGGCGAAGTCGAGGAGGCGCAGGCCGTCGGGGCCGGCGACCACGTTGGCCGCGTGCAGGTCGTTGTGGAGCAGGGTCAGGGGCAGGCCCAGGTCGTCGACCTGGTCGGCCCAGCGGTCGACGGCGGGCAGCAGCACCTCGAGGTGGGCAGCCGCCGCGGGCGCGAGGCGGCGGGGGTCGCCGGGCGGGAGCGCGCCGAGGCGGCCGACCGCGTCGGCGACGTACGTCGTGGCGTCGGTGGGCAGCATCCGGGTCAGGCCGAGGCCGGCCGCGCGCGGGACGAGGAGGCGCTGGAGCTCGGCGCCCGTGCGGACGATGCGGCACCAGGTGGCGATGTCGGCGATGCCGCCGCGGGCAGCCAGGGTGGGGCCGAGGTCGGCGGTGAGGAGCAGGTCGCGGACGGGATCGGCGGCCAGCACCGGGGCGACGTACGACGGGACCCAGCGGGCCAGCTCGACCTGGAGGCGGGCCTCGTGGGCCTGGCCCGGACAGTTCTGCTTGGCGTACGACGTCCGCCCCGCCGCCGTGACCCGCCACACCGCCGACCACGGCCGGTGGGCGACGAGCTCGATCCGGTCCGGCTCGCCGACCGCACCGGACACGAAGTCGCGCAGCTCGGCACGGAACGCGGCCGTGCCCCAGATCGCGCTCGTCCAGGTGGTGGTGGTCATGGCGGCAGCGTGACTCACGGCGGGACGCGGCGCCACCGGGTTTCCCCGCGCGCCCCTCCTCAGCGGGCCGGCACCATCATCCCGCCGGGCCCGCTGATCCGGACGCTGCCGCCCGGACCTCCGCCGAAGCCGCCGATCCCCCGCTGCTCGGAGTCCCCCGTCGGCACCTCGGCGTCGAGGTCGGCGAGCACCACGCGGTCACCGGCGTCCAGGCCGTCCACGACCTGCACGTCGGTGCTGCCGACGACCCCGGTCGTCACCCGGACCCGCTCCGCCTTGCCGTCGCGCACCACCTGGACCGTGCCGTCGGTGAGGGCCGAGGCCGGGACGGTGACGACGTCGTCGGCCTTGCCGACCACGACGGCGATGCTCGCGGGGAGTCCCTCGGGCAGCGCGAGGTCGCGCTGGTCGAGGGTGACCTGGACGGCGTACGTCGGGTCGGCGCTGCTGTCGCTCGAGGCCGTGGGCAGGTGCGCGACCCGGCTGATCTCACCGGCCAGCGGATCGCTCGCGCCGGCCGGGGTCACCTGGACCGTGGCGCCGACCTGGAGCCGGGCGGCCTGGTCCTTGCTCACCTGGAGGGTGACCGTGGTCAGGCCCGGCGCGACCACCGAGGCGACGGTGTCGCCTGCGGCGACCTGGTCGCCGGCGGCGACGCCCAGGGAGGTCACGGTCCCGTCGGCCGGGGCGCGGACCACGGCCGCGCGGAGGTTCGCGCGGGCCTGGGTCAGGTCGGCGCGGGCGCGGTCGATGCTCGCCTGGTCGTCGGCGAGGGTGGCGGCGGTGACGGTGCGGGTCGCGCCGGAGGGGGTGGCCTCCGGGGATGCGGCCGGTTGCTGGGTCGGCGTCTGGGTGGGGGTCTGGGTCGGGGTCTGGGTGGGCTTGGACGCGTCGGCAGCGGCGGCGCTCAGCGTCTTGCCGAGGGCGAGGAGGGCGACCTGGAGGGACTGCTGGGCGTCGGCGGTCTTCGCCTGGGCCGACTGCACGGCGGCCAGGGCGGTGGCGCAGGCCTCGCTCACGCCGTCCGCGGCGGGCTGGTCGGTGGGCTGGTCGGCGGACTGGTCGGCGGACTGGTCGGCGGACTGGTCGGTGGGGGTCCCGCCGGCCGGCTCGGACGCGGCGCAGGCCTCCTGCTGGGTGGTCAGGGCGGCGGCGGAGGCGGCGAGCGCCGTACTGGCGGCGGTCTGGGCGGCGAGGACCGCGTCCTGCTGCTGAGTGAGCTTCGCCAGCGCCGGGTTGGGTGTCTTGCCGCTGCCCTGGCCGCCGCCCGCCGAGCCAGAACCGGAGCCGGAGCCAGAGCTGGAGCCCGCATCCGCGTCGGCGGCGACGGCGGAGGTCTGCGCGGCGCGGTCCTCGGCGAGCCGGGCCTTCGCCGCGGCGAGGTCGGAGACGGCCCGGTCGACGGCGGCGCGCAGCGACGTACGGTCCAGGACGGCGATGACGTCGCCCTGCTCGACCTTGCGGCCGACGGCGGTACGGACGGCGGCGGTGCGCCCGTCGGTACCGAAGGACAGGTCGGATCGGCCGCTCGGCTCGATCGTGCCGGACAGGTCGAGGACCTGCTCGACGTCGGCGACGCGCGCGACCACGGTCCGGTACGACGGCGCGGAGCCCGTGGTGGCGCCGTAGGCCGCGAAGCCGGTACCGAGCACGGCCAGGACCGCGAGCGGTACGACGACCCGGCGGGGGCTCAGCGTCCGCACTGGTCCTCCACGGCGTCGCTGACCTGGATGGCGGTCGCGGTGACGGCGCCGGTGTCGTCCGCGTCGCCCGACACCTGGACGCAGCGGCCCTGGGTGAGCGCGGCGGCGGTCGCGGCGGCCTGGTGGGTGTAGGTCGTGGTGCTGTCGACGGTGACGGTGACCGTCCGGTCGCCGTCAGGGCCGGGGCTGGTCACCACGAAGCTGCCGTCGGCCACGGACGTCACCTCGCCGCGGACGCCGAAGGCGACCCCGCCCATCCGGCCGGGCGCGCCGCCGGTCAGGTCGCTGGGCAGGTCGCTGGGGCGCTCGGTCGGACGGTCGGTGGGCATGCCGCTGGGGCGTTGGCCCCCGCCCCCGCCCGCGCCCGGTCCGGTGCACCCGTCGTCGCCCGACGCCTGGACGGCGACCGCGGACGCCGTGGTCGCGGTCTCGGTGTCGGTGCCGGACCCGGCGGAGGCAGAGGCCGAGGCCGGGTCGGCGGCCGAGCGCACCACGACGCAGGCGCCGACGGTGACGTCGGCGTACGTCCCGGCGACCTGGTCGGTCACCTTGGTCTGGTCGGTCACGGTGACGGCGACCTGGCCGGACATCGGGCTGCGGACCTGGAGCACCTTGCCGTCGACGGCGGCGATCTGCCCGGACGTACCGGGGCGCACAGCGCCGGCGGGCGCCTCCCCGAGCACGTCGGTACGGGCACCGGCGGTGCCGGCCGCGGCCGGGGTGGCGCCGTCGTCGCTGCCGCACCCGGCGAGCACCAGCGCCATGAAGGCGCCGGTCGCGAGCAGGGCGACGGGCCGGTCGGTACGGATCGGGATCGAGGTCATGCGGGCCTCCTGGGAGAGCGGGAAGAGCGGGAAGAGCGGGACGGGCGGGGTCGGGCGGGGTCGGTCATTCGCTGCGGAGCGCGTCGATCGGCGTGAGCCGGGCCGCGCGGGTGGCCGGGTAGACGCCGAAGCCGACGCCGAGCGCGAGCGCGGTGGCGAGGGCGGCGCCGGTGGCGAGCAGCGAGACCGCCACGGCCTGGTCGATGAAGTGCGGCAGGACCTGGGCGCCGACGACGCCGATGAGGACGCCGACGAGGCCACCGGTCAGGCCGAGCAGGGAGGCCTCGACGAGGAACTGGCGCCGGATCGCCCGCGGGGTCGCGCCGAGCGCCTTGCGCAGGCCGATCTCGCGGACCCGTTCGGTGACCGAGACGAGCATGATGTTCATGACGCCGATCCCGCCGACGAGCAGGGAGATCCCGGCGACGCCGCCGAGGAGCACGGTGAAGGTGCGGTTGGTCTGGTTCGCGGTCTCGACGAGCGACTCCTGGGTGGCGATGGAGAAGTCCGCGTCGGCGGTCGTCACGCCGTGCCGGGTGGCGAGGAGCGCCTGCACCTCCTGGTACGCCGCCGCGAGGGTCTTCTCGCTGGACGCCTCGACGTAGATGGTCGAGACCGTGTCCGCGGTGCTGCCGGTGAGCCGGCTCGCCGTGCCCAGCGGGACGACGGCCTGGTCGTCCTCGCTGGTGCCGGTCGCGGTGGAGCCGGACGCGGTGAGCACGCCGATCACGGTGAGCCGGGCGCCGTTGACGGTGACCTGCTGCCCGACGGGGCTGCGCGGGCCGAACAGCTCCGAGGCGGTGTCGGCGCCGATCACCACGACGTCGGCGGCACGGGCGGCCTCGTCGGCGGTGAAGAACCGGCCCGCGGAGAGCTCGCGGCTGCGCACCTGGGGCCAGGCGGGCGTCGTACCGACGAGCGAGGTGGTCCAGTTGGTGTCGCCGTTGACGAGCGAGACCGAGCCGTTGGTCGCGGGGGCCACCGCCGCCGCATCCGGTACGGCGTCCGGGTCGGTCAGCGCGGTCGCGTCGGCGCCGGTCAGGGTCGAGGCCGAGCCGAACCCGCCCCGGCGGCCGGTCCCGGCGTCGGTGCTGCTGCCGGGCGAGACGATGAGGAGGTTCGAGCCGAGCGCGTCGATCTGGTCCGCGACCTCGCGCTGGGCGCCCTGGCCGAGGCCGACGGTGAGGATCACCGACGAGATGCCGATGACGATGCCGAGCACGGTCAGCGCCGAACGCAGGCGGTGCGCGCGGATCGCGCCCAGTCCCGAGCGGACCGTCTCCCACCAGCTCATCGGGCGCCTGCCAGCCCGCTGCCGGCGGAGGTACGCCGGTCGGTGGTGATCAGGCCGTCGTCGATGACCAGGTTGCGCTGGGCGCGGGCGGCGACGTCCGGCTCGTGGGTGATGAGCACGATGGTGCGCCCGGCGGCGTGCAGCTCGTCGAAGAGCCCGAGCACGTCGCGGGTCGAGGCGGAGTCGAGGTTGCCGGTGGGCTCGTCGGCGAGGAGCAGGTCCGGCTCGGTGACCAGGGCCCGGGCGACGGCGACGCGCTGCTGCTGGCCGCCGGAGAGCTGGCCGGGCCGGTTCTCCACGCGGTCGGCGAGGCCGACTCGGGTGAGGGCGGCGACGGCGCGCTCGCGGCGCTCGGCGCGCGGGACGCCGGCGTAGACGAGGGGGAGCTCGACGTTGCGCCACGCGGGCATCGAGGCGAGCAGGTGGAACTGCTGGAAGACGAACCCGATCCGGCGGTTGCGGATCGCGGCGAGCGCGGCCTCGTCCAGCGCGGAGGTGTCCTCGCCGGCGAGGACGTAGTGACCCTCGGTCGGGACGTCGAGGCAGCCGAGGATGTTCATCAGCGTCGACTTGCCGGAGCCGGAGGGGCCGATCACGGCGGCGTACTCCCCCTCGGCGATCGTCGTTTCGATGCCGCGCAGGGCCTCGAACTCGACGCTGCCGGAGCGGTAGGTCTTGCGGACGCCGGACAGCTCGATGAGCGCGCTCACTGGCCACCGCCGAAGCCGGCCGGGGGTACCCCGCCGCCGGGGATGACGACGCCGCCCTGCTGGAAGTCGCGCATCCGCTGCGGCGCCTGGTCCAGGTTGCCGCCGCCCCCGCCGCCGGGACCCGAGAAGGAGGGCACCGAGACGACGTCGCCGGCCTGCAGTCCCGAGACGACCTCGGTGACGAGCCCGCTGGTCTCGCCCAGCTCGACGTCGGTGCGGGTGGTGGCGCCGGTGGCGGGGTCGGTGACCTTCTCGACGTAGGTCTGGTCGCCGTCGGTGCGCACGGCGCGGCTGTCGACGGTGAGGACGTCGGCGCGGCTGCTGACCACGATCGAGACGTCGGCGGAGGTGCCGCCGAAGAGGTCGTCGCGCTGGTCGGTGACCTCGATGGTCACCGGGAAGGCGGCGGCGCCGTTGGCGTCGGCCTCGGCGACGAGGCCGACCTCGGAGACGGTGCCGTAGACGGGCTCGTCGATGCCGCTGACGGTGAGGGTCGCCTGGAGGCCCTTCTTCAGCTTGCCGACGTCGCCGCTGGCGACCGTGGCCTCGACGACGAAACGACCGCTGGAGACGACGGTGATCGTGGCCGTGTCGCTGCCGCTGCCGCTGCCGCTGCCGCTGCCGCTGTCGGACGAGCCGCCGCCCGACGGGCTCGCGGAGCCGCCGACGGTGTCGCCGACGGCGAGGCCGA
Source organism: Pimelobacter simplex (assembly GCF_024662235.1). Taxonomy (GTDB): domain Bacteria; phylum Actinomycetota; class Actinomycetes; order Propionibacteriales; family Nocardioidaceae; genus Nocardioides. The sequence goes on from NZ_CP096276.1 coordinate 2,899,554, forward strand.
CGGCGGTGACGGTGCCCTTGGCGGTGGCGCGCAGGACCGCGCCGGCGGCGGCGTCCTCGGCCTGCGCGAGACTGGACTCGGCGGCCAGGACCGCGGCGTCGTCCGCGGCGAGCTGCTCGTCCGAGGCGCCGTCGGAGACGTGCTCGGAGCGGGCGGTCCGGGCGGCGGAGAGCGCGCTGCGGGCCGCGCTCAGCTCGGCCTGGAGGACGTCGTCGTCGATGGCCGCGAGGCGCTGGCCCTTGCGGACCTTGGCGCCGGGCTCGACGTACACGTGGGTGACGGTGCCGCTCGCGTCGAACCCGAGCTCGTCGGTCCGCGCGGCGGCCACGGTCCCACTGGCGCTGACCGTCTGCTGGAGGGTCTGGGTGGCCACGGTCGCCGTGGTCGGCGCGGCCGCGGCGGGGCTGTCGTCGCGCAGCAGGAGCCAGGAGCCGACTCCGGCCGAGAGGACGACGAGCAGGACCAGGCCGGCGACGAGGCGCCGGCGGGGAGTGCGCGGGGGGCGCAGGAGCTTGCGGATCACGGGCCCGACACTGGCGGCCCGGACTGTGCGACCCCTCGCTTGTCTCTATGAGGAGGCTGTGAGCCCGGATCCGGACCCGGCCCCGGGGGCGGAACGGCCGAGGCGCACGCTGATCCGGGTGTCGCCGCGGATGCTGCGCAGCGTCACGGAACCCCCGTGGGCGCTGACGATCGCCTGCACCAGCGCCAGCCCGAGGCCGACGCCGTCGGCGCGGTGGCGGGCGGCGTCGCCGCGGGTGAACCGCTCGAACGCGGTGCCCACGAGCTCGGCCGGGAAGCCGGGGCCGTCGTCGTGCACGTCGAAGCCGTCGGCGCGGACGGTGACGGTGACCGTCGTACCGGCGGGGGTGTACTTGCGGGCGTTGGCGAGCAGGTTGGTCACCACCTGGTGCAGGCGGTTGTCGTCGCCCACCACCTCGACCGGTACGCCATCGGGCGGCATCACGATCCGCCACCGGTGGTCCGGCGCGACCACCCGGGCGTCGTCCACCGCTTCGATGAGGAGGCGGGTCAGGTCGACCGGCGCGGCGACGAGCGGGCGTCCGGCGTCGAGGCGGGCCAGGAGCAGGAGGTCCTCGACGAGCGCGGTCATCCGCGCCGCCTCCTCCTCGACCTTGGCCAGCGCGACCGCGGACGTGTCGGCGTCCCCGCGGCGCCGGGCCAGCTCGGTGTAGCCGGCGATCGTGGTCAGCGGGGTGCGCAGCTCGTGGGAGGCGTCCGCGACGAACTGGCGGACCTGCTGCTCGCTGCGGTGGCGCGCGGACAGCGACGACTCGACGTGCGCGAGGAGCTGGTTGAGGGCGAGGCCGACCTGGCCGGCCTCGGTACGCGGATCGGTGAGGTGCGCGGGCACCCGCTCGGTGATGCCGATCTCGCCCTCGTCGAGCGGGATCTCCGAGACGGCGTGGGCGGTCGCGGCGACCTCGGTGAGCGGACGCAGCTGACGGCGTACGACGGCGGTGCCGACCAGGCCCGCCGCGACGATCGCGAGCAGGCCGAGCACGAGCTCGAGCCGGACCAGGGACGAGGTGGCGTCGTCGACGGTGTCGGTGGGCAGGCCGACGACCATGGTCACCTGGTCGACCTGGGTCCGGACCTTCCGGACCCGGTAGCTGCCGAGCCCCGGCAGGTCGAGGGTGCTCGGCTCGCTGCGTGCCTGGGCGAGGACGTCGAGGACGTCGGCGTCGAGCTCGCGCGGCCGGAGACCGGTGCTCGTCAGCATGACCACCTCGCCCCTGCGGTCGGTGTCGGCGAACAGGGCCGTGATGGCACCCTCGGCGCCGAAGACCCGCTGCCCGGACGAGGGGTCCATCGCGGGGCGCGGTCCCGGACGAGCCAGCGCGGCGACGTCGGAGTCGAGCCGGCTGGTCAGCCAGGCGTGCATGCCGAGGGTGGTCACCGTCCCGACGAGCAGCGAGACCACGGCGACCAGGGTCACCGCGGTCACGACCAGGCGCGCGGTGAGCGAACGGGGGACGAGCCGCTCCGTGATCCGGTGCATCCGGCTCATCGGGCTCATCGGGCTCACCCGGCCGCCGGCTTCAGCACGTAGCCCGCGCCGCGCATGGTGTGGATCATCGGCTCGCGGCCGGCGTCGATCTTCTTGCGCAGGTAGGAGATGTAGAGCTCGACGACATTGGCCTGGCCGCCGAAGTCGTAGTTCCAGACCCGGTCGAGGATCTGGGCCTTGCTCAGCACCCGGCGCGGGTTGCGCATCAGGTAGCGCAGCAGCTCGAACTCGGTCGCGGTCAGCGCGATCTCCGCACCCGAGCGGGTGACCTCGCGGCTGTCCTCGTCGAGCACGAGGTCGCCGACGACGAGCGTGGACCGGCTCTGCTCGACGGCGGTACCGGCGCGGCGGACGAGCGCGCGGAGGCGGGCGACCAGCTCCTCGAGGGAGAACGGCTTGGTCACGTAGTCGTCGCCGCCGGCGGTCAGCCCGGCGACCCGGTCCTCGACCGCGTCGCGGGCGGTGAGGAAGAGCACCGGGACGCTCGGATCGTCGGCGCGGATCCGGCGCAGGACCTCCATCCCGTCGTGGTCGGGCAGCATCATGTCGAGCACGACGACGTCCGGGCTCTGCCCGCGGACGGCGGCGACCGCCTCGCCCCCGGTGTGGGCGGTCTCGACGGCCCAGCCCTCGTAGCGCAGCGCCATCGCGACCAGCTCGGCGATGTTGACCTCGTCGTCGACGACGAGGGCGCGCAGCGGCGTACCGTCAGGGCGGGTGGCGGACTCGGTCATGGCACCAGACTGTGCCACCAACCTGTGCTGTTCCTGTGAGGACCTTGTGGGGTCGTTCCATGTCCAACCCATCGGCCGGGCACAGACTCCGCACAGGGTGCGGAGCCACCGTGGCTGCATGACCGACAACGAGAAGTCCCCCACGCCCGAGGCCCCCGAGCCCGCCGCGCCCGCCGCGGCCACCGAGCCCACCGCCGCGGCCGAGGCCACTCCCCCCACCGAGGCCGCTCCCCTGGGCCCGCCCCCGGCCGGACCGCCCCCCGTGCTCAAGCAGCGCTGGCGCGACCGGGCCTTCACGCTGCGCTCGCTGCTCGCGGTCGGCGTGGCCGGGGTGGTGCTGGGCGCCGGCGCGGGCGCCGGTACGGCGCTCGTGGCCGGCCACGACGACGGCCCCGACCGCTCCGGACGCCCGGAGTGGATGCAGGGCCCCGGCAGCGGCCGCTTCCCCGGTGGTGGCGGTGGCGGCGGTGGCATGGGCGACGGCAACGGCCTGCGGTTCGCGCCTCCGGGGAGCAGCCAGGTCCCGCCGGGCACCGTCCCCGAGCAGCAGGGGCAGAGCGACGGCAGCGGTTCGTCCGGCAGCAGCAGCAGCAGCGACAGTAGCGGCGGCGCCGCCAACGGCTAGCGCCAGCCGTAGGCGCGGTCGATCGCCGTCCAGTAGGCGTCGGTCGAGGCCGCGTTGGTCGCCGCGTCGGCGGCGAGCACGGGCGGCAGCGGCGTGCGGCAGGTGGCGCCCGCGCAGTCCTTGAGCGTGGGCCAGAGCCGGTCGAGCTCCTCGCGGACCGCGGCGTAGGCCGGGTTGTGGAAGACGTTGTGGTCCTGGCGCGGGTCCTCGACCATGTCGTAGAGCTCGCCGCCGCCGTTGCGGAAGCGGGTGTAGGAGTAGCGCGAGACCCGGATGCCGATCGTCGTGCGGGGGTCGGTGAACGCGGGGTCGTTGCCCGACGAGGTGTTCATCGCCTCCGAGACGATGGGCGTCGTCCAGCCTTGGTCGCCCTGCTCGAGGGTGGGCACCCGGCTGATGCCGTCGGCCGGGCGCGGCGGGTCGGCGTCGGCGAGGTCGAGCAGGGTCGCGCTGAGGTCGACCGTGGAGATCGGGTCGTAGCGCTTCTGCTCGGTGCGCAGGCCGGGGCCGGTCACCAGCAGCGGGACGCGCAGCGACGGCTCGTAGGCCCAGACCTTGACCATCTGGAAGCCGTGCTCGCCCAGCAGCAGGCCGTTGTCGGAGGTGAACACGAAGACCGTGTTCTCCCAGGCACCGGAGCGCTTGAGCTCGCGGATCAGCCGGGCGATGTTGCGGTCCATGACGTGGACCGCCTCGGCGCGCTGGCGAGTGACATTGCGCAGGGCGGCACGGTCGCGCGGGCCCAGGTCCTGGGTACGCCGCTGCACGGGGATCGGCTTGTCGTGCCGGTCGCGCTCGAGCACCTTGCCGGTGCGGGCGAACCCGGCGGGGCGGTCGATGGTCCGGTTGAACTTCCCCTTGACCCAGTCGGGCCGGGCCGGGGTGGGCAGCCGGACCAGGTTGCCGCGCGCGCTGCGCACCCGGGCCGGGTCGTCGGGCTCGATCGGGCCGCCGTGGTGCGGAGCGACGTAGTTGACGTACATGAAGAAGGGGTCGGGCTTGGCCGCGAACCGGCGGGCCATCGCGACGGAGAAGTCGCCGATCACGTCGCTCTGGTAGACGCCGCGGTAGCGGTTGTCGATCGTGCCGTTGACGTTGAACGGCGTGTCGAAGTAGTCGTAGGTCTGGCCGTGGAAGCCGGCGTTCCCCGGGTTCTCGACGGCCGCGCGCCAGTCGGTCCAGCCCGGCGGCACGAACCGGTACGACGGCTCCCCGCTCACCTTGGAGGTCGCCGAGCCGTAGCGGTTGAGGTACTTGCCGATGAACCCCGTGCGGTAGCCGGCCGCGGTCATCGACGTCCCGAGCGTGCGCGAGTCGTCGAAGGCGCCGTAGCCGTAGGGCGGGTCGTGCCAGAAGACCTTGTGGTTGTGGGCGTACTCGCCGGTCAGGAACGACGCCCGGGCCGGGCAGCACAGGGGGTAGGGCGAGAAGGAGTTCTCGAAGGTGACCCCCTGGCGCGCGACGAGCTTGCGCAGGTGCGGGGCGAACGCGAGGTCGTCGACGCGCATGTCGTCGGCCATCACCACGACGACATTGGGCTTGTCGGGCAGCCGCACCGGCGTCATCGAGGGCACCGGCGGGCGGGCGACGCCGCCCTCGGGGCCGACGGCCGACCGGGTCGGCTCCCCGGCGGCCGGACGGGTCGGCCCGTCGCCTCCCTGGAGGATCGCCACCAGCACCGCCACCGCCGCGAGGACCCCCACCAGGACCACCGACGCCTTCACGACGGACGCACGCATCCGTTTCCTCCCCTGTTCACCGCGACACCGTACGGTCGTTAAGACGCTGCGGAGCACGGTTTGGTTGCCTTCGTTCAACAGTGATCCGCGGCTCCTGCCAGCGCACCGGCCCCGGCAACGACGAAGCCCCGCCGGATGACTCCGACGGGGCCTCGTGACCTGCTCCCCCGACTGGACTCGAACCAGTAACCCTTCGATTAACAGTCGAATGCTCTGCCAGTTGAGCTACGGGGGATTGTTGCTGCTCCGCCTCGCGGTGGAGCGGGGAAACACTAGCAAGACCGGCGCCGCGGCCCGAAATCGAGGGGGGTCACTCGCCGACGTCGGCGCGGGCGAGGGCCAGCGCCTCCTGCACCACCGCGGCGACCGCCGGATCGGCGGGGTCGAGGCCGTCGTCGTACTCGACGAACCAGGAGAGCTCGGCGTGGGTGCCCGGTGGGCGCCGGGCGAGGATCCGCACGGAGCGGCGGCCGGCCACCGGCACGTGGCGCTGGACGGCGATGCTGGCGGTGACCCGCTCCCGGACGAGCTGGAGCAGCCGGGCGGCGTCGCCGAGGACGACGGCGTGGACGGGCGCGGGCTCACCGAAGGAGCCGACCTCGACCACCCGCAGGGTGTCGGTCTCGTTGTCCCAGTCGGCGCTCGCGACCTGCTCCCACGGGATCCGGTCGGGCACGTAGAGCGCGTCGCGGGTGCCGCCGACCAGGTGCGGCTGCCCCTCCGCGGGGGCGCGCACCGGTGCCCAGGCCAGCAGCCGCTCCCCCGGTCCGACGGGGAACGGCGGGCGGCGCGAGGCGATCGGCGGGAACCTCACGGCGCTCCCGCGATCTTCTCGCGCAGGTTCCGGCGACGCTCCTCGAGCGCGGCCAGCTCGCCGAACATCTTGTTGTAGTCGGTGGCGTTGTCGAGCGGGTTGGTCCGCTGGAGCCGTGAGCGCACCTCGTCGATGCGGCGCAGCACGGTGAGCTCCTGGAGCCGGTGGATGTGGTGGGCCACGTAGCCGGCGTCGACCTCGCGGTGCAGCGGGATCGGCTCGACGGCCAGCGCACTGACCAGCGAGGAGAGCTCGGGCTCGCCGGCCGACTCGCGGATCTTGGAGACCCAGCCCGGGTCGTTCTGGCCCGCGACCGTGCCGCCCGCGGCGTCGATGAGCTCCCACACCGCGCGGTAGGTCGGGTGGGTGAAGTCGTTGGCGCCGATGTCGGTGGACGTGCGGCCGATGGCGAGCGGGTGCTGGAGGACCACCCGCAGGGTGGCGCGCTCGATGCCGAAGCGCGGGTCGCGCAGGTCCGGTACGGCGGCGCGCGCCGGCGCGGCCGGGGCGGGCGCCGGGGAGTGCTGGGGAGCGCGGTCGCGGCCCCCGGACGCCGGGGCGGGACCCCGGGCGGCGGCGCGGCGCACCTCGGCGCGGGCCTGCTCCATGTCGACGCCGACCATGCCGGCCAGCTCGCGGGCGAAGGCGTCGACCTTGGACTTGTCGCGGACGCTCGCGACCAGCTTGGCGCCCTCGCGCAGCGCGTCGACCCGGCTGTCGGCGCGGTCGAGGTCGTAGCGGCCGATCACGTTCTCGAGGACGAAGCGGTAGAGCGGGCGGCGGCTGGCGACGAGCTCGCGCACCGCGGCGTCGCCGTCCTTGATCCGCAGCTCGCAGGGGTCCATGCCCTCGGGCGCGACCGCGACGTAGGTCTGGGAGACGAAGCGCTGGTCGCCCTCGAACGTGCGCAGCGCGGCCTTCTGGCCGGCCTCGTCGCCGTCGAAGGTGAAGACCACCTCGCTGCGCAGCTCGGCGTGGTCGTCGAGGAAGCGGCGCAGCACCCGGGCGTGGTCGTCGCCGAAGGCGGTGCCGCAGGTGGCGACCGCCGTACCGACGCCGGCGAGGTGGCAGGCCATCACGTCGGTGTAGCCCTCGACGATGACCGCCTGGGAGCTCATCGCGATCGACTTGCGGGCCAGGTCGATGCCGTAGAGGACCTGGCTCTTCTTGTAGATCGGGGTCTCGGGGGTGTTGAGGTACTTGGCGTCGATCCGGTCGTCGTCGAAGATCCGCCGGGCACCGAAGCCGATGGTGTCGCCGTTGGTCTCGCGGATCGGCCACAGCAGCCGGCCCCGGAAGCGGTCGTAGAGCGAGCGGCCCATCGCGACCAGGCCGGCGGCGATGACCTCCTCGGAGCTGAACTTGCGCCCCGACAGGTGGCGCCACAGCGCCTCGCCGTCGCGGGGGGCGAAGCCGATGCCGAAGGTGAGGGCGGCCTGCTGGTCGAAGCCGCGCTCGGCCAGGAACGTACGGGCCGCGAGCGCCTCGGGGGTGCCGAGCTGCTCGGCGTAGTACTCCTGGGCGACCGCGTGGGCCTCGACGAGCCGGCGCCGCTGGGGGCCCTTGGGCCGCTGCTCGTCGAACCCGGACTCGTCGCGGCGCAGCTGGATGCCGTACTTGTCGGCCATCCGCTCGACCGCCTCGCCGAAGGTGAGGCCGTCGATCTTCATCAGGAAGGTGAAGATGTCACCGCCCTCTTGGCAGCCGAAGCAGTGGAAGAAGCCGCGGGCGGGCGTGACGTGGAAGGACGGCGACTTCTCGTCGTGGAACGGGCACAGGCCCTTGAGCGAGCCGCCGCCGGCGTTGCGGAGGGTGACATAGCTGGCCACGACCTCGTCGATCCGGGCCTTCTCACGGACCGCGGCGATGTCCTCGTCACGAATCCGTCCGGCCATGCCCTCGATCCTACTGAGGAGGTCCCCGGGCGCTGCGGCCAGCGCCGCTCTCAGTGACCCGGAGAGGAATTGAGGCGAGCCTGAGCGTGACCTTCGTCGCCCCTGCGTCGTTGAGAGCGCGGGGAGGACCGCACGAAGGGTCATGGGGAATTGGGAGTTCGGGGAGGGACCGAGCATGGAGCAGCCATCAGCGCGCAGCGACCGCGGCAGCTGGCCGGTGGTCCTCGTCGCGCTCCTCTTCGCGATCTCGGCCCTGGTGCTGGTCCTCAAGGACGGCGGGAACGACGCGCCGACCCGGCCGAGCGCGGCCCCGGTCAAGGCGGCCACGCTGAAGTCCCTGCCGCTGAGCTCGACGATGAGCACGATCAAGACCGCGCCGAAGGACCCCCGGCCCACGAAGACGCCCAAGGGCACCGTGGTGCACCCCCAGCGGATGACCGCGCTGTACGACGAGCCCGACGGCACGGCGTTCGGCAAGGTCGGCCCGAAGCAGTTCGGCGACGCCTGGTTCCCGGTGATCACGCGCAACCGCGACTGGGTGCAGGTGCTGCTGCCGTCCAAGCCGAACGGCTCGACCGGGTGGATCCGCTCCGCCGACCTGACCGAGGCGCACAGCCCGTACGTCATCCGCGTGCACCTCGGCGCGCGCTCGCTGGAGCTGGTCCAGGACGGCGAGCTGATCGGCACCTGGACGGTCGCCGTCGGCGCCTCCGGCACCCCGACGCCCGTGGGACGCACCTTCGTCCTGGGCCAGATCGTCGACGACAAGCAGCCGTTCTCGCCGGTGATCCTGCCGCTGGGCAGCCACAGCGACACCCTCGACTCCTACGGCGGCGGCCCGGGCACGGTCGCCCTGCACGGCTGGACCGACCCGGCCGTCTTCGGCAAGGCGATCAGCCACGGCTGCGTGCGGGTGCCCGATGACGCCCTCGCGCTGCTCCGCACCGTCCCGATCGGCACCCCCGTGATCGTCGACGAGGACTGATCCTCGGCCCCACCACCGACCGCTCCCCCCGAACCCCCGACGGCGCCCCTCCCCCGGACTGCCGAGCAAGTGAAGAAGATGAAGGGAACACCATGAAGATCAAGCGGCACCTGGCCCCGGTGGCCGGCGCTCTCCTGCTCGTGACGGGAGCGGCCTCGGTCGCCCTGCTCGGAGGCGGCTCCGCCACCGCGGCGGGCAACCCGTCGTCCGCCTTCGGCCTCGAGCTGACGATCGCCGACAACACCGCGATCGACAAGCTCCCTTCGGTCGTCTCGACCAACGGCACCGAGGTCACCGACGAGCTGATCGACACCGACACGCTCAACCCGCTGCTCTCCGGCGGCGTGGTCCAGGTCAAGGCCAAGAACGGCAACGCCTTGGCCAACGTGACCGGCCTCGGCGTGGGCGACGGCCTGCTCTCGCAGCTGCCCCCCGACGTCAAGAGCCAGCTCGACAACGTCTGCAAGACGATCGTCGACGCACTCGGCCCGCTGACCGATCCGATCAATCAGCAGGTCGTCGGCCCGCTGCTGACCCAGCTCAACGGTGTCCTCAAGACGATCAGCGACGCCACCGACGGCAGCCCGCTCAACCTGAGCCTGCTCGGCGCCCTCGACCTGTCGAACCTGACCAGCCTCCAGCTCAACGGGCTGTGCGACGTGCTGGCCGGCCGGACCAAGATCGTCAACGCCGGCACGGTCATCGCCGAGTGCACCGGCGACACGGGCAAGACCACCATCGCCGACCTGAAGGCACTGGGCATCCCGGTCAACATCCCGGTCACTGAGCCCAACGCCAAGGTCGAGATCCCCGGCGTCGTGACCATCACGGCCAACGAGCAGATCGCCAACGCCGACGGCACCTTCACCGTCAACGCGCTGCACCTCAACCTGCTCGGCCAGATCGACCTCACGATCGCCTCGGCGACCTGCGGCGAGGTGACCACCGACCGCGAGAGCCCGAGCGAGGCGCCGTCCCCGACGCCCGTCGAGTCGCACGTCCCGGTCACCGGCTGATCTCCGGCCCCTGACCTCGCACCGGCCGGTCGCAGCACGTGCTGCGGCCGGCTGGTTCGTTTTCCGGCCTGCGGAGGGCTAGCCGACCAGGCGGGCGTGCCAGGCGACCGCGCTCGCGTCGGTGAGCGAGGCGACCTGGTCGATGACGACCCGGGTCCGGGCGGTGTCGTCGGCCGCGGCCCGCCAGTCGGCGGCGAACGTCTCGTCGAGGGCGTCGCTGCCCCGGTCGAGCAGGACGACGACCAGCTCGGTGAGCAGCTCGCGCTGCCGGGTGAGCTGGGCGCGGTGCGAGGCGTCCTCCATCACGTAGTGCGCGGCCACGCCCTTGAGCACCGTGATCTCGGCCCAGGTGTCCGCAGGCACGACCAGGTCGGCGGCGTAGCGCACGAAGGGGCCCTCGCTCGCGGCGAAGGTCGCCTCCTGCACGGCGCCGCAGAAGCGGCCGATCAGGTCGCTGGTGAGGTTCTTGAGCGCGGCCAGGCTCCCCCGGCGGCCGTCGTACGACGCCCGGGGCCAGCTGCCGACCGCGCGCAGCCGCTCGAGCACCGCGTCGAGCTCGGCATCGGTCGCGCCGGGGCGGTACCAGGCGCGCACCGTCTCCCAGACCGCCGCCGGGTCGAGCCGGGTGAGGTCGATCTTGCCCGCGACCGTGCCGTCCTCGACGTCGTGGACCGAGTAGGCGACGTCGTCGGCGAGGTCCATCACCTGGGCCTCGACGCACTGGCGGCGCTCGGGTGCGCCCTTGCGGACCCAGGCGAACGCGGCGCGGTCGTCGTCGTACGTGCCGAACTTGGGGGTGCCGGCCTCACCGGGGCCCCACGGGTACTTGGTGCAGGCGTCGAGGGTGGCCCGGGTCAGGTTGAGCCCGGCGTCGGCCGTCTTGGCCTCGAGCCGGGTCAGCAGCCGCAGCGTCTGGGCGTTGCCCTCGAAGCCGCCGACGTCCCCGGCCAGCGCCGCGAGCGCGCGCTCGCCGTTGTGGCCGAACGGCGGGTGGCCGAGGTCGTGCGCGAGCGCGGCCGTCTCGGTGATGTCGGGGTGGGTGCCGAGCGCCCGGGAGAGGTCACGCGCGATCTGGGCGACCTCGAGGCTGTGGGTGAGCCGGTTGCGGACGAAGTCGTCGCTCTGCGGGCCGACCACCTGGGTCTTCGCGGCCAACCGCCGGAACGACGCCGCGTGCACCACCCGCGCCCGGTCCCGCTCGAACGCCAGCCGCTCGGGCGCCTCGACCCGCTTGGGCGGCTCGGGCACGATCCGCTCGCGCGCGTGCGCGTCGTACCGCTGCTCGACGGGGTCCACGGGCCGACCCTATCGAGCGCCGGACAACCGCGGGCCCGGCCCGGGCGTCATCTCGGCATGGCCCGGCTCCTGACCCTCCTCGTGCTCGGCGTCCTGGCGCTCGCGGGGTGCGACGACTCCCCCGCGGCGGCGCCCGCGCCGGCCGATTCCTGGGCCGACCTCCCGGTGGGTCCGGCGCCGGCGGTGCCGTACGTCGACGGCCGCCGCTACGTCACGCCGGGGCACACGTGGAGGCTCCCGGGCGGAGGGCGCGGGGTGAGCGGGGTCGTCCCCTACGCGGACGGGCTGCTCGTGGCGGACGCGACGTACTTCGAGGGGACCAACGGGCTCGCGCTGGTCCGGCACGGGCGGCGCGTGGACGGCTCGCGCTGCGCCGGCGGGACGCCGGTCGCCTCCCCCGACGGCCGGTACGTCGCCTGGGTGACCCTGCGCTGCCCCGAGAGCGAGGACCGGTCGGTGGGCGCGGTGCACCGGGCCGCGGCGGACGGCTCCGGCGAGGTGGTCCGGCCGATCGGCCCGGGCGTGGCGCAGGTGGTCGGCTTCCTGGGCCGCGAGGTCGTCCACAACCGCGGGTTCCAGGACGGCGCCTGGCGCACCGGGTACGACGGCGCGCCGGTCCGCATCCCCGGCGTCGACCGGGTCCTCGACGTCAGCGCACGCGGCGGGCTGCTCGTCGGCCAGCGCGGCGACCGGGCCCGGCTGGTGATCGACGCGCGCGGGAGCGTCCGGTGGCGGGCCACCACGGGCGACCTGTCGTGGTTCAGTCCGGACGGGTCGTCGGTGCTCGCGGTCGAGGGCCGCCGGCTCCAGGTGCTGCGGAGCACCGACGGCTCAGCGCGGGCCGGGCTCGACCTGCCGGTGGGTGCTGACCCGTCGAGCGTGGTCTGGGAGGGCGAGCGGAGCCTGCTCGTGCTCGTCGAGCGGTCCGGCCGGGGTGCGGTGGTGCGGCTGGGGCTGGACGGCGCGGCCGAGCGGGCGACCGCGACCCGGCCGGTGCGGCCGGGGCGGGCGTCGTACGTGCTGCTGGGTCAGTAGACCGAGACGTGCACGTGGTCGAGGTGGTTCGCCGTGACGGAGCCGCGGTTGGACATCCCGCGCCAGCCCTCGCCGGAGCGCTCGACCGACCAGATCTTCTGGGAGTAGATGATGTAGGAGACGCCGAGCACCGCGTAGTTCTCGCGCACGAACTCCGCGATCTGCCAGCCCCGCGCGCCCGAGATCATGATGTCGACCGCGCGGCCGGTCTCGTGGTCGCCGGAGATCGAGGCGCCGCGGATCGTGCCGTAGACGCTGACGTCGGGGAAGGCCGCGCAGACGGCCTGGTGGACCTTCTTGATGCTGGCGCTGACCGAGTCCGGGACGGTGGTGCCGTTGGTGCACGCGCCGCCGAGGGTGGCCGGCTTCTCGTCGCTGAAGTAGCCGTCGGTGACCCAGCGGGCCTTGCCGTCGACGACGACCTCGGCGCGGTCGGCGTAGCGGCGGCCGGTGAGGACGACCTTGTCGCCCTCCTCGAGCTCGCCGACCTGCTTGCCGCGCTTGTCGGGGCGGGTCCAGAGGTTGAGGGGCGCCGTCGTCCAGCGGCGGGTGTCGGCGTTCTTGACGGCCTTGGTGACCGCCGGCGTCGCCAGCATCCGGTCCAGGCGCGTCCCGACGGCGTCGGCCGAGCGGTCGGCGCTGCGGGAGATCACCGGGATCTCGCGGGAGGCCTGGTCCTCGATCGAGCCTGAGGCGGCCTTGGCGCGGTCGAGCGCGACGAGGTCGGCAGGGGGCTCGGAGGAGCCGAGGACTCCGGTGGTGACGACCGCAGTGGTCGCCAGGACGGCGAGCGAGCCGGCCAGGAGGGCGGCTCGGGGCGTACGTCGCGCGGTTTCCCGCTTGTGGCTGGTGGCCACGCGCTGATTCCTTTGCTGTCGCTGACAGATGTATCCCGAGGACTCCGACCTGGGCCAGAGCATCGTGCTACTAGAGCACAGAGATCAAGCCTTCAACCAATTGGTGAGACGCCTCGGGCGGGTGAGCCCGCGCACACCGGACGCGCCGCGACACTCAGCCACCGGTGGTCTCGTCGACGTCCTCGAGGACGCCGCAGGCCCCCTCGCCGAGGCCGTCGGTGTCGTCCAGCCAGCCCTCCGGGAGCACGATCCGGTGCCGCGGAGCACCCTGGCGCCCGCGGGGCGCGCCGAGCTCGGAGACCGGGAACGGCTCGTCGCCGTCGAGCTCGGCCAGCAGCCGGTCGAGGGCGGCCAGGGAGTCGACGAGGCCGAGCGAGCGGCGCAGCTCGCCGCCGGCCCGGAAGCCCTTGAGGTACCAGGTGACGTGCTTGCGGAACTCCTTGCAGCCGCGCTCCTCACCCATGTGCTCGCTGAGCAGCTCGGCGTGGCGGCGCATCATCACGGTCACCTCGCCCAGCGTGGGCAGCGTGGTGGCACCGGGACCCTCGGGACCGAAGGCCGAGGCGAGGTCGCGGAACAGCCAGGGGCGGCCCAGGCAGCCGCGGCCGACGACGACGCCGGCGACGCCCGTCTCCTCGACCATCCGTACGGCGTCCGCGGCCTCCCAGATGTCGCCATTGCCGAGCACCGGCAGGTCGACGCTGGCGACCAGCTCGGCGATGGCGGACCAGTCGGCCTGGCCCGAGTAGGCCTGGGCGACCGTGCGCCCGTGCAGCGCGATGGCGGCGACGCCGGTTTCCTGGGCGATCCGGCCGGCGTCGAGGAAGGTGAGGTGGTCGTCGTCGAGGCCCTTGCGGGTCTTCATCGTCACCGGCACGTCGTACGGCGCCGCGGCGGCCACCGCCTCCTCGAGGATGCGGCCGAGCAGGTTGCGCTTCCACGGCAGCGCGCCGCCGCCGCCCTTGCGGGTGACCTTGGGCACCGGGCAGCCGAAGTTGAGGTCGACATGGTTGACACCCCATTCACCACACAACAGCTTGGTGGCCTGGCCGACGTAGGTCGGGTCGGTGCCGTAGAGCTGGACCGAGCGCACCGTCTCGGCCTCGTCGAAGACGAGCATCCGCTTCGTGGTCTCGTCGCCCTCGACCAGTCCGCGGCTGGTGATCATCTCGCAGACGTAGAGCCCGGCCCCCTGCTCGGCGCAGAGCCGGCGGTAGGCGGCGTTGGTGATGCCGGCCATCGGGGCGAGCACCACCGGCACGGGCACCTCGAGCGAACCGAGGGTCAGCGTCACTGCTTGTCGTCCTTCTTGTCCTTCTTGCCGGACTTGCCGGGCTTGCCGGGCTTGCCGGGCTTGGCCGGCTTGGTCACCTTGGTGATCTCCCCGCTCCAGGTGACGGCGTCCTGGCCGCCGAAGGGCGAGAAGGTGACGTTCTCGAACGCCTTGCCGGGCGCGATGAAGTAGACCTGGCACAGCTCGGCCGTGGCGCCCGCCGCGAACGGCGTCGGCAGCGCCGCGCCGACACAGGCCGGCAGCTGCTCGGCCGTGTAGTAGTTCGGCGCCTCCAGGGTCGCGCCGTCGGAGGCCCACAGGACGTTGGCGAGCTTGAGCCCGCCCAGGTCCGTGTCGCCCTCGTTGGTGAGCGCCACCCGCACGAAGTACGGCGTCCGCGCGGCCGTCGCCGCGTCGAGGTTCCAGCCCGGGAACGACGCGGCGAAGGTGGTGCGCTCGATCTTCTGCACCGCGACCTCGAGCACCGCGACCTCGTCCTGGCGCCGCTGGAAGGCGATCACGCCCTCCTCGCCCAGCCCCAGCTGCGTGCCGGGCTCGGTGAGCGTGGTGCCCTCGGGCACCGCGAGGTACGACGCGGGCGCCGTCGAGCTGGGCGCCTCGCTCGCCCGGGGGCGGTCGTCGGCGTCCTTGCCGGCGTCCGACCCGCACGCCGCGAGGCCGGCGGCCGCCACGAGGGCGGCCACCGGCACGGCGGCGAGCCGGACGCGGGTCAGCATCCGACGAGCCGCTCGGCGAAGTAGGTCGTCAGCTTGTCGAGGGCCACCCGCTCCTGGGACATGGTGTCCCGGTCGCGCACGGTGACCGCCTGGTCGTCGAGGGTGTCGAAGTCGACGGTGACGCAGTAGGGCGTACCGATCTCGTCCTGGCGGCGGTAGCGCTTGCCGATGGCACCCGCGTCGTCGAACTCGACGTTCCACAGCGCGCGCAGTTCGGTCGCGACGGCCTTGGCCCGCGGCGTGAGGTCCTCGTTGCGGCTCAGCGGCAGCACGGCGACCTTGACCGGCGCCAGGCGCGGGTCGAGGCGCAGCACGGTGCGCTTGTCGACGCCGCCCTTGGTGTTGGGCGCCTCGTCCTCGGCGTAGGCGTCGACCAGGAAGGTCATCAGGCTGCGCGAGAGGCCGGCTGCGGGCTCGATGACGTAGGGCACGTAGCGGGTGTTGTTGGCCTGGTCGAAGTACGACAGGTCCTTGCCCGAGTGCTCGGCGTGGGTCGAGAGGTCGAAGTCGGTGCGGTTGGCGATGCCCTCGAGCTCACCCCACTCGGAGCCGGTGAAGTTGAAGCGGTACTCGATGTCGGTGGTGCCCTTGGAGTAGTGGCTCAGCTTCTCGATCGGGTGCACGAAGTGGCGCAGGTTGTCGGGGTTGATGCCGAGGTCGACGTACCACCGGGTGCGCTCCTCGATCCAGTACTTGTGCCACTCGTCGTCCTCACCCGGCTTGACGAAGAACTCCATCTCCATCTGCTCGAACTCACGGGTGCGGAAGATGAAGTTGCCGGGCGTGATCTCGTTGCGGAAGCTCTTGCCGATCTGGGCGATGCCGAACGGGGGCTTCATCCGCTGCGAGGTGACCACGTTGGCGAAGTTGAGGAAGATGCCCTGGGCGGTCTCGGGGCGCAGGTAGTGCAGGCCCGACTCGTCCTCGACGACACCGAGGTGGGTCTTGAGCATGCCGGAGAACTCACGGGGCTCGGTCCACGCGCCGCGGGTGCCGCAGTTGGCGCAGACGACGTCCTTGAGGTCGACGTCGTCGGGGTTGGCGATCCCCTTCTTCTCGGCGTACTGCTCCTGCAGGTGGTCGTAGCGGTAGCGCTTGTGGCAGGAGAGGCACTCGGTCAGCGGGTCGTTGAACGTCGCGACGTGGCCCGAGGCCTCCCAGGTCTGGCGCGGCAGGATGACGCTGGAGTCGAGACCGACGACGTCGTCCCGGCTCTGCACCATCGAGCGCCACCACTGGCGCTTGATGTTCTCCTTGAGCTCGACGCCCAGCGGACCGTAGTCCCAGGCGGAGCGGGTGCCTCCGTAGATCTCCCCGCAGGGGTAGACGAAGCCTCGGCGCTTCGCGAGGGAGACGACCTGGTCGACGGTGGACGGGGGCGGCTTGGCCACGGGGAATCCTTCGGGGGACGAGCCCGGCTGGCTGCCGGGCGTGACTTCTGTTGTCGGTCTCGCGCGGGACGCGAAGTAAAGGCCTAGGTTACGCGAGCGTCGGCCACGTTGAGCACGCCGCCGGGCTCGACCACCTCGTAGGCGCCCGGCTCGTCGATCGCCCGGCTCAGCACCGGCACGCCGTGCAGCTTGAGCTCGTACGACGACAGCGCCCGCCGGTAGGCCCCGACGTTGTCCCAGCGGGTGGTGAGCACCCACAGGTCCGGGTCGTCGAGGTTGCGCCCGATCGAGCCGCCGGCATAGCCCGGCTTGTCGGCCAGGAGTCCGTGCACGCGCTCGAGATCGGCCCGGAGCGAGGCGGGGTCCTCCCCCGCGCGGAAGCGGTTCACGACGAGCACGAGCCGCACTCTACGCACCCGGCCGGCCCTTGACGCGGCGGTCGGCGGAAGCGACTATGACACCTGTCATAGTCGAGCGGCGGGAGCCACCATGACCACGACCTCCGAACCCACCTGGCAGAAGTCGGCCTGCATCCTGTGCGAGTGCAACTGCGGGATCGAGGTGCAGGTCGAGGACCGCCGGCTCCTGCGCATCCGCGGCGACAAGGACCATCCCTCGTCGGCGGGCTACACCTGCGAGAAGCCGCTGCGCCTCGACCGCTACCAGAACGGCACGCCCCGGCTGACCAGCCCGCTGCGGCGGCGCCCCGACGGCACCTACGAGGAGATCGACTGGGACACCGCGATCACCGAGATCGCCGGGCGCCTGGCCGCGATCCGCGACGAGCACGGCGGCGACAAGATCTTCTTCTACGGTGGCGGCGGGCAGGGCAACCACCTCGGCGCGGGCTACGGCCAGTCGCTCCAGGCCGCGGTCGGCGCGAAGTACAAGTCCAACGCGCTCGCCCAGGAGAAGACCGGCGAGATGTACGTCGACGGCCGGCTCTACGGCGGCCACACCAAGGGCGACTTCGAGCACGCCGAGGTCGTCGTCTTCGTCGGCAAGAACCCGTGGCAGTCGCACTCCTTCCCCCGCGCCCGGCCGGTGCTCAAGGAGATGGCGGCCGACCCGGCCCGGACCATGGTCGTGATCGACCCGCGGCGCAGCGAGACCGCGGCGATGGCCGACGTCCACCTGCAGGTCCGCCCCGGCACCGACGCGTGGTGCCTGGCCGCGCTCGGCGCGGTCCTGGTCCAGGAGGACCTCGTCGACCACGCCTTCGTCCGCGACCACACGACCGGCGCGGAGCCGGTGCTCGCGGCCTACCGCGAGGTCGACGTCGCCGACTACGCCGCCCGCTGCGGCGTGCCCGAGGACCTGATCCGCACCACCGCCCGCCGGATCGGCACCGCCGCGAGCGTGTGCACCTACGAGGACCTCGGCATCCAGCAGGCGCCGCACAGCACGCTGAGCTCCTACCTCAACAAGATGCTGTGGATCCTCACCGGCAGCTTCGCACAGGAGGGCGGGATGTTCCTGCACTCGACCTTCGCGGCGATCGCGGGCGGCGGCTCGCCCGCGGCGCCCTCCGGCGGGTCGCGGCGGCCGCGCTCACCGCTCCGGCGGGTCGCGGGTGCCGCGAGCGACCTCGCCGTCGCCGGCGCGGTCCGGCTGCCGGCCTTCCTGCCCGACCTCGTCGCCGCGCCCGCGGCCCGGCGCTGCGCGGGCCGGTCGCGGCCGTGGCCACCGGAGGTGGCGCGCCCGGGGCGCCGGCGCGCACGCCGGCGGCGGAGCGTCGTACGCCGGTCACGGGGGCGCGGATCATCGCCGGGCTGGTGCCGTGCAACTCCATCGCCGAGGAGATCGACACCGACCACCCCGACCGGTTCCGGGCGATGTGGATCGACAGCGTCAACCCCGCGCACTCGCTGGCCGACTCGGCCGGCTTCCGCAAGGCGATGCGTGCGCTCGAGCTGAGCGTCGTGGTCGACATCGCGATGACCGAGACCGCCCGCGAGGCGGACTACGTGCTGCCCGCGGCCACCCAGTTCGAGAAGTGGGAGTGCACGTTCTTCAACGTCGACTTCCCCGAGAACGTCTTCCACCTGCGCGCGCCGCTGATGGACCCCTTGCCCGGCACCCTGCCCGAGCCGGAGATCTACGCCCGCCTGGTGCGCGAGCTCGGCGTCGTCGACGAGAGCGTGCTCGCCCCCCTGCGCCGGGCCGCCGCGCGCGGGACGACCCAGTACGCGCTGGCGTTCTTCGCGACGGTGGCGGCCCGGCCGCGGCTGATGGGGCTGGCGGCGTACCTGCTGCACGAGACGCTGGGGCCCACGCTCGGCGGGGCCCGCAGCGCCGCCGCGCTCTGGGGCGTCGCCCAGCTGTGCGCGCTCAACCAGCCCGCGGCGGTGGCCCGGGCCGGGTTCGGCGGGCCCGGGTTCGAGCCCGGCAACCGGCTGTTCCGGCGGATCCTCGAGGGCGAGGCCGTCGTCTTCACCCGCGACGAGCACGCGGACGCGTGGGACTACGTGCGGCGGCCGGACCGGCGCTTCACGCTCGAGATCCCCGAGCTCGTCGAGCGGTTCCGCGCCCTGGCCGACGAGCCGAGCTCGTGGACCAGCGCGGAGTTCCCGGTCGTGCTCTCCGCCGGCGAGCGGCGCTCGTTCACCGCCAACACGATCATCCGCGATCCCTCCTGGCGCCGGCGCGACGCCGACGGCGCGCTCCGGATCAGCCCGGCCGACGCCGCCGCGCTCGGCGTCGGCACCGGGGACGCCGTCCGCGTGGTGACCGAGGCCGGCAGCGCGGTCGCGACGGCCGAGGTCACCGACACCCTCCAGCCCGGGCACGTCTCGCTGCCCAACGGCCTCGGCGTCGTCCACCCCGACGGCTCCCCCGGCGTCGCGCCCAACGAGCTGACCTCCGTGCACCACCGGGACTGGCTGGCCGGGACGCCCTGGCACAAGTACGTGCCGGCCCGGCTGGAGCGCGCATGAGCGGCCGGCTCGCGGCGCCGCGCGAGGCGATGCTCGACAGCGCGATCGCCCTGTTCCGCGAGCGCGGCGTGGCGGCGACCTCGCTGCGCGACGTGGTGGCCCACAGCGGCGCTCCGCGCGGCTCGATCTACCACCACTTCCCCGGTGGCAAGGCCGAGCTGGCCGAGGACGCCACCCGCCGCGCGGGCGAGCTGATGGGCCTGCTGATCCGCCGGATCGTCGACAGCGCCGACCCCGCCACCGCGGTCGAGGCGATGATCGACCACTGGTCCGGGGTGCTGCTCGGCAGCGACTTCGCCGCGACCTGCCCGGTCGCCGCGGCCGCCCTGTCCCCCGACGAGACGGCGGCCGCGCGCGCCGCCGCCGGGAACGCCTTCGCGGGCTGGGAGGACGTCCTCGCCGCCGCGCTCACCGAGCGGGGACACCCCGCGGCCGAGGCGGCGGACCGGGCCGCGCTCGTCGTCAGCGCGATCGAGGGGGCGCTGCTGGTCAGCCGCGCCCGTCGTACGGACGCGCCGCTGCGGGCGGTCGGCCGGGAGCTGGTGCGCCACCTGACCTGAGCCGTGCCGCCCGAGGCACCGCGTCGCCGACTTGACCGGGCCTGCTCCGCAGATGAGAATGATTCTCATGCGCTTGATGTCCGGCCTCGTCGCCCTGTCCTCCCTCGCCCTGCTCGCCTCCGGCTGCTCGGCGTTCAGCGACGACACCAAGGCCGACGGCAAGACCACCGTCGCCGCCGCCTTCTACCCCCTGGCCTACGTCTCCGACCGGGTCACCGAGGGCACCGGCACCGACGTCCAACTGCTCACCCAGCCCGGTGCCGAGCCGCACGACCTCGAGCTGACGGTCAAGGAGACCGCCGAGCTCGCCTCGGCCGACCTCGTCGTCTACGAGTCGGGCTTCCAGCCGGCCGTCGACGACGCCGTCGAGCAGAACGCCGGCGGCGCCACCCTCGACGCCACCAAGGTCGTCGACCCCCTGCCCTTCGACGAGTCGGCCGAGGAGCACGAGGAGCACGCCGGCGAGGACGGGCACGACGAGGAGCACGACCACGACCACGGCGAGCTCGACCCGCACTTCTGGCAGGACCCGCTGCGCATGGCCGACCTCGGCGACGCCGTCGCCGACAAGCTGGCCGGCGTCGACGCCGACCACGCCGAGCGCTACCGCTCCAACGCCGCGGCGCTGCGCACCGACCTCGAGGCGCTCGACGCGGAGTACACCGCTGGCCTGGGCGCCTGCACGCGTGACACCATCGTGGTGTCCCACGACGCCTTCGGGTACCTCGAGAAGTACGGTCTCCACGTCGCCTCGATCGTGGGGCTGACCCCCGACGCCGAGCCGACCGGTGCGACGCTGGGCAAGCTGAAAGAGCTCATCCGGACGGAAGGCATCACCACGGTGTTCAGCGAGCCGCTCAAGCCGGCCCTCGGCGAGAACTTCGCCAAGGACCTCGGTCTCCGCAACGGCGTGCTCGACCCGATCGAGGGGCTGACCGACGCCACCGCGGACGAGGACTACCTGACGCTCATGCGCACCAACCTCGAGGCCATCGTGGCCGCCAACGGGTGCCGATGAGCACCACCCCGGAGACCCGGGCCGCGCCGGCCGCGGTCGCGATCAGCCACGGCAGCGTCGCCCTCGGCGGCCGCCCGGTGCTGCGCGGCATCGACCTCAGCGTGGCCCCCGGCGACTTCGTCGCCCTGATGGGCGCCAACGGCTCGGGCAAGTCCACGCTCGTGCGTGCCCTGGTCGGCCTGCGGCCGCTGGTCTCCGGTGAGGTCCGCCTCTTCGGCACCCCCCTCGACGACTACGACGACTGGCGCCGGATCGGGTTCGTCCCCCAGCGCGCCACCGCCGCCTCCGGCATCCCCGCCTCGGTGTGGGAGGTCGTCGCCGCCGGGCGGCTCACCCGGCGCCGGCTGCTCCGCCCGCTCTCCCGGACCGACCGGGCCGCCATCGACGAGGCGCTCGAGATCGTCGGCCTCGCCGACCGGCGCCGCGACGCGGTCAGCAACCTCTCCGGCGGCCAGCAGCAGCGCGTGCTCATCGCCCGCGCGCTGGCCGGCGAGCCGGAGCTGTTCTTCCTCGACGAGCCCACCGCCGGCGTCGACCTGCCCAACCAGCAGGTGCTCGCCGACACCCTGCGCCGGCTCAAAGAGCGCGGCGCGACCATCGTCCTGGTCGCCCACGAGCTCGGGCCGCTGGCGCCCCTGGTCGACCGCGCCGTCGTCCTGCGCGACGGACGGGTCGCCTACGACGGCCCCCCGCTGCTCGACCACGAGGTGCACCAGCCGTGGTTCGCCGAGCCGCACACGCACCACCATCACCACGGACGCCCCACGGCCGACCACGTGCCCCAGGTCTCCTCCCCCGTCGACCGGCCGCGAGGCGATGCCTGATGTCCCCCCTCGAGCTGTTCGCCGAGCCGTTCATGCAGCGCGCCCTCATCGCCGCCCTGCTCACCGGACTCGCCGCGCCGGCCATCGGCACCTTCCTCGTGCAGCGCCGCCTCGCCCTGATGGGCGACGGCATCGGCCACGTCGCCGTCACCGGCGTCGCGATCGGCCTGCTCACCGGCGCCTCTCCCCTGTGGACCGCCGTGCTCGTCGCCGTCCTGGGCGCGGTGCTCATCGAGGTGATCCGCGAGCGCGGGCAGACCAACGGCGACGTCGCCCTCGCCCTGCTGTTCTACGGCGGCCTGGCCGGCGGCATCTTCATCAGCGGGCTCGCCGGGCAGAGCGCCTCCGCGCTCAACCGCTACCTCTTCGGGTCACTGAACACCATCTCGTCGAGTGACGTGCTCGTCACGATGGGCCTGGCCATCGCCGTCGTCGGCCTCTGCGTCGGCCTGGCACCCCAGCTCTTCGCCGTCGCCCAGGACCAGGAGTTCGCCCGGGTCGCCGGCCTGCGCGTGCGCTCCTACAACGTGCTCGTCGCGGTGCTCGCCGCCGTCTCCGTCACGGTCGCCATGCGCACGGTCGGCCTGCTGCTCGTCTCCGCGCTCATGGTGGTGCCGGTCGCCACCTCCCAGCAGGTCACCCGCTCGTTCCGGACCACCCTCGGCGCGGCCATGGCGCTCGGCACCCTGGCCTCGGTGGGCGGGCTGGTGGCGGCGACCTTCGCGTCGTACAAGGTCAACGTGGCGCCGGGGCCGACGATCGTCCTGCTCGCCCTCGCCTGCTACGCCGTCGCCTGGCCGATCGGCATCTGGCTGCGCCGCCGGGCGCGCCTGCGCGAGCCGTTCGCGTCCGGGCAGGCCGCGCCCGAGCACGACGCCTGCGGTGAGCACCCGCACGCACACGGACCGGGGTGCGGGCACCTCGCCGTACCGCACGACGACCACGTGGACTACGTCCACGACGGGCACCGGCACGCGGTGCACGGCGCGCACTACGACGAGCACTGAACCGGGTCCGCCCGCCCGGCGAAGTAGCGCGTTCCGGCGGGCGAAGTGACACGAACCGGCGGTCGAGGACGCAGCCTCGACCGCCTCTTCGTGCTCCTTCGTGCGCCGGAACGCGCTACTTCGTCGGGTTGGGCTCCGCCCCGCCGTAGCGCCGGTCCCGGCGGGCGTAGGTGTCGATCGCCTGCCACAGGTCGCGCCGGTCGACGTCGGGCCAGAGCACGTCGGAGAAGACGAACTCGGCGTACGCCGCCTGGTAAAGCATGAAGTTCGAGAGCCGCTGCTCGCCCGAGGTGCGCCAGATCAGGTCGGCGTCGGGGAGCTCGGGCACGTAGAGGTAGCGGCCGAGGGTGCGCTCGTCGACCTTGTCCGGGTTGATCTTGCCGGCCGCGACGTCGCGGGCCAGCGCCTTGGCGGCGTCGCCGAGCTCGGAGCGGCCGCCGTAGTTGACGCACATGGTCAGGGTCAGGACGTCGTTGTGCTTCGTGAGCTCCTCGGCGACCTGGAGCTCGGTGATGACCGACTTCCACAGCCGCGGCGCGCGCCCGGCCCAGCGGACCCGGACGCCGAGCTCGTGCATCTCGTCGCGGCGACGGCGGATGACGTCGCGGTTGAAGCCCATCAGGAACTTCACCTCGTCGGGGCTGCGCGACCAGTTCTCGGTCGAGAAGGCGTACGCCGAGATGGCCTTGACCCCGATCTCGATGGCGCCCTCGACGACGTCGAACAGGCTCGACTCGCCCTCCTCGTGCCCCTTGGTGCGGGGCAGGCCGCGCTCCTTGGCCCAGCGGCCGTTGCCGTCCATCACGATCGCGACGTGGTGCGGCACGAGCTCGGCCGGTACGGCGGGCGGCCGCACCCCCGAGGGGTGCGGGGTCGGCGGGCGGACCGGGCCACGGGCGGCGGCCGCCTCGGCGGCACGGGTACGACGGGAAGCGCGAGTCACGGGGACCAGTCTGGCAGCGCTCGGGTCAGCGCTCGACGTAGGCCAGCGACCGCAGCCCGCGCTCGAGCTGCCACTGCACGAACGCCGCGATCAGCCCGCTGGCCTCGCGCACGGGACGCGGCTCGGCGGCCTCGATGACCGGCCAGTCGCCCGCGAGCAGCGCCCCGAGCAGGACCAGCGTCTCGGGGGCCGGCGTGGCCGAGCCCGGGATCCGGCAGGTGGAGCAGAGGACGCCGCCCATCGACGGGTTGAACCAGCGGTGGTGGCCGAGCTCGCCGGTGGCCAGCACGGGCGGGCGGCCGCAGTGGGCGCAGTCGACGAAGGCGGGCGCGTAGCCGGCGATCGCCAGCGCGCGCAGCAGGTAGGAGTCGAGCACGTGGCAGGGCAGCCGCTGCCCGCCGGCCATCGCGTTGAGCGCCCCGAGGAGCAGCCCGAACTGCTGGCGCGCGGGCTCGCGCTCCTCGACGACGAGCCGCTCGGCGGTCTCGAGCATCGCGGTGCCCGCGGTGTAGCGGTCGTAGTCGTAGCCGATCGGGGCGGCGTACGAGCCGCGGGTCTCGGCCTGGGTGATCGTGTCGAGGTTGCGCCCCTCCGCGATCTGGAGGTCGACGTGGGTGAACGGCTCGAGCCGCGAGCCCCACCGCGAGGTGGTCCGGCGTACACCCTTGGCCACGGCGCGGACCCGGCCGTTCTCGCGGGTCAGGAGCGTGATGATGCGGTCCGCCTCACCCAGCTTGTGGGTGCGCAGGACGATCGCCTCGTCACGGTAGAGCGGCACCCCTCCATTGTGCTGCCTGGGGCGTGACGAAGCCCGGCGCCACCCCGTTGAACCGCCATGCGTCGCGTCACCCTCGCCCTGCTCCTGCCGCTCGTGACCGCCCTCGCGACCTGCCTCGTGGCGCTGGCAGGGCCGGCCCGGGCCGACGACACGGCGTACGCCCCGCTCGACCGGCCGGGCCCGGCGCTCTCCGTCCCGAGGGCCACCCTCGACGCGTCGCTCGACTGCCACGGCGACCCCGCGACCGGCCCGGCGCCGATCCTGCTCAACCCGGCCACCAGCGTGACGCCGGTCGAGAACTACTCGTGGAACTGGGTCAACGTCTTCGCCGCCCAGGGCCGCTACTACTGCCTGGTGACGATGCCGCAGCACACGTTCGGGGACATCCAGGTCGCCGGCGAGTACGTCGTCCACGCAATCCGCACCATGCACGCCCGCACCGGCCGCAAGATCGCGATCCTCGGCCACAGCCAGGGCGGGATGAACCCCCGCTGGGCGCTGCGCTTCTGGCCCGACGTGCGCCCGATGGTCGCCGAGGTGATCGGCATGGCGCCCTCGAACCACGGCACCCGAGGGATCCCCGGCTGCCTGCGCGGGCTCACCACCTGTGTGCCGGCGGTGTGGCAGCAGCTCGCCGGGTCGGCGTTCATGAAGGCGCTCAACAGCGGCGCGGAGACCTTCGCCGGGATCGACTACACGAACGTCTACACGATGCTCGACGAGGTGGTCACCCCGCCGCCGTCGTCCGCGCTCAGCACCGGCGGCGGCCGGATCGCCAACGTCCGCGTCCAGGACGTCTGCCGGCTCGACCCCTACGAGCACGTGCTGACCGGGACGATCAGCCCCACGACGTATGCGATCGTGATGGATGCGCTCGACCACGACGGACCGGCCGTCGCCGCCCGGGTCGACCGGTCCGCCTGCCGCCGGCTGTACATGCCCGGCCTGGACCCGGTCGACGCCCGGGCCTACGCGCCCGTGCTCTTCGCGCTGCCCCGGCTGGTCAGCACCGTGCTGCCGACGGTCAGCCTCGGCGGGGCTCCGCTGCTGCGCGCGGAGCCGCCGCTGAGGTGCTACGTGAGCGCGGCAGGCTGCTGACCGGTACGGCGCCCATCAGCCGCGCCGCACCTTCGGCGAGAGCGGGACGCGCTCCCAGCCGCCGGCGTCGAGGCCGTCGTCGGCATAGGTCCGCGTGGGCCCGTCGTAGTCGTAGACCGACAGGTTGGCCCGCACCCATCGCGGGTTGCCCAGGCACGAGCGCGGGACGCTGAACCGGACCGTGCCGGCCCGGTTGTCGACCTTCTTGGCCAGGCCGCGGCACGCGACGACGACGTCGTTGCCGTCGGGGTTCTTGACGAGCCACAGCTTGCGGGTGCGGCTGTCCCGGATCCAGCGCACGGCGTAGGTACGGCGCTCGGTCTTGACGGTGCCGACGATCCCCCAGCCGTCAGGCGCCAGCGCCTGGCGCATCGCGAGGACGAGGACGACCTTGCGCGCGGAGTGCTGGACGCGGACCCGGGTGATGTCGCCGGTGGTCCGGTCGGGCTGCGGCGTCTCGACGGGCGCGCTGTGGGGGTCGGGGAAGTCGAGCGCGAGGACGTCGCCGGCAGGGTCGGTGTGCGACCAGGTGCCGGCCGCGGCGCCGCCGGCCGTCCCGGCGACGAGCAGGCCGGACGTCGCCGCGGCGGCGAGGAGAGAACGGAGTCGGGGGATGTGCATGGCGCGCAGCCTCGCACGCCTGGCAAATGACGGCAACCGGATTAGGAAGACCGGGTATGCCGGCTGCGGCGTCCCGGGCGGGTGCAGTCGCGGGCGAACCGGGTGACCACGAGGTCCAGGCGCTCGGGACGGCGGCGCCACTCCAGGGGTGCCTCGGCCCGTTCGAGGGTGGCGCCGGAGATCTCGGCGGCGACCATGGCGGCGTCCGCGGCCCGGTGGAAGGGGTCGGCGGGGCGGGCCAGGACGAGGGTCGGGGCGGTGATCGCGGCGCGCTCGGCGCTGGCGGGGGCCAGCCGGCCGAAGAGGACGCCGTGGACGGCGGCGGCGACCGGGCCGGGGCGGACGTCGAGGGTGTCGAGGCCGAGGGCGAGCCACTCCGGGAGGACCCGGCGCGGGACCGGGCGGGTGACCAGGCGGGCCGCGCTGATGGCCAGCGGGGCGAGGCGGGCGGTGGCGAGGACCGGTGTGAGGACGCCGAGCTGGACGCCGAGGGCGTTGTCGAGGACCGGTCCGTCGAGGAGCAGGCCGGCGACCCGCTCGGGCGCGGTGACGGCGACCTCGAGGGCGACGTTGGCGCCGATCGCGCTGCCGCCGACGACGGCGCGGGCGGCACCGACGTGGTCGAGCAGTGCGACGACCTGGGCCGCGAAGGCGCTCACCGAGTACGACAGCGGGTCGGCCGGGCGGTCGGAGCGGCCGTGGCCGAGGGGGTCGAGCGCGAGGACGTGCAGGCCGTGGGCCGCGAGGGTCCGCGCCGTGTGGGCGTGGACCCGGCGCGGCACCAGGAGCGGCGGGACCAGGACGACCCAGGCGTCCCCGGCGCCGTACTCGGTGTACTCCAGGCGGTCGCGCCCGCGCCGGCTCTCGACGAAGAGCTGGCCGACCTGCTCCGAGGCCAGCGCGGCGCGACCCATGCTCAGGCCCCGGTCGGGATGGTGATCGCCTGCGCCCGGTTGGCCGCGCACACCACCGCACGGAGCGAGGCCGTGACGATGTTGTGGTGCAGGCCGATGCCCCAGACGATCTCGCCGGCGACCTCGCACTCGACGTACGCCGCCGCGACGGCGTCGCCGCCCGACGAGAGCGCGTGCTCGGCGTAGTCGAGCACCCGGATGTCGGCACCCGCCTGGCGCATGCCATCGACGAACGCGGCGACCGGGCCGTTGCCCATGCCGGTGAAGGTCCGCTCCTCGCCGCGTACGACGAGCCGCACCTCCTGGCTGTCCTCGCCGTCCTCGCTCGTGGTGGAGGAGAACGAGACCAGGCTGTAGGGCTCCTCGCGGTCGAGGTACTCCTTGCGGAAGATCTCCCAGATCGCCTCGGGGGTGACCTCGCCGCCCTGGGCGTCGGTGTGCTGCTGGATGACCCGGCTGAACTCGATCTGCGCGCGGCGCGGCAGGTCCAGGCTGTGCTCGGCCTTGAGCACGTAGGCGACGCCGCCCTTGCCCGACTGGCTGTTGACCCGGATGACCGCCTCGTAGGTGCGACCGACGTCCTTCGGGTCGATCGGCAGGTACGGCGCCTCCCACGGGATCTCGCCAACCGGCTTGCCCTGCTCGGCCGCGATCCGGTCGAGGTCCTCCAGGCCCTTCTTGATGGCGTCCTGGTGGGAGCCGGAGAACGCCGTGTAGACCAGGTCGCCGGCCCACGGGTGGCGCGGGTGGACGGGCAGCTGGGTGCAGTACTCGACCGTGCGCCGGATCTCGTCGATCGCGGAGAAGTCGACCTGCGGGTCGATGCCCTGGCTGAACAGGTTCATGCCGAGGGTGACCAGGTCGACGTTGCCGGTGCGCTCGCCGTGACCGAACAGGCAGCCCTCGACCCGGTCGGCACCGGCCATCAGCGCCAGCTCGGTGGCGGCGACCGCCGTACCGCGGTCGTTGTGGGGGTGCAGGCTGATGATCGAGTGGGCGCGGCGGGACAGGTGGCGCGAGAAGTACTCGATCTGGTCGGCGTAGGTGTTGGGCGTCGACATCTCGACGGTGGCCGGCAGGTTGAGGATGATCTCGCGCCCCTCCTCCGGCTGCCACACGTCGGAGACCCGCTCGCAGACCTCGATCGCGAAGTCGGTCGGGGTCTGGGTGAAGATCTCGGGGCTGTACTGGTAGCCGAAGTCGGTGCCGTCGAGCAGCTGCTCGGCGTACTTCATGACCCACTCGGTGCCCCGGGTCGCGATCGCGATGCACTCGGCCTCGGTCACGCCGAAGACCACGCGCTGGAACAGCGGCGCGGTCGCGTTGTAGAGGTGGACGGTCGCCTTGGCCGCGCCCTGGAGCGACTCGACGGTGCGCGCGATCAGGTCCTCGCGGGCCTGGGTCAGCACGGAGACCCGCACGTCGTCGGGGATCCGGTCCTCCTCGACGAGCTGGCGCACGAAGTCGAAGTCGGTCTGGCTCGCGGCCGGGAACCCGATCTCGATCTCCTTGTAGCCCATCTGGACCAGGAGCTCGAACATCTTCATCTTGCGCGAGGGGCTCATCGGGTCGATGAGCGCCTGGTTGCCGTCGCGCAGGTCGGTGGAGAGCCACCGGGGGGCGCGGGTGATCTTCTGGTCCGGCCAGGTGCGGTCGGGGACCGTCACGGGCTCGAAGGCGGTGTAGCGGTGGTACGGCATCCCGCTGGGCTGCTGGCTGGGGATGGTGACGCGCTGGTTCATGACTTCCTCGGGGTGCTGAGAGCTTCCAGATGGGCGCCGGGCGCGCAACTCACTCCGCAACGAGGGGGTCCGGCTTTCAGACCTCGCTGCGGCCGCTAAGAAGGAGGGCTCGCGTCATGATGGGCCCCACCCTAGCAGCCGACCGGCCTAGGCTGGCGACATGCCTCGGCTGCTGATCGTCCACCACTCCCCCAGCCGCTCGATGCAGGCCCTGCTGGAGCAGGTCGTCTCCGGCGCCCACGACCCGGACGTCCAGGAGGCCGGCGGCGTCGAGGTCGTCGTCCGGGAGGCGCTGGAGGCGAGCGCGGACGACGTCCTCGCCGCCGACGGGTACGTGCTCGGGACGACGGCCAACTTCGGCTACATGAGCGGCGCGCTCAAGCACTTCTTCGACGGCAGCTTCCTGGCCATCGGCGGCTCGCTGTCCGACGACGGCTCTGCCACCGCGGCGACGGGAGGCAAGAAGCCCTACGGGCTCTACGTCCACGGTCGGTACGACACGACCGGCGCGGTGCGCTCGGTGCAGTCGATCGTCGGCGCCTTGCCGTGGCGTCAGGCGGCACCCGTCCTCGAGGTGATGGGCGATGTCGACATCGCTGACCGGGACGCCGCCTACGAGCTGGGCGCCACCTTGGCCGCCGTCGTGTCGGCCTAGGTCGGGCATGGACGGCGAGTTCTGCCTTCGTCGGCAACAGCACGGCAGGGGGCATTTCGCTCACGTTCGGGTGCGCCTGGGCGAGGCGACCTACCCGAGCGTCGTTCTCGGCGAGCACATGCTCGACTGGGTCCAGGAGACCTACGGGTCGACTGCCCCCACGGACTCTCCTTACTTCGACGCCCTTCGCAACGGAGCGCTCTCGGGTGCGATCTATGCGCTTCACCGGTCCGACGTCGCCCACGTGGTGACGGTCCTGCTCGTGAGCGGCGCGCCCGCGGACACGAACGAGGAGGCGGTCCGCTTTGCGACCGCGTTCGCCGTCTGGGACGCCCTCGGGTCTCGGCCCACACCGGAACCGACCATCGAGGGAGCGGGGACCTTCCTGTTTCCTCACCCACCACGTGTCTAGGCCCGCGCCCGGGAGGTCGCGTTGGACGTCGGCGTTGAGGTGGGCCTATGCGCTGGGCGCTACCATCGCCGCACTGCTGGTGGACTGACGGTACGAGAGGGGAAGCGATGACGGTGCGGCGCGCCCTCGTCGTCCTCCTGCTGGCCGCCGCGGTCGTCAGCACGAGCGCGTGCAGCGCCGAGAGCCAGGGCGAGAACACCGATCCGGACCTGGTCGACGCGGTCGACGTCCCGGCGAGCGGGTTGTGCCGGCAGCTGACGCCGGACGACGTCGCCAAGCCGGCCAACGCGACCAAGACGGTGCCCTGTGCGCAGGAGCACACCGCCGAGACGTTCGCGACCGGCGACCTCCCCGGCGAGTACGACGACGCGGCCTACGACGACAAGGCGCTCGGGACGTTCGCCTACCAGACCTGCGCGACGGCCTTCGCGAAGTTCGTCGGCGCCGACGAGAGCCTGGTGCTGCGCACGACGCTGAGCTGGGCGTGGTTCCGGCCGTCCGAGAAGGCCTGGAAGAAGGGCGCGCGCTGGTACCGCTGCGACGTGATCGGCGGCAGCAGCGCGAGCACCGAGTACCGGCCGCTGCCCGAGACGGCGCGCGACATGCTGGCCGGGCGGGCGCCCGACCGCTGGCTGAGCTGTGCGCGGGGGGCATCGGTCGGCGAGGGCGAGAAGGTGCCCTGCAACCAGGAGCACGACTGGCGGGCGGTGACCACGGTCAAGCTCGGCCAGCCCGACGACGAGTACCCCGGCGACCGGGTGATGGAGAGCCGGACCCGCTCCTTCTGCGCGACGTCGGTCAAGGCATGGCTGAACTACCCGGCCGAGTTCGAGTACGGGTTCACCTTCTTCCACAAGGCCGAGTGGGACGCCGGCATCCGGCGCTCGGTGTGCTGGGCGAGGACGAGTGAGTGACGCGATGAGCATCCTGCGACGTACGGCCCCGGTGCTGGCGGCGGGCACGGCCCTGGTGGCCCTGCTGGCCGGGTGCAGCTCCGGTGGCGAGGCCGACAAGAAGGCCGGCAACGAGCCGACCAAGGCGGCCGCCACCCAGACCCCCGCTCCCCCGCCGGCGCCCGGACCCGCGGTCGGCGCCTGCTACCAGCTGCCCTTCGACGCGGCGGTCGCGCCGACGTCCGAGGTGGAGCCGGTCGACTGCGGCCAGCAGCACACCAGCGTGACGTTCTCGGTCGGCAACACCGACGCCGTCGTCGACGGGCACCTCGTCGCGGTCGACTCCGAGCGGGTCCAGGACCAGGTCGCGCAGGCCTGCCCGGGCCGCCTCGAGAAGTACCTCGGCGGCAGCCTCACCGACGTCCGGCTGAGCATGGTCCGCTCGATCTGGTTCACCCCCACCGTCGACGAGTCGGACGCCGGGGCCACCTGGTTCCGCTGCGACGCCGTGCTCCTCGACGGCTCGGCCCAGCTGGCCGGCCTCGACAGCGACCTCAAGGGCGCGCTGCGCGGAGCGAAGACGCCCGACAAGTACGCCATGTGCGGCACGGCTGCGCCGGATGCCAAGAACTTCGAGCGGGTCCGCTGCTCGGCCAAGCACTCGTGGCGGGCGATCGAGGTGATCGCGTTCGACCAGGCGAGCTACCCGGGCCAGAACAAGGTCCGCAGCGCCGGCCGCACCCGCTGCGAGGACGCCGCGGCCGACGTCGCCGCCGACCCGCTGTCGTTCAAGTGGGGCTACGAGTGGCCCACCAAGGAGCAGTGGGAGATGGGTCAGAAGTTCGGCCGCTGCTGGACGACCGACTGACCCACCGCCCGCCGGCCGGCTCTCAGAAGCCGAGCTTGCGCAGCTGCCGCGGGTCGCGCTGCCAGTCCTTGGCGATCTTGACGTGCAGGTCGAGGTAGACCGGCGTACCGAGGAGCGCCTCGATCTGCTGGCGCGCGGCGGTGCCGACCTGGCGCAGCCGGGCGCCCTTCTTGCCGATCACGATGCCCTTCTGGGAGTCGCGCTCGACGTAGAGGTTGGCGTGGATGTCGAGCAGTGGCTTGTCGTCGGGGCGGCCCTCGCGCAGGCCCATCTCCTCGACCACGACGGCGATGGAGTGCGGCAGCTCGTCGCGTACGCCGTCGAGCGCGGCCTCGCGGATCAGCTCGGCGGCGAGGATCTCCTCGGGCGCGTCCGTCAGGTCGCCGTCGGGGTAGAGCGGCGGGCCCTCGGGCATGAGGCCGACGAGGAGGTCGCCCAGCAGACCGATCTGGTCGCCGCCGACCGAGGAGACGGGCACGATCTCGGCCCACTCGGTGCCGGTGGTGCGGCCGAGCTCGGCGATGTCGAGCAGGTGCTCGCCGATCCGGTCGGGGGTGACGAGGTCGGTCTTGGTGGCCACCGCGATCTTGGTCGTCCGGCGGACCTTGGCCAGCTCGTTGACCAGGAACGTGTCGCCGGGGCCGATCTTCTCGTCCGCCGGGAAGCAGACGGCGACCACGTCGACCTCGGCCCACGTGGTCTTGACCAGGTCGTTGAGCCGCTCGCCCAGGAGCGTGCGGGGACGGTGCAGGCCGGGGGTGTCGACCAGCACCAGCTGGCCGTCGGGGCGGTGCACGATGCCGCGCACGACGGTGCGCGTGGTCTGCGGCTTGTCGGAGGTGATGACGATCTTCTGGCCGACGAGCGCGTTGGTCAGCGTGGACTTGCCGACGTTGGGACGGCCCACGAAGCAGGCGAAGCCGCTGCGGTAGCCCTCGGGGACCTCGCCGCTGCCGAACACCGGCGCCACCGGGGCGGCCGGGGGCGGGAGCGCGCCGAAGTCCTCGTCGAACTCGTCGTCGAGCTCGTCGTCGAAGTCGTCCTCGTCGTCGTGCTGGTCGTTCATCGCTCGGCATCTCCCTGTGCAGCGTCGTAGTCGGCCCAGATCTCCTCGTCGGACTTGCCGGCGGCCTTGCCCGCGCGCCAGATCGGCCCGGGGTCGACCGCGCGCGGCTGCCGCTTCTCGACCGAGCGCCAGTAGCCCATCACGTCGTAGTGGGTGCTGGGAAGCTTGCGCACCCGCATGAGGTGCTTGCGGATGGCGCGCATCTGGGCGGACTCGCCCGCCATCCAGAAGTAGCCGGGGCCCTCGGGCCACGCGATGTCCTCGACGACGTCGGCGAGCCGGCTCGCCCCGTCGTCGCCCAGCGCCAGCCAGGTCACCTCGACGCCCTCGGCGTCGGGGAAGTAGCCGTCGATCCGGGAGTCGTCGGGCACCTCGGCGAGGATCCGCACGGGTCGGGCGGCGGCGTTCTCGCGGGCGATCCGGGTCATCGCGGGCAGGGCGGTGAGGTCGCCGACGAGCAGCAGCCAGCCCGCGTCGTCGGGCGGGAGGAAGGAGCCCTTGGCCTCGGTCAGCACGACCTGCTGGCCGACCGGGTCACCCGAGCGACCGGAGGCCCACTCGGTGACCAGACCCGTCGCGTGGACCACGACGTCGAGCACCAGGCGCGTGCCGTCGACGGAGCGCACCGTGTAGTAGCGGCTCTGGAACTGGCCCGGCACGACCAGGCCCACCCACTCGTCGGCGATGCCGGTCGAGACGAAGCCCGGTACGTCGAGGGTCAGCCGCACCAGGTGGGGCGTCACCTGCTCGCGCGCCACCACGGTGGCGTCGTACTGCTGGGCGCGGGTGCTCACCGGTTCAGGCTATCGGCACCGGCCGGTACGACGTTCAGCGGTTGTTGACCGTCGCGCGGTAGACCCGGCGGGTCTCGTCGGTGGGCACCAGGAACAGCGAGGTCTTGGCGAACCGGCGCCGCTTGAAGGTGTAGGTCCCCTGCTCGGGCCCGCGCCGCGGCGCGGTGAAGGTGAGCTCGAAGCTGCGGTTGGAGCCGCGGCTCACCCGCGGGATGTCGCGGACCGTGACCAGGCGCATCTTGATCGCCACCCCCGGACCGGTGACCCGGAAGCGCGCCTTGCGCTGCGCGACGAACCGCTTGCGCCGGTAGAGCTTGGCCTCCCGGGTGAAGGTGCGGGCCGCGGGGGCGGCCGGCGCGAGCGGTGCCGCCTGGGCGCCACCGGGCAGCCCGACCAGGGTGACGGCGACGCCGGTGGCTCCGGTGGCGAGGACGGTACGACGGCTCAGGTCGGTCATCGAAGGCTCCTGGCTAGGGTGGGGACGTGAGTACGTGGTTCGACGCCGACGACTTCTCGGCACTGGTGGGCGACCCCTTCGAGGTCGCGCTCCCGGACGGCGCCGCGTTCGCGCTGGCGCTCGACGAGGTCGCGGTCCGCGACGTGGCCGGCGGCGCGGGGCCCGACGGCGCCCAGCGACGGCAGTTCTCGCTGCTCTTCACCGGACCGGCGACGCCCGTGCTGGAGCAGGCGACCTGGACCGTGCGGCACGCCGGCCTCGGCGAGACCGCGCTGTTCCTGGTGCCGCTCGGCCCGAGCGGCGACCGGATGCGCTACGAGGCGGCCTTCGCCTGAGCGCAGGACCCGCGTCATGACGGCCGCCAGGTGAGGGACAGGCGGACGTCGTCCTTGGCGACCACCACGAAGCCCAGCCGCTCGTAGAGCGCCCGGGCCCGGCTGGCCCGCTCGACCTGCAGCGACACCGGGACGCCGTCACCGGTGGCCGCGGCGTCGTCGAGCAGCCGCCGCAGCAGCGTGCCGCCGATCCCCTGGCCCTGGTGGGTGGGCAGCAGCGCGATGTCGACGATCCCGATCTCGCGCTCGCCCCGGTTCACGAGGAGCCGGCCGGCCGGGTGGTCGGCGACCTCGACCACGCTGTGCTCGGCGTCCGGGTACGCCGCGCGGTACTGGCGCTCGCGCAGGTCGTGCTGCATCGCGACGAACGCCTCCCGCTGCCCCGGCGGCCAGGCGACCTGGTCGAGCTCGGTGGCCCGCCCGGCGGCGTACAGCGCGAGGAGGAAGGGTTCGTCGGCCGCCGCGGCGGGACGCAGGGTCAGGGTGGTCATGGGCGTTGCGGGAAGATGCCCTGGAGCGCGATGCAGAAGTTGAGCGTCAGCGACGGCTGCATGTTGTTGTGCGGGAAGCCACCGCCGGCGATCCCGAGGGCCAGCGGCGCCAGGGCGCTGAGTGCCGTCGCGGGCTGGTAGAGCGCGCCCCCCGACGACGTGGCGAAGGTCGCGGTCGCGCTCGGCACGCTGGTGTCACCCGGGTCGGTGGTGTTGGCGTGGAGCTGGTGGGTGTGCGAGGGCATCTCGCTCTGGAGCAGCGTCACGGTGGGCACCCCCGATGCCTCGCCCAGGAAGTGATCGCTCAACCCCTGACCCTGACCCTGCTGGAGCGGCGCGCTGTCCTGGAGGTTCGGCAGCGCGAAGGTCGCCTTGCCGTCGCCACCGTAGTAGGTGCCCAGCAACGAGAAGAGGGCGGTGTTCTGCGAGATCGGGAGCAGCTGACCGTTGCACATCGCCCATCCCGTGGGGGCGAAGTTGAACGGGAAGATGCGGATCTCGGCGACGAACTGGTCACTCATGGCGTACTCCTCAGCTCTGGCTCGGGAAGACGCCGAAGAGCGAGATGATGAAGTTGATGGTCAGGTAGGGCTGCATGTTCTCGTGCGGCTGGTTGCCGCCGATCGGCGTGATCGCCCCCGGCGCGAACCGGTTCGCCGCCTGCCCGGGATCGACCACCGCTTCGTTGATGTAGGGCACCACGTTCAGCGACATCGCCGGCACGCTGCCGGCCGGGCTGACCTGGGTGCCCGGCAGACCCTGCACCACGCCGAAGCCGTGGCTGTGGATCGGCATCTGCTGGGGGCTCAGCGTGACGCTCTCGCTCCCGCCCGTCTCGCCGATCTGGTAGGTGGATCCGCCGGGGCGGGTGCCCTGGTGGATCGGGACCCGGCTCTGGAGGTCCGGCAGCCGGAAGGTCTCCTGGCCGTCCCCGCCGTAGGTCGTGCCGATCAGGTTGAAGAGGGTCTCGTACTCGGAGATCGGCAGCACCTGGCCCTGGCACAGCATCCAGCCGTTGGGGGCGAAGCTCCCGGCGAAGAGCCGGATCTCGCCGACGAAGGGTTGGCTCATGGCGTTCTCCTCAGTTCTGGCTCGGGAAGATGCCCACGAGCGCGATGCAGAAGCTCAGGGTCAGGTAGGGCTGCATGTTGAGGTGCGCCTGGTTGCCGCCGGCCGTGCCGACCGTGCTCGGGTGCAGGGTCTGGCTGGGGTTGCCGGAGCGGTAGACGTTGTTGGCGGCGCCGAGGTACATCCCCGCAGGACTCGCCGATCCCCCGCTGGTGGCCGACGAGCCCAGGACCGGGTGCACGTGCTGCGGCATCTCGCCGGACGTCAGCGTGTGCGCCTCCTCGCCGACCTGCTGCCCCAGGGTGAACCCCTGACCCATGTGGATCGGCACCCGGCCGCGCAGGTCGGGCAGCGCGAAGGTGGTCTGGCCGTTGCCGCCGTAGGTGGTGCCGAGCAGCGCGAACAGCGCCTGGTTCTGGTTGATGGGCAGGTACTGCCCGTTGCAGAACGCCCAGCCCCTGGGCGGGAAGTTGAAGGACATCAGCCGGATCTCGGACAGGAAGGGACTAGACACGGGGCCTCCTCGGGTGGGTGCTGGTCATGGTCAGGGCACCGCCGGGCACGAGAGACCGGCGCCGACGAACCCGCCGCCCCCGGAGGCGACGCTGTTCTCGGCGCGCACGGTGGCGCCGGCGACGTTGCGCGTCGCCAGGAAGCTCTCGACAGCCGCGTTGCCGTTGTTCGCGCCCGCGTAGCCGGGCAGCCGGAAGGTGGTGAGCTGGCGCTGGCGCAGCCGTACGTCGACGTTCATCCCGGTCGCCGGGTTCCCGTCGGCGCCGCTGCCGGTCAGGGTGTTGTTCTGGATGTCGGCGCAGGCCTCGAACGTGTCCCCGGCTGTGGTGCCGATGTTGTAGTGCAGACCCTGCTTGGGGATGCCCAGGGTGGCGGACGCCGTACCGGGCTGGGCGATGACGTTGCCGGTGACCGTGGTCTGCACGGCCCCGGACTGCGCACCGCCGCCACCGCCGGCGACGACCTCGACACCATAGGTGTTGTAGCCGCGGACCTGGTTGCCGGTGACGCCCCACACGATCCCGCCGCCGCCGAGGTTCTGCAGCTTGAGGCCCGAGGCCGAGAGGGAGCCGGAGCTGTCGACCCCCGCGGTGCCGATCCGGTTGTTGGCGAAGGTGCCGCGCTGGACGCCCGAGCCGGGCGCCTTGGCGAACAGGAAGCCCGGGCCGACGGCGCCGGTCAGCTGGTTGCCGGTGACCGTCGCGTCGAGCGACGTGGTGCCGCCCTCGGTGACCGTGACGCCGCCACCGCCGGCGCTGATCGCCGGGTGGGTGTTGGTGAACACGTTGTCGGTCACGACGAGGTCGCCCCGCTTGGTGGCGGCGTTGCCGTACTGCAGCTGGTCGCCGGCCGCGCCCTGGAAGGTGCTGGCGGTGACGGTGACCGGGAAGTCACCGGCGGCGCCGCTGGCGTCGAGCTGGAGGGCGTCGTTCTGCGGCCGGTTGCCGTTGAGGCCGAAGGTGACCGTGTCGACGGTGAGCCGGCCCAGGTCGCCGGTGGTGTTGGTAACCCGCAGGGTGTCGCTGTACCCGCCGCTGAGGTGGGTCCGGGCGATGGACGCCGTGCCGGAGAGCTCGGTGAGCACCACGGCGGAGTCCGTGTCGGCGTCGCCGTTGAGGCCGTTGACGACGCTCTCGGCGAACGTCAGGCCTCGGGTGCGGTCACCGCGCAGCGCGTAGTTGCCCGCTCCGTGGATCCACATCCGGGTCAGCGAGGGCGCCTGGGTGTCGCTGAGCACGACACCCGTGCCGTCCGGCGCATCGCCGCTCGGGGAGGAGCCGGTGCTGTTGGCGATCTCGCCGCCGGTGCAGCCCGCGGTGCTCCCCGGGGTGCAGGTGCCACCGGCACCCGTGACCCGGAGCGAGCCGGCGGTGCCGGTCGCGACCAGGCGGATGCCGTTGGGTGCGCCGTTGCTGCTGACGCTCTCGAGCACCAGGTTGCCGCTGCCGATCTGGGTGTTCGCCACGCCGAGCGCGCGTCCGGTCGTGGAGGCGATCCGGTTGCCGGTCCCGGTGACGTTCAGGGTGCCACCGCCGGCCGCGTCGACGCCCTTGCCGCTGGTGCTCGCCACCTGCAGGCCGCCCCCGCTGAGGGTGAGGGTGTGGCCGGAGCTGGACGACAGCACGATGCCGTCGGCGGCACCGGACCGGACGGTGGAGCCCGCGCCGCTCAGGACGGTGTTGCCGCCCGTGTTGCCGGTGACCAGCACGCCGCCGCCGATGTCGGTGGAGTCGGTGATCGTGCCGGACGCGGTGACCGTGCCGCCGCTCCGTCCGCGGACCTCGACCGAGCCGCCCACGCCGTCGTTGATCGCCCCGGCGTAGGTGACGGTGCCGTTGCCGCCGTCGACGTAGAAGGCGGTGGTGGTGTGGTCGCTCACGGTGCCGCCGTTGGCCTTGAAGCTGCCGCTGGTGAGCCCGGTGATCGAGATGCCGCGGCTCGCGCTGTGGGCCGAGGAGACCGTGGCGAGCTCGAGCTGCGAGGCCGGGGCGTCGTTGATCTCGACCGCGGGACCGCCGGTGGCGGTGATCGTGCTGGTCGCGTCGGTCGTGGTGATCGCCCCGGTGTTCTGCAGGCGCAGCGCGGCGGTCGAGCCGGCGGTGGTCTCGAGCTCGATCTTGCCGAGCGTGACCGCACCGGTGCTGTTGAGCAGGTTCACACCCCCCGTCGCCGAGCCGGTCACGAGCACCCGGTCGATCTGGCTGCCCTGGAGCGCCGTGCTGTCGGAGGTGAACGCCGGGGCGCCCGTGACGAGGAGGCGGTTCTGGCCGCTGATCTTGACCGTGCCCGCGGCGCGGAGCTTGAGGCCGATCGAGCCGCTCGTGGGACCGCTCGCGGCGGTGTTGTCCACGACGAGGTCGGTGAGGTCGAACGTGCCGGAGGTGCCGTCGAGCACGACGCCGGGCGCCGTACCGGCCGCGCCGGTGTCGGTGACCCGGACGTCGGTGACGGTGCCGCTCGCGTCGCC
Source organism: Pimelobacter simplex (assembly GCF_024662235.1). Classification (GTDB taxonomy): domain Bacteria; phylum Actinomycetota; class Actinomycetes; order Propionibacteriales; family Nocardioidaceae; genus Nocardioides. The sequence goes on from NZ_CP096276.1 coordinate 2,938,443, forward strand.
CGTCCCGCCGGCGATGCCGCTGCTGACGCCGGCCGGGTCGAGGGCGAAGCCGGCCACGGTGTTGCCGCTGGCGAGGCTGACCACGTCGGTACCGGTGGCGGCGAGCCGGGGCCGTGCCCCGGGGACGCCGTCGGCGAGCGTCACGCCGCCGATGACCAGGGTGCGGGACTCGCCCAGGAGCCGCTGACCGTTCTTGAGCACGATGCCGTCGGCGTAACCGGTTGCGTCACCGGTGCCCGCGGAGACGTAGATCGTGTCGTTGGCCTTCGAGGCGGTCGCGGCCTGCGCGAGCGTGTCGAAGGGCGCGTCGGAGGTGCCCGCGTTGCCGGAGGCGTCGTTGGAGACGTACCAGACGCAGCCGGCGAGGTTGACCGTGACGACGGCGCTGCCCGTACCCGGCGTGGGGGCGTACCCGTCGCTCACCCGGTAGGTGAAGGTGTCGGTGGTCGCCGTGCACCCGGCCGGCGGGTGGTAGACGAAGCCGCCGTCGGCCTTCAGGACCGCGGTACCGCCGCCGGTGCTGGTCACCGTCTCGGCGAGCACGGTGAGCGTGCCGCTGTCGACGTCGGCCGCGCCGGTGAGCAGGTTGCCCACCACCGTCTTGCGCGCGCCGGTCGTGGTCGGCGTGCCGCCGCCGGTCGGGGCGACGACGAGGGCGGTGTTGCCGACCGCGGCGGAGACGCCGGTGAAGGACTGGGGTGCTGCCGTGGGCGCGTCGTTCACGCAGGTGACCGTCATCTTCACGGTCGCGGTGGAGCCGCCGCCGAGCGTGTAGGTGAAGTCGTCGGTCGGACCGCTCGGGGTGTTGCAGTAGTTCGGGTTCGGCAGGTAGCTCACCGCGAGGCCGCCCGGGACGATCGAGACGGACCCGTGGAGCGGCTGGGTCACCGACTGCACCACCGCCGGGTCGTCGCCCGCGATGTCGTTGGCGGTGACCGGCACGGTGGTCGAGGCGTCCTCGTCGACCGTGGCCGCGTCCGCGTTCGCGGTCGGCGGGTCGTAGACGCACGCCACGGTGACCCGCACGGTCGCGGTGGGACCGTCGTTGACGGTGTAGGTGAAGGTGTCGGGCGTGCCGCCGGGCTGGTTGTTGCAGTAGTTCGCGGCCGGCCGGTAGGTCAGCGCCGTGCCACCGCCGGTGATCACGACGATGCCGTTGGCCGGCTGGGTCACCGCGGTGACCGCCAGGAGGCCGCCCTCGGGGTCGGTGTCGTTGGCGAGGACCGGGATCGTGGTGGCCGCGTCGTCCTCGGTCACCGTGGCGGTGTCGTCGTTGAGCATGAGCGGGTCCACGACGCAGGTCACCGCGACGCGCACGGTCGCCGTCGCCCCACTCGGGGCGAGCGTGTAGGTGAACGTGTCGCGGGTGCCGCCCGGCTGGCTGTTGCAGTAGTCCGCGTCGGGCTCGTAGGTCAGGCCGGTGCCGCCGCCGGTGATCACGACCGTGCCGTGGTCGGGCTGGGTGACCGAGCCGATCGACAGCGTCTCGTCACGCGCGTCGTCGTTGTCGAGGACGTCGATCGCGGTGGCCGGGTCGTCCTCGGTCACCGTGGCGGTGTCGTCGGCCGCGGTGGCGGCGTCCGTCACGCAGGTCACGGTGACCCGCACGGTCGCGGTGGGACCGTCGTTGACGGTGTAGGTGAAGGTGTCGGGCGAACCGCCGGACTGGCTGTTGCAGTAGTCCGCGTCGGGCCGGTAGGTCAGGCCGGTGCCGCCGCCGGTGATCACGACCGTGCCGTGGTCCGGCTGGGTGACCGCGGTGATCGACAGCGTCCCACCCTCGGGGTCGCCGTCGTTGGCGAGGACGTCGATCGCGGTGGCCGGGTCGTCCTCGGTCACCGTGGCGGTGTCGTCGTTGACCTCGAGCGGGTCCACGACGCAGGTCACCGCGACGCGCACGGTCGCCGTCGCCCCACTCGGGGCGAGCGTGTAGGTGAACGAGTCGCGGGTGCCGCCCGGCTGGCTGTTGCAGTAGTCCGCGTCGGGCACGTAGGTCAGGCCGGTGCCGCCGCCGGTGATCACGACCGTGCCGTGGTCGGGCTGGGTGACCGAGCCGATCGACAGCGTCTCGTCACGCGCGTCGTCGTTGTCGAGGACGTCGATCGCGGTGGCCGGGTCGTCCTCGGTCACCGTGGCGGTGTCGTCGGCCGCGGTCGCGGCGTCCGTGACGCAGGTGATCGTGACGCTGACCGTCGCGACGGAGCCGCCGTTGACCACGTAGGTGAAGGTGTCGCTCACCGTGGCGGGCGCGACGCACACCGCGGTCAGGTCCGGGCGGTAGCGCACCCCCGTGCCGCCCGGGGCGATGGCGACCTCGCCGTGGCTTGGCAGGGTCACCCCGGTGACCTCCTTGGGGCCGCCGTCGACGTCGGTGTCGTTGGCCAGGACGTCCAGGTCGGTCCAGGGGGCGTGCTCGCCGACCGTGACGGCGTCGTCGACCGCGACGGGGGCGTCGTCCACGCAGGTCACGGACATCCGCACCGTCGCGGTGGACCCGCCCGGGGTGAGCTCGTAGGTGAACGTGTCCGGGTCGTCACCGGCGCCGGAGTTGCAGTAGTTCGCGTCGGGCGCGTAGGTCAGCCCGGTCCCGCCGCTCGCGAGCACCACGGTGCCGTGGTCGGGCTGGGTGACCGCGCCGATGACCAGGTCGTCGTCGTCGGCATCGGTGTCGTTGGCCAGGACGTCGACCGGGCTCGCGGCGCTGTCCTCGGCGACGGTGGCGGTGTCGTCGGCGGCGACCGGGTCGTCGTCCACGCAGGTGATGGCGACGACGACGCGACCGGCGGCGCTGCGCCCGGTGCCGTCGGAGACCGTGTAGGCGAAGCCGCCGGCGGTGGGACCGCACAGGTCGGGGGTCGGCGTGAACCGGATGGTGCCGCCCGCCAGCACGACGGTGCCTCCCGTGGCCGTGCCGACCGCGGTGACGGTCAGGACGTCGTCGTCGGGGTCGGTGTCGTTGGCGACCGGGCTGCCCGGGCCGGTGGCCGGCAGCTCGAGGACCGTGTCCTCGTCGGTGGCGAAGGAGTCGTCGACCGCGAACGGGTCGCCCGGGCCCGGCTCGGGCTCGGGGTCGGGGTCCGGCTTGCGCGGACCGCAGTCCTTGCCGACGTTGTCGCCCTTGCCGCCGACGACCTTGTCGCCGCCGGTGCCGCAGCTGAGCCCGTCACGGCCCGGGCCGCCGGAGAGCACGTCGTGCCCGGCCTTGCCCCAGAGCCGGTCGATGCCGGGACCGCCGTAGAGCCGGTCGTCGCCGGCGCCGCCGCGCAGGCCGTCGTTGCCGCGGCCGCCGTAGAGGACGTCATTGCCGCCGCCGCCGCGGATCCGGTCGTTGCCGTCCCCGCCCCGGATCACGTCATTGCCCGCGCCGCCCCAGATCAGGTCGTTGCCGGGGCCGCCGTTGATGATGTCGTCGCCGTCGCCGCCGCGGATCACGTCGTCGCCGCCGCGGCCGTCGATCCGGTCGTTGCCGCCGAAGCCGCAGATCACGTCGCGGCGCGGGGTGCCGACCAGGACGTCGTTGCCGGACGTACCCACGATCGTGCAGGCACCGCGGCGCGCGAGCGGCTCCGCCGGAGCCGCGTCCGCGGGCACCATCGTGAGGCCGAGCACGGCGACCCCGATCCACGCGACCGACTTCGTCGCATGCGTCATCGCACGCCTCAGCGCCATCTGACCGTCCTCATCCGATCTCTTGCCGGACGTCACGACGTGACCCCAGCCCCCAACGGGACAGCCTGCCAGTCCCGGAGACCCCCCGGAGGCGAAATCGGGACAACCCGGGACCTTGGTCCCGGGTTGTCCGCCGTCCGTTCAGCCGGACCTGGCGATCAGGTCAGCGACGAGCTCAGAACTCGTGGCGCAGCGGGTAGCCGCTGACGCCGTCGACGGTCTTGGTCGCGAGCACGTGGTGCAGCTGGATCTCGTTGCGCTCGAAGGCGATCCGGGAGCCGACCATGTAGAGGCCCCACACCCGCGCGGTGCCCTCGTCGGTCTCGGCAACGCACGCGTCCCAGTTGTCGGCGAGATTCTTGGACCAGCCGGCGAGGGTCTTCGCGTAGTGCTCGCGGAAGTTCTCGTGGTGCTGCACCTCGAGACCGGCGTCCTCGACCGCGCGCGCGATCGTGCCGGAGCCGGCCAGCTCGCCGTCGGGGAAGACGTAGCGGTCGATGAAGGCGCCCGCCGAGGCCCGGCCCTGGTTGTTGTGGCGGGTGATGCAGTGGTTGAGCACCCGACCGCCGGGCTTGAGCCGGTCGTGGATGAACGCGAAGTACGCCGGGTAGTTGTCGACGCCGATGTGCTCGGTCAGGCCGATCGAGCTCACCGCGTCGAAGTCGGTCTCGGGGACGTCGCGGTAGTCGGAGTGACGCACCTCGGCGAGGTGGTCGAGACCCTGCCGCTTGATCTCCTCCTGCGCCCACGTGGCCTGCTCGCGGGAGAGCGTGACGCCGAGCGCCTTGACGCCGTAGTGCTTGGCCGCGTGGCGGACCATGCCGCCCCAGCCGCAGCCGAGGTCGAGCAGCCGGTCGCCCTCCTTGAGGCCGAGCTTGCGGCAGATCAGGTCGTACTTGTGGTCCTGGGCCTCCTCGAGGGTGGCGTCCTCGGTCGGGAAGACCGCGCAGGTGTAGGTCATCGACGGCCCGAGGACGTGCTCGTAGAAGGTGTTCGAGACGTCGTAGTGGTGGTGGATCGCGTCGGCGTCGCGCTCCTGGGAGTGCCGGCTCCACTTGCTCAGCCCGCGCAGGCCCTCGAGCCGGTGGCGCCAGCCGGGGAGGTGCTCCTGGGGCGGCGGGGGCGGCGGGATCAGGTGGCTGATGCCGAGCTCGCGGATGATGCCGACCAGCTCGGTCGGCTTCGGGATCCCGAAGTCGGTGTTGTCCTTGAGCAGCGAGAAGGCGTCGTACGGGTCGCCCGGGTGGACACCGTGCAGCTTGAGGTCACCGGCGACGTAGGCCCGGCCGAGGCCCAGGTCGCCCGGCGCCGTCATGATGTAGGAGAGGCCACGCTCGTTGACGAGCTCGAGTCCGTAGGGCTGGTCCAGCGCGCCGGCCTCGCTGCCGTCGTAGGCCTTGAGCCAGACCTTGAGCCCGCCTGGGAACAGGGATTCGATCGTGGGGGCGATGCCCCGGCCCTTCACGGTCATCTGCTCTTCACCGCCTTGTCGTAGAGATTCGTCAGTCGTTCGTCAGGGTCGTAGCGGCGCTTGACCTCGTCGAGGTGCGCCGTGTTGTAGAGGGCGTCGAACGTCGGCTTGTCGTAGAACGCCTCGGAGTAGAGGGACTTGTGCCCACCGAGCTCGTGGACCTTGGCCTCGATCGCGCGGTTGCGCGGGGCGTTCACCCGGTCGGGGCCGACGTGCACGGTGCCCCAGAAGCCGATGTTGACGTAGAGCCGGCCGGGCTCGAGCGGGTAGACCGGCCACTGGCCGCCGGTGCTCGCGCCGGTCGAGACCAGCGGGCACAGCCAGACCGGGCGCATGCCGATCTCGTCGTCGAACCAGGTGAGGAACTCCCCCAGCCTGTCGATCGGCACCTCGACGTCCTGGACCACGCGCTCGCGCAGGGGACGCCCGGCGCGGCGGTCGAGCCGGTCGGCGATGTCGAAGCGGCGGTCGAGCTTGAGCAGCTTCATGTAGACGTCGGAGCGGCGCAGGCTGCGCGGCCAGACCTTGCGCAGGCGCGGGTTCTGGGCGCCGAAGGCACCCGAGCACCAGAACCAGTCGGTGTCCCAGCGCCACAGGTAGTCGTACGCCGTGAGCCGGTCGCGCTCGGTCGTCCGGAGCGAGCGGTAGTAGACGTCCTGCCCGGCGTAGTCGGAGGTCGGGCCGGGCTCGTCGGTCCAGCGGGCGAGCGTGAGGACGTGCTCTCCGGGCCCGAACGAGACGCCGTCGAGGCCGTGCACCGGCTCGCCGTCGTAGTCCTGGCTCGCGGTGATCTCGGCGATCGTCTTGGCCAGCAGCTCGGCGTCGTCGAAGCGCACGTGCCGCAGCGCGACGTACGACGGCACCCGCTCGAGCTTGATCCGCAGCCGCGTGGAGTAGCCCAGCGAGCCGTAGGAGTTGGGGAACGCGTCGAAGAGGTCGTCCCCGGGGCGGGTCGTGACGACCTCACCGGCGCCGGTGAAGACGTCCATCTCGAGCACCGACTCGTGGGGCAGGCCCAGCCGGAAGCTCGTGGACTCGATGCCGAGACCGGTCACAGCGCCGCCGAGCGTGATCGTGCGCAGCTGCGGGACGACGTACGGGACCAGGCCGTGGGGCAGCGTCGCGTCGACCAGGTCCTCGTAGGTGCACATACCCTGCACCTCGGCGATCGGGCCGTCCGGGCTGTCGGGCACGACCTCGATGACCCCGGAGAGGCCACTGACGTCGAGACCCGGGGCGTCGGTCGCCGCCCGGGCCCGGAAGAGGTTGGTGGTGCGCTTCGCGAGCCGCACGGGCTGACCAGCGGGGATGGCCGCATAGGAGGCGGCGAGCCGCTGAACGGCCCGCTCGTGCTCCGTCCAGGCACTGTTAGCCATGGGTTGCAATTTACTCCTGTCCACAGACAGTCGACGGGGGGATGGTTGACCTGCTGCAACCAGCGACTAGAGCCAACCATTCCCGTCCGCGACGAGAACGGCCTCGGTCCGGTTGCTGGCACCGGTCTTGCCGATGGCCGAGGAGAGGTGGTTGCGCACCGTCCCCTCGGAGAGGAAGAGCGCCGCGGCGATGGCCGCCACGGAGCCGCCGTCGCGGGCCGCGCGCAGCACGTCGGACTCCCGTCCGGTCAGCGGCGACTCGCCGCTGACCAGCGAGTCCGTGGCCAGGGCGGGATCGACGACGCGCAGGCCCTGGTGCACCCGGCGTACGGCGTCCGCGAGCTGGGGCGCGGGCGTGTCCTTGACCACGAAGCCCGAGGCACCGGCCTGGAGCGCGCGCCGCAGGTAGCCCGGCCGCCCGAACGTGGTGACGATGAGCACCCGCGTCTCCGGCGCGACCCGGCGCAGCTCGGCGCAGGCGGCGATGCCGTCGATGCCGGGCATCTCGACGTCGAGCAGCGCGACGTCGGGGCGCAGCTCGGCGGCCACGGCGACCGCCTCCTCCCCCGTGCCGACCTCGGCGACGACCTCCAGGTCGCGCTCCAGGCCCAGCAGGGCCGACAGCGCGCCGCGCACCAGCGCCTGGTCGTCGGCGAGCAGCAGCCGGATGGTCGTGGTGCTCACTCGACCACCACCGCCACCGACCAGCCCGGGTCGAGCCGGGTGGTGACGAGCCGCGCGCCGAGGGCGGCGGCCCGCTCCTGCAGGCCGGTCAGTCCGGAGCCGCGCGGGGACGGGACGCTCGGGCCGGCGCCGTCGTCGCGGACCTCGGCGCGGCCGGGGCCGAGCAGCACCTCGCAGTGGCGGGCGCCCGAGTGGCGGATCACGTTGGTCACTCCTTCGCGCACGGTCCAGGCGAACAGCTCGCGCAGCTCGCTCGGCACGTCCTCGGCGCTGTTGGGCAGGGTCGCCTCGATCTCGGCCGCGCCGAGCGCGGTGCGCGCCCGGGCCAGCTCGCCGGGCAGGGTGAGGTCGCGATAGCCCTCGACCGCCCGCCGTACGTCGGCCAGGGCGTCGCGGCTGAGCCGCTCGAGGTCGGCCAGCTCGGCGCGCGTTCGCTCGGGGTCGACGTCGATCAGCCGCCCCGCCAGCTCGGCCTTGATCGTGATCACGGTCAGCGAGTGGCCCAGGATGTCGTGCAGGTCGCGGGCGAAGCGGGAGCGCTCGTTGTCGACGGCCAGCTCGGCGTTGCGCGCGTGGGCGGCGACGAGCTGGGCGTTGCGGCTGATGATCGTGCGCATCCCGAAGACCGCGATCGCGGCGGCCATCACGCCGAACGCCACACCGAACTCGAACTCCCAGCCCGGCAGCAGACCCAGCAGCACCGCGGTGACGGCGATCGCGACCACCGTCGGCGCCGCCCAGCGGAACGGCAGCACCATCACCGCGGCGACCGCGACGTAGACCAGGCACGCGACGCCCGGCTCCCCCAGCAGCACCATCATCAGCACGCCGAGAGCGGTCAGGGTCAGCAGCAGCGTGCCGCCGGCGCCCGGTGTCTCGCCGACCGGGTCGCCGAGGGCCTGGGCGCGGGCCCGCATCCGCCACCACAGCAGCATGTAGACCGCCGCGAAGACCGCAGTGGTCGCGACGCCCGCCAGGCCGCGGACCCGGTCGTCGGCCTGGAAACCCGCCCGCACCGGGTCGATGAGGAAGAAGAGCCAGATCGCGGCGAACCACGGACCGCGCCTGCCGACCATTCCCGGTGCGGCAGGCGCGGTCTCGCTCATGGGATCCACGGTAGTGCTCACACGCGTGCGGTGTCCTTCGACATTCTCCAGGCCGCGCCGGCCACGAACAGCGTGCACCAGCCGACGGCGTTGACCACCGCGTACCAGGGCAGCTCGTGGGTGAGCGGGGCGCGGACCACCTCGGCGACGCCGTACATGGGGGTCCAGTAGGCGACCATGCGGACCGCCTCGGCGTACTGGCTGAGGGGGATGAACAGGCCACCCAGGAACGACAGCAGCGCCAGGCCGGGGCCGAGGATCTGCATGGCGTTCTCGCCCGGGACGACGTACCCGACGAAGACACCGAGCGCGGCGAAGGTCAGCGTGCAGACGAGCGCGAGCACGCCGCACTGGATCCACGTGCTGGTGGGCATCTCGGCCTTGCCCTGGAGGATGCCGACCACGTTGACCGCGGCGATCGCGAGCGCCCCCATGACGAGGGCGACGAACGCCTTCATCAGGATGTACGCCACCGGGTGCAGCGGCGTCAGCCGGAGCTGGCGCGACCAGCCCAGCGAGCGCTCCAGCGCGACCATCGAGCCGCCGGCCGCGGCGGTGAGGGCGGCGCCGTACATGGCCATGGAGGCGAGGATGTAGGCGCCGACGTTGCCGACGCCGGCCTTCTCGTCCCAGCCGGACTGGCCGCCGAAGCTGAGCATCAGCGCGGCCGGGAGGAGGAGCGTGAAGATCACCGTGCGGCGGTTGCGCAGCATCCGGCGCAGCTCGATGCCGAGCACGGTGCGGTTGAGGCCCCCGAGGGGCGGGACCCGGCGGGTGGCGGGGTCGAGGGTGCTCGTGCTCATGCGTGGTCTCCTTGTCCGGTCAGGCTGAGGAACGCCTCTTCGATGCCCTTGGCCGCGATCTCCAGGTCCCGGGCGGACGTCTCGGTGAGCAGGTAGCGCGCGACGGTGTCGCTGTCCTTGGCGTGGATCGTCACCGACTCCCCGCGCACCTCGACGTGGTCGACGCCGCCGAGCGCGGTGATCGCCTCGACGTCGGCGCCGGGCAGCCAGGCCCGGATCGTGCGGCCCGAGGCGAGGGCGCGGATCTGGGGGCCGGTGCCGTCGGCGACGACCTGACCCTGGCTGATCAGGACGATCCGGTCGGCGTACTGGTCGGCCTCCTCGAGGTAGTGCGTCGCGAAGAGCACCGTGCGGCCGCTGCCCGCGTCGTCGCGGATCGCGCTCCAGAAGGCGCGCCGGCCCTCGACGTCCATGCCGGTGGTCGGCTCGTCGAGCAGCAGCAGCGCGGGATCGGACAGCAGCGCCATCGCGAACCGCAGCCGCTGCTGCTCACCGCCCGAGCACTTGGCCACCTTGCGGTCGGCCAGCCCGGTGATGCCCGCGCGCTCCAGCACCTCGTCGACCGGCCGGGTGTCGGCGAACAGGCTCGCCGTGTAGGCCACCGTCTCGCGGACCGTGAGGTCCTTGAGCAGGCCGCCGGTCTGCATCACCGCCGAGACCAGGCCGCGCGCGATCGCCTTGCGCGGCTCCATCCCGAGGACCTCGACCGTGCCGCTGGTCGGCTTCGTGAGCCCCAGCACCATGTCGATGGTCGTGGTCTTGCCCGCTCCGTTGGGACCGAGGAAGGCCACGATCTCGCCGGGCCGCAGCGCGAGGTCGATCCCTCGCACGGCTCGGACGTCGCCGAACTCCTTGGTCACTCCCGCCAGCCGGACGGCCGGCGCAGTCGTGTTCGTCGTCATGCCCCCAGCCTCACGGCGCGGGCGCCGCGGGACCTCGGGCAGGCGTCACGACCCGGCCGTGACATCTGTCATGGGCGGGTGAGGGTGTCTCTGATCGTGCCGCGCGGGTCGCCCACGTGGACGACGACGCCCGCCGCGCCCGCGAACTCCCCCAGCACCGCGCCGTCGGCCTCGGCGAGGCTCGCGCCCTCACCCAGCACCACGCACGCGTCGACCCCCGAGGCCCCGGACGCCACCGCCATCGCCACGACGGCCTGGACCGCCGTGAGCCGCAGCGACGGCAGGTCGACGGTCGCGGCGGCGTACGTGCGGCCGTCGGTGTCGCGCACCGCCGCACCCTCCGCGGCCTGGATGCGCGCACGGGTGGCGCGGGCGAGGGTGACGAGCTTCTGGTCCTCGGTGGACAGATCAGGCATGGGCTGATTATCGCCGACCGGGTCTCCGGCAGGATGACCCCATGCCTGCCTACTGGATCAGCAACTACCGCGCCGTGCACGACGCCGACAAGCTGGCGGCCTACGCCGCGCTCGCCCTGCCCGCCCTGGTCGAGGCCGGCGGCACCTTCCTGGCCCGCGGCCTGCCCGAGCAGGTCTACGAGGCCGGGCTCCAGGAGCGCGTGGTCATCATCGAGTTCGCGAGCGTCGAGGCGGCCGTCGCAGCCCACGACACCCCCGCCTACCAGGAGGCGCTGGCCGCGCTCGGTGACGGCGCGGAGCGCGACCTGCGGATCGTGCCGGGAGCCTAGTCCCGATGCGCCTGCGCCTGGGTCGCCCCGACATCCGCCGGTACGCCGACCGGTTCGGCCTGCCCCAGAGCGACGACGGGCTCGGGGTGACCTTCCTCGGCGTGGCGACGCTGCTGCTCGACGACGGGACGACGTCGGTGCTGACCGACGGCTTCTTCTCCCGTCCCTCGCTGCCGCGCGTCCTGCTCGGCCGGATCGGCCCCGACGCGGGCCGGATCGACGCGGCGCTGCGCAGTGCCCGGATCGACCGGCTCGACGCGGTGGCGCCGGTGCACACCCACTACGACCACGCGATGGACTCCGCGGCCGTCGCCGCGCGGACCGGCGCCACCCTCTACGGAGGGACGTCGACCGCGCACGTCGGTCACGGCGGCGGCCTGCCCGCCGACCGGGTCACCGTCGTGGTCCCCGGCGAACCGGTGGCCGTTGGCGGCTTCCGGCTGACCTGGCTGGAGTCGGAGCACTGCCCGCCCGACCGCTTCCCGGGCACGATCACCGCGCCCGTCGTACCGCCGGTCAAGGTGGGTGCCTACCGCTGCGGCGAGGCCTGGTCGATCCTGGTCGAGCACGACAGCGGCCGGACCGCGCTGGTCCAGGGCAGCGCCGGGTTCCGGCCCGGCTCGCTGGCCGGGCGCAGCGCCGAGGTGGCCTACCTCGGGGTCGGCCAGCTGGGCGTGCAGAGCCCCGACTACATCCGGCAGTACTGGGCCGAGACGGTCGAGACGGTGGGGGCGCGCGAGGTCGTGCTCATCCACTGGGACGACTTCTTCCGGCCGCTGGACCGGCCGCTGCGCTGCGTGCCCTACCTGGGCGACGACCTCGACGTGACGATGGAGATCTTCGCCGGGCTCGCCCGCGACCAGGGGGTCGGCCTGCACTTCCCGTCGGTCGGGCGGCGCGAGGACCCCTGGCGGCTCAGTCGTCGGTGAGCTCGGCCGCGGCCGGGGCCACCCGCGAGATCAGCACGGTGCCGATCTTGTTGCGCCGTCCCGCCGCGCGCTCGGCCTCGAAGCGCAGCCCGTAGGCCTCGACCACGGAGCCCGGGATCGGGACCCGGCCGAGGTGCTTGGCGAGCAGGCCGCCGACGGAGTCGACGTCCTCCTCCTCGATGGGGAAGCCGAAGATCTCGTCCAGGTCGTCGACCGGGTAGCGCGAGGAGACCCGGACGCACTCGTCCGCAGGGTCGCCGACCTGCTCGACCTCGACCTCGGCCTCGTCGTGCTCGTCGGTGATCTCGCCGACGATCTCCTCGAGCAGGTCCTCGATGGTGATCAGGCCGGCGGTGCCGCCGTACTCGTCGACGACGATGGCGACGTGCCGGCGCCGGGCCTGCATCTCGCGCAGCAGGTCGTCGACCGGCTTGGACTCGGGCACCCAGTGGACCGGGCGCATGACCTCCTCGACGCGCTGGGTCAGCTCGACGTCGGGGGCCTCGAAGTCACGGCGGGCGACGTCCTTGAGGTAGGCGATGCCGCGCACGTCGTCGAGGTTCTCGCCGACCACCGGCACCCGGGAGTAGCCCGAGCGCAGGAAGAGCGACATCGTCTGGCGCAGGTTCTTGTGGGCCTCGATGTAGACGACGTCGCCGCGCGGCACCATCACCTCGCGCACGGTCGTGTCGCCGAGCTCGAAGACCGAGTGGATCATCTTGCGCTCGTCGGCCTCGATCAGCTCGGTGGCCTCGGCCATGTCGACGAGCTCGCGCAGCTCGGTCTCGGTCTGGAACGGGCCCTCGCGGAAGCCGCGGCCGGGCGTGATCGCGTTGCCGACCAGGATGAGCAGGCGCGGGATCGGGCCGAGGACGGTGGTCAGCATCGACAGCGGCCAGGCGCTCCAGAGCGCGACCGTCTCGGCGTGCTGCTTGCCGACGGTGCGGGGGGCGACGCCGATGACGACGAACGAGACGACGAGCATGACGCCGAGGGCGACGCCCGCACGGGCCCACCAGGAGGCGTCGAGGCGCTCGTCGACGTAGAGGGTGACCACGACGATGGCCGCGATCTCGCTCAGCAGCTGGAGCAGCAGCGCGGTGTTGAGGTGCCGGGGCGCGTCGTCGAGGACGGCGAGCAGCCGCTGGGCGCCACCGCGTCCCTCGCTGAGCATCTCGTGGGCCCGGGCGCGCGAGAACCCGGCGAGGGCGGCGTCCGCCGCGGCGAACAGGCCCGCGAGGACGACGAGGACGGCGGCCGCTCCCAGCGGCCAGAGACTGTCGGCGATCATGCGTCCGGCTGGGCCCGCCACTGCGCCAGCAGCTGGTCCTGGAGACCGAACATCACCTTGTGCTCCTCGGGCTCGGCGTGGTCGTAGCCGAGCAGGTGCAGGATGCCGTGGGTGGTGAGCAGCTCGAGCTCGGCGAGCGTGCCGTGCCCGGCCGTCGCCCCCTGGCGCTCGGCCACGGAGACGCAGAGGACCAGGTCGCCCAGGACGCCCTCCTCGGGCTCCTCGTTGACCAGGCCGGGACGCAGCTCGTCCATGGGGAAGGCCAGGACGTCGGTCGGGCCCTCCTTGTCCATCCACTTCTCGTTGAGCTCGGCAATGGTGTCCTCGTCGACCGCCTTGATGCACAGCTCGGCGAGCGGGTGGACGCGCATCTGGTCCATCACGAACCGCGCGAGCCGCGCGAAGTGCTGGACGTCGAGGCCGCTGCCGGACTCGTCGAGGATCTCGATGCTCACGCGGGGTCGTCCTTCTTGCTGTCGAGCCGGCGGTCCTGGCGGAGCTCGCGCTTGGCTTCCTTCTGGGCGTCGAACTCGTCGTAGGCCGCGACGATGCGCGCGACCAGCTTGTGCCGGACGACGTCGTGGCTGGTGAGCCGCACGAACGCGAGGTCCTCGACGCCGTCGAGGATGCCCTCGACGATGCGCAGGCCCGAGGTCGTGCCCGAGGGCAGGTCGACCTGGGTGACGTCGCCGGTGACGACGATCTTGGAGCCGAACCCGAGCCGGGTCAGGAACATCTTCATCTGCTCGGGCGTGGTGTTCTGGGCCTCGTCGAGGATGATGAACGAGTCGTTGAGCGAGCGGCCGCGCATGTAGGCCAGCGGCGCCACCTCGATCGTCCCGGCGGCCAGCAGCTTGGGCACCGACTCGGGGTCGAGCATGTCGTGCAGCGCGTCGTAGAGCGGGCGCAGGTAGGGGTCGATCTTCTCGCTGAGCGTGCCGGGCAGGTAGCCCAGGCGCTCGCCGGCCTCGACCGCCGGACGGGTCAGGATGATCCGGTTGACCTGCTTGGCCTGCAGCGCCTGGACCGCCTTGGCCATGGCCAGGTAGGTCTTGCCGGTGCCGGCCGGGCCGATGCCGAAGGTGATCGTGTGCTGGTCGATGGTCTCGACGTAGCGCTTCTGGTTGAGCGTCTTGGGCCGGATCGAGCGCCCGCGGTTGCTCAGGATGTTGAGCGAGAGGACGTCGGCCGGGCGCTCCGAGGTGGCCGTCTCGGCGCGCAGCATCGCCTCGACGCGCTCGACGACCTCGGGGGTGATCCCCTGGCCGGTGCGCAGGATGGCGACGAGCTCCTCGACGAGGCGCTCGGCGAGCTGGAGCTCGTGGGGGTCACCGCTGAGGGTGACGCGGTTGCCGCGGACGTGCACCTCGACGCCGAAGCGCTTCTCGATGATGCCGAGGTGCTCGTCGCCAGGACCGAAGAGCGTGACCATGTCGATGCTGTTCGGCACCACGACGGTGTGCCGGGTGGAGGTGATCGGGGTGGGTGTCGAGTCGGTCATGGATGCCCGGTGACGGGCGGCCTTTCAGTACGGCGAACTGGCCCCTCCATGCTACGGGAGGGATCCGCCGACGCCCACTCGTTTGCGACGAGGGCCGGGCTCAGCCCGGCGGCCAGGTCATCGCCCGGCCGGCGAGGACGTGGCAGTGCGTGTGGAAGACGGTCTGCCCGACGCCGGCTCCGGTGTTGAAGACGAGGCGGTAGTCGTCGTACCCCTCGGCGGTGGCGACGGCGCGCGCGGTGGTCGCGATCTCGGCGAACATGGCCGGGTCCGCGTGCGCCGAGGAGGCCGCGTCGGGCTCGTGGTCGCGCGGGACGACGAGCACGTGCAGCGGCGCCTGCGGGTTGATGTCGCGGAAGGCGACGGTGCGCTCCCCCGTGTGGACGATGTCGCCGGGGATGTCACCGGCGACGATCTTGCAGAACAGGCAGTCCGGATCGGCACTCACCGGGCCAGCCTAGGACCTGCGGGCCTCACCACTCCCAGCGAACCCCGAGGTAGCCCGGGCCGAACGCCGTCTGCCGGTAGTGCACGCTGCTGCTGCCGTCGAGGTCGACCGGCCAGTCGTGGCGCAGGCCGCCCTCGAGGAAGAACACCCAGCACCGCGCCGGCACCTTGTCCGGGTGGAAGCGGACCCAGACCAGCGCCTCCTCGAGCCGCTGCTCGGCGGCGAGTGCGTACTCGGTGTCGAGGTCGGGGCCCAGGTGCGGCGCCCGGCGGGCCTCGATCTCGGTGATGGTGGACTCGCCCAGCGCGAGCGGCCGCTCGAAGACCAGCCGGCTACCGCGGATGCCGTGCTCGAGGTCGACCACCTCACCGATCGTGCAGCCGGCGACGGCGGACATCTCGGTCTCGTTGACCTCGGTCCCGGTGTCGGGTCCGACGAAGAGGGTGATTCCGTCGACCCCCTCGCGGTCGGCGACGACCACCTGGCGCACCCGGGCCCGGAGGATCTCCCCCTGCGCGCCCACGTCGACGACCAGGTGCGAGGAGACCCGGCAGACGTCCTCCTCACCGACCACGGCCTCGACCGCGGGGTCGCCCAGGAGCTCGTTGAAGGGCTCGACCGCTCCCACCCGCCGGCGCAGCCGGCCCGAGAGCCGCCGGCTCAGCGCACCGGCCTCGAGGCCCAGCAGCGCCTCGAGCTCGGGGATCGCCTCCAGCGACGCCGTGCGCTCGGGCTCGCGCTGCCCCGAGCGCCAGTACGACAGCGCGGTCAGGGACACCGGGTGCCCCCGCTCCGAGAGCCGGTCGCGCACCGACGCGAGCGTCGCGCCGCGACGCTCCATCGCCGTGCTCAGCACCTCGGCGAAGGTCGTCGTGCTCCGGGCCATGCCCGCGAGCATGCCCCAGCCGCGTCGCCTTCACACCACGACGTCCGGTAAGTGAAAAAGCGCTTCCTAGCCTCACAGTCCGCCACTCGACGCGAGGGGCCGTCACCAAGGGGGACAGACATGGGGATCACGGAAGTCGACGAGGTCGGAGCGCAGGTCACGGACGAGGAGATCGCGGACCGCGTGCGCGCGGGCGACGAGAGCGTCTTCGACGAGCTGTTCCGCCGGCACCGGGCGGCGGCGCTGCGCGTCGCGCGCTCGATCATCCCCGGCGAGGAGGACGACGCCGTGGCCGAGGCCTTCCTCGGCCTGCTCTGCGTGCTGCGCGACGGCGGCGGCCCGACCCGCGGGGTGCGGGCGTACATCCTCGCCAGCGCCCGCAACCGGGCGCTGCGCCGCACGCACCTGCGCGGGCGGGTGCGGGTGACCGACGTCCCCCAGCTCATCGCCGAGGCCGGCGCCGTCCAGCCCGACCACCTGTGGGTGCACGAGGGCGACCTGCTCGTCCAGGCGTTCCGGGCGCTCACCCGGCGCCAGCAGCTCGTGCTGTGGGCGATCGAGGTCGAGGGCCGCCCGCCGCGCGACCTCACCACGCTCCTGGGCTGCGACGCGGCGGCCGTCTCGGCCGTCGCCTACCGGGCCCGCCGCCGGCTCCGGGACCTCTACTTCGAGCAGCTGGTGGAGACGCCCCAGGCCGGGTGACCTGCGTCGCAGCCGGAAAAGGCGTGTCAACCGGCACGCGGTGTGGTGCGTGGAACTACCGTGACGATCCATGCGGTGCTCGGCGCTCCCTACCTCCCTGCCGAGGCGGAGCGACCCGTCGTGACGGACGTCGACCTCGCGATCGAGCGCCTCTACCTGGACCACTGGCACCAGCTGGTCCGGCTCTCGGTGCTGCTCGTGCGCGACCCGGGTCAGGCCGAGGAGATCACCCAGGACGCCTTCGTCGAGCTGCACCGGCGCTGGGGACGCCTCGACGACCCTGACCGGGCGCTGGCCTACCTGCGCCAGACCGTGGTCAACCGGTCCCGCTCGGCGCTGCGCCACCGCGGCGTCGTCCAGCGGCACCTCGCCCGCCAGCACGTCGTCGACCTGGCGCCGGCGGCCGACGAGCCCGTGCTCGCCGACAGCCGGCGCCAGCTCGTGCTCGACGCGCTCCAGCGGCTCCCCCGGCGCCAGCGCGAGGTGCTCGCGCTGCGCTACTACCTCGAGCTCTCCGAGGCCGAGATCGCCGAGACCCTCGGCATCAGCCGCGGCGCGGTCAAGAGCCACGCCTCCCGCGGCTCGGCGGCGCTGCGCCCCTTGCTCGAAGCCCGCGACCTGAAGGGAGGCGACCGATGAGCCCCGACGAGGACGCCCAGCTCCGCGCCCTGTTCTCCGACGCCGTCGCCGACGTCGACCCGCACGACCGGCTCGGCGAGATCCGGCGCCGTACGTCCCAGCGGCCCCGGCGCAGCCGGCGCCGTCCGCTCCTCGTCGTCCTCGGCGCCGGTACGGCGACCGCCGCCGTCGTCGCCGTCACCGCCCTGGCCGCCGACTTCCGCGACGACCGCGACGCCCCGGCCGCGTCCGGTCCCACCGAGTACCCCGGCGCCGTCTACTTCGTCTCCGAGACCACCGTGGGCCCGCGGCTCTTCCGCGAGTTCCAGCCGCTGCCCGCCACCGACGACATCGCGGTGCGCACGCTCGACGCCCTCCAGCAGATGGAGGTCGACGCGGGCCCGGTCGACAACGACTACGACACCGGGTGGCCCGACGGCTCCTTCACCGCGGTCAGCGTCGACCAGACCAGCATCACCGTCCAGGTCGGCGCGGTCGCGCTGAACGCGCCCGCCGACGTCCCCGCCGACACCGCGGCGCTCGGCGTCCAGCAGGCGGTGCACACCGCCGATGCCGCGGTCGGCCAGCCGCTGCCGGTCACCTTCGAGCACGCCGGCGCGCCGGTCACCGAGCTGCTCGGGACCACGGTGGAGCAGCCCGCCCTCCGCAACACCCGGGTCGAGGCACCGGTCAACATCAACGACCCCGTCGAGGGGCTCGAGGTCGGCGGCGTCCTCGCCGTCCGGGGACAGGTCACGCCGGTCTCCGCCGAGCGCGCCGACACCGTCGCCTGGGAGGTGCGCGACGCGACCGGCGCCACTCAGCTGTCGGGCCGCACGCCGGTCACCGACTTCGCCTGGCAGGTGACGGTCGGGGTCGGCGACCTGGCCCGGGGGCGCTACAACCTCCTGGCGTGGCCCGACGTCCCCGATGAGGCCGTGTCGGGCGCGATCGACACGCGGAGCTTCGTCCTCCGCTGACCTGGCCACGGCACACGAAAGGATCGGGACCATGACCTCCGCCCTCCCCCGCACCCTCGCCACCCTCGGCGGCGCCGTGCTCGCGCTCGGCCTGCTCGCCGGCTGCGGCGACGACGAGCCCACGGCCGAGTCGCCGGCCACGCCGTCGTCCAGCGCGCCGACGTCGCCCGCGGCCACCGACGGGACCGATGCGCCGAGCGAGGTGCCGACGAGCGGCGACCCCAGCGCGATCCCGGTCTACTACGTCGCCAAGACGCCCCAGGGCGACCGGCTCTACCGCGAGTTCACCCAGATCTCCGGCGCGGACCGCCTGGTCGCCGCCGCCTCCGCGGTGACCAGCGGCAAGCCGGTCGACCCCGACTACCGCACCACCTGGCCCGGCGGCCGGTTCACCTCGGTGGCCAAGACCGCCGACGCGATCGTGGTCGAGGTCCCCGACGCCTCCTGGCTCCAGGCGGGCTCGCTCAGCCCGGCGCAGGCCCGGCTCGCGGTCCAGCAGCTCGTCTACACCCTCCAGGGCACCGCCGGCGCCCGCCTGCCGATCCAGGTCCAGCAGGACGGCAAGCCCGCTCCCACGCTGCTCGGCGTCGACGCCGCCCAGGGCCTCACCGCCGCCCCCGAGCTCGACGTGCTCGCCCTGGTCAACATCACCGAGCCCGCCGAGGGCACCGCCGTCGACGGCAAGTTCACCGCCGAGGGCCGGGCCAGCTCGTTCGAGGCGACCGTGCCGTGGGAGATCCAGGACGCCGCCGGCAAGGTCGTCCAGCAGGGCTTCACCACCGCCGAGGGCTGGGCCGACAAGCTCTACCCGTGGTCGACCGAGGTCGACGTCAGCAAGCTCGCCCCGGGCCGCTACACGTTCATCGCCCGCACCGACGACCCGTCGGGCGGCGAGGGCGGCGGCCCGACCGAGGACTCCAAGCGGATCACGGTGAAGTGAGGTTCACCCGCGCCCGGCTCAACCGGACGCTCCTCCTGCGCCAGCACCTGCTGGAGCGCACCACGCTGACGCCCGCGGAGATGATCGGGCACCTGGTCGGGCTCCAGGCCCAGGAGACGCTGCCGCCGTACCTGTCGCTGGCGGCGCGGATCGCCGACGTCGACCCGCACGCGGTGAGCGCGGCCATCGAGGACCGCTCCCTCGTCCGGGTGCTCAGCCTGCGCGACACCGTCCACCTGCACCTGCCGGACGACGCGGTGACCCTGCCGGTCTGGGCCGCACCGGTCCGCGAGCGCGAGATCAAGGCCAGCCAGACGATCGGGTCCGCGCGCGAGGTCGACCGCGCCGCGTTCTCGGCGGCGGTCCACGAGGTCCTCGCCGACGGGCCGCTCCCCCAGCGCCTCCTCGGCGCCGCCCTCGCGGAGCGCTTCCCGGACTACACCGCCACCCAGCTGGGCCAGGTCGCCCGGGTCGCGGAGGTCCTCGCCCAGCTCCCGCCGCGCGGCTGCTGGAAGCCGACCGGCTCGACCGCGGTCGCCTACGACCTCGCCGACCGCTGGACCGGCCTGCCCCTGGCCGAGCCGGACGTGCCGGCGATCGTGCGCCGGTTCCTGCGCGCCTACGGCCCCGGCACCGCGGCCGACGTCACGGCCTGGTCCGGGATCACCCGGCTGGGGCCGGTCGTCAAGGCGATGGACGACCTCGAGGTGCACGAGGACGAGGACGGCAAGGTGCTCTACGACGTCGCCGGCGCGCCGGTCGCCGACGAGGACGCCCCGGCGCCGGTCCGCCTGTTCGGCACCTACGACAACCTGTGGCTCTCCCACGCCTCCCGCGACCGGGTGATGGAGCCCGAGCACCGGCGGCTGTGGATGGGCGTCAACGGCGCGCAGGCCATGTCGGTCCACGTCGACGGCTGGTTCACCGGGCTGTGGCGGGCCGAGGAGGGCCGGGTCGTCCTGGTCGAGATGGTCCGCGAGCTGACCCGCGCCGAGCGGGCCGGGCTGGACGAGGAGATCGCCCGGGTCGAGGCGCTGCTCGCCCGCTGAGGCGAGCGCCGGACGGCTCAGCCGCCCCAGCGGGGCGTGCGGACCAGGAGGGCGGCGACGGCGGCGACGCCGGCGGTCGACGTACGGAGGACCTCGGTGCCCATCCGCACCGACACCGCGCCGGCCTCGACGAACCGGGCCACCTCGTCCTCGCTCAGCCCGCCCTCGGGGCCGACCACGACGAGCAGCTCGCCGTCGTCGGGCAGGGCGAGCGCGCCGAGCGGCTCGGTGGCGTCCTCGTGGAGCACGATCGCCACGTCGGCGTCGACCACCAGGGCGGCGACCTCGTCGGTGCTCGCCAGCGGGACCACCTCGGGGTGCCAGGCGCGCCGGGACTGCTTGGCCGCCTCGCGGGCCGTGGCCTGCCACTTGGCCAGCGACTTCGCGGCGCGCTCGCCCTTCCAGACCGCGACGCTGCGCGCCGCCGCCCAGGGGACGATCCGGGCCACGCCGATCTCGGTGAGCACCTCGACCGCCAGCTCGCCGCGCTCGCCCTTGGGCAGCGCCTGGACCACGGTGACCCGCGGCCGCGGCTCGGCGTGGTCGGTGACCTCGGTGACGACGGCGGTGAAGGTGCGCTTGGTCGTCGCGCTCACCTCGGCGGTCGCCACCCGGCCCCAGCCGTCGGCGAGCTGGAGCGCCTCGCCCACCCGCAGCCGCCGTACGACGACCGCGTGGTGGGCCTCGTCGCCCTCGACGAGGACCTCGTCACCGGCGCGGACCGCCTCGAGCGAGGGCACCAGGTGCTGCGGGAGGGTCATGCTCAGTGTGCGGTGAACGCGTCGCGGAGCCGGCCGAAGACGGACTTGTGCGGCGGCCGGACGTCGCCGGTCGGCTGCTCCTCGCCGCGGATGGCGGCCAGCTCGCGCAGCAGCTCCTCCTGGCGCGGGTCGAGGCGCGAGGGGGTCTCGACGGCGATGGTGACGCCGAGGTCACCGCGCCCGCCGCGCAGGCCGGGGACGCCGCGGCCGCGCAGCACGACCTGGTGACCCGACTGGGTGCCGGCCGGGACGCCGAGCTCGAAGGAGGTCTCGACCCCGGAGTCCGCGCCGCTCTCGAGGTCGGCCTCGAGCGTGGGCAGGGTGAGCGTCGTCCCGAGGGCGGCGGCGGTCATCGGCACCGAGACCGTGCAGTGCAGGTCGTTGCCGTGGCGCTCGAACACCTCGTGGGCGGCGACGTGGATCTCGACGTAGAGGTCACCCGCGGGGCCGCCGCCGGGGCCGACCTCGCCCTGCTCGCTGAGCTGGACCCGGGTGCCGTTGTCGACGCCGGCCGGGATCTTGACGGTGAGGGTACGACGCGAGCGGACCCGCCCGTCGCCCGCGCACTCGCGGCACGGGTCGGGGATGATCGTGCCGAAGCCGCGGCAGGCCGCGCAGGGCCGCAGCGTGCGGATCTCGCCGAGGAACGAGCGCTGCACGTGGGCGACCTCGCCCATGCCGTGGCAGGTCTCGCAGGGCACCGGGTGGGTGCCGGCCGCGGTGCCCTCGCCGCTGCAGGTCGAGCAGCGCACGGCGGTGTCGACCTTGAGCTCGCGGGAGACACCGAACGCGGCCTCGGCCAGCTCGACCTCGAGCCGGATCAGGGCGTCCTGGCCCCGGCGTACCCGCGGACGGGGGCCCCGGCCGGCCGCCTGGGCGCCGCCGGCCCCACCGAAGAAGGCGTCCATGATGTCGGTGAACGAGAAGCCCGCGCCCTGGCCGCCGAAGCCGCCGCCGCCGAACATGTCGCCGCCGCGGTCGTACGCCGCCCGCTTCTGCGGGTCGGAGAGCACCTCGTAGGCAGCGGTGACCTGCTTGAAGCGCTCCTGGCTCTCCGGGTCGGGGTTGACGTCCGGGTGCAGCTGCCGGGCCAGCTTGCGGTAGGCCTTCTTGATGGTGTCGGCGTCCGCCTCGCGGTCGACGCCCAGCAGCTCGTAGGGGTCCTGGCTCACGTGTGTTGCTCTCTCAGCTCTCGTCGAGGATGCGCGAGACGTAGCGCGCCACCGCGCGCACCGCCGCCATCGTTCCTGGGTAGTCCATGCGGGTGGGGCCGACGATGCCGAGCGCCGCCAGCGCGTCGTCGGGGCCGTAGCCGGTCGCGACGACGCTGGTCGAGGCCAGCTCCTCGAAGGGGCCCTCGGCGCCGATGCGCACCGTGACCGCGCCGCCGCTCGTCGCCTCGCCGAGCAGCTTGAGCAGCACGACGTGCTCCTCGATCGCCTCGAGCAGCGGGCGCACCGAGGTCTCGAAGCTGTCGCCGAAGCGGGCGAGGTTGGCGGTGCCGCCCACGATCACGCGCTCGTCGGAGCGGTGGTCGCTCATCGCCTCGACCAGCGCCTCGACCACCACGGTCGCCGCGGCCGACGGGGCCGGCGCGCGGCCGTCGTCGGTGGGCTTGACGAGGGCGTCGAGCGCGGTCGCGGCCTCGGCGATCACCTCGCCGGTGGCGGCGAGGTTGACCCGCGAGCGGAGCGCGGCCAGCTCGTCGTCGGCCAGCGCCGCCTCGAGCTCGACCACGCGCTGCTCGACCCGGCCCGAACTGAGGATGAGCACCAGCAGCAGGCGGGTCGGGGTGAGCGCGACGATCTCGACGTGGCGCACCGTCGAGCGCGACAGCGTCGGGTACTGCACGACCGCGACCTGGCGGGTCAGCTGGGCCAGCAGCCGCACGGAGCGGTGCACGACGTCGTCGAGGTCGACGGCGCCGTCGAGGAAGCTCGCGATCGCGCGGCGCTCGGCCGAGGTGGTCGGCTTGACCGTGGAGAGCCGGTCGACGAAGAGCCGGTATCCCTTGTCGGTCGGCACCCGGCCCGCGCTCGTGTGCGGCTGGTGGAGGTAGCCCTCCTCCTCCAGCGCGGCCATGTCGTTGCGGATCGTCGCCGGCGAGACGTTGAGGTGGTGCCGCTCGACGAGCGTCTTGGAACCCACGGGCTCCTCGGTCGCCACGTAGTCCTCGACGATCGCACGCAGCACGGCGAGCCTGCGCTCCTCCTGCATGCCACCTCCTGGATCCGTCGCCCGGAGCACCACTTGGCACTCCACCGCAGTGAGTGCCAATGCTACCGCCGCGGTCCACGAAAGGACGGACCCTGGCCACCGGAGGTTGTGTAGGTTAGGCTCACCTAAGCAAGCACGAACGACGGCGAAGGAGCGGCACGTGACCCTCGACCCCGGGACCCACACCGAGACCACCCGGCTCGACGCCCAGCGGCTCGCGGCCGCGGCGCGCAGCATCCTCGCCTGCCCGCGCGACGTGCAGCTCGTCGTCGACGGGATCGACGACGTCACCGACGGTCTCGACCAGGACCGCCTGGAGATGCAGGACCACAGCGGCCGCCCGGTCTTCAGCTGCCCGGCCGGCTCCGCGCTCGCCCTGGCCGCCACCGACCGCCGCGGCGCCCTGCTCACCCTCGGCAGCGGCCTGGGCGCCGAGGGCTCCGCCGACCGCGACGCCACCCTGACCCTCTCCGGGCGCCTGGACGCGGTCGGGCTCGAGCAGTGCGAGTGCTGCGACGAGGTCCGGATGCGGATCGCGCTGCACCTCGACTTCGTCCTCCTCACCCGCACCGGCCTCCCGGCCGTGGCGCCCGGCGCACCGGAAGCCGTCCGGATCCGGGTGCCGCTCGGGGCCTTCACCTCCCCCGACCACGACCTCAACCGCGGCTTCCTCCAGCGCTCGACCGAGCACGCCAACCTGTGCCACCAGGACGAGCTGCGCCGCGCCATCGCCACCCTCACCCAGACCCGCCTCGGCGAGGTCCTCGGCGTCCACCTGGCCGGCCTGCGCCCCGACGGCGTCACCCTCCAGTGGGTCGACCCCACCGGCGCCCACACCACCGACCTCCACTTCCCCCGCCCCGCCGCCTCCACCCAGGAGCTCGGCGAGATGCTCCGCTCCGAGCTCCACGCCGGACTCTGCTGAGCCGACGGGCTCGCTACCGTAGGCCCGTGCCTGCATTCACCGAGGTAGCCGACCGGGTCTGGGTCCGCCGCGTCCCCTCGTACGACGTCAACCTGGTCGTCGTCGGAGGTGAGCGCGGCCTCGTCGTGGTCGACACCCTCGCCAGCGCCGCGGAGGCGCGGGCCGCGATCGCCGCGATCGGCGACCTCGGCGCGGGTCAGGTCGTCGCGGTGGTCAACACCCACGACCACTTCGACCACGTGCTCGGCAACGGCACCTTCCGCGACCGGTACGACGGCATCCCGGTCCACGCGACCGAGGAGGCCGCCGCCCGAACCGACCCCGCGGCCCCGCCCGCCGACACCACCTTCGCCAGCGCCGCCGTGATCGACCTCGGCGACCGCCAGCTCGAGCTCGCCCACCTGGGCCGCGGGCACACCGCGGGCGACCTCGTCGTCCGGGTGCCGGACGCCGACGTGCTGCTCGCCGGCGACCTGGTCGAGGAGTCGGCGCCGCCGGCCATGGGCGGTGACTGCTACCCGCTGGACTGGCCGGCCACGCTCGACCTCGTGCTGGGGCTGACCACGCCGGGCACGGTCGTCGTACCGGGGCACGGGAAGGTGGTCGACCGCCGCTTCGTCGAGGACCAGTGCGACGACCTGCGTGCGGTCGCCGAGACGATCCGCGACCTCGCCACGCGCGGGGTGCCGGAAGCCGAGGCCGCCGCGGCGGCGGAGTGGCCCTACCCGGCCGAGGCGCTGCACCACGCGATCCCGCGCGGCTACGCGCAGCTGCCCCCGGTCCGCCGGCAGCTCCCGCTGGCCTGAGCGCGTCCCGGTCCCGGGGAACAGCACCCCGGAGGCCGCCCAGACCGCCTAGGGTGCGTCCATGGCAGCGGTCGTGATCGGTCACGTGGGCGGCGAGATCGCCGTGCCGGGCGAGGTGTGCGTCAAGACCGGCATCCGCACCCGCGAGTTCGTCGTCCTCCGCGGCAGCACGACGCCGCCCTGGGTCAACGTGCTGATCCTCTTCACCGTCATCGGCTGGCTGTGGGCCAGCAGCATGGCCGCCCGGCGCTACCGGGTCGAGGTGCCGTTCCTGCACCGCCACTGGGACCGCTGGCGGCGGATCCGCCGGACCGCCGTGCTGGTCGCGCTGATCGGTGTGATCCTGGCCTGCTGGGCGTCCGTGGCCGGCATCCCGCACTCGGCCGCCTTCCTCAGCCTCACCGTCGGGGGCATCGCCCTCGGCATCGGCAACAGCCTGCTCAACACCGTCGGCCTCACCCAGCGGGGCGACCTCCTGCTGCTGACCCGCGTCCACCCCGACGCGGTCGTCGCGATCCGGGCGGGACTGAGCGCCGCGCGCCGCGTGTCCCAGCCCGGCACGGAGGCCCGCTCGACCTAGGGTGGTTCGTCGTGGATCGCTATGGGACCGACGTGCTGTCAGGCGACTGGAAGGTCCCCAAGCGGGGCCGGGCCGTGGAGACACCCGCCGACCTCGGCCTCGTGGTCGAGGAGGTCACCACCGACTGGTGCGGCGAGATCGTCGCCGTCGACCGCGACCTCGACACGGTGACCCTCGAGGACCGCCGGATGAAGCGGCGTACGTTCCCGCTGGGCACCGGCTTCCTGCTGGAGGGCAAGCCGGTCATCCTGGTCCCGCCCGTCACCAACGCCGGCCCGGTCAAGCCGACCCGCACCGCCAGCGGCTCGATCGCCGTCCACGACGCCAAGGCCCGGGTGGCCCGGGCGAGCCGGATCTTCGTCGAGGGCCGGCACGACGCCGAGCTGGTCGAGAAGGTCTGGGGCGACGACCTGCGCATCGAGGGCGTGGTCGTGGAGTACCTCGGCGGTGTCGACGACCTCGCCGACCACCTGCGCGACTTCAGGCCCGCGCCCAACCGGCGCGTCGGCGTCCTCGTCGACCACCTGGTCCCCGGCTCGAAGGAGAGCCGGATCGCGCAGAACATCATGAAGTCGCCCGTCGGCAAGGACGTGCTGATCGTCGGCCACCCGTTCATCGACATCTGGGAGGCGGTCAAGCCGTCGCGGCTCGGGTTCGAGACGTGGCCGAAGGTGCCCAAGGGCATCGACTGGAAGAAGGGCACCTGCCAGCAGCTCGGCTGGCCGCACCGCGACCAGGCCGACATCGCGCGGGCGTGGAAGCACATCCTCGGCGGCGTCCGTGGGTTCCAGGACCTCGACCCGGCCCTGCTCGGACGGGTCGAGGAGCTGATCGACTTCGTGACCCAGGCCTGACCATCCGATTGTCAGACCACCTTGCGGTTTGGGACCAAACCTGGCCGAAACGGGCCGCGGGGCTGCGGTTTCTGCCCAATTGCCAGCCCTAGAGGCCGGTCCGGAACCGCCCCAGCACCTCGTCGACCCGCGCCTGGTCCCGCGCCTCGATCGGGATCAGCAGCTCGGTCACCACGTCGGTCAGCTCGGCGATACGCCGGTTGAGCTGACGGTTCTCCTGCACCTCGGCCTCCAGCACGCGCACCCGCTCGCGCAGGGTCCCGCGCTCGCGGATCTTCGCCCGGACGCGGTGGGCCAGCTCGGTCGTCGTCATCGCT
This sequence comes from Pimelobacter simplex, assembly GCF_024662235.1. Taxonomy (GTDB): domain Bacteria; phylum Actinomycetota; class Actinomycetes; order Propionibacteriales; family Nocardioidaceae; genus Nocardioides. The sequence continues at coordinate 2,965,003 of NZ_CP096276.1, forward strand.
TCTCCTGGTGATCGGGCGCCGGCCAGGCGGCGCGGATCCGGCACACGGCCGGGTCGGGCAGGTCGAACATGTCCTCGCCGGGACCCACGGTCAGGTGCTCGACGACGCCGCCGGAGGACTCGATCCCGCGGCGCACCACCTCGACCGGGGTACGGCGGACCAGCCCGTCGCCCGGGCTCGGCTCCCCGGCGGCGAGCTCGAGGAACAGCCGCCCGCCGCCGGGGCGCAGGGCCATCCGGGCGAGCAGCCAGAGCTGGTCGAGCGCGGCCGCGTCGAGGCAGCCGACGAGGTGGCGGGCGTACAGGTCGTGCGGGTCCCGGGCGAGCCGGGTGCCGTGGGCCAGCGTGGAGCGCAGCTCACCGAGGATCAGCTGGTCGACCTCGACCTCCAGCCCGCGGCGCTTCGCCCGCCGGCGGACCACACCCAGGCTACCCCGGGAGAAGTCCACCGCCCCCGTACGACGTCCCGACCGCGCGAACCACAGCGCGTCCCGCCCGGTGCCGGCCCCCACGTCGAGCACCGCACGCCCGTCGCCGAGCTGCGGCGCGACCCACTCGGCGAAGGCCGACGGCCCGGCCGGCACCGCGGAGCGCCGTGGTCCGTTGTAGAGCTCGGTCCAGCGTCCCATCTCGGTGCGGAAGCCGCGCAGCCAGCCGTCGAGGCGGCGCACGCCCGCGGGCGGGTCGGCGTAGCGGAACGACGGGTCCGGGGTGCGCCACTGCGGGCCGTAGAGGAACGCGAGCATCGCCTCCGGGTCGCGCGGGACCGGGAACTCGTGACCGTGCAGCTCGATCGTCGAGAACGGCTCGATCGCCGAGCGCGGCAGGTCCCCGCTGCGGTTGCCGAGCTGGAAGAACGTCTCGCCGACGTGGAACGCGGCGAAGACGTCGATGTGGCAGACCCGTCCGTCGGACAGCGGCAGCAGCAGCTTGACGTCGCCGCCGGACATCCGCAGCAGCCGCCAGCCCTGGGCCCGCATCGCCCGGGTGATCCGGTAGGACTCGGCGACGATGTCGGCCGGGCTCGTGTGCGCGGACAGGTAGCACAGGTCGGTGTCGGAGTCGTGCGCGAGCATCCGGCCCTCGCGGACCGCGCCGAGCAGCGCCCCGTAGTTCAGGTACGCCGCCACGCCGGCGTGCTCGCGCAGGTCGTCGATCGCGCGCCGGGTGCCGGCGAGGATCTCCTCGCGGACCTGCTCGTCGGTGTCGGCGAACGAGCGGGCCAGGTGGCCCACCTTGTCGACGCTGAGCCGGTGCCCGGCGCGATCGACCACGGCGAGCGAGCCGTCCCCGCCGCCGAGACCGACCTCGTCGTCGTACAGGACGGCGGAACCGGTCGGGTCGGTCACCCGGACCCGGCCGCGCCCGCTGAGGTACGGCCGGAGCACACCGGGCCAGGGCACGAGCACTCCCCCGGCCGCCGGCGCCCCGTCGCGCGCGGGCGTCAGCGACCACACGTAGTGGCCGTCGATCTCGACCACGAGAGGGCTTCCGCCCGGGGGTACCAGCAGGCCGTCGTCGGAAACGGCGACGGTCATGACGCCCCGCGGCTCGCGAGCGCCTTGCGCAGCGCGGTCGAGGAGGTCTGGAGCGTGTAGGGGAAGTAGGTCACCTCGACCCCCAGGGCAGCCATCCGCTCCTCGAGCCGGCGGCCCTTGGCGGTGCCCTCCCAGTCGTCACCCTTGAAGATCCGGTGGAAGCCCACGTCGCGCCAGGAGTCGGTCTTGTCGGCGGTGCGCTCGGCGTAGACGGCGTCGACGATGCCGATCGCCTCGACGATCTCGAGCCGCTCCTCGAGCGGGACGGTCGGGACGACGCCCTTGGTCTCCAGGCACACCTCGTCGGCCACCACACCCGCCACCAGCACGTCGCACCACGGCCGTGCCTGGCGCAGCGCGTTGAGGTGTCCGATGTGGAACAGGTCGAAGGCGCCCGGCACGTAGCCGATCAGGGGTCCCGACTTCTTCATAAAGTCGAGTGTAACACTACAGTTAGTTGATATTCAGAGTCCGGCCGCCTGCCGCGGGTTGTAGCGTGACGCGGGTGAGCGCCGACATCATCCTGCTCACCGGTCCTCCCGGGGCGGGGAAGTCGACGACCGCGCGGGCCCTGGCGACGACCTACGACCGGGCGGTGCACCTGCACACCGACGACTTCTGGCACTTCATCGCCGCGGGCGCGATCGCGCCGTACCTCCCCGAGTCGGACGCACAGAACCACACCGTGCTGCGGGTCATCCAGCGCGCGGCCGCGGCCTATGCGGCGGGCGGCTTCACGACCGTCGTCGACGGGATCATCGGCCCGTGGATGCTCGACCACTTCCGGCAGGCTGAGGACGCCACGGACGCCCGGCACCACTACGTCGTGCTGCGCCCCTCCCGCGCCGAGACGCTGCGCCGGGCCCAGCGCCGGACCAGCCCGGACGCACTGGTGGACGAGGGCCCGGTCCTCGCGCTGTGGGACCAGCTCGCCGACCTCGGGCCGCTGGAGCGCCACGTCCTCGACACCACGGAGCACACCCCCGCCGAGACGCTCGCGGCGGTCCGCGCCGCCCTGGCGAGCGGAGCGCTGGAGCTCAGGCCAGCAGCCGGTGCACCACCCCGTCGGCGAGCAGCCGACCCCGCTGGGTGAGCACGACCCGCTCGGCGCGGTCCTCGACGAGCCCGTCGGCGACCAGGCCGTCCAGCTCGGCGAGCCCCGACGCGTCGAGGGCCGCGACCAGCAGCCCGTCGCGCAGCCGGACCTCGAGAAGCACGCGCTCCACGCGCCGGGTCTCGGCGTCGAGGACCTCGCGGGCCTGGGCCGGGCTGACGCCGTCGGCCAGCCGGCCGGCGTAGGCCTTGGGGTGCTTGACGTTCCACCAGCGCACGCCGCCGACGTGGGAGTGGGCGCCGGGGCCGATCCCCCACCAGTCCGCGCCGGTCCAGTAGCCGATGTTGTGCCGGCAGCGGGCCGCGTCGTCGCGCGCCCAGTTGGAGACCTCGTACCAGCCCAGGCCGGCGGCGGCGAAGCGCTCGTCGGCCTGGAGGTACTTGTCGGCCAGGTCGTCGTCGTCGGGCATCGGCAGCTCGCCGCGGCGGACCCGGCGGGCCAGGGCGGTGCCGTCCTCCACGATCAGCGAGTACGCCGACACGTGGTCCGGCGCGCACGCCAGCGCCGCGTCGAGCGTCGTGCTCCAGTCGGCCGCGCTCTCCCCCGGCGTGCCGTAGATGAGGTCGAGGCTGATCTGGTCGAAGCCCGCCGCGCGCGCCGCGTCGACGACTCCCGGCACCCGGAGCGGGTCGTGGGTGCGGTCGAGGACCGCGAGCACGTGGGGCACCGCCGACTGCATGCCGAACGAGACGCGGGTGAAGCCGGCCTCGCGCAGCCGCTCCAGGTAGGCCGCGTCGACCGAGTCGGGGTTGGCCTCGGTGGTCACCTCGGCGCCGGGGGCGAGCCCGAGCTCGTCGTCGATGGCCCCGATGATCCGGCCGAGGTCCTCGGGCGGGAGCAGCGTCGGCGTCCCGCCGCCGAGGAAGACGGTCTCGACCGGGCGGTCCACGTCGCCGAGCACGCGCCGGGCCAGCCGCACCTCCGCCACCGCCTGCTCGGCGTACGACGCCCGGCTGACGCCGGGCCCGAGCTCCTCGGCCGTATAGGTGTTGAAGTCGCAGTAGCCGCACCGCACCCGGCAGAAGGGCACGTGCACGTAGACCTCGAACGGGCGCCGGCCGAGCTCGGCGAGCGCGGCGGGCGGGAGCGACCCGTCGGCGGGGGCGGGATCGCCTTCGGGCAGGGCGGACGGCATCGGACCAGTCTCCCAGGCGGGCGGGCGGAGGGTCAGACCGGCACGTTGAGGGTGGCGACGTAGCCGTCGGCGACCGAGCCGGTCATGGTCACCATCTGCAGCGAGTAGCCGTCGCGGAAGATGCTGTCGGAGTCGAGCGTGATCGCCTCGAAGTTGGGCACGCTCTCGCCGTAGCCGGCCGAGGCGTAGACGTCGGCGGACACGCCGGCCGGGAACGCGAGCTGGCTGGTGCGCAGCTTGGGGGCGGCGCCGCGGGTGGCGTGGGCGAGGCTCTCGTAGACCTCGAAGTGGATGTGCGGCCAGCGCTGCGGGTAGCAGCCCGGGAAGACGGTGACGAACTCCAGGTTGCCGTCGGCGTCGGCCTCCTGGACCCCGCGCAGGTAGTTCTCGTCGCGCGCGCCGTCGTTGTAGAGCGAGTAGCGCCCCTCGCGGTCGCACTGCCAGACGTAGACCGCGGCGCCCGCCAGCGGCGTGACGTCGGTGCCGGCCAGGTCGAAGATCCGCATCCGCAGCGTCACCGGGACGCCGCCGGCCACTCCCGACGCGCGGCCGAAGCTGCCGCGGATGTCGCGGCGTACGACGCCCGCCTCGGTGAGCACGTCGGGGCCGTTGGTGCCGTTGCCGGGGAAGGGCCCCTGGGTCTCCTCGGGGATCTCGCCGGCCTTCGGGTCGATCGGGTGCGCGGTCGCGGTGGCCGTCGCCGTCCCGGCCGGACCGGACGGCGGCGAGGCCGGCGGAGAGGTCGGCGGCGTGGACGTCGGCTTGGACGCCGTGGGCTTGTCGTCGGCGGCGCAGCCCGCGACGGCGAGGGCACCCACCCCGCCGACGACGCCGAGCAGTCCGCGACGCCCGGTGCGGAGGATCCGCGGCAGGTCGTGGCGGAGTCCGAGATCGTGGTCGTGCTGCGTCATGCCCCCATCGAACCAGCCGCTCAAACCGGCACGTTCAGGCTGACCGTGTACCCCTCCTCGACAGAACCCGTCACCTTGGCCAGCTGCAGCGAGTAGCCGTCGCTGAAGATCCCGTCGCTGTCGAGGCTCAGCTGGGCCAGGTTGGTCACGCTCTGCTCGTAGCCCTCGGTCGCGTAGACGGTGTCGCACACGTCCTGGGGCAGCGCGAGCTGTGAGGTGCGCAGCTTGTTCTCGGCGCTGGTCGCCGCCTTCAGGCTCTCGTAGACCTCGAAGTACATGTGCGGCCAGCGTCCGGCGTAGCAGGCCGGGAAGATCGTGGTGAAGGTCAGGTTGCCGTCGGCATCGGCCTCCTGGACGCCGCGCAGGTAGTTCTCGTCGGCGATCGCGTCGTCGTACATCGAGTAGCGGCCCTCGCGGTCGCAGTGCCACAAGTAGATCGCCGCGCCCGCGAGCGGGGTGACGGTGTCGCCGTTGAGGTCGTAGACCTTGAGCCTGACCGTCGTCGGGACGCCTGCGGCGACACCGGACGCCGTACCGAAGCTGGAGGTGAGGTCGCTGCGCACGACGCCCGACTCGGTCAGCACGTTGGGCCCGTTGCTCCCGTCGCCCGGGTAGGGACCGGCGGTCTCCTCGGGGATCTCCCCCTCGGCGACCTCGACGCTGGTGTCCCCGCCCGGGGCACCACCGGCGGGCGGCGCGCCCCCCCGGACCGGACGGCCCCGAGGAGGACGTCGTGTTGATGCTGGTGGCGGTGTCGTCGGAGCCGCAGGCCGTCAGCGCGACCGCGGCCCCCACCCCGCCCAGAAGACCGAGCAGCCCACGACGCGCCATGATCTTCGGCAGGTCGTGGGCCAGCCCGAGGTCGTGCTCCTCGGTCTCGTCAGCGCCGGGGACGTGGGTTCGGTGGCTGTGGTGGCTCATGCCGCCAGTGAAGCCACGCCCCCTGTGCGCCTGCTGTGACGAGGTCAGGAACCCGCGTAGAAGCTCGCGATCAGGTCGGAGTTGTTGGCCTCGACCACGCCACGCTTCACCTTGAGCGACGGGGTGAGCTCGCCGGACTCGATGGAGAGGTCGTGGTCGAGCAGCCGCCACTTCTTCACCGTCTCCCAGCGGTTGAGCTGGGTGTTGAGCTCGTCGACGTACTCGCCGACCATCGCCTTGACCGCCTCGTCGTTGACGAGCTCGGTGTAGCTCACGCCGGACTTGCCGTTCTCGGCCGCCCAGCCCGCGATGGCGTCGGGGTCGAGGGTGATCAGCGCCGAGACGAAGTTGCGCTCGGCGCCGAAGACCATGAACTGGCTGACGTAGGGGCAGATCGCCTTGAACTTCGCCTCGATGGCGGGCGGGGCGATGTACTTGCCGCCGGAGGTCTTGAAGAGCTCCTTGATCCGGCCGGTGATGGTCAGGAAGCCCTCGGCGTCGAGCTCGCCCTTGTCACCGGTGCGCAGCCAGCCGTCGGCGGTGAGGGCGTCGCGGGTCGCGTCGTCGCGGTTGTGGTAGCCCGCCATGACGTGCGGGCCCTTGAGCTGGACCTCGCCGCCCTCGCCGATGCGGACCTCGGTGCCCGGGAAGGCCTGACCGACGCTGCCGATCTTGTAGGCGTCGGGGTGGTTGACCGTCGCGCCCGCGGCGTTCTCGGTCATGCCGTAGCCCTCGAGGATGAGGACGCCGGCCGCGTGGAACCACGCCGCGATGTCGGCGTTGAGCGCAGCCGAGCCGGAGATGAAGAACTTCACCCGGCCGCCGAAGCGGTCCCGGACCTTGCTGAAGACCAGCTTGTCGAACAGGCCGTGCTGGAGCTTGAGCAGCAGCGGGACGGACTTGCCCTGGCGCTGGAGCTCGTCGACCTTGATGCCGACGGCGAAGGCCTTCTTGAAGATCTTCTCCTTGGCGCCGCCCTCGGCGGCCTGCATGGTGACGATCCGGGCGTGCGCCTTCTCGAAGATGCGCGGCGCGGCGCCCATGAACGTCGGCTTCACGATGCCGAGGTTGTCGACGATCTTGTCGACGCGGCCGTCGATGGCGGTCGCGAAGCCGCACGCGAGCTGGGTCGAGAGCAGCACCTTGCCGAACGAGTGGGCCATCGGCAGCCACAGGAACTGCAGGTCGTCCTCGTGGAGGATGTCCTGGACCTTGATCGCCTCGCCCTCGAACACCCAGGCGCGGTGGAGCGTGCGCACGCCCTTGGGCTTGCCCGTGGTGCCGGAGGTGTAGATCAGGGTGGCGAGCTGGTCGGGGGCGATGCCCTTGGCGACCTGCTCGACCGCGCCGGGGTTCTCGGCGAGGTAGCCGTCGCCGAGCTCGGCCAGCTGGTCGAGCGAGATGATCCAGTCGCCGTCGGCGAGGCTCGCGTCGAAGACCACGACCTTGTCGACGGCCGGCAGCTCGGCGCGGTGGTCGCGCAGCTTGGCCAGCTGGGACTCGTCCTCGGCGAAGACGATCCGGCTCTCCGAGTCACCCAGGATGTACGCCGTGTCCTCGCCGCCCGTCGACGGGTAGACGGTGGTCGTCGCACCACCGGCGCACATGATGGCGAGGTCGGCGAGGATCCACTCGTAGCGCGTCGAGGACGCGATGCCCACCCGCTGCTCGGGCTCGAGGCCCAGCGCGAGGAGCCCGGCGGCGAGCCGGCGTACCCGGTCCCCGGCCTGGCGCCAGGTCACCGACTCCCAGGCGTCGTCCCCCCGCGGAAAGCGGAATGCCTCGCGTTCACCGCTCTTCTCGACTCTGTCGAGGAACTGCACCGCGCAGTTCGGGGGCATGTGATCGAGGAAACTCGTGTCGTGGTTGATGGGCATGACGCTCCTGCATGCTCGTCCGAGACCGGCGTGACTGACCAGTAACCTAGATCACTGGTTCAACTGGCGGTAGCGGCGACGCCGTCCTCTGGACGAATTCCTCCGCTTTCTCACGCGCTTTGGCGCTCAGACCGTCGATCACGAGCAGCTCGGGCAGCCGGCTGCGGTCGGTGTTGAGCGCGACGAACATGTCCCGGACGGTGATCCCGTGCCCCGGCACGTGCACCACCTCGACCGCGTCGCCGGCCGCGATGGTGCCGGGCCGGAGGACCCGCAGGTACGGCCCCGGGCGACCGGCCGCAGTGAAGCGCTTGACCCAGGCACGCGGGTCGTAGCCGCTCTCCCCCATCCAGCCCTTGAAGTCGTTGCAGGGCGTGCGGACGTAGGCGACCTCGAACAGCGCACCCGCGGCCGGGTCGCCGACCTGGAGCCGGGTGCCGACCTCGAGCGCGTTGAGGTCGAGGCCGGACGTGGTGAGGTTCTCGCCGAACTGGCCGTCGCGGATCGGCAGGCCGAGCTCGGCCTCCCAGAAGTCGAGGTCCTCGCGGGCATAGGCGTAGACGGCCTGGTCCGGGCCGCCGTGGTGCTTCGTGTCGCAGACGGAGTCGCCGGCGAGGCCGAGCGGCTCGACGGCGACCGGGCCGGTCACGGCGCGCTTGTCGATGGAGGTGCGGCCGAGTCCGGCCCACTCCTTCTGCTGCGGGCTGCCGACGCTGATCGAGATGACGTGGGGCACCCCTCGATTGTCCCCCACCGCTCAGTCCTGGACGGCTTTGGCGACGGTGATGCAGGCGGTGACGTGCTCGCGCTCGTCGTCGTCGAGCGGGCGATGGGCCCGGACGGCGTCCTCGTGCGCCCAGTGCGCGTTGAGCACCGAGCGCACGATCGCCCAGTCCCGGGCGCGGTCCTCGTCGAGTCCCGCGGCATCGACGATCGTGTGGAACCGGCGGCGGATGCCGTCACGGACCGAGCCGAACGCGCCGGGGGCGGCGTACTCGTCGAAGCGGTCGCGCAGCATCGGCTCCAGCTCGTAGTGCGGGTCGCCGTTGGCCGGCTTGGGGTCGATCACCAGCCAGGTGTCCGTGCCGTCGCGGCGCCCGCGCAGCACGTTGCCGTAGTGGAGGTCGGCGTGGATGACCGCCGTGGCCGGCTCCTGGGTGAGCTCGCGGGCGAGGCCGAGCGCCTGGTCGACGAGCCGGCGCGGGATCGGCACGTCCTTGGCGTCGCGGCGCAGCGCGTCCGCCCACTGCTCGACGTACGACGCCTGGGCGCGCAGCTGCGGCATCGGCGGCACGTGCAGGCCGGCGTACAGACCGGCGACGACCTCGCACGCCTCGACGTCCCAGCTCTCGGTGAGGTCCTCGCGGTCGAGCCGCTCCAGCAGCATCGCCCGGCGACCGGGGTCGGCGCGCAGCAGCCGGACCGCGCCGCGGCCCCGCCAGCGCTGGAGCGCGAGGTGCTCGTGCTCGGACTCGTCGTCGGGAAGGCCGACCTTGAGCGCCGCCGGCGTCCCGTCGGCGGTCGTCACCGGCAGCACCAGCGAGCAGAACCCGTGCCAGCTCTCCCCCTCGGGCGTGAGCTCCCACGCGTCGAGCACGGCCTGCGTCGTCGCGGGCAGCCCGTCGAGCCACGCGGCCCACTCGGGACCGAGGTGGCGCTGCTCGTCGAGCTCGGTCGGGACGGTCACGGGCACCCGACCATCCCAGCACAGCACCCAACTGGCCTACCGTGCAGGTCATGCGCTCCGACGACGTACGCCGCCTCGACCTCGGCACCTTCGTCCGGCCCGGCACCGAGACCGAGACCGGCGAGCCGCGGGTCGAGGCCGTCCACGGCTATGTCGTCCGGACGCCGGCCGGCGTCCTGCTGCTCGACACCGGCCTCGGCGACGCCGGCCCGGAGACCGAGGCGCACTACCGCCCGCGCCGGGTGCCGGTCGCGGCGGCGCTCGCGACGGCCGGGCTGAGCCCCGACGACATCGCGATCGTCGTCAACTGCCACCTGCACTTCGACCACATCGGCGAGAACCCGCGCTTCGCCGGGCGCCCGATCGTCGTCCAGCGCCGCGAGCTGGCCACCGCGCGCGACGCGACCCAGCCCGACTACACGGTCCCCGCGCTCGTCGACTTCGCCGGCGCTCGCTACGAGACGCTCGACGGGGAGGCGGAGATCGCGGCGGGCGTCCACGTCGTACCGACGCCGGGGCACGTGGCCGGGCACCAGTCGCTGGTCGTCGCGTGCGACGACGGCACCGTCGTCCTGGCCGGACAGGCCCACGACACCGCCTCGCAGTGGTCCGCCGACGTCCTCGCGGCCCGGGCCGCCGCCCTCGGCCACGAGCCGCCGCTCCCGCTCCCGAGCCCGTGGATGGAGCGGATCCTCGCCTTCGACCCCCGCCGGGTGCTGTTCGCGCACGACGCGGCGGTGTGGACGTCCTAGGGCACGAGGGGCGTCGTCCGGATCCAGTGGTCGGGCGGGACGCCGGGCTTGCCCGGCACGGGCTCCTCGGTCTCGGTCCACGCCGTGCCCCAGGCCGCGGTCGCGACCTTGCGCCAGAACCGGACGGCCCGCTCGTTGTCGTGCTGGAACGGGATCTCCCAGGGCCCCGGGTGCCGGCCGATGACCTCGAGTGCGAGGTCCCGCGCGAACCCGTCGCGGCGCGCGGCCGGGACGACGAAGAACGCCTGCATGATCCGGCTCGGCGCGTCGAGCCCGCGCACCAGCGCGAACGCGACGGGCGCGTCCTCACCGGTGACGGGGTGCGCTCGCCAGCTCAGGTAGCCGCGGCGGTCGGGCGCGGGGTACTCGTCGAGCCACTCGTGCCGGTAGCGCCCGTCGGCGTACGGGAAGCCGTCGACGACGACGCCGAGGTCGTGCCGGAAGTCCTGCCACAGCCACGCGACGACATCCCACTGGTCGTCGCGGACCGGGCGCAGGCTCACTTCTTCGGCTTGTCGCCGGCCGGTCCGGTGGTCGACAGCGCGGCGACGAAGGCCTCCTGGGGCACCTCGACCCGGCCGACCATCTTCATCCGCTTCTTGCCTTCCTTCTGCTTCTCGAGCAGCTTGCGCTTGCGGCTGATGTCACCGCCGTAGCACTTGGCGAGCACGTCCTTGCGGATCGCGCGGATGTTCTCGCGGGCGATCACCCGGGCGCCGATCGCGGCCTGGATCGGCACCTCGAACTGCTGCCGGGGGATGAGCTCCTTGAGCTTGCCCGCCATCATCACGCCGTAGGAGTACGCCGCGTCCTTGTGGACGATCGCGGAGAAGGCGTCGACCGGCTCGCCCTGGAGCAGGATGTCGACCTTGACCAGGTCGGAGGCCTGGTCGCCGGAGCGCTCGTAGTTGAGCGAGGCGTAGCCCTTGGTCTTGGACTTGAGCTGGTCGAAGAAGTCGAAGGCGATCTCGCCCATCGGCAGCGTGTAGCGCATCTCGACGCGGTCCTCGGAGAGGTAGTCCATGCCGAGGAGGTTGCCGCGCTTCTGCTGGCACAGCTCCATGATCGTGCCGATGTAGTCGGCGGGCGCGAGGATCGTGGCGTTGACGACCGGCTCGCGGACCTCGGCGATCTTGCCCTCGGGGTACTCGCTGGGGTTGGTGACGATGTGGACGGTGCCGTCCTCCATGTGCACCTCGTAGACCACGTTCGGCGCGGTCGAGATGAGGTCGAGGTTGAACTCGCGCTCGAGCCGCTCGCGGGTGATCTCCATGTGGAGCAGGCCGAGGAAGCCGCAGCGGAAACCGAAGCCGAGGGCGCCGGAGGTCTCGGGCTCGAAGGTCAGGGCCGCGTCGTTGAGCTGGAGCTTCTCGAGCGCGTCGCGCAGCGTCGGGTAGTCGTCGCCGTCGATCGGGTAGAGGCCCGCGAACACCATCGGGTTCGGGTGCTCGTAGCCGCCGAGCGGCTCGGCGGCCTGGCGTCCGTTGACCGTGACGGTGTCACCGACGCGGGACTGGCGCACGTCCTTCACGCCGGTGATCAGGTAGCCGGTCTCGCCGACGCCGAGCTTGGCCGCCTTCATCGGCTCGGGGCTGATCACGCCGACCTCGAGCATCTCGTGGAGCGCGCCGGTCGACATCATCTTGATCTTGTCGCGGTGGGAGAGCTCGCCGTCGACCACCCGGACGTAGGTCACCACGCCGCGGTAGGTGTCGTAGACCGAGTCGAAGATCAGGGCGCGGGCCGGGGCGGCGGCGTCGCCGACGGGGGCCGGGACCGACTTCACGATCTCGTTGAGCAGGGCCTCGACGCCGACCCCGGTCTTGGCGGAGGTGAGCAGCACGTCCTCGGGCTCGCAGCCGACGAGGTTGGCCAGCTCGAGGGCGTACTTCTCGACGTTGGCACTGGGCAGGTCGATCTTGTTGAGCACCGGGATGATGTGCAGGTCGGCGCCCATGGCGAGGTAGAGGTTCGCCAGCGTCTGGGCCTCGATGCCCTGGGCGGCGTCGACCAGCAGGACGGCGGCCTCGCACGCCTGGAGCGAGCGGGAGACCTCGTAGGTGAAGTCGACGTGCCCCGGGGTGTCGATCATGTTGAGGACGTAGGTGCCCGGCTCGGCACCCGCCTCGTTGTCGGCCTGGACGGTCCAGGGCATCCGGACGGCCTGGCTCTTGATCGTGATGCCGCGCTCGCGCTCGATGTCCATCCGGTCGAGGTACTGCGCCTTCGCCTCGCGCTCACCCACGACACCGGTCAGCTGGAGCATCCGGTCGGCGAGGGTCGACTTGCCGTGGTCGATGTGCGCGATGATGCAGAAGTTGCGGATGATCGCGGGGTCGGTGTGACCCGGCTGCGGGGCGGCGGCTGCGACGGACATGGTCCGGCCATTCTTCCAGGGTCGGGCGGGTTCAAGAATTCGCCGTCCGCGGTTCACCGCCGGATCGCCCGCCCGGCACCCCCGCGTTCGCCCGGAACCGGTGGGCTGGGCGTCATGACCTCGGACCTCTCGGCCCCCTCGGCTTCCTCCGCCTCCTCGGCTCTCCCCTCCCGCCGGCACCTGCTGCTCGGCGCCGGCGCGGCCGGCGCCGCCGCCCTGTACGGCGGCCGCGCCGCCGCCGCTCCCCTGCTCGTGCACCGGGACCGCCCGGCGCTCACCCTCGGCGTCCAGTCGGGCGACGTCCGGCCGGGCTCGGCAATGCTCTGGGCGCGCGCCGACCGGCCCGCGCGCCTGGTCGCCGAGATCAGCCGCGACCCGTCGTTCCACAAGGTCCGCACCGTCCGCGGCCCGGTGGTCACGCCGGGGACCGACCTCACCGGCGCCTTCCCCCTGCACGGGCTCCCGCCGAGCACCGACCTGCACTACCGGATCCGCGCCGTCGACCTCCACGACCACCGGGCGGTCTCCGCGCCCTCGACCGGGCGGCTGCGCACGGCACCGCGCCGGGGCGACGACGTACGGTTCCTGTGGTCCGGGGACATCGCCGGCCAGGGGTGGGGCGTGAACCCGGACCTCGGCGGCTTCCGGATCGCCGACGCGATGCGCGCCCGGCGGGCCGACTTCTTCCTGTGCAGCGGCGACAATGTCTACGCCGACGGCCCGGTGCAGCCGAGCGTCGCGCTCCCCGACGGCTCCACCTGGCGCAACTTGGTGATCCCGGAGAAGACCAAGGTCGCCGAGACGCTCGCCGAGTACCGCGGCCAGTACCGCTACAACCTGATGGCCGACAACTGGCGCGCCTTCCTCGGCGAGACCGCGCAGGTCACCCAGTGGGACGACCACGAGGTCACCAACAACTGGTACCCCGGCGAGATCCTCGACGACGCCCGCTACACCGAGAAGCGGGTCGACGTCCTGGCCGCGCGAGCCCGCCGTGCCTTCCACGAGTACGTGCCGGTCGCGCCGATCTCGCCCGACCCCGACGGCCGGGTCTACCGGGTGATCCCGTACGGCGAGCACGTCGACCTCTTCGTCCTCGACATGCGCACCCACAAGGACCCCAACACCGGCGACCGCGAGACGACCGGCGACGGCGGCGTGCTCGGCGAGCGGCAGACCCGCTGGCTGATCCGCGAGCTGCAGCGGTCCCGGGCGACCTGGAAGGTGATCGCCAACGACCTGCCCCTCGGGCTCGTCGTCCCCGACGGCCCGACCGCGCAGGAGGGACTCGCCCAGGGCGACCCCGGCGCGCCGCTGGGCCGCGAGATCGACATCGCCCGGGTGCTGACCGCGCTCCGGCGCGCCGGGATCCGCAACCACGTATGGCTCACCGCGGACGTGCACTACACCGCGGCCCACCACTACTCCCCCGACCGCGCCGCCTACCAGGACTTCGACCCGTTCTGGGAGTTCGTCTCCGGCCCGCTCAACGCCGGAGCCTTCGGCCCGAACGCGCTCGACGCCACGTTCGGCCCCCACGCCGAGTTCGTCGCCGCGCCCCCGGCGCCCAACGCCTCACCGGCCCAGGGCTTCCAGTTCTTCGGCGAGGTCGAGGTCGACGGCCAGACCGGCCAGCTCACGGTCACGCTGCGCGACGTGGCCGGCGCCGCGCTCTACACCCGGACGCTCGACCCCGCGCGCCGCTGACCCGGTCGGGAGCCGCGCCCGCGATGATGTGGGCGTGTTCCCGACGACCATCCCCCACGGCCGGACGGCGCGCCGCCTGGCGTGGGTCCACCTGCCGCCGCTCGTACGGCGCGCCGTCGAGCAGCGGCTCGGCGCGCCCGTGGTCAAGGCGGTCTCGCAGGGCGGTGGGTTCACCCCGGGGTTCGCGTCGGTGCTCACCTGCGCCGACGGCACCCGGGCGTTCGTGAAGGCGGCGTCGGTCAAGGCCCAGCGCCCCTTCGCCGAGTCCTACCGCGAGGAGTCGGTCGCGCTCGCCGGCCTGCCGGCCGCCGTACCGGCGCCGGGGCTGCTGTGGGCCGAGGAGGTCGAGGAGTGGTTCGTCCTCGCCACCGAGCACGTCGAGGCCCGCGCCCCCCACCGCCCCTGGACCGACGCCGACCTCGCCGCCGCCTCCGCCCTGCTCGTCACCACCGCCGAGCTGCTGACCCCCGCCCCGGCCTGCTTCACGACCACCGCCGAGGAGGAGTTCGGCAGCTGGCCGGCCCTCTGGACCCGGCTCGAGCACCCGCACGCCGCCGAGCTCACCGCGCTCACCGCCCGCTACGGCGACGTCGTCGCCGGCGAGACCCTCGTCCACACCGACGTCCGCGACGACAACATCCTGGTCCGCCCCGACGGCACCGCGCTGCTCTGCGACTGGAACTGGCCCGTCCGCGGCGCCGCCTGGCTCGACTCGCTGCTCCTGCTCATCGGCCCCCGCGGCGACGGCCTCGACGTCGACGCCCACCTCGCCGCGCACCCTCTCCTCGCGGACGTGCCACCCGAGCACCTCGACGTCTTCCTGGCCCTCGTCCTCGGGTACTTCACGCTGTCGGCCTCCCAGCCCACGCCGCGCACGTCGCCGTACGTGCGGACGGCGCAGGCGTGGCAGCGCGACGTCCTCGACGACTGGCTCGCCGAGCGACGAGGCTGGGACCGCTGAGCGCTCCGCGCCCGGATTTGGGCGGCCGTTCACCGCGCTGTTAGCCTTGCTCGTCGCGACTCTGCGTTCCCGCCTGCCCGTCTTCCGACGGTCAGGACCACGGCGACCGAGACGCGCACCGGACCAGAACCAGCATCCACTTTGAACAACAGAGGCGAGTAAACGTGGCGAACATCAAGAGCCAGATCAAGCGCAACAAGCAGAACGAGAAGCGGCACGAGCGCAACAAGGCCGTCAAGACCGGCCTGAAGACCGCCATCCGCAAGTTCCGCGAGGCCGCCGCTGCCGGCGACAAGGAGAACGCTGCTCTCCTCGCCCGCGAGGCCACCAAGAAGCTCGACAAGGCCGCCTCCAAGGGCGTCATCCACAAGAACCAGGCGGCGAACCGCAAGTCGTCGATCACGAAGCAGGCCGCCTCTCTCTGAGAGCAACCTGCTGGCTCTGGTCCTGAGCCATCACGTCAAGGGAGTCCCCGTCGCCGGGGGCTCCCTTCGTGATTTTCGGGTGCGGTGGGCGGCGCGCCCGGTCGCGAGCGCGGCGGGTCTCAGGCGCGGCGCAGCGAGGTGATCGTCAGGACCAGCCGCTCGAGCGCGTAGGAGGCGTCGCTCGCGGCGCCCTTGATGTCGGCATCAGCCTGGGCCACGGCGCGGATCGCGCGGGCCAACCCTGCTTCGGACCAGCCGCGGGCTTGGTCGCGCAGGGAGCGCAGCTTCCACGGCGGGACCCCGACCTCGCGGGCCAGGTCCGCGTCGCGCATCCCGCGGGGCGCGCTGACCAGGCGAGCCAGGCCGCGGGCACTGCCGGCGAAGGCGGAGGTGATGAGGACGGCCGCGGTCCCCGAGTCGAGCGCCCACCGCAGCTCCTCGAGCGCGACCCGGTCGCGACCCGCGAAGGCCGCATCCGCCACGGCGAAGGACTTCGCCTCGGCCCGGCCACCGAAGTAGCGGCGGACCTCGGCCTCGCCGATCCGGCCGCCGGGGAAGTCGTTGGTCAGCTGGTGGGCCGCCCCGGCCAGGGAACGCAGGTCCTTGCCGATCGCCTCGATCAGGACGTCGGCGGCCTCGCGGTCGATGGTGGCGCCGTAGCGGCGTACCTCGTGGGCGACGAAGCCGGCGAACTCCGACGGCTTGAGCTCCTCGGACTTGTGCTCGGTGACGGCCCCGAGCTTGCGCAGCTTGGTCAGCACGCCGCTGCCCTTCTGCCCACCGCCGTGCACGAGGACCAGCGCGACGTCGTCGACCGGCTGCGCGGCGTAGCCCAGCAGCCCCTCGACCGACTCGTCGGGCAGGTTCTCCAGCCCGCGGACCACGACGCAGCGCACCGCCGAGAACAGCGACGGCGCCGACATCTCGCCCAACGTGGCCAGGGTCAGCTCGGAGGCAGCGCTCTCGGCGAACTCCGCCTCCGCGTCGTACCCGCGCACCGTCGCCTTGACCTCGTCGACCGTGCGCGCACCGAGGAACTCCTCCTTACCGGTGACCAGCGTGACTCGTCCCAGCACGTCCTCGGCCCGCATGCGCTCACCTTCCCACACGCCGGCGACATCACCTCCGGGTGGCCACCGTGACCCGGCCGCCCGGGACGCCGGAGTCCGGCGCGAGGACGGCGAGATCACCCGCGCGGTCGGTACGGCGGACCTCCGCGCCGGCCTGCTGCAGCGCCTGGACCACGGCGGGCGCCGGGTGTCCGTAGCCGTTGTCGGCGCCGACCGAGATGAGCGCGACCTCGGGGTGCAGGGAGGTGAGCCAGTCGCGGTCCTGGTGGGAGCTGCCGTGGTGCGGCACCTTGAGCACGTCGATGTCGAGGTCGACGCCGCCCCGGAGCCGCTGGGCCAGCTCGGCCTGACCGGTTGGTTCCAGGTCGCCGGTGAGCAGGATCCGGACGCCCGCCACCTCGACCAGGAGCACCACGCTCGCGTCGTTGGCGGCGCTGCCGTCGGTGTCGTCGCTGGCGGAGCCGGCGGGGCCGGCGGGGCTGCTCCGTCGGGTGGGTGCGGCGGCGGGCGCGGCGGGGTGGAGGACCTGGAGGGTCGCGGCGCCGATCCGGCGGGTGCTGCCGAAGGGTGCCGTCGTGACGGGGACGCCCGCGTCCCGGGCGGTCCGGTCGACGAGCTCGGCGCCGGCGGGTGGGTCGCGGACCGAGGTGGTCTCGATGGCGCCGACCCGACGGTCGTGGAGCACCCCGGGCAGGCCGTCGATGTGGTCGGCGTGGAAGTGGGTGAGGAGGACGAGCGGCACCTGTTCCACGTCGAGCCGGTCGAGGCAGTCGTCGACGGCATCGGGTTCGGGTCCGGCGTCGACCACGATCGCGGCCCGGGGGCCGGCGTTGAGCACGAGGGCGTCACCCTGGCCCACGTCGCAGGCGACGAGGACCCAGTCCGGCGGTGGCCAGGGGCCCGTCCGCGACCAGAACCGTCCGGGTACGCCGAGGACGACGAGGAGGAGCAGCACCGCGAGTCCGACACCGAGGACCGGCCGGCGGACGAGCACCGGCAGCGCGACGGCGAGCAGGAGGCACAGGACCACGAGGAGCCCGATCGCGACCGGCCCGCTCCCCCACCCGACCGCGGCGCCCGGGAGGGCGGCTCCGCGCTCCGCGATCTCGACCAGTCCGGCGACGCACCAGGCGGCCGCCGTACCGGCGAGGCGGCCTCCGGCCGGCCAGACCAGGCCGACGAGCCCGCCGACCAGCCCGAGCACCGTTGCCGGGGCGACGAGGGGGCCGGCGAGGAGGTTCGCGACGACGGCGACGAGGCTGACCTGGCCCGAGAGCACGGCGATGACCGGGGTGCAGGCCAGCTGTGCTGCCGTCGGCACCGCGACCGCCTCGGCCAAGGCGCGCGGCAGCCAGCGCCCGAGGGCGGCGGCCAGCGGGAGGCCGAGGAGCACGATCCCGCCGGTGGCGAGCACCGACAGCGCGAACCCGGGGGCCAGCGCCAGCCCCGGCTGGACCAGCACCAGCGCCGCCACCGCGACGCCGAGCGCGCGCAGTCCGCGCCGGCGACCGTCCGGACCGAAGGCGAACAGGGCGACCCCGCCCATCACGGCTGCGCGCAGGACGCTCGGTTCGGTCCGGGCCAGGAGGACGAAGCCAGCGATCCCGAGCAGCCCGACGACGACCAGCCAGCGGCTGCGCACCCGAACGGCGCGCGCCACCAGCAGGAGGGCGCCTACGACGAGGGTCAGGTTCGTCCCGCTGACGGCGGTCAGGTGGGTGAGTCCGGTCGTGCGGAAGTCCTCCTGGAGGTCGGCGGGCAGACCGGCGTCGTCACCGTCGACCAGCGCGGGAACCAGTCCGGCCTGCTCCGGCGGCCGGTGGGCGACGGCGTCGCGGATCGATGCCCGCAGCGCTCCCGACGCCCGCCACCAGGGGCTGGCCCGGGCGAGGCGGTAAGGCGTACCGACGTCGGTCAGGAGGGCCAGCGTGTCCGGGTCGTCGGCCGGGGCGAGCCGGCCGACCGTGCGGACCCGCTCGCCGAGGGCGACGTCGGTCCAGACCGGGTCGCCGATCAGGACGACCGTGCCGCCGACCTCGAGCCGGTGGCGCCGGGAGGACACCTCCCCCACCCGAAGCCGTACGACGGCCCGGGGTCCCGCGCGCGTCGCGACCACCCGCGGGTCGGAGATCACGGTGGCCACGACCTCGGCCGTCGCCCGCTGCTCCGCCAGCGCGTGGACGGGCGAACCCCGCACCGCGTCGTGGCGCAGGAGCGTCACCGTCACGGCCGTCGTACCGAGGAGGACCACGACCGCGAAGAGCCGGCACTGCCCTGCCGAGGCCACCCGGGCACGACGTCCCAGGAGCACCGCGACGGCGAGAACCAGCAGGTAGGCGACGCCGCCGAGCCGGGTCGCCGCGATCGCCCCGAGCCAGACTGCCGCACCCAGCAGCGGCATCCGGAGGTCGTGGCTAAGGTTCCGCGGGTGACCCGCTACCACGCTCCCGAGCTCGCCCGCGGCGCGCTCGGCGCCCTGATCGGCATCGCCGTCGCGGGGGCGAGTGCCCGGGCCGTCCCGGGCGGACCCGAGCTGCTGCCGTTCATCGTGGCCCCGATGGGTGCCTGCGCCGTGCTGCTGTTCGCCGTCCCGGCGAGCCCGCTCGCCCAGCCGTGGCCGGTGCTCGGCGGCAACCTGATCTCGACCGCGGTCGGCCTGAGCGCGCACTGGCTGTTCGACGACGTGCTCGTCGCCGCGGCGATCGGGGTGGGTGCGGCGATCGGCGTGATGATGCTGCTCGGCTGCCTGCACCCGCCCGGCGGCGCCTGCGCGCTGCTGGCCGCGACCGCGACGCCGGCCATCCACGACCAGGGGCCGCTGTTCGTGCTGTCGCCGGTCGCCGTGAACACGGTCGTGCTGCTGCTCGTCGCGATCGCGGTGAACAACCTGAGCGGCAAGCGGTACCCGCACCGTCCGGCTCCGCCTGCGCCGGCCGGACCGGCCGCGGAGGCCCTGGGCATCACGACCCCGGACGTCGAGGAGGCGATGAAGCGGCTCGCCGACCGGCTCGACGTACTGCCGGCGGACATCGTGGCGATCGTGCGTGACGCCGAGACCCACGCGTTGGACCGGCGGCTGGGCTCGATCCCGGTCGCCCGGATCATGAACACCGACGTCGCCGTGGTGCACCCGTTCGAGTCGATCTACCGGGCGCGGACCCTGATCGTGCAGCGGCAGGTGAAGACGCTGCCGGTGATCGACGAGGAGCGGCGGGTGGTCGGGGTGGTGTCGATCATCGACCTCTTCACCCGCGACATCGTCGAGCTGGAGACCGTCGACTCGATCATGCGCACCGAGGTCACGACGATCCCGCAGGAGACGCCGGTCGCGGACCTGGTGCCGATGATGACGAGCGAGGGCTACAAGAACGTGCCGGTCGTGGACGGCGAGGGCCGGTTGGCCGGGATGATCACGCGCGGTGAGCTGATCGCGGTGCTGCACCGGGCGTTGCTCGGGGCGGGCTGAGGCGGACCGCCCGGGGACGGCGGGGCCGGCTCGGCTAGCTCTGCCGGCGCGGTCGGCGGGACCGGCGGGGTCAGCGAGGTGGCTCATGGCAGCGCCTCACACCGTCACGTGCGGGAGCAGCTGCTCGAACGTCTTGGGGCCGATGCCGTCGACCTCGAGGAGCTCGCCGACGCGGGTGAAGCCGCCGTGCTCGGTACGCCAGGTGAGGATGGACTGGGCGGTGACGGGGCCGACCTGCGGGAGGGCTTCGAGCTCGGTCTGACCGGCGGTGTTGAGGTTGACCAGCGGCGTGGAGCCCGGGCCTGCCGGACCACCGGGACCGGCCGCGGCGCCGGGAGCGGCGGGAGCGGGAGCGGCCGGCGTACCGACGACGACCTGCTCGCCGTCGACGAGCACCCGGGCGAGGTTGAGCGGGGACAGGTCGACGCCCTTGCGGGGGCCTCCGGCGGCGGCGAGGGCGTCGGTGACCCGCGCCCCCTGGTCCAGTACGACGATCCCGGGGCGGCGCACCTTGCCCGTCACGTCGATCGTGACGGTGCCCGTGCCCGTGGTCGTGGACCCCGGCGGGGCTGAGGGCGAGGTCAGCGGGACGAGGGGCTCCGAGGCGGTGTCGGCCGCGGCGGCGACCGGGGTGAGCGGGGCGGCCGGGTCGAGGGCGTGGCCCTGGTCGCGCACGATCCACCAGGTGGTGAGGGCGAGTCCGAGGGCGATGGTGAGGGCGACGACCGCGAGGTGGGCGACGCCGAGCACGGGCAGCGCGGGAAGGGGCGGGAGCGGCGGGCGCCAGGAGCCGCGTCGCGCCGCGTGGCGTCCGGGCAGCGGGAGCTCGGGGGCGACCGGCGCGGCGGGGGCGAGCGGTGGGACCGGTGGGAGGGCGGCGATCCGGGTGTGATCGGCCCACCAGGCGTCCTCGGCGGGCGCGGACGGCTCGACGGGAGCGGCAGCGGGAGCGGCAGGCGCGAGCTGGGCGAGACGACGGAGCGCGGTGGGGTCGGAGCGGTCGGCGGGAGTACGGCGGGCGAGGGGCATGGGGGAACGCTAGGCAGGGGTGGCCGGAGGGCGGAGGGGGCCGGAGGCGCGCTGTGGAAGGGGGAGGGCTGGGGCGCCGGGGGTGGAGGAAGAGTGGCTGTGGGTGGTGCGGGAGGGGCGGGAGTGACGCCCGGGCGGCGGTGGCTCAGGCCTCGGGGGTGGAGAGGGGGGCGACGCAGATCGCGAGCATGCCCGGCCCGACGTGGGCGCCGAGGACGCCGCCGAGCTCGACGCAGCGCACGGCTTCGCCGGTGCAGGCGGGGACGAGCCGCTCCCCCAGCTGCTCGACGAGGCGCTCGGCCAGGGCGAGGGCGCGCTCCTCGGCGGCGAGGTGGGCGACGCAGACCTCGACAGCGGCCTCGCCGGCGGCCTCGAGTGCGAGGGCCTCGAGGCGGGCGATCGCCTTGGCGGCGGTGCGGACTTTGGCCTGGGGGGCGATGACGCCGTCGACGATGCCGAGGAGGGGCTTGACGGCCAGGGCGCCGCCGAAGACGGCGGCGGCGGCGCCGACCCGGCCGCCGCGGCGGAGGTACTCGAGGGTGTTGACGTAGAAGAGCGAGGTGGCGGCCGCGGCGCGGGCGCGGGCCGCGGCGGCGGCCTCGGCCGCCGTACCGCCGCCGGCGATGACGGCGAGGGCGGACTCGACGGCGTAGCCGGTCGCGACGCCGACCTGGCGGGTGTCGACGCAGGTGACCGGTACCGGGGCGGTGCGGGAGGCGACGAGGGCGGACTCGAAGGTCCCGCTGACCTCGGCGGACAGGTGCACCGAGACGATCTCGGTCGCGCCGTCGGCGGCGAGCTCGGCGTAGAGGTCGGCGAAGACCGTCGGGGCGGGCCGAGAGGTGCTGACCGCGTGCTTCTCGCGCAGGGCGACGGCGAGCCGCTCGGGGGTGACCTCGTCGGCGCCCTCGTCGTAGACGTCGTCGTCGATGACCACCTGCAGCGGTACGACGCGAACCCCCCGCGCCGCGGCGACCTCGGCCGGGACGGTCGAGGTGGAGTCGGTGACCACGACGATCGACATGGGCCGAGGCTATCGGTAGCCACCCCAGCCCGCCCGCCGCGCGAGCACCGCACGGGTCAGCACGTAGTGCGTACCGCCCGCGACGGCGAAGGCCGGGAGCGAGGCGGTCAGGTAGCGGAACCAGGCCGACGGCTCGTACGTGACCGGGTTGAGCAGCAGCACGTAGGTGAGCGCACCGAGCCCGATCGCCGTGACGGCGACCGGGTTCCAGCCGCGCACGAAGCCGTAGCGGGACTCCGCGTGCGGCTGGTGGAGCGCTCGGACGTCGAGCCGCTGTCTGCGCAGCACGAAGAAGTCGACGAGCTGGACGGCGCACAGCGGTGCGACCGCGATCGCGCCCCACGACACGAAGCGCGCGTAGTTGTCGTAGACGGCGTCGGGGAAGAAGACGAGCACGGCGGCCGGAGCGAGGATGACGACGGCGAGCAGCCCCCACGGCACCCGGCGCACGGTGTCGCCGCCGCCGCCCTTGATCGCGACGAGCGCGGCGTAGCTCTGCGCGACGACGCTGGTGACGTTGGCCATCCCGACGAACGCGAGAGCGAGGACGCCGAGGAGCGCGCCGCCGAGGGGCACCATCCAGCGCGTGGGGTCCTCCGAACCGAGGGCCAGCGCGGCGAACACACCGACGATCGCGGCGACCACCGAGGCGAGGAACAGACCGAGCGCGTTGGGCCAGAAAGCGCTGCGGGTGGAGCGGGTCAGGCGGGCGAGATTGCCGACGTTGGGCCACCACGCGAAGCCGCCGGCGATGTTGAGCTCGACGGCGAGCATGAAGTCGAGGTGACCGTCGCCCCACGGGTCGAGCGCGGGCGTGGCGGCGAGCTCGGACCAGCTGGTCCGGGTGAAGACCAGCGCCAGCATGACGATGGTGACCACGACCAGCCCCGGGGCGACGAATCGGTTGACCAGCTCGATCGAGCGCGGACCGCGCGCGACGATCACCCAGGACGCGACGAGCGCCATCAGCGCCAGGATGCTGACGACGCCGGCACCGGTCGAGATCCGCGTACCGAAGAGCTGGTTGGCGACGTTGGCCAGCGCGTGGCCACACATGATGCCGAGGACGGCGGACCACGCGGCGGCGAGCACCGCCGACATCACCACCATGAGCACCCGGGCGCCGCGCTCCCCCAGCACGCTGCGCATCGACACGAACTGCTCGACGCCGTAGCGCCCGCAGGGCAGGCAGGGCGCGAGCGAGACCAGCAGCACGCTGATCCCGTAGCCGATGACGATGCTGGCGATGGCCTGCTGCGCGCCGACGTAGTAGGCGACCGCGCCGCCCTGCAGGAACGCCCACGTGGCGATGGCGAGGCCGATGTTGACCGAGGAGTAGTCCCAGAACCCCCAGATCCGCTCGCCCCGCAGGAGCGGGAGCTCGTTGAGGGTGGCGTCCTGGCCGGACGTCAGGTCCGGCTCGGTCGCGGCGCTCACAGGGCCCACCACAGCAGCACGAGCGTCAGGACGACGAGCCCCGCCGCCGCAGCCAGCACGTCGATCAGCGGCAGGGGCGGCAGCGCTCCCTCTGTGGTGCCGGTGTCTTCGATCAGCCCGAGCCGGCGCTCGAGCTCGGCGCGCAGGGCGTCGTCCATCTGATCCTCCTGAAACTTGACTGAATAGTCAGTCAGGCTAGGATCAGTGACGCCGCTCACACCTGTCAAGAGCCATCTCTCGTTCGAAGGAGACCGCCATGCACCACGCCGACGTCGCGATCGTGGGGGCCGGGTACGCCGGCCTCGCCGCCGCCCTGGACCTCGCCGCGGCCGGGCTGGACGTCGTCGTCCTCGAGGCCGGTGACCGGGTCGGCGGCCGGGTCTGGACCCGCGCGGAGAACGGCGTCCTCGTCGACCACGGCGGCCAGTGGGTCGGCCCCGCGCAGACCGCGTTCCTGCGGTGGACCGACCGGTTCGGCTGCGCCAGGTTCCCCACCTACGACGCGGGTACCCACCTCGAGCTGTGGCCCGCCGAGGCACCGCTCCCCCACGCCAGCGGCGATCACCCCGACGCCCACGACGCCGCCGGGTACGACGTACTGATCGCCCGGCTCGACGCGCTCGCGACCCAGGTCGATCCCGACCACCCCGAGGCGTGCGCCTCCCTGGCGGCGTGGGACTCCCGCACCTTCGACGACTGGCTGCACGAGGCGACCGACTCCCCCGACGCGCGGCGCCGGATGCGCCTGGTCGTGCAGGGGCTGTGGGCGTGCGAGCCGCGCGACGTCTCGCTCTTCCACGTGCTCTTCTACGTCGCCGCGGGCGGCGGTCTGGGCCCGTTGCTGGGGACGCTCGGCGGCGCCCAGGACAGCCGCTTCACCGACGGCGCCGACGCACCCGCCCGCGCCGCCTCGGCGCTGCTGGGCGACGCCGTCCGGCTCGGCTGCCCGGTCACCGCCGTCGCCTGGGACGACGCCGGGGCCACGCTGACCACGACCACCGGCGCGGTCCGGGCGCGGCGCGTCGTCGTCACGGGCACGCCCCCGGCACAGGCGCGGATCGCGTTCACGCCCCTGCTCCCGGCGGCGCGGCGGCGTTGGCTCGCCCGCAGCCCGATGGGCGACGCCGCCAAGGTCCACGTCACCTACCCGACGCCGTTCTGGCGCGCCAGCGGGCTCTCCGGCCAGCTCACGACCTACGACGGCAGTCCGGTCGCGTACACCTTCGACAACTCCCCCGCCGACGGCTCACGGGGCGTGATCGCCGCGTTCGTCTACGGCGACGACTACCGCTCCTGGGCCGCCCAGCCCGAGCCGGCGCGGCGCAAGGCGGTGCTCGACGTCCTCGGGGTGCTCGGCGAAGAGGCGACCCGGCCGCTGGCCTACGCGGAGCGGCTGTGGCCGGAGGAGCCGTGGGCGGAGGGTGCCTACGCCGCCGTTCCCACGCCGGGGACCTGGCTCGCCCACGCCACCGGACGCCGTGAGCCGGTCGGGCCGCTGCACTGGGCAGGCACCGAGACCGCCGGGGTGGGCAACGGCTACATCGACGGCGCGATCCGCTCAGGCGAGCGCGCGGCCGCGGAGATACTGGCTAGCCGGGTCGGCTGAGCAGCGCGGGATCGCACGCCAGCTCGAGTGCGGCGGCTTGCAACCACAGGTCCGGTACCGACTCGACCGGGACCTCACGGTCACCGAGCGTCGCGGCGACAGACAGCCCGTCGAGCAGCGCGGAGAGCCGCACCACGGACAGGCGGGCCGACGGGCTGGTGAACGCGCCCTCGCGCACACCCTGCTCGATCACGTCGAGCAGCACCGCACGCCAGCGGGACTCCAGCGTCGTGCACAGCGCCGCGGTCTCGGGGTCGCGGAGGGCACGGACCCAGAACTCCATCCAGAGCGTCCAGGCCGACACGACCACCGCGGCGTCGCCGGAGCGCTCGACGAGCAGCCGCAGCCGCTCGGGGGCGGGCCTTCCGGCGCCGACCTCGGCGTCGAGGTTGCGGTAGTAGCGGTTCTCGGACTCGGTCATGGCCGCCGCGATGACGCCGTCGAGCGTGCCGAAGTGGTAGAGCAGCAGACCCGAGCTCACGCCCGCCCGACGGGCGATCTCATGGGTGCGCGTGCCGGCGAGGCCGTGATCACGGATGACGTCGAGAGTCGCGTCGATGATGCGTTGGCGTCGCGAGTCGGCGTCCCCTGCCATCGGTGCCCTCCTGGATCGGCGCTCGGGAGGTCGATGCTAGAGGACACCGGCGCCGCCAGGCCCTACAGTCGCGTGATGGCGACGATCAAGGCCCAGCCCGACGACAGGACGCTGCTGGTCTTCGACGGGCAGGTGCTGGAGATGTTCGGCCGCACCGACACCCACCGCCTGCACGTCTGGCAGCGCCCGCGCCTGACCCTGACCGACGGCAAGCGCCTGCGCGCCAAGATCACCTGCGCGATCGGCCCCAGCCACGACTTCCCGTACGACGCCCACCGCCGCGCCGAGCTCGAGGCCCTCGCCGCGGCGCTCGAGGACAGCAGCTACACCGACGCCGGCTGACCGGCCACCAACCGCTCGGCCGCCTCCACGGCGAGCGCCGGCGCCATCTGGATGCCGTAGCCCGCCTGGCCGACGAACCAGAAGACACCGTCGGCCTGCTCGTCGTACCGGGCGACCGGCTCGCCGTCCGGGGCGAAGGTGCGCAGGCCCGCCCATGCGGTGCGGACACTGCGGAGTCCGAGGACGGTCGCCTCGTTGATCGCCTCGATGGTGCGGGCGATCTCGAGCTCATCGGGCTTGGGGTCACCCGGAGGGTGCGGGGTCGCGTCCTCGGGCGAGCAGAGCGCGAGATCGCCCTCCGCCTGGAAGTACCAACCGCCGTCGAGGTCACAGGTGAACGGCATCCCCGCCATCGGTACGGCGGTCGGCGAGCCGAACATCGTCCGCAGCCGCGGCTGCAGGCCGATCGGTGCCGCCCCCAGCACCCGGCCCACCTCGTCACCCCACGCGCCGGCCGCCACGACGACGACCGGCGCGGCGAGGACGTCGCCGGTCGAGGTGGACAACCGCCAGAGCCCTGCCTCACGGACGGCCGCGGTGATCCGGGCAGCGGTGCGGACCACGCCGCCGGCGGCGCGCAGCGCGCGGACGTAGCCCTGGTGGAGCCCGGCCACGTCGATCTCGCAGGCGGTCTCGTCGACGACGGCGACCTGCGTCCAGCCGGGCCTCAGCACCGGGTTGAGCCGCTCGGCCTCGACGCCGTCGATGACGGTGCCGCGGATCGCGGCCGCCGCGGCGGGCGAGGCGTCGGGGCCGCCGACGTAGAGGCAGGGCTGCGGGGTGAGCAGCGGTCCCGCGATGTCGATCGTGGGGTTGTCGAGGAACGCCCGGCTCGCGAGTGTCAGCCGACGGACCTCCGGCGGCCCGTAGCCGCCGATCCAGGTCGCAGCCGACCGGCCGGTGGTGTGCTTGGCGAGCTCGGGCTCGGCCTCCAGCACGCAGACGGCACGGCCGCGCGCAGCGAGCTCGTGACCGATCGAGGCGCCGGCGATGCCGCCGCCGACGACGAGGACGTCGTACATGAGGTGTCTCCTAGGCGTGGGACGTAGGGGGTTCCGGCACCGGTTCGACGGCCGGTCGCGCGACGACCATGAGCATCGCGACGAGGATGAGCGCACCACCGCCGAGCGTGCGTGGACCGAGCGTCTCGTGCCACAGCAGCGCGCCGAGGACCGCGGCCCAGACCGGCTCGAGCACCATGAGGACGGCGGCCTGCCCGGAGGCGATGTGGGCCTGCGCCCAGGTCTGGACGAGGAGGGTGCCCGCGCCGGCGACCACGGCGAGGTAGGCGAAGGCCGGCAGGTCGCCCCGGCCGGGCAGGGTGAGGCCGTCGCTCGCTCCGAGCGCGGTGAGCAGGACACCCATCGTGGCGAGCTGCACGAACGTCATCGCGAACGCCTCCCCGGGCCGCGCCCACCGTCCGAGCGCCAGGATGTGCACGGCGTAGAGAACCGCCGACACCAGGGTGAGCGCCTCCCCCGTGCCGAACGCCCAGCCACGGAGCGACATCACGGCGACCCCGGCCGTGGCGACGACGACGGCGGCTGCCGTCGCCCGGTCGATGCCACGGCCGGGCAGGATCGCCGCGAGGAGCGGCGTGAACACGACGTACATCGCGACGACGAACGCCGCGACAGTGGGCGCGGTGTGGGAGAGCCCGTGGAACTGCAGCAGCTGAGCACCTGCGTACAGCGTGCCGAGGCCGATGCCCACCCGGACGGTGTGGCCGGAGAGCGCACGGAGCAGCCTCGGCGCCACGAGCAGCAGCACGGCCGCGGCGGCGAGGTAGCGGAGACCGAGGTAGTCGGCGACCGGGATCCGCGCGATGACGTGCTTGGAGAGCCCGAAGGTCGAGCCCCACACGGCGGTGACCCCGACCAGCGCCAGCGCTGCCGTACGACGGGTGCGGACGTCGTAGGAGGCAGCAGCGACCGTCACCGCTGGACCGACTTGGTCTCGAGGAACTCCTCGATCCCGAACCGGCCGAGCTCCCTCCCGTTGCCCGAGCGGCCGTAGCCCCCGAAGGGCGCGGAGGGGTTGAACGCCGCGCCGTTGAGGTCGACCTGACCGGTCCGCATCCGGCGCGCGGCAGCCAGCGCTCGCTCGGGATCGGCGGACCACACCGCCCCGTGCAGCCCGTACGGCGACCGGTTGGCCATCGCGACGGCATCCGCGTCGGTGGCGTGCCCCTGGATCGTCAGCACCGGGCCGAAGACCTCCTCCCGGACGATCTCGGCATCGGGAGCCACGTCGGCGAGCACGGTCGGGGCGTGGAAGTGCCCGACGTCGCGCACCCGCCCGGAGCCGCCGCTGACGACGCGGGCGCCGGCCGCGACGGCACGGTCGACGAACCCGGCGACGGTGACCCGCTGCGCCGCTGACACGACCGGTCCCAGCCAGGTCGCCTCGTCGCGCGGATCGCCGAGCACGAGAGCCTCCGCAGCCGCGGCCGCGATGTCGATCGCCTCCCCCAGCACCGCGGACGGGACGAGCAGCCGCGACCAGGCGCTGCAGGTCTGTCCGGAGTTGAGCATCGCCGCCTGCACGCTGGCGGTCACCGCCCGCAGCAGATCCGCGTCGTCGAGCACGATGCTGGCCGACTTGCCGCCGAGCTCGAGGCACACACGCTTGACGTCGGGCGCGGCGAGCGCGGTGATCCGGGCGCCGACAGCGGTGGACCCGGTGAAGGACACGACGTCCACGTCGGGGTGGGTGACGAGCGCCTCGCCGACGACCGGGCCGGCCCCGGGGACGAGGTTGAGGACACCGGCCGGAAGGCCCGCTCGGTCGGCCGCCTCGACCAGCAGGTAGGCGGACAGCGGCGTCAGCTCGGCCGGCTTGAGGACGACCGTGCAACCCGCCACCAGCGCGCCACCGACCTTGGCCAGCGCTTGGTAGAAGGGATAGTTCCACGGGGTGATGCATGCCGCGACGCCCGCTGCCTCGCGCAGCACGAGCGAGGAACCGACCTGCTCCTCCCAGGCGACGTCCTTGGCCGCGTCGAGGTAGCCGCGCAGCACCGCCAGCCCGAGATCGACGTGCGCCTCACGCGCGATCACCACGGGGGCGCCGACCTCGGCCACGGTGGTGACGACGAGCTCGTCGTGGCCGGCGAGGAGCTCGTCGTACCAGCGCTCCAGGACCGCGAGGCGGTCGGAGACCGGCGCCGACGACCACGCAGCGAAGGCATCACGCGCTGCGGCGACCGCGGCGACCACGTCGCGCGGGCCGCCCTCGGCGACCCGTGCGATCACCTGCTCCGTGGCGGGGTTCTCGACCTCGCGGAGGCCTGCGTCGTACGGCGTCCGCCAGCGGCCACCGAGGTAGAGGCGACCCCGCGTGGTCACCCCGTGACCCCGAAGCGTTCCCGCAGCGCGGCGGAGTTGCGTGCGGTCAGCTCGAGCGCGCACTCTCGCAGCGTTCGTCCCGAGGCGTCCGCGTCGTCGCCGACCTCCGTGAGGAGACGGCGCATCACCGTGTCGATCTTGGCGAAGGACGACTCCGACGTCGGCGCGACGTCACCGAAGACGACCCACCACCACCAGGCATTGGTCATGACGTTCGCCAGGAAGTCCGGTACGACGGGGATCCCGCGCGCCACGAGCGCAGCCTCGGCCTCCGGAAGGGTCGGCATGTTGGCGCCCTCGACGAGGATCCGCGCCTGCACGCGGTCAGCGTCGTCGGGCCCGATGACGTACGACATCGCGGCCGGCACCAGCAGGTCGCAGGGAACGTCCAGCCACGCGTCGCGGTCGCCGAGCTCGACGCCGTCGGGCAGCGCGTCGCGCGCGATCACGCCGAGGCCGTCGCGCGCGGCGAGCAGTGCCTCGACGTCGAGCCCGCGGTCGTCGCGGATCAGCCCGTCGCGGTCGGCGACGGCGACGACCCGCACCCCGGCCGTGGCCAGGTAGCGCGCGGCAGCGCCGCCGATGGAGCCGAATCCCTGCACCACGGCCGTCGCCTCGGCCGCTGCGATGCCCTCGCGCTCGGCCATCACGAGCGCAGCCTGGGCGACGCCGTAGCCGCCGACGAGGTCGCCGAGCGAGATCCCGCCGACGATGTCGGCGAACGCCGAGGCGAGGCGCTCGCGGGCCGCGGGTGCGTCGTCGAGCGTCGCGAAGACGGCCTCGACGGTGGACGGCAGGCCGAGGTCGGCCGCCACCTTGTCGATGGTCTCCTGGCGCAGACCGAAGTCCTCGCCGGTGTTCCACTGCTCCTTGACGACGGGCAGGACGGCCGCGAGGAAGCGGCGCAGCACCTCGGTGGCCTGGGGGTCCGCGGGATCGATGTCGATACCGCCCTTGCCCCCGCCCAGCGGCAGGTAACGGTCGGCGGGGTCGTAGACCAGCGCCTCCTTGCGGGTCATCCCTTGGGCGAGCCCGCGCACCTCGGCGAGCGAGCAGCCCTCGCGCAGCCGCAGGCCGCCACTGGCCAGGCCGCGCACGAGGGTGTCGATCACGACGTACCCCTTGCGGGCGGTGACCGGATCGGTCCAGGTGATCTCCAGCAGGCTGTCACGGGTGGGGGCGGTCATCGGGCTCCTCCTTCGCGGGGCATGCGGACGTGGATCACGGTGGGCTGGTCGGCGACGAGCGCGTCGCGGACCGCGGCGGTGAGGTCGGACGGCGTACCGTCGCCGCCGAGGTCGACGGTGACGCCGAGGCAGCCGACGGCGCGGCCCAGCGCCGCGAAGTCGGGCGCCGGGAAGGTCACCGCGTGGACCGGGTCGCCACGCTCGGCCATCTCGTTGCGGATCTCGCCGTACCCGGAGTTGTCGACGACCACGACGGGCAGCGCGATCCCCAGCTCCGCGGCGGTCGCCAGCTCGGCGACGGTGAACATGATCCCGCCGTCACCCAGCATCGCGACGACAGGACGGTCGGGGTTGCCGACCTTGGCACCGATGCCGGCGGGCAGGCCGAAGCCGAGCGTGCCGTACCCGGTCGGGAACAGGTACGACGACGGCGTGTACGTCGCGAGGTTGGCGAGCGCGCCGAGGTAGCAGGCCATCGCGTTGTCGGTCGCCATCACCACGTCCCGCGGTACGGCGGCCGCGAGCGCCGCGACGACGTCCAGCCACTCAGCGCCTTCGGCCTGCGCGTCCTTCGCCTTGCGCTCGCGCCAAGCGGCGGTGTCCGGCCGGGCCGGCTCCCCGGCACCCAGCGCGCCGAGGAGCCCGTCGAGCGCCGCCGCCGCATCACCGAGCACGGCCACGGCGGGCGCGGCATTGGT
Organism: Pimelobacter simplex; assembly: GCF_024662235.1. Taxonomy (GTDB): domain Bacteria; phylum Actinomycetota; class Actinomycetes; order Propionibacteriales; family Nocardioidaceae; genus Nocardioides. Next base: position 2,996,208 of record NZ_CP096276.1, read on the forward strand.
CACCATGCCGACCGGGTCGACATCGATGCGGACGAGCTTGCCGGTCACCGGCAGCGGGCCGTACCAGAGGTCGGCCGGTGCGAGCTCCGTACCGATCGCGACCACGACGTCGGCCTCGTCGGCGAGTGCCCTGATCGTGGGCAGGTGGATGCCGGCGCCGAGGGCGAGCGGGTGGTCCTCGGGCAGCACGCCCTTGCCGTTGGTCGTCGACACGACCAGCGCGCCGAGCCTCTCGGCGAGCGCCTGCACCTGCGCAGCGGCGCTCCGAGCACCGCCACCGATCACCAGCAGTGGAGCGGTCGCGCCGTCGAGAACCGCCGCGGCAGCGGCGATCGAGGCCTCCGCAGCCGCACGCGGGGCGGCGACGACGGGCTCGACGAGGACCACCTCGGCGGCCTCCTCCAGCACGTCCAGCGGCACCTCCAGGTGCACCGGCCGGGGCCTCCCGGACGTCATGATCGAGAACGCCTGGGCGACTGCCGTGGGGATCTCCGCCACGCTCGTCGGACGCAGGCTGGCCGCGGCGACCGCCGCCAGCGCGGCACCCTGGTCGCGGGTCTCGTGCAGCAGGCCGTTGCCGGTCGCGGGGTGCCGCAGCGGCAGCCCGGGTGAGACCACGAGGATCGGCACGGAGTCCGAGTAGGCCTGGCCGACCGCCGTCGCAGCGTTGAGCAGCGCCGGTCCGCTGGTGACGACCGCGACGCCGACCCGGCCCGTCGTACGGGCGTACCCGTCGGCGGCGTAGCCCGCCCCCTGCTCGTGCCGGGTGCTCACGTGCCGCACCCCGTGGGCCGGAAGGTGCTTGTAGATCTCGAGGTTGTGGGTGCCCGGGATGCCGAACGCGACGTCGACCCCGTGCGCGGCGAGGGCGGCGACGAGCGCCTCGCCTCCGGTCATGGTGGCCATGTCAGGATCCCTTCGACGAGTCGGCGTAGACGACCTTGCCCAGCCACTGTCCTCCGTCGACGCTCAGCACGTCACCGGTGATGTAGCCGGCCCGGCGCGGGTCGAGCAGGAAGGCGGCGGACTCGGCGACCTCCTCCGGCGTGGTGAAGCGGGCGGCGGGCACCGAGCCCAGCACCCGGGCCCGGTCGGCCTCGGTCGGCCAGAGCGCGGCACCGGCCCCCTCGGTCTCGGTCGGCCCGGGCGAGATGCAGTTGACCCGGACCCCGCGGGATCCCCACTCCGAGGCCAGGGTGCGGGTCATCGCGAGGATGCCGCCCTTGGCCGCGGCGCTGTGCACCGTGCCGGGATGACCGTGCCAGGCATAGGACGCGATCACGTTGAGGATCGAGCCCTCCCCCTGGGCAAGCATGTGCTGCCCAGCCGCCCTGGTGGCGTAGAACGTGCCGTTGAGGACGATGTCGACGACCGCCCTCCAACCACCCGGCGACAGGTCCTCCGCCGGGCAGACGAAGTTGCCGGCCGCGTTGTTGACCAGTGCGTCGATCCGGCCGAAGTCGGCCACCACGGCGTCGACCGCGGCCGTGACCGCGTCGGCGTCGCGGACGTCGCAGCTCGCGAACCCCGCGCGCACACCGTGCTTCTCGGCCATCCGGACGGTCTCCTCGAGCGGCTCGGTCCGGCGACCGAGGACGACGACGTCGCCCCCGCCCTCGGCGTACCGCAGCGCGACGGCGCGGCCGATCCCGGACCCGCCGCCGGTCACCAGCGCGACCTTGCCGGCGAACTCACTCATGCTTGTCTCCTGACACATCGGTGGGGTGGTCGGCTGCGAGGACGAGCGCGTCGACCGCGACCGCGCCCTCGGGGCCGACCCGGAGGGGGTTGATCTCGCACTCCACGAGATCAGGGTCGTCGGCCAGCAGGCACGAGACCGCCGCGACCACGTCGGCCGCCGCGGCCACGTCGACCGCAGCACGCCCACGCCAGCCGTCGAGGAGCGGGTAGGCGCGCAGCGCCTCGATCATCCGGCGTGCCTCGGCGGGCTCGACCGGTGCGAGTGCGACCTGGACATCGCGGTAGAGCTCGGCCTGAACTCCGCCGATGCCCACGAGGACGACCGGCCCGAAGGAGCTGTCCCGGCGAGCGCCGACGATCAGCTCCACCGTGTCCGAGCGCTGGTCCATCTCCTCCAGCACGTAGTCACCCTCACCCAGACGCCCACTCATCGCCACGAACGCCGCCTCCGCGGCCGCCACGTCGGCCAGACCGACGGCGACGCCGCCGACCTCGGTCTTGTGCTCCAGCCAACCGGCCTTGAGGACGTAGGGGGCGGTGAGCCGGGCAGCCGCGGCGTGCAGGCCGGCGACGTCGCGGACGGCGGCGGCGCCCGGGTAGGCGACACCGGCGGCCGCGACCCGGTCGCGCCCCGCGAGGTAGTCGAGCGCCTTGCCGGTCTCGGCCGTCGGCGGGGCCACGGCTCGGGGCACGGTCCGGGCGGCGTCCTCGGCCATCGCGGTCGCCAGCTCCAGCGAGCGCGCCACGGCGTCGATCGTGTGCAGCGTCGGCACCGACTGCTCGCGCATCGAGCGGACGGCGACCGAGTCGTGGCTCATGCTGTGCACGAGGACCGGCCGCTGCTGCTCGCCGACGACACCGGCCAGCGCGCCGACGACCTCGAGCTCGCGCTCGACGAGCTCGGGGGTGTCGGCGCCGTAGCAGCCGAAGTAGCCCGACAGCACGACCGCGTCGACCTCGCCGCTCCCGGCGAGCACGTCGACCACCCGCGCGTACGTCGACAGGTCCTGCTCGCCCGCCCCCGCCAGGTCCACGGGGTTGGCCACGGCGGCCGCGGCGGGGAGGAGGCCGGCGAGCGCAGCCCGGGTGGCGTCGGAGAGCCGCGGTACCTCCAGCGCGTGGCGCGCGAACGTGTCGGCAGCGATCGCGCCCTGGCCCCCGCTGTCGCTGACGATCGCGACCCGGCGCCCGGCCGGCAGCGGACCCCCGAGCAGCAGGTGCGCGAGCTCGACCGCCTGTGCGGGCGTGTCGACGAGCGAGGCCCCGGCGGCACGGCACGCCGCGCGGACGACATCCGTCGCCGCGGTCAGTGCGCCGGTGTGGGACTGCGCCGCGGCCCGGCTCGCCTCGCTGGCACCCACCGTCAGCACGACGACCGGCTTGCCGGCCTCGCGCAGTCGCGCCATCGTCGCGACCAGCCCACGCGCATCGGCGAAGCTCTCCAGGTAGAGAACCACCGCGCGGGTCTGCTCGTGGTCGACGAGGTCGTCGAGCAGCTCGGCCGCGGTGACGTCGACCTGGTTGCCGACCGAGACGAAGCGCGAGACGCCGAGGCCCTCGTGGGCCGCGAGTCCGGCCAGCTCGAGCCCGAGCTGGCCGGACTGGGAGATGATCGCGAGCCGGCCCGGCGAGAAGGTCCCCCAGGCGAGCTCGAGGTCGGTCGCGGCGTCGTACAGCCCCAGGCAGTTGGGACCGACGATCCGGGCGCCTGCGGCACGGATCCGCTCGGCGAGCCGGCGCTCGAGGCCGGGCTCACCGTGGGCGGTGTCGATGCCGGCGGTGATGCCGAGGAAGCCTCGGGTGCCCAGCGCGAGAGCCTGGTCGACGATGGCGGGGACGCTCGCAGCCGGAGCACAGAGGACGACCAGCTCAGGCACCTGATCCCGTTCGGCCAGCTCGGCGAGCGAACGGACGGACGGCGCGCCGTCGATGGTGGCGCCCTTGGCGTTGACCAGGTGGACCTGGCGCCGCGCGGCGCCCCGGAGGGCGCCGCGGGCCAGCCAGTAGCCCCACTTCGCGGGGTCGGCCGAGGCTCCGACGACCGCGACCGAGCGCGGGTCGGAGAAGACGGTGAGCGTCATCGTGCTGCGACCGCCCGCGAGATGATCAGCCGCTGGATGTCGCTGGTGCCCTCCTCGAGCTCCTCGAGCTTGGCGTCGCGGACCCACTTCTCCAGCAGGAACTCGCGGCTGTAGCCCCAGCCACCGTGGATCGACAGCGCCGCGTTGGTCACCCACGAGGTGTTCTCGGACGCGGTCAACTTGGTGACCGCCGACTCCATGGCGGTCATCTCGCCCTGGTCGTAGAGGCGCGCGGCGCGCATCGTCACCAGGTGCGAGATGTCGGTCTTGGCGGCCATGTCGGCGAGCCGGAAGGCGACCGCCTGGTGCTCGATGATCGGCTTGCCGAACTGCGTGCGCTCCTGCGCGTACTGCGCCGACTGATCGAGGGCAGCACGCGAGAGACCGGTGGCGCCGGCACCGATGAGGATGCGCGAGGCGTCGAAGGTGCGCATGAGGCCGTAGAAGCCCTGGCCCTCGTCGCCGAGGCGGCAGTCGAGCGGCACCCGGACGTCCTCGAGGAAGACCTCGGCGTTGACGATGCCGCGCTGGCCCATCTTCTTCATCGGCTGGCCGATGGTGACGCCGGGGAGATCCCGGTCGACCACGAAGGCGGTCACGCCGCGCGAGCGCAGCGACGGGTCGACGGTCGCGAAGACGATGATCCACTGGGCGTAAGGGGCGTTGGAGATCCACGTCTTCTGGCCGTTGAGGACGTACTCGTCCCCCTCGCGCACCGCCCGCGTCTGCAGGGCGGCCGAGTCGGAGCCGACGCCGGGCTCGGTGACCGCGAGCGCCGTGACCGGCGGGTTGTCGCCGGTCAGGGGCGTCAGCCAACGCTTCTTCTGCTCCTCGTTGCCCAGCGCCTCGACCGGGCCGGCGAAGAACGCGCTGGAGGTGAGGAAGTTGCCGATCCCCACGTCTCCGTAGCAGAGCTCCTGCTGGACCAGGCACTGCGTGACGAGGTCGGTGACCCCGCCGCCGCCGTACTCCGCCGGGAGCATGTACGACGCCAGGCCGATCTGCGCGGCCTTCTGCCACAGGTCGAGCGGCGACTCGGTGTCCGCCTCGTCGACCTCCCGGGCACGGGGGCGGATCTCGCGTGCGGCGAAGTCGCGGGCCAGCGTGACGAACTCCTGCTGCTCGTCGGTCAGTGCGATGCCGTCGCGGATGATGTGGCTCATCTGGGTCTTCCTCAGTTCTGGGATCGGTGGGGGTCAGGCGGCGGTGTCGTCACGGACGACGAGGGCGTGCTCGGGGTGCCAGTGGGCAGCGACCGGCAGGCCCGGGCTGGGGGTGAGCGCTCCGCGTACCTCGGAGCGCGTGATGAGGTGGCGGCCGTCGGGCAGGGCGATCTCGACGCGCAGGCCGGAGCCGAGGTACACGACCTCGCGCACCACGCCGTCGATGCCGTTGTGACCGGAGGGCAGCTCGGAACCGGCGGCGCTGAGCCGCACGTGCTCGGGCCGGACGACGAGCGCCGAGCCGTCGTCGACGCCGTGGCCGCGGCCGGTGAAGATGTTCGACTCCCCCAGGAACTCCGCGGTGTAGCGGCTCGCCGGGCGCTCGTAGAGCTCGACCGGCGTACCGACCTGGACGAGGGCGCCGTCGCGCAGGACCGCGATCCGGTCCGACATCGCCAGCGCCTCCTCCTGGTCGTGGGTGACGAACACGAAGGTCGTGCCGAGCTCGCGGTGCAGCCGCTTGATCTCGAGCTGGAGCTGCTCGCGCAGCCGCTTGTCGAGGGCACCCAGCGGCTCGTCCATGAGCAGCGCCTGGGGCTGGAAGACGATCGCCCGGGCCAGCGCGACGCGCTGCTGCTGGCCGCCGGAGAGCTGCGCGGGGCGGCGCTTGCCCAGGTGGCCGAGCTCGACGACGTCGAGGGCACGCTGGACCCGCTCGGCGACCTGCGCCTTGGAGATCCGGCGCCGCTTCAGCGGAAAGGCGACGTTGTCCCAGACGCTCATGTGCGGGAACAGCGCGTAGTGCTGGAAGACCATGCCGAGGTCGCGGCGGTACGGCGGCACCTTGGTGAGGTCCTTGCCGCCGACCTCGATCGCGCCGCTGTCGGCGCTGATGAAGCCCGCGATGATGTTGAGCAGGGTCGACTTGCCCGAGCCGCTCGATCCGAGCAGGGTGAGGAACTCCCCCGGCTCGATCGAGAGGGAGATGTCGTCGACCGCGGTCATCGACTTGTAGCGCTTGACGACATTGCGGATGTCGATGGAGACGCCGGTGCCGGCGAGGGTGCTGGTGGTGCTGGGGTTCTGGGACATGAGAGTGCTCCTGGTGGCGGTCAGGCGACCTTGGCGAGCCGGCGGGCACGGAACAGGCGCACCAGGCCGGCGGAGGCGAACAGGGCGAGGGTGACGAGCAGCAGCATCGTGCTGACGGCGGCGACCGTCGGATCGATCTGCACCCGGACGCCGCTCCACATCTGCACCGGGAGGGTGCTGACATCGGGACCGGCGAGGAAGACGCTCGTCACGACCTCGTCGAAGGAGGTGATGAAGGCGAACAGCGCGCCCGCAGCGACGCTCGGCGCGATGCACGGCAGCGTGATCCGCAGAAACGTCGTGAAGCGGTTGGCGCCCAGGCTCATCGCCGCCATCTCGAGCCGCTCGTCGAAGCTGACGAGAGCCGCACTGACGTTGATCACGACGAACGGGACGGCCAGCGCCGTGTGCACGAGGACGAATCCGAGGATCGACTGGGTCAGGCCCACCTTGAGGAACACCGCGTAGACGGCGAGGCCGATGATCACGTAGGGCACGAGCACCGGGGCGAGCACGAGGCCGCTCACCAGCGCCTTGACCGGATAGCGACCGCGGACCATGGCCAGCGCGGCCGCCGTACCGAGGACGATGGAGAGGATCGTGACCCACACGCCGATCTGCAGCGAGTTGAGCGTGGCGTTGATCCAGGCCGGGTCCTCGAAGTACGCCTGGTACCAGCGCGTCGAGAAGGCCTTGGGCGGGAACTCCAGGAACGAGCTGTCGTTGAACGAGGTCGGGATGACGAAGAAGACTGGAGCGACGAGGTAGAGCGCAGTCAGCACGACCAGCGCCACGAGACTGCCGCGGCAGAGGAGCTTGGTGTTCACCGCTCGCCTCCCATGAACTTGCCGATGTTGACGATGCGCGAGACCAGCACGAGCAGGACGCCGGTCACGAGAAGGAGGATGACGGCCAGCGCAGAGGCGAATCCCCAGCGCAGCACGGCCGAGAGCTGCTGGACGATGAGCTCACCGATCATCATGTCCTTGGGCCCGCCCAGCAGCGCGGGTGTGACGTAGAAGCCGATCGAGGAGATGAAGACCAGCAGGCACGACGCGGCGACGCCCGGCACGGTGAGTGGTGCGTAGACCCTCCAGAACGCCGAGACCGGACGGGCGCCCAGCCCCTCGGCGGCCTGCACGAGACGTCGGTCGATCTGTCGCATCGTGGCGTACATCGGCAGCACGGCGTACGGCAGCATCACCTGGACCATGCCGACGAGGACGCCGGTCTGGTTGCGGATCAGCTGGAGCGGCTCGTCGATGAGGCCGAGCGACATCAGGCCCTGGTTGATGACACCCGTGTCGCCGAGCATCAGCACCCAGGCGAACGTGCGGACCAGGAGGCTCGTCCAGAACGGGATGAGCACCGCCACCAGCATCACCCCGCGCCAGAACGGCGGCGCGAGCGTCATGAGGTAGGCGTAGGGGAAGCCGAGCAGCAGGGTCACGAGCGTGACCAGGCCGGAGATCCGGAAGGTGTTGCCGAGGACGTCGAGGTAGACCGGCGAGCTGAAGAAGTCGCGGTAGTTGTCCAGGCCCGTCGTCGGGTCGGTGAAGCTGCGCGCCAGGATCGTCACCAGCGGCACGACGAACACGACCAGCAGGAAGACGACCAGCGGGAGCACCAGCAGTCCCCACCCATCGAGCAGGCGCGGTCGCCGCCGGGCCGCCGCCGCGGGGGCGCCGGCACCGGGCGTCGTACCGCTCTGCTGCGGCGCCCGTGCCGAGACGGTCGAGCTCACTTGGCGGCCCATTCGTTCAGCCGCTCGGAGACCTCGTCGTAGTGCTCGGCCCAGTAGGCGTAGTCGATGATCGCGGCGCGCTTGGGGGCGTTGTCGGGTGAGGTCGGGAGCTCCTTGAGGACGTCAGGCTTGACGTACTCCAGGGCATCCTTCGTGATCGGGCCGTAGGCCGTCGCGTTGGAGTAGCCGGCCTGGGCCTCCGGGTGGTCGACGTACCACTGCATCCACTTCTGGGCGTTCTCGGCGTTCTTGGCGCCCTTGGGGATGACGAGCTGGTCGTAGGACAGGAGGTGCTCGTTCCACTCGTTGGCGACCGGCTGGCCCTCCTTGGCGGCGGAGTAGATCCGGCCGTTCCAGGCCTGGACCAGCGGCGCCTCGCCCGAGGCGACGAGCTGCTGCTGCTGCTCGCCGGTCTCGTAGAAGACGATGTCGTCCTTGATCGTGTCGAGCTTCTTGAAGGCCCGGTCGATGTCGAGGGGGTAGAGCTCGTCCGGCTTGACCCCGTCGGCCAGCAGCGCGGCCTCGAAGATCGCGCCCGTGGCGTACTTCCAGAAGCCGCGCTTGCCCGGGAACTTCTTGGTGTCGAAGAACTCCGCCCAGGTGGTCGGGTGGGCCTGGGGGAACTTGTCGGTGTTGTAGCCGATGGTGAAGGCGTACTCGAGGACCGGGATCGCGCAGTCGGTGACCTCTTCGGGGTTGAGGCCGGCGGTGTCGATGATGCTGGTGTCGAGCTTCTCGGCCCAGCCCTTGTCGCACGCCGTGTGGGCGAAGTTCGGCTCGACCTCGACGACGTCCCAGCTGACCTTGCCGGACTCCACCTGAGCGCGGAACTTGGCGTAGTCGCTGGGCGAGTCCTGCTTGATCGTGACGCCCGCCTCGTCGGCCCACGGGACGACGGCCTCCTTGATGTGCGTCTTCTGGTCCTGGCCGCCCCACATCACGATCGTGAGCTGGTCGTCGCTGCCCCCCGCAGCGCCGCAACCTGCCAGCCCGACCACCGCCGTGAGCGCGACACCCGCCGTCAGAACTCGCTTCATCTTGACCCCGGCTTTCAAAGTTGATTGGTGCGTCAGTTATCTATCACCAGAGTGATCGGCGTCACGGGGCCGTGTCAAGGGTCACCCCCGTCTATTTCGACTGGCGAGTCAGAAATGCCGCCGAAGTCGCAGGGTTGCGGCACCGAAGTCGCAGGGTTACGGCGCCGGGAATGCCGCAAGGGGCCGGTGGCGCATCGCCACCGGCCCCTCGCGGGTCGTCGTACCGAGCAGGTCAGGGAGCCAGGAAGAACCACTCCAGCACCTGCTCGCAGACCGCACGCATCCGGTCCGCGGTCATGCTGCGCGAGCCGAGGAGGACCTGCAGGCTCAGTCCGTCGATCATGCCGATCAGGCCGTTGGCGAAGACGACCGCGTCTCCGTCGCGGAACTCCCCCGCGTCCTGGCCGTCGCGGATGATCGCGGCGACGGCGCGGCGCCACTCGCCGTACACGCGCTCGTTGAGCTCTTGGAGGTCAGGATCGTGGAGCGCCTCGACCCACAGCTCGGCCCACACGTGCCAGGCGGCGATCGTGGCGTCGCCCTCGGGGAGGTACGACTCCACGAAGTCGCGCAGCCGCTGTCGCGGCGCCGCATCGCTCTCGAGGATCTCGCGGCGCCGGCCCAGCGACTGGGTGAAGTTCCAGTCGAAGGCCGCGTGCATGAGGTCGCGCTTGGTGTCGAAGTAGTAGTGCACCGTGCCCGTGCTCGTCCCGGCCCGCTTCGCCACGTCGGCGATGCGCAGCGACTTGAAGCCGATCTCCGAGACGACCTCGCAGGCCGCGACGAGGATCTGCTCCTTGCGCTCGGCCTCCACGCTGGCTCTGGCCATGGACTGCTCCTCCGGTCGATTGACTGACCAGTCAATCATTGGAGGGTGGATCCTGCAAGAGTCCACCAACTCTTGCAGGCGTCGCCCTACGACTTCGACGCAGCAACCCTACGACTTCGACGGAGGAACCCTGCTACTTCGAGGGAGGAACCGTGCTACTTCGGCGGGGGTCAGACGACGATGTTGACGAGCTTGGGCGCGCGGACGATGACCTTGCGCACCGGACGCCCGTCGATCGCCTTGGCCACGCCGGGGTCGGCGAGGGCGGCGGCCTCCAGGTCGGCCTCGGAGATGTCCGGGGAGACCTCCAGGCGGGCGCGCACCTTGCCCTGGATCTGGACGACGGCCGTGACCGCGTCGTCGACCAGCAGCGCGGGATCGACGTCCGGCCAGGGCGCGTTCGCCACGGTCGGCTGGTGGCCCAGGCGCTCCCACATCTCCTCGGCCGTGTAGGGCGCGACCATCGACAGCAGGATCGCGACGGTCTCGGCCGCCTCGCGCACGGCGGGGTCCGCAGGGCCGCAGCCGCTGTCGATCGCCTTGCGGGTGGCGTTGACCAGCTCCATGGTGCGGGCGATGACGACGTTGAAGCGGTAGGACTCCAGCAGCTGGGCCGCCTCGTGCACGGTCTTGTGGGTGACCTTGCGCAGCGCGACGTCGCCGTCGGCCGGCGCGACGCCGGGGGCCGAGGTCACGTCACCGGACAGGCGCCAGGCGCGCTGCAGGAACTTCGCCGACCCGGCCGGCGAGACGTCGGCCCAGTCGACGTTGTCCTCGGGCGGGCTCGCGAAGACCAGGGTCAGCCGGACGGCGTCGACCCCGAACTCCTCGAGTTGTCCCCCCAGACTGACGCCGTTGCCCAGCGACTTGCTCATCTTGCGGCCGTTGTTGATGACCTTGCCCTGCGACAGGTACGCCGAGAACGGCTCGTCCCAGTCGATCAGCCCCATGTCGCGCAGCACCTTGGTGAAGAAGCGCGCGTACAGCAGGTGCAGGACGGCGTGCTCGTCGCCGCCGATGTAGAGGTCGATCGGCCCCCACGCCTTGGCCAGTGCGGGGTCGAAGGCCTGGGTGCTGTCGTGGGCCGACAGGTAGCGGAAGAAGTACCACGACGAGTCGACGAAGGTGTCCATCGTGTCGGTGTCGCGGGTCGCCGGGCCGCCGCACTGCGGGCAGCTGACGTTGACCCACTCGGTGGCCGCGCCCAGCGGCGAGGTGCCCTTGGGCTTCAGGTCGGCGCCGCGCAGCTCGGGCAGCTCGACGGGCAGCTGGTCCTCGGGAACCGGCACCTCGCCGTCGACCGGGCAGTGGATGATCGGGATGGGCGCGCCCCAGTAGCGCTGCCGCGACAGCAGCCAGTCGCGCAGCCGGAAGTTGACGGTGCCGTCGCCGGACCCGATCTCGGTCAGGTGCGCGATGGTGGCGCTCTTGGCCTCGGCGACCGACAGGCCGTTGAGGTCGAGCGCCGACGTCACGCCGGGCGCGGGCGAGTTGATCGCCGGCCCCTCGCCGTTGAACGCCTCACCCTCCCAGTCGGCGGGCGGCTCGGTGGTGCGCAGGATCGGCAGGCCGAACTTCGTCGCGAACTCCCAGTCGCGCTGGTCGCCGCCGGGCACGCCCATGACCGCGCCGGTGCCGTAGTCGGCCAGCACGTAGTCGGTCGCCCAGACCGGCAGCTTCTCGCCGGTCAGGGGGTTGGTCGCGTGGACGCCCAGGAAGACGCCGGTCTTGGGCCGGTCGGTGGCCAGGCGGTCGATGTCGCTGGCCTTGCGGATCTCGTCGCGGTAGGCCTCGAAGTCGGCGCGGTGCTCGTCGGTGACCAGCTCCTCGGCCAGCTTGGCGTCGACCGCGACGACCATGAACGTCGTACCGAACAGGGTGTCGGGACGCGTGGTGAACACGGTGACCGGCTCGTGACCCTCGACCTCGAAGGTGACGTGGGCACCCTCGGAGCGGCCGATCCAGTTGCGCTGGGCGTTGACGACCTTGCCGATCCACGACCCCTGCAGGTCGTCGAGGCAGTCGTACAGCTCCTGGGCGTACTCGGTGGTCTTGAAGTACCACTGGGTCAGCTCGCGCTTGGTGACGACGGCGCCGCAGCGCTCACAGGTGCCGTCGGCCAGCACCTGCTCGTTGGCCAGCACGGTCTGGTCGTTGGGGCACCAGTTGACCGGCGAGTTCTTGCGGTAGGCCAGGCCCTTCTCGCGGAACTTCAGGAACAGCCACTGGGTCCACTTGTAGTACTCGGGGTCCGAGGTGTGCAGCCGTCGCGACCAGTCGAAGCTGACGCCGTAGCGCTTCATCGAGGCGAACTGCGTCTCGATATTGGCGTAGGTGTAGGTCGCGGGGTGCTCGTCGTTCTTGATCGCGGCGTTCTCGGCGGGCAGGCCGAAGGAGTCCCAGCCCATCGGGTTGAGCACCTCGTAGCCACGCAGCCGCCAGTAGCGCGAGATCACGTCGTGGATCGCGAAGACCTCGGCGTGACCCATGTGCAGGTCGCCGCTCGGGTAGGGGAACATCGTCAGCGCGTAGCGCTTCTCGCGCTCGCCCGAGGTCACCGCCGCGTCGTCGGCGCGGAAGGGATCGAGCGACTCCCAGACCGGCAGCCACTTCTCCTCGACCGCGTGCACGTCGTAGTGGACCTCGTTGTGGCCGTCGTTCTCGCTCATCTCAGCTCTCTCGTCTCTGCCCTGGACATGCAAAAGCCCCTCGACAGGGAGGGGCCGCCGCGTCGACCGGTCTGGTCGTCGACGCGGCTAGGTAAGAAGCAGGATCATCCGCACGCGGTCATCCTACTCCTCCCCTGCCTCCGGTCCCTCGTCCGTACCGCGGGCCCACGCGGCCCACAGCCGGGCGAACGGTCCCCCGGCGGCGCGCAGCGCGTCCGGGGTGTCGAGCTCGACGAGCCGGCCGTGCTCCATGACGGCGACCCGGTCGCAGCGCGCGGCCTGGCTGAGCCGGTGGGCGACGATGATCGTCGTCCGGCCGGCGGTGGCGCGCTCGATGGCCCCCTCGAGCTGGCGGGCACCGGCGCTGCCGGCCTCCGCCGTCGCCTCGTCCAGTACGACGACCGGCGGGTCGGCGAGCACCAGCCGGGCCAGCGCGACCTCCTGGGCCTGCAGCGCGGTGAGCGCGTGCCCGCCGGCGCCGATCGTGGTGTCGAGCCCCTCCGGCAGCGCGGTCGCCCAGCCGAGCGCACCGACCAGGTCGAGCGCGGCGCTGAGCTCGTCGTCGCTCGCCTGGGGCGCGGCCAGGCGCAGGTCGTCGCTCAGGGAGCCGCGGAACAGGTGCACGTCCTGGGTGATGAGCGCCGCGGAGTGGCGCAGCACCTCGGGCGGCAGCTCGGCGGTGGTGGCGCCGCCGAGCCAGACCGCGCCCGTGGTGGGCAGGCGCAGACCGGTGACGAGCGCACCGAGCGTGGACTTGCCGGCGCCGCTGGCGCCGACGACGGCGAGCCGCTCCCCCGGAGCGACCTCGAAGGCGACCTCGTGCAGGACCGGGTGGTCGGGGTGGTAGCCGAAGCCGACGCCCGCGAACCGCACCGAGCGGTCCTGGACCGGGACGTCGCTGCCCGCGGGCACCACGCGGCGCGGCGCCTCCAGCACGCCGACGAGACGGCCGAGGCCAGCCGCGGCGGACTGCACCTCCTCGAGCAGGGCGAGCACGATGTTGATCGGGTTGAAGAGCCGGATGAACATCAGCGCGGCCGCGGTCGCGTCACCCGCGGTGACCGCGTCGCGGGTGACCAGCCAGCCGCCGACCACGAGGATCGCGCTGGTGCCGACGTACTCGGCGAGGTTGAGGCGCTGGAAGAACGTGGTCCGCATGACCACGGCGTCGAGACGCAGCGACCGGGTGGCGAGGGCGCGCTCGCGGATGATCCCGCGGTGGCGCTCCCCCAGGCCGAAGGCGCGGACGGTGCCGCTGGCCTGGACGGACTCGAGGATCTGCTGCACCTCGGCACCCTCGGCCGTGGCCAGCCGGCGGTACGTCGGCCCGGCCAGGCGGAGGTAGGCACGGGTCGCCCAGAGCTGGATCGGTACGGCGACCAGCGCGGCCAGCGCGAAGCGGTAGTCGACGAACGCCAGGCCCACCACGCTGAGCACGAGCGTGACGGCGGCACCGCCGAAGCGGCTCAGCACGGCACGGACGACCTCGGCGAGCGCCCGGACGTCCTGGCTGACCCGGGCGAGGAGGTCGCCGGTGCCGGAGTCCTCGACGACGCCGTAGTCGAGGTGGAGGGCGTGGTCGAGCACGTCCTCGCGCAGCTCGGCGACGGCCGGCTCGCCGACCTGGGCGATGAGCAGCTCGGCGACGAGGCCGGCCACGCCGGCCAGGGCCGCGAGCGCGACGAGCGCGAGGACCGGACCGGTCAGCGTGCCGCCGTCGGCGCCGGGCGCGAGGACCCGGTCGACGACGCGGCCGATGACGACCGGGACGGCGATGCCGGCGACCGCCGCGACGACCATCATCACGACGGCGGCGGCCGCGAGAGCCGCGCGGGGACGCAGGATCCGGCGCAGCTCGCGCAGGATCGCGCGACCGGAGCCGATCCCGATCAGGGCGCTCATCGGAGCACCGCCGCGGCGTACTCGGTGTGGTCGAGCAGCGTGTGGTGGGTGCCGACGACGACCTCGCCGTCGAGCCACACCACCTCGTCGCAGGCGTCGAGGAGCACGGGGCTGGTGGTGAGCACGACCGTGGTCCGCTCGGCGCGGACGGCGACCAGGCGCTCGGCGATGAGCGCCTCGGTCACGGAGTCGACGGCGCTGGTCGGCTCGTGGAGCACCAGGACCGGGGCGTCCACGGCCAGCGCCCGGGCCAGGCCGACCCGCTGCCGCTGGCCGCCGGAGAGCAGGTGTCCGCCCTCGCCGACCTGGGCGTCGAGCCCGCCGGGGATGACGTCGAGGACGTCGGTGACGGCGGCGGCGTCGATGGCCGTGGCGACGGCGCCGGGGTCGCGGTCGGCACCGTCGACGTTGTCGGCGAGGGTGCCGGTGAAGAGGCGGGCGTCGTGCGGCGCCACGACGACGGTACGACGCAGCGCGGCCGGCTCGGCGGTGCTGAGGACGACGTCGTCCAGGCGGACCAGGTCGCCGTGCGGACGCGGCTCGCCGGTGAGCGCGGCGGCGAGGCGCTCGAGCTGCTCGGGGCTGCCGACCACGCCGGTGGCGGCGCCGGGCCGGAACCGCAGCGCGCTGCCGGGCAGGTCGACGACCCGGCCGTCGACGTCGAGGGGGCCGGGCGGGTCGGCCAGCGGCGCGTCGCCGTACGGCGGCGGCGGGGTCACCAGCACCCCGGAGACCCGCGCCGCAGCCGCGCGGACCGTGGCGAGCTCGGCGAAGGTGTAGGCGACCATCTGGAGCGGTCCGGACAGGAACTGGGCGAGACCGAGCGCGGCGACGAGGGCGCCGAGGCTGAGCCGGCCGTCGAGCGCGAGCCCGCCGGCGACCGCGACGGTCGCGGCGACCAGCAGGGCAGGCGCGAGCGCGGCCAGGGCCTCGAAGCCGGCGCCCGCACGAGCGCTGCGGAGCGCGGCGCCCAGGGCGTGCCCGCTGACCAGGCGGAAGCGGCGGCTGGCCGCGTCCTCGGCGGAGAGGCCCTTGAGCACGCGCAGCCCGGTGAGCAGGTCGGCAGCGGCGTCGGCCGCCTCGGCGCTGGCCTGGCGGTCGGCGATGACGCGGCGCTCCAGGAGGACCGAGGCGCGGTGCAGGAGCAGGGTCACGACGACCACGCCGACCACGACGACCAGGCCGACGACGGGGTGGATCCGCAGCAGGGCGACGACGGCGACGAGCATGCCGGCCAGGCCGGCGGCGAACATCTGGAGCACGCCCGAGCTCTCCGCGACCGTGCGGACGTCGGAGGAGGCGACCTCGGCCAGGCCGCCGGAGCCGTTGTCGTGCGGGCCGACGCCGCGGACGTCGAGCAGGTGGGCCGCGACCCGGCGGCGCAGGGCGACCTCGGCGTCGGCGGCGACCCGGGTCGCCGTGCGGTCGAAGCAGCGGTAGGAGAACGAGAGCACGGCGAAGGTCACGGCCAGCACGAGCACCCAGCGCAGCAGGGCCTGGTCGTCGCGGGCGCTGACGCCGCGGTCGAGCGCGAGGCCGACGACGACCGGCACCATCGCCTCACCGGCCTGGTGACCGATCGCGCAGACCGTCGCGAGGGTGACCCGCCACGGCTGCGCCGTGATCGCGTCGCGCAGCAGCCCGCCGGGGCTGGGCGCGCGGGTGGCCGGCTCAGCCATGGAGACCGCCGAGCGGCAGCACCAGGGGGGCGCCGGAGACCGGGTCGTCGATCACCTTGCAGGGCAGGTCGAAGACCTGCTCGATGGTCGCGGACGTGACCACCTCGGCCGGGCGGCCCTCGGCCACGATGGCGCCGTCGCGCATAGCGACGATGCGGGTGCCGTAGCGCGCGGCCTGGTTGAGGTCGTGGAGGACCGCGACGACCGTGCGGCCCTCGCGGTTGAGCCGGGTGAGCAGCTCCATCAGCTCGATCTGGTGGGCGATGTCGAGGAAGGTGGTGGGCTCGTCGAGCAGGAGCAGGCCGGTCTGCTGGGCCAGCACCATCGCGATCCAGACCCGCTGCCGCTGGCCCCCGGAGAGCTCCTCGACGAGGCGGTCGGCGAGGTCCGTCGTACCGGTGGCGTCGAGGGCCTCGCGGCACGCCGCCTCGTCCTCGCGCGACCACTGCCGCAGCGCCGACTGGTAGGGGTGCCGGCCGCGGCCGACCAGGTCGGCGACGGTGATCCCCTCGGGCGCGAGCGCGGTCTGGGGCAGCAGCCCGAGCCGGCGCGCGACCTCCTTGGAGCCGAGGCTGCTGATCGCCTTGCCGTCGAGCAGGACCTGGCCGCCGGTCGGCTTGAGCAGCCGGGACAGGGCACGCAGCAGGGTCGACTTGCCGCACGCGTTGGGCCCGACGATCACGGTGAACGAGCCGTCCTCGATGGTGAGGTCGACGTGCTCGCCGATCGGGCGTCCGGCATAGCCGAACGTCAGGTCCTGTGCTTCGAGGGTCATCGGATCTCCTTGCGTGCCTGGGCGAGAAGCACCCAGACGAGGTAGGCGCCACCGGCCACGATCGTCACGAGACCGACCGGGACCAGTGCGGGGAAGGCGTGCTGCGCGACGAAGTCGGCAACGACGACGAGACAGGCGCCCATGGCCGCGGACGGCACCCTACGGACACCCGCCGAGCGGGTCAGGCGCCGGGCCAGCTGGGGCGCCGCGAGGGCGACGAACGTGATCGGCCCGGCGACGGCGGTGACGCTCGCGGTGAGCGCGGTCGCACCGACCAGGAGGCCGAGCCGCGCCCGCTCCACCGGTACGCCGAGCGCCGCGGCCGCGTCGTCCCCCAGGTCGAGCGCGGCGAGGTGCCGGCCGAACCAGCACACGACGACCAGGCCGAGGGCGATGCCGATCGCCCCGGTGCGCAGGTCGGACCAGGTCAGCCCGTTGACGCTGCCGGCACCCCAGACCGCGGCCATCTGGGCGATCGCGAGCGGCGCCTCGAGCAGCAGCCAGGTGGTCAGGGAGCCGAGCATCGCGGTGACGCCGATGCCGACGATGATGAGCCGGAAGCCGTGGACGCCCTGGCGGTAGGCCAGCAGGTAGACCAGGAGCGCGGTGGCGATGCCGCCGACCAGCGCACCGGGCAGGACCAGCCGTGTCGAGTGGACCGCGACGATGGTGATCACCGCTCCGGCATAGGCACCCGCGTCGAAGCCGATGATGTCCGGGCTGCCCAGCGGGTTGCGGGTCAGCGACTGGAAGACCGCGCCGGCGACGCCCAGCGCGGCGCCGAAGACCAGGCAGAGGAGCACCCGCGGCAGGCGCCACTCGGTGACGACGGTCTCCAGCGCCGGGCTCGTGTGGCCCACGAGCGTGCGCACGACGTCGACCGCGGAGATCTGGACCTTGCCGATGGCCAGGCCGGCGATCGCGGCGGCGACCGCGACGAGGCAGAGCAGGACGGTGACGACGAGGGTCCGTGCCGGGACCCGCCACGAGAACGCGCCTCCGAGGCGCACCTGGACGTTCACACCGGGCTCGCCGTCCGGCGCCGGACCAGTGCGATGAGCACCGGGGCGCCGAGCATCGCGGTGACCACGCCCGCGGGGACCTCGTCGGGGATCACGACCACCCGGCCGACCACGTCGGCTCCGACCATGAGCAGCGCGCCGAGCGCCGCGGACCAGGCCAGGATGCGGCGCTGGTCGGGGCCGGTGATCCAGCGCGCGACGTGCGGGACCATGAGGCCCACGAACCACACGGCACCGACCGCCGCGGTGGCGGCACCGCAGAGCACGGTGACGCCGACGACGGCGAGGACGCGCACCGCCCACGGCCGTACGCCGAGCGCGGCCGCGACGTCGTCCCCCAGTGCGACGGCGTTGAGACCGCGGGCGGCGAAGGCCGCGACCGCCGTACCGACGACGAGGAAGGGGGCGACCTGCCCGATCAGCGCCCAGTCCGTGCCCTGGAGCGAGCCGGCGTAGAACGCCCGGGCGGCGATGAACGCGCGCTCGTTGAAGAGCACCAGCAGCTGGGTCAACCCGGCGAGGACCGCGCCGATCGCCATGCCGGTCAGCACGAGCGTGGCCGGCGAGCGGCCGCGGCCGCCGAGGCTGCCGATGACGTAGACCGCCGCCGTGGTCAGGCCCGCGCCCACGAACGAGAACCACACCATCGCGGCTCCGCTCGCACCCGGCGCCAGGATCGTGCCGAGCACCACGGCGAACGCGGCGCCCGCGCTGACCCCGAGCAGGCCCGGATCGGCCAGCGGGTTGCGCGTCATCCCCTGCATCAGTGCGCCGGACAGGCCGAGCGCCAGCCCGACCAGGAGCCCGAGGACCGTGCGCGGGATGCGCTGCTCGACCACGATCGTGTGCGCGTCGCCGTTGTCACGGAACAGCGCGGTGACCACGTCGGTGGGCGCCAGCGGCCGCGAGCCGAAGAGCAGGCTCGCGACCACGAGGACCGCCAGCACCAGCAGGGCCCACCGGATGCCCCGGAGGTCGCTGCTCACAACCCGAGCTCGGCGAGCCGTGCCTCGTAGCGGTCCTCGAGCTCCTCGTCGCTGCCCTCCTGCTCCCAGATCGCGTCGAGCGCGGCGCGGATGTCGTCGCCGAGCGCGTCGTAGCGCTCGCGCCACCGCTCGGCGTCCTCGATCCAGTAGCCCACCGTCTTGTACGCCGCCGCGGGCAGCCGCAGCTCCTGGCGCAGGTACTTGCGCACCCCGCGCAGGACCTTGGACTCCCCCGCCACCCACACGTAGCCGACCCCCTCGGGGCGCGGCAGCGAGCGGACGACTTCTTCGAGCCGGCTCGGCGCATGGCCGTTGCCGCCGTGGATCCAGACCACCTCGAGGTCGGGACGCTCCGGCACCGCCAGCTCGTACGACGCGTCCGGCACCTCCAGCACGAGCCGGGTCCGGACGCCGGGCGTGGTCTCCACCAGCCGCACCGCGGCCGGCAGGCCGGCGTAGTCGGCGACCAGGACCTGCCACTCGAGGCCGGCCGGCGGCGAGTAGAGCGCGGTGGGGCTGTTGAGCCCGATCACCTGTCCCGGCGCGGCCTGCCGCGCCCAGGTCGCCGCGACGCCGCCCTCGTGGACGACGAAGTCCACGGTGAGCCGGCGCGCGTCGTCGTCCCAGTCGCGCACCGTGTAGGTGCGCAGCTGGTCGGTGTCGATGGAGCCGTAGTCGAGGTTGCCGTCGACCACGCCCGGCAGGTCGGGCCGCCCGGCCGGGTCGACCGGGAAGAGCAGCCGGATGTACTCGTCGCCGACCCCGGTGCTCCGGTAGCCGTCGAGCCCGCTGCCGCCGAACACCACCCGGCGCATGCCCGCGCTCAGGTCGGTCGCGGCCACGACCTCGGCGTGGTGCACGGTCATCTCCAGCTCGGCGGCGCTCACTTGCCGACTCCCTTCGCGGCGAGCTGCTCGCGGACGACCTCGAGGAAGGCGAGCTGACCGCTGGGCGAGCCGTAGGTCATCTCCATCTCGTAGGTGACGATGTGGTCGTCCTGGACGAACGGGAGCCCCGCCCACAGCGCGTTCTTGTCGAGCTCGGTGATCGTCTTGTCGTACTCGTCCTGCCCCGCGGTGCCGAGGGCCTTGATCATGAAGCCGTAGTCGACGTCCTGGAGCTTGCCGAGCTGCTCGCCGCTGAGCGCCTCGCCCTCGCGGTCGTTGGCCAGCGACGAGTCGTTGATCGTGAGGCCGAGGTCGTCGAAGACCTGGCACTCGACGCCGGAGTAGCAGCCGGTCTGGATCTTGCCCTCCCAGTAGCCGACCGGCGACACGACGACGCCGGAGAGGTCGCCGAGCTCCTTCTTCACCTCGGCGACGCGCTCGTCGTAGATCTTCTTCCAGGCGTCGTAGTACTCGGTCCGGCCCAGGAGCCGGGCGGTGTCCTCGAAGTGGGTCATCCAGCTCTCACCGTCGAAGGCGTCGACGCTGAACGTCGGCGCGATCGAGGGCAGCCGCTTGACGACCTTCTTGTCGTAGCCGAGGCCGTTGAGGATGAAGTCCGGCTCGGCCAGGAGGATCGACTCGAAGTCGTAGTCCGGGTAGTTGCCGAACGTGCTGACCCCGTCGAGCGGGTCGTAGGGGAAGAAGCACGGGAAGGTCTTGTAGCCGTCACCGCGGATCGGCTGGCTCTTCGCGAGCGGGTAGCGCAGCCAGATGAGCATGTCGACGTCGGTCGTGTACATGCCGAGCGCGGCCTTCGGGTGCGTCGGCAGGTCGACGTCACCGAACTCGGTGGTCACCTTGCTGGTGCCGTCCTCGGCCGGGAGCGGCTCCAGGTCGGGCAGGTCCGGGATCACGGTGCCCGCGCACTGGTCGTCGAAGAGCTGCTGGCGCTTCTCGGCCGTCGGCTCGTCCGTCGCGGCCTCGGTCGAGCAGCCCGCGAGGACGAGCGCGGCGAGCGACAGCCCGGCCACGGCAGCGCGGAACGGGAGGCGGGGGGTCAGGGGGATCATGCGGGAACCTCTCGAAATTAGGTAAGGCATACCTTAGAGACTCTCGAGCGCAGTGTGCACCGGGGGTCCACATCGCGGCTCCCCCCGGTTCCGCCGGCCGCCGCCGCGGGCCGCTACCGTGCGGACATGACCGTCACCGACCTGTTCCGACTCGACGGCAAGGTCGCCGTCGTCACCGGCGCGAGCTCCGGGCTCGGCGTCGACTTCGCCCGGGCCCTGGCCGAGGCCGGCGCCGACGTCGCCCTCGGCGCACGCCGCGTCGACCGGCTCGCCGACACCGCGCGCCTGGTCGAGGCCGCCGGACGCCGGGCGATCAGCGTCGCCACCGACGTCGCCGACCCCGCGTCGTGCCAGGCACTGGTCGACGCCGCGGTCGCCGAGCTCGGCAAGGTCGACATCCTCGTCAACAACGCCGGCATCGGCACCGCCGTACCGGCCACGCGCGAGACGCCCGAGCAGTTCCGCCAGGTCATCGACGTCAACCTCAACGGCAGCTACTGGATGGCCCAGTCCTGCGGGCGCGTGATGCAGCCCGGGTCGAGCATCATCAACATCTCCTCGGTCCTCGGGATCACCACCGCGGGTCTCCCCCAGGCCGCGTACGCCGCGTCCAAGGCCGGGATCATCGGCCTGACCCGCGACCTGGCCCAGCAGTGGACCGGGCGCAAGGGCATCCGGGTCAACGCGATCGCGCCGGGCTTCTTCGCCTCCGAGATGACTGACGAGTACCCGCCGGGCTACCTGGAGCAGCAGCAGGCGCGCATCCCCGCCGGCCGCAAGGGCGACGCTCGCGAGCTCGCCGCGACCGTCGTCTACCTCGCCTCCGACGCCGCCGGCTACGTGACCGGCCAGACGATCGCCGTCGACGGCGGCCTCACCATCACCTGAGTGATGGGGTCGGTGCGGGAGGTCGCCGGCGTCTTCCTGCGGCTCGGGCTCATCGCCTTCGGCGGACCGGCCGCGCACATCGCGCTGATGCGCGAGGAGCTGGTCCGCCGCCGCGGCTGGGTCAGCGACCAGCGGTTCGCGGACCTGATGGGCGCGACCAACCTGATCCCGGGCCCGAACTCCACCGAGCTGGCGATCCACCTCGGCCACGACCGGGCGCGCTGGCGCGGGCTGGTCGCCGCCGGCGTGTGCTTCATCCTGCCCGCGGCGCTGCTGGTCACCGGGCTCGCGTGGGCCTATGTCGAGTACGGCCACACCCCCGCCGTCGGCGCCCTCCTGTACGGCGTCGTGCCGGTCGTGGTCGCCATCGTGGCGTGGGCACTGGTGGGCCTCGGGCGCACGGTCCTGGCCTCGCCCTGGCGGGTGCTGCTCGCGGCGGCCGCGCTCACGGCGTACCTGCTCGGGGCGCCGGAGCTGGCCGTGCTCTTCGCCGGCGCCGCCCTCGCCGCCCTCGCCCGCGGCGTGCGCGCACTGGCCCGCCGCGGCGACCACGCTCTCGTCTCTCTCCCGCTGCTCGTCGCGGCGGGACCGGTCGACGGGCGCCTGGTCGAGCTCTTCTGGACGATGCTCAAGATCGGCTCGGTGCTCTACGGCAGCGGCTACGTGCTCATCGCCTTCCTCGAGGGCGACTTCGTCGACCGCCTCGGCTGGGTGAGCCACCAACAGCTCCTCGACGCGGTCTCGATCGGCCAGGTGACGCCCGGACCGGTGTTCACGACCGCGACCTTCCTCGGCTACCTCGTCGCCGGCCTGCCGGGCGCCTTCGTCGCGACGGTCGCGATCTTCCTGCCGTCGTTCGTCTTCGTCGGGCTGCTCACCCGGCTCACCGACTGGCTGCGCTCGCGCGCCTGGACCTCCGCCCTGCTCGACGGACTCAACGCCACCGCGCTCGCGCTGATGGCGGGCGTCGCGCTCCAGCTCGGCCGGACCGGGCTGGTCGACGTCCTCACCGTCGCCCTCGCGCTCGGCACGCTGCTCCTGCTGTGGCGCACCCGGCTCAACAGCGCCTGGCTCATCGGCGCCGGCGCACTCGTGGGGCTGGCGCGCTACGTCACCGGGTGATGGCTGGTCATCGAGATCCGGTTGAAGGCGTTCATCGTCAGCGCCACCCAGGCGACCGCCGCGAACGCGCCGTCGCCCAGCACGGCACGGCACTCGTCCGCGGTACGGCGCCGGGCGTCCGCACCGGGCAGCGTGGTGACCGACTCGGCCAGCGCCAGCGCGGCCCGCTCCGGTGCCGTGAACAGGCTCGTCTCGGACCACGCGGGCAGCAGCGCGAGCCGGCGCTCCGACTCCCCCGCCCGCACCGCCCGGCGGTGGTGCAGGTCGAGGCAGAACGCGCAGCCGTTGAGCTGGGAGACCCGCAGGTTGACCAGCTCGACCAGGATCCGGTCGAGACCGGCCGCCTCGGCCGCGGCGCCGGCCTGGCGGGCCAGCTCGGCCGCGGCGGCGTACGCCGCGGGGACGGCCTTGTCGAGGTAGAGCGGGGTGGTCATGCCGCCGGGTCGGTGATGTCGTCGTACTCGGGGTGCTTGGTGAGCCACTTCGCGACGTAGGGGCAGTGCGCGATGATCCGCTTGCCCTGGGCGCGGACGTCGGCCAGCGCGAACGCCACCACCTCGCCGGCGAGCCCGCGGCCGCCGTACGCGTCGTCGACCTCGGTGTGCACGAAGTCGACGTGCACCTCGTCGGGCAGGCGGTACTGCGTGAAGCCCGCGAGCGTCTCGCCGTCGCGGATCTCGTAGCGGCGCTTCTCGGGCACGTGGACGTAGGCGATGCCGCTGTTGTCGGGCGCGTCGGTCATGAGCACATCCTGCCCTGTCGCCCGAAAACGGCACGGAGGCCGCCCCGCGGGTGCGGGGCGGCCTCCGGTCGCGCGGTGATCAGCGCGGAGCGATGCTCAGCGCAGGTCCCAGCGGTCGGCGTCCATGACCTTGGTCCAGGCGGCGACGAAGTCGCGGACGAACTTCTCCTTGGCGTCGTCGCTGGCGTAGACCTCGGCGACGGCGCGGAGCTCGGAGTTGGAGCCGAACACCAGGTCGTTGCGACTGCCGGTCCAGGTGCGGCCGTCCTCGGTGGTGCCCGAGAAGACCTCCTCGGAGGCGTCCGTCGCGGTCCAGGTCGTGCCGAGCTCGAGCAGGTTGACGAAGAAGTCGTTCGTCAGCACGCCCGGCTGGTCGGTGAGCACGCCGAGGTCCGAGCCGTCCCAGTTGGTGCCGAGCACGCGGAGACCGCCGATGAGGACGGTGAGCTCCGGCGCGCTGACGCCCAGCAGGTTGGCGCGGTCGATGAGCGCGAACTCGCTCGGGTACTTGCTCGACTTGGGCAGGTAGTTGCGGAAGCCGTCGGCCTTGGGCTCGAGATAGCCGAACGACTCGACGTCGGTCTGCTCCTGGGTGGCGTCACCGCGACCGGTGGTGGTCGTGACGGTGACGTCGACGCCCGCCGCGGCGGCGGCCTGCTCGACACCCACGGAGCCGGCGACCACGATCGTGTCGGCCAGCGAGGCACCCTGGGCGGTCGCGATCTCCTGGAGCTTGGCGAGGACCGGAGCGAGCTCGGCCGGGCGGTTGATCGCCCACGACTTCTGCGGCTCCAGGGCGATCCGGGCACCGTTGGCGCCACCGCGCTTGTCGGAGCCGCGGTAGGTCGACGCGGAGGCCCACGCGGTCGAGACGAGCTGGGAGACGGTCAGGCCGGCGTCGGCGATCGCGTTCTTGAGCCCGGTGACCTGGGCGTCGGTGAGCGCCGTACCGGTGGGGATCGGGTCCTGCCAGACGAAGTCCTCGGCCGGGACGTCGGCGCCGAGGTAGCGCGACTTCGGGCCCATGTCGCGGTGGGTCAGTTTGAACCACGCGCGGGCGTAGGCGTCGGTGAACGCCGCCTGGTCCTCCTTGAAGCGCAGCGAGATCTCGCGCATCTCCGGGTCCTCGCGCAGCGCGAGGTCGGAGGTCAGCATGCGCGGCTCGCGCTTGCCGTCACCGAACGACTCGGGCACCAGGTCGGCACCGCCGTTGTTGACCGGACGCCACTGCTGCGCGCCGGCCGGGGAGTGGAAGAGCTCCCAGTCGTAGGCGAAGAGGATGTGGAAGAACTCGTTGTCCCAGCGGATCGGGTGGTAGGTCCAGGTGACCTCGAGGCCCGACGTGATGGCGTCGATGCCCTTGCCCGAGGCGTGCGAGGACTTCCAGCCCAGGCCCTGCTCCTCGATCGGAGCGGCCTCCGGCTCGGGGCCGACGGCCTCGGCCGGGCCGTTGCCGTGGGTCTTGCCGAAGGTGTGACCACCGGCGATCAGCGCGACGGTCTCCTCGACCGTCATGCCCATCCGGCCGAAGGTGTCCTTGATGTCGACGGCCGACGCCAGCGGGTCGGGGTTGCCGTTGGGGCCCTCGGGGTTGACGTAGATGAGGCCCATCTGGACCGCGGCGAGCGGGTCCTCGAGGTCGCGCTCACCGGTGTAGCGCTCGTCTTCGAGCCACTCGGTCTCGGGACCCCAGTAGATGTCGTCGTCGGCCTCCCAGACGTCGGAGCGACCGCCGCCGAAGCCGAAGATCGGCAGACCCATGTCCTCCTGGGCCACGTTGCCGGCCAGGATCAGCAGGTCGCCCCAGGACAGGGACTTGCCGTACTTCTTCTTCACCGGCCACAGCAAGCGGCGGGCCTTGTCGAGGTTGCCGTTGTCGGGCCAGGAGTTGGTCGGCGCGAAGCGCTGCTGACCGTGCCCGGCGCCGCCCCGGCCGTCGGTGGCGCGGTAGGTGCCGGCCGCGTGCCAGGCCATCCGCACGAAGAACGGGCCGTAGTGGCCGAAGTCGGCCGGCCAGAAGTCCTTGGAGTCGGTCAGCACGGCGGTGATGTCGGCCTTGACCGCCTCGAGGTCGAGCGCGAGGAAGGCGCGCTTGTAGTCGAAGTCGCCACCGAACGGGTCGGCCACGGCCGGGTTCTTGGCGAGGATCTTGAGGTTGAGCTTGTTCGGCCACCACTGCTGGTTCGGCGAGCCCGTGGTGGGGTGCGTCAGACCGCCGTGCATGACCGGGCACTTGCCGCCGGACTGCGCGGCGTCCTGCGGCTCCTCGGTCACGAGGGGTTCGGTGTGTTCGGTGCTCTCGGGCATCGGGTTCCTTTCGGGAACTACAGGGGGCGGGATGTGCAGTCGGGGCAGAGGCCCCAGTAGATGACCTCGGCTTCGTCGATGACGAACCCGTGGGAGTCGGAGGCGGTCAGGCACGGCACGTGGCCGACGGCGCAGTCGACGTCGGCGATCTCGCCGCACGAGCGGCACACCACGTGGTGGTGGTTGTCGCCGGTGCGGGTCTCGTAGCGCGCCACCGAGCCGGCGGGCTTGATGCTGCGCACCAGGCCGGACTGGGTGAGGGTGTGGAGCGAGTCGTAGACCGCCTGGTGGGACACCTCGGGCAGCAGCGCGCGAGCGGCCGCGATGAGGGTCTCGGTGTCGGCGTGCGGGGCCGCGTGCACCGCCTCGAGGACGGCGAGACGGGGCCGGGTGACCCGGAGCGCGACGTCCCGCAGCTGCTGCTGGAAGTCGGGCGCGGTCATGGGTCCAGCATGCCACTTATCTTGAATGAGTCAAGACTCGGGGTGCGTGTCGCAGCCGGCACCGGGCCCGGATGCGCCGGAGGACGGCGGGTACCGCTCCGGACATGATCCTGACCCTCGCCATCATCGCCGGAGTGCTCGTCGTGGCGTTCGTCGCCCTCGGCCTGGTGGGTGCGTTCGCGGCGGACCGCCGGCGCAGCGAGGAGGTCGCCCACGACCCCGAGCGCCTCGACACCGAGCCCGGCTCCCCGGAGACCGGTCCCGCGACGGACCCCTCGACCGGCCCGGACGAGCGGCCCTGACGTGCCGAACGGCCGGCCCGCGCGCCGTTGGGGACTCGCGGACCGGCCGTTCCCGGCCTGACTAGGGGGGTTCAGGCCTGCTTGGTCGCCCAGAAGATCTCGGCGATCTCGTCGATCTTGGCGAGGAGCTCGTCGGCCTTGGCCGCGTCGAGGGTGCCCTTGGTGCCGGTCGCGCCGGCCAGCTTGGTGGCCTCGTTGACCAGCGTGTGGAGCTGGGGGTACTTCTCGAAGTGCGGGGGCTTGAAGTAGTCGGTCCACAGCACCCAGAGGTGGTGCTTGACCAGCTCGGAGCGCTGCTCCTTGATGAGGATCGCGCGGGTGCGGAAGTCGGGGTCGTCGCTGTCGTTGGCCTTGGCGATGACGGCCTTGATCGACTCGGCCTCGATGCGGGCCTGGGCGGGGTCGTAGACGCCGCAGGGCAGGTCGCAGTGGGCGGCGACCTCGACGGTGGGCGCGAAGAAGCGCATGGATGTTCCTTTCCGGTGATGGGTACGACGGGCGGCGCCGGCCGGCGCGCTCAACCCTCGACCACGCGCAGCGGGCGCTGGGCGCGGGTCTCCGGCACGGGGGCCGGTGTCCAGTAGGCACGGTCGTGGTGGACCAGCGGCGCGTCCGGGGCGCCGAGGACGACCTCGTCGACGTCGAGCAGCACCAGCCAGGAGCTGCCGGCCGGGATCACGTGGGCGGGGCGGCCGCGGAAGGTGGCGACGGCACCGGGCAGCACCAGCCCGCGCTCGTCGCGCACCCAGCCCTGCTCGGCGGTGAACCGCTCGGTCTGCCGGTCGGCGAAGGTCGCGGCGAGCCCGTCCTGGCGGGCGGCGAGCACGAACACGGTCAGGGCGGAGCAGCCGACGAGGCGGGCGCCCGTCGTACCGGTGCGGGCGAGGGAGAGCGAGAGGATCGGCGGCTCGGCGCTGACGGATGCGACGCTCGACACGGTGGTGCCGACCGGACCGTCCGGGGTCTCCCCCACGACGATCGCGACGCCGGCGGCGTGCCGCCGGAAGCCCGCCTTGAACCGGTCTCCCAGCGAGCCCGTGCCGCTCACGACGCCTCCTCCTGGGGCGGCAGGGCGGCGACCAGCGGGTGGTCCGGGGCCGCCCCGAAGCGGGCAGCGCCGCCCGGGGAGCCGATGGTGTCGAAGAAGGCCGTGTTGACCTCCAGGTAGACCTTCTGGTCCCCCGGCAGGTCGTCCTCGTAGTAGATCGCCTCGACCGGGCACACCGGCTCGCAGGCGCCGCAGTCCACGCACTCGTCGGGGTGGACGTAGAGCATCCGCTCCCCGTCGTAGATGCAGTCCACCGGGCACTCGTCGACGCAGGCGCGGTCCTTGAGGTCCACGCACGGCTGCGAGATGACGTACGTCATGAGGTCTCCGTTCTTCTCGGAACGAAGGCTAGAACCTCAACTTGACTTGAGGTCCAGGAGAAGCGACGCAGGTCACATGATGCTGACCACCAGGTGCTGCCCCGCGGCCAGCGCCGCGCGGTGCACCTCGAGGAGCAGCCCGAACGCCTCGGCCAGCTCGGCGCGCAGCCCGTCGGGATCGGCCGTCCAGGTCCGCGGGTAGACCCCCGCCCCGTCGTACGACGCCAGGTCGGCCGCCGCCAGCAGCCCCGCCACGTCGACCGCCTCGAGCGCCGCGACGACCGCCGCCAGCTCGTCGGCCTCGGTACAGCCGGCGTACACCTCGGCGTCGAAGACGTGCACGCCGACGACCGCCTCGCTGAGCGGATCACCCTCGCGCGGCTCCGACGCACTGACCCCGGTGAGCAGGAAGTGCAGGCCGTCCCACAACTTGTCGAGGTAGGTCGTCGGCGCACCGGACTCCTCCAACGCGTCGAGCGCGTCGCCCAGGCCGGCCGGGTCGAGGCCGACCAGCCGGTCGAGGGTCTCCTCGTCGACCAGCGTGTACGCCGCCTGCATGCCCACGGTGCGGAGCGTAGCGCCGTGCTCCGGGACCTTCGGCCCCTCGCGCGCCGACCTGCGGCCCTGACCCCGGCACCGCGCCCGGTGGTGCACTCGAAGCACCCCACCACCAGAAGGAGGAGACCATGGCCACCATCGCCACCCATCTCCACAGCATCGTCGACCACGACGAGGAGTCGGCCGTCACCGGCCCGGCCGTCCGCCGGGCAC
Source organism: Pimelobacter simplex (assembly GCF_024662235.1). Classification (GTDB taxonomy): domain Bacteria; phylum Actinomycetota; class Actinomycetes; order Propionibacteriales; family Nocardioidaceae; genus Nocardioides. The sequence continues at coordinate 3,024,788 of NZ_CP096276.1, forward strand.
TGGCCGCACTCCGCATCGCCTTCGGCCTGACGTTCCTGTGGGCGTTCTTCGACAAGCTGCTCGCGCTCGGCTACCACACCGGCTACGACCAGGCCGGCACGCTCGACCGCTTCGGTCCCGCGGCCTGGATCCACGGCGGGAGCCCCACGGAGGGCTTCCTCGCCTTCGGCGCCGACGGTCCGTTCAAGGGATTCTGGAACGGCCTGGCGGGCACGGCGTTCGCGGACTGGGCGTTCATGCTCGGCCTGCTCGGCATCGGCGTCGCACTGACCTTCGGCATCGGCATGCGGCTCGGGACGATCGCCGGTTTCGTGATGTACCTGCTGATGTGGACGGTCGTGCTGCCGCCCGCCAACAACCCTGTCCTCGACGAGCACGTCCTCGGCGCGATCAGCATGGCGGTGCTCGGCCTCGCCGGAGCCGGCGCCACCTGGGGCCTGGGGCACGCGTGGTCGCGGACCGCACTGGTCCGGAGGTTCCCCGTCCTGCGCTGAGCAGTCCGGCCCGAACGACCCGGCGCGCTCGTCCTAGCGGGGCGGGCGCGCCACCGAGATCCCGAGCGCGACACCCAGGCCGGCGATCAGGGAGCCGAGCATGGACCAGGACTGACTCGTGTCCGAGCTCGATCCGACGTAGCCCATCCCCGCGAGCGCGATGAAGCCCCCGCCCAGCACCATGGCGAGCGCGATGAGGAGGCCGACGATCCGCATGGTGCCGGACAGTACCGGAGGCCTCAGCGCCGAGCGGACTCGCCGTCGTAGAGCGGGTACGCGGCGACGAGCCGGTCGACGCGGGCGCGCAGCGCGTCCGGGTCGGCACCGAGGAGCGCCTGGGCGACGACATCGGCGATCTCGGTGAAGTCGGCGTCGCCGAAGCCGCGGGCCGCCAGCGCCGGCGTCCCGAGCCGCAGCCCCGAGGCGACCGAGGCCGGACGCGGGTCGAAGGGGACGACATTGCGGTTGGTGGTGATGCCCAGGTCACCCAGCCGGCGCTCGGCGTCGAGGCCGGACAGCGTCGCGTCGCGCAGGTCGAGCAGCACCAGGTGGACGTCGGTGCCGCCGGTCAGCACCGAGATCCCGGCCGCGGCGAGGTCGGGAGCGGTGAGCCGCTCCGCGACGATCCGGGCGCCCCGCACGACGCGCTCCTGGCGCTCGCGGAACTCCAGGGTGCCGGCGAGCAGCAGGGCGGTCGCCTTGGCCGCGATGACGTGCATGAGCGGCCCGCCCTGCTGACCGGGGAAGACCGTCGAGTCGATCTTCCGGGCCCGGTCGGCGCCGCACAGGATCAGCCCGCCACGGGGACCGCCGAGCGTCTTGTGCGTGGTCGTGGTGACCACGTCGGCGTACCGGACCGGGTCGGGGTGCAGACCGGTCGCGACGAGCCCGGCGACGTGCGCCATGTCGACCCACAGCACCGCGCCCACCTCGTCGGCGATCGAGCGGAAGGCGGCGAAGTCCAGGTGCCGCGGGTACGCCGACCAGCCCGCGATCAGCACCCGCGGCCGCTCGGCGAGGGCACGCTCGCGGACCTGCTCCATCTCCAGCCGGTACGACGACCGGTCGACGCCGTAGGAGCGTGCGTCGTAGAGCCGGCCCGAGAAGTTGGCGGGCATCCCGTGCGTCAGGTGACCGCCGTGGGCGAGCTCCTGGCCGAGGATGACGTCGCCGGGCTGGGCGATCGCGGCGAGCACCGCGGCGTTGGCCTGGGCACCCGAGTGCGGCTGGACGTTGACGTGCGCGGCCCCGAAGAGCGTCTTGGCCCGCTCGACGGCGAGGCTCTCGGCGACGTCGACGTGCTCGCAGCCGCCGTAGTAGCGCCGGTCCGGGTAGCCCTCGGCGTACTTGTTGGTGAGCACCGATCCCTGCGCCTGGAGCACCGCGCGGGGTGCGACGTTCTCGCTGGCGATCATCTCCAGGCCGCGCCGCTGCCGGCGGAGCTCGGCGTCGAGCACCTCGGCGATCGCGGGGTCGATCTCGTCCAGGTCGGCGTTGAGCACGCGCGCGGTCGGGGTGGGGTCGGTGACGGTCATGGTGTCCTCTCCGGAGGGTGGGGGGTGTCGGCGGCGGCGACGGCGGCCGCCACGTCGGCGACGAGCGCGGCGGCGCCGTGCTCGTCGAGGTCGTGGACGGTGAGCCGCAGGTGCCGCGCCGCACGACCGCCCGCGACGAGACCGAAGTCGTCGCCGGACCGGGCGAGCCAGCCGCGCTGCATGAGGCGCCGGGCGACCCGGGTCGCCTGGTCCTGGACGTCGACCCACACGTTGAGCCCGTCGCCGGCCCGGGCGGCGACACCGTGCTCGGCGAGCGCGGCGACGAAGGCGGCGTTGCGCTCGGCGTAGTGCGCGGCGGCGGACGCGACCTGGCGGCCGGCCTCAGGGTCGAGGAGCAACGTGCGCGCGAGCCGCTGGAGGAGGTGGCTGACCCAGGTCGTGCCGGGGCTGATCCGGGCGGCCAGCCGGCCGCCGGTCTCGGGGTCGGAGGCGACGAACGCCAGGCGCAGGTCGGGGCCGAGGAACTTCGAGACCGACCGCACCAGCGCCCAGCGCTCCTGACCGGGGCCGATGATGCTGTGGTAGCCGGTGGTCGCCAGGCGCGAGAAGTGGTCGTCCTCGATGACCAGGACGTAGGGGTGCTCGGCGAGCACCGCGCGCAGCGCGGCCGCGCGGGCCGCACTGAGGCTGGTCCCCGTCGGATTGTGGGCCCGCGGCGTGCACACGACGGCCCGCACCCCTGCGCGCAGCGCGGCGCGCAGGCCGACGACCGTCATCCCCTCGTCGTCGATCGGCACGGGCACGGTGCGGTAGCCCGCCAGCCGCACCGTGTGGATGCTCGCCAGGAAGCAGGGATCCTCCAGCGCCACCGCATCGCCCTGGGTGAGCGCCTGGGCGAGCAGCCGCTCGACCGCGTCGACCGCACCGTGGGTCACGGTCAACCGGAAGTCGCGCGGCTGGTCGGCGGCGAGCCACCGGGTCGCCCACTCGGCCAGCTCGGGGTCGATCACCGGCTCGCCGTAGAGCGTGGCCGGCCGGGACGCCGCGGCGAGGCCGGCCGCGAGGTCGGGCAGCAGCCGGGGCGCCGGGTTGCCGTGGCCGACGTCGCGCAGCACGGTGTCGCGCGCGAAGCCCTCCTCGGCGCTCTCGCGGCGCTCGGCGACGGTGGTCCCGGCCCGGCCGCGGGTCTGGGCGACGCCGGCCTGGACGAGCTGGCGGTAGGCCGAGACGACCGTGTTGCGGTTGACGCCCAGCACCTCGGCGAGGTGGCGCACCGGCGGCAGCGGTGCCCCCGGGGCCAGCGTGCCGCTGTCGACCTGGGCCCGGACGCTGGCCGCGATCTCGCCCGCCGTCCGGCCGGTGATCGGCGTCCCGGAGACCTGTCCGCCGTCGTTCCCGTTTGGCATAGGCCAAAGGTAGCATCTGGCCTATGCCAAACCTCTACCCCCCTGCGCGCACCGCGGCCGAGGTGGCGGCCAACCTCGCCGCGGTCCGGGCACGCATCGACGCCGCCGCCCGGCGCGCCGGGCGCGACCCTGCCGGCGTCCGGCTGCTGCCGGTCAGCAAGACCGTCCCCGAGGACCGGCTCCGGCTCGCGGTCGCCGCGGGCGCCACCCTGCTCGGGGAGAACAAGGTGCAGGAGGCCCAGCGCAAGCACCGCGCGCTCGCCGACCTGCCCGTCGCCTGGGCGGTGATCGGGCACCTGCAGTCCAACAAGGCCAAGGACGTCGCCGCCTTCGCCACCGAGCTCCAGGCCCTGGACCGGCTCAAGGTCGCCGAGGCCCTCGACCGCAGGCTCGAGGCCGCCGGGCGCACCCTCGACGTCCACGTCCAGGTCAACACCTCGGCCGAGGACTCCAAGTTCGGGCTGCCTCCCGAGGAGCTGCCGGCCTTCCTCGCGGCGCTCCCCCGCTACCCGACGCTGCGGGTGCGCGGCCTGATGACGCTGGCGGTGCTCTCGGCCGACGCCGATCGCGTGCGGACCTGCTTCCGGCTGCTGCGCACGCTGCGCGACCGCGTCCGGGCGAGCGATCCCGCCCTGATCGGTCCGGGCGAGCTGTCCATGGGCATGTCCGGTGACTACGAGATCGCCGTCGAGGAGGGCGCGGGCTGCGTCCGGGTGGGGCAGGCGATCTTCGGCGCCCGCACCACCCCGGACGACCACTACTGGCCCACGTAGGTCTCCAGCCAGGCCTCGAAGACCGTCGTCGCCACCTTGCGGTTGGCCTCGGCGGTCTCGGCCAGCTCGTCGAGGACCCGGCGCGTGCCGGCGGCGCCGTACAGGTCCTCGAGCGCGGTGCGGTAGGAGTCGACGAGCGCCCACTCCGCCGCGAGATCGGCGCCGACCTCCACGTGGAACTGCACGCCGTAGGCCGACCCGACCGCGAACACCTGGTTGTCGTACGACGCCGAGCGGGCCAGCCGCCGCGCGCCCGCGGGCAGGTCGAAGGTGTCGCTGTGCCACTGGAAGACCGAGAACCGGTCGGGCAGCAGGCCGAACACCGGGTCCTGCGCGGCCTCGGCGGTCAGCTCGACGTCGTACGTGCCGACCTCGGGGACCTCGCCGGTGTAGACCCGGGCGCCCAGCGACGCCGCCAGGAGCTGCGCCCCGAGGCACACGCCCCAGTACGGCACGCCGAGCGCCACCGCGCGCGCCAGGTAGGCCCGCTCCGCCGCGAGCCAGGGGTGCTCCTCGTCGTCGAGCGCGCCCATCGGCCCGCCCATCACGACGACCGCCGCGAACTCGTGGTGGTCCGGCAGCGGCTCGCCCTCGTCGAGCTCGACCCGGTGCACCGCCAGGCCGTGCGCGGTGAGGATCTCCTCGTAGGTGGCCGGCGGCTCGCAGCCGATGTGCTGGAGCACCAGGACGGTGCGGTCGATGGGGTTCATCTTCTCCTTCTCCTGAGGGTGGGTTGTTAGAGTCCGGGCGGGCGGCTCACGAATGCTTCTACCGTTCGTGAGCCACCCGCTCCGCTCCGGCCGCTTCTACCGGCCGGGGCGGTCAGTACATGCGGAAGTACTCGCGCTGCTCCCAGTCGGTGACCTCGTCCTGGTCGTCGGCGATGCCGTCGGCCGCGAGCGACGCGGTGTAGCGACGCCACTCGTTGCGCTTGAGCCGCAGGTAGTAGTCGACGAACTCGTCGCCGAACTCCTTGCGGAACAGGGCGCTCTGGTCGAGCTCATCCGCGGCCTCGGCGAGGCTGCCGGGCAGCCGCGGCAGGCTCGTGTCGTGCGGGTCGACCGACATCGGACCGGGGTCGGTGCCCTCGTCGATGCCGTTGAGCCCGGCCACCAGCTGCGAGGCGATGTAGAGGTAGGGGTTCGCGGCCGGCTCCCCCACCCGGTTCTCGAAGTGGGACGCCGGGTCGTTCGCCTCGCCCAGCACCCGCAGGTACGTGCCCCGGTTGTCGGCCGACCAGGTGGCCCGGTCGGGCGAGAGCGAGAACCGCTCGCTCAGCCGCTTGTAGCCGTTGACCGTCGGCGCCGCGAAGATCGTCGTCGCCGGCGCGTGGGCCAGCAGGCCGCCGGCGTACGCCCGGGCGAGGTCGGAGACGATCCTGTCGTCGCTGGTCGACATGAACGCGTTGGACGAGGTCGCGGTGTCGAAGATCGACTGGTGCAGGTGCCAGCCGCTGGCGTCGAAGCCGGACAGCTTGGGCGCGCACATGAAGCTCGCGTGCAGGCCCTGGCGGGCGCTGACCTGCTTGGCCGCGGTCCGGAAGAGCACCATCGCGTCGGCCGCCGCCAGCGCGTCCATCGGCGCGAAGGTGAACTCCATCTGCCCCGGCCCCGACTCGTGCTCGGTCGTGCGCAGCGGCATCCCGAACGCGGTGATCGCGTGCCGCAGCTCGCGGATGTGCTCCTCGGCCTCGTCGCAGAGGTTCTCGCTCATGAACTGGTAGCCGAGGTTGAGCGGCGCGACGACCGGCGCCTCACCGGGGCTGCCGAAGCCGCCGATCGCGTCGACCTCGTAGCGGCGGTCGACGAGGTGGGTGAGGTACCACTCGACCTCGAGCCCGACCACCATCTGCAGGCCGCGCTCGGCCAGCCGGGCCAGGGCCTGCTTGAGCAGCAGCCGCGAGGAGTACGGCAGCGGGGTCGCCGACTTGAGGTACTCGTCGGCCAGGATCCAGCCGGTGCCCGCGCACCACGGCAGCACCTGGAAGGTGTCCGGGTCCGGCACCAGCAGGAAGTCCGCCGCGCCGGTCATCCCCTCGTTGCCGAGGCCGCCGCCCTCCTCGAACGGGTTGAACACCAGGTCCAGCCCGGTGTCGAAGATGACGCCGCCGGGGCTGGTGTCGATGCCGTTGCGCATCGTGGAGCGGAACGCCGACGGGGTCAGCGACTTGCTGCGGGTCAGTCCGTGCGGGTCGACGTACACGACCCGGATGACGTCGAGGTCGTGCTCGTCGATCGCGGCGAGCACCTGCTCGGCCTTGCGCTGCTGCGCCTCGGACCACAGCCCGTGGTCCGCGATGAAGCCCACGCGGCCGGTGGCCAGGTCCTCCAGACGCGGGTTCGCTGCTTCGTTCATCGGCCTTCTTCTCCTTCGGTTCCTTCGGTTGGGTGGTCGAGCTGCGGGTCGAGTCCCGGGTAGTCGGGACGCCACAGCCGGTTGGCCTCGTAGTCGGCGGCCGCGGCGAGGACGTCGCCGTCGCGGTGCAGCCGCCCCACCAGCTGGACGCCGAGCGGGAGTCCCGCGCGGCTGAGCCCGGCCGGGACCGAGACGGCAGGCTGCCCGGTCAGGTTGAAGAGGTAGGTGAAGGGCGTCCACCCGAGGCCCACGACATCTGCGGCCGCCTCCTCGGGCGGGGCGTCCAGCCCCAGGGGGAACGCCGTGCCGAGCATCGTCGGGGTGAGCAGGAGGTCGAACGCCTCCAGCTCCTCGCGCATCCGCTGGCGCAGCGCGGCCCGCCGCTCGTGGGCACCGGCCAGGTCGCGCGCCGAGAGCGTGCGGCCGTACCTGATGAGGGCGAGTAGGCCCGGGTCGAGCCGGTCGGCGACCTGGTCGAGGTCGTCGCCGTAGGCGACCGACTCGTGGCCGGCCCAGAGCGTCATCATCGTGCCGAGCTGGTCCGGGAGGTCCAGGTCGAGCTCGACCACGTCGTGCCCGGCCCCGGCGAGCACCGCGGCCGCCGTACGGGTCGCGGCGCAGGCCTCGGGTCCGGCGGTCGCGAACCCCAGCGAGGTGACCAGCCGGATCCGCAGCGGCCGCCGCGAGGCCGGGACGACGGCGCCCCGGCCCGGCACGCTCGTCGGGTCCCGCGGGTCGTAGCCGGCCATGTGCCGCACCGCGGTCACCGCGTCCGCGACGCTGCGGGTCAGCGGGCCGACGTGCGAGAGTCCCTCGGGCGAGGCCGGGTAGTACGGGATCCGGCCGAACGTCGGCTTGTAGCCGACCACCCCGCAGAACGCCGCGGGGATCCGCACGCTGCCGCCGCCGTCGGTCCCCACCGCGATCGGCCCGAGCCCGAGCGCAGCCGCGACTCCGGCACCGCCGCTGGACCCGCCCGAGCTGAAGCGCGGGTCCCACGGGTTGGCGCTGGGACCGATCAGCCGGTTGCCCGCATCGCCCTTCCAGCCGCCCTCGCTGGTGTTGGTCTTGCCGACCACCACCGCACCAGCGGCCCGCAGCCGGGCCACGGCCGGCGCGTCCTCGTCGGGGACCAGGCTCGCCGAGACCAGCGAGCCGCGCGTGGTGCGCAGTCCCTTGGTCCGCAGGAGGTCCTTGATCGTGACCGGTACGCCGAGCAGCGACCGGGCCGGCTCCTGCGCGCCCCGGGCGTAGCCGTCGTCGGCGATCCGGGCGGCCCGGCGGGCGCCGTCGGCGTCCAGGGTGAGGAACGGCTTGAGCGCGGCGTAGCGCTCGGCCCGGGCCAGCACCTCGTCGAGGACCTCCGAGGGCGCGAACGCCCGGGACCGGAAACCCGCGAGCAGCTCGTCCACCGAGCGGAAGGCCAGCTCGGCCCCGGCCACCGGGGCCGGCGGTGCGACCTGGCTCATGCGCTCGCGACCTCCAGCGTCGCGACCGGCCGGCGCACGGTCGCCACCGCGACGAACACCACGACCACGGCGACCTGCGCGGCGACGACCACGGCGGTGGGCACGTCGGCCCAGCGCCCGGTCAGCATCAGCGCGCCGGGAAGGGTCGTGGTCGTGAAGGCCTGGAGCACGGTGAGCCAGCCGGTCGCCACGGTGAGGTTGTCGAGCCCGAGGGCGAGCACCAGGAAGAACGCCGAGAACAGCACGGCCCACGACAGCCAGATCGCCCCGAACTTCGGGTCGTCGAAGCGGTCGAAGTTCACCCACGCCAGCATCAGCGAGACCAGGACCGCCCAGCCGCAGTACCAGCCCAGACCCTGGCCCGGCAGGTCCCGGAAGTTGTTGAGGGCCACGTAGAGATAGGTGAACGCGAACAGCAGGAAGCCCGCGCTGCCGAGCACTGTCGACAGCTCGGCCTCGCTGCCGCCCGCGACGGGCAGCGCGGTGACCCCGACGGTCGCGACGAGCGTGAGGCCGATGAACAGGTTGATCGGCGCGGTGTCCTTGGGGCTGAGCCGCCCCAACAACCCGAGGCCGTTGCACAGCAGGACGGAACCCACGAAGAAGAGGGCCAGGCTACTCATACCGAAACTCCTTGATGATCGTGCTGAGGGAGGGCGGACGTGCCGAGCCACGTCGTGCGGAGAGCGCACGCCGGCAGGTCGGCCGGCGCGCGCGAGGGCGACGGGCGGCGCGAGCGCGGCGGCGAAGACCAGTCCAATTTGGCACCTCCATCACCCGTCCGATTGGCCCGAGGTGTCGGTATCGTTGCGATGTGACGGGGGTCATGCAAGAGGCCAATTCGAGGTAATGGACATCACATGATGGATCTGTCCGCGGCGTTGACCGCCGAGCTGAGCACCCGCCTGCGCGGCGAGGGCGAGCGCCACCGGATCGTCAGCGACACGCTCCTCGAGCTGATCCGCGACGGGCGGATCGCGGCCGGCCAGCGGCTGCCCGCCGAGCGCACGCTGGCGACCGCGCTCGGCGTCTCGCGCACCACCGTGGTCCGCGCCTACGCCAGCCTGGAGGCGATCTCCGCGCTCGACCGCCGGGTCGGCAGCGGCAGCTACGTCACCTCCGCGCCCGGCGCCGCGACCCTGCCGCGGATGATGGACCTGACCGACGGCACCGCCGACCGCGAGCCCGCCCACAGCCAGGGCCTGATCAACCTCTCGATCAGCACGCCGGCGGTGCTGGGCGAGATGCGCGAGGCGATCCGCTCGACCGCCGACGAGGTGTTCGCCCGCGCGATGCTCGCCACCCAGCACACCGAGGGCGAGCCCGAGCTGCGCGCGTGGGTGGCTGACTGGTACACCCGCCGCGGCCTGCCGACCGATCCCGCGCAGGTGCTGATCACGGCGGGCGCCCAGCAGGGCCTGGCGATGAGCACCCAGCTGCTGCGCCGTCGTACGGCGCCGTTCGTGGTCGAGGCGCCGACCTACCTCGGCCTGCTCGACCTCGCCCGGATGCGCCGGGCCCGGCTGCTGAGCGTGCCCGCGCTGACCGACCCCGAGCGGATCGCGGCCGCCGCCGAGCACGTCGCCGGCCAAGCGCAGCCGCTGTTCTACGTGATGACCACCTGCCACACCGTCACCGGGCACTCGATGCCCGCCGGCGACCGCGAGCTGCTCGCCCGGCTGGTCCACGACAGCGGCGGCCTCGTGGTGGACGACGACATCCTGGCCGACCAGCTGTTCGAGCCGGCGCCGGCGCCGCCGCTCGCGGCCTTCCTCGACGAGCGCCGGGTGATCACCGTGGGCGGCACGAGCAAGCTGCTCTGGGACGGGCTGCGGGTCGGCTGGCTGCGGGCCCCGCAGTCACTGATCCAGAGCCTGGTGCGGATGAAGAGCGCCTACGACCTCGGCACCTCGGTGATCTCCCAGCTCGTCGCGCTCGAGCTGCTCCAGCGCGCCGACGAGATCGGCGCCCGCCGGGTCGACGAGGCCCGGACCAAGCTCGCGCTGACCACCTCGCTGCTGCGCGAGCGGATGCCGGAGTGGTCCTGGCAGGAGCCCCACGGCGGACGCTCGCTGTGGGTCGAGCTGCCCGCCGGCAGCGACGCGGCCCGGTTCGCCGCCCAGGCGGTCGGCAGCGGCGTCGCGGTCGCCACCGGCGAGACGTTCACCGGCAACGGCTCCCACCGCGACCACCTGCGGATCGGCTTCGTGCAGCCGGCACCGGCGCTCGCCGAGGGGCTCGCCCGGCTGGCTGCGACCTGGGCCGGCTACGCCGACGACTCCGCACGCTCGGCGACGAGCCCGGCCAGGCGTCGTACGCCCTCGGCGATCTGGGGCTCCGACGCGGCGCTGTAGGACAACCGCACGTACGGCGCCGGCGGCTCGTCGACGAAGTAGTGCGCCCCGTCCCCGACGAGCACCCCGGCCGCCTGCGCCGCTCCGGCCAGGGCGGCCGTGTCGACGCCCTCCGGCACCCGCACCCACAGGTGGATGCCGCCGCGCGGCGGATGGGTCAGCCGCAGGTGCGGACCGTGCTCGCGCACGTGGTCGATCATCGCGTCGCGCCGCTCGGTCAGCCGGGCCCGCAGCACCTTGAGGTGGCGCGGCCAGGCGGGCGCGGTGAGCAGCCCCAGCGCGGTCTCCTGGAGCAGTGCCGGCACGCACATGTCCTCGGCGATCCGGGCCGTCCGCAGCCGCTCCCCCGCCGGCCCGCGGGCGACCACGGCGGCGATCCGCAGGCCGGGCGCGACCACCTTGGTCAGCGTCGCGATCGACACGACGTGCCCGTGCGGGTCCTCGGTGAGCAGCGGGAGCGGCGTCGGGCCGTCGAGCCCCAGGTGCCGCGCCCAGTCGTCCTCGACGACGAACGCGCCGTGCTCCGCGGCGAGGGCCAGCACCTCGACCCGCCGCTCCGGGCTGAGCACCGCGCCGGTCGGGTTCGCGCAGCCGGGCTGCAGGTAGACCACCCGGGCCCGGGTCCGCTCCAGCGCGTCGGCGAGCAGGTCGGGCCGGATGCCGTCGAGGTCCGCAGGCACCGCGGCGAGCTCGAGGCCCGCGGCCTGGGCGGCGAGGACCGCGCCCGGATAGCTCGGGCTCTCGACGAGCACCGTGTCCCCCGGCTCGGCCAGGGTGCGCAGCACGAAGACCAGCGCCTGCTGGCCACCGGGGACGACGAGGACGTCCCCGGGCTCGGCGTCGTAGTCCGCGGCGAGCACCCGGCGCAGGTCGGGCAGGCCGGCGACCGGCACCATCGACCACGCCCGGGCACTGCGCGCGGCCCGGCTCGCCTGGGCGCGCAGGGCCTCGGTGGGCTGGAGCTCGGCCGCCGTGTAGCCCCAGGAGAGCTGGATGTCCTCGGCGCCGCCGTGGGCGCCGAGCCGGCCGGCGCGGCGCGGGTCGACCCGGGCCCGGCCCAGCGCCTGCGACTGCCAGCTGTAGTCCGGCTCGGGCTGCGCCCGGCGGCCGGCGACGAACGTGCCGCGCCCCGGCTCGGCCCGGACCAGGCCGAGCGCGGTGAGCCGGGCAAGTGCGGCCGAGACGGTCGCCGCGCTCGCGGCGAGCTCGCGGGAGAGCTGACGCACCCCGGGCAGCCGGTCGCCCACCGCCATCGTCTCAGCCCGACGGCGCAGGAGCTCGGCGATCTCCGCGGCTCTGTTATCGTCGTTCATGAATGCAGTAGATAACGTTACTCACTCTGCACGCAAGGCGTTACGCGCCGTCGGCCGGGACGCCTCCGTCTCCGCCGTGGTGGCCGGGATGATCTCGGCGCTGGTGAACTACTCCGGCCCGTTCCTCATCGTGCTCGCGGCCACCCGGGCCGCGGGTCTCGACGAGGCGCACACGGCGTCCTGGGTCTGGGCGGTCTCGATCGGCAACGGCGTGTGCAGCATCGTGCTGAGCGCCTGCACCCGGATCCCGGTCATCGTCGCCTGGTCCACCCCCGGCGCGGCCCTGCTCATCGCCTCGCTGGAGGGCATCGCCTTCTCCGACGCCGTCGGCGCCTTCCTCGTCGCCTCGGTCGCCGCGGCGGTCGTCGGCTGGACGGGGTGGTTCGGGTGGCTGCTCGACCACGTGCCCGCACCGGTGCTGCAGGCCCTGCTGGCCGGCGTGCTGCTGCCCTTCGTCGTCACCGCGACCGGCGCCTTCGCCTCCGCTCCCCTGCTGGCCGGCAGCGTGATCGTCACGTTCTTCGCCGGCAAGCGCTGGTTCGACCGGTACGCCGTCCTCGCCGCGCTCGTCGTCGGCATCGTCGTCGCCGCGGTCACCGGCGCCTTCGAGCCGATCAGCACCGGCCTCGCGGTCACCGTCCCGGTGCTGACGATGCCCACCTTCGACCCCGCCGCGCTGGTGAGCATCGGGCTCCCGCTGTTCATCGTCACGATGGCCTCTCAGAACGCGCCGGGCCTGGCCCTGCTGCGGGCCGAGGGCTACCGCCCCGACGACCGGCTGCTCGTCGGCTCGATCTCGACGGCGTCGGCGGTGCTCACGCCGTTCGGCAACCACGGCATCAACATCGCCGCCATCACGGCCGCGATCGCCACGGGTCCCGAGTCGCACCCGGACCGGGACCGGCGCTGGATCGCGGGCCTCTCGGCCGGGACGGCGTACCTGCTGGTGGGGGTGTTCGGCGGCTTCCTGGTCGCGGGCTTCCAGTCGATCCCGGCCGAGACGATCACCGCGCTGGCGGCCGTCGCCCTGCTCGGCTCGACCCTGACCGCGCTCAGCGGTGCGACGAGCGGGGACTCGCGCAGCGGCGTCGCCGCGCTCACCACCCTGGCCGTCACGATGAGCGGCGTCGTGCTGCTCAGCGTGGGCAGCGCGTTCTGGGGCGTGGTCGCGGGATCCGCGGTCTACGTAGCGCTGCGGCCCATCTCCTCGCGCAGGGCGCCGACGAACGCGTCCACGTCGTCCTCGGTGGTGTCGAACGAGCACATCCAGCGCACGTCGCCGGCCGCCTCGTCCCAGAAGTAGAACCGGTGCCGCTCCATGAGCCGGCGGCTGACGTCGTGCGGCAGCCGGGCGAAGACGCCGTTGGCCTGCACCGGGTAGAGCACCTCGACCCCGTCGACCTCGCTCACGCCGGCGGCGAGCCGCTGGGCCATCGCGTTGGCGTGACCGGCCAGGCGCAGCCAGAGACCGTCGGCGAGCAGCGCCTCGAACTGCACCGAGACGAAGCGCATCTTGCTGGCCAGCTGCATCGAGAGCTTGCGCAGGTGCTTGAGGTGGCTGACGCCCTCGGGGTTGAGGACGACGACGGCCTCGCCGGCGAGCGCGCCGTTCTTGGTGGCGCCGAACGAGAGCAGGTCGACGCCGGCGTCGGTCGTGAACTCCCGCACCGGTACGCCGAGCGCCGCGGCCGCATTGGCCAGCCGGGCCCCGTCGAGGTGCAGGCGCAGACCCAGACCGTGCGCGTGGTCGGCGAGCGCCCGGATCTCGCCGGGCGTGTAGAGCGTGCCGAGCTCGGTCGACTGGGTGATCGAGACGACCTGCGGCATCGCGCGGTGCTCGTCGTCGAAGCCCCAGGCCTGCCGGTCGACCAGCTCGGGGGTGAGCTTGCCGTCGGGGGTCGCCACGGTGTGCAGCTTGAGCCCGCCCATCCGCTCGGGGGCGCCGCCCTCGTCGACGTGGATGTGCGCGGACTCGGCGCAGATCACCGCGCCCCACCGGTCGGTGAGCGCCTGGAGGCCGACGACGTTGGCGCCGGTCCCGTTGAACACCGGGTAGGCCTCGACGCCCGGGCCGAACAGCCCGGCCATGATCGTCTGGAGGTGCTCGGTGTAGACGTCCTCGCCGTAGGAGACCTGGTGGCCCCCGTTGGCCAGCGCGATCGCGGCCAGCACCTCGGGGTGCGCGCCCGCGTAGTTGTCGCTCGCGAACTGGCGGGCCTCGGGATCGTGCCGCCGCTGCGCGGCGGTGGTCCCGGAGGTGGTCAGGGTCGCGGCGTCAGCCACAGGCGCTCTCCGTTCAGCTCGGCGGTCGGCCGGTCCCACAGACCGGCGATGGTCGCGGCCAGCTCGTCGACATCGGTGAACCCGGCGAACGCGGCGTCCGGACGGGCCGCCCGCATCGCCTCGTCGACCAGGGCCTTGACCACCACGATCGTAGCGGCGGCCGTCGTGCCGGCCTTGGCGAAGGCATGGCCCAGCGCGAGGGTCCAGGCCTCCGCGGCGGCCTTGGCCGCGGCGTACGCCGCATTGCCCGCGGTCGGCGCGCCCGCACCGGCCGCGCTGACCACCACGAACCGCCCGGCGGGCGCCGCGGCGAGCGCGTCCTGCGCGGCGAGCGAGGTGTGCTGGAGGGTGCGGACGAGCAGCGGCTCGAGCACCGCCCAGTGGTCGAGCGCCTCGGCGGTGAGCCCCTTGCCCCCGCGCCAGCCCCCGACGAGGTGGACCATCCCGTCGAGCCGGCCGTGCCGGGCGACGACATCGTCGACCCACCCGCGCGTGGCGGCCGCGTCGAGCAGGTCCACCACCGCACGGTCCGTCGCTGCGGTCGCCTGGGCGAGCCGGACCGGGTCGGCGTCGGCGGCCGCGACCGTGAAGCCGGCCGCGGCGAGCCGTCGTACTGCTGCCTGGCCGGCGGGACCACCGGCCCCGGCGACCGCGACGACGCGGGTCATGCGGCGGCCGTGATGCCGCGGGTCTCGGCGATGACGTTCTTGAGCTTCTTGGCCAGCGCCTCGAAGAACATGCTCAGCGGGAACTCGTCGGGCAGCACGTCGTCGACCAGCTCACGCGGCAGCTTGGTGAGGTCGAGCGCCTCGGCGCCTCGGGCCCACTTGGATGCCGGGTGCGGCGCGAGGTAGCGGCTGACCAGCTCGTAGCCGGCCTGCCAGTGCACGAGCTTGGGCCGGTCGATGCCGTCGCGGTAGAGGTCCTCGATCTCGGTGCACAGCGCGTTGGTCACCTGGGGCGCGAGGTCCCAGTCGATGCGCAGCTTGTTGTCGGTCCAGCGCAGCGCGTCGTGCTGGTGCAGGTAGGCGAAGAGCAGCTGGCCGCCGAGGCCGTCGTAGTTGCGGGTGCGCGTGCCGGTCACCGGGAACCGGAACATCCGGTCGAGCAGGATCGCGTGCTGCACGTCCTTGGCCTGGGCCACGCCCTCGGCCTCGAGCTCGACGGCCGCCTTGAACGCGGTGAGGTCGCAGCGGAGCTCCTCGAGCCCGTACATCCAGAACGGCTGGCGCTGCTTGATCATGAACGGGTCGAACGGCAGGTCACCGTGGCTGTGGGTGCGGTCGTGGACCATGTCCCAGAGCACGAACGCGTCCTGGCTGCGCTGCTGGTCGTCGATCAGGTCGCGCACCTCGTCGGGCACCTCGACCCCGAGCAGGTCCACGGCCGCCTCGCTGACCCGGCGGAAGCGCGCCGCCTCGCGGTCGCAGAAGATCGCACCCCAGCTGAACCGGTCCGGCACCTCGCGCACGGCGACCGTCTCGGGGAAGAGCACCGCCGAGTTGGTGTCGTAGCCGCTGGTGAAGTCGTCGAAGGTGATCCCGCAGAACAGCGGGTTGTCGTAGCGCGTCGCCTCGAGCTCGGCCAGCCAGTCGGGCCAGACCATCGTGAAGACGACGGCCTCCAGGTTGCGGTCGGGGTTGCCGTTCTGGGTGTACATCGGGAACACGACCAGGTGCCGGCGCCCGTCGGTACGCTCCCGGGCCGGCTCGAACGCCATCAGCGAGTCGAGGAAGTCGGGCACCCCGAACCCACCCTCGGCCCACCGCCGCAGGTCGGCCCCGAGCGCGCGGTGGTAGGCGGCGTCGTACGGGAGGAGGGGCGAGAGCACCTCGACCGCCTCCACCACCCGGCCGACCGCCGCGGACACCGTCTCGCGCGCGGGCGCCTCGGGTGCGTCGAAGTCGATGGACCCGTCGGCGCGCTGCCACGGACGGATCTCCTCGACGGCGTCCTTGAGGGTCCGCCACGCCGGCTGGGCGACGAGGGAGTCACGGTCGGTCGAAAGAATCTCCGTCATGAGACCCATTAGACAGGAAATCTTCCTGTCCGTTCAACTCCTGTGCGGGTTCTAGCTGGTCATCGACATCGCGAAGACGGCGAAGACGAGCACGAGGAGCGCGAAGGGCGCGAGCGCACCCCAGCGGACCGCCCGCGCAGCCGGTCGGCCCCACCGCCGCCGTACGAGGGCCGCGACGAGGACCGACAGGGCGAGCGGCGCGAGCGTGAGCGGGAGCCACGGCGTCCCCTCGTCCAGGAAGTCGTCGCGGTCGACCACGAAGCGCAGGGCCGCGAGGTTGAGCGCCGTACTGAGGAGGAAGCAGGCGACCACCCGGGGCCGGCCGCCTGCCCGCCGGCCGGGCGTCGTACCGGTGGCGGGGATGGGCGACCCCGTCACCGAGAAGTCGCCGACCTCGATCCCGTGGGTCCCGTCGGCCCGCACGGGCGCCTCGATCTTTCCCTTGGTGACGCGCACCTTCTGCGCCTGCTCCCACAACGACGAGCCCCAGCCGGTGTTGGACACGCCGCCTCCTCGTTCACCTCAGGACGATGCTGCTCCCGCTCCCCCAGCGTAGGCGCCGCCCGCCGATCCAGCCGGGAGACGCGGACCGCAGTGTTAGCGTGCTGGCCATGCGCGCCATCGCTCGGGCCCTCACCGTGCTCCTCCTCGCCCTCGGTCTCCTGCTCACCGCCTCCCCCACTCCGGTCCACGCCGCCGGCACCCCCGGGTCCGTCGCCGTCGCCGAGCGGGCCAAGGCCAAGAGCCCGGACGGCACCTACCGCGGCGCCGAGACGCCCACCGAGCCCAACCCGCTCGACCGGCTCGAGATCAAGTTCAAGGTCGCCAAGAACGGCCGCGTGATCAAGAAGTGGATCGTCACGATGAACGTGATCTGCGGCCTCGACGTCCGGCTCATCGCGCAGTCCATGCCCACGATGAAGGTCAAGGAGAACGGCCGCTTCAACCGCGTCTACGCGGGCACCCTGGCCAACGGCACGCAGTACCGCCTCCAGGCCACCGGCAAGCTCGTCGCCAAGAAGCGCAAGGTCACCCAGGGCACGTTCTCCTACAAGGTCGGCGCATGCCAGCGCGGCACCAGCACCCCCCTGCGCTGGGCAGGCAAGCGCGTCTCCCGCTGACCAGAGGCCCGATGGGTCCGACCGAGGCCGTCACCACGGGCCTCAGCACGAAGTACTACGCCTTCACCGGCCGCGCCCGCCGCAGCGAGTTCTGGTGGTTCCAGCTGGCCGTCACCATCGCCACCAACCTGACCCTGCTCATCCCCGGCACGGTCTCCGACCTGGCCACGGCACTGCTCACCCTCGCCTTGCTGGTCCCCACGACCGCGGTCGCCGTACGGCGGTTGCACGACGTGGGCCGCTCCGGCTGGTGGCTCCTGCTCATCCTCGTCCCGGTGCTCGGCCTGATCGCCTTGATCCTCTGGTGGGCCTCACCCGGCGACAACGAGACCAACCCCTACGGCCCGCCGCCCGCCGAGCACTAGCCCTCGGGTAGCCCGGCGTCCTGGAGGGCCCGCCGGAGCATCCCGCCGACCACGGGCAGCTCGGGGCACCGGGCGTCGTTCTTGATGTCGAGCACCAGCTGCTCGCCAGCGAAGGTGACGTACGTGATCCCCGTGGCGGGGTCCCAGGACAGGTCCGGCGCCTCCTCCGGCGGTGGCGCCCACCCGGCCTCGATCAGCTCGGCGCACGACTGGACGTCGACGACGCCCGCTGTCCCCGTCGTCGCTCCCCCCGTGGCCGGCGATCCGGGAGCGGCCGGCGCCCCACGGTCGGGGCCACTGCCGGTGCCACATCCCACCAGCAGGAGGACCGCCCCGAGGACGACGCCGGTCGGTCGGATCGCCTGCCCTCCTTCGGAACCACTGAGCCGAGAACTCATGGAGTCAGGCTCATCTGTGCTGGCGACACCGGGCAACACCGGGTCGGCCCTGGTGCGCGAATCGCCGGTTCCCGGCTCGCTAGCCGCTGCCCCTGAGCCGAAAAAGCACGAGAGCCCGGCCGCTTCAGCGGCCGGGCTCTTCGTCATCCGGTGGAGGTGAGGGGACTCGAACCCCTGACCCCCTGCATGCCATGCAGGTGCGCTACCAGCTGCGCCACACCCCCGGGGTCATCGCCGCGCCCTGGGGCGAAGCAACGACCGGAATACTAGCCAAAGGATCCCCGCGAGGTGAAATCGGGGTGCCTCACAGGTTGTACGACGCCAGCGCCCACTCCCCCGAGGGCCGCTGGTCGAGCACGACGCGGCCGCAGTTGCCGAGGCCGCGCAGGTCCTGGGCGACGGTGAGGGGCCAGCCGAGGAAGCGGACCAGGCCGACGCGGGTGGCGGCGCCGTGGGAGACGGCAACGCCGGTCTCGCCGGGGGCGAGGGCGGTGGCGAGGTCGGTGAGGGCGGCGGCGTAGCGGGTGGCGACCTGGTCGGCGGTCTCGGCGCCGGGGATGTCGTCCCACTCGCCGAGGCGGAAGCGGGTGAGGGCGTGGCCGTCGGTGGCGCCGAGCTCGGCGTGGGTCAGGCCCTGGTAGTCGCCGAGGTGGAACTCCCGCAGCCGCGCGTCGTACGACGGCACGAGCCCGGCTTCCTTGGCGATCTCCTCGGCGGTGGACCGGGCCCGGGCGAGGTCGCTGGACCACACCAGGGCCGGCGGCAGCGCGGCCACGAGGGGCGCGACGGTGCGGGCCTGCTCGAGGCCGACCTCGTCGAGCTCGACGTCGGTCTGGCCCTGGATGCGCAGCGCGGCGTTCCAGGCGGTCCGGCCGTGCCGGACCAGCACGAGGCGGCGGTCGGGCGCGACCGTCACGCTCAGTCCTCGGCCGGTGCGGCGGGAGCGGTGGGCCCGTTGATCTCGGCCGGGAGGTCGATGACCGGGCAGTCACGCCAGAGCCGCTCGAGGGCGTAGAACTCGCGCTCCTCGGCGTGCTGGACGTGGATCACGACGTCGCCGTAGTCCAGGAGCACCCAGCGGCCGTCGCGGTGGCCCTCGCGGCGGATCGGCTTGGCGTCGAGCTCGCGGAGCTTGTCCTCGATCTCCTCGACGATGGCGCGGACCTGGCGGTCGTTGGCGCCCGAGGCGAGCAGGAAGGCGTCGGTGATGGCGAGCTGCTCGCTGACGTCGAAGGCGAGCTGGTCGGTCGCGAGCTTGTCGGCGGCGGCGAGGGCCGCGGTCCGGACGAGGGTCACGGCGTGGTCGGTGGCGGTCATTGTTCTCCGGTCGAGTGGGTGGCGGGGTAGAGCCCGTGCTTGGTGATGTACTGGACGACGCCGTCGGGCACGAGGTACCAGACGGGCTGGCCCGCCCGCTGCCGCTGCCGACAGTCGGTCGACGAGATCGCCAGCGCGGGGATCTCCACCATGGTCACCCGGTCGTGCGGAATTCGCGCAAGTGTCGCGGGGTCCATCTCCGAGCCGGGCCGGGTGCAGCCGACGAAATGGGCCAGGGCGAACAGCTCGTCGGCGTCGCGCCAGCTGAAGATGTCGGTGAGCGCGTCGGCGCCGGTGATGAAGTACAGGTCGGCGTCCGGCCGCTCCGCGCGCAGGTCGCGCAACGTGTCGATCGTGTACGTCGGCCCGTCCCGGTCGATGTCGACGCGGCTGACGGTGAACCGCGGGTTGGCCGCCGTGGCGACCACGGTCATCAGGTACCGGTGCTCAGCCGGCGAGACCTGACGGTCCGCCTTCTGCCACGGCTGGCCGGTCGGCACGAAGACGACCTCGTCGAGGTCGAACCAGCCCTGGACCTCGGACGCGGCCACCAGGTGACCGTGGTGGATGGGGTCGAACGTGCCGCCCATCACCCCGATCCGGGTACGACGGCCGGCGGCCGGCCCGGCGGATGCCGACCCCGTCACGAGAGGCTCAGCTGTGGTCGCGGCCGCCGCCGAACCACACCAGTCCGAGCAGCAGGAACAGGAGGAAGGCCAGCACGGCGCCGCCGATGTACCACGGGTTCACGGCGGGCTCGCCGTGCTCCTCCGCGGCGCGGACGGCGAGGACGGCGGCCTGGCTGATCTGGCTGAGCATGGGCGCATCGTATCCAACCCCGGCCGGGGCCCGCGCACTCCCTAGTGGATCGCGAAGTCCACGCCGAGGAAGAGCAGCGTGAAGCGGATGGTGCGGCCCACGAACACGGTGGGCACGAAGGCCCACATCGGCATCTTGAGGATGCCGCCGATGGCCGCCATGGCCAGCAGCGGCGGGATGCCGACGGAGGCGGCGAGGAACATGATGGCCGCGGCGTACCAGGGGCGGCCCTGCATGCGGCCCATCCACTTGTCGTAGCTGGCCTTGATCTTGGGCCCGGAGAGCTTCTTCTGGGCCCACTTCGACTCCGAGCCGCGGCGGGCGGCCTCGTAGACGATCACCTTGCCGACGGTGGCACCGGCGCCGGCGGCGATCCCGAGCGAGATCGCGGCGGCGGTGCCACCCTCGGCGGCACCGGCACCGAGGATGTAGACCTCGATCGGCAGGAACGGGAGCAGGGCGGACGCGATGCTGAAGGCAAACGTCGTCAGCCACAGGATCATGCCGCCGCAGCCTTCCCGTTCACGTCGGTGCGCTCCGGCACGGGGACGCCGAGCTGGAGCAGCCAGCGCAGCGAGACGCACTTGAGCACCAGCAGCCCGATCGCGATGATCGTGCCGAGCCAGACCCAGCCGGTGACGAGCAGGATGACCGCGAAGGCCCCGGAGTTGGCGGCCTTGCCGACGCGCGACCAGTTCCAGAGGTAGATCCGGCGGTCGATCACGTGGAAGTAGTTGGGGCTGCGGATCGGCCAGGCGAGGAAGGCCAGCGACAGGTACATGTCGATGACCATGAACTCGAAGAGGTAGATCGCGATCGGGATGCCGATCCACGTCATCGGCTCGTCACTGATCCACCCGCCGGGCTGGAGCCAGATCAGGCCGACGTAGAGCGCGCCGCAGCTGAGCCGGTCGCACATCATGTCGACGACCGCGCCCATCCGGGTCTCGCAGTCGCGCCAGCGCGCCCACTCGCCGTCGATGCTGTCACCGACCCAGTAGGTCACCAGGCCGATCACGATCCAGGTCAGGCTCTCGTCGTACGCCGCCCAGACCGCGATCGCGAGGGTGATGACGGTACGGACGAACGTGATGATCGTGGCTCCGGTGAAGAGCCGTTCGTCGGACGGATCGGCGTAGATCCGGTCCGGGGAGCCTGCCATGGGCGCAACCTATCGCGGGACCCTCGCGGATCCGGGTATCGGGAGGTGAACGGGGAGGAACGGGGTGCGACGCCGCTAGCGGACGTGGCCGTCGCCGATGACGACGTACTTGGTCGAGGTCATCTCGGGCAGGCCCATCGGGCCGCGCGCGTGGAGCTTCTGGGTGCTGATGCCGATCTCGGCGCCGAAGCCGAACTCGCCACCGTCGGTGAACCGGGTCGAGGCGTTGACCAGCACGGCGGCCGAGTCGACCTCGGCGACGAACCGGCGGGCGGCGCCCTGGTCGTCGGTCACGATGGCGTCGGTGTGCCCGCTGGACCAGGTGCGGATGTGCTCCAGCGCCCCGTCGAGGTCCGGTACGACGCGCGCGGCGATGTCGAGCGAGAGGTACTCCTGGCCCCAGTCGTCGTCGGTGGCCGGCAGCACGCCGTCGAGCGCGGCGAAGGCGGCGTCGCCGTGGACGACGACCTCGGCCTCCTGGAGCGCGGCGACCACGCGGGGCAGGAACGCCTCGGCGATGTCAGCGTGCACCAGCAGCGACTCGGCGGCGTTGCACACCGAGGTCCGGTGGGTCTTGGCGTTGAGGACGATGGCGAGCGCCTTGTCGAGGTCGGCCGCGCGGTCGACGTAGACGTGGCAGTTGCCGACGCCGGTCTCGATCACGGGCACCGTCGACTCGTTGACGACCGACTGGATCAGTCCCGCTCCCCCGCGCGGGATGAGGACGTCGACCTGGCCGCGGGCGCGCATCAGCGCCTTGACGCTGTCGTGGGTGTCGCCGGGGACCATCTGGACCACGTCGGCGTCGAGACCCGCGGCGGTGATCGCGTCGCGCAGCACGGCGACGATCGCGGCGTTGCTGGAGCGGGCGGAGGAGCTGCCGCGCAGGAGGACCGCGTTGCCGGACTTGAGGCAGATGCCGGCCGCATCGGCGGTGACGTTGGGACGGGCCTCGTAGATCATCCCGACGACGCCGAAGGGGACGCGCACCTGGCGAAGCTCGAGCCCGTTGGCGAGCACCCCACCGCGGACCACCTCGCCGACCGGGTCGGCGAGCCCCGCCACGTCACGCAGGCCCTGGGCCATGGCGTCGAGGCGCTCGGTGGTCAGCCGGAGCCGGTCGATGATGTTGGGCGGCGTACCGTCGGCCTCGGCCCGGGCGACGTCCTCGGCGTTGCCGGCGAGGATCTCGTCGGCGCGGGCGACCAGGGCATCGGCCATCGCGTGGAGCGTGGCGTCCTTCTGGGCCCGGGTGGCCAGCGCCAGCCCCCGGCTGGCGACACGCGCGCGCTGCGCGACCTCACGGACCTCGACCTCGGCAGTCATGGGCCAAGGATAGATGTGTCGGGGCGTGGCTCTCGAGTCACGCCCTAGGCGCAGGGCCGGGACGTCGGCTTGCTCCCGGTGCGGTGCGTGGCCCGCGGGCTGCGCCACATCCGCCACCACTGGGCGTCGTACGCGCGGACGGCGGCGGCGTCGTGGACCTCGAAGGTGACCTCGTCGCTGCTGAGCCCGGGCGCGGACCAGTTCTCCGAGCCGGTCCACACCACGCGGGTGCCGCGGCCGCGGAAGAGGCCGTCGACGGTGACGTACTTGAGGTGGGAGTAGCAGCGCGAGCCGAAGACGATCTCCTCGCCGCTGGTCGCGGGCTTCTCCCCCCAGTCCCAGTCGGCGGCGCGGACCGGGATGCCGACCTTGCGCAGGATGCTCACCACGGGCGCGCTGATGACCGCGCCGATCACCGAGATCTGGCAGCCCTCGCGGCGCATCGAGGCGAGCTCGCGGGCCAGGCGCTCGCCGCGGGCGCCGTACCAGGCGTACATGTTGACCCGGACGACGCTCCGCCCGCCCGCGCCGTAGCCCGCCGGCGCCCGGCAGCCGACCTGGCGCAGCCGGCGCAGCTGCGGGTCGCCGGAGCGGGCGACGAGGACCCGGCCGGGCGCGGACGCCGGCCGCTGGAAGTCGGCCCGGAGCGTGTCCGACTGGTAGGTGACGTAGCGCGGCGCGACCGCCCGGTCGCGCTTGAGCTGGTCGAAGACCGAGACCCAGGCCGAGAACAGGGCGTCGTCGCCGTAGACAGTGATGGCGTCGTTCCACTGCCCGTTGGCGGCGGCGCGGCCCAGGTTGCTCGAGCTGTTGATCACCACCGAGCGCGCGGCGCCGGACTGGGTGAAGGCGTAGACCTTCATGTGCAGGTTGCCGGTGCGCGAGCCGTTGCGGCACGCGGCCTTGCAGATCACCAGGAAGCTGCTGCGCGACGGGTTGCGGCCCAGGCGGCGCTGGAGCCGCTTGATCACCGGGTTGACCAGGTTGTCGTTGACGACGATCTGGACCGCGACCCCACGGGCGCGGGCCTGGAGCAGCAGGTCGGCGGTGTCCGAGCGGTCCACGTTGTACGTCGCCACCCGGATCGTCGCGCCCGCCGGGGTGTGCCGGATCGCCTGGTGCACCCGCTTGACCACCTGGCGGCGCTGGGCCGGGCGCCCGGTGGGGTCGTTGAAGACCGGCCCCGTCGCGGGCAGCCAGGCGGACCGGGCCGCGGCCGGTCCGGAAGGGCCCGGCGAGGGCTGCTCGCGGGCCGCCGGGGCGGGCGCCGTACCAGACGTCGCGAGGAGGCCGCCGGCCACGATCGCGACCAGCAGTCTGCGTCCTTGGGTCCCGAGCACCGAAGCAATGTATATCGATGGACTTAAATCACTCAATCGCGAGCGCAACCAAAGGGCGACGGTGCGCGTCGATGTAGGCAGGGGATCCCCCCACCCCCCCATCCCCACCCCCATCCCCACCAGGAGGAAACGTGAAGCTGCGTCTCGGAGCCGCCGTCGCGGCGCTGACGGTCGCCGGGCTCACCCTGCCCGGCTCCGCCACGGCCACCACGGCGACCACGCCGACCGCCGCCAAGGCGGCACCGACGGGCTCGCCCGTCGCGCTGCGCGGCCCGGCCAAGGTCGTCGCCTACAGCGAGGGCGGCCGGGTCTACGGGGACCTCGGCATCAACCTCGCCGCCGCCACCGACCACGCCTTCGAGGTGCGCTCGACCCGCGCCGACTGGAACAGCCCGATCCGCACCGTGTGGCAGTCGCCGTCCGGCCCGGTCGCGCTGCCGGCCCAGACCAGGTGGGACGCCCTGAGCCGCTTCGTGCGGCTCACGATCCGCCGCGCGGACGGCTCGGTCGCCCGCACCCGGTACGTCGACACGTGCCTCAACTCCTACAACACCCAGCGCACCAACCCGGACGCGCCGCTGCGCTCCCCCTATCCGGAGAGCTGCCCGGCCAACCCGTTCACCATCGGGGCGGTCCAGGGCATCCAGGCCGGGTGGGTCTCGGGCATCGAGACCTGGAACACCAGCTTCAAGCTCAAGCCGGGCAAGTACACGATCACCGCCGACATCAACGCCGCCTACACCCGGGCCATCGGCATCGCCCCGGCCGACGCGACGCGCACCTACAGGCTCGTGGTCCGCAAGACCCAGGGCGAGGGCGAGGAGCCGGGCCACCGCGGCGGGCACAGCGCCGCCGAGCGTCCCTCGGCCACCCGGCCGAGCAGCGCCCGCTCCGGCGCGCCCACGGACGCCGTACCGGACCTGCGGTCGCTGCCGGCCTTCGGCATGACGCTCTCCCCCAACAGCAAGCGGCTGCGGTTCTCGGCGACCGTGTGGAACGCCGGGGACGGCCCGATGGTGGTCGACGGCTTCCGCCGCGGGCGCTCGGACATCATGGACGCCTACCAGTACTTCATCGACTCCGACGGCAACCAGACCGGCTACCGCCAGGTCGGCACGATGATCTGGCACAAGGCGCCGAGCCACAACCACTGGCACTTCCAGGACTTCGCCCGCTACACGCTGCTCAAGGCCGACCTGAGCGAGGCGGTGCGCTCGCGCAAGGAGTCCTTCTGCCTGGCCAACACCGACGCCGTCGATTTCACGGTCCCCGGCGCCGACTGGAAGCCCGAGGGCACCGACCTGCACACCGCGTGCGGTGACCGGAGCACGGTCTCGCTGCGCGAGGTGCTGGCGTCGGGGTCGGGTGACACCTACTCGCAGTTCCGCGCGGGCCAGGCGTTCCGGATCGACAACCTGCCCAACGGCATCTACTACATCTCCGTCGAGGGCAACCCCGACCGCAACCTGGTCGAGTCCGACACGACCAACAACGTCGCGCTGCGCAAGATCAAGCTCAGCGGCAAGCCGAAGCACCGCAAGCTCACGGTCTTCCCGGTCGGGATCATCGACGACTCGGGCTACGGCTACGACGAGGAGTGAGCGCTCCCCCGAGATGACGAACGCCGCGGCGACCAGGTGGTCGCCGCGGCGTTCGCCGTTCAGTACGTCGTACCGGTGGGCTCAGCCCTTGCGCTTCTCGATCTCCGCGGTCACGGCCGGGAGGACGGCGTGGAGGTCACCCACGACACCGAAGTCGACGAGCTCGAAGATCGGCGCCTCCTCGTCCTTGTTGACGGCCACGATGGTCTTGGAGGTCTGCATGCCGGCGCGGTGCTGGATCGCACCGGAGATGCCGTTGGCGACGTAGAGCTGCGGCGAGACCGTCTTGCCGGTCTGGCCGACCTGGAAGGTGTGCGGCTTCCAGCCGGAGTCGACGGCGGCACGCGAGGCGCCGACGGCGGCACCGAGGCTGTCGGCGAGCGCCTCGACCGCGGTGAAGTCACCGCCGGTGCCACGGCCACCGGAGACCACGATCGCGGCCTCGGTGAGCTCGGGACGACCGGTGGCCTGACGCGGCTGGGCGGCCACGATCTGGGCGGTCTTGGCACCGTCGGAGATCGTCGCGGCGAACTGCTCGACCGCGCCGGCGGCCTTGCCCTCGACGGGCGCGGCGGCGTTGGGCTTGACCGCGATGATCGGGGTGCCCTTGACCACGCGCGAGGCGACGGTGAAGTTGCCGGCGAAGACGGACTGGGTGGTGACGATCTCGCCACCCTCGACCTGGACGTCGACGGCGTCGGTGATCAGGCCCGAGGAGAGCTTGATCGCGAGGCGACCGGCGATCTCCTTGCCCTCGGCGGAGGACGGGATCAGGATCGCGGCGGGCGAGGTCTTCTCGGTGAGCTGCTGGAGCACCTCGGCCTTGGGGGCCACGAGGTAGCCCTTGATCTCGGCGTCGTCGACGACGTAGACCTTGGCAGCGCCGTAGGTCGCGACGCTCTCGGCGACGGCGGCGGCCTGGTCGGCACCGCCGATGAAGACGGCCGAGGGCTCGCCGATGCGCTGGGCGATCGCCAGGAGCTCGTAGGTGGGCTTGCGGACCGCGCCATCGACGTGGTCGACCAGAACGAGAACTTCAGACATGGATCAGGCTCCTCAGATGAACTTCTTCGAGGCGAGGAACTCGACCAGCGCCGTGGCGCCGGACCCGTCCTCGTCCTTGACGATCTCGCCGGCAGTCCGCGGCGGGCGGGCGGTCACGGTGTCGACGGCCGTCCACGCGGCGTCGAGGCCGACCTCGGAGGCGTCCACGCCGATGTCGGCGAGGGTGAGCGCCTCGAGCGGCTTCTTCTTCGCGGCCATGATGCCCTTGAACGACGGATAGCGGGCCTCGCCCGACTGGTCGGTCACGGACAGGACCAGCGGCAGCGTGCCGCCGATGACCTCGGTCGCGGTGTCACCGTCACGCTTGATGCGGACCTGGTCGCCCTGGGTCTCGACGACCGCGGCGAGGGTGACCTGCGGGAGGCCGAGCCGCTCGGCGAGCATCGCCGGGACGACGCTGAGGCCGCCGTCGGTCGACGCGAGGCCACCGATGACGAGCTCCGGGACGCCGATCTTCTCGATCGCCTTGGCGAGCACCAGCGAGGTCGCGACGGCGTCGGAGCCGGCGATCGCGTCGTCCTGGACGTGGACCGCCTTGTCGGCGCCCATCTGCAGCGCCTTGCGGACGGCGGCCTCGGCCTCGGCCGGGCCGACGGTGAGGGCGGTGACGGTGATCTCCTCGTCGGCGCGCTTCTCCTTGATCTGGAGAGCCTGCTCGACGGCGTACTCGTCGAGCTCGGAGAGGAGACCGTCGACGCCGACCCGGTCGACGGTGTTGTCCGCCTCGAACTTCCGGTCGGCCGTCGCGTCGGGGACGTACTTCACAAGGACGACAATGTTGGAGAGAGTCATGGTTGTGGCCGGACCGGCCCCTTCCTGTGCATCGTGAGCCCTGCCGCGTAGCCCGGGGCAGGGAACAGCTGTGGTCCTGAGAAGGACAGCGTCTCGCAGGCTACCGTCCGGTCACCAACGACGGGAACCGCGTCTCAGTGGACTACCTCACAACCCACGCCCGGCAGGACATGGCGTGCGTCACGGCCGGATGATCCGCTCGAGGATCCGGCCGAGGACCAGGTAGACGACGGCGCCCAGGCCGTAGTTGAACAGGGCGGTCTTGACCGCACCGTTGGGGTCGTCGAACGCCTTGACCGGGTTGTCGAGGTCGAAGAACCCGAGGTCGAAGACGTCGGCCAGGTCGCGCGCGAGCTTGACCAGGCCGTTGTCGCTGTTGGCCTCGAGCGCATAGGTGAACGCCGCGATCGCCAGGACCAGGGCCAGCACCATGCAGACGATCCAGACGCCGCGGGCGACGATGTCGCGCACCCGGGCCACCGCCAGCGACCGGGTCGGGGCGGCCGGCGTCGCCGGGGCGGCCGGCGTGGCCGCGGTCGGGGTCGGGGTCGGGGTCGGGGTCACCTTCTCGTCCCGCTCGTCCTTGCTCTCCGCCATGGGGATCACCGTCCTCCGAAGGTGGCCTTGCCCGGGCCGTTCTCGATGAAGGACGCCATCCCGGTGGCGCGGTCCTCGGTCGCGAAGACGCCCGAGAACGCCTGCCGCTCGATCGAGAGCCCGGTCTCCAGGTCGACCTCGAGACCGCGGTCGACGGTCTCCTTGATCGCCCGCAGGGCGTAGGGGGCGGCGGTCGCGAACGTCGTGGCCCAGGCGAGCGCCTCGGCGTAGACGTCGGCGGCCGGGACGACGCGGTCGACCAGGCCGATCGCGAGCGCCTCGTCGGCCTTGACGAACCGGCCGGTGAAGAGGAGGTCCTTGGCCTTGCTCGGGCCGATCAGGCGCGGGAGCCGCTGGGTGCCGCCGGCGCCGGGGGTGATGCCGAGGAGCACCTCGGGCTGGCCGAGCACCGCGTTGTCGGCGGCGAAGCGGACGTCGGCGGCCAGCGCGAGCTCGCAGCCGCCGCCGAGGGCGTAGCCGTTGACCGCGGCGACCACGGGCTTGGGGATCCGGGCCACGGAGTTGACCGCGTCCTGCAGGGCGCCGACCCGGTCGACCATGTCCGTGTAGGACATCGTCGACATCTCCTTGACGTCGTTGCCGGCGGCGAACACCCGCTCGCCACCCCACACGACCACGGCCCGTACGTCGGCCCGCTCGGTGGCCTCGGCCGCCGCCACCCGGAGCTCGTCCTGCACCTGGATGCTGATGGCGTTCATGGCCTTGGGTCGGTCGAGCCGGATGGTGCCGACGCCGTCGGCGACTTCCAGGCGGACGAACTCGCTGGTCATCTGATCCCTCTCGTCAGGGCCGTGGCGGCATGCGGGAGCACGAGTGGTGCCCCCGCTGCGCATTGTGCCGTACCCAGACGGCCGTTGGGCAGAATGGACCAGGTGTCCCCCGTTCTGTGGCGCTCCCTCGGCGAGCGCGCCCCTGTCTGGCCCGGGCGCAACTGGCCGCTGGGGGCCACCTGGACGGCCGAGTCGACCAACTTCGCGGTCTACTCCCCCCGTGCCACCGCGGTCTGGCTGTGCCTGGCCGACGACGAGCCGGACGAGTCCGGCGCGGCCGCCACCGCCGAGCGCCGGCTGCCGCTGACCGAGCAGTCCCTCGGCATCTGGCACGGCGCCGTGCCCGACATCGCGCCCGGCACCCGCTACGGCTTCCGCGTGGACGGACCGGCCGATCCCGCCGAGGGCCTGCGCTTCGACCCGGACACGCTCCTGCTCGACCCCTACGCCCGGGCGGTCTCCGGGACCGCGGGCGACGCGTGGAGCGTCGTAGTGGACCCCGCCTTCGACTGGGGCGAGGACGCCCCGATGCGGCGCCGCTGGCGCGACTCGGTGATCTACGAGCTGCACGTCAAGGGCTTCACCCGGCTGCACGACCGGATCCCCGAGGAGCTGCGCGGCACGTACGCCGGCCTCGGGCACCCCGTCGTGACCGAGTACCTGCGCGACCTCGGGGTCACCGCGGTCGAGCTGCTGCCGGTGCAGCAGTTCTTCTCCGAGCCGGCGCTGGTCGAGCGCGGGACCGTGAACTACTGGGGCTACAACCCGATCAGCTACTTCGCGCCCGACGCGTCGTACTCGTCGGCGGGCGACCGGGGCGGCCAGGTCGCGGAGTTCAAGGAGATGGTCCGCTCGCTGCACGCCGCCGGGCTCGAGGTGATCCTCGACGTGGTCTACAACCACACGGCCGAGGCGGGGCCGGAGGGGCCGACGTACTCGTTCCGGGGGCTGGACGACCGCGGCTTCTACCGGCGGGTGCCCACTGCCGAGGGCTTCGACGACACCTACTGGGACGTCACCGGGTGCGGCAACACGGTCAACTCCGAGGACCCGCTCGCGCTGCGGCTGATCCTCGACTCGCTGCGCTACTGGGTGACCGAGATGCACGTCGACGGCTTCCGCTTCGACCTGATGTCGGCGCTGACCCGCACGGCCGGCACGGACGCCGTGCCCGTCGACATGGCCTGCAAGCTGCTCATCGCGATCGGCCAGGACCCGGTGCTGCGCCACGTCAAGCTCATCGCCGAGCCCTGGGACGTGTCGATGGACGGCTACCTCGTCGGCGACATGCCGCCGCCCTGGGTGGAGTGGAACGACCAGTACCGCGACACCATCCGCGACTTCTGGCGCGGCCGCTCCGACGGCACGCACGCGGTCGCGACGCGGCTCGCGGGCTCCTCGGACCTCTACGCGGACGACGGGCGCTCGGCGTACAACTCGGTCAACTTCGTCACCGCCCACGACGGCTTCACCGTGCGCGACCTCGTGTCGTACGACCAGAAGCACAACGAGGCCAACGGCGAGGACAACCGCGACGGCACCGACAACAACCGCTCCTGGAACCACGGCACCGAGGGCGAGACCGGCGATCCCGACATCGTCGCGCTGCGCCGGCGCCAGGCCGCCAACCTGATGGCGACGCTGTGCCTGTCCAACGGCGTACCGATGCTCACCGCCGGGGACGAGCGCGGGCGCACCCAGCGCGGCAACAACAACGCCTACTGCCAGGACAACGAGATCTCCTGGATGGACTGGCGCGCCGACGACGCCTGGCTCGACGTGTACGCCGTGACGCGCGCCGCCCTGCGCCTGCGCCGCGAGCACCACGCCCTGCGCCAGCGGCACTGGTTCGAGGGCCGGCCCGCCATCGTCGGCGGCCCCAAGGACCTCGCCTGGCTGCACCCGTCGGGACGCGAGATGACCGACGACGACTGGTACGACCCCGCGCTGCGCACCATCGGGATGTTCGTGTCCGGCAAGCCGCTGCGCGAGCCCGGTCCACGCGGCGAGCAGCAGCTCGACTCGTCGTTCCTGATCTGGTTCCACGCGGGCGCCGAGGACGTCGAGGTGCACCTGCCCGAGAACGACTGGGTGCGCTCGGGCGCGGTCGTGCTGTCGACCGACCCCGGGCTGCCTGCCGAGACGCTGCTGGAGGTCGGCGGGACGGTGGTGCTCGGGGCGCGGAGCGTCGTGGTGATGCAGGAGACCGAGACCCCGGACTGACCGTCCTGGACCCGGGGCCCCGGGCTCACGCCTCAGGCGAGGGCGACGACCCCCAGCTCGGCCGGTGCCACCAGCAGCGGGTGGGCCGGGAGCACCCGCACGGTGTAGCCGAACGGACCCGGGCGGGAGAGCGCGACCTCGCCGTCGAAGCGGTGCCGGCCGCCGTCGTACGACTCGACGAGGCGCAGGGGCACGATCTCGGAGGCGACGATGTCGTCCTCGCCGTCGACCTGGCCGTGCACGAGCTGGACCTCGACGTCGGACGGCGCCAGGTCGCCGAGCGCGACGTAGGAGTGCACGCGCAGGACCGCGCCGACCTCGGCGGCGTCGCCGACACCCGCGGCCTCGACGTGCTCGACGCGGACGCCACCCCACGAGCCGCGGACCCGGGCCTTCCAGTGGGCCAGGTCCCGAGCCCCACCCGGTACGGCGGCCAGGGCGCGGGCGTTGCGCGCGGCCGGGGCGTAGAGCTGGGCGACGTAGTCGCGGACCATCCGGGTGGCCAGCACCTTGGGGCCGAGCGAGGCCCAGGTGTGGCGCAGCATCTCGATCCAGCGGCCGGGCACGCCCTCGTGGTCGAGGTCGTAGAAGCGCGGGGCGACCTCGGTCTCGATCAGGTCGTAGAGCGCCGCGGCCTCGAGGTCGTCGCGCTTGTCGGGGTCGCCGGCGAGGAGCGGGCTGTCGGCCGACGGGATGGGCCAGCCGAACTCCGGCTCGTACCACTCGTCCCACCAGCCGTCGAGGATCGAGAGGTTGAGACCGCCGTTGAGCGCGGCCTTCATCCCCGACGTGCCGCACGCCTCGTAGGGGCGCAGCGGGTTGTTGAGCCACACGTCGCAGCCGGGGTAGAGCGGCTGGGCGAGGGCGATGTCGTAGTTGGGCAGGAAGACGATCCGGTGGCGCACGTCCTCGGCGTCGGCGAACCGGACGAGCTCCTGGATGAGTCGCTTGCCGCCGTCGTCGGCGGGGTGGGCCTTGCCGGCGACGACGAGCTGGACCGGACGCTCGGGGTGGAGCAGCAGCGCCTTGAGCCGGGCGGGGTCGCGGAGCATCAGCGTCAGCCGCTTGTACGACGGCACCCGGCGCGCGAAGCCGATCGTCAGCACGTCGGGGTCGAGCGCCTCGTCGATCCAGCCGAGCTCGGCGGGCGCGGCGCCACGCTTCTCCCAGGACCTGCGCAGCCGGCGGCGGGCGTCGTCGACGAGCCGCTCGCGCAGGGCGCGCTTGGTCCGCCACACGTCGGGGCCGGGGACCTTGGCGAACGCCGCCCAGAACGCCGCGTCGTCGTCCCCGTGAGGGTCGCCGCCCTGGGCCTCGGCGAGCGCCGCCACCTCGGGCGCCACCCAGGTGGGGGCGTGCACGCCGTTGGTGATCGAGCTGATCGGCACCTCGGCCTCGTCGAACGCGGGCCACAGGCCGTTGAACATCCCGCGGCTGACGTGCCCGTGGAGCTGGGAGACGCCGTTGGCGCGCTGAGCGAGCCGGAAGCCCATCACCGCCATGTTGAACACGCCGGGCTCACCGCCCTCGTAGTCCTCGGCACCGAGCGCCAGCACCTGGTCGACGGGGACGCCGGGCGTGGCGCCGTGCTCGCCGAGGTACTGCTCGACGAGGGTCCGCGGGAACCGGTCGATGCCCGCCGGCACCGGCGTGTGCGTGGTGAAGACCGTCGAGGCGCGACCCGCCTCGAGCGCGGTCGCGAAGTCGACGTCGCTGTCGGCCGTGAGCTCGCGGATCCGCTCCACGCCGAGGAAGCCGGCATGGCCCTCGTTGGTGTGGAACACCTCGGGCTCGGGCGCCCCGGTGATCCGCGCGTGCACCCGCAGCGCCCGGACGCCGCCCACGCCCAGGAGCAGCTCCTGGCGCAGCCGGTGCTCGGTGTTGCCGCCGTAGAGCCGGTCGGTGATGAGCCGGTAGGGCTCCGGGTTCTCCTCGAAGTCGGTGTCGAGCAGCAGCAGCGGCACCCGGCCGACCGACGCCACCCAGATCCGGGCGAGCAGGTCCGGGCCGTCGGGCATCCGGATCGAGATCGTCGCGCGCGTGCCGTCGTGCTCGTGCAGCAGCGACAGCGGCAGCCCGTCGGGATCGAGCACCGGGTAGCTCTCCTGCTGCCAGCCCTCGTGCGACAGCGCCTGCTTGAAGTAGCCGTGCCGGTAGAGCAGCCCCACCCCCACGATCGGCACGCCGAGGTCGCTCGCGGCCTTGAGGTGGTCGCCGGCCAGGATGCCGAGGCCGCCGGAGTACTGCGGCAGCACCGCGGTGATGCCGAACTCCGGCGAGAAGTAGGCGACCGCGGCCGGCCACGTCGCGTCCGGCTCCGCGGCCCGGGCGCGCTGGTACCAGCGGTCGTGGGTGAGGTACGCCGTGAGGTCGTCGCGCAGCTCGGCCGCCCGTCGTACGTAGGACTCGTCGGCGGCCAGCTCGGCCCACCGCTCGCCGCCCACCTCACCCAGCAGCCGGACCGGGTCGTGCCCGACCGCCTGCCACAGCTCCGCGTCGACCGCCTCGAACAGCGCCTGGGTCGGCGGGTGCCAGGACCAGCGCAGGTTGGCCGCGAGCTCGCCCAGGGAGGCGAGCGCGTCGGGCAGGACGGGGCGGACCGTGAACCTCCGGATCGCACGCATGGACCGACCGTAGCCAATCGGACTTGAACGTTCCAAGAGGACGCCGAGAATGCGTGCGTAACGCGACGGTGGGCGGGGCCGTTGTGCAGACATAGACGGGCGGGGCGGAGTCATGGGGGCTGCCTCGCCCGTCGTTGTTCTTCGACGATCTGCGCATAGTTCGCCACGGATGCGCGACACACGTCACCTGCCGACCTAACGTCTCGGCCATGGCTGCTCGACGATTCCACTTCGGCGCGGCCCGGCGCGCGCCCGGCCTCCTCCTCGGGGTCGTCCTGGGGTCGGTGCTCGGATCGAGCGCAGCGTTCGCTGCCGTCGACTGGAGCCGGACAACCGCGTTCACCTCGAACGGCGTGTCCTACGAGAACAGCTCGGGCATCAGCAACTCATCGTCGTGGGACATCCAGACGCTGCTCGTCCGAACGTCTCACGCGGATGCTCCCGTGGGCCGCATAGGGGCGCGGGCACGCGCCTACTGGTCCAACGGCACTCTCTGCGAGCGCACCGCGACCCGCTACAACACCACCGCGACCAGCTATCACTCGGTCGTCATCCGAAGTACGCAGTGCGGGGGCTTGGTCCACTCGAAGGGGTTCAGTGAGACATGGAACGGCAACGGCTACCAGCGAGTGGCGAGCAAGCGCACCGCCAACTACCTCTACTGAAAGGACCCACTGCCATGGTCACACGACGCACCCTGCACGCGGCGCGCCCGGCCCTGATCGGCTTCGTCGGCGCCATGGCGGTCAGCGCCGGCGCCGGCGCCGCATGGAGCGCGACGCGCGACCGCACACCGGAGCGGGCCACCGCCGAAAGCCCCTCATCCGCGCAGGTCAAGTCACCCGAGACAGCCACGGGCTACCGCGGTGAGATCGCGCTTCGCGACTTCCCGGTCAACTCGCGTGGCCTCACCTACGGCTCTGACGCAGCCGTCGCCGACGGCGAGAAGGGACCAGACCTGGTGGCCGTCGTGGGCGACCACAACGTGGCCGGATTCTCCTACGCCAAGGACCTCGACGACACGAGCGTCGTCACCACGCCCGAGGAGGCGGTCGCCCACACCAGGCGGCTCGCGACGGAGGGACCGGCGTCCATCGACGTCTATGACGTCGAGGGCCTCACCGTCGTCGACACCTTCACGGACGTCGTCGGTGAGACGATCGACCGGCCGCCGGCCGATTGACACCTGCCGCACACGGATCGGCCCCCTAGGCTGAGCGGGTGAGTGCGTCCCCCCTCCGCTCGGTCGCCGAGCACCAGCAGCACGTCGCCGCCCGCCTCGCCGCCCCGCACGGCTCCGCCGACGGGTGGCCCACCGAGGCGATCCCGGTCGCGGACGCCCGCCACCGGGTCCTCGCCGCGGCGGTCGTGGCGCCGGAGCCGCTGCCGAGCTTCGACAACTCCGCCATGGACGGGTACGCCGTCCGCGCGGGCGAGGTCGCGTCCGCGAGCCCCGAGCAGCCGGTCCGGCTGCCGGTGGGCGAGGACATCCCGGCCGGGGCGCCCACGGGTGAGCTGGCGCCGGGCACGGCCCGGCGGATCATGACCGGGGCGCCGGTCCCCCGGGGCGCCGACGCGGTGGTCGAGGTCGAGGTGACCGACGGCGGCACCGAGGACGTCGAGATCCGGGAGGCGCGGGCGGCGGGGACGTTCGTGCGGCCGCAGGGCTCCGACCTGGCCGTGGGCCAGGAGGTGCTCGCGGCGGGCACGCTGCTCGGGCCGGCCCAGCTCGGGGTGCTGACGGCGCTCGGCATCCGCGAGGTCGTCGTACGGCGCCGGCCCCGGGTGCTGGTGTGCTCGACCGGGTCCGAGCTGGCCGAGGACCCGGTGCCGGGCTCGGGCCAGATCCGCGACGCCAACGGCGCGCTGCTCGCGGCCGCGGTCGAGGAGGCCGGCGGCGTGGCGGTGCGCCAGCTGTGGGTCGCCGACGACGTCCCGGCGTTCCTGGCGCTGCTCGACGAGCAGCTCGCGGCCGGGGACGTCGACCTGGTGCTGACCTCCGGCGGGGTGAGCGCGGGCGCCTACGAGGTCGTCAAGGAGGGCCTCGGGCCGCGCGGCGTGGAGTTCACCAAGGTCGCGATGCAGCCCGGGATGCCCCAGGGCTCCGGTCTGGTCAGCGGTGTTCCGGTCGTCTGCCTGCCCGGCAACCCGGTCAGCGCGCTCACTTCGTGGGAGGTGTTCGTGCGCCCCGGCCTGCGGCGCGCGTTCGGGCACCCGGTCCCCGACCGCCCGGTCGTGCGGGCCCGGCTGACCGAGCCCGTCGAGGGACTGCCCGCCAAGCGCCAGATCCGCCGCGCGCGGCTCGACCGTGCCACCGGCAGCGTCACCCCCTGGGGTCCGCCGGGCTCCGGTTTCCTGGGCTGGTTCGCCGGTGCGGACGCGCTCCTCGACCTGCCCGCAGGAGGCGCCCCGCTCGCCGCCGGGGACACCGTCGATGCGTGGGATCTGCTGTCTGGGTAGGTTCGACGCATGGTCGGACGCATCCCCGTGATCGACGTCATGCCCCTCCTCGAGGCGGGCCCCACCTCAGGGCGCCTGCCCGCGAAGGCCAGCCTCGGTGAGCCCTTCCCGGTGAGCGCGACCGTGTTCCGCGAGGGACACGACCGCCTCGGTGCCGAGGTCGTGCTCCTCGCCCCCGACGGCGTACGACGACCGCCGGTGCGGATGCGCCCGCTCCCGGCGCGCGACCGGCGCACGGTCGACCGCTACGAGGCCTGGGTCGCCGCGGACGCCGAGGGCCCGTGGTCGTTCGAGATCCACGCCTGGTCCGACCCGATCGCCACCTGGGAGCACGCGGCCGGCATCAAGATCCGCGCCGGGATCGACGTCGAGCTGATGTTCGCCGAGGGCCGGCTGCTGCTCGAGCGCGTCCTCGCGGAGGCCAAGCCCCCCAAGGCCGCGCGGGCCACGGTCAAGGCCGCCATCACCGCCGCGACCGACACCAAGCGCCCGGCCGAGGCGCGGCTCGCCCAGCTCGAGTCGCCCGAGCTGCGGGCCGTCCTCGCGGCGTACCCGCTGCGCGACCTGCTGACCGTCGAGGGCCCCTTCCCGGTCTACGTCGACCGCTCCCGGGCGCTGTTCGGCAGCTGGTACGAGCTGTTCCCCCGCTCCGAGGGCGCGACCTACGACCCCGCCACCGGCGAGGTCGTCAGCGGCACCTTCCGCACCGCCGCCGAGCGGCTGCCGGCCGTGGCGGCGATGGGCTTCGACGTCGTCTACCTGCCGCCGATCCACCCGATCGGCGAGGTCAACCGCAAGGGCCCCAACAACACGGTGCTGCCCGAGGGCGAGCCCACCCCCGCCGACTGGACCGGCTCCCCCTGGGCGATCGGCAGCAAGGACGGCGGGCACGACGCGGTCCACCCCGACCTCGGCACGATCGCGGACTTCGACGCCTTCGTCGCGGCCGCGCACGCGGCCGACCTGGAGGTCGCGCTCGACCTGGCGCTCCAGTGCGCCCCCGACCACCCGTGGGTCGAGGCCCACCCGGAGTGGTTCACCACGCGCGCCGACGGCACGATCGCCTACGCCGAGAACCCGCCGAAGAGGTACCAGGACATCTACCCGGTCAACTTCGACAACGACCCCGACGGCATCGCGGCCGAGGTGCTGCGCGTCGTGCGGCACTGGATGGCCCACGGCGTGCGGATCTTCCGCGTCGACAACCCCCACACCAAGCCGGTCGCCTTCTGGCAGTGGCTCCTCGCCGAGGTACGGCGTACCGACCCGGACGTGCTCTTCCTCGCCGAGGCCTTCACCAAGCCGCCGATGCTCCAGACCCTCGGCGCGATCGGCTTCCACCAGTCCTACACCTACTTCACGTGGCGCACCGAGAAGGTCGACGTCGAGGACTACCTGCGCGAGGTGTCGGCCGAGTCGGCCCACCGGATCCGGCCGAACTTCTTCGTCAACACCCCCGACATCCTCCACGAGTTCCTCCAGTACGGCGGCCCCGCGGCCTTCCGCGTGCGCGCGGTGCTCGCGGCGCTGTCGTCGCCCACCTGGGGCATGTACGCCGGCTACGAGCTCGGCGAGCACGTGGCGGTGCGGCCCGGCAGCGAGGAGTACCTCGACTCGGAGAAGTACCAGATCCGGGTCCGCGACTGGGAGGCCGCGCGGGGCAACGCGCACGGCCTGCCGGCGTACATCACCCGGCTCAACGAGATCCGCCGCGCGCACCCCGCGCTCCAGCTGCTGCGCAACCTGACGGTGCACCCGACCGACGAGGACCACGTCATCTGCTGGTCCAAGGTGGCCGGCGAGGACCGCGTGGTCGTCGTCCTCAACCTCGATCCGCACCAGCCCCGCGAGACGATGGTGCACCTCGACCTCGCCGCGCTCGGCCTGCCGCCGGGCGCCGCGTTCGAGGTGCACGACGAGATCACCGGCAGCGACTGGACGTGGGGCGAGCACAACTACGTCCGGCTCGAACCCGCGCAGCCCGCGCACATCCTGGTCGTGAGGGGGAACCAGTGACGTTGTCCGACGCCGTGGTCGTCAACGAGGAGCCCGAGTGGTTCCGGACGGCCGTGTTCTACGAGGTCCTGGTCCGGTCGTTCCGCGACGCCGACGCCGACGGGACCGGTGACTTCCAGGGCCTGACCGAGAAGCTCGACTACCTGCAGTGGCTGGGCGTCGACTGCCTGTGGGTGCCGCCGTTCTTCTCCTCGCCCCTGCGCGACGGCGGCTACGACGTCGCCGACTACACCAACATCCTTCCCGAGATCGGGACCGTCGAGGACTTCCACGCCTTCCTCGATGCCGCGCACGAGCGCGGGATCCGGGTGATCATCGACTTCGTCATGAACCACACGAGCGACGCGCACCCGTGGTTCCAGGCCTCGCGCAGCGATCCGGACGGCCCCTACGGCGACTTCTACGTGTGGTCCGACACCGACGAGCTCTACCAGGACGCACGGATCATCTTCGTCGACACCGAGCCGTCCAACTGGACCTGGGACCAGGTGCGCGGCCAGTACTACTGGCACCGCTTCTTCCACCACCAGCCGGACCTCAACTTCGACAACCCCAAGGTCCACGACGCGATGCTGGAGGCGATGTCGTTCTGGCTCGACATGGGCCTCGACGGCTTCCGGCTCGACGCGGTGCCCTACCTCTACGAGCGCCCGGGCACCAACGGCGAGAACCTCCCCGAGACCCACGAGTTCCTCCGCAAGGTCCGCAAGTTCGTCGACGACAAGTACCCCGGCCGGGTCCTGCTGTGCGAGGCGAACCAGTGGCCGACCGACGTCGTGGAGTACTTCGGCGATCCGGCCGTCGGCGGCGACGAGTGCCACATGGCGTTCCACTTCCCCGTGATGCCGCGCATCTTCATGGCCGTGCGGCGCGAGTCGCGGTTCCCGATCTCGGAGATCATGGAGCAGACGCCGGACATCCCGGACGGCTGCCAGTGGGGCATCTTCCTGCGCAACCACGACGAGCTGACGCTCGAGATGGTCGCCGACGAGGACCGCGACTACATGTGGGGCGAGTACGCCAAGGACCCCCGCATGAAGGCCAACATCGGCATCCGCCGCCGGCTCGCTCCCCTGCTCGACAACGACACCAACCAGATCGAGCTGTTCACCGCGCTCCTGCTGTCGCTGCCCGGCTCCCCCGTCCTGTACTACGGCGACGAGATCGGGATGGGCGACAACATCTGGCTCGGCGACCGCGACGGCGTACGGACGCCGATGCAGTGGACGCCCGACCGCAACGCCGGGTTCTCCGCGGCGACGCCCGGCAAGCTGCACCTGCCGGTGATCCAGGACCCCGTCTACGGCTACCAGAGCGTCAACGTCGAGGCCCAGCTCGAGAACCCGTCGTCCCTCCTGCACTGGACGCGGCGGATGATCCACATCCGCCGCCAGCACGACTGCTTCGGGCTCGGCACGTTCACCGACCTCGGCGGCTCCAACCCGACCGTGCTGTCGTACGTGCGCGAGCTGCCCGGCAGCGCCGACGACATGATCCTGTGCGTCAACAACCTGTCCCGCTTCCCCCAGCCGGTCGAGCTGGACCTGCGCCGCTTCGAGGGCCGGGTGCCGGTCGAGCTGCTCGGGGGCGTGCCGTTCCCCCGGATCGGGGAGCTCCCGTATCTCCTGACGCTCAGCGGGCACGGCTTCTACTGGTTCCGGCTCACGGATCCGGAGACGACAGGGAGGCCGGTGCTGTGATCGAGACGTTCCTCGCCCAGAGCCGGTGGTTCGGCGGCAAGGGCCGCGCCTTCAGCGTCAGCGGGGTGCGCGAGCTCGGCCGCCTGGGCACGGCTCCCGAGGTCGTCCTGCTCCTGGTCGAGGTGACCTACGACGGCACCCGCGACCGCGAGCTCTACCAGGTGCCGCTCGCCCTGTACGACGAGCCGCAGGAGCGTCTCGAGCACGCGCTGGCCGCGCGCTGGCCGCTGGGGCTCGCCGACGGCGCCTACGCCTACGACGCCGTGCAGGACCGAGTCGCGATGGCCCACTTCCTGCGGGCGTTCGGCGAGCGTCCGGGCTTCCAGACCCTTCCCGGGCACGAGCTCGACCGGGAGGCCGTGGCGAGCCCGTTCAGCGGCGAGCAGTCGAACTCGTCAGTGT
This sequence comes from Pimelobacter simplex, assembly GCF_024662235.1. Lineage (GTDB taxonomy): Bacteria > Actinomycetota > Actinomycetes > Propionibacteriales > Nocardioidaceae > Nocardioides. The sequence continues at coordinate 3,064,870 of NZ_CP096276.1, forward strand.
TCTTCGGCGAGGACGCCGTGCTCAAGCTGTTCCGCAAGGTCACCCCCGGCGAGAACCCCGACATCACCACCCACCGGGTGCTCACCGAGGCCGGCTCGACCCACGTCGCCCAGCTCTACGGCTGGATCGAGGCCGACGACCTGCACCTCGGCATGCTCCAGCAGTTCCTGCGCACCGCCAGCGACGGCTGGGACCTCGCCCTGGCCAGCGTCCGCGACCTCTTCGCCGAGGCCGACCTGCACGCCGAGGAGGTCGGCGGCGACTTCGCCGCCGAGGCCGCCCGGCTCGGCACCGCCCTCGCCGAGGTCCACGCCCAGCTCGCCGCGTCGTTCCCGGTCGCCGAGGCCTCCGGCGCGGCCCTGTCCGCCGCGATGACCGACCGGCTCGCCGCCGCGACCGACGTGGTGCCCGACCTGGCCGCTCATGCGCCGGGCGCGCGGGCCGTCTTCGACGCGGTGGCCGGCCTGGACGCCGTACCGGTGCAGCGGATCCACGGCGACCTGCACCTGGGCCAGACCCTGCGCACCGTCCTGGGCTGGAAGCTCGTCGACTTCGAGGGCGAGCCCGCCAAGCCGCTCTCCGAGCGCCTGCTCCCCGACTCCCCCTGGCGCGACGTCGCCGGCCTGCTCCGCTCCTTCGACTACGCGCCCCACGCGGTCGCCGAGTCGATCGGCGACGACGAGCCCGACGCCGCCCACCAGCGCGCCCACCGGGCCGACGAGTGGGCCCGGCGCAACCGCAAGGCCTTCCTGGCGTCGTACTGCGGCGACGAGGGGTTGAGCGCGGCGGACCGGACGCTGCTGACGGCGTACGTGGTGGACAAGGCGGTCTACGAGTGCGTCTACGAGGCGCGCAACCGGCCGACCTGGCTGCCGATCCCGCTGGCGGGGGTGGCTCGGCTCACTGCTCGCTGACGGCGGCGGCGCAGGGCCCGACGGACGGGGCGCCGGCCGGACCACCGGCCAGCAGGTCGGTCTGGTCGCCCAGGTCGATCACCTCGCGCTCGGGTGGCGGGCGCACGTCGACCGGGGCGCCGTGGTCGGCGTACTCGAAGCGGACGACGACCCCGTCCGTCTCGCCGAACGCCGCGATCTCGTCGGGGACATCGGCCGGGTCGAGCGCGCCGAGCACGTCACCGAGCCGGTACTCCAGCGCCGCGTAGCGCCCGTCGCGAACCGTGACGACACCCGGGACGGTCGCGGCCGGGTCGATCCCGCTGACCGACTTGTTGGCGATGCGGGGCATCACGGCCGGTGCCGCCTCGTCGAGCAGCAGGTCGACGGCCACCCGCTCGGCGCCGTCGTCCGCGGCACCGGCGACGAACCCGTCGGCGGCCGGGTCGACGAGCATCAGCGCCGGGGGCGGCACCGCCGCGAGACGTGCGTCCTCGCCGTCGCCCCGGGTCATGTGGATCCAGCAGCCGGCGAGCGCCTCGCCCTCCGAGGACGCGGCCAGGGCCCAGGCGTGCTCCTCGACCAGGCGGTACTCGACCCGGAACTTCCCCGGCAGCTCGACCACCTGGGAGGCGGCCGGCACCAGCAGGTCGAAGTCGCCCGTTCCGATCTCCAGGCCCCCGGTCGTCGAGGCCGGCGTCTCCCACCACATCGTGTAGCGGGCGCTCCCGTCCTCGAGCAGCCGCTTCTCGGCGGCGTCGACCACCCGCTGGGCACGGGCCCGGGAGCCCGGCACCACGCTGGGCGCGGGCGCCGAGGTCGCGGCCGGTCCGTCGCTCGACCTCAGCCGGTGGATCTCGGAGGAGCCGGTACCGCACCCCGTCAGTGCGACCACCGACGAGACGACGACCAGCAGGGTGAGCACGCGGGAGCAGGCGGCCATGGGCACATCCTGGCAGCCGGACGCCCGTCCGGCCGTGGAATCCGCTCAGAGCATCTCGGTCGGCTCGAGCTCGGCGGCGTCCCTCGACACCACGCAGTCCCGGTCCTCCACCGCGCAGTGCCACGCCCACAGCAGCTGCCCCGCGCCGACCCCGACCAGCGCCGCGGTCGCGAAGCCGAGCGCCGACCCCCCGATCACCGGTACGACGGCCACGGCGGTCACCGCGTTCAGGACGAGCGCGAGGAACGAGCCGAGCGAGACCACCGCGCCGCGGCGGGCCGGGAAGCGGTCGAGGAGCAGGAGCTGGAGGGTCGGGTAGGTGATGCCGTTGCCGAGCGCGATGAGGCTGACGCCGATGACGGCCCAGGGCAGGTCCGTGGCGGCGGGAGTCGCGGCCACGATGACGCCGACGACGCCGCCGATGAACGAGGTGGTGCAGCCGAGGGAGACCAGGCGGCGGGCGGTGATCCGGCCGGCGGCGCGGCCGCACAGCCAGGAGCCGAGCATCATCGAGCCGATCATCGGGACGAAGAGCTTCCAGAAGTCGAGCTCGCCCTGGCCGAGGACGTCGACGACGAAGACGGCGGCGCCGCCGATGTAGAGGAACTGGGCGCCGAAGATGAGGGCGGTCGACCAGCCGAGGCGGTGGAAGGCGCCCTCGCGGGCGACGGCGCCGAGGCCGCGCATGATCTCGCCGACGTTGAGGGGCACCCGGCGCTCGCGCGGGTGGGTCTCTGGCAGCAGGAAGACCACGGCGAGGACGAGCACGACACCGAGGCAGGCCTGGAAGACGAAGATCAGCGGCCAGGAGCCGACCTGGAGGATGGCGCCACCGAGGATCGGGCCGATCGCCGGGGCGATGCCGAAGATGATCGCCACCCGGCTCATCAGGCGCTGCGCCTGCGGTCCCTCGAAGAGGTCGCGGATCACGGTCCGGCTGACGATGGTGGCGCCACCGGCGCTGAGTCCCTGGAGGGCGCGGAAGACGAGCAGGACCGCGAGGCTGCCGGACAGCGCGGCGCCGATGGACGCGACGACGTACACAGAGATCGAGACCGCCATCACCGGGCGGCGGCCGACGGCGTCGGAGAGCGGTCCGTGGAACACGCTCATCAGGGCGAACGAGCCGAGGTAGACGGTGACGACGAGCTGGAGCTCCTCGGTGCCGACGCCGAGGTCGCGCCCCATCGCGGGGAAGGCCGGGAAGGGCGTGTCGATGCTGAAGGGACCGATCATCGACAGCGCGGCCAGGACTCCCGGGATGAGGACGGCGTAGCGCCAGCCCATACGTTCTGTCACCCCCGCATCATTCCGTATCGCTACTATCGGAGAGATGCCGCCCGCACAGAGCAGCAACAGCAGCCCACCCGGGTCCACGCTCGGCGAGATCGACCTCCACCTCGTCGCGGAGGGCCGGCACGAGCTCCTCTGGCACGTCCTCGGCGCCCACGTGCGCGCCGCGCCCGAGCCCGGGACGAGCTTCGTGGTCTGGGCGCCGAACGCCCGTCAGGTCAGCGTGGTCGGCGACTTCAACGGCTGGGACGGCAACGCCGATCCCCTGCACCGGATCGGGTCCGGGCTGTGGGAGACCTTCGTCCCCGGTGTCGGTTCGGGCGCGGACTACAAGTACCTCGTCGAGGGGGCCGACGGCGTCTGGCGCCAGAAGGCCGACCCGATGGCGTTCCACGCCGAGGTGCCGCCGGCGACGGCGTCCCGGGTCTTCGCCAGCACCCACGTCTGGCAGGACGACGCGTGGCTCGCGGCGCGCGCGGCGAAGCAGCCGGTCAACGAGCCGATGGCGACGTACGAGCTGCACCTGGGCTCGTGGAAGCGCCATCCCGACGGCTCCTTCTGGACGTACGACGAGCTGGCCGCCGACCTCCCCGCCTACCTCGCCGACCTGGGCTTCACCCACGTCGAGCTGATGCCCGTCATGCAGCACCCGTTCGGCGGATCGTGGGGCTACCACGTGACCGGCTACTTCGCGCCGGACGCGCGCTTCGGCGACCCCGACGGCTTCCGCCGCCTCGTCGACGCGCTCCACGCGGCCGGGATCGCGGTGCTCCTCGACTGGGTCCCGGGGCACTTCGCGACCGACGAGTGGGCCCTGGCCCGGTACGACGGCACGCCCCTCTACGAGCACCCCGACCCCCAGCGCGGGTGGCACCCGGAGTGGGGCTCCTACATCTTCGACTTCGGCCGCCCCGAGGTGCGCAACTTCCTCGTCGCCAACGCGCTCTACTGGCTCGAGGAGTTCCACGTCGACGGGCTGCGCGTCGACGGCGTCGCCTCGATGCTCTACCTCGACTACGGCCGCAAGCAGGGCGAGTGGACGCCCAACGAGCACGGCGGCCACGAGCACCTGGAGGCCGTGCGGCTGCTCCAGGAGCTCAACGCGACGGCGTACAAGCGGGTGCCGGGGATCGTCACCATCGCCGAGGAGTCGACCGCGTGGCCGGGCGTCACGGGGGCCACGTCGGGCGGCGGGCTTGGCTTCGGGTTCAAGTGGAACATGGGCTGGATGCACGACAGCCTGCGCTACCTGGAGCACGAGCCGGTGCACCGCTCGTACCACCACGGCGAGATGACGTTCTCGCTCGTCTACGGCTTCTCCGAGAACTACGTGCTCCCCCTCAGCCACGACGAGGTCGTCCACGGCAAGGGCTCCCTGCTGCGCAAGATGCCCGGCGACCGCTGGCAGCAGCTGGCCACGCTGCGCGCCTACCTCGCCTACATGTGGGCCCACCCCGGCAAGCAGCTCGTGATGATGGGCACCGAGCTGGCCCAGGAGTCGGAGTGGGCCGAGGCCCGCGAGCTCGACTGGTGGCTGCTCGACAAGCCCGGCCACCGCGGGATGCGCGACTTCGTCCGCGACCTCAACCACCGCTACCGCGACGAGCCGGCGCTGTGGCGCCTCGACAACGACCCGGCCGGCTTCGCCTGGGTCGACGCGCAGGCCGCCGGGCACAACGTCTTCGCGTTCACCCGCACCGCCGGGCAGGACGGCGTGCCCGACCTGGTCTGCGTCACCAACTTCGCCGCGGTCCCCCACGACTACCGGCTCGGCCTCCCCCTCGCCGGGCCGTGGGCCGAGCTGCTCAACACCGACGCGGCGTCGTACGGCGGGAGCGGGGTCGGCAACCTCGGCACCGTCCACGCACTGCCGGCCGGGCCGCTCGAGGCGCGGGCGCCCGGCGGCAGCCCGGCGTACGCGGACCTGGTGATCCCCCCTCTGGCGACGCTGTGGTTGCGAGCACCCCAGGGCCTGCCTCCCGGCACCGCGCCGTAGCGAGCGGTGTTGGCGGCCGATCGGGCAAGACGGCGGAGCGACGACGTGCCGGATCGCCCTTCGAGCGACGCCGCCGCAGCCCGATCGCGCCGCGAACGCCGCGCAGTAGGCGGGGTGCTGGGAGGCAGGCCCTAGGGTGATCCTCGTGTCCGAGCAGCCGGAGATCACCCATGCGACCGTCGACGACGGGATCGCCCGGCTGACCTGGACCTCCGGCCTCACCGAGCGCGGCTGGCAGGCCGCCGTCGACGTCGTACGACGCCAGGTGGCGGCCGCGCTGACCGACCACGACCGGGTCGAGGTCAAGGTGGCCGTCGACGACGCCGAGGGCCAGCGGATCGCGACCTGGTCCGGGCTGCGCCGCGAGGGCGTGCAGCGGCAGCGGACCGGTGACGTGGTGGTCTACGCGCGGCTGGCCGACGACACCCCGGTGCACGAGCCTGGTGGCTTCCGGGCGCTGCTCAACTCGTTCCTGCCCCGCAAGCGCGGGATCGGCCAGATGCTCATCCGCGACAGCGACGGGCCCGAGCCGCGGGTGCTGCTGTGCCAGCTGACCTACAAGAGCGACTGGGACCTGCCTGGTGGCGTGGTCGAGGTCGGTGAGTCGCCGCGGGTCGCGGTCAGCCGTGAGGTCGAGGAGGAGCTCAGCCTCACCATCGAGGCGGGCGCGCTCGTGCTCACCGACTGGCTGCCGCCGTGGGGTGGCTGGGACGACGCGCTGTGCCTGGTCTTCGACGGCGGGGTGCACCCGGCCTCGATCGTCCAGCAGGTGGTGCCCCAGGCCCGCGAGATCAAGAGCGCGGAGTTCCTGACCCTCGCCGAGGTGGACGAGCGGGCCGCCGACTTCACCGCTCGGCGGGTGCGGGCAGCGCTGGCGAGCCTGGCCGGGACGGGTCCGTCGTACACGGAGTCGGGGCGCTAGGAGTCTGCTGAGCAAGGGCGCCGTCGCGAGCGTCGCGAGGCGCGTGCGATGGCAAGGCGGCGGAGTGAGGCGGTCTGGTTGACCGTTGATCGACGCCGCCGCAGCCAGCGTGCGTGCATCGCGGCGCGCAGCAGGCGGGCTTGCTCAGCGGACTCCTGGCGCCGCGCCGCTGGGCCACCAGCACGCCCAGCACCAGGATCGCCCCGCCGAGCAGCTCACCGGTCGAGGGCACCTCGTCGAGCAGCAGCCAGGCCGAGCCGATGGCGACCGGCGGCACGAGCAGGATCCACGGCACGACCGCGGCCGACGGGTTGCGCGAGAGCAGTCCGTTGAAGATGCCGTAGCCGACGAGCGAGGCCAGCGCGGCGGTGTAGAGCGTCGAGACGATCGCCTGCCAGCCGAAGGCGCCGAGGCCGTCGGCCACCGCCGCCGGACCGTCGACGACGAGCGAGAGCCCCACCAGCGGCACCGGTACGACGAGCGCCGACCACACCGTCAGCGCCAGCCCGCCGGTCGCTCCGGAGGCGCGCGAGACGACATTGCCGATCGCCCACATGAGCGCCGCGACCAGGCACAGCAGCAGCGCGAGGGCCGGGACGTGACCGCCGCGGCCCAGGCCGACGACGACCAGCCCGGCCGCGCCGAGCACGACGCCGGCGGTCTGCGGGCGGGTGGGGCGCTCGCGCAGGGCGACGGCGGCGATGAGGATCGTGAGCACCACCTGGGCCTGGAGCACCAGGCCCGCCAGTCCGGGCGGCATGCCGGCGTCCATGGCGACGTACAGGAAGCCGAACTGGCCCAGCGACATGAACGTCCCGACCGCCACCACCGTGCGCCACGGGACCGGCGGCGGGTCGAGCAGGAAGACCGCGGGCACCACGACGGCGAGGAAGCGCGCCGCGACGAACAGCAGCGGCGGGACCTCGCCCATCCCCCAGTCGATGACGACGAAGTTGAAGCCCCAGATCACGGCCACGAGGGCGGCGAGGGACTGGTCGCGGCGGGTCACCGGTCCAGGATCCCCGCCCTGACCTTGAAGCACCAGCGAATGATCATGCACCTTTTGATGTAGCGTCGCTGCATGATCGATCTCGACGCCCTGGTCGGCCTGCGGGCCGTCGCGACCCACGGCTCGGTGGTCGCCGCGGCGGCCGCGACGGGCTTCACGCCCAGCGCGATCTCGCAGCAGGTCAAGCGCCTGGAACGGCAGACCGGCGTCCCGCTGCTGGAGCGGGTGGGCCGCGGCGTCATGCTGACCAGCCACGGCCGGCACCTCGTGGACGCCGGCGAGCAGGTGCTCGCCGACCTGGAGCAGCTCGAGTCCCGGCTCCAGCAGCGCGCGGGCGTGGTCGCGGGACGGGTCCGGCTCGCCGCCTTCTCGACCGCGATGCGCGGCCTGGTCGCCACGATCGCCCGCGACCTGCGCGACGCCCACCCCGACCTCACGCTCACCCTGCGCGAGGGCGAGCCGTGGGACGTCGTCGACCTCGTCGCCAGCGGTCAGGTCGAGCTCGGCATCGTGCACCGGTGGGGCGGCGTCCCGCTCGCCGTGCCCGACCACGTCGTGGCCACCCGCCTCGCCGACGACCTGGCCGAGCTCATCGTCCACCGCGACGACCCGCTCGCCGCGCGCTCCCGGGTCACCCCGCACGACCTGGTCGACGTCGACTGGATCGCCACGCCCGAGGGCACGATCTGCCGCCAGTGGCTCTCCCGCATGTACGACGGCACGGGCCGCCCGCCGCGCATCGCCCACATCTCCGCCGAGTTCGACTCCCACCTGGCGCTGGTCCGCGCCGGCCTCGGCGTCGCGCTCGTGCCCCGCATGGGGCGGGCTCCGCTCGGGGACGACCTGGTCGCCGTACCGGTCGCGGAGCCGGAGCCGATCCGCCTCGTGGACGCCCTGCACCGCCGGACGATGGCCGAATCGCCGGCGGTGCAGGCCGTGCTCACTGCCTTCAGCAGGATCAGCGGCTGAGGCTCACTCCTCGCGCAGCCGGCGGTTGACCACCAGCAGCCAGGCACCGAGCAGCAGCATGACGCCGGCGAGCAGCGAGAGCTGCACCGCGTACGTCGGGGCGCCGGTGTTGGGCAGCCCGCCACCGGAGACGTGCCCGCCCTTCTCCTCGTCGATGCCGCCGACCTCGCCGGGCTTGTCCGGCTTGCGCTCGTTGGTGACGTCGATGGTGAGCGTGGTGCCGGCGTTCTCGGTGGTCACCTCGACCGCGTGCTCGGCGTCCTTCGGCAGCACGTAGCCGGTGGGCGCGGCCACCTCGACCGCGACGTAGGCGCCGTGGAGCAGCTCGCTCCAGCGGATCGTGCCCTGGGCACCGGTGGTCCGGGGACCACCGACCTTCGGCTCGCCGTCGTCGACCGCGCCGTTGCCGTCGGTGTCGGCGTAGAGCTGGAAGACCGCGCCGGCCAGCGTCTTGCCGTCCTTGGCGTCGGTCTTGACCAGGTCGAGCGCCGAGCGCAGCTGCGGGTCGGCCACCGGGACGGGCGTGAACGTCGAGCCCGCGTTGGCGGCGCTCACCACGACCGGGTCCGAGACCGGGTTCGCCGGCAGCTCGTAGCCCTGCGGCGCCTTGGTCTCGACCCAGAAGTAGGTGCCGAAGCCCACCGGGTCGACCGTGCACGGGTCGGTGCCGGCCGTGGTGCACTCGGCGACCTTGACGTCGTTCGCGCGGTCGAAGGTCCCGCTGCGGTCGGCGTCGCGCCAGAGCTCGAAGGTCGCGCCCGCCACCACGGCGCCGGTCTCGGCGTCGTGCTTGAGGACGGACAGCTCGCTCTTCTTCTGCGGGTCGCCGATCACGGTCACCGGGAACGTGGTGCCGGCGTTCTGCGCGGTCACCACGATCGGCCCGGACTGGGCGTCCACCGGCAGCTCGTAGCCCTGCGGGGCCGCGGTCTCGAGCCAGTAGTACGTGCCGTGCGCGAGGCCCTCGATCGTGCAGGGCTCACCGCCCGACGTCGTGCACTCGCTGACCTTGGTGTCCGAGCCGGGCTGCAGGCCGGGCGTCCCGTTGGTCTCGCTGAACAGCGCGAACGTGGCGCCGTCGACGGTCTCCTTGGTCTCGCCGTCCTGCTTGAGCACGGAGAGCGCGCTGGTCGTCTGCGGGTCGCGCATCGTCGTCACCGCGAAGTCCTCGCCCGCGTTCTGCGGGGTGATCTCGATCGGGTCGGAGTCACGGTCGGCCGGCAGCTCGTAGCCGACCGGCGGCGTCCGCTCGTGCCAGTAGTAGGTGCCGAACTCCAGCTCGCCGATGGTGCAGCGACCGCCCTGGGTGGTGCAGGAGCCGTACGTCGACTCGCTCCCGTCGGCCGCGACCTTGCGCAGGTCGAAGACCGCGCCGTCGAGCTCGGCACCGGTGACGGCGTCCTTCTTCTCGATGGTCAGCGCGGAGACCACCTGCGGGTCGGAGAGCCCGGACTGGATGATCGGGCCGCCGGCGTTGACCGCGTTGACCTCGATGATGCCGACGATCGGGTAGCCCGGGATCGTGTAGCCCTCGGGCGCCGCGGTCTCCAGCCACCAGTACTGACCGAACGGCAGGTCGTCGACCGTGCAGGTGCCGTCGGCACCGCTCACGCACGTCTCGACGAGGGTGTCGCCGCCGGGCTGCGCCGTCTGCAGGCCGTTCTGGTCGTTGCTCTCGCGGTAGAGCGCGAACGTGGCGCCAGGCAGGGTCTTGCCGGTGATGGCGTCGTACTTCGTGATGGTCAGCTCGCTGCGCTTCTGCGGGTCGCCGATCACGGTGACCGGAGCCTGGCCGCCGGCGTTGGCGGCGTCGATCACGATCGGGTCGGACACGGCGTCCGGCGGAAGCTGGTAGCCCTGCGGGGCCTGCGTCTCCTGCCAGTAGTACGTGCCGAAGTCGAGGCCGCCGACGGTGCACGGGTCGGTGCCCGTCGTCGTGCACGGCACGCCGACCTTGGTGTCACCGGCGGGCTGGAGACCGGCCTGGCCGTTGGTCTCGCGCCAGAGCTGGAACTGCGCGCCGGGGACGATCTTGTCGGTCACCGTGCCGTCGGGACGGGACTCGTGCTTGATCACCGACAGGCTCGACTTCTTGCGGGTGTCGGTGAAGGCCGGCACCGTGACCGGCGTCGTGTCGTCCGCGCTCACCGTGAAGGCGACCGGGTTCGGGTCGTCGATCTCGTAGCCCTGGGGTGCCTGGGTCTCGGTGACCGTCCAGGTGCCGGGGATCAGGCCGCGCACCTCGACCCGGCCCGCGGTCGGGTCGACGTCGGGGGCCTGGTTGTCGGTGACGACGATCGCCGGGGCGGCACCGCCGGAGCCCGAGGTCTTGTCGAAGCGGAAGGTCGCACCGCCCAGGAGCGCGTTGCCGTCGGCATCACGCTTCTCGACGATCGCGCCGCCCTGGGCGTTGGTGAAGGTGCAGTGCACGTCGCCGCCGACGGCGCCGACGTCGAAGCGGGCGTTGTCCTTGTCGATCCGCACGCCGCTGGTGTCACCGGTGCAGGCGAGGTCGGTCAGCGCCCAGCCGGCGCTGGCGCGCTCGGTGAAGCTCGCGTCACCGGCGATCTCGTAGGTCTTGGTGTCGCGGTCGCCCAGCGTCGAGGTCGCGGGCAGGTTGCCGTCGATCGTCGGGCCGGTCTGGTCGAAGGTGAACCGGTCGCTCGCGCCCTGCGGACGGGTCCGCTTCTCGATGGTGACCTGGCGGACCGGGTCGAGGGTGCCGTAGACGCAGCCGGTGGTCTTGGCCCGCTCCTTGGTCACGAAGGCGTCGGTGCTGTTGGCCGGCGGGCTCGCCGGGCACTGCTCGCCGCCCGCCTTGGCGATCGAGCTGATCGTGAGGCGGTAGTGCTGGCCCGAGGAGTCGACCACCGAGCGCGAGCCGCTGGGGTCGGTGAAGCTGAGCCGGTCGTCGCACTTGACGCCGTCGGTCGCGCCGTAGGGACAGTCGCCGGAGTTCGCGGTCTCCTCGAGCAGCCAGGGGTAGGCGACCGTCGGGTTGCCCTGGAAGTCACCCAGGCGCAGCGTCAGCGTGCCGCCGATGTACGCCGAGCTCGTGCCCGCCGGATAGGTCAGGCCCTGGATCGGGTTGTTGTAGTGGATGATCGAGGCCAGCAGGAACGGCTGACCCGCGGTCACGCTGCCCGGCGCGCTGGCGTCGAAGCCGACGCCGCTCTGGCGGCCGAGGTCGAGCGAGCCCGGGCAGCTCTCCCCCGAGGGCCGGCCGTAGGCCACGTTCACCTCGCCCGCGGACGCCGTACCGGCGGCGGGGTTGTAGTTGATGCAGTCCGCGACCGTCCCGTCGACACCACCGACGCCGGAGACGGCGCCCGTGATGTTCGTCAGGGGCACCGCGGCCTGCGCCGGCGCGGCCATGGTGCCGGGCACCACGACTCCCGCCGCTGCGACCGCGAGCGCCGCGATCCAGCGCACCCCGCTCCCCCGAGTCCTTGCGTGCGTGTTCTTCCTGTGTGCGCGCATGACGGCGCGACCCATTGCCACCTGTCGGCTCCCTCGCCTGTTGTCCCTCATCAGCAGGGTGCGCTCCCCCCAGGTGCGCACCCTGTCCCGAGGGACAGACACCCCGGGACCTTGGTCCTTACGGGATGGCCGGGAAGTTTTTACCGACGCGGGTCGGTGGCGAGCGCCTCGCGCGCCAGGTACGTCGCCCCGGCCACCGCCGCGGGCATGACGAGGATGCCGCCGCCGGGCACCAGGAAGCAGGCCTGCACGCAGACCCCGAAGCCGAGCATCGCGCCGCGGTGCGGGCGCAGGAGCGCAGCCTGCGCGGCGCGGTCCATGCCGCGCGCCTCGAGGGCGCGCGAGACCAGCTCGCCGGCGAGCAGCCGGCCCGCGACGACGAGACCGAGCACCGCACCGACCACGGAGCCCACCACCGGCAGCAGGCCGATCACGAAGACCCCCACCGCCGTCACGATGCCGAGCCCCACGAGCACCAGGCCGTCGATCGCGCCGCGCACCCAGCCGACGCCCCGCTCGGGGACGTCACCGCCGAGCGAGAGCTCGACCTCCTTCCAGATCTTCTCGTAGAAGGGATCGCCCACCGCGAGCGTGAGCCCGGTGAAGGTGACGATCGCGAGCATGCCCGCGCCGACGAGCACGAGGAGGTAGAGCGCGCCCCGGAACAGCCCGCGCGGGGCGTCCCCCCACCCGTCGGCGAACGGGGTCGCCCAGTCGATCAGGTCGTCGGCGACGAAGACCAGCGTCACCAGCGCCGCACCGACCAGGACGGCGACGATGAGCGCCGGCACGATGCCGAGCAGCATCAGGCGCGGCCGCTCCCGCCACATCCGCAGTCCGCGGAGGAGGAAGCCGACGCCGCGCCCGAAACCCATGGCCGTGCTCGCGCTCGTGCTGTCGCCGCTCGGCTCAGAAGAGCGCCGAGGCGAGGGCCTGGCGCCCCTTGAGCACCCGCGGGTCGTCGTTGCCGACCGCGCCGAAGAGCCCGATCAGGTGCTCGCGCACCCGGTCGCGGTCCTTGCCCGCCGTCCGCCGGATCAGCTCGACGAGGCGCGCGAACGCGTCCTCGACGTGACCGCCGAGCATGTCGAGGTCGGCGACCATCGTCTGCGCGTCGATGTCGTCGGGGCTCGCCGCCGCGGCCGCCCGGGCCGCGTTGAGGTCGACGCCCTGGGTGCGCTGGAGGACCTTGGCCATCGAGAGCCCGGCCGCCGCCTCGTGGTCGGCGGGGTTGGCGTCGGCGAGCTTCTGGTACTCCGCGACCGCCGCGTCGATGTCCCCGGCGGCCAGCGCCTCCTGGGCCGGCGCGTAGCGCGGGTCGAGCTCGGGCTCGCCGTCCTCGCCCTCGGCGCCACCGGCACCGGCCCCCGCACCGCCGAAGGCGTTGGGCTGGTGCCGTCCGGCGATGCCCTGGGCGGTGAGCTGCTGGGCGAGCTGGTTGAACAGCGCCCGGATGTCGTCGATCGGCGCCGCTCCCGGGATGGGCTGGGTGGCCGGGCGACCGTCGAGGATCACCAGCATCAACGGCACCTGCGGGATCTGCATCGCCTGCGCGATCTGGGGCGAGGCGTCCACGTCGATGGAGGCGGCGAGGAACCGGCCGTCGTACTCGTCGGCGACGGTGGCGACGTCGCGCGCCATCTCGGTGCTCTCGGGCGACTGGGTCGGCGAGTGGAAGACCAGCACCACGGGCGCGGTCATCGAGGCCTCGAGGACCGTCTGGAAGTTCGCCTCGTCCACCGTGACCGAGTACGCCGTACCGCCTCCGGAGGCCGCGGGGGCGCTTCCGGCGGGCGCGCCGCCGGCGGGGGCGGCGGGCCGCTGCTGCTTCAGTGCGGACAGGTCGATCGCACCGGGGCGGGAGAACGGCTGCTGCGTCATGGCGGCAATCCTACGGATCCGGCACCGGCACCCACGACAAGGCCACGGCGGGAACGCCGGACCAGACGCCGGACCAGGAGGTGGAGGGAGCGAGGAACGAGCGACCGGAGCCGACGCGGCCGGGGTTGCCGGCGTGCCGGGCGCCTCGACGACGCGCTCGGCCGGTCCGGGCTAGTTGGGCACGCGGGGCCCGCGCAGACCCGCTCGCTGGACCACCCGCTGGATGGCGAGGTCGCGGTCGTCGGGCCGCCCGACGTACCGGATGTCGCGCAGCCCCTGCTCCTGGGCGGCGGACTCGAAGCAGAAGTGCCCGAAGCCGAGCATCCGGCCGTGGAGCGGCTTCTTGACCGAGATGTCGAGGATCCGGCTCAGGGGCATGGTGGCCAGGCTCTGGGAGAGCACCCCGTGGACCCGGAAGACGCGCATGTTGGTGATCACGAAGCGGTCGCGCAGGACGGCGAGCCAGCCCCAGCCGGCGTGGAGCATGAGTCCGGCCGCGACGATGATGAGGAACCAGGCGACCTGGACCGAGACGAACCAGCTGCAGACCAGCAGCACGAGCGAGAGCGCCAGCTCGAGCGCGGGGCGGGTGTAGGCGAACCAGTGGTGGACCACCTCGTCGACGACGACCTCGCCCTCCTCGCGGAGCAGGTGCTTGCCGATCTTGGGATCGCCGAGCCAGCCCAGCAGGTCGGAGACGAACGCCATGGCAGGCGTCCCGTCAGTCCATCGCGCCGACGAAGTCGATGACGCCCTTGAAGGCCTGCGTGGCGAGGTCCCAGCCGCCGCCGGCGGCTTCCTTCGACGTGGTCGCCAGGCCCGAGGGGTCGGTGAACATCCAGAAGCCGAGGAACACGATCACGACGACACCGATGAGCTTCTTGGCGTCCATGTGCGGGTGTCTCCATCCTGGGTACGAGCGTGCCGAGGCGGCACAGGTCGACACATTCGTACCAAAGACCCCACCGGTCACACGGGAGGCGCGCCCGGGGGCGTCAGGCGCAGGCGTGGGTGAGGCCGTTGGCCGGCGTCGCGGCCGGGGCCTGCCCGCCGCGGAGCCAGGCGTCGAAGAAGCCGCTCAGGTCCGCGCCGTGGACCTGGGTGGCGAGCGCCTCGAACTGCTCGACGGTGGCGTTGCCGCCGCGGTGGTCGCGGACCCAGGTCCGCAGCAGGGTGGTGAGCTGGGCCGGGCCGATCACGTTGCGCAGGGCGGCGATGACCATGGCGCCGCGGTCGTAGACGGCGTCGTCGAAGACCCGGGCCGCGCCCGGGTTCGAGATGTCGAGGCGCCAGAACGAGCCGGTGCTGTCGCAGGTGGCGTCCCAGCGGTCGTCGAGCCAGGAGGCGACGCTCGGGCCGCCGTGCGCGGCGGCGTACTCGACCTCGAGGTACGACGCGAAGCCCTCGTTGAGCCAGATGTCGCGCCAGCGCCGCACCGCCACGCTGTCGCCGAACCACTGGTGGGCGAGCTCGTGGACCATCACGCTCGGGTAGATCCACGAGCCGTAGGTCGGGCGGGTCTGGTTCTCCAGCGCGAAGCCCACGTCGAGCCCGGTGACCAGACCGCCGGTCGAGCCGAAGGGGTAGGTGCCGAGGCGGCGCTGGAGCCAGTCGGTCATCCCCGCCGTACGCCGCAGCATCCGCACCGACTGCGCGCGCAGGGCGGCCGGGAGCTGCTTCGAGACCGCGTTGTAGAACGGGATGCCCGCCGCCGAGCGGCCCTTCTCGACCACGAAGTCACCGGCCGCGAAGAACGCCAGGTAGGTCGCCATCGGGTCCGTCATCCGCCAGTGGGTCGTCGCCCGGGCGCCGGAGACCTTGCGCGCCACCCGGCGGCCGTTGCTGATGACCTGCTTGCCGCGCGGCGCGGTCACCCGGATGTCGAAGGTCGCCTTGTCGGAGGGGTGGTCGTTGGACGGGAACCACCACGGCGCCATGTGCGGCTGGTTCATCGCGACGACCTCGCGCCGGTCGGCCAGCCAGTTGCGCTCACCGGCGTAGCCGACGGCGCCGGGGCGCCCGGCGTAGGTCACCACGACCTGGAACCGGCTGCCCTGGGCGATCGGGCGCTTCGGGACGATGCGCAGCTCGTGCTTGCTCGGCTTGCGGAAGCGCGCCGGCCGCCCGTCGACCGTGACCGCGGTGACCGGCAGCAGCAGGTCGAGCGAGAAGGACTTGAGGTCGGCGGTCGCGACCATCGTCGCGGCCGTGCGCCCGGTCAGCCGGCCCGAGGCGAAGTCGTAGGCGACCCGGACGTCGTAGTGGCGCGCGTCGGTGCCGCCGTTGCCGTCGAGCGGCCAGTACGGGTCGCCGCCGCGGTCGGAGCCGGCGCTCGGCGTACCGGCCGCGGCAGACCCGGCAGACCCGGCGGGCCCGGCAGGCTCGGCCTGGGCCGCGGGCACCGCCGCGAGGCCGGGCAGGCAGAGGACGAGCAGGAGCACCAGCAGGATCCGATTGCGCACCGACTCAACCTATGTCGCCGGAAAATCGGTTGCCACCCGATTCTCCGATCCGGCACGCTGGGCCGGTTCCGTCCGCGACCACCGCGGACCCCCTCGAGAGGAGCGTGACATGTCGATCGCTGTCGTCGGCCTGCCCTCAGTCCGCAACCTCCTCTCGACCTCAAGGAACCACCGTGTCCCAGGAGCACTCCTCCACCCCTGATCTCAGCGCAGATCTCAGCGCAGATCTCTCGGACCTCGACGCCCGCTTCGTCTTCGACTACCAGGCGTACGACGACCTGGCCACCGGCCAGCGCTGGTCCACCTGGCTCTCCGTCGAGCCGCTCTCCCGCGGCCCCGAGCCCCGCCCCGACTGGGTCGTCACGTCCCAGGGCGCGATCGACACCGAGCTCGGCATCCTCAAGACCGGCAAGGAAGCCGACGTCTTCCTGCTCGACCGCAGCGACCCGCACGACCCCGCGCAGTCGGTGGTGATGGCGGCCAAGCGCTACCGCTCGACCGAGCACCGCACGTTCCACCGCTCGGCGACCTACACCGAGGGCCGCAGCATGCGCCGCTCCCGCGACGAGCGGGCACTCAAGCGCAAGAGCACCTTCGGGCGCGAGGTCGCCGCCGGCGAGTGGGCGGTCTCGGAGTGGACGGCGCTCAACCGCTGCTGGTCGCTCGGCCTGCCGGTCCCCTATCCGGTCCAGGTCGACGGCACCGAGATCCTCATGGAGTGGATCGCCGGCGCCGACGGCGAGACCGCGCCGCGGCTCGCCCAGACCCGGCCGGAGCCGGCCCTGCTCGCGTCGTACTACGAGCAGCTGCGCGAGGCGATGCTGACGCTCGTGCAGTCCGGGCTGGTCCACGGCGACCTGTCGCCGTACAACATCCTGGCGGCGGACGAGCGGCTCGTGATCATCGACCTGCCCCAGCTCGTCGACCTGGTCGGCAACGCCCAGGGCTTCGACTTCCTGCTGCGCGACTGCACCAACATCTGCACGTGGTTCGCGCGACGGGGGCTGGAGGTCGATCCGCAGGAGCTGTTCGGCGAGCTGATGGCGCACGCGTTCTAGGGGCGCGGGTCAGAACGCCGCTCCGGCCAGGGCGCCGACGCCGCTGAGCAGGACGAGCGCGATCGTCAGCAGGTCGAACCGCCGGGCGTCCAGGCGCCCGGCCAGGGCCAGACCGACGGCGTTGCCGACGAGCCCGGCGAGGAGCCAGCCCGCGGTCGTCGCGGTGACCGGCAGCACGAACGCGCTGCTGGTCACCGCGAGCGCGGCCAGCGTGAGGCAGTTGCCCACCGCGAAGAACACGCTCAGGTCGGCGAGCCGAGTCCGGACCGTCGCGCCGCTGCGGGCCAGCAGCACCGCGGGCGGGATGCCGTTGAGGCTCGTCGTGATCCCCATCAGGCCGCTGCAGGCGCCGGTGAGCGCGGTGGCAGGCGCGGAGACGCCCGGGTGGTCCGCGGGCACCTCGCGGGCGGCGAGGAGGTAGAGCCCGCTCGCCAGCACGAGGACGCCGGCCGCCACCTCCAGCGCGTGCTGCGGCACCACCCGCGTGGTGACCACGCCCAGCGCGATGCCGGGGACCGAGCCCGCGACCAGCACCGCCGTCCGCCGTACGTCGACGTCGGCGCGCAGCGCCACCACCGAGGGCAGCCGGGTCACGATCGCCAGCACCAGGTTGAGCGCCACCGCCTCCGGCAGCGGTACGCCGAGCAGGAGCAGCACCGGGAGGAAGAGCAACGAGCTGGCGAACCCGACGAGGCCGCCCACGGCGTACGCGAGGAAGGCGCCGGCCGCGCCGACGACGAGCGTCACCATGCGGCGGACGCTAGGGGCGCCCGACCGGCCGTCCTGGCGTGCTTCCCGGTGAGCGGGATCGCTCGACGAGGCTCCGCGCCCGGCGCTCCTAGCGTGACGCGCAACACACCTCCGGACGCCGGCTCTCGGCGCTCCGGACGAACCCTCTGGAGGATCTGTGAGGAACCGCATCACGACACGGAGCCGGGTCGCCGTCGCTCTCCTGGCGACCACGCTGCTGGCCGCCGGATGCGCCGGCTCGGGCGGCTCGGACGGCGAGAGCGACTCGTCGTCGAAGAGCAAGGAGGAGATCTATGCGGCCGGCGTGGTCGGCGACCAGAAGGACGCGGGCGACCCGGTCGACGGCGGCACGCTGACGCTCGCCGACTACTCCGAGGCTCGCAGCCTCGACCCCACCAAGACCATTCCGAACGGCGCGTCTGGCGGCAACGCCCTCGCTGCCGTCTACGACGTCCTGATGCGCTACGACCAGCCGACGAACAAGTTCGAACCCTGGCTCGCGAAGTCGCTCACCAGCGACGACAACATCACGTGGACCCTGACCCTTCGCGACGGCGTGACGTTCTCGGACGGCACCCCGCTCGACGCCAACGCGGTCGTGGGCAGCCTCGGCTACTACATGCAGAACGCCGGTTTCAACACGCTCCTCCTGGCCACCAACATCAAGTCGATGAAGCCCGAAGGCACCGGAACCGTGGTGTTCACGCTCAACCAGCCGTGGATCACGTTCCCGAACATGCTGGCCAGCGGCCCGGGCATGATCATGGCGCCCGCGGCCTACCAGGGTGGTCCCGACAAGTTCCGGCCCATCGGCGCGGGCCCCTTCGTGCTGAAGGACTACCAGCCGGCCGAGGAGCTCGTGCTCGACGCGAACGCCCAGTACTGGGGCGGCAAGCCGCATCTGGAGTCGGTGCGCTTCGTCTGGCTCGGCAGTGACGACGACCGGCTCAAGTCGCTCGCCGACGGCTCGGTCGACCTCACCAGCATCCGCGCGCCGCAGACGCTGGAGAAGGCCCGCAAGGACGGCTTCGCCGGCATCATGGCGCCCAGCGGCCTCGGCAGCCTCTACTGGCTGAACAACCGCGAGGGGCGCGCGGCGTCCGACGTACGAGTGCGCCAGGCGATCAACTACGCCATCGATCCCCAGGTGCTCACCGACCGGGTCAGCGGCGGGGCGGGGCTGCCCGGCCGCAACATCTACTCACCGAGCGCGCCCTACTTCGCCGACGTGAAGACCGCGGACTACGACCCCGAGAAGGCCAAGGAGCTCCTGAAGGCCGCCAAGGCCGACGGCTACGACGGCACGCTGAACTACATCGGGCAGTCGGACCAGGCCTCTCAGACCCAGGCTGTGACCGTGCAGGCCATGCTCGAGGCCGTCGGATTCACCGTGAAGACCGACCTGCTCCGCAACATCGCCGACCAGATCCAGCGGATCTACGTCACACACGACTACGACCTCGCCGTCGCCGCGATGAGCATCCCTGACGAGGACCCGTACTCGCGCCTTGCCACGGGCCTCCAGAGCAAGTCGCCGCAGAACCCGTCGGGCTACGCCAACCCCGAGATGGACGTGCTGATCGCGCAGCTCCAGGGCGCTTCCGGCAGTGAGGCCACCGCCATCCTGAAGCAGATCAACGAGCTGTGGCAGGAGACGATCCCGGGCGTGGCGATCAGCTCCGGCGCGTTCTTCAACCCCTGGAACGACGACGTGCACGGTGTCGACGCCAGCTCCGAGGGCCTGCTGCTCCTGGGCAAGGCCTGGAAGAGCTGACTTCTCTGCGATCGTGAGCCCCGCACGCCCGGACGGCGTGCGGGGCCCGCGGCATGTCCGCTGCCTACCGCGTGACCGCAGCCAGTCCGGCGCCGACCTCGGGTGCACTCGGCGCGACAGGGCGGAGCAGCAGACTGGCCATCATGGCGAGCACTTCGTCGCACACGGCCGGCAGCTCCCCGAGGGCCGACGTCCCCAACCGCTCCTGCTCGGCCAGGATCCGCAACGATGCCTGCGCGGCCCATTCCATTCGCCGCGCGAAGAGCGCTCCCGACTGCTCGGGCACCAGGCCGCGCAGCTCACGGTAGGCGTCACCCATCAGCACCGGCTCGACGTGCGCCGCGCGCCAGAGGGCCAGCAACGAAGGCTCGTCCACGCAGCGCGACAAGAACCGCAGGTAGGACGACGTGCCCCCCGCACTCCGCAGCAGGCCGGCGAGAGGAAGCACGAAGTAGCCCAAGAGCTCCCGCGCCCGGCCCTCCTGGGTCGCAGGGTGAGCGATCCCGGCAGACATCAGGCGCGCGCGCAGCACCCCGACCTGCTCCGAGCGGGCTCCGATGATCGCCTGGACCAGGACTTCGCGAGAGCCGAAGTGGTACTGGGCCGCGGAGTTGTTGCGCTGCCCGGCCGCCTGGGACACCTCCCGGAGCGGGACCGCGAAGATTCCGCGCTCGGCGAGCAACCGCTCCGCGGCATCGATCAGCGCAGTGCGTGTGTCGGCCCGGCGTCCGATCGGTCCCGGTGGTTCGGAGTGCACGTTGACGAGGATAAGACATCTCTCTTAAATCGTTAAGACAGATCATTTAACACCCCGGAGGCACCATGTCCTTTCCCTCGCAGCAACAGGCGGCCGCCCGCGCGGCCTTCGGCCGTTTCAACCCCGACCAGGCGCTGCAGATCTTCGACCGCACGGTCGGCTCGGGCCACCCGTCCGGGGTCATCGAGGTGGCCCCACGGACCTGGTGGATCCAGCCCGGCATGGTCAACGTCTGTCTCTTCGAGACCGACGCCGGCCTGGTGCTCGTGGACGCGGGCTGTGCCGGCGATGGACCTGAGCTGCTGCGGGTCGTGCGCTCCCTGAGCGACCAGCCGCTGCGCGCGGTCGTCTACACCCATGGCCACTGTGACCATGCCTTCGGCCTGTGGGCCTTCCTTGAAGCCGGCGAGACGCCGGAGATCTACGCGCACCGCAACCTGCCGGCGCACTTCGACCGGTACCTCAAGACCGCGGGCCTCAATGCGCGGATCAACGGCCAGCGGGCAGGCGTCGACGGCACGCGTTGGCTGGAGGACCCGGCGACCGCGGCGTGGCCGACGCAGACCTACGACGACGTCCTCGAGATCGAGGTGGGCGGAGAGCAGTTCGTCCTCCACCACGGCATGGGCGAGACCGACGACGCCACGTGGGTCTGGGCTCCCGAGCGCCGGGTGATCGCCGCCGGCGACCTGGTGACCGGCTATCTCCCGAACGCGGGCAACCCCCGCAAGGTCCAGCGGTACGCCGAGGAGTGGGCAGACGCCGCCGACCAGATGGCGAACCTCGATCCGGTCGCGATCGTCACCGGGCACGGCGAGCCGGTCGTCGGCACCGACGCGATCCGCGACGAGCTGGGTGCCCTTGCCCGTTACCTGCGCGTCATCGTCGACCACGCACTGGCCGGGCTCAACGCGGGAGTACTGCCAGACCACATCGTCGAGTCCCTGGTCATTCCACTTGAGCTCCGCGACCATCCGCGGTTGCCCGCCCTCTACGACCAGCCCGAGTTCATCTGCCGCAACGTGATCCGCCGCTACAGCGGCTGGTGGGACGGCTATCCGTCCCACCTGCTGCCCGCGCCACAGGAGACGCAGGCTCGTGAGATCGCTCGGCTCGCCGGCGGCACCGCCGCACTCGTCGCCCGCGCGAACGAGCTCACGGCCACCGACCCCCGCCTCGCGGGTCACCTGGCCGAGTGGGCCTTCCTTGCCGACCGTGAGGACCCTGACGCCCAGGAGTGCTATCGCCGGGTGTTCGAGGACCGCGCCCTTCGCTCCCCCGGACTGATGGCACAGGTGAACCTGCGCGTCAGCGCCCGTTGGGTCGACGGCTCCTGAGCCGATCAGTGCCCGCGTCATCGCTCGGCGGTGGCGCGGGCACCGTCATCAGCGGTAGGCCGGGGCCAGCAGCGGCCACGGCCGTGCGGCCTCGACCTGCGTGGCGAGCGCGAGGAGCGTCCCCTCCGCGCCGAGGTCGCCGACGAAGTGCGCGCCGAGCGGCAGGCCGGCCGTGTCGAGCCCGCAGGGCAGCGACATCGCGGGCATCCCGGTGGCGTTGGCGACCGCGGTGAACGACGAGTAGTCGCCGCCGCGCTGCCACATGACGGCCGGGTCCGTGGTGTCGAGGACACCGAGCTCGGGGACCGGGAGCGGCAGCGTGGGGGTGAGCAGGAGGTCGAAGCGGTCGAACATCGTGCCGACCTGCCAGCCGACCGTCTGCACCGCGGCGAGCGCGTCGTACACGTCGACGGGCGTCATGGTGGCGCGGTAGTGGTCGTGGATCATCCGGGTGAACGGCTCGAGGTCGTCGTCGCGCAGGTCCCGGCCGAGCTCGGCCAGGCGGTGCTCGACGTCGGCGAGGAGCGAGACGCCCATCAGGGTGCCGAACCCGCTCATCAGCAGCTCGGCGTCGTACGCCGGCTCGACCTCCTCGACGACGTGCCCCAGGTCCTCGCAGAGCGCGGCCGTCGTACGGACGGCGTCGACGACCTCGGGTGAGACGACGCCCCCGTCGGCACGCCGGGTGACCAGACCGATCCGCAGCCGCAGCGGCGCGTGGGCCGCCTGGGCGACGAAGGGCGAGGACGGCGTGGGCGCCGCCAGGGCGTCCCCGTGCAACGGGCCCGACGACAGGTCGAGCAGGAGGGCGGAGTCCCGGACCGAGCGCGCCAGCGCGTGGTTGGCGGACAGGGGCGCGGCGAGCGTCCCCGCGACCGGGTACGTCGTCACCCGCCCCCGGCTCGGCTTGAGCCCGAAGAGCCCGCACGCCGAGGCCGGGATCCGGATCGAGCCGCCCCCGTCGTTGCCGTGGGCCACCGGCACCAGGCCGGCGGACACGGCCGCGGCCGCACCGCCCGAGGACCCACCCGGTGAGTGCGTGGTCGCCCACGGGTTGCGGGTGGGGCCGTGCAGGAGCGGCTCGGTACTGGCGTTCTTGCCGAGCTCGGGGCTGTTGGTGACGCCGAGCACGACCATGCCGGCCCGGCGGTAGCGCTGCACGAGCGCGCTGTCCTCGGTGGACACGTCGTCGGCCCACAGCCGGCTGCCCCGGGTCAGCGGCAGCCCGGCGACCTGCATGCCGAGGTCCTTCACCAGCGTCGGTACGCCGTGCAGCGGCCCCGCCGGCAGCCCGGCGTCCACCTCGGCGAGTGCCTGCTCGAAGCGTTCGGCCACGACGGCGTTGAGGACGCCGTCGTGCTCCTCGATCCGGGCGATGGCGTCCGTGACGACCTCGCGCGCGGACACCTCCCCCGAGCGGATGGCGGCGGCGGTGGCGATGGCGTCGTGCATCAGGACTCCTCGACGTGGTGGCAGGCGGTGAACTGGCCGGGCCGGACCTCGCGCAGCACCGGCTCCTCGGCCGCGCAGCGCTCGGTGGCGAGCGGGCAGCGGGTCCGGAACCGGCAGCCCGACGGCGGCGCCAGCGGCGAGGGCAGCTCGCCCACAAGCGCGGCAGCGGCAGCAGGGTCCGCGGCGTCCTCGGCGTCCTCGGCGCCGGAGGACTCGGGCACGGACGCGAGCAGCAGCCGGGTGTACGGGTGCAGCGCGGCCTCCAGGGACGCCGACGGGAGCACCTCGCAGGTCTTGCCGAGGTACATCACGAGCACCCGGTCGCTGATGTTCTTCACGACGGCGACGTCGTGGGCGATGAAGATCATGCTGAGCCGCAGCCGCTCGCGCGCCCGCTCCAGCAGGTTGAGGATCTGGGCCTGCACCGACACGTCCAGGCTCGACACGGGCTCGTCGCAGATGAGCACGTCGGGGTCGAGCGCGAGCGAGCGCGCGATGCAGACCCGCTGGCACTGGCCGCCGGACAGCTCGTGGGGCCGCCGGTCCCGCACGGTCGCCGGATCGAGCCCGACCGACGAGAGCAGCTCGTCGACGAACCGGTCCCGGTCCCGCTCGCCCCAGCCCCAGATCTCCAGGCCCTCGACGACGAGGTCCTTGACCCGGCGGCGCGGGTTGAGCGCGGAGACCGGGTCCTGGAGGACGAGCTGCATGCGGGCGCGGGCCGCGCGCATCCGGCGTGCGGGCAGCGCGGTCAGGTCGACGTCGCCCAGCCGCACCTCGCCGGACGTCGGCGGCGGCAGCTGCATCACGGCCCGCCCGGCGCTGGACTTGCCGCAGCCGGACTCGCCGAGGATCCCGAGCGTCTCGCCCGGCAGGAGGTCGAGGCTCAGCCCCGAGACGGCGTGGACGGTGCCGCGGCCCGCCGGGTACTCGACGACCAGGTCGTCGACGACGAGGGCCCGCTCGGCCTCGGGGCGCAGGTGCGCGGTGCCACTACCGGCCATGGGTGACCTCCAGGATCGGATGGTGGCAGGCTACGTCGCGCCCGCCCGGGACGCCGGTCACGACGGGCTGGTCGGCCCGGCACCGGTCGGAGGCGAACCCGCAGCGCGGCGCGAAGCGGCAGCCCTCCGGCGGGCGGCCCATGTCGGGCGGGTTGCCCTCGATGGTGCGCAGCACCGTGTGCGGGGCGTTCGAGAGCCGCGGGATCGAGGCCAGCAGCGCGTCGGTGTAGGGATGCCGCGGTGCGCCGAAGACCGGGCGGGTGGGGCCGGACTCGACCGTGCGGCCGGCGTACATGACCTGGACGCGGTCGGTCCGGCCGGCGACGGCGCCGAGGTCGTGGCTGACCAGCACCAGGGCCATGGTGCGCTCGGCGACGAGTGAGCCGAGCAGGTCGAGGATCTGCTTCTGCACGGTCACGTCGAGCGCGGTCGTCGGCTCGTCGGCGATGAGCAGCCGCGGGTCGCACGCGAGGGCGGTGGCGATGACGACGCGCTGGCGCATGCCGCCGGAGAGCTCGTGGGGGTACTGGCGCATCCGCCGGGCGGGCTCGGGGATCCCTACCTGGCGGAGCAGGTCGATGCCGCGCTCCGTCGCCTCCGCGCGCGAGCAGCGCAGGTGCCGGCGCAGCGTCTCGGTGAGATGGGTGCCGACCCGCTTGACCGGGTTGAGCGAGGTCATCGGGTCCTGGAACACCATCGCGACCTCCGGGCCCCAGAGCCGGCGGCGCTCGGCGGGCCTCAGGTCGTGCACCGAGCGGCCGTCGAGCAGCACGGATCCGGACACGGTGGTGGTCGCGCTGGAGCCGATCAGGCCCATCACGGTGCGTCCGAGCACGGACTTTCCGGAGCCGGACTCCCCCACCAGTCCGAGGGATTCTCCCGGCGCGAGCGAGAACGAGACGCCGTCCACCGCGTGCACGTCGCCGCGCGCGGTGTGGAAGACGGTACGGAGGTCGGTGACCTCCAGCAGGGGCGTGGTCACAGCTTGGCGCTCCTCGGGTCCCAGCGCTTCTGCGCCTTCTCCCCCAACAGGTTGAACGAGAACACGGTCAGGAACAAGCAGATCCCCGGCACCACCACGATGAACGGGTGCTCCTGCATCACGCCGCCCTGGCCCTCGGCGATCATGTTCCCCCAGGTGGGCTGCGGCTGCTCGATGCCGATGCCGAGGAACGACAGCGACGCCTCGGCGACCACGAGCACCGAGATCATCACCACCGACAGCGACAGCACCGGCAGGACCACGTTCGGCAGCACCTCGCGCAGCATCAGCCGCACCCGGCTGGCGCCGAGCGCCCGGGCGGCGAGCACGTACTCGCGCTGCGCGACGGTGATCGTGTTGGCCCGCGCCAGCCGCACCATGCTGGGGATCGTCAGCAGGGACAGGGCGAACGCGATGCTGCGCACGCTCGGGTCGAGCACGGTGCCGAGGGCGATGAGCAGGATCAGCGGCGGTACGGCGAGCAGCGCGTTGGACGCGATGCCGACGACCCGGTCGGTGGTGCCCCGCACGAAGCCCGAGACCAGTCCGACCAGGCCGCCGACCGTCGTACCGATGAGGACGGCGAGGAGGGCGATCACGATGGAGGTCCGGGCGCCGTAGACCGCGCGGGCGAGCACGTCGAGGCCGTAGTTGTTGGTGCCGAGCGGGTGCTCCGCACCGAGTCCGCCCGGCGAGGCGAAGACCGGCTGGGTCAGGCCGGCGACGGAGTCGTCGTGGTTGCCCAGAGGCAGCAGCGGCGCGAGCAGCGCCGCACCGAGGACGAGCGTCAGCCAGGTCATGCCCAGCCAGAAGACGAGATCGAGGCGTTTCCTAGACGTGCGCACGGCGGGTCCTCGGGTCGAGCAGCCCGTAGCTGCGGTCGATCAGGGTGTTGCTGGCGACGTAGACGAGGGCGATGACGAGCACCGCCCCCTGCACGACCGGGTAGTTGCCCTGGTTGGCGGCGTCGATGACGAGCTTGCCCATGCCGGGCAGCGCGAAGAGGTACTCGACGATCACGGTGCTCCCCACCAGGCGCCCGATGCTCAGCCCGAGCACGGTGACGAGCGAGAACGACGACGGGCGCAGCGCGTCGCTCACCATGATCCGCAGCGGCGACATGCCTCGTGCTCGCGCGGCGAGGATGAAGTCCTCGTGCAGCGTGGTGACCAGGTCGCCGCGCAGGATGCGGGTGAACATCGCCGCCTCCATCAGCGCGATCGTGAGCGCCGGCAGGAAGGCGTGGTGCAGGTTGCCGCCGATGCTGTCCCCCAGGCGCACCCACTCGTTGCGGGCGAAGAGGCCCAGCCCGTCGACCAGGAGGGCGATGAGCACGATCCCGATGAGGAACGACGGCATCGACAGCAGGCCGAAGGTCATCGCGCTGATCGCCCGGTCCGCCCGCCCGCCCTGGTGGTACGCCGACCACATCGCCAGCGGGACCGCGATGACGAGCGCCATCACGAGGCCGAGCACCGCGAGCTCCAGGCTCACCGGGAAGGCGGAGACGATGCGGTCCAGCACGCTGGTCTGCGGGGGCACCAGGGACGTGCCGAGGTCGCCGTGCAGGACGCCGCCCAGCCAGTCGCCGTACCGGGCGAGGAGGGGCTGGTCGAGCCCGAGCTCGTGGCGCATCGCGGCGTACTCCTGGGGCGTGCGGCCCTCGCCGAGCACCGCCACCGCGGGGTCACCGGGGACCAGCGAGAGCAGCAGGAAGACGCCGATGCTGACCAGGAACAGGACCGCGGCCAGCTCCAGGACGGAGAGGAGAAGTCGTCGAGCCACAGGAGGAACCTCGCACCCGTCTCAGCCGGCGCGGTGTGACGCGTCCCACTCACCGGAAGGCTCGGCGGGGGCGCCCGCGTAGCCCTCCGGCTTGCCCCAGCTCGCGCTGCGGGTGGTCCGGCGATCGACCAGCACGCAGCGGGTCCCGGTGTAGTTGGTGGGCATG
Source organism: Pimelobacter simplex (assembly GCF_024662235.1). Lineage (GTDB taxonomy): Bacteria > Actinomycetota > Actinomycetes > Propionibacteriales > Nocardioidaceae > Nocardioides. The sequence continues at coordinate 3,091,783 of NZ_CP096276.1, forward strand.
CACTTGTTGCAGTGGATGCAGAGCGACGTGCGGTTCGCGTCGGCCTGCATCCGCTGGACGAGGTCGGGCTCGCGCAGCAGGGCGCGCGCCATCGCGACGAAGCCGAATCCCTCGGCCATCGCGGTGTCCATGACCGCGCGGCTGGTCACTCCCCCGAGCAGGATCATCGGCAGGTCCACCGCCGCGCGGACCTGCTTGGCGTCCTCCAGCAGGAAGCCGTCGGTGTAGGGATAGCTCTTGAGCAGCCGGTGGCCGATGAGCTTGACGCCGGCCTTGACCGGCTGCGGCATGACCCCGGCGAACTCGTCGAGGGGGACGTCGCCCTTGAACAGGTACATCGGGTTGAGCAGCGAGCTGCCGGCCGTCATCTCCAGCGCGTCGAGCGTGCCGTCGGCCTCCAGCCACTGGGCGACCGGGATCGCCTCGTCGAGCCAGAAGCCGCCGGGGGCGCCGTCGTCCATGTTCATCTTGGCGACGATCGCGATCCGGTCACCGACGGCGTCGCGCACCGCCTGCATGATCTCGCGCGCCAGGCGGGCGCGGTTGCGCAGACCGCCGCCGTAGCCGTCGTCACGGTGGTTGAGCTTGGGGCTGAGGAAGGCGCTGGCCAGGTAGTTGTGGCCCAGGTGCACCTCGACGGCGTCGAACCCGGCCTCGACGGCGCGGATCGCGGCGCGGCCGTGGGCGGCGACGATCCGCTCCAGGTCGGCGACGGTGGCCTGCTGGGCCTTGTTCATCGCGATCACGTTGACCCGTGCGGACGGCGCCAGCGCGGGCGCGCGGTTGCCGCGGGACTCGGCGACCGGTCCCCCGTGCCCGATCTGCGCGCTGACCGCCGCACCCTCGGCGTGGACGGCGTCGGTGAGGGCGCGCAGGCCGGGCATGGCCTCGTCGGTCCAGAGCACCTGGTGCCGGTCGGTGCGGCCGTCCTTGTCGACGGCGAGGTAGGCGACCGTCGTCATGCCGACCCCGCCCCGGGCGTAGGCGACGTGGAAGTCGATGAGGTCCTGGGTGACCCGGCCGCGGTGGCTGAGCCCCTCGTACGTCGCCGCCTTGATCGTGCGGTTGCGCAGGGTGACCGGGCCGAGCCGGCCGGGGCTGAAGACGTCGGGGGCGCTCACAGGGCGACCGCCGTACGGACGACCTTGCCGGTGGCGTTGCGCGGCAGCGGGTCCACGCCGATCCGCCAGTGGGCCGGGACCTTGTAGTGCGCGAGCTCCTGCCGGGCGTGGGCCTCCAGCGTCGCCCGCAGCAACGCGGGATCGGCCTGCGGGTCAGCCGGTACGACGACCGCCGCGACCTCCTGCCCGAGGTCGTCGTGCGGGACGCCGAGCACGACGCACTCGCGGACCTCGGGGTGGTCGGTGAGCACCGCCTCGACCTCGGCGGGATAGACGTTCTCGCCGCCGCGGATGATCAGGTCGGTCCGCCGCGCGACGAGCCGGATCCGGCCCTTGTCGTCGAAGAGCCCGAGGTCGCCGGTGTGCAGCCAGCGCTCGTCGTCGATCGCGGCGGCGGTGGCCTCGGGGTTCTCCCAGTAGCCGAGCATGTTGTAGGCGCTGCGCACGCAGATCTCCCCCTCCTCGCCGGGCGGGAGCACGTTGCCCAGCGCGTCGCGGACCTCCATCTCGACCCCGACGATCGGGGTGCCGAGCGTGCCCGGCGCCTCGGCGAGGTCGAGCGGCGTCGCCAGCGCGACGGCCGTGCACGACTCGGTGAGGCCGTAGCTGTCGACCAGCGCGCCGGCGAACGGCAGGTGCGCGCGCAGCCGCTCCTTGAACGCGGTGCTCGACGGCGCCGAGGCGAGCGAGAAGGCGTAGAGCGACGAGGTGTCGTAGTCGCCGACCCCGTCGAACTCCAGCAGCCGGTTGGCCATCGTCGGCACCGCACCCCAGTGGGTGACGTGCGCGTCCTGCACGAGCTGCAGCACCCGGGCCGGGTCGAAGGCGCCGAGGTGCAGCGCGACGGTGCTCCCGTTGGCGAGGCGCGGCACGGCCAGGTTGTGCAGGCTGCCGACGTGGAAGAGGGGCATCGCCAGCAGGTAGACCTTGTCCTGCGGGGCCACCGGATCGCCGTACCGGGCGGCCATGGCGTCCATGCTGCGGTGGAAGCCGATCACCGAGCAGAGGTTGCGGTGGGTGTGGACGGCGCCCTTGGGGCGGCCCGACGTACCGGAGGTGAAGAGGATGACGGCCGGGTCGTCCTCGGCGACGTCGGCGCTCGGCAGTGCCGCGTCCGGGTACGCCGTGGCGAGGGCGTTGTCGACGTCCAGGACGGGGATGCCGGCGTCGGCGTCGGTGTCGAGGAGGGCGCGGCGCCGCTCGTCGGCGAGCACCAGCACGGGCCGGGTCAGCTCGAGCGCGTGCCGCAGCTCGCGCGGCGACCACCAGGCGTTGCAGCCGACGGCGATCGCGCCGATCGACACGGTCGCCCAGAAGGTCTCGATCCAGGCCTGCGAGTTGGCGGCCGCGATCGCGACCCGGTCTCCCTTGCGGACGCCGTGGTCGTGCCGCAGCGCGTGCGCCAGCGAGGACACCCGGCGGGCGTGCTCGGCGAAGGTCAGCCGCCCGTCGAGCGTCACGACGTAAGGCCGGTCGCCGTGCTCCAGCGACGCGGCGAGCACCTCGTGCAGCGCGCGGAAGCGGTCCGGGAACACCTGCACAGGGGCGCCCAGGACGGTCTCCACGCGCAGCTCGGTCACGGTCGTCCCCTCGGTCGTCGATGTCATGGCGGGGAGTATTCGGCCGGGCTCGGGCCGTCGGCTGCGAAGGCTCCCGGTGACCGGGATGCGGGCGCGCCGGGCGCGCGTCGTACCCCTGAGGGTGGCGCCATGAACGCACTGCAGGGGAAAGTCGCCATCGTCACCGGAGCCGGCCAGGGGGTCGGGCAGGGCATCGCGCTCGCCCTCGCCACCGAAGGCGTGTCGGTCGCCGTGGTCGGCCGGACCGTGGCCAAGCTCGAGGAGACCTGCGCCCTGCTGCGGTCCCGCGGCGTCCGGGCCGAGGCGTACGCCCTCGACCTGCTCGACACCGACGCCATCGCGCCGCTGGTCGACCGGATCGCCGGCGACTTCGGGCGCCTCGACATCCTCGTCAACAACGCCTACGACGGCGTGATGATGCCGCTGCTCGACATGAGCCAGAAGAACTTCACCAAGGGCTTCGTCACCGGCCCCTTCGCCGCCTTCGCCTTCATGAAGGCCGCGCACCCCCACCTCGTCGCCGCCGGCGGCGGCTCGATCGTCAACCTCGTCACCTCGGCGATGGTCCGCTGGGACCCCACCACCTACGGCGCCTACGCCGCCGCCAAGACCGCCCTGCGCTCACTGACCCGCACCGCTGCGGTCGAGTGGGCCCCCGACGGTATCCGGGTCAACAGCGTCGCCCCGCACGCCCTCTCTCCCGGCCTGAAGTGGTGGACCGAGACCCACCCGGAGGAGGCCGCCGAGTTCGTCGCCGCCATCCCGATGAAGCGCATCGGCGACCCCGAGGCGGACATCGGGCGTGCGGTCGTCGCGCTCGTCGGGCCGGACCTGGCCTACCTCACGGGCGCGACGGTGCCGCTGGACGGCGGGCAGGCGCACTTCTAGCAACCCCGGGTGACGGCCGGGCCGCACAGGGCCATCGACCACGCGACGTCCAGGGCATAGGGCCGGCCGTTGGCGGTGTACGCGACGGTGAAGTCGTCCAGCGCCGCACCCTCCGGTCCGGAGGTCAGCGCAATGACGAGCTCTTCGCGCGGCCTGTCGACATCAGGACGCCCTTCCGGGCATCGCGCAGCGATCTCCTGCCCCCGGTAGCCGACGAAGGTTCCGCCCCACTCGGGCTGGGTCTCCGGCGTGCCGCGGAGCATGCCGATGGGGTCGTAGTCCTTGCCCGCCGTCCGGTCCTCCCGGGCCGGGATCCTCCGGACGAACACCTCGACCTCGAGCGGCTCGGCCGACGACGTCCAGGTGACGTCCTCGAGCCGGGCCGTCTGGCCGCCCGTCGTACAGAGCAGGTAGAGGCCGAAGCTGCCCGACCACCGATCGTTGCCCCGGCGTGGCGGCGCCATGCCCCACGAGCCACCGCCGCCGTCCGTGCGGACCGATAGGATGCCCTTCCCGTCGGCGTGGTGCCGGACGGCGTCCCGGTGCTCCTGGCCCGACGTGCACGAGGCCAGCAGCACCAGACTTGCGAACGGTACGGCCCACCCGCGAGCGCGAGGAGTCACCGCTTCCGCTCGACCAGCTTGCCGGCGACCGCGGGGTAGTCGTTGTTGCCGCACAGCTTCTTGGGGTTGGACCCGGCAATGTCGTAGACGAGCTTGTGGCTGCGCGAGTAGGACTTCTGGCCGGACAGGTCGACGCCGATGACGTCCTTGAACTTCACGGCAGCACCGTAGGAGTAGTCGGCCCCGTCGCTGCGCTCACGAGCCCACGTGCCCTTGGTGACGTTGGCGCAGTAGGTGTTCCAGCTCGGCCGGTTGACGCCAGCGGTGTTCTCGGTGGCACCACCGGTCTCGATGTGCGGGGTCCACCGAAGCGGCGGTCCCGAGCAGAGCCCGACCTTCTCGAACTTGTGGTAGTTGACCTGGATCCGGTAGCTGCGAGCGACGGACTGCTTGGTCCAGCTGAACGACCAGGCGCCCTCCACGAACCGGGTACCGCTGGCCGTGAACGATGCACCCTTGCCCGTGCTGAGCCCGATCCCGTACTTGCCGCCCTCACTCGACCGCACCTCGAGCCACGACTTCGTGGCACCCACCGGATACGACGTGGCGATCGTCGTGGAAACGTTCCGGTCGCCGAGGTACTTGTTCTCGCAGATGCCCGCAGCGGCGGCACGGCTCGATCCCGGAGCAGTTGTCCGGTAGGTCTCGCGGTACCTGGCCGGCATCCGGACGAGGTCGCGGGCCTTCACCCTCGCCCGCTCCTTGGCGATCCGGGTCGGCACGCTCTTGATCCCCACCTGGCGACCGTTCGCGACACGAGCAGACACCTTCGCGGCGTTGGACGGCAACGACTCGATCGGGTCGATCCAGGTGAGGGTGCCGGTCGATGCGTCGCGAACCAAGCGGACCGAGAGGTAGGTCACCCACATGTCGCGCCGCGAGCTCAGCTGCACCTCGAGGTCCACCACGCCGTTGGCGTCGAACGCGGAGCGAGGCACGTCGTCCGGGCGCACGCCCACCGCGTAGTCGTCGCCGGTGACGGACAGCTCGGCAGGAACCTCGTACTCGGCCAGGGTGTCGCCGATCTTCGCGGCGTCGTCGACCTGTTGCGCGATCACTGCCACGCTGTCGAGCTCGCCGGCACCACCGAACGTGCCGGTGAGGACAGGGAGCGTGTGGAAAGCCGGGACTCCACCGCGCCGGCGTTCGCCGGACTACCGACGGACGGGGGCGCAAGGTGCGCCGACGACTCAGCATGCTGAGCAGATGCCGGCAGGGCGAAGCCCGCCGCCCCCAGCGCGAGAGCGAAGAGTGGAATCGACAACAGGGAAGCCCGAGATGACATGTCCGAACATTCCCTTGAATGCGATTTTCTCGTCAAGGAGATCAGCAAGCACCGTGCGCAAACTGTCGACGGGCGTCCTCGGAGTGCTGTGACGACGTGGCCGGCGGGCCGTGCAACCCGCTCTGCGCTCCCGCCCCGCGTCCTCCGCTCAGCTGCGCACCGCGGTGACCACCTCGGCCCCGCCGTCAACAAAGACCACCTGCCCGGCCATGTGCGAGTTCTCCGGCGCGACCAGCCACAGCAGGGCGTTCGCGATCGCCTCGGGCGGGGCGTAGCCGTTGAGGGGCATCGGTACGGCGGCGTCCATGACCGTCTTCCACTGCGGGTTCGAGACGAGCTCGGCCGTCATCGGCGTCAGTACGACGCCCGGCGCGATCGCGTTGACCGCGATCCCCGCCCCGGCGAAGTCGTCGGTGATCGCGATCCGGCGCAGCCAGCGGTTGAGCGCGGCCTTGGTCGAGGCGTAGATCTCGTGCGGGCGGCCGTCGGCGACGGCCTTCTCGGCGAGGGCGAGGGCGGCGGCCTCGGTGCCGGTCAGGCAGGCCTCGACGAGTGCGGGGTCGTGGGGCTGGGTGGAGGAGATGGAGCTGACCAGGGCGACCCGGGGGGCGGGCGCGGCGGCGAGCAGGGGGCGCAGGCCGAGCACGAGGTCGACGGTGCCGAAGTAGTTGACGCTCACCTGGGGAGCGCCGGCGCGGCTGAGGCCGGCGCAGGTGATGAGGCCGTCGAGCGGGGCGTCCCCGAGGGCGGCGGCGAGGCCGGACACGGCGGACGCCCGACCGTCGGCGGTGGAGAGGTCGGCGCAGACCTCGGCGTCGCGCAGGTCGACGCCGAGGACGCGGTCGCCGCGGGAGCGCAGCAGGGCGGCGGTGGTCGCGCCGATGCCGGAGGCGACGCCGGTCACGGCGATCACCCGGCTGGTCACGCTGCCGGTCATGCCACGGCCTCCGGGCCGTCGTACCGGGGGCCGAGCAGGAGCCGGGTGGCGAGGCGGATGTCGGCCTCGGCCTGCTCGGCGGTGATGACGCCGTTGAGCACCGAGACCAGGACGCCGTACCAGGTCTGCTCGGTGATCCGGACCATCCGGAAGTCCTCGTCCTCGGGCTCGGCGACGCCGAGCGCGCGCAGCAGCACCCGGTGGAACGCCGCATTGGCCTCGGTGTACTCGCGGCCGCCCTGGAGCTGCGCGGCGTTGTTGGCCTGGAGCATGGCGGTGGCGAGCTGGGGGCGGGCGAGCAGGCCGCGGCCGGCGCCGATCAGGACGTCGGCGACGGCGTCCGCGCGCTGGCCCGGCGTACCGACGGCGATGACGTCCGCGCCGGCGCTGCTGAGCCGCTGGATCTGGCCGTGCAGCACCCCGACGAAGAGGTCGGTCTTGGACGGGAAGTAGCGGTAGAGCGTGGCGATCGCGACGCCGGCCTCCTTGGCCACGTCGTTCATCTGCATCCGCTCGAGCCCGTGCTCGGCGCCGAGCTTGCTGGCGGCGCGGAGGATCCGGCGGTAGCGGTCCTTCTGCTCCGCGGAGGTGGGCTCGGCGGGTTGCCGGGCCTCGGCGATTCGCGGCACGCGTCACTCCTGGTGTCTCGGTGGACCGCCATCCTCGGCCCGCACCGCACTCGCGGTCCTCGCAGGCTACCGCTGAGTGGGACCGTGGACGGCGTGCCGCGCGCCCGCCGCCGCAGACTCCCCCCATGACGCTCAACGACCACGTCCGGCAGATCGAGGTGGACGCCGGCCCGCGCCGGTTCGCCCGCGGGTGGCACTGCCTCGGCCTGGCCCGCGACCTCGCCGACGGGCAGCCGCACCAGGTCAACGCCTTCGGCCAGAAGCTCGTCGTCTTCGCCGGCGAGGACGGCGAGCTCAACGTCCTCGACGCCTACTGCCGCCACATGGGCGGCGACCTGTCCCAGGGCAGCGTCAAGGGCAACGAGATCGCGTGCCCCTTCCACGACTGGCGGTGGGGCGGCGACGGCCGCTGCAAGCAGATCCCCTATGCCCGGCGCGTCCCCCTCCGCGCCCGTACGGCGGCCTGGCCGACGCTCGTGCAGGACGGCATGGTCTTCGTCTGGAACGACCCCGAGGGCAACCCGCCGCCCGCCGACGTGACCATCCCCCGCATCCCCCAGGTCGACGACGACCGGTGGACCGAGTGGCTCTGGTACGAGACGGTCATCGAGGGCGCCAACTGCCGCGAGATCGTCGACAACGTCGTGGACATGGCGCATTTCTTCTACATCCACTACTCGTTCCCGACGTACTTCAAGAACGTCTTCGAGGGCACGAGCGCCTACCAGTACATGAACGGCGACGGCCGCGAGGACGTCCGGCCGGCCCGGCCCTCGAAGAGCAACCCGACGGTCCTCGGCACGACGAGCGTCGCGGCGTACCACGGGCCGAGCTTCATGATCGACGAGGTGACCTACCACTACGAGGACCTCGACGTGGACACGATCCTGATCAACTGCCACTACCCGATCGACGAGAGCTCGTTCGTGCTGCAGTACGGGATCATCGTGGAGAAGAAGGACGGCATCTCCGACGAGGAGGCTGACCTGATGGCGGAGAAGACCGGCAAGTTCATCCGCTACGGCTTCGAGCAGGACGTCGCGATCTGGAAGAACAAGGCGCGCATCGACAACCCGCTGCTGTGCGAGGAGGACGGGCCGGTCTACCAGCTGCGGCGGTGGTACCAGCAGTTCTACGTCGACGCCGCCGAGGTCACCGCGGAGATGACCGACCGGTTCGAGTTCGAGATCGACACGACGCGGCCCAACGAGGCCTGGCGTGCGGAGGTCGAGCAGAACCTCGCCGCACGGCGCTCATGACCGGCCCCCGGCCGGACGTCCGGCTGGAGTCCGCGCCGATGCAGCCGGTCGGGTGCGGGACGTGCGGCGCCGAGGTCCTCGCCCGCAAGAGCAGCTGGGACCAGACCACCGTGCAGTGGAACGCGGCAGCGCTCGCCCGCTGCCCCGAGCGCCGTACGACGCAGGGCGCTGCCGTCTCCGACCGCCCCAACCGCAACGCCTTCCCGGGCTGCGCGGCCCTGCGCGCCTCGCTGCGCGCGGCCGCCGTCGCGGGCACCCTCGACGTGCAGTCCGACGAACCCCTCAAGACCAACCCGGAGGCCGCTCATGACTGATCCCGACCGCTACGGACCGTGGGCCGTCGTCGCCGGCGGCTCCGAGGGCGTGGGCGCCGAGTTCGCCCGGGCGCTGGCCGGCGCCGGCATCAACCTGGTGCTCGTCGCCCGCAAGCCCGGTCCGCTCGAGGAGACCGCCGCATCGGTGCGTGACCTCGGCGTCGAGGTGCGCACCGTCGCCGCCGACCTCACCGATCCCGCCTCCGTCGCGGCGGTCACCGCCGCCACGGCCGACGTCGAGGTGGGCCTGCTGATCTACAACGCGGGCGCCAACACGCACGGCCGCGCGTTCACGCAGGGCACCTTGGCGGGCTTCCAGGGCGTGATCGACCTCAACATCACCGCGCTGCTGGCGCTGACCCACCACTACGCCCTGCCGATGCGGGAGCGGGGGCGCGGCGGGATCCTGCTCGTCGGCTCGCTCGCCGGCTACGTCGGTACGTCGACCGAGGGCGTCTACGGTGGCGTCAAGGCGTTCAGCCGGATCTTCGCCGAGGGCCTGTGGGCCGAGCTGCGCGAGCACGGCGTCGACGTCCTCGAGCTCGTCCTCGGCGTCACCCGCACACCCGCGATGGAGCGGGCCGGGCTCGACTTCGACCTGCCCGGCCTGCACGTCTCGGAGCCGGCCGACGTCGCCCGCGAGGGCCTCGCCGCGCTCCCCCACGGGCCGGTGCACGTCGTCAGCGGCAACGAGGACGTCGTGGCGATGCGCTCGACCGACGACCGCGCGCGGCTCGTGGCGGGGACCGAGAAGGTCCTGCGCCGCCTCCTCAGTCCTCAGTGACGTGCAGCCGCTGGCTGCGCAGGTCGAGGTCGGGGTAGAGGTCCTCGGAGATCCGCCGCGCGGCGTCCAGGACCAGCGGCGCGACCCGCTCGAGCGCCGTACCGACCGCGGCGACGACGGACAGCGCGCCGATCGGCCCCTGCGGCCCGCGCACCGCGGAGGCCAGGCAGGCGATGTCGGGGAAGCACTCCCCGCGCTCGAAGGCGAGCCCGCTGCGGGCACGGATCCGGACCAGCTCGCCGTGCAGCACGTCGAGCTCGCCGATCGTGGCCGCGGTCCGGGTGGGCAGGTGGTCGCCGACGAGCTCGTCAACGCGCTCGGGCTCCAGCCAGGCGAGCATCGCCTTGCCGAGCCCGGTGCAGTGCGCGGGCGCGGAGCCGCCGACGCGCGAGGGGACGGTCGCCGCGAACGGCCCGCCCAGCTTGTCGAGGTAGCGCACGCGGTCGCCGTCGAGCACCGCCAGGTGGATCACCGCACCGGTGCGCAGCAGCAGGTCGTGCAGGTACGGCGACGCCGCCGCGCGCAGGTCCGCCTCGCCCGCCGAGCCGCCGCCGAGCACGAGCGAGCGGCGGCCGAGCCCGTAGCCGCTGGTGCCGTGCTCCAGCCAGTCGAGGCGGACGAGCTGGTCGAGGATCCGGTGCGCCGTGGAGCGCGGGAGCCCGGTCGAGCGGGCGATCTCCTCCAGGCTCAGCCAGGTCTGGCGGGTGGTGAACCGGTCGAGGATGAGCGTCATCCGCTCGACCATCGACGGCGGCAGCTCGCGTGCCGCGGCCGTGCTGATGACATCCGCCTGCTCCATGACCAGCGCCGACATGGGTCCTCCCGGAGATCCAGAACTGAAATGAATTCTAGTGACGACGGTAACACCGGGGGCGAACCCTCCGGAAGAGTATTTCTGAAATTCGTTCTACTTCCAGTGATCGGGACGCCCGGCCGCACCGGCGGCGCCCGGCCGCTTGGATGAGGCCCATGCGCATCGGCATCACCAGCCCGGTCGTGACCGCCCTGCCCGGCGCCTGCTCCCCCTGGGAGCGCACCGCGACGGTCGCCGACCTGGTCGCCGTCGCCACCGCCGCCGACCGGCTCGGCTTCGACCACCTCACCTGCTCCGAGCACGTCGCCGTCCCGGTCGGGGTCGCGGAGCAGCGCGGCGGCACCTACTGGGACCCGCTCGCCACGCTGAGCCACCTCGCCGCGCACACGACGCGGATGCGGCTCGCCACCCAGGTGCTCGTGCTCGGCTACCACCACCCGCTCGCGATCGCGAAGCGCTACGGCACGCTCGACCTGCTCAGCGGCGGGCGGCTCGTGCTCGGTCTCGGCGTCGGCTCGCTCGAGGAGGAGTTCGACCTCCTCGGCGCCGCGTACGACGAGCGGGGCGCCGTCGCCGACGACGCGCTCCCCGCGCTGCGGGCCGCGCTCGGCGGCCCCCGCCCGACGTACGACGGGCCGCGGTTCCCGTTCGGAGGCGTGGTCGTCGAGCCGCACGCCGTCCAGGCGCGGGTGCCGTTCTGGATCGGCGGCCACACCGCGCGCAGCCTGCGCCGCGCCCGCGAGCACGGCGACGGCTGGATCCCGTTCGGGCTCGGCCACGACCGGCTGCGCGCGATGCTCGACGGCACCGACCTGCCCGACGGGTTCGAGGTCGTCCTCGGCGCCGGCCGCCCGGTCGACCCGATCGGCGAGCCGGACCGGACCCGCCGCGCCCTCGATCGCACCGTCGCGGCCGGCGCCACCGTCGTCAACGTGCACGTGGCCGCCACCTCGGCGACCCACTACACCGACCAGCTCTCCGCCCTGGCCGCCCTGGCCGGGCTCACCCCCACCCCCACCACTCCCACCGCACCGGAGGACGCATGAGCATCGAGGAACGCCTGCAGCGCCTGGAGGACGTCCAGGAGATCACCCTCCTCATCGCGTCCTACGGCCCCCTCGTCGACGCCGGCGAGGCCGAGCGGGTCGCCGGGATGTGGACCGAGGACGGCGTCTACGACGTCGACGAGATCTACATGGGCGACCAGGCCGCGATCGAGGCGATGGTGCGCGGCGACCGGCACCAGGGGCTGATCCAGAACGGCTGCTGCCACTTCCTCGGCCCCGCCCACGTCACCGTGGACGGCGACCGCGCGGTCGCCGTGTGCCCGTCGGTGCTGCTGGTGCGCCACGAGGGCCGCAACTTCCCGGCCCGGATCGGCGCCAACCACTTCGACCTCGTCCGCACGCCGCAGGGCTGGCGGATCGCGCACCGCACGATCCGCCAGCTCGACGGCGACCCCGCGTCCCGGGCGCTGTTCGCGCGCGCCGGCCAGGTCGACCCCACGGCCTAGAACCGCGAGCGCACCTCGGGTCCGCGCACCTTGACCTGCGCCGGCTCGTCGAGGTTCCAGGTCATCTCGAACGTGCGCCGGTAGCCGGTGCGCAGGATCCGCCACCCGTCTGCCGTACGCACGTAGGTGTCGGAGTAGATCGCCCCACCCTCCAGCGCGAACCGGAAGGCGTCGACGATCACCTTGTCGTGCAGGTACCAGGTGCCGCTCGCCCGGTCCGCGTCCTCCGGGTCGAGATCGATCTCGGGGTGGTGCGCCTGGTGCATCGTCAGCACGCCCTCCCCCATGTTCGCGCGCATGTAGGCGACCAGCGGGCCGGGCGAGTCGAAGGCCAGGCCGTTGTAGTCGGCCGTCGCGTCCGGCGCGAAGCAGGCCGCGAAGTCGTCCCACTGCTTGGTGTCGAGGCAGCGCAGGTAGCGGTACTTCAGGCGGGTGATCGCGGCGATGTCGGCGGCGCTGTCGGCGGTGCTCATGGCGCCGAACCTAGGAAGGCCCGGCTCCACGGGGCGTCCTCGCGTACCGGTCACCGGGAGCGCCAGGCCGCCTCCAGCAACGTCTCCACGTCGGCCCGCGTGGGCACGCGCGGGTTCCGGTACGGCGCCGCGAGCACCTCGTCCGCGACCCGGGCCAGGTCCGCCCGCTCGACGCCGAGCGCGGCCAGCCCGTCCGGTACGCCGAGCCGCTCCCCCAGGTCGGCCAGCGCGGCCGGCACGTCGGCGACACCGAGCGCCCGCCGGAGCGCGGCGTCAGCCTCCGGCGCCATCGCGAGGTTGTAGCGCGCGACGTGCGGCAGCACGATCGCATGGGTCTCGGCGTGCGGCAGGTCGAGCATCCCGCCGAGCACGTGGCAGAGCTTGTGGTGCAGGCCCATCGTGGTGGCGCCGAGACACGCCCCGCACAGCCAGGCCCCTTGCAGGGCACGCGTCCTGGCGTCCAGGTCGGTGGGATCGGCGACGACGAGCGGCAGCGCCGCGGCCAGGTCGCGCACGCCCTGCTCGGCCATCGCCGTGATCAGCGGCGAGCCGTCCGGGGCGTAGAGCGCCTCGACCGCGTGGGCCAGCGCGTTGAGCCCGCTCGTCCCGGAGATCGCCGGCGGCAGCGACACCGTCAGCTCCGGGTCGTAGAGGACCGAGCGCGGCAGGACCGCGCGGTCCCGGCCGGTGCGCTTGCGGCCGTCCTCGGTCAGCCCCCAGATCGGGGTCATCTCCGAGCCGGCGTACGTCGTCGGGACGGCGAGGATCGGCAGCGCGTGCCGCAGCGCGAGGGCCTTGCCCAGGCCGATCGTCGAGCCGCCGCCGACCGCGACGCAACCGTCCGCGCCGACCTCGCCGACCACCGTGGCCGCGGCCTCGACCACCGGCACCGGCACGTGCATCCGCGCGCGGTCGAAGACCCCGGCGGCCCGCACCCCCAGCAGGCCGGCGACCCGGTCGGCCAGGTCCCGCTGCTCGGGCGTGCTCAGCACGAGCACCCGGCGCAGGCCGAGATGCTCGACCTCCTCGCCGATCCGCGCGAGGGCACCGGCGCCGAGGACCACCCGCATCGGCAGCGCCTCGTAGACGAACCCGCCGCTCATGCGGGCACCAGCCGGATGTCGAAGTGCACGTGCCGGAAAGGCGCCGTGACGCCGTACCGCTGGGCCTCGGCGGGATCGGTGACGACCGCGAAGTCGCGCACCAGGCTCGGCTTCACCGCGAACACGGCATCGCTGTCGAGATAAGGGCTGTCGGCGACGAACACGTGCGTGGTGACCGGCTCGAAGCCCTCGGCCTCTGCGATGAAGTGCACGTGCGCCGGCCGGTACGGGTGGCGTTCGCTGGCGCGCAGCAGCGCGCCGACCGGCCCGTCCGTCGGGATCGGGTAGTGCGAGGGCACCACGGTGCGGAACCAGAACCGCCCGTCCTCGTCAGTGCGGAACATCCCGCGCCCGTTGCCCGGCGGCTGCGTGTCGGGCCGCTGCACGTCGTAGAAGCCCTCCTCGTCGCACTGCCAGACGTCGACGGCGGCGCCGACCAGCGCCTGTCCGTCGAGACCGGCGACCGTGCCGGTCACCACGCACGGCCGGTCGAGCCCGAGCTCGCTGATCGAGTCGCCGAGCGCGCGCTGCGGGGACGCGGTCATGTGGAACGGTCCGAGCACCGTGCTCTCGGTGCCGTGGTCGCCGCCGTTGAGCGTCTCGACGAGCATCGAGACCCCCAGCACGTCGGAGAGCAGGACGAACTCCTGCCGGGTGTCGTCGCACGTCTGCCCGACCGCGGTGAGGAAGCCGATCGCCTGCTCCCACTCGGCCAGCGTCGGGCGCAGCTCCGCCACGAGCGCGTGCACGTGGCGGGTGACCGCGTCCAGCACGTCGCGCTGCCGCGGGTCCGGCGTCCGGGCGAAGCTCGCGCGCACCTCGTCGAGCAGCGTCGTGCGGGCGGGTGCGAGGTGCTCGCCGAACCAGTCGGCGACGTACGCCGTGCGCTCCTCGCCGTGGTTGTAGATCGTGTGGTCACCGTCGTCCCACGCACGCAGCGTGGCGACGCCGACAGCCGCGTCCAGGAAGGGCTGCTGCTCCTCGCGGCTGACGATCGGGTCCTGGCCGCCGTGCACGACGAGGACCGCACCGGCGATCCGGTCCTCGGGCTGCAGCGCGATCCGGTCGAAGTTGGCCTGCACGCGCGTGGGGTCGGTGGTGCCCAGCATCGCGCCGGCCTGCTCGTCGAACGTCCGGAAGCCCAGCAGGCGCGGGCGTGCGGGCGCGCCGTTGACGCAGACCGCACTGATCCGCGGGTCGCTCGCGGCTGTCGTACCGGCGAAGAGGCCGCCCATGCTGTTGCCCCAGATGCCGACGCTGCCGCCGAGCGAAGGGTCGGCGAGGACGTGGTCGACGAACACCGAGTACGCCGCGCGGACGTCCACGTCGAGCAGGACTCCCCCGCTCATCCGGGTCTCCCCCTGCCCCGGTCCCTCGACGAGGAAGGCCGCGATCCCGCGCTCCAGCAGGGCATCCGCCGCCCGCAGGTAGGTCGCGCCCCAGCCGCTCTGGCCGCCGAGCACGATCACGGTCCCGCGCACCCGACCCGGCGGGCGCAGCAGCCAGCCGTGCAGCCGGCCCGCGCCGAACGGCAGCGTCACCTGCTCCCAGGCCGGCTCGGCGAGCGCACCGGCGCGGCCCACGGTCGCGGTGAAGCGGGCGTAGAGCGCCGCCCGCTCGGGGCTGTCGTCGTTCCAGGCCATCTGGGCGAACAGCAGGGCCGCGGCCGACCACCGGAACCCGGCCCGGGCGGTGGCGACGTGTCCGTCGGCGAGCGCCCGCTCGGCGGCGGCCGCGCGGTCGTCGGCGACAGCGACGAGCGCCTCGTCCCACGGCGTGCCCGCGTCGGTCGCGGCCCGCAGCCGTCGTACGTCGGCGGGGGCGAGGCCGCCGTCGGTCATCCGCTCCGGCGACATCGACCGCCAGAGCACGTCGGCCGGGGGCGTCACGCGACGGTCCAGTCGAGCCGCTCGCGCAGCTGCGCGAGCGCGGCCGGCAGGTCGGCGAGCGCGCCGGCCCAGAACAGGTGGTGGTCGGGTCGGCCGACGAACGCCTCGACCCCGTGGGCGGCGAACCAGTCCGCGTAGGTCCCGGCGACATCGGTGACCGTGTCGAGCGACGCCGTCACCACGCCGAGCTTGTCGAGGAACGCGAGGTCGGCCGCGCCGAGGTCCGCGGCGCTCGCCGAGACCAGGCTGAAGCCGCGCCCCACGACGTCGTCGAGGAGCCCCTCGGCGTCGCCCACGCGGACCACGCCGTGCGGCGTGAGCGTGCCCGCCAGCGGGCTCACCGCGCCGTCGGCCTCGTGGTGGACGACCCCGGCGACCAGCGTCGGGAACGGCGGCGGGGGCGGGACGTTGCCGGTCCGGAACGCCTCGTCGCGGGCGGCCGCCTCGGCCGGGTCGTGGGTGTTGGCGACCTTGCCGAGCGCCGTGGAGATCTCGGTGATCGCGGTCGCGTGCGGCCGCCGCTCGGCCTCGTAGGTGTCGAGCAGCGCGTCCCCGGCGAGGCCACGCAGCACCAGGTCGAGCTTCCAGCCCAGGGTGATCCCGTCGCGCATGCCCGAGCACGCCCCCTGCCCCATGTACGGCGGCGTGGTGTGCGCCGCGTCGCCCGCGAGCAGCACCCGTCCCTCGCGCCAGCGCTCGGCGATCCGGCCCTGGAAGGTGTAGACGACCTGGCGCAGGATCCGCACGTCCTCCGGCCCGAGCCCGTGGGTCTCGGCCAGCCAGCGCCACGCGTAGTCCGGGTCCTCGTAGGCCGTCTGGTCCTCACCCGGCAGCACCGCCACCTCGAAGCGCTGGCGGCTGCGCCCGATCGGCATGAACATGTGCCCGCGCGCGGGATCGCAGAACTGCGTGGTCCTGCGGAACCTCTCGGGCAGCTCGCGCAGCTGCTCGGTGTCGACGTTGAGCCAGCGGTCGTCGACGCCGTTGTCGCTGCGCTCGATGCCCAGCGTGGCGCGCACGAAGCTGTTGGCGCCGTCCGCGCCCACCACGTACGACGCGGTGATCGTGCGCTCCTCGTCGGCGTGCGACCACTGGCCGGTGCGCGACTGGCTCCACGGCCGGGCCGTCACCTCGACGCCGTCCGCGTGGGGCCGGAGGTTGACCACGGACCACCCCTGGTTGACCTCGACTCCGGCGGCGCGGGCCGCCGCGTCCACGGCGTCCTCGATGTCGGGCTGGTACATCGAGATGTGGGCCGGGTGACCCGCCGACGTCCCGCGCCAGTCGAGCTCGACCAGCAGCTCGCCCGCAGCGCTGAAGTAGCGGTAGTAGTCCAGCGGCAGGGCGTCGCGCAGGGCGTGGTCCAGGTCGCCGACCGAGGCGATGACGCGGGCGGTCTCGCCGTCGATGTGGGTCAGCCGCGGCAGGCCGTAGAGGCCCGGCCAGCGCTCGAAGACCACGACCTTGTGGCCGGCCCGGCCCAGGGCCGAGGCGAGGACCAGTCCGGCGGGGCCGTATCCGACGATCGCGACGTCGTACTCGTTGCTCATGACGGCGACGCTAGGTTCGCCGCGGCCTCACGACGATCCGCTTCGCGTCAGGGTGATCCGGCGAGCGACAGGAGTGTGCGAGCGGTCACTCCGGGGCGGCGCGCAGGGTCGCCGAGGGGCTCTCGCCGTAGCGCTCGCGATAGGCACCGGCGAACCGCGGGACGTGGGAGAAGCCCCAGCGCAGGGCGACGTCAGCGACGGTCAGCCCGCTGCCGGGAGCGGCCGCGCGCAGGTCGGCGTGGACCCGCGCGAGCCGGACCTGCTGGAGGTACTGGCGCGGCGCGACGCCCACGTGGTCGCGGAAGTGGCGCTGGAGCGAGCGCGGGCTCACGCCGGCCTCGGCGGCGAGCCGCTCGACCGTGAGCTCCTCGTCGGGCCGGGCCTCGATCAGGTCGATCGCCCGCTTGACCGGCGCCGGCCGGTGGGCGCCGTGGCGCCGCTCGGCGAGCTGGTCGCTGTAGTTGTGCGGCTGGGCCAGCAGCAGCCCGGTCATCAAGAAGCCGGACCACGGGTTGGTGGCGTCGACGGCGCCGCCGACTCCCCCGAGCCCGAGCGGCTCGTCGAGGTCCTCGACCAGCAGCCGTACGGCGCGCGCCCACGAGGCCGCCGCCGGGCCGCGCAGGTCCATCGCCATCCGGAACCGGATCGGCGCGACCACGGTGCGCCCCAGCAGCTCTTCGAGGTGGCGCTCCAGCGCATAGCGCTCGAAGCGCACGTGGAGCTGGCGGTAGTCGTCGCTCAGCCGCATCTGCGCCTGCATCCGCGGCGAGATGATCCCGGCGGTGTGCGGGTCGACGACCACCTCGTCGTCCCCGCAGGTGATCAGGTTGCGCCCGCCCCAGGACAGGTTGATGTCGTAGTAGTCGACCTGCTCGGTCAGCGTCGCGCCGAGCGCGGCACCGCGGTGCTCGCCGTAGACCAGGGAGAGCGCCCCCAGCGGCGCGACGGCGACCGAGACCCGCTCGACCCGGCCGGAGCGCTCCAGCGGGACCAGGCGGTGGGGCGTCAGCGCCCGCGACACCGAGACCCGGAACTCGTCGAGGTCGTCGGCGTCGACCACCGAGAACCGCTCGAGCACCGGCCTGGTCATCTCGCCATGGTAGCCGCGCTCAGGCGAGGAAGGCGCTGATCGCCTCGTGGTAGCCGGGCGGCTGCAGCAGGAACGAGTCGTGCCCCCACGGCGAGGTCAGCTCGGTGTGCTCGACGGCGACCCCGCGCGCGGCGAGCTCGTCGCGGATCCGCAGCGAGTGCGCGGTCGGGAAGCGCCAGTCGCTGTCGAACGAGACGAGCCGGAAGCGGGTCGACGGGACGGCGTCCGGGTAGGCCCCGAACGGGTCGAAGTAGTCCATCGGCCGGGTGAGGTGGAGGTACGACAGCGCGTCGAAGCGCTCCAGGAACGAGGTGCCCTGGTGCTGGAGGTAGTGCTCGACCTCGAAGTCCGCGGCGAGCCGCTTGTCGTGGCCGGTCGTGTCGCGCCGGTGGCCGAACTTCTCCTCCAGCGAGATCTCGGAGACGTAGGTGATGTGGGCCATCATCCGGGCGACCTTCATGCCGTGGCGGGGCGCGACGCCGTGGTCGGCGTACCGGCCGCCGTGGAAGTCGGGGTCCTCCAGGATGGCCGCCCGGGCGACCGACGAGAACGCGATGTTCTCGGGCGTGAGCCGCGCGCTCGCCGCGACGACGACGGCCCGGTCGATCCGGTCCGGCTCCTGCAGCGCCCACTCCAGGACCTGCATGCCGCCGAGCGATCCGCCGACCGCGGCGTGCAGCCGCTCGATGCCGAGGTGGTCGAGCAGGCCGCGGTGGGCCGTGACGAAGTCGGCGATGTCGAGCAGCGGGAAGTCCGGACCGTAGGGACGCCCGGTCACCGGATCGGGCGAGGACGGCCCGGTCGTGCCGGAGCAGCCGCCGAGCAGGTTCGCCGAGATGACGAAGAAGCGGTCGGTGTCGACCGCCCGGCCCGGCCCGATCAGGTTGTCCCACCAGCCCGGTCGACGGGCGCCCTCGTGCCAGCCGGCGGCGTGGGCGTCGCCGGTGAGGGCATGGCAGACGACGACGGCGTTGTCCCGTGCGGGGTTCAACGCGCCGTAGGTCTCGTAGGCGACCTCGACGTGGGGCAGCTCCGCCCCGGAGGCGAGGACCAGCGGGCCGCTCTCGGTGAGAACGGCCCGCTGGGTCGCGACGATGCCGAGGCCGCCGGCGGCGGCGGTCACGTCGTCAGGGTCACTTCGCGGCGGTCAGCGCCTGGTCGAGGTCGGCGATCAGGTCGTCGACGTGCTCGATGCCGACCGACAGCCGGACCAGCTCCTCGGGGACGCCGGCCGCCTCGAGCTCGTCGGGCGTGAGCTGGGAGTGCGTCGTCGTGGCGTTGTGCACGGCCAGGGACTTCGCGTCGCCGATGTTGACCAGGTGGCTGAACAGCTCGAGCGACTCGATGAACCGCTTGCCGCCGTCGCGGCCGGACTTGAGGCCGAACGACACGAGGCCGCCGTAACCCCGGCCGGTGAAGTAGCTGTCGGCGACGGCCTTGTAGGGGCTGTCGCCGAGACCCGGGTAGGACACCCAGGCGACCGAGTCGTGGCCCTGGAGGTACTTCGCGATGGCCAGCGCGTTCTGGCTGTGCCGCTCCATCCGGAGGTGCAGCGTCTCGAGGCCCTGCAGGAACAGCCAGGAGTTGAGCGGCGCGATCGCGGCACCGGTGTTGCGCAGCAGCACCGTGCGGGCCCGGATGATGTAGGCCAGGTTGCCGACGGCCTCGGTCCACACGACGCCGTGGTAGGCGCTGTCGGGCTGGGTCAGGCCCGGGAACCGCTCGGCGTGCGCGGCCCAGTCGAAGCTGCCGGAGTCGACGATGATGCCGCCGACCGACGTGCCGTGGCCGCCGATGTACTTGGTCGCGGAGTGCACCGCGACATCGGCGCCGTGATCGAAGACGCGCGCCAGCAGCGGCGTCGTGGCCGTGGCGTCGACGATCAGCGGCAGGCCGTGCGCGTGGGCGGCGTCGGCCCAGGCGCGCACGTCGACGACGTTGACCTTCGGGTTGCCGATCGTCTCGGCGAAGACCAGCTTGGTCTTGTCGTCGACCAGGGCGGCCAGGTCCTCGGGACGGTCGGGGTCGACGAAGCGGACCTCGATGCCGTACTGCGGCAGCGTGTGGGCGAACAGCGCGTAGGTGCCGCCGTACAGCGTGGAGACGGCGACGATGTTGTCGCCGGCGTAGGTCAGGTTGAGCACCGAGTAGGTGATCGCGGCCGAGCCCGACGCGGTCGCCAGCGCACCGACGCCGCCCTCGAGCTGGGTCATCCGGTCCTCGAAGACCGACTGGGTGGGGTTCATGATCCGGGTGTAGATGTTGCCCGGCTCCGAGAGGGCGAAGAGGTTCGCCGCGTGCTCGGTGTCGTTGAACACGTAGGACGTGGTCTGGTAGATCGGGACCGCTCGCGCATTGGTGGCGGGGTCGGGCTGCTCCTGGCCGGCGTGGACGGCGAGGGTCTCGGGACGATGCGTCATCGTGCGCTGCTCCTGATTCGGGTGCGTCGCTGGGGGGAAACCCACAGCCTATTGTCAAGTAACTTCATTAAGATTGTACATGTCCGCCATGTGGCCCGGATCGCTACCGTGCACCCGTGAGAAGCAGACGCGGCCGGGTCGTCACCGTGACCACGCTGGCCGAGTTCGACCGCCGCCGCGCCGACGGCGCCCGCCGGCTCCAGGGCTGGCGGCTGATCGGGGTCGACCTCAGCGAGCGCTCCGACGCGCTGTCCGACTGCGACGTCAGCCGGACGACGTTCGTCGGCTGCGCCTTCGCCCCCGGCGACCTCGACCGCCTGGTCGCCCGCGGCGCACTGGTGCTGCCTGCGATCGGGACTCCCCCGGTCGACCCGCAGCGCACCGGGCTCTACGCCGGCGACGAGCTCTACGACGCCGTCCCCTATGCCGACAGCCTCGACGCCCGCGCCTACGCCTGGGCCCAGAGCCGCGACGGGCAGGCCGACACGCTCGCCCAGGCGCTGCACGACGAGGCGGTCGACCGCGCCCTCGCGGCGTGGATCCGGGAGCGCTCCCTGGTCGGCGTGATGGGCGGCCACGCCGCCGACCGCGGTACGCCGGCCTACGCCGAGGCGGCCCGGCTGGGTGCGGCGCTCGGTACGGCGCACGCCGTCGCCACCGGCGGTGGCCCGGGCGCGATGGAGGCCGCCAACCTCGGCGGCCGGATGGCCGCGGCTCCCCCGGAGGCGCTCACCGAGGCGCTCGGCCGGCTGGCCGCCGTGCCGTCGTTCCGGCCCTCGATCGACGCGTGGGTCGCGACGGCCCGGGAGGCGCTCGCGCTGTGCCCCGATCCGCGGCCCTCGCTCGGCGTACCGACCTGGCACTACGGCCACGAGCCGCCGAACCTGTTCGCCACCGCGATCGCGAAGTACTTCCGCAACGCGCTGCGCGAGGCGATCCTGCTCCAGGTCTGCGACGCGGGCATCGTGTTCCTGCCCGGCGCGGGCGGCACCGTGCAGGAGATCTTCCAGGACGCCTGCGAGAACTACTACGCGACCGAGCAGACGATCGCGCCGATGGTGCTCGTCGGGCGTTCCTACTGGACCGAGGAGCTGCCCGCCTGGCCGCTCCTCAGCGCGCTGGCCCAGGGGCGGCCCATGGAGGCGCACGTCCACCTCGTCGACACCGTCGAGGAGGCGGCCGCGATCGTCACGCAGCCCGTGCGCCCGCGCGCGCCCCGATGACGGCGCGGTAGTGCGTGACGAGCTGCTCGTTGATCGCGAACCACGAGCGCTCCTGCACCGCCCGCAGCGCGGTGAGCGCCATCGCGCGGCGCAGCTCCTCGTCGCGCGCGAGCCGGTCGACGGCCGCGGCCAGCGCGGTCCCGTCACCCGGGCGGTAGAGCAGGCCCGAGGCCCCGTCGGCGACGACGTCGAGGGGTCCGCCGGCGGCGGGCGCGACGACGGGGACGCCCGACGCGAGCGCCTCCTGCGCCGACTGGCAGTAGGTCTCGTAGCGACCGGTGTGCACGAACACGTCGAGCGAGGCGTACGCCCGGCTCAGCTCGTCACCGCGCAGCAGGCCGAGGAAGTGCGCCCGGTCGCCCAGCAGCCCGCGCAGCCGCTGCTCCTCCGGGCCGCCGCCGACGACCACGAGGGCGTAGCGCGGGTCGCGCGCGAGGTGGGTGAGCAGGTCCAGCTCCTTCTCGGCGGCCAGCCGGCCGACGTACCCGACGAGGAGCCGGCCGTCCGGCGCGAGCCGCTGCCGCAGCCCCTCGTCGCGGTGCCGCGGGTGGAAGGCGACGAGGTCGACGCCGCGTCCCCACCGGTGCACCTCCGGTACGCCGAGCGCCCCCAGCTGGGCGATGCTCGCCGTCGAGGGCGCCAGGGTGCGGTCGACGTGGTGGTGGATCCGCCGGGTCAGGCCGGCGGCCGCCCGGGCGCCCCCGGGGACGTCGTAGCGCTCGGCGAAGCCGACCAGGTCGGTCTGGTAGATCGCGACCGTCGGGATCCCGAGCTCCTCGGCCGCCCGCGAGGCCTGGTAGCCCAGCGTCGCCGGCGAGGCGATGTGGACCACGTCGGGGCGGTACTGGGCCAGCACCTGGCGCAGCCGACGCCGGGTCTCCAGGCCGAGCCGGAAGTCCGGGTAGAACGGCAGGTTCGCCCCGCGCGCCCGGCGTACCCGGAACCCGGCGTAGGTGTCCGGGCCGGTGGGGGCGACGAGCTCGGCCTCGTGACCCTCCGCGGAGAGATGCTCCAGCACCCGGCGCACGGAGTTCGTGACGCCGTTGATCTGCGGGAGGAACGACTCGGCAACCACCAGAACCCGGAGCTTGGTCATGGCTCGGACGCTAAGGACGCCGCGTCAACGCGCCGTCACGGTTGCGGGAGTGGCGGGCATCCGCTTCGTGAACGCCCGGGGCCGGTTCGGCGTACGACGTGACCCGGCTCACCCCCGCTTCGTTGGCCCGTTCGTGGAGATCACTCGCCGAAACCTGATCCGCAACGCCGTCACCGCCGGAGGCCTCGCCGTCGCGGCGACCACCCTGCCCGGCGTGCTGCGCTCCTCGGTCGCCTCCGCCGCGCCCGCCCCGGCCGCGGCCCCCGTCGTCCCCGCGCTCGCGCCGACCGGATCGACCCTCGCCCAGACCTACGCCACCGGCGCCGCCGGGACCGGTGGGTACCGCCCGGTGATCGCCGCCGCGGGCGAGCCGCACCGGGTCCGCGAGGGCCTGGGCGTCGCCGCCGAGGCCGGCCGCGCGGCCCGGCGCCAAGGACTGATCTCGTTCGTCCAGCTCAGCGACGTCCACATCGTCGACGCCCAGTCGCCCCTGCGCCTGGAGTGGACCGACCGCCTCGACGACCCGAGCCCGCTGCCCGCGCTCGGGCTGTTCTCGTCGGCGTACCGGCCGCAGGAGATGCTCACCGGTCACGTCGCGGACTCGATGGTGCGGGCCATCAACCAGATCGCCACCGGCCCGGTGACCGGTAAGCCGTTCGCGCTCGCCATCCAGACCGGCGACAACTCCGACAACTCGCAGTTCAACGAGGTGCGCTGGAACATCAATGTCCTCAACGGCGGCCAGGTCCGCGTCGACTCCGGCAACCTGACCCGCTGGGAGGGCGTCGCCGACAGCACCCCGCTGACCTACGACACGGCCTACTGGCACCCGCACGGCGCGCCCGCCGGCAAGCCCGTCGACCGGCCGCGCGCGGAGTACGGGTTCCCCGTTGTACCGGGGCTCCTGGACGCGGCCCGCCGCCCCTTCACCGCCGAGGGCCTCGACATCCCCTGGTACTCCGTCTTCGGCAACCACGACGGCCTCGCCCAGGGCAACTTCCCCGCCAACACGCTCCAGCTCAACCTGATCGCCCTCGGCGCCGTCAAGATCGTCTCCCCGCCGCTCGGCCTCAACCCCGCGCAGCTCCTCGACGACCTCACGACCGACCCCGCCGCGCTCCTGACCAACCTGCTCGGCGGCGCCCTCAACACCGTCGTCCGCGCGGTCGCCCCCGACCTCAACCGCCGGCTGCTCACCCGCCGCCAGATCGTCGAGCAGCACTTCGCCCTCGGCGGCGCGCCCTTCGGGCACGGCTTCACCGCCACCAACCGCCAGCAGGGCACGGCGTACTACACCTTCGACCAGGGCTCGTTCCGGTTCATCGTCCTCGACACGGTCAACCCCAACGGCTACTCCGACGGCTCCCTCGACAAGACCCAGTTCACCTGGCTCAAGAACCTGCTCGCCCAGTCGGCCGGCAAGGCCGTCCTGGTCTTCAGCCACCACACCTCCGACACCATGGGCAACCCCCTCATCGGCACCGGCGGCCAGCTCGAGCAGCGCATCACCGGCGGCGCCGTCCTCGACGCCCTCCTCGCCACCCCCCAGGTCATCGCCTGGATCAACGGCCACACCCACCGCAACAAGATCACCCCGCGCCCCCGCACCGGCGGCGGAGGCCTGTGGGAGATCACCACCGCCTCGCACATCGACTGGCCCCAGCAGGCCCGCATCATCGAAGTCGCCGACAACGCCGACGGCACCCTCTCGCTCTTCACCACCATGGTCGACCACGCCGGCCCCGCCTCCACGGGCGCCGGCACCACCGACGCTCCCGCGCTCGCGGGCCTGGCCCGCGAGCTGGCTGCCAACGACTGGCACGAGAACCGCGGTGGGCTGGGGACGCTGGACGACCGGAACGTCGAGCTGCTGGTGCCGAGCCCGCTGACCTGACCGCCACGCCATGTAACTACGTGTTACTGCGCCGAACCCGGCACAACAACGCCCGGGTGGCAGCAACAGCACCCTGGTAGTCGTGCGGAAGGACGCCACGGGACGCCTCCGCCACGTACGCGCGCCCCCTCAGGGCGCTACCCAGGCGTTGTTGCCGCTACCGCGGAGCTGTTGCGCCCCGAATCGTGACGTAACACGTAGTTACATGGGCCGGGCGGCCGTCACCCCTTGGCCTCGAGCCGGCGCACGAACTCCCGCTCGTCGGCCGGGTCGGATGCCGTCCACTTCGAGACCGGGGTCGGGTTGAGCGGGATGGGGTTGAGTTGGCGATTGCCCGTGGTGCACAACGCAGTAGTCGCAGCAGCCGCGCGCCGAGGTGCGGGCCCGTGCTTCATCGCGGACGACACGGAAGCCACGTTGGACCGTCAACTACGTCGCGGTCACCGCAAGTAACGCCGTCCTGCTCGTCACCAAGCCGCCGTGAACCAAACTCACTCGCTAGCACACCGCTTCATCGCTGATGATTGTTCAGTGTCAGACCTGCCCTCACGCCAACTGCTGCTGTACGACGCAGCAACGCGCTGGAACTCGCCGCCCATGTGGCGTGGCCCCGAGGAGGTCGTCGAGGCTGCCTGCAACTGTCTTGTCGACGGTATCGACAGCCCCAGTCTTCGACTTCTCGCTGGCGCCTCGCCGAACGATCCTGCACAGGAGATCGAAGCCCTCGTACGGGCGACACTGCAGGAGCTTGGACTCCCTGAGCCCGGGACGATGGCCCGCACCAAGGTCATCGGCGGCGACGGCATGGTCCTCACACGCCTCGCTCGCGACTCGGTTCGGTTCGAGGTGCGAAGCACGGAACCCGAACTGACTGGGCACGAGGTCCTCGTCTACGTCAACGACGTGGAGATGACACGCCTCGGCGCAGGCATGGGCATGGATCCCTTTGATCTCCTCATCCCCGAGAACCAACTCATCGCGACAACGACACCTCATCAGGTAGGTCTCGCACGTTGCGAATGTGGCGAGTACGGATGCTGCTCGACTGACGTCGTCATTGTTCGCGATGAGAAGGCCGTCCACTGGGACTGGGAGTTCGAAGCACCCATTCGCGGCGGCGTCTCCTTCAGGGCGGATGAGTACGACGCGGAGGTCGAACGCCTCGGTGCCGACCGATCATGGGAACGCCCCGAGGACACCACTGCACGGCTGATCCTGACCGGCGCAGATCGCGAGCACCTGACCTCCCTTGGCATGCGGCTCGACTGGGTTGCCAAAGACCATGAGAACCACGACTTCCTCAAGGTTGCCCTCTACCTCGGCGACTCCGACTGGAACTCAGAGAAGCCTGGCTATCAGCTGTTCCTCCGCTTGCCGCGCAAAGGACGCACGCCTCAGGAGGTTGCGAGTGAAGCCCTGAGGCTCCTCGCCGACGACCCACGCAACTGGTCCGCTGGCTGGCACGCGACCAAGCGCGCCACCGCTGTCGCGCCCGGCCTCGCTGGGCGCAAGTGGCATCAGGAGACCATCGGGCTCGCTGTGCCCGAACCCAGCACACCTGCCGACAGCTTCTGGCGGCGGAGGAGGAGGTAGCTGCGTGGACAACGCACGAAGGCGGCTAAGCGGCTTCCCATGGCCAATTGCGAACGACGACTGGGACGTACTCCTTCAGCGATACGCGGAAGCGCCTCCCCTGGTTCGCGACTCAGCGGTCGCTGAGGTTGTGCGTAGCATCGCCGCGTCTTCCGCCCGGTCCGATCTTCGCTACAACACCTCGATGTGGAGTCTGATCGTCGCGCCTGCGCCCGGGGCTCCCTCACCCGTAGACGCAGTGAGGGTGAGCACACCGAACTACCCAGCGGTCGTGGTCGAGCACCTCGCCAACATCGGTGGCGCGGACCGAATCGAACGGCCACCCGAAGACGCCGTACGGCTCTTCTGGCGGTTCATCAAGGAGAAGTACGGCATTGAAGGCTCGAGGACTCCTTGGAACTCCTCGCGTTGACGGAGCCATTCGAGGAGGAGGATGAAGCGTGGCTTGAGAAGGTGTTGGCATCGCCGCTGAGATCGTGGGAACGCCAAGTCACCATCTGGGGCTGCGCTGGCCTGCTTGACGGCTACCCGAACTCGGGGCGTGTCCGGCGCTGTGCGGACGTTGCGCCTACTCCTTGGCAGCGAGCTGCCCGCACGCCCCGTCGATCTCCTGGCCCCGCGTGTCGCGCACCGTCGTCGCCACGCCCTTGGCCTCGAGCCGCCGCACGAACTCCCGCTCGTCGGCCGGGTCGGACGCCGTCCACTTCGACCCCGGGGTCGGGTTGAGCGGGATCAGGTTGACGTGGACCCAGCCGTGCGCGCGCTCGTTGAGCAGGTCGGCGAGGAGGTCGGCCCGCCAGGCGTGGTCGTTGATGCCGCGCATCATGGCGTACTCGATCGAGACGCGGCGCCCGGTCTTGGAGAAGTACTCGAAGGCGGCGTCGAGCGTCTCGGCGACGGAGAAGCGCGTGTTGATCGGGACGAGCTCGTTGCGCAGCTCGTCGTCCGGCGCGTGCAGCGACAGCGCGAGCGTGACCGGGATGCCCTCGTCGGCGAGCTGCTTGATCCTCGGCACGAGGCCGACGGTGGACACGGTGATGCCGCGCGCGGACATGCCGTAGCCGTCGGGGGCCGGCTCGGTGAGGCGGCGCACGGCGCCGATCACGGCCTTGTAGTTGGCCAGCGGCTCGCCCATGCCCATGAACACGACGTTGTTGACCCGCCCGGTGCCGCCGGGGATCTCGTCGCGGTCGAGCGCGCGGGCGCCGGCGAGGACCTGCTCGACGATCTCGGCGGTGGACATGTTGCGCTGCAGGCCGCCCTGGCCGGTGGCGCAGAAGGGGCAGGCCATGCCGCAGCCGGCCTGGCTCGACACGCACATCGTGGTCCGGCCCGGGTAGCGCATGAGGACCGACTCGACGAGGGCGCCGTCGAAGAGCTTCCACAGCGTCTTGCGGGTGGTGCCCTTGTCCGCTTCGAGCTTGCGCAGCGGCGTCATCAGCTCCGGCAGCAGTACGTCGACCAGCTCGGCCCGCTGAGCCGCCGGCAGGTCGGTCATCTGCTCGGGGTCGTCGGCCAGGCGCGAGAAGTAGTGGGTCGCGACCTGCTTGGCCCGGAAGCCCGGCAGGCCCATCTCGACCAGGAGGTCCTTGCGCTCGGCCGGGGTGAGGTCGGCGAGGTGCCGGGGTGGCTTCTTGCGCCCCCGCGGTTCCGCGAGGACGAGAGGAAGCGGCTTCGGCTCGGACATCGTCACCGATTCTCCCACCGCCCGAGGCGCTGGCCCAATCGTGCGGCGGCTCAGGTGTCCTTCTGGTACAGGTACCAGCCGACGGCGGCGCCGACGCCCGCCACGACGACGAGCGTGGAGAGCATGCCGAGCAGCATGTAGCGGCCGAAGCGCCGGGTGTGGTGGGGCACCAGCAGACCGATCGGGACGACCAGCAGCAGGAGGACGAACGGGAAGAGCTCCTCGACCCGCTTGTACCCGGCGATCCACTTGATGATCGCGGCGTAGAGCCCCGGGACCACGATGATCGACACCATGCCGGTGAAGAACCCCGCGAGCGGGAAGAACACCGGATGTCCCCGGTGGAACCAGTCGGGACGACGCGACCGGTCGTCGCTCGCCTCGCGGTCGCCCACCCGGGCCTCGTCTGCGTCACTCATGTCCGGGCGATCGTAGCGGCCTGCCCACAATGACGCGTGACGCGACCCACACGCGAAGTTCTTCGCGGTTCGTGTCGATCCAGGCGGTTCCCCGTTCGACCGAAGGGTGAAAGGGTCGCAGAGGGCGGCCCCGCACACCGAGGAGACACCATGAAGTACATGCTCATCATGCGCTCGAACGACGAGGCCCAGGCGGCCTGGGAGGCCAGCGAGGTCCCGTTCGAGGAGATCATGGAGGCGATGGGCCGGTTCAACGACGAGATGATCCAGGCCGGCGTCCTGCTCGCCGCCGAGGGTCTCGACCCCGACCCGGCCACGGGCGTGGTCGTCGACTACTCCAGCCAGCCCCCGGTCGTCACCGACGGTCCCTACGGCGAGACCAAGGAGCTCTTCGGCGGCTACTGGATCGTGGACGTCGCCTCGCTCGAGGAGGCCGCCGCGTGGGCCGCCCGGGCTCCGCTGTCCGGGCCGGGCATGAAGGCCGAGATCCGCCGGATCACCTCGATCGACGAGTTCCCCCAGGACAACGAGTGGATCCGCAAGGAGCGGGCCTGGCGCGAGGCCACCGGCCAGCGGTGAGCGCTGCCGAGGGCCGGCGCGCCGTCGAGGCCGTCTGGCGGATCGAGTCCGCCCGGATCGTCGGTGCGCTGGCCCGCTACGTCGGCGACTTCCCGCTCGCCGAGGACCTCGCCCAGGAGGCGTTCGCCGAGGCGCTCGTGGCGTGGCCGCGTGACGGCGTCCCCGAGCGCCCGGCGGGCTGGCTGCTGACCGTGGGACGGCGGCGCGCCGTCGACGGCTTCCGGCGGCGCGCCACCCGCGACGACCGGTACGCCGTCCTGGCGCGCGACCTGGCGAGCGCGACCGAGGCGGGCGACGACGGCGACCTCGACCTGCTGGCCGATCCCGACCAGATCGACGACGACCTGCTGGCGCTGGCGTTCATCTCCTGCCACCCGATGCTCTCGCCCGAGGCCCAGGTCGCGCTCACCCTGCGCACGATCGGCGGCCTGACGAGCGACGAGATCGCCCGCGTCTTCCTGGTGCCGACCGCGACCGTCCAGGCCCGGATCACCCGGGCCAAGAAGACGCTGGGCGCGGCGCGGGTGCCGTTCGTCGTACCGCCACCCGAGGAGCGGCGCGAGCGGCTCCGGGCGGTGCTCAGCGTGGTCTACGTGATCTTCACCGAGGGCTCCTCGGCGACCTCCGGCACCGCGCAGATCCGGGTCGACCTGGCCCGCGAGGCGCTGCGCCTGGCCCGGGTCCTGGCCCGGCTCAGCCCGGACGAGCCGGAGGTCCACGGCCTGCTGGCGCTCCTCGAGCTCACCGCCGCCCGGTTCCCGGCCCGGACCGCGCCCGACGGGCGCCCGGTGCTGCTGGAGGACCAGGACCGCCGCCGCTGGGACCGTACGGCGATCCGCCGGGGTCTCGCCGCCCTCGACCGCGCCGAGCGGGTCGGCCGCGGGCTCGGCGCCTACGGCCTCCAGGCCGCCATCGCCGCCTGCCACGCCCGTGCCATCTCCGTCGCGGCGACCGACTGGGACCGCATCGTCCTGCTCTACGAGGCCCTCGGCCGGATCGCGCCCTCCCCCGTCGTCGAGCTCAACCGCGCGGTCGCCGTCTCCATGGCGGCCGGCCCCGGCCCCGCACTCCCCCTGGTCGACGCCCTCGCCGCCGAGGGCGCCTTCGCGGGCTCGCACCTGCTGCCGAGCGTGCGCGGCGAGCTGCTGCGCCGGATGGGCCGCACCGAGGAGGCCCGTACCGAGCTGGCGCACGCGCTCGCGCTGTGCGGCAACGAGTCCGAGCGCGCGGTACTGGCCGCGAAGCTGGCCGACCTGTGAGAGTAGGCAGGTGACCGAGCAGAGCGCGCCGCACCCGGCGCTGACCTACAGCACCTACCTCGCCCTCGACGACGTCCTCGCCGCGCAGCACCCCCGCTCGGACGAGCACGACGAGCTCCTCTTCATCGTGATCCACCAGGTCTACGAGCTCTGGTTCAAGCAGATGCTGCACGAGCTGACCGGCCTCCAGGTGCGGCTCGAGGAGGGCGACACCCCGCGCGCGCTCCAGACGCTCGGCCGGGTCCGCGCGATCCTCAAGGTCGCCGTCGCCCAGGTCGACGTCCTGGAGACGATGACGCCGCGCCAGTTCACCAGCTTCCGGGGCCGCCTCGACGCCTCCAGCGGCTTCCAGTCCGAGCAGTTCCGCGAGCTCGAGGCGACGCTCGGCCGCCGCGACCGCCGCGTGTTCGAGCACTACCCCGAGGGCAGCGCGGGGCGCGAGCGGATCGCCGCCGCGATGTCGCGCCCGTCGGTCTTCGACTCGTTCCTGCGCTACCTCACCACCCAGGGGTACGACGTCCCCGCCGCCGCGCTCGACCGCGACCTCAGCACCCCCTGGGAGCCCTCCCCCGACGTCCAGCGCCTACTCCTGGCGGCGTACGCCGACGAGAGCGGCGCCGCCCAGGTCGCCGAGCGCCTGGTCGACCTCGACGAGGGCCTCCAGGAGTGGCGCTACCGCCACGTCAAGATGGTCGAGCGCACCATCGGCGCCAAGCCCGGCACCGGCGGCTCGTCCGGCGCGGCGTACCTGTGGAGCACGGTCACGCAGGCGCTCTTCCCCGACCTGTGGGCGATCCGGAGCGAGATGTGAGCCTGGCGGCTCACTACACGCACTTCCGGGTCGCCGAGCGGCTGCTGCTGACCGGTCACTCCCACCAGGCCTGGCCCGACGTCGCCCGCGAGGGCGTCGTCGAGGCCTACGACGACGCGGCGCGCGAGGTCGGCGCCAAGTGGGACCGGGCGGAGGCCAAGGCCGAGCGGCTGCGCGCCGGGGTCCGGCTGCTCCTCGACGACCCGGCCGGCACGGTCGCGCTGGGCGCGAGCACCCACGACCTGCTCCTGCGGTTCCTGTCCGCGCTCGACCTGCGCACCCGGCCGCGGATCGTCACCACCGACGCCGAGTTCCACTCCGCACGCCACCTGCTCGACAACCTCGCCACGGCCGGCCTCGACGTCGCCCACGTCCCCGCCCACCCCGTGGCCTCCCTCGCCGAGCGGCTCGCCGCCGCCGTCGACGACCGCACCGCCGCAGTCGTCGTCTCCTCGGTGCTCTACGAGACCAGCCAGGTCGTAGCCGACCTCGACGCCGTCGCCGCGGCCTGCGCCCGGACCGGGGCCGAGCTGCTGGTCGACGCCTACCACCAGCTCGGGGTCGTCCCGCTCGGGCTCGGCGCGGCCGGTCTCGGCGAGGCGTGGGTGGTCGGCGGCGGCTACAAGTACCTCCAGCTCGGCGAGGGCTGCTGCTTCCTGCGCCTCCCGCCCCACGCCGCGGGCCGGCGCCCCCTCGTCTCCGGCTGGTACGCCGACGAGCGCGACCCGTGGGCCGGCGCGACGTACGACCCGACGAGCCACTACCGCGCGGCCCGGGTCCTCGACTTCTTCGCCGAGCAGGGGCTGACGCCGCCGCGGCTGCGGGAGATCGCGCTGCACCAGCGCGGCGTCCTGACCACCGCGTTCGACGCCCTCGACCTGCCGCCCGGCCTCGTCACCCGCGACCGGGAGACCCCTGCCGAGGGCTTCGGCGGCTTCCTCGCGCTGCGCAGCCCGCACGCGGCCGGGCTCCAGCGCGCGCTGGCCGCGCGCGGCGTGAGCACCGACTGCCGGGGGACGTTCCTGCGGCTCGGGCCGGCGCCGTACCTGCGCGAGGACCAGCTCACCGCCGCGATCGCGGCGCTGGGGGAAGCGGCAGCGGCTCAGAAGACGGCGTAGTGCAGCAACAACCAGATCGGGGCGATCGTGGCGAGCAGCGAGTCGAGCCGGTCCATCAGGCCGCCGTGGCCCGGGATGACCTGGCTCATGTCCTTGATGCCGAGGTCGCGCTTCATGACCGACTCGCACAGGTCACCGAGCGTGGCCATGACGACCGCGATCAGGCCGAGCGCGATGCCGATCCACCACTCGGCCTCGAACAGCCAGACCACCAGGCCGATGCCGGCACCGACCGTGGCGATCGCCGAGCCGGCGAAGCCCTCCCACGACTTCTTCGGGGAGATGACGGGCGCCATCGGGTGCTTGCCGAAGAGCACGCCCGCGACGTACCCGCCGATGTCGGAGGCGATCGTGACCAGGATGAAGGTGATGATGCCCTTGACCCCGGGGTTGTCCAGACCACCGCCGGAGCGGCCGCCCTCGGCGAGCATGAGCGCCACGAACGAGCCCAGGAAGGGCACGTAGACGAGCGCGAACACCGAGGCCGTGGCGTTCTTGACGTAGCCGTCGATGCCGCGGCGCAGCAGCCACAGCATGACCACCAGCGCGCTCACCGCGGTGGCGGTGACCAGCGCCGGCGCGCCCCACAGGTAGGCGACGACGACCATCACGACGCCGCCCAGCATCAGCGGCTGCTCGGGCAGGTCGATGTCCTTGGCCAGGAGCCCCTTGCGGAGCTCCCAGACCGCGACCACCACGGCGATCGCGACGATCACCATGAACGCCGGCTTCCAGAACAGCAGCGACGCGGCGATCGCGGACAACAGGACGACGGCCGAGCCGACGGCTGCCTTGAGGTCCCGGCCGGCCCGGCCGTGGTCCTTCGTCGGGGCAGGGTCGGACGGCGTCGGTGTCGTCATCGAGGGAGTCGGAGAGTGCGCGGGGTCGTCAGACCTCGAGCAGCTCCGCCTCCTTGTTCTTGAGCATCTCGTCGATGGCCTCGGTGTGCTTCTTGGTCAGCCCGTCGAGCCGCTTCTCGGCGCCGGTGACGTCGTCCTTGCCGACCTCGCCGTCCTTCTCGAGCTTCTCCAGGCCCTGCTTGGCCTTCTGGCGCACCTGGCGCACGGCGACCTTGCCGCCCTCGGCCTTCTCCTTGGCGAGCTTGATGAACTCCTTGCGGCGCTCCTCGGTCAGCTCGGGGAAGACGCAGCGCAGCTGCTTGCCGTCGCTGGACGGGTTGACGCCCAGGTCGGAGTCGCGGATCGCCTTCTCGACGTTGTTGATCGCGCCCACGTCGTAGGGGGCGACGATGATGATGCGCGCCTCGGGGGCGGTGAAGGACGCGAGCTGCTGCAGCGGTGTCGGCGTGCCGTAGTAGTCCACCAGGATCTTGCTGAACATGCTCGGGTGCGCCCGGCCGGCCCGGATCGCCGCGAACTCCTCACGGGTCGCGTCGACCGACTTGCCCATCTTCTGGTCGGCCTCGTTGAGCGTCTCGTTGATCACCGGTTCTCCTTCGTTCGCTGCTGCTCAGCCCGCGCTGACCCGCGTACCGATCTTCTCACCCTGCACGACGCGCAGGATGTTGCCCTCGGGCTCCATGCCGAAGACGATCATCGGCAGCTTGTTCTCGCCGCACAGCGCGAAGGCCGTCTGGTCCATGATCCGCAGACCCTCGGCGATCGCCTGGTCGTAGGTCAGCTCGTCGTACTTCGTGGCGGTGGGGTCGACGTTCGGGTCGGCGCTGTAGACGCCGTCGACGCCGTTCTTGGCGACCAGGACGACGTCGCAGCGGCTCTCGAGTGCACGCTGGACCGCGACGGTGTCGGTGGAGAAGTAGGGCATGCCCATGCCGGCGCCGAAGATCACGACGCGGCCCTTCTCCATGTGCCGGATCGCGCGGCGCGGGATGTAGGGCTCGGCGACCTGGCCCATCGTGATGGCGGTCTGCACGCGCGTCTCGACGCCCTGCTTCTCCAGGAAGTCCTGGAGCGCGAGGCAGTTCATGACGATGCCGAGCATGCCCATGTAGTCGGCACGGACCCGGTCCATGCCGCGCTGCTGGAGCTCGGCACCGCGGAAGAAGTTGCCACCGCCGGTGACGACCGCGATCTGCACGCCGGCGTCCACGACCGCCTTGATCTCGTGGGCCACCGCCTGGACGACGTCGGGGTCGACCCCGACCTTGCCACCGCCGAACACCTCACCGGAGAGCTTCAGGAGGACTCGCTTGTAACCGGGCACGGGCTGACCTTACCTGGGCGGGCTCGCGCCCGGCTCAGCGGATCCGCTGGACCCGGCGGCGGTAGTCGCCCCCGTTGTCGCCGTCGATCTCCGAGGCTCGGGTACGTCCGATGTGGTCGACCTTGTCCTCCCCGCCGGTGACCGGCTGGGCGGCGATGATGGTGTCACGCTCGAACGCGTGGGACTTGTCGGTGTTGCGGTAGTAGCGGTAGAAGGCCCAGTACGTCGCCGCGCCGCCCGCCGGCCCCGCCGCGAGCAGCCAGAGCGGGCCGCCGTCCCCGCTGGACGACTGCAGGATCAGGTCGGTGATCATGCCGTCGCCACCAGGATCGCGCCGGCGATGCCTTCGAGGAAGGTGCCGACCGTGAACGCCGCGAGCAACAGCTTGGGCTGCGAGACCGGGATGCTGCCCATGGTCTCGCCGGTGCGCGCGTTGACCGCGATGTAGTGCAGCAAGCCGTTGCTCTCCTGTCGGTAGGAGTAGAGCCAGACCGGGAGGTACATCGAGACCCAGCGCGAGCCGCCGACGTCGATCTTCTCCTGCTCCCAGCGCACGCCGCGGTCGAAGCGGCCCAGCGAGGCGCGGACCTCGGAGCGGCCGATCGAGAGCAGCTGCTCCTCGAACACCGGGCGCACCGCCTCGACGTTGACGTCGCGCTTCTCGCTGGTGAAGCCGACGAGATAGCTGGCGTTCCACTTCACGGCGTTCTTGGTGTCGAACGGCAGGATCGCGTTGATGATGTTGTTGGTGTTCGCCGGGCCGAACGACGCCCGCTCGGTCGAGCCCTCGATGGTCAGGTCGTCGACGGTGAAGCTCACCCCGCGCTGGACCTGGTAGACGTCGGCCGCGTAGTAGGTGACGTTGTTGTCGCCCTGCTTCTCGGTCCAGCGCCGCGTCTGGACCTCGCCCTTGCCCCAGTACTGCGACTCGGCGCGGGCGTCGATGATCAGGTACGGCAGGTAGACGCCCAGGACGTTCTCGGGGACGAACTCCTTCTTGAACCGCTTGTGCGCGAAGAGCCGCCGCTTCGAGGCGAACTCGCGGATCTTCTCGACCGCCTCGTCCTTGGTCAACCGGAACGGCAGGACGGCGTCCGGGACGGCGCCGTTGGGGATCTGCTGGTTGACGTTGAGCGTGTGCCGGCACCAGTGGCAGCGCGCGTTGAGCGCGTGCGCGGTGTCGACGACGACCTCGGCCCCGCAGGCCTCGCACTTGAAGGTGAGCATCACCGCGGCGTCGGCGGCGATGTCGCCGGCGCCGCTCGCGATGATCGTGCCCTCGAGCTCGTCGATGCCCTCGCCGAGGCCGAACTCCTCCTCGACGCGCGCCTCCTGCCACTCGTTGCGGCAGAAGAGGCACACGAGCATGCCCGTCGACCCGCGCAGCTGGACGTCCGTCGAGCCGCACTTGGGACAGCGGTTCAGGCCGTCCTTGAGCGACTCGTTGACAGTCTCGATGCTCGGCGTGGGCTCCGGCTCGGCCTTGGCGGCCGCCAGCTCCTCCTCCAGCGACAGGGGTGGCCCGTCGAAGGTCGGGTGCTGCGGCTCAGCGGACTCCTGGGACATGTCAGAGACCGAGCGCCTTCGCCTTTGCCGCGTCGTAGTCCTCCTGGGTGATGAGGCCGGCGTCGAGCATCTCCTTGGCGCGCTTGAGGACCGCCATCGGGTCGTCGGCGGCCGGGGCCGCGGGCGCTGCGGGGGCGGCCGGAGCGGCCGGGGCGGCAGCCGGCCGCGCCCGCTGGAGACCGCCCAGGCCCATGCCGCCGGTCGCCATGCCCATGCCGATCAGGCCGCCGGGGCCGGCGTTCTCGCCCGCCGCCTCGATGCCGGCCGCGACCGACGCCTGGAGGTTGGAGTTGCCCCGCGAGCCGGACAGCGCGTCGGCACGCTGGACGTTCTTGAGCAGCTCGCGCGTGTTGGCGTCGTACTCGATCGAGATGATCGCGGTCTTGACGATCTCGAGACCGCGGTCGGTGCGCCACTGGTAGTTCTGCTCGACCGCGGCCGAGAGCGACTGGGCGAACCCGATGGAGTCCTGCTGCAGGCGGGAGATCCGGTTCCCCTTGGCGGGGTCGTTGGTGTACATCGAGAACGCCGGCGCGAGCGAGCCGACGACCTCGTTGAACAGCTGCTCCCCCGCCGGGTTGTCCATGTCGGTGAAGTCGAAGTTCGCGCGTCCGCCGATCACCTCGGCCGGCACGAAGTTGCGGATGAAGGTCAGCGGGTCGGTGATCTTGAGCGTGTAGGTGCCGCGGGTGATCGCGCCGACCTGGGTGTTGAGGAAGGCGTCGTCCCAGTAGATCTCCGACTGGGTGCCGAACTTGTTGTTCGGCAGCTCCTTGAGCGTCACGAACACCGCGGTCTGCTGCGCGGAGGGACGCCCACCGAACTTGAAGCGCTCCCAGCTCTGCTTGATGATCGAGTCGACCAGGCCGCCGCCGGAGAAGACCGACTGCGAGGCCGGGTCGTCGGAGTTCCAGATGTAGGCGCCCGGCTCGGCGGCGAACCCGGTGAAGGCGCCGTCCTCGAGCAGGACCAGTCCGTAGCCCTCGGGCACGATGATCTTCGAGCCGTTGGTGATCACACCCTCGGACCCGCGGGTGTTGCTGCCGCGTCCGGCGTTCTGCCCCTTGGCCACGGCGGGGAAGACCGCCACGGTCGAGGTGACGCCGTCCGGGACGCCGTAGAAGTCGAGCCACTGGTCACCGAGCGTGCCGCCGATCGCGCCGATCGCAGCCTGAATGAGTCCCACTTGACGATCTCCTTCACCTGACACGAAAGTGCGCCCGCAACGCGCGCGGCGCACGACGACACCTGTCCGTCGACCGGACCCGTCAAACCTACAACCTGGGACGGCACCGTCGCGGCGGAACGACGGCTGAAAAAGCCGGACGGCCGGCGTCCACCCTGGGGTGGACGCCGGCCGTCGGTGTGCTCAGTGAGCGATCAGGCGCCGACCTCGAAGCGGGCGAACCGCTTCACGGTCGTGTTGGCGGCGTCGAGGACGGCCTTGACCGTCTTCTTGCTCTCCGCCACGGACTCCTGCTCGAGCAGGACGATCTCCTTGAAGAAGCCGCCCAGACGACCCTCGACGATCTTCGCGACGGCAGCCTCGGGCTTGCCCTCCTCGATCGTCTTCTTGGTCAGGACGTCCTTCTCCGAGGCGACCAGGTCCGCGGGGACCTCGTCGCGGGTCAGGTACTGCGCCTTGAGGGCCGCGACCTGCATCGCGGCGCCGCGGGCAGCAGCCTCGTCGCCGTCGAACTCGACGATGACGCCGACCGCCGGCGGGAGGTCGGCCGCACGCTTGTGCAGGTAGACCGCGACCGGACCGTCGAAGTACGCGACGTTGCCGAGCTCGATCTTCTCGCCGATCGTGATCGCGAGGTTCTCGACGACCGCACCGACGGTGCTGTCGCCCAGCGGCAGCGCCTTGGCGGACTCGGTGTCCCCGGCCTTGCCCGCGTCGATCGCCTCGACGATCTGCTGGGCGGCCTTGATGAACTCCTCGTTCTTGGCGACGAAGTCGGTCTCCGACTTCAGCTCGATCAGCGCGCCGCCGTGGTTGGCGACGAGGCCGGCCGAGGTCTCGCGCTCGGCGCCCCGGGCAGCAGCCTTGGCCGCACCCTTCACGCGGAGCAGCTCGACCGCCTTGTCGAAGTCGCCGTCGGTCTCGTCGAGCGCCTTCTTGCAGTCCATCATTCCGGCGCCGGTCAGCTCGCGGAGCTTCTTGACGTCAGCAGCAGTGAAAGCCATGGATCCCTTCTTCGGGTCTGAGGGTCAGGAGGTTCGGTGGTGGGGCGGGGCTCAGGCCTCGGCCGGCGCGTCGGCAGCAGCCTCGGCGGGGGCCTCGGTGGCCTCGGGGGCGGCCTCGGCCTCGGCGGCGACCTCGGCCTCGGCGGCGGGCGCCTCGGGGGCGACCTCAGCCTCGGCAGCGGGGGCCTCGGCAGCCTCGGTGGCCTCAGCAGCCGGGGTGGCGTCACCCTCGAGCAGCTCGCGCTCCCACTGAGCCAGCGGCTCCTCGGCAGCGGTGTTGGCCGAACCGGCACCCGAACGCGCCATGAGGCCGTCCGCAGCGGCGTCCGCGATGACCCGGGTCAGCAGGCCGACCGCACGGATCGCGTCGTCGTTGCCCGGGATCGGGAAGTCGACGTCGTCCGGGTCGCAGTTGGAGTCCAGGATCGCGATGATCGGGATGCGCAGCTTGCGCGCCTCCTCGACGGCGAGGTGCTCCTTGTTCGTGTCGACGATCCACACGGCGGAGGGAACGCGGGCCATGTCACGGATGCCGCCCAGCGTCTTCTCGAGCTTGGCGTGCTCCCGCCGCATGTGCAGCAGTTCCTTCTTGGTGCGGTTCGAACCCGCGACGTCGTCGAAGTCGATCTCGTCGAGCTCCTTGAGGCGGTTGATCCGCTGGTTCATCGTCGAGAAGTTGGTGAGCATGCCACCCAGCCACCGCTGGTTGACGTACGGCATGCCGACGCGGGTCGCCTGCTCGGCGATCGACTCCTGCGCCTGCTTCTTGGTGCCGATGAACATGATCGTCCCGCCCTTGGCCACGGTGTCCTTGACGAACGCGTAGCTGCGGTCGATGTAGGCCAGCGACTGCTGCAGGTCGATGATGTAGATGCCGTTGCGGTCCGTGAGGATGAATCGCTTCATCTTCGGGTTCCAACGACGGGTCTGGTGTCCGAAGTGGACGCCGCTCTCGAGGAGCTGGCGCATGGTCACGACAGCCATGGTGGTTCTCTCCTGTGTGGTTTTCAGTTGGTCCTGTCGTCTGCGCGCGATCCGACCGTTCTGCCGGGCTCAGCGAGCCCCTCGAACGGACTGAGGATCGACGCCCACGGGCGATCGGGACCGGAGTGGCCCCGTCGTGGTCTGCGGACGAGCGAATTCCGGCCCAGGGCGGACCGGTACGTCCAGCGTACGGCGTTGGGTGGGGTGGGAGCCAATTGTGGCCTTGGCGGGGCGGGGCGGGGTGGCGGGTCGGGCGTGTGGCAGGTGGGTCGGGCGGTCGGGTCGGGGCGGGCCGTCTCGGCCGTCGCGGCCGTCTCGGGCCGTCTCGGGCCGTCTCGGGCCGTCTCGGGCCGTCTCGGGCCGTCTCGGCAGCCTCGGCAGTCACTGAGTCAGCCGCCCGCTCTCCACAGGCGGCTGCCGTGCACAGTTCCTCCACAGGCGTGGACCACCCCGCTCCCCGGTCCGGCTCATCCGGCCCAGGCTCGATCCATGACTGCGCCCGCTCTCTCCTCCCGCTCCCGGCCCGCTCCCGACTGCACCGCGCCGACGCGGCGCCTTCTCGCCCCGCGGGTGCTCCTCCTCGCGGTCCTCGCCCTGGTTCCTGCGCTGAGCTTCGCCCTGGGGCCCACGGTTCCCGCTGCTCCTGCGGCTCCTGCGGCTCCCGCATGGCCGGTTGGGTTGGCCGGTGCGGGGTCGTCATCCGGGCCGCCCGGCTACCGGGATGCCGGAGCGTCGGACCCGACCGGGGTCTGGCCCCTCGCCCCGGTCCCCCAGGTCGTGCACGGGTTCGATCCGCCGGACCTCCCCTACGGCGCCGGCCACCGCGGAGTGGACCTCGCCGGCCACCCCGGACAGCCGGTCCGCTCCGCCCTCCCCGGACAGGTCACCTTCGCCGGCCGGATCGCCGGCCGCGGTGTCGTCGTCGTGGGCCACGGTGCGACCCGGACGACCTACGAGCCGGTCGCCGCCTCCGCCGACCTCGCCGTCGGCACCCCCGTCGCGGCCGGAGGCGTCCTGGGTCGGCTCGAGCTCGTGGGATCGCACTGCCACCCCCACGCATGCCTCCACTGGGGCTGGATCGCCGGCCGGACCTACCTCGACCCGCTGCGGCTCGTCGGCTTCGCTGGACCGGTGCGCCTGCTCCCGCTCACGGGTGAGAGGCCGGGGTTGGTGGGGCCGGGCAGCACCGGACGTCGTACGGGGGTGGTGGGGGCGCTTGCCCGGCTCGGTGCGGCGGCGATCGCCAGGCCCTGATCGAGCGGCCGGGCGTCGCGGGCTCAGGCTCGGGGGTGGGCCTGCTGGTAGGCGCGGCGCAGGCGGTCGGTCGTGACGTGCGTGTACCGCTGGGTCGTCGCCAGAGAGGCGTGGCCCAGGAGCTCCTGGACCGACCGCAAGTCCGCGCCGCCCTCCAGCAGGTGGGTCGCCGCAGTGTGGCGGAGACCGTGCGGGCCGAGGTCAGGCGCTCCCGGTACGTCGGCGAGGCGGCGGTGCACGAGGGTGCGGACGGCGCGCTGGTCGATGCGGCCTCCGCGGGCGCCGAGGAAGAGCGCCGGGCCCGAGCCGGTCCGGGCGAGCTGCGGGCGGCCGGCGGCGAGCCAGCGGTCGATGGCGGCGGCGGCCGGGTGGCCGAAGGGAACGGTCCGCTCCTTGCGGCCCTTGCCGAACACCCGGATGACGTTGCGGTCGCGATCCACGTCGTCGACGTCCAGCCCGCACAGCTCCCCGACGCGGACGCCCGTGGCGTAGAGGAGCTCGAGCATCGCGACGTCCCGCACGCCGACGGGGCTGCCGTCGTCGGCGAGGCCGGTCGCGGCAGCGATCAGCTCGTTGGCCTCGTCCACGCGCAGGACGTCCGGCAGCGTGCGGTGCGGCCGGGGCGAGACGAGCGCCGAGCCGACGTCCGTGGGGGTCCGGCCGCTGCGGGCCAGCCATCCGGTGAACACCCGGGCGGCGGTGGCGCGGCGGGCGAGCGTCGTACGGGACAGGCCGAGGGATTGCTGCTTGGCCAGCCAGCTGCGCAGGCTGCGGAGGTCCAGCTCGGCAATGTCGGTGAGACCGAGGCGGCCGGCGTGGTCGAGCAGGCCCGCGATGTCGCCGAGGTAGGCCTTCACCGAGTGCGGGGCGAGGTCGCGCTCCGCGACGAGGTGCCGCTCGTAGTCGCCCAGGACCCGGGCGAAGGCCTCGGGCAGCGCGTCCTCGGCCGGGGCGTCGTCCGGCGCTCCGGCGTCCGCGCTGGTCCGCTCCGTCGCCACCTGCCGATCGTAGGCGCCAGCGGCGGTGGGGGCGGCCGGACACGCCTCGGTCGCGATCTCACCTTCGCTCGATCCCCTGCGGCCCGAGGCGCCAGCCTGCGGGCGACCGCTCGACGAAGCCGTCCTGGCGCATCCCCTGGAGCAGCTGCTCGACCTCCTGGGGCGGCAGGCCGGCGACGAGGGCGATCGAGGAGGTCGGGGCGGGAACGGCGACCGGTACGGCGTCCAGGAGCTGGCGGGCACGCACGGTGAGCCGGTCGCGGGGGCGTTCCGGGCCACGTCGGACGGGCACGAGGTCCTCACCGGCCGGGCCGAGCAGCTCGAGCACGTCGGCGCCACCCGTCACCAGGACCGCTCCCCCGCCCCGCAGGAGCTGGTGGACGCCCTCGGAAGCAGCGCTGGTCAGCGGTCCCGGGGTGCCCATGACGACGCGGTGGAGGCGCTCGGCCCACGATGCCGTGTGGAGCGCGCCGCTGCGCAGCGCCGCCTCGACCACGACGGTGCCGCGGCCGAGGGCGGCGATGATCCGGTTGCGGGCGAGGAAGCGGATCTGGAAGGGCGCGGATCCGGGTGGCGCCTCCGACACCACGGCGTGGTTCTCGGCGAGGTGGGCGAGCAGGGGACGGTGGGCTGCCGGGTAGGCGCGGTCGGCGCCGCAGGCGAGGACCGCGACGGTGGGTGCGCCGGCGCTCAGGGCGCCGCGGTGGGCGGCGTAGTCGACCCCGAAGGCGGCGCCCGAGACGATCGGGCGGCCGTGGGCGCCGACGACGGCGGCGAGGTCGGCGGCGACCTGGTCGCCGTACGACGTCGAGGACCGCGCTCCGACGACGGCGACGCTGGCCGCGAGGCGGTCGAGACGCAGGGGGCCGCGGACCCAGAGGCCGACCGGTACGTCGCCGCGCTCCTGGAGGGAGCCCGCTCCGGCGAGGTCGTCGAGGGAGGCGGGCCACTCCTCGTCCCCCGGTACGACGAACCGGATGCCGCGCCGCGCGGACTGCTCGAGCACCCGCTCCGGCTCCACCGTCGCGAGCCGGCCGGCCGCGGCGGCGAACTCCGCGCGGAGCTCGGGGTGCTCGCGCAGGACGTCCAGGAAGGCGACGCCGCCCAGCTCGCGGGTCAGTGCGAGGCAGCGGACGTCCCCGGGCTCGACGACCAGGCTGATGGTGGCGCGGGCGAGGCGCTCGGCGTCGGCATCGGCGGTCGCCGGGGCAGCCGCCACGCCGGCCCGGGTCGGCACGGGAGCCACGGGCGGCGTGGGAGCCACGGGCGGCGCGGTCGGCGCGGGCGGCGCGGCCGCCGGACCGAGGGGATCGACAGCGCTCACCGGGCACGCTCCACGTCGCTGGGAACCGCGACGAGCCCGGGCTGAGCCGGAAGGAGATCGGGCTCCGGCTCGCGGGCCTCGGGCCGCAGCGTCCCCATCTCGAGCGGCAACCCGAACCGCAGCCGGAGCGCCACCTCGACCTCCGCGCGTCCGGGAGTGACGTCGACGCCGGTGCGAACTGCGAGGAGGTCCGCGACGGTCCAGGCGAGCCGCTGGACGCGGACGGCGCCGCGGGCGCTGAGGCGGCCGGCGTACATCTCGGCGTCGACGAGGCGCTGGGCAGGGGCGGAGACGGGCCAGGTGTCCTTGAGGCGGGGGCTGGGGACCTGGGAGTTGAGGCGCCAGGGGTGGCCGTCGTAGCGGGCGAGCTGGCGGTCGCGGGCCGCGGTCACCCGAGCACGTACGGCGGCCGAGGGCTCGGGCGGGCGGAAGGGGTCGTGGCTGGCGGGTGAGGCGGGTTGGAGCTGGCGCAGGACGTCGATGCGGTCGGCGATGGGGCCGGCGGTACGGGCCTGGTAGGCGCGGCGGACGCGTTCGGCGCAGGCGCAACGGTTGGAGCGGGCGTGGGGGCGCCAGTTGCCGCAGGGGCAGGGGTTGCTGGCGAGGACGAGCAGGCCGGCGGCGGGGAGGGTGACCGACTCGTCGCGGCGGGCGATGGTGATCTCGCCGCTCTCGAGGGGTTGGCGCAGGGCCTCGATGACGTCGCTGCGGAAGAGCGGGAACTCGTCGAGGAAGAGCACGCCGCAGTGAGCACGGCTCAGCGCTCCGGGGTGCACCCGGCCGAGGCCGCCGCCGATGATGCTCGCCTTGCTCGCGTCGTGGTGGGGTGCGGCGAAGGGAGGGCGCACGAGCATCCCCTGGCCGGGGTCGAGGACGCCGGCCAGGGAGTGCAGGGCGGTGAGCTCGAGCGACTCCTCGGTGGTGAGGTCAGGGAGGATCGTCGGGATCCGCTCGGCGAGGCTGGTCTTGCCGCAGCCCTTGGGGCCGGTCAGCAGGACGGCGTGACCGCCGGCGGCCGCGACCTCGACGGCGTACTTCTCGTCGAGCATGCCGCGCAGGTCGGCGAGGTCGACCTCGTCGAGGCGCTCG
This sequence comes from Pimelobacter simplex, assembly GCF_024662235.1. Classification (GTDB taxonomy): domain Bacteria; phylum Actinomycetota; class Actinomycetes; order Propionibacteriales; family Nocardioidaceae; genus Nocardioides. Next base: position 3,135,323 of record NZ_CP096276.1, read on the forward strand.
TCGCCGCGCCAGCCGATCAGGTGGGCGCCGGAGAGGGCGGCGACCGGAGGGGCGTCGGGCGGGGGTTCGCCCGCGAGGAGCGCGACGACCTGGGCGAGCGAGCGCGCGCCGATCACGTCGACGTCGGGGACCATGGCGGCCTCGGCGGCCTGCGGCTCCGGTACGACGACCCGGCGGATGCCGCGCTCGGCCGCGGCGAGCGTCATCGGGAGCACCCCGATCGCCGGCCGCAGCCCGCCGGCGAGGGTCAGCTCGCCGAGGAAGACGGTGCCGCGCAGCGCCTCGTGCTCGACCTGGCCGTCGGCGGCGAGCACGCCCAACGCCATCGCGAGGTCGAACTGGGTGCCGGACTTGGGCAGGTCGGCCGGCGAGAGCAGGATCGTCGAGCGCTTGGTGGCGGGCCAGGTGAGGTTGCTGTTGGTGATCGCCATCCGGACCCGGTCGATGCCCTCGCGCAGCGCGGTGTCGGCGCGGCCCACGAGGACGACATTGGCCTGGCCGGGCGAGACGTCGGCCTGGACGTCGATGAGGTGGCCGCGGGCTCCGTCGAGCGCGACGCAGCGGGCGGTCGCGAACGGCATCAGCACAGCCCCCGGACGTGGTCGACCACCGCGGGTCCGCGCTCGGGGCGCAGGACCGCGACGAGGTCGATGCGGAGACCCGCCGGCCGCAGGCCCCGCTCGCGGGCCCAGCGCTCCCCCAGCCGCTGGAGCCGGGCGAGCTTGGCCGCGGTGACCGCCTCGTGCGGGGAGCCGGCGACCAGCGAGGAGCGGGTCTTGACCTCGCAGACCACGAGGACCGGTCCGTCGCGCAGGACGAGGTCGAGCTCGCCCTCGTCGCAGCGCCAGTTGCGCTCGAGCACCACCAGCCCGAGGTCACCGAGGTGGCGGGCCGCCACCGCTTCGCCGTATGCCCCGATCGCGTGCCGGGCTTGTGCTGTCGTCATGCCCCCAGCGTCGGCGGGGAGGGCGCGGGCGGCACAGGGGCCGGTGCGGACCTGGGGAGAGAACGTCCCGGGAGCGGGGGCTGTGGACGGGAGGTGGCGAGGTCCGGGACGGGTGGGGCGGGTGGGACGTCAGCCGACGAGCTTGGGGCCGCTGCAGGTCGGGGTCGGCATGGCGAACACGTCGGCGCCGCCGACCTGCAGGCCGAGGAGCTTGCCGAGCGGGCCGATCAGCGCGGTCTGCAGGGTGCTCACGAGTGGGTTCACCAGCGCGCTGAGCAGGGTGCTCACCAGCGGCCGGAGCACGCTGTCGAAGACCGTGTTGAGCGGATCGGTGATGTGCCGCTCCTTCCAGCTGCCGAGGATCAGCAGCCCGTCCCAGTAGTGGAGCACCAGGTCGGTGTTGATCGCCGGGTCGATGCTGACCGGGCCGATCAGGGCGCCCGAGCCGCTGCCGCTGGGCACCGTGTAGCCGCCGGGGATGGGCACGGTCACCGTCTTGTTGTAGCCCGAGAGCGACGGCGAGCCGGCGTTGATCGAGACCGACGAGTCGAGCGTCAGGTACGGCGGCTTGAGCAGGCTGTTGAGCCCGAGCAGGCCCAGGATGCTGTCGAGCAGGCCGCCGACGGGATTGACCCGCGCCTTGACCCCGGCACTCGCGGTGATGCTGATCCCGCCCACGACGCCGGACTTCAGCGCCACCTGGAGGCTGTCGGGCCCGTTGACGTTGCAGGTCACCTTGGTGAGCTTGGCGATCGCCTTGCCCAGGTCGATCGAGACGGCCAGGTCGATCGCGCCGACGTCGACCGAGGTGTCGAGCACCCCGACCCGGATCGACTGCGGGTTGATGTGCGCGTTGAGCCGCAGCGAGATCTGCGCCGTCTCTGACTCCGTGCCGACCGGGCCGCACTTGGGCTTCGGCGGCTCGATGACCGTCAGGCTGGTGGTCACGCTGGCCACGCCGGGCAGGGTGATCCCGAGGTTGGGGATCTCGACGGCGTGGTTCTTGTTGGCGACGAAGGCCGCGGTCGTGATCAGGTCGAGCACGTTGAGCGAGGCGTCGAGCGCCGACGAGGCGCCCGGTGCCGCCTGGATCAGGTCGGCGATCGCGATCTTGGGCGTCGCGGCCGAGACCGTGATGGCGCGCAGGATGTTGGCGGCCGCCAGCTTGCCCTGGTTCTCCAGCACCTTGGCGGCGGCGACGAAGATCTTGGCGACCTCGACGCCGTCGAGCTTGAGCAGCTCGTCGACCGACCCGACGCCGAGCCCGCCGAGGTTGACGAGGTCGAGCAGCGAGACGTTGGCGCCGGCGAGCCCCTTGTAGCCGATCAGGTCGAGGTTGACGGTGCTCCCGAAGAGCGCGCTGAGGATCGGGTTGAGCAGCGTGCTCTGGCCGCTGTCGAGCGAGGCGATGAACGAGCCGACCCGGAAGCAGGCCGACTCCTCGTTGCGCGCCACGGCCGTGCGGGTCGCGCCGCCCTCGCTGACGCCGGTGAACCCGCTGAAGGCGAAGCCGGTCTGCGACTTGGCGGTCACCTTGATCGCGGTGGGCACGGTGTCGGCGTTCGACGCGACCGTCGTCCAGGTGCCGGCCGTGCTGCCCGGGACGGCGAACGTCCACGAGACGTCCGCCGGCTTGAGCTCCCCACCGAGCGCGCTGCTGTTGCGCTGCAGGCTGAGCTTCTTGGCGTCGTCGAACGCGGTCGCCGTGTAGTCCTTCGCCTTGCGCCCGTCGAGCAGCCGCACCATGTCGAGCGCGACCATGTCGGCGACCGCCTGCACGTCCCGCCGTACGACGCGCTGCTGGCCGAGGTCCACCGCGAACGCCGCGGACACCATGAGCACCACCGAGAGCAGCGCCGCGATGAGCACGGCGCTCGCGCCACGCTCGTCGCCGGCGTGAGGCCCCGTACGCCGTCGCGGCGCCACGTCAGCTCACCCTCGCGACCGCGGTGTACTTCAGCTTGTCGGGGAGGATCAGCCCGAACCCGGGGATGATCCCCTTGTAGGCGATCTCGACCGTGACGGTCGCGCACTGCTTGGAGGTCTCGCCGACGCAGGGCGCCAGGGTGACCTTGCAGTTGCTGGTGCAGGTCTTGCCCTGCGCGGACAGCGCGCCGCTGACGGCGCTCATCGCGGCGGTGGTCTTGTCGCTGTCGCTGCCGGTCGTGACCGCGGCGGCGCGGGCGCCCTCGGCGGCGGCCTGGCTGACGGACTGGCGGACGCTGAGCATGTCGCCGTAGTTGATGATCCCGACGACGATGATCATCAGCACCGGGAGGATCAGGGCGAACTCGACCGCCGCGGCACCCCGCGCGTCAGGGCGCGACGGAACGCGCCTTCGCAGCACACAACGCCTCATCGGCCGGCCTCCCCGCGCTCGCTCCCATGACGCCCCCGAGCGGCGTTGGGGACACAGTAGTGGCGGATCTCACCGTCGGGGACGAATCCTGGGTCATTCGACCCGGACGAGCGAGCGGCCCTAGTCCGTTGGGACTACGGCGGCCCCCGAGCCGGGTCAGCCGACCAGCCGCGGCATGCCGCAGGTGACGCCCACGCCGTAGACGTCGGCACCGGCGAGGCGCAGCCCGATCATCCGGGCGACCGGCCCGATGAACTTCTCGTTGATGTTGTCGACCAGCGGCGTGAGCGACTTCTTCACGAAGCCCCCGGTGGCGACGACGAGCTCGTTGAGGATCGGGTTCGTCAGCGCGGTGACCTGGCTGAGCACCGGCACCACCTTGCCGTTGAGCTTGACGCCGGTGATGGTCGGCACGACGCCCGCGACGTCGAGGAACACCGATCCGCCGGTGCTGACCGGCGTCTTGTCGTTGGGCGGGATCGCCACCGGAACCGTGCTGTGGGACGGCGTCCGGCTGGTGCCGATGGTGAGCTTGACGCCCACCTCGACGGAGATCTTGTTTCCCAGCGTGAGGATGTTGCCGAGCAGGTCGACCAGGACGCTGGTCAGGTTGAGACCGATCAGGTCGGTCAGCTTGACGTCACCGCCGGCGCTCAGGTCCACCGTCATCGTGTACGACGCCAGCCCGGTCGAGACGTCGACCCCGAAGCTCGACGGGTCGGCCAAGGTGCCGGCACCGCAGCGGATGCTCGGCGGCGCGACGAGAGCGCCCGTCCCGTCCCCCGCCACGACGGCGATCGAGCCCGTGCCCTTGGCCGTCTGGAGCGTGCCGATCCCCGCGACGTTGAGGCTGGGCAGGTTGGTGAAGGCGATGCCGACGGCGCCGTCGAGCTGCGCCGTGCGGGCCGTCGCCTGCGTCGTGTTCGGCATCCCGCAGGCCAGCTCGGCAGCGGAGACGAGCGAGATCCCGCCGGTGAACTGGAAGCCCACGCCGGGCACCTGGGCCTGGATGTTGGGCACGCCGAGGAAGTACCTGCCGTTCGCGAGCCGGGCCGAGCCGACGATGTCGAGCACGCTGAGCGCCACCTCGAGCGCCGCCCGGTCGGTCGGCGCGACGTGCAGGACGTTCGCGAGGTTGATCATCCCGACCGTCGCGGCGGTGCTCGACGAGGCGAGCTTGTTGAGCGCCTGGACGGCGACCGCGTTGGTACCGCCGCCCTCGCGGGTCAGCGCCTCGGCCGTCGCGCGGAGCAGGTCGGCGTACGCGATGCTGCCGGTCAGCAGGTGCTCGGGGCTGCCGATGCTGCTGACCGCCGTGAGCTGCGAGAGCCGTACGTCGGCGTCGGCGAGCGCGCGGTAGCTCACCAGGTCGAGGTTCACGCCCAGCAGGTCGTTGAGCGGAGCCAGGACCGTGCTGTCCCCCGACCGGATGGCGGCGGCGAACGTGCCCAGCCGGAAGCACGCGGTGGACGAGCTCGCCGCGACGGCCTGGCGGCGGGCCGAGCCGTGGTCGGTGCCCAGCACCGCGGCGAACGCGAAGTCGACGTCCGTGCGCGCGGCGACCTGCACGGCGCTCGGTACGCCGGTCGTGCGCTCCTCGAAGGCGCCGGCACTGTCGATCACGCCCAGCCGGTAGGTCAGCTCGGGCACGTCACGGCCGAGCACGGTCTGGTTGCGCTGCCGGCTCAGCGGCAGCTGCGCGTCGAGCACCGGGCGCAGCTGCTCGACGGTACGGCCGTCGATGCTGCGCGCGAGGTCGAGCGCGACCACGTCGGCCAGCGCCTGCACGTCCGAGCGCGCGACGCGCTGGAGCCCCAGGTCGACCGCGAACGCGGAGCTGACGAGCATGACCGACATCAGCAGCGTCGTGAGCAGCATGACCGCGCCGCGTTCGTCCGTACGTCGCATGGCGCCTCCCCCGCTGCCTGCCACGACGCAGGCGCTCGCCCCCCGAGCACCTGTCACGGACAGTGTCGGCCGCGGGAGGCCGGAACGGAGCGGTGTGCGCCGAACTCAGGACGTAGGTCCCGGCGCCCGTCCTAGGACTTGGGGAGCTCCAGGTCGGAGGTGGCGAGCTCCTCGACGTTGACGTCCTTGAAGGTCAGCACCTTGACGTTCTTGGCGAAGCGCGCGGGGCGGTACATGTCCCACACCCAGGCGTCGGTGATGGTGACCTCGAAGAACACGTCGCCGCCCTCGGAGCGGGCCTTCACGTCGACGGTGTTGCAGAGGTAGAAGCGGCGGTCGGTCTCGACCACGTACTTGAAGATGCCGACGACGTCCCGGTACTCCCGGTAGAGGTTCAGCTCCTGCTCGGTCTCGTACTTCTCGAGCTCCTCGGCACTCACGGGACCAACCCTAGCCCTCGTCACCCGGCAGCGGCTCCAGTCCCGCCGCGCGTCGTACGTTGACGAACCGCATCCGGTGCACCGGCGAGGGGCCGTGCTCCTCGAGGGCGGCGGTGTGGGTGGCCGTGATGTAGCCCTTGTGGGTCTTGAAGTCGTACGCCGGCCACTGCTCGTCGAGCTCGACCATCATCCGGTCGCGGGTGACCTTGGCGAGCACCGATGCCGCGGCGACGCAGGCCGCGACCCGGTCGCCCTTCCAGACCGCGAGGCCGGGCACGCCCAGGCCGTCGACGGGGAACCCGTCCGTCAGCACGTACGACGCGGGCAGGGCCAGCTTGGCGACCGCACGGCGCAGCGCCTCGACGTTGGCGACGTGCATCCCGAGCCGGTCGCACTCGTCGTGCGGGATCACCACCACGGACCAGGCCAGCGCGCGCCGCACGATCTGGTCGTAGCAGCGCTCGCGGGCCGCGGCGGTGAGGAGCTTGGAGTCGGCCAGGCCCGGCACGATCCCGGCCTTGCCGGCGGGCAGGATGGCCGCGCCGGCCACCAGGGGCCCGGCGCAGGCACCGCGGCCGGCCTCGTCGACGCCGGCGACGGGCTCGAAGCCGTGCCGGCGCAGCGCCCGCTCGTAGCCGTAGAGGCCGGCGTCGCGCCGTACCGTCGCGCCCTTGGGCAGGGTGGACATGCCCTCCGCCCCTCCTAGGTCCCGGGGACCGCGTCGGCCTTCTCGGCCTTCTTGACCAGGTCGGCCGGCGGGCTGTCCGGGATGGCGTCGAAGGTGTCGGGGCGGGTGATCCAGCGCCAGCGGTCGCGCGGCCAGATCAGGGTGAAGACCTTGCCGACGACCAGGCTCTTGTCGACCCAGGGACTCTGGGTGCACGGATCGTCGTCCGGCGAGCACAGGTGGGCCCGGGAGTCGGCCGAGTGGGCACGGTTGTCGCCGAGCACGAGCAGCTTGCCCTTGGGGATCGGGCCGATGATCCAGTCGCAGGGACCCGACAGGGCGGAGTCCTTGGTGATCGACCAGTCGTCGAAGAGCGCCGCGTGGCACTCACCCGGGTCCTTGTTGAGGTAGGGCTCGTCGAGCGGCTTGCCGTTGATCTTGATCCGGCCCTGCTTGTCGCAGCACTCGATGACATCGCCCTCGGTGCCGATGACGCGCTTCACCAGGTGGCCGCCGGTCGGGTACAGGCCGACCTTGGAGAGCAGGTTGGCGATGCCGGTGGGGCCCTGCTCGTCGGAGGGGCCGAGCCACTGGCCCGGGTCCTCGAAGACGACGACGTCCCCGCGCTGGGGGGAGCCGCCGAACCAGTAGGAGACCTTCTGCACGAGGATCCGGTCGTTCTTGACCAGACCCGGCTCCATCGACTCCGACGGGATGTAGAACGCCTGGACGAACAGCGCCTTGATCACGATCGCCAGACCGAGGGCCACGACGAGCAGCAGGATGCTCTCCTGCCAGACCGGGAGGTGCTTGCGCTCCCGCTTCGCGGGGGCCGCGTCGTCTGCCGCGTCGTCCTCCGCAGCGGCCGGCGCCTGGTCGGCGGGTTCCGGCGGCGTCTCGTCGTTCGTCACAAGGTGCGAGTCTAGGAGGCGGCCCCAGCAGGAACGACGAAGGCCCGACCTGGAGTCCAGGTCGGGCCTTCGGCAGGGCGGGAGAGGCTCAGGCCTCCCGGCGCTCCTTGATCTTGGCGGCCTTGCCGCGCAGGTTGCGCAGGTAGTAGAGCTTGGCGCGACGAACGTCACCGCGGGTGACGACCTCGATGGACTCGAAGATCGGCGAGTGGAGCGGGAAGGTCCGCTCGACACCGACGCCGAAGGAGACCTTGCGGACGGTGAAGGTACGGCCGATGCCGGAACCGTGGACCCGGATCACGACGCCCTGGAAGACCTGGACGCGGGACCGGCTGCCCTCGATGACCTTGACGTGGACCTTGACGGTGTCACCGGCGCGGAAGGCCGGGACGTCGTCGCGCTTGACGGCGTTGCCGAGCTCGGTCACCACGGCGGGGCTGGGGTTGCTCATGATTCTCCTCGCGAATGCGCACAGGTCAGCCGCGGAACAGTGGGTGGAAACGGATCGAGGCGACACGGTCGGCGGTTCCCCTGTGGCAGAAGCGTCCGCGTCACCGACTGACGATCCTCCCACAGCAGCCCGGGGCCGCGGAAATCAGCGCTCGCGACGCTTGGTGAGCACCACGGCACCCGGGGGCGAGGGCAGGTCCGTGCGCAGCCGGAAGCCGGCCTTCTTGTACATCCGCTGGTTGCGGGCGCTGGCCGCCCCCGTGAACAGCACGTACGACGTCGCCGCGGCCGGCGCGACCGCCTGGATGTGCTCCAGCAGCACCCGGCCGAGCCCGGAGCCCTGGAGGTCGGGGGCGACCATGATCCGGCCGATGTCCCAGCGGTCCCCGGCCTCGCCCTCGAGGCGTCCGCGGACGGCGGCGACCAGGCGCCCGGCGCGTCGGACGACATAGGTGTCCCACTCCCCCAGCCAGGCCCGGACGTCGTCGAGCGACTCGTGCAGCGCGGGGATGTCGAGCATGTCGTTGGCGATCGCCTCCTGGACCCAGCAGGCGCGCTGCAGGGTGAGCAGCTCGCCCGCGTCGCCGGGGACCGCGCGGACGATCGGGGTGCCGTCGTCGAGGACGGACGGCGTGAGGAGGTCGGGGCGGCGCTCGGCCGTGCGGCGTACGGCCTCGGCGTGGCGCCAGCGGGCGATCGCGCCGTGGTCGCCGCTGAGCAGGACGTCGGGGACGTCGCGGCCCTGCCAGGTGCGGGGCTTGGTGTAGACGGGGTACTCCAGCAGCCCGCCGGACTCGGCGGCGTGGGACTCCTCGACCAGCGAGGCGGCGTTGCCCATGAACCCCGGCAGCAGGCGGACGACGGCCTCGGTCACCGCGAGCGCCGCCACCTCACCGCCGTTGAGGACGTAGTCGCCCAGGCTGATCTCGCGGACCTCGGCGATCTCGCGGGCGTGGTCGATCACCCGCTGGTCGATGCCCTCGTAGCGACCACAGGCGAAGACCAGGTGCTCACGGGTGGACAGCTCCTCGGCGAGACGCTGGTCGAAGCGCTCACCGGAGGGGGTGGTGAACACGACCGTGATGCCCGGGCGGACCACCGCGGCGAGGGCCTCGCCCCACGGCTCCGGCTTCATCACCATGCCGGCGCCACCGCCGTAGGGGGTGTCGTCGACGGTGCGGTGCCGGTCGTGGGTCCAGCCGCGCAGGTCGTGGACGCCGAGCTCGAGCAGTCCGCTCGCCGCGGCCTTGCCGGGCAGCGAGAGCTCGAGCGGCGCGAAGAAGTCCGGGAAGATCGTGAGGTAGTCGAGCCTCACGCCTCGGCCCCGTCCGCGTCGTCCGCCTCGTCGGGGAAGGGCGTGACCAGGCCCGGGCGGTCGGCGACGACGACCCGGCCGCCGGCCACGTCGACCTCGGGGACCAGCGCGCTGACGAACGGGACCAGCGCCTCGCGCCGGTCGAGGGTCTTGACCCGCAGCAGGTCCTGGGCGCCGTGGGTCAGCCCGGCGACCTCGCCGAGGTGGGTGCCCTCGACGTCGTAGACCGCGAGGCCGATCAGCTGGTGGTCGTAGAACTCGTCGGGGTCCTCGGGCGTCTCGTCCGCCGGTACGGCGGCCCGCAGCACCACGCCGCGCGCCGCCTCGGCCGCGGTGCGGTCGCCGAGCTCGGCGAAGGTCGCGAGCAGCACGCCCTGGTGCCAGCGGGTCCGGCTCACGGTGAGCGTGCGCGCCGCGAACGCCGAGCCCCGGGGGGCCTCGGCCTGGAGCACCGCGCCGTCGGCGTACCGGCGCTCGGGCTCGTCGCTGCGGACGTCGACCGTCACCTCGCCACGGATGCCGTGCGGCTTGCCGATCCGGCCGACGACGACCTCGATGCTCTCCACGAGCACCATTGTCCCGGAAATGCGAGCAGCCCCGCACATCGGTGCGGGGCTGCTCAGGCCGGCAGCGCGGCGGGAGGCACCCGACGGCAGCTTGCTGCCCCCTGCAGTGCCGGAGACGCGCTCGGCCAAAAGTGCTAGCGGCGGTCGGTGTCGACGAAGTCGATCCGGGTGCCGCTGTTGCCGGCGATCGCGGAGACCACGGTGCGGAAGGCAGTGGCCGTACGGCCGCCCCGACCGATCACCTTGCCGAGGTCGTCGGGGTGCACCCGGACCTCGAGCACGGACCCGCGCCGCAGCTGCTTGTCGCGCACGACCACGTCGTCGGGGTGGTCGACCACTCCGCGGACGAGGTGCTCCAGCGCGTCAGCGAGCATCGGCTCAGGCCTCCTCGGCGGGAGCCTCGGCCTCGGCGGCCGGCTCCTCGGCGGGGGTCTCGGCAGCAGCCTCGGCGGGCTTCTCCTCGGCCTTCTCCACCTTCTCGGCCTTCTTGTCGGCCTTCTTGGTCACCGCCGCGCCCTTGGGCTCGTTGGCGGCCTCCTTGAGGGCCTCGTTGAAGATCTCGAGCTTGTCGCGCTTGGGCTCCTTGACCTTGAGGGTGCCCTCAGCGCCGTCGATGCCCTTGAACTTCTGCCAGTCACCGGTGATCTTGAGGATCGCCTCGACGGCCTCGGACGGCTGCGCGCCGACGCCCAGCCAGTACTGCGCCCGCTCGGAGACGACGTCGATGTACGACGGGTCCTCCTTGGGGTGGTACTTGCCGATCTCCTCGATCACCGCGCCGTCGCGCTTCTTGCGCGAGTCGACGATGACGATGCGGTACTGCGGGACCCGGACCTTGCCCAGGCGCTTCAGACGGATCTTGACGGCCACGTTTGTGGTGTCTCCTTGAGATTTCGTGGTGGGTGAGGCGCGGGCGACCAGGTGGGGAAACACCGGGGCCCGGACTCGATGGGCGCCGCACCGACCGGTTGAGAGGGACCGGATGGCGCAGAACTCAAGGATCAAGTCTGCCACGGGGGTGCGCCGAGGCTGAAATCAGGCGACGACCTTGCCGCGCAGCACCACCCGGGACGGCTCGGCGAGCACCGACAGGTCCTCGACCGGGTTGCGGGGGTAGACGACGAAGTCGGCCGGGTCGCCCTCGTCCAGGCCCGGGTTCCAGCCGAGCCAGGCGCGGCCGCGCCACGAGGCGGCGCCGAGGACGTAGTCGTTGGGCAGGCCCATCGCGGCCATCGCGAGGATCTCCTCGTGCAGGACGCCGTGGCGCGAGGAGCCGCCGCCGTCGCTGCCGACGTACATCGCGACGCCGGCATCGTAGGCGCTCATGAGGACCTCGCGCCGGGTGGCGTAGAGCGACTCCATCGTCGTGCTGTACGCCGGGAACTTGTCCCGCGCGGCCGAGACGAACTCCGGGAACTTGCTGGTCTGCAGCACCGTCGGCACGAGCGCCACTCCCCGGGCGACCATCTGGGCGAGGTGGGCCTCGGTCAGGCCGGTGCCGTGCTCGATGCAGTCGATGCCGGCGTCGAGGAGCGGGCCGAGGGAGTCGGCGCCGAAGCAGTGGGCGGTCACCTTGGCGCCCTCGGCGTGGGCGACGCCGATGGCCGCCGCGACCGCGTCGGCCGGGAAGGAGGGGGTGAGGTCGCCGTCGTCGCGCGAGATCCAGTCGCCGACGAGCTTGACCCAGCCGTCGCCCTCGCGGGCCTGCTCACCGAGGATGTCGGGCAGGGCGTCGGGCTCGACCTCGTGGGCGTAGTTGCGCAGGTAGCGGCGGGTGCGGGCGACGTGCCGTCCGCAGCGGATCAGGCGGGGCAGGTCCTCGCGGTCCTGGACCCAGCGGGTGTCGGCCGGGGAGCCGCAGTCGCGGGTGAGCAGGACGCCGTTGTCGCGGTCGGCGATCGCGGTCCGCTCGATCTCGTCGTCGGAGACCGCTCCCCCGTCCTCGAGCCCGAGGTGGTTGTGGGCGTCGACCAGGCCGGGGACGATCCAGCCCTCGCCGGCGAGCTCGGCGCCGGCGGGCCGCTCGTAGGTGACGTGGCCGTCGACGACGTACACCTCCCGGACGTCGCCGTCGGGGAGGACCGGACCGGAGAACCGCAGCGCACTCACGCGCCCGACGCTATCGCCCCAGCGCGGAGAGCAGCCAGGTCGGTGACACCGTGGTCGCGCCGACGCCGTGCACCCGGGCGTCCAGCGCCCGGTCGGCGGTCACGACCACGACCCGGCCGCCCTTCTCGGCAGCCTTGGCCGCCTCGGCGACGATCGTCGCGTCGCCGTCCTTGGGGGCGTGGACGGTACGGACGTGGGCGTCGCGTCCGGCCCGGACGCCGCCCTTGGCCTGTCCCTCCAGCACGAGGACGACGATGTCGTAGCCGACGTCCTCGACGAGCAGCTGCTCGTGCAGGCGGGCTGCCGCGCCCGCGCGGTCCTTCCACCAACCGTCCGGGCGCGCACCGACGACGTTGGCGCCGTCGACGATGAGCGTGCTCACTTGAGGAACTTGGAGAAGTCCTTGGGCAGCTCGAGGTTCTGCGCGGCCGCCTCGTAGTCGATGTCCTGGCCGATGCCGAACGGGTTCGGCTTGGCCTCGGCGGCCTTGGCCTTCGCGGCCGCGGCGTCCTGGGCGGCCTTGGCCGGGTTGCCGGAGCGGCGGGCGCCCTTGCCCTTGGTCTGCTTGGCCTTCTGCTTGGCGCTGACGCGCTTGCCGCCGCCGGGGCCGCCCATGCCGGGCATCCCCGGCATGCCGGGCATCCCGGGCATGCCGCCGCCCTTGGCCATCTGCATCATCATCTTGCGCGCCTCGAAGAAGCGGTCGACGAGCTGGTTGACGTCGGAGACGTTGCGGCCCGAGCCCTTGGCGATCCGGGCGCGGCGCGAGCCGTCGATGATCTTGGGGTTGGCGCGCTCGGCGGGGGTCATCGAGCGGATGACCGCCTCGACCCGGTCGATCTCGCGCTCGTCGAAGTTCTCGAGCTGCTCGCGGATCTGGCCCATGCCGGGCAGCATCCCGAGGATCTTCTGCATCGAGCCGAGCTTCTTCAGCTGCTGCATCTGCGAGAGGAAGTCGTCGAGCGTGAAGTCGCCGCCGGAGAGCTTCTCGGCCGCCTTCATCGCCTCTTCCTGGTCGAAGGCCTTCTCGGCCTGCTCGATCAGGGTGAGGACGTCGCCCATGTCCAGGATGCGCGAGGCCATCCGGTCGGGGTGGAAGACGTCGAAGTCGGTCATCTTCTCGCCGGAGGAGGCGAACATGACCGGGCGGCCGGTGACCTGGCGGATGGAGAGGGCGGCACCACCGCGGGCGTCGCCGTCGAGCTTGGTCAGGACGACGCCGTCGTACCCGACGCCGTCGAGGAAGGCCTGCGCCGTGACGAGCGCGTCCTGGCCGATCATCGCGTCGACGACGAAGAGCACCTCGTCGGGCTGGACGGCGTCGCGGATGCCGGCCGCCTGGGCCATCATCTCGGCGTCGACGCCGAGGCGACCCGCGGTGTCGACGATGACGACGTCGTGCAGCTTGCGCTTGGCCTCCTCGATCGAGGCCTTCGCGACGGAGACCGGGTCGCCGACGCCGTTGCCCGGCTCGGGCGCGAAGACCGGGACGCCGACCTTGTCGCCGTTGACCTGGAGCTGCTGGACGGCGTTGGGCCGCTGCAGGTCGCAGGCCACGAGCATCGGGGTCTTGCCCTGCTCCTTGAGCCACAGCGCGAGCTTGGCCGCGAGGGTCGTCTTGCCCGCGCCCTGGAGGCCGGCGAGCATGATGACGGTCGGGCCGGACTTGGCGTAGCGCAGCCGGCGGGTCTCGCCGCCGAGGATCGCGACGAGCTCGTCGTTGACGATCTTGACGACCTGCTGGGCGGGGTTCAGCGCGCCGCTGACCTCTTCGCCCCGGGCGCGCTCCTTGATCGCGGCGACGAATTCCTTGACGACGGGCAGGGCGACGTCGGCCTCGAGGAGGGCGATGCGGATCTCGCGCGCGGTCGCGTCGATGTCGGCCTCGGAGAGCCGTCCCTTGCCGCGGAGGTTCTTGAAGGTCGCGGTGAGGCGGTCGGACAATGTGGCGAACAAGAGCGAGTCCTCAGGGAGACGGAAAACGGCCGGGCTCCACTCTAGTTGAGGGACGTAGACTCCCCCGCATGACCGTCGCCGTCTTCGCCGGAGCGGGCGTCCTGCTGCTCGTGCTCGTCATCCTCGCGGGCCACCGGACGCTGCGCAGCGGCGGCCCGACCGGCAGCGGCGTGGCCGACGGCATGGGCAACTTCATCGACGTCTTCGACCCCGCGCGCGCCCGGGCCGACCGGGACCTGAAGTCGCACGACAACCAGGGCGCGGTCACGCCCAACCCCGACGATGACGACCGGCCGGTCCGCGTCGACCTGGCCAAGGGCGTCGTGAGGGTCAAGAAGGGCCTCTGAGCGCCCGGCGTACGGCGTGCGCGGCCTCGGCCGCCCGGGTGTCCGAGAGCCCGCCGGCCGCCGCCTCCTGCACGTAGAACACGTCGACCGCCTGCGGTCCGAGCGTGGAGATGTGCGCCGAGCGCACGGTCATGTCGAGCGCCGCGAGCGCCGCGCTGACCTGGTGCACGACGCCGAGCCGGTCGGCCGCCCGTACCTCGATGACGGTTGCGTGGTCGCTCGCCTCCGGCCGTACGACGACCGCCGGGTCGAGGTCCCCGGGCGAGCGCCGGGGCGCGAGCCGCTCGGCCGGGTCGACCCGGCGCGCGACGATCGCGTCGAGCTGGTCGCGCAGCGCACCGACGTCGAGGTGGTCGGCGTCGACGTCCCAGACCGAGACGGCGTGCTCCCCCTGTGCCCACAGCCGCGCGGCGCGGATCCCGACCCGGCGCAGCGCGAACAGCGCGGCCACGTCGGCGAGCAGGCCGACCCGGTCGAGCGCCACCACGGTCACCCGGGAGCCGTCGGCGACCGGTTCGACGCTGATCGCGACCTCGCCGTCGGTGACCTCCGCCGGGACCGGCACCTCCTCGTCGCCGAACGCGGGCGGCGCGCTCCCCCGCTCCAGCACCGCCCGGGCCCGCCGGGCCAGGTCGAGCACGAGCCCGGCCCGCCACGACGACCAGGCCTTGGGCGAGGCCGCCTTGGCGTCGGCCTCGGTCAGCGCGGTGAGCAGGGCGAGCGCCTCGGGGGTGTCGATGTGCTCGGTGAGGGCCTCGACGGTGGCGGGGTCGTCCGGGTCGCGGGTGGTCGCGACGTCGGCGAGCAGCAGGTGCCAGCGCACGAGCCGCGCGATCAGCTCGGCCTCGTCGGGGCCGAAGCCCATCCGCACCGCGATCGCCCGGGCGATCGGGGCGCCGGCCACGCTGTGCTCGGTCAGCCCGCCCTTGCCGATGTCGTGGAGCAGCGCCGCGACGACGAGGACGTCGGGGCGCGAGACGTCGCGGATCAGCGCCGCCGCCTCGACGCAGGTCTCGACGACGTGCCGGTCGACGGTGAAGCGGTGGATGACCGAGGCGTGCGGGAGCAGCCGGATCCGCTCCCACTCGGGCAGGATCCGGTCGAGCGCACCGGTCTCGTCGAGCGTCTCCCACACGGCGAGCAGCCCGGGGCCGGCCGCGAGCAGGCGGACCAGCTGGCGGCGGGCCTCGTCGGGCCACGGCTCGGGCAGCGGCGGGCAGTCGCGGACCAGCCGGGCCGCGGTCGGCGGGGCGAGCACGACGTCGCGCACCGCGGCCTCGGCCGCCGCCCGCAGCAGGAGCACCGGGTCGCGCTCGGGCTGAGCGCCGCGGTCGAGCACGACCTCGCCCTGGGACAGCGCGACGCCGGGCGCGAGCCGGATCAGCTCGGGCCGCCGGGGTCGCGCGGCCGACGTCCGGCGCAGCGCGTCGTCGGTACGCCGCCAGGCCAGCCGCGACAGGTGGGTGACCCGGCGTCCCAGCTCCCGCACGTAGCGCTGTGCCGACGCCTCGTCCGGTAGTGCGAGCCCCTCGGCGAGCGGCGCCCAGTGCTCGGGCGCGATCCGGTCGGTGGCCCGGCCCGCCGCGGCGTGCAGCAGGTCGCGGACGTCGAGGAGCTGCTGGCGGCACCGCTCCAGGTCCGCCGCCGGTACGTCGACCAGCCAGGTCGCGGTCAGGCTCTTGAGCACCGTCGCGTCACGCAGGCCGCCCTCGGCCTCCTTGAGGTCCGGCAGCGAGAGGTGCGCGAGCTCGCCGACGAGCCGGTGCCGGCTGCGGACCAGCTCGTGCAGCTCGGGCAGCCGCTCCCGGGCCTGGCGCCGCCAGTGAGCCAGGACGGTCGTGCGCAGGCGCAGCGCGAGGCTGTGGTCGCCCGCGACGTGGCGCACGTCGAGCAGCCCCGAGGCGACCCGGACGTCCCCCTCGGCCGCGGCCAGCATCTCGGGCAGCGTGCGCACCGAGTGGTCGATCTGGTGCCCGGAGTCCCACAGCGGGTACCAGACCTGACCGGCGAGCTCGCGCCACTGCTCCTCGGGCAGACCCTCGTCGGCGACGAGCACCAGGTCCAGGTCCGAGTACGGCGCCAGCTCGCCCCGGCCGTAGCCGCCCACTGCGACGAGGGCGGTCCCGGCGTCGGCACCACCCGCGCCGTCGTACGCGCTGCGGGCGAGGAGGTCGGCGGCCTCGGTACGGGCGGCGCGGTCGGCGGCGGTCATCCAGGTCCTGGGGCGGGCTAGACCGCGGCCGGTCCGGTGTCGCCGGTGCGGACCCGGACCACGGACTCGACCGGGGTCACCCAGATCTTGCCGTCGCCCACGCGCCCGGTCTGGGCGGCGGTGGTGATGGTCTCGACGATCCGGTCGACGTCGGCGTCGTCGGCGACGATCTCGATGCGCACCTTGGGCACCATCGCGATGTCGTACTCGGCGCCGCGGTAGACCTCGGTGTGGCCCTTCTGCCGGCCGTAGCCGCTCACCTCGCTGACGGTCATCCCGGTGACGCCGACGACCTCGAGCGCCTGGCGGACGTCCTCCCACTTGTGCGGCTTGACCACCGCGCTGATCAGCTTCATGGGTGCAGCGTGCCAGTCCCGGGACCGAAATGGGGGCGAGCACCACCGGTCGTGTGCAGGTCGTACGCCGTCTCGGCGTGGATGGCCAGGTCGACACCGGCCACCTCGTGCTCCGGGTCGACCCGGAAGCCGACCGTCTTCTCCAGCACCCACACGAGCAGCGCGGTCATCACGAACGAGAACACCAGCGTCGCCCCGGCCGCCACGAGCTGGCGGCCCAGCTGGCCGGTGCCGCCGCCGTAGAACAGGCCGTCGACGCCGGTCACCGAGGTCGAGGCGAGCAGGCCGATGAGGATCGTGCCGACCAGGCCGCCGACCAGGTGGACGCCGACGACGTCGAGCGAGTCGTCGTACCGGAAGGTGTACTTGAGGCCCACCGCCAGCGCGCAGATCGCACCGGCCGCGACGCCGACGAGCATCGCGCCGATGGGCGTCACCGCGCCGCACGACGGGGTGATCGCGACCAGACCCGCGACGACGCCCGAGGCGGCGCCGAACGACGTCGCGTGGCCGTCGCGGAAGCGCTCGACCCCGAGCCAGGCCAGCAGGCCGGCGCACCCGGCCAGCAGCGTGTTGACGAAGACGATCGCCGCGGTGTTGTCGGCGGCCAGCGCGGAGCCGGCGTTGAACCCGAACCAGCCGAACCACAGCAGGCCCGCACCGACCATGACGAGGGTCAGGTTGTGCGGCTTCATCGGGTCCCGGCCGAAGCCGACCCGGCGGCCGAGCACGAGCGCCGCGGCGAGACCGGCGGCTCCGGAGTTGATCTCGACCGCCGTACCGCCGGCGAAGTCGAGGGCGCCCAGCCGCTCCTGCATCCAGCCGCCGCCGAAGATCCAGTGCGCGACCGGCGCGTAGACCAGCACCGTCCACAGCCCGGCGAACAGCAGCCAGGTACCGAACCGGGTCCGGTCGGCGATCGCGCCGGCGATGAGGCCGACCGTGATCACCGCGAACAGGCCCTGGAAGGCGGCGAAGATCGTGATCGGGTACGCCGCGTCGGGATCCGGAGCCAGCATGTCCCGGAAGCCGAGGTACTGGGTCGGGTCCCCCAGCAGACCGCCGCCGAGGTCGTCGCCGAAGGCGAGGGAGTAGCCGACGAGCACCCACACCACCATCACCACGGCGAGCGCCCCGAAGACCATCATCATCATGTTCAGCACGCTCTTGGAGCGGACCATCCCGCCGTAGAAGAAGGCGAGACCCGGCGCCATGAGCAGCACCAGCGCCGCGGCGGCGAGCAGCCAGGCGGTGTCGCCGGCGGCGGTCGCCGGGGCGGAGGCGAGGAGCAGATCGGGCATCCGCCCACTGTGCGGGCGCTTTGTTTCGCGGGTGTAACAGGTCTTCCCGAGAGCGTTACACATGGGTGAAGCCGGGGTCCGCCGACGGCGGACCCCGGCCTCGTGGGCCTCACAGCGCGGCGGTGTCCTTGTCCCCAGTCCGTACCCGGACGACCGTGTCGACCGGGCTCACCCAGACCTTGCCGTCGCCGATCCGGCCCGTGTGCGCGGTCTTGGCGATGATCTCCACCACGTCCGCGGCGTCGCTCCCGTCGACGACGATCTCGATCCGGATCTTCGGCACCAGCGCGATGTCGTACTCCGCGCCCCGGTAGACCTCCGTGTGACCCTTCTGCCGGCCGTAGCCGGAGACCTCGCTGACGGTCATCCCCGCGACGCCGAACGCCTCCAGCGCCTCGCGGACGTCCTCCCACTTGTGCGGCTTGATGACCGCGGTGACGAGCTTCATGCGTTGACCTCCGATGCGGTGGGCGCGGGTGCGGACGCCGGCGAGGCCGTGCCCAGGATCGACGAGGTACGACGGGCGCCGCCCCCCGTGCCGAAGTCGTACGCCGCCTCGCCGTGCTCGGCGTAGTCGATGCCCTCGACCTCGGACTCGTCGTCGAGCCGGAGCCCGATGACCGCCTTGACCAGCAGCGCGACCACGAGCGTGGCGATCGCCGACCAGACCATCGCGAACAGCGCGACCACGACCTGCACGACCAGCTGCTTCGGGCCGCCGCCGGTGAGGAGGCCGCCGCTGTTCGAGGCCAGGAAGCCGACGCCGATCGTGCCGACCAGACCGCCGACCAGGTGGACGCCGACGACGTCGAGCGAGTCGTCGTACCCGAGCTTGTACTTGAGGCCGACCGCCAGGGCGCACAGGCCGCCGGCGACCAGACCGAGCACCATCGCGCTCCAGGGCACGAGGTTGCCGCACGCCGGGGTGATCGCGACCAGACCGGCGACGACACCCGAGGCCGCACCGAGCGAGGTGGCGTGCCCGTCGCGGAGCTTCTCGATCGCGAGCCAGCCGATCATCGCCGCACAGGTGGCGAGCGTCGTGTTGAGCCAGACCAGACCGGTCTCGGTGGTGTAGGCGTCGAGGTTGACGATCGAGCCCACGTTGAACCCGAACCACCCGAACCAGAGCAGACCGGCGCCGATCATCGTCAGCGTCAGGTTGTGCGGCTTCATCGGCTCCTTGCCGAACCCGATCCGCTTGCCCAGCATCAGCGCGAGCACCAGACCCGCGACACCGGCGTTGATGTGCACCACGGTGCCGCCCGCGTAGTCGATCGGCGCGACCGCCGCGCCGTCCTCACCGGAGAAGAGCAGGTCGGCCAGACCGCCCTTCACGCCGCTGAGGAAGCCCCCACCCCACACCATGTGGGCCAGCGGGAAGTACGACAGCGTCACCCAGATCGGCAGGAAGACCAGCCACGCCGAGAACTTCATCCGGTCCGCCACCGCACCGCTGATGAGCGCCGCGGTGATCACCGCGAAGGTCAGCTGGAAGGCGACGAAGACGTAGTTGGCGGGGTCGGTCTTCTCCAGGCCGAACTGCGTGAACGGGTTGGAGAAGAGCTTGCCGATCTCCTTGCCGGCCGCGCCGTCCGCGGTGAGGAAGGTCGTGCTGTACGACATCGACCAGCCCCAGAGGGCGTAGACGATGCCGACGACCCCGAGGGCACTGAACGACATCATCATCATGTTGAGGACTGACTTGGTCCGGCTCATGCCGCCGTAGAAGAGCGCCAGGCCAGGGGCGGTCATCAACAGGACGAGCGAGGCCGACACCAGCATCCAGGTGTAGTAGCCGTTTTCCATGCCCCGACCCTCGGCCGGGGAGGTTTCGGGGCGCGCGGCCGCTTGTTTCGGGGTCGTAACGAGTGCGGCCGGGTCGTTACGGTCCGGTGACGGCGGCGGCGAGCGCCGCCGCCGGGATCGGCCTCAGCCCAGCAGCGCGTCGACGAACGCGGCCGCGTCGAACGGCGCGAGGTCGTCGGGGCCCTCGCCCAGCCCGACCAGCTTGACCGGTACGCCGAGCTGGCGCTGGACGGCGACCACGATGCCGCCCTTGGCCGAGCCGTCGAGCTTGGTCAGCACGATGCCGGTGACGTCGACGACCTCGGAGAAGACCTTGGCCTGGATCAGGCCGTTCTGGCCGGTGGTTGCGTCGAGGACGAGCAGCACCTCGGTGACCGGGGCCTGCTTCTCGATGACGCGCTTGACCTTGCCGAGCTCGTCCATGAGGCCCTGCTTGTTCTGCAGGCGGCCGGCGGTGTCGACGACGACGGTGTCGACGCCGCGGTCCATGCCCTGCTTGACCGCGTCGAAGGCGACACTCGCGGGGTCGCCGCCCTCGGGGCCGCGGACGACCTCGACGCCGACCCGGTCGCCCCAGGTGGCGAGCTGCTCGGTGGCAGCGGCGCGGAAGGTGTCGGCGGCGGCGAGCAGGGCGGTGCGCTCGTCGGCGACGAGGATCCGGGCGAGCTTGCCGACGGTGGTGGTCTTGCCGGTGCCGTTGACGCCGACGACCAGGACGACGCCGGGCTGGTCGCCCTCGCCGCTGACCTTGAGCGCGCGGTCCATGGCCGGGTCGACCAGGTTGATGAGCTCCTCGCGGAGCACGGTGCGGGCGTCGGGGGTCGAGCCGCCCTCGACACGCAGGCGGGTGCGGAGGCGCTCGACGAGCTCCTGGGTGGGCGCGACGCCGATGTCGGCGGCGAGGAGCAGGTCCTCCATCGCCTCCCAGGTGTCCTCGTCGAGCTGGTCGCGGCTCAGCAGACCGAGCAGACCCCGGCCCAGCGCGTTGGAGCCGGCCAGGCGCTGGCGCAGCCGGACCAGGCGGGAGGCCGGCTTCTCCGGCGTCTCGACCGCCGGGGCGGCCGGCTCGGGCTCGGGCTCCGCCTCGACCGGGGCCTCGGCCGCCGGTGCCTCGGTGGACGCCGGGGGCGTCTCGACCGGGGTGGTGATGACGTCGGTCGAGGTGTCCTCGGGCAGCCGCCCGGTACGCCGTACGCGCGTGCCGACGAAGCCGGCGATCGCGAGGACGCCGACCACGGCGATACCGATGACGAGGTAGACCCATTCCTGCATGGGGGTATCCCATCACGCGCGCGCCCGGGCGCCGGAATCGGCTGGTGGCTGGGCTAGGGCGTGGCTCTCGGGTCCGCGCCGTCGCGAGCGGTGTCGGCGGCCGATCTGGCAAGGCCGAGTCGCGAAGGCGGGCCGCAGGCGGGGCCGAGGGTGGGTCGAGTCGGCGAGAACGCCGCCAGATCGAGTCGCCGGCACCGCGCAGCAGGCGCGGGCCCGAGAGGCACGCCCTACCTCAGCCGCAGGACGTCGCGCTCCTCGTCCTCGATGACGGGCGCGGCATCGGCCGCCTTGGCCATCGCGTCACCCAGCCACGGCACGCCCGGCACCTGCTCGCCCCGGTGGGGGTAGGCGACGTAGAGGACCACGGCGCCCGCGACCGCGAGGCTGACCAGGACCGCCAGTACGACGAACAGCACTTCGACTCCTCCGAGTAGGGATCTCCGTCCGTCCCCATCCTGCCTCGGCGGTCCACACCGCTCGGCCCCGGCTCGCCCGCGGGCGGCGCCGGAGAGGCCGAGGTCACACCACGAGCGGCGCGAGCGCCTCGCGGATGAGGTCCGGCACCGGGGTCGGGCGGCGCGCGGGGTCGGTGTCGTCGACGTACACGTGGACGAAGCGGCCCTCGGCGCACGCCAGCGCACCCTCGCCCGCGGGGTCGCCCTGGAACAGCCCGATCCGGTAGACGACCGAGGAGGTCCCCAGCCGCTCGACGGCCAGGCCCATCTCGATCGGGCGCGGGTAGCCCATCTCGGCGAAGTAGCGGCACGACACCTCGGCCACCACCCCGATCGCCGGCAGCCGCCGGATGTCGGTGCCGGTGGCGTCGTGCAGGTGGGCGTTGACGGCGGTGTCGATGAGGTCGAAGTAGCGGGCGTTGTTGAGGTGGCCGTAGACGTCGTCGTCGGACCAGCGGGTCGTCGCCGTACGCCAGGCGCGGTAGGCGGAGCGGTCGGGGCGGGTGCGGTCGGGCGCGTTCACGCGGACTCGTCCCGCAACCGCTGGCTGATCACCGCGGACACGCCGTCGCCGCGCATGGTGACGCCGTAGAGGGCGTCGCCGACCTCCATGGTGCGCTTCTGGTGGGTGATGACGAGGAGCTGGGAGTTCTCGCGCAGCTCCTCGTAGATCTCCAGGAGGCGGCCCAGGTTGGTGTCGTCGAGCGCGGCCTCGACCTCGTCGAGGATGTAGAACGGCGAGGGGCGGGCCTTGAACAGCGCGACCAGGAAGGCGACCGCGACCAGCGAGCGCTCGCCGCCGGAGAGCAGCGAGAGGCGCTTGACCTTCTTGCCGGGCGGGCGGGCCTCGACCTCGATGCCGGTGGTGAGCATGTTGGCCGGGTCGGTGAGGACCAGGCGGCCCTCGCCGCCGGGGAAGAGTCGGGCGAAGGTCTGGTCGAAGGCCTTGGTCACGTCGGCGTAGGCCTCGGTGAAGACGGCCTCGACGCGGACGTCGACGTCCTTGACGATGTCGAGGAGGTCCTTGCGGGTCTGGCGCAGGTCCTCGAGCTGCTCGGAGAGGAACTGGTGGCGCTCCTCCATCGCGGAGAACTCCTCGAGCGCGAGCGGGTTGACCTTGCCGAGCATCGAGAGCGCCTTCTCGGCCGACTTGAGGCGCTTGACCTGCTCGTCGCGGACGTAGGGCACGGTCCGCGGGACGGCGTCGGCCTCGTCGGCGTCGCCGCCCTCGGCGTCCCCATCGGCGTCGGCCTGTACGGCGACCGCGGGCTCGAGCACCGGGACCGGCTGGTCGGGGCCGTAGTCGGCGACGAGGCCGTCGGGCTCGAGGCCGAGCTCCTCGAGCGCCTTGGTCTCGATCTGCTCGATCCGCATCCGCTGCTGGGCGCGGGCCATCTCGTCGCGGTGCACCGAGCTGATCAGCTCGCCGTGCTCCTTGCCGAGGTCGCGCAGCGCCTGGCGCACGCCCATGAGCTCGTGCTCGCGGCCGCGGCGCGAGTCCTCGACCGCCGTACGGCGTCCGGTGGCCTCGTCGATCGACGACTCCAGGCGCGCCAGCACGAAGGTGACCGCGGTGGCGACCGCCTGGCCGGCCCGGCCCTCGGTGAGCAGCCGCTCGCGGCGCTCGGCGGCGCGGGCCCGGGAGACCCGCTCGGCCTCGGCGGCCTTGCGCATCGCCTCGACCCGGCCGTGCAGGGCGCGGCCGCGCTCCTCGGAGGTGCGCAGCGCGAGCCGGGCCTCCATCTCGGACTGCCGGGCGTTGCGGGTGGCCTCGACCAGCCGCTCCTGCTCGGTGGTGTCGGGCTCCTCGTCGGTGTCCTGCTCGGCGCTCGCGAGGCGCTGCTCCAGCTCGGCGAGGCCGACCAGGGCCTGCTCGCGGGAGGTCTCGGCCTGGGCGATCGCCTCGGTCATCCGCTCGGCCTCGGCGCGCGCGGCGCGGGCGAGCGAACCGTGCTGGCCGAGCTCCTCGGCGACCGCGGCGAGGGTGGCGTCGGACTCGTGGAGCCGGGCGAGCGCGACGTCGACGCGCTGCTTGGCCTCGGCCCGCTCGTTCTCGATCCGAGCCAGGTCGAAGGAGAGGCGCTCGGCGGCGGCGACCGCCTCGGCGAGCGACTCGGTGGCCTCGTCGACGGCGGCCTGGATCTCGATCAGGCTCTGGGTCGCGTGGGAGCCACCGGAGGCGAAGTGGGCGCCGAACAGGTCGCCGTCGCGGGTCACCGCGACGACGTCGGCCAGGTCGGCGACGAGCGCGCGGGCGGCGGGGAGGTCGTCGACGACCGCGACCTTGCGCAGCAGGCGGTTGAGGGCCGGGCGGACCGGGGCGGGGCAGTCGACCACCGTCGCGGCGTACGCCGTCCCGGGGGGCAGCGCCGGCCAGGACGCGGGCGTCTCGGCGTCGGCACCGCCGGACCCGCCGAGCAGCAGCCCGGCCCGGCCGAGGTCGTCGGCCTTGAGGTGGTGGATCGCGGCGACGGCGGTGTCGGCGTCGGTGACGGCGACCGCGTCGGCGGCCGCGCCCAGGGCGGCAGCCACGGCGCCCTCGTACCCCGAGCGGACGGTGACCAGCGCGGCCACCGAGCCGAGCAGGCCGGAGATCTCGTCGCTGGCGGCCAGGAGGGCGCCGGCGCCGTCCTTGCGGGCGAGGCCGAGCTCGAGCGCCTCCTTGCGGGCGCTGAGGCCGGCCTTGTCGCGGTCGGCCTGCTGGGCCTCCTCGCGGACCTTGGCGAGGCGGTCCTCGAGGTCGTCGAAGGAGGCGACGGCCGCCTCGTGCTCGGCGTCGAGACCCTCCTCACCGGCGTCGAGGCCGGCGACCTGGGTCTCGAGGGCGGTGAAGTCGCGCTGGGAGCGCTCGGCACGCGCGATCGCGTCGGTACGGGCCGACTCGAGGCGGCCGATCTCCTCCTCGGCGGCGGTAGCCCGCGAGCGCAGCGTGTTGACCTGGCCGTGGAGCCGGGCCAGGCCCTCGCGCCGGTCGGCGGCGGCTCGGAGCAGGCCGGCGACCCGGCGCTCCTCGGCGGCCGCGGCGTCCTCGGACTCGCGCCGGGCCGCGACGGCGGCCTCGAGCGCGGCCTGCTGGTCGGTGACGAGCGCGGTGATCTCGGCCTCGTGGGCAGCCAGGCGGGCGGCCTCGGCGTCGAGCTCGTCGGGGTCGCGGCCCGTCTCGACCTCGGCCTCGGCGACGCCGGCGGCGTTGCGGACCCGCTCGGCGGCCAGGCTCTGGGTGCCGCGGAAGCGCTCGCGCAGCGCCTGGAGGGAGGACAGCGTCTCCTGGGCGGCGGACAGCGCCGGGAGGTCCTCGCGCAGCGCGGCCTCGAGAGCGGTCTCCTGCTCGCGCGCGGTCGCGATCGCGGTCTCGACCTCCTCGCGGCGCTGGAGCAGCACGCTCTCGTCGGCGAGCTCCTGCTCCAGCGACGTCCGCGCGGTCACCAGGTCGTCGGCCAGCAGCCGGGCCTTGGCGTCGCGGACGTCGGCCTGGACCGTCGCCGCCCGGCGGGCCACCTCGGCCTGGCGGCCCAGCGGCTTGAGCTGGCGCCGGATCTCGCTGAGCAGGTCGTTGAGCCGGTTGAGGTTGCCCTCGGTGGAGTCGAGCTTGCGGAGCGCCTTCTCCTTGCGCTTGCGGTGCTTGAGGACGCCGGCGGCCTCCTCGATGAACCCGCGCCGGTCCTCCGGCGTCGCGTGCAGGATCTGGTCGAGCTGGCCCTGGCCGACGATGACGTGCATCTCGCGACCGATGCCGGAGTCGCTGAGGAGCTCCTGGACGTCGAGCAGCCGGCACGTGGTGCCGTTGATGGCGTACTCGGAGCCGCCGGTGCGGAACATGGTCCGGCTGATCGTGACCTCGGAGTACTCGATCGGCAGCGCGCCGTCGGTGTTGTCGATGGTCAGCACGACCTCGGCCCGGCCCAGCGGCGGGCGGCCCGACGTACCGGCGAAGATGACGTCGTCCATCTTGCCGCCGCGCAGGCTCTTGGCGCTCGCCTCGCCCATCACCCACGCGAGGGCGTCGACGACATTGGACTTGCCGGAGCCGTTGGGGCCGACGATGCAGGTGATGCCGGGCTCGAGCTGGAGGGTGGTCGCGGACGCGAAGGACTTGAACCCCTTGAGGGTCAGGCTCTTCAGATACACGCAGGCTCCCTTCGGGGTCGGTCAGGTCGGGTCCGACGCGGGGGAAGCTCGGCGGGTCTCAGGCTACCCCGCGGGGCCGACGGATCGCTGCACCCCGGGGACGCCGTCGTCGGCGTGAGCGATGTGCCCCAGCTGGCGCCACACGAGCGCGAGCGTCACGCCCGAGCCCACGAACGCGAACCAGAACGGCGCCAGCACTCCCCCGTGCTGCGCGATCAGCCCGCCGAGCCCGCTGCCGATCACGGTGCCGCCGAAGATCGAGACGCTGTAGACCGAGCCCACCCGGCCCTGGAACTCCATCGGGACCGCGCGCTGGCGTACCGCCTGCGAGAGCGTCCCCCACGCGAACGCGTAGACCCCGAACCCGAACATGATGAGCACCGCGACCCAGGGCACCCGGGTCACCGCGAAGCCGAGGTGCATGACCACCTCGAGGCTCAGGCAGGCGCGCATCAGCGTGGCCAGCGGGACGTGCCGCTCCAGCCAGCCGTACAGGAAGGTGCCGACCAGGCCCCCCGCCGCCGCGGCGCTGGTGAGCAGGCCGTAGCCGATCGGGCCCATGTGGAGGACGTCGAGCGAGTACAGCACCAGGATCGACCACGCCGCCGCCCAGGTGATGTTGAACGTGACGATGACCAGCGCCAGCGTGCGGACCGGCGCATTGCCCATCAGCCAGCGCAGCCCCTCGGCGATGTCGCGCAGCACGTGGGTGTCGACCTCGCCGCGCACCGGCCCCGGCGGCAGCGCGATCCGGGTCGCCAGCACGACCCCCAGCAGCCCGCACAGGATCTGGGCCCCGAACGGCACCGCCATCCCGACCGCGAACAGCGCCGCAC
The DNA here is from genome assembly GCF_024662235.1 of Pimelobacter simplex. Classification (GTDB taxonomy): domain Bacteria; phylum Actinomycetota; class Actinomycetes; order Propionibacteriales; family Nocardioidaceae; genus Nocardioides. Next base: position 3,161,666 of record NZ_CP096276.1, read on the forward strand.
CCAGCGGCGCCCCCGCGAACTGGTTGAGCGTGATGAACCCCGCCTGCAGCCGCGCGTTGGCGATGCCGAGGTCCGCCTTGTCGACCAGCATCGGCAGGAAGGTCCGGTACGCCGTGTCGGCGAACACCTCCGCGGTCCCCAGCAGGAACATCGCGCCCAGCACCAGCGCGATGTTCACGACCCCGGTCACGATCGTCACGCAGAGCACCGCGAGGACCACCGACCGCAGCAGGTTCGCGACGACCACCATCCGCAACCGGTCGACCCGGTCGGCGACCGCCCCGGCGAACAGCCCGAACAGCAACCAGGGCAGCCCGACGAGCAGCATCGCCATCGACACGAGCGCCGGCGAGCGCGTCTGGGAGGCCACCAGCAGCGGCCCGGCGGCCAGCGCGATCCCGTCGCCCAGGTTGCTCACCCAGGCCGACGCCATGAGGTGCCGGAAGCCCGGTCCGAGCCGGGCCGGCGCGACTGCTTCGATCACCCGGCCCACAAGGTCGAGACGTTATGCCCGCACCCGGCCCCGGCGCCAATCAATTGCCGGGGGCCGGAAAACCAGTCGGACCACCCGGCGCCGTACGGCGAGGGTGGTCCGTGGTGTGGTGCACCTGGGCGACGACGGGAGCTCGTCGTCGGAGTCCGGGGTCAGGCCGGCTGCATCTCCTGCGCGTCGCCGGTCAGGATCTCGGCCGCGCGGGCCGACATCAGCTTGTCGTTCTCCTCCGAGAGGCGAAGGACGAGGGACTCCAGCTCGGCGACCCGGTTGCGCAGACGAGCATTCTCGACGGCGAGACGGGGGTCGCGGAGGTCGCTGTTCAGGTGACCGATCAGCGCCTTGGCCATGAAGTGAGCCTTCCGGTTCGACAGGGTGTCAGCCCGAGGGGGGCCGTCTACAAGAGTCCCACTTCGGCTCGCCAGGGTCAAACCTCCGGGGGACGGCCCCGCTCGACCGTCCCCCGGGGGCTCAGCAGGACCGCTTCTGCTCGGCCGAGCAGCGGTCGCGACCAGGGCCGCCGTCGGCGATGTCGTAGCCCAGGCCGCCCACGATCCGGTCGTTGCCCCCACGGCCCTGGATCACGTCCGCTCCCCCGTTGCCGTCGAGCTCGTCGGCACCGGGCCCGCCCAGGATGACGTCGGCCCGGCTGCTGCCCTCGACCCGCTCGATGCTGGCGAGGGCGATCCGTCCGTCTGCCCAGCGCGCCCGCTGGGCGGCGAGGTCGACCCGCGCCCGTCCCGTCTTCATCCGGAGGTAGTCGCGGCCGGTACCGCCCTGGATCGTGGAGGTCGTGGACGTGTTGAGCCCGGGCAGTCCGCCCCTCGCACGTTCCGAGACGGTGAAGGTGTCGTTGCCCGGGCCGCCAAGGACCTTGCCCGAGGTCCGGACCAGGCTCACCCGGTCGTTCCCCTCGCCCAGGACCAAGGTGGTGGTGAGGTACTCGGCGCTGACGTAGTCGTTGTCGGCGCCCGTGTCGATCCGGGCGCCGGGTGAGCTGACGTAGACCCTGTCGCGCCCAGCCCCCGTCGTGACGCGATCGTCACCCTCGAAGGCTCGCACCCAGTCGTTGCCGTCACCGGCGTCGACGCGGTCGGCGCCGCCCCCGCCGTCGATCATGTCGTCGCCGTCTCCACCCACGATCAGGTCGTCACCATTGCCACCGCAGATGAGGTCGTCGCCGTCGAGACCGTTGAAGACGTCGTCGCCGTCGCCCAGCAGGACCACGTCATCGCCCGGGGTGCCGACGAGGGTGTCCGACCCTTGGGTCCCCATGATCGTCACGTTCTGGCCGAGGCACGTCTCCGGAGTTGAAGCGCCGGATGGCCCGCTCAGCCCGACGGAGAGCGTAGCGATACCGAGCGCAAGCCCGGCGCCGGCGGCGATGCGCCGGAAGCAGCAGGGGATGGTGTGGGTGCCTGAGTTGTCAGTGTCCGCGTTCATGACCCCGACAGCGGCCGGGGCACCGCATCCATTACCGGCTCGGCCGGATGTAATGACTTCGCGCCGCGATCCGCTGTCCTGGTTGTGTCAGGATCGTCGACCCGCCTGACCACCGAGCGAGGAGGCACCCTGACCGCGTCGGAGCGTCACGGTCCCGCCGACCCGCTCGGTGGGTCGCTGGCGCGCGCCCTGGAGGGGGACGAGGCGGCGTTCGGGGAGGTGTGGCGGCTGCTGCAGCCGCCGTTGCTGCGCTACCTGAAGGTCCGCGACCGGGAGTACGCCGAGGACATCGCGGCCGAGACGTGGCTGCACGTCGTGCGCGACCTCGGGCGGTTCTCGGGTGGGGCGGCGGAGTTCCGGGCGTGGGTGTTCACGCTCGCGCGGCACCGGGCGATCGATGCGGCGCGGGCGCAGGCGGCGCGGCCGAGTGTGCCGACGGCCGAGGTGATCGACATCAGTACGGCGCCGAGCGCGGAGAGCGCGGCGCTGGAGCGGGCCGACACCGAGGCGGCGGTACGGCTGGTGGCGACGCTGCCGACGGTCCAGGCCGAGATGGTGATGCTGCGGGTGGTGGCCGGGTTGTCGGTCGCCGAGGTGGCCACGATCGTCGGCAAGAAGCCCGGCACGGTGGCGGTCGCGGTCCACCGGGCCCTCAAGAAGCTCGCCGGCGCCCACGGCGCCCCGACGGCGGACGGAACACGATGACCTACGACGACCACGACCTCGGCGAGCTGGCGGACAGCCCGCTCGTGCGAGCCCTCCGCGCCCCCGGTACGGCGGCCGAGCTGGCCGGCGAGGAGCAGGTGCTCGCCGCGTTCCGCGACCACCACCCCGGACGACGCCGCCGCGGCCCCGGCCGGGTCGTCGGCCGGATCGGCGCGGGCGGCACCGCGCTGGTCGCCGCGCTGGCGCTGACCGGAGGGGTCGCCGCGGCGGCCTACAACCAGGCGCTGCCCGACCGGGTCCAGGCGTTCGCGCACGACGCGCTCGGCGGTCTCGGCGTCCCTCCGGCCCGTACGCCGGACCCGCAGCAGCCCCCGTCGGCGGGCCCCGACGGCGACCAGCGGGACGGCCGCTCCACCGACTCCCCGCGGACGCACTCCCCCACCGACCCCCGCCCGGGCACCGGCGCGGGCCGGGAGGGCCGCCCGCGGCAACGCGGCCACGCCGACATCCGGCGGCACGAGGCGCCGACCGGGCCGGCCGTGGTCCGGGTCTCGCTGACCGCGCGGACCGTCGACGCCGGCGCCAGCACCACGATCACCGCGCGGGTGCGCGACGCGGCGCTGATGCCGATCACCTCCCAGGAGGTCGTGCTCTGGCAGCGGCCGGCGGGCAGCAAGTGGAGCCAGGTGGGCGGCGGGGTCACCGACGCCGACGGGTGGGTCTCGATCGCGACCGAGCCGGTCACCGCGAGCACCGACCTGCGCCTCGAGACGACCGTCGTCGACGGACTGGGCGAGGCGATGGTGCTCCAGAGCGAGCAGCGGCGGGTCGCGGTCCGGCCGGCGCTCACGACGAGCACCGCGGGCAGCCTGCTCACGGTCCACGTCACCGGCGGGCAGGCCGGCGACCAGGTCTGGCTGGCCCGGCGCGGCCCGGGTGGGCGGATCCTGCGGGTCGGCACGGTGCGCCTCGACGAGCAGGGCGTCGCGACCTACGACCTGGCGCGGTTCCGCGGGCAGGTCAAGGTGCGGGTCCGGCTGGCGCGGACGGCGGCCCACCTGGGCGCCGAGCGCTGGGTCGTGCTCCGGCTGGGCAGCGGCCCGCAGGAGCCGGAGCCGTCCCCCGAGCCCACCCCGGGCGCGGAGCAGACGCCCGGGGGCTAGCCCCGGCGCCGGCGCGGGGCCGGCTGGCACGACGGGCAGAAGTACGACGAGCGGTTCATGAACGCGATCCGGCGGATCGTCGTACCGCACCGGTCGCACGGCTCGTCCTCGCGCCCGTAGGCGTGCAGCGAGCGGTCGAAGTAGCCCGACTCACCGTTGACGTTGACGTAGAGCGCGTCGAACGACGTCCCGCCCTGGGCGAGCGCCTCGTTCATCACGTCGCGGGCGTTGCCGAGCAGCGCGAGCGCCTGGGCGCGGGTGAGCCGGTCGCCGGGCCGCTCGCCGTGCAGGCTCGTGCGCCAGAGCGCCTCGTCGGCGTAGATGTTGCCGACGCCGGAGATCAGACCCTGGTCGAGCAGCAGCCGCTTGACCCCGGAGGTGCGCTTGCGGAGCCGGGCGACGAAGGCGTCGTCGTCGAACTCCGGGTCGAGCGGGTCGCGCGCGATGTGGGCGATCTCGTGGGGCAGCTCGGCGCCGTCGACCGAGACCGACAGCCCGCCGAACATCCGCTGGTCCACGAAGCGCAGCTCGCGCCCCTCGGCGGCGCCGTCGAGGACGAACCGCACGCGCAGGTGGCGCTCGACGGGGGCGGCCGGCTCCTGGACGAGCATCTGGCCGCTCATCCCGAGGTGGCCGAGGATCGCGTCGCCGTTGTCGAGCGGCAGCCAGAGGTACTTGCCGCGGCGCCGCGCGCCGTCGATACGGCGTCCGGTCAGGGCCGCGGCGAAGCCGAGCGGACCACCGGGGTGGCGGCGCACGGGACGTTCGTGGAGGACGTCGACCGCGGCGATGGTGGCGCCGGTGACGTGACGTTCGAGGCCGGCTCGGACGACCTCGACCTCGGGGAGCTCGGGCACGACGCCCTGCTCAGCTGCCGGAGCCGACCGGGCGGCCGTTGGTGTCGAGGCCGAGCGCGGCCGCGATCTCGCCGAAGGCGGTCTGGGCGGCGCCCTGCTCGGCTTCCTTCTTGGAGCGGCCGACGCCGTTGCCGTAGAGCTTGTCGCCCACGCGCACCTGGGCGGTGAACGTCTTCATGTGGTCCGGGCCGTCGTCCTCGATGACGTACTCGGGCACGCCGAGCGTCTGGTCGGCGGCGAGCTCCTGGAGCGAGGTCTTCCAGTCCAGGCCGGCGCCGAGCGCCGAGGCCGCCTCGATGAGCGGGTCGAACAGCCGGTGCACGACGACCGAGGAGACCTCGATGCCGCCGGTGAGGTGGATCGCCCCGATCACGGCCTCGACCGTGTCGGAGAGGATCGACGCCTTGTCGCGCCCGCCGGTCGCCTCTTCGCCGCGGCCCAGCTTGATGTGGGCGCCGAGCCCGATCTCGCGGGCCACGCCGGCCAGCGCGCGGGCGTTGACGACCGCGGCGCGCAGCTTGGCGAGGCGACCCTCGGACAGGTCCGGGTGGGTCAGGTACAGCGTCTCGGTGACCACGACGCCGAGCACCGAGTCACCGAGGAACTCCAGCCTCTCGTTGGTCGGAAGACCACCGTTCTCGTAGGCGTAGGAGCGGTGCGTCAGCGCGAGGTCGAGCAGCTCGGGGGTCAGCGAGGGATCCCCGAGCGCTCGACGCAGCTCGTCGTACGCGGTGATGCTGGTGTACCTGACGTCGTCCGGTCGGTCGCTCAGAGAACCTGGCGACGCTCGGCGCGCGCGCCGTACTGACCGCAGGTGCCGCAAGCGCGGTGCGGGAGGTGCTTGGCGCCGCAGGCCGGGTTGGCGCAGGTCACCAGCGACGGGGCGACAGCCTTCCACTGCGAGCGACGGTGCCGCGTGTTGCTGCGCGACATCTTCCGCTTCGGAACAGCCACTGTCTTCTCCTTGGTTCGGGTGCGCTCGGGGTCGAGCGCCTCTTCAGTCCGTGGGGTCTTGCTCGAGCTTGGTCAGCGCCGCCCAACGCGGGTCGATCGCAGCCTCGTGCGTGTGGTCCGGCTCGTCCGCGAGCCGGGCCCCGCACTCGGGGCACAACCCGGGACAGTCGTCCTGGCACAGCGGCTGGAACGGCAGTGCGAGCACCACCGCGTCCCGCAGCACGGTCTCCAGGTCGAGCAGGTCGTCCTGGAGCATGCTGACCTCGTCGTCCTCCTCGGCTCCCTCGGCGTCACGGATGTCGTCGTAGACGAACAGCTCCTGGAACGTCACCGCGATCTCGTCGCGGATCGGCTCCAGGCACCGCACGCACTCACCCTCCAGGCCGGCCTTCGCCGACCCGGTGACGAGCACGCCTTCCATGACCGCCTCCAGGCGCAGGTCGAGCTCGACCGGCGCGCCCTCGGGGACGGAGAGGACTTCGATGCCCAGATCTGCTGGTGCCGGCACTGACCGTGACACCTGTCGCTGGGACCCCGGGCGGCGTCCGAGCTCGCGGGTGTCGAGCACGAGCGGCGCTCTCGGGTCCAGATGCTTCAGGGGTTCACTTCCAGGTCCGGGCACAACAGATCGGTTCAATGTTAGAGGGGCGGGTGGGACAGGGCCAATTCAGGGGTCGTCCGCCCCGTCGTTCACTGCCGTTCAGCGAGCTTCTCGGTGAGCCGGGCGAGCACCGCCGGAGGCACGAACGCCGAGATGTCGCCGCCGAGCGAGGCGACCTCCTTGACCAGGCTGGAGGAGACGTAGCCGAGGCTGGCGGTGGTCGGGACGAAGACCGTCTCGACCCCGGTCAGGTGGGCGTTCATCTGGGCCATCGGCAGCTCGTACTCGTAGTCGTTGCCGCCGCGCAGGCCCTTGACGATCGCGTGGGCGTCGATGTCCTTGCAGAAGTCGACGATCAGGCCGGTGAAGCCCATCACGGTCACGTTCGGCAGGTCGGCGCACGCCTCGCGGAGCATCTCCAGGCGCTCGTCGGGCTCGAACAGGCGCGACTTGGACATGTTGGTGCCGGTCGCGACGACCAGCTCGTCGAAGAGGGCCGAGGCCCTCCGGAAGATGTCCAGGTGGCCGTAGGTGACCGGGTCGAAGGAGCCGGGGCACACCGCGCGGGTCATGGGGCGAGGCTAGTGGCTGACGGGTGCTCGGCGAGCCAGCGGGTGGCAGCGCGGCGGGAGGCGGGGCACCGGCAGCCTGCTGACCCACCTACGCCGGAGACGCGCTCACCCCGGCAAACCAGAGGGTCGTCTCGCCGTACTTGCGCTGGCCGCGCTTGCCCTCGAGCGGCACCAGGGCGCTGGGCCACAGCGGCGCCGGGCTGCGCCGGGAGCGCTCGACGATGACGAGCGCGTCGGGCGCGAGCCAGCCGTGGGCGGCCAGGGCGGCGAGGTCGGCGGCGACCGCCTCGTCCGTCAGCGGGTACGGCGGGTCGGCGACCACGAGGTCGTAGGGCTCCCCCGCCGGCGGGTCGGCGAGCACCGCGGCGACCGGGCGGGCCAGGACCTGGGCGGCGTCGCAGCCGATCGAGCGGGCGTTGGCCCGCACCAGGTCCGCGGTACGGCGGTCGGACTCGACGAGCGTGACGGCGGCGGCGCCGCGCGACCAGGCCTCGAGCCCGAGCGCGCCGGAGCCGGCGTACAGGTCGAGGACGCGCAGGCCCTGGAGCGACCCCGCCCACGCCTCGACGGCCGAGAACAGCGCCTCACGGACCCGGTCGCTGGTGGGCCGGGTCTGGTCGCCCTTGGGGGTCTGGAGCCGGCGGCCGCCGGCCGCTCCGGCGATGATCCGGGTCACGACTTGTCCACGAAGTCGGCCTGGACGGAGCGCTCCAGGTCGCGCACGGCCGCGCCGAGGCCCGGCGCCTGGCCCAGGTCGGTGTCGGCGTCGAGGAGCCCCTCGGCGGCCTGGCGGGCGGCGACGATGGTGTCCTCGTCGCGCAGCACGCGGAGGTTCTCCAGGCTGGTCCGGCCGCCGGCCTGGGCGGCGCCGAGGACGTCGCCCTCGCGGCGCATCTCCAGGTCGATCCGGCTGAGCACGAAGCCGTCGGTGGTCGATGCGACCGCCTCGAGCCGCTCCCGGGCGGGCGATCCGGCGTCGGTGTGGGTGACCAGGAGGCACAGCCCGGGCAGCCCGCCCCGGCCGACCCGGCCGCGGAGCTGGTGGAGCTGGGAGACGCCGAACCGGTCGGCGTCGAGGATCACCATGCCGGTCGCGTTGGCGACGTCGACGCCGACCTCGATCACGGTCGTCGAGACGAGCACGTCGATGTCGCCGGCGGCGAAGGATCGCATCACGGCGTCCTTCTCGTCGGCGGGGAGCCGGCCGTGGAGGCGGGCGATCCGCAGTCCGGCCAGGGGGCCCTCGGCGAGCCGGGAGACGACCTCCTCGACCGCGGCGGCGGGCGGCTTGGGGGCGACCTCGACCTCGCCGTCGTCCGGGTCGGGCAGGTCGACCGCGTCGACCTGGCCGGCCTCGGCCTCGTCGCCGGAGATGCGGGGGCACACGACGTAGACCTGGTGGCCCTTGCCGACCTCCTCGCGCACCCGCTCCCACACCCGGCCGAACCAGGTCGGCTGCTCGGCCAGCGGGACGACGTTGGACTGGATCGGCGCGCGTCCGGCCGGCAGCTCGCTCAGGGTCGAGGTCTCCAGGTCGCCGAAGACCGTCATCGCGACGGTCCGCGGGATGGGCGTCGCCGTCATCACCAGCAGGTGCGGCGGGGCGGCGGCCTTGTCGGTGAGCGCGGCGCGCTGCTCGACGCCGAAGCGGTGCTGCTCGTCGACGACCACGAAGCCGAGGTCGGCGAACATGACCTGGTCCTGGAGCAGGGCGTGGGTGCCGATGACGATCCCGGCCTCGCCGGAGGCGATCCGCGAGAGCGGGCCGGTGCGCTGGGTCTTGTTCATCGAGCCGGTGAGCAGCTCGACGCGGGTGCCCTCGCCGGAGCCGAAGATCGTGCCGCCGTCGGCGAGGTCGCCGAGCATCGCGACGATCGAGCGGTAGTGCTGCTGGGCGAGCACCTCGGTCGGCGCGAGCAGCGCGGCCTGGCCGCCGGAGTCGACGACACGGAGCATCGCCCGCAGCGCGACGAGGGTCTTTCCGGAGCCGACCTCACCCTGGAGCAGGCGGTTCATCGGGTGCGGCTGGGCCAGGTCGGCCTCGACCTGGGCGCCGACCTCGACCTGGCCGGCGGTGAGCTGGAACGGCAGCCGCTCGTCGAACGCGCGCAGCAGGGCGCCGTCGCCGCCGGTCCGGGCGGTCGCGCCCTCGGCCTGGCGGGCCCGACGGCGGCGGCCGAGGACGAGCTGGGTGACCAGCGCCTCCTCGAACCGGAACCGGTGGTGGGCGCGCTCGACCTGGTCGCGGTCCTCGGGCTGGTGGACCCAGTCGTAGGCGTCCTGGATGCCGAGGACGTCGTACTCGTCGCGGACGGGGTCGGGCAGCAGCTCGGCGACCGGCTCGATGACCTTGCGGGCGAAGGTCACCGCGCGGGTGATGTCCCAGGTCTCGACGCCCTTGGTGAGCGGGTAGATCGGGAACAGCGGGCCGAAGTCGAGGACGTCCTCGACACCGCTCCCCTCGCCCTCGGCCTCGTCGCCCATGCCGAAGATCGTCATCGCCGGGTTGACCAGCTGCCACTGGTCGCGGAACCGGTCGGCCTTGCCGAGGAAGACCCCGCGGTTGCCCTGGGCGACGCGGCGCGCGTGCCAGCCGGCGGTGCCCTGGTTCTTGGCGAAGAACGTCATCTTGAGCCGCGGGCCACCGGTGCGCAGCACCGCCTCGACCCGGTACGCCGGACGGCCGGTGCGGCGGTCGTTGTAGGTCTTGATCTCGCACTGGTCGATCTCGCCGACCACGCACAGCAGCTGGCCCACACGCAGGTTGTCGATCCGGGTCAACGAGCCGGTCTCGAGGTAGCGCCGCGGGAAGTGGCGCATCAGGTCGCCGACGGTCTCGATGCCGAGCCCCTCGGCGAACCGCTTGCGCTTGGCAGGCGTGGTCGCCCCCAGGACCGCGGTCACGGACGATGCGAAGTCGATAGCCACCTAGAACCTCATTCGACGGACATGAGGAGCGGGTACCGCTCCTGCCCACCGTCGTACACCACGACGTCGACATGGGGGTGGAACTCCTCCACCCAGGCGGTCGCCCGGTCGGCCAGGTCACCGGCGTCCTCGCCGCTCACCAACGTGACCAGCTCGCCGCCCGCGGCCAGCAGCCGGTCGAGGACGACGAGCGCGACCCCGCCGAGCTCCTCGCCGACCACCGCGAAGTCGCCCGCGATGACGCCGAGCGCGTCGCCGGGCTCGCACGGGCCGGCCATCGTCATCGCCTGGCGGGCCGCGATCGTGACCGCGCCGTGGCGCACGTGGCGGGCGGTCGCGGTCATCTCGGTGACGTCCTGGTCGAACGTGCGTCCCGGCTCGTGCACCGCGACCGCGGCCAGGCCCTGCACCTGGGTGTGGGTCGGGATCACCGCGACCCGCAGCCCCCGGGTGCCGTGGTCGGCCTCGGCGGTCGACGCGGCCGCCAGCGCGGCACGCACGCTCGGCTCGTCGTTGGGGAGGATGACGACCTCCTTGGCCCCGCAGGCCGTGATCGCCGCGAGCAGCTCTCCGGTCGAGGGCCGCCGGCCGGGGCCGCCGCGGACGGCGACCGCGCCGGCCTCCTCGAACAGCTCGGCCAGCCCGGGCCCGGCCGCGACCGCGACGACGCGGCGTCCGGTCAGCGTGGGCAGCGCGGGAGCGGGCGCCTCGGCGGCCGCGGCCTTGGCCGCGATCTGCTCGGCGAAGTGGGTGACCCGGATCCGGTGCGGGCGGCCGATGCCGAGACCGGCCTCGATCGCGGCGCCGACGTCGTCGGTGTGCACGTGGACGTTCCACAGGCCCTCGCGGCCGACCACCACGACCGAGTCGCCCAGCTCGCCGAGGCGGCTGCGCAGACCCGGAGCGGCGTCGTCGGCGGCGTCGAGGAGGTACATCACCTCGTACGCCGGGCCGTCGGCGCTGAGCTCGTCGGCGGCCGGCTCCAGGTGCGGCACCGGGATGACGTGGCTGCCGAGCGGCGCGGTGACCGGGATCGGGCGGCGCCCGGTCAGCACGGTCTCGGCGGCGTCGAGGATCACCGAGACCCCGCGTCCGCCGGCGTCGACGACCCCCGCCTGGGCGAGGACGTCGAGCTGCTCGGGGGTGTGGCCGAGCGCCTCGCGGGCGGCGGCGGCCGCCTCGGTGAGGACGTCGGCGCTGCGGGCGCCGGGCAGGGCCGCGGCCGCCGTACCGGCGTCGGCGGCCGCACGCAGGACGGTGAGCATGGTGCCCTCGACGGGCTCCCCCACCGCGGCATAGCTCGCGACGGACGCCTCGCGCAGCGCCTCGGCCATCACGGTCGCGTTGCGCTCCTCGGGCGTGGCCCCGGCGATCCGGCGGGCCGCGGCGCCGAGCATCTCGCTGAGGATCACCCCGGAGTTGCCGCGCGCGCCCAGCAGGGCGCCACGGGCGAGCGCGGGCAGCGGCTCGGCGTCCTCGTCCAGCGCGGCCCGGATGGCGTCGCGCGCGGCGACGACGGTGAGGTACATGTTGGTGCCGGTGTCGCCGTCGGGCACGGGGTAGACGTTGAGCGCGTCGACCTCCTCGCGCGCCTCGGCGAGCGCGTCGACCGCGATGTCGACGAAGCGGACCACGGACGCCAGTGCGATCCCGCTCCGCCCCGGGCCGGTCTCCCGGCTCCCCTCGCGCGCCGTCCCCTCATCCATCGAGGTCACCTTAGGGCAGGGCCCGCGGGCTTCGCCGATTTCGGCCGACACGTCGCGGTCGGCTATTCTCTTCCGGTTGCCCGAAGCGCCTGCTGCGCACGGGCGCGACACGACTTAGTACGAGCAATCTCTCAGGAGTGACAACCATGGCCGCCGTGTGCGACATCTGCGACAAGAAGCCGACGTTCGGCAACAACCGGCCGTGGTCGCGCAAGATCACCAAGCGCCGCTTCGACCCGAACATCCAGCGCGTGCGCGCGGTGGTCAACGGCACCCCGAAGCGCCTCAACGTCTGCACCGGCTGCATCAAGGCCGGCAAGGTCACCCGCTGACCTTCGCGACTCGCTGAGTCCTCGTTCGAAGGCCGCCACCCTCGCGGGTGGCGGCCTTCGGCGTTTTCGGCGCGCGCGCCGGACGGTCAGAAGTGGGTCCAGCCGGTGGGGCCGTCGTACGCCCCGCCGTCGACGGTGACCGGCAGGTCCCCGCGGGCGCCGACCGTGCCGATCCGGGTCCAGCCCTCGGGCAGCGCGGTGCCGGCCGGGAAGGTGGCGAGCAGCGAGTGGTCCTCGCCCCCGCCCAGGATGAACTGCATCGGGTCCGCGCCGAGCGCCTGACCCACCGCGACGAGCGGCTCGGGGACCTCGAAGGCGGCGGTCTCGACGTCGATCGTCACGCCCGAGCCCTCGGCCAGGTGCCGGGCCTCGGCGAGCAGGCCGTCGGAGATGTCGATCATCGCGGTCGCGCCCGCCTCGGCGGCGACCGGCCCGGCGTCGTACGGCGGCTCGGGGCGGCGGTAGGCCTCGACCAGCACCCGGGGTGACCGGAAGCCCCGGCCCAGCACCGCGAGCCCGCCGGCGGCCCAGCCCTGGCGCCCGCAGAGCGCGAGGACGTCGCCCGCCGCGGCGCCGGAGCGCAGCACGGGCGAGACGGTGCACGCGCCGAGGACGGTCACCGAGATCATCAGCTGGTCGGCGCGGCTGATGTCCCCGCCGACGAGCCCGGCACCGACGGCGGCGCACTCCTCGGCGAAGCCGCGGGTGAAGTCGAGCGCCCACTGCGCCGGCAGGTCGGCGGGCGTGGCCAGTCCGACCGTCAGCCACTGCGCCCGCCCGCCCATCGCGTTGATGTCGGACAGGTTCTGCGCGGCGGCCCGGTGCCCGACGTCGAGCGCCTCGGCCCAGTCGCGCCGGAAGTGCCGGCCCTCGACCATCACGTCGGTGGAGACCACCACGTGCCCCTTGCGCACGCGCAGCACCGCGGCGTCGTCCCCGGGCCCGACGAGTACGTCCTGACCCGGCGCGCCCGCGGCGACGATCTCGCCGATCCGGCCGATGAGCCCGAACTCCCCGAGATCCGCCACCGTCGCGTCAGGGTCGATCGCCTCAGCCATGGCTCCATCCCATCACGCGCGAGTTCTCCTCCCGCGCCCGGGCAAGGTAGGTTGAATCGTTCCGGCAATCACGTCGACGGGAGCAGACCCATGGTGGTTCAGGCCTACATCCTCATCCAGACCGACGTCGGCAAGGCCGCGGAGGTAGCACGCGAGGTCGGTCAGATCAGCGGCGTCACGCTCGCCGAGGACGTCACCGGCCCCTACGACGTGATCGTGCGCGCCGAGGCCCGCAACGTCGACGAGCTCGGCAAGCTGGTCGTCTCCAAGGTCCAGAACCTCGAGGGCATCACCCGGACCCTCACCTGCCCCGTCGTCCACATCTGACGGTGCCCCACCCCCGCCGCCGGCGGCTCACGCCGCTCCCGGCTCTCCTCGCCCTGCCCGTCTCCCTCGCCCTGGTCGCCTGCGGCGGCCCGGTCGAGGTCGACGTACCGAAGCTCTCGGCGGCCGACCAGACCACCTGCGACGCCTTCCTCGACGACCTGCCCCCGACCTTCGCCGAGCAGGACCGCGTCGAGATCGACCCGTCCGACGCCCCCGCCCGCGCGTACGGCGACCCGGCGATCGTGGTCACCTGCGGGGTCGGCAAGCCGAAGGGCTTCGACCTGACCTCGTCGTGCGAGCAGGCCGACGGGGTCGGCTACTACATCCCCGACGAGCAGTACACCGACCAGGAGGCCGACCTCACCCTCTATGCCGCGGGCTACCGGCCGCGGATCGAGGTGGCCATCCCCGCGTCGTACCGGCCGGGGGCGGTGGCGGCGGCGATGTCGGTGCTGGCGCCGCTGGTGAGCGAGCACCTCGAGCTGGTCGAGCCCTGCGACGACGGCGGCTGAGCGGCTGCTAGCGCAGCCCGGTCTCGCGCTGCAGCGCGAGCGTCAGCAGCCGGTCGACCAGGGCGCCGTAGTCGAGCCCCGTCGCGGCCCACATCTGCGGGAACATCGACAGCGGTGTGAAGCCCGGCATGGTGTTGAGCTCGTTGACGACGAGCGAACCGTCGGGCATGAGGAAGAAGTCGACGCGGGCCAGGCCCTCGCAACCGACCGCGGTGAAGGCGCGGGCGGCCATGGCGCGCATGCGCTCCTGGACGCCGTCGGGCAGGATCGCCGGGACGTCGAGCTCGGTGTGCTCCTCGGGGAGGTACTTGGCCTCGAAGTCGTAGAACTCGTGCTCGCCGGTGATCCGGATCTCGGCGGGCAGGCTGGTGTCGACGCCGCCGTCGAGGGCCTCCAGGACGCCGCACTCGACCTCGCGCGCGCCCTCGGCGGAGACCTCGACGAGGACCTTGGGGTCGTGGGCGAGCGCGCCCTCGAGGGCTGCGTCGATCTCGTCGGGGGTGTGGGCCTTGGCGATGCCGATGCTGGAGCCGCCGCGGGCGGGCTTGACGAAGAGCGGGTAGCCGAGCTCGGCGACGCGCTCGCGGACGGCCTGGGGGTCGGCCTTCCACTCGCGGGCGGTGACGGTCTCGCTCGGCATGACGGGCAGGCCGGCGTCCTTGAGGACGACCTTCATGAACGCCTTGTCCATGCTGACGGCCGAGGCGAGGACGCCGGAGCCGACGTAGCGGACGTCGGACATCTCGAACAGGCCCTGGATGGTGCCGTCCTCGCCCCAGGGGCCGTGCAGGAGCGGGAACACGACGTCAACCTCGCCCAGCGCACGGGGGGTCTCGGCGGGCTCGCTGACGACGAGACCGGTGCCGTCGTCGGTCGGGGCGAGCGCGACGGGGGCGCGGTCGCCGTCGACGGACGGGAGCTGCCCCGGACCGGTGATCCGGTGGCGCTGGGGGTCGTCGGCCTCGAGCACCCAGCGGCCGTCGGTCGCGATGCCGACGGGTACGACGTCGTACTTGTCGCGGTCGATGGCCTGGAGCACGCTCCCCGCGGTCACGCACGAGATGGCGTGCTCGCTGGAGCGGCCGCCGAAGACGACAGCGACGCGGATACGGCGGCCAGTGGGAGCGTTCATCGCGGAAGACCCTACCTTTGGGGCATGACCGGCCCCACGTTGCGCCCTGCCACTCTCGCCGTGACCGCCGGACGTCCCCCGCACGAACCCGACGAGCCGCTGAACGTGCCGATCACGATGACATCGACGTACGTCGCGACGGGCGAGCTGGAGTACGGCCGCTTCGGCAACCCCACCTGGACGGCCTTCGAGGACGCCCTCGGCGCGCTGGAGGGCGGCCGGGCACTGGCCTTCGCCTCCGGCATGGCCGCGGTCACCACCCTGCTCGACCTGGTCGGCCAGGGCAGCAGCGTGATCGCGCCCCGGCACGCCTACAACGGCACGGTCGCCGCGCTCGCCGACGCCGAGGCCCGCGGCCGGCTCCGCGCGAACCTCGTCGACATCACCGACACGGCCGCCGTCGTCCAGGCGATGCACGACGACGAGGACTGCGCCTTCCTGTGGCTGGAGTCCCCGACCAACCCGGCGCTCGAGATCGCCGACATCCCGGCCCTGGCCGCGGCCGCGCGCGAGCTGGGCATCCGCGTGGTCGTCGACAACACCTTCGCCACTCCCCTGCTCCAGCAGCCGCTCTCCGACGGCGCGGACATCGTGCTGCACTCGGCCACCAAGTACATCGCCGGCCACAGCGACGTACTGATGGGGGCCCTGGTGGTCGCCGACGACGAGGTGCACGACGCGCTCAAGGCCCGCCGCAGCCTCGCCGGCTCCACCCCGGGCCCCTTCGAGACCTGGCTGGCCCTGCGCGGCCTGCGCACCCTCCACGTCCGCCTGGAGCGCGCCTGCGCCAACGCCGCCGAGCTCGCCCGCCGCCTCGCCGAGCACCCCTCGGTCGCGGAGGTCCGCTACCCGGGCTTCGGCGCCATCGTCGCGCCGGTCCTCGAGGGCGGCGCCGACGCGGGCGACTTCCTGGTCCGCGCCACGTCGCTGTGGGTGCACGCGACGTCGCTGGGCGGCGTGGAGTCGACGTTCGAGCGGCGCCGGCGCTGGAAGCTGGAGGCCGCGACGATCCCCGAGGGGCTGGTCCGGCTCTCGGTCGGCATCGAGGACGTCGACGACCTGTGGGACGACCTCAAGCAGGCGCTCGACCGGATCGACGCCTAGAGCGTTCCCGCCGCGCTCAGCTCAGCTCGGCCTTGGTGTCGCGGCTGATGAACGCATCCATCAGCTGCGCCGTGGTCAGCCGCCCGAGGACGACCTCGTCGACGGCGTCCACGATGGGCGTCTCGACGCCGGTCGCGGCGGCGAGCGCGCGCAGGGACGAGCAGGACTTGGCGCCCTCGGCGACCTGGCGGGTGGAGGCGTAGATCTGCTCGACGCTCATGCCCTGGCCGAGCTTCTCGCCGAAGGTGCGGTTGCGCGAGAGCGGCGAGGAGCAGGTGGCGACGAGGTCGCCGAGGCCGGCCAGGCCCATCAGGGTGAGGGGGTTGGCGCCCTGGTTCATCGCGAGGCGGGCGGTCTCGGCGAGGCCGCGGGTGATGAGCGAGGCGGTGGTGTTGTCGCCGAAGCCGAGGCCGACGGCCATGCCGACGCAGAGGGCGACGACGTTCTTGTAGGCGCCGCCGAACTCGCAGCCGAGGACGTCGACGCTCGTGTACGGGCGGAAGGCGGGCGAGTGGACGCGGGCCTGGAGGAGGTTGGCGACGTCCTCGTCGGCGCACGCGACGACCGAGGCGGCGGGCTCGCGGCGGGCGATCTCGCGGGCGAGGTTGGGGCCGCTGACGACGGCGATCCGGTTCGGGCTGATGTCGCCGACCTCGGCGACGACCTCGGACATGCGCTTGAGGGAGCCGAGCTCGACGCCCTTCATCAGCGAGACGAGGACGGCGTCGTGGTGGATGTACGGCAGGAAGGTCGGCAGGTTCTCGCGCAGGGACTGCGACGGAACGGCCAGGACGACGACGTCCGCGCCCGCGAGCGCCTGCTCGGGGTCGTGGGTCGAGGTGATGGTGCGCGGGAGCTCGATGCCCGGCAGGTAGTCGACGTTCTCGTGCTGCTCGTTGATCGCCGCGGCGACCTCCTCGCGGCGGGCCCACACCGAGACGTCGTTGCCGGCGTCGGCGAGGACGATCGAGAACGCCGTGCCCCACGAGCCGGCGCCGAGCACCGCGACCTTGTTGCCACCCATCAGTTCGCCTTCTTCTTCTTGAAACGGTCGCCGCGCACGGCCATGTCGTAGCGCTCCGCCGGCGCGGTCTCGCCCCGGACCAGCTCGAGCTGGTGGGTGATGGCGTCCATGATGCGGTCGGTGGCCTGGTTGACGATCGCGGAGGTGCGCGGCTCCTGGGCGCGCAGGTCCGCGAGGTCGACCGGCGGGCCGACCCGCATGGTGACCTTGTGCCGGGGCACCAGGTGCGGCCGCTTCGTGTACGGCGCCAGGATCTCCTGCGCTCCCCACTGACCCACGGGGATGACCGGGCAGCCCGTCTCCAGCGCGATCCGCGCGGCACCGGACTTGCCCTTCATCGGCCACATGTCGGGGTCGCGGGTGATCGTCGCCTCCGGGTAGATGACCACGCACTCCCCCGCCCGTACGGCGTCCACCGCGGCCGCGTAGGCGCCCACGGCGTCCTTGGTCTCGCGCTTGACGGGGATCTGCCCGGCACCGCGCAGGAAGTAGCCCAGCACCTTGTTGTCGAAGAGCCCCGACTTCGCGAGGTAGCGGGGCTTGTAGCCGTGGTCGTAGACGAGGTGCGCGGCCGTCAGCGGGTCCGCGTGGGAGATGTGGTTGAGCGCGATGATGAACCCACCCGTCTCGGGGATGTTCTCGCCGCCGATCCACTCACGCCGGGTCGTCGCGAGAAGGGTGGGCTTGAGGATGGGCACCGCGATGTTGAAGGCCCAGCCCCGCTTCTCCTGCAACTTCCGAACCGTCACGAGGATGCAGGTTACCCGTCAGTGACGCCGACCACTTGAGGGCACGGCATTGTTTGCCTGGGAGGATTCCAGGGTGTTCACGCGTTCCGGCGGCTTCGCCGTGCTGCTGCCGGTGAAGTCACCCGGCACCGGCAAGTCCCGCCTGACCTCGCTCGACCCCGACGAGCGCGCGCGGTTGGCGGCGGCGTTCGCCACGGACGTGGTCGATGCCTGCCTCGCCACCGACGGTGTCGCCGGGGTCCTGGTGGTCAGCGACGACGCCGCCTTCGCGTCCTCGCTGGCGGCCCGGGGGGCCGAGGCGTGCGCGGATCCCGGCGGCGGCCTCAACGCGGCGCTGCGCCACGGCGCGGACGTCGTACGGCGGGCGCGGCCGGACCTCCAGCCCGTCGCCCTGTGCGCGGACCTGCCGGCGCTGCGTCCCGCCGATCTGGCCTCGGCACTGGCGTTCGCCGGCGCCCAGGCCGGCGCCCCCTGCTTCGTGCGCGATGCCGACGAGACCGGGACCACCCTCTACACCGCGCGGTACGACGACTTCGACCCGCGCTTCGGCGTCGACTCGGCAAGCGCCCACACGAGCGCCGGAGCACGGCCCGCGCCGGGCGAGCTCCGCACCCTGCGGCGCGACGTCGACGACGCCGACGGTCTCGCCGACGCCATCGCGATCGGTCTCGGCGCGGCCTCGCAGAAGGTCGTCGCACCATGACGAACGGGCCGCACTCCCGAGGGAGTGCGGCCCGTTCGTGAGGACGGAGGAGGCGTCAGGCCTTCTTCGCGGCCTTCTTGGCCGGAGCCTTCTTGGCGGGGGCCTTCTTGGCCGGAGCCTTCTTGGCCGGAGCGGCCTTCTTGGCAGCGGGAGCCTTCTTCGCGGGCGCCTTCTTGGCCGGAGCCGCCTTCTTCGCGGCGGGAGCCTTCTTCGCGGGCGCCTTCTTGGCCGGAGCCGCCTTCTTCGCGGCAGGAGCCTTCTTGGCCGGAGCCTTCTTGGCCGGGGCGGCCTTCTTGGCGGCGGTCGCAGCCTTCTTCGCCGGAGCAGCAGCCTTCTTGGCGACGGAGGCGGCGGCCTTCTTCGCGGGGGCGGCAGCCTTCTTGGCGGGCTTCGGCAGGGCCGGAAGCTTCTTCGCGCCGGAGACGACGTTCTTCAGGTCGGCGCCGGCGCTGAACTTCGGAACCGACTTCTTCTTGGTCTTGACCCGCTCGCCCGTCTGGGGGTTGCGGACCCAACGGGCGTTGCGAACGGCCTTCTCGAAGGAGCCGAAGCCCGTGATGGCGACCTTCTCGCCCTTGGCGACCTGGCGCGTGATGGTGTCGAGGACCGCGTCGAGAGCGTGGGCCGCGTCCTTGCGGCTGCCCTCGAACCGGTCAGCCAGCGTGTCGATCAACTGAGACTTGTTCACTACCTGTCCTTCCGAAACGCACCGCCTGCGCGTCCCTGGATGATGCGGCTGAGCCCACGCCCAGCCGTCCTTTCATGGGAACGCTAGGCACTAGCACGCACACTCACAATCACCACGCCGATGTTCTTGCGTGTTTTTTCGCGATTTCTGGGGTATTTCGGCCTTTTCAGGGCTTTTGGGCCACTGCGCCGGGCCAGAGGCGGTCCAGCGCGCGCCGGCCGCCGATCGAGAAGTCGAACTGCACGAGACGCAGATCGGCCAGCAGTTGAGCGGTTTTCGCGTCCAGGTCGGACTCCTCGATCCGCTCTCCGGACGGGTCCAGCATGCGTCCTTGCTGCAGTGCGCTGACGCGTTCGTGGAGCTTGCCGAGCATCGCGAGGTACGGCGGCACCGGTGCGTCCGCGACGTCGTACAGCAGGGGCAGGAAGAACGCCGGGCTCGTGGTCGGGATCGTGCGTGCGCGGTTGTGCCCGGGCTCGCTGCTCCAGATGAAGAAAGGCGTGCGGTAGAGCGAGATCCCGGTGTTCTGGTGCTTGATGTCGGAGTCGTAGATGCCGGGCAGGTGGTCGCCGTAGAAGAGCACGATGGTCTTCTCGCGCTTCTTCTCCAACGTGTCGAGGAACTCGTCGAGTGCTTCGTCGGTGTGCTCGAGACCCCGTGCGTACTGGCCGATCTTGTCGTCGTCGCTGCCCGAGACCCCGATCGGATCGTCGTAATTGCCGTCGACGGGAATGTGGTTCTGCATCGTGACGAGGTTCACCATCAGCGGACGATCGTGCTCGTCGATCTGCGCGAGCACCTCGTCGAACGCCGAATGGTCCGAGATGTAGGGGTTGTCGTCGATCGTGTCGGTCTCGCGGATCGTCGAGTCGTGGATGAACGACTGGAAGCCGAAGCGCTCGTAGACCTGCTCGCGCTTGTACATCCCCACCCGGTAGGGGTGAACGGCGATGGCGTCGTGTCCCTGGGCCCGGAACCAGCCCACGGCCGAGGGATAGTCGGCGTGCTCGGGCACGAGCATCTGGTACGGCGAGAGCATCTGCGGCCGGAACAGCCCCAGGGACTGGCCGGTCAGGGTCTCGAACTCCATGTTGGCCGTGCCGCCGCCGTACATCTGGGAGAGCATGTGGCCCGACGTCGTGCCCGCCATCCGCGCCCGGGTGCGCGGGATGGGGTCGCGCTCGAGGTCGAAGCCCTCGAGCTCGGTGGGATCGGTGAACGACTCGCTCAGCACGATCACGACGTTGGTGTCGTCGAGGGAGCCGGTACGTCCGGCGTTGGTGCGTGCGGCCAACCGCTCGTAGCGATCGGCGATCTCGTCCATCCGCGCGTCGTCGTAGTCGTCGGGCTCGGCCATCGCGTCGACCGGCATGTTGAAGAGGAAGCCGCCGATGAAGCCGTTGGAGCGGTAGTTCGTCTTCTGGTTCCAGTAGCGCCAGTGCTCGCCGCGCGCCTCGTACATGCCGCGCCACAGGTTGCCCGGCTGGTTGAACTGACCGGCCTGCGCGAGCAGCAGGAGCGCCACGACCCCCACCAGGACACGGCTTCCGGCGAGCACCCACGCATGGGGCCGGGGCAGGTCGCGCAGCCGCGGCCGCGGGTAGCGCCGCGCCATCCGGCGCCCCAGGAGCACGCCGCCGACGACCACGCCGGCGATCGCGGCGACGGCCAGCACCAGCAGCGCCGGCGACACCATCGAGGTCAGGAAGCCCGGCTCCCGCAGGAAGTCGACGTCGCTCGGGTAGACCGGCTCCTCGCGGTACTGGATCTTGACGAGGGTCGCGACGCCGACCGCGAGCACGATCGCGAACACCACGCCGATCGCCCACCACAGCCGGCCGAGCACGGCCCACAGCAGGCCGAGGAACAGCCAGATCACGAGGGTGTCGACGTAGAAGCCGACGCCGAAGATCAGCTGGTCGCCCAGCCAGCGGATGCTGAACAGGCCCAGCGTCGAGGCCTGGAGGAGGACCGAGGCGACCACCGCGGCGAGGAGGCTCCCGAGGAAGCCGCGCCGGAGCACCTCGCGCGGTGGAGCGGGGACGTCGGGTGCATCGGCCGTGTCCTCAGGGGGCTCCTCGTCCGCGCGGTCCGCACGAACGAGAAGGGACACGAGATGAACAGTATCTGTCCATCCCATGTCCCTTCATCGGGATTCGTCCCTAGGGGACGCAGATCACGCGTGCTGGGTGACCGGCTTGAACGTGGGCCGGCCCGCCTCGTACGCCGCGATGTCGTCGGCGTGACCGAGCGTGATGCCGATGTCGTCGAGGCCCTCGAGCAGGCGCCAGCGGGTGTAGTCGTCGATCTGGAAGGTGACCTCGATGTCGCCGGCCTTGACCGTGCGGGCCTCGAGGTCGACGGTGATCTCGGCGCCCGGGTCGGCCTCCAGGTAGGCCCAGATCCGCTCCACGTCGGCCTCGTCGAGCTGACCCGCGACCAGGCCGGCCTTGCCGGAGTTGCCGCGGAAGATGTCGGCGAAGCGGGCGGAGAGGACGACCTTGAAGCCGTAGTTCTGCAGGGCCCAGACGGCGTGCTCGCGCGAGGAGCCGGTGCCGAAGTCGGGGCCGGCGACGAGGACCGAGCCCGCGGCGTAGGCGTCCTTGTTGAGCACGAACTCCGGGTCGTTGCGCCAGGCGGCGAACAGGCCGTCCTCGAAGCCGGTGCGCGTGACGCGCTTGAGGTAGACCGCCGGGATGATCTGGTCGGTGTCGACGTTGCTGCGTCGCAGCGGGACGCCGACGCCGGTGTGGGTGGTGAACTTCTCCATGGTCAGACTCCCTTTCAGACCGTGGCCGGCACGAGGTCGGCGGGCGAGGACAGGGTGCCGCGCACGGCCGTCGCGGCCGCGACGGGCACCGACACCAGGTGGGTACGACCGCCCTTGCCCTGGCGGCCCTCGAAGTTGCGGTTGGACGTCGAGGCGCTGCGCTCCTGGGGAGCGAGCGTGTCGGGGTTCATGCCCAGGCACATCGAGCAGCCCGCGCCGCGCCACTCGGCGCCGGCCTCGATGAAGACCTTGTCCAGGCCCTCCTCGATGGCCTGGAGGCGCACGCGCACCGAGCCGGGGACGACGAGCAGGCGGGTGCCCTCGGCGACGTGGTGGCCCTTGATGATGTCGGCGGCGAGGCGCAGGTCCTCGATCCGGCCGTTGGTGCAGGAGCCGACGAAGACCGTGTCGACCTTGACCTCGCGCATCGGCGTACCGGCGGTCAGGCCCATGTACTCCAGGGCCTTCTCGGTCGCGATCTTGTCGGTCGGGTCGGTGTAGTCGTCGGGGCTCGGGACGTTGGCGCCCAGCGGGACGCCCTGGCCCGGGTTGGTGCCCCAGGTGACGAACGGCGTCACGTCGGCGGCCTCGATGACGAGCTCGCGGTCGAAGGTGGCGTCGGCGTCGGTGACCAGCGTCTTCCAGTGGGCGACGGCGGCGTCCCAGTCGGCGCCCCGGGGGGCCTCCGGCTTGCCCTCGATGTAGTCGAAGGTGACCTGGTCGGGCGCGATCATGCCCGCCTTGGCGCCCCACTCGATGGACATGTTGCAGACCGTCATCCGGCCCTCCATCGAGAGCTCCTCGATGGCCTGGCCGCGGTACTCCACGATGTAGCCCTGGCCGCCGCCGGTGCCGGTCTGCGCGATCAGGTAGAGGATCAGGTCCTTGGCGGTGACGCCCTCGGGCAGCGTGCCGTTGACGGTGACGGCCATGGTCTTCGGCTTGGCCTGCGGCAGCGTCTGGGTGGCGAGCACGTGCTCGACCTCCGAGGTGCCGATGCCGAAGGCGATCGAGCCGAATGCACCGTGGGTGCTGGTGTGCGAGTCGCCGCACACGATCGTCATGCCAGGCTGGGTCAGGCCCAGCTGCGGGCCGACGACGTGGACGATGCCCTGCTCGATGTCACCGAGCGGGTGCAGCCGGACGCCGAACTCCTCGGCGTTCTTGCGCAGCGTGTCGACCTGGGTCTTGCTCACCGGGTCGGCGATCGGCTGGTCCCAGTCGAGCGTGGGGACGTTGTGGTCCTCGGTGGCGAGGGTCAGGTCGGGACGGCGTACCTTGCGACCAGCGAGGCGCAGTCCGTCGAAGGCCTGCGGGCTGGTGACCTCGTGGATGAGGTGGAGATCGATGTAGAGGAGGTCCGGCTCCCCCGGGGTCGAACGGACGACGTGCTCGTCCCACACCTTCTCCGCCAGGGTCTTGCCCATGACTCGCTCCTCCTCGTTCGGGTCGCCGACGGCACCACTGCCGCCGACCGTGATCGAGCCTACTCTTGCATCCCAGATCCCGAGACGGCAGTATTGCCATATGGACAACTCGAGCGGCGTCGGCGTACTCGACAAGGCGGCCCTGGTGCTCACCGCACTGGAGTCCGGCCCGGCCACCCTGGCAGGCCTCGTGGCCGGCACGGGCCTGGCCCGCCCGACGGCGCACCGGCTCGCCGTCGCGCTCGAGCACCACCGTCTCGTGGCCCGCGACATGCAGGGCCGCTTCGTGCTCGGCCCGCGCCTGGCCGAGCTGTCCGCCGCCGCCGGCGAGGACCGCCTGCTCGCGACCGCCGGCCCGGTGCTGGCGCGGCTGCGCGACATCACCGGCGAGTCCGCCCAGCTCTGGCGGCGCCAGGGCGACCACCGCGTCTGCGTGGCCGCCGCCGAGCGCCCCTCCGGCCTGCGCGACACCATCCCGGTCGGCTCCCAGCTCACCATGCGTGCCGGCTCCGCCGCCCAGGTGCTGCTCGCCTGGGACGACCCGGAGCGCATCCACCGCGGCCTGCAGAACTCCGCCTTCTCCGCCGCCGAGCTCTCCGCCATCCGCCGCCGCGGCTGGGCGCAGTCGGTCGGCGAGCGCGAGCAGGGCGTCGCCTCGGTGTCGGCCCCCGTCCGCTCCCCCGGCGGCAAGGTCATCGCCGCCGTGTCGGTGTCGGGTCCGCTGGAGCGGCTCTCGCGCCAGCCCGGCCGGATGCACGCACCTGCGGTGCTCGCCGCGGCCGAGCGGCTCTCGGAGTCGCTGCGCCGCGCGGCGGCGGAGTAGCACTCAGCGCACGGCGTCGCGCCCGGCCTCCAGGAACGCCGCCACCCGCGCGGCGAGCTCGGCCGGCGCGTCCTCGGGGACGAACGTCCGCGCCCGCGCGATGACCTCGAAGCGCGCATCGGCCATGCTCGCGGCCAGGCGCCGGCCACCGCGCCGCGAGAACCACGGGTCCGAGCCGCCCCAGATCACCAGCACCGGCCGGGCGAAGCCGCGCAGGGCGCGCGCCGCGCGCAGGGTGTGCCGCGGCCGGGTCCCGCGGAAGAACCGGACGAGCTCGCTGCGCACCTCGGCGTCGGAGAGCATCGGCTGCAGGTAGGAGTCGAGGATCTCCGGGGGCAGCGGCGTCCGGGCCACCGACCAGAAGAAGGGCCGGTGCACCAGCGGCCGGCGGAAGGCCCGCGCGATCCGGTCCCCCGCGCCCGGAAGCGCCGCGGCCCAGCGCAGCGGCTTGAGCCAGCGCGGCGGGAACTGCAGGTACTGGTCGCACGAGGTGAGCACCAGCCGGTCGATCCGCTCCGGGTACGCCGCCGCGAACATCTGGCTGATCGCGCCGCCCGCGTCGTTCGCGACGATCACCACCCGGTCGAGGCCGAGCGCGTCGAGGAGCTCCTTGATGAGGACGACGATCCCGGGCGGCGTGACGTCCGCCTGCGGCCCCAGCGGATGCCGGTGCGATCCCAGCGGCCAGTCCGGGCTGATCAACCGGTAGCGGCCGTGCTCGGCGAGCAGCGGCACCACGTGCCGCCACAGGTCCGCATTGGCGAGGCCGCCGTGGACGAACACGACCGGCACTCCCTCTCCTCGCTCGCGAAGGGCGATCGGCCCCTGCGGGAGGACGACGACCCGCTCGGCGCCGAGCGCCTCCGAGACCGCCACGTCAGCGCGCTCCGCCGTCGCGACCGGCCCGCCCGGCCCGGCGCTCGGCCCGGACGAACGCCAGCGCCACCCGGGGCGCCAGGACGAGCGCGCGGATCCGCGCCCGCCACGACTCCGCCGGCCGTACGACGAGGAACGTCTCGGCCCGGTGCTCCACGACGAGCCCCTCGTCACCGAACGTCCACGACTCGATGCCGCGGCACGCACCCCCGCCGGTGAAGGTGCCCTCCCACCGGTTGACCACCGTGGTGGGCGAGACCGCGACGAGCGACTTCGTCACCCGAAGACCGCGGCCGCGCCCGGCGCCGAGCACCACCTGCCACGCGCGCTCGACCGCGTCGCGCCCGTGGTGCCACGCGACCGCACCGTCGGTCACCAGCTCGAGGCTGGCGTCGGCGGCGTAGACCCGCGCGGCGCCCGCGGCGTCGTAGGCGTTGGTCAGCCGCTCCGCCTCGGCGATGAAGGCGGCCGCGCCGTCGGGCAGCACGGTCCGGGGCGGTGCGGGGGTCCGGCTCGGAGAGGTCGTCATGGTCGGGAGCTCCTTTTGCAACGGTTACAAGAACTCGGAAAGTAGTCCTTCGGCCAACTTTTTGCAATGCTTGCAAGATGGATCCCCGGACCCGCCGCACCCGCGAGGCGCTGCTCGCCGCCGCCGAGCGGCTCTTCCTCGACCGGCGCCTCGACGACGTGACGCTCGACGAGATCGCGGCCGAGGCCGGCGTCGCGGTCGGCTCGGTCTACAACCACTTCGGCTCCAAGGCCGGGCTCCACGCGGCCGTCGTCGAGCAGGCCCTCGACGTCGACCGGGCCCACATGGACCGCGCCTACGTCGACGGCGAGCGCCCGGTGGACCAGATCCGCGGCGCGGCGCACGAGTACCTCGCGTTCGCGCTGGCCCACCCCGAGCACTTCCGGATGCTGGCCGCTCCCCCGGAGCCCGGCCGCTACCCGGCCGGACGACGGACCGCCGACGAGCTCGCCCGCCGGGTCCGCGAGCAGAACCAGCGCCTGGTCACGGCGATCACCCACGGCATCGCGGCCGGCGAGCTCCGGCCGGTCGACCCCGAGCTGACCGCGACCGCGCTGTGGGCGGCCTGGAACGGCATCATCGGGCTGGCCTGGCGCCCCGACGCCCTCCAGCACGGACCCGACGAGCTGCGCGACCTACTCGACGTCGCGACGGACATCGTCGAGCAGGGACTCCTCGCCCGCTAGGGCGTCCGCCCCGGAGCCAGAAGAGCTAGAAGAGGGCGTCCTGCAGCGGCTCCGTCTCGAGGTCGAGCAGCAGCTGCTTGCGGTCGAGCCCGCCGGCGTAGCCGGTCAGCGTCCCGTCGGCCCCGATCACCCGGTGGCACGGGATGACGATCGGGATCGGGTTCGCGCCGTTGGCCGTGCCGACCGCGCGCGAGGCGGCGTTGGTCTTGCCGAGCCGCGCCGCGATGTCGCCGTACGACGCGGTCTCGCCGTAGCCGATGCCCAGCAGCTGGGCCCACACCGAGCGCTGCCAGGCACTGCCGGCGGGCGCCAGCGGCAGGTCGAACTCGGTGCGCTCGCCGGCGAAGTACTCGGCGAGCTGCTGCGCCGCCGCGACGAGCACCGGGTGGTCCGCGCCCTCGACGCCGAGGGGGCGGGCGCCGTCGCGGAAGGGCGAGAACTCGATGGCGGTGATCGCGCCGTCCTGCTCGACCAGGCGCAGCGGTCCGATGGGCGATTCGATGACGGTCCACATGGCGGGGCTCATCCTTCCAACGAGGTCCACAGGTGCAGGAGGGCGTAGGAGCGCCACGGCGCCCACGCCTCGGGGTCGACGACGGCTCCGTCGTGGCGGGCCAGCGCGTTGCGGACGCCGACGTCGGTCGGCAGCCACACGTCGGGGTGGCCGAGCGCGCGCAGCGCGATGTAGTCGGCCGTCCAGGGACCGATGCCGGGCAGCGCCACCAGGTCCCGGCGTACGTCGCCCCGGTCGGGCCCGCGGTCGAGCACCAGGTCGCCGGCCGCGATCGCCGCGGAGAGCCCGATCAGCGCCCGGCCGCGGGCCCGCGGCATCCGGAAGTCCTCGGGATCGAGCGCCGCGACGGTGGCCGCGTCGGGGAACAGGTGGGTCAGCCCCGCCACGCTCGTCGTGACCGGACGGCCGTGCGCCGCGACGAGCCGGGCCGCCGCCGTCCGGGCGGCCACCACGGTGACCTGCTGGCCGAGCACCGCGCGGACGGCGATCTCGGCACCGTCGACGTGCCCGGGCACCCGCAGGCCAGGACGCGCGGCGACGAGCGGACGCAGCAGCGGATCGGCGGACAGGTGCTCGTCGACGGCGACCGGGTCGGCGTCCGCGTCGAGCATCGCCCGCATCCGGGCCAGGGCGGCCGCGGTGTCGCGCAGGTCGTCGAGCACCAGTCGCAGCGGCACGTACGACGACCCGACCGCGTCGAGGTCCGCGAGGTCAACGCGCGCGACCCCCGGTCCGTGCGGGAGGTCGAGCGTGCGGGCGTACCAGCCGCCGCCGTCGGCACCGACCTCGGCGACCTCGACGCCGGGGACCGCGCGGTCGGCGAGGAAGCGCAGCAGCGCGCTGCCGCGGAACGGCGTGCGGACCGCGATGCGCAGGTCGATCGCGCCGGGGACCGGGCCGGGCACCGGCGCCTTGCGCCCGCGCAGCTCGCTGGGCGTGGCGGCGTACACCTCGAGCATGGTGTCGTTGAACTGGCGCACGCTGGAGAAGCCCGCCGCGAACGCGACGTCGGCGAGGCTGAGCGTCGTGCTCTCGACGAGTGCCCGTGCCGTCTGGGCGCGCTGGGTGCGCGCGAGCGCCAGCGGACCGGCGCCGAGCTCGGTCGTGAGCAGCCGTCCGAGGTGGCGCGAGGTGTAGCCGAGCCGAGTCGCGAGCCCCTCGACGCCCTCGCGGTCGACGACGCCGTCGGCGATGAGCCGCATCGCACGCCCGGCGACGGTCGCGGCGAGGTTCCACTCCGGGCTGCCGGGCGTCGCGTCGGGCAGGCAGCGCTTGCACGCGCGGTAGCCGGCGGACTGCGCGGCGGCGGCCGTGCGGTGGAACGAG
Organism: Pimelobacter simplex; assembly: GCF_024662235.1. GTDB lineage: Bacteria > Actinomycetota > Actinomycetes > Propionibacteriales > Nocardioidaceae > Nocardioides. The sequence continues at coordinate 3,189,629 of NZ_CP096276.1, forward strand.
ACGTTGCGCGAGGCCGGGGTGCGAGCCGGGCAGGACGGGCGGCAGTAGATGCCCGTCGTCCGGACCGCCGTGTAGAACACCCCGTCGAAGCGGCGGTCCCGCGACTGCACGGCCGTGTAGCAGCGCTCGAAGTCGAGGCTCTCGGCGGTCGTCATGGCTCCATCCTGCCGGGGTCCACCGACACTCTCTCGCGGAAATCGGACATGACGGTCGAGACCGGGATCACAGTCTTCCGGGCTGGCCTCCCTCTCGCGAAGTAGTTAGGTTTGCCTTACCTTATTTCTCCGCCTCAGGAGGCACTCCATGCGCGAGCTCCGGGTCGCCGTCGTCGGCGCCGGGCCGGCCGGCATCTACGCGGCCGACATCCTCACCCGCGACCACCCCGGCGCGACCGTCGACATCATCGAGCGGCTGCCCGCGCCGTACGGCCTGGTCCGGTACGGCGTCGCGCCCGACCACCCGCGCATCAAGGAGATCATCAAGGCCCTGCACCGCGTGCTGAGCCGCGACGAGATCCGCTTCCTCGGCAACGTCGACTACGGCACCGACCTCAAGCTCGACGACCTGCGCCGGTTCTACGACGCGGTGATCTTCGCGACCGGCGCGGTCGCGGACCGGCCGCTCGACATCCCCGGCATCGACCTGCCGGGCTCGCACGGCGCGGCCGACTTCGTCTCCTGGTACGCCGGCCACCCCGACGTCCCGCGCACCTGGCCGCTCGACGCCGAGTCGGTCGCCGTCATCGGCGCCGGCAATGTCGCGCTCGACGTCGCCCGGATGCTCGCCAAGCCCGCCGACGAGCAGCTCACCACCGAGATCGCCGCCAATGTGTACGACGGCCTGCGTGCCAACCGCGCCCGCGACGTCCACGTCTTCGCCCGCCGCGGCCCGGCGCAGATCAAGTTCTCCCCCATGGAGCTGCGCGAGCTGTCCCACTCCCCCGACGTCGACGTGATCGTGCACCCCGAGGGCTTCGAGATCGACGAGGCCGGCCAGCAGGCGATCAGCGGCAACAAGGGCACCCGCCTCGTCGTCGACACGCTGCTGCGCTACCTCGAGACCGAGCCCACCGGCGCCGACCACCGGATCCACCTGCACCTGTGCCAGGCGCCGGTCCGCGTCATCGGCGCCGACCGCGTCGAGGGCCTGCGCACCGCGCGCACCGAGCTGCAGGGCGACGGCACCGCGCGCACCACCGCCGACTACACCGACACCCCCGTGCAGGCGGTCTACCGCGCCGTCGGCTACCTCTCCACGCACCTGCCCGACGTGCCCTTCGACCACGCCGCGGGCGTCGTACCGCACGACGCGGGGCGGGTCCTCGGCCTCGACGGCGTCGCGATGCCCGGCACCTACGTCACCGGCTGGATCAAGCGCGGCCCGATCGGCCTGATCGGGCACACGAAGTCCGACGCCGCCGAGACGATCACCAGCCTCCTCGCCGACGTGGACGGCATCCCCCGCCCGGAGATGCCCGCCCGCAGCGCCGTCGTCCAGCACCTCGCCGCCCGCGGCGCCGAGGTCGTCACCTGGGACGGCTGGCAGCTCCTCGACGCTCACGAGGCCGCCCTCGGCGCCGCATCCGGCCGCGACGCCGAGCGGATCAAGGTCGTCCCGCGCGAGGACATGCTGCGCCACGCTCGTCGCTGAGGTCTCCCGCCCGGCCGCCGGTTCTGCCACCCTGACGGGATGGCGGATGCTCCCCTGAACCCGATCGACCTGCTGCTCAAGTCCCAGCAGGCCGCGCTCAAGCTCACGAGCGACGTCCTGCGGACCGTGCGCGACACCGCGGTCACCGGCGTCACCCAACCCGACGAGCTCGCGAAGCAGGTCGGCGACCTCGCGGGCGCGGTCGCCGGCATGGCCACCGGCATCACCGGCCTCGCCGGCGCCACCGCCCAGCCGCTCCAGGACTTCATCGTCCGCCAGCGCGAGCTCGCCGACACCGTCCACACCCTCGCCGAGGCGCAGGCCGAGCTCGCGGGCGTGGTCGCCTCGCTCGCCGAGCGGCACGCCGAGGCGGTCGCGGCGCTGGAGAAGGTCACCGCGCCGATCTTCGCGGTCGTGGGGACCGAGCCGACGGCGCCACGGACGCGGGCGGCGAAGCAGAGCGCGGCGGCGCGCGCGAAGGACCCGAAGGCCCCGAAGGACTAGTCCGCGGGAGCCACCCCGGCCGGCGGCACCGGCCCGACCGGATCGACCGGGTCGTCGTCACCGGGCAGCGCGTGCCGCGGTGCGCCGGGGATCGCGGCGTACCCGTCGTCGCGGCGCACACCGACCGCGACGCCCTCGATGCCGCTCGCCGCGACCGGCCCGAGGATCCGCGAGTCCATCGCCCGCGAGCGGTTGTCGCCGAGCACGAACACCTCCCCCTCCGGTACGACGACCGCCGCGAACGGTTCCGTGGGCAGCCCCGCCAGGTAGGCGTCGGCGCTCGGGCGCCCGTCGACGAGCACCCCCGCGCACGTCCCGTCGGGGCGTGCCGGACAGCTCACCGTCGCGCCACCCACCGCGATCACCCGGGTCAGCAGCGGGACCGGCACCTCCGGGACCGAGATCCGCACGACATCGCCGGGCGCAGCGGTGAGGTCGCGGTCGAAGGTCACCGACTCCCCCATCGCGACCGCCGGGTCCATCGCGTGGCTCGGTTGGCGCTCGTCGTAGTAGGGCCCCGCGCCGATCCGCCCGGCGCCCCACGAGACGCCGAGGCCGACGACGACCACACCCGCCGCGATCACCGTACGGCGCCGGCGGGTGCGGCGCGCGCCGCGCACGGCCCGGGCGGCCAGGCCCGCCGGTGCGCTGATGTCGCCGCCCGCGGCGGCGGCCAGCGTGCGGAGCTCGGTCTCGACCGGCGTCGTCATGACATCGCCTCCAGGGAGTCGTCGAGGCGGCCGCGCAGGCTGCCGAGGGCGCGCGAGAGGTTGCTGCGGACCGTGCCGGCAGCGCAGCCCATGATCCGCGCGGTCTCCGCCTCGCTGAGGTCCTCCACCACGCGCAGCACGACCGTCGCGCGCTGCTTGGGCGGCAGGCTCGCGAGCAGGGCGTCGAGCCGGCGGCGGGCCGCGACGGCGTCGGCCGGGTCCGCGACGGTGGCCCGACGCTCGGGCTCGACCTCCTCGGCCGGGGTGGGCACGAGGTGGCGGCGGCGACCGCGGTCCCGGGCGAGGTTGACCAGGATCGTGCGCGTGTAGGCCTCCGGCGTCTCGGTCCGGTGCCAGTGCCGGGCGAGCCGGGTCAGCGCCTCCTGCAAGGCGTCCTCGGCCTCGCCGTGGTCGAGCACCAGGAGCCGGGCGAACCGGAGGAGCCGGTCGCCCGCGGCGGCCACGAACGCCGTGAACGCGGCCTCGTCCTGGTCTCTCACACCCAGGTAGACGAGAGCCGCGACGGAATCGTTGCACGGAGCGGCCGACGTCCACCCCGACCCGGACCCGTAGGTCCTGGTCGCGGTGGCGTCGGCCGCCCGTGCTGCAGCACCAGGATCAGCGGCGGACCACCTTGACCTTGGTGGTGGCGACCGCCCGCGCCAGGTGGGCGCTGCCCAGGTAGGTCACCTGCACCGTGTGCTTGCCCTTGCGGAGCTTGGGCAGGAAGAGCGTCACCTTGCCGTTGGCGGCGACGGCACGCGAGGCGACCAGACGGCCGTCCACGCGGACCAGGACGGTGCCGGAGATCTTGGCACCGGGCGCCGCGACGACGACCTTGAGCTTGGCCCGCTTCTTCGGCGTCACCTTGGCGGTCTTGATCTCCGCGGTGAGCGTCGAGGCGGCCTTGGCCACCTTGAGCACGGCGCTCGACGAGACGCTCGGGGCGAAGGCGGCGTCGCCGCCGTACTCGGCGGTGAGCACCTTGTTGCCGGCCTTGGCGAAGGCGGTCACCGGGATCGAGGCGACCCCGTTCTCGTCGATCTCACCCGAGCCGACGACGGTGGCTCCGTCGCGGAGGGTGACCACGCCCGAGGGCACCGGCTGGTCGCCGGCTCCGGTCGCGGTGACCTCGACCTGGGCCTTGACCCCCGTCGCACCGACCTTGGTGGTCGCCGGGCTGAGGGTGAGGGACGTCGCACTGGACGCGAGCGGCTCCTCGTAGCCGACCTCGGCCTTCCACGAGCGGTAGTTGCCCTCCTTGCCCGGGACGAAGTGCCGCTCGACGTTGCCGCGGCTGTCGACGGTGATCCAGCGGACCTCCGCACCGGCGTCGACCTTGAGGCGGGCGCCGAGGGTGTTGCGGAGGCCGTCGGCGTCGTACCGCTCCGAGGAGAGGTTCGGGACGGTGCCGTCGAGCGTGTAGAAGATCGCGGCCGGCTCGTTGGTCTCGAACTGGACGTTGACCTTGCCCGGTGCGGACGGCGCCGCGGTCACCGCGACCGAGGAGACCGGCGGCACCTCGTCGCGCTCGTGGTCGAGCGCGACCCGGGCCATCTCGATGAGGCCGTTGGCGAACTCCTGGCTCTCCGCGTGGGCGGAGGCGCCCTTGGGATCGGCGTTCTCGAAGGCGGGCTGGAACGTCGTGCCGACCTCGAAGTCCCAGGCGTAGATGCCGTACTTGTACCAGAGCATGTCGCCGGAGTTCCCGGCCGCCGAGTAGAGCACGTCGACGACCTGCCCCGTCTTCGCAGGCGTGACGCTCAGGCCACGGTGCCGCTTGATGGCGGTCAGGATCCGCGAGGAGGCGCCCCAGAACAGGCCTTCCTCCTCGAGGGTCGGGACGGGCGCGGTCTCGCGCCCGGCCGTCTTGTACGACGCCGGCGACCACATGAAGTAGTTGCCGGAGCTGTGCACGTTCATCGAGAACGTCATGTTCGGGTGCGCCGCGACCCAGTCGACGTTGCGCGCCTCGGGCTCGGACATCTCGGCCGGGCCCGCCGACGTACCGCTGGTGCAGCTCGTGGTGGACGCGCCGCTGTAGCCGTCGAACGCGCTGTAGGTGTCGTAGTTGCGGTTGACGTCGACGCCCCACGAGTTGCGGGAGGCGAAGTCGCCGGTGGTGTCGAGACCGCAGTAGCGGGTCATGTTCTTGCGCTGGCTGTTGAAGTCGTAGAACGAGTAGTGGCCACCGTCGGGGTTGACCGACGGGAGGATCCAGATCTCCAGGTTGTCGACCAGGTCGCGCGTGCCCTCGTGGGTGGCGTAGTTGCGGAGCAGGCGCTCGGCGGTCTCGATCGTCACCAGCGGCGGCACCCACTCCCGGGCGTGCTCCTGGGCGTAGTAGAAGACACCGGGCTTCGAGCCGTCGCGCACCTTGCCGATCTTGATGGCATAGACCTGCTGGGGGTCGTGGGAGATCGACGCCGGCGCGTTGAGCCCGTCGCTCAGCGCGGTCGTGGCGACCGGCGCGATCACTCCGGAACCCGTGTTGCCCCGGTAGGTGTAGGCCTTCACCAGGGCTCCGGCGGCCGGGCTGGCGTTGATCATGGCCACCGCCTGGGCGGCCGTGGTGGTCGGTGCACCGGCGGGGTCGGTGGCCAGGCTCAGCGTGATCGCCTTGCCCGTGACGGCGACCGAGGCCGCTGACGTGGGTGCCCCCGGGTCGACGACCGTGATCGTGATGTCGTTGCCGCCCTCGTGACCCCAGGCCAGCGAGTCGAGACCGACGCGCTGGGACATCGCCGTCGCGTTGTTCGCCGTCGGGCCGACCATCGCCTGGGCGACGCGCCGGTAGCCGTTGGTCTTGTACGGCAGCTCGACGATCTCGGCGAGGTTCGGGTAGGTCTCGGCGAGCTGCTTGATCCGGTCGTAGAGCTGGGTCGGGTCGAGGTAGGACTGGATGTAGTCCTCCTGGTAGCCCGGGCCCTTGAACGGGTCGGCCTCACCGGGGTTGGTCGGCAGCCAGTCGCGGACCTTGAAGATCGCCACATCGCCGCTGGGGCTGGTGATCCGGACCCGGTCGGGCCGCGTCGTGAGGCCGGCCGAGCTCGCACCGGTGTGGTACATGTACACGCCCGCGTCGATGAACGGCGGGATCGTCTGGGTGCCGCCGCTGCCGAACTCCGTGCCGGGGCCGCTGTCCCGCTCGACGGTGAGCGTCGGGACCAGCGCGCCGTTGGCGACCTGGGCCTCGACGGCGAGCGTCGGCGTACCGAACGACGTGAAGTAGTCGGCGCGCAGGATCTTGACGTCGCTCGTGTCCGGGTCGGTCGCCTCGGCGTCGAGCTGGTCGGCGCTCTGCTGGTGCTCCTCGATCGTGGCGTCGCGCTCGGCGACCACGGCCTCGGTGTCCGCGGCGGTCAGCAGCGTCGGGCCGACCTTGAAGCCGAGCGCCTTGAGCTGCTTGACCTCGCCGGGCGTGACGACGGCGTTGACCGCCAGGCCGTCCTCCTCCTGGTGGACGCCGTGGTCGAGGTCGACGCCGGTCGCGACGAGGCGGTCGAGCTCGGCGGTGCCCGGGACGACGATCTCGACGACCTGCGGCGTCTCGTCGGCGCTCCGGTCGAGCACCGGGTCGTCGGGAGCCGCCTGGCTGCGCGGCGCGGGCGCCGCGGTGGACTCGCTCGGCAGGACGCCGACGACGAGCCCGAACAGCGCCAGTCCGGCAGCAGAGGCCGCCCAGCGCCTTTTTCTCAGATGTGCTGATGAAGTCACGATGAAACCCTCGGGGTGGGGGACGGGGGGGGTTGCGCCTCGCGAATGTGAGGGGGATCACAAAAGGCGTGCGCTCACCCAAGCGGCCCCGGCCGGGCTCGTCAACCGTCCGCCCGCGCCGTCCCGCCGTTCCTGGACGAATGGCGCGCAAAGGCGCGCCCGGGAGAGCCAGGCGTCCAGCCCGAAAACGCACTCGGGCCCGGTCCTGATGGACCGGGCCCGAAGCTGTACCCCCGACCGGATTCGAACCGGCGCTACCTACGTGAGAGGCAGGCGTGCTAGGCCGCTACACAACGGGGGCAATGTCGCTGCGTTGACCCCGAGGGGGTCTCTCAACGACCTGCGGAACTCTAGCGATCTTGTCCGTTCGGCGCCAAATCGGCGCTTTCTCGGGCCTTCTCGCGAGAACTCGCTGGTCTACTAGGACTCGAACCTAGACTAACTGGACCAGAACCAGTCGTGCTGCCAATTACACCATAGACCACTGCTGCATCGGCCTGATCCCGGAGGACCGGGCCGACCAGGAACACTACACGCGGCCCCGCCGCGCCTCCAAAATGGCCCCGATGGTGGCGGGATCGGTGCGCGCCGCGACACCCATGCGGCGGGCGGCGAGGACGGCCAGGAGCAGGTAGCTCACCGACTGGGTCAGGGTCACCGGGATGGCCCACCAGGTGCCGCCGCTCGGGTTGAGCGCGCTGGTCATGTCGCCGAAGGCGAGGGCCAGGCCGAAGGCGAAGAAGTTGTTGAGCACGTGCATCGCGATGCCCGCCTCGAGGCCGCCGGTGAGCAGCACGAGCAGGCCGGCGACGAGACCGAAGGCCAGCCGGTCGAAGAAGATCGGGACGTCCTGGCCGAGGCCGTGGGCGAGCGCGAACAGCACCGCCGGTACGACGACCGCGACCGCCGCGCCGGTCCGGGACCCGAAGCGGGCGGCGAGCCCGCCGAAGGCCTGCGCGAGGTAGCCCCGGAAGACGAACTCCTCCCCCGCCGCCTGGAGCGGGGTGAGCAGCACGATGACGAGCAGGAAGTCGCGCACGGTCGACGTCCAGGGGTTGGCTCCCCCGCCGACGTCGACGGAGCCGGCGCCCTGGTCGGGCAGCACGGTCGAGACGAGGAAGGTCAGGCCGAGCGAGACCACGGCGAGGCCCAGGCACACCGCGAACCAGCGCCACCGGAAGACGCCGACGACCGACGCCACCCAGCCGGGCCTCTGGTCGTGCAGGGCCCGGGCGACCAGCCACACCATCGGGATGGCGACCGCCCAGCCGAGGTTGACCAGCGCCAGGAAGGCGGGCGTCGTGACGTCGCCGGACAGGTTCTCGACGGCCTCCTTGGAGGTGTCGCCCCCGGCCACCAGCAGCGTCGTCAGGACGACGCTGAGGACGACCTGCCCCATGAAGAACAGCACGACGAGGGACGGGATCCCGGCGAAGGGCCGCCAGGCGCCCGCCGGCCCGAGCCGGTGGAGCTCGTCGTACCGGAGGTGCGGGGCGGGGTCAGCCGAGGGCACGCTGCAGCCGTCCGAGGCTGCGGTCGCGACCGAGCAGCTCGAGCGACTCGAACAGCGGCGGCGAGATCCGCTTGCCGGTCACCGCGACCCGGACCGGGCCGAAGGCGTTGCGGGGCTTGAGCCCCAGGCCCTCGACGAGCGCGTCCTGGAGCGCGGTCTGGATCGCGTCGGTCGACCAGGTGCCCAGCGCGGCGAGCGCGTCGTGGGCGGCCTGGACCACGGGCCGGCCGGCCTCGCCGAGCTGCTTCTCGGCGTCCTCGGGGTCCACGGCGAAGTCGGCCTCGTCGACGAAGAGGAAGGCGAGCAGCCCGCTGGCCTCGGAGAGCTTGTTGATCCGCTCGGCCACCAGCGGCATCGCGAGCTCGAGGAGCTGGGCGTCGGCGTCGCCGACCGGGTCGCCGACCACGCCGTCGCGCTTGAGGAACGGCAGCACCCGGTGGGTGATCTCGTCGGTGGAGAGCAGGCGCATGTGGGCCGCGTTGATCGCGTCGCACTTCTTGAGGTCGAAGCGCGCCGGGTTGGGGACGACGTCGGTGACGTCGAACGCCTCGACCATCTCCTCGAGCGAGAAGACGTCGCGGTCGGCCGCGATCGCCCAGCCCAGCAGGGCCAGGTAGTTGAGCAGCCCCTCGGGCAGGTAGCCCTGGTCGCGGTAGGCCAGCGCGTGGGCCTCGGGGTCGCGCTTGGAGAGCTTCTTGTTGCCCTCGCCCATGACGTAGGGCAGGTGGCCGAACTCCGGCGTCGCCTTCGCGATGCCGACCGCCTTGAGCGCCTCGTAGAGGGCGATCTGGCGCGGCGTCGACGACAGCAGGTCCTCGCCACGCAGGACGTGGGTGATCTCCATCAGCGCATCGTCGACCGGGTTGACCAGCGTGTAGAGCGGGTCGCCGTTGGCGCGGGCCAGCGCGAAGTCCGGCACGAACTCGGTCTCGAAGCTCACCTCGCCGCGGACCAGGTCGTTCCAGGTGATCGAGCCGTCGGGCATCCGGAACCGGACGACGGGCTTGCGGCCGTCGGCGACGAACGCGTCGACCTGGTCCTGGGTGAGCTCGCGGCAGAAGCCGTCGTACCCCTGGACCTTGGAGCCGGCGGCCTTGCGGCGCGCGGCAGCCTCGTCGTTGGTGCAGTAGCAGTCGTAGGTGTGGCTGCTGTCCTTGAGCCGGGCGAGCGCGTCGGCGTACTTGTCGCTGCGCTCGCTCTGGAAGTACGGCGCGTGCGGGCCGCCGACCTCGGGGCCCTCGTCCCAGTCGAGACCGAGCCAGCGCATCAGGTCGAGGATCGAGTCGAGCGACTCGGTGGTGCTGCGCTCCTTGTCGGTGTCCTCGATGCGGAACACGAACGTGCCGCCGTGGTGGCGGGCGAACGCCCAGTTGAAGAGGGCGGTCCGGATCATGCCGACGTGGGGGCTGCCCGTCGGGGACGGCGCCATCCGGACTCGTACGTTGCTCATGCGCGTGCTTCCACCTTGTTCGTGAGGGTTCCCAGACCGGCGATCGAGATCTCGACCTCGTCACCGACCTGCAGGGGGCCGACACCCTCGGGGGTGCCGGTGAGGATGACGTCGCCCGGCAGCAGCGTCATCACGCTGGACACGTGCGCGACGAGTGCGGGCACGTCGAAGATCATGTCGGCCGTCGTACCGTCCTGGACGACCTCGCCGTTGAGGAAGGTCTGCACCCGGCGGCCCTCGGCGAAGTCGTGCGGGTCGAGATCGGTCTCGATCCACGGCCCCAGCGGGCAGAACGTGTCGAAGCCCTTGGCCCGGGTGAACTGCCCGTCGGCCTTCTGCAGGTCGCGCGCGGTCACGTCGTTGGCGATCGTGTAGCCGTGGATGACGTCGGTCGCCTGCTCGGCCGGGACGTCGCGGCAGATCCGCCCGATGACGACGGCGAGCTCGCCCTCGTAGTGCACGTTCGTGGACTGGCGCGGGTAGCGGATCACGTCGTCGGGGCCGATCACGCTGGTGTTCGGCTTGAGGAACATCATCGGCTCGCTCGGCACCTCGTTGCCCAGCTCGGCCGCGTGGGCGGCGTAGTTGCGGCCGATGCCGACGACCTTGCTGCGGGGCAGGACGGGCGCCAGCAGGCGGATGTCCTCGAGCCGGTACTCCTTGTCGAGCAGCTTGATGCCGACGTAGAGCGGGTCGCCGGCGAGGCCGACGACCACGGCGTCGTCCCCGGGCTGGCCGTACTCGTCGAGGTCGCCGGTGAGGACGCCGTAGGACGGCTCCTCGCCTGTGGTGAATCGGACGATGCGCACGCCGCGAGCCTATCGGGCGCGGCGTGCGCCTCCGTCATCGTGAGCGGGCGCTCAGGGCAGGATCGTCACCGGCGACAGGCTGCCCGCGTTGATGGCGCCGGTGCCGAGCTGACCCTGGAAGTTGTTGCCCCACGACCGCTGCGTCCCGTCGTCCTTGAGGGCGTAGGTCATGCTGCCGCCGGTCGCCACCTGGGCCCAGTCGGAGTCGGTGCCGACGCGGGTCGGCGTGACCCGCTGGGTGGTGTCGCCCGTGCCGACCTCGCCGTCCCCGTTGTAGCCCCAGCACCAGAGCTGGCCGCCGGTGTTGACCGCGCAGGCGTGGTTGCCCAGGCCGCCGGCGCCGGTCGCCGAGACCGACTCCCAGTCACTGGCCGCACCGACCTGGGTCGGCAGGAGCCGGTCGGTGCCGGGGCTGCCGGTGCCGGTCTCGCCGTGGGCGTTGTAGCCCCAGCACCACAGCGTCGCGTCGGTCTTGAGGGCGCAGCTGGTGCCGGCACTGACCGAGACGGCGGCCCAGGTCGTGCCGTTCGAGCCCTCCCGCACCGGGACGTCCGAGCCGTTCGTCGTACCGTCGCCGAGCTGGCCGCGGGGGTTGAACCCCCAGCACCACAGCTGGCCCCCGGTGGTCGTGGCGCAGGTGTGGGTGTAGCCGGCGGAGACCGACTTCCAGTCGCTGCGGGTACCGACCCGGTCCGGTGCCGCGTCCCCGGGCCGGCCGAGCTGGCCGAAGGTGTCGTTGCCCCAGCACCAGAGCTGACCGTCGGTCGTGACCGCGCAGGTGTGGGCGTAGCCCGAGCTGACCGCGGCCCAGTTGCGCCCGACGTCCACCCGCTTCGGCACGAACTCGGTGCCGGCGCCGGGCTGACCGAGCTCGCCGTCGATGTTGGAGCCCCAGCACCACAGGCTGCGGTTGGCGCGGATCCCGCAGACGTGCGCCCACTGCGCCGCCCCGCCGGCCGAGACGTCCACCCAGTCGCTGGACGTGCCGACCTGGGTGGGCGTGGGGTTGCGCGGGTTCTGGAGGTCGAGCTGCTGGCCGAGCTGCTGCGCGAAGTTGTAGCCCCAGCAGTCGACCGTGTGGTCCGCGTTGACCCGGCAGCCGTACTGCCCGCCCGCGCTGAGCCGCACCGTCGCCGGGGCCACCGCGGGGGCGTCGACCCGCAGTGAGAGCACCTTGGCGACGGCGGGGACGCCGGTCGAGGTCTGGGTGAAGCCGATCGTGACGTTGGACGTGCCCGTGGCCGTCGGCGTACCGCTGATGACGCCGGTCGCGGCGGCGTAGGTCAGGCCGTTGGGCAGACCGGTCACCGACCAGGTGCCGGCCGGGCTGCCGACCGCGGCGAGCTGCTTGGAGTACGCCGTGCCCTGCAGGCCGTCGGGCAGCGAGGAGGTGGAGATCACGGGCGGCGGCGGTGCGGCGACCAGGAGCGGCAGGACCACCGGCGTCGCGGCGACTCCCGTCGAGGTCTGGGTGAAGCCGATCGTGACGCTGGACGTGCCCGCGGCCGTCGGCGTACCGCTGATCAGGCCGGTCGCGGCGGCGTAGGTCAGCCCGTTGGGCAGACCGGCCACCGACCAGGTGCCGGCCGGGTTGCCCACCACGGCGAGCTGCTTGGAGTACGCCGTGCCCTGCAGCCCGTCCGGCAGCGAGGAGGTGGAGATCACCGGCGGCGGTGCGGCCGTCACCTGCAGCGGCAGGAGGACGGGGTTCGCGGCGACTCCGTTCGCGGTCTGGGTGAAGCCGATGGTGACGTTCGAGATGCCGGGTGTCGTCGGCGTACCGCTGATGACGCCGGTCGCGGGGACATAGGTCAGCCCGTTCGGCAGACCGCTCACCGACCATGTCCCGACCGGGTCGCCGGCCGCGCTGAGCTGCTTCGAGTACGGCGTGCCCTGCACGCCGTTCGGCAGCGAGGACGTCTCGATCACCGGGATCGGCGCGGTGGCGCCGAGCGTCCGGGCAGGCGAGACGCCGGCGAGGCGGGGCCCGCCCGCCGGGACCGTCGCCCGGTAGGTCATCTCCCCCGAGGCCGTCGTCGTCGCCGTGAAGGCGCCCGTCGCGCTGAGCTTCGCGGTCGTCACCGGCACCCACACGGCGCCGGACCGGCTCTGGAGCGTGACCGTCGTCCCGGCGGCGAACGGGCGGACCGTGCCGCTCAGCGTCACCGGCGTCGGGATGCCGTCCACGACCGAGACGGGGTCGACGGTGAGCCCGACCGCGACCGAGGTCTGCGAGACCACGGCGACCGCCCGCGACGTCGCCGCCTTGAGCTTGCCGCGCTTGGGCGCCACCGCGCGGTAGTAGGACGTGCCGGGCGTCGTCGTACGGGCGAGCTTGACGGTGTAGGCGCCGGACTTGTTCTTCGTCCGCACCGACGCCACCTTCGCCCACCCGGCGCCGACCTTGCGCTGGACGACCAGCGGTGTCCCCTTCGGGGAGCGGGTCAGCCGGCCGGTGAGCGTCACGCTCGACCCGGCCATGGCCTGGGCCGGGGCGGCCGTGATGCTCACGGTGCGCTTGGTCGCCGCGTCGGCGGCACCGGGCGCACCGGTGAGGAGGACGGCCGCGAGGAGCAACGGCAGGACAGTGCGGAGCAGGCGTGTGAGCAGCACGGAAGACCTCGGGAGCTAGGTCGGTGGGGGATGTCCAGGCTAGGCGTCCGCAGCTACCTGCACCGCGGAATGCGACAACCGGTCACTAACCTCGGTGGCGTGGACACCTGGCAGGAGCGAGCGACGGCGCACGCCGCCCGCATCGACGCCTACGTCGCCCCGCACCTCGCGCGCCGCGAGTCGCACGTGAAGCACCCGGTCTTCGACTTCCTGTTCACCTACTACTCGTACCGGCCGGCGCAGCTGCGCCGCTGGCACCCGGGGTACGGCACCACGCTGCCGGCGTCGGCCGAGCACGCCTCGCTCAAGGGGTACGGGCCGGTGGGCTCGGCTGTCGGCGACGGCGTCGGCGTCGGCGTCACGGCTGCGTACCTGGCCTCGCAGCGGCCGCTGGTCGAGGCGCTGCACCGCCTCCTCACCGCGACCGCCGGCCGTACGCCCCACTTCGGCTGCTTCGGCCTGCACGAGTGGGCCATGGTCTACCGCCTCACCGAGGACGAGACCCGCCACGCCGACTGGCCCCTGCGCCTGGGCCCGGACGGCACCGACGCCGTCGTCGAGGGCCACCGGATCGCCTGCTCGCACTTCGACGCCTACCGCTTCTTCACTCCCCCGGCCCGGCCGCTGAACACGCTCTCCCCCGGGCGCGACGACCGCGTCGCGTTCGAGCAGCCGGGGTGCCTGCACGCGGGCATGGACCTCTACAAGCACGCCTTCCGGCTCTCCCCGCTCATCTGCTCGGACCTCGTCGCGGACTGCTTCGAGCTCGCCTGGGACGTGCGGGTGCTCGACATGCGGGCGGCGCCGTACGACTTGGCGGACCTGGGGTTCGCGCCGGTGCGGATCGAGACGGCGGAGGGCAAGGCGGCGTACGCGGAGGCGCAGCGGGAGTTCGCGGAGCGCGCGGCACCGCTCAGGAACCAGCTCATCGAGGAGTGCCGGCGCCTGCTCTCGCGCGTCCCTACAGTGACGGGATGACCGTGCTGAGACTCATCGGCTTCTGGCGGAACGAGCAGCATCCGGAGTACCCGTCGCCGGCCGACTGGGTGGATGCCGGTTGGGACGATGAGGAGCGGCACGCCGTCTGGCACTACCTGGCCAGCGGCACCATGCTCCATGCCTGGATGGGCTTCTCGCCCTGCCGGATGTGCGGCAAGGACAACGGCGCGCTGGACTTCACGGACGGCACCTACGTGTGGCCGGAGGGCTTGGCGCATTACGTCTACGAACACGACATTCGGCTCCCTGGCGAGTTCGTCGAGCACGCCCTGCGCCGCCAACGGGAGCTCGAGGAGGCCGAGAGCTCGGTGGAGTGGTGGCTTCGCGAGACGAGTCGCTGAGCGCAGGTCGCTGCCGATAGCCGGGCGCGGCACGGCCGTCGTTCAGTGGCGCGCTCGTTTGCCGGGCTTCGTCGGCCCGGTCACGAGCCGGCGGCCGAGCTCGTAGAGCGCGGCACCGATCCAGCCCGCTCCGAAGAGGAAGCCGAGCCAGACCGACCGGCCGGGGCGTCCCTCGGCCTCGTCCACGCCGAGGGCGAGCAGCGCGAGCGTGAGCAGGATGCACGCGAGTCCGACCGCGAAGGCGAAGGCGATCCGCTTGAACCTGCGTCGGTCGGCACTGCGTTGGCGCGGGTCCACCGGCACATCATGGCGCAAGCGCGGGCTACGCGGCCCGCTCAGACGAGTGCCGGCTGCCCGCCCGAAGCCGTACGACGCTCCCGCCCCCACGCCACCCAGGCGATCCGCCCGACCAGCGCCAGCCACCCCACGATCAGTACGACGTCCAGCGCGATGTGCAGATCGCCGATCGCGCCGACGACGGTCACCGCGTTGACCAGGATGACCAGCCCGCCGACCATCGCGCCCATCGGGGCGTGCGGGAGCCGGCCGGCGAGGCGGGCGGCGATGGGGGCGACGATGACGCCGCCGATGACGAGGCCGATGACCGGCAGCCACGGGATGTCCTGGTGGGCGGCGCCGGTGATGAAGCCGGTGGAGACCGAGAGGGCGACGACGAACTCGGCGGCGTTCGTCGTACCGACGACGCGGCGGGGCTCGTGGGTGGTGACGGTCATCAGGCTGGGGGTGACGACGGGGCCCCAGCCGCCGCCTCCGGTGGCGTCGACGAAGCCGCCGAGGAGGCCGATCGGCGAGAGCCAGCGGGCGGTGTGGCCGGACTTGGGGGTCGGGATGATCCGGAAGCCGAAGCCGAAGCGGGCGAGGATGACGAGGCCGAAGAAGAGCAGCAGGCCGGCCATCGACGACTTGGCGGCCTCCAGGCTGATCGAGGTGAGGATGACGGCGCCGGCGAAGCCGCCGATCGCGCCCGGGACGGCGACGCGCAGGAGCACCGCCTTGTCGACGTTGCCGGCCCGCCAGTGCGAGATGCCGGAGACGAAGGTGGTCGGCAGCTTCGCGGCATGGGTGGCGGCGCTGGCCGTGGCGGGGGCGACGCCGAGGGCGAGCAGGACGGTGGCCGAGGTGACCCCGAAGCCCATGCCGAGCGTCCCGTCGACGAGCTGCGCGAGCCCGCCGGCGAGTGCGAACACGGCGACCAGCCACATGGCGGCACCCCGCTTTCTTCATCAACGCGATAAACCCTACCTATCAAGGCTACATACATGACCTTGAACGCGTCGAATCTCGATCATCACCAGCCGTTCAGCCGCGACGCGCGCGCAGGCGATGCACCCCCGAGGCAAGGTGAAGCTCCGTGGCGAACCGCCCGGGCGCGTCCGGATCAGCGACGACATATCCGGCCGGCGCGCGATACGTGGCCGCGATGGACGGCGGCACCAGGATCGTGTGCTCGATCCCATCGGAAGCGCGTTGCCAACTGCTCTCGATCCGCCCGACCATGCCGTCGGTCGACCCGCCGACCCGGTCGATGCGGTCGGTGTAGACGGGCGCGATCGTCAGCGCCCGGTCGAACACGGCCCCCATCGTCCGGATCCCCAGGAGGTCCTCGTAGAGGAAGGCTCCCACCGAGCCGAGGGCGCAGTGGTTCATCGAGTTCATCTCGGCGGTGGCCCGCGAGCCGTCGGGACGGATCGCATCCCACTTCTCCCAGATGGTCGTCGCCCCGGCGTTGACCATGTACAGCCAACTCGGAAGCTCCTCGCGCAGGAGCAGGTCGATCGCGAGGTCGGCATGTCCGTGGCGCGCAAGCGCCGACAGGACGTGCTGGACGCCATGGATTCCGGTCGTGAGGTAGCCACGCTTCTCGATCAGGTCGCGCAGATGGCCGGCAGCCTGGACGGCCTCCGCGCCGGTGAAGAGGCCGAAGCCGATCGCCTGAGCGTAGGCCGTCTGCGTTGCCCCCTCGATCGTGAGATCGTCACGGACGAAGGCATCGAGATAGGCCTGGCGGATCTGCGTGGCGCGCTCGTGCATCCGGTCGGCATCCGCCGCGCGGTCGAGCCGGTGGGCGATCTGAGCCGCCTGCACATAGGACCGATAGGTGTGCGCGGTCCCGACCACGTCCTTCCGGCTCGTCGAGAAGGCACCCGTCCAGGTGTAGGCCGGATCGACGTCCATTCCCTCCTGCTCCGGGGAGGGGAGCGAGAGCCAGTCGCCATAGTTGAAGCCGACCGCGTTGCGGCGCAGACCGTCCGGGTTGTGCAGGTCAACGAAGCTCAGGTAGCGCCGAACGTGATCGAAGTGCCGCTCGCCGGTCAGGGTGTCGCCGTAGCCCTCGACCAGCAGTCCGAGCATGCGAACGTACCCGTCGGACCAGCCGGGCGCACCGGGCGCGGTGTCACCGGGCGGGTAGGACGGTGCCCAATCCGGGAGATCTCCCTGTTCACCCTGGGCATCGGCTGCGTCCTGGCAGAACTTCGCGAGGAACGCCGCACAGTCGAACAGGTAGCCGGCGGTCGGCGCGATGACTCCCGCGTCGCCGAGCCAGCCGCACCGCTCGTCGCGCTGGGGGCAGTCCGTGATGACCTCGAGGAAGTTGTCCCGGACCGTCCAGGCGATGTTCTCGACCAGCCGCCCGAGAAGCGGGTGAGAGGAGTCGAAGGTGCCGACGCGTTCATGCGCCGTCTCGATCGAATACGCCGTCACCGAGGTGCTCGGCAGCATCTCCACGAAACCCGACGGCGCAGCGTTCGGAAGCCCCCACACCTCGGCATAGCGAAAACCGTGGCTGGTGAAGGACGGCTCCAGGTCGACCTCGGGGCCAGGAGAGGCGACGTAGCGGTCCTCCTGGAACGCGTGCCGCAGCGTCTCCCGCGCGACCAGCCGATCGACCGTGAGCGTCTCGCCGTGGCGAACCACGATCTCGGTGTCGGGAAGCGTGGTGGAGTGGATCCTGGTCCAGCCGACCAGGTTCTGCCCGAAGTCGAAGACGGCCGGGCCTTGCGCGTGGGTGTAGACCAGCGAGCCCACATGCTCGCGGAGCCGGCGGATCGAGTCGTGCGGCTGCGGGACCACCGGGACGCGATGGGGCACGACGACAGCCGCCCGCCAGGCCGCGTCGTCGAATCCAGGATCCCGCCAACCGGTCGGCTCCTGCCGATAGTCGACGATCTCGCCACGGAGCAGGTCGGAGGCCTGGATCGCACCCGTGGACCCGCGCCACGGCGAGCCTGTCGCACAGAGGACCTGCCGACTCCCATCGGGCGCGATCTCCTCCAACTGCGCCAGGAAGGCGGGATGCTTGCCGTAGTAGCCGGGCTCGGGGAGGAGACCGAGCCGCCCTGCGTACCAGCCCTTGCCCAGGGTCACGGCGAGGACGTTCGTGCCGTCGACCAGGATGTCGTCGCAGTCGAAGGTCTGGTGGTGGACACGCGTGCGGTAGTCGGTCCAGCCCGGCCGCAGCACCTGCTCCGCGGTGAGCTCGGTGCCATTGAGCCAGACCCGGTAGAGGCCGAGCGCGGTCGCGAACAGCCGTCGACGGCCCCGAGGAGAGCCGGGGGCGACCTCGAACTCGGCACGCAGATAGGGAGCCGGGTCGAACGTCTCGCGCGGGTAGGGCACGGGCGCGGTCGAGATCCAGGCAGCACTCCAATCGGGCGCCGAGAGACCGAGCTCGAAGGATGCCGTGACCGGACTGCCCTGCCCGGGACCGTCGGCCGGCGACAAGGTCCAGGAGTAGCGCCCGCCGGGCCTGTCGAGCACCCCGTCCGGAACCACCGCACGCGCACCACCGGTTCGGGCGCTCCACACCTCGCCCCCGGACTCATCGCGCAGGACGACGTCGAATGCCCCGGCCCCCCTGGGCGACCAGCTCAAAGTGGTGGCCGCCGCGGGCAAGCCCAGCGGCGCGACCCGGAAACCGGTCCGCAACCGGTCGGCGCACGGTTCAGGGAGGTAGTCGGCATCGGCAGGTACGGCAGGCATGGGGGCTCCAGTCATCGACGATGTTCACATATGCGAACGCAAGTTCTCATATGTGGGATCCGCCACTCTAGGCGATCCTGCGCGCCCTTGTCACCGAATCGAGGCATCACGCCAGGCGCGCGCCTTCACCCCTGCGGGACGAGGGCCAGCGCGTCGTAGGACTCCTTGACGATCGCCAGGTGCTGCCAGGTCACTACGTCGCGCACGCCGGGCAGCGAGCGGATCCGCTCCAGCACGTCGAGGGTCGGCTGCGAACGGCCGTCGGCGAGGGTGAGCAGCAGGTCGGCGCGACCGTAGGTGGCCGCCAGGAAGAGGACGTCGGGCAGCTCCAGGACCGCGGCGACGACCGGGTCGAGGGCACCCCCGACCCGTACCGCGACGCCGGTGACGTCCTGCCCCGCGAACCGGGTCCGTCGGGCCAGCCCACCGATCCGCACCGCCGACGACGCGACGAGTCGCCGGACCCGCCGGCGCACCGCGGCCGGGGTGAGCCCGACCGCCTCGGCCAGCGCGACGTACGACGCGCGCCCGTCGGCCTGCAGCAGCCGCAGCAGGTCGAGGTCGACCTCGTCCACCTCGCAGGTGACCGGGCCGACCGGGCCGAGCACGTCGCGGTGCACCGCGGCGTAGACGAGCGTGTCGACCGCGACGACGCCCGGCAGCGCGCGCAGCCCGGCGACCGCCGCCGCGAAGCCCGCCGCATCGGGCTCGCGGACCTCGACCACGACGGGGCGGTCGCCGGTGGTGATCGAGACGAGGGTGGCATCGGTGCGCTCCGCGGCGGCGCGGGCGACCGGGAGGACGGGCCCGTCCACCCCGAGCGCGAGGTAGCCCAGCTCGCGTTGGCCGAGCAGCTCGGGATTGACCGCGCCGCGGACGACGACCGCGGCGTCGGCGAGCAGCCGGGTCAGCCGGGCCCCCGCGGCCGAGCGGGACAGCCCCGTGCGCTGGGCGATCTCGCGGTGGGTCATCCGTCCGTCGGCGGCCAGGAGCGCGACGATCCGCGCATCGACGTCGTCCACGAGACCTCCTTGCACGAAGTCGCAGCAAGATATTTCCGCGACGGCCACCGGCCGATCGATAACGCTGCGCACCTCACGATCCCAGATCGCGCCGGATCCGCCCAGCACACCGGCAGATCGATACTCCGGCCCGGATGGGGACCTCGGGTTGTGCTTGTCACCACCGCCACCCCGCCGTAGCGTCAGCCGACCGATCAGCGCCGGAGGACCAGGAGGACGACGTGACCGATGCCCCGACCGAGCCGCGGCAGGCACTCACCGAGGCCGCCGTCCTCGCCGCCGCCGACCACCTCGTCGCGGCCTTCGCCGCGACCGACACCGACGCCTACTTCGCGTGCTTCGCACCCGACGCGACGTTCGTCTTCCACACCGAGCCGGCCCGGCTCGACGACCGCGCGGCGTACGAGGCGCGGTGGGCGTCGTGGCTGGCCGACGGCTGGCAGGTCCTCGCCTGCGCAAGCACCGAGCGCAAGGTCCAGGTCGCCGGCTCGACCGCGATCTTCACCCACACCGTCCGCACGACGGTCCGCCCGGCCGCGGGCGCCGCCGAGGAGTCGTACGCCGAGGAGTCGTACGCCGAGCGGGAGACCATCGTGTTCACCGCGACCGGCGCGGGCCTCGTCGCCGTCCACGAGCACCTGTCCCCGATCGCCGAGTGAGGCTCCGATGACCACCACCGACCGCGCCGCCGCCGCTCCGCCGGCCGCGACCACCATCGAGGTCAACGGCATCGCGCCGATCCCGGACGAGGAGCGCACCGCCTCGCCCGTCGACCTCTTCCGGCTCATCTTCGGCGGCGCCAACACGTTCGCCACCGTCGTCCTCGGCACCTTCCCGATCGTCTTCGGCCTCTCCTTCTGGCAGGGCGCCGCCGCGATCGTGATCGGCCTGCTCGTCGGCGCCGCGCTGCTCGCGCCGATGGCGCTCTTCGGTGCCCGCAACGGCACCAACAACGCGGTCTCGTCCTCGGCCCACCTCGGCGTGCACGGCCGGGTGGTCGGCTCGTTCCTGTCGCTGCTGACCGCGCTCGCGTTCTTCTCCATCTCGGTGTGGTCCTCGGGCGACATGCTCATCGGCGCCGCGCACCGCGCGATCAAGATCCCCCAGAACGACGCCAGCCTGGCCGTCGGCTACGGCCTGTTCGCCGTCCTCGTGCTCGTCGTGTGCATCTACGGCTTCCGCTTCATGCTGCTGGTCAACAAGATCGCCGTGGTCGCCACGACGCTGCTGTTCGTGCTCGGCATCGTCGCCTTCGCCGGCGACTTCGACGCCGGGTACGCCGGCACCGCCACCGGATCGCTGTTCTGGCCGGCCTTCGTGGGCGCCGTCCTCATCGTGATGTCCAACCCGGTCTCGTTCGGCGCCTTCCTCGGCGACTGGTCGCGCTACATCCCGCGCGAGACCCCGCGCCGGCACCTGATGCTCGCCGCCTTCGGCGCCCAGATCGCCACGCTCGTACCGTTCACCTTCGGCCTGACCACCGCGACGATCGTCGCCACCGCGCAGCCCGACCTGTTCGCGGCCGGCAACTACTCCGGCGGCCTGCTCGCCGTCTCCCCCGGCTGGTTCATGCTCCCGGTCTGCGCGATCGCCGTCATCGGCGGTCTCTCCACCGGCACGACGGCGCTCTACGGCACCGGCCTCGACTTCTCCAGCGTCTTCCCGGCGTTCAGCCGGGTCCAGGCGACCGCCTTCATCGGCGCGTTCGCCATCGCCTTCATCTTCGTCGGCCGGTTCGCGATCGACGTGGTCACCAGCATCAGCACCTTCGCCGTCCTCATCGTCGTGTGCACCGCGCCGTGGATGGTCGTGATGATGATCGGCTGGTTCGTGCGCCGCGGCTGGTACGACTCCGACTCACTCCAGGTCTTCAACCGCCGCCAGCACGGTGGCCGCTACTGGTTCGCGCACGGCTGGAACTGGCGCGCGATGGGCGCCTGGCTCATCGCGGCCGGCGTCGGCCTGCTGTTCGTCAACCTGCCCGGCCAGTTCGTCGGCTGGCTCGGCGACCACGCCAACGGCGTCGACCTGAGCATCCCGATCAGCCTCGGCCTCGCCGCGATCCTCTACCTGGGCGCGCTCTTCGTGTTCCCCGAGCCGGCCGACGCCTACGGCCCCGAGGGCGCCCGGCTGGTCCCGACCGGTCCGGCGGCCAACCACCCGATCGTCGGCGACTAGCTCCCGAGCACCGGCCCCTGCCCGGCCCGGGCAGCGGTGCTGTAACACGCTGTCCGCGTTGCTACCCGGCGGTTGTCGTTGCCGAACGCCCCGATTCCACGGCGTGTCGCGCCGACAACCGGCGCGTAGTGCGGTGGACGGCGTGTTACCCGCGCCCGCCGCCGACCAGGCGCCCAGGCGACCCCCGCCGCTAGCGCGCCGCGATCCCGTCGTACATCACCGCACGGATGGCGGCGCTCAGCCGCTCCTGCTGCGCGGGCGCGGGATCGCGCATGCCGACGAGGACCGAGCCCAGGATCATGCCGTTGATCGACTGCGCGGTCGGCTCGACGTCGAGGTCGGCGCGCAGGTAGCCGAGCCGCACCCCGTGCTCCAGGTACGCCGCGGTGAGCGGCGTGGTCATCGCGAACAGGTCGAGCATCCGCTCGCGCATCGCGTCGTCGATGCCCGCGGCGGAGAGCAGGAGCTGGGCGACGCGCGGGTCCTCGCTGAAGATCTGGGCCAGGGCGGTGCCGATCCGGGCGGTCTGGGCGCGGTACTCGTCGAGCGTGCTGACGGCGTCGGGCGCGTTCTCGGCGCCGAGCGCGCCGACGATCCGGTCGATCAGGTCGGTGATGACGTGCTCGACGATGTCGCGCTTGTTCTCGAAGTAGCGGTAGAAGGTGCCGTGCCCGATGCCCAGGCGCGCGGCGATGTCGGCGATCCCGGTGGCGTGGTAGCCCTGCTCCGCGAAGCACGTGAACGCGGCCTCGATGATCTCGCGGCGGGTCTCGGCCTTGCGCCGCTCCAGTCGCGTGAGCCCCTCCGTGGTCGCCGTCATGACACCGGAGCCTATTGCAGATCGCCGAAACTGACGATACGTTCCGTAACTGACACGCCATTCCGCTTTGCTCGACACGACCCGCAGGGGGCCACATGGGGCGCGCACTCGTCATCGGCTGCGGCGGCACGCTGGGCTTCGCCTGGACCGCCGCCGTGCTCGCCGAGCTCGACCGGCAGGGCTGGGACACCCGGACCGCCGACGTCCTCATCGGTACGTCGGCCGGGGCCGAGCTCGTCGCCCTCCTCGGCGCCGGCGTGCCCGCGGGCGCGATCGAGGACCGCAGCGACGCCCGCGTCGCGGCGCACCTGTCCTGCCCCGGCGCGCCGGGCCGGCTGCCGGGCCTGCCCCGGCCCACGCTGCCCGCGCTCGGGCTGACCCGGGCCGCGCTGCGCGGCCGCGGCGACGTGCTGTCCGGGCTGGCCGGGCTGCTCCCCCGCGGGGGCGGGGACGCGCAGTGGCTCGTCGACCTGGGCACCGCGCTCGCCGACCCCGACACCGGCTGGGTCGCGCACCCCGCCACCTGGCTGGTCGCCGCGGACACCCGCACCGGCGCCCGCGTGCCGCTCGGCCGCGCCGACGCCCCCGCGACCTCCCTGGGCCACGCGATCGCGGCCTCGTGGGCGATCCCCGGCTGGTTCCCGCCCGTCGCGATCGGCGCTCGCCGCTACGTCGACGGCGGTGCCGTGTCGCCCACCTCGGCCGACCTCCTGCTCCCCCACGTCGCCGACGGCCGGATCGACGAGGTCGTCGTGGTCGCCCCGATGTCCAGCCACGGCGGCGCCCGCGCCCGCGGGGCGGAGCGGGCCGAACGGCTGCTCCGGCACCCGATGACGCGACGCGTCGACAGCGAGGTCGCCCAGCTGCGAGCCGCGGGCGCGCGCGTCCACCGGATCGAGCCGAGCCCCACCGACCTGTCCGCCATGGGCGCGAACTTCATGGACCGCTCGCGCGTCGAGCGGGTCCGCGAGGTCGCCGCCCGCACCGCTCCCTCCCTCGTCGCCCGCCAGGAGGCCCGCCGATGACCCGTCCCACCCCCATCGACCTGGCCGGAGCGCACGTCGCGCTCACGGGCGGTGCCCGCGGCATCGGCCGGGCCACCGTCGAGGCGTTCCTGGCCCGCGGGGCGAAGGTCTCGTTCGGCGACCTCGACCTGGACACGGCACGGGCCACCGCGGCCGCGACCGGAGCGTCGGCGCACCTGCTCGACGTCGCCGACCGGGCGTCGTACGACGCGTTCGTCGACGCCGCGGAGGCCGAGCACGGCCCGGTCGACGTCCTGGTCAACAACGCCGGGATCATGCCCAACGGCGCCTTCCTCGACATGGATCCCGCACTCGACCGGCTGATGATGGAGGTCAACGTCCACGGCGTCCTGCACGGCATGCGCCGGGTCCTGCCCGGCATGGTCGAGCGCCGCCGCGGCCACGTCGTCAACGTCGCCTCGCTGGCCGGCAAGTTCCCCATCCCGGGACTCGCGGTCTACAACGCCAGCAAGTTCGCGGTCGTCGGGCTCACCGCCGCGACCCGCCTGGAGATGGCGCCCCACGGCGTCACCCTCACCGCAGTACTGCCGTCCGCGGTCGACACCGACCTCGCCTCAGGCCTCGACATGAAGCCGATCCCCAAGGTCTCCCCCCAGCGGATCGCCGATGCCGTCGTCGGCTCGGTCCGCAGCCGCGACGCCGAGATCGCGGTCCCCGGGTACGTCGGCGCGCTCGCCGCCGGCTCCCACCTGGTGCCCGTGCCGGTCCTCGACCGGTTCCGGCGCCTGATGCGCGACGACCGCGCCCTCCACGCCGACACCGCCGAGCGGGCGTCGAACACCGAGCGTCTGGCCGACGCCGCCACCGAGAGGAACTCCCGATGAGCACCATCCATGACGCCGTGATCGTCGGCGCCGGCTTCGGCGGCATGGGTGCCGCGATCGAGCTGCACCGCCAGGGCTACGACGACCTGGTCATCCTCGAGCGCGAGGACGACCTCGGCGGCACCTGGCACGTCAACCGCTATCCCGGCCTCGCCGTCGACATCCCGAGCTCGACGTACTCCTACTCCTTCGAGCCGAACCCCCACTGGTCGCGGCTGTTCGCCCCCGGCCCCGAGCTCAAGAAGTACGCCGGCCACGTCGCCGACAAGTACGGCCTGCGCCGCCACATGCGCTTCGGCGCCGTGGTCGAGGGCGCGCGCTGGGACGAGGACGCCACCGCGTGGGAGGTGACGCTCGCCGGCGGCGAGGTGGTCCGCGGGCGCTTCCTGCTCACCGCGACCGGCTTCCTCTCCCAGCCCAAGCTGCCCGACATCGCGGGCATCGAGGACTTCGCCGGCACCGTCGTGCACACCACGCGCTGGGACGACGACATCGAGCTCGCGGGCAAGCGGGTCGGCATCATCGGCACCGGCGCGACCGCCGTCCAGCTCATCCCCGAGCTGGCCAAGGTCGCCGACCACCTCACCGTCTACCAGCGCACGCCGATCTACGTCTCGCCCAAGATGGACGGCCCGGTGCCGGGCGTCGTGCGCACCGCGTTCGCCAAGGTCCCGCTCACCCAGAAGGCGACGCGGCTGGTCGGCACCTCGATCCTCGAGGTGATGATGGTCGCCGGCGTCCTGCACTTCCGCGACCTGCCGTGGGCCAACGCCGCCGGCAAGCGCGCGTGCGCGGCCCACCTCAAGCGCCAGGTCAAGGACCCGGTGCTGCGGGCCAAGCTCACGCCGGACTACGACTTCGGCTGCAAGCGGCCGACGTTCTCCAACACCTACTACCCGACGTTCACCAAGCCGCACGTCGACCTGGAGACGACCTCGATCGACCACGTCGACGCCCACGGCATCGTCACCACCGACGGCAACCGCGTCGACCTCGACGTGCTCGTCCTCGCCACCGGCTTCAACCTGTGGGACGTGAACTTCCCGGCCGTGCAGATCGTCGGCCGCGAGGACCGCGACCTGGGCAAGTGGTGGCGGGACAACCGGTTCTGCGCCTACGAGGGCATCACGGTCCCGAAGTTCCCCAACTTCTTCTCGCTCAACAGCCCCTACTCCTACTCGGGCCTGTCGTACTTCACGACGATCGAGACCCAGATGGCCCACCTGGGCCGGGTGCTCGGCGCGATGCGCCAGCGCGGGGCCGACGTCGTGGAGGTCACCGAGGAGGCCAACGACCAGTTCCTGGACCGGATGACCGGCCTCCTCGGCAACTCCGTGTTCAACGCGGGCAGCTGCGCCACCGCGCGGAGCTACTACTTCAACCAGCACGGCGAGGCGGTGCTGCTGCGCCCGACGTCGACGTTGAGCGCGGCCCGCGAGGCCACCCGCTTCCCGCTGGACGACTACACGTTCACCGGCGCGAGGGTGGCCGCCTCAGCCTCCTGAGCCTCGCTGGTCATCGCCCGGTGCCGGGTCTCCGGCATGAGCAGCACGCACACCACGCTGCCGAGGGCGAAGACCGCGAGCATCCACCCGATCGCCGCCGTGTTGCCCGCCTCCGCGAAGTCGGAGGCGAGGTACGGCGCCGTGCCGCCACCGATCACGCCGGCCAGGTTGTACGCCATGCCGGCGCCCGTGTAGCGGTACTCCGTGCGGAACATCTCCGGCAGCATCGCGCCCGCCGGACCGTACGACATCGCGAAGATCGCGAGCGTGCCGAACAGGCCGAGCGCGAACGCCGTACCGGTGCCGCGGTCGAGGATCGGGAACAGCGCGAAGCCCCACGGGATCGCGAGCAGGCACGAGAACAGCACGACCTTGCGGCGGCCGATCCGGTCGCTGTAGACCGCCGACAGCAGCGTGATGGTGCCGAAGACGAACGCCGCGGCGACGCCGATCGTGAGCACGGTCGCCCGGGACAGCCCGATCGCGGTGGTGCCGTACGACGTGAGGAACGCGGTGCCGACGTAGAAGAACGCGAACAGCATCGCCAACGACCCGCCGCCGAGGAGGATCTCCTTCCACTGGTGGCGCAGCGCCGACGCGAGCGGGCCCTGGGTGGACGCCCGGGTGCGGGCGTTCTCCTGGAACATCGGCGTCTCCTCGACCTTGAGCCGCACGTAGAGACCGACCGCGACGAGCAGCGCGCTGGCGATGAACGGCACCCGCCAGCCCCAGTCCAGGAAAGCCGGGCTGGTGTCGCCGACGACCCGGTTGACGACGAGGAAGGTCCCGCTGGACAGGGCGAACGCCAGCGCCGGGCCCATCTGCGGGAACGCGCCGTAGAGGCCGCGCTTGTGCGCCGGCGCGTACTCCGCGGCCAGCAGCGTCGCGCCCGCCCACTCGCCACCGACGGCCAGGCCCTGCAGGAAGCGCAGCGCCACCAGGAGGATCGGCGCGGCCACACCGATCGTCGCCGCACCGGGCAGCAGGCCGATCGCGACGGTCGCGGCGCCCATGAGCAGCAGCGTGCTGATCAAGGTCTTCTTTCGCCCGAGCCGGTCACCGAAGTGGCCGAACCCGATCGCGCCCAGCGGCCGGGCGATGAACGCGACCGCGAAGGTCGCGAACGACGCCACGCTGGCGGCCGAGTCGCCCAGCGCCGGGAAGAACACCGTCGGGAACACCAACGCCGCGGCGGTTCCGTAGATGAAGAAGTCGTAGAACTCGATCGTCGTGCCCGCACAGCTGGCGAAGGCGACACGACGCATCGGGGTCGGTCGGGACATGGAAACCACTCCTCAGGGTTCGCTTCGGTCGGCGGGAGTGTGAGCCGGGCCACAACGCCGCCGAACCCCTCGAAGGGGGTGCTACCCCCCAAGGAGGGTGCTCCCGTTGCCGCCTGTGACAGCAGTCACCTACCGTGGGAGCCATGTCCCTGGCCATGTCCCCCGAGCTCGTCCAGGAGCCGCCGACCGAGGGCGCGCGCCTGCTGCGCTCGCTCGCCGCGTTCCGCGCGACGGGGCACAGCGACATGGCCTTCGGCGGCCCTGTCGTCGACAGCGGTGGCGCCCTCGACATCACCGGGCTGCACAGCGCCCAGACCCGTGCCCTCCAGGGCCTGCGGGTGCGCTCGGGCTACGGCCTGGGCGGCAAGGCGCTGCTCATGGGCCGCCCGGTCTCGGTGACCAACTACTACGACGCCCGCGGCATCACCCACCAGTACGACGGCCCGGTCCGCGCCGAGCAGCTCGAGACCGTCACCGCACTGCCCATCGTGGTCGACCGGGTGCCCCGGATGATCGTCTACCTCGGCCACCGGGCCCAGGTCGTGCTCGGCGACGTCTGGTACGACGCCTTCCTCCCCCACGTGCGCCGCCTCGAACGCGAGATCGCCGTCGACGACGAGGTCCGCCGCCGTCTGGGTCAGCTGCGCCACCTGCGTCCGGCCACGCCCGCGCCGCCGTCCGACGTCCAGCTCACCCGCGCCGACCTGCGCGACATCTCCGACGAGCTCGCCGACCTCGCCGCGCTCGTCGAGGACGACGCCCTGCGCGCCCGCCTCGAGGAGGTGCGCAGCCGGGTCGAGCACGGCCGTGCCCCGGCGGCACCGGCCGCGCGTCGTACCGGACGCGGGGTGCCGACCGGTCTCGCCGCCCGCGAGATCGACGTCCTCACCCAGGTCGCGCTCGGCCAGAGCAACCGCGAGGTCGCGGTCTCGCTCGGGCTCGTCGAGAGCACCGTGAAGTCCTACCTCAAGAACGCCATGCGCAAGCTCCACGCGACCAACCGGGTGCACGCGGTGCGGCTGGCGCGTGAGGCGGGCGTCATCGACTGACCGGCCGGGCGCCGTCGATGAGGACGGCGCACAGGGTGTCGACGTTGCGCGTCGCCGGGTCGCCCAGGATGTCGGCGCGCCGGGCCGGGTCGGTGAGCCCAGTGATCGCGGTGAAGATGAGCCAGGTCATGCCGGCCGGCGAGATGTCCGGGCGCAGCGACCCGTCGGCCTGCCCCCGCCGGATGACCATGTGCCAGATGGCGATGCAGCGCTGACCGTCGGTGACCAGCGACTCGGCTCCCGGCTCGCGGCGCACCTGCATGAGCTCGCGCACCATCGTGAGGTGGTCGAACGGGTGCGCCGTGCTGACCGCGGTCGCGGCCCGGATGAGGTTCTCGAGCCGGTCGACGCCGGTCCCGGGCAGCCGTGAGGCCGCTTGGAGCTCGGGGACCAGCGCGGCGAAGTAGCGCTTGCCGACCGCGATGAGCAGCTCGTCCTTGCTGGCGAAGTGGTTGTAGATCGAGGGCGCGCGCATCCCCGCGGCGTCGGCGATCGTGCGCATCGAGGCCCCGCGGCTGCCGTGGAGCGCGAAGGACTCCGCCGCGGCGTCGAGGATCCGGTCGGCCGCGGTGATGGCCGGCTTGCCGCGCGGGCGGCCGCGCTGTCGTGTCGTGTCGTCGTTCATCGGACTCCGCATCCTAGGTCCTGGGGCTTGACAGACTAACGATCGTTAGTAAAACCTGACACTGCCCCCCGAACCAAGCATTTGCTTCGCTGAAGGAGTGTTGGATGGACCACATCGACCGCGCGAGCGTCGACCTCGACGCCCTGTTCCGACCCGAACGGGTGGCGGTGATCGGGGCCTCGGACGCCGAGGGCCGGCCGACGACGCTCAACTGGCGCCGGGTCGCGGCCTGGGCCGCGCGGGTCGGTGCCGAGGCCGTGCCCGTGCACCCGCGCCGGGCGGTCATCGACGGGCTGCCGGCGTACCGCTCGATCGAGGACGTGCCCGGCCGGGTGGACGTGGCGATCGTGCTCATCGGGGACGTCGACTCGGTGCTCCCGGGCATCGCGGCCAAGGGCGTCGGCTTCGTCGTGCTCTTCGCCGCCGGCTACGCCGAGACCGGCCCCGAGGGCGCGCAGCGCCAGGCCGCGCTGGTCCGCTCGCTGCGCGCGGCCGGGGTCCGCGCGCTCGGCCCGAACACCAACATGAACCTCTTCGAGGAGTTCCGCACCGACCTGCCCGGACGGCCGATCGCGCTCATCACGCAGAGCGGCCACCAGGGCCGGCCCGTCTTCCAGGGCCAGGAGCTGGGCATCCGGTTCAGCCACTGGGCACCCACCGGCAACGAGGCCGACCTCAACGCCGCGCACTTCGTCGACTACTTCGCGCACGAAGAGGAGACCGGCGCGATCGCGCTCTACCTCGAGGGCTTCGCCGACGGTACGGCGTTCCGCCGGGCCGCGCGCGCCGCCGCCCGCCGCGGGGTCCCCCTGGTCGCGGTCAAGGTCGGCCGGACCGAGCTGGGCCGGTCCTGGGCGCTGTCGCACACCGGCCACCTGGCCGGCGCGGACGACGTCGCGTCGGCGGTGATGCGCCAGTACGGCATCGCCCGCGTCGACGGCCTCGACGAGCTGCTCGACACCGCCGCCCTCTTCGCCCGGGCCGGCACTCCCCCGCACGCGGGCGTCTGCGTCTACGCGATCAGCGGCGGGACCAGCGCGCACATGGCCGACCTGCTCGGCGCCGCGGGGATCGACCTGCCCGAGCTGAGCCCGGAGACCGTCACGACGCTGCGCCAGTGGATCCCCGACTACCTGCGGGTGAGCAATCCCGTCGACAACGGCGGCCACCCCGTGGGCGACTGGCGCGGCCGGCGCATCCTGGAGACGATCCTGGCCGATCCGGCCGTTGGCATCCTGGTCGTCCCGATCACGGGCGCCTTCCCGCCGATGAGCGACACGCTCGTGGCCGACCTGGTCGCGGTCGCGGAGACCACGGACAAGCCGATCTGCGTGATCTGGGGCTCGCCCTCGGGGACCGAGGACGCCTACCGCCGGGTGCTGCTCGGCTCCCGGCTCCCCGTGTTCCGCACGTTCGGCAATTGCGTCGCCGCGATCCGCGCCCTGGCCGACCACCTCGAGCTGCGCGAGCGGGCGCACGAGATCCCCGCGATCCCGGACCCGCCCCCGACCCCGGCGGGCGCCGGGCGCCAGCTCACCGAGCTCGACGCGAAGAGCCTGCTCGCCGAGCACGGCGTCCCGGTCTCGCGCGACGTGCTGTGCGCCGACGCCGCCGAGGTCGCCCGGGCGATCGATCGGCACGACGGCGCGGTCGTGCTCAAGGCCGTCGTCGACGGGCTCGGGCACAAGTCCGACCTCGGGCTGGTCCGGCTCGGGATCACCGACGCCGCCGCGGGGCGCGCCGTCGTCGCCGACTTCGAGCGGATCGTCGCCGGCCTGCCCGCGGGCGAGCACCCCGACGGGCTCGCCGGCGTCCTGGTCAGCGAGCAGGTCGACGGCGGCGTCGAGATGGTCGTCGGCATCGCACCCGACCCGGTGTTCGGGCCGACCGTGATGCTCGGCGTCGGCGGTGTCGCGGTCGAGCTCTACCGCGACGTCTCCTTCCGGGTGCCGCCCTTCGACCGGGCCGAGGTGCACCGGATGGTCGACGAGCTCACCGGATCGGCCCTCCTCAAGGGCTTCCGCGGGGCACCCCCGGCCGACCTGGAGCCGCTCGTCGACGTCGTCATGGCGGTCCAGCGGCTGGCCGCGGACGGCGTCGTGACCGAGCTCGACATCAACCCCCTCATCGTCCTGCCCGATCGCGTCGTCGCCGTCGACGCGCTCGCCTCGATCCCCGACTCGCACGAGAACGCCGGAGCCGTCGCATGAGCACCCCAGGAGCCACCTTGTCCCCCACCACCGATCCCGCCGCCGCGGGCGCCGCCGCGATCGAGGTCCGCGGTGTCGGCAAGAGGTACGGCACCCGGGACGCCGTGGTCGCCCTCGACGGCGTCGACCTGACCGTGCGCCAGGGCGAGTTCGTCTGCCTGGTCGGCCCGTCCGGGTGCGGCAAGTCGACCCTGCTGCGGATGATGGCCGGGCTGCACCGCCCCAGCGAGGGCGAGGTCCTCGTCCACCACGAGGGCAGCGGGCGGACGCCGACCGCGATGGTGTTCCAGGACTACGGGATCTTCCCGTGGAAGTCGGTGCGGGCCAACGTCCGGTTCGGGCTCGACGTGGCCGGCGTACCGCGCGCCGAGGCCACCCGGACCGTCGACACCTGGCTCTCCCGGCTGGGCCTGGCCGACTTCGCCGACGCCTACCCTGCGACGCTCTCGGGCGGCATGCGTCAGCGCGTCTCGATCGCCCGGGCGCTCGCCGTCGAGCCGGAGGTGCTGCTGCTCGACGAGCCGTTCGCGGCCCTCGACGCCCAGCTGCGCACGGTGCTCCAGGAGGAGCTCCTGGCGCTGTGGCAGGCCGACCGGCGCACGGTCGTGTTCGTGACGCACAGTCTCGAGGAGGCCATCCTGCTCGGCGACCGCGTCGTCGTCATGTCGGCCCGACCGGGACGGATCCTCGCCGACCTCCCGGTGCCGCTCCCCCGGCCCCGCTCCGCCGAGACCCGCGGCGAGCCCGCGTTCGCCGCCCTGGAGCAGCAGCTCTGGACGCTGCTGCGCGACGAGGTCTCCCGCACCTTCGCCGGCGGGAGCGCGTCGTGAGCGCCACCGTGGTGGTCCGGCCCACCGCCGCCGAGATCGACCCGGTCCGCACCGCCCGGCGGCGCCGGCGCCTCGAGCGCGCGCTCGCCGTCCTCACCCCGCTGGTGGTGCTCGTCGCCTGGGAGGTCGCCGCCCGCACGGGCGCCATCCCGGTCCGCTTCTTCCCCGCGCCCACGATGATCGTCTCCACCGCGGGCGACATGATCCGCAGCGGCGTGCTGCTCGACGACCTGGGCGCGACCCTGCGCCGCGTGGTCGTCGGCTTCGTCGCCGGCTCGGCCGCCGGCGCCGCGGCCGGTCTCGCGCTCGGCCTCTCCGGTCTTGCCCGCGCGGCGTTCGACCCGTTCCTCTCGGCGCTCTACACGGTGCCGAAGCTCGCGCTGCTCCCCCTGCTCCTGCTGATCTTCGGCCTCGGCGAGACGCCGCTCGTCCTGCTCGTCGCGCTCTCGGTGTTCTTCCCGACCTGGATCACCTGCATGGCCGGCGTGACCGCCATCCCCGAGGGCTACCGCGAGGCGGCGCGCGCCTTCGGCGCGAGCCGGTGGGACATGTTCCGCCACGTGCTGTGGCCGGCCTTCCTGCCGCAGCTCTTCGTCGCGCTCCGGCTCTCGGTCGGCGTCGCCATCCTGGTGATCGTCGGCGCCGAGTTCGTCCAGGGCAGCAGCGGCGTCGGCTTCCGGATCTGGCACAGCTGGTCGCTCTTCCAGGCCCGCCCCATGTACGTCGGCATCTGCGTCATCGCCCTTCTCGGCCTGCTCTGCACGACCTTGGTCACCGCGCTCGGACGGCGGCTCCTGCCGTGGGCGCAACCGGCGAACCGCCGGTGACGCCCCTCCTCCCTCACCCCCGCAAAGGAACCGAAGTGTTGAAACGAAAACTCGCCCTGCCCCTCGCCGGGCTGCTCGCCGGCGCCCTGCTCGCCGGATGCGGCTCGTCCGACGACGCCGCCGACAAGAACACCGTCAAGGTCGCCATCTCCGCCAAGCTGGAGGCGTTCGCGCCGCTGCTGGTCGGCATGGAGCTCGGCAGCTACGCCGACCAGGACCTCGACGTCGAGATCGTCACCGCCGCGCCCAGCGACGCGATGGTGCTGCTCGCCACGGGCGAGGTGGACGCCGTCTTCAGCGCGCCGAGCGCGGCGTTCTTCAACGCCGTCTCCGGCGGTTCCCCCATCAAGATCGTGGCGCCGGGCATGTTCCCGCCCCCGAACAGCCGCTCCGGGCTGTGGGTCAACAAGGACCTCGCGCCGAACGGCACCTTCGACCCCGCGAAGCTGCGCGGCGAGACGGTCGCGACCGCCGTCGGCACCGGTGCTCCGGTCTCGATGGTGCTGGAGGAGGAGCTGGAGCGCAGCGGCGTCTCCGCCGGGGACGTGAAGTTCCAGACCATGGGCGCCACCGACATCCTCGTCGCCCTGGAGAGCGGTGCGGTCAAGGCTGGATGGCTCTCCGACCCGGTCTGGCTCGAGGCGGAGAAGTCCGACGACCTCGCCTTCGCGTTCGGCCAGCCCGACGACATCACCATGGGTGCGGTGCTCTTCGGCCCCAACCTGCTGGAGAAGGACCGCGACAAGGGCAAGCGCCTCCTCGCAGGCATGCGCAGCGCCGTCGCCGACCACCTCCAGGGCGCGTACCACGACGACGCCGACGTCCGGGCGGCGCTGGTCAAGCAGCTGGAGATCTCCGAGGACCAGCTCGACAAGCTGCCCGAGCTCGTCTTCCCGCCCGACCTGGCCTACCCGGCCGGGCTCACCGACCGCTACCAGGCGACGTACGCCCGGCAGAAGGGCGTGCTGGTCTACTCCGACCCGCTCCCCGAGGACGAGGTCATCGACGCCGACCTCGCGAAGTAGCCGCCTGGTGAGCGCGATCTACATCCACGAGGAGATCGACATCATCGGCGCCCGCCGCGCCGACTACCTGGAGCACATGACCTCGGGCTGGGACGCCGAGGCGCGCGGCGAGCGCGGGATGCGCTGCTTCGGGGTGTGGGCGACGGTCGGCAGCACCGGCCGGTGGCCGAGCGTGGTCAACCTGTGGGAGCTCGACGACTGGGAGGGCCTCGCCGCCAACTTCGCCCACGAGCTCTCGCACGACTCGCTCCAGGACCCCACGCTCGCCCGCTGGTGGGCCGCGGCCGCCGAGCTCCGCTCCGGCGGGCGCGACCGGATCCTGCTCCCTGCCGACTACAGCCCCACGATCGACGGGCTCTGCGCGGACCTGCCGGCCGCGGTCTGCCACCTGCACGAGGTGGTGACCGTGGCCCGGGGCCGGGCCCGCGAGTACCTGGCGCTCCTGGCCGGCGAGTGGCTCGACCCGGCGCTCGGCGCCGGCCTCGGGCTCACCGGCGCCTATCGCACCGCGATGGTCTCCGACAGCGAGGTGATCGTCGTGTGGTCGGTCCCGGACTGGCCACGCTGGGCCGAGATCGAGCGGTTCCTCGACCACGGCCCCGCCGTCGACCGGTGGCGCGAGCGCACCGCCGGCCTCGTCCTGTCCGACCAGCGCACGCTCCTGTGCGCCGCCCCCTTGTCGCCGCTGCGCACCGGCCGGCAGCCCTGAACCCGAGAGGATCCCCGTGACCCCCACCTCCCTGCTCGACGGCATCCGCGTCGTCGAGTGCACCCTGCTGGAGCCCGGCGCGCTGGCCATGACCCTGGGCGACCTCGGCGCCGACGTGATCAAGGTCGAGCCCCCGGGCGGCGACTACATCCGCCGGCTCGGCTGGCCGATCGTCGAGGGCCACTCGCTGCTGCACTGGCACGTCAACCGGGGCAAGCGCTCGATCCGGCTCGATCTCCGCGCCCCGGGCGGTCCCGAGGTGTTCCTCGACCTGGTCGAGGGCGCCGACGTCGTCGTCGAGGGCATGCGGCCCGGAGCGCTGGAGCGCCGCGGCCTCGGCTACGACCGGCTCCGCGAGGTCAACCCCGCGATCGTGCTGTGCTCGCTGTCGGGCTTCGGCATCGACGGCCCCTACCGCGACCTGCCCTCGCACGGCGTCGGCTTCGACGCCTGGGCCGGGCTGGCCGCGCCCGCGGTCGACGAGCAGGGGTTCACCTACATCCCCGAGCACACGGGCACCGGCACCAAGGTCGGGCCGCTGTGGGGCGCGCTCGCGGCGGTGTCCGCGGTGCTGCGGGCACGTCGTACCGGGGTGGGGTGCCATCTCGACATCTCCCAGAGCGACGCCGCGGCGTTCAGCAACTGGCTGCCGATCGAGGGCCACCGGGCGTACGAGCGCCCCGAGCCCGAGGTGACCGGCAACCCGGCCGACGGCGGCGCCCGGCGCCGCCCCGGACCGGGCGGGATGGAGGAGGCCGTGCGCTACCAGTACTACCGGTCGGCCGACGGGCACGTGCTCTTCCAGGCCTCCGAGCAGGAGTTCTGGCGCAACTTCTGCCTCGCCTGCGACCGGATGGACCTCTTCGCGGGCCGCGAGGGCCGGCAGTACGGCGACCACGCCACCGGCGACCGGGACCTGCGCGCCGAGCTGCAGGACCTGTTCGCCACCCGCACCACCGCCGCCTGGGTCGAGCTCGGCCTCGCCATCGACTGCCCCATCGCGCCGGTCAACGACGCCTCCGGGATCGGCCGTGACCCCCAGTTCGCGCACCGGATGCCCTGGTGGCCGGCCGCCGAGCACGGCGCCGACCTGCTGCCCACCCCGGTCAACGTCATCGGCGAGCAGCGTCGTCCACCCCGGCGGGCGCCCGAGGTCGGTGCGGACACCGAGGAGGTGCTCGCCGAGCTCGGGTACGGCGGCGACCGGGTAGCCTCGCTGCGCCGATCCGGCGTCATCTAGGGGGAACTGAGCCGTGCCGCACCCGAAGGACCACCGCGTCGCCGTCGTCACCGGAGCGAGCCGCGGGCTCGGCAAGGGCATCGCGCTCGCCCTCGGCGAGGCCGGGTACGTCGTCTACGTCACCGGCCGCACCGTCGACCCCGCCGCGCACGACCTCGGCGGCACCGTCGGCGAGACCGCCCGTGCCGTCACCGAGCGCGGCGGGACCGGCATCGCCATCGCCTGCGACCACCGCGACGACGACGCCGTCGCGGCGCTCGTCGCCCAGGTCCGCGCGGAGCACGGCGTGCTCGACGTCCTGGTCAACAACGCGTTCGCGGTGCCCGACGAGGTGACCGCGGGCGGCGGGTTCTGGGAGAAGCCGCTCGACGCGGTGATGATGTTCGACGTCGGGCTGCGCTCGACGTACACGACGACCTGGCACGCCGCTCCCCTGCTGCTCGCGTCGGCCGAGCGCGCGCCACTGGTCGTCAACATCTCCGGCTTCGGTGCGACCTGCTACCTGCACGGGCCGGCGTACGGCGCGGTCAAGGCGGGCGTGGACAAGATGACCCACGACATGGGCGTCGACCTCGCCGGGACCGGCGTCAGCGTCGTCGCGCTGTGGCCGGGCCTGCTGCGCACCGAGCGCACGATGCGCGTCGTCGACGGCGATCCGGACCTCTACCGCGACTCGCTGCCGATCATGGAGCACCCCGAGCTCACCGGCCGGGCGATCGCGGCACTCGACGCCGACCCGGCGCTCAAGCGGGAGCGGTCGGGCCAGGCGCTGATCGGTGCCGAGCTCGCGGTCGCGCTGGGCGTCACCGACGTCGACGGCCGCACGCCGGTGTCGCGCCGGGCGCTGCTGGGCGGGCCGGCGGGCTACAGCGACGCGATCGTCCG
Organism: Pimelobacter simplex; assembly: GCF_024662235.1. Lineage (GTDB taxonomy): Bacteria > Actinomycetota > Actinomycetes > Propionibacteriales > Nocardioidaceae > Nocardioides. Next base: position 3,226,015 of record NZ_CP096276.1, read on the forward strand.
CTAGCCACGATCAGGCGGCCCTCAGGTTGGCGCGCTTTGCTGGGAGCAGCAGTCGCTCCCGACGTCATCCAGGGGGACGCCATGTCACTCACCGGACCGGTCTTCCTCGACGGGGTCATCGCGCTGACCGTCGCGGCCTTCGTCGCCGTGGTCGTGCTGTGGCCCCGCCTGACCCGGCGCACGCCCTGGCACGTCGCGGGGCGCGCGACGGCCCTGCTCATCGTCAACGTGATGGTGCTGCTGACGGCGGCGACCCAGCTCAACGCGACGTACCTGTTCTTCGCGAGCTGGGCCGACCTCCACGGCGCGCTCACCGGTCACCAGGCGCAGACCTCGCTCGACCGGGGCGGGGTGGCGAGCCGGACGCCCGACCTCGCCGCTGCCGGCCAGGCCGCCCCCGTGGCGCCGGATCCCCAGCCGCCGCCCAACCCAACGGCTGGCCCCGACGGCCTGACCCCGTATGTCGTGCACGGCTCCGCGAGCGGCCTGACCGGCACCGTCCTCGTCCAGCTCCCGCCGGGCTACTCCTCGTCCTCGGCCGGCACGCGCTACCCCGTGCTGGAGGCCCTGCACGGCTACCCGAGCGAGCCGCTCAACTGGATCCAGGTCTTCGACCTCCCCCGGGTGATCGACCAGGAGGCCGGCGCCCAGCACCTGCGGGCGCCGCTGCTGGTGATGCCCGAGGTCGAGATCCCGCGTGGCGTCGACACCGAGGGCGTCAACGGGCCGGCCGGGCAGCCGCAGGTCGAGACCTGGCTGACGCAGGACGTCCCGGCCTGGCTCGGCCAGCACTTCCGGGTGATCGCCGACCGCGACGCCTGGGCCACGATCGGCTACTCCGCCGGCGGCTTCGACGCCGCCATGGCCGCCGTCCTGCACCCCGCCCAGTACGGCGCCGGGATCGTGCTCGGCGGCTACTTCCGCCCCGAGTTCGGGCCGTTCTACGACCCGTTCCGCGCCGACAGCCCGCTCGGGCGGCGCTACGACCTCGTCCGCGCGGTCGCCGACCGGCCGCCGCCGGTGGCGCTGTGGCTGGAGACCTCGCACGCCGACCACCTCAGCTATCGCTCCAGCGCGCAGTTCCTGCGCGCGGTGCGTGCGCCGACCGCCGTGCACGCGGTCATCCTGCAGAACGCCGGGCACCGCGACTCGGTGTGGATCGGGCTGCTGCCGGCCGCGCTGCGCTGGCTGGGCCAGGACGTGCGGGGGTTCAGCCCAGGCGCGGCGTCCCCGCCGCCAGCAGCGCCCCGGCGATGACGTCGTGGCCGGCGGCGTCGGGATGGTCGCCGTCGTCCGCGATGAGTGAGGTGATGTCGCGCCCGGCGTCCTGGAACGGCCCGAACAGGTCGACGTACTGGGCTCCCGCAGCGGTCACCGCGTCGCTGATCACCGCGTTCGCCCGGCGGGTGAGCGTGCGGGCGTTGTCGAGGCCGGCGGCGCCGTAGGCGTCCAGGCCGACCTCGCCGTCCTCGAAGACGTTCCAGTAGCCGGTGACCAGGACGGTCGTGGGCCGGCCCGCGCGCAGGGACCGGATCGTGTCGAGCACGGTGTCGAGGTTCCGGCCCAGGGTGGCGAGCTCGTCGGCGACGCAATCGCCCTCGGCGGCGGTGCACGCGCCGTCGACGACGTCGTCGAGGTGGTCGCCGAAGTCGTTGGCGCCGATCGTCAGCAGCACGATGTCGGAGCGGCGCACCGCCTCCTGCAGCGCCAGGGTGCCCAGCTCATCGATCAGGTCGGCGGTGTCGCTGCCGTCGACGGCCTCGTTGTCGACCGTGACCTGACTGCCGGTCCGGGCGCCGAGGCGGGCGCCGTAGGTGACCGGGAAGGGCGCGCAGTCGCAGGCGTACCCGGACGGCACCGAGTCCCCCAGCGCCAGCACCTCGTGGCCGCCCGGCGCACCGGCCGTGGTGGACAACCGGGCCGCGTCGAGCGCCGGCGGGGTCGGCCCGGCCCCCAGCAGGACGAGCAGGGGCAGGCCCACGACCACGACGAGGGCCAGGGGCGCGCGCGAGAGCGTACGGCGGGCCCGCCCCACGGGCTCAGCCACCCATCGCGTTGGGGTTGCGCCACTGACGCTCGAACGGCAGCCGCCACGCGTAGGGCGCGATGAGCTGGTGGATCTGGTTCGGCCCCCAGCTGCCCTGGCGGTAGGGCCGGACCACCGGCGGGTTGTCGAGCAGCGGCGCGGAGACCTCCCACAGCCGCTCGATGCCGGCCGCGGAGGTGAACAGGGTCTGGTCGCCGCGCGCGGCGTCGTAGATCAGGCGCTCGTAGGCCTCGAGCACCGAGCCCGCCCAGGTGGTGTCGGTCATCGCGAACTGCATGGAGAGCTTGTCGAGCTTCATCCCGGGACCGGGGCGCTTGCCGTAGAACGACAGCGACATCTTCGCCTTGTCGGCCAGGTCGAAGGTGAGGTGGTCGGGCCCGTGGTCGCCCACACCGGAGTTGTGGGGGAACATCGAGCGCGGGGGCTCCTTGAACGCGATCGAGATGATCCGCGCCCCCTCCGCCAGGCGCTTGCCGGTGCGCAGGTAGAACGGGACGCCGGCCCAGCGCCAGTTGTCGATGTAGCACTTGAGCGCGATGAACGTCTCGGTCTCGGACTCGGGTGCGACACCCTCGATGTCGCGGTAGCCCTCGTACTGGCCGCGCACGACGTTGGCCGGGTCGATCGGCAGCAGCGAGCGGAAGACCTTGTTCTTCTCGTCGTTGATGGCCGACGGGTCCAGGGATGTCGGCGGCTCCATCGCGGTGAACGCGAGCACCTGGAACAGGTGGGTGACCACCATGTCGCGGTAGGCGCCGGTCGACTCGTAGAAGTTCGCCCGCTGCTCGAGCCCGAGCTCCTCCGGTACGTCGATCTGGACGTGGTCGATGTTGTTGCGGTGCCAGATCGGCTCGAAGAGGCCGTTGGCGAACCGGAAGGCGAGGATGTTCTGGGCCGCCTCCTTGCCGAGGAAGTGGTCGATCCGGTAGATCTGCGACTCGTCGAAGGTCTTGTGCAGCTCGGCGTTGAGCCGCTGGGCCGAGGCCAGGTCGACACCGAACGGCTTCTCCATGATGATCCGGCTGCCGGCCGCGAGGTCGGCGTCGTCGAGCGTCTTGACCACCGCGAGCGCCGCCTTGGGCGGCACGCTCAGGTAGTGCAGGCGGATCCGGTCGCCGTCCCAGGTGGACTCGGCCTTCTCGACCGCCGCCCGCAACCCGGCCGGCCCCTCGGCACCGGGCGCCCAGTGCAGGAGCTGGGAGAACTCCGGCCACGCCGCCATGTCGCCGTCGTCCCCGGAGAACTCCATGACCGCCTCGTGCACGAACTGCACGAAGGACTCGGTCGTGTGCTCGTCGAGGGAGGTGCCGATGATCTGCAGCTGCGGCAGCAGCCCGGTCTCGAACAGGTGCAGCATCCCGGGCAGGAGCTTGCGCCGCGCGAGGTCGCCGGTCGCGCCGAACAGCACGACCGTCACCGGCTTCTGGGTCTTCGGTGCCATGTCGTCCACAGTGCCTCCTCGGTGTTACCGCCAGCCAAGCACACAAGTGACGGCACACAACACGATGGGCGAACGGTTGTTTCCGCCGGCGCTCGCTGCCTGGAGGCGCACGTCGCCGTGAAGCACCCCGCCACCTCGCGCCACGAGCGCTCCAGAAGCGTTCCGCAGTGCTTGCAAGCGTGCTCTCGTGCCGCCGGGACATGCCCGGGACGGGCACCCGACGTGGCCTCCTGGAGCATCCGCTCCACGAACCGCTTGGGTCCCGAAACGCGCCTACTTCCGGCCACACAACGGACTCTCCGCGTCAGCATCCGGGCCTGTGCTGAACGAAAGCCCACTGCCGGGTGCACAGATCTGATACCTATGCTCTTGCACTCCGCGCCGCGCACCTGACCGAGAGCGCTGTCCTGCCGGAAGCATGCTGCGAGCGACGGCCGCTCCTCGCCACCGAAGAGGAAGACCCGCATTGAACCTCACCAGGACCGCCATCGGGATCGTGGCCGTCGCTGCACTCGCGTCCGGGTGTGGCGAGGACGGTGAACCGGACAAGGCGGCCGCCTCGACGCCGGCCGCCAGCACACCCCCTTCGGGGGCGCGAAGCACTCCGTCACCCACAGGAGGCGGCGAGCCAGGCAATGATCTTCGCAACGCCGTCCAGGCGTACTCAGACGCGTTTCTGTCCGGCGAGCCGACGGCCAGCTATGACCTTCTGTCCGCGCGGTGCAGAGATCGGCACTCGCTGAGCTACTGGACCGGGGTCATCACCGCTGCATCGGACCGTTACGGCGAGCCGTTGCCGATCAAGTCCTACGCCGAGAAGGTGAGTGGTGACATGGCGCGGGTGACCTACACCTATTCCGTCGCCGAGATCAATCAGACCGATGAGCCGTGGGTGAACGAGAACGGCTGGAAGAACGACGACTGCTGAGGGTCGGCACGCGCTCGGGTGACGCACCCGCACCGCGCTCTCCCTGTGCACAGCGAGTGAGTGTGGGAGCAGGTCTGCTCCGACGACGAGGGCGACGTACGACGGTCCTCAGTCGAGGCGCGTGCGCAGCCCGCCGAGCACCAGCCCGAGCCCCAGGCTGAAGTCCGCCGGGTCGTCGTCCTCGTGCGAGAGCACGAACCGGACGAGCGTGCGCGCCCCCACCCGGGCCAGGTCGTCGTCGGCCCCGGCCCGCTCGAGCGCGGCCCGCAGGGGGCGCTCCAGCGCCTCCGCATCGGACCGGTTGACGTGGGCGATGAGCACGGCGCCGTCGCGGTGGCGGCGCATCGCGTCGCGCAGGCCCACGCACAGCAGCTGCACCTCGGCGTCCCAGGCCGCGATCTCGGCGGGCCGGCTGCCGCGGCGCAGGATCTCGTCGGCGATCGCGGCGAGCAGGGCGTCCTTGTTGGTGAAGTGGTGGTACAGCGCTCCCGGCTGGACGCCCAGGTCGGTCGCGAGGCGGCGCATCGACAGCGCGTCGAGCCCATGGGCGTCGAGCACCTCGATCGCGCGCTCGACCACGTCCGTCCTGCGGTACCGCACGCTGCCTCCACTTTGACCGTTGTCGAGAGGCCACCTTAACCTGAACAGCGTTCAGTCCGCGTGACCACCGCGCGGGCCCGGCCCCGAGAGTGATCCCGATGACCCGCCGTACTCCCACCACCGACGTCGCCCTGATCGCCGGTTTCGCCGCGCTCATCGCGGTCTGCGCCATCCTTCCCGACATCAAGACCGGGATCGGGATCCCCTACTCGCTGCAGACCTTCGGCGTGCTGCTGACCGGCGCCGTGCTCGGGCCCGTGCGCGGCTTCCTGAGCGTGCTGCTCTACCTGGTCGCGGGCCTGGTGCTGCCGATCTACTCCGGCGGCGCGTCCGGCATCTCGCACTACAGCGGGGTGACCGCCGGCTACCTCGTCGCCTTCCCGCTCGCCGCGGCGCTGTGCGGCTACCTGGTCTACCGCAACCACCGCAACGCCACGCAGTTCACCCTCGTGTTCACCTGCGGCCTGCTGAGCAGCTTCGCCATCGTGCACACCCTCGGGCCGCTCAACCTGGCCTGGCGCGCGGACCTCAGCCTCAAGGAGGCGTTCAGCTTCGACGCCGCCTACTTCCCCGGCGACATCGCCAAGAACGTCGTGATGGCGCTCATCGCGACGGCCGTGCACCGGGCGTTCCCCGACCTCGCCGCGCGTCGCTCCGTCGCGACCACCACGGACGAGCCGGCCGCGCAGTCCGCGTGAGCCGGATCGAGCTCGACCGGGTCGTCGTCCGCGCGGCGACGCCCGGCGGGCCGGCCCCCGAGGTCACCGTCCTGCGCGAGACGACCCTCGACCTGACCGAGCAGCGGATCGCCCTGGTCGGCCCCAACGGGTCGGGCAAGTCGACCCTCGCGCGCCTCGTCAACGGACTGGTCGAGCCCACCACGGGCCGGGTCGTCCTCGACGGGCTCGACGTCGCCAAGAAGGGCCGCGAGGTACGCCGCAGGGTCGGCTTCGTCTTCACCGACCCGAGCGCCCAGCTCGTGATGCCCACGGTCGTCGAGGACGTCGCCCTGTCCCTGCGCCACCAGGTGCGCGGCCGCGAGGAGCGGACCGCCGCGGCGCGCGCGGTGCTGGCGTCGTACGGGCTGGAGGAGCTGGCCGACCGCAGCGTGCACACGCTGTCCGGCGGCCAGCGCCAGCTGCTCGCGCTGGCCGGCGTGCTCGCCACCGAGCCCGCGGTGCTCGTCGCCGACGAGCCGACGACCCTGCTCGACCTGCGCAACGCGCGGATGATCGGCGACCTGCTCCTGGGGCTCCCCCAGCAGCTCGTCCTGGCCACCCACGACCTCGACCTCGCGCTCCGCTGCGACCGGGCGCTGCTCGTCGACGACGGCGCGGTCGTCGCCGACGGCGCCCCTGCCGAGGTGGTCGCGCACTACCGGGCGACGGCCGGCTAGGGCGATGAGCGCCAGCCCGCTCGGCGACTACCAGCCGGGGACCTCCGTCTTCCACCGGCTTCCCGTCGGCGCCAAGCTGCTCGGCCTGCTGGTGCTGAGCGTGGTCGCGGTGACCTTCCGCGGGGTGCCCACGACGATCGGGCTGCTGGTGCTCGCGGCCCTCGGCTGCGTCGTCGCCGGCGTCCGCCTGGGCCGCGCGGCCCGGGCGCTGCGCGGGGTGCTCGTCGCGATGACCCTCCTGGCGGCGTACCAGACCTGGCAGCGGGGCGCCGAGCACGCGTTCGTCGTGGTCGGCGCGCTGATCGCGCTGCTGCTGCTGGCGACGGTCTTCACCACGACCACCTCGGTCGAGCGGATGGTCGACGCGATCACCCGCTGGCTCGGACCGTGGCGCCGCTTCGGGGTCAACCCCGAGCTCGTCGCGCTCGCGTTCTCCCTGATGATCCGCGGCATCCCGCTCACCCTCGCCATCGCCGGCGAGACCCGGGACGCCGCCCGCGCGCGGGGCCTCGAGCGCAACCCGCGCGCCTACCTCACGCCCCTCGTGATCCGTGTGGTCGCGCACGCCCGGGCCACCGGCGACGCCCTGCACGCGCGTGGTCTCGGCGACGACTGAGCCCGTCTCGTAACGCTCCGGCACCTCCCTGGTGGAGGCTGATCCCGACCACCGGAGGAGACGGACACATGGACCCGCTGTCCTGGACCGACGAGCACGCCCGGCTCGTCGCCGACGCCGCACCCGACGACGCGAGCACCGCGCCCGGGGAGGCCGAGCTCACGCGGACCTGGAACGTCATCCGCGCCGGCCTGGACGACGCCCCGCCCCCGCGGCGGCGACGCCGGCGCCGGCTGATCGCGGCCGGGGTCGCGGCGGCGGCTCGCGCCGTACCGGCCGGGTTGGCGGCGGCCGACGGCTGGGGCGCGCGCACCGGGCGGAGCGCGGCCGACGCCGAGGACCTGCGGCTCGGAGGTCCGGGCGAGCACCTCGACCCGGCCGGCGCGGACTTCGGGCAGGTCATCGAGGAGGAGACCCGCGACATCCGGTTCCCGACCGCTGCGACGCGGCGGATCGCGCTCGACGCCCACGTCGAGGACGCCCGGCGAAGCGGCGCGGCGCCGGGCACGACCGCCGTCAGCACCGGCGCGATCCGCGGGTGGACGGCCATCTTCGCGGTGTGCGCGTGGTCGAACACCTGGAAGCGCGCGATCGACGACGGCGACACCGCCCTCCGTGACGAGGCGGCGGCGGTCCTGGTCGCGGCGCGGACCTGGCCGGCGGTCACCGACCTCGACCCGCGCCAGGCCACGAGCACGACGACGATGGACGTGTACGACCCGGAGACGGGCGCGACGACGACCGAGGTGCACGACGACCCCACGCAGTACTACTACCTGCGCGAGGTCACCCGCGCCGTGGCGGCCGGCGACGTCGACGCCCTGGGCGCCACCCTCGCCGCCCACGCCTACTGCCTCGGCCCGGAGCTGATGCCCGACTTCCCGCAGGCCCTCCCCTCCGACGACCCGGTGCGCTGACGTGGCGCGCCTGCTGACGAGTGCCGAGTTCGAGGAGCTCTATCGCGCGAACGCGGCCGAGCTCTTCGGCTACGTCCGGCGCCGGACGACGTCCGACGCCGAGGACCTGGTCGCCGAGGTGTTCGCGACCGCGTGGCGCCGCCGCGCGGACCTGCCGGCGCCGATGCTCCGCCGCGCCTGGCTGTACGGCGCCGCCCGGCGCCTCCTCCTCGCCCAGGCCCGCCGGCAGGGGCGCGAGGAGGCCACCGTCGCCGAGCTCGCGAGCCGGCCCGAGCCACCCCGGCCGACGCCGGCGAGGCCCGCCGGCAGGCGGTCCGCGCGGCGCTCGGGCGGCTCTCGCCGAGCGCGAGGTGCTGCTGCTCGTCGAGTGGGAGCGGCTGACCCCGGCCGAGCTGGCGGTGGCGCTCGGCGTACGAGCCGGTACGGCGCGGGTCCGGCTGCACCGCGCCCGGCGGGCGCTGGCGGCCGATCCGGCGCTGCGCGCGCTGCACCCGGACGAGGGCGTGGCGCTGGCCGGCGGTGGCGAGAGCGGCGTCGCGCCGCTATCCTGAGCAACCTGAACACTGTTCAGGAAGCCTCGCCCACCGCACCAGGGAGTCACCATGAGCGCGCAGTTCGACCAGCTGGCCAGCCGGATCCTCGACGGCGGAGCCGCCTCCGAGGCCGACGCCCTCGCCGTTCTCCGGGCCCCCGACGCCGACCTCGTGGGCCTCGTCGCCGCCGCCGGCCGGCTGCGCCGCGAGCACTTCGGCAACACGGTCAAGGTCAACTACCTGGTCAACCTCAAGTCCGGCCTGTGCCCCGAGAACTGCAACTACTGCTCCCAGGCGCTCGGCTCGGACGCGCCGATCCTCAAGTACTCCTGGCTCTCCAAGGACGAGACCCTCCAGCAGGCCGGCGCCGGCCTGCGCGGCGGCGCGACCCGGGTGTGCATGGTCTCCTCGGGGCGCGGGCCCTCCAACCGCGACATCGAGAAGGTCGCCGAGATGACCGAGGCGCTCAAGGACGAGTACCCCGAGGTCGAGGTCTGCGCCTGTCTCGGCCTGCTCAAGGACGGCCAGGCCGAGCGCCTCAAGGAGGCCGGGGTCGACGCCTACAACCACAACATCAACACCGCCGAGTCGCACCACGACACGATCGTCCAGACCCACACGTACGACGACCGGGTCGACACGATCGGCAAGGCCAAGTCCGCCGGGCTCTCCCCCTGCTCGGGCCTGATCGCCGGGCTCGGCGAGACCGACGAGCAGCTCGTCGAGGCGCTGTTCGCGCTCAAGGCCCTCGAGTCCGACTCGATCCCGGTCAACTTCCTCATGCCCTTCGACGGCACGCCGTTCGAGAACACCTGGGAGCTCTCCCCCACGCGCTGCCTCAAGATCCTCGCGATGGCACGCTTCGTGTGCCCCGACAAGGAGGTCCGGATCGCCGGTGGCCGCGAGATGCACCTGCGCTCGCTCCAGGCCCTCGCGCTGCACGTCGCCAACTCGATCTTCCTCGGCGACTACCTCACCTCCGAGGGCCAGGAGGCCAAGGCCGACATCGAGATGATCCGCGACAACGGCTTCGTCATCCTCGGCGCCGAGGACGCGCTCGCCGCGACCTCCGACGGGGTCGAGCACGACCCGACCATCCGGCGCCGTGGCGCGGGCACCGAGGTCGCGGCGAACGCCTGACATGACCGCGCTCGTCGACCACGACCTGCTCGCCTTCGACCGCGAGCACCTCTGGCACCCCTACACGTCGATGATCGCGCCGACCCCGGCGCACCTGGTCACCGGCGCCCGCGGCTGCGAGCTGGAGGTCGACGGCGCCTGGGTGGTCGACGGGATGGCGTCGTGGTGGTCGGCGATCCACGGCTACCGGCACCCGGCGCTCGACGCCGCGCTCGCCGAGCAGGCCGGCCGGTTCAGCCACGTCATGTTCGGCGGGCTGACCCACGAGCCGGCCGTCGGTCTCGGGCGCCGCCTCGTCGAGATCACGCCGGCCCCGCTGGAGCGGGTCTTCCTCGCCGACTCGGGCTCGGTGAGCGTCGAGGTCGCGATGAAGATGGTGCTCCAGTACCAGCGCGGCCGCGGCCGTCCCGGGCGCACCCGGATGCTCACCGTCCTCGGCGGCTACCACGGCGACACCTTCGACTGCATGAGCGTCACCGACCCGGTCGGCGGCATGCACAGCATGTGGGCGGGACTGCTCCCCGACCAGGTCTTCGGGCCCCAGCCCCCGTCGTACGACGCGGGGGCGCCGGAACTTGCTACCTGGGCCGCCGGACTGCGCTCCCTCGCGGCCCGGCACGCGCACGAGCTGGCCGGGATCATCGTCGAGCCACTGCTCCAGGGCGCGGGCGGCATGCACCCCTATCCCGCCGCGTGCCTGCAGGTCTTCCGCGAGATCGCCGACGAGCACGGGCTGCTGCTGGTCTTCGACGAGATCGCGACCGGCTTCGGCCGCACCGGGCACCTCTTCGTGAGCGAGCTCGTCACGCCCGACGTCCTGTGCCTGGGCAAGGCGCTGACCGGCGGCTACCTCACCCTCGCCGCGGTGCTCACCACCGACGAGGTGGCGCGCGGGATCTCCGCGAGCGAGGCCGGCGTGGTCATGCACGGGCCCACCTTCATGGGCAACCCGCTGGCCTGCGCGGTCGCGAGCGCCTCGATCGACCTGCTCCTCGGGGGCGACTGGTCCGGCCGGGTGGGCGCTCTCGGCGACGGGCTCGCGACGGGCCTCGCGCCCCTGCGCGGTACGCCGGGCGTGCGTGACGTCCGGACGATCGGCGCCGTGGGCGTCGTCCAGCTCGACCACCCGGTCGATGTCGTCGCGGCCACCGACGCCGCCCTCGCCGCGGGGGTGTGGCTGCGGCCGTTCCGCGACCTCGTCTACGCGATGCCGCCCTACGTCACCGGACCCGCCGAGCTCGACCGGCTCGTCGCCGGCATCACCGCGGCGGTGCGGGCCGGATGAGCACCTGGGAGACCTGGCTGGCGGCCGAGGCCGCGGCCCGCGAGGACGCCGGTCTCACCCGCCGGCTGCGGGCCCGCGCGGCCGACGACCCGACCATCGACCTGGCGGGCAACGACTACCTCGGCCTCGCGCGCGACGCCGGGGTACGCCGGGCCGCCGCGGACGCTGCGCTGGCCTGGGGGGCCGGCGCCAGCGCCTCGCGGCTGGTCACGGGCACCCTCGGCGTGCACGACGAGCTCGAGCGCGAGCTCGCCGACTACCTCGGCCAGCCGGCGGCGCTCGTGCTCTCGACCGGCTACCACGCCAACCTCGCCGTGGTCACCGCGCTGGCCGACCGCACCACGCGGGTGCTCTCGGACGCGCACATCCACGCCTCGCTCGTCGACGCCGTGCGGCTCTCGCGGGCGCGGCTGAGCGTCGTACCGCACAGCGACGTGGACGCGGTCCGGGCCGGTCTCCGCGCCGCCGCGGCCGACGGCGAGCGCGCGATCGTGCTGGCCGAGTCGGTCTACTCGGTGCTCGGCGACGCCGCGCCGCTCGTCGAGCTCGCCGACCTCTGCGCCGAGCACGACGCCCTGCTGGTGGTCGACGAGGCGCACGGCCTCGGCGTGCACGGACCCGGGCTCGTGGCCACCCTCGGGCTCGCCGGCCTCCCCCATGTCGTCGTCACCGCGACCCTGTCGAAGTCGCTCGGCGCCCAGGGCGGCGCGGTCCTCGGCTCCCCCGCCCTGCGCGACCACCTGGTCAACCGGGCCCGGCCCTTCATCTTCGACACCGGCCTGGCCCCCGCGCCCACCGCCGGTGCGCTCGCCGCGCTCCGCACGCTGCGCGACCGGCCCGCGCTGGGCGCCACGGTCCGCAGCCGGGTCGCCGAGCTCGCCGACGTCCTGGGCGTGGCCGCACCGGCGGGCGCGGTCCTGTCGGTACCGATGTCCTCACCCCAGGCGGCCGTCGCCGCCCAGGCCGCCGCGCTGGAGGCCGGGCTGCGCGTCGGCTGCTTCCGGCCGCCCTCGGTGCCCGACGGCATCTCGCGGCTGCGGATCACCGCCAGCGCCGGCGTACCGGACGACGACTGGGCGCGCGCCGTCGCCACCCTCGCCGCCCTCGTCAAGGAGCACCAGTGACCGCGGCCCGGGTCGTCGTCGTGACCGGCACCGACACCGGCGTGGGCAAGACCATCGCGACCGCCGCGCTCGCCGCCCGGGCCCAGGCCGAGGGACAGCGCGTCCTGGTCGTGAAGCCCGTCCAGACCGGGATCGGCGGCGCCGACCCCGACCCCCACGACGTCGACACGGTCGCCGCGCTCACCGGCGCCGACGTCCTCGAGCTCGCCGCCCTCGACGAGGCGCTCGCGCCCGACACCGCCGCCCGCCGGGCCGGAGCGCCGCTGCCGACGGTCGCGGACCACGCCGGCCGGATCCGCGCCCTGGCCGCGTCGGGCGAGCACGACCTCGTCCTGGTCGAGGGGGCCGGCGGCCTGCTCGTCCGGCTCGACCTGGACGACGGCACGCTGCTCGACCTCGCCGTGACCCTCGGCGCCGACGTCGTGGTCGTCGCCCGGGCCGGGCTGGGCACCCTCAACCACACCGAGCTCACCGTCGCGGCGCTCCGCGCGCGCGGCGTCGTCCCGCTGGGCGTCGTCATCGGCGCCTGGCCGTGCTCCCCGGGCCTGGCCGAGCGCTGCAACCGCGACGACCTGCCGCGGGTCACCGGACTGCCCGTGCTCGCCGTCGTTCCGGAGGGGGCGGGGTCGTTGCTGCCCGACGCCTTCGGCGAGGCGGCGCCGGGCTGGTTCGGCTGAGCCGCCTCACCACAGCGGCGGGCGGCGGTCCCTCCACGGCAGCGCGGTCTCGAGCTGGGCGGCGAGCGAGAGGAGCAGCTCCTCCTCGGCCGGACGGGCGGCGAGCATCATGCCGATCGGCAGGCCCGCGGACGTCTGGTGCAGCGGCAGTGAGATCGCCGGCATGCCGGTGACGTTCCAGGCCGAGGTCCACGGCGTGTAGCGCTTCTGCGCCTCGAAGTCCGCCGCCGGATCGGCGTCGTCGCGCAGCGCGCCGACCAGCGGCGGCGGCGTGGCGACCGTCGGCGTCAGCACGATGTCGTACGGCGCCAGCGCGACCAGCGCCTCGGCCGCGTGCCGGCGCAGCGCGCCGATCGCCAGACCGAACGCGGGCCCCGAGATCGCCGCACCGCGCTCCCCCAGCCAGCGGGTCAGCGGACGCAGCGTGGCCTCCTGCTCGGGCGCCAGCCCGACCGTCGACAGCCCGGTCAGCACCGCCCAGCAGGTCTCGAAGTCGGCGACCGCCTCGCGCGGGAGCGGCACCGGGATGTCCTCGACGACGTGCCCCAGCGAGCTCAGCAGCCGGGTCGTCTCGTCGTAGGCGCGTCGCACCTCGGGATCGATCTCGGTGTCGGCGATGACGGGCTCGTCGAAGCAGCCGATCCGCAGCCGCCCGGGCTCGCGGCCGGTCGCGGCGAGGAACGTGCCGCTCGGCTCGGGCGCCCACGAGGGGTCGCCCGCGCGGCGTCCGGCCATCACGTCGAGGAGCGCGGCGGCGTCGGCGACGGTGCGCGCGAGGGGTCCGGCGACGGCGAGGCCGATCGGGTCGCCGTACATTGGGAAGCCGCTGATCCGGCCCCGGCTCGGCTTGAGCCCGACCAGCCCGCAGCAGGCCGCCGGGATCCGGATCGAGCCGCCGCCGTCGGAGCCCTGCGCCACCGGGACCAGTCCCGCGGCCACCGCGGCCGCCGCGCCGCCGGAGGAGCCGCCGGCCATCCGGGTGGTGTCCCAGGGCGTCACCGCGGGCGGGCGTCCCTCGGGCTCGGTGTAGCAGGGCGAGCCGAACTCGGGCGTGCTCGTCTTGCCCAGGCTGATCAGCCCGGCGTCCTCGATCGCGAGCGTCACCCCGTCGGAGATCTCGGGCACGTAGCCCGCGAACGCCGGCGAGCCGAACGCCGTCGGCACGCCCTTGGTCAGGTTGAGGTCCTTGATCGCCGTCGGTACGCCGGCCAGCGGCGAGGCACCCTCGCCGACCGGTCCTACGGCCGCCACCTCGCGCGCCCGGACCCGGGCGGTGTCGGGGTCGCGGAACACGAACGCGCCGTCGACGTACTCCTGGGGGAGACGCGCGGCGCGTTCGAGGTAGTGCTCGGTCAGCTCGACAGGGCTGATCTCACCGGAGCGGATCAGGGCGCCCTGCTCGAGCGCGGTCAGGTCGTGGAGTTCGGCCACGACCCGACCGTAGTCCCTCGCGGAAATCAGGCGGCGGTGACCTCGGGGGTGAACTCCGCGAGACGGGCGAGGGCACCGAGCAGCTTGGCCCGGACCTCGGCGTCGGTGGTGGGGTCGACGTCGATCGCGGACTGCGACACGGTCACGTCCTCGACCACGATCGCACCGGCGATGCCGGCCGAGCGGGCGGTGTCGCCGTGGGCCCACTTGCCGCCGTACGGCGTGGGGGTGGCGCCGACGACGCCGAAGGGCTTGCCGACCAGGGCGCCGGCGCCGTACGGACGCGAGAGCCAGTCGATCGCGTTGTTGAGCACGGCCGGCATGGTGCCGTTGTACTCCGGGGTGACCGCGAGGACGCGGTCGGCGCCCTGGACGCGCTCGCGCAGCGCAGCGGCCGTCGCGGGCAGGTTCTCACCGTCGATGTCCTCGTTGTAGAACGGGACCTGGTCGAGGCCCTCCACGATGTCGAGGGTCACGCCGGCAGGCGCCTCGTCACGGAGGATCTCGGCCAGCTTGCGGTTGAGCGAGTCGGCCCGGAGGCTACCGACGAGGACGGCGACGCGGGTGTTCGTGGTGTCAGTCATGATGGGCGAAACGGACCGTGGTCCGCTTCTATTCCGGGCTGCCGGATTCTTTTCCCGGATCGCCTCAGCCGAACGTCCGCACCCCGACGTCGACGGCGGCTCCGGCCGCCACGAGCGCCGGCAGCCGGTCGGCCGGGACCGCCACGAGCGGGTAGGCGTCCGAACCCTCGTCGACCTGCACGACGACCAGTCCGGCCGGGACGAGCAGCCGGCTGATCGCCCCGGCGACCTGCTCCACGCTCCCCTCGCCCGCGGCGTCCAGCGCCACGCCCGCCGACCGCACCCGCGGCAGACCCGCGACCTGCGCCCGCACCTCGCCGGCCTCCTCCTTCCAGTCGAGGTAGGCGACCTCGCCCGCGCCGTGGAGCGCGTCGACCAGGGCGACCACGCCCTCGACCTCGTCGGCCTCCTCGATCCCCCGCTGGAGCAGCGCGTCCTCGTGCGCGGCGAGGTAGCCGGCCGGGTCGGCGACGGCGAGCCGGACCTGCGGCGCGACCCCGGGATCGTCGGTGAGGAGGGCCGCGAAGCGGTCCCAGGCAGCAAGGTCGGTCATGCGCGGATCGTAGGCGGCTGTCGGCGCCACCGCCTAGGGTTGGCGAACCATGTCGAAACCCCTGCCGCTGCTGACCGGCGCGCCGCCCACCGAGCGCGCCGATGCGGCGCGCAATCGGGAGGCGCTGCTCCAGGCCGCGACCGAGCTGATCGAGGGCTGCAGCATCGAGGGCGTCACCATGGACGCCGTCGCGGCGCGGGCCGGGGTCGGCAAGGGCACCGTCTTCCGCCGCTTCGGCAGCCGCGAGGGGCTGATGGCCTCGCTCCTCGACCACCGCGAGCGGGTCTGGCAGGCCGGGGTCATCAGTGGTCCCCCGCCGCTCGGACCGGGTGCGCCGGCGATGGACCGGCTGCTCGCCTTCGGCGCCTCCCGGATGCGCCTGCACCTCGAGCAGGCCGCGCTCATCGAGGCCGCGGGCCGGACCTGGGGCGACAACCCCGCGGTGCTCGGCTTCGCCACCCTCCACGTCCGGCTGCTGCTCACCGAGCTGGGGACGCCGGGCGACCTCGACTACCTCGCCGGGTCGCTCATCGCGCCGCTCAACGTGCCCGTCCTGCGCCAGCAGATGGGGCCGGGCGGGATGAGCGAGGCACGCGTGCTCGCCGGCTGGGAGACGCTCGTACGCCGGGTCGTCGGGGCCGGGACCGGGACCACCCGAGATGAGGCCCCGGCCTCCGTCACTGACGCCGACGCCGACGCCGACGCGGCGGAGCGAACCTAGTCCCGAGCGCCCGCACCCGGCGCCGCCGCAGGCCCCCTGGTGCGCAAAACGCCGACTTCAGGCCTCGCCTGCCGCCTCGGTCAGGTCGACCCGCAGCACCTGCCCGTCCCAGTCGCGGAACGTGGCGAGCCGGTCCAGGCCCGGCCACCGTGCCGCGACCACGTACAGCCGGTCGCCCTCCACCGCGCACGAGAAGCCGCCGCGGTCGAGCGCGACGGTGGCGAGCACCGCGCCGCCCTCGGCGACCCGCACGCAGCGCTGGTGCGGTACGTCGGCGTACCAGATCGCACCGGCGGCATCGAGGCAGATGCCGTCGGGGTTGTCCTCCCCCAGCCCCGCCCAGGTACGCCGCTCCGCCAGCCCGCCGTCGGCGGCGACCGGGAAGGCGACGAGCTCGTTGCGGTAGGAGTCCGCGACGACGAGCGTCGTGGCGTCGGGCGTGAGCAGCATCCCGTTGGGGAACGCGAGGTCCTCGGCGACGACGCGGGCGGAGCCGTCGGGCGTGACCAGCGCGACGAATCCGGACCCGCCGGAGCCATCGGTGCCACCGGAGCCGTTGACCTAGACCCGGCCGCGGGGGTCGGCCACCACCTCGTTGAACGTGGGGGCGGGCGCGAGCCCGGCCAGGTCGGCGTACGGCGCGAGGGAGCCGTCGGGCTCGCGGACCAGCAGCGCCCGCTCCCGGTTGGACGCCAGCACCAGCCGGCCGTCGGGCAGGAAGTCGAAGCACAGCGGGAGCGAGGCGTGCTCGAGGACCGTCTCGGCGGCGCCCGCGTCGTCGACGGCGATGATCCGTCCGTGGGTCCAGTCGCTGAACCAGAGCCGGCCGTCGTGGCGGCGCGGCGACTCCACCAGGCCGAGGCCGGTCATCAGGATGTCCATGCCGGGCAGACCCGCCGCCCGGCCCGGACTCATCGCCGGGTCAGTCCTGGGTGTGACGCAGCAGGCCGTAGGTGAGCCCGTCGACCAGCGCCTCCCACGACGCCTCGATCACGTTGGCCCCCACGCCGACGGTCACCCACGGCGTGGTGCCGTCGGTGGTCTCGATGAGCACCCGGGTGATGGCGTCGGTGCCGTGGCCCTGGTCGAGGATGCGGACCTTGAAGTCGATGAGCTCGAACTTCGCGATCTCGGGGTAGGCCTGCACGATCGCCGAGCGCAGCGCCTGGTCGAGCGCGTTGACCGGGCCGTTGCCCTCGCCGGTGACGACATAGCGGACGCCGGCGGCCTGGAGCTTGACGGTCGCCTCCGACACCGCCTCCTCGCCCGGCTGGGCGTGGGTGAGCGTCTCGGTGATGACCCGCCAGCTCTCCACGTCGAAGTACGACGGCCGCTGCCCCTCGGCCTCCTCGACCAGGAGCAGCTCGAACGAGGCGTCCGCGGCCTCGAAGGTGTAGCCGCGCGCCTCGAGCTCCTTGACCCGGGCGGTCACCCGGGTGACCAGCTCCGGGGAGTCGGACAGGTCGAAGCCGAGCTCGCGGCCCTTGAGCTCGATGGTGGCGCGCCCGGCCATGTCCGAGACGAGCAGGCGCATGTCGTTGCCGACGCCGGCCGGGTCCATGTGCTGGTAGAGGTCGGGGTCGACCTTGATCGCGCTCGCGTGGAGACCGGCCTTGTGGGCGAAGGCGGACGTGCCGACGTACGGCTGGCGCGAGGCGGGCGGGACGTTGGTGACCTCGGCGACGGCGTGGGCGATCCGGGTGGCCTCGGCGAGGAGTCCGGGCGGGAGGACCTGCTTGTCGAGCTTGAGCTCGAGGTTGGCCACGACGTTGACGAGGTCGGCGTTGCCGGTGCGCTCGCCGTAGCCGTTGATGCAGCCCTGGACGTGGGTGGCGCCCGCGTCGACGGCAGCCAGCGTGTTGGCGACCGCGCAGCCGGTGTCGTTGTGGCAGTGGATGCCGACGCGGACCTGGGACGCCTCGATCACGTCGTGCACGACGTCGGAGACCCAGCCCGGCAGCATGCCGCCGTTGGTGTCGCAGAGCGCGATCACGTCGGCGCCCGCGTCGTACGCGGTGCGGAGGACCTCGAGGGCGTAGGACCGGTCGAGCCGGTAGCCGTCGAAGAAGTGCTCGGCGTCGAGGAAGACCTGCTGGCCCTCGGCGCGCAGGTGGGAGACGGTGTCGCGGATCATCGCGAGGTTCTCCTCGAGCGTGGTCCGCAGCGCCTTCTCCACGTGCCCGACGTGCGACTTGGCGACCAGCGTGACCACCCCGGCCCCGCTGTCGCGCAGCGCCGCGACCAGCGGGTCGTCGGCGGCCTTGAGCCCGGCCCGCCGGGTCGAGCCGAAGGCGGCCAGCCGCGCGTGCTGGAGGTCCAGCTCGAGCGCGGCGCGCCGGAAGAACTCGGTGTCCTTGGGGTTCGACCCCGGCCAGCCGCCCTCGATGTAGCCCACCCCGAGTCCGTCGAGCTGGCGCGCGATCGTCAGCTTGTCGGCGACGGAGAGGTTGAGCCCCTCCTGCTGGGCACCGTCGCGCAGCGTGGTGTCGTAGACGTGGAAGGAGCCGTGGAGGTCGAGCTGCTGGGTCATCGTGATCTCTCGCTGAGTGCGTCACCTGGGCAAAACAAAAGCCTCCCGACAACGAGAGGCTGGCGCGTCCGACGGTGGTCGGACGCGCTAGGTAATGATCGTGATGAAGGTGGTCACGGGCCCTAGTCTGCCACGGATGGGTGAGACGGTGGTCTCAGAGTCCGAACGGGCCGTCGGTCCAGGGCACCCAGGCGACGCCGTTGCCGGCGACCAGGGCGGCGAGCAGCGCGGCGATCCCGAGCAGCACCGCGCAGGTCAGCACCCAGGGCAGCGGGCGCCGGCACAGCGGGAAGAGGGCCCGGGCGACCGGTGAGCGGAACCGGCTCCCGCCGGGGCCCGACCAGAGAGCGACGCCGAGGGTCGCGCCGGCGGCGAGGAGGGTCGAGGGGACGTCGAGGGCGACGGCGTAGCCGAGGAGGCCGGCGGCGAGGCCGAGCCCGGCGCTCCAGGAGACGAGGACGACGGTGCCGGTCACCGCGCGCAGGCCGTGCCAGGGGCTGGAGAAGGCCCAGCGCAGGCCGTCGTACCACTTGATCCCGCGGACGGTACGACGCTGGGCGACCGCCGAGGCGGCGAGCGAGCCCGCGCGGAGCAGCCACACGGTGAGAACCACGAGCGCGAGCGCGACCCAGGGCGCGGCGGCGAAGCCGGCGCCGAGGGCGAGGGCGCCGGCGCCGATGGCGCACCAGCGGCGGATCCGCTCGCCGAGCGGGACCGGGGGCGGGGGCAGCGCGAGGGGGTCGTCGGGGTCGACGACGCCCCAGGTCTGGTCGAACTCCCGCTCCATCCGGGTCACCGCGTCGGGGGGCGCCACAGCCGGCGCCACCACCGGCGCGGCGACCGGCGCAGCGACCGGGGCCGGCGGCGGGTACGCCGGGCCCGGCACGGTCGGCGGGGTGAGGACCGGGGTCGGCGCGGCGGCGCTGACCGGCCCCAACTCGTCCGCCGGGGACGAGGAGGCGGACTGGGCCTGCGCGGCGAGCGCGAGAGGCAGCGTGAAGTCGTCGGGCTCCGGCGCCGGCTCAGGCTCGGCCGGGACCTCGGGCACGGCCGCGGTCGGCGGCGCGAACAGCCCGCCCGGCGGCGCCACCCGGGGCAGCTCGGGCCGGGTGCTCAGCGGCCGGAGCCAGGCGAGGAGCTCCTCGAGGAGGGGCCGCGCGAGCGGGTCCGGGTGGAGCGCGGCGCCGAGGACGTCGGCGAGCGGGCGCTCGATGCCGGACAGGTCGTGCTCGCCGCGGCGGGTGCGGTCCATGACGGCCATGGCCGGCCCGCGGCCGTAGGGCGCGCGACCGCTCGCGGCGTAGGCGACCGTCGCCGCCCAGGCGTGGACGTCGGCAGCGGGGGTGGCCTCGTCGCCGTACAGGATCTCGGGGGCGAGGTAGCCCGGCGTCCCCAGCAGCCACCCGGTCTGGGTGAGCCGGACGTCGTCGGCGACCCGGGCCAGCCCGAAGTCGATGAGGATCGGCGTACGGCCCTCCATCAGCACGTTGCCGGGCTTGACGTCGCGGTGCAGGACGCCGACGGTGTGCACCGCGGCGAGTCCCTCGGCCAGGCACCCGGCGAGCCAGTACAGGTCGCTGCCGGAGACCGGGCCCTCGCGGGCGACGTGGTCGTGCAGCGAGAGCCCGGGCACGTAGCGGGTGACCACGTAGGGCACGTCGGCCCAGGGGTCGGCGGCGAGCATCTCGGCGATCCAGGGGCTGCGGACCCGGGTCAGCGAGCTGACCTCACGGGCGAGCCGGCCGCGCGCCTCGTCGTCCCCGACGACCTGGTGGCGCAGCACCTTGAGCGCGACCCGGCGCCCGTCGGGACCCTGGGCGAGGTGGACGATGCCCATGCCGCCCTCGCCGAGCTTGGTCAGCAGCGTGTAGGCGCCCACCTGGGTGGGTGCGCTGCTGTCCGGTCGGGTCGTCACGGCCCGAGATTACCTGCGGGCGTCGAGCTCAGCGATGAGGCGCTTCGGTGCCACGCGGCGGTAGGACGCATCGGCGAGCTCGGCGATCTCGGTCCAGTCGACGTCCGGGGCGGCGAGGTCGATCGCCCGCCCGCCGTAGGGACCGTAGTAGGCGGGCACGAAGAAGCGCTCGTCCTCGTCGAGGGCCGGCAGGTCGACCGCGTCGGGGGTGAAGATGAAGGCGCTGGGCACCATCCGGTGCTCCCCGGGCCGGATCTTCTCGCTGCCGCCGAAGGCCGCGAAGATCTTGCCTGCGCGAAAGGTCGGCCGGCCGTGGCTCACCCGCTCCTCGGCGCCCGGGAAGGCCAGGCAGATCGCGCGGAGCCCGGCGAGGCCCGGGTCGTCGTCGGAGAACATGATCGGGTGCGCCATGGGGCCAGTATGCGTGCCACCATGGACCATGGGCTCGGCCCTCGAGGTGCACCGCCTGGGTGCGGGGGCGCCGCCGCTGCTCCTCGTCCAGAGCGGGCTCACCGCCGACGAGCTCCTCCCCCTCGCCCGCCAGCCGGTCCTCGACGGGTGCGAGCGGCTCGTCCCGCACCGGCGCGGGTACGCCGGCAGCGGCCCCGTCGCACTCCCCCACCGGATCGCGGCCGACGTCGCCGACTGCCTGGCGCTGCTCGACGAGCAGGGCCATGAGCGGGCGCACGTCCTCGGCTACTCCTACTCCGGCGCGGTCGCCCTCCAGCTCGCCGCCGACCACCCGGACCGGGTCGCCGGGCTGGTGCTGGTCGAGCCGCCGCCGACACTGGCGCCGGAGGTGCGCGAGGACTTCGTCGCGACCGTGGCCGGGCTGCTCGCCGTACGCCGGGAGTCCGGGGTGACGGCGGCGATCGACGCCTTCTGGGCGATGCTCGGGACGCCGGCGTGGTGGGCCGCGCTCGACGCGCAGGTGCCCGGCGCGCGCGACCAGATGCGCCGCGACGCCGCGAGCTTCCTCGTCGCCGACCTCCCAGCCCTGCTGGCCTGGTCCTTCGCGGACGCCGACGCGGCCCGGGTCCGCTGCCCGGTGCTCCACGTCGGTGCCGACGGCAGCGGTCCCTGGTGGGCGGCCGTGCGCCGCCGGGTGCGGGCGTGGTTCCCCGGCGCCGCCGACGTGGTGGTCGCCGGCGCCGACCACGGCCTGGTGCTCACCCACGCGGCCGAGGTCGCCGCGGCGATCAGGACGGCAGTGCCCCGCGGCTGATCCTCAGCGCAGCCGGCCGGCGCGGTACTCGGCCACGAAGCTCTCGACCGCCCGGTTGGCCTCGCGCAGCCCGTCGCCGGTCTCGCGCCGGTACTGCTTGACCGCGTGTACGACCCGGTCGGCGCGGATGAAGGCCAGCACCTCCTCGGAGGGCCGCAGCGGGCCGGGCACCGCGTGCCCGGCCGCGCCCGCGCCCGCGCTCGGCGCGGTGTACGGCGGCGGGTGCCCGGCCTGCGCGTAGAGCCAGTTGACGTGCTCCTCGAGCTTGGCGATCCGCGCGTCCAGGTAGGAGTCCATGACGCGACCCTACGAGGCGAGTGTGCTCAGTCGATCTTGCGCATCCAGCCGAAGGTGTCGTCGGCCCGGCCGAGCTGGACGTCGACGAGCGCCTGCCGGATCCGCATGGTCAGGTCCTGGCTGGCGGGCGCGGCGGTCTCGCCGCCGGCCCACTTGAGCGCGCCGACCGGGGTCACGACCGCGGCCGTGCCGCAGGCGAAGATCTCGGTGATCCGGCCGCTGGCCACGCCCTCGCGCCACTCGTCGATGCCGAACTGGCGCTCGGTGACGTGGTGGCCCATCTTGCCGGCCAGCTCGATGATCGAGGAGCGGGTGATGCCCTCGAGGATCGTGCCGGTCTCGGGGGTGACGATCGAGCCGTCGTCGAACACGAAGTACATGTTCATCCCGCCGAGCTCCTCGACGTAGGTGCCCTCCTGGGCGTCGAGGAAGACGACCTGGTCGCACCCGGCGGCGTAGGCCTCCTGCTGGGCGACCAGCGACGAGGCGTAGTTGCCGCCGGTCTTGGCCGCGCCCATGCCGCCGCGGCCGGCCCGGGTGTACTCCTCGGTGAGCCACAGCGTGACCGGCTTGACGCCGCCCTTGAAGTAGGCGCCTGCCGGGCTCGCGATCACCATGAAGGTGACGTGCTGGGCCGGGCGCACCCCGAGGAACTTCTCGGAGGCGAACATGAACGGGCGCAGGTAGAGGCTCTTCTCGCCGCCGTCGGGGTTGCCGGGCACCCAGCGGGCGTCGGCCTTGACGAGCTCCTCGACGGCCTGGAGGAAGTCGGGGACCTCCAGGACGGGCAGCGCGAGGCGGTGGCTGGAGCGGATCATCCGCTCGGCGTTGGCCTCGGGGCGGAACAGCCACAGCGAGTCGTCGTCGTGGCGGTAGGCCTTCATGCCCTCGAAGGTCTCCTGCGCGTAGTGCAGGACGGCGGCCGCGGGGTCGAGCGTGATCGGGCCGTAGGGCGTGATCCGCGCGTCGTACCAGCCCTGCTCCGGGGTCCACTCGACGGTGAACATGTGGTCGGAGAAGTGCGAGCCGAAGCCGGGGTTGGCCAGGATCTCCGCCAGCCGGGTGTCGTCGGTGGGGTTCGCAGAGAGCGTGGTGGTGATCTGCATGGTCATCAGGTTAGTCCTCGTTAACGCGGGTCGGCAGGGGGCATTCTGCCCGCGTTCCGGAGGGGAGCACTCCGAACGCGGGTCAGCCCGCTACTCGTGCCGCGATCGCGTCGCCCACCTCGGGCGTACGACGCTGCTGGCCGGGCGTGCGCGCCTCGAGGTCGGCGAGGACCGCCGTCTCGATCCGGGCGGCCGCCTCGGGGTGGCCGAGGTGGTCGAGCAGGAGCGCACCGGACAGGATCGCCGCGGTCGGGTCGGCGATGAGCTGACCCGCGATGTCGGGGGCCGAGCCGTGCACGGGCTCGAACATCGACGGCGCGGTGCGGTCGGGGTTGACGTTGCCCGACGCGGCCAGGCCGATGCCGCCGGTGATCGCGGCGGCGAGGTCGGTGACGATGTCGCCGAACA
Source organism: Pimelobacter simplex (assembly GCF_024662235.1). Classification (GTDB taxonomy): domain Bacteria; phylum Actinomycetota; class Actinomycetes; order Propionibacteriales; family Nocardioidaceae; genus Nocardioides. Next base: position 3,249,489 of record NZ_CP096276.1, read on the forward strand.
GGTTGTCGGTGACGATGACGTCGAAGCGCTGGGGGTCGGTGGCGAGGAAGATCATCACCGCGTCGATGTGGCAGTAGTCGGTGGTCACGTCGGGGTACTCCGCCGCGACCTTCTCGAACAGCCGCCACCAGACCTGACCGGCGTGCACGAGCACGTTGGTCTTGTGGACGAGGGTGAGCTTCTTGCGGGGGCGCTTGCGGGCGCGCTCGAAGGCGTCGCGCACGACGCGCTCGACGCCGTAGGCGGTGTTGACCGAGACCTCGGTGGCGACCTCGGCCGGCGTACCGACGCGCAGGGCGCCGCCGTTGCCGGTGTAGGGGCCCTCGGTGCCCTCGCGGACGACCACGAAGTCGATCTCGCCCTTGCCCAGCACCGCGTCGGACAGCGGCGCGACCGAGCCCGGGAACAGGCGCGAGGGACGCAGGTTGACGTAGTGGTCGAGCTCGAAGCGGAGCTTGAGCAGCAGGCCGCGCTCGAGGATGCCCGGGGGCAGGTTCGGGTCGTTGGGCTTGCCGCCGACGGCGCCGAGGAGGATCGCGTCCTGGCCCTTGATCTCGGCGAGGACCGCGTCGGGCAGGACCTCGCCGGTCTTGAGGTAGTTCTCGGCACCGAGGTCGTACTGGGTGCGGGAGAACTTCAGCTCGGCCGGCGCCGCCACCTCGAGCACCTTGAGCGCCTCGGCGGTGACCTCGGGACCGATGCCGTCACCAGGGATGACGGCGAGGTCGACCTGGCCGGTCGCGGGCGTGAAGGAGGCAGAGGACGTGTCGGTCATGACGGCGAGGTTAGTTGTCGTCGGGGCGCGCGGCGTCACCGTCTCGCAGGTCAACCGCCGCGGCGACCTCGTCGAGCTCGCGGTGGAAGGGGTGCTCGGGGTTGTGCTTGGCCGGGCCCCACTCGGTGCTGCTGGCGTCGGTGTGCGAGGCGTAGCCGGTCGGGTTGGTCCGGCGGTCGGTGGTCGTGAACATCGCTGGTTGTCTTTCGTGAGGAGGAGCTGCGCGGGTGGAGGGGAACGGGTATTGCCGTCCTGGGCTCCTCCCACCGCGACGGGTGGGTGTCAGCTCGTGGGTCTCACGATGTCGACTGCGACGGGGGTGCGGATCACGCGGTATGCCGGCCGGTGGGCCCGTCGCGGTGCTCTGCGGAGAAAGCGCCAGGACTGTCGAGTTGGACGAGCGGCCTGGGCGCCGATACAAGGGAACGCCGCGTTCACCGCGGCGAGGTGGCCTCTCTCAGGCCTCGCCGCGGCGCACGATTACGAGAAGAGCGCTCCGCATGGTGGACAGATCCTACGACAGGTGAGACGCGGAGGCCAGCACCGTCTCGCATGGCGGAGGGCCGGACCGGCCGTCCAGGGGCCGAGACCCACCGTCAGCATCTGAGACACCGGATGTAAGACTCGATCTATGAGCGCGCCTCCCGAGCTTCCCGACGTCGTCAACCGCGCGTTCGACGTGTCCCGGCGCGCGGGCTACGTGTCGTTCTGCCGCAACGAGACCGGCCGCCTGCTGGCCGCGCTCGCGGCGACCCGCGAGGGCACGATGGCCGAGTTCGGCACCGGCTGCGGCGTCGGTACGGCGTGGCTGCGCTCGGGCGTGCGCAACGACAAGGCGCGCATCCTCACCGCCGAGCTCAACCCCAAGCTCGCCGCGGCCGCGGCCGAGATCTTCGAGGACGACGCCCAGGTCGACGTCCTCGCCGCGGACTGGTCGACGCTGATGGACAAGGGCCCGTTCTCGCTGCTCTTCCTCGACTCCGGTGACCCCTCGGCGGTCGGCGTCGACAAGATCGCCGACCTGGTCGAGCCGGGCGGCATCGTGGTGCTCGACGACTTCGTGCCGTGCGAGATGTGGCCGCCGATCACCGGCGGCCGGGTCGACACGCTGCGCGAGGAGTGGCTGACCGACGAGCGGTTCACCACCGTCGAGGTGATGGTCGCCGTGGACGCCTCGGCGCTCATCGCCACCCGCCGCTGAACCGCCCGCGCCGCCGCTGAACCGCCCGCGCCGCCGCTGAACCGCCCGCACCGCCGCTGAACCGCCCGCACCGCCGCTGAGCCGGCTCGGGGCGGCCGCGCGCGTCCGCGGCGGGTGCGACCGTCGTCGGGTAACACGCTGTCCACCGTGCTGACCGGCGGTTGACGTCGCTCCACGCCGTCTGCAACGGCGTGGAAGCAACGACAAGTGGCGCGAACCAACGCGGACAGCGTGTTACAGCGGGTGGGGCGCGGCGCGGCGCGGCGGGGGCGGCGCTCAGACCTCGCCCGGCTGGGCCCGCCGGACCACCAGCCGGGTCCACGCCCCGAGGTAGACGCGGGCGTCCGGGGCGATCTCGCGCTTCTCGCCCGCCGGCACCGGGTCCTTGGGCAGCGGGCCGACGGCCGAGCCGAGGTAGGTGCCGTTGGAGGAGCCCAGGTCCTCGACCCACCAGCGGCTGCCGTCGGTGGTCAGCTGGCAGTGGCGCCGGCTGATGCCGTTGTCGGAGCCGAGGTCGATGTCGGGGTGGATCCCGCGGCTGCGCGAGGTGCGCCCGACCAGGATCGACGTCGACCGCAGCGGTACGACGGTCGGCACGCCCGCGGAGGGCAGCGGGTCGGTGGACTCCTGGTCGGCGTACCAGTCGGGGTCGATCCACACCTCGGCCACCCAGGCCTCGGCCAGCGGCGGCGCGACCGAGACCGGCGGCGCCGGCGGGGCGTCCGGCACGGAGGGCGCGGACGGCGCCGAGGGCGCGTCGAGGTCGAGCGGCGAGGGCGGGGCGAGCGGGGTGATCGGCCGCGGCATCGAGCCGGTCGTGAAGTCGTAGCCGCAGGCCTCGCAGAACAGCGCGCTCGGCGGGTTCGCGGCCTGGCAGTTCGGGCACGCGGTGGTGGTCGGCTCGGCAGGGGCCGCCGGAGCGGCCGGAGCGGCCGATGCGGCGGCCTCCGCGGCCGGGTCGGCGGCGGGTGCCGGAGCACCGCCGCCGGCCGGGATCGGCAGACCGCAGACGTCGCAGTAGTCGTCGGCGGCCGATTCGTGCCCGGACGGGCAGGTACTCATGAGGTGGGCTCCTTGCGGATCCTCGTGGTCTTGGTGGAGGCGGTGTCGAGGGCCATCTCGTCGGCCTTGTCGACCGCGCGCTTGAGCCGGACGGTGCCGGTCTCCTCGCTGTCGACGTCGACGACCTTGCGGAGCTTGGAGGTCGCCTCGTCGTTGCCGGTCTCGGCGGCGAGCTGGACGGCGCGGCCGAGCTTGGTGGTCGCGGTCGCCTCGTCGCCGGCGGCCTTGGCCGCGAGCCCCTCCTGGATCATCTGGGCGAGCTCGGCCTGCCCGGTGTAGTGGGCGACCTGCTGGTCGATCCGGGTGGTGAGCTCGGAGTTGCCCGACCAGGTCGCCTTGACCAGCGCCTGGGTGACGACGTCGCTGCCGAGCGCGAGCTGGACCCGGGCCGCGAGCTGCTCCTGGCCGATCGCCTTGGCCGGGACCCGGATCGCGACGTGGTAGTCGCGGGACTCGTCGGCCCAGGCGCCCGTCGGGTAGTCGCCGGTGAGCGGGTTGACCGGCGTCCGCCGGTTGCTGAGGTCCTCGACGGTCGGCGAGACCTGGCGCACGAAGAGCACCTCGGCGCCCTGGGGCGTCCAGACCCGCAGCGAGGCGTCGGCGACGCCGCGGGACATGGCGTTGCGCATGATCTCCTCGAACTGCGCCTTCATCTCCGCCGGGCGCGGGATGATGTCGACGGTGCCGAGCAGGGCCTGGGCGATCCGGCGGATCTCGGCGACCTGCCAGTCGGTGCCGGCGCCGCGGCAGTCGGCCTGGAAGTAGCCGGTCGCGCGGTTGATCGCGTCGTCGAGCCGGCCGGGGCGCTCGCGGTTCTCGCCGTCGGTGAGCAGCAGGACGTGGCGCTGGGTGACCTCGGCGACGGAGCCGAAGAGCTGGCCGGCCAGGTCGAGCCAGGTGCTGATCGCGGTGCCGCCGCTGCCGACGAAGCGGCCGATCGCGGCGGCGGCGTCCTGGCGGGTACGGGCGTCCATCCGGACCATGCCCGGGCCGCTGGAGACCTGCGGGTAGGCCAGCATCGCGCGGTCGGCGCCGGCGATGACGGCGAAGTAGGTGCCGTCGACGATCTCGGCCAGCGCGGCCTGCGCGGCCTCCTTGGCGGCAGCCATCGTCGAGGGGCCCATCGAGCCCGAGGTGTCGACGATGATGATCTCGCCCGCGCTGCCCGCGCCGGACTGACCGGCGGTGCCGGCCCCCTGGCAGGTGATCGTGACGATCGCGTTGACGTCGGTCCCGCCGTCGGGCAGGAACTCGTTCTGGTAGACGGCGGCGCTGAACTCAGCCATCGCTCGGCTCTCCTCCTGAGGTGCCCGCCGGTGCGGGCGTCGGGGTCTGGTCATTCTGCCCGAGATCGACCCGGGCGACGGCGGCGGTGATGTTGTCGTGGCCGCCGGCGGCGTTGGCGAAGGCGACGAGCGCCCCCGCGAGGGCGAGCGGGTCCGCCGTGGCGGCGGCGCGCACCTGGGTGTGCATCTCCTCGGGCGTGGACGCGTAGTTCCACAGTCCGTCGGAGCAGGCGAGCAACCAGCCGGGCTCGGCGACGTCGAGGGTGCCGACGGAGGGCACGAAGTCCTCGGAGTCGCGCCCGAGCCACTTGGTGATCGCGTGCGCCTGGGGTCCGGACTCGGCGACCTCGCGGGCGATGCCCTCGGCGATCTGGGCCTGGGCCAGCGAGTCGTCGGTGGTCAGCTGGACCGCCGTACCGGCGTCGGGCACCCAGTAGCAGCGGGAGTCGCCGACGTTGGCCCAGGTGATCCGGCGCCCCTCGAGCACGGCGGCGGTGAACGTCGCCGACGCGGGGTTGGGCGAGTCGGGGTCGGTGACCGCCACGATCGCGGTGTTGGCGGCCGCCGCGGCCGCCGTCATCACCTTGCGCACGGCGGCGTCGCGGCTCTCCGGCGTCCCCATGCCCGCAGGCAGCGGCACCCGCAGCACCTCGCGCGCCGCGCGGGCGCCGGCCAGGGAGGCGACATCGGAGTCGATGGAGTTCGAGACGCCGTCCATCACGATGAGCACCGCGCGCGAGCCCGGCTCGGCACCGGCCAGGAGCGCCATCGCGTCCTCGTTGCGGTTCTTGCGGATCGCCTTGTCGCACACGCCGGCCACCCACGGCGCCGGCTGCTCCTCGAAGTGGTCGCGCTCGCTGGGCGCCTTGGTGCCGCACTCCACGCAGTAGAGGTCGGGACCGACCTCTCCCCCGCACTCGGTGCAGGGCCGCCGGCCCGCGGGCGCCGGCGGGTCGGGCAGCGTGCCCGCCGGCTTGCGGGTCGGCGCGCTGATCGGCGCGTCGCCGAGCGGGTGGTCGGCGGAGGCCGGGGCGACCGGGGCGGGCGCGGCGTCCGCCGTACCGACCGGGGCACCGCAGCCCTCGCAGAACCGCGCGCCGGGCGCGAGCGCCGCACCGCAGGAGGGACAGGTCACGTGAGGCTCCAGTTCCGGACGGCGTTGGCCTGGTTGACCAGGTTCACCCGCTCCTTGAGGTCGACGGCGTCGCGGGCGAGCAGGCGCAGGGCGTTCTCGAGCCCGTCGCGCACGCCCGCCTCGGTCGCGGTGACCGCGCCGATCTTGGTACCGGCGGGGACGGCGTTGGCGGCCTGGCTGACCACGGGCAGCGCCTCGGTGAGGATCCGCACCGTGAACTGCTGGCGGGTCTGCTGGTCGACGCTGGAGGCCTCGATCGTGCGCATCGCCTGGTCGAGCACGGTGATGTCGTGCGCACCGCCGGAGAGCAGCACCTCGGCCCGCAGCTGGCGGCTCTCGGTGTAGCCGCGGCTCGTGGTCGGGACCAGGTCGAGCGCCGCGACGGCACCGACGGTGTCCTGGCGGGCCGCGCGGACCCGGGCCATCCCGAAGGCGGCCGGCGGCACGTACGCCGCGTCGGTCGACGCGCACACCTGGTAGAGCCCCTCGGCGACCTCGGGCAGGCCACCGCGCTCGCAGGCGAACGCCAGCGCCAGCTTGGGCGCCAGCTCACCGGGGACCTGCTGGTAGACGGCGTTGAACGAGGCCTTGGCGGTCTCCCAGTCCTCGGCCTGGACGGCGGCGAGGCCCTCGACCCACAGCGCCCGCCACTCCCACGGGTCGTCGGTGAGCAGCCGCTGGGCGTGGCCCTTGGCGAGCACCGGGTCCCCGAGGTCGAGCGCCGCGCGGGCCCGGGCCAGCCAGACCTCGGCGGAGTCCTCGGGCGCGGACTCCAGGTCGGCCAGGCGCCGCTTGGGGTCGTCGTCGCCGATGGTGCTCAGCCAGCTGTACTGGGCGTCGGTGGTGTCCTCGCGCAGCGCGGGCAGCTGGCTCCAGCCGGTGATCGGCCGGGCCGTGGCGGGCGACTCGAAGAGCACCGAGGCGGCCGACGTGCTCGCCGTGCCCTGGCGGCGGCGGGCGACCACCTCGCGCAGGACGCCGAGCACCTGGGTGCGCATCTCGTCGACCGAGGCGAACCGGTCGGCCGGGTCGGGCGCGCAGCACTTGGCGATGAGCTGGTAGAGCGAGTCGTTCTGCTGGAACAGCGGCGTGCTGTCGACCGGCGGCAGGCTGTGCAGGTAGGTGCCCTGGTAGCCGCGGAACTCCATGCACAGCACGACCAGCGTGCGGCCGATCGTGTAGATGTCCGAGGCGACCGACGGGCCGACCTCGGCGACCTCGGGTGCCTGGTACCCGACCGTGCCGTAGATCGCCGACTCCTCGTCGTCGATGCGCCGGACGCCGCCGAGGTCGATGAGCTTCATCGCGTCGCCGACCTGGATCATGTTGTCGGGCTTGAAGTCGCAGTAGACCAGGCCGAGGTCGTGCAGGTACTGGAACGCCGGCAGCAGCTCGAGGATGTAGGCGAGCGCCTGGTCGACCGGCAGGGCGTCGTACTGGCCGCCGTTGGCCGACATCCGCTCCTTGAGGATCTGCTTGATCGACTTGCCGCCGACGTACTCCATGACGATGTAGCCGGCACCCTCGTGGGTGACGAAGTTGTAGATCTCGACGATGAGCGGGTGCTCGACCTGGGCGAGGAACTGCTGCTCGGCGATGGCCGCGGCGAGCGCGTCGGGGTCGCCGGAGTTGAGCAGGCCCTTGAGCACGACCCAGCGGTTGGAGACGTTGCGGTCGCGGCCGAGGTAGATCCAGCCGAGGCCGCCGTGGGCGAGCGCGCCGGCGACCTCGTACTGACCGGCGACCAGGTCGCCCGGCTGGAGCTTGGGGGTGAACGAGAATGGCTGGCCGCAGTTGGGGCAGAAGCCTTCGCTGCGCCCCGGCGTCCCGTCGATGCCGCGGCCGACCGCGTTGCCGCACTTGGCGCAGCTGCGCTTGTCCTCGGGCACCTGCGGGTCGGCCATGATCGCGCGGGCCGCGTCGACCGGCGGCGCGGGCGGGACGACGGTGAGGCCGGCGCCGAGGCGCGCGGAGCGCATCCGCTGGGAGCCGGTGCGGGTGCGCCGGGTGGACGACGTACCGCTGGCGCCGGCGCGCTTGGAGCCGATCGCCGCGGACTGGACCCGGCTCGCCGCCGTCGCCGAGGTGCCCTCGCGACCCGAGAGCGGCTGGGACTCGGCGATCGCGGCCGCCTCGGCGACCCGGGCCCCCGGCACGGCCGGGGTGCCGCAGACGTCGCAGTAGCCGTCGAGGATCTTGCCGGTGCAGCCGGGCTGCTGGCACGGGCTGCCGTTGGGAGCGGGGACCGCGCGCGGGGAGGTGCTGACCGTCGCACCGGTCAGGGTGCTGCCGGGGGTGCTGACCGGCGGGCTCGCGGGGGCGCTCGCGGGGGCGCTCGCCGTGGCGGCGGGGGTCGACGTACCGCCGGTGCCGGGCATGCCGCACACGTCGCAGTAGCCGTCGACGATGCTGCCCGTGCAGCCGGGCTGGGTGCAGGCGCCTGCGCTCATGGGGTGCTCTCCTTGGCTAGCCAGGTCTGGTACGTCGTGACGAGCTGCTGGGCCACGCTCATCGGTGCGGGCGAGCGCTGCAGGACCGATCGGGCGGCCTGCTCGCTCGCGGCGAGGTCGGGGTGGTCGGCCAGACCCGCGGCGCGGGCCTTGGCGACGTAGGCGTCGAGCAGGCCGACGAGCTGGGCGTGCTCGTCGAGCGCCGCCGCATAGGCGTGCTGGGCGATCTCGAGCGCCTGGGAGACCCGGTCGAGACGCTGCAGGTAGGGCCCGATCGCGTCGGGCGTGACCGGCACCGGACCGAGCGCACCGACGTCGGGCACCGCGTAGCGCGGCGCCGGGTCGACCGTCGCCACGCAGGTCTCGGCGAGCTTCTGCAGCGCCGCCTCGCGGGCCTCGAGGTCGGCCCGCAGCTCGCGCGCCGAGATCACCTGGTCGCGCGCGTCGCGGCGCCGGGCGTTGCCGACGATGAGGTCGCGCTCGAAGGTCGTCGCCTCGGTCTCCAGCGGCCCGAGCATCCCGCCCACGTCACCACCGCGCTCGGCCTTGGCCGTGATCCCCTCGAGCCGCGACATCAGCTCGGCCAGCCGCTGGATCGCGCCGTCCCGGCTGATCGCCGGCTCCAGCCCGACCTGGTCACGGATCCGCTCCAGCTGGGCCCGCAGCTCGCGGATCCGCGCCGACTGGGCATCGGCCCCCGGCACCAGCGAGAGCCGGCTGCGCAGCTGACCGGTCAGCGCGTCGCACAACCGCCCCGCCTCGGGCAGCGAGACCGCCAACCCGCCCGGCAGCTCGGTCGCCCCGTCGAGCCGACCCCAGATCAGCGCCGAGATCCGCTCCCGCTCCTGCTGGAGCACCCGGCCGCCGTCCCAGGTCGCGAAGACCAGCTGGTGGCGGTCGGCGATCGCCTTCCACAGCGCCAGCGCCAGCGACATGTCCCCGGCCAGCTCTCCCCCGCGACCCACCGCCAGCGCGGCCTGGTCGAGCTCGTCGAGCTCGGAGCGGCGTACCCGGAGCCAGGTGTCGAGCGCGCCGAGGTAGGCCTGGATCGCCGCAGGGTCCAGCGCGTCCCCGAGCTTGCCGGGGGCGGTGGGTGCGGTGGTGGGCATGGTGGCTTGGTCCACGGTCACCGGCCGTAGACCGGGGCAGGCGGCGCGATGTCGACCTTGAGGTAGGGCTTGAGCCACGTCGTGTAGGCCTTCTGCCACGCGCCGTCGGTCCGCATGTCCTGGAGCACCGAGTTGGCGTACCGGACCAGGTCGACGGCGTTCTTGTCGAACGCCAGGCCGTAGGGCTCGTCGGAGAGCTTGGTCTGCTGCGGAGGTACGACCGCATAGGGGTCCTGCGCGGCCAGCCCGGCGAGCACGGTGTCGTCACCGGTGATCGCGTCGACGTCACCCTTCTGGAACAGGATCAGGCAGCCGGTGTGGTTCTTGGCACCGATCGGGTCAGCGGCCGGCGCTACCTCCTCGATCCGGGTGAGGCTGGTCGTGGCCGTGGGTGCGCAGACCTTCTTGTCGGCCAGGCTCTCGGGTCCCTGGTAGCTCGCGGCCTGGTCCTTGCGGACCAGGACCTTCTGGGTCGCGTTGTAGTAGACCGAGGAGAACGCGACCTGCTCCCAGCGCTCGCAGTTGACGGTCATGTTGCGCGCGACCATGTCGATGGTGCCGTTCTTGAGGAGCTCCGTGCGATCGGCGGCCGAGATGACGCGCAGGTCGAGGGTCACCCCCAGCGCCTTGGCGATGGCCTTGGCGAAATCGATGTCGAAGCCCTTGAGCTCACCGTCGGTCGGGTCGCTGAAGCCCATCTGGAAGGTGTCACCCGAGACGCCGACGACCAGGCGCCCCTTGTGCTTGAGGTCGGCGACGGCCTTGGCCCGGTCGTTGCTGGGGGCGTAGGACTGCGTGGGGTTGTCGCACTGGACCGGCTTCGAGGACGACGCCGTCGTCGCGTCGGCGGCTTTGGGCTTCGGGACCGGGGTCGCGTCGTAGCCGCAGGCCGCGAGCAGGAGGGCGGCGACCGCCAGGGTGGCGGCCAAGGGCCGGGACCGGTTCACGAGAACTCCCTCCGTCGCTCGCCGATTCCTCGGGCGAGGAACACCGATGCGGCGATGCCGAGCAGGATCGTCAGCCCGCTCAGGATGAGCGCCAGCGAACGACCGCTGCGCAGGTCCTCAGCCGCCGTGCTGCCGTTCTTGTCCGCGGCCGCCTCGGCCGCACCGGCGAACTTGTCGAAGTCGGCGACACTCTGACCGAGAGCGAGCGCCCGCGCCCGGTCCCAGTTGCCGTCGTCGTCGAGCTTCTTGATCTCGGCGTGCGTCGCGGCATAGGTCTTCCACTCGCTCAGCGCGCTGGTGCCGGACGCGGCCACCTTGTCCGCGGACTTCTGCCAGTTGTCCTCGTAGGTCGTGCCGGAACCGCGCTTGATCAGCCGGAGGCTCTCGTTGGCCTTGGCGTCGTTGCCCTCGGTCCTCGCGTTGGCCTCGGCGACGGCCTTGGCGAACTCCCCATCGCGCAGGCTGTCGTTGGAGCTGTCCCGGATCCAGGCGCCCACCACCGTCACCAGCGTCACGCCGAGGACGATGAGGGCGGCGATCGCGATGCCCTTGTTGATCCGCCGCCGGAATCGCTGGGCCAGCTCGCGGTTCAGCCAGAAGAGGACGCCGAGCGCGACGACCCCGAGGAGCAGCAGCCAGAACGGGTGCTGACCTCCCATCGCGTCCTCAGCCCGCTGCTGGTTGGACTTCACCAGCGCGTCGAGGATCGAGAGGGCACCTCCATCGGCCCGGAGGTCGATGCTCGCGCCACTGAGGTACTCCGCACCGATCGGGAAGCCCTGACGGTTGTTGTCGCGGGCCTGAGCGACCGCGGTCGTGTAGTTGGTGACCATGACGTTGAGCTGCGCGAGCGCGGCCTGGTCGGCCGGCTGCGCTCGAGCGGCAGTCGCGATGTTCCTGAGGACCGACTCGATCGCCTTGTCGTACGCCGTGCGCTGCGCGGCGTCCTCGAGACCACCGCGCAGGAAGGCGTTGGTCGCGGTCGCATCGGCGCTCAGCAACGAGGACTTGATGGTCTGCACGCGCAGCAGCTGGTCGGTGTCGTCCGCCGCCCGGCCGTCGGACTGCCAGCCCACGAACTGCACGAGCGCGCTGACCAGCCCGAACACGATGGCCACGCTCATCCCGATGAGCTGCCAGCGGTTGAGCAGCGCCGGCGTGTCCACGTACGACGGCGCGGCCTGCGCGACCGCGGCAGGGGCGGGCGCCGCGACGGCGGCGGCCGGGGCCGGCGGCGGCGGGGCCGCCTGGGGGGTGGCGGTCTGGCTCACGACTCCTCCTCGGGAGTGGGGAACGGGTCGACCGGTTCGGCCGGTGGGGCCTCGGCGGGCGGTTCGAGCTCGGTGTCGGCCACGAGGTCCTCGGGCAGGAGGGTGCGCAGCTCGTCGAGGGTGGGCTCTGCGATGTCGCGCAGGCGCCAGGCGTGGTGGCCGATGGCGGCCTCCATGAGGTTGCGGACGAAGCGTGCGTTGCCGAACGACGGGCCGCGCGGGGTGACGGCGAGGATCTCGCGGAGCCGCTCGCAGACCGGCTCGCCGGCGTCGTAGTCGGCGGCGCCGACCATCGAGGAGAAGATCGCGGTGAGCTCGTCGTCGGTGTAGTCGGCGAAGTCGATGGTGGTGCGGAAGCGGCTCTCGAGACCGGGGTTCTCGGAGATGAAGACGGCCATCGGCAGGGGGTACCCGGCGACGATGACGACGAGGTCGTCGCGCTTGTCCTCCATCTCCTTGACCAGGGTGTCGATGGCTTCCTTGCCGTACTGGTCGCCGGAGAGCGAGTAGGCCTCGTCGATGAAGAGCACGCCGCCCTCGGCGGACTTGACCACCTCGGCGGTCTTGGCGGCGGTCTGGCCGAGGTAGCCGGCGACCAGCTCGGAGCGGTCGACCTCGACGAGCTGGCCTTGGGAGAGCAGGCCGAGGGCGCGGTAGATGCCGGCGACCAGGCGCGCGACCGTGGTCTTGCCGGTGCCGGGGTTGCCGTTGAAGACGAGGTGGCGGGTGATGGTCGGCGACTCCAGGCCGGCCTTCTTGCGCAGGCCCTCGACGCGCAGGACGGCGGCCTGGCGGTGGATCTCGCCCTTGACGTCGGCCAGGCCGATGAGCGCGTCGAGCTCGGCGAGGAGCTCCTCGACCGACTTGACCGGCTCCTCGGGCTTCGCCTCCTCGGCGGGCGGGATGGCCGGCTCTGCCGCCTGGGTCTGGACGCCGTCGGCGGCTGCGGGCTCGGGCTCGGTCGGCTCCGGGAGCGGCGGCGTGCCGGTGGGCGCCGCGGTGTTGAGCGCGCCGAGCTGACGGCGGACCTGGTCGCCCACCCGGCGTACCTGGTCGAGCACCTGGTCGCCGAGCCCGGGCACCGGTTGCCGGGCCGGCAGGTCGAACGCGCCCGGCGCGGCCGAGGACGGCGTCAGCGACGCGCCTCCCCCGAGCTGGGCGGTGGTGACGGTGGTGGCCGCGCCGACGGCGTCCGGGCCCGGCTCGCCGAGCTGGGAGCCGGCCAGGGCGACGTCGGCGAGCGCGCCGGCGTAGTCGGCGGAGTCGGCCGACTTGGCGAGCAGCAGCGCGGCCATGAGGGGCGTCGGGCCGGCCCGGAAGCGGTTGCCGCGCTTGGCGGCGAGCATGTGGTCCTCGGCCGAGCGCTCGCGTCCGGTCTGGGCGCACCAGTCGACGAAGGCACCCCGGGAGCGCTCGGAGACGGTGGCCGCGACGGCCTCGCCCTCGGCGCGCGCGGCGCTCTCGTCCAGCCCGGCCTTGCGGGCCGCGGCGACGAGCGCGTCGAGGGCGTCGGCGAGGGAGGTCATGGGGTTCCTAGCGTGAGGTCGGGGCCGCCCGAGGAGGAGTGGCCGAACTTGGCGTCGAGGAAGCGGGTGTGGGCGATGAGCGCCTGGGCGTCGGCGCGGTTGGCCGCGTCGAGGATCTGGTCCATCGTCACGCCGAGCAGCTCGAGCGCCTCGATCAGGATCAGCAGCGCCGTCTTGGGTCCGTCGATGGGCCGGGTGTCGGCCCAGTCGCGCGGCAGCCGCAGGTAGGACTGGAGCGCCTCGGGGAGGTAGTCGGTCGCGGTCGCCACCACCGAGTACCCCTCCTCGCTGCCGAGGCCGAGCTGGCTCAGCCGCGGCAGCGTCTGGTTGATGGTGCGCGCGATGCGCTCCACCCGCGAGACGACCACCGGCGGCGCGTTGGCCTCACGCAGCATCGCGTAGACCTGGTTGAGCGCAGCCCGGATGTCCTGCTCGGTCGGCGGCGCCGGCACCACGTACGCCGCCTCGTCCGGGGCGCCGCCCCGACCCTTGCGGCGCCACCACGTCTTCAACCCCACCCGATGCCTCAGGTCAGCCGATGTCGAGGGTGCCGGCGGCGTTGCGGGCGTCGTGCTGCTGGACCCGCTCGAGGTAGGCCTTCGACTTCTGCACCTCGGTCTCGAGGACGCCGATCGTCGTGGACATGTTGTCGAGCGCCTTGAGCTTGAACTCGTCGATGGAGTCCATGGTCGCGTAGATGTTGGCGAACGCGGCCTGCAGCTGCTCCATGCCGATCGTGGACGACGCGGCCTGCTCCTGGATCGCCGCGGAGTTCTCCTTGAGCATCTCCGAGGTGCGCTGGATCATCGCCGAGGTCGTGGTGTTGAGCGCGGTGATCTGGTCGAGCACGAGCTTCTGGTTGTTGAGCGCCTGGGCGACGATGACCGCGGTCCGCAGCGCGGAGATGGTCGTCGTGGTGGCCCGGTCGACGCCCTTGATGAGCTCGATGTTGTTCTTGATGATGATGTCGATCGCCAGGTAGGCCTGGATCGAGACCGCGAGCTGGGTGAGCAGGTCCTGGTGCTTCTGGCGGACGTAGAAGAGCACGTCCTGGGAGAGCGTCTTGGCCGTCTCGGGGTCGCTCAGCTCGAGCTCGGCGATCTTGGCCGAGAGCTTGGCGTCGAGCTTCTCGGCGACGTAGATGTACTGGTTGAGCCGGCCCATCACGCCCCAGAGGTTGGTCTTCTCGAGGTTGAGGGCGACGTTGTCGCGGGTCAGCTCGTCCTGGCCACTGCGCAGCGAGTGCAGGATGCCGTTGAGCTGGCTCTGGGAGGACTGGTACTTGCGGAAGTAGTCCTCGACCTTGTCGTTGAAGGGCAGCTTGTCCCACCACTTCTTGACGCCGGTGGCCTGGCCCGGGTCGAGGTCCTCGACGGTACGCCGCAGCGCGAGCAGGGTCTTGCCGACGTCGGAGCCCTGGGCGATGCCGCCCTGCTTGAGCGCGCTGACCGGCTTGTCGAGCATCCGGTTGGAGGTCTCGGCCGCCTTGCGGATGTCGGCGGAGCCCATCGTGCGCACGTTCTCGGCCTGCGCCGCGAACTCCGGGCTCCCCGCCTTGGTGTTGGTCAGCGACGTCAGGAAGCTGTCGACCTTCGCGTCGAGCTCGGGCACCATCGTCGCCTCGACCTGGGGCGCCATCTTGGGCGCCTGGGTCTCCACGACCGGGGCCGGAGCCTCGGGCGCGGTGAGCGTGATGACGGGCTCGGGGGGTGCGAGCGGGGTGGGCTCGGGGGCGGCAGCCTGGGAACCGTCGGTGGTCATGGAAGCGAGCCTATCCAGCCGACCCGACGTTCATGCAGGGTCAGCGCGGAAGATCAGGGTCCGGCTCAGGGATCCCACCGACCTGCGCGGTACCCGGGAGGTCGACGATGAACCAGGGCAGCAGCCACTGGGTGATCGGTCCGATCGTCAGCGCGAACACCACGGTGCCCAGGCCGAGGGTGCCGCCGAGGAGCAGTCCGAGCACCACGACGGTGACCTCCAGGCCGGTCCGGACCAGCCGGATCGAGAGCCCGGTACGACGCGCGAGGCCGGTCATCAGCCCGTCGCGCGGCCCGCGTCCGAGCTGGGCACCGATGTAGAGCGCGGTAGCCAGGCCGCACAGCACGATGCCGCCCACCATGAGCGCGATCCGGGCCGCCATCGGCTCGGGGGCATCGAAGGTCCCCAGCGTCACGTCGGCGGAGATGCCCACGACGAGCGCGTTGGAGATGGTGCCCAGGCCGGGCTTCTCGCGCAGCGGGATCCAGAAGACCAGCACGACGAAGCTGAACAGCACGACCGCCTGCCCGAGCGTGATCGGGATGTGCCGGATCACGCCGGAGTGCAGCACGTCCCACGGCGCCAGACCGATGTCGCCGAGCACCATCAGGGCCAGGCTGACGCCGTAGAGCCACAGGCCGACGTACAGCTGCACGAGACGGCGGGGCAGGCGTCCCGCGCGGAGCTGGGTGAGCGGTCCGAGGTCGGCGAGCTGGACGGTGGTCATGGTCTCCAGCGTGCGGCAGATTGGACTGTCTTGAAATAGCCAATCGTGATGTACTGGCCTGCATGGTGCAGGCCACTTCCCTCTCCGCGTCCCGGCTCGCGAGCCTGGTCGAGGGCTTCGACCGCTCCCCCGCCTACGCCGGCCTGGCCGACGCCCTGCGCGAGCTCATCGGCGACGGGCGGATCGGCTACGGCACCCGGCTGCCCAGCGAGCGCGACCTGACCGAGGCGCTCGGGGTCTCGCGCACCACCGTGACCCGGGCGTACGCCGTGCTGCGCGAGTCCGCCTATGCCGAGGCCCGCCAGGGCTCGGGCACGTTCACCCGCCTGCCCGGCGGCCGGACCCGGGCGCTCGACCGCGCGCTGTGGCCCAGCGACGTCGGCAACGGCGTCATCGACCTGGTCTGCGCTGCGGCCACCGCGCCCCCGGGGATCGCCGCCGTCTACGCCGAGGCCGCCGCGGACCTGCCGGCCCACCTGGGCGGGCACGGCTACTTCCCGGCCGGCATGCCCGACCTCCAGGCCGCCATCGCCGCCACGTACGACGCCCGCGGGCTGCCCACCGCCCCCGAGCAGGTCATCGTCACCCCCGGCGCCCTCGCCGCCACCGCCGTCGTCGGGGCCGCGCTCGCCGGGCCACGCGACAAGGTGCTGGTCGAGTCGCCGACCTATCCCAACGCGGTCCGCGCGCTCCAGGCCGGCGGGGGCCGGATCGCGGCGATCCCCCTCGACCCGTCCGGCTGGGACCTCGACGCGGTCGCAGCCGCGCTGGGCCGGCACACGCCGCGGCTCGTGCACGTGATGCCCGACTTCCACAACCCGACCGGCCTGGTGCTCGACGACGACGAGCGCGCGGCGTACGCCGGGCTGCTGCGGCGCCACGGCGCGACCGCGGTCGTCGACGAGGCCCACCAGCTGCTGGCGCTCGACGACTCCCCCGGGCACCCGCCGTTCGCCTCCTACACGAGTGACGCGGTGTGCGTCGGCAGCGCGAGCAAGTCGGTCTGGGGCGGCCTGCGGATGGGCTGGATCCGCGCCCCGCACGCCCTCGTCGACCGGCTCACCCGGGCCCGGGTCGGGCTCGACCTCGGCGTGCCCGTGCTGGAGCAGCTGGTGCTGACCCGGCTGCTCGAGGGTGACCTCGACAGCGTCGTGCGCACCCAGCGCGAGCGGCTGCGCGAGCAGCGCGACGCCCTGGCGGCCGCGCTCACCCGGCGGCTTCCCGACTGGACCTTCCGGATGCCGGCCGGCGGCATGGCGCTGTGGTGCCGGCTCCCCGTCGCCGCGGCGACCTCCCTGTCGGTCGAGGCCGAGCGGCACGGCGTGCTGCTCGCGCCGGGGCCGTCGTTCGCGCCCGAGGGCGGCCTGGACCGCTACGTCCGGATCCCCTACGCCGTCGCCGCTCCCCTGCTCGTCGAGGCCGTCGACCGGATCGCCGACGCGTGGGCCGTGGTCGGCGCGGGCGGTGCCCCCGCGACCGGCGGCGCGGCGCCCGTGCTCGTCGCCTGAACGAGCGCGATTACGTCGAATCCCCATCGCGGGGCGGTCCTCCCCGCGCCCACGATCGGGACGTGGACCTCCTTCGCCGCGCCCGCGCGCTCCTGCTCCTCACCGCACTCCCGGCCGGCCTCGTCGCACTCGCCGTCCCGGCCCCGGCCCAGGCCGCGGCGCCCGGCAACGACAACCGCTCCGACGCGACGACCATGCAGTACGGCCACAGCTACGGGGTGACCACCACCGAGGCGACCACCGAGGCCGGGGAGGCGCAGCCGTGCGGGGTCCCGTCGGGGCACTCGGTCTGGTACCGCTTCTCCCCCTCGGTGTCGGGGTTCTACGTCCTCGACACCGTCGGCAGTCCGCTCGACACGGTGGTCTCGGTCGAGAACTCCACCGGCACCACCCTGGGCTGCAACGACGACGTGGAGCGCGGCGTCTCCGGGTCCCGGCTCGAGATCGCGATGACGAGCGGGGCGACCTACTACGTGCGGGTGGCGGGCTACGGCAACGCCTCGGGCAACTTCCTGATGTACCTGCTCGCCAAGGCACCGGCCAACGACGACCGCGCCGCGGCGGCGAACCTCACCTTCAACGGCAGCCGCGAGGTCGGCCTGCTCCAGGCGAGCACCGAACCGGACGAGCCCTCCGCGGAGTGCGAGGCCGGCCTGCACAGCACCGTCTGGTACCGCTACGTGCCCACCCAGGCGGGCCGGCTGACCATCGGCAACGGCAACACCTGGGCCGCCCGGATGCGCCTGTTCGACGCCACCACCAGCACGCCCCAGGCACTCGTGTGCGACAGCTACCACGACGGCGACACCGGTCAGTTCGGCACGATCAACCAGTACGTCCGGCCCGGCCGGACCTACCTGCTCCAGGTCGGCGCGCCGCCCGGCGTCACCGCCGAGCGGACCACGATCGCGGCCGGATTCACCCCGGGCACCCAGCCGGCCAACGACTCCTTCGCGACCCCGGTCCGGCTCGGCGGCACCCGGGGCTCCGTCGCCGTCCCCGCGGGGCAGCTGACCACCGAGGCCTTCGAGTGGCCGCTCTACGGAGGCTCCCGGACCGGCCTGCACTCGGCCTGGTACCGCTGGACCGCGCCGTCGAGCGGGACGCTGCGGCTCACCGTCCCCGACGGCCTCCAGACCGTCCTGGTGTGGAAGGACGTCGCCTATCCCTGGCTGCTCGACGGGACCGGCCTCGGCACGCGCACCGCCGCGCCCGGCGGTGGCGTCGTCCGGTCGGTGCCGGTGACCCGCGGGACGACGTACCGGATCCTCGCCGACTGGCGCAGCCCGGCCGCGTTCACCGTTTCCTACGCCCTCGACACGACGGCCACCGCGCCCGCGGCCCCCGCCCGGCCCACGGTCAAGGTCCGCCACCGCACGGCCGTGGTGACCTGGCGGGTACCGGCCGACCGCGGAGCCACGATCACCGGCTACACGCTGACGGTGCGCGGCACCGTCGCCGGGCGCAAGCGCACGATCGTGCGCCAGGTCGGCCCCGCGGCTCGTCGTACCGTGCTGCGCGGGTTGAAGCCGGGCCGCTACCGGGTCGTCGTCACCGCCACCAACGCGATCGGTACGTCGCCCGCGAGCCCGTCGGTCCGGTTCCGGATCCGCTGATCCTGGGCTCAGACCAGGTCGGCGGCCCGGATCGACGTCGCCTCGATGGCGGCGGCGATCTGGGCGAGCGAGTCGGCCGGGATGGCGGAGTCGACCGAGAGCGCGACGAGCGCCTCGCCGCCCTTGGTCTCGCGCGAGACCTGCATGCCGGCGATGTTGACCTGGGCCTCGCCGAGGATCTGGCCGACGGTGCCGACCATGCCCGGGCGGTCGACGTAGGTGAAGAACGCGAGGTGCTCGGTCAGCTCGATGTCGACGCTGAAGCCGTTGACCTCGACCAGGCGCTCGTGCTGGGCGATGCCGACGAGCGTGCCGCTGACCGAGACCTGGTTGCCGTCGGCGAGGGTGCCGCGCAGCGTGATCAGGTTGCGGTGGTCGACGCTGTCGCTGTCGGTGACCAGGCGGACCGCGATCCCGCGCTCGGCGGCGAGGAGCGGGGCGTTGACGTAGGAGACCTGGTCCTCGACGACGCTGCCGAAGACACCCTTGAGCGCGGCCAGCTCGAGCACCTTGACGTCGTGGTCGGCGATCTCGCCGCGCACCTCGACGTCGAGCTGCTGGGCGACCTCGCCGGCGACGGCGGTGAAGACCTGGCCGAGCTTCTCGGTGAGCGGGATGCCGGGGCGCACGTCCTCGGCGATCACGCCGCCCTGGACGTTGACCGCGTCGGGCACGAGCTCACCGGACAGGGCGAGCCGGACCGACTTGGCCACGGCGATGCCGGCCTTCTCCTGGGCCTCGTCGGTGGAGGCGCCGAGGTGGGGCGTGGCGACGACGTTCTCGAGCTCGAAGAGCGGGCTGTCGGTGCACGGCTCCTTGGCGAAGACGTCGAGGCCGGCGGCGGCGATCCGGCCGGTCTTGAGGGCGTCGTAGAGCGCGGCCTCGTCGACGATCCCGCCCCGGGCGGCGTTGACCAGGACCAGCGACGGCTTGGCCTTGGCGAGCGCGTCGGCGTCGATGAGGCCGATCGTCTCGGCGGTCTTGGGCAGGTGCACGGACATGAAGTCCGCCTCGGCCATCAAGGTGTCGAGGTCGACGAGGCGGACGCCGACCTGGGCCGCGCGCCCGGCCTGGACGTAGGGGTCGTAGGCGATGACGTTCATGCCGAACGCCGCGAGCCGCTGGGCGACGAGGACGCCGATCCGGCCGAGCCCGACGATGCCCACGGTCTTCTCGAACAGCTCGATGCCGGTGTAGCGCGAACGCTTCCACTCACCGTTGCGCAGGGCCGCGTGGGCCGGCGAGACGTGGCGGGCGGCGGCGAGCATCAGCGCGACGGCGAGCTCGGCGGCGGAGATGATGTTGGAGGTCGGCGCGTTGACGACCATGACGCCCGACTGGGTCGCGGCCTTGACGTCGACGTTGTCGAGGCCCACGCCCGCGCGCGCGACGACCTTGAGCCGCTGACCGGTCGCGAGCGCCTCGGCGTCCACCTTGGTCGCGGAGCGCACCAGGATCGCGTCGACGTCGACGATGGCCGCGAGCAGCTCGGCCCGGTCCGCGCCGTTGCAGTGGCGGATCTCGAAGTCCGGCCCGAGCGCCTCGACGGTCGCGGGGCTCAGCTCTTCGGCGATCAGGACGACGGGTCGAACGGTCACAGCGATGTCCTTGCAGGATTCGTGCGGGTGGGGGTTGCGGCACGGCGCTGTGCGTGCCGTCCACGATACTCGATCCCGCCCTCCGGGAGCAGGTCCCCGACCACCGTGGACCCTTCGTACGGTCGCCGCCATGCCCGACGACATCTCCGCCCGGCTCGCCCGTCTCGAGGCGGTCGCCGCCATCGAGGCGGTCAAGCACCGCTACTTCCGTGCCTGCGACGCCAAGGACCCCGCCGCGTTCCGCTCCTGCTTCGTCGCGACGGGCTCCTCCCTCGACTACGGCGACCTCGGCCGGACCGACGCCGACGGCATGGCCGCGGTCTTCGCGAAGATCGCCCTGGAGCGCGATCCCCGGGACGGACGCCACGTCATCCTCGACATGCACCACGGCGTGCACCCCGACATCGAGGTCCTCGATGCCGACCACGCCACGGGCTCCTGGACCCTGCGCTTCCGCCAGGTCGACCTGACCCAGGGCGTCGAGCGCGTCCTCAGCGGCGAGTACGCCGACGAGTACCGCCGCGAGGACGGTGCCTGGAAGATCGCCACCTGCACCTTCCGGGCGCAGTGGTCGATCACCCGGCCGCTCGGCGACGACGTCGTCGTGCACGAGCCGGCGGATCAGGCGAACAGCGCCTGACCGACGTACTCGCCCTTGCCGACGCCCGGCGGCACGGCGAACAGTGCCGAGCTGGTGAACCGCAGGTACTCCATCAGCGCGTCCGACTTCGCCATCGCCCGCTGCAGCGGGATGAAGTGCGTGCGCGGGTCGCGGACGTAGGCGATGAAGAACAGCCCGGCGTCGAGACCGCCGACGTCATTGCTGCCGTCGACGAAGTTGTAGCCGCGGCGCAGCATCCGGACGCCGTCGAACTGGTCGGGGTGCACGACGCGCACGTGCGCGTCGACCGGGATGAGCGGGCCGGCGCTGCCCTTGATGCCGAAGTCGGGCTCGGTGAACTCCTTGCCGCCCGAGAGCGGCGCGCCGCTGCCCTTGGTGCGCCCGACGAACCGCTCCTGGGCGTCGAGCGACTGGCGGTCCCAGATCTCGATGTTCATGTTGATCCGGCGGGCGACGAGGTACGAGCCGCCGCTCAGCCAGGCCGCGGCGGGGTCGTCCTCGCCGGCGACCCAGACGTGCTCATCGAGGGCGCTGCCCTCCTCGGCCTTGATGTTGGCGGTGCCGTCCTTGAAGCCGAACAGGTTGCGCGGGGTGGACTGGCTCGTCGAGGTGGTCGAGGTGCGGCCGAAGCCGAGCTGGGACCAGCGCACGGCGGTGGTGCCGAAGCCCATCCGGACCAGGTTGCGGATCGCGTGCACGGCGACCTGCGGGTCGTCCGCACAGGCCTGGATACACAGGTCGCCGCCGCTGCGGGCGGGGTCGATCACGTCGGCGGAGAACAGCGGCAGCGGCTCCAGCGCGGCCGGACGGCGATCCGCGATGCCGAAGCGGTCCTTGCCGTCGGCGTCGCCGAACAGCGACGGGCCGAAGCCGAAGGTGATGGTCAGGCCGCTGGGCGGCAGCCCGATCGCCTCGCCGGTGTCGTCCGGCGGCGCGTCGGCCGCGCCCTCGACCGGGCCGACCGGGCCGGCCGAGCCACCCTGGGTCATCCGCTCGGCGGCCTCGGTCCACGCCTGGAGCAGGCGGACCAGCTCGTCGCGGTCGTCGGTGGTGACGTCGAGCGCGACGAAGTGGAGCCGGTCCTGCGCGGGCGTCACGATGCCGGCCTGCCGCGCCCCCCGGAAGGGGTACGTCGTCGAGCCGGCCGCCGCGGCCGTCGTACCGTCGGGGGCGGTGGCACGCCCCACCGCGAACGCGCCGACGGCCCCGGCGGCGGCCACGCCGCCGCCGAGGAGTCCGCGCCGGCTGACGCGCGACCCGCCGGTCAGGAAGTCACCGCCGCGGTCAGCCGCGACAGCGGCTCGGACAGGGCGTTCACGGCGTCCGACAGCTCGCGGACCTGGGGCTTGGTGAGCTCGGTGTAGAGCACGAAGCCGTCGCCCGACTTGTGCTGGTCGAGGAGCTTCTGGAGTGCGGCGAACTTGGTGGTCAGCTCGGTGGCGAGCGGGGCGTCCTTGCTCTCCAGGAGCGGCTGCACGCCCTCGTAGGCGACCCGGGCCCCGTCGATGTTGGCCTGGAAGTCCCACAGGTCGGTGTGCGACCAGGCCTCCTCCTCGCCGGTGATCTTGCCCTTGGCCACCTCTTCGAGCAGGCCGATGGAGCCGTTGGCGATCGCGTCGATCGGGTAGGTCAGCGCGTCGGCACCGGTGGCCTGGATGCGGCGGTTGAGCTCGGTGACGTTCTTGAGCAGGTCGTCGCCGTAGGTCTTGCGCTCGGCGGGCGCCAGCTTCTGGTAGCCCTTGGCCGGCGGCCACAGGTCCTTCTCGATCCGGTGCCAGCCGGTCCACTTCTCACCGGCGGCGAAGTCGACGTCCGCCTCGCGGGCGTCGGTCAGCGGGTCCAGGTCGCCGAACGACTCGGCGACGGTCTCGATGCGCTCCCAGTGCTCGCGCGCGACCGGGTAGAGCGCGCGGGCCTCGTCGTCCTTGCCGGCCTCGTAGAGGTCGACGAACTGCTGGGTCTTCTCCAGCAGCTGGCCGGACTGGTCCTGCACGTAGGCGCGGTAGTTGGCCTGGGCCTGGTCGATGAGCTCCTGGTCCGACGCGCTCGCCTTCTGCTCGTCGTCGGAGGGGTCGACGGTGAACGCCGCCCGGATGCCCTCGCCCACCATGCCCGGCTTGCAGGCGGTGAAGTACTCACCGGCCGGCGCGTTGACGGTGAGCTTCTTGGTCAGGCTCGGCCCGATGTTCTCGACCTCACCCACGATCCGCAGCCCGTCGCTGCCCAGCAGGTAGAACTCGGTGACGTCGGAGCCGGTGTTGGTCACGTCGAAGGTCAGCGTCCCCGCCGGCGCCTTGCCGGCCGAGACCTCGCACCCGTCGGCGCTGGAGGTGACGGTGAGGGCACGCTCATTGCCCCCCTTGGCGCCGTCCTTGTCCGAGGCGTTCTCGGTGCAGGCGGCGAGCGCCGGGACGACGGCGAGGGCCGCGACCGAGGCGAGCAGGGTCTTGCGCATGGATCAGTGCTCCTGAGGCTGAGGGGCCGGACGAGGCGTCCGGGTCCGGGTGCGGGTGCGGAGGAGGAAGATCGCGCCGACCGGGACGACGTACAGCGTCCAGACGAGGGCCTCGAGCTTGGTCGTGGCCGGCGAGAAGTTGAAGATGCCCTTGAGCAGGGTGCCGTACCAGGAGGACGGCGGGATCGCCGACGAGACGTCGAAGGCGAGGTCGTGCAGGCCCGGCAGGATGCCGGCCTCCTGCAGGTCGTGGACGCCGTAGGCGAGGACGCCGCCGGCCACGATGATGAGGAACGCGCCTGTCCAGGTGAAGAAGACGCTGAGGTTGAGGCGGATCGCGCCCCGGTAGATCAGGTAGCCGAGGGCCACCGCGACGAGCAGACCGAGCAGGGCCCCGAGCAGCGGCTCCCAGGTCGGCGTGACGGTCCCGATGTCCTCGCGCGTGCCCGCCTTGGTCGCCGCCCACAGGAAGAGCGCCGTCTCCAGACCCTCACGGCCCACCGCGAGCATCGCCACGAAGGCCAGCGACCAGCGCCCGGCGTCCGCCGCCCGGTCGATCTGACCGCGCAGCTCGGACCCGAGCCCGCGCGCGGCGTTGGACATCCAGAAGATCATCCACGTCACGAAGACCACGGCCAGGATCGAGAGGCCGCCCCCGATCGCCTCCTGCGCCTCGAACGTCAGCCCACGCGGGCCGAACGTCAAGGTGGCACCGAACGCGAGCGAGATCGCCACGGCCAGCGCGACCCCCGCCCAGATCCGGGGCAGCAGCTCACGGCGCCCGGACTTGACCAGGTACGCCACGAGGATGCTGACCACCAGCGCGGCCTCGAGGCCTTCGCGCAGTCCGATCAGGAAGTTGGCGAGCACAAACGGCGAGCGTACTCCGCATGGTTAGCCTTGCCTAATGCGACCCGCCTGGCGGGGCGTCGCGCCTCGTTGCGAGACCGACCGCCGGGCGATCCCGGTCCCAGGAGCTCGCGCTCGCGCCGTCCAGCAGCCGCTGGTCGACGACGAGCCGATCCACCCAGGGGGCCTGGTCCGGGGCGTCGAGCACGGCGAGCCAGTCGACCTCCGCCGTCCGCCCACCGAGATCGACGACGAGCGCGACCGTGTCGGCTGGACTCGCCACGGACGTCTCCTCGACGGCGGCCACCACCGCATCCGCCTGCGGCACCGACAAGCCGTCGAGGAAGGCCACGACGCAGTGCCGAGCGCGGTTGCCGGTCGCGTCGGGCAGGCGCGACCAGCTGAGCACCAGGTCCTCCGAGCCCGAGAACCACAGCTGGAAGGTCAGCGCACCGGTCTCGGGCGAGCGCAGGCAGGCCTCGAACTCGGCGTGCCCCGTCGGCACCCGGTCACCCTCCGCGTCCAGCACCGAGACCGTGCCCGGGGCGCCGGGCGCGTCCAGGGCCAGACCCGCGCGGCGGAGCCGGGCGACCAGGGCCGGAAGGCCGGCACCGGCCACGTACCACCTCACGAAGGGATCAGGCACGGGCCACCTCCTCGGACATGAGCGCCACCGCCGAGCACAGCCTGCCACCACGTCCGGTGCACCTCCGTCTGTCGGCGCGGCCGTCCGATCCGGCTAAGGTCGGCGGTATCGGTTGCCGGCGACGAAGGAGTCACTGCCATGCGGGTTTTCACGACGTTCGAGGAGGTCGCCGAGGCGGCCGGGACCGACCTGGGAGCCAGTGACTGGGTCACCGTCGACCAGCGCCGCGTCAACCAGTTCGCCGACGCGACCGGCGACCACCAGTGGATCCACGTCGACCTGGAGCGGGCCAAGGAAGGGCCGTTCGGGGGGACGATCGCGCACGGCTACCTGACGCTGTCGCTGGTGCCGTGGCTGGGCAGCCAGGTCTTCACCCTGCGCACGCCGGGCGCCAAGCTCAACTACGGCGTCAACAAGGTCCGCTTCCCCCACCCGCTGCTGGTCGGCAAGCGCATCCGGCTGCACGTGCAGATGGGTGAGGTCGTCGACATCCCCAGCGGCAAGCAGCTGACGGTGCGGCACACGGTCGAGATCGAGGGCGAGGACAAGCCGGCCTGCGTCGCCGAGACGGTCGTGCTGCTGCTCCCCTAGGCGCTCAGGCGCTCTCGCGGGTCTCCCACGCCTGCTGCAGCGCCTGGGCGAACAGCTCGGTCGGCTGTGCGCCGGAGATCCCGTAGCGGCCGTCGACCACGAAGAACGGTACGCCGGACGAGCCGTACGCCTGGGCCTGGGCGACGTCGGCCATGACGTCGTCGCGGTACTCCGTGCTGCCCAGCACCTCGTCCACGCGCGTCGCGTCGAGGCCGGCCGCCGCGGCCGCACGGCGCAGCACGTCGTGGTCGCCGAGCGACTCCCCCCGCGTGAAGTACGCCGCGAGGAACTCCTCGAGCAGCGCCTCCTGCCGCCCCACCGACTTCGCGAGGTGCAGCAGGCGGTGCGCGGTCAGGGTGCGCGCGTGGAGCGCGTCGGCGTGGGAGAAGTGGAGGCCCTCTGCGGCGGCGACCTCGTCGGCGCGCGCCATCATCTCGCGGGTGCCGGCCTCGTCGGCGCCGAACTTGCGGCCGAGCACGGTCACGGTGGACTCGGTGCCGACCTCGGGGGCGAAGGGGTCCAGTTCGTAGGAGCGGTAGACGAGCTCGACGTCGTCGCGGTGCTCGAAGTCCGCCAGGGCGTTCTCCAAGCGGCGCTTGCCGATGTAGCACCACGGACACACGACGTCGGCCCAGATCTCGATACGCACGACGGGCCCAACGCCGCGGACCCCTGAATGCTTCCCCGGTCACCCCCTAGGGGACCCCGGGGCGGCGTCAGGGGCAGGTCAAGGGATCTGCCGGAAGCGGCGGGAGGCCCCCCGCGGACAGGCTGAGGCCCATGATCA
Source organism: Pimelobacter simplex (assembly GCF_024662235.1). GTDB lineage: Bacteria > Actinomycetota > Actinomycetes > Propionibacteriales > Nocardioidaceae > Nocardioides. The sequence goes on from NZ_CP096276.1 coordinate 3,275,411, forward strand.
CCGTCGAGTCCCTCTCCAAGTCCTACGGCAGCTTCACCGCCGTCGACGACGTGTCGTTCACCGCACGGCCCGGCCGGGTCACCGGCTTCCTCGGGCCCAACGGGGCCGGCAAGTCCACCACCATGCGGGTCATGGTCGGCCTGACCGGTCCGGGCAGCGGCGAGGTCCGCGTGCTCGGCCGCCGGTTCGCCGAGCTGCCCGACCCCGGCCGCGAGGTCGGCGTCCTCCTCGACGCCTCCGCCCAGCACGCGGGGCGCACCGGCCGGGAGATCCTGACCATCGCCGCGCTGACCATGGGCCTGCCCCGGACCCGGGTCGACGAGATGCTCGAGCGGGTCAGCCTCACGCCGGACGAGGCCAGCCGCCGGGTGCGCAACTACTCCCTCGGCATGCGCCAGCGGCTCGGCATCGGCACCGCGCTGATGGGCGACCCGGAGGTGCTCATCCTCGACGAGCCCGCCAACGGACTCGACCCGGCGGGCATCCGCTGGATGCGGGACCTGCTGCGCGACTTCGCCGACCAGGGCGGCACCGTGCTGCTCTCCTCGCACCTGCTCCACGAGATCGAGGTCATCGCCGACGACCTGGTCGTCATCGGCAACGGCCGGATCGTCGCCCAGGGCACCAAGGAGGAGCTGCTGGCCGGTGCCGGCACGCTCGTCCGCGCTGCGGACGGCGGCAGCCTGGCCGCCGCGCTCACCGCCGCCGGCATCGCCGCGCGGCCCACCTCCGGCGGCGCCGTGCTCGCCGAGGCCGACCTGACCCGCGTGGGCCAGGCCGCGTTCGCCGCCGGCATCGCCGTCACCGAGCTGCGCGCCGCCGACGGCGCCGGCCTGGAGGAGATGTTCCTGGCGCTCACCGCCGAGAGCCAGCGCGACGTCGTCAGCCACACCACGAACCCCGAAGGAGCAGCGGCATGACCGCCACCACCGTGGACGCCGTCCCCGACGTCGCCCCCACCGCCACCCGGAGCCGTCCGGTGCCCGCCCCCACCCCGTTCCGCCGGGTGCTCCGGGTCGAGCTGCGCAAGATGTTCGACACCCGCTCGGGCTTCTGGCTGATGGCCAGCATCGTCATCACCTCGGTCATCGCCACCGCCCTCACGGTCATCCTCGGCAACCGCGACACCCTCGACTTCGAGGACTTCGCCGCGGCGATCGGCTCCCCCATGTCGATCGTGCTGCCGATCATCGGCGTCCTCGCGGTGACCAGCGAGTGGAGCCAGCGCACCGCGCTGACGACGTTCACGCTGGTCCCCCACCGCAGCCGGGTGCTCAGCGCGAAGGTGCTCAACACCCTGGCCATCGGCCTGGTCTCGATGGTCATCGCCCTCGGCGTCGGCGCACTCGGCAACCTGCTCACCGCGATGATCACCGGCAACGACGCGGTCTGGAACATCTCGGCCGGCACCTTCGCCCAGATCGTGCTCGCCAACGAGCTCGGGATGCTGCTCGGCTTCGCGCTGGGCCTGCTGTTCCGCAACTCCCCCGCGGCGATCGTCGGGTACTTCGTGGTCATCCTGGTGCTGCCGACGCTGTCCGGTGCGCTGGCCTCGGCCCAGGACTGGTGGGCCGACAACGCCGGCTGGTTCGACCTCAACCAGACCCGGTTCCTGCTCTTCGACGGCGGGCTGAGCGGCCAGGAGTGGGCCCAGCTGGGCCTGACCTCCGTGCTGTGGATCGCGCTCCCGCTCCTCCTCGGCCTGCGGCTGGTGCTGCGCTCCGAGGTCAAGTAGCCACTCCTCCACCCCCACCGGCGGCCCGTCCTGCGATGCAGGGCGGGCCGTCGTCGTAGTTGCCCCAAATCGGTGAGTCGCGCCCCGGTGTTTGGTGCGAATCTCGTGCTGTCTCGACCGACTCACCTGGGGGCAACTGTGCGACGTCGACACCACCACGTCCGGATCTTCCTGCTCGTCGCGGCCGTGGTGGCCGCTCTCCTCGCGACCGGCGCCGCGGGACCGCCGGCCACGGCGCAGCCCGCTCACCACCGGCTGATCCCGTCGGCAGTGCCGGCGACCACGCCGAACATCCTCGACGGCAAGACGCTGGCCATCGCCGAGGTCGGCCGCAAGGTGTTCGTGGGCGGCACGTTCACCACGACGCAGAACTCCGGGACGAGCGCGCAGCTCGCGACGCCGTACCTGTTCGCGTACGACCGGGTGACCGGCCTGGTCGACCAGACGTTCAAGCCCGCGCTCGACGGCAGCGTCGTCGCGGTGGTCCCGTCCCCCGACGGCAGTGCGCTCTACGTCGCCGGCACGTTCAAGCTCGCCGGGACCACCAAGGTCCGCAACGTCATCAAGATCGACACGAGCACCGGCGCACTGGTCACCGCGTTCAAGAACCCGAGCCCCAACGGCAGCGTCCTCGACCTCGCCCTGGTCGGGAACCGGCTGCTCCTGGCCGGCAGCTTCACCACCGTCGCGACGCTGCCCCGGGCCGGCCTGGCCTCGCTGGACGCCACCACCGGAGCCGTCGACGACTACCTCAAGGTCGCCGTCGACACCAACCACAACTGGCCCTCCGGTACGGCGAAGGCCCCGGTCGGCGTCGCCAAGCTGGCGGCCAGCCCCGACGGCACGCGCTTGGTCGCGATCGGCAACTTCAAGCACGCCGACGGCCTCGACCGCGACCAGGTCGCGCTCCTGCGGCTCGGGCCCGACAACGCCTACGTCGACCCCACGTGGGCGACCCAGCGCTACACGCCGGCCTGCCAGAAGAACGCCTTCGACTCCTACGTCCGCGACGTCGACTTCTCCCCCGACAGCACCTACTTCGTGATCGCCGCGAGCGGCGCGGGCTACAACGGCACGCTGTGCGACTCCGCCTCGCGCTTCGACGTCGCCGCGACCGGGACCGCCGTCGAGCCCACCTGGCAGGCCGCGACCGGCCAGGACTCGCTGCTCTCGGTCGCCGTGGCCGACAACGCGGTCTACGTCGGTGGCCACCAGAAGTGGATGAACGCCATCCAGAGCGGCGCCGACCAGCAGGCCGGCCAGGTGCCGCGGCCCGGCCTGGCCGCGCTCGACCCGGCCAACGGCATGCCGCTGGCCTGGAACCCCGGCCGGCACCCGCGTGGCGACGGCGCCGAGGAGCTGCTCGCCACCGACAACGGGCTCTACGTCGGCAGCGACACCGAGTACATCGGCAACCGCCAGTACTACCGCGCGCGGCTCGCGTTCTTCCCCGTCGACGGCGGCACCGCGCCGGTCGCGGAGCCGGACCCGGTGCTGCCGCGCAGCCTCTACCGGCTCTCCCAGAACACGGTGACCACCCGCCAGTTCACCGGGACGACCGCGACCGTGCCGGCCACGGTGACCACCACGGGCGGGGCCAACTGGAACAGCGTGCGCGGCGCCTTCATGATCGGCTCCAAGCTGGTCTACGGCGCGACCGACAACAAGTTGCACTACCGCACGTTCAACGGCACCGCCTTCGGTCCCGACACCGTGATCGACCCCTACAACGACCCGGTGTGGAGCGATGTCGTCAGCAGCGGCGGCACGGCGACCTACCGCGGCCGGGTGCCCACCCTCTACGGCCAGCTCTCGGGCGTGACCGGCATGGCCTACGCCAACCACCGGCTGTACTACACGCGCTCGGGCAACAGCAAGGTGTTCTGGCGGTGGTTCTCCCCCGACAGCATGGTCGTCGGCGCCGCGGAGTTCAGCGTCCCGTCGTCGGGCTTTCCCCTCCTGCGCGACGCCCGCAACCTCTTCTACGCCGACGGCAAGCTGTGGGCGGGGATGACCACGAACGACCTGTGGAGCATGCCGGTCACCGACGGCATCGCGAGCGGCGGCTGGACCAAGATCACCGGTGGCGGCGTCGACACCAACCCACAGTGGTCGAGCGGGACGGTCTTCCTCGGGCCGCTGGCCAACCAGGCACCCACCGCCGCGTTCACCTCGGCCTGCACCGGTCAGACCTGCGGCTTCGACGGCCGGGCCTCGGACGACGCCGACGGCACGGTCACCTCGTGGGCCTGGACCTTCGGGGACGGCGGCACCGGCACCGGTGCCCAGCCCGACCACGTCTACTCCGCGCCCGGGACCTACCAGGTCACGCTCACCGTGACCGACGACGACGGCGCGAGCACCGCGCTCGTCCAGCCGGTCACGATCGCCGCCCCGGCCAGCACGATCGGCTTCCGCGACGCCACCGGCAAGGTCACCAACGCGACGAGCATCGTGACCCCGGTGCCGGCGAGCGCCCAGGCCGGCGACGGGCTGATCGCGGTCGTCTCGGCGGGCACGACCGTCGTACCGGCGGCGCCGCCGGGGTGGACCCAGGTCGGCGCGCCCGCCAGCACGGACGCGATGACGACCGTCGTGTGGCAGCGGGTCGCAGCGGCGGACGACGCCGGGCGCAACGTGACGGTCTCCTTCGGGACCACGGCCGTCAAGGCGACCCTCACCGTGCTCGCCTACTCCGGCACCGATCCCGGCGGGCCGGTCGCGGCGCTGGCCGGGAGCGGGGAGACCACCGCCACCACGGCGCACCGCAGCCCGTCGGTCGTCTCGCCCGGCAACTGGGTGGTGACCGTGTGGGCCGACCGCTCCTCGACGACCACGACGTTCACCGAACCGGCTGGGGCCACCGTGCGCCAGCGGCTGATCGGGACCGGGGGCGGGCACGCCGACCAGCTGGTGGCCGACACCGCGGGCCCGGTCGCGTCCGGACCGTACGGCGACCAGGTGGCCACCACCGACGCGGCCGCGAAGGGAACCTCGGTGACGCTGGCGCTGCACTGAGCCGGATCGGAGTAGGTTCGCCTTCGACCCCGGAGGTGGAGCATGGACCTGACGTCGGCCTGGTGGTTCTGGGCACTGCTGTCGGCGGCCTTCGCCGCCCTGACCGCGATCTTCGCCAAGGTGGGGGTCAAGGACGTCGACTCCGACGTGGCGACGTTCGTGCGGACCGTGGTCATCCTGGTCACGCTCGGGCTGATCCTGCTCGCGCTCGGCAAGCTGCACACCGGGGGGCTCAGCCAGATCGGGACGCGGACGTGGGTGTTCCTCGTGCTCTCCGGGCTGGCCACCGGGGCTTCGTGGATCTGCTACTTCCGCGCGCTCAAGATCGGGGACGCCGCCCTGGTCGCGCCGGTGGACAAGCTCAGCGTCGTCCTGGTCGCGATCTTCGGGGTCACCCTGCTCGGCGAGCGGCTCTCGGGCCTGCAGTGGGTCGGGGTCGCGCTGGTCGGCGGCGGGGCGGTGCTGCTGGCGGTCAGCGGCTAGGTGTACCCGGCCATCAGGTTGGTAGCAGCCGGCTGATCGGCGGCTTACCTCCGAGTGCGCTGTGGCGGCGTTCAGTGTTGTAGTGCTCGAGCCAGGGCGCAAGGGCGGCTACTCGCTCGTCGTTGCTGGCGAAGGCGCGACGGTAGGCCCACTCGGTGGTCAGGGTCCGGTTGAGGCGCTCCACCTTCCCGTTCTGCCAGGGACAGTGCGGCTTGATGAACCTCTGCTTGATGTCGTGCTCGGCGCATACGGCACGTAGCGACCATCGGTAGGCCCAGGCGTTGTCTGTCATCAGACGCTCGATCCGGGTGATGCCATGGGCTGCGAAGTAGTCGATCGCGCGCTCGAGGAACGCGGCGCAGGTCGGGCCCTTCTCGTCAGGCAGCACCTCGCTGTAGGCCAGGCGGGAGTGGTCGTCGACGAGTGAGTGAACGAAGTCGAACCCGACCTTGGTGTTGCGATCGCGCATGATCGACCCGGCTCCGCGGCCGTGAGCCTTCCAGCCGCCGCCGGCGGGGATCTTGCCGAGCTTCTTGACATCCATGTGGACCAGCTCGCCAGGCCGCTCTCGCTCGTAGCGGGTCGCGGTCTGCTTCGAGGATCGGATCACCTCGCCGGTGATCGGATCCAGCTCGCGAAGGTAGGGCACGTGGTGGCGGCGCAGGATCCGCGACACTGTGCGGGCAGGAACGCCGACCTTCGCTCCGAGGACATCGGGTCCGTCGCGATGCTCGGCACGCGCGGTGAGAACCTTCTGCTCGACCTCGTTGCTGGTCTTGGTGGGCATCGAGTGGGGGCGTGAGGAGCGGGTGGCCAGGCCGTCTTCGCCTTCGGCGGTGTAGCGGTCGATCCAGGTCTTCACGCACTTGCGGGACACGCCCATCGCCGCAGCGATGTGGGCTTGTTTCCAGCCTGCTTGGTGGCGTTGGACGATCAGGCGCCGACCGTGAACGGTCAGCCGGGCACTACCGTGGGACACGAGAACCTCCGGGTTGGAGTGGGCCTTAGACAAGCCACATCCCATTCGGAGGTTCTCGTTCGTTCAACCAGGCTCGCCGCTACCAACGTCCTGGCCGGGTACAGCTAGGGCGTACCTAGGGCGGGTCTAGGCGCCCGCGCGCAGGTCCGGGCAGTCGGGCGGGAGCAGGTCGGTGAGCGGCACCTCGAGCACCTGGCAGAGCGCGAGCAGCACCCGCAGCTGGGGGTTCATCGGGGTGTCCGGGCGCGAGCGCCCCTGCTCGTACTTGTAGTAGGTGTAGCCGGAGATGCCGGCCCGGCGGGCGACCTCCTCCTGGCTCAGGCGCCGGGCCGCGCGGGCCCGCTGGAGGTTGATGCCGAGGGCGCGGGCGTAGGGCCCCCAGACGAGGTCGACGCGAAGATCCGGATCCGCCACGCCTGTCATCATTCCCGGATGACCATGCAGGGACGACCATACTGATGTGGTCTTTCGGGCGCCGGACCGGCCGGCTGTGGACGACCGAGGGGCGGCAAGGGGGTTCTGTCCGTGGTTCGTCGTATGGTCCCGGGACACGATGGCGATGGACGTGGGGGGCGGTGACGATGACGGTACGGCGACCGAGCTGGCTCGAGGAGCCCTGCCCGCGCTGGTGCACGCGTGAGCACCGGGAGGAGGACCATCCCGACGATCGCTACCACCAGAGCGAGGCGGAGCTCGTGCCCGCGGTCGCGGGCAGCGGTGAGGCGGTCCCCCTCACCGCCACGCTCGCGGCGACCACGCTCGGGGTCCGGGTAGGGCGCCACGTCGGCGACGACCTGACCTGGTTGGTGGTCGAGGCGCTGGAGGCGCCGCGGCCCCGGCTGGTGCTGACCACCGAGTCGGCCGGGGCGCTGCACCGGGCGCTCGGGGCCCAGCTCGAGCTGGCGGCGGGGCGCTGAGCCGCCGAGCGGCGGAGCGGCTGAGCGGCTGAGCGGCTGAGCGGCTGAGCGGCTGAGCGGCGGAGCGGCGGAGCGGCGGAGCGGCGGAGCCGGAGACGCCGAACGGGCGGCCCGGCCGCACGAGGTGCGACCAGGTCCGCCCGTTCGGAGCGACGCGGTGGGCGAGGTCAGGTCAGCGCGCGGCCGTGCCCTCGGTGTAGTCGTCGTCGACCTGCTTCCAGGAGAAGTGCGCGCGCAGCGCCTTGCCGGTCGCCTCGATCGAGTGACCCGCCTCCTCCTCGCGGAGCTTGAGGAACTCGGCGCCGCCGTTGTCCTGGTCGGCGATGAACCGCTCGGCGAAGGCGCCGTTCTGGATCTCGGCCAGGATGGTCTGCATCGACTCCTTGACGGCCGGGGTGACCACGCGGGGGCCTGAGACGTAGTCGCCGTACTCGGCGGTGTCGGAGACCGACCAGCGCTGCTTGGCGATGCCGCCCTCCCACATGAGGTCGACGATCAGCTTGAGCTCGTGGAGCACCTCGAAGTAGGCGATCTCGGGCTGGTAGCCCGCCTCGGTGAGGGTCTCGAAGCCGGCCTGGACCAGGTGCGAGACGCCACCGCAGAGGACGGCCTGCTCACCGAACAGGTCGGTCTCGGTCTCCTCGGTGAAGGTGGTCTTGATGACGCCGGCGCGGGTGCCGCCGATCGCCTTCGCGTAGGACTTGGTGAGGTCCCAGGCCTGGCCCGAGGCGTCCTGCTCGACCGCGATGATGTCCGGGATGCCGCGACCCGCGACGTACTCGCGGCGCACGGTGTGGCCCGGGGCCTTCGGGGCGACGAGGACGACGTCCACGCCGGCCGGGGGCTTGATGTAGCCGAAGCGGATGTTGAAGCCGTGGCCGAAGACCAGGGTGTCACCCTCGGTGAGCGCGGGGGCGATCTCGTCGGCGTACAGGTGCCGCTGGAACTGGTCGGGAGCGAGGATGACGATGACGTCGGCCTCCTCCGCGGCCTCGCGCGGGGTGAGGACGCGCAGGCCCTCCTCCTCGGCCTTGGGACGGCTCTTGGAGCCCTCGGGCAGGCCGACGCGGACGTCGACGCCCGAGTCGCGGAGGTTGAGCGCGTGGGCGTGGCCCTGGCTGCCGTAACCGATGACCGCGACGTGCTTGCCCTGGATCAGGGACAGGTCAGCGTCGTCGTCGTAGTAGATCTCAGCCACTGGTGGCTACTCCTTGCTGGTTGGGGTGGTGGGAATTTCAGTCGTTGGCGGCCGGCGGCACCGGGACGGCGACGGGCTTGCTGCGCTCGGAGATCGAGCGCGACCCGCGGCCGATGGCCACCATGCCGGACTGCACGAGCTCGCGGATCCCGAAGGGCTCGAGCACGCGCAGGAAGTCGGCGATCTTGCCGTCGTTGCCGACGATCTGCATGGTCACGGCGTCGGCGGAGACGTCGATGACCTTGGCCTTGAACAGCTGGACGACGTCGAGCACCTCGCCGCGGTTGTCCGCGGTGGCGCCGACCTTGACCAGGACGAGCTCGCGCGCGACCGAGGCGGTCGGGTCGAGCTCGACGATCTTGATGACCTCGACCAGCTTGTTGAGCTGCTTGGTCACCTGCTCGAGGGGCGAGGAGTCCACGTTGACCACGATGGTCATCCGGGAGATCTCGTCGTGCTCGGTCGGGCCGACCGCGAGCGACTCGATGTTGAAGCCGCGGCGGCTGAACAGCGCCGAGATCCGGGCCAGGACGCCGGGCTTGTCCTCGACGAGGACCGACAGGGTGTGCTTGGCCATCACAGATCGTCCTCGTCGAACTGGGGCGCGAGGTCGCGCGCGTACTTGATGTCGTCATTGCTGGTGCCCGCGGCGACCATCGGCCAGACCATGGCGTCACGGTGCACCCGGAAGTCGACCACGACGGGGACGTCGTTGATCTCCATCGCCTTGGCGATGGTGGCGTCGACGTCGGCGGGCGAGTCGCAGGAGAGCCCCACGCAGCCGTAGGCGTCGGCGAGCTTGACGAAGTCCGGGATCCGCTTGGAGTGCAGGTCGGTGTTGGAGTAGCGGCTGTTGTAGAACAGCGTCTGCCACTGCCGGACCATGCCGAGCGACTCGTTGTTGATGACCGCGACCTTGATCGGGATGTTGTTGATCGCGCAGGTGGCGAGCTCCTGGTTGGTCATCTGGAAGCAGCCGTCGCCGTCGACCGACCACACGGTGTGGTCGGGCATGGCGACCTTGGCGCCCATCGCGGCCGGGACCGAGAAGCCCATCGTGCCCAGGCCACCGGAGTTGATCCAGGTGTTGGGCGTCTCGTAGCCGACGAAGTGCGCGGCCCACATCTGGTGCTGGCCGACACCGGCGGTGTAGATCGTGCCGGGACCGGAGATGGCACCGAGGCGCTCGAGGACGTACTGCGGGGCGAGGCCCTCGGCGGGGGCCTCGTAGCCGAGGGGGTACTGCTTCTTGACCCCGGCGCAGAACGCCACCCAGCCCTCGTAGTCGCCGGTCCGGCCAGCCTCCTGCTCGGTGCGCAGCGTGGTGATGAGGTCGACGAGCACCTCGCGCACGTCGCCCACGATCGGGACGTCGGCGTGGCGGTTCTTGCCGATCTCGGCCGGGTCGATGTCGGCGTGGATCACCTTGGCGCCGGGCGCGAACGAGTCGAGGTTGCCGGTGACCCGGTCGTCGAAGCGGGCGCCGAGGCTGATGATGAGGTCACTCTTCTGCAGCGCCGCGACGGCCGCCACGGTGCCGTGCATGCCGGGCATGCCCAGGTGCTGAGGGTGGCTGTCAGGGAAGGCGCCGCGCGCCATCAGCGTGGTCACGACCGGGATGCCGGTGAGCTCGGCGAGGACCGCCAGCTCCTTCGAGGCGCCCGAGCGGATGGTGCCGCCGCCGACGTAGAGGACCGGCTTGCGCGACTCGAGGATGAGCCGGGCGGCCTCGCGGATCTGCTTGGCGTGGGGCCGGGTCACCGGGCGGTAGCCAGGCAGGTTGAGCTCGGTGGGCCATTGGAACGACGTCCCCGACTGGAGCGCGGACTTGGTGACGTCGACCAGGACCGGCCCGGGACGACCGGTCGAGGCGATGTGGAAGGCCTCGGCGATCTTGGTCGGGATCTCCGCAGGGTCGGTGACCAGGAAGCTGTGCTTGGTGATCGGCATCGTGATGCCGCGGATGTCGGCCTCCTGGAAGGCGTCCGTCCCGATCAGCGAGGCGCCGACCTGCCCGGTGATCGCGACCATCGGGAGCGAGTCCATGTGGGCGTCGGCGAGCGGGGTGACCAGGTTGGTCGCCCCCGGTCCGGACGTCGCCATGCAGACGCCGACCTTGCCGGACGCCGCCGCATAGCCCTGGGCGGCGTGGCCGGCGCCCTGCTCGTGGCGGACGAGGATGTGCCGGATGCTGCTGTCCATCAGCGGGTCGTACGCCGGGAGGATGGCGCCGCCGGGGATGCCGAAGATGTCGGTGACCCCGGCCGCCTCCAGCGACCGGACCAGGCTCTGTGCTCCGGTGATGGTCTCGCCCGAGCCCTGCTGCTCACTCATCCGAGTCGTTCCTTGTCTGTGCTGGGGGTGGTCACGTCGTACTCAACAAAAAACCCCTCGGTTGCTGGGCAACGAGGGGTGGACGCGCTGGTGGGTCTGACGAGGGTCAGCCTCAGCCGGCGCGTCCGGAGCGTACGAGAAGCAGGTCATGCATGAGACCACCGTACGCCGTCGTACGTCGTGCCGTCGAAAACGTACCGCGGCGTCCCAGATGGCAAGACGCCGGTCTCAGATTCCAGGCGGCGCGAAAGCCCTAGGACAGGTCGAGGGCCGGGCCGGTGCTGGTCCAGAACCCGCCGACGCCGACGGGGTGTCCGCTCGCGATGCCCAGCGTGGCGCACATCGGCCCGGCGGGGACGTCGACGATGCTCAGCCCGGTCGCTCCCGCCACCGGGGTGAAGCGCTGGGTGGTCTCGTCGAAGGTGCCGTTGACCGATCCGGCGACGGTGAACGAGCACCATCCGGGACGGTCGAGAGCCAGGGTCACGTTCGTCACCCGCGCGGGCCAGAGCTGACCAGTCGCGTCCGGCGCGCCGGTCGCCACCAGGGCCCAGGTACCCGCGGGGGCGAGGGTGGCCGACCCCGTGCACCCGCTCGCGGCGATGCTGGGCAGGGTCGCGGCCGCCGTGCCGTAGGTGCGCGGAGCACCGCTGGCGTCCACGGTGCCGTCGAGGGTGAACGTGGGGCAGGTGGTCAGGTGCTGGTTGGCCGGGAGGTCGTGCAGGCTCACGTTGGTCCCGGTCAGCGCGAGGCTCGTGCCGCTGGCGGTGTACCCCGCCGCGGCCGTCAGCCCGGTGCTCCCGGACGGCGGGCCATTGGTCCAGGATCCTGCGACCTCGAACGTGTCCCCGGGCTGTAGGTCCAGCACCGTGCACCAGACGCCCGTGGGCACGCCCGGCCCGCTCGCCGGGATCGCCAGTCCGGAAGCCCCGGTGTTGGGCGTGAACCGCTGAGTGGCCGTGTTGAATCGGCCGTTGATCGCTCCCTCGATCCGGAACGTACAACTCGGGTAGCTGAACGCAATGGCCACGTTGCTGACGCGCACAGGCCACGAGACGGTGCCTCCTGCGGCGGGAGGGCCGGTGAAGGCCAGGTCCCACGACCCGATGGGTGTGAACGTCACCGCACCCATCGTCGGGTTCGAGCAGCCGCTGATGGTCTGGGTGGTCAGGGTCGCAGCCGGGCTTCCGTAGGCGCGTGGCGCACCGGGGCTGACGACGGTGCCGCCGTAGTTGGCGGTGGAGCAGGTGAACTTCTGATACGCCTCGATCGCGGTGAAGGCGATGCTGGAGCCGATCAGGTTGATCCCCGGCCCACCGATCGGGGTGTAGCCCGTGGCGTGGGCAGCAGGTGCCGGCGCGACGGCCAATGCCAGCGCCACAGCTGACGTTGCCAGCACGCCCATCAGCAGCCTGCGGACACCGCGGGAGATCCTCATGCCAACTCTCCTCGAACCCTCACCCCAGTGCCCGGCGCCGGGCACCTGGAACGAGCCTCCGGCCTCCCCAGCGGGCAGGTCAACGAGTACCGGTGGCGCTCACGTCAATGACGTACGCCCGTCCGGCCCGGAGCGGCGCGGAGCCGCCGGAGGGCGTCCGGGAGGTCCTCGAGCGCCCGGCTGGCCTGGGCCTCGACGTGCGCGACGACGAGCGCCGGCGCCCCGGCCGACCACAGGTACGCGGCGAGCAGCACCGCGTCGCGGTGATCGCCGAGGCGGCCCTGGATCTCCTTGCCGAGGAGCGCGGCGCGGTCGTCGCCGGCGACCTCGGCCACGTGGCGCAGCCGGCGGGCGGCCTTGCGGACCTCGTGGGAGGTCTCGCCGGCGGCCTCGGCGCGGTCGAGCACCCGCCCGACCTCCCGCCGTACGGCGCGGCGCGCGGTCGACCGCGCCGGGCGGGCCGCGCGCTCGCGGTGGAGCGGGGGCCGGGTGGCCCAGCGGTCGAGCAGGGCGTCGAGCGCCGCGGCCTCGTCGGAGTCGTGCCAGGCGACGAGGCGGGCGTGCTCGGTGGTGTGGCCGGCGAGCAGCGGGGCGACGAGGGTGTCGACGAGGTCGTCGCGGCCGAGCTCGGCGAGCACCCGGCGGCAGTCGTCGGCACGGACCTCCAGGTCGCGGCCCTCCCCCAGCAGCGCCCCGTACGCCGCGAGGCGGGTCCGGAGCTCGTCGGCCGGCCCCCGGCGGAAGCACCGCCGGAAGCCGGCCAGCAGGTTGCGCAGCCGGCGCACGGTGGTGCGGAGCTGGTGCACCGCGTCCGGCTCGTCGGCCAGGGCGGGGGCGCGCAGCCGGCGGAGGTCGGCGACGAGGTCGCCGACCGCTTCCGCGAGGAGCTCCGCAGCCGAGGCGTCCGTCACGCCTCCCATCGTCCCACCGTGACGGACGCCGCGGCCGGGTCTCAGCGCAGCTGCGCGATCACCCCGGCGACCTTGCCGCGCCCGGTGGTCCGGCCCCAGTCGCCGTCCAGCGAGCTGATCGGGATCTTGTTCTGGGCCAGCGCGGTGGTGTCGGCGTTGCGCCGGGTCTCGGTGGCCGGAGCGCCCGGGACGAGGCGGTAGGTGCCACCGGTGCGCGGGACCTCGTCGAGGAAGGTGAGCCCGAGGTCGCTGCTGACGCCGACGTCGGTGAGGACTGGGCGGCCGAGCTTCTCCCCGGCGCCGACGAAGGGGTGGTTCACGTTGAGCACCAGGCCGCGGTCGAGGGCCCGGCGCTGGCGCAGGGCGGTGATGAGGCGGACGCCGAAGTCGGCGGTCGCGGCGAACGGCACGTTCGGGATCTGGGCCAGGTCGCGCGGGACCTCGGCGCTGAACGCGATCGCCGGGACACCGTACTCGTGGGCGGTGACGGCGGCGCCGACGGTGCCGGAGTGGTTGAGGGTGGCGCCGATGTTCTGGCCGAAGTTGGTGCCGGACACGACGAGGTCGGGGCCGCCGGACCAGTAGGTGGCGGCGAACCGGCTCAGCGCGACGTTGACGGTGTCGGCGGGCGAGGCGGTCGGCGTACCGGAGGCGCAGGGGGCGGCGGCGATGCAGACCCCGAAGACGGCACCCCCGGTCGAGCCGGTGGCGCAGTCGCCGGCGTACGCCGCGGGCGGGGTGACCGCCTGGACGGTGAACGAGACCGGGTTGAAGCCGGGCGGCGTCATCCGGGCGCCGGCGCCGCTCTGCTGGGACCAGGGCGCGACGACGAGGACGTCGGCGCCGGCCGAGCAGAGCGCCCGGCGCAGCTCGTAGAGACCCTTGCCATCGGTGCCGAAGCCGGCATCGCGGCCCTGGGCGCTGTCGTCGTTGGTCATCAGCACCTTGAGCCCGGCGAGGGGCTTGGCGGGGGCCGTGGCGGCGCGGTCGAGGGCCCGGTCGGGGGCCGGGGCGGGGGCGGCGGACGAGCCGCTGACGGTGGCGGCGACGGCCGCGGCCAGCGCGGTGCCGACCACGGCGAGACGGGCGGCGAGCGGGACAGGACGCATGACTTCTCCTCGGAGGGTGTCGGGATGTCGTGCCGGAGCAGGAACAGGTTCTAGATTCGGAGCCACCGGGAACGGCGTCCAAGACCCGTTCGGCATGGGAGGCGCGATGAACATCCAGCAGCTGCGCTACGTGGTCGCGACCGCCGAGCACGGCAGCATGACCGCGGCCGCCGCCGCGCTGTTCGTCGCGCAGCCGGCGCTGAGCCGCGCGGTGCGCCAGCTGGAGCGCGAGCTGGACCTGACCCTCTTCGCCCGCGACGGGCGCGGCATCGCGCTGACCCCCGCCGGCGAGACCTTCGTACGACGGGCGCGCGCGGTCCTCACCAGCATCGCCACCCTGCGCACCACCGCCGCCGCGACCCCGGCGTCCGCGCCGCTCGTCATCGCCGCCTCACCGACCCTCCAGGCGGCCCTGGCCATCCCGATCCTGGCCGGGCTGCGCGAGCACGGCGTCGCCGTCCACACCCGCCTGCTCGGCGGCAGCGGCTCCCCTGAGGTCGCCGACCTGGTCGCCTCGGGGCGTGCGGACCTCGGGCTGTGCGACAGCGCCGTGACGAGCGACCTGGTCGCCGTACCGATCGGGCGGGCGGAGGTCCGCCTCTACTCCCCCGCCGCCACCGACCTGCCCGACCGGGTCACCCTGGCCGACCTCGGCCGCGTCCCCCTCGTCCTCCCCACCGCCGGCAGCGCCCGCCGCGCCACCCTCGACGCCTTCTTCGCCGGCTGCGGCATCACCCCCGACGTCGCCGTCGAGACCGACGAGCGCCACGCCTGGCTCGCCGCCGTCACCCACGGCATCGCCTCCTGCCTGTGGCACAGCGTCGAGACCCCGCGCGTACCGCTCCCGGGCGTGGTGGCCCGCGGCTTCGACCCGCCGATCCACCGGACGCTGACCGCGCTGCACCGGGCGGACGACGAGACGCCGCTGCCGCGGCACCTGCTGGAGGTGCTGCGGCGGGTGGGCGGGCTGCTGTCGGGCTAGGGCATCCCGTCCGGGGCGGTCGCCACCCCGACTCCACTGACGACGACCCTGCCGCCCGCGCCTGCTCCAGTGCCGCGTCGACCTCCGCAGGGCTAGGGAAGGTTGTGCGCGAAGGCGATCGGCACGACGCCGGGTCCGGTGGTGATCGGGACGTCCAGCTCCGGCACCCAACCGAGGCCGCCGCGGTAGAAGCGGCGGGTCGCGTCGAGGTCGGCGACGGCGAGGGTGAGGAAGCTGATCCGCTGGTCCACAGGCTCAGTCCAGCACGGTGAGTGCGCTCAACGACGTGCGCTGGCTGCCGTCGGGGGCGAAGTTGGCCGGGTCGAGCCACCGCTCGTGCGCCGCCCGTACGGCGGGCCACTCGGTGTCGGTGATCGAGAACCAGTCGGTGTCGCGGTTGCGGCCCTTGGTGACCATGTGGTTGCGGAACCGCCCCTCGTAGCGGAACCCCAGCCGCGCCGCCGCCCGCCGCGAGGGCTCGTTGAGGCTGTCGCACTTCCACTCGAAGCGGCGGTAGCCGAGCTCGTCGAAGGCGTAGCGCAGCAGCAGGTGGATCGCCTCGGTGGCCGCGGGCGTGCGCTGGAGGGTGCGGGCGTAGAGGACGCCGGCCACCTCGACCTGGCCGTGGCCCGGCTCGATCCTCATGTACGACGCGATGCCCTCGGCGCCGCGGCCGGCCGGGACGAGCGCCCAGGTCAGCATCGGCGGGGATGCCTCGACGGCGGCGACGTGGGCCGCGACGAGCGCGCGCATGGCCGCGACGGTCGCGGGGGCGTCCTGGGGGCGGTAGGTCCACAGCGGGGCGTCCTCGGGGGCGCACAGCGCCGCGTGGAGCGCGGGGGCGTGTGCGTCGGCGAGGGGCTCGACGGTGACGTAGCGGCCCGCGAGCCGCACGCCCTGCGGGGCCGGGCGCGGGGTCCAGCCGGGCACGACGGCGCCGACCTGCTGACCGTGGGGGTTGGTCTCGGGCACGCGCCCGTTCTAGCACGCGGCCGGTCACCTGTGACCGGCGTCACCTCCGCTCGTTGAGCAGGACATGCGCCTCCGTCGTACGTCCGTCGTCGCGAGCCTGCTCGCCCTCGCCGCCCCCGCGCTCGCCGTGGCGGTGACGGCCCCCTCGCCGAGCGCCGGGGCGGCGGCGCCGCCGCGCTACCGCGAGTACGTCGCGCTCGGCGACTCGTGGTCGGCCGACGTCGTGTTCTTCGACAAGGACGGGCTGCCGGACCGGACCCACGTGCCGATCGACTGCGCGCAGTCGCACCGCAACTACCCCAAGCTCGTCGCGAAGCAGCTGGGCGTGACGAGGTTCCGCGACGCCACCTGCGGCTCGGCGACCACCGACCACTTCACCCAGCCCCAGAAGCTGCCGCTCGGCGGGGTCAACCGGCCCCAATTCGACCGGCTCACGAGGACGACCGACCTGGTCACCGTCGGCATCGGGGGCAACGACGCCGGCGTCGCGAGCGGCGCGATGTCGTGCATCTCGGCGCTGCCGGTCGGCGTCCCGCTCCCCCGGCTCCCGCTGCCCGACGTGCTGCCCCTGATCGACGTGGGTCAACTGCCGCTGGGCGGCTGCAAGGAGCGGTTCACCCGGGGTGGGGTGGACCGGCTGGCCCAGAACGTCGCCCGCTCCGAGATCAAGGTCGTGCGGGCGCTCCAGGAGATCCACCGGCGCTCGCCGCGGGCACGGGTGCTGCTGGTCAACTACCTCGACGCGATCCCGGCCAAGGGGTGCTGGCCGATCGTGCCGATCACGAATCCCGACATGGCCTACCTGCACGGCGTCTTCGTCAAGCTCAACGCGATGCTCGCCCGGGCCGCGCGCCGCGGCGGCGCCGAGCTCGTCGACACCCACCCGCTGAGCCGGGGGCACGGCGTGTGCACCGGCCCCCGGACCCGGTACGTCGAGGGGCTCGGCGTGGTCTCCGTCAACGACCTCGCGGTCGCCGTACCGGCGCACCCGAACGCCGCCGGGGCGCGGGCGCAGGCGGCGTCGGTGCTGCGGGTGATGCGCAGCCGCTAAGAAGCGTCCCAAGCGGCGCGCAGGGCCGCATCGTCCTCGGACGAGACCGGGTCGGCCACGTCGCGCACGAACACGGCGCTCAGCCGGCCCCGGCCGTCCTGGGCGCGCAGCCGCTCGCGCAGCGCCTGCCAGGCCCACAGGTTCGGGTGGTCGACCTCGGTGCAGGCCTCGGCCGGCGAGAGCGCGGTGATCGCCTCGTCGAGCTGCTGGGGCGTCACGTCGAGGGTGGCGGTGGTGCCGTCGTGCTTGAGCACCGTCGCCAGGACGACGGCCGGCAGGCCGTGCATGCCGCCGGGGGCGTTGACGTAGCCGGGCTCGCCGTCGAGCGCGAGGCCGTAGCCGACCGGCTGCTGCCAGCCCTCGATCTGCTCGCCCAGGCGCACCCGGATCCGGCCCAGGCCGGCCAGGGTGGTCCACTCGTCGAGCGGGTCGAAGTCGAAGGCGGGCAGGCCGTCGATGCTCGTGCGGTTCTTGCGACGTCGGTAGTCCGCGGAGCCCTCGACGCCCTTGCGGCCGAAGTAGCGCGGCAGCAGGTCGCGCTCACCGACGTAGTCCATCAGCGGGACGCCGTAGCCGCAGGCGTCGGAGATCCGCTCTATGTCGACGACGATCACCGCCCGCGCCCCCGGTACGTCGTCGAAGCGCCCGGCGAGCTCGGCGTAGGCCTCGTCGTAGCGGGTCACCACGCGGCCGCGGCCGTGGAAGCGGACGATGTTGGGGGCGCCGTCGAAGGCGCAGAACATCACCACGATGCGGCCGTTCTCGCGTACGTGGGCGATGGTCTCGCTGCCGCTGCCCGAGGTGTCGACCCAGGCGAAGGTCCGCTCGTCGAGCAGCCCGAACGTGCCCGGGATGCCGCGCGGCGAGACGTTGACGTGACCCTCGCCGGACAGCGGCGCGGTGCCGACGAAGAACACCTGCTGGCGCTCGACGAACGCGCGCAGGCGCCCGTCGACGCGTGCGTGGACCTTGCCCATCCGCCCGGCCTCCCGATCAGTCCGGGACGCGGCGGTAGGCGCCGTCGGAGGCCGCGGTGGCCATCGACGCGTAGGCCCGCAGGGCCGCCGAGACCGGGCGCTCCCGGTCGAGCGGGGTGTAGGGCTTGTCGCGCTTCTCCTGGAGGATCTTGCGCTCGAACAGCGTGTGGTCGTCGACGTCGAGGTGGATCGTGCGGTTCGGGATGTCGATCGAGATCGGGTCGCCGTCCTCGATGAGCGCGATCAGCCCGCCGCCGGCCGCCTCGGGCGAGACGTGCCCGATGGACAGCCCGCTCGTGCCGCCGGAGAAGCGGCCGTCGGTGATCAGCGCGCACTTCGCGCCCAGGCCACGGCCCTTGAGGAAGGCGGTCGGGTAGAGCATCTCCTGCATGCCCGGCCCGCCCTTGGGACCCTCGTAGCGGATCACCACGACGTGGCCGGCCTCGACCTTCTTGCCGAGGATGCCCTCGACCGCGGCGTCCTGGGACTCGAAGACGATCGCCGTCCCGTGGAAGACCAGCGCCTCCTCGGCGACGCCGGCGGTCTTGACCACGCAGCCGTCGACGGCGATGTTGCCGGTCAGGATCGCCAGGCCGCCGTCGGCGCTGTAGGCGTGCTCGAAGTCGCGGATGCAGCCCTCGGCGGCGTCGGTGTCGAGCTCGCCCCAGCGGTTCTCGGTCGAGAACGGCTCGGTCGTGCGGACACCGCCCGGCGCGGCCTGGAACAACTCGAGCGCCTCGGCCGACGGGTTCTCGCCCCGGATGTCCCAGGCGCCGAGCCACGAGTCGAGGTCGGCGGAGTGGACCGAGTGGACGTTCTCGTGGAGCGCGCCGCCGCGGCGCAGCTCACCGAGCAGGGCGGGGATGCCGCCGGCCCGGTGGACATCCTCCATGTGGAACTTCGGCGAGTTGGGGGCCACCTTGGACAGGCACGGCACCCGGCGCGAGATCGCGTCGATGTGGTGCACGTCGAAGTCGAGCTCGGCCTCGCGGGCGGCGGCCAGCAGGTGCAGCACGGTGTTGGTCGAGCCGCCCATCGCGACGTCGAGCGCGACCGCGTTCTCGAACGCCTCGCGGCTGGCGATGTTGCGCGGCAGCACCGACTCGTCGTCGTTCTCGTAGTAGGCGCGGCACAGGTCCATGACGACCCGGCCGGCCTCCTCGAACAGCGCGCGGCGCTTGGCGTGCGTGGCCAGCGTCGAGCCGTTGCCGGGCAGGGACAGGCCGATCGCTTCGGTGAGGCAGTTCATCGAGTTGGCGGTGAACATGCCCGAGCACGAGCCGCAGGTCGGGCACGCGGAGCGCTCGATGGTGTCGAGCTGCTCGTCGGTGACCGCGTCGTTGGCCGAGGCCGACATCGCGTCGACCAGGTCGAGCTTGCTGTGCACGATGCCCTCGATCGCCGTCGTCTTGCCGGCCTCCATCGGGCCACCGGAGACGAACACGACCGGGATGTTGAGCCGCAGCGCGGCCAGCAGCATGCCGGGGGTGATCTTGTCGCAGTTGGAGATGCACACGATGGCGTCGGCGCAGTGGGCCTGGACCATGTACTCCACGGCGTCCGCGATCAGCTCGCGACTGGGCAGCGAGTAGAGCATGCCGCCGTGGCCCATCGCGATGCCGTCGTCGACCGCGATCGTGTTGAACTCCTTGGCGACGCCGCCGGACGCTACGACCGACTCCGCGACGATCTTGCCGAGGTCACGAAGGTGGACGTGACCGGGAACGAACTCGGTGAACGAGTTGGCGATGGCGATGATCGGCTTGCCGAAGTCCGAGTCGGTCATGCCGGTGGCGCGCCAGAGGGCACGCGCGCCGGCCATGTTGCGGCCCGAGGTGGACGTCGCTGAGCGGAGGGTGGGCATGGTCCAAGGCTACGCCTGTGGTGGCGCGGACAGTTTCGCCGGTCGACCGGTGAAACTCACACTGGACCGACGGAACTTCGTCGGTCAGGTGTGAGTTTCGCCGGTCGACCGGCGAAACTCCCGTCACTCCTCAGCCGCCGCCTTGAGCGAGGCGAGCCCCCTCCGGAAGTCCTTGGCGATCGCCTTGTCGAAGAACAGCCGCCCCAGGACGGCGAACAGCAGGTTCCGCTCACCGCTCATCGTCCACGCCACCCGGGTGCCGTCGCCGGCGGGGGTGAGGTCGAAGGTCACCACGTTCTGCGCCTTGAACGGCTTGAGGAACTCGAGGTCGACGACGACCTGCTGGGGCGTGATCGAGGTGAACGTCATCCGGCCCTCGCCGGCCTTCTTGTTCCCCTCCCAGGCGTACGACGCCCCGACGCCCGCGCCGTCGTACGTGCGGCGCAGGTCGGGGTCGAGGCCCTCCCAGGGGGACCACTTGATCCACTCGTGGAAGTCGTCGACGAGCGCGTGGACGGTCGCGGCCGGCGCGGCGATCATCGTCTCGTGGGTCTGCGCGAAAGCGGGCATGACGGCAGCCTAGGACCGCCAGGCGCTACGCAACACCGACCTTGACCGACATGACGTCAGGCAGGTCGGCCGCGATCTGGCGCCAGGTCTCGCCGTCGTCCGCGGAGGCCCAGACCGAGCCGTTGCGGGCGCCGAGGTAGAGCCCGGCCGGGTCGTGGCTGTCGGCGCACATCGCGTCGCGCATCACCCCGACGTAGAAGGCGTCGGGCAGGCCGGTGCCGTAGGCGGTCCAGGTCTCTCCGGCGTCGTCGGAGCGCCAGACCCGGGGCTGCGCCTCGGGCGGGTAGCGGCGGTCGCCGCCGCCGAGCGGGAAGACCCACACGGTGTCGGGCCGGTGGGGGTGCACGACGATCGGGAAGCCGAAGTCGCTGGGCAGGCTGTCGCCGATCGAGGTCCACGAGCCGCCCTCGTCGTCGGAGCGGTAGACGCCGCCGTGGTTCTGGGCGTAGAGCCGCTCGGGGCGGGAGGGGTGCCGGGTGACCTTGTGCACGCACTGGCCGAACTCCGGGTAGCGCTGGTCCTCGGGCAGGAAGTCCGCACGGATGCCGTGGTTGCGCGGCGCCCAGGACTGCCCGCCGTCGCGCGTCTGGTAGACGCCACCGGTCGAGAGCGCCGCGGTGAGCGAGCGTCCGTCGGTGGGGTGCGGGAGCACGGTGTGGAAGGCCTGGCCGCCGAAGCCGGCGTCCCACTCGGGGCGGTGCGGGTGGTTCCAGAGGCCCTCCTCGAGCCGGAACGACGCGCCGCCGTCGGTCGAGGTGAAGACCGCGCCCGGCTCGGTGCCGGCGTGCAGCACGCCCTCGCCGACCCCCGGCACGAGCTGCCAGATCCGCTCCACGGTCGCCCCGGCGCCCTCGGGGAAGCGGATCGCGCCGTTGGGGGTCTCCTGCCAGGTCGCGCCGAGGTCGTCGGACCAGCGCAGCTGCGGCCCGAGCCAGCTCGACGAGGCGCCCGCGAACAGCCGGGGCGTGGCGCCGCGGGTGTCGACGAGGCAGGAGTAGACCTCCTCCATGTCGTGGTGCGGCCCGGTGAACGTCCAGTCGACCCGGTCGGCCGACGTACCTACCCACAGGCCCTTGCGGGTGCCCACCATCAGGATCGTGGTCATGGTTCCTCCTCGTCCGGGGTGCCTTGTCCACTGTGACCCCGGGGGCGGGCAAAAGTCATCGCCCGGACGTTGAATCCGTGGCGACCACGGATGTACGCCGGCCGCGCCTCCCCCACGCTGGCGCCATGACGACGCTGCTGGTCACCCTGGTGCTGGTCCCCGACCGCAGCGACGAGGTGCTGGGCCGGCTGCGCGGCGAGGTCGCGCCGTGGCTGCGCCGGCTGCCGGGGTTCGTCACCAGCCGCTGGCTGCTGAGCCCGGAGCACGACCGCTGCACGGTGGTGCTCGACCTCGACGGCACCGACGCCGTCCCCGAGCTCGAGGCGGCGCTGCGGCCCGGCACCCGCGACCGGGCCCGCTCGTGGTGGTGCGAGCGGCTGGAGCCGGTCGCGGACCTGGGTCTGGCCGTCCGGCCGAGCGTCACGCCGTAGGGGGCACCAGGTGCGCGGCCAGCTCGCCGCGCTCGGCGGCGCCGGTGCGCTGGAGGAGCCGGGCGACGTGGGTCTCGACGGTGCGCACGGAGAGGTAGAGCCGGTCGGCGATCTGCTTGTTCTGCAGCCCCTCGGCGACCAGCACGAGGACGTCGCGCTCGCGGGCGGTGACGCCGAGCCGCTGCAGGTGGGGCGGGAGCCGCTCCGCACCGGCGGACTTGCGCGGCACCGCGAAGCCGGCCTCGCGCATCGCCACCCGGCAGGCCGACGCCGCCTCGGTCAGGCCGTAGCCGACCAGGCCGTCGAGCACGTGGCGGAACCACGCCTCCGGCGTCCCCCAACCGTCGCGGGCGGCGGCCACGGCGACGAGGAACCGGGCGTGGAGCTCGGGCCAGGGCTCGCGGCCGGGCAGTCCCCACTCGGCGTCGGCGAAGACCCGCTCCGCCTCGGCCGCGTCCCCGGACCGGCCGAGCGCGATCGCGTCGGCGTACCGGAGCGCGAACCAGTTGTGCGGGCTGTTGGCCTGTGGGCCGGTGCGGACCTCCTCGCGGGCGGCGGCACCGTCACCGGTGAGGGCGGTCTCCAGCAGCGCCCAGAACCCGCGCAGCGAGAACGGCATGCTCGGCGAGCGCCGGTGGTGGGTCATCGCGAGGCCGAGCTCGGCCCGCGCCTCGTCGTACCGGGCATGGGCGAGGGCGACGAACGAGCGGATGTGGCCCGGGACGCCGACCGCGCGCACCCCCTCGTCCATCGGCAGACCGAGCGCCACGGCGACGTCGGCCTCCATCGCGTCGGTGCGCGCGGCCAGGCCGTGCGTCGCCGCCCGCAGCAGGTACGCCGTGGCGAGGTCCGGCAGCCGCAGCCGGGTCATCATCGTGATCGCGTTGTCGACCGCCGCCATCGCCTCGTCGAGGTCGAGGTAGCGGATCCGGACCAGGTTGAGCTCGATCTCGATCCGGGCCGCGGTCCCGATCGCACCCGCGTCGAGCGCGGCCCGCCGGGCCGCCACGAGCCGGTCCTCGACCGGCCGGCGCGCGGCGAGGTCGAGCGAGCCGAGCGCCGCGAGCAGGCGGCAGCGCCACAGCGCCAGGTCGTGGGCGTCGGCGAGCCGGAAGCCCGCCTCGAAGGCGTCCTCGGCGGCGACGTAGTCGCGGGCCCGGGCCGCCCGGCCGAGCACCTCCCACGCCTCGCAGGCGATCTCGGGGCGGTCCTCCCCCACCGCGGCGAGCGCGGCCGCGGCCCGCTCGGCGGCCGCGACGTCGTCCTCGCGACCCAGGGCGAGCCGCGCGGCGAGGACCTCCTCCGCGGCCGGGTCGTGGCCCGCGGCCGCGGCGAGCATCGCCTCGGCCTCGTCCCAGCGTCCCCCGGCCAGCAGCGCCCGCGCCAGTCGCAGCCGTACGGCGGCCAGCCGGCCCGGCGCACCGGCGAGCTCCGCGGTCAGCACCTCGCCGGCCGCCAGCGCCTGCGGGACGTCACCGGCGAGCGCGTGCACCTCGACCTCGGCCTCGCGGACCTCGGTCTCCAGCGGGCTGCCGGGCTCGCACCGGGCCAGCGCCCGGCCCAGCGCCTCGCCGGCGCTGACCAGCGCCCCGCGGCCGATCGCGTCCCGGGCGGTGGCCAGCCACAGCGCGACCGCGCGCTCGTCGTCACCGGCCGCCTCGTACAGCTCGGCGAGGCGCAGGTGGTCCTCGGCGCCCTCGGCCCCCTCGGCCAGCGCCGCGGCCAGCAGCCCCGCGAGGCGGGCGCGCTCGGGTGCGAGGAGTCCGGTCAGCACGGCCTCGCGGGTGAGCGCGTGCCGGAAGGCGAACCGCTCCGCCGTCACCGGTACGACGAGCCGCTGGCCCCGCAGCTCGTGCAGCGCCGCCGCCACCTCGGTCCCGGACAGGTCCAGCGCCGCGGCGAGCAGCCGCCAGTCGAGCTCGGGCCCCAGCATCGCGGCAGCCGTGGCGACCTGGCGGGCGTGCTCGCCGACCTCGGCCAACCGGCCCTCGACCGAGCGCACGAACGGGCGCGGCACGAGCACCGGCAGCGGCCCGGCCAGCGTCCAGGCACCGTCGCCGGGAGCCTGCGCGAGCACCCCGGCGTCGTGCAGGTCGGCGAGCATCTCCTCGACCAGCAGCGGGTAGCCGGCGCTGTAGCGCTGCAACCAGGCGACCACCTCGGCCGGCGGCGCGCTCCCGAGGCACGCGATCGCGACCGCGGCGACGTCCTCGTCGGCCAGCGGGGCGACCTCGACGAGCTCTGCCGAGCGGCGCCACTCCAGCGCGGTGACGAGCTCGTTGGCCGCCGGCGACTCGTGCAGCCGGCAGGTGGTGACGACGGCCAGCGGGACCTCCCGGGCGTTGTCGCCGAGGTACTCCACCAGCGCCAGCGTCTCGGGGTCGGCCCAGTGCAGGTCCTCGATCACCAGCAGCATCCCGGGCGCCTCGACCGCCCGGGCGAGCCGGAGCAGGCCCTCGCCGAGCAGCATCACCGAGGACGCGCCGTCGGGGGCGACCGCGCCGAGCTGGGGGGCCAGCCGGGCCAGCGTGGGCAGGTAGGGCGCCAGCAGCCGGTCGTCGGGCACCTCGTGGGTGCGCAGCCACGCGAGCAGGGCCTCGCCGAGCGGGCGCAGCGGGGTCGGCGTACCGGAGGGGACGGCGCGGCCCGAGAGCACCTCCAGCCCGGCGTCCGCGGCCTCGGCGGCGAGCGCTCCGGCCAGCCGCGACTTGCCCACCCCGGGATCGCCGCGCAGCACCCAGAGCCCGCCGTGCCCCGCGCGCAGCCCGTCGAGGGCGGTGTGCAGGCGCGCGCGCTCGGCAGTGCGGGACACGAGCCGGGGGGAACGCACCTCGGCATCGTAGATCTCTTGGTTCCGTGCCGCCGGGCGTTGGCTCGGTGGTGTGCGCGGATGTCAGGCACCCCCGCTCCCGGCGAGCGTGGTGCCACCCCAAGGAACCACGAAAGGCACCACGATGCGCACCCAGCTTCTCGGACTGACCGCCGCGGCTCTCGCCGCCGGCACCCTGACCGCCGGCCTGGCCGGCGCCCCCGCCACGGCGGCCGGCGGGATCGACAGCGGCAACATCAGCACCAGCGGCGACGTCCCGGAGTCGGTCGACGTCGTCAGCACCGGCCCCGGCGACGCCGTCGCGGCCTGGGTGCGCCCGGTGCCCGGCGGCGACAAGGTCTATGCCGCGATCGCGACCAACGGCGTCTGGTCCTCCCCCAAGGCGGTCACCGCGACCGCGGTCACCGACGGCAACGACGTCCACGTCGCGGCCAACGACAAGGGCGACATCGCCGTGGTCTGGAGCGAGACGATCCTCGGTGACGAGCGGGTCCGCGGCACGCGCTACCTCGGCAACGGCACCTGGGACGGCTCGACGCCGCTCAACGTGCAGACCGACAGCGTCCAGGCCACCGACGTCGCCATGGACGCCGCCGGCCGGCTGCACGTCGCCACCGCGACCAGCACCCAGGGCGTCGACCGGGTGCAGACCGCGCTGTGGCCCCGGGGCGGCGGTCCGCTGTTCGCCACGATCGACGACCACGCGTTCGCGCCGTCGCTCGCCGTGAACCCGGCCGGCACCGCGCTGCTGTCGTACTACAGCTCGAACAACGGCGGCGACGTCATGGTCACCCGCCGCACCCCGACCACCTCGTGGTCCACCTCGGTCGCCGTCGCCTGGAGCGGCTCGGTGCAGCAGGAGAGCGAGGTGGGCATCGCCGACGACGGCCGGGGCGCGGTCGCCTTCGCGGGCCAGGACGACGGCGTCTACCGGGCCTCGGTGGCCAAGGTCGGCGGCACCGGGCTGCCCGGCGCCCCGAGCATCCTCTCCGGCCCCGGCGCCTCCGCCGCCCAGCGCAGCCTCGCAGTGAGCCCGAACGGCACGATCTGGGCGACCTGGTCGGACTTCGACGGCAACGACTACCTGCTGCGCGGCGCGCTCGCCAAGCCCGACGCCGGGTTCGGCCCGGCCGGCATCGTCGACCCCGACACCGCCAGCCAGGCGCGCCACGTCGCGCTGGTCTCCGACCGCGGCGCCCAGGTCGTCGCGCACAACGGCGACGACGACCTCGTGCTGCGCTACCGGACCAACCCGATCCACCTCTTCAGCGGCTACCCGGGCGGCGCGGCCGACGGCCCGATCGCGGCGGACATGGACCGCGAGGGCAACGTGGTCACCGTCGGCGTCGTCGAGAACGGGCTATCGTCCTTCGTGCAGGCCGACTTCCTCGACCTGGCCGGACCGAGCGGCACCGTCACCGCCCCCGGGCCGCAGGTCCTGGCCCCGTCGTTCGGCGTGACCTGGTCCGCGACCGACGCGCTGGCCGGGGTCAAGACCACCGACCTCCTGGTCCGCTCGGCCGCCTGGAACGCCCAGGCGCTCGGCACCGCGCAGGTCGGCGGCAACGACCTGACCGGATCGGCGACGCAGTTCTCCGGCACCCGCGGGTCGACGTACTGCTTCGCGGTGCAGTCGGTCGACAAGCTCGCCAACCTCGGCCTGCGCTCCGCCGAGCGGTGCACGAGCGTCCCGCTCGACGACCGGGCCCTGGCCGGCCACGGCTGGAGCCGGGCGGCCAAGGCCGGTCACTACGACGGCACGCTCTCGGTCACCAAGAAGCGCGGCCGGGTGCTCAAGCTCAAGGGCGTCCAGGCCCGGCGCCTCGCCCTCGTCGCCGGCCGGTCGGCCAAGGGCGGCAAGGTCGCGGTGATCTGGAACGGCAAGGTCGTGCGCCGGATCAGCCTCAAGGGCAAGGGCGCCAAGGTCGTCCTCCCGATCGCCACCTTCGGCAGCGTCCAGGGCGGCACCCTCAAGATCAAGGTGGTCAGCAAGACCGGCCGCAAGGTGATGATCGACGGCGTGGTCGTCGCCAAGTAGCACTCCACCCCGGGCCGCCCCTTACCGTGAGCCCGTGCAGACCGACCGCCCCACCCACGGCCCGCCGCTGGGTGTGGCGGTCGGTCTCGTCATCCTCGGCATCTGCTCGGTCCAGCTCGGCGCCGGCTTCGCCAAGCGCCTGTTCACCGACATCGAGCCCAACGGCGTCGTCTGGCTCCGCCTCGCCACCAGCGCCGTCGTCCTGCTGCTGTGGGCCCGGCCCCGCCTGCGCGGACGCAGCCGCACCGACTGGATCATCGCCGCCCGCTACGGCCTGTGCCTGGGCGCCATGAACTGGGGCATCTACCAGTCGTTCTCCCGCATCCCCATCGGCGTCGCGGTCACCATCGAGTTCATCGGCCCGCTCCTGCTCGCCGCGATCGGGTTCCGCCGGCCGCGCGACCTCGGCTGGGTCGCCCTGGCCGCCCTCGGCGTGCTCCTGCTCGGCTTCGAGCGCGGCCACCTCGACCCCCTCGGCGTCGCGTACGCCGTCCTGGCCGGAGCCGCCTGGGCCGGCTACATCCTCTCCAGCGCCGCCACCGGACGCCGCTGGGAAGGCATCGACGGCCTCGCCATCGCCAGCCTCGTCGCCGTCGTCGCGCTCTCCCCCCTCCTGCTCACCGTCGACGACGCCGCCCTGGGCGACCAGCGCATCCTCCTGCTGGGCGCCGCCGTCGGCCTGCTCAGCTCGGTCATCCCCTACAGCGCCGAGCTCGCCGCCCTGCGCACCCTGCCCCCGGCCACCTTCGGCATCTTGATGAGCATGGAGCCGGCCGCCGCCGCCCTGGCCGGCCTCGCGGTCGTCGGGGAGTCCCTCGCCCCCGTCCAGTGGGCCGCCATCGCCTGCGTCGTCGTGGCCAGCGTCGGCGCCACCCGGGCGACCCGCCGGATGGTCCATCCGGACGCCGCAGCGGGGTGAGTACGCCGGTCCGGCGTCCGCGTCGTGCAGAATCGACGCCATGTCGACCTCCGCTCCCCGGCCCGAGCAGCGCGTCCGGCCCGCGTCGATCGCGTTCCGCGACATCCTGTCGGACGACGGGACGCACGTGCGCGCCTGGACCAACGACCCCGACGGGGTGATCGACGGGCCCACCGTCGTCCTCTGCAACGGCCTGGGCACCAACCCCTACCTCTGGCCGTGGCTGCTCGACCCCGAGTGCGGCGTCCGGGTGGTCTCGTGGAACCACCGCGGCGTCGGCGGCTCCGAGCGGCCCGCCGACAAGCGGCACGTCGAGATCGAGCACTTCGTCCAGGACGGCCTGTCCGTGATGGACCACTTCGGCATCGACAGCGCCGTCCTCATGGGCTGGTCGATGGGCGTCAACACCGCCTTCGAGCTGACCTACCGCCACCCCGAGCGGGTGCGCGGCATCTTCGCGATGTGCGGGGTCCCCGGCGACACCTTCGCCACCATGCTCGGCCCGCTCCACCTGCCGCGGCTGCTCGCCCGCGCCGTCACCGTCAACGCCTGCCGCGTCGCCAAGCACGCCGGCTGGGCGGTCAACCCGATCGTGCGCAACCTCCCGATGACCCCGGCCGTGGTCCGACTGCTCGGGCGGACCGGCTTCATGTTCCCGATGGCCGATCCCGAGGCCGCCGCGGTCGGCCTCCAGGAGTTCCTCACCACGCCCGTCGACTGGTACGCCCACCTCGCGATCAGCACCTCGCGCCACCCGCGGGTCCGGCTGAGCAAGATCCAGGTCCCCACGATGTTCGTCTCCGCGACGTACGACGTCCTGGCCGGTGCCCGCGACATGGCCAGCGCCGCGCGCCGGCTCACCGACAACGGCCAGGACAGCGCCTACGTCGAGCTGCGCGGCTCCCACTTCGTCCAGCTCGAGCAGCCCGACCGGGTGCACCGGCTGCTGCTCGAGTTCCTGGAGCACGTCGCGTGACCCGCCGCCCCCGTACCGCCGCCGGGATCGCCGGCGCCGCCGTCCTCGCCCTCGTCGCCGCCGGCTGCAGCCAGGGCGGCAACGAGAGCAAGGTCGACGTCGTCAGCACCGCGAGCGCCGCCCCGACCGGCTCGGTCGTCGACGGCAAGGTGATCTTCACCGTCGACGGCGTCCCCGACGTGGTCGCGACCGTGGCCAGCGGCCTGGACACCCCGTGGGGCCTGGACTTCCTGCCCGACGGGCGTGCGATCGTCACCGAGCGCACCGGCCGGGTCCTGCTCGTCACCGCGCCCGAGGTGAGCGACGGCGAGCCGACCGACCAGGAGGGCGAGGTCGTCGAGGCCGGCCGGATCGCCGAGGCCCAGGCCTCCGGTGAGGCCGGCCTGCTCGGCGTCGCCGTGTCCCCCACCTTCGCCGAGGACGGGCTCGTCTACCTCTACGTCTGCACCGAGGACGACAACCGCGTCGTGCGCGCCACCCTCGACGGCGACCGGCTCGGCACCCCCGAGCCCGTCCTCACCGGCATCCCGACCGGCACCCGCCACGACGGCGGCCGGCTCGCGTTCGGCAGCGACGGCTACCTCTACGTATCGACCGGCGAGACCGGCGACACCGACCTCGCGCGCGACAAGAAGTCCCTGGCCGGCAAGATCCTGCGGATCACCCCCGACGGTGAGCCTGCCCCCGACAACCCGTTCGGCGACGCCGTGTGGTCGTGGGGCCACCGCAACATCGAGGGCCTCGCCTTCGACGACCAGGGCTCGCTGTGGGCCTCGGAGTTCGGCGACCAGACCTCCGACGAGCTCAACCGGATCCTCCCCGGCGCCGACTACGGCTGGCCGCTCGCCGAGGGCGACGAGGGCCCCGACCGGTTCACCCGGCCGGCGCTGACCTGGCCCACCGACGAGGCCTCCCCCGCCGGGCTGGCGTTCTCCGGCGGCTACCTGTGGATGGCCGCGCTGCGCGGCGAGCGGCTGTGGCGGATCAAGGTCGCCGGCGGCGAGGCGAGCGAGCCGACGGCCTACTTCACCGGCAAGGGCGACGAGGCGTCGTACGGGCGGCTGCGGACGGTCGTCCGGGCCCCCGACGGACGGCTCTGGCTCACCACCAGCAACCGCGACGGCCGGGGCGACCCGGGCGCCGACGACGACCGCATCCTGCTCATCGAGCCGTAGCGGCGGGCCTCTCGACCCGGGCCCGCCGGGCCGCGCGGCGCAGCGTGGTGAGCACCGCCGGACCGAGCAGCGCGAGCGCGAGCGCGTTGGTGATCGCCCGGCCGGTGTCCCAGCCGCCGGTCGAGGTCAGCAGTGTGTAGACCACGAAGTGGTGCAGGTTGTCGAGCAGCGGTGCCCCGGGGACGTACGACAGCTCGGTCGAGTCCTGCCCCGGCACCTGTACGCCGGCCATGAACGGCCAGCCCTGGAGGTTCATCAGCAGGCCGTAGAGGTAGGCCGCGACGATGCCGTAGACCACGAGCATCGCGATCTCGCGGCGTCCGGTGACGCGCCGCGGGAGCAGGCCCGCGCCCATGCCGACCCAGGCCGCGACGAGCATCTGGAACGGCAGCCAGGGCCCCACCCCGGCGGTCATCAGGGCCGAGGCGAACAGGGACGTGCAGCCGAGCACGAACCCGAAGCCGGCGCCGAACACCCGGCCCCCGAGGATCAGCAGGAAGAAGACCAGCTCGAGGCCCGCCGTACCGGCGCTGAGGAGGCGGAGCACGGCGTTGACCGCGCTGAGGACGCCGAGGATGGCGAGCACCCGGGCGTCCATGCCGCCCTCGCTGAGCTCGGCCAGGACGACGGCGAGGATCACCGGCAGCAGGCCGAGGAAGAGGAACGGCGGGTCGACCCGCTGGGCGCTCGGGTCGACGTCGAGGAGCAGCGGCCACGACAGCATGAGCAGGCCGATCACCGAGGTGATGCCGAGGACCAGCGTGGAGCGCAGGCTGAGCGGGACCGCGGTGCTCACAGCGCGGCCGCCACGTCGTCGACGCTGAGCCAGCCCGGGCCCAGCACCTTGGTCACCTGGGGCGCGAACGACGGCGACTCCGCGACCCCGCGGGCGACCGGGCCGGCCGAGACGACCTCGCCCTCGGCGAGCACGACCAGGTCGTCGGCCACCTGGGCGACGAACTCGACGTCGTGGGTGGCGACGAGGACGGCGCGCTCGTGGCCGGGCTCGCGGGCCAGGTCGCGCAGCAGCCCGGCGAGGGCGTGCTTGGCCGGGTAGTCCAGGCCGCGGGTCGGCTCGTCGAGCAGCAGCACCGGCGGCCGCGCGGTGAGCACGATCGAGACCGCCAGCGCGAGGCGCTGGCCCTCGGAGAGGTCCCGCGGGTGCTGCTCGGGATCGATGCCGGGAGCGAGCCGGTCGAGCAGGCCCGCGCAGGTGCCCGTGGGCTGGCGCGCGGAGGCGTCGGCGGCGGCGCACTCCTCGGCGACGGTCTCGAGGTAGAGCAGGTCGGCCGGGCTCTGCGGGACCAGCCCGGTCGTCGCCCGGCGCTGCTCCGGCTTGAGGCTCGCCGGCGCCTGGCCGGCGACCTCGACGCTGCCGCCCGTCGGCGTGTGCCGGCCCTGCAGCGTCCACATCAGCGTGGACTTGCCCGCGCCGTTGCGGCCCATCAGCGCGGTGACGGTGCCGGGACGCAGGGTGAGGTCGACCTCGCGGACGGCGGCGGTCCGGCCGTGCGCGACCACGAGACGCCGTACGTCGACGAGGGGGTCGGCGCCGTCGCCGGGCCGCGGACGCGACGGGGGCTCGCCGAGGCGCTCGCGCAGCGCGGGCGCCCGGCGGCGGGCGTCACGGACGGTGAGCGGCAGCGGGTCCCAGCCGGCCAGCCGGCCCAGCTCGACGATCGGCGGCGCGATCGGCGCCGCGCGCAGCACCTCGGCCGGGTCGCCCACCTCGACCGTGCCGCCGCGGCGCAGCAGGCACAGCCGGTCGGCGAACGGCACCACCCGCTCGAGCCGGTGCTCGGCGACGAGCACCGAGACCCCCAGGTCGTGGACCAGCCGGGTCAGCGTGGCCAGGACGTCCTCGGCCGCCGTGGGGTCGAGCGCCGAGGTCGGCTCGTCGAGCACCAGCAGCCGCGGGTGCGCGGTGAGCACCGCGCCGATCGCCACCCGCTGCTGCTGGCCGCCCGAGAGCGTGCGCAGGTCACGGTGGCGCAGGTCGGCGATGCCGAGCAGGTCGAGGGTCTCCTCGACCCGGCGGCGCATCGTCGCGGCCGGGAGGCCGAGCTGCTCCATGCCGAAGGCGAGCTCCTCCTCGACCGTGTCGGTGACGAACCAGGCTGCGGGGTTCTGGCCGACGTACCCGATCGCGTGGGCCCGCTCGCGGGCCGGGAGGTCCACGATGCTCACGCCGTCGAGGAGCACGTCGCCGGTCAGCGTCCCCCCGGTGTAGGACGGCACGAGACCCGCGACCGCGCCCAGCAGGGTCGACTTGCCGACGCCGGTGGGGCCGGCCAGCACGACCAGCTCGCCGTTGTCGATGGTGAGGTCCACGGCGTCGAGGACCGCGGGGGCCGGCGGGTCGTCGTACCGGAAGGTGAGGGCGCGCAGCTCGATCATCCGACCGGCACCGCCTCACGCCGCGCCACGGTCAGCGGCAGCGGCGCCGCCCACACCGGCACCACCGCGACGAGCGCGGCCGCGACGGCCAGCAGGGACAGGCCGGGCGCGGTCAGGACACCGGGGTGCGCGACCTGCGGATCCCAGCGCTGGACGGCCCACATCCCCGCACCTGCGGCGATCCCGGACGCCGCGACGAGCACCTCGGGTAGTCGCCAGCGGTCCGGGCGGTAGCGCGTTCGCCCCACCCGGCGCCCCGCGAGCACGAACCCGCCGAGCGCGACGAGCATGCCCAGCGCCAGCATCGGCACCGCCAGCACGCGCGGCGCCGAGCTGTCGAGGAAGGCGTAGACACCCACGCACACCCCCACCAGACCGGCCAGGATCAGCGCCCCAGTCGCCCGGCGCTGCCCCGGCGTCAGATCACCGGTGCGACCGTAGCCGCGGGCGTCCATGCCGGCGGCCAGCGCGAGCGAGCGGTCGAAGGAGTCCTCGAGGATCGGCACCAGCAGCCGTCGTACGCCACGGATGCGGCGGAACCGCCCCTCCGGCCCACCCCGCAGCTGCTGCGCGGCCCGCACCCGCCGTGCGCTGTCGGCCAGCTGGGGGACGACGCTGATCGCGACCGTCATCGCCGTACCGATCTCGTAGAGGGCGGGCGGCAGCGACTTCATCAGCCGCTTGGGGTTGGCCAGCGCATTGGCGGAGCCCACCGCGATCAGCAGCGTCGCGAGCCGCAGCCCCTCGTAGGTCGCCGCCAGCAGCTCCTCCCGCGTGAACGGCCCCAGCAGCGAGATCCCCGCCGCCCAGTCCGGCAGCGGGATCGACGGCAACGTGAACAGCACGTGCCCGGGCACATCGCCACCGAGCACGATCCGGAACACGATCCGGACCACCAGCGTGATCGCCCCGAGCCAGACGTAGAGCCGGAACGACCGCGCCCAGGGCTGGTCGGAGCGGCAGGTGAGGACGACGAGGGTCATCGTGGCGAGGAGGCCGAGGAGCAGCAGCGGGTTCGTCGTACAGGAGGACGCGACGGCCAGCCCCACCGCCCACGTCCACCACGCCACGGGATGCAGGTCCCGCGACAGCCTCATCGCCGTACCGCCACGGGTCAGCCCCGGCGGCGCAGGATCGGCACGGCCGCGGCGCCACCCAGCACGACGACCGCGAGGACCGCCCCGAGCCAGACGGGGAAGCCGCCGCCGTCGGTGTCGTCACCCGACGCCCGATCGCTGCCGGAGGGCGGCCCGTCGGTGATCTCGTCGATCGACGGCACGTCGCCGGTGCCGGGGTCGGTCGGGACCGGCGCACCGGAGGTCGCGCTCGCCGGGTCGCTCGGCGTCGTCGTGGGACTCGCACTCGCCGAGTCCGACGCCGAGGAGGACGCCGACGGCGAGGCCGAGGTCGACGCGGTCGGCGTCGCGGAGGGCTTGGCCGGCTTGCCGGACCCGCTGCCCTTGGTGGCACCGCCGCCGCCCCCGCCGCCCGCGGTCGGCTTGGCCGACGGCTTCGGTGCGGGCGGCGTCGACGGGCTCACCCGCGGCGTCGGCGCGACGTCCGGAGGGGCGGCGTCGCCACGGCCTTGGTGCCAGGAGAAGGCGACGTAGCCGCCGGTCGGGATCTTCAGGCCGGCCACGCCACGTGAGGCGTAGGTCCACCGGCCACTCTTGCCGTCGGACCACCACAGGCTCCAGTACGCCGTGGCCGGAGGCGTGCGACCGCAACCGGCGTTCTCGGGGTACCCGGAGACCCTGCAGACGAAGCTGCTGTCGACCACGTAGTCGAGGGGGTAGCCGGCCGCCGGGAAGATCTCCGCAGCATCGCTCCCCCCTCCAGCACCGGCGCACCCGGTCGTGAGGTCGTCACCGCGCAGCTGGTTGAAGTCGACGACGACGGTCACTCCCGTCGCTCCGCTGCACCCCGCAGCGCCGGCCGGGCTGGCCGGAAGGAGCACGACGGTGGTCGCGGCGACGAGCGCCGCGACCACCGTGCGGATGGTGCTGGGGACAGGCATTCAGACGACCCGGACCGTGGCCTTGCCCTTGCGGTCGGCGAACTGGCCGACGGCCTTGACCTTGGTCTTGCCCCGCTTCGTGGTCTTGACCTTGACGGTCAGCTTGCCGCTGGCCGACGCCGTGCCGGTGACCTTCTTGGCGCCCACGGTGACGGTCGCACGCTCACGCGGCGCGAGCCCGGTCACCACGACGGTGACCTTCTTCTTCGCCTTGATCCGCGCCGGGACCTTGACCTTCAGCTTGGCAGCACCGAGCGCCTTGACCGTCGTGGTGGTCGTGCCGTCCAAAGTGCGGAGCGTGACCGTGTGGTTGCGCGTGCCGGCCGGCAGGGTCAGCGACACTGCGCCCGAACCGGTGAAGCGACGGGCCGGACCGGCGCCCGACACGCAGGACTGCGCGCCCCGGGGCAGACCGGACACCTTGACCGACACCGCCGTGCCGGCCTTCACGTAGCCGGTGGGCGCCGTGAGGACCGGAGCTCCGTCGGGGAGGTACCCGAGGGCCGGCAGGGCCTGCGCGGAAGCGCGGATCCACTCGCCGGCCACGGCCGGTGTGATGCCGTCCGTCCGGGCCTCGGCAAGCGATGCGTCGGTGTAGGCCACCGCACCCGACTCGGCGTCGAGGGTCGTCGTGCAGCCTGCGAGCTTCACGACCTGGTGCGCGGCCAGCCAACCAGCAGCCGAGGCCGCTGCGTCGGCCTCGCCGGCGAGGCCGAGCGCCCAGCCGGCCAGCCCGGTCTCGTTGGCGTTCGGGCCGAACTGACCCGTACCGCCGAAGCTGCCGTCGGCCGCCTGCGTGAGCTTGAGCCAGCCGATGCCCTTGTCGATCGCCGCCTGGGTGTCGGCGGCCAGGCCGGTCGCCGGGTCGATCTGCTGGAGCTGGACCAGCGCCGTCGCGGTGCCGTCGGTCGACGGGCTCGCTGCGGGCTGGGTGCCGCCCACGGGGCGCAGACCCTCGTTCCAACTGCCGTCTGCGTTCTGCTGGCTGAGCAGGTAGTCGAGCGCGGCGTCTTCTTCGTCACTCCCGACAGCGTCGAGGGCTCGGACCGCGAAGGACTGACCGAAGACGTTGGCGTAGTCGCACGCCGGGATCGGCGCACCGTCCCGGGTGGGGCTGTCGGTGATCCGCCCGGCATCGGCACCGCCGTCGAGCGTGACCTGGTCCAGCCGGGTGGCGAGATCGGCGACGGCCGGGTTCGTGCCGTCGAGGCCCGCAGCCGTGAGCCCGGCGAGCGCCTTCGCGATCGCATTGGAGGAGTCACCCGCGTAGGTGTGCGCCTCGGGCTCGACCGCGAAGGTGGCGCAGTTGAAGGTGTCGGAGTAGCTGTAGGGCCGGCCGTAGCCCGCCGGCTCACCGGTCTTGGTCGCGACCGCCCCTGCGATCTGGTCCGCGGTCGCGGAGTCCGCACCGGTCTCGACCAGGCCCAGGAGCAGGTCGACGGTCAGACCGACGTCGACCGACTCGATGTCGTAGCTCAGGTAGCTGAGCAGGTGCTGGTCGTTGAGACGGCCGGTGAGCCAGGTCGCGGCGACGTCCGAGGTCGAGCTCTCGGTGACCGCGTGCGCCTGCGGCGCCGGCCCCCCGACGAGCAGACCGGTCGCGACGAGCGCGCCGCCGGTGGCGGCTGCGGCCGCACGGCGAGCCAGGGTTCGGATGAGCATGGGTTGCCTTCCCGCTGCACAGCGGGCAGTCCCAGGAGGCCTGTGACCCCGCTGCTTTCCACGACAGCGTTGTGTGTCAGGACGCCCCGTGCCAGGTACTCCGGCTCGCCGCTCCCCCGAGGGGCGGCCTACGGCTGCGGGTCAGCGCCGGACTCGGACCGGCTTCCCCCGCCACGGGCGTGTTCTTGATGTGTCCGGGGCAGCGTACCTCCGTACGACGCCCCCGACCGCATCCGACCACTCCCACCCGGGCGGGGTACGACGCTCAGACCCCGAGGTTGACGAGCAGGTTCGTGAAGTGGGTGGGTGCGGCGTCCGGGACGCCGCTCTGGAGCACCCAGTTGGTGGTCACGCAGGCGGTCTTGGTCGCCTTGACGGTGATGGTCAGGTTGCGCTTGCCGGCCTTGGCCAGGGTCGGGGTGCGGTAGGTCCCGGCGAGGACGGCGGCGGTGATGTCGGTCCGGCCGTCCTTGACGGCCAGGGTGTAGCCGCAGGCGGCGTCGGCCATCGAGAAGGCGACGGCGGCCGGGGCGGCGGTGTTGTTCTGGAGGGTCGCGGTGAAGGTCGCGGTGCCGTTGGCGGCGAGCGTCGGGGCGGTGAGGACCTGGTACTCCTGGCCGTTGCCGACGGTGGGCTGGCCGCCCTGCTTGACGACGAGGTCGGCGGCGGTGGTGCCGGTGGCGGGTGCGGCCTGCTCGGCGTCGAGGTAGACGTAGTCGAGGATCGCGCCGTCGGTGCTGTAGAGCAGGACCACCGAGTTGTGCCGGTACGCCGGGTCCCCGGTCGGGATGGTGATCTTCACGGTGAGCGTGTGGCCGGCCTTGCTGGCCAGGGCCTTGGTCACGAAGCCGCCGGTGGAGGCGGCGAGCGGCGTGACGTTGAGGGTGCCGTCGAAGGTCTGGGCCTTGGCGGTGGTGAGGTCCTTGACCAGGACGCGGTACTGCGCGAGGTCGACGCCGCTGTTGCGGACCTGGACGCTGAACGACAGGGTCGCGCCCTCCTTGCCGACCTGGCTGACGAGCGGGGCGCGGGTGAAGGCGGAGCTCGCCGGCCCGCGGACGAGCAGCTCGCCGGCGTGGCTCGGTGCGGCGATCACGGCGTGGGCCGGAGCGGCCCCCGTGACGAGCCCGGCCAGCAGCAGAGCGGCGGTCGCGAGGACCACCGGAACGAGTCGGCGCAGCGTACGGAACAGCCCCATGTGTCACTCCCCATGAACGGCGGACCACCACGGCGGCGGACCCGTCGGGCGCGACCCTAGACCGGACCGGTCCTGGTGCACATGACCCGAAAGGACTGTTCGCGGCGCAACTTTCCGCGCGAGCAGCGCATCACAGCAGGCGAACAGCTTCCTCGTTCCTCTCGGAAAGGACCCACCATGTCCGCACCCGCACGCACCCTCGGCCGCTCGCTGGCCGCCCTGCTCCTCGCCGCCGGCGCCGGCGTCCTCGCCCTGCCCGGCACCGCCGACGCCGCGCCCGCCACGACCCAGGCCCAGGGCCGGGTCGTCGCCCGGACCGGTCTGGTCGAGCGCACCGCCCCCAGCAGCCACGCCGCGACGACGGGGCGCAGCCACCGCCGGGGCGCCGTCCTCACCCTCGAGTGCAAGCTCAACGGGACGGCGGTCGACGGCAACGGCCGCTGGTACAAGATCCGTGGCCGCGACGGCTGGGTCAGTGCCCGCTACGTCGCCAACATCGGCGCCGCGCCCGTCGACTGCACGGCCGGCGACTGGGCCTACGAGGTCAGCGTCGGGACCGTCATCCGGCAGGGTCCGAGCACGAAGGACCGCCGGATCGGCAGCCTGGCCCGTGGAACCGAGGTCGACACCCGCTGGATCGCCCGCCGCGGCGGCGCGGTCGCCGGCCACCGGGGCTGGGTCGCGGTCAACACCCCCAGCGGCAACCGCGGCTGGATCTCGCTCACCAACCTCCGCAAGGTCGCCTGAGAAAGACGAACCGCCCGCCCCGCGCGACGAGCGCGGGGCGGGGCGGGCGGTGCGGCGAGGGGACGGACCCTCAGGACAGCTTCTCGAGCACCAGCTCGCGCACGCGGCCGGCGTCGGCCTGGCCGCGCATCTCCTTCATCACCGCGCCGATGAGGGCGCCCGCCGCGGCGAGCTTGCCGTCGCGGATCTTGTCGGCGATGTCGGGGTTCTCGGCGATCGCCTTGTCGACGGCCGCGGACAGCGCACCCTCGTCGGAGACGACGGCGAGCCCGCGGGCCGCGATGATCTCCTCGGGCGTGCCCTCGCCGGCGAGCAGGCCGTCGAAGACCTGGCGGGCCAGCTTGTCGTGGATCGTCTTGGCCTCGACGAGCGCCTGGACGGCGGCGACCTGGGCCGGGGTGACCGCGAGCTCGCCGAGCTCGACGCCGGCGTCGTTGGCCCGGCGGGCCAGCTCGGTCAGCCACCACTTGCGCGCGGCCTGGGGCGCGGCGCCGGCGGCGACGGTCTCCTCGACGAGGGCGAGCGCGCCCGCACCGATCGTG
This sequence comes from Pimelobacter simplex, assembly GCF_024662235.1. GTDB lineage: Bacteria > Actinomycetota > Actinomycetes > Propionibacteriales > Nocardioidaceae > Nocardioides. The sequence goes on from NZ_CP096276.1 coordinate 3,313,986, forward strand.
TCGCGCATCTCGAGGTCGGTGAAGCCCCACTCGCCCTGGAGCCGGGTCCGCTTGGCGGCGGGGTTCTCCGGCAGGGTGGCGCGCAGCTCCTCGACCCACTCCCGCGAGGGGGCGACCGGAACCAGGTCCGGCTCGGGGAAGTAACGGTAGTCCTCGGCGTCGGACTTCTCGCGACCCGACGAGGTGGTGCCGTCGTTCTCGTGGAAGTGCCGGGTCTCCTGGAGCACCGACCCGCCAGCCCCGAGGATGCCGGCGTGCCGGGACATCTCGTAGCGGACCGCGCGCTCGACCGAGCGCAGCGAGTTGACGTTCTTGGTCTCCGACCGGGTGCCCAGCGCGGTCGAGCCCTTCGGCGCGAGCGAGAGGTTCACGTCGGCCCGGATCGAGCCCTGGTCCATCCGGGCGTCGGAGACGCCGAGGGCGACGATCAGGTCGCGGATCGCGGAGACGTAGGCCTTGGCGACCAGCGGCGCCTTGTCGCCCGTACCGAGGATCGGCTTGGTGACGATCTCGATCAGGGGGATCCCGGCCCGGTTGTAGTCGACCAGCGAGTAGTCCGCGCCGTGGATGCGGCCGTCGGAGCCGCCGACGTGGCTGGACTTGCCGGTGTCCTCCTCCATGTGGGCGCGCTCGATCTCGATGCGGAAGGTCTCGCCCTCCACGTCGACGTCGAGGTAGCCCTCGAAGGCGATCGGCTCGTCGTACTGGGAGGTCTGGAAGTTCTTCGGCATGTCCGGGTAGAAGTAGTTCTTCCGGGCGAACCGGCACCACTCGGCGATCTCGCAGTTGAGCGCCAGACCGATCCGGATGGCCGACTCGACGGCCTTGCCGTTGACGACCGGCATCGCGCCGGGGAGGCCCAGGCAGGTCGGGCAGACCTGGGTGTTGGGCTCACCGCCGAACACGGCCGGGCAGCCGCAGAACATCTTGGTGTTGGTGTTGAGCTCGACGTGGATCTCGAGGCCGAGCGCCGGGTCGTAGCTCGCCACGACCTCGTCGAAATCGATCAGGACGTCGCTCATGCCTGCACCTCCGGCAGCTTGTCGAGGATCGGACCGCCCCAGCGCAGCGTCAGCGCTGCCTCGACGGCCGCACCGACCCGGTAGAGCCGGTCGTCGGCGAGGGCCGGGGCGAGCACCTGGAGGCCGACCGGGAGGCCGTCCTCGGCGGCGAGACCGGCCGGCACCGAGATGCCGGGGACGCCGGCCAGGTTGGCCGGGATCGTGGCGAGGTCCTGGAGGTACATCGCCAGCGGGTCGTCCAGCTTGTCGCCCAGCGGGAACGCGGTGGTCGGCGCGGTCGGCGAGACCAGCACGTCGACGTTCTCGAAGGCGGCCGCGAAGTCGCGCGAGATGAGCGTGCGGACCTTCTGGGCCTGGCCGTAGTAGGCGTCGTAGTAGCCGCTCGACAGCGCGTAGGTGCCGATCATGATGCGGCGCTTGACCTCGTCGCCGAAGCCCGCGTCGCGCGAGGCCTTCATGACCGCCTCGGCGCTGGGGTCGCCCTCGGGTACGACGCGCAGGCCGTAGCGCATGGCGTCGAACTTGGCGAGGTTGGAGGAGCACTCCGCCGGCAGGATCAGGTAGTACGTCGCCATCGCGTGCACGAACGCCGGGCACGAGATCTCGGTGACCTCGGCCCCCATCTCCTTGAGCAGGTCGACGGACTCGGCGAACCGCTCCATCACGCCCGACTGCCAGCCGTCGCCGGCCAGCTCCTTGATGACCCCCACGCGCAGGCCCGCAAGGTTGCCCTGGGCGCCCTCGCGTGCCGCGGCGACGTAGGAGCCGACGGGGGTGTCGACCGAGGTCGAGTCGAGCGGGTCGTGCCCGCCGATCAGCTCGTGCAGCAGCGCGGAGTCGAGGACGGTCCGGGTGACCGGGCCGACCTGGTCGAGGCTGTTGGCGAGCGCGACGAGGCCGTAGCGCGAGACGCCGCCGTAGGTCGGCTTCACGCCGACCGTGCCGGTGACCGCACCGGGCTGGCGGATCGAGCCACCGGTGTCGGTACCGAGGGCCAGCGGCGCCTCGAAGGCCGCCACCGCCGCGGCCGAGCCGCCGCCGGAGCCGCCGGGGATCCGGGTCTGGTCCCACGGGTTGCGCGTCGGGCCGTACGCCGAGTGCTCGGTCGAGGAGCCCATCGCGAACTCGTCCATGTTGGTCTTGCCGAGGATCGGCAGACCGGCGTCCTTGATCTTGCGGACCACCGTCGCGTCGTACGGCGGCACCCAGCCCTCGAGGATCCGCGAGCCGCACGTCGTGGGCAGGCCCTGCGTGGCCAGCACGTCCTTGACCGCGATCGGTACGCCGTCGAGCAGGTGCCGTGCCTGACCCGCGGCCCGCCGCGCGTCGGACTCGGCCGCCTGCGCCAGCGCGCCCTCGGTGTCGACGTGGAGGAAGGCGTGCACGCCGGCCTCGGCCGAGCCGTCGACGGCCGCGATCCGGTCGAGGTGCGCCCGGGTGACCTCGACGGAGGTCGTCTCACCGGCGGCCAGCGCGTCGGCCAGCTCGGCTGCGGTCTTCTTGATCAGCTCGCTCACTGCTCGTCCCCCAGGATCCGCGGGACCCGGAACCGCTGCTCCTCGGCCTCCGGCGCGCCGGACAGCGCCTGCTCGGCGGTGAGCCCGGGCACGACGACGTCCTCGCGGAAGACGTTGGTCAGCGGGATCGGGTGCGAGGTCGGCGGCACGTCGTCGCCGGCCACACCGCTGATGGAAGCGACCGCCTCGAGGATCACGTTGAGCTGGGGTGCCAGGTGGTCCAGCTCGGCGTCGTCGAGGTCGATCCGGGCGAGATCGGCCAGGTGGGCCACCTCGTCGCGGGTGAGTTGAGACATGCCCGCGATTCTAGGTGGAGATGCGGTCCCTAGACTGCGCCGGGTGCACGCCCCTGTCCCCCACCCGCGCCGGCTCCCCCAGCGCGTCGTCGTGGCCGCGGCCCCGGGCGAGCAGCTGAGCGCCTACCTGGACCGGCTCGCGGAGGTCCTCGACCTGCCGCTGGTGCCCCTCGCGGACCTCTCCGGTCCGGCCGAGGTGGACCGGTTGGCGGCGTTCGACGGCTGGGTCACCACGGGCGAGGAGGCGTGGGCGCGCCCGGCGCTGCTGGAGCGCGCGGACCTCGTCGCGCTCGTCGACCTGGTCGGTCCGGAGACCTTCACCGGCCGGGTACGACGCACGCTGCGCCGGCTCCGTACCGACGCCCGCGAGCGGGATCGTGAGCGCGAGCGGGAGACCGACCTGGCCTGGGTCGAGGGGCTGGCGCTGACCCACCCGGGGCTGGCCGTCGTCCGGCTGCCCGACCCGGCGGCCGCCGAGACCTGGCTGCGCGCGCTCAGCGCGTGATGCCGACCAGGGTCGCGTTCTCGGCGCCCGGCACGGTCGGCGCGGCCGCGCCGTCGGTCGGCACCGCCTCGACCCGCCCGTCGGCGTAGGCCCACACCCGGACCTGGCCGTCGTCGCGGTCGAGGACGACGAGGCCGGTGCTGCCCTTGCCCTGGACGTCGCCGGCGACCAGGGCCAGCCGGGTCAGCGGCCGGTCGATCCGCGCGGCCTGCGTGCCGTCGCCGGGAGCCTGGAACCCGGTGCCGTCGGACAGCAGCGGCACGAGCTCGGTGCCGCCGCCGACGCTGCGCGCCACCAGGATGTCGGCCCGGTCGTCCCCGTCGAGGTAGCCCACGACGTAGCGGCTGTCGGCGAACGCCCAGTCCGGCCGGTCGATCCACGTGACCGGGTCCGCGAATCCGCCGCCGCTCTTCTCGGCCAGGAACACCTGGACGTCCACCCGCTGCTGGTCCGGTGTCCCCATCTCGATCAGGTCGGCCCGGCCGTCCCCGTCGACATCGCCGGCGCCGAGCCGCATCCGGGTGGGATCCCAGTGGGCCCGGGTGACCCAGAGCGCCGGCGCCCGGAACCTGCCGTCCTCGGCGAGCAGCACGTCGACCCGGATCCCGTCGCTGTCGCCCTGGAGCACGGCGAGGTCGGTGCTCCCGCTGTGGTCGAAGTCCCCCGAGGTCACGGTGAACCGCTCGGGCAGGTCGAGCCCGCCGATCCACCGCTGCGGCGCCGCGAACCCGGAGCCGGTCGAGAGCGCGACCCGGACCTCGCCCTGGGCCTGGTCCACGATCGCCAGGTCGATGCGCCCGTCGCCGTTGACGTCGCCGCGCACCACCTTGTCCCCCTCGTACGCCGTCCCGGCCCACTCCTGGGGAGCGGCGAGGCGGCCGCCGCCCTCGGAGAGCAGGACCTGGGTGGTGCCGCCGGTCAGCACGATGAGGTCGTCGCCGTGCGCGCGGTCGACGTCCGAGCCGGTCACCGGCCGGACCGACGTGCTCGAGCCGGGATCACGCGCCACCGGGTCGTTCCCGGTGCCGTCGCCCCGGTTGCCCACGTAGACGCCCACCCCGATCCCCACGGCGACCACCGCGAGCGCGGCCAGCCCGGCGAGCAGCGGCGTCCGGCGCGACCGTGATCGCGACCGCGGCTCGCCCTCGGGGTCCTCCCGGGTGAGCACGGGCGTCGCCCCCGCGACCGGCAGCGGCGGCGGGGCCGGCGGGGGTGGCGGGGCGTCCACCGGCGCCGTCGCCGGCGCCGGGACCGGGGTGGCCGCCGCGGCCAGGCTCCGCAGCTCGGCCGCGGCCTGCGCGGCACTCGCCGGCCGTAGGGCCGGGTCCTTGGCCATCGCCCGGCGCAGGAACTCGTTGATCCGGTCGTCGGTGCCCCGGCCTCCCGGCAGCTGCGGGACCGGCGCCTCCTCGTGCTGCTGGGCGAGCTGCACCAGCCCGCCCTCGTACGGCGCCCGCCCGGTCAGCAGGAACCACAGCAGGCAGCCGAGCGCGTAGATGTCGCTGGCCGGCGTCGCGGGTGCGCCGCGGAAGCGCTCCGGCGCGAGGTAGGCGTAGGTGCCGGCGACCACGCCGCTGCTGGTCAGCGAGGAGTCGTCGTCCCGGGCGATCCCGAAGTCGCAGAGGTAGGCGTGGACCTGCCCCTGGCCGGGCCGGAGCAGCACGTTGTGCGGCTTGACGTCGCGGTGCACGACGCCGACGGCGTGGGCGTCGGCGAGGGCGGCCGCCACCTGGCTCGCGATCCCGAGCGCCACCTCGGGCGCGGGCACGCCCTTGGCCGCGACCCGGGCCGCGAGGTCGCCGCCGGGCACGAACTGGGTGGCGAGGTAGAGGCAGCCGTCCTGCTCGCCGTGGCTGTAGACCTGGATGATGTGCGGGCTGTCGCTGCGCGCCAGCACCGTGGCCTCGCGGGCGAACCGGGCCCGGAACTCGGGCTCCTCGGCCAGCTGGATCGCCAGCACCTTGAGCGCGACCCGGCGGCCCAGGCCCTCCTCGAGCGCCTCGAAGACGATGCCCATGCCGCCCGCACCGAGCTCGCGGGTGATCCGGTAGGGGCCGAGGCGGTCGCCGACGCCCGGGATACGAGGCACAGCAGCACTGTAGGCCCGCCGTGGGGTGCGCGTAGTCCCTTCGGGCCGGGCACTCGGGACGGATCGACCGATGTGGCACCCGGTCCCGGCGCGCACCCTGGAGGCATGCTCACCTCCGTCGACCCCGTCCGCGCCCTCGTCCGCCAGGAACTCCTGCGCCTGGCCGACCTCGAGGAGGCGGCCGCGGCGCGCGAGGCGACGTCCGTGCCCTACTGGGCACCGTGCCCGGCGACCGTGCACGGTCACCGGGCCGCCGCGCTCGCGCTGCGGGCGGACGCCGAGCGCTACCTGGCCTGAACGGGCAGGACTGCTCGCGCGCTCAGCGTCAGTGCCGCCGGGAGCAGGACCGCCAGCGTCGCGGTGACCTGGAGCGCCCACCAGCCGGCGGACTCGTCGACCAGCGTCGTCAGCACCCCGACCGGTACGACGCCGACCGCGGGCAGCAGCACCAGACGGCTCGGGCCGGGCCAGGGCGCCCGGACCAGGAGCACGAGGCCCGCGACGCCGACCGCCGCGATCAGCGCCCAGGCGGCGCCGTTGAAAAGCTCGCGACTGGAGTCCGAGGTGGGCCGGGTCGCGAAGCCGAGCGCGACGAAGGGCACCGCGAGCGCCACGAGCGTCGCCGGGACGGCGACCAGCCGGGTCCCGGGCGCCGACCAGGCGCCGGTCAGCCAGCCGACGACGAACATCAGCGCGGCCCCGCCGGTCAGCGCGACGCCGGCCCAGCCGAGCGCGGCCGGCGGCGGCCCGCTGTGCCAGTCCCGGCTCGCCGAGACGGTGACCGCGAGGTGCAGGACGGCGCCGCCGAAGGCAGCGCCGGCGAGGCCGCGCGCGATGAGGTGGGACATGAGGGCTCCTCGGGTGCAGGGGGACGATCCGGTGTCCGGCCGGGTGCCGGAACGTCGACCGAGCCTGCGCCCGCGCGGCCCCGGGCCGGCAGGGTGCGCGGCGTGCGCCGGGCGGCGACGCTCCCAGCGGATCCGGGTGCTGGTTCCCGGGCGGACCGGGGGTCTGGGCTGCGAAGATCTCCAGCCATGACGACCGTCCCGGCCCTGGTGCGCGCCTCGGCGGTGACGGTCGTCGTCATCGGCCTCGCGGTCGCCGCGGCGGCGCTCGGTCTCGACCTCGCCGACCGTGACCACGAGGCTGTCGTGGGCCGCGGCTGGGTGGGGGCGGTGCCCGGCACGATCCTCGTGGTGACCGGCGGCGTGCTCCTGGGGCAAGTGGGGATCCACCGGATCGCCGTCGCGCTCACCGCGGCCGGGTGCTGGCTCTCCGGCTGCGGCCTGGCGGCGGCGTGGGTCAACCACGCCGTCCTCCTCGACCGGTACGACGGCCTGCTCGACCTCGCGCTCGTCGTCAACCAGCGCCTCTCGACCCTCGCCTACGTCGCGCTGCCACTCGTCCTCGCCGCCTTCCCCGACGGCCGGCTGCCCCGTCCCCGCACGGCCCGCGCACTGGCGGTCACCGGGGTGGCGCTCGCGGCGGCACCCGCCGTCGTCCGGGTGGCGATGCCGTGGTCGGCCTTCGACCCGGCCTTCGGCGTCGCGCCGTGGCTGGTCCGGACCCGCTCCGACGGAGCCTGGGGGCTGCCGCTGGATGACGCGACGTGGCACCTGCTCGGGATCCTGAGCGGCTGGTCGCTCGCCCTCTGCGTCCCGGTCAGCGCGCTGGGCCTGGTGCTGCGGGCCCGCGACGCCGACCCGCTCACCCGGCTCCAGCTGCGCTGGATCACCTGGGCCGGCACGGTCTCGGGCCTGCTCCTGCTCGGCTCGGCGGTGCTGCTCCCCTATGGCGTCACCGTCGTCGCACTCACCGGTTGCGTCGCCGCGGTGAGCGTCGCGATCTGGGTGGCCGTGGGCCGGCACGGGCTCTACGGCGTCGACCAGGTGATGACGTGGACCCTCGTCTACGGCGTCCTGGCCGGCAGCGTGATCGCCGTCGACGCGCTCCTCGTCGCGGCGCTGGGCCGGGCGGTCGGCGACGAGCGGCTCGTCATGGTCGCGGTGGCGATCGTGCTCCTCGTCTACGCCCCGCTGCGCGAGCAGCTGCTGGCCGGCGTGCGCCGCCTCGTGGCCGGGCGGCGCGGGGATCCCTACGGCGCGGTCTCAGCACTCGCCGACAGCCTGGAGACGGCCGAGGACGTGGACACCCAGCTGTCCCGGCTGGCCACCGCCGTCGCGCAGACCTTCGCGACGTCGTACGTCGAGGTGCGGGTCGAGCTGCCCGGCGGCGACCGGCTGAGCGCGGTGCACGGCGCGCCCACCGCCCGCACGGTGACCCTGCCGATCAGCACCCGCGACGAGGTGATCGGCGCGATCGAGCTCGCGCCGGGACGGGCCCGGCTCAGTCCGCGGGACCAGCGGCTGCTCACCGACCTCATCCGGCACGCCACGACGGCGGTCCGGGCGACATCGGCGAGCCGCGCGCTCGAGGAGATCCGCGACGAGCTCGTCGCCTCACGCGAGGCGGAGCGCCGTACCCTCCGCCGGGACCTGCACGACGGCCTCGGCCCCCAGCTCGCGGCGATCAAGCTGCGCATCGAGGCCGCCGGCAACCTCGCCGCCGCCGACCCGGACGGCTCCCAGGTGCTGCTCGGCGAGGCCACCCACGCCATCACCGGCGCGGTCGAGGAGATCCGGCGGCTCAGCCGCGGCCTGGGCCCCGCGGCGGTCGAGGACGTCGGCCTGGTCCGCGCGCTGGAGCAGCTCGCCAGCCGGTTCGACGCCACCTTGACCTGCGCCGGCTTCTCCCCCGACGCCCCGCTCCCGCCGGCCCACGAGGTCGCGCTCTACCGGATCGTCGGCGAGGCACTGACCAACGCCCGCCGCCACGCCGCGGCCTCCGAGGTCCGGGTCGAGCTGGTCCGCGACGCCGCCGGGGTGACCGCGCGGATCGGTGACAACGGTCGCGGGCTGCCGCCCGACGCCCCGGCCGGCGTGGGCATCCGCTCGATGCGCGCCCGGGCCCAGGAGCTGGGCGGGCGGCTCGACGTACGCTCCGGACCGCGAGGATGCGTCGTGACCGCCCTGCTCCCGGAGGTTCACCCATGACTGCCGCACCGATCCGGATCGTGCTCGTCGACGACCACCCCGTCTACCGCGACGGCCTCGGCGTGCTGCTCGGCTCGCTGCCCGGCCTGGAGGTCGTGGGCGTGGCCGGTGACGGCGCCGAAGCCGTGGCCGTCGTCGAGGACGTCGCCCCCGACGTCGTCGTCATGGACATCGCGATGCCCGTGCTCGACGGGATCGCCGCCACGCGGCGGCTCCTCGAGGACCGCCCGGACCTCGGCATCCTGCTGCTCACCATGTCCGAGGACGACGAGACCGTCTTCGACGGGCTGCGCGCCGGCGCCCGCGGCTTCGTCCTCAAGGGCGCCGACCAGGACGACATCTCCCGTGCCATCCGCGCGGTCGCCGGCGGCGACGCGATCCTCGGCTCGGGGCTCGCGAATCGGATCGCCGGGTACGTCGAGGCCGCCGCCGCGGGCGCCGCCGGCGCTGCCCCCTTCCCCGAGCTCACTCCGCGGGAGCGGGAGATCCTCGACCACATCGCGGCCGGCCGGAGCAACGGCCAGATCGCGGCGTCGCTCTACCTCTCGCCCAAGACGGTCAGCAACAACATCTCCTCGATCTTCGCCAAGCTCCACGTCGAGGGCCGCGCCGAGGCGATCGTCAAGGCCCGCGAGGCCGGGCTCGGGCGCCTCTGAGGACAGGTCAGGGAGCCCGCTCCCGGCGGGCCGGGAACCGGCACCCTGCCGGCCCGGGGGTGCCCGGCCCGAGGGTCGTCGTACGGCCGCGAGCGCGGTCGCGTCCACCCCGAGGAGACCTCCATGATCCGCCTGACCGCCGGCCTCGCCGCCGCGGCGATCCTGCTCACCGCGGCGCCGGCCGGCGCCGCCGAGACCGCCGCCCCGACCGCCGCCGACGACGACCTCCAGCCGCCGACCATCACCATCACCACCCCTGCCGGCGTCGTCGACGGCTGGTCGACGGCGGCGTTCGACGTCACCGTCCGGGTCAGCGACACCGGCGGCTCGGGCCTGGCCGGCTCCGAGTGGGAACTGAGCGGCGCGACCGGCGGGTCCGGCTCGATCCACGGCAGCACACTGACCACGATCCCGATCACGGGCGCCGGACCCACCACGCTCACCGTCACCTCCCGCGACCGGGCCGGCAACGAGACCACGCGCGGCGTCGACCTCGGCGTCGACACCGCCGCTCCCTCGATCATGCTCGGCCCGAACCTGCGCTCGATCGACCAGACCACGGTCGCTCCCGGCACCAAGGTCGTCGCCGACTTCGAGTGCGTCGACGCCGAGTCCGGTATCGCCGCGTGCACCGCGGCCGTGCTGCCCGGCCAGGTCGTCGACACCGACGCGATCCCGGGCCGCGCGCTCGTCATCCACGCCAAGGACAAGGTCGGCCGCACCAGCCAGTACACCGTCTCCTGGGCCACCGACCTCCAGACCTTCACCCTGGCCGAGCCGCTCGCGTTCACCGGATCGGCCACGGTCGGCGACCGGATCACCGTCCGGCCGCCGTCGTTCTCACCGGCCCCGGACACGATCAGCTACCAGTGGCTCCTCGACGGTCAGCCGGTTCCCGGCGCGACGGGCACCTCCCTCGGCTTCGGCCCGGCCGAGCGGGACCGCACCGTCACCCTCCAGGTGCGCCCGCACCGCAACGGCTACGCCGACAGCCCGTTCACCAGCACTCCCGTCCGCGTCGCCGGGAGGACCATCCAGCTCAACGGCGAGGTCACCGTCGAGGGCATCCGCCGTCCCGGCCACCCCCTCACCGCCACCGTCACCGGGCTCTTCGACCCGAGCGACGTCACCCTCACCTACCGCTGGTTCCGCGACAGCGTGCTCCACCCGATCCCCGGCGCCACCTCGGCGACCTACACGCCGACTCCCGGCGACGCCGGCCAGCGCCTGATCGCCCGGGTCGTCGCGGACGCGCCCGGGCACAAGACCTTCACCGCCGAGCGCACCGTCGAGGTCGGGTTCAACGAGCTCGCCGCCCTCGGCAACCCCGGCGTGACCGGCACCCCCCGCGTCGGTGCGGTCCTCACCGCGGTCGCGCCCTCCTACACGCCCACCGCGACCGTCTCCTACCAGTGGCTGCGCGGCGGTACGCCGATCAGCCGGGCCACCGGGGCGTCGTACCGGCTGACGGGAGCCGACACCGGCGCCCGCATCACCGTCCGCATCGTCGCCCGCGCCGACGGCTTCCGCGACCACGTCGGGACCGCCCTGCCGACCGCTCCCGTCGCCCGCGCGGCCGCCACCGTGACGGTGCGCGCCCAGGCGCGCCGCGGCGGAGTGGTGGTGCTGACCGTGACCGTCCGCGCTCCCGGCGTTCTTCCGAGCGGTGTCGTGAAGGTGCGCCGCGGGCCCGTCGTCCGGCTCACCCAGGGCACCGCCCGCATCCGGCTGGCCAAGCAGCCGCGGGGCAAGGCGACCTATACCGTCACGTACGGCGGCGACGCCGGCGTCGGCACCGCCTCGGCGAAGGTCCGGGTCAAGGTCCGCTGACCCGCCGGCGAGGGGCCCGCGCGGGTCAGGAGACGCCCGCGGGCCCCTCGTCCAGCAGCACCTTGAACGCCGCCTCGTCGAGCACCGGAACGCCGAGCTGCTCGGCCTTCTCGGCCTTGGACCCGGCGTTCTCGCCGACCACGACGTAGTCGGTCTTCTTCGACACCGACCCCGCGGCCTTGCCGCCGCGCGACAGGATCGCCTCCTTGGCCGAGTCCCGGGAGAACTCCTCGAGCGAGCCGGTGACCACGATGGTGAGGCCCTCGAGCGTGCGGGCCACGGACTCGTCGCGCTCGTCGGCCATCGCCACGCCGTCGCGCTCCCACGCGTCGACGATCGCGGTGTGCCACGGGACGCCGAACCACTCGATGACGGCCGCGGCGATGGTCGGGCCGACGCCCTCGGCGGCGGCGAGCGCCTCCTCGGTCGCCTCGCGGATCGCGGTCATCGAGCCGAACTCGGTGGCCAGCGCGCGGGCCGCGGTGGGGCCGACGTGGCGGATCGAGAGCGCCACGAGCACCCGCCAGAGCGGGACCTTGGCCTTGCGCTCGCCGAGGTTGTCGAGGAGCTTGCGGCCGTTGGCCGAGAGCTGGAGGCCCTCCTCGTCCTTCTTGGGCGCGCGGGTGAAGAGCGCGGTGGAGCGCAGCTGGTCCTCGGTGAGCGAGAAGATGTCGCCCTCGTTGGTGATCGCGCCCGACTCGAGCAGCGCGACAGCCGCCTCGTACCCGAGGCCCTCGATGTCGAAGGCACCGCGCCCGGCGACGTGGAATACCCGCTCGCGCACCTGGGCCGGGCAGTGCTCGTGGTTGGGGCAGCGGCGGTCCTTGTCGCCCTCCTTCTGCTCGACCAGGGTCGTGCCGCAGGAGGGGCACTCGGTCGGCATCACCCAGGCCGGCAGGCCCTCGGGGCGCAGCGCGAGCACCGGCCCGACGATCTCGGGGATGACGTCGCCTGCCTTGCGCAGGATCACGGTGTCACCGGGGCGGACGTCCTTGCGGGCCACCTCGTAGCCGTTGTGCAGCGTGGCCATCTCGACCGTGGAGCCGGCCACCTTGACCGGCCGCATCACGCCGTACGGCGTCACCCGGCCGGTGCGTCCGGTGTTGACCTCGATGCCGAGCAGCTCGGTGTTGACCTCCTCGGGCGGGTACTTGTAGGCGATCGCCCAGCGCGGAGCCCGGCTGGTCGAGCCGAGCCGGCGCTGCAGCGCGACGTCGTCGACCTTGACCACGACACCGTCGATCTCGTAGGGCACCAGGCTGTGCCGCTTCTCGCCCGCGTTGGCGATGTACCCCTCGACGTCGGCCAGCGCCGGCAGCACCTTGACCTGCTCGGAGACCGGCAGCCCCCAGGCCGCGAGGGCGCGGTAGGCCTCGGACTGCGCGCTCGGCTCGAAGCCCTCGCGCGCGCCGATGCCGTGGCAGACCATGCCGAGGGCGCGGGTCGCGGTGACCCGCGGGTCCTTCTGGCGCAGCGAGCCGGCCGCGGCGTTGCGCGGGTTGGCGAAGGCGGGCTTGCCGGCCTCGGTCATCGCCACGTTGAGCGCCTCGAAGGCCTCGACGGGCAGGAACACCTCGCCGCGCACCTCGACCAGCGCCGGCACCGGGAACTCGTCGGTCCCGCTCAGCCGGTGCGGCACCGAGGCGATCGTCTTGACGTTGGGGGTCACGTCCTCGCCGGTGCGCCCGTCGCCGCGGGTCAACGCCCGCACCAGCCGGCCCTGCTCGTAGAGCAGGTTGATCGCCAGGCCGTCGACCTTGAGCTCGCACAGCAGCGCCGGCTCGCTGATCCCGTCCCGGCCGAGCCGGGCGTACCAGGCCCCCAGCTCCTCGTAGGAGAAGGCGTTGTCGAGGCTCTCCATCCGCTGCAGGTGGTCGACCGCGGTGAACTCCGTCGACACCGCGCCCCCGACCTTCTGGGTCGGCGAGTCGGGGGTGCGCAGCTCGGCGTACTGCTCCTCGAGCTCCTCGAGCCGCCGCATCCGTGCGTCGAAGTCGGCGTCGGAGAGCGTCGGGTCGTCGAGGACGTAGTAGCGCCAGCGCGCCTCCTCGATCTCGTCGGTGATCGTGGCGTGCTCCTCCCGGGCCTCGGGCGGTACGACGGGGAGGTCGGCGGCGTCGCTCATGGCGCGCATTCTTCCGCGTCGCGCCGACACTGTCGCGGGCGGCTCGCGGCGTCGCGCCGTCCCGCTGCCGGTGTCGCGCGGATCACAGTGGTCTCCTGGTTGCCATGATTGAAACGAAACCGTACCGTTTCATCCATGGTCCCTCGACTCAGCCGCCGTGAGGCGACGACCCGTCCCCGCGTCGAGGGCAACCGCGAGCAGGAGATCCTCGACGCGACCCTCGCGGTCCTCGTCGACATGGGGTACGACCGGCTCACCATGGACGCCGTGGCCACCAAGGCCAAGGCGTCCAAGGCCACGCTCTACCGCCGTTGGGAGGGCAAGGCCGCCCTGGTGATCGATGCGCTCATGTCGCAGAAGACACCGCTCGAGGTCCCCACCGACACCGGCAGCCTGCGCGGTGACCTGCTGGCCGTCTTCTGCGGTTCCGGTGGCCTGACCGACGACCACCAGACCTCGATCCTCGGCAGCGTCGTCACGGCCATCGGCCGCGACGCCGAGTTCGCGGCCGCCTTCCGCGAGCGCTTCGTCGGCCCCAAGGTCGACGTGGCCCGCCAGATCTACCAGCGCGCGCACGATCGGGGCGAGCTGCGCGACGACCTCGACCTGGAGATCCTCTCCGCCGCCCTCCCGGGCATCGTCCTGCACCGCATGTTCCTGCTCGGCGAGCCCGCTACCCCTGACCTGATCGCCCGCGTCGTCGACCAGGTGATCCTCCCTGCCGCCACCCGCGGCTGAATCTCTCCTCACACCCGAAGGAACCCTCGTGACCGACATCAAGTCCTCGGACGCGCCGGATGACATGTCGGCGTCGCAACCCGACGCCGTCGACGGCCCGTCCTCCCCCGGCCACCTCGGCTGGGCGCTCGTGCTGATCTGCATGGCGCAGCTGATGGTGGTGCTCGACAGCACCATCGCCAACATCGCCCTGCCCTACATCGGCACCGACCTCAAGATCGACCCGTCCAACCTGTCCTGGGTCGTCACCGGGTACGCCCTGGCCTTCGGCGGCCTGCTCCTGCTGGGCGGCCGGCTGGGTGACCTCTTCGGCCGCCGCCGCGTCTTCATGGCCGGCGTCGCGCTGTTCGCGATCGCCTCCGCCCTGGGCGGTGTCGCCCAGAACGAGGCGATGCTGCTCGGCTCCCGTGGCCTCCAGGGCCTCGGCGCGGCGCTCGCCTCGCCGACCGCGCTCGCGCTCATCACCACGACCTTCCCGGCCGGTCCCCAGCGCAACCGCGCGTTCTCGGTCTTCGCCGCCATGTCCGGCATCGGTGCCGCGATCGGCCTGGTCCTCGGTGGCTGGCTGACCGACCTCGACCCCGCCTGGGGCTGGCGCCTGACCTTCCTGATCAACGTGCCGATCGGCCTCCTCGCGGCGTACTTCGCCCCGAAGCTGCTGCCCGACACCGACCACCACGCCGGTTCGCTCGACCTGCCCGGCGCCATCCTCGGCACCGGCGGTCTGCTGGCCCTGGTCTACGGCATCACCCGCACCAGCAACGTCGACCCCGACACGATCACCGCGCTCAACCCGCACGGCACCAGCTACGGCTGGGGTGACCCGGTCGCCGTCACCGCGATGGTGCTGGGCGTCCTCGCCCTGGTCGCGTTCATCTTCGTCGAGCGCCGCGTCTCCAACCCGCTGATGCCGCTGTCGATCTTCGCCAACCGCAACCGCGCGGTCGCCTTCGTCTCGATGATGATCACGCCCGCGGCGATGTTCGCGATGTTCTTCTTCCTCTCGCTCTACGTCCAGAACGTGATGGGCTACTCCCCGCTCAAGACCGGCTTCGCCTTCCTGCCCTTCGCGGTCGGCATGGTCTTCGGTGCGACGGCGTCGTCCAAGCTCGTCTCCAAGGTCGACCCGCGCGTCCTGGCCGGCACCGGCACGATCCTCGCCGGCATCGCGCTGTTCTTCTTCTCCCGGATCGAGTTCGGCAGCGAGAACTACTGGACCGACATCGCGCCGTTCGTCGTCCTGATGTCGATCGGCATGGGCCTGACCTTCGTCCCGATGACGCTGGTCGCCGTCCACGGCGTCCGCACCCAGGACGCCGGTATCGGCTCCGGTGTCCTCAACACCATGCAGCAGGTCGGTGGCGCGCTCGGTCTCGCCACGCTCTCGGCGGTGGCGTCGCACTTCACCACCGAGAAGCTCGCCGACCTCGCGACCGGCAACCCGACCAACCCGGCCAACGGCCTGATCGCGTTCGCCGACGGTGCCACGCACGCCTTCCTCGTCGGCGCGTTCATGATCTGGACCGCGTCGCTGATCGTGTGGCTGCTGCTCAGCGTCAAGCACACCGAGCTCGCCACGGACGCGCCTGAGGGCGTCCACGTCGGCTGAGGTCTAGCCGCCCAGCGAACGGGCCACCGAGCGAACGAGCTCGGTGGCCCGTCGTGCGTCCCGGGCGGTGCTCCCCGCCAGTCCGCAGGCGGGCGTGACGACCAGCCCGCCGCCGACGACCTCGGGGTCGAGGCCGAGCATGTCGAGCCAGCGCAGCACCCGCTCGACGACCTCCTTGTCGCCGGGCAGCTCCCCCGCCGTCGGTACGACGCCCAGCGCGATCGTGTCGCCCGCCTCGAGCGCCTCGGCGGCCGCGTCGTGCCCGTCGGCGTCGAGCAGCGCGAGGTCGAGCATCACGCCGCGCGCCCCGGCCCCCCGCAGCAGCCCGATCGGCACGCCGGGCGCGCAGCAGTGCACCCACGGCTCCGCACCGGCGTCGCGGATCGCGTCGAGCACCCAGCCCAGCGCCTCGCTGGCCTCGGGCGGGTGGATCATCCGGTGCTTGCCGAAGCCCGACGCCGTCGGGATCGCGGCGGCCAGCACGGCCGGCAGCGCCGGCTCGTCGAGCTGGACCACGAGCGACGCGGCCGCGGGCAGCCGGCGGCGCAGGTCCGCGACGTGGTCGGTGACCGCGACGGCCAGGGCCTGGGCGAGCTCGCGGCGCGCGCCGTGGTCGGCGAGCAGCTTGTCGCCGCGCGGGCGCTCGACCGTGGCGGCCAGCGTCCAGGGGCCGGTCAGCTGGGTCTTGAAGGCGCCCGTGTGGCCGGCCGCCTGCTCCTCGACGGCGTCGAGGTCCTGGGCCAGCAGGCTGCGGGCGCGCCGCTGGTCGAGGGGCGGGGCTCCGGCCGAGCCGGTCAGCCGCCAGCCGGCGGGCTGGAGGTCGGCGTCGAGCTCGGCGACCAGGCCGAGGGTGCGGCCGATCATGCCGGCCGGGGCGCCGCGGCCGGGCACCTCGGGCACGTAGCCGATCCCGTGCTCGTCGGCGGCCACCTCGCCCAGGACGACGGCCAGCGCCTCGTCGAGGTCGCGCTGCTCGGTGCCCGGGAACGAACCGATCCCGGTCGCCCTCACGTGCCGACCCGGTGGGTCGCGGTGATGGTGGCGGAGCCGACGACCCTGGTGCCGTCGTACACGACGACGGCCTGGCCGGGGGCGATCCCCTCGGCGTGGTCGAGCAGGTCGACGACGAGACCGTCCTCCCCCACCCGGACCACGGCTCGGTGCTCCGCACCGTGCGCCCGCAGCTGGACGCTCACCGCGTCGCCCGCCAGGACCGTGCCGGCCGGAAGCGCGGCACCGCACCAGCGGACCCGGTCCCCGCGCACCTGGTCGACCGCGAGCCGCTCGCGCGGACCCACCGTGACCGTGCCCGAGACCGGCTCGATGTCGAGCACGTAGCGCGCCCGTCCGTCGGGCGCGGGGTGCCCGAGCCGCAGTCCCTTGCGCTGCCCGATCGTGTAGGCATAGGTGCCGGCGTGGTGACCCACGACCTCGCCGGTCTCGTCGTCGCGGATCTCGCCGCCCTGGTTGGGCGCGCGGTCGCCGAGCTTCTCGCGCAGCCAGCCGGCGTTGTCGCCGTCGGCCACGAAGCAGATGTCGTGGCTGTCGGGCTTGTCCGCGACGAGCAGCCCGCGGGCGGCGGCCTCGGCGCGCACCTGCGGCTTCGGGGTGTCGCCGAGCGGAAACAGCGAGTGGCGCAGCTGCTGCTCGTCGAGGACGCCGAGCACGTAGGACTGGTCCTTGGCCGCGTCGACCGCGCGGTGCAGCTCGATCGCGCCGTCGGACGACGTACGGACGGTCGCGTAGTGGCCGGTCGCGACGGCGTCGAAGCCCAGCGCCAGCGCCTTGTCGAGGACGGCGGCGAACTTGATCTTCTCGTTGCAGCGCAGGCACGGGTTGGGGGTCTGCCCGGCGGCGTAGGTGTCCATGAAGTCCTCGACCACATCGGTGTGGAAGCGGTCGGAGAGGTCCCAGACGTAGAACGGGATGCCGATCACGTCGGCCGCGCGGCGGGCGTCGTTGGCATCCTCGATGGTGCAGCAGCCCCGGGCGCCGGTGCGGTAGGACTTGGGGTTGCGCGAGAGTGCGAGGTGGATGCCGGTCACCTCGTGGCCGGCCTCGGCGGCGCGCGCGGCGGCGACGGCGGAGTCCACTCCCCCGGACATGGCGGCGACGACCTTCACCGGATCACCTGCCCGAGGTCAGACATGGGCCGCACGCGCGCGCTCGACGCACGGGCCGATCGCCTCGGCGACGGCCGCGACGTCGGCCTCGGTGCTGGTGTGGCCCAGGCTGAACCGCAGCGAGCTGCGCGCCTCGTCGCTGGAGCGGCCCATCCCGAGCAGCACGTGCGAGGGCTGCGGGACACCGGCCGAGCAGGCCGAGCCGGTCGAGCACTCGATGCCGCGGGCGTCGAGGAGCATGAGCAGCGAGTCGCCCTCGCAGCCGGGGAAGCTCAGGTGGACGTTGCCGGGCAGCCGGTCGACGGGGTCGCCGTTGAGGACGGCGTCCGGCACCGCCCGTCGTACGGCGGCCACGAGGTCGTCGCGCAGACCCGCGAGCCGCGCGGCGTGGTCGGCCTGCTGCTTGACCGCGAGCTCGACCGCGGCCGCGAAGCCGGCGATCGCCGGGACGTCGAGGGTGCCGCTGCGCACGTCGCGCTCCTGGCCGCCGCCGTGCAGCTGGGGGGTCAGCGCCACCTCACGCCGTACGACGAGCGCACCGACGCCCTGGGGCCCGCCGACCTTGTGCCCCGACAGCGAGAGCGCGTCGACGCCCGAGGCGGCGAAGTCGACCGGCGTCGCCCCGACCGCTTGGACGGCGTCGGTGTGGACCGGGATGCCGTGCTCGGCGGCGATCGCGACCACCTGGTCGAGCGGCTGGAGCGTGCCGACCTCGTTGTTGGCCCACATCACCGTGATCAGGGCGACCGAGGCCGGGTCGCGCTCGACCGAGGCGCGCAGCGCGTCGACGCGCAGCCGTCCGTCGTCGTCGACCGGCAGCAGCTCGACGTCGGCGCCCTCGTGCTCGGCGAGCCACTCCAGCGGGTCGAGCACGGCGTGGTGCTCGACCGCGGTCGAGAGCACCCGGGTGCGCCGCGGGTCGCCGTCGCGCCGGGACCAGAACAGCCCCTTGACGGCCAGGTTGTCGGCCTCGGTGCCGCCGGAGGTGAAGACCACCTCGCCGGGCCGGCAGCCGAGCGCCTGGGCGACGGTCTCGCGGGACTCCTCGATCACGCGGCGCGCGCGACGTCCGGAGGCGTGCAGCGAGCTGGCGTTGCCGACCTCACGCAGGTGGGCGGTCATCGCCTCCACCGCGACGTCGGTCATCGGCGTCGTCGCGGCGTGGTCGAGGTAGACCGTGCGAACGTCGTTCATGGCGTCTCCAAGGTTAGAGGACGGACACCTCCCGTTCACGCGGGCTCCCTAGCCTCCGACCATGCTTCACGACGTCCGGGCCTACATCGACCGTCTCGGCATCGACGGGCACACCATCGGCGACGACCACGACGACGACCCGGTGCTCATCGACCCGCACGGCAAGGCCGTCGACACCTGGCGCGAGAACTACCCCTACGACGAGCGGCTGCCCCGCGCGGAGTACGACGAGCAGAAGTACCTGCTGCAGGTCGAGCTGCTCAAGTTCCAGGCCTGGGCGCAGGCCACCGGCACCCAGCACGTCATCGTCTTCGAGGGCCGCGACGCCGCCGGCAAGGGCGGCACGATCAAGCGGTTCATGGAGCACCTCAACCCCCGCCACGCCCGTGTCGTCGCGCTGA
The DNA here is from genome assembly GCF_024662235.1 of Pimelobacter simplex. GTDB lineage: Bacteria > Actinomycetota > Actinomycetes > Propionibacteriales > Nocardioidaceae > Nocardioides. Next base: position 3,333,144 of record NZ_CP096276.1, read on the forward strand.
CCAAGCCGAGCGACCGCGAGCAGGGGCAGTGGTACTTCCAGCGCTACGTCCAGCAGCTGCCCACCGCCGGCGAGATCGCCCTGTTCGACCGCAGCTGGTACAACCGCGCGGTCGTCGAGCGGGTGATGGACTTCTGCACCGACGACCAGTACGACACCTTCATGAGGCACGTGCCGTACTTCGAGGAGATGCTCGTCGCGTCCGGCATCACCCTCACCAAGTTCTGGTTCTCGGTGACCCGCTCCGAGCAGCGCACCCGGTTCATCATCCGCCAGGTCGACCCGGTGCGGCAGTGGAAGCTCTCCCCCATGGACCTGGAGTCGCTCGACCGCTGGGCGGCCTACACCGCCGCCAAGGAGGCGATGTTCCGGCGCACCGACACCGACGTCGTGCCCTGGACCACCATCAAGTCCAACGACAAGAAGCGCGCCCGGATCAACGCGATGCGCCACTTCCTCGCCCGCTTCGAGTACGACGGCAAGGACCACGCCGTGGTCGGCCGGCCCGACCCGCTCATCGTGCAGCGCGGGATCGACGCCGTCGGCGACTGAGTCGCGGTCAGCGCTCCCTCAGAGCACGACGAGGTCGTCGCGGTGGATGACCTCGCGCTCGTACGCCGCGCCGAGCTCGCGCTTGAGCTCGCGCGAGGAGCGGCCCAGCAGGTTCGGCACCTCGGCGGCGTCGAAGTTGACCAGGCCGCGGCCCACGACGGTGCCGTCGGGGTCGAGCAGGTCGACCGGGTCACCGGCCGCGAAGTCGCCCTGGACGCCGGTGACGCCCGCGGCGAGCAGCGACGCGCGCCGCTCGACGACCGCCCGCACGGCGCCCGCGTCGAGCACCAGCGCGCCCTTGGCCTCGGTCGCGTGGCGCAGCCACAGCAGCCGGGTGGGCCGGCGCTTGCCGGTGGGGTGGAAGAGCGTGCCCACGGGCTCGCCCGCGAGCGCCGCGCCGGCCCGGTCGGCCGAGGTGAGGACGACGGGGATGCCGGAGCCGGTGGCGATCGCGGCCGCGTCGACCTTGGTCACCATCCCGCCGGTGCCGATGCCGGCCGACCCGGCGGAGCCCACGACGACGTCGGCGAGGTCGGCGTCGGTGCGCACGTCGGTGATGAGCCGGGCACCGGGGCGGCTCGGCGGACCGTCGTACAGGCCGTCGACGTCGGAGAGCAGCACCAGCAGGTCGGCGTGGACCAGGTGCGCGACGAGCGCCGCGAGCCGGTCGTTGTCGCCGAAGCGGATCTCGGTGGTGGCGACCGTGTCGTTCTCGTTGACGATCGGGATGACGCCGAGCTCGAGCAGCTGGGCGAACGTCTGGTGGGCGTTGCGGTAGTGCGAGCGCCGGGTGACGTCGTCGAGGGTGAGCAGCACCTGGCCGGCGATGAGGCCGTGCCGGGCGAGCTCCTCGGTGTAGCGGTGCACGAGCAGGCCCTGCCCGACACTGGCCGCGGCCTGCTGGGCGGCGAGCCCGCGCGGACGGCGCTTGAGGCCCAGCGGGGCCAGGCCGGCCGCGATCGCGCCCGAGGAGACGAGCACGACCTCGGCGCCCCGCTCGCGCGCGGCCGCCAGGACGTCGACCAGCGTGCTGACCTGCGCGGGATCGATGCCCCCGGAGGCGGTGGTCAGCGACGACGAGCCGACCTTGACGACGATGCGACGGGCGGCCGTGACGGCCTCCCGCTCACTCACCGGGATCGTCCTCGAGCCAGTCGTCCTCGTCGGTCGGCGGCTTGACGTCCGGGTCCTGGTCGGAGCCGATCTCGTAGGAGGTCGGTCCGTAGACCTCGGGCTTGTCGATCCGGCGGGCCACGTCGGCGCGGGTCTCGTTCTCGCCGCGGTCGTCCATGTTCTCCTGGATCTCCCGCCGGCGCGAAGCAGCCGGCCGCTCCGCGTGGAAGCGGTCGTCCTCGCCGCGGCGGGACAGGTTCTCGGCGCCCGCGTCGATGCCCGGCTTGAAGTCGAAGACCACCGAGTTGTCGGTGGGCCCGATGAGGACGGCGTCGCCCTCCTCGGCCCCGAGCTGGACCAGCTTGGCCTCGACACCCAGCCGGTTGAGCCGATCGGCGAGGTAGCCGACCGCCTCGTCGTTGCTGAAGTCGGTCTGGCGTACCCAGCGCTCCGGCTTGGTGCCGCGCACCCGCCAGCCCGCGCCGGTGCGCTTGATGGTGAAGCCGTCGTCGTCGATGGCCTTGGGCCGTACGACGATCCGCGCGGGGATCTCGGCGGCCTGGGCACGCCGGGCCTCGTTGACGATCTCGGCCATGGCGTAGATCAGCTCGCGGGTGCCCTCACCGGACACGGCGGAGATCTCGAAGACCCGCAGGCCGCGCTCGCGCAGCTCCTCGACGACCAGCTCGGCGATGCCGCGACCGTCGGGGACGTCGACCTTGTTGAGGGCCACCAGGCGCGGGCGGTCGTCGAGGCCGCCGTACCGGCGCAGCTCGTCCTCGATCACGTCGAGGTCGTCGGCCGGGTTGCGGCCCGGCTCCAGCGTCGCGGTGTCGAGCACGTGGACCAGCGCCGCGCAGCGCTCGATGTGGCGCAGGAAGTCGTGGCCCAGGCCGCGGCCCTCGGCCGCGCCCTCGATCAGGCCGGGCACGTCGGCGACGGTGAAGACGGTCTCGCCGGCGGTGACCACGCCCAGGTTCGGGACCAGCGTGGTGAAGGGGTAGTCGGCGATCTTGGGCCGGGCCCGCGAGATCGCCGCGATCAGGCTGGACTTGCCGGCACTCGGGAAGCCGACCAGGCCGACGTCCGCGACCACCTTGAGCTCGAGGACGACCTCGAGCTCGTCCCCGGGCTCGCCGAGCAGCGCGAAGCCCGGCGCCTTGCGCGACTTCGACGCCAGCGAGGCGTTGCCGAGGCCACCGCGCCCACCCTGGGCGACGACCAGCTCGGTCCCGGGACCGACCAGGTCCGCGATCACCTCGCCGTTGCGGTGCTTGACCACCGTGCCGGCCGGGACGGGCAGCACCAGGTCGGCACCGTGGGCGCCGTTGCGCCGGTCACCGGCCCCGTGGCCGCCGTGCTCGGCACGGCGCTGGGGGCTGTGGTGGTACTCCAGCAGCGTGGTCACGTCGGGGTCGACCCGCAGCACGACCGATCCACCCGGCCCGCCGTTGCCGCCGTCGGGACCACCGAGCGGCTTGAACTTCTCGCGGTGGACCGACGCGACGCCGTTGCCGCCGCGACCGGCGGACACGGACAGGACCACGCGGTCGACGAAGGTGGGAACGGCCATGGGATCAGTCTTTCAGTAGAAAATGGACGAAGGGCGTCCCGGCAACCGGGACGCCCTTCGAAGCCTCAGGTCGAGTGAGCGTCGCTCACTCACCCGGGACGATGTTGACGACCTTGCGGCCGCGCTTCTTGCCGAACTCCACCGCACCGGGGATCAGCGCGAACAGCGTGTCGTCGCCGCCGCGGCCGACACCGGCGCCCGGGTGGAAGTGGGTGCCACGCTGGCGGACGATGATCTCGCCGGCGTTGACGACCTGGCCGCCGAAGCGCTTCACGCCGAGGCGCTGGGCGTTGGAGTCGCGGCCGTTCTTGGTGGACGCCGCGCCCTTCTTGTGTGCCATGTTTCAGTCCTTGGGGTGTCGAGCTGACCGGGGGTCAGAGCTTGATGTCGGTGACCTTGACCTGGGTGTACTTCTGACGGTGACCCTGGCGCTTCTTGTAGCCGGTCTTGTTCTTGTACTTCTGGATGATGATCTTCGGGCCCTTGGTCGCGCCGAGGACCTCGACCGTCACCGCGGCCTTGTCCAGACCGGTGCTCGTCACCTTGTCGCCGTCGACAGCGAGGACGACCGGAAGGGTCAGGGTCTCACCGGCGGGCGTGGAGACCTTGTCGATCTCGATGACGTCGCCGACAGCGACCTTCTCCTGCTTCGATCCTGCGCGCACGATCGCGTACACCACCGGGCTCCTTCTGGTTCAACGTCTAGGTCTACGGCACACTGCGGAATCCCTCGTCGCGAGCCACGTCGCGAGATGCCGGGTGCCAGCAGAACGGAACGCCTCGGCGGCGCACCGACGAACAATGTTACGGGCCGGGCCGGGATCCGCCAAAACGCGGCTCCCGGACCGGGCCCGTCGGGGTGGGTCAGCGCTTGCGCGCGCCCTTCTTCTTGATCGGGACGTGCTCCACGTGGGGCTCGGGGGCGGGCTCGGGCTCGGGCTCGGGGGCGGGCTCAGGCGTCGCCTCGGGCTCGGGGGTGGGCTCCGCGGCCACCGGCGGGCCGGCGGGGCGGGAGGCCGCCCGGCGTCGGGTACGGGTCACGACCGTGGTCGTGGCCACCGGCGCGGGCTCCGGCTCGGGCTCCGGCTCGGGCGTCACCTCGGGCTCCGGGGTGGGCTCCGGCTCCGGGGCCGCCTCGGGCTCGGGGGTCACCTCGAGCGTCGGCTCGGCCTCGGCGGGCGTGCTCGCGTCGACCTCGACGGCGGCCTCGATCGGCTCCGGCTCCTGGGCCTGGTCCTGCTCGTGGTCCTGGTCCTCGGCGGGCTTGGCCATCGCGGCGACGTCCTTCGGGGACGGGACCACGGCCTTCGGCGCCTCAGCAGCCGCACCGCCGCCCTGACCACCGCCCTGGCCGCCCTTGCCCTTGCGCCGACGGCTGCCGCGACGCGACTCGTCCTCGCCGCCCCCGGCACCGGCGTTCCCGCCGCCACCGGCGTTGCCGCCGCCGCCCGCGTTGCCGCCGCCACCGCCACCGCCGCGCTTCGGCTCGACCGGGAGGTCGTGCACGAGCAGGCCGCGGCCCTGGCAGTGGGTGCAGGTCTCGCTGAAGGCCTCGAGCAGACCCGTACCGATCCGCTTGCGGGTCATCTGGACCAGGCCGAGCGAGGTGACCTCGGCGACCTGGTGGCGGGTCCGGTCGCGGCCCAGGCACTCCACCAGGCGGCGCAGTACGAGGTCGCGGTTGGACTCGAGCACCATGTCGATGAAGTCGACGACGATGATGCCGCCGATGTCGCGCAGCCGCAGCTGGCGCACGATCTCCTCGGCGGCCTCGAGGTTGTTCTTGGTCACCGTCTCCTCGAGGTTGCCCCCGGAGCCGGTGAACTTGCCGGTGTTGACGTCGACGACGGTCATCGCCTCGGTCCGGTCGATGATCAGCGAGCCGCCCGAGGGGAGCCAGACCTTGCGGTCGAGACCCTTGGCGATCTGCTCGTCGATCCGGTACGTCGCGAAGAGGTCCGGGACGCCGTCGCCGGCCTCGTGGTGCTCGAGGCGCTCGGCGAGGTCGGGCGCGACGTGCTCGACGTACTCCTTGACGGTCTCCCAGGCCTCGTCACCCTGGACGACGAGCTTGGCGAAGTCCTCGGTGAACAGGTCCCGGACGACCTTGAGGGTCAGGTCCGGCTCGCCGTAGAGCAGCTGCGGGGCGTTGCCCTTGGCCACGCGCGCCTCGATGTCCTCCCAGCGCGCCTTGAGCCGCTCGACGTCGCGGGTCAGCTCGTCCTCGGAGGCACCCTCGGCTGCGGTCCGCACGATGACGCCGGCGGTGTCCGGGACGATCTCCTTGAGCAGCGCCTTGAGCCGCGCGCGCTCGGTGTCGGGCAGCTTGCGCGAGATCCCGGACGTCGTGCCGTCGGGCACGTAGACCAGGAACCGGCCGGCCAGGCTGATCTGGCTGGTGAGGCGGGCGCCCTTGTGGCCGATCGGGTCCTTGCTGACCTGGACCAGGATGGTCTGGCCCGACTGCAGGACCGACTCGATCTTGCGCGGCTGGCCGTCCTTGTGGCCGAGCGCGGACCAGTTGACCTCGCCGGCGTACAGGACGGCGTTGCGGCCCTTGCCGATGTCGATGAAGGCGGCCTCCATCGACGGCAGGACGTTCTGGACCCGGCCCAGGTAGACGTTGCCGATGAGCGAGGTCTGCGACTCGCGGGCGACGTAGTGCTCGACGAGGACCTTGTCCTCGAGGACGGCGATCTGGGTGAGGTCCTTGCGCTGGCGCACCGCCATGACCCGCTCCACCGACTCGCGGCGGGCCAGGAACTCGGCCTCGCTCACGATCGGCGCGCGGCGCCGTCCGGCCTCGCGGCCCTCGCGGCGGCGCTGCTTCTTGGCCTCGAGACGCGTCGAGCCGGAGATCGAGGTGATCTCGTCGTCGGCCGAGCGCGGCTTGCGGACCCGGGTGACGGTGTTCTCCGGGTCGTCGCCACCCTCGGCGTCGGACCCGGCCTCACCGGCCCGGCGGCGCCGGCGGCGCCGGCGCGAGGACGTCGAACCGCCGCCCTCGCCCTGGGCGCCGTTGTCGCCGTCGTTGTCGCCCTCGCCCTCAGCGTCGCTGTCGGTCTCGGCCTCGCCGGCGCCGTCGCTCTCGCCATCGGTCTGGCCGGCCTTGGACTGGGAGCGCTGCCGCGGCTTCGCCTTGGCCCGGTTCCGGGGCTGACCGGCGGCGCCGGCCTCGCCCGCGGCGTCGTCGCCGGACTCGGAGTCGGCAGCCTCGGCGTCACCGTCGCCCGCGGTGCCCTGGTCGGTGTCCTGGTCGCCGTCGGAGTCGGCGTCGGTGTCGGTGTTCGCGCCGGCCGGCTTGCGGCGGCGGCGACCGCCCCGGCGGCGACGGCGGCGGGGAGCGCCGGAGGCGGCGTCCTCGTCAGAGTCGTCCTCGGCGTCAGTGTCGGCGTCGGCGTCGGCGTCGGCGTCGGCGTCGGAGTCGGCGGACTCGGCCTCGGGCGCCTCGGGCGCCTCGGGCGCCTCGGGCGCCGGCTCGGTCTCGGTGTCGGTCTCAGCGGCAGGCGCCTCGGCCGCCACCTCAGCCTCGTCCTCGTCCTCGGCCTGCTCCTCCACCGGGGCCTCGGCCTCGGTCTCGGCCTTGGTCCCGGCCTCGACCACCGGAGCCTGGAACAGCGGAGCGACGGCCGCGCGCGCGGCGGGCGCGGCCGGCGTCTCGACGATCTCCTCCTCCGGCGTCAGCATGAGCTGCTCGGAGGTCGGCGCGGCCTCGGTCGCGGCGGCAGCGGCCGCCGCCTTCTTCGCCTTGGCCGTGGCCGCGGCGGTGGTCTTCTTGGCCGTGGTCTTCTTCGCGGCGGCCGTCTTCTTGGCGGCCGCGGACGTGGTCTTCTTGGCCGCCGCCGTGGTGGTCTTCTTCGCAGCGGTCTTCTTGGCAGCCGCCGTCGTGGTCTTCTTGGCCGCGGTCTTCTTCGCAGCGGCCGTCTTCTTGGCAGCCGCCGACGTGGTCTTCTTGGCGGCCGTCTTCTTCGCGGCGGCCTTCTTGGCCGGCTTCGCCGGCTTCTCCGCCGCCCCGGTCTCGGTCTCGGTAGGGGCGGTGGTGGCGTCCGTGGGCGCGTCGGTCATGGCGCTACTCCTCCACCCGGCGCTTCCGCGTCGGGGTGTCATCGGGGCTCGCGCGACGCGCGGCACCGTAAGCCTTCGGGGGACGACACCCTCCGCGGAGCGTCACTGGAGGCGGGCCGCTCGCCTGCCGCGGTCGCGGGGTGCGTCGCGTCGGGCGGTCGTACCGTCTCCACCGTGCCGGCCGGTCAGTTTCCTGCCGTCCGGCGAGAACGTCGTCAGATCGCACCGCGCGCTGTCCGGTGGGACGCGCACGGGGGTGGATCTGTGGCGAGTATCGCACACGGCCCTCAGGCCGGTGGCATCACCGGGCAGCCAGCGGGTCGCCGACGGTGCCGGCCTCCCGGTCGAGCACGCCTTGGGCGAGGCGGGTCAGCAGCACCGTCCCCGGTACGGCGAGCCCGCCGACCTCGCGCAGTCCGGTCAGCACGTCGTCCGGCCGTACGGCGGGCACCGCGTGCTCCAGCAGCAGGTCCAGCTCGCCGCTCTCGGCGACCCCCAGCCGGACGACGGCGGCGCGGCAGTCGAAGCTGCGCATCCCCTTCTTCGTCATCCGCTCCACGGTCACCGACTCCGTCGCCAAGAAGCCCTCGACCGCGGCGCGCACCTCCGCGACGGGGACGCCGCCGAGGTCGATCAGCCAGTGGCTGGCGGTGAGCAGGTCGGAGAGCGAGCCGGCGGCGGTGTCCGCTGCGTCGACGATGGTGACCACGTCGAGCCCGTCGGGCAGGACGGCGTCGAGCGCGGCGCCGATCTCGGCGGGCTCGCGGACCTCGGCGAGACCCAGCTCGACGTACTCCGACTCGCTGGCGGCACCGGTCGGCGAGGCGCCGGCGTAGGAGATCCGCGGGTGCGGGTGGAAGCCGGACGAGTAGGCCATCGGGATCCGGGCCCGGACGACCGCGCGCTCGATGGCGCGGCTGACGTCGCGGTGGCTGGTGAAGCGCAGCCGGCCGCGCTTGGCGTACCGGATCCGCAGCTTCTGGACCGGCGGTGCCTGCTGCTCGGGCTGCTGACGACTCACGGGCCGAAATCCTAGGTCAGGGAAGGAGTGCGTTCCGCATCTGCGGTGACGCGTAGACGTTGGTGATCCGCACCCCGGCGAGCCACGCCCCGAGCCGGGCCGCCTCGGCGTCGAGCGCCGCGCTCGCCTCGGACCCGACGTCCTCGCGCAGGATGACGCGCACCTCCCCCGCCTCGTCCTGCACCCAGCAGCCCACCACGCGGCCGTCCCACCAGGCCGTGTTGCCGGCGTTCCCGTTGCTGTCGAAGAGGTACGGCGTGTGCGCGGCGTCGAGGTAGAAGGAGCGCTCCTTCCAGCCCATCACGGTCGGGTCCAGGGTCGGCAGCAGCGCGGCCCAGGGCGCGACCTCGGCCCCCGTACCACCGCCACCACCGCCGCCACCGCCGCCGTCGAGGTCGGCGACGTCGTCCGGCAGCACCCACCCGGTCCCACCGCCGTCCAGCGCGACGGCGACCGCGGAGACATCGGCCAGCGCCCGCCGCACGATCGTCTTGGTCGCGCCGAGCCACCACACGATGTCGGCCTCCGTGCCGGGCCCGAAGGTCCAGAGCCAGCGCCGGACCAGCTCGGCATAGCCCGCAGCCGGGTCCGGCGGCGTCACGGTCCCCGCGCCGTCGCCCCCGCCCTCGCCGAGCCAGGCCTCCGTCGTCGTCCAGGCCGGCTTGTTCAGCCTCCAGTGCCCGGCGTTCTCGGCCCGCAGCACCCGCGCCTCGGCGCCGAGCATCGTCAGCACCTGCGGCGCGACCGGGACCTCCGCCGCCCACTTGGATCCGGGTGCCCCGCGCATGACCTTGGTCGCCAGCAGCGGCACCTCCTCGCGCAATTGCGCGGTGGTACGGGCCTTTCCGTCCCCCAGCACCTCGACGATCGCGCCCTCGACCTCGGCGAGCCACGCCTCCGGGTCGTCGGCGCAGCCGCTCCCGTGCAGGTCCTTGAGCACCTGCGTCCGCTGCTGGCCGGCCACGCGCGCCGCCGCGCTCCCCCACACCGCGGGCAGCAGGTCGCGCGGGAAGGCGAACAGCGTGCGGCGCATCGCGAGCTGCTTCACGATGCTGCGCTCGTCGTACAGCGCGCGCTCGACGTCGTCCAGCGCGAGGTCCGCGACCCGCGCCCACAGCGCCAGGTGGACGGTCGCCGCCTCGGTCGCGTGGAGCGCCGTCATCGCCTCGGCCGCGGCTCCCACGCTCGGGTAGGGGCGGGCTAGACCGTGGCGCAGCGCGAGCCGGCGCCGGCGAGATACATCGGGGAACGGCAGCACATGGCCATGATTCCGCACTAGTCTGACCGCCGTGAGCGATCCGTACGGCAACAACCCCCAGAACCCCAACCCCTACGGCGCGCCCCAGGGCGGCGGCTACGGTCCCCCGCCGGGTGCGTACCCGGGTGCCCCGGGTGGGTACGACGCCACGCCTCCGGCCAAGACCGACGGCGTCTCCGTGGCGTCCTTCGTGCTCAGCCTGCTCTGCTGCACGGGTCTGATCGGCCTGATCCTCGGTTTCGTGGGCCTGTCGCGCACCAAGGGCGGCAAGCGCAAGGGCCGCGGCTTCGCGATCGCCGGTATCGCCATCGGCCTCGTGTCGGTGCTCGTCGGCGCCGGCCTCGTGGTCGCGCTCGCCACCGGCGTCTTCGGCACGCCGATCAACGACCTCAAGGACGGCCAGTGCATCACCGGCAACGGCCTCGACAAGACCTCGGACGAGGGCGTCAGCGGCATCAAGGTCGTCGAGTGCAGCGAGAAGCACGACGCCCAGGTGATCGCCACCAAGAAGCTCTCCTCGTCCGAGGCCAAGGCCTACGACTTCGGCAACCAGCAGCAGATCGCCGAGCACTGCGCGCCGATGCTCAACCCCGGTGAGCAGGCCCTGATCCTCGACCCGAAGTACTTCGTCATCGCGCTGACCCAGGACAAGAAGCCCGCCTCGGGCGACAAGGTCGTGTGCGTGCTCACCCTCGCCGACGGCGGCTCGCTGGACAAGAAGCTGCCCTGACGCCATGAGCAACCCGTACGGCGGGGAGTACCCGCCGTACCAGCCCGCGCCGAACCCGTACGACAACAGCGCGTACGGGTCGGCGCGGACGCCGTTCGACGGCGTCTCGCTGGCCGCACTCATCTGCTCGGCGACGTGCTGCGCAGCGCCTGTCGGCGTCGCGCTCGGCATCGCCGGCCTGGTGCGGACCGGCGGCGGGCGCCGTACCGGACGGTGGGCGGCGGTGACCGGACTGGTGCTCGGCACCGTCCTGACCCTCGCCATGGCCGGCTTCCTCGTCTTCGCGATCGTGCTCGGCTCGCAGTCGGTCCAGGAGGACGACGCCCGGGCCGGGCAGTGCGTCGACGTCAACAGCCTCGACATCGTCGAGAAGGCCGACTGCGACGAGCCTCACGACGGCGAGATCATCTGGGCCGGCCGGTTCAGCGGCGAGCTGCTCGAGAGCTTCGACAGCCGCTCGACGCAGGACTTCTGCGCCGCGCTGCCGGGGCTGCGTGCGACGTACCGCTCGGCGGTCGAGGGCGACGAGTACGAGGCCTCGGTCTCGGTCGACGCCTTCGACGAGGACGAGCCGGACACCGGTGACTGGTTCTTCTGCTACCTCACCCGCGGCGACGGCGACCGGATCGACGGCCCCGTCGGCTCGGACGGATCGGACGGATCGGACGGCTCCGGCGGTTCAGGCGGATCGACCGGCGCATGAGCCAGCCGCCTCCCCCGCCTCCCCCGGGCGACCCGCTGCCGTACTACGGCGGCCCTCCCCCTGCCTACGGCGGTCCGCCGACGGCACTGCCGCCGGGCAACGACAAGGGCCTGGGCTGGACCGGCTTCGCGCTCGCCCTCGTCGTGTGCGTGCCCTGCCTGCCGATCGTCGGCCTGGTGATCGCGATCGTCGCGCTCGCCCGCCGCCGCTTCCGGCCCCGCTGGGTCGCCGCGCTCACCGTCGTCCTCGGCCTCGCCGCGACCGGGCTCCAGGTGGCGATGGTGCCGCCCATCCTCGACGGCATCCGCGACGGCGTGAACGACAGCATCGACGCCTCCACCGAGGAGGCCCGGCGCAGCGGCGAGCCGTCCGAGGTCCCGACCCTCAAGCTCCGCGCGGGCGACTGCTTCAACGACCCGAACCTGCGACGGGCCGACGTCGACGAGCAGGTGGAGTCAGGCACGGTCACCCTCCTGCCGTGCACCCGCAAGCACGACCTCGAGATCTACGCGACCCTGCGCGTGCCGGGCGGGAAGTTCCCCGGGCAGGCCGCGATCGAGCGGCGCACCACGGAGTGCATCAAGAGGTTCCGGAAGTTCGTCGGCGTGCCGTACCCGGACTCCCAGTTCGAGGTCTACTACTACTACCCGACCAAGCTGAGCTGGCGGTTGTTCGACGACCACGCCATCCAGTGCGCCGTCGGGCACCCCGAGCGCCGGGTCACCGGGACGCTGCGCGACCGGAAGCGCTGAGCCAGGGCTCAACCGAGCGCCGCGACCAGGGCCTCGTACGTCGCCGCGGGGCTGCCGCCCGTGTCGACCCGGAGGACGTCGGGGGCGCGGGCGGCGCTCCGCTCCAACCGGTCCGCGAGCTCCTCGACCGCCGCCGCGCCGCCCACCCGCTCGATCTCCGCGTGCACCACGGCGTGGAGCGGATCCGCCGCCGGCCGGGCGTGCAGCCGGTCGGCCGCGATGCCGCGCGGGGCCTGCAGCAGCACGTGCACGTAGGCGTGCCCGGCGTCGACGGCGACGCTGCGGAAGCGGGCGCGCTCGTCCTCGTCGGCCAGCATCTGCGGCAGCACGACGTCTCGGCCCTCGGCGAGGTGGGCCGCGATCATCGCCTGCGCGACCGGGCGGATCACCGCACCGGCGCCGGCGAAGTCGTCCTCCCAGCCGCCGACGAAGCAGCGGAGCCGGTCGATGTCGCAGGCGAGCACTCCCGGGTGCTCCGCGGCGTACCGCTGCGCGAGCGTGCTCTTGCCGACGCCCGGGGCGCCGTTGAGGTGAAGGAGCCGAGCCACCCTGCCGAGCCTAGGCGGCGGCAGGGTGGCCCGGCAGGGTCAGGACGGGCGGGCTACTGCCAGACCCGCACGTAGTCGATCTCGGTCGTGCCGACGTTCGGGGTGTCCCCCGGCGTCAGCGTGTACTCGTTGAGCGTCTCGGAGTTGCCGAACGCCTGCATGAGGATCAGGTAGAAGCCCTTGTTGAAGGGGCCTCCCGAGATGGCGAGGTCGGTGCACGGGGTCGGGTTGTCGTTGACCCACGTGGTCAGGCGGGTCGAGGACCAGAGGAACTTGTAGGTGTTGAACCCGCCGACGGTGCCGCCGGTGGTGGGGTCGATATTGCAGCCGGGGCTCTTCCACCCGCCGGTCGTCGTACCGGACAGCTGGTGCATGGCGGGGGCGTTGAGGTTGCCCGCCGCGCTGTAGAACTCGGCGAAGTCCATCTCGCCCGACAGCGGCCAGAAGCCGTACCGGTCGGTGGTCGGCCACAGGTAGAAGGTCTCCTGCAGGCCCTTGGCCGTGTCGGTCGGGTACGCCGGCGTGGCCGGCGGCGTCACCGCGCGCCCCTCGGTGCTGCCGTGCAGGGACGGCAGCTTGGCGCGGATCTCGTAGTACCCGAACGTCTGCTGCAGCGTCGGCTGCGTCCCGTCCGAGGAGTTGTGCCAGACCGTCGCGCCGAACTTGCGCGAGGACTTGCTCGGGTTCGCCGGGCACGCGGTCGCGCTCGCCTTGACGCTGGCGGTCAGGTGCAGGCTGCCGCCGTCGACCTTGACGTTGCCGGTGCTCTCGTCACCGAAGCACGCCTTCTCGGTCTTGGGCTGGGTCATCAGCCCCTGCTTGGCCACGCGCCAGTACGTCGTGTCGAGCGTCGTGCCCGAGAACTCGTCGCTGAACGTGCACTGCCAGCTGCCCCCGCCCGGACGCGCGACGCCCGGCGTCGCGCTCGCGCAGCCGTAGACGCCCGGGACGGCGTACGGCGTGGGGTCGGTGACCACGTTGAGGGTCGTCACGGCCGACGTACCGGCGGTGTGGTTGGCGTTGGCCGCGACCTTGACCCGGTACTGGTAGTTGCCGAGCAGGCCCTGCTTGACGGCGAACTGCGCCTGCAGGTCGGAGTCCAGGGTCGCGGAGTCGACGAGCGACCAGAGCAGCCCGAGCGCCTTGTGCTCGAGCTGCACCGTCTCGCCCACCAGTCCGGGATCGACGGTGACGGTGAAGGTGGACGTGTCGTTCTGGCCGACCGGGTTGGGCGCGGCGACGATGCCGAGCGTGGGGGCGGGAGGGGTCGCCTGAGCGATCATCGGTGCGACAACTGCCGCGGCGCCGAGAACCAGGGCAAGCGCTGCGAGGCTGATCAGCCTTCGGGGGTGCGTCGTCATGGGCTGAATGTGCACCCGCGCCGTCCCGGTTGTCATGACACGTCGGCGCTATGGCGGTGAGGGTTCACCAAGTGCTACGGGTGCTTGGTCGGGTCCGCTGGCTCCGCCGCCGGCGCCGACGCGGGGACCTCCCGCTCCCCCGTCCGCACCCACTGCCGCCAGCCCGGCGACAGCAACCGGCCCGCGTTGAGCACGAATAGCAGCGCCGCGAGGAACCGCAGCCAGTCCAGGTCCGAGGTGAGCGCGCCGATGGCGAGCACGGTCAGCAGGACCAGCCGTGGGGCGGCCCGGACGGCGACCATCGCCGGCGCGGCAGCATCAGCCATCAGAGGCCGCTCGGCAGGAGCAGAGGCAAGGAGACCAGTCGCACGCCGTCACCCTACGGGTCGCACGCCTGACCGAGGATGGCGGACTTCCCGAAAGCACTGCGTCGCGGCGGCCGACCCGACAGACTCGCCTGATGCTCCCCGTGCGGCTCGTCGCCGCGGTGTCGTCGTCCTTCCTCCTCCTCGGTTCGCTCGCCACCGGCACCCCGGCCGCGTCTGCCGCGTCTGCCGCGTCCCCCGACGCGGGGCCCGGTCTGCACGGTAGGGCCGCGATCAGCCAGCTCGACGACGAGCTTCCCGCGATCGCCCGCCGGTCCGGGCTGAGCGGGCGCGAGCTGCGCCGGATCCTGTCGACCGACGACTCCGCGCACGTGACGTCGGGTGGCCGGCTCGTGTACGCCGACACGTTCCCGGAGGCGCCCGCCGGCGCCCGCGTCCAGGCCGCCGACGCACCGCTGCCTGAGGCGTCGACCTTCACGCTGCACAGCCGGCCGGGCTCGAAGCACACGATCTTCCTGGACTTCGACGGCGCCGAGGTCAGCAACACCTACTGGAACATCCAGGCCGGCATCCCGAACGGCCACTACGACGGGTTCTCGATCGACGAGGACCTGTCCACCTTCAGCAGCGCGGAGCACGCCTACATCCAGGAGAACTGGCGGATCCTCGCCGAGGTCTTCGCGGCGTTCGACGTCGACGTCACCACCGAGGACCCCGGTCCCGCGGCGTACGACCGCGACGGCGTCGCCGACGACACCTACGGCGACCACGTCCTCTACAGCGACGACCCGGACTCACGGCCGATCTGCACGGGCTGCGCCGGGATCGCCGTCTTCGGCGCCTTCGCCGACCCCTCGGAGGAGGGCACCAACACGCTGGAGCCGGTCTGGGTGCGCAAGCAGCCGAACGCCTTCCTCGCGGCGACGGTCGCCGCCCACGAGATCGGGCACACCCTCGGCCTGAACCATGACGGAGTCACCACCGCCCCGACCGCGCAGTCCCGGGAGTACTACGGCGGCCAGGGGGCGTGGACTCCCATCATGGGCTCGGGTCTCCATGGCATCGTCCAGTTCAGCAACGGCGACTACGCCAACGCGACCAACCGTCAGGACGACTTCGCGACGATGGTCGCCACCGGACTCCCGCTGCTGCCGGACGACGCCGGGAACACCGCCGCCTCCGCGACCAGTCTGGGGGCCCGGACCGACTACACCGTCGACGGCGTCATCACCAGCCGCGACGTCGACTACTACAAGGTGGGCCCGTGCACCGCGGCTCCTTCGGTGGAGGCGCTCGGGAACGGTGACGGCAGCGCGCTCGACCTGCGGGTCGACCTGCGCCGGGCGGACGACAGCCTGGTCGCCTACTCCGACCCTGCCTCGGCGGAGGTCGTCGTCGGCGGCTTCGCCCACCGGACGGCCACCGGAATGGACGCACCGCGGATCTCGCCGAGCGGCGGGGCAGGGACCTACTACGTCAAGGTCCGCGGCGTCGGCAACGGCGATCCGCTCACGACCGGCTACTCCGACTACGGGAGCGTCGGCACCTACACGCTGTCGGTCGACGGCTGCGCCGCCGCGAACGGCACCACGCCGAACGCCCCTGCCTCGATCGACCTGACCACCAGCAAGGGCTCGGGCACGCTGACCTGGTCGGCCCCGGCGACCGGCCCGGCACCGACGGGCTACCGGATCAGCGGGATCGCCGGTGGACCGGTCGAGGTCCCTGCCGGCACCACCACGAAGGCGATCACCGTGCCGGGCGGGTACGACATCAACGTGGCCGTCGCCGCGCTGAACACCGCCGGCGCCGGAGCGCCCGCCACGCTCAACCGGCACGTCGCGTCCTGGGTACCGTCCGCGCCACCTGCCGTCACCGTGGCGACCAGCGGGCTGCGGGCCACCATCACCTGGACGCCCGCCGCGAACCCCGGCAACGCCCACCTGAGCCACTGGCTGCTGACCGTCGACGGCCTGCTCGCCCCGCAGACCAGCCCCACCCGGAGCTTCACGACGACGTTCTCGGCGTACGGCACGCACACCATCCGGCTGGTGCCCGAGATGGAGGCCGAGCTCCCCGGGGCCGCGCCGGCTCGCACGATCCAGGTCCTGGTCGCCGTCAAGCCGTCGGCACCGCGGATCGGCACCGCGTCGCCGGGCACGCCCGGCGGGAAGGCCACCGCGACCGCTCGCTGGACGGCCCCCACGACCAGCGGCGGCGCGGCGATCACGTCGTACAAGGTCATCGCGTCGAAGATCGCGAAGGGCAAGGTGGTCGGGACGAGGGTCTCCGCCGCCCTGCCGGCCACCGCTCGCTCGTACACGTTCCGGCTCGCCAAGGGCTCCTACCGGTTCCGCGTCGTCGCCACCAACGTCAAGGGCGCGTCGCCGGCGTCGGCGTACTCCCGGACCGTCGTCGCGCGGTAGGCGCGCGACGACGGGCGCAGGCGGGTCCGGGCGGCTCAGACGACGCTGAGCGGGAGCAGCTTCTGCCCCGTCGGGCCCACCTGGATCTCGGTGCCCATCTCGGGGCACACGCCGCAGTCGTAGCAGGGGGTCCAGCGGCAGTCCTCGACCTCGACGTCGGACTCACCGGAGGCGACCGCGAGGGCGTCCTCCCAGTCGGCCCACAGCCAGTCCTTGTCGAGGCCGGAGTCGAGGTGGTCCCAGGGCAGGACCTCGTCGTACGAGCGCTCCCGCGTCGTGAACCAGTCGAGGTCGACGCCGGTGCCCTCGAGCGCGGTGGCGGCCGAGGCGGCCCAGCGCTCGAAGGAGAAGTGCTCGGACCAGCCGTCGAAGCGGCCGCCGTCGCGCCAGACCTGCTCGATGATGCGGCCGACGCGGCGGTCGCCGCGGGAGAGCAGGCCTTCGATGATGCCGGGCTGGCCGTCGTGGTAGCGGAAGCCGATGGCCTTGCCGTAGCGGCGGTCGGCGCGGACCGTGTCGCGCAGGGCCTGGAGGCGGGAGTCGGTGGTCGCGGAGTCGAGCTGGGCGGCCCACTGGAAGGGGGTGTGCGGCTTGGGCACGAAGCCGCCGATCGAGACCGTGCAGCGGATGTCGTTGCGGCCCGAGACCTCGCGGCCGGTCGCGATGACGCGCTTGGCGAGCTCGGCGATCTGGAGGACGTCCTCGTCGGTCTCGGTGGGCAGGCCGCACATGAAGTAGAGCTTCACCTGCCGCCACCCGTGCGAGTACGCCGTCGCGACGGTCCGGATCAGGTCGTCCTCGGTGACCATCTTGTTGATCACCTTGCGCATCCGCTCGCTGCCGCCCTCGGGCGCGAAGGTCAGCCCGGAGCGGCGGCCGTTGCGGGAGAACTCGTTGGCGAGGGTGATGTTGAAGGCGTCGACGCGCGTCGAGGGCAGCGAGAGCGAGACGTTGGAGCCGTCGTAGCGGTCGGCGAGGCCGGCCGCGACGTCGCCGATCTCGGTGTGGTCGGCCGAGCTCAGGGAGAGCAGGCCGACCTCCTCGAAGCCGGTCTTGCGGATGCCGTTCTCGACCATCGCGCCGATGGTCTCGATGGAGCGCTCGCGCACCGGGCGGGTGATCATGCCGGCCTGGCAGAAGCGGCAGCCGCGGGTGCAGCCGCGGAAGATCTCGACCGAGAACCGCTCGTGCACCGTCTCGGCCAGCGGCACGAGGGGGTTGCGCGGGTAGGGCCACTGGTCGAGGTCCATGAGCGTGTGCTTGCGGACGCGGTCGGGCGCCTCCGGGTGGTTCGGTACGACGGCCGCGATCTCGCCGCTGCCGGCGTCGTAGGAGACGTCGTAGAAGCGGGGCACGTAGACCGCGCCCGACACGGCGAGCCGGCGCAGCAGCTCGAGCCGTCCCCCGGGCCGCCCGTCGCCCTTCCACTCCCGGACCAGCTCGGAGATCTTGAGGACGACCTCCTCGCCGTCACCGAGGACGGCGGCGTCGACGAAGTCGGCGATCGGCTCGGGGTTGAAGGCGGCGTGGCCGCCGGCGATGACCACGGGGTGGTCCTCGGTGCGGTCGACGGCGTGCAGCGGGATGCCGGCCAGGTCGAGCGCGGTGAGCAGGTTGGTGTAGCCGAGCTCGGTCGAGAAGCTCACGCCGAACAGGTCGAACGCGCCGACCGGGCGGTGGCTGTCGACGGTGAACTGCGGGATCTGCTGCTCGCGGAGCAGCTTCTCCATGTCCGGCCAGACGGCGTAGGTGCGCTCGGCGAGGATCCACTCGCGCTCGTTGAGCACCTCGTAGAGGATCTGGACACCCTGGTTGGGCAGGCCGACTTCGTAGGCGTCGGGGTACATGAGCACCCAGCGGACCTCGGCGGCGTCCCACTCCTTGGTGACCATGTTGAGCTCGCCGCCGACGTACTGGATCGGCTTGGACACCGAGAGCAGGTGGGGCTCCAGCCGGGGGAAGACAGACGCGACGGACTCGACGGACATGAGGTCGATTCTACGGTCCGCCGCCCGTGCGCCCGTCATCGTCGCTGGGAGCCTTTTGTAGGATTCCGGCCATGAGCGCCTCCACCTCAGGAAGACTCGGGTGGACGGTCATCGCCCCACCCGTGGCCGCAGTCGTGCTGGCGATCAGCTGGGGCAGCCATCCTGCGCCCTTCGCGGCGAGCCTGATCGGTGTCGCGCTCATCGCCGCGGTGCTGGCCGCGGTCCACCACGCCGAGGTGGTCGCGCACAAGGTCGGCGAGCCCTTCGGGTCGCTGCTCCTGGCCGTCGCGGTGACGGTCATCGAGGTCGGCCTGATCGTGATGCTCATGGTGTCCGGCAGCGGCGAGACCTCGACGTTGGCCCGGGACACGGTCTTCGCGGCGGTGATGATCACCGTCAACGGCATCGTCGGCCTGGCGCTCGTGGTGGGCGCGGTGCGCCACCACCTGGCGACCTTCAACCCCGAGGGCACCGGCTCCGCGCTGGCGACCGTGATCACGCTCGCGGGCCTGACGCTCGTCGTACCGACCTTCACGACCAGCGAGTCCGGCCCGGTGCTGACCGGCGGCCAGCTGACGTTCGCGGCGCTCGCCTCGCTCGTTCTCTACGGCTCCTTCGTGTTCACCCAGACCGTGCGGCACCGCGACTTCTTCCTGCCCAACACGACGTCCACGCCGGGCGGCTGGACCGCCGACAACGACGCCGACGGCGACGACCACGCCGACCCGCCGACCAACCGCGAGACCTGGATCTCGGTGGGTCTGCTGGTCCTGTCGCTGGTCACCGTGGTCGGCCTGGCCAAGGTCGAGTCCTACTCGATCGAGGACGCCGTCGACTGGCTCGGCTTCCCCCACGCCGTGGTCGGCGTGGTGATCGCGATGCTCGTCCTGGCGCCCGAGACCATCGCCGCGGTCCGCGCGGCCTCGCGCCAGCGGGTCCAGATCAGCCTCAACCTGGCCTACGGCTCGGCGATGGCGTCGATCGGTCTCACGATCCCGGCGATCGCGATCGCCTCGATCTGGCTCGAGGGCGACCTCGCGCTCGGCCTCGAGCCGCTCCAACTCGTGCTGCTCGCGCTGTCCTCCCTGGTCGGCATCCTCACCGTCGTCCCGGGCCGCGCCAAGCCGCTCAACGGCGTCGTGCACCTGCTCCTGCTGGCCGCGTTCCTGCTGCTCACGGTGTCGCCGTGACCGCTCGCCGCTCGCGCGTCGCGGCCGGCACCGCCGCGCTCCTGGCGCTGGCGCTGGCCGGCTGCGGCTCCGGCGACGAGCCGGGCGCCGGCGGCGGGAGCGACGGCGACCGGATCGTGCTCACCCCCGCCAAGGACGGCGGCAAGGGCGTCACCCCCGTCGGCAACCCCGTCGGCGACGGCACCACCGCCGAAGTGCGCGGCTACCGGATGACCGACGTCCGGCTCCCCGCGGCCGGCGACGGCCCCGGCGAGGTCTCCTTCCGGATCCTCGACAAGGGCGGCCGGCCCCTCACGACCTACACCGAGGAGCAGACCAAGCTCCTGCACCTCTACGTCGTGCGCGACGACCTCGCCGAGTTCCGCCACCTGCACCCGGTGCTCGGCGACGACGGCACCTGGCGCGGCCAGGTCGACCTCGGCGCCCCCGGCCGCTGGCGCGTGGTCGCGGAGTTCATCCCCCAGGGCTCCAAGGTCCCCCTCGTCCTCGGCACGACGCTGACCGTGCCGGGCGCGTGGGAGCCCGTCGGCGTCCCCCGCGGCCCCAGTGCCGAGACCGGCGACGACGGCGTGGTCAAGGTGCGCCTGCTCGGTCCCGGCGAGGTCAGCACCAACGGGCGGCTCCGCCTGTCGGTGACCACCGAGAACGACGACCCGGTCACCCTCGGCAGCTATCTCGGCGCGACCGCGCACCTGACCGGCTTCGCGATCGGCACCCGCGGCTTCGTGCACGTCCACCCCTACGGCGCGCCGGAGACCCAGAAGGACGGCACCGTGCTGACCTTCCACACGGTGTTCACCGAGCCGGGCGACTACCGGATGTTCGTGCAGGTGCGCGTCGACGGACTGCTGCACCAGCTCGCGGTCACGGTTCCCGTGACCGGTTAGGACCGTGCTTTAGGCTCCCTGAGCATGACCGGCCTCCGCACCAAGCTCGTTCGCACGTCCATCGCGGCCACGCTCTCCTCGGCGCTGCTGCTCTCCGGCTGCGGCGGGGGTGACGACGGCAAGGACGCCGGGAAGAAGGACTCCCAGGAGACCAGCAGCACGACCTCGTCGCCGTCCGGTGGCGCGTCGGCGTCCGACGGCGCCGGCACCGGCACCGACGGCGGGAGCAGCACCGGGACCGGGAACGGGACCGGCTCGCTCGACAAGGCGACCTTCTTCAAGACGATCGCCGACGCCCAGAAGCAGGCGGGCTCCTACAAGGCGACGGGCACCACGAGCGTGCAGGGCACCTCGGTGACCACCATCAGCGAGGCCCGCTACGACGGCGACAAGCTGCTCGCCCACGCCAAGACGAGCCCGAAGTCCGGCCAGCAGTACGAGTCGGTGCTCGCCGGCGGCGTCATCTACCTCCAGGGCGCCGGGCTGCCCGTACCCGCCGGCAAGTGGCTGAAGTTCGACCCCAAGGACAAGTCCAACGCGTCCAGCCCGCTGGCCCCGATCCTCGCGCTGGCCGATCCGCAGAAGCAGCTCGCCGTCTTCGGCTCCCCCAAGGCGCTGACCCTCGTGGGCGAGGAGAACGTCGAGGGCGTCGACACCAGCCACTACCGGGTGACCGTCGACTCCGCCGCGTTCGCCAAGAACGCCGGCCTGCCCGCCGACGCCGGCAAGCTGCTGCCGCCCGAGCTCACCATCGACCTGTGGCTCGACGGCGACGACCGGCCGATCAAGATGCGCCAGGAGTTCGAGATCCAGGGCGCCAAGTCGACCACCGAGCAGGTCTACACCGACTACGGCGCCGACGTGAAGATCGACGTCCCCGCCGACAAGGACACGGTCACCCCGAGCCAGGCCGGCATCGCCTGACCCGACCCGGGCCGACCTGCCTCACCCGGGCTACTTGACGTCGAGGTCGACGGTCGTCACCGGGCTGGTGAACTCGTCGACCCGGATGCTCACCTGGAGCTGCCAGGCACCGGCCGTCGGGAACACCACGTCGGCGGTGTAGGTACCGGCTCCGGTGGGCGTCAGCGGCACCTCGCCGAGGTCGACCTCGGACGAGCGCAGCACGGCGGCCGGGGCGTCGTACAGGTCGAGGGGGTCACCGGCCAGGTTCTGCACCTGGACCAGGAGCCGGCGCTGCAGCCCCGGGCCGGGGTCGAGCACCGCGAGCACCTTGAGATCCTCGCCCGCGACCCCGGTCACCACGCCGGTGTCGGCGGTCCGAGCAGCGGCCGGCGGCTCGCCGGCGGGCGGCTTCTGGGTGAGGAAGCCGGTCACGCCGAGCACCGCGACGAGCACGGCGGCCTCGGCGACCACGGCGCGGCGCACGAGGCCCGCCCCCTGCCGGCGTACGTCGTGGCCGCTGTCGCCGGTGACCCGCGGCAGCAGCCGGTACCGGTTGACCGCGGCGATCGCCGCGACGACGAGCACCAGGGCGACCTTGACCAGCAGCAGCCGGCCGTAGGTCTCGCCGAACAGGCGCGACCAGGAGCCGACGATCCGCCAGCCCAGCAGCACGCCGGACAGCGCGAGCGCGGCCAGCAGGACCGCGGCGAGGGTGGAGAAGCGGCTGAGCAGCAGCGCCGCGTCCTTCGGGCGCCCCGCGACCGAGCGCAGGGTCAGCGCCAGGCCGGTCAGGCCGCCGAGCCACACCGCGCCGGCCGAGAGGTGCAGGGCGTCGGTGACGACCAGCAGCGCGCTCGGCTCGTAGGCCCGGGTGTGGCCGACCAGCGCCGGTGACCAGACCGCGAGTGCGGTGACCAGGTCGACGACGAGCGAGGAGCGCTGCTGACCGGCGGCCCAGGCCGCGACGGCCAGGCCGAACGCCTGGAGCGCCAGCACCTGCAGGTCCTGCTGCACCAGCCCCGGATCGAGGGCCGCCGGGTCGACGACCCCGCCCAGGCCGGAGCCGAGCTGGTAGGCCCCCGCGAGCGGTACGGCGGCCGCGGCCGCGAGGACCGCCACCAGGGCGCTCCCCCGCAGCACGCGGACCAGGCGCCGTCGTACGTCCTCGGCGAGGCGGACGCCCCGCACCGTCCAGGACAGGAAGATCGCGAGACCGCCGGCGAGCAGCAGCGCGACGTAGTCGATCCCGTGCACGATCGCCTGGACGGTCGGCAGCGCGCCCGGATCGGTGCTCACCGACCCGGGCGGCACCACCTTGGGGCTCGGCGCGCCGACGTGGAAGGTCAGCGAGCCGGCGATGGGGTGACCGTCGGCCGACACCACGCGCCAGGTGATGACGTAGGTGCCCTGGGCGAGGTCGCCGGGCAGCTCGCCCCGCACCTCGACGCCGGAGGCCTGGGGGTCGAGGTCGACCCGCTTGCCCGCGGCGTCGAAGGCGAGCAGGCCGTCCGGGACCAGCTGCACGGGCTCGTCGAAGGTGAACGTCACCTCGGACGGCGCCTCGGGCAGCACCGCCCCCTCAGCGGGGTCGGTGGAGACGAGCGTGGCGTGTGCCGACGCCGAGGTCGCCGTACCGAGCACCGTCAGGACGGCGACCAGGACAGCGATGAGCAACGCCGGCACACGACGCATCGTCGTACCTCAGGCCTTGCGGGTGCGCGCGAGCGCGACGCCGCCGAGCGCGAGCCCACCGAGGCCGGCGACGAGGCCGCCGATGGCGAGGCCGTTGCCGCCGTCGTCGTCGCCCTTGTCGGACTTGTCGGCCTTGGCGTCGCCCTCGTCGGACTTGTCGGACTTGTCGCCCTCGGCCTCGGCGCCACCGTGGTGGTCACCCTCCGCGCTGGCCGCGGTGATGGTCACCGACGGTGCGGGGTGGGCGAGCTCCTCGGGGTCCTGGCCCTCGGCGGCGGTCTCGTTCCAGTTGGTCGAGCCCTTCTCGCAGGTCTGGACGACGGGGAAGGTGAGCGTCTCGCCCTCCTTCTCCGGCAGCTGGAGCGAGAGCGCCAGCGTGTCGCGGTAGCCGTCGGCCAGCGGCGTCTTGGCCGTGTAGACGACCTGGCTGACGCGCTCGGTGACCTCGTTGCCGTGGGCGTCCTTGATCGGCGGGTCGAGCTTGGCCTGGACCTTCTCCACGGTCCAGTTCGGGTTGACCGTGGGGGTGACCTGGGGGACGTCCTCGGGCATCGCGATGGCGACCTTGGTGGTCGGCGAGCCCTCGCAGCCGTGGGGGACGCTGAACGTCAGCACGGCGTACCCACCGGCGGCGGTGGTGTCCGGGGTGACGCTGACGTGGGCGCTCGCCGTACCGGCGGTGAGGGCGACGAGGCCCAGCGCGGCGGTCGCGGCGCCGACGGCGGGCAGGGTGAAGCGGCGGATCTGCATGTGATGTCTCTCTTCGTTGACTCAGGTGTTCGGAGGGTGGGCAGCGCGCGCCGCCCGCCTCCGGGGACCCGGAGTCAGACGAGCGCGACGGTGGCCGCCACCGGCGGCCCGCGCGTGGGCGCGAGCGCCCGGTACCCGCGCCGCGCGCGCACCACCACGACCCGGACCATCCGCTGCGGCCGCAGCCGCGGCACCGGGAGCCGGCCGGGATCGGTCCACCCGAGGAGCACCTCGACCGCGCGGCGCCGCAGCGACCACATCGCCCCCGTGACGAGGGCGGCGACCAGGTGCGCCGCCAGCATCGCCGGGGTGAGCCCGAGGAACGCCGCCATCGCGTGCTCGTGCCCGTGCATCCCGGGCGAGAGCGCCACCAGCCACGCGTGGCCGAGCAGCTGGACCGCGACCAGCACCGGCAGCATCACCCGGATGCTCGCCCGCTGGTGCAGCACGAGGCTCCCGGCGCCGTACACGAGGAGGGCGACGAGGCCCAGCCACCACAGCGCCGGCACCTCGCCCCCGGCCGCGACGTGGGCCAGGACGAGCGCGGTCACGCTCTCGAGGCTGCCGAGCAGCGCCGGTACGGCCACGCGACGGCGCGGCGTACGGCGGACGGTCAGCACGGGCCCATCTTGCCGGAGATCCGGTGAAGGTCCGAAGTCGCGGTCCGCTCGCGGACGCGCCTCACGACCGGACGAGCACCCGCTGCTGCGGAGCGAGCCGCGAGGCCGGCGCGGACAGCGTGCGCAGGTGGATGTTCTGGAGCAGCCCGATCGCGAGCATCCCCGCGAACATCGACGAGCCGCCGTAGGAGACGAACGGCAGGGGGACGCCGGTGACGGGCATGATCCCGAGGCACATGCCGATGTTCTGGAAGGCCTGGAAGCCGAACCAGCAGGCGATGCCGGCGGCGGCGATGCGGCCGAAGACGTCGTCGGTACGGGCGGCGATGCGCAGGGCGCGCCAGAGGATGACGCCGAGCAGGAGCACGATCAGGGCGGCGCCCACGAGGCCGAGCTCCTCGCCGGCGACGGTGAACACGAAGTCGGTGTGCTGCTCGGGCACGAATCCGGACTGGGTCTGCGAGCCCTGGAAGAGGCCCTGGCCGAAGAGGCCGCCGTTGCCGACGGCGATGCGGGCCTGCTCGACGTTGTAGCCGGCGCCCTTGGGGTCGAGGGCGGGGTTGGTGAACGCGAGGAAGCGGTCGACCTGGTACTCCTTCAGCATCCCGCTGAGGACGGCGAAGGCGGCGGCGCCGATGCCGCCGACGGTGAGGACGCCGAGCCAGCGGCGGTCGGCGCCGGAGGCGGCGATGACACCGAAGACGGTGGCCGTGAGGACGAGCATGGTGCCGAGGTCGGGCTGGGCCAGGATGAGGACGGCGGGCAGGCCGGCGACGAGCAGCATGAGCAGGACGTCGACATTGCCGACCCGGTCGCGCCAGCGCCGGTCGCTGCGCTCGGCGACGACGAGGGCCATGCCGACGATGACGGCGAGCTTGGCGAGCTCGGAGGGCTGGAAGGACATCCCGCCGAGCATCAGCCAGGAGCGCGAGCCGTTGACGGTCGTGCCCATCACCAGGACGAGCAGCAGGCCGACGACGGCGACGAGGTAGCCGATGGGCGCGAGGATCCGCACCCAGCGGTGGTCGGTGACGACGACGAGCGCCATCAGGCCCAGGCCGATGACCACGTTGACCACCTGCTTGAGCAGGAAGGCACGGGTGTCGCCGCCGGTGAGGTCGTCGCGCTCGAGGGTGGCCGACCAGACGAGCACGCAGCCGAGCACCGAGAGCAGCAGGACGGCGGCGAGGAGGACCCGGTCGATCTCGGCCCAGCGCAGGAAGGAGACGCGGCGCGAGGCCGTCGTGCGCTGCGGCCGGGTGCCGGCCTGGATCCGGTTGCTCACTGGTCGTCCCCCTTGCTCCGCCCGGGCGGCAGGATCGAGCCGTCGTCGCCGAAGACCGGCAGGTTGCGCGGCGGCGTGGTGCCGGGGATGGCGGCCTTGTCGGGCTTCACCTGGTCGCCGTCGACGCCGTAGAGCGCCTCCCAGATGGCGCGGATGCCGTCACCGGTCGAGCCGGAGCCGGTACCGCCCTGGCTCATCATCATCACCACGACGTAGTCCTTGGTGTACGACGCCACCCAGCCCGTCGACTGCTTGCCGTAGACCTCGGCCGAGCCCGTCTTGGCGCGGATCTGCACCTTGTCGAGCGGGAAGCCGCCGAGCTTCCATTGCATCGTGCCCACGGTGGCGACGCCCTTGAGCGCGTCGTCGAGGTAGCGCAGCACCGAGGCGGGGATCTTGACCTGGCGGTCCTTCTTGGGCTTGATCTCGCGGATGACACGGCCGTCGGGCGAGACGATCGCCTTGCCGACCCGGGGCTCCCAGAGCGTGCCGCCGTTGGAGATCGCGCCGTACGCGCGGGCCAGCTGGAGCGGGGTGACGATGGTGTCGCCCTGGCCGATGGCGAAGTTGGCCGCGTCGGGCAGGCGGTACTTCCAGCCCTCGACGCAGAACTCGCGGGAGAACTTGTAGACGAAGTCGGAGGTCTTGGCGTCCTGCGGCTTCTTCGCGATGCCGCAGTAGTAGCCCTTCATCGACTCGTAGTAGTCGCGCTTCCACTTGCGGTCCGCGACCCGGCCCGAGGCCTCGCCCGGCAGGTCGACGCCGGTGCGCGAGCCGAAGCCGAACTTCTCGGCCTGCTCGACCAGCGGGTCCTTGGCGTTGACGTCGTCGGGGTCGGAGCCCAGGCTCTGCCAGTAGTGCATGCCGACCTGGTAGAAGAAGGTGTTGCAGGAGACCTCGAGCGCCTTGGCGAACGAGATCGGGCCGTAGCCGGCCGACTCGTGGTTGCGGAAGGCGCGGTTGCCGATCTGCACGGCCGAGGAGCAGTTGAGGATCGTGGACGGCGAGTAGCCGTGGGTCATCGCGCCGACCGTCATGAACGGCTTCCACGTGGAGCCGGGCGCGAACTGGCCCTGGAACGCCCGGGCGAGCAGCGGAGTGCCGGCCGCCTCGGAGTAGAGCCGCTTCAGCTGCTTGTCGGTGATGCCGCCGACCCACACCGAGGGGTCGTACGTCGGCTGGCTGGCCATCGCGATGATCCGGCCGGTCTTGGCCTCGAGCACCACGGCGGCGCCGGAGTCGGCCTCGAAGTTGCGCTTCGTGACCGGGTCGCGGGTGGCGCGCTGGGTGGCGATCATCGTGGCGAGCTGCTTCTCCACGACGCTCTGGACCTTGGCGTCGATCGAGGTGACCAGGGTGTCGCCGGGCTGCGCCTCCAGGTCCGAGACGTCCTGGCGGACCCGGCCCTTGGAGTCGACGGCGACCTGCTGGTAGCCGGGCTGGCCGCGCAGCCACTCGTCGTACTCCTTCTCGACGCCGGCGCGGCCGACGACCGAGGCGCCGTTGACCGAGCTGTCGCCGGCCTCCTCGGCGGACTCGAGCTCGTCCTTGGTGATCGGGCTGAGGTAGCCGAGCAGGTGGGCCGCATTGACGCCGTAGGGGGCGGGGTACTGGCGCACGCTCTGCCGGTCGACGACGACGCCCGGGAAGTCCTCGGGCTGCTCGAGGATCCGCAGCGCCGCGGCCTCGGGGACGTCGAGCGCCACCGGGACGGGCTGGTACGGCGAGCCGTTCCAGCAGGTCCCCGCGACCGCGTCCGCGTCGCCGCACAGCAGCAGCTTGGCCTCGATCTTGGGCACCTTGAGCTTGATGGCGCGCGCCGTGCGGTGGAGCAGCTCGGTGCGGTCGGCGGGCGACATCCGGCCCAGCAGCGTCCGGTCGAGGGAGACCACCCAGATCAGCCGGTTGCTGACCAGCGGACGGCCCATCGCGTCGACGACGAGCCCGCGCTGGGGCTGCACGACGATGTCGCGGACCGACTGGGAGGCGGCCTGGCCCTGATACTGCTCCCCCGAGATCACCTGGAGGTAGTAGAGCCGCGCGCCGAGGGTGGCGAGCAGCGAGAAGACGAGGGTCTGGATGACGACCAGCCGGAGCCGGCTGCGGTGCGAGGCGGTGGCGGACATGTCCTAGACCCGCACCCGCATCCGCTGCTCGGCCCGGTCGGCGGTGAGCCGGCGGAACAGCCAGAACGAGGCGGGGATCGCGAGCAGCGCGACCACGACGTCGAGCACCAGCGCGACGACCGCGACGGTGAGCAGGTCGCCCACCGCGGCACCGGAGTCGCCCAGGAGCAGCCCGGTCAGCGCGAAGACCGACGTGCCGATGAACGAGCCGCCCGCGGCGGCGGCGAGCACCACCGGCAGCGGCGGACGCCGTACGCCCTCGCGGGCGAAGCGGCTGCCGGCACCGGCGTCGCCGGCGTTGTCGTGGACCAGGCGGCCCACGACGTAGCCGACCGCCATCAGGGCGAGCGCCCAGCGTCCGGCGATGTGGTCGGCCGGCGGAGCGATGTCGAGCAGCAGGCCGGCCCCGAAGCCGGTGAGCGTGGCGAAACGGGTGTCGGTGGCCAGCGCCGTGGCGACCACGACGAGAAGCACCAGGTCGGGGACGATGCCGAGCCCGCCGACGTTCCAGGCGAACGGCGGCAGCACGGTCACCTGGAGCAGCAGCGCGGCGACGACCGCGAGCAGGACCGCAGCCAGCCGGGCGGTGGATCCGGTCCTCATCGCTCGAGCCTCAGGCTTTCGTCGGCCTCGATCACGCGGCCGGCGGTGCCGGACGGCACCACCACGCCGACGAGGTCGAGGGCGGTGAAGTCGACCGCGGGCGTGATCTCCGCGCGGTAGGAGGTCTCGCGCAGCGACTCGTAGACCTTGCCGACGGTGCCGATCGGCACGCCGGCGACATAGGGCGCACCGCCCTCGCTCCCCCACGTGAAGACCGCCTGGCCGCTCTTGGGGACGACCTTGCGGTCGGTGAGCTCGAGCTCGAGCCGGTCGTCGACGCCGAGCGTGCCGTGGCCGCGGACGAAGCCGAGCTCCATGTTGTCACCGATCCGGCCGCCGACCGAGGACGAGTCGTCGATGACGAGCAGGACGGTGGCGGTGTGGGCGGTCACCGAGGTGATCCGGCCGACCAGGCCGGCGCCCGCGACGACGGTCATGTCGGGGTGCAGGCCGGCGTCGGAGCCGGCGTCGAGGACCACCGAGCTGCGCGCGGACTGGGCCGAGGACATCGAGATCACCCGGGCCGGGACGAGCGCGTAGCCGATGTCGCCGGCCACGGCCTGGAGGTCCTTGAGGGCCTTGACCTGGTGGGCGTTGTAGCCGGCCTTGTCGAGCTGGTTGCGCAGGTCC
This sequence comes from Pimelobacter simplex, assembly GCF_024662235.1. Classification (GTDB taxonomy): domain Bacteria; phylum Actinomycetota; class Actinomycetes; order Propionibacteriales; family Nocardioidaceae; genus Nocardioides. The sequence goes on from NZ_CP096276.1 coordinate 3,362,248, forward strand.
TGGTTCTCGGCGACCAGCGCCGCGTTCTCGTCGCGCAGCGTGGCGTTGGAGCGGAAGCTGTCGGGGATCGAGGTGATCGGGCGGACCGCGGAGGCCACGCCGGCCTGGGCCGGGCCGAGCACCTCGCCGGCCACGCGGCGCACCGGGTCGAGCGGCGAGCCGTCACCGCCGGCCTTGTCCACCGCCATCAGGGCGGCGCAGGCGAGGACGAGGGCGACCACGAGCGAGCGCGAGGGGCGCCCGGAGTCGCGCTCGGTGTCGCGCGGGGCGTTGCGGGACGCGCCGGTCCGCCGTACGGGGGCGGGGGGTCGGGTGTCGAGGGTCATCAGAACCGCCGGGGGTTGGTGACCAGCACCTGCTGCAGCGCCTCGAACTCCTCGACGCAGCGGCCGGCGCCCATGGCCACCGAGACCAGCGGGTCGTCGGCGACGTGGACGGGCATGCCGGTCTCGTGGCGGATCCGCTCGTCGAGGCCGCGCAGGAGCGCGCCGCCGCCGGTGAGCACGATGCCGCGGTCCATGATGTCGCCGGACAGCTCGGGCGGGGTCTGGTCGAGGGTCACCCGGACCGCGTCGACGATGGCGTGCAATGGCTCCTCGAGCGCATGGCGTACGTCGGCGCTGGTGACCTCGACCGTGCGCGGCAGGCCGGTCACCATGTCCCGGCCGCGGACCTCGCCCTCGGGCTCGCCGGGGCGCGGGAAGGCCGAGCCGAGCGTCATCTTGACGTCCTCGGCGGTGCGCTCGCCGAGCATGACGCCGTGCTCCTTCTTCATCCAGGCGATGATCGCGGCGTCGAGGTCGTCGCCCGCGGTGCGGATGGAGAGCGAGGTGACGATGCCGCCGAGCGAGATGACGGCGACCTCGGTGGTGCCGCCGCCGACGTCGACGATCATGTTGCCGGTCGCCTCGTGCACCGGCAGGCCGGCGCCGATCGCCGCGGCCATGGGCTCCTCGACGACGTACACGCGGCGGGCACCGGCCTGGTAGCCGGCCTCCTTGACCGCGCGCTGCTCGACCGGCGTGATCGAGCTGGGGACGCAGATGACCATGCGGGGCTTGGCGAAGTAGCGGCGCCGGTGCACGCGCGCGATGAAGTGGCGCAGCATCTGCTCGGTCGCCTCGAAGTCGGCGATCACGCCGTCGCGCAGGGGGCGCAGGGCAGTGATGTTGTCGGGGGTCCGGCCCAGCATCTGCTTGGCCTGGTGCCCCACGGCGATCACCTCGCCGGTGCTGTCGTTGAGCGCGACGACGCTCGGCTCGTCGAGCAGGACGCCCCGGCGGCGGACGTAGACGAGCGTGTTGGCGGTGCCGAGGTCGACGGCCATGTCCCGGCCGATGATGGAGTTCGCCCTCACGCTTCCTCGCAAGACGTCGCCGGACCAGCCGTCTCGGCAGGTCCGCTCGCGCGCGTCTGGGGAAGCCGGCTCACCCCGGGGATTTCGCCGGGGATTTCGCCGGGGAGACCTCCGGGCGCACGCTCCGACGGCCTCCGTCAGCGAGCGTAAGCAAGGAACCCCGTCGTGCGGGGTAGCCACGCCGTGTCGGCGTGGTGTAACGGCCGCGAGGGGCCCCAGGTGTCAGCCGAGGTGCGGGAACCAGAGCGCGATCTCGCGCGCCGCCGACTCCGGCGAGTCCGAGCCGTGCACGAGGTTCTCGCGGTTGGACAGCGAGAGGTCGCCGCGGATCGTGCCCGGGGCGGCCTTGCGGCCGTCGGTCGCACCGTTGAGCGCGCGGACCACCTCGATGGCCTCGTCGCCCTCGAGGACCAGCGCCACGAGCGGGCCGCTGGTGACGAAGGTGCGCAGCGGCGGGTAGAAGTCGCGCTCGACGTGCTCGGCGTAGTGCGCGTCGGCCTGGGCCGCGTCGATGTGGCGGTGCTCCAGGGCGACGATGCTCAGTCCCTTGGCCTCGAACCGGGCCAGCACGTTGCCGACCAGGCCCCGGCGGACCGCGTCGGGCTTGAGGAGGACGAGGGTGCGTTGGGTCACGTGCGTGACCCTAGGCCATGCGTACCGGCCGTTTGTAGGTTGGCCCCGTGGACGAGCCCTGGGACCCCGCCGCGCCGGGCGTGCTCACCCTCCCCTCCGGGCGGCGGGTGCGCGGCCGCGGGCTGAGCCGCCCCCTGCCCGAGGGACCGCTGCCCACCTACGGCGTCTACCTCCTCGGCAAGCAGCCCGAGCCGGTCGCCTGGCCGAGCCGGTGGGTGCGCTGGCCCGACTTCCGCCTCCCCGCCGACCCCGACGACCTGCCCGCCGTCCTGGCCGACGTCCTGCGCCGGTCGGCGTCCGAGCGCGTCGAAGTAGCGTGTTCCGGCGGCCGAGGACGCACCGGTACGACGCTCGCCTGCCTCGCCGTCCTCGACGGCGTCGCCCCGCGCGAGGCGGTCGCCTTCGTGCGCCGCCACTACAGCCCGCACGCGGTCGAGACCTTCGCCCAGCGCCGTTTCGTACGACGCTTCGAGCCCGGCGTCAGCGGCGGTCCAGCGACCGGGTGATCACCTTGTTGGCCGAGCGCTGGAAGCCGCGCACGATGGCCTCGACGGTGAGCCGGCGCAGGGTGGCGATGGTCGCCTCGAGCTGAGCGGCGTCCTCGCGGGAGTGGCTGCGGTCGCGGCGCCAGGGCTCGACGACCTCGTCGTGCAGGACGACGGTGAGCTCCTCGGCGAGCGCCGACATGTGCCGCTCGATGGCCTCGCCCGCCGCGCGCATGCCGGCCACGGGGATGTCGACCTGGAGCAGCTCGACGGCGACGTCGAAGCCGTGCACGGGCGTGTAGCGGACCCGGCCGCGCTCGTCGGTGACCCGGCGCAGCATGCCGAAGTCCTCGATGAGGGCGACCTCCTCGTCGGTGAGCCGGCGCCCGGCGTGCTCGTCGAGCTGGCGGCGGGTGAGCTCGGCCGGCTCCCCCACGGTCCACGAGGTGAGCATCGCCCGCTGGACGGCGAGGTCCTCGACGCCGGCGTCGGCGGGCAGCGAGGCGAGGTACTTCTCGATCGCCTGGAGGGTGAACCCGTGGCCCTGGAGCGCCCGGATCATCTCGAGCCGGGCGAGGTGGGTGTCGTCGTACCAGGCCATCCGGCCGCGGCGCGCGGGCGGCGGGAGCAGGCCCAGGCTGGCGTAGTAGCGGGTGGTGCGCACGGTCAGCCCGGCGGTCGAGGCGAGCTCGTCGATGGTGCGCAGGCCCTCGTCGCGCTCGGACGACGGCCCCGACTCCACTCCGGCGACTGCACTCATGACTGTCACAGTACGGCTGTCATTTCACCGATGCAACGCGGCGATGGACGCGGGGGTTGACGTAGGTCACATCGCCGGGGACAGTACCGGTGTGACAGTTCTACTGTCATTCTCGGCTGCCCCACGAGAGACAGGAGCGACGATGCCGGCCACCAGCGCTGCGCGCGTCCTCCCGGCGCTCGCCCGGCCGCTCGGCGAGGTCGTGGGGCTGCTGCGGTTCGGCCGGCAGGTCTTCGCCGCGCTCCTGGCCACGATCACCGGGCGCCGCTTCCCGCTCGCCGAGACGGTGCTCCAGACCTGGTACGCCATCCGGGTCTGCACGCTGCCCGCACTGGCGGTCTCGGTGCCCTTCGGCATCATCCTGGCGCTCCAGGTCGGCGTCCTCGCCCAGGAGGTCGGGGCGGTCTCGTTCACCGGCGCCGGCAACACGCTCGCCGTGGTCCGCCAGGCCTCTCCCCTGATCACCGCGCTCATGCTCTCCGGCGTCGCCGGCTCCGCGATCTGCGCCGACCTCGGCTCGCGCAAGATCCGCGAGGAGATCGACGCGATGGAGGTGATGGGCCTGCCGGTCGTCGAGCGTCTGGTCGTGCCCCGGATGCTCGCGATCATCCTGGTCGCGGTGCTGCTCAACGGCGTCGTCATGTTCTTCACGATCATCACCACGCTCGGCGTGAGCGTCGTGCTCCAGGACCTGCCGCCGGGCAGCTACCTCGCGTCGGTGACGACGCTGGCGCAGCTCTCCGACCTGTGGCTGTCCTTGACCAAGGCGGCGATCTTCGCGGTCATCTGCGCCGTGGTCGCGTCGTACAAGGGGCTGCGGGCCGACCGCGGCCCGACCGGTGTGGGCGAGGCGGTGACCAGCGCGGTGGTCACCAACTTCGTGCTGCTGTTCGCCGCCAACTTCGTCATCTCCCAGGTGCACAGCACGTTCGCCGGAGGTCCGATCGGATGACGGCCCCCACCGGTACGACGCCCGAGGTCGTCGCCGTCGTCGACCGCGCGGTCGTCGGCCCGCTCGCCGGCATCGGCCTGCAGCTCGTGCTCGCCTGGCGCGCGGTGGCGGCGCTGCCGATCGCGCTGACCCGCTACCGCGGCGAGATCCGCCGGGTGCTGGCCGACGTGACGCTCGGCTCCGGCATCTTCCTGGTCGGCGGCGGCGTCGTGGGCGTCGTCCTGCTGCTCTCGACGCTGACCGGCACCGAGGTCGGCCTGGAGGGCTACCAGGGCCTCGACGTGATCGGCCTGGCGCCGCTGACGGGCTTCATCTCCGGCTACGCCAACACCCGCGAGCTGGCGCCGATGGTGGCCGCGCTCGGCTTCGCCGCCCGGATCGGCTGCGGCTTCACCTCGCGCCTGGGCGCGATGCGGATCAGCGAGGAGATCGACGCGCTCGAGTCGATGGCGATCCGGCCCATCCCCTACCTGATCAGCACCCGCCTCGTCGCGGCCTGGATCGTCGTGCTGCCGCTCTACCTGATCGGCCTGGTCGGCACCTACGTCGCCACCGACGTCATGGTGACCACGTTCTACGGCCAGTCGGCGGGCACCTACGACCACTACTTCCGCACGTTCGTCGCGCCGATCGACGTCATCTACTCCGCGATCAAGGTGGTCGTGCTGACCACCGTCGTCACGCTGATCCACTGCTACCACGGCTTCACCGCCACCGGCGGCCCCGAGGGCGTGGGCCGGGCGACCGGCCGCGCGATCCGGGCCAGCATCATCTCGCTCACCGTCGTCGACATCCTGCTGACGCTCGTCCTGTGGGGCGTCGACCAGCAGGTCCAGATCTCCGGGTGAGGGGGCCGACGGCACGATGAGCGAGTTCCTCTTCCCGCACAGCAAGGTCGATCCCGTCGTGCTGCGGCTGCGCCTGGCCGCGGTGGGCCTGGCCGGCTTCCTGGTCCTCGGGCTGTTCGCCGGCGTGCTCGGCCTCCAGACGCTCGGCGTGCTCAGCGGCGACGTCCGGGTCACCGTGCAGCTGCCGACCGTGGGCGACACGCTCGGCATCAACTCCGACGTCAAGTACAACGGCCTGCGCGTGGGCCGGGTGACCCAGGTCGATCCCGCCGGGCCGACGGCCGAGGTGCTGGTCGCGCCCGAGCATGCCGCGCTCATCCCCGCGGAGGTGAGCGCCCGGGTGCTGCCCGGCACCCTCTTCGGCAACGAGTACGTCGACCTGGTGGCCGCCCGGCCGAAGGCCGCGGCCGCGCACCTGGCCGACGGCGCCGTCGTCCCGGCGGACACGTCGGTGGCGACGCTGCGCCTGATGGACACCTTCTCCGCCACCCAGCGGCTGCTCGCCGCCGTCGACCCCGCCCAGTGGGACGTCGCGCTCTCCCAGCTCGCCGACGCGCTCGACGGCCGCGGCGCCCGGCTCGCCGAGCTGGTCCGCGACGGCGACGCCTTCCTCGGCCGCTGGACCGCGCTCCAGCCCCAGGTACGCCGCGACGTCGACCTGCTCACCCGCGACCTCGACCTGGCCGCCGACGTCGAGCCCCGGTTGATCTCGGCGCTGCGCGACACCCGTCCGCTGGCCCGCACCCTGGTCGAGCAGCAGGAGGGCACGACCACGCTGCTCACCGGGACGACGGCCCTCACCGACGACGTCGGGACCTTCCTGCGCAGCCACGGCGCGGCGACCGCCCGCCTGCTCAACGCGACGGCCGCCAACCTGGACGTGTTCGCCCAGCGGTACCCGGCGTTCGCCCTGCTCCTGCGCAAGGTGCCGACCCTGCTGCGCAACGGCGCCGCAGCCGTCGAGAACGGCCGGATCCAGATGGAGGGCGTGCTCGCGCCCCAGCTCCTCGACCCCTACGACGCGAGCGATCCCGCGGACTGCCCGACGTACCGGGGCCTGCGCGGCCGGTGCGGAGGCGGCCGATGAGCCGCCAGCTTAGCGAGCTGCGCCGGCACCGGGGCGCGGTCCTCGGCGTGGCCGTCTTCGCCGCGGTCGCCGTCGTGCTCACCAGCATGGTCGCGGGGACGCTCTCGCGCTCGACCAGCGGCGACACGATCAGCGTCACCGCCGTCTTCCGGGACGCGACCGGCCTGCGCTCCGGGGACGACGTCCGCGTGGCCGGCGTGCGGGTCGGCCGGGTCACCGGCACCCGCGTCGGCACGGGCGACGAGCGCGGTCTCGCCGTCGTCACGCTGAGCGTCGCCGCCGGCCAGCGCCTCCACGGCGACGTGGTCGCGGCGGTCGACTACCTCAACCTGATGGGCCAGCGGTACGTCGCGCTCTCCCGGCCGGCCGACGCCGCGGACACCGCCGGGCGGCTGCGCGACGGCGACCGGATCCCGCTCGCGCGGACCCGTCCGGCGCTCGACCTGACCGCGATGTTCAACGCGTTCGAGCCGATCTTCGACCTGCTCCAGCCCGGCGACATCAACCAGCTCGCCACCGACATCGTCCAGGTGCTCCAGGGCCAGGGGCCGACGCTGCGCCACCTGCTCGACCAGACCGCCGAGCTCACCTCCGGCCTCGTCGACCGGGACGCGACGCTCGCCCGGGTCGTCGACAACGTGACGCTGGTGCTGCGCACGACCGACGAGCACCGGGCCGAGGTGACCGCGCTCGTCGACGGCCTCGCCTCGCTCACGACCGGACTGGCGAAGGACGAGGACCGGATCGCCACCAGCCTCGACTCCCTCGTCCGGCTGTCGGCGACGACGGCCGACCTGGTCGACGAGGCGGGCGGTCCGGTCGTCGACGTCGCCCGGCTCAGCAACCCGTGGTTCCGCTACCTGGCCGAGCGGCGCGACCTGCTCGCCCGGACCGGGGGCGCCGTCCCGAAGCAGCTCGACACCTACCTGCGCACGCTCGGCTACGGCAGCTACCTCAACGTCTACGTCTGCACCCTGCGTGCGGGCCTGGCCGGGGTGCCCACCACGGTCGACCTCGGCGTCACCGGCGACCGGTTCTCGAAGAGGTGCCGCTGATGGCCCGCCTCGGCTGGCCGCTGCGGGCCGTCGCCGCGGCCGTGGTGCTCGGCCTGCTGCTGCTCGGCGTCCGGGCGCTCGGCGGCGATCCGTCGTACCACGTGCGGCTGCGGCACGCGGCCGGCATCGAGCCCGGGGACGACGTACGGGTCGCGGGGCTCAAGGTCGGCAAGGTCCGTGCCGTCACCGCCGACCGGGACCAGGTCGACGTCCGCTTCTCGCTCGACCAGGCGCCCGCCGACCTCGAGGTCACCACCGACAGCACGGTCGAGGTCAAGCTGCTCTCGATCCTCGGCGAGCGCTTCCTCGCGCTCTCCCCCGGCACCGGCGACGCCCTCGCCGACGGTGCGACGATCGGCGTGCGGCACGCGGTCGACAGCTACACGATCGAGCGCTTCTGGCTGGAGTCCACGCCCCAGGTCGAGGCGCTCGACCTCGACCGGGTGCAGCAGGCGATCGACGTGCTCGCCACCGACCTGAAGGTCGCGCCCGACAGCCTGCGCGACGCGCTCGACGGGATCGCCGGCGTCTCCGCGATCGCCCAGGGCCGCGAGCAGCAGCTCGACGACCTGCTCGCGTCGACCCGTGCGGTCACCCGGCTGGTGCTCGACCAGACCGGCCGGCTCGACCAGGTGCTCGGCAGCGGCACCACCGTGCTGCGGATGGTGCAGGAGCGCCAGGCGACGCTGCGGGCGCTGCTCACCGACGCGCACCGCTTCGTCACGGGGCTCACGGCCGTCGTCCGGCAGAGCGCGCCACAGCTCACCCCGGCGCTGCGCGACCTGCGCCGCGTCCTGAAGGTGCTCGACGAGCACCGCGCCGACCTGGAGCGCACGATGCGCCTGGCCGGGCCGACGATGCGCGTGTTCACCAACGCCACCGGCGACGGCCCGTGGCTCGGCGTCAACGCGCCGTGGGCGATCGTCCCCGACGACCTGGTCTGCTCGGTCACGCCGGAGGACTGCCGATGAACCGCCGTCTCCTGCTCGCCGGCCTCGTCCTCGCGCTGGTCGCCGCGGCCGCGCTCTCGGGCGCGCGCCTGGTCGGCGGCGACGACCCCGAGGACCTCGTCGTGACGGCCGACTTCGTCGACACCACGGGCGTCTACGTCGGCAACGACGTCACCTACCTCGGCGTCAAGGTCGGCGAGATCGTCCGCATCGATCCCCGCGGCACGACGATGCGCGTGGTGCTGCGCCTCTCCCCCGACACCCGGGTGCCCGCGGACGCCGGCGCGGAGATCCTCCAGGGCTCGCTGGTCACCGACCGGTTCATCGAGCTCGGCCCGGCCTGGGACGGCGGCCCGACCCTGCGCGACGGCGCGCACATCGAGGCCTCGCACACCCGCGCCCCGGCGACGGTCGACGAGATCGCCACCGCCGTCGACGACCTGGTCCAGGCGCTCGACGGGACGCTCGGCAAGAACAACCGGAACGGCAAGGGGCTCGGCGACGTCCTCGCCACGACCGCCCGCGCCCTCGACGGCAACGGCCCCCACCTGCGCGCCGCGCTGGCCGAGAGCCGCGACGCGCTCGCCCTGCTCAACACCAAGGACGCCGACCTCACCGCGGTCAGCAAGAACCTCGTCGCCCTGGTCACCACCCTCGCCGAGCGCGACCGCGCGCTGCGCACCTTCACCCGCGCCGCGGCCGACACGGGCGGTGTCCTCGCCGACCAGCGCGAGGAGCTCGTCGCCACGCTCGACAGCCTCGACGAGCTGACCCGGCTGGCCGACCGGTTCCTCAAGGACAACGGCGACGTGCTCGGCGACGACCTGGCCGGGCTGGCCGACGTGGTCGGCATCGTGCGCCGGCACCAGGACTCCCTGGAGGAGGCCTTCGACACGATGCCCACGATGGCCGAGAACTTCGCCCGCGCCTACGACTGGGACCTCGGCCGGCTGCGCGTGCAGTTCGCGTTCAGCGCCGGGCCGTTCGCGGCGATGTTCCGCGACCACACCTGCCGGGTGTTCGCGACGACCCTGCTCGGCGAGACCGGCACCCGGGCCTGCGCGCTGCTCTTCAACGGCCAGGGCACGGGCGTGCTCGACCCGATCCTCGACGGGGTCTACAACGGCCTGCCGGGGGCGATCCCGTGACCGGCCGCTGGCGGCGGGGCGCCGCCGCGCTCACCCTCCTCCTCGGCACCGGGCTCGGCGCCGCGGGGTGCGGACTGACCCTCGAGGACGTCCCGCTGCCGAAGCTCGTCGACGGGCCGACGTACCCGTTGACGATCGAGTTCACCGACGCCCTCAACCTCCCGGTCGACGCCCCGGTCAAGCTCGACGGCGCGACGGTCGGCCAGGTCACCGCCGTCGAGGCGGGCGACTACGTCGCCGAGGTCGAGCTCGCGCTGTCGACCAGCGTCCGGCTGCGGACCGGCTCCCGCGCGGAGATCCGGCTGACCTCGCCGATGGGCACCGCCTTCGTGCAGCTCTTCCCTGCCGACCGGGGCGAGGTGCTCGCCGAGGGAGCGACCATCCCGGCCACCGCGACCGGCGCCGCGCCCGACGTCACCGACCTGCTCAGCGCGCTGTCGACGGTCGTCACCGGCGGCAGCTTCGCCGACATCTCCACCATCGTCCACGAGCTCGACACCGCGCTCACCGGCAACGCCGATGACGTACGACGCCTGCTGGGCCGGCTCGACACGGCCGTCACCGACCTCAACCAGGACCTCCCCCGCCTCGACCGGCTCACCGCCGCGCTCGACCGGCTCACCACGCGCCTGACCCGCGACCTGCCCGTGATCACCCGCGCGCTGACCGACCTCACCGGCCTGGTCGGCGCGCTGGACGAGCAGCGCGACGAGCTCGTCGCCGCGCTGGCGTCGCTGCAGCGCTTCGACGCCGTCGCCACGCCGCTCACCCGGGCGGTCCGGGCCGACCTGGTGGCCCAGCTGAAGGACATGCGGCCCGTCGTCCAGTCGCTCCTCGACGGCCGCAAGGACGTCGACGGCGTGATGGCCGGCCTCGTCGCCTTCGCCGAGGGCAGCGACCGCGCAGCCCCCGGCGACTTCGCGAACTTCGACCTCACGTTCCTGCTCGACCTGAAGGCGCTCACCGCGACGGGAGCACCGCGATGAACGACTCCGCCCGCGTCTGGCAGCGCCGCAGCCGGCTCGCGCAGGTGCTGATCCTGCTCATCCTGGTCGGCGGCGTCGTCTACGTCGCCGACACCGTCGTCGGCGGCTCGCTCTTCCACCGCCCGCGCACGATCACCGTCGAGCTCCCCCAGGCCGCTGGGCTGCACGAGGGCTCGGTGGTGACCTACCGCGGCCAGCGGATCGGCGAGGTCAGCGACGTCCGGCTCTCCGACGCCGCTGGTGTCGGTGCCGTCGCCACGCTCAAGATCGAGACCGACGTCGACCTGCCGCGCGACAGCGAGATGCAGGTGCGCAACCTCTCCGCCGTCGGCGAGCAGTACCTCGACGTGCGCCCCCGCAGCGACGGCGGCCCCTACCTCGCCGACGGCGCGACCGTGCCGGTCGCCGACACCACGGTGCCGCTCAGCGTGCCGGAGGTGCTCGCCCACGCCCAGGGCCTGATGACGCACCTCGACGTCGCCGACATCCGCACCATCGCCACCGAGACCTCCGCGATCTTCGGCGACGGCGACCAGGACGTCGACCTGCGCTCGCTCGCCATCGAGATGGAGACCGCGTTCGCCCTGCTGCGGCGGCTCGAGCCCGACCTGACCACACTGGTCCGGCGCGCCGAGACCCCGTTGCGGACGGTCGCCGACCTCGACCCCGAGCTGCGCCGGCTCTCCGCCGACCTCGAGGCGATCGCGCGGTCGCTGGCCGCCGCGACGCCCGCCGTACGCCGGACGGTCGTGACCTCGCTCGACCTGCTCCCGCGCCTGCAGCGCTGGTGGGAGGCGGCCTCGCCGGAGCTGCGCCGGATGCTGCGCGACGGCGTACCCCTCAGCGAGATGGCCGCCCGGCACCTGCGCGGGCTCCAGCACTGGCTCGACTGGGCGCCCGTGCAGGCCGACGTGATGGCGGGCAGCACCCGCGACGGCAGCGGCCGCGTCGTGCTGGTGCCGCGCATCCTCAAGAACTGCGTCTACGACCGCAGCGTCCAGCGCGACATCCAGGACACCCGCCGCCGCGAGCCGCGCACCGACGTCCGCTGCACCGACCCGCCGCGCGGCACCCAGGGCCGCGGCTCCGCGCACGTACCCCAGCAGTAGTCCCCCACCCGCACACCGAGAGGAACCCGATGAGCACCGACACCCTGACGATCCGCGCCGAGATCGAGCAGGAGATCGCCGGCCTCACCCTGCCGATCGCCCTGGCCCGCACCGCCGACGCCGAGGGCGACCGCCCGGCGTACTCCGACAAGGTCGGCATCGACATGTCCGCCGGATATGGGGCCGGCTGGCGCACCATCGGCTGGACCGAGCTGCGCGAGCGCGCGCTCGACGTGGCCGGCGCGCTGGCCGCCTCGGGCGTCGCGGCCGGCGACCGGGTGGCGCTCATGGCGAGCAACCGGATCGAGCACGTCGTCGCCGACCTCGGCGCGGTGCACGCCGGCGCGGTCTCGATGTCGGTCTACAACACGCTCTCCCCCGAGCAGGTCTCGTTCGTCGCCGGGCACGCCGAGCCGGCGGTCGTCGTCCTGGAGAGCGCCGACCACCTGGCCCGCTGGGAGCGCGCGCTGTCCGAGAGCACGTCGGTCCGCCGCGTCGTCCTCGTCGACGCCGAGGCACCCGCCGGCGACGACCGCTTCGTGCGCTGGGACGACTTCGTCGCCGAGGGTGCGGCCTGGCGCGCGGACCACGCCGCCGACCTGGACGCGCGGATCGCCGCGATCGCGCCCGACGACGCGCTGACGATCCTCTACACGTCGGGCACGACCGGCAATCCCAAGGGCGTCGTGCTCACCCACCACGCGGTGCTCTACGAGTGCGCGTGCTCGCTGCGCACGGCCGCGCCCACGCAGCACAACGACTTCATCTCGTACCTGCCGTTCGCGCACATCGCCGAGCGCACGCTGGGCATGTACATCCCCCAGGTCAACGGCGCGCACATCCACCTCATCGCCGATCCCGCGCTGCTCCTCGGCGCGCTCGGCGAGGTGCACCCGACGCGCTTCTTCGGCGTCCCGCGCGTCTGGGAGAAGATCAAGACCGGCATCTCCGCCAAGCTCGCCGCCGAGACCGACCCGGACAAGAAGGCACAGGTCGAGGCCGCGCTCGCGATCGGCCTGGAGTACGTCGAGGCCCAGCAGACCGGCCACACCGTCTCCCCCGAGCTGGAGGCCCGCTTCCAGGCGGCCGATGCCGGCCTGCTCGCCTTCCTGCGCGCGCTGCTCGGTCTCGACCGCTGCGAGTGGGCCGCGTCCGCGGCCGCCCCGATGCCACTGGAGGTCGCGCGCTTCTTCGCCGGGCTCGGCCTGCGCATCTACGACGTCTACGGCATGACCGAGACCTGCGCCGCCGTGACCGCCTGCGGCCCCGACGACTTCCGCCTCGGCACCGTCGGCCGTGCGCTGCCCGGCATCGAGATCACGCTCGGCGAGGACAACGAGATCCTCGCCCGCGGCCCGGTCGCCTCGAAGGGCTACTACAAGCAGGACGACGCCACCGCCGCGCTCATCGACGCCGACGGCTGGGTGCACACCGGTGACATCGGCGAGCTCGACGCCGACGGCTTCCTCAAGGTCGTCGACCGCAAGAAGGAGATCATCGTGACCTCCTCCGGCAAGAACATCGCGCCCTCCAACATCGAGAACTACCTCAAGGAGAGCCCGGTCGTGGGCCACGCGCTGGTCTTCGGCGAGGGCCGCCCCTATGTCGTCGCGGTGCTCACGCTCGACGCCGAGATCGCGCCGCTGGTCGGCGCCCAGCTCGGCATCCCCGCCGGTACGTCGCTGGCCGAGCTCGCCGAGCACCCCGCTATCCAGGCGGTGGCCCAGCAGGCCGTCGACGCCGCCAACGAGCGGCTCTCGCGTCCCGAGCAGGTCAAGGCCTGGGAGCTGCTGCCGGTCGAGTGGACCGCCGAGTCCGAGGAGCTCACCCCGACGCTCAAGCTCAAGCGCCGCGTCGTCCACGCCAAGTACGCCGACGTCCTGGAGCGGCTCTACGGCTGAGGCCCGGCCCGTCGTGGGGCCGCGCCCGGCCGATCGTGGGGTAACACGCTGTCCACCTGCCTTCGCGCCGCTTGTCGTTGCTTCCACGCCGTTGCGGTCGGCGTGTCGCGACGACAACCGCCGACCAGCAACGTGGACAGCGTGTTACAGCGGCAGGGGCCGGGCGCGGGCCCCCGGGGGACCCAGTGCCCCAGGGAGCACACTCAGAACCCGATCGCCACCTTGCCGGCGCCCCGCGACGGGTCGCCGGCGAGGGCGAACGCCTCGGCCACGTCCTCGATCCCGAAGGTGTGCGTGATCATCGTCGGGGCGTCGGTGCCGGCCGCGGCGACGATGTCGACGGCATCGGCGAACGACGTGAGCCCGTCCTCGAGCTGGGCGTTCCAGGTCATGTCGATGGTGGCGCGCTTGCGGAACACCGTCTTCATGGGCCAGCTCTCGAGCTCGTCGTCGGCGTAGAGCCCGAACAGCCCGATCCGGCCCTCGTCGCGGACCATCCGCATCACCTGGTGCCGGGTCGCGTCGGTGCCGGCTGCCTCGATCGCGAGCTCGACGCCGGCGCCGCCGGTGAGCTCGTCGACCACCGCGACGACGTCCTCGCCGGGCGCGTGCACCACCGCCGTCGCGCCGTACGACGTCGCGGTGGCCAGGCGCGCCGCGGACAGGTCGCTCACGATGATCTGTGCGAACCCCGCGCGCCGCAGCAGCTGCACGAACGCCAGCCCCGCGGGCCCGGTCCCGACCACGGCGGCCGCGCGCGGCTCGGCGGTCGCCGGCAGCCGCACCGCGGGCCAGAAGCGCTTCATCGCGAAGATCGCCGTGCCGAGCTGCTGGGCCAGCACGAGCCGCTCGGCCGGCAGGTCCGCGGGCAGCGGGACGACGGCCGAGGGCGGCAGCACCTGGAGGTCGGCGAAGCACGCCGAGACCGCGGCGGGCGGTGTGCAGAGCACGCGCGTGCCCACCGCCAGCGCGGGCGTGCGGCTCTCGACCACGACGCCGACGGCCTCGTGGCCGGGGTTGCCGGGGATGCCGTTGCCACCCTCGGCGGCCAGGTGCAGGTCGGAGCCGCAGATCGCGGCCACCTCGGTACGGATGAGCACCTCGCCCGGCCCCGGCACCGGGGCGGGAACCTCCACGACCTCCAGCCGACCGGGCCCGGTGACGAGCGCAGCCCTCACCGGTGCGTCCCGATCTGGGCGGCGAGCACCCGGCGCTGGACCTGGCCGGTGGCCAGCGTCCGCGGGATCGCGTCGACGCCGACGACCATCCGCGGGTGCTTGTGCCGGGCCAGGCGTCCGTCGAGGAGCTGCCGGACGGCGTCCACGTCGGGCATCGGTACGGCGGCCGACGAGCGCACCGCCAGGCAGACGATCTCGCCCCACCGCTCGTCCGGCACACCGACGACCGCGAAGTCCTCGGCCCCCGGCAGGCCCCGCAGCGCGGCCTCGACCTCGGTCGGCCACACGGTCTCGCCGCCGCTGCGGATCAGCTCGCTGACCCGGCCGGTGATGTACAGGTAGCCGTCCTCGTCGAGGTGCCCGACGTCGCCCGAGCGGTAGGCGCCGTCGCGCAGCGCGGCGGCGGTCTCCTCGGGCCGGTCGAGGTAGCCGTTCATCAGCGTCGGCGAGGCCACGCAGATCTCGTCCTCGTCGCCGATCCACAGCAGGGACGGCGGTGTCGCGAGCCCGACGCTGCCGGAGCGGGTGCCGAGGTGGGCGTGCGCGTCGTGCAGGCGCGCCATCGAGCCGGCCTCCGTCGTCCCGTAGAGGACGGTCGTCGTCGCCTGCGGCACGCGGGTCTTGATCCGCTCCAGCAGCGTCTCGGAGATCCGCGAGGTGCCGGTGTCGGCGTGGTGCAGCGAGCTGAGGTCGGCGGCGACGTCCGTCGCGTCGAGCACCCGCTCCCACACGGCCGGGATCGCGTAGAACGCCGACGCCCGCCACCGCTCCACGGCGCTCAGCAGCTCGGCGGGGTCGGCGCGGTGCACGAGGTGGATCGCCCGGCCGTTCTGCCAGGCCTCCATCACGTAGTGCCAACCGCCGTAGTGGAACAGCGGGAACGCCGTGACCAGGCCGTTGCGCCCGCGCATCGCCTGGCCGAAGGTGCCGCCACCCGCGGCCGAGCGCAGCCAGCTCGCCCGGTGGCTGACGAGCGCGCCCTTGGGCCGGCCGGTGCTGCCGCTGGTCAGGTAGAGGATGTGCGGCGCGCGGTCGTCGATCGCCGTACCGAGGGGGTCTCCGGAGAGCCGGGCGCACAGCGCGTCCAGGTCCGCGCCCGGGACCAGACCGTCGGCGTCGAAGACGGCGAGCGGCAGCTCGCGCTGACGGGCCAGGTGCTCGGCCTCGTCGAGGTGGTCGAGGTCGGTGACGAGCAGCCGGGGCGCGACGTAGTCGAGGACGCCGGCCAGCTCGGCCGCCGGCAGCGCGGGGTTGAGCGGCGCGAAGATCGCACCGAGGCGTCCGGCGCCGAGGAAGCCGTCGAGCGCGCGCAGCGACGGCGAGCCCCACCAGGCGACGGTGTCGCCGGCGCCGATGCCGAGCGCCGCGAAGGCGCGGGCCGTGCGGTTGCCGGCCTGGTCGAGCTCGCCGAAGCGCACCTGCTGCGCGCCGAGGGTGGCGGCGAGGGCGTCGGGACGGACCCGGCCGAGGCCGGCGACGGTGGTTCCGAGGTCGAGACTCACGACAGCTCCATCTGTGCGGGGTTGATCGCGCCGTACCGGCTCTTGTGCTGGGTGATGTCCATCGCCTCGTGGATCGCCCCCAGTCCCTGGACGGTATGCGTCAGCAGGGCGTCGGGGTCGACCAGGTTCCGCTGGACGAGTCCGAAGGAGTGCTCGAAGACGCTCGCCGCACTGGCGTAGTCGCCCGCGCCCGAGCGGGGGTGCACCAGCGTGACCGACTTGCTGCGCAGCAGGCCGGTGGGCAGGGGCGCGTGCGCGTCGAGCACCGAGACCATGGCGATCCGGCCGCCGCGGCGGACGGCCTGGGCGGCGAGCTCGATCGTGCTCAGCCCGGCGAGGCCGAGGTCGGCGCTGCCGCCCGCCGTCTCCACGACGACGTCGAAGCCGATCCCGTCGGTGAGCTCGAGCGCGGTGGCCAGCACGTCGGTCCCCGCGTCGATGAGCGCGTCGGCGCCGAAGCGGCGGCCGAGCTCGAGCTTGCGCGGGCTGCGCGTCGAGAGCGCGACCAGGCCGGCGTTGCCGTGCCGGGCGACCGCGACCCCGAGGAGTCCCATCACGCCGCCGCCGAGGACGAGCACCGACTCCCCCGGCCGTACGCCGAGCGCGGCGTGCGCGTGCACCGCGCCCGCCAGCGGCTGGATCGCGGCGGCCGCCGAGAGCGAGACCCCCTCGGGCACCGGCACCACCGCCGAGGACGGGACGACGACCCGCTCGGCCAGCGCGCCCGGCCGGGTGAACCCGATGATGGCCGGCGCGACGCAGGCGCTCGCCCAGCCGCGGCGGCAGGCCGCGCAGGTCCGGCACGGCAGCGTCTCGACCGCGGTCACCCGCTGCCCGACCCGCAGCCCACTCACGGCGGGGTCGACCGCCGTACCGAGGGCGAGGACCTCGCCGGCGAACTCGTGCCCGCCGAACTGCAGCGGCCCGTCCGCCAGGCGCCGCGCGAGCTGGTCGCCGAGCGCGACGTCCGCACCGGCCATGAGCATGCACTCGGTGACGCTCAGCTGCACCCGGCGCACGGCGATGACGACGTCCTGGGGGCCGCACGGGGGCTCGGGCACCTCGGCGACGTCCACGACGAAGCCGGGCTTCACGACGACTGCCTGCAAGGGATCGCTCCTTCCTCCCGGGCACCGCCCGGGGGCTTGTGTAACCCAGGTCACGGTGATCTAATCACGCCCACTGCATTTTGAATACATTGTTCAAGATCTGAAATTCATGGAGGCACTGTGACCCGATTCAGGGCGACGATCGCCGGACTGCTGACGCTCACCGTCGGCACGGCGCTCACCGGATGCGGCTCCTCGGGCGACGACGACAGCGGCGACACGGTGGTGGTGATCGGGCTGGTCTGCGACACCACCGGTCCGGGCGCCGGCTACGCGACCCCCGCGTGCACGGCGACGAAGGAGACCATCGACCAGGTCAACGCCGACGGCGGGATCGACGGCAAGAAGGTCAAGGTCGTGCAGGGCAACGACGAGAGCGACCCGACCAAGACCCCCACGGTCATCCAGAAGCTCGTCAGCCAGGGTGCCGACGCGCTGCTCATGCTCACCAGCAGCGCCGGCGTGCTCCAGGCCAAGTCGCTCATCGAGCGGACCAAGATCCCGGTGTTCATGCCGGTCGCGGCCAACCCGCAGGTCACCGAGCCGCCGGGCAACACCTACCTCTACCAGCTCGGTACGCCGACCTCGGACTGGGCGACGGTCTACTGCGCCGCGTTCGACTCGCTCGGCGCCAAGAAGGTCGCCTTCCTCCAGGACAGCTCGCCCTCGCAGGTGCAGTTCAACAAGGGCCTCATCGACAGCCTCGACTGCGTCGACCTCGACGTCGTCAACGGCGCGATCGACGCCACCGACCTCAGTGCCGAGGTCGCCAAGATCAAGAACGCCGGCCCGGACGCCGTCCTGGTCGCGACCCAGAACGCCAACTTCGACGTCCTCGCCCAGAACACGCTGCACCAGCAGCTGCCCGGCGTCCCGCGGTTCACCGAGCTGCTGCTGAGCTCGCTGCCCTCGGCCTGGAAGCAGGCCCAGCCCGGTGCCCTGGAGGGACTGGTCGGCCTGGCCGGCACCACCGACACCAACACCAAGACCGTCGAGGTCGCGAAGTTCTTCGCCGAGACCGAGGGCGCGGACTTCCAGGTCAACAACTTCTGGACCCAGTCCTACGACGCCGTGCAGATCCTCAAGCACGCGATCGAGGAGTCCGGCACCACCGACGGCGAGAAGCTCAACGACGCCATCCAGAAGGTCAGCGCGTTCGAGGCGAGCTCGGGCTACCCGGGCTTCACGCTGTCGTTCGGACCGGACAAGCACCTCGGCGCCGACGGCATCTGCGGCCTGGTCCTCGTCGAGTGGGACAAGGACAACACGGTCTCCGGCCCCTGGTCGGGCTACGAGCCGGACTGCGCGGCATGACCAACCCGCAGCTGTGGATCGCCGTGGTCGAGAACGGGTGCTTCTTCGCCCTTCTCGGCCTGGCGTTCTACTTCAACCTGACCGGTGCCGGGTTCTTCAACTTCGGCATCGGCGCGATCGCCATGGCCGCCGCCTTCACCGGCAGCTGGCTGGTCACCGAGCACGGCCTGAGCCGGCCCCTGGCCGGCGTGGTCGGGGTGCTCGGCGCGATCGCGATCGCGGTGGTCATGGAGCTGGCGGTGGTCCGCCCGGTGCAGGCCCGCGGCGAGGGCGAGCTGTCCGCCCTCGTCGCGGTCGGCGCCAGCCTGTTCGCGATCATCCAGCTCGCCGGGCTCTTCCTGGGCCACGAGGCGCGGCCGGGCCAGCCGTTCTGGTCGACCGCGCCGTTCAGCGTCGGCTCGGCGCGGGTCGGCTCGACCGTCGTACCGATCGTGGTGATCACGGCCGCGCTCTTCACGCTGTCCTACCTCGCGCTCCAGCGCACCCGGCTCGGCCGGCTGACCCGGGCGATCGGCAACGACACCGATGCCGCCCGGGTGCTCGGGCTGCCGATCAACACCGCCCGGCTGCTGTCGTTCGCGGCCGCCGGCCTGATCGCGGCTCTCGCCGGGATCACGTTCGCCGGGCGCAGCGGCGTCAGCCCCGACAACGCCCTGCACTGGACGATCACCGGCTTCTTGGCGCTGGTCATCGGCGGCACCGGCACCGTCTGGGCGCCGCTGCTCGGCGGTGCGCTGCTCGCCCTGGCCAACGTCTTCATCCCCTTCTACTTCGGAGGTGACGTGCTCGCCTACGGCCTCGTCGTCGTCGCCATGCTCTTCTTCGCCTTCCGCCCCGAAGGTGTCTTCGCCCCGCGGGTGCGCGTGTGAGCGCCCGGGTGCAGAACGCCGCCGGCGTGCTCGGCCTCGTGCTCCTGGTGGTGTGGGCCGGCGACGACCTCTACCGCAGCAGCCTGCTCGTCACGATGCTGACCTACGCGCTCGTCGCGCTCGGCATGTACGTGCCGTTCGTGCTGGCCGGCTCGCTCTCGCTGTCCTACAGCGCCTACGCCGCCACCGGCGCCTACGCCGTCGCCATCGGTACGTCGCACGCCGGCTGGCCGCTGTGGCTCGGCATGCTCGTGGCACCCCCGGTCGCCGCGATCATCGCCGTCGTCCTCGGTGCGGCGACGATGCGGCTGTCCGGCTTCTACCTGGGCGCGGTGACGCTGCTCTTCGCGGAGGCCTTCATCCAGCTGCTCGGCAACCTCGGCATCACCGGCGGGCCCAGCGGCATCATCGGCCTCCCCCTGCTGACCTTCGGCGGCTGGGAGCCCACCCCGCAGCAGACCGTGCTCCTCGCGGTCGCGCTGACCGCCGTGCTCGCGCTCGCCCTCGACCGGCTGCGCCGCAGCCCGTGGGGCGTGGTCATCCGGGCCTCGCGGGAGGTGCCGATCGCGGTCGACACCGCCGGTGTCTCGGTCTCGCTGCTCAACCTCGTGGCGCTCGGCGCCGGCGCGGCGATCGCCTCGCTGGGCGGCGCGCTCTTCACGACGTACGTCGGCGCGGTCAACCCCGAGACCTTCAGCGTCAACGTGATCTTCCTGGCCGTCTTCATGCCGCTCATCGGCGGCATCGGCAGCCCGTGGGGCGCGGTGCTCGGCGCGGCGATCGTCGTCCACCTCACGCTCAACGTCGACTCGCTGGCCTCCAGCGGGACCCTCCTGGTCTCGCTGAGCGTGCTCGTCATCCTCGTCCTCTTCCCGCGCGGCGTGCTCGGCTTCGCCGGCACCGCGAGCCGCGGCGGGACCTCCCTCCTCACCACCCTCACCAAGCGAGGTGTCCGCACATGACCACCGCCGACCTGCTGCTCTCCGGCAGCGGCCTGCGCAAGAGCTACGGCGGCGTGCACGCCGTGAGCGACGTGTCGTTCACGCTCCACGCCGGCGAGGTGCTCGGCCTGATCGGGCCCAACGGAGCCGGCAAGACCACCCTGGTCGACCTGGTCACCGGCGCCCAGGACGCCGATACCGGCGAGCTCCTCCTGACCGGGAGCCCGCTGCGCGGCGGCGCCGCCCACCGCGCCGCCCAGGGCCTGGCCCGCACCTTCCAGCACCCCCAGCTCGCGCTCGACCTCAGCGTCGCCGACAACCTGCTGCTCGGCGCCTACGCCGCCCGGCACCGCGGCCTCGGCCGGCTCCTGGCCGGACTGGTCCGCGGCATCCTGCGCCCGCACGCCCCCGCCGACCGGGCGCTGGCCGAGCGCCTCGGCGCCGAGGTCGGCCTGGCCGGCCTGGACCGGCACGCCCGCGACCTCACCCTCGGCGAGCAGCGCCTCGTCGAGGTCGGCCGGGCGCTCGGCGCCGAGCCCTGCGTGCTGCTCCTCGACGAGCCCTTCGCCGGCGCGGACGCCCACGGCGTCGCCGGCATCACCCGGGTGATCGAGGTGCTCCGCGGCGCCGGGCACGGCGTGATCCTGGTCGACCACAACGTCGACCTGGTGACCACGCTCGCCGACCGGGTGATGCTCATGGAGCGCGGCCGGGTCGCCTTCGAGGGCAGCCCCGCCGCCTGCCTGGCCAGCCCGGAGATGCAGCGCGTCTACTTCGGCACCGCCTCCGAGGAGGTCGCGTCGTGACCGCGCTCGAGATCGCCGGCCTCTCCGTCCGGTACGGCGGCGCCCTCGCCGTCGACGACATCGCCCTCTCCGTCCCCGCCGGCCGGGTCACCGCGCTCGTCGGGCCCAACGGGGCCGGCAAGAGCAGCGCCGTGCTCGCCGCCTGCGGCACGGTCCGCTCGACCGGGCGGGTGCGGCTCGACGGCGAGCGGGTCGACGGGTGGTCCCCCGGGCGGCGTACCCGGGGCGGGTTGGCGCTTGTCCCCCAGGGCCGCCAGCTCTTCTCCCGGCTCACCGTGCGCGAGAACCTGCTCATCGGCGCCGACCAGCTCCGCCTCCCGGCCCGCTCGGTCGCCGCCGCCGAGGAGCGCTTCCCGATCCTCGGCGAGCGCCGCGGCAGCCTGGCCGGGGTGCTCAGCGGCGGCGAGCAGCAGATGCTCGCCGTGGCCCGCGCCCTCATGGGCAGCCCCCGGGCACTGCTGCTCGACGAGCTCGTCACCGGTCTCGCGCCGCTCATCGTCCAGCAGCTCGCCACCACCGTGCGCACGCTCGCCGACGACGGGCTCGCGGTCCTCGTGGCCGCCCCCGACCTGGTCGGCCTGCGCGATGTCGTCGACCGCGGCTACGTGCTCGTCCGCGGCCGCGTCGTCGCCGAGGTCGAGGACGGTCACCGCCCGCTGCAGACGGCGTACGAGCGCGCGCTCGGGCTGGCCGTCGGGTGACCCGCGTCACGTTGCTGTCCATCCGTCTGCATATTAAATTCAAAGTAGGAGGTGAGGCACGACCATGAGCCCCACGAGCACGAGCACCACCCGCGGCCGCGAGCACGCCCTGATGGTCTCGGGCATCGGCGGCCAGGGCATCCAGCTCCTGGCCAAGACGCTCGCCCAGGCGCTGACCGAGCAGGGCCGCTACGCCATGCTCGGCGCCGAGTACGGCGGCGAGATGCGCGGCGGCCCCACCCAGGCCACGGTCGTGGTCGGCGATGCTCCCCTGCGGGCGCTGCCGATCGTGCCCCGCGCCGACACCGCGATCCTCATGCACGACCGGTTCAGCGAGAACACTCTCGCCCGGCTCGCCCCCGGCGGGCTGAGCCTGGTGAACTCCTCGGTCGCCCCCGACGACTTCCTCGCCGACCGCGACCCCGTCGTCCGGGTCCCCGCGACCGCGCTGGCCCGCGAGGCCGGCGCCGCCCAGGCCGGCGGCTTCGTCATGCTCGGCGCCTACTGCGCGCTGACCGGCGTGGCCGGGCACGACGAGCTCGTCGCCACGATGACCGCCCTGCTGCCGCCGTACCGCCGCCAGCACGCCGAGGGCAACGCCCGCGCCCTCGAGGCCGGCGCGGCCCACGTCGCCGGCACCCCGATCCCCACGATCCCCACCGCCGCAGGAGCCCTCTCGTGACCCTCGAGCTGCTGCAGGGCAGCGTCGCCATCACCCGCGCCGCCCTCGCCGCCGACTGCAAGTTCTTCGCCGGCTACCCCATGTCGCCGTTCACCCCTCTCCTGGAGGCGATGTCGCGCGAGATGGCCGACTCCGGCGGGGTCTGCATCAACGCCGAGAGCGAGATCGAGGGCGCCAACATGGCCCTCGGCGCCTCGGCCGCCGGCTTCCGCGCGGCGACCGGGTCCTGCGGCCAGGGCATCGCCCTCATGCAGGAGACCATCGCCGAGGCGGCCCTCAACGAGACGCCCCTCGTCGTGTTCAACATGGCGCGCAACCAGCAGGACTACTACCAGTGCACCCGCGGCGGCGGCTGGGGCGACTACCGCACCATCACGCTCGCCCCCAAGGACATCACCGAGGCCGTCGAGCACACCCAGGTGCTCTTCCACCTCGCCGACAAGCACCGCGCCCCGGTGATCCTCTACGGCGACGACCTGCTCGCCAAGACCCTCGTCGGCGTCGACGTCGCTCCCCTCGACCTCCCCGAGCTGCCCGCCAAGGACTGGGCCCTCGACGGCTCCGCCAGCGGCACCGGCGGCTCGCGCCAGGTCTGGACCTTCGCGATGGGCAAGAAGAACGACCCCGGCCCCGGCCCGGACGGCCAGTGGCGCCGGGTCGCCGCGAAGTTCGCCGACATCGAGCAGGTCGAGGCCCGCCACGAGAGCGTCCACGCCGACGACGCCGAGACCCTCGTCGTCGCCTTCGGCTCGGCCGCCAAGTTCGCCGAGTACGTCGTCGAGGAGCTCCGCGAGGAAGGCCACCGCGTCGGCCTCTTCCGCCCGATCACCCTCTGGCCCTTCCCCGGTGCCGCCCTGGCCGAGGCGACCCGCGGCGTGAAGCGGGTCCTCGTCTTCGAGCTCAACGCCGGGCAGATGATCGACGACGTACGCCAGTGGGCGCACGACCGCGACGTCATCCGGTTCATCGGCGGGGTCAGCATCGACGAGTCCGGGCTGGCCTTCGGGCCGCTGCTCGACGCGCCCGTGATCCGGGAGCGGATCCTCGCCGAGCACGCCGAGCCCGCTGCCGCCGTACCGACCGCGAGGAGCTGACCATGGCCACGACCGACATCACCATCGACACCCGCACCGCTCCCCCGCCGCCGGCCTCGAAGGCGGCCGCCGGTGCGCCGTCCCTCATCCTCGGCGAGCACTCGCTGTGCCCCGGGTGCGGCGAACCGGTCGCGCTGCGGCTGCTCCTGGAGACCCTGCAGGAGCTCGACGTCGTGCACCGCTCGATCGGCGTCGTGGGACACGGCTGCTACGGCAGCTTCGTCCGGATCATGGATATCGACGTCCTACAATGCCTGCACGGCCGCGCCCCGTCCTGTGCCACCGGGATCAAGCGGATGCGACCCGATTCGGTGGTCTTCACCCTGCAGGGGGACGGTGACATGGTCAACGAGGGCCTCCAGGAGATCCTCCACTCGGCGGCCCGCGGCGAGAACATCACCTGCATCCTGCTCAACAACGGCGTCTTCGGCGACACCGGCGGCCAACAGACCGCGACCACGGTGCTCGGCCAGCGGACCAAGACCAGCCTCGAGGGACGCAACGCCGAGCAGCACGGCTACCCCATCCCCATCTCCGACATGGTCGCCTCGCTCCAGGGCAGCGGGTACGTCGCCCGCGGCGCCGTGTCCACCCCCGCCGCGGTCGCCAAGACCAAGCGGATGATCAAGCGTGCCGTCCAGTCCCAGCTGGACGGCAACGGGCTCTCCCTCGTGGAGATCCTCACCATGTGCCCGACCGGCTGGTTCGTCCCGGCCGCGGAGGGCGCCGACTACCAGGGCTCCTCGATGGAGCCGGTCTACCCGATCGGCGAGCTGAAGACCCCGGAACCCCAGACCCAGGAGGCAGGGCATGCTTGAGCGGGCCAACACGAGCCAGGCCGTCGCGGACGTGGTCGTCCAGCGGATCATCAGCGGCGAGCTCGCCGCCGGTGACCGGATCGACCTCGACGCCCTCGGCAGGAGCCTGGGCGTGAGCCGCTCCCCCATCCGCGAGGCGCTCATCCAGCTCGAGCGCGACGGCCTGGTCGAGATGCCCTACCACCGCGGCGCGTTCATCGCCGAGATCGGCGTGGCCGACGTACGCGAGGGGTTCACGCTCTACGCCCTCCTCTCCGCGCTCCCCGCCCGTACCGTCGTCTCCCGGCGCGACCCCGAGGTCTGGGCCGAGCTCACCGAGGCCGCCGAGGCCGCGCTCGCGGCCGGTTCGGTCGACGAGTTCGAGAAGCAGGCCCAGCGCTTCCGCCGGGTGATCGCCCGCGCCGCCGGCGGCCCGCACCTGCGCTCGCTGCTGCGTACCTTCAACGGTCTGGTCCGGGTCGCCTCGCGGCTGTCGATGGAGGACGACCTCGAGCAGGAGCGCAGCCTCTTCCGCGCCGAGTACGAGGCCTTCCGCGACGACACCCCCGCGGCCGCGGTCACGGCCACCGTCCGTCACGTCGTCGGTACCGGCGAGCACGCGGTCCGCGTGCTCCGCGACCGCGGCGTCCTCCCCGACAGCGAGGGCGACGCCCTCGACGTCACCGTCGAGGACCTGCTCACCGTCGGCAACCTCGTCCGTCCCGAAGGAGAGGCCTGATGGCCACCACCGACACCCCGAACGGCCGCGTCAGCCGCGGCACCCTCGTCATCGACGCCGACCGCTGCAAGGGCTGCGAGCTGTGCATCGCCGCCTGCCCGCCGTCGGTGCTGGAGATGTCCACCGACGTCAACGAGATGGGCTACCGCTACCCCCTCCTGCACGAGGGCTGCACCGGCTGCACCGCCTGCCAGATGGTCTGCCCCGACTACGTCTTCGACGTCTACCGGCTCAAGGCGCCGCGCGCATGACCTACGTGATCTCGTCGTCCTGCGTGGACGTCAAGGACCGCGCCTGCGTCGAGGAGTGCCCCGTCGACTGCATCTACGAGGGCGCCCGGATGCTCTACGTCCACCCCGAGGAGTGCGTCGACTGCGGCGCCTGCGAACCCGTCTGCCCCGTCGAGGCCATCTACTACGAGGACGACCTGCCCACCGGCCAGGAAGACTTCCTCGCCGTCAACACCGGCTTCTTCGACGACCTCGGCTCGCCCGGCGGAGCCGCCGCGCTCGGGGCGCTCGCGCACGACCACCCGGTCGTGGCGGCGCTGCCGGTCGCCTCGGCCTGACTCACTGGCCTGTCTAGGCGGCCTGGCCCCGGACCTCCGCCGCGAGGGCCGGCGCCAGGTCACCGCGCGGGGCCACCACGATCTCGCCCAGGCCCAGCCACCCGGCGAGCCGGTCGAGCTCGGCCGCCAGCTCGGCAGCGGTCTCGGCCGGCGCGTGCGGCTCGGCCCACGCCGACTGCACGAGCAGCCGGCCGGTCGCGCGATCGGCCTTGAGGTCGACCCGCCCCACGATCCGGTCACCCAGCAGGAACGGCAGCACGTAGTACCCGTGCACCCGCTGGTGCGCCGGCGTGTAGATCTCGATGCGGTAGAAGAACCCGAACAGCGCCTCCGCCCGCGCCCGCTCCCACACCACCGGGTCGAACGGGCTCAGCAGTGTCCGCGCCCGCACCCGCCGCGGCACCCGCGCCTCCCGGTGCAGGTACGCCGGGCGCTGCCACCCCGCCACCTGGACCGGCTCGAGCTCGCCGGCCGCGACCAGCGCCTCGATCGCCGGGCGGGCGTCGCCGACCCGGATCCGGTAGTAGTCGGCCAGGTCCTGGGCCGTCCCGACGCCGTGGGAGCGCGCGGCCCGTCGTACCAGCTCGATGTGGGCGTCGGCCGTGCTCAGTGCCGGCTGCTCCAGCACCACGGCCGGCAGCACCCGCTCCGGTACGTCGTACCGGATCTCGAACTGGCTGTTGCGCCCCGCGATCGCCAGCGCACCGGTCATGTAGAGGTAGTCGAGCATCCGCCGGGTGCGCGACCAGTTCCAGCCCCAGTGGTCCTTCTTGCGCGGCAGGCCGTCATCGAGCTCGCGCGCCGTGCTCGCCCCGCGCTCGGCGATCTCGGCCAGCAGCGCCGTCTCGAGGGCGTCGTCCTCGGCGACCGTGAACCACTTGCCGCGCCGCGCGCGGTAGTCGTCCATCCGGTGCCTCATCGCCGGCCACAGCTCGACCGGCATGTAGGCCTGCACGTGCGCCCAGTACTCCACCACCCGCCGGCCCTTGCTGCCGTGCCCCGCGCGCCGGAGCAGATCGACGTCGTAGGCACCCATCCGCGAGTAGAGCGGCATGTAGTGCGCCCGCTGCAGCACGTTGACGCTGTCGACCTGCAGCACCCCGGTCCGCGCGAGCGTGCGGTCGAAGGTCCGCAGCGTCGGTACGGCGTGCGGCGGGTCCAGGAAGCCCTGCGCGGCCAACGCGATCCGGCGGGCCTGCGCGAGCGTCAGGGTCTGCGTGGTGGGCACGCGCCCACCCTAGATGCGCCCGCCGACACCCGAGACGGCCAGGCAAGGCCACCCCCCGGGCGCGGACGGACTCAGTCGAGCTCGACCAGCTTGGCGCGCACGGCGTACATGACGGCCTCCATGCGCGAGTGCAGCTGAAGCTTCTCCAGGATGTTGCGCACGTGGTTCTTGACCGTGTTCTCGCTGATCGC
The DNA here is from genome assembly GCF_024662235.1 of Pimelobacter simplex. GTDB lineage: Bacteria > Actinomycetota > Actinomycetes > Propionibacteriales > Nocardioidaceae > Nocardioides. The sequence goes on from NZ_CP096276.1 coordinate 3,389,238, forward strand.
GAGCTGGGCCGCGACATCGCGGTTGCTCAGCCCCCGCGCGACGAACCGCAGCACCTCGAGCTCGCGCTCGGTCAGCTTGAGCGCGGGCCCGGTGGCCCGGTCGGGCTTGGACATGGTCTTGAACTCGTCGATCAGCTTGGCCGCCATCGACGGGCTGATCAGCGACTGCCCATCGGCGACCACGCGGATGCCCTGGGCTACCTCCTCGATGGACGAGTCCTTGAGGAGGTAGCCCGAGGCGCCGCTCTTGACCGCTTCGTAGAGGTCGGCCTCGTCGTCGGAGACGGTCAGCATGATGATCTTCGTCATCGGGACCGCCTCCTTGATCGCGACGCACGCCTCGATGCCCGACTGCTTCGGCATCCGTACGTCGAGCAGGACGACGTCCGGCACCGAGCTCGTCACGAGCGCGACCCCGTCGATGCCGTTGCTGGCCTCGCCGACGACGTCGATGCCGTCCTCGATCCCCAACAGCATGGTCAGCCCACGCCGAAAGAGCTCCTGGTCATCGACGACCACCACGCGTACCGGCTCGCTCACAGGCTGGCCCCCCGACCCTGTGGCTTCCGGCGAAGTCCCAATCGCCACAGCGGCATCATGGCACGCTTTGGGCGTGAGCAGCGGTCCAGACCATTGCGGAGTCAGCCTTCGGCGCCTCCGACGTCGAGCGAGATGACCCCGTAGTCGTACCCCCGGCGTCGGTAGACCACCGCCGGCCGCTCGCTCTCCTTGTCGACGTACAGGTAGAAGTCGTGCCCCACCAGCTCCATCTCGTAGAGCGCCTGGTCCAGGGTCATCGGGTTGGCCGGGTGGGTCTTCTCGCGGACCACGAGCGGCCCGTCACCGGTCACCGTGATCGGACCGACCTGCCGCTCGATCGCGATGTCGTCGGACTCGTTCTCGGTCTCGACCTGCACGTCCGAGAGCGCCTTGCCCACCGACACCGGCGTCCGCCGGCCACGGTGCACCCGCCGCCGGTCGGCGGCCTTGCGCATCTGGGCGGCCATCTTGTCGAGGGCCAGGTCGAGCGCCCCCATCTTGTCGTCGGCCGCAGCCTCCGCGCGGATCACCGGGCCCTTGGAATAGGCCGTCAGCTCCACATGGACGGAATGGTCGTGCTGGCGCGGGTTCGATTCGCAATCGACCTCCACGTGCACCCGCATGATGCGGTGATCGTGCTTCTCCAGCTTGGTGAGCTTCTCAGCGGCATGCGCCCGGAATCGGTCCGAGATCTCGCAGTGCCGTCCAGTGACCACGACGTCCATCAGATACCTCCAAGGAATTTCGGTGTGATGGGTTCTCCCGCCATCCAGGGCGGGACGTCTGTACGCCGGCCGTGCTCCCGACCGGCGGAAAAGTGGGGACGCGGGACGCGGGCGCGCCGAGAGAGGCAGGCACGTGGGGCGCGCCGACAAGGTCTGGCCGCCAGCGGTCCCCGCACCCAGCGAGCGTCAACCGCGAGGCCGGCAGCGCGCCGAGAGGCGCGCCCGGGGCAGCTTGCTGCCTCCCCCCGCGCCGAAGGCGCGCTCGGCCGCAACAAGACAGCGGAGTCCGCCCGGCCGACCTGGTCTTCTGCCCCACACCCGCCTGCTGAGGCTCCCGCAGCTTGTTGCCACTACTGACCTTCTCCCGGAGCCGGACGTATCTGACGTCCGGACCGAGGCAGGACTGACGACTAAGCCGCACCGTGATCACCGGCCCGAGGGCCGGCTTACGTGGACCGTTTCGCCTGCGACTGGCATCGGCTTGCCACCCGGAACTGGGCTCGCGCCCGGCCTGGGCGACGCAACCACGGACCCGGGCGGACTCCATGACCAGACGTTAGTCCGTCGGTGGTGACGAAGAAAGCCTTCACCCGAAGTTCGGTACGGCGACCTTGCGCCGGGTCGCGGCAACCGTCGCGGCCCCGAGCACGGGCACCCCCACGACCTCGAGCGCGCGCTGTGCCTCGCGCAGCGTCGCCCCCGTCGTGAGCACGTCGTCGCACAGCACCACATGGGCCCGCGGGCACCGCTCCCCCGCCCTCCGCACGACGCGCGCCGGCGCGGTGAGCGTCCCCGCCAGGTTGGCCGCACGCGCGGTCGCGCCGAGCCCGGCCTGGTCGACGAGACCCGACCCACGGCGGACCCGGAGCAGCCGCGCCACGCCCACCCGCGGCCCCGCCGGAAGCCCCGCCTCCAGCACCCGAGCCGCCACCCGGGTCATCGCCAGCGTCGGGTCGTGCCCCCGCCGGCGCACGACCGCCGGCCGTGAGGGCACCGGCACGAGCAGCACCGGCCCGTCCCGGGCGAGGCCCCCGACGCCCCCGAGGCCCTCAAGCTCCCCGAGGCCCTCCAGACCCGCGAGGTCCGCGAGCGCCGCCGCCACCGACCGCGCGAGCAGCCGCCCCAGCGGCCGGGTCAGCGCGAGCACCCGGTGCTCCTTGTGCGCCAGCACCAGCGCCCGGAGCACGCCGTCGTAGTCGCCCACCGCGAAGGTCGGGACCAGCCCCGGCGGGGGCGGCCGGGGCCCGTGGAACGCCGCGTCGCCCGGGACCGCCGCCCAGCACGGCGCGCACAGCGCCCGCCCCGGCCGTTCGCAGCCGACGCAGCACGACCCGAGCACGAGGTCGACGAAGCCGTCGGTGAGCGAGGACAGCGATGACGAGGTGGGCATGTCCACCACTCCACCAGCCGCGGCCGGAAGGGCAGAACGGCAGCGCGCGGCCTGTGGAGAAGCAGCGGCGAGCGGGCGGCCTGTGGACGCTAGCCGGCGTAGTCGAGCTGGGTGAGCGGCAGTGACCCGGTGTCGTACTCCTCCTGGCGGACCACGTCGACGTAGCGGTCGGCGTAGACGGCGAGCATCGGGGCGTCCGCGACCGGTGAGGCCGCGAAGCCGAGGACCCGCCCGGTGACGATGGTCGAGAGCGCGTCCACGCCGACCGTCGCGCCGTCGGCCGAGACCACGTCGACCTCGGAGAGCGCGCCGGGCGAGGTGGGCGCCAGCAGGCCGATCTGGATGGGGCTGGTCCAGGCGAGGTCGGTGATCCGGTTCCCGTCCGGCGGCCGTACGACGGACGGCTCCCGCGTCGCACTCACCTTGCCGCGCCCGCCGATCACCACCCGCGCACCGACCACCCGGTCGCCACCGGCGCCGCGGACCACCGCGACCAGGCGCGTCCCGTCGCGGCTGACCGCGAGCGAGCGCGCACGCGTACCGCTCACCCCGTCGACGTCGACCTGGCGCGCCACGCCGTCCTCGCCCTCGACGAGCCACACGACCGCGTCGCCGGAGCGGCGGTCGAGCACCCAGAGCCGGCCGGCGTTGTCCCAGGTCGGGCGCGCGTACTGCCCGCCGCTGAGCACGGTCCGCGGGGGGACGTCGTCGTCGGCGCGCACCGTGGCGATCCGGACCCGGCGCCCGTCGCTGTCGACAGCGGCCGCGCGCTCCCCGTCGGGGCGGACCGCGACCGAGACGACTCCGGCGTCCTCGGCGCCGAAGACGCCGGTGGTGAGCTCGAGCTCGCCCAGGGGTCCGGCGACGAGGCGGCCGCGGCTGATCCCGTAGACCTGGTGTCCCGAGCCGGGTCCGGCCGGGCCGAACGCGGAGGCCGACTCGACGGAGTACTGCGACGCACCGCCGGGCAGCGGCAGGTCGGTCCCGTCGAGGGTCACCCGGAGCGCGGAGATGGTCGGGTCCTGGCGCAGCGTCCAGGCGAGCTGGGCGAGCATCAGCTCGGCCTCTTCGGAGGTCACCTTGGGCGCCTCGCCGACCAGCGCGACGTGGGCGATCCCCTCGTCGTCGACGGGAACGGAGAGGCCGACGGTCAGCCCCGGCGGCAGGAACGAGCGGACGATCCCGCGCGCCAGCGGCGGCGGTCCGCTCAGCAGCGCCGAGACCAGGCTCGACGCGAGCTGGTCGCCCTCGGGCACGAAGACCGGCTCCGGGACGAGGATCTGGGCCAACGGGTCGAAGTAGAACAGCGACACCTGGCGGTAGCGCTGCCGGAACCACGACGCCGGTACGACGAGCGCATCGGGCGGATCGGCGATCCGGTACTCCCCCTTGTCGATGGTGACGTGGAGGTTCATCGTCAGGTCGGGCTTGGCGATCGCCCCGCGCCAGGCACCGATCTGGTCGAGACGATCCGCCGCGGTGAGCTGGACGGCGACCGTGCCCGCGGTCTCGCGCACCGGCAGCGAGTCGCTGTAGATGATGGTCTCCTGCTCGGGGTTCCAGCCCGCGGCGGCCTCGTCGGTGAGGTACTCCTTGGCCACGCTGGTCTGGATCGGCCACGCCGTCATCGCGTCGAGGAAGCCGTTGACCACCTCGCTGCGCGTCGCCCCGGTGGCGGGCGGACGCGCGTCGATGTCGCTGGCCCGGCGGGTGTTGGTGCGGTCGGTGCCGGCACTCTCGACGACCGGTCCGCTGGTGGGCAGCGAGACGCAGCCGGACAGCGCGACCGCGAGCGCCAGCGCGGCGGCCAGGGTCAGCGGGAGACGGCGGTTCATCGCTCCTCCTCGTGCGCCGGTACGACGGTGCCCGGGCCCACCACGGCGGCCTCGCTCGACGCGGCGTCGTCGGGGATGAGCGGGAGCGGGCTGTGCCGCAGCGTCCCCCCGTTGTGGCGCGGCACGGTGAGCCGGAACTGCGCGCCCTGACCGGTGCGGCCCCACGCCTGGAGCCACCCGCCGTGCAGGTGCGCGTCCTCCTGGGCGATCGCCAGGCCGAGGCCGGTGCCACCGCTGGTGCGGGTGCGGGCCGGGTCCGAGCGCCAGAACCGGTTGAACACCATCGAGGCCTCGCCGGGCGCGAGCCCGATGCCGTGGTCGCGGACGGTGATCGCCGCGGCCTCGTCGTCCGAGGCGAGCCGGACGATGACGGCCTCGGTCGGGTCGTCGGCGAGCGCGTGGTCGATGGCGTTGGTGACGAGGTTGCGCACGATCCGCTCGATCCGGCGTACGTCGACCTCGGCGCGGACCGGCACGTCGGGCTCCTCGACGACCACCCGGATGCCGCGCTGGTCGGCCAGCGGGCTGGCGGCAGCCACCTCGCGTCGTACGACGTCGCCGAGGTTGACGTTCTCGGGCGTCAGCACCGCGGCACCGGCGTCGAAGCGGCTGATCTCGAGCAGGTCGACGAGCAGGTTCTGGAAGCGGTCGAGCTCGGCCTGGAGCAGCTCGGCGGCGCGCGCGGTACCGGGGTCGAACTGCTCGCGCGCGTCGTGGAGCACGTCGGAGGCCATCCGGACCGTGGTCAGCGGCGTGCGCAGCTCGTGGGAGACGTCGGAGACGAAGCGGCGCTGCACCCAGCTCAGCTCCTCGAGCTGGCGGATCTGGCGCTGGAGGTTGGTCGCCATCTGGTTGAACGAGTAGGCCAAGCGGGCGATGTCGTCCTCACCGGACACCTGGAGCCGCTCCTGGAGCCGGCCCGCGGCGAGCCGCTCGGCGACCTGACGGGCCATCCGGACCGGCGTGACGACCTGGCGGGTGACCACCCAGGTGAGCCCCGCGACGAGCGCGAGCAGCAGGCCCGCGGCGGTGAGCAGCGCCCGGGTGACCAGGCCGAGGGTGTCCTGCTCCTCGGTCAGCGGGAACAGGAAGTAGAGCGTGTAGGTCTTGCCGTCCGAGGGCAGCTGGACCTGTGAGCCCACGATGATCCCGGGCACCCGCGTGGTCGGTCCCTCGGCGCCCGAGGTCGCATCGCGCGGGCGGCGCACGATGTCGGTGTAGGTCCACGCGGTCGGGCGGTTGACGCCGTCGAAGTGGTCCTCGAGGCTGCGCGGAACGCTGACCAGGTCGAGCCCGCTGGTGTACTCGCCGCCGCCCGTGCGCAGCGGCGGGTCGTCGCCCTCGGGACCGGCGAGCACGACGGCGTACCCCCGGCTGACGCCGCGCTCGATGATCGGGTCGACCAGGTCGCGCTGCTGGCGCCCGGCGTTGACCTCGGTACCGGATGCCGCCTCGAGCCGGTCCTGGGCGTCGGACACCTCGGCGTCGACCTCGCCCAGCACCACCTCGGAGCGGTGGCGCAGCAGTCCGTCGCGGGTCTGCTGCAGCAGGATCCAGCCCACGCCGCTGATCACGACCGCCGAGAGCACCAGCGTGCTCGCCACGACCCGCGCCTGGATCGAGCGGCGCCAGAACGTCAGCGCACGGCGCAGCCGCGGCGCCAGCCAGCCCCAGATCCGCCGCAGCCGGTCGAGCAGCGCACGCCCGACCCGCGCCGCGCCGCTAGGCGGAGCCGGCCTTGTAGCCGACACCACGCACCGTCAGGACGATCTCGGGATGCTCCGGATCGTGCTCCACCTTGGACCGCAGCCGCTGCACGTGGACGTTGACCAGGCGCGTGTCCGCGGCGTGCTGGTAGCCCCAGACCTCCTCGAGCAGCACCTGCCGGCTGAACACCTGCCCCGGCTTGCGGGCCAGGCACAGCAGCAGGTCGAACTCCAGCGGCGTCAGCGAGATCTCCTCGCCGCCGCGGGTGACCGCGTGACCGGCCACGTCGATCTCGACGTCGCGGATCGCCAGGGTCTCGTGCGGCACCGACTCGGTCCGCCGTACCCGGGCGCGGATGCGGGCCACCAGCTCCTTGGGCTTGAACGGCTTGACGACGTAGTCGTCGGCACCCGACTCGAGCCCCACCACGACGTCGACCGTGTCGCCCTTGGCGGTCAGCATGACGATCGGTACGCCGGACTCGGCGCGGATCTCCTTGCAGACGTCGATGCCGTCCTTGCCCGGCAGCATCAGGTCGAGCAGCACCAGGTCGGGCCGGTAGTCGCGGAACGCCGCCAGCGCCAGGTCACCGCGCGGGCAGACCCGGCTCTCGAAGCCCTCCTGGCTCAGCACGATGCCGAGCATCTCCGCCAGCGGGGCGTCGTCGTCCACGACGAGGACGCGGCCCCGGGTGGGGTACGGCGCGCTGGCAGACGGGGTCATGCGGTCAATCCTAGGTGTGAGACGCACGGAGCCCCGCACCCCGAGGGGTGCGGGGCTCCGCGGCGCCGGAGACGCGCTCGCGCCGACCAGCTCAGTAGCGGTAGTGCTCGGGCTTGTACGGACCGGCGACGTCGACGCCGATGTACTCCGCCTGGGCCTTGGTCAGCTCGGTCAGCTCGACACCGATGGCGTCGAGGTGGAGCCGGGCGACCTCCTCGTCGAGGTGCTTGGGCAGCACGTAGACGCCGATCGGGTACTCGTCGGTCTTGGTGAAGACCTCGATCTGGGCGAGCACCTGGTTGGTGAAGGAGTTCGACATGACGAACGACGGGTGGCCGGTCGCGTTGCCGAGGTTGAGCAGGCGACCCTCGGACAGCACGATGATCTTCTTACCGTCGGGGAAGATCCACTGGTGGACCTGGGGCTTGATCTCGTCCTTGACGATGCCCGGGATCTTGGCCAGGCCGGCCATGTCGATCTCGTTGTCGAAGTGGCCGATGTTGCCCACGATGGCCTGGTTCTTCATCTTCTCGAAGTGCTCGACCCGGATGATGTCGTAGTTGCCGGTCGTGGTGACGAAGATGTCGGCGTACTCGACGACGGACTCGAGGCGCTTGACCTCGTAGCCGTCCATCGCGGCCTGCAGCGCGCAGATCGGGTCGATCTCGGTGACGATGACGCGCGCGCCCTGGCCGCGCAGGGACTCCGCGGAGCCCTTGCCCACGTCGCCGTACCCGCAGACGACGGCGATCTTGCCGCCGATCATGACGTCGGTGGCGCGGTTGATGCCGTCGACGAGCGAGTGGCGGCAGCCGTACTTGTTGTCGAACTTCGACTTGGTGACCGAGTCGTTGACGTTGATCGCCGGGAAGAGCAGCGAGCCCTCCTTGAAGCGCTCGTACAGGCGGTGCACGCCCGTCGTGGTCTCCTCGGTGACGCCCTTGATGCCCGCGGCGATGTTCGTCCAGCGGGTGGGGTCGTTGGCGACGGAGCGCGCGAGGACCCGGAGGACCTCCTTGAACTCCTCGTTGTCGGTGGAGTCCTGGCCCGGGACGACGCCGGCCTTCTCGTACTCGAGGCCCAGGTGGACGAGCATGGTGATGTCGCCACCGTCGTCGAGGAGCACGTTCGGGCCGACCTTGTTGCCGTCGGCGTCGGTGAAGTCGAAGACCTTCTCGGCCTCGTCCCAGTACTCCGCGAGGCTCTCGCCCTTCCAGGCGAAGACCGGCGTACCGGCGGGCGCCTCGACGGTGCCCTCCTTGCCGACGACGACGGCCGCGGCGGCGTGGTCCTGGGTCGAGAAGATGTTGCAGGTCGCCCAGCGGACGTCGGCGCCGAGGGCGGTCAGCGTCTCGATCAGGACGGCGGTCTGGATGGTCATGTGCAGCGAACCGGCGATCCGGGCGCCCTTGAGGGGCTGGTCCGCGCCGTACCGGGCGCGCATCGCCATGAGGCCGGGCATCTCGTGCTCGGCGAGCTCGATCTCCTTGCGGCCGAACTCGGCCAGGCTCAGGTCGGCAACCTTGTAGTCCATGAAAGTGATCCTCGAGTTCGAGTGTCGTAAGACAACTGGGTCCTGCGGCGCATCTGCGCATCGTCGGGATCTCCCGCGCATGACGGAGTCCACCCTACAAGCGCCGTCCGAGGCCCGCTGAATCTCCGGAAACGTCCCCTTTCCCTCCCCACCCACCCCTCCCCACCCCCTCTCTCCACAGCCCGCCCCACCTCCCACCCCCTCCCTCGCCCCCTCCCCCTCAACTGGTCCCCATGACCACCTCAGCCACCCTCACCGCCCTCTTCCCCGAGCACACCCCCGCCGACCTCCTCCACACCATCCGCAGCGGCGTCCGCAGCCGCGAGACGCTCGTCGTCGCCGAGTGGGACGCGATCGTCGCCTGGGCCGAGCGCCACGTCCTCGCCTCCCCCGAGGGCGCCGCCACCCTCACCGACGGCGTCATCGACACCGGCGTCCCCATCGCCGGCGACGGCGCCCCGCTGGTCAGCGACTACCACCTGATGGAGCTGGTCTCCGCGCTCGGCCGCTCCGCCCACGGCGGCCGCGCCTTCGTCGGGCGCGTCATCGAGTGCGCCTGGCGACTCCCCCAGGTCTACGCCGCGGTCGCCGCCGGACGGCTGGCGCCCTGGCGCGCCGAGCGGATCGCCGACCTCACCCGCCCCCTCTGCGCCGACGCCGCGGCCTACATCGACCGCCAGCTCTACGACGTCACCGCGGTCGGCTGGGCCCAGCTCGGCCGGCTCGTCGACGAGGCCGTGCGCCGCTTCGACCCAGCCGCGGCCGAGGCCCGCCGGATCGCCGCCGCCTCCCGCCGACGTCTCGACGTCGAGGAGGCCGACGCCGACGGCCTGGTCCAGGTCAACGGCACCCTCGACGCCGCCGACGGCCACGACCTCGACCAGGCCGTACGCCGCCGCGCCGTCCTCATCGGCCGCCTCGGCAACGACCAGCCGCTCGAGGTCCGCCGCTCCATCGCCATCGGCGAGCTCGCCCGCCAGGACCTCACCCTCGACCTCGACGGCGCCCCCGGCCGCAAGGTCGTGCTCAACCTCCACCTGACCGACGACGCCGCCAACCCGGTGGCCCGCTGGGACGACGGCGCCTGCCCGGTCAGCCCGGCCCAGGTCCGCGAGTGGCTCCAGGTCCCGGGGACCTCGGTCGTGGTGCGGCCCGTCATCGACCTGGCCGACCACGTCCCGGTCACCTCCTACGAGGTGCCCGACCGGCTCCGCACCCGGGTCGCCCTGCGCGACCCGACCTGCCGCTTCCCGCACTGCACCACCCCGGCGGGCCGCTGCGACCTCGACCACGCGCTCGCCCACGCCGACGGCGGCCCCACCTGTCCCTGCAACCTCGTACCGCTGTGCCGCCGGCACCACCGCGCCAAGACCTTCAGCTCCTGGCGCTACCTCGCGCTCGCGCCCGGCAGCTACCTCTGGCAGTCGCCGCGGCAGCTGCTCTTCCTGGTGGACCACCGCGGTACCCACGCGCTGGACCTCGATCAGTCCGCACCGCGTGCCCTGGCGCTGGCGTCGTGCCCAGGGCCGGGGCCGGGCGCGGAGCCCGGCTCCGGGGTGCCCGCGGCATGACGCGACCGGCCCGCCACCACGGCGACCACGACGACGAGCCCCAGGCCGGCGCTGGTCCACAGCGGTACGAGCGCCGCCGTGGTCGCGTCCCCGCCGACCGCGCTCAGCGCCCCGGACGCCGCGAGCGGCCCGACGACCGCCCCGACGTTGAGCGCGGCCGTGGCGTAGGACCCGCCCATCGTCGGAGCCGGACGCGGCCCCGCGGCCGCCGCCCCCAGCACTCCCGCCACCAAGGAGGTCCCGACCCCGAACGACAGCGCCCCCAGCACCACCACGAGCACCAGCAGGAGTACCCGCCACGCACCTGTCGTCGCCTGCTCCGCCACCACCGCCAGCGCGGCCCACCCGATCGGGACGGCGAGGGCGACCCAGGCGGCGACCGAGACGCGCACCGTTAGCGGCCCGACGGCGGCGCGGTCGACCACCCGACCCGCGATCGTGACGCCGGCGAAGGCGCCGACCCCGAACAGCGCCAGCGCGACCGGTACCCACAGCTCGCCCAGCCCCGCCGGCCCCACCACCACGGGCGCCAAGAACGTGAACCCCGCGAACGTCGCCGCATTGGCCAGCGCCGCCAGCACCAGCGTCCGGACCAGCACCGGGCTCCGGAGCGCCGCCAGCTCCGCCCGCAGCGGCACCGCCTGGCCGGACCCCGCCGCACTCGCACCCGCGTCCGCGGCGGCACCCGGCGTTCCGGCCGGGTGCGGCGGTGCGGCCGGGCGCGGCAGCCCCCACGCGACGCCCAGCGCCGCCGGCAGGCAGAGCAGCGCGATCGCCCAGAAGGTCGCGCGCCAGCCGAGCAGCGTGCCCACCAGAGCGCCGGCGGGGACACCGATCACCGTGGCGAGCGTCGTACCGGAGAGAAGGACGGCCAGCGCCCGCCCCCGTCGTTCCGGCGGTACGAGCGTGGTCGCCGTGGTCAGGGCGACCGCGAGGAAGCCGGCGTTCGCCAGCGCCGCCACCACCCGGGTGGCCAGCAGGAGACGCAGGTCGGCGACGAGCGCGCCCGCCACGTGCGCGGCGGCGAACACCAGCACGAACCCGAGCAGGCTGCGCCGTGGCGGCCAGCGCCGGGCCAGCGCGGCGGTCAGCGGCGCGCCGACGACCATGCCGATCGCGAAGGCCGGCGTCGCCAGGCCGACCGCGGCCAGCGGCTGGTCGAGGTCGGCGGCGAGGTCCGGCAGCAGACCGGCGAGGACGAACTCGGACGTACCCATGGCGAACACCGCCAAGGCAAGGAGGTACAGCGGAAGAGGCATCGAGACTCCAGGTGGGTATCCACATGCGCGTGCACGTGTGCATGCGGATGCGAGGACGGAACGAGGGACGAGACAGGTCTCGCTCACCGCCGCGCGCCCACCACCGAGCGTGCCGATGCCTACCCGCGTCGGCGTCCGCGTCGGCTGCGGCCGACGTCAGGGCGCGGGTAGATCAGGTCAGGTACTCAGTCGTTCAGGGACGTACGCCGGCGAGCGCACGCCCCGTCTCTGGATGCCTCGGGACTCGACATGGCCCCCACCCTAGAGACGCGACCGCGCTCGGCCCACCGGTTTTCCACGCGCCACGACGAGCACCGGTGACCGATCATGGACGCATGCCCCTGCCCCCGGACCGGGACCGGGAGCCGGACCCGCTCCGGCCCCAGCGCGACGCCGTCACCCGCCACTACGACGCCCGCGCCACCACGTACGACGACGGGCCGCTCCACCGCGCCCTGGCCGACACCATCGCGGGCCTGGTCACCGAGATCCTCGCCGCCGCCGTGGGTCCTCCGACGCGACCCCGGGTCTTGCTCGACGTCGGTACCGGCACCGGGCTGGTCCTCCGCGCCCTCACCGTCGCCTCCGCTCCACCCCAGCACGCACCCTCGCGCCCTCGCATCGTCGGCATCGGCGTCGACCTGTCCCCGGCCATGCTCCGCATCGCCGCCGCGGAGTCCACCGGCGCCGCCGCCTACCTCCGCGCCGACGCCACCGCGCTGCCCCTGGCGGACTCCTCGGTCGACGTCATCACCTGCGTCACGGCCCTGCACCTGCTGCCGTCCGCGGCGGCCGCCGACACCGCCATCGCAGAATGGCAGCGGGTGCTCCGGTCCGACGGGCACGTCCTCACCGCGACGTTCGCCCCAGCCCCGGCCCCGCCCACGACCCCGCCGCCGGCAGCCGCCCCCGCTGCAACCGCCCCGGCCGCAGCCGCCACCAGCATGCGCCGCCGCCACGACGCCTACGCCACCCCGGCCCAACTCGCCGCGGCCCTCGCCCCGCACGGCCTCCATCTCGACGACCACCGCACCCGTACCTGGACCGACGGCGAGCACCACCTCCTCCTCTGCCAGGCAACGCCGAGCCCCCGCCAGGGTCCGCGCACCGGCCCCGTCCCCGCACCACCCCCGCCCAACCAGTAACGTCGTCCCGCACCAACCGAGCCACACCCGAGCCACACCGCCACCAGCCCGAGAGCGAGCCCCGCATGTCTGCCCCAGCCACCGGTCCCCGCGTCGCGATCGTGGCGGCTCGCTGGCACGCCGACATCGTCGACGTCGCCGTCACCACGTTCACCGCCGAGCTCGAGCAGCGCGGCTACCAGGTCGACGTCGTGCAGGTGCCGGGGGCGTTCGAGATCCCCCTCCAGGTACGACGCCGCGCCCTCTCGGGTGACTACGCCGCCGTCGCGGCGGCGGCGCTGGTGGTCGACGGCGGGATCTACCGCCACGACTTCGTCGCGTCCTCGGTGGTCGACGCGCTGATGCGGGTGCAGCTCGAGACCGATGTGCCGGTGTTCTCGGCGGTGCTGACGCCGCACCACTTCCACGAGCACGACGAGCACACGGGCTACTTCCGCCGGCACTTCGAGACGAAGGGCCGCGAGCTCGCGACCGCGGTCGACGCGATCGTCCAGCTGCCTGCCTGAGCCCGCGCGCTCAGGCGCCGGGGTCCTGGAGCGGCGAGGCTGCTGGGGTGCCCCGGCGTCCCGTACCCCCGACTCTGTCCGCGCTCGAGCTGCTGGCGTCCCTCGCCGCGGTGATCGTGGTGGTGCTGATGCCGCTGCAGTTCATCGGCGCGCACCTGTGCGCGTGGGGTGAGTGCTCGGTGCCGGACTCCGACGCGATCCGCACCTACCGGCTGATGGTGCTCGTGCTGGTGGTCGCCGTGACGACCACCCTCACCCTCTCCGTACGACGCCGCGCCCACGTCGCCGTCGCCGGGCACGCCGTCGTCGGGCTGGTGGGGCTGGCGGTGGCGCTGGTGTTCGCGATGCCGACGATCGACTGGGCGGACCTGCGGCGCGAGGAGCCGTCGGCGCCGAACCCGGACTACGTCCCGTGCTACTCCGGCTCGGGCGACTGCGTCGGCGGCTGAGCCGGGGCCTCGGCGGCCGCGGCGGACTCGTCCGCGTCGTAGCGCTCGATCGGGTCCTTGTCGCCCGAGAAGGGCAGCACGCGCACGATCATGACGACCACGCTGCCGACGACGAGCCCGATGACGGCCGAGATGCCGGTGTTGGCGAGCCAGGCGAGGGTCGCGCCGGCGAAGCCGTGCACGGCGTGCTTGATGTCGTGCTCGATGTCGTGGACCCACTCGTAGGGGGCGTTCCACCAGCCGACCTCGTGGATGTTGACCAGGAGGATGTGGCCGCCGACCCAGAGCATGGCGACGGTGCCGATGATGGAGAGCGCGGAGAGCACGCGCGGCATGGCGGCGACCAGGCCGCGGCCGACCCGCTGGGCGAGGGCGGAGGGGCGCTGGGCGAGGAGGAGCCCGGTGTCGTCCATCTTCACGATGAGCGCGACCACGCCGTAGACGGCGACGGTGATGACGATCGCGACGACGACGAGGATGGCGAGACGGGCCCAGAAGCTCTCGTCCTTGACCGTGTCGAGGGCGATCACCATGATCTCGGCGGACAGGATGAGGTCGGTGCGGACGGCACCGGCGATCATCTTCTTCTCCGCCTCGGGGCTGACCTCGGTGACCGGCGTCGCGTGGTCGTCGTGCTTCGAGAACAGGTGCCAGACCTTGTGCGCGCCCTCGTAGGCGAGGAAGGTTCCGCCGGCCATGAGGATGATCGGCAGCAGGCCCGGCAGGAACTCGCTGAGCAGCAGCGCCACCGGCAGGATGATCAGCAGCTTGTTGCGGATCGAGCCGACCGCGATCTGCTTGACGATCGGGAGCTCGCGCTCCGCGGCGAGGCCGTGGACGTACTGCGGGGTGACGGCGGTGTCGTCGATCACCACGCCGGCGGCCTTGGTCGTGGCCCGGCCGGCGGCCGCTCCGACGTCGTCGATCGAGGCGGCGGCGAGCTTGGCGATGGCCGCGACGTCGTCGAGCAGGCCGAAGAGTCCGGCGCTCACGACGGACCGTGGGTGCTGAGGCGCATGCCGGAAGGCTACCGGCCGGCGTGCACCACCTCGTCCGCCTGCTCGGGCGTGGGCGCTCCCCCGTGCTCCTGGTCGTGGACGACCGCGGTCAGCACGACCGCCTCGCGGACCCTGCGCTGCGCGGTGCCGAAGGGGTCCGCGACGTGGGTGAGCACGCGTCGTACCGGGGGCGAGGCGAGGCCGAGGGCGATCCCCAGGCCGAGCGCGGTGCCGACGACCAGGCTGAGGGCGGGGTGGGTGTCGGCCCAGTCGCTGAAGCCGGCGTAGTCCAGGCCCTTCACGGCGAAGCCGTGGACGAGGTAGACGATCATCGTCGCGGCACCCATCCGAGTGAACCAGCCGCTGACCCGCGGGACGACGGCCAGCCACGCGAACGTCCCCGCCAGTCCGACGCCCACGACCATGAGCCGGGTGAGCAGCGCGGTCGGCGTCGGGTCGTCCATGAGGGTGAACGGGCGGTAGTAGAGGTACCCGGTCGAGGCCCAGTGCTCCAGGTTGACCGCGAGCACCCCGATGAGCGCGAAGGCGGCGACACCGAGGATCGCGGGGGTCCGGCCGCGGAGCCACTCCATCCGCTCCGGCGTCATCATCGCCCCGAGCACGAAGAACGGCAGGAAGCCGAGGATCCGGGGCAGGTCCATCCAGCGGGTCCACTCGCCGTCGAGGAAGCCGCTGCCCAGGCAGATCCCCAGCGCCAGGACGACGGCCGCGCCGGGTCCGAGCGGGCGCAGCATCGGGAGGACGAGGCGCCACCCGACGAGCGCCAGGAGGTACCACATCGGGAAGTGCGGATCGGTCCACAGGTACTCCAGGCGCTCCCCGCCGACGTGCAGCCGGAACCAGGCCAGCGCGCCCTCGAACAGGACGTACGGCACGAGCAGCGTGGTGACCAGGCCCCAGAGCCGGTCGGGCCGGTAGGAGAACCCGCGCGAGAGGTAGCCGGAGAGGAACACGAACGCCGGCATGTGCCACAGGTAGACGAAGTCGTACAGGTGTCCTGCCAGCGCGTCCGAGGGCAGCAGCGCCCACGTGTGCCCGAGCACGACGAGCACGATGAGGCCCATCTTGGCGTTGTCCCACCAGGGATCCCGAGGAGTCGGCATCACTCCTTGGTACCCGCCGCTCCTGAGGAAAGTCCAAGTGTCCGACAACCTGACACCCGGCTCAGGTCGCTCAGGCGGCGCGGCAGCTCAGTCGGCGACGAGCCCCAGGCGCAGGTACTCCGCGGCGTAGGTGCCGCTGAGCAGCAGCGAGGCGTACCGGCCGACCTCGGCGGCCGCCTCGGACGCCACGTGCTCGATCCGGACGTCGTGGGCCCGGGCGGCGTCCTCGAGGCGCAGCCGCTGGTCGCGCACGACCGGGTCGTCGATGCCGTCGTCGAGCAGCACGAGGACCGGCCGGCGCTCGCCGGTGTCGTCGGCGAACGGGTCGGCGAAGACGTTGCGCGGGCGGGCCGCCTCGATCACGGGCAGGAGGTGCTCGGCGTCGCCGGCGAGCGCCGCCCGTCCGGACGTACGCCGGATCGACTCCGCGACCCGGCGTGCGGCGCGGGCCGCGAGCACCGATCCGCCCCACAGCAGGGGGTTGGCGTCGGCGAGCGAGATGGCGAGCATCTTGGCCGGGTTGATGGAGATGTCGCGGTGCGGCGAGCAGCCGATGGCGACGGCGTCGAGTGCCTCGGCGACGGCCTCGGGGTCGGCGGTGGGGCCGAGCTCGACCTGGTCGAGGAAGGAGAGCATGGCGACCGCGGTGGCGAGCTGGTCGCTGGTGCTGGTCGGGAGGACGGTCGCCCAGCGGCCGGTGGCGTGCTCGGCGACGACCGAGTCCGGGGGCGCGGCGACGACGAGCTGGCAGCCGCGGCGGGCGGCCTCGGCGACCGCGAGCGCGGTCCCGGCGTCCCCACCCTCGGGGGCCAGGACGACGACCAGGTCGAGGCTGCCGGCCCAGCCGGGCAGCGCCGGGGAGGGCCAGGCCACGAACGGCACCGGGCAGAAGGGCTCCAGCACCGCGCGGAGCAGGCGGGAGTCGGGGCCCGCCGCGATGACCGCGCGGGGCCGGGTGTCACTGGCACGGGCGACCGCCTCGGCGATCGCGTCGGTGGCGGCGTCGACCTCACGGCGTACCCGGGCGCCGGACTCGGCCAGCGTCCGCAGCCGCAGGTCCGCTCCGGCCAGGGCCGATGCGTCGTCCAGCCGCGACTCGTCGAACCAGACCATCGCAGGCTGCCTCAGGCCGGCTTGCGGGCTTCGTCGACCAGCAGGACCGGGATCCCGTCGCGCACCGGGTAGACCAGTCCGCAGCCCGAGCAGGCGAGCTCGGGGACCTCGGTGAGCGTCAGCTCGCCCTTGCAGGACGGGCAGACGATGATCGCGAGGAGCTCCGGGGAGACCTCCGGGGCGCTCACTTGCCGCTCCGGATGATCGCGAGGGCCTCGTCACGGACTCGGGCCATGGTGGGCTCGTCCTTTCCTTCGGCGTTCAGCCGCAGCAGCGGCTCGGTGTTGGAGGCGCGCACGTTGAACGCCCAGTCGGCGTGGCCGATGCTCAGCCCGTCGAGCTTGTCGATGGTGACGCCGTCCTGCGCGCCGTACGCCTCCTCGAGGGCGGCGAGCACGGCGTCCTGGTCGGCGACGGTGCTGTTGATCTCGCCGCTGAGCGGGTAGCGCTCGTAGGCCCGGAGCAGGTCGGAGAGCGGACGGTCGGACTCGGCGAGCGCGGCCAGCGCGTGGAGCGCGGCGAGCATGCCGGAGTCGGCGCGCCAGAAGTCGCGGAAGTAGAAGTGACCGCTGTGCTCGCCGCCGAAGACGGCGTCGGTCTCGGCCATCGTCGCCTTGATGTAGGAGTGGCCGACCCGCGTGCGCACCGGCGTACCGCCGAGCTCGGTGACGATCTCGGGCACCGCGCGCGAGGTGATCAGGTTGTGGATCACCGTGGCGCCGGGCTCCTTGGCGAGCTCGCGCGCGGCGATCAGCGCCGTCAGCGTGGACGGCGAGACCAGCTCACCGCGCTCGTCGACCAGGAAGCATCGGTCGGCGTCGCCGTCGAAGGCGAGCCCGATGTCGGCGCGCTCGGCGATCACGCGCTTCTGGAGGTCGACCAGGTTGGCGGGCTCGATCGGGTTCGCCTCGTGGTTGGGGAAGGTGCCGTCGAGCTCGAAGTACATCGGGATCATCTCGACCTGGCCGGCCAGCCGCTCGAAGACGGCCGGCGCGGTGTGCCCGGCCATGCCGTTGCCGGCGTCGACCACGACCTTGAGCCGGCGCCCGGCGACGGGAGCGAGCGAGAGCAGGTGCGCGGCG
The DNA here is from genome assembly GCF_024662235.1 of Pimelobacter simplex. GTDB lineage: Bacteria > Actinomycetota > Actinomycetes > Propionibacteriales > Nocardioidaceae > Nocardioides. The sequence continues at coordinate 3,406,939 of NZ_CP096276.1, forward strand.
TAGGCCTGGAGCACGTCGTGCTCCCCGATCGACCCCGAGCGTCCGCTCGCGGCGACCGGCGATCCGGCCGCGACCCGGTCCCGGATCTCGGCCAGGCCGCTCTCGGCACCCACCGGCTGCGCGAGGGCCCGGCACATCTTGATGCCGTTGTACTGCGCGGGGTTGTGGCTCGCGGTGAACATCGCGCCCGGCAGGTTGAGGTGCCCGGAGGCGAAGTAGAGCTGGTCGGTCGAGGCCAGGCCGATCATCGTCACGTCGGCGCCGGCCGTGGTCGCCCCGTCGGCGAAGGCACCCGCCAGCGCGGGCGAGCTGGGCCGCATGTCGTAGCCGATGACGAGCGCGTCGATGCCGAGCACCGCGACGTAGGCCGCACCGGCGGCGCGGGCGAGCTCCTCGTCGAGCTGTTCACCGACGATGCCACGGACGTCGTAGGCCTTGAAGACCTTGCTCAGGTTGTCCGGGGACGTGGTGGCACTGGCCATGCGGCGACCTTAGTGCACGGCGGTGGGGCGCAGTTACTCCGACCGGCAGCACGGCGAGAGGCGCCGCCCGGCAGCTTGCTGCCCCAACCTGCGCCGGAGACGGGCTCGGTCTCAATCAGAGGTCAGCATGCGCAGGTGGCCCTTGCGAGCCACCTCACGTCCGGGCTCACGCGGCGCCTCGACGGGCTCGCGGCGGACCGGACGCGCGGCCTCGCGGACCGCGTCGGCGAGCGCCAGCAGGTCGTCGTTGCTGGGCCCCTGCTGCTGGTTGCCGAGCGAGAGCCGGACGACCTCCCAGCCGCGCGGCGCGGAGAGCCGCTCGCTGTGGACGTCGCACAGGTCGTAGGCGTGCGGCTCGGCGAAGGTCGCCAGCGGGCCGAGCACGGCGGTCGAGTCGGCGTACACGTAGGTCAGGGTGGCGACGGCGCGACGGGCACAGGCCGTACGCGAACACGTACGCAGGCTCTGGGGTGCCGGACTCGCGCTCACGCGGCAGACGCTACCGCCCCGAGCCTCGTGGAGTGGATAGGCTCGCTGACGTGGAGCAGCTCGTCCCCCGCCGCCGGCGCGACCGACGTGGGCGCGGCATGCGCGGACCCGCCGTGCTCCCGCTCGAGACCGGGCACCAGCCGCCGGTCCCCCGCAGCTCGCGCGAGACCTTCGACCGGATCATGCTCGATGTCGTCTCCGCCATCGACGAGCGCTGGTCGGACCACCTCGGCCTGGTCGAGTACGCCGTCGAGGACACCCCCGACCTGCCCGACGACTGGGACTCCGGCCGGGTGCCCCTCTCCTCGCTGGTCCGCGGCTCCGGCAGCCGGCCGACCCGGCTCGTCGTGTTCCGGCGGCCCCTGGAGCACCGGGCGGCCGACCGTGCCGACCTGGAGGCGATCGTGCTGACCGTGGTGGTCGAGCAGGTCGCCGAGCTGCTCGGGATCGAGCCGAGCGACGTCGACCCGCGGTACCCGTCGGACGACGACTGAGGCGCGGCCTGGCCGATGAGGCTGTGGATCGTGGGCTGTGCGCCCGGGGCGCGGGGCTGCCCCGTCGTACTGAAGGGCGAGCTCAACCAGCCGTGGTCGTGGGACGCCCACCGCCCCGGACCGCCGGGGGACGTGCCGTCCGGCTACGTCTACACCGCCCGGCACCGGTGCTCGACCTTGACTACTGGGACCTGAACTGGCTGGCCTCGGAGCGGTTCCTCGACGTCTGCCGGGCGTTCGGCCTGCGCGTCCACCCGGTCCGGTCGAGGTGCTGCAGTCGGGCGGGAAGCCGACCGGGCCTCGGTGATCGACCTCGAGGCCTCGGAGGCCGAGCTCGCAGGGCTGCGCGGTCTCGCGTTCTCCGACCTGACCACCCACACGCAGGCGGACTTCTGGGGCTGAGGCCCGCTACTGCGGCGCGACCACCGGGATCCGCGCGTGCGTCTCGGCCGGCCGCAGCCGCAGCGTCGCGAGCCCGCCCTGACGCCCGGCGACGGGCATCGAGAACACCCCGGCGACGCGGGTGTTGCGTGCCTCCACCGCGACCCGTACGGCGCCCGGCGGCAGCGCGAGCGACGCGGCCCGGTCGGGGGCGACCTCGACCTGGTCGTCGCGCAGCTGCGCCCCCGCCGCGTCGTACGACGTCACGTGGACGACGCCCGGGCGCTGGGCGCCGCCGAGCAGCAGCGTCTTGGCGCCCGCGGGGAGGACGGCGGCGGTGGGCTCGCGGACGTCGATCGCGGGGGCGAGCAGGACCAGGTCGGAGCTCTGGAGCAGGCGGACCGAGGTGGCGACGGGGTCCGGGGACTCGACGAGGACGCCGACGACGCCCTCGCCGCTCTTGCCGGCCAGCAGCTTGCTGAGGTCGGCCGTCGCCATGGCGCCGGGGGCGACCGAGATCGGTTCGGCGTCGGTGGGGGTGAAGGTGGCATCGGTGGTGACCAGGCGGACGGTGGCGCGCACCTCGTCCTGGCCCGGGTTGGCGATGAAGAGGGTCGCGCCGGTGGGCTTGGCGGGGAGGCCGAGGATGAGGTTGCTGGTGTCGGGCTCGGCCTGGGTGGGCTGGAACTCGGTGCTCACCCGGCCGCGGCCGAGGGGGTCGCGGGTGGTGCGCGCGGTGGTGGTGACCCGGCCGCGGATGACGGTGACATGAGCCGCCGTGAGCGTACGACGGGGCGCGGTCGCGCTGAGGTCGATCCGCTTCACCCCGTGCGCGGGGACCTGGATGCCGCGCAGGGCGGGCTCCTCGACGGGGCCGGAGGCGTCGGAGAGGGCGATGTCGACGACGGCCTCGCCGTCGTCGGGGTTCACCAGCTCGACGGTGGTGGCGTAGCGGGCGCTGGCGCCGAGGCCGACCAGCCACTCGTCGTACGAGGGGGCGCGGCACTCGGGGACGGCGAGGCCCTCGCCGCGGCCGGCGACGATGCCGGGTGCGGCCTCGCCCTTGCCGGTGAGGACGGTGGCGCCGGTGCTGCCGGGCACGGTGGCGGTCGCGTCGGCGGTGACGGTGACGGGCGCCGCCTCGGTGACGGTCGTCGCGGTGGGCGCGCCGGTCAGGACGTCGAGGTCGCCGCCAGGGACGCCGGGGCTGCGGCCGACCCGGACCGGGACCGGGCCGGGCTCGAGGCCGGCCGGGCACACGGTCGTGGCCGAGGTGAGCGCCGAGCTCGTGGGCGGGCGGACACCGCCGGGCTGCGGGGAGTCCTCGCCGCCGATGGCGCCGATGCCGAGGGCGACGACGGTGGGCAGGCCGATCGCGAGGGCGACGAGGATGTCGACCCGGCGGCGCCGGACCACCGAGGCGCGCCGGCCGGGACCGGAGGGCGCGGGAGCCGGAGTCGGGGTGGGGGTGGGGTCAGTCATCGCGGTTCCTTCGCAGCGGCGGCAGGGCCAGCACGACCAGGACGGGGATCGCGGCGCCCTGGAGGGCCAGCAGGATCCAGCGCAGCCAGGAGCCGTCGTCCGGGAGCGGGCCGGGCTCCGGGGTGACCTGCCAGGCGCGGGTGCCGCGCTCGGAGCTGGCCTGGACCAGGCCGGAGGTGGCGTCGAGGCTGGCGGCGACCGCGCCGTCGGCGGGGGCGGCCTGGACGATGTAGAGGATGCCGCGCTTCGACAGCTCGGCCACGGCGTCGGGATCGGGCGAGGTGACGAGCGAGCGGATGGTGGCGCTCACCGCGGGGTCCTCGGGGGTGAGCGCGGCGATCTCGTCCTCGCCGACGGTCGGTCCGTCGCCGCGGCGCACCTCGTAGCGCACGCCGTCGTCGATGCTGCCGCGCAGCACGAGGACGCCGTCCTGCTCGGCCTGCTCGGCGCGCTGGGCCATGTAGACGGGGACGTCGGACGGCGGCGGGTCCGTCAGGTCCTCGCTCCCCCAGCCGGCGAACCAGACGAGCCCGGCGAGCGGGGCGACGATCCCGGCGAGGGCGACCAGCGCGAGGCCGGCCTGGGCAGGCTTGGCCTGGTCGCCGAGGTGGTGCAGGGCCAGGCCGCCGAGCACGGCGGCGCTCACCCAGGCACCGGCCAGGAAGAGCAGCACCACGCCGAGGCCGGGCTGCTGCGAGGTGGTCCCGCTCAGGTCGACGCGGGTGACCGCGAGCGGGATCGCGACCACGGCGGTGATCGCGGCGACCAGCCAGCAGAAGATGACGGAGATCCGGGTCGCGCGCGGGATCAGCGCGAGGAGGGCCAGCACCGGCAGTGCGAACCCGATCCACGCGGGGGCACCCAGGCCGCCCAGGCGTCCGGCGAGCAGGTCCCAGCCGGAGGTGGCGGCGGTCGGCCAGCGGCCGATGTCGAGCAGGGTGCCGGCGGCGGCGCCCTCGAGCAGGGCCGGCAGCCACCACGGCAGGAGGACGACGAGCGGCACCAGCAGCGCGGCGACCGGCGGTCCCCACACGGTGCGGTCGCGCGCCTCGCCGGGCACCAGCCGGACCGCGCAGCCGAGCAGCACGGCAACCAGGACGGCGGTCACGAACCAGGCCGGCGGGGCGACGGCGGTCAGCACGGCGAGGAGCAGGCCGGTCCGCCAGCCCGCGCGGCGCCGGTGGGCGGCGTCGGGGTCGGCGAAGCCGAGGGCGCTGTGCGCCATCCAGGGCAGCACGGCCGCGGCGACGACGATCCCCCAGCGGCCCCCGCCCCAGGCGCCGGCGACGAGCGGGACGAGCGCCCAGGTGACCGCGCCCCACAGGAGCAGCCAGCGCGGCGCGCCGTACGGCGTGACCAGGCGCCCGACGACCCGCAGGAAGCGCCACGCGCCCCACAGCCCGAACGGCGCGGCCAGCGCCATGAGCAGCGACATCAGCAGGGAGGGGCCGAACGGGATGCCGAGCAGCGCCAGCAGCAGCACGTACGGCGGCGCGGGCACCGCCGAGCCGAAGCCGATCGGGTGGTTCGCCTCGACGTGGAGCGCCCACCAGGCGCCGATCCCGTCGGGCGTGGGCGAGAGCGCCCCGCCGCTGATCCCGCCGACCACGTCGCGCACGCCGACGAGCAGCGCGATGACGGTGATCGCGGTCGCCACGGCGACCGGGCTGGTGAAGAAGCGGACGACGATGCCGGTGTCGGCGAACTCGTCCTCCTCGTCGCGGTGCCGGGCCGCCGGCGGCGCCTTGGCCGCACCGCGCTCGGCGGCCGCGGCGAGGCGGCGGTCGGCGACGTCGGCGGCCTGATTGGTCGCCGCGGCGACGAGGTCGCCGACGAAGTCGAGGCCGTGCCGGTAGGGCAGCCACCAGGGCGCCAGCAGCCGGCGTACCCGGGCCCGGTCGCCGGTACCGGTGCGCGCGCGGCGCGCGGCCCGGATCCGGCCAGGGTGGCGCAGCACGGAGATGAGGGCGGCGAGCTCGTCGAGCGCCTCGCCGACCGCGCGGACGCAGAGCAGCCCCACCACGCGCAGCAGCGTGCCGAGCACGAGCCGGATCGTCTGGAAGGGCAGGGTCGCGCCGCGGGCGTTGGCCAGCAGCGTGAAGAGCGCGGCGCGGCGCTCCTGGAAATGGGTGTGCCGCCCGGTCAGCGGCGTGCGGCGGATGCCGCGGTGGGCCGCCTCGGCGTGGAAGACGACGGCCGAGGGCACGATGAGCGTGGTCCGCCCGGCCGCAGCGGCGCGCCAGCCGAGGTCGAGGTCGTTGCCGAAGATCGGCAGCTCCGGGGAGTAGCCGCCCAGCTCCTCGAGCGCGGTACGGCGGACCAGGACGCCGGCGGAGTTGACCGCGAGCACCTCGCGGACCTCGTCGTGCTGGCCCTGGTCGTACTCGCCGCGCTCCAGGCCCGTCTCGCGCCGGCCGGTGCCGCTGATGGTGACGCCGAGCTCGAGCAGCCGGCGCAGCGAGGGCCACTCGCGCAGCTTGGGGCCGAGGAAGTCGGCGTCCGGCCGGGCCGCGGCGGCGGCGAGGAGCTCGGCGAGCGCGTCGGGCGCGGGGTTCGCGTCGTCGTGGAGGATCCAGATCCACTCCGGCTCGTGGCCGGCCTCGGCGAGCGCGACCAGTCCGTCGGCGACCGCGTCCGGGAATCCGGTGTCACCGGGACGCGCGCGGACGGTGAGCGGGACCCGTCCCTCGAGCGCGGTGCGGACCAGGTCCGCACTGCCGTCCCGGCTGCCGGTGTCGACGGCCACCACTCGCGCCACGGGGGCGATCTGCGCGAGCAGGCCGTCGAGGACCGCCGGAAGCCAGGACGCTCCGTCGTGGCTCACGAGGAGACAGGCGACCTCTGGATGCTCCGACACGATGCCCGACCTTACGTCTGACGGCCCGAAGGGGGCGAACCGTCAGTCGTGGCCGACGACGTGCCGTCGGTCTCCTCCGCCGCGCTCAGACGGCGCGCTTCTTCAGCTTGCGACGCTCACGTTCCGACAGGCCACCCCAGATGCCGAAGCGCTCGTCGTTGCCCAGCGCGGCCTCGAGGCACTCGACGCGGACCTCACAGGTCTGGCAGACCTTCTTGGCCTCACGCGTCGATCCCCCCTTTTCAGGGAAGAACGCCTCGGGGTCGGTCTGCGCGCACAACGCACGCTCCTGCCACCCCAGCTCGTCGGAATCTGCTTCGACCAGGAACAGTTCCCTCACGATTTCGCCCCTTACGACTCGACCCGGTGTCCCGAACGACACCACTGGAATTACATACGTGTCATACCCAAACAGTCAAGGTCGAGTCTGCTATAGGCGCCCCCGTGCACGCTGCCCTTTTCGGGCACGGCACAGTTGACCCCCGTGGAATCGACTCCTGACGCGACAGCCGCTGGTCCCATCGGCGGACCTCTGCGGAAGCTGACCGTCCTCTCGGGCGGCATGGGCGGAGCCCGGTTCCTGCAGGGCCTGCTCCATGGCATCGCCGCTGGAACACTACCGGGTGTGGCCACGGACGCCCACGTCACGGTGGTCGCCAACAACGCCGACGACTGGTGGGTCCACGGCCTCAAGGTGTGCCCGGACCTCGACACGGTGATGTACACGCTGGGCGACGGCATCGACCTCGACCGCGGCTGGGGGCGCCGGGAGGAGACCTGGAGCGCCAAGGAGGAGCTCGCGGCGTACGGCGTGGAGCCCACCTGGTTCGGTCTCGGCGACCGCGACATCGCCACCCACCTGGTGCGCACCCAGATGCTGGAGGCCGGCTACCCGCTGTCCCAGGTGACCCAGGCGCTGTGCCGGCGCTGGCTCGAGCCGGCCTACGGCGACGCCCTCACGCTGCTGCCGATGACCGACGACCGGGTCGAGACCCACGTCGCCGTGAGCGACCCCGACTCCCCCAGCGGCAAGCGCGTCGTGCACTTCCAGGAGTACTGGGTCCGGCTGCGCGCCGCGGTGCCCGCCGAGCAGGTCGTCTTCGTCGGGATGGACCAGACCACTCCGGCTCCCGGCGTGGTCGAGGCGATCACCGGAGCCGACCTCGTCGTGCTCCCGCCGTCGAACCCGGTGGTCTCGGTGGGCACGATCCTGGCCGTGCCCGGCATCCGCGAGGCGGTCCGCGCCACCACCGCCCGGGTCGTCGGCCTGTCCCCCATCGTCGGCGACAGCCACGTGCGCGGCATGGCCGAGCAGATGCTGACCTCGATCGGCGTCGAGGTGAGCGCGGCCGGCGTCGGGCTCAACTACGGCGCCCGCAGCGCCGGCGGCGTCCTCGACGGCTGGCTGGTCGACGAGCGCGACGCCGCCCAGGTGGCCCGCCTGGAGGCCGCGGGGATCGCCGCGGCCGCCGTACCGCTGATGATGACCGACCACGACGCGACCGCCGCGATGGCCGCGGCGGCGATCGAGCTGGTCCGCTGATGCGGCTGCAGGTGGTGGCGCCCGACGGCGTCCCCGAGGTCCGCCCCGGCGACGACCTCGCCGCCGCGCTCCTGAGCGCCATCGAGGCGCTCGGCCCCGACGCGCTCGCCGACGGCGACGTCCTCGTGGTGACCAGCAAGGTCGTCAGCAAGGCCGAGGGCCGGATCGAGACCGGCGACCGCGACAACTGGGTCGACGCCGAGACCGAGCGCCTCGTCGCCCGCCGCGGCCCCACCCGGATCGTGCGCAACCGGCTCGGCCTGACCATGGCCGCGGCCGGTGTGGACGCCTCGAATGTCGACGCCGGGACCGTCGTCCTGTTGCCCCTCGACCCCGACGCCTCCGCCCGGCGGCTGCGCGCGGCCGTCGCCGAGCGCACCGGCCGCAACGTCGGCGTCGTCGTCACCGACACCGCCGGCCGGACCTGGCGCGAGGGCCAGACCGACATCGCCATCGGCGCCGCGGGCATCCAGGTCCTGGAGTCCTTCGCCGGCCGCGTGGACGCCCACGGCAACGAGCTCGCCGTCACCGCCCCCGCCGTCGCCGACGAGATCGCCTCCGCCGTCGAGCTCGCCCAGGGCAAGCTCGGCGCCCGCCCCTGCGCCGTCGTCCGCGGCCGCGCGGACCTGGTCCTGCCCCCCGGCGAGGACGGCCCCGGCGCCCGCGTCCTGATCCGCGCCGACGGCGCCGACCTCTTCGGGTACGGCGCCCGCGAGGCCGTGATCCAGGCCGTCGCCGGAAATCCGGACGCCCGTACGCCTTTCGGCCACCCGGTCTCCGCCCCCGACTTCGTCGACGCCCTCCAGCGCGCCGGGATCACCGCTCGCACGGCGGGCCCGGCCGACGTACAGGCTGATCCGGGGCGCCGTGCAGCCGCCGACATCGTCGCCTTCGCCCACGGCTGGACGGCCGTCGGCGACACCCCGACCAGCGCCGTCTCGGACACCGAACTGCGGTTTCGACCGCTGACTCCGTAGACTCACCGCGATTCCGCCGCTACCACCAAGACGAGGTACCCCGCACGTGGCCAAGTCCAGCAAGTCCGAGAAGTCGGACCGCCGCCAAGTCATCGACGAGATCCGGCGCAAGCAGAAGGGCGCCGACCGGCGTCAGGGCATGGCCATCGTCGGCGTGTGCATCCTGGTCGCGGTCCTGATCGTGGGCGCCGCGGCGTACCCGAAGGTGCGCGAGATCATCGACACCCAGAAGTGGAAGGGCAAGTCGGTCGGCGAGATCGGCGCGGCCGCCAGCGTCTGCGGTGACATCACCGAGAAGGACGCCAACGGCAGCGGCGAGCACGTCCCCACCGGCCAGCAGGTCGAGTACAAGGACGTCCCGCCCGCCTTCGGCCCCCACTGGAACGAGGCCGGCGTCGCCCCCGCCCCGATCACCGACCGGTTCTACACCTCCAGCTCGCGCCCCGAGCTCGAGTCGATCGTGCACAACCTGGAGCACGGCTACACCGTCCTCTGGTACGACACCTCGGTCGCCGACAACTCCGGCGAGATCGCCGCGATCCGCTCGATCGCCAAGATCATGGACGCCAACGACACCAACCAGCGCCTGAAGTTCAAGGCCGTCCCGTGGACCAAGAAGGACGGCGGCAGCTTCCCCAAGGGCCAGCACATCGCGCTGACCCACTGGCGGATCGACGCGACCACGCAGAAGCAGTACGGCGCGTGGCAGTACTGCTCCGAGGTCAGCGGCGCGGCGCTGAAGACCTTCATGGACAAGTACCCGTTCACGGACGCGCCGGAGCCGTACGCCTACTGAGGCGGCGCGGCGCCGACCGTCGTACGCGAGGGCCTGGGTCAACGGAGACGTTGACCCAGGCCCTCGTTGCGTCGGCGGGCGCGGCCGCCACCGCAACCCAGCTCACCAGCCACCCAGCAACCTCGCCCCAGGAAACCTGCAACCTCAGAGGGCTAACCCTGCTACTTCGCCCGCCGGAACGTGCCACTTCGCGGGGAGAACCCTGCGACCTCGGCGGCAGGCGGCTCAGGTGAGGTCGGCCCGCCCCTGGTCCTTCAGCGCGGCCACGACCTTCTTGACCTCCTGAGCCCGGGCCCGCGTGGTGACCAGCAGCGCGTCGGGCGTGTCCACGACCACCACGTCGTCCAACCCGATCACGGCGACCACCCGCCCCGACCCCGGTACGACGATCCCGCTGGCGCCGATCACCTGCGCGAGCGCGGCGTCGCCGAGGACGGTGCAGTCCTCCTCGTCGCCGAGCAGGCCGGCGAGGGAGTCGAAGTCGCCGACGTCGTCCCAGCCGAAGGCGCCCGGGATGGTGACCACGCGGCCGGCGGCAGCGGCCGGTTCGGCGACGGCGTGGTCGATGGCGATGCGGGGCAGCTTGTCCCACAGGTCGGGGAGGCGGGCGGGGTCGGCGGCGATGGCGCGGAGGTTCGCGGCGAAGGTGGGGTCCTGCTCGGCGAGGAGGTCGAGGAGGACGGTGGGGCGCACGACGAACATGCCGGCGTTCCAGCGGTAGTCGCCGGTGGCGAGGTACTCCTCGGCGACCGGGACCGAGGGCTTCTCGACGAACTCGGCGACCTGGCGGGCGGTGGGGTGGCCGGCGAGGGAGTCGCCCTGACGGATGTAGCCGAAGGCGGACGACGGGAAGGTCGGCTCGATGCCGATGGTGACGAGCCAGCCGTCGCGGGCCGCGGCGACGGCCTCGGTGACGGCGCGGCCGAAGCCGTCGGCGTCGGTGATGACGTGGTCGGCGGCGAAGGAGCCCATGACCTCGGCGCCGCGCTGCTCCAGGACGGCGGCGGCGAGGCCGATCGCGGCCATCGAGTCGCGCGCCGACGGCTCGGCGAGGACGGCGTCGGCGGGCAGGTCGCCGAGCTGGGCCCGGACGGCGTCCTGGTGGGCCACGCCGGTGACGACGACGAGGCGGTCCGCGACGAGGGGCGCGAGCCGGTCGTGGGTCTGCTCCAGCAGGGAGCGGCCCGACCCGGTGAGGTCGTGGAGGAACTTCGGGGAGCCCGAGCGGGACAGGGGCCACAGGCGGGTACCGGCGCCGCCGGCGGGAACGACTGCCCAGAAGCCCGGGATCTCGTCAGCGACCATGGGCGGCACCCTATCCTCGGGCTCGTGACCACCTTCGCCGCCGTCCTCGCCCAGCGCCTGCGCCAGGATCCCGGGAAGCCGCTGGTGACCTTCTACGACCACGCCACGGGCGAGCGCGTCGAGCTGTCCACGACCACGTGGGCCAACTGGGTGGCCAAGGCCGGTTCGCTGCTCGTCGACGAGCTCGGGCTCGAGCGCGGCGACCGGATCGCCGTCGACCTGCCGCCGCACTGGCTGGGGACCGTCTTCCTGGGAGCCGCCTGGAGCGCCGGGCTGGCCGTCGTACCGGTGGACGACGGGGGGCTCGCCGCCGTGGTCTGCGGCCCCGACACGCTCGCGCGGTGGGCGCCGGAGGCTGGCGACCTCGTCGTGCTCGCGTGCGCGCTGCTGCCCCTGGGCGTGCGCTTCGCGGAGCCACTGCCGGCCGGCGTGCACGACGTCGGCGTGGAGATCTGGTCCCAGCCGGACGCCTTCACGCCCTGGGACCCGCCCACCCCCGACGACCTGGCGTACGCCGGCCCGGGCGCCGGCGCCGGGCTCGACCAGGCCGCGCTGTGGACGGCGGCGGCCGCCGGCCGGTTGTCCGGCGGCGGCCGCCTGCTGTCGGTCGCCGACCCCGTCACGGAGCCGATGACCTTGAGTGAGCCGCTCGCACTCGGCGGGTCACTCGTCCTGGTCGCCCGGGCCGAACCGCACGAGCTCGAGGCGACTTCCGTCGCCGAGCACGTCACGGCCCGCTTCCCCGCCTAGGCGACCAGGACAAGCCTGGTGTGCGGGACTGCCAGGTCTCCCCTCAGCCCGCCAGGTCGAAGTTCGGCCGGGTGGTGACCAGCAACGGGGTGCCGAGCTTCCCTCCGGACTGGGCGACCAGGTAGATGCCCTTGGTGGTCTTGTTGCGCACGGCCACCAGCTTGGTCGTGGTCCCCGGCATGGTGCCCAGGCCGACCACCCAGTCCCAACTGGCCGCCGCGGTGCTGATGGTCGACGCGGAGACCCAGCCACCGGGGCCGTTGCCGCGGTAGAGCACCAGCGAGCTGCCGTTGCGGACCAGGCTGTCGGGGGCGCCGTCGGCGTCCCACAGGCCCACGCCGATCAGCTGGCTGCCCGGCACCGCGCTGTACGCCGGGTAGCCGGGCGAGACCCCGGTCATCCCGCGGCCGGGGTAGATCCGCATCCGGTCGCCCTTGGGCTGTGCCATGAGATCGGGATAGCCGTCACCGGTCACGTCGCCGACCGACGCGAGCATCGCCAGATTGCGGAACCGCAGGGGCAGGTCGACGCCCGGGTAGAAGGTCGCGCCGCTCTTGCCGCGGAACAGCACCGCGACCCCGTCGGACTTGCGAATGGCCATCACGTCGTTGCGGCCGTCGCGGTCCCAGTCGCCGACCCGCATGACCTGCAGGGCCCAGGGCGCGAAGATGTTGGTCTTGACCCGCCCGGCCGTCCGCCACTCCGTGCCCCGGCGCACGACGTCGAGCAGCATGAGCCGGCCGTTGCTGGCCTTGCGGACGAGCAGGTCGGGATTGGCCGAGCCGACGTAGTTGCCGATCATGTCGCGCCCGGACCAGCCCTTCTGGGCCTTGGCCGCGAGGGTGCGGATGGTGCCGAGCTGGGCGTAGAGGTAGCGGCCCGGGCAGGCGGTCGAGCCCGCGTCGCGGTGGCCGTTGATCGCCTTGAACTTCTTGGTGCCCAGCACCTGGCTGGTCGCCGAGGCGCTCACCCCGTGCAGCGAGAGCTTCCAGGCGAACAGGGCGCCGTAGGCGTTGATCATCGCCGAGCTCGGCTGGGTGATGTCGTAGTTGCCGATCGCCGACATCGCGAACGAGTAGTTGTTGTAGCCGGCCGTGTGCGCGCCGACGACGGGACGGTCGACGCCGCCCGCGCGGCCCTCCCAGATCCGGCCGAAGCGGTCGACGAGGAAGTTGTAGCCGATGTCGGCCCAGCCCCGCGAGCGCACGTGGTAGCTGTAGATGCCGCGGATGATCCCCGGGACCTGGCTCTTGGTGTAGTTGTTCGCGTTGACCGTGTGGTGCACGAAGCCGGCCCGCACCTCGTAGTACTGCGGCGGGCTGCTGTCGCGCAGCCGCTCGTCGGCACCCCACTGGGCGCGCGAGAAGATCTGCGGCTTCGGCGTGTACGTCGCGGCCTGGAGCTCGATCGCGCCGTCACCGTCGCCACCGGTGCCCGGGGTCTCGGGCGTGCCGGGGGTGTCGCCGGCGAGGCGCGCGGTGTCGATCGCGGGCTTCTCCTGGGCGGTCGCGGTCGGCGTACCGGGGTCGATGACGGCGAGCTTCATGTCCGCCGGGGCGGCCTTGGCGGTGGTCACCTTGACCTGGACCTGGTCGACGTCGCCGACCAGGACGGCGTCGGTGCCCGGCCGGGTGCCCCGGCCCTCGGCGCTGCGCGGGTCGGGACCGTGCTCGTCGTGGTACTCCGCCGCCGTCCAGCCGCTCCACGCGCCGCTGCCGTTGCGGGTGCGGACCTTGACCTTGATCGCGTCGTCGGCGACCGCGACGCCGTGCGCCCAGGTCACGCCGACGGTGCCGTAGCCCGAGACCGGCAGGGCGCCACTGGTCACCGTGGACCCGCCACCGGTGCGCGCCGCCGTGGTCGCCCGCAGCGCCACCCGGCCGCGGACCGCCGACGCCGCGGGCGGCGTCAGGGCGTACTCCTCGACGTCCGGGTCCACCTCGCCGGTCGGCACGTTCGCCGACTGCAGGGCGACCTCCGCCTCGGCGGTCCGCGCCCCGGCCGTGGCGCCGGTGCCGGTGCCGCCGGCGGGCTGTGCCGGGCGGACGTCCATGGTCACGGTGCGCGCCGCCGGCGTCAGCACGGCCACGACGACCGCGAGCGCGAACAGCTGCTGGCAGAGCGTCACGAACCGCCCTCGGCGGGTGCGCTCAGGGATCTCCGTGGGGTACGGCGACATGATCAAGCTCCAGACGTGTGTGGCGGGGAAGGAGTCACACGAGTAGCAACTTTCACATGCGTCACAGGAGTCTGGGAAGGTCTCGTGAGTAACTACAACGCTGTAATTTCCACTCGACACGCCGATCGTTGCCAGATTTCTCATCGGCCCTCCCCCGCCCGTGCTGAAGCACGGCGGCGACCCGTCCTGGGGAACGCCACGAGCGGCGTGCCATGATGCGGACGTCGTCGCCCCTCGACTCTCGGGAGTCCCCATGTCACGCCCCCTGCGCACCGCCCTCGCCCTCGTCGTCGCGACGGTCGCCGTCGCCACCGCGGCAGGCACCGCCCCGGCGTACGCCGGCAGCCAGAGCGCCCGGGACCAGGCCCGCGACGTCCGCAAGGTCGCCGACGAGGGCGACCGCGGTACGCCGGCCCGCGGTGACGCCGCCCGCGACCTGCTCTCCGCGGACGCCCGCTTCGCCAAGAAGCGGCTCGTCATCTCGGTCCGCTTCCGCGACCTGCGGCCCACCGGCTACGCGCTGCTCACCGACGTGCGCACCCCCACGGGCCGCTACCGCGTCACGTACGACGCCCAGGGCTCACGCCCGTTCGTCGCCGTCACCACCGTCGGCGGCGCCACCACCTCGTGCCGCACCACGACCGTGCGCGCCAAGCTGCGCACCGACCGGGTGCGCGTGGTCCTCCCCCGCGTCTGCATCGGCGGCGGCAAGGCGACCTGGGTCAAGTACGGCGCCCTGGCGCTCCAGGAGCGCGCCGACGGCCGCTTCAACGTCGACGACCTGCGCCGCGCCGGCAAGGTCGACGTGTCGCGGACCGGCATCAAGCTCGGCCCCCGCCTCCGCTACAACTGAGCCGGGCCCGGCCGCCTGCCGCACCCGCAGCCTGCGCCCACGGTCTGGCCGCCGAGCAACCCCGCACCGCGGGGAGGTCGACTGCGCGCGCGGCAGCGCGCCGAGAGCCGCCACCGGGCAGCTTGCTGCCTCACCGAGCAGGCGAGGACGCGCTCGCGCCGGACAGCTCAGATGTCGTTGCCGAGCTCCTCGTCAGCCAGCTCGTCCTGGTCATCCGGCTCGTCGTAGTGCAGGTACTTGATGCCGCCCTCGGGGTCACCGTCGTAGGCGAGCCGACCCTGCTCCAGGACGATGACCCGGTCGCACATCTTCTGCACCGAGGCGGCCGCGTGACTGACGTAGAAGAGGGTGCGCCCGCTGTCGCGAACCTCCTTCATCTTGCGCATGCACTTGGTGCGGAACGGCTTGTCACCGACGGCGAGCACCTCGTCGGCCAGGAAGATGTCGGAGTCGACGTGGATGGCGATCGCGAAACCCAGGCGCGCCTTCTGCCCCGACGAGTAGTGCCCGACGGGTCCGTCGAGGGTCGGGCCGAGCTCGGCGAAGTCGACGATGGAGTCGAACTTGCGGCGGACCTCGGCCTCGCTCATGCCCAGGATCGCCGCGTTCAGGTAGAGGTTCTCGCGGCCGGAGAGCTGGTTGTGGAAGCCGGCCCCGGTGGCGATCAGGCCGGCGATCCGGCCCCGGGTGAGGATCTGGCCCTCGTCGGGGCGCATGACGCCGTTGATCATCTTGAGCAGGGTGCTCTTGCCGGAGCCGTTGAGGCCCATGATGCCGATGGACTCGCCCTGCTCGACGGTGAAGGAGACGTCGTCGACGGCCTTGAAGGTCTGTCCGGTCGCGCGACCCTTGACCTTGGCGACCGTGACCTCCTTGAAGGTCCGGTGGTAGCGGAGGGTGAAGAACTTGGTGGCGTTCTCCACCACGATCGAGGTCGCCATGTCAGAGTCGCTCCGGGATCTTGTTCTCGAGCCGGCTGAAGACAAGCTGCGAGATCACGAGCAGCACCATGCTGGCGAGCAACGCGAGCACGCCGACCAGCATCAGGTTGTCCGGCATGATTCCGGTCGCCGAGCGCTCCTTCGGCGTGAGCGTGCCGGTCCAGAAGGCCCGCTGGAAGAGAAGGACCGCATCGGCGATCGGGTTGAGCAGGAAGTACTGCGCCGCCGAACCGAACTTCTCGTGGACCATCGAGTACGGGTACATCATCGTCACGCCGAAGCGGACGAAGTTGTTGAAGATGCTCACCGCGTTGCCGAAGTCGCTGAAGAAGACGTTCGCCGCACTGAACATCAGCGCCCCAGCGGTGCCGAGCGTGCCGATGATCGCCAGGGCCAGCACGAGCGCTGCCAGACCCTCCGCGTCAGGCCGCCAGCCCAGCAGGGCAGCAGCGACGCCGAGGATCACGATCTGCGGAATGACGTGGTAGAGCGAGACGAGCATCGTCGCGACGGGGAACATCTCGCGTGGCATGGCCATCTTGACCACGAGGGCGCGGTTGCGCACGATCGAGCGGGTGCCCGCGCCGAAGGTCTCGTTGAAGAAGTGGACGATGATGAGCGCCGCGAACAGGTGGATCGGGAAGTTCGGGACTCCGCGGTGCTGGCCCAGGATCACGCCGATCACGAACCAGTAGATGAAGAACTGGCTCAGCGGGTTGATGTAGGACCAGAGCAGCCCCAGGAACGAGCCCTGGTACCGCGCGCTGATCTCGCGCTGCACGAGCAGCTTGAGCAGGTAGCGGCGGTGGAAGACCGCGAACAGTCCGTTGTCCGCGGACGGCGGCCGCAGCGGCGGCAGGTCCTCCTCGGCGGTGGGCACCTTCTCGGCGGCCTCAGTCATCGGCACCTCCGTCGGTCCAGGGGGCGAAGGTCTTCTCCCAGGTCTCGGGCGAGGTGATGTCGCCGAGTGCGGCCCGGTACTGCTGGGCCAGGTCGTCCCACTCGCGACGGTAGCGCGCGTGGATGGCGACGGTGCGCTTGACCAGGTCCTTGAACCGCTCGTTGTCGCGGACGTAGAGCGCGGCCGAGGCGCCGTCGTTCATCGACACGACGGCCGAGTCGAACGACGCGAGCCGGTACCACTTGGCGTCCATCGCGCGGATCTCGACCTCGGGGTGCTCGCGGGAGAGGCGACGCGGCTTCTTCAGGTGCCGGATGGGCGCCAGGCCGGCGGTGATCAGCTGCGACTTGCGGCTGGGGACCTCGGTGAGGTCCTTGCCCTTGCGCGGCGGCTTCTCGCGACGGATCGGCGGGAAGTCGGCGTTGTCGGCGTGCAGCTGGGCGTCGGTGAACTGCTTGCGGAAGGCGTTGACCTCGCCCAGGCGGGTGGCGAGCATCCCGTGCAGCGCGTGCGGCCCGGCAAGCACGTCCTCGAGCGCCATCAGCCGCAGCTCGGCGGTGGAGTACTGCATGGAGACCAGGTGCGCGAGCTGGTGGTTGATGCTCTCGCGGATCATCCGCCCGCCCCGCGGGTACGTCGAGTGGAGCAGCGCCGCGACGAAGCGGTTGCGGAGGTGGAAGTAGGCCTGCCAGTCGACGGCGTCGTTCTTGTCGCTCCACGGCACGTGCCACACGGCCGCGCCCGGGAAGGTCACCGTCGGGTAGCCGGCCGCCTTGGCGCGCAGGCCGTACTCGGAGTCGTCCCACTTGATGAAGAGGGGCAGCGAGAGGCCGATCTCCTCGATCACCTGGCGCGGGATCAGGCACATGAACCAGCCGTTGAAGTCGACGTCGACGCGCTTGTGCAGCCACCGCGCGGAGCGCAGGTTGCGGGCGCCGAAGTCCCAGTCGTTGTAGCTGTCGAGCGGCGACATCCACCAGAACCGCCACGGCTGGACGATCTCGCCGAAGCTGTGCAGCCGGCTCTTGGCGAAGAGGCTGAACATGTGGCCGCCGACGATCGTGGGCCGGCGGGCCAGGTCGCCGAAGGTGACCGCGCGGATGATGCCCTCGGGCTCGCAGACGACGTCGTCGTCCATCATCATCGCGTAGGTCGCGGTGCCCTTGCGGACCGACTCGAGCTGGCCGCGGGCGTAGCCGCCGGAGCCGCCGAGGTTGCCCTGCTCGATGACCCGTAGCTTGTCCCCCAGCGCGTCCTGCGCGGCCGGGAAGAACTCGCTGCCGGTGACCGGCTGGGTGCCCTGCTCCATCACGAAGACCGTGTCGAGGTACGGCGCGAGCTCGGCCGTGCCCAGCTGGCCGAGCAGCTCGGCGCAGAAGTCGGGACGGTTCATGGTGGTGATCGCGAGGTCGACGGTGCCGTGCGCGGCGCGATCGGCGGGGACCTCGGCGCTCCACTCGGCCGACTCGACGGTGACGTCGCCGTGGCCGGCCACGATGTCGTACCAGTACCAGCCGCCGTCGACGAACGGGCCGAGCGTGAGGTCGAAGCTCAGCGTGGTCGGGCCCTCGGCCGCGACGACGGTGCTGTCGACCTTCTGCTGGCGGCCGTTGGCCATCGACTTGTTGACGATGACCGTCGCCCCGGCACCGCGGACGGTGATGTCGAGCCGGACGGCGTCGACCACGGTCCAGCGCCGCCAGTAGCTGGCCGGGAAGGCGTTGAAGTAGGTGCCGAAGGAGAGCTTCTCGCCCGAGGGGACCTGGACCGCGGTGCGCGAGAGCAGCTGGTCGGGCCGGACGCCGCGGCCGCTGGAGGTCTTCTGGCGGATCGAGGCGTTGTTGAGCTCCTTGGCCGCGCGCGAGCCGCCGACGACGTACTTGTCCTCGTCGAGGGTGGCCTCGTCGGGGTCGAGGTAGAGCGGCAGCACGTCGACGTCGCTGTCGACGGGCAGGATCTGGCGCTGGAGCAGCCGGCGCACGGTCGCGGTCTCGCTCATGCGTCCACCCCGCCGCTCTTGAGCTCGGCGCCGTCGGCGAAGTGCGGGCGCAGCGTGTTGTCGTACATCGAGAGCGCCGAGGCGATCGCCATGTGCATGTCGAGGTACTTGTAGGTGCCCAGGCGGCCTCCGAAGAGGACCATCGGCTCGCGCTCGGCGAGGTCGCGGTACTTGAGCAGCTTCTCGCGGTCCTCCGCGGTGTTGACCGGGTAGTACGGCTCGTCGGTCTCCTCGGCGAAGCGGCTGTACTCGCGGACGATGACGGTCTTGCCCTCGGGGTAGGTCCGCTCGGGGTGGAAGTGCTTGAACTCGTGGATCCGGGTGAAGTCGACGTCCGGGTCGGGGTAGTTCATCACCGAGCAGCCCTGGAAGTCGTCGACCTCGAGGACCTCGGGGACCAGGTCGACGGTGCGCCACGACAGCCGGCCCTCGGAGTTGCCGAAGTACTCGTCGACCGGACCGGTGTAGACGATCGGGACCTTGCCCTTGAACCGGTCGGCGACGTCGTCGGCGAGGAAGTCGGTCTCGAGCACGACCTCGATCTTGGGGTGGTCGGCCATCTTGGCCAGCCAGGCGGCGTAGCCGTCGGTGGGCAGGCCCTCGTACTTGTCGTTGAAGTAGCGGTTGTCGTAGTTGTAGCGCACCGGGAGCCGGCTGATGATGTCGGCCGAGAGCTCCTCGGGCGAGGTCTGCCACTGCTTGGCGGTGTAGTGCGCGATGAACGCCTCGTAGAGCGGGCGGCCGATGAGGGAGACGCCCTTCTCGACGAAGTTCTCCGGCTCCTTGTCCCCCAGCTCGCTCGCCTGCTCCTTGATCAGGGCCCGCGCCTGCGCCGGCGTGTACGCCGCGTCGAAGAACTGGTTGATCGTGCCGAGGTTGATCGGCAGCGGGTAGACCTGCTGGTTGTGCGTCGAGTAGACCCGGTGCTGGTAGCCGGTGAACGACGTGAACCGGTTGACGTACTCCCACACCCGCTCGTTGCTCGTGTGGAACAGGTGCGCGCCGTACTTGTGCACCTCGATACCGGTCTCGGGCTCGGGCTCGCTGTAGGCGTTGCCGCCCAGGTGGGAGCGGCGCTCGATGACCAGGACCTGGAGCCCGAGGTCGTTGGCGCAGCGCTCGGCGATGGTCAGGCCGAAGAAGCCGGAGCCGACGACGACGAGGTCGGGGTTCGACGAGGGGAAAGACACGATCCGTGAGTCTACGGAATGCACCATCCCTTCCCCATTCGGGCGCGCTGTGCGCCACGGGGGGAGGTGACGAATATCCTGTTCTGGTGTATCGACACCAGGAGGGGCGCCGCGGCGCCCCGTCGTTCGCTCTGGCATGGCTCGCCGGGCTCGGTCTCGCGGTCCTGACCGTCGTCTTCTCCCAGGTCGAGGGCATCCCCATCCGGGATCCCGACAGCCTGGTCCCGGGCTACATCCGGTTTCCCGCGATCGTGCTCGGCGCGATCGCCCTCGACGTGGTCCCCCGCACGCTGTGGGCGGTGGGCCGCCCGAGCGCCGGCTGGGCCGGCCGGGTCCGGAGCACGTTCAAGACGGTCGTCAAGGAGCGCTGGCCCCTCGCGCACTGGAAGTTCGCGCTCAACGGCGTGATCGCGTGGTACCTCTGCTACGCCGCCTTCCGCAACGTCAAGAGCATGGCGCCGTTCGTCCACGAGCGGGAGTTCGACTCCCAGCTGGCCGACCTGGACAAGTTCCTCTTCGCCGGCCACGACCCGGCCGCCGTCCTGCACGCCTGGTTCGGCACCGGGCTCGCCGCGCACTTCTTCTCGTCGGTCTACATCGTGTGGATCGCGCTGGTCCCGGTCTCCATCGCGATCGCCCTGGTCTGGACCAGGCAGACCCGTGCCGGTGAGTGGTACGTCACGGCGGTCGCCGTCGACTGGGCGCTCGGCGCGGTGCTCTACGTGCTGGTGCCGACCGTCGGCCCGATCTACTCCGACCGGGGCACCTTCGCGGCGCTGCCGGACACGTACGTGAGCAAGCTCGCCAACGCGATGTGGGACGACCGGGTGGCCACCCTCGGCAGCCACGGCGAGTCGGGCCTCCAGACGATCGCCGCGTTCGCCTCGCTGCACGTCGGGA
This sequence comes from Pimelobacter simplex, assembly GCF_024662235.1. Classification (GTDB taxonomy): domain Bacteria; phylum Actinomycetota; class Actinomycetes; order Propionibacteriales; family Nocardioidaceae; genus Nocardioides. Next base: position 3,427,458 of record NZ_CP096276.1, read on the forward strand.
TCATGATGACGATCTGCCTCATCGTGCAGCTGGTCAAGCTGGCCCGGTGGGTGCGGATCAGCGCCTGGACCTTCTTCGGCCTGACCGTGCTCTCGACGGTCTACCTGGGCTGGCACTTCTTCGTCGACGTGATCGCCGGAGCCGCGCTGGGCGCGTTCGCGGTCTGGATCGCGGGCATCGCCACCGGCAACCGGGTGGGCCTGCGCGCCCGGCTGGTGCCGGACCCGGTCAGCGTGCCGGCGGGGTCCGCATCCCCCGAGCATCCCGGAGCGCTCGCGACACGTTCCGCGCCTCTGCCCGACCACCCCGCAGCGGACTGAGGACGACGACCGCCAGCGTGACCAGCCACGGCTTGAGGCGCACGAGCGCGTTCTCGCCGTACCGGAAGTGCACCGCGAACAGGTTGCGGTACATGTAGTAGCCCTTCCAGCCGGCCAGGTCGTGCTGCTGGTCGAAGTCCAGCTGGCGCACCAGGACGGCGTCGCGCACGGCGCGGATCGTGAAGCCGGCCCGCCGGGCGCGGATGGCGAAGTCCACGTCGTCGTAGAAGATGAAGTACGACGCGTCGGGCAGCCCGATCCGGTCGATCACCGCGCGCCGGACCAGGAAGCCCTCGAAGGCGACGTTCTCGACCTCGACCGTCGCGGGCATCTGCGCCCGCGTGGCGTACGTCGAGTCGATGCTGGCCGTCTTGGGCCGGATCGCCAGCGGGTTGCGCAGGTCGAAGCGGAGCGCGGCCTTCTCGACCAGCGCGCCGGAGCGGTCCTCGCGGACCGCGATCAGGCAGGAGCCGTCGACCTCGAGCAGCCGGGTCAGGCAGTCGGGCGCGGGGACGACGTCGTCGTCCATCAGCCACATGACGTCGTAGCCCCGCTCGTAGGCGGTCTGGAGCCCGAGCCGGAAGCCCCCGGCACCGCCGAGGTTGTCGGTGGTGTGGATCGCGACGAGGCCCGGCAGCGTGCTGCGCTCCAGCACCTCGCGGGTGTGGTCGCTGCTCGCGTTGTCGACCACGACGACCGCGTCGGCGGGGCGGTCGAGCCCGGCCAGGCCCTCGAGCATGCGCTCGAGCAGGTCCGCCCGGTTGTAGGTGACGACGACGACGGCGACCTTCTCGCTGGCGGCGCTCACCGCAGGTACCTCCGGTGGCCGGTGAAGTCGCCGCGCAGCCCGGCGACGGCGGCCCGCGCGCTGAGCGGGATCCGGGCCGGCCGGGGCTTGGTGAACAGGTAGAACCACACCGTCTTGAGCCAGAACAGCAGCACGTGCACCCAGCCGCGGTAGGCACGCAGGTTGAGCGTGTTGTTGCGGGCCATGCAGTAGTGCTTGAGGTCGCTCGGCGTGTGGTTGTAGGTCGTGCGCCCGAACATCATCGGCGTCCCGAGGTCGTCGGTGGCCGGGTGCAGGAAGTGGGCCTCGACGACCGTGGCGATCCCGGCACCGGCGGCCTGGGCCCGCCAGAGGTACTCCACGTCGTCGCCCCAGATGAAGAACTCCTCGCGCGGCAGGCCGATCCGCTCGACCAGGTCGCGGGTCACGAGCACCCCGTTGAACGGGATGACGACGTCGTCGATCAGGCCGTCCTGGGCCGCCGCCTCGACGGCCGCCATCTCGTGCACCACGCGGGTGCCGCCGGGCAGCCGGATCGGGAAGCACAGCCGGGACGGGTCCTGCTCGGCGAGGACGGCCGGGCCGCAGAAGTCGAGGCCGTCGCGCTGCTGCCGTTCGAGGAGCAGGTCGAGGCAGTCCGGGGCGGGCAGCCCGTCGTCGTCCATCAGCCAGACCAGGTCCGCGCCCTCGCGCACCGCCCAGCCCAGGCCGTGGTGGAAGCCGCCGGCACCGCCGGTGTTGGTGGCCAGCGTCTCGTGCACCACGAGCGGGTCGTCGAGGGTGGCCAGCCACTCCCCCGTGCCGTCGGTCGAGGCGTTGTCGACAACGAGGATCCGGTCGAGCCCCGGGGTCTCGCGCAGGCGCGGGACGAGTCGCTGCAGCATCGCCAACCGGTTGAAGGTCACCACGACGGCCTGCACACGCACGGAGCAGACCCTATCCTCGGGCCATGCCGGACACCGACGACGCACCCCGGCTCTCGGACATCGGGGGCTACGGCCGCTTCCTCCTGCGCTCCATGTCCCAGCGGGCGCGGGCTGCGGACCAGCCGACCTTCCGCGCCGTGGTGGGCGACCACCTCGGCGTACCGACCGACGGGCTGGCGGTGGTCCGCGAGGAGTGGCCGTCGTACGAGCACGTCAACGTGCAGGCCGCCCTCGACGCGGTGCTCGCCGAGGACCCGGGCGCCCCGGTGCTCGGGATGACCGGGCACCGGCACCACGGCCCCTTCGGGCTCGCCGAGCTGATCGGCGACGACCCGCACCAGGCGCAGTACGGGCCGCGCCCGGGCAACCTCACCCGGACCGCGCTGCCCAGCGGACCCGGCGGCGCCACCCGGGAGTGCCTCCAGGCGGCGGTCCTCCTGCTCGGCAGCGGTACGACGGCGTGCGCGCTCCTGGTGCTCGGGCCCGACGACGAGAGCGGCCGCCGTCAGCTCAGCGTCGAGCTCGTCGCCGCGGACCCGGCCCACGCCGAGGCCCTCGGCCGGCGGCTGCGCGAGGAGGCGCTGGCCCGCAACGTCTACCGCGGCCAGGTCGTCTCGTTCGGCGCCAGCATGTTCGGCGAGCGCGGCTCGCTGCTGCGCTTCCACGAGCGCCCCACGATGACGGCCGACGAGCTCGTGCTGCCCGCGGCGACCTTCGCCGACCTGCGCCGCCAGGTGGTCGGCGTGGCCCGCAACAGCGCCCGGCTCCGGGCGGCGGGCCAGCACCTCAAGCGCGGGCTGCTGCTCTACGGACCGCCGGGCGTCGGCAAGACCCACTCGGTGCGCTACCTGATCAGCGAGCTGACCGACACCACCGTCGTCGAGCTGACCGGCGACACGCTGCCCGCGATCCGCGAGGCCTGCTCGATCGCCCGGGCGCTCCAGCCCGCGATGATCGTGGTCGAGGACGTCGACCTCGTCGCCGAGGAGCGCAGCCACTACGGCGGTGAGACCCCGCTGCTGTTCACCCTGCTCAACGAGATGGACGGTCTCGACGAGGACGCCGACGTCGTCTTCCTGCTCACCACCAACCGGGCCGACCTGCTCGAGCCCGCGCTCGCCTCACGGCCCGGCCGGGTCGACCAGGCCGTGCACATCGACCTGCCCGACCGGGAGTCGCGGCGCCGGCTGGTCGAGCTCTACCGCGGCGGTCTCGACCTCGACCTGAGCCGGCTCGACGACGTCCTCGACCGCACCGACCAGGTCACCGCGTCGTTCCTCAAGGAGCTGCTGCGCCGCGCGGCCGTGGTCGCCGCCGAGCGCACCCCGGCCGAGGACGGACCGCTGCGCGTGGCCGCCGACGACCTCGACAGCGCGCTGGCCGACCTGCTCGACACCCGCAACCAGATGACCCGGGCGGTGCTGGGCTTCGGGGGCGGCGCGCCTCGCGACGGCTCCTCGCCCGAGGACGACTCCTCGCTCGACGACGACTAGAGGTCGGCGAGGTCGTCGGGCACCAGGAGCCCGTCGGGGTCCAGGCGCGGCGGCACGTTGGCGAGCGCCACCTGGACCAGCGCGGTGCGGGCCTTGACCACCACCGCGCGCTTGAGCCGGCCGAGCTCGTCGCCGACCAGGGAGACCACGACCTCCTCGACCTGGGCGTCGGTGTAGGTCGGCCGGGTGCCGGGCGCGACGTCGACGTCGGGCAGCGCGATGAGGACCGGCAGGATCTGGTTGCCGAGCGCGTCGAGCACCTGGAAGCGCTGGTAGCGGTCCATCTCGTCCCACACGGTGTCGATGTCGACCCCGCGCTTGCGGACCTTGCGGTCGGCGGCCACGACCTGCTTGGCCGCGCCGGTCAGGGCCGCGGTGAGCTCGTGCTCGGTGAATCGCATGGCCCCAGGGTAGGTGGCGTGCGTCGCACCACTACCGTGGCACCCGTGGACACCGCTGCTGTGCTGAGGCTCCTCCAGGACGTCGCCGCGGAGGTGATCACCCCCCGGTTCCGCCAGCTCCGCGACGACCAGGTCAGCGAGAAGAACCCCGGCGACCTCGTCACCGTGGCCGACCACGAGTCCGAGGTGCTCATCACCGCGGCCCTCCAGGCGGCGTACCCCGAGGCGCTGGTGCTCGGCGAGGAGGCGATGGCCGCCGACCAGACGCTGCTCGACCGGTTCGCCGACGCCGAGCACGCCTTCACCGTCGACCCGGTCGACGGCACCAAGAACTTCGTCAACGGCTCCCCCGACCACGCCGTGATGGTCGCCGAGGTCCGCGGCGGCGAGGTCACCCGGGGCTGGATCTGGCAGCCGCAGCACGAGACGTCGTACGTCGCGGAGCGGGGCGCGGGCGCCTGGCGCAACGGCGAGCGGCTCACCGTCGCCACCGGCGCTACGGCGCCCTACCGCACCGCCCGGCGGACCTGGGTCGGCCGCGACCTGGCCGGGCTCGGCACCCTGCAGCTGACCTGGGCCTGCTGCGGCGTGGACTACCCGCACCTGATCGACGGCGACGCCGCGGCGCTGCTCTACAACCGCAGCATGCCGTGGGACCACCTGCCCGGCTCGCTCATCCTCACCGAGGCCGGCGGCGCCGTCGGCCGCCACGACGGGACGCCGCTGACCCCGCGCCGGCTCGACGGCGGGATCGTCGCGGCGCCCGACCGGGCGACGTACGACGCGGTGGTGGCCTCGCTGGCCGACCCGCACTCGCTGCAGTAGGCCGGGCCGCTCAGCAGGCGGCGGCGACGTCGTCGCTCTGGTTGGCCGCGTAGCCGTCGTTGCGCGAGCCCAGCGAGCCGCCGGTGACCTTCTGGCCGCCGGCCTTCTTCTTCTTGGCCGTGGCGGGCTTGTGCTTGCCCTCGGCCTGGTCGATGGCGTCGGAGATCATCGCGCGGACCTTGGCGATGTCCGGCTTGGCGGTGTTGATCTGCGGCGGGACGAGCGAGACGCTCGAGACCTTCTGGTCCTTGGCGCGCAGGCCGAGCTGGGCGAAGTCGCCGAGCGCGCCACCGGGGATGTCGGTCTTGATCATCGCCGTGGAGGCCTTGGCGATCTCCTGGAAGTTGACCAGCGCCTGCTGCGGGCTGAGCTGGGTGAGCATCGCGCTGAGGACGCACTTCTGGCGGGCCATCCGCGAGTAGTCGTCGGAGCCCTCGCGCGCGCGGGCGAACCAGAGCGCGTCGTGGCCGTCGAGCTTGCGCTTGCCGGGCTCGATGTAGCCGGTGACGTCCTTGCCGAGGCCGCCGACCGGGATCCGGTCGCGGACGTTGAGGGTGACTCCGCCGAAGGCGTCGACGAGGCGCTCGAAGCCGCGCAGGTTGACCATCACCCAGTAGTTCATCCGCAGCCCGGTGATGCCCTCGACCGCCTGGACGGTGGCGTCGATCGTCGGGTGCTCCGAGCCCTTGAACAGGTTCTTGTGGTCGCCGGCCCAGGTGCCGACGCCGTTGAGGTAGCAGCCGTCGCAGCTGTAGCCGTCGGGGAACTGCTTGGCCATGACGCTGCCCTTGCGGAACGGGAAGTTCTGCATGTTGCGGGGCAGGCCGATCATCACCGTGCGGCCGGTCTGGGCGTCGATCGAGGCGACGGTCATCGAGTCCGGGCGCAGGCCCCAGCGGTCGGTGCCGGAGTCGCCGCCGATGAGCAGCACGTTGTAGCGCCCGTCGTGGGCCGCGCCGAGGTCGCCGCTGGTGAACATGGTCAGGAAGTCGCGCTGGACGGCGGCCAGGTGGGCACCGAAGAGCATCGCGCCGGCCACCGAGAAGCACAGGATGCCGTTGACGCCGACGACCGCGCGGCGGTGCGGCAGGCGCAGGCTGAGCGGCTGGCCCAGCCGCCAGGCATCGACGAAGAGCGCCGCCCAGGCGACCGCGCCGATGATGAGGTAGAGCCGGATGACGAGCATCGCAGTCGGGTTGAGCGCGAGGTCGAGCCCGAAGCCGGGGTTGACGTAGGTCCAGCCGCCGACCACGAGGACGGTGAGGAGCGAGCCCAGCCAGACCCGGACCGCGATCCGGCCGATCTGGCGGTTGCCGGCGACGAGCTGTGCCGAGCCCGGTACGACGAGCGTGAAGCCCATCAGCGTCAGCGCCCGCCGGAAGCGCACCCGTGCCGCGCGGTCGTCGACGCCGACCGGGGTCGGCGCCCAGCGCTCGGCCGCGGCCTCGTCGTGCGGAGCCCGCACCCCGTCGTGAGTACGACGGCCGGTACCGCCGGGGCGGCGCCACCGGGCCCGTATCCGCGCGTCGCGACGCTCGCGTCGTCGCGCGTCGGCGGATCCGGGCTGCTGCACCCGACCAGTATCACCAGTCCCACACGTCACTCCGGTCGCGACGCGCCGCGATCGGCCAGGCTCAGGCCGCGACGGCGAGCCCGGCGATCCGGGCGATCTCGTCGACCGAGGCGTTGCCGCCGGTGCACATCACCGCGACGGGGCCCGGCCCCGCGGGCCAGTCCTGCGCGGCCCGGGCGCCGGCGAGCGCGGCGGCGCCGGCTCCCTCGGCGAGCGTGTGCGCGCAGGTGGCGAGCAGCCGGGCCGCCTCGTCGATCTCGGCGTCGTCGACCAGGACGAAGTCGTCGAGCCGGTCGCGGAGCACCTCCTGGGTGCGCGGGTAGCCGGTCGTCGTGGCCAGGCCGGCGGCCCGGGTCGTCGCGGGCGCGGTCTCGATGGTGCCGCTGCGCCACGAGCGCCAGCCGGCCGGCGCCGCGGACGACTGCACGCCGATCACCCGGCAGCCCGGGGCGAGCGCGTCGCGGGCCAGGCAGGCCCCCGCCGCGCCGGTGCCGCTGCCGACGGGGACGAAGACGGCCGCCAGGTCGGGCGCCTGGCCGAAGAGCTCGAGGTAGGCGGTCGCGTGACCCAGCACGATCCGCGGGTCGGTCGGGCAGACGAAGGCCGCGCCGCTCGCGGCCGCGAGACCGCGCGCGTGCTCGGCCGCCTCCCCCAGGCTCGCGCCGACCAGCACGACCTCGGCGCCGAGGGCCCGCACCGCGTCGCGCTTGGACGCGGGGGCATCGGCGGGCATCACGATCGTCGCCCGGACGCCGGCCAGGCGGGCGCCGTACGCGACGGACTGGGCGTGGTTGCCGGTCGAGCAGGTGACCAGGCCGTGGGTGCGCTCCTCGTCGCTGAGCCGGGCGGCGAGGTGGACCCCGCCGCGGACCTTGAAGGCGCCGGTCGGCAGCACGTTCTCGTGCTTGACCAGCACCGCCCGGCCGGCGAGCGCCTGGTCGAGCAGCGGGTGGGCCTGCAGGGGCGTGGCGGGCAGCTCGCGGCCCACGACCTCGGCGGCGGAGAGGACGTCGTCGAAGTGCAGCATGGGTCCATCCTCGGCGGCCGGGCACTCATCGGTCCAATAGTTCTTTTCGAGCGTTTCCATCGATGTCGTCGAACAGTAGGCTGCGCCCATGATCGACCTGCGCCGGCTCGAGGCCCTCGTCGCCGTGCACCGGACCGGTTCGGTCTCGGGTGCCGCGGCAGCGCTGCACTACGGGCAGCCGACCATCTCCCACCACCTGCGCCGGCTCGAGGCCGAGACCGGGGCGGTGCTGCTCCAGCGGGTCGGCCGCGGTGTCCGGCTCACCCCCGAGGGCGCGCTCCTGGCCCGCCGCGGCGAGGAGGTGCTCGGCCTGCTCGCCCGGGCCGAGGCCGAGCTGGCCGCCGCGACCAGCCTGCAGTCGGGACGGGTCCGGCTCGCGGCCTTCCCGTCGGGCGCCGCCACCCTCGTCCCGGGCGCGCTGGCCCTGCTCGCGCAGCGGCACCCGGGGATCCGGCTCGACCTGGTCGAGGCCGAGCCGCCCGAGGCCCACGAGCTGCTGCGGGCCGGCGAGATCGACCTGGCGCTGACGTTCGCCTATCCCGACCAGCCCGAGCCCGACCAGATCAGCGTGGTGCCGGTCGTCGACGACCCCCTCTTCCTGGTCACCCCCGCCGACGCCGCACCGGAGGCCACGCTCGCCGACTACGCCGGCAGCGGCTGGATCACCGGCTGCGAGCGCTGCCGGCGCGAGCTGCTCAGCCTGTGCGCCGAGGCGGGCTTCACGCCCGCGATCGCGTTCGCCAGCGACGACTACGTCGCCGTGCAGTCCCTGGTCGCGACCGGGCTCGGCGTGACCGTGCTGCCCGGCCTCGCGCTGCGCGCCCACCAGCACGCCGGGGTCACCCAGCGCCGCCTCGACGCGCACCGCCGCGTCCAGCTCGCGACGTACGGCGCCCCGCCGCGCCCGGCCGCGGTCGACGCGGTCGCCGCCGCGCGCACCGAGGCGGCCGGCGTCGGCGTCAGCCGTTGACCCGGCCGGCCTCGATCTCCTGACGCCGCGCCAGCCGGTGCGCCCGGCGGATCTCGGCCTCGCGGTGGCGCCGGTGGTCCTCGGTGCTCTCCGGCTCCAGCGCCGGCACCGGACGGCCGCGACCGGCGGCGTCGACCGCGACGAAGACGAAGTAGGCCGAGCCGACGTGGCGCACCTCACCCGCGGCGTCCCAGGGCTCGGTCTCGATCCGGACGCCGATCTCCATCGACGAGGTCCCGACCCAGTTGACCTGGCCGAACGTGCGGATGATGTCGCCCACCCGCACCGGCTCCAGGAACGCCATCTCGTCGAGCGTCGCAGTGACCGCCGGCCCGCCGCTGTGCCGCTGCGCCACGACCCCGGCCGTGGAGTCGGCCAGCTTGACCACCTCGCCGCCGTGGATGTTGCCCAGCAGGTTGGCCTGGGCCCGCGAGGTCAGCGTGGCCAGCTCGATGCGGGAGTACGACGGCGTGCGTGCCGCCACGATTTCGCTCACAGGTGGACGGTAGCGTCCTGAGCATGGCAGGGCGTGACGACGGTTCCGGTGGCGACGACTTCGACTGGATGTACGGCTCCTCCGGCGACCCCGAGCCGACCCGGCGGATCCCGGTCCAGCGGCGCCCCGAGGCCGCCCAGGGCACCCCGCCTCCCCCGCCGCCCCCGCAGCAGGCGACGCGCCGGCTCCCGCCCCCGCAGCAGTACGACGCCCCCGCGCCCCCGGCGGCCCGGGCGGTCCCACCGGACCGCGCGGCCCGAGCGCCCCGCCGTCGTACGCCGCCCCGCGGCGCAGCCGGTGGTCGCGCCCGCGCACCTACGTCCGCCTGGTGCTGCTCGCGCTCGTGCTGTGGCTGGTCTACCTCGTCGCGGTCCCGGTCGTGGCGTGGAACCGGGTCGACAAGGTCGCCTTCGAGCCCTCCGGCGAGCGTCCGGCCGACCAGCCGGGCACGACCTACCTGCTCGTCGGCAGCGACTCACGCGCCGGGCTCTCGCCCGAGGAGCGCAAGAAGCTCCACACCGGCGACGCGGCCTCCGAGCTGACCGACACGATCATGCTGCTCCACACCGGCGACGGGCCGACCACGCTGATCTCGATCCCGCGTGACTCCCCGCTCAAGATCCCTGGCTTCGGGGTCTCCAAGATCAACTCGGCCTACGCCAAGGGCGGCACGCCCCTGCTCGTGCAGACCCTGGAGAACGCGACCGGCGTCCGCATCGACCAGTACGTCGAGATCGGCTTCGGCGGTCTGGTCGGCGTCGTCGACGCGGTCGGCGGCATCGAGATCTGCCCGAAGCAGCGGATCCGCGACAAGGACTCCGGCCTCAACGTCAAGAAGGGCTGCCAGGAGGTCGACGGCACCACGGCGCTGGCCTACTCCCGCGCCCGCAAGTACAGCCCGATCTCCGACCTGGCCCGGGTCCAGCAGCAGCGCGAGGTCGTCGCAGCCGTCGGCGACAAGGTGCTCTCCCCGTGGTCGGTGCTCAACCCGGTGCGCTGGTGGAGGCTCAACTCCGCGGTCCCCGACTTCTTCCGCTTCGGCGAGGGCGCCGGCCCGTTCACCGCCGCGAAGTGGGCGCTGGCGATGACCAAGGTCGAGAAGTCCTGCACCGTCCCGCTCGCCCGGGCCGACACCACGTGGGACACCCAGCGCGCGAAGCAGCTCTTCGGCAAGGTGATCGACGACAAGACCGACGAGATCACGCCCAAGCTGTGCACCGCGACCGGCCTGGCCGACCGCTGAGGAGCGACATGACCTACGAGACCCTGACCTGGACCGTCGACGAGGACGGCATCGCGACACTGCTGCTCGACCGTCCCGACGCGCTCAACGCGTTCGACCTGACGATGGCCGGCGAGCTGCTCGAGGTGTTCACCACCGAGGCCCGCGACGACGCGGTCCGCGCGGTCGTGGTCACCGGCGCCGGGCGCGCCTTCTGCGCCGGGATGGACCTCTCCGCCGAGGGCAACGTGTTCGGCCTCGACGAGACGCTGTCCTTCACCCCCGAGGAGTTCCGCGCCGGGTACGACGAGCCGCCGTTCGCCGACGGCGTGCGCGACACCGGCGGCAAGGTCACCCTGGCGATCCACGCGCTGCCCAAGCCCGTGATCGCGGCGATCAACGGCCCCGCGGTCGGCATCGGCGCGACCATGACGCTGGCCATGGACCTGCGCCTGGCCTCGACCAAGGCCCGGATCGGCTTCGTGTTCGGCCGCCTCGGGATCGTCCCCGAGGCGTGCTCGACCTGGTTCCTGCCGCGCATCGTCGGCATCCAGCAGGCCCTGGAGTGGGTCTACTCCGCCGACATCCTCACCGCCGAGCAGGCCCACGCCGGCCGGCTGGTGCGCAGCCTGCACGAGCCCGACGACCTGCTCCCGGCGGCCTACGACCTGGCCCGCTCCTTCGTCACCGACCGCTCGCCGGTCGCGCTCGGCCTGGCCAAGCAGCTGCTCTACCGCAACAGCGCCGCGGCCGAGCCGCTCGAGGCCCACCTGAGCGACTCGCTCGCGATGTACTGGACCTCGATCGCCGACGGCAAGGAGGGCGTCGCGGCGTTCCTCGACAAGCGCGCGCCGCGGTTCTCCGGCCGGGCCTCCGCGCTCCCGCCCCTGGGCTGAGCCGGGTGACCCGCGCGGGTCACATCGCCATGAAGAGGATCTCCTCGCGGCTGTACTCCCGCCCCGGGTGCTCGGCCGCGAGGTGCTCCTGCACCGTGGCGACCAGCTCGTCGTCGGTGTCGGCGCGCAGGGTGGTGTCGCAGGGACAGCGCAGCGAGGGCATCACGAACCTCCAGGGATAGAACAGGTTTCTGTTCTGGGCAGCCTACCGCCGCTGCGCCCACCCCGGCGCGGCGTCCGGACGCGGACATGACTCCGGCCGCCCCCGCAGGCAGGGGCGGCCGGAGTCAGGATCCGTGGTGGTGCCTCAGGCGGCGAGGACGCCGCTGCGCCGCCGGCCGTAGCCGACCCCGCCGACACCGGCCGCGACCAGGCCGCCGCCGAGCAGCAGCCAGAGCAGGTCGGGGCCACCGGTGTTGGGCAGACCGTTGTCGTCCTTGTCCGGCGTACCGCCGGCGCCGATCCGGAAGTCGGTGAGCGCCGAGGACGGCAGGAAGGTGTCCGCGTCGTCGGGCGTCAGCGCGGCCCGGGCCAGGTAGGAGCCCTTGGGCAGGCGCGGACCCTCGACCGAGACGACCTGGTCGACGAAGTGGACCGTGGTGGTGAACACCGGCGCGGCGACCAGACCCCGGGCGTTGCGGGCGGCGGAGCCACCGGCAGAGACCTGGATCGCGATGTCGCCCTCGGGCGGCGTCGGGTAGTTGGCGCTCGCGCTGACCTTGAGCGTGATCGGCTTGCCCGGACCGTTGACCACGACCTCGATGTGGGTCTGGGTCGGGATCTTCGGCGAGTACGGATCCGCCGATGCGGCGGCCGTCGGTACGACGACGAACGCCGCAGCCAGTGCCGCGAGCGCGACGAGTTTCCTGAGCACGTGTGCCTCCTTGAACTTTCCCCATGCAACGACCCGAGAGTTCAAGGTGCCGGGCGGTGCACGACCATCCTAGGGGTACGTCAGCCGTTCGTGGGTGTCGTCTCGATCAAGTGTCCGAAAACGACCGACCGGTTGTCGGTGTGGAAGATCTCCGAGCAGGTGAGCAGGGTGATCAGCGAGTCGCCCGCGTCGGCCGGTGGCTGGGTGCCGCCGGAGCGCGGGTTGACGGGCTTGGGATCGAGCACCCAGGTCTGCGTGAACGGGATGATCAGGTCCTCGCCGCCGGTGTCGAGGACGTAGGTGTAGGTCGCCTCGCGGGTCTCGACCACGACCTTGTCGCCGGCCCGGAGCTCGGGGAACTTCGCGAACGGCTCACCGTGGGTGACCCGGTGCCCGGCGAGGACGTAGTTGCCGACCTGGCCGGCCTCGGTGTCCTCCATGTGACCCACGCCCGCGGCGAGCACCTCGTCGCTGGCGCCCTCGAGCACCGGGATCGAGTAGTCCTTTCCGAAGCGCGGGACGTGCAGGATCGCGGTGGCGTTGCCGAAGTCGGTGCGGATGACGTCCTGACCGTCACCCCAGCCCTTCTCGATCGCCTGCCGGACCTGGTCCTGGCGCTTGTGCGACTGCCAGTTGGTCCCCCAGAACTGCCAGGCCACCCAGGCCAGGATCGCCACGCCCGCCAGGATCAGCCCGCAGCCGAACCAGAACGAGATGCGCCGCCGGGTCGACGGCTTGGCGGCCGTGGCGGTGCCACCGCCGGCCGTGCTCCCCGGTCGCGAGCGTCGCCGGCGAACCCGCTCGGGCTCCCCGTCCGGCAGGTCGGTCTGCGTCATCAGTCCCCTCCTCGGGACCCGTCGGAGGGCCCCACCCCATCCAACGCGACGCAGCCGCTGGTGTCACGCCCGGCGGCGTCCCACCTCCACCAGCCCGCCGCCCGCGGCGACGAGCCCCAGTCCGGACAGGAGCACGAGCAGCGACGGGCCACCGGTGTTCGGCAGGCCGTCCGGCGGCGGACCGTGGTCCTCGCCGCCGATGCCGAAGGGCGCCTCGTCGCGGCACCCGGTGTAGCGGTTGCCCTGCGGGGTGAAGCGCACGCGAGCGGTGTGCTTGCCCGGCTTCATCCGCGGGCCGACGATGCGCAGCGGTGCGCCGTCGTAGGCGACGGTCGTCGACCACGGCTCGGAGTTGAGGGTCAGCCGGACCGTGCCGCGCGGGTCCTGGCCGTCGGAGGCCTCGACGCGCACCCGCACCACGACCCGCTGGCCCACGACGGCCGCGGGCACGCTGACGTGGCAGCTCGTCGGCACCTTGGGCGAGTACGGATCGGTGTCCGCCCGGGCGGCGCCCGGAACGCACAGAGCCACGACGAGGAGCGCGATGACCGCGCTCGCCAGCACCAGAAGTCGACGCATCGAACCCCATCTCCCCGAAAGACGTAACAGGGACGGCCCCCCACCGCCCGAACAGAGGCGAAACCACTGGCTCAACGCGGTCAGGTGACCTGGGTTACGTCGAAAATCGTCATTTCGCGAACTCAACCCGATTTCTACGTGCGCGAATCTGTTTCGTTTGCTAATGCGCGCTCAGGTCAGGGGTGCAGCCGGAGCGTCAGGTCGACCTCCAGGTGCACCGTCCGGCCGATGACGAACGACGGGACGCGCATCCCGAGCGGGCTCCGGTCCAGGTCCCCCGCGACGTGGACGACGACGTGCCCGGCGCCGTGCTCGGCGACCCGCACGGCGAGGTCCAGCGGCGCCGAGCCGCCGCGGGCGCGCAACCGGGCCCGGGCCCGCCAGCCGTCGGGCGTGGGCTCGACCGCGGTGGTCTCGACCCGCGCCACCGGGTGCTCGTCGGTGCCGAGCAGGCCGGGTGAGCGCAGGTGCGCGTCGCGCCGGGCGAGCCCGGTGTCGATCCCGGCGAGGTCGAGCTCGACGAAGGCGCCGGTGACCGTGCCCGCGTCGTCCACGACGGCGCCGCCGCCGACGAGCGGGACCGTGCCCCGGGTCGTCGTCGCCAGCTTGTCGCGCACCCGGAAGCGGGCGCTGCTCGTGCGCGGGTCGAGGCTCCACACCCCGGTCGCGACCGCCGTGCTCACGACGCCACCTCCCCCAGGTGGGCGCAGGCGCCGGTGGCGTCGGCGACGGTGAGCTCGGCGATCCGGTCCGGGCCCGGCAGCAGCGCCGGGTCCTCGCCGGGCAGCAGCGGCGAGGTGGTCACCCGCTCGCGCAGCGTGGCGAGCGTCGCGGCGTCCCGGGCGAGAACGACGACCGCCTGGGCGCCGTCCGGTCCGACCGCGCGGACGGTGCCCACCACGCCCGCGAGGTCGGGGTCGGTGTCGAGCAGCGGCATGATCCGCTGCCGGCTGGCGTGCTCCGCGGCCCGCACCTGCTCCTCGGTGCGCGGCCCGTCGAAGGTCAGGATCAGCATCTGCATGGGGTCCTCCTCAGGTCCGGCGTGCTGGTCGATCTCGGTGCGGCCGACTCTGCGCCGGCGCCGTCCCGAGCGCCTCAGTGCTGGCACGCAGATCCACCACGCAACCGGCGCCCGCGGCGCGATACTGGGCCGGTGAGCGCCGCGGAGGCCTTCGGCCGCGAGCCCCAGCTCGCCGTCCTCGGCGCGCTGCGCGCGGCGGCGCTCGCGGGGCGCGGCGGGCTCGCGGTCGTCACCGGCGAGCCCGGCATCGGCAAGAGCCGGCTGGCCCAGGCGGCCCGCGACGCCGCCACCGACGCGGGCATGACGACGGCCCGGACCTACTGCGTCGACGACCGCGGCGCCCCACCCCTGTGGCCCTGGCACCGCCTCGCCGAGCAGCTGCCCGGGCTGGCGGCCGCGCTCGACGCCCCGGGGTCCGGGGCGGAGCCGGGCGTCTTCCGGCTGGCCGAGCGGGTCCGCCGGGCGCTCGCCGCGGACGGTGCCGCGCGGCCCCTGCTCCTGGTGGTCGACGACCTGCAGTGGGCCGACGCGCCCACCGTCGACCTGCTGCGGCACCTGCTTCCCGAGCTGCCCGGCCTGCCGGTGCTCGTGGTGGCCACGGCCCGCGACGAGCCCGGCCCCTGGACCGGGCTGCTGCGCTCCAGCGCGGTGAGCGTGGTCGAGCTCGACGGACTGGACCACGACGCGCTCGCGCACTGGCTGCGCCACGAGGCCCCGGCCTGGGCGGAGCACGCCGCCGACCTCCGCGCCGCGACCCACGGCAACCCGTTCTTCGTCCGCAGCCTGCTGAGCACGCCCGCGGGCTCCCTGGACCAGGGCCTCGGCGAGCTGCTCGCCGCGCGGCCGACGCTGCGCGGCCTGCTGACCTCCGGCTTCCGCGCCCTCCCCCACGACGTACGGCGCACGGTCGGTCTCGCCGCCGTCCTCGGCGAGCACCTGCGACTCGACGTCCTGGCCGCCGCGACCGGCCACAGCGACGACGAGGTGGCCGGCCAGGTCGGGTCCCCCGCCGCCCGGCACCTCCTCGGCGAGGGCGACGGCACCGTCGCCTTCCGCCACGCACTGGTCCGCGACGCCATCGCCGCCGACCTCGCCCCGGCCACCCGCCGCGCGGCCCACGCCGCCGCCGCGGCGGCCCTGGACGCGACCGGCGATCCCGCCCTGGCCGGCGCCGTGGCCCTGCACTGGCGCGCCGCGGGCGACGACGCCGACACGGCCCGGCGCTGTTTCGCCGCCGCGCGGGACGCGGCCGCGCACACCGCGGCGCACCTCTCCCCCGGCCAGGCCGCGGACTTCTGCCGGCTCGCCCTCGACGTGGCGCCCGGCGACCTGCCCGGCACCGAGCGGATCGCCCTGCTCCTCGACCTCGCCCGCCACGCCTGGGCGGCCGGTCAGCCCCTGCCCGCGCTCGACGCCTGCCGGGAGGGCATCGACCTGGCCGAGGCGGCCGGGGACGCCGCGACGATGGCGGCGTTCGCGCTCGTCCCCCAGGGGATGGGCGCCTCGCCGGCCGCGGTGGCCGCGGGAGAGATGAGCCGCCGCGCGCTCGCCGTACTGCCGGAGGGGGCGGTGGCGACCCGGGCCCGGCTGCTCGCCCAGCTCGCCGTCACCGCTGCCGAGCAGGCCGCCACCGAGCCCGCCGACCTGCCCTCGGCGGACGCGCTCTCCGCCGAGGCCCTCGCGCTGGCCGAGCGCAGCGGCGACCGGGCCGCCGAGCTCGAGGCCGTCGCCGCCCGGCACTTCGCGCTCTGCCACCCGGCCGCGCTGGAGGAGCGGGCGGTACTGGCCGAGCGCGCCGTCGTCCTCGGCCGGTCGGCGGACACCACCATCGGCGAGCTGTGGGGCCACCTGTGGCGGGCCGACCAGGTGCTCCAGCGCTGCCGCCTCGACGAGCTCGACGCCGTCATCGAGGCCGTCGACCGGGTCGCGCAGCGCCGCGGCTCCCCCGTCGCCCACTGGCACGCGCTGCGGCTGCGCGGGCTGCGGGCCCAGGCGGTCGGCGACTACGACGAGGTGCTCGCCCTGTGCGAGCAGGCGGACGTGATCGCCTTCCAGACCGACGACATCTCGATGATCGGCGTCCAGATGGCGCTGCGCGTCAACGTCGCCCTGGTCCGCGGCACCGCCGACGAGCTGGCGCCCGACCTCGTCGCCGGCCTCGAGCACGCCCCGCCGCTCCCCCTGGTCCGCGCGATGCGGGCACGCCTGCGCTTCGCCCTCGGCGACCGGGCCGGCGCCGAGCGCCAGCACGCCGCCCTCCGCTCGCTCCCGAGCCGGCTCGCGCGCGGCCCGCGCTGGGCCCCGACGCTGGCCATGATCGGCCTGTCCGCGGTCAACCTCGACGACGCCGAGACCGCCCGCACCGTGCACACCCTGCTGCTGCCGATGAGCGGCCACGGCGCGGCCGACGGCAGCGGCGGCCCCTACTTCGTCGGCAGCGCCGACTGCTGGCTCGGCCTCTTCGCCCGCACGTACGGCGACCGGTCCCGCGCCGCCGAGCACTTCCGCACCGCGATCGAGGTCGACGACCGGATGGGCGCCCGTCCCGCCGCCGCCGTCGACCGCCTCGAGCTCGCCGACCTCCTCGCCGCCGCGCACCCTGCCGAGGCCCACGACCTGGCCCGCACCGCGGCCGCCGAGCTCGCCGCCCTCGACCTGCCGGGGCCGCTGCGGCGTGCGACCGCGCTCATCGCCGGCACGCGCGCCGTACCGGCGGGGTTGACCGAGCGCGAGTGGGAGGTCGTCCAGCTCGTCGCGACCCCCAAGACCAACCAACAGATCGCCGACGAGCTCGTGCTGTCGGTGCGCACGGTCGAGACCCACGTGCGCAACGCGCTGGCCAAGCTCCAGCTGACCTCGCGGACCGAGCTGGCGGTGTGGGTGCACCGGCGCTGACGCAGCCGGTTCGTGTCACCCCTGAAGGGTTCGCCAGAACTCGTCGGCAGCGCTCGCGGCGTCCTCGACGAGGATCTCCAGCTCGGTCTCCACGCCGGACTCCTGCATCTCCCGGGCGAACACGCCCGCACCGGGACGCTCCCCTGTGGTGAACAGCCGAACTGCCTCGTGCAGGTCTGTCCGGTACCGCTCGAGCAAGTCCCTGGAGCCTGCGTCCGCGAGCACCTGGGCGGCCCGAGCAGGGCCGCCGGCCGTGTTGTACAGCAACACGTAGGCGAAGTCGTAGTAGTCCTTGTCGTGGCCACGACCGACGATCGCAGCGGCCTTCGACATCAGGTAGCCGCCCAGGCCCGCGAAGCGCAGGGCCACCTCACCCCCGCCGAGCTCCTCGGGGACGACCAAGACGCGCAGCCGGGTGTCGTTCATCGCCGCTCCCGGCCCCAGGAGATTCATCGCAGATGTCTCCGCGCAACCCGGGAGGACGATCGGGTGGATGTCCTCGCCCTGGACATCGCACAGGAGCTCCAGCTTGATCGTGGCGCCATGGAGCTCGAGTCGCCACCGCCAGCCGACCTTGGTCTGTTCGTCGATCGTGAATCCGGCGTCCCGCAGCGCCTTCTCCAGCCACCCGAAATCCAGTTCGTCCCGGTCGTAGACGAAGCCGACCGAGAGCAGGATGTCGACGTCGTTCGTCCCTTGGTGCGGCACCGGTGGATCCGAGGTGAGGAACTCCGGATTCAGCCCGCCGATGACGACGAGCTCGTGACGGTGGCTGTCGAGCCTGACCGCGAGGCGGACGAGTGCCTCCTCGGCAAGCTCCCTGCCACGAGCGCTCCGGCCTTCGTCAGTAGCCAAGGACGACCTCCCTGAGGTGATCGGCGGCTTCCTCGCCACGCGCACCCGCGGCCAGCAGGTCGGCGTACAGCCGGGCATCGGAGGCGACCGGGCCGATGGCCGACATCCTGGAAAGTCCCACCACGTGCGGTTCGGCGCGCGTGAAGACGACGCGAGCACCTCGCTCGACTCGTCTGAGGTGCGCGGCATCGAGCACGTGGTCCACCTGGTCGTCGAAGTACTCGGGCTCGAGGTAGAAGGTGATCGTCGGCACCTCGGTCGCGAAGGGCGCGCGCTCGTCCGCAGCCAACCATCCGGTGAGGCACCACGTGCCGTCGGGAAGAACGGGAGCCAGGCGTTCGACGACGAAGTCGGCCGCGCCCCGCCAGGTGGCGTGCGCCCGGACCGAGCGTTCGTGACGCCGCCCCTGCCAGCTCGCCCAGCTGCTCAGCAGACCTGACGGATCGTCCACGACGCGCCGCGCCCCCGGACCGCGCTCGGACCCGGCCTTGCGCGTCCAGTCCTGTCGGTCGAACCCCTGAAGCACCTTGCTGACCTGCGCTGGCGAGATCTGCACCGTCACCGCGATCGCGCCGATCGGGGGCACGATCACCCGGTCCCCGGGATCGGTTCGCTCGCCGTGCATCGCCAGGAGGTACTCAGCGACCGCTCCGGCCGAGGCCGACCAGCGCCAGCCCTCGGCAGCAGGCTGTACAGCGACCGCTCCGCCGCGAGCAACGAGGAGGCCCGGCGGAGCGGCGATCCTGGCGTGTCCTCGCTCGTCGGCCCAGCCGAGGCCACGGGCTCGCAGTCGCGCAGCCACCGAGCCCGAGATACGGCGCGCCACGACGACGGGGACCTCGGCGAGGTCCTCCTCCCCATCGACCACATCGACGAGTGCTTGATCGACGTCCTGGGGAAGTCCTTCACCTGCCCAGACGGGAGCAAGCGAGTAGGACCAGCCCCCGGCACCGACCCGCACGACCGAGCGGTCACCGGCCTCGTGCACCTCGACGTCCGCACCGAGGTCCGTCAGGAGCTCGCGCAGGGTCTCGACAGCGCGCTTGTTTCCTTTCTTCACACCAAGAGAGTAGCAGGAGAATAGGAAACAAGGCCCCGGGCGTAGTTCCTTCCTTTTCTCCTTTCACTGAATCCAGGAGAGAATAGGAAACAAGATCGGAGCTCGGGCTGAGGTGCACCGGCGCTGACGCAGCCGGTGCACCCCTCCCCCATCAGCCGGCTCAGCGCCGGACGAGCAGCGCCACCCGGCGGTTGACCTCGCGCTGGTGCGCGTTGCCGCCGATCATGGCCGGGCGGCTCGGCCCGAAGCCGACCGTCCGCACCTCGATGCCGCGCTGGCGGCTCTTGAGCACCGCGCACACCGCCTTCGCGCGCTGCTTCGCGAGCACCCGCTCGCGACGCACGCTCCCGGCGTAGTCCGCATAGCCCTCGCAGGTGAGCGCCCGGACGTTCTCCAGGCTGCGGGCGAGCACGACGAGCTGGCGGCGTCCGGCCGGGGTGAGCCGGGCCGAGTCGAACCGGAACAGGCCGGTCACCTGCACGCCCTGGCGGGCGCCGAGCTGGTGCCCACGGACCTGGCGGGCCGGGACGGCCAGCGTGCCGTTGCGGGTGCGGTGCAGTGCCTTGGTCGCCCGCAGCGGGCCGGTGGCCCGGGCCGGGTGGGCCGGCACCGGGACGAGCTTCTGGCGCTCGGCCTTGGTCAGGGGGTCGCGGTACCACCGCACCGGGGTCACCGGAGGCGCCGGGGCCACCGGCGTCACCGCGGCCGACGGGGCGGACTCGTCCGAGTCGCCCTTCGCGTTGGTGGCGCGGACCGTCACGCGGTACGCCGTGCCGTTGGTCAGGCCGCCGACGGTGCACGGGCTGCCGGGGCAGCTCGTGGTCGCGCCGCCGGGGCTCACGGTCACCGTGTACGCCGTGACCGGCGACCCGCCGTCGCTCTGCGGCGCCGAGAAGGTGACCGCCACGCGGCGGTCGCCGGCCTTGGCGGACACGCCGGTCGGCGTACCGGGGGCGCCCTGCGGGGTGACGGCGGCCGACGGGTCCGACGCGGCGGAGTCGCCGTGGTCGTTGGTCGCCTGGACGGTGAAGGTGTAGGCCCGGCCGTTGTCCAGACCGCCCACCGTGCAGGGGCTGCCGGCGCACGTCTCGGTGGCTCCGCCGGGAGCCGCCGTGACCGTGTACGACGTGATCGGCGTGCCGCCGTCCTTGGTGGGCGCGGTGAACGAGACCTCGGCCTCGCCGTCACCGGCCTGCGCGGAGACGTCGGTCGGCGCCCCCGGCACGGCCACGGGCGTGACCGCGGCGGAGGGGGTCGACTCGTCCGAGTCGCCGTTGGCGTTGGTGGCGTGGACCGTGAAGGTGTACGCGGTCCCGTTGTCCAGGCCGTCGACCGTGCAGGGGCTGCCGGCGCAGGTCTGGCTCGCGTCGCCGGGCGCGGCGCTCACCGTGTACGACGTGACCGCCGATCCGCCGTTGCCGGCGGGCGCGGTGAAGGACACCTCCGCCGCACCGTCCCGCGGCGTCGCGGAGACCGCGGTGGGCACGCCGGGACGGCCGCTCGGCGTGACGGCGGCCGAGAGCGCCGAGGGAGCCGAGCCGCCGACGTCATTGGTCGCGACGACGGAGAACCTGTAGGCGGTGCCGTTGGTCAGGTCCGCGACGGTGCAGGGGCTGACCGAGCAGGTCGCGGTCGCGGGTCCGGGGTCCGCGGTGACCGTGTACGAGGTCACCGCCGCGCCGCCGTGGTCGGCCGGCGCGGCGAAGGACACCTGCGCCTCGCCGTCGCCGGGCTGCGCGGAGACACCGGTCGGGGAGCCGGGCGTCGTCGCGGGCGTGACCGCGGCCGACGGGGCCGACTCGTCAGAATCGCCGTTGGCGCTGCTCGCCCGGACCGTGAACGTGTACGCCGTCCCGTTGTCCAGGCCGCTGACCGTGCAGGGGCTCCCGGGACAGACCCGGAACGCATCGCCCGGGCTGGCGCTCACCGTGTAGGACGTGATCGCCGAGCCGCCGTCGCTGGCCGGCGCGGAGAAGGACACCTCCGCCGCACCGTTCTTGCGCGTCGCGGAGACGCCGGTGGGGACGCCGGGGACCGCGAGACCGTTGAAGGTCATCGTGACCGAGCCGGTGGCTCCGTCGCCCGCGATCAGGCCGGGCAGCTGGATCCCGCCGGTGCCGGGCCGGACCGCGATGCTCGCGCCGGAGAGATAGGCCGAGGCGAGCGACGAGCCGCCGCCGCCCCCGCCCGTGTAGACGTTGAGGATGCCCTGGCTGCCGGCGCCACCGCCGCCGCCGCCGGCGTACCCGCCGCCGCCGCTGCCACCCACCGAGCCGTTGGGGTAGGCCCCGCCCGCACCGCCGCTCGCGACCGTCGGCGCCGCGGGGTTGTTGGACGCGCCGGTGACACCGGCGTTGTAGTTGCCGACGCCGCCCGCGCCGCCGCTCCCCCCGATCGCCGGCTGGCCCGGCGCGGCGAAGGTGACGTTCTCGGCGGTGCCGGCCGAGCCGGCGTTCCCGCCGTCGCCGTTGTACGCACCACCGCCCCCAGCGCCGGCGATGGCGAGCTTCGCGATCAGGTTCTGGTTGCCGTCGAGGGCGAAGATGCCCGAGCCGCCGCCGCCGTAGCCCTTGCCGTTGTTGTTGCCGCCCCCACCGGCGCCGACGACGACGTGCAGGTAGGCCGTCCCGACGGGGAGGGTGAGGCTTCCGGTGACCTCCGCGCCGTCGCCGCCGATGTGCTGGCGCGCGGGATAGCCCGCGCCGCCGCCGGCCCCGACCACCTCGAGGTCGACGTCGGTGGTGCCGGACGGGACCCCGAGGGTGTAGGTGCCCGCGGTCGCGCACGACACGGAGCTCAGCAGGGCCGGCGTCGTACCGTCGGCGCAGGGCGAGGTCGCCGGCACGGCGCTCGGCACGGCCATCGGTACGGCGGTCGCCGCCGGCGCGGCGAGCGCGACAGCAGCGGCGACGCCGACCGAGACGGCCAGAGCCGTCCGACCGGCACGGCGCGCCCGTCGCGCCCTGGGGGGTGTGCGATCAGAGAAAACCATGACCGGAGCGTCACAGTCGCGGGACCGTCCCTGGGCCGGAACGGGACCGAAATGGCAGACCGGTCAGAAGAGTCGGGACTTAGTCCCCGCCCGCTCAGATCTCGCTCTGGACCCCGGCCAGCAGCTGGCGCGCCATGACGATCCGCTGCACCTGGTTGGTGCCCTCGTAGATCTGGGTGATCTTGGCGTCGCGCATCATCCGCTCGACCGGGTAGTCGCGGGTGTAGCCGTAGCCGCCGAGCACCTGGACCGCGTTGGTGGTGACCTCCATGGCGACGTCGGAGGCGAAGCACTTGGCCGCGGCACCGAAGAACGTCAGGTCGCTGTCACCCCGCTCGGAGCGGCCGGCGGCGGCGTAGGTCAGCTGGCGCGCGGCCTCGACCTTCATGCCCATGTCGGCGAGCAGGAACTGCAGACCCTGGAAGTCGGCGATGGACTTGCCGAACTGCTGACGCTCCTTGGCGTACGACAGGGCGTAGTCGAGCGCGCCCTGGGCGACGCCGACGGCCTGGGCGGCGATCGTGATGCGGGTGTGGTCGAGGGTCTGCATGGCGTACTCGAAGCCCTTGCCCTCCTCGCCGATGATCCGGTCGCCGGGGATGCGCACGTTGTCGAGGTAGACCTCACGGGTCGGCGAGCCCTTGATGCCGAGCTTCTTCTCCGGGGCGCCGAAGGAGACGCCGGCGTCGGACTTCTCCACGACGAAGGCGGAGATGCCCTTGGTGCGCGCGTCGGGGTCGGTGGTGGCCAGGACGGTGTAGAACTCCGACTCCCCCGCGTTGGAGATCCAGCGCTTGGTGCCGTTGAGGATCCAGCCGTCGCCGTCGCGCACGGCGCGGGTCTTCTGGTTGGCGGCGTCGGAGCCGGCGTCGGGCTCGGAGAGGCAGTACGAGAAGCCGCCCTCGCCGCGGGCCAGGGCGCCGAGGTAGTGCTTCTTGAGCTCCTCGGAGCCGCCGATCATGACCGGCAGCGAGCCGAGCTTGTTGACCGCGGGGATCAGCGAGGCGGAGACGTCGGCCCGGGCCACCTCCTCGATGACCAGGACGGTGGCGAGCGCGTCGGCGCCGGCGCCGCCGAACTCCTCGGGGACGTGGGGCGCGTGGAAGTCGGCGGCCTGGAGGGCGGCGGCGGCCTCGTGCGGGTAGCGGGCCTCCTCGTCGACCGCGGCCGCGAAGGGGGCGACCTTGGCGTCGCAGATCGCGCGGACGGCCTCGCGGATGGCCTGGTGCTCCTCGGAGAGGGCGTACATCGGGAAGTCGCTCACGGCGGTTCATCTCCTGCGGGTCGATCGACGGTACTCAGTATCGTACTCGCGGGACTGCGTTCCGTCGAGCTAGCCTGGGCCGGTGCCCGTGACCGCCACCTCTCGCGACCGTCTCGTCGCCGCCGCCTTCGAGCTCTTCGCGGGCCAGGGCTACGACGCGACGACCGTCGACGAGATCGCGGCCCGGGCCGGGACCGGGCGCAGCACGTTCTTCCGTCACTTCCGCGGCAAGGAGGACGTCGTCCTGCCCGACCACGAGGCGCTGCTCGGCCGGGTCGGCGAGCGGCTGGCGACCTCGTCCCCGACGGGGCACGAGGTGGCGCTGCGCGAGGCGGCCGGGATCGTGCTCGCGCACTACCTCGCCGAGGGGCCGACGGCGCGGGCGCGCTACCGGCTGGCGAGCAGCGTGCCGGCGATCCGGGACCGCGAGATCGCGAGCGTGCAGCGCTACGTGCGGCTGTTCGCCCAGCACATCCACCGCTGGCTCGACACCGAGCCCGACGGGCCGCTGCGCGCCGAGCTGGTCGCCTCGGCCGTGGTCATCGCCCACAACCACGTGCTGCGGCGCTGGCTGCGCGGCGAGACCGACGACGACGCGGCCACCGAGGCGCTGCTCGACCACTCCCTGGCGCTCGCGCTCCCCCTGCTGCACGGGCCGGCCGCCGCCCCCGGCGCCGGTACGCCGACCGTCGTGATCACCGGCGAGGGCGCCGACGTCGAGCAGGTCGTCCGCGCCGTGCGCGACGCGCTCGGGAAGAAGCCGGGCGCGCCCGGCCTTGGGTCCTCATGAGCACCCCGGCGCACCTGGATCCCGCAGCGATCGACCTCATGCTCGACGAGCTCACCACGTGGGCGGTCGTGGGGCTGTCCGGCAACCCGGACCGGACGGCGTACCGGATCGCCGAGCTGCTCCAGCAGCGCGGCAAGAAGATCGTGCCGATCCACCCGAGCGCGCCGACGGTGCTGGGCGAGCAGGGCTACGCCACGCTGGCCGACGTCCCGTTCCCGGTCGACGTGGTCGACGTGTTCCGCCGCTCCGAGGACGCGGGCACCTTCGCCGACCAGGCGGTGGCGATCGGCGCGAGCGGGGTCTGGTTCCAGCTCGGTGTCGTCGACGAGGCGGCGTTCGAGCGCACCCGCGCGGCGGGCGTCGCGATGGTGATGGACACCTGCCCCGCGATCGAGTGGCGCCAGCGGGGTCACTGACCCCGGACGACGGCGCCCTTCGCCTCGGCGACGGCCTTGAGCTCGGCCTGGAAGGCCGTCATCCGCTCCTGCAGGGCCGGGTCGCTCGCCCCCAGGATCCGTACAGCGAGCAGCCCGGCGTTGCGCGCCCCACCGATCGCGACGGTGGCGACGGGCACGCCCGCCGGCATCTGCACGATGGAGAGCAGCGAGTCCATTCCGTCGAGGTACTTCAGCGGCACCGGTACGCCGATCACCGGCAGCGGCGTCACCGCGGCGAGCATGCCCGGCAGGTGCGCGGCACCGCCGGCGCCGGCGATGATCACCGAGAGCCCGCGCCCGGCGGCCTCCTGGCCGTAGGCGAGCATCTCGGCGGGCATCCGGTGGGCCGAGACGACATCGGCCTCGTAACCGATGCCGAACTCCTCGAGCGCCTCGGCGGCCAGCTTCATCACCGGCCAGTCGGAGTCCGAGCCCATCACGATGCCCACGCGCGCAGTCATGGGCGCAAGGCTAGGCCGTCGTCAGTCGCTGTCGTTGCCGAGGTCGCCGCGGAACCACGCCGCCGCGTGCCGGGCCCGCTCCAGGCAGTCGTCGAGGTCGTCGCCGTAGACGTTGACGTGACCGACCTTGCGGCCGGGCCGCAGCTCCTTGCCGTAGAGGTGCACCCGCAGGTGCGGGTCCCGGGCCAGGGCGTGGGGGTAGCCGTCGTAGAGGCGGCCGACATCCGGGTCGTCCCCCCCGAGGATGTTGACCATCACGGTCCACCGGGCGCGCGGCTCGGGCGAGCCGAGCGGCAGGTCGAGCGCGGCGCGCAGGTGGTTCTCGAACTGGCTGGTGACCGCGCCGTCCTGGGTCCAGTGACCGGTGTTGTGGGGGCGCATCGCGAGCTCGTTGATGAGGATCCGGGTGCGCCCCTCGGCGTCGACCGCCTCGAACAGCTCGACCGCGAGGATGCCCGTCACGCCGAGCTCGCCGGCGATGCGCAGCGCGAGCTGCTGGGCGGCGGTCGCGGCGTCGGCGTCGAGGTCGGGCGCGGGCGCGACCACCTCGCGGCACACGCCGTCGACCTGGAGCGTCGCGACGACGGGGTACGCCGCCGCCTGGCCGCTGGGCGAGCGCGCGACCAGCGCGGACAGCTCGCGGCGGAAGTCGACGAGCTCCTCGGCGAGCAGCCGGACGCCGGTGGCCGCGTCGGCGGCGGCCGCGGCCAGCGGCTCGGCCGCGTCGGCGAGGGTGCGGACCATCCAGACGCCCTTGCCGTCGTACCCGCCGCGGGACACCTTGAGCACGCACGGCAGGCCGAACGCGGCGACGTCCTCCTCGGAGGCGACCACGGCCCAGCGCGGCTGGGGGGCGTCGAGGCGGGCCATCGCCTCGCGCATCACGATCTTGTCCTGGGCGTGCACGAGCGCCTCGGGGCCGGGGTGGGCGATCACGCCGTCGGCGGCGAGCGCGCGCAGGTGCTCGGTCGGGACGTGCTCGTGGTCGAAGGTGACCACCGAGCAGCCCTCGGTGATCGCCCGCAGCGTCGCCAGGTCGCGGTAGTCGCCGACCTGCTGGTCGGGGATCACCTGGGCGGCCGAGACGCCCTCGGCCTCGGCCAGGAGGCGCAGCGGGACACCGAGCGCGACGGCCGGCTGGGCCATCATCCGAGCGAGCTGTCCGCCTCCGATGACGGCGATGCGGGGGGCGAGTTCGGTCGAGGACACGGCCGAACCCTAACCGGGCGGTGAGGCTTACGCCGAGCCGGTGTGCTCGGCCGCGGTGGCCAGCTCGAAGCGCAGCCCCTGGCCGCGGATCGTGGTGATCAGGTGCGGCTGGCGGGTGTCGTCCCCGAGCTTGCGCCGGACCCAGCCGAGGTGCACGTCGATCGTCTTCGACGACGTCCAGAAGGTGACCCCCCAGACGTCGCGCATGAGCTCCTCACGGCTGACCACCGAGCCCGCCCGGAGGATCAGCGCGTGCACGAGGTCGAATTCCTTGCGCGACAACAGGATCTCGCGGTCCCCACGCCACGTGCGACGGGTCATCGGATCGACCCGAACGTCCTGCACCTCGATCACACGCTCAAGGTAAGGACGTGGCGGCGTCCGCGAGGGCGAAATCCGCGGAATTTTGCTTTGGCGCAGGTCAGGCGCGTCGTACGGCGACCGGTTCGACCACGCCGAAGCCCCGGACCGGGCGTGCCGGGAGCGGCCGGGACTCGATCTTGTCGGCCGGCAGGAGGTCGGCCGTGGCGTGGTCGACGATGATCCGGTTGCGCCGGGCGACCTGGGTCAGCCGGGCGGCCAGGTTGACCGGTGGCCCGAAGACGTCGCCGAGCCGGAGCACCACGCCGCCGGTGGCCAGGCCGACCCGGACGTCGGGCATCCGCGGGTCGCGGCCGATCACGTTGATGATCCCCTCGGCGGTCGCGAACGCGGCCATGGGGTCGTCGTTCACGAAGAGGACGGCGTCGCCCATGCTCTTGATCAGCCGGCCGCCGTCGCGGGCGATGACGTCGCCGCAGCGGGACTCGAACACCTCGACGAGCTCGCCGATCCGCTCCCGGGAGACCTCGTTGGACAGCGCGGTGAAGCCGACGATGTCGGCGAACCCGACGCTGAGGTCGGTGGTGTGCGGGTCGTCGTCGAGCGCGCGGACCGACTCCATGCGGGCGATCGCGGCGTCGAGGTGCCGGCGCCAGGCATAGACCAGCAGGCCCTCGAAGCGCTCCCCCAGCCGGCCGAGCACCCAGGCGGCGTCGCCGCCCTCGCGCTCCGCGGTCGCCTCGTCGACGTGCTGGACCAGCTCGCCGACCTCCCAGTCGGCGAGGCGGGCCATGGTGATGCCGACGCCGCGGGTGACGTTGAGCGCGACGTCCAGGTCGATCACGCCCTCGCCGAGGATGTCGACCATCAGCCGCATCGCCTCGACGTCGGCGCGGGTGTAGGCCCGCTCGTCCCCGTGCTCGGCGAACCCGAGCGTGCGGAACAGCCGGCGTGCCTGGTCGAGCGGGATGCCCGCCCGCTCGGCGACGTCCGCCGCGGTGAGCTCGGGCTCCTCGCCCCGCGTGGCCCTCTCGGGACCTTCCTCAGACACCTTCGTCCCGCCGGGCGTCCGGGCGGGCGTGGAGGTCGTGGAGCAGCTCGTTGAGCTGGCGCTGGGTGGCCTCGACGTGCGGGATGTCGTTGAGCCGGACCGTGCCGAAGGTCGACGCGTCGGCGATGATCAGGCTGCCGCAGCCGAACGGGCGGTCGATCAGGTTGATCTCGATCGAGATGTCGCTGACCCGGGCCAGGGGGATGTCGTGGCCGCGGCGGGTGACGATGCCGTTGCGCGTGATGAGGCGGCGGTCGGTGAACGCGTGCACGGTGGTCAGCCAGACGAGGAACGGCCGGACCGTGAACCAGAGGATGCCGAGGATCGCCAGCACCCACACGATGAGCGTGAGCACGCGCTGGAAGCCCTCGTTGTCGAGCTTGACCTGGGCGACGACGGCGATCGCGAGGAACACGACCAGCGCCAGGATCGGCACGAAGAGCGCCTTGGGGTGCTGGCGCGTGCTGATGATCAGGCGCTCGCCCGGGTTGAGCAGCTTCTTGGAGATGGCCACGAGGGGATCATCCCACCAAATGCCCGTCGCGCAGGCGGAAGCCCGCTACGCGTCGGTAGCGTCCGTCGCCCGGACGTGGATCACGTCGCCCGCGCCCACCCGCTCGGCGCCGCCGGCCGTCTCGACGACCAGGCGGCCGTCGTCGTCGATGTCGGTCGCCTTGCCGAGCAGCTCGCCGCCGCCGGGCAGCTCGACCCGGACCTGGCGCCCCAGCGTCGCGCAGTGCGAGCGGTACGACATCGCCAGGCGCGCCGTGCCCTGCTCGCCGCCGGCCTGCCACATGTCATAGCCCTCGCGGAGGGCGGCGACGACCGCGAGCAGCACCTGGGTGCGGTCGGGCGCGCCGGGACCGGAGATCGCCAGGCTGGTCGCGGTCGGGATCGGCAGCTCCTCGGCAGTGGTGGCCACGTTGATGCCCACCCCGACGATCGCGGCGGGGCCGGTCGGGGTCTCGACCCGCTCGACCAGGATCCCGGAGACCTTGCGGTCGCCGTCGAGCAGCACGTCGTTGGGCCACTTCACCCGGGCGTCGTACCCGAGGGAGGTGAGCGCCTTGGCCACGTTGTGGCCCACCAGCAGCGGCAGCCACGGCCAGGACGCCGGGGGCACGCTGGGGCGCAGCACGAGCGAGAACGTCACCGCGGTGCCGGGTGGCGTCTGCCACACCCGGTCGAGCCGGCCCCGGCCGGCGACCTGGTGGTCGGCGACGACGACGAGGCCCTCGTGCGCACCCGCACGGGCCCGCTCGGCGGCCACCTCGTTGGTCGAGGGCGCCTCGGGCAGCAGCTCGAAGGAGAGGTCGGGGGTCAGCGCCGACACCTCGGCGAGCCGGGCGGCGTCGAGGGGTCCACGGACTGGGGGCTGGGTCGGGCCGAGAGTCACGGGCACTACCCTGTCGCAGCAGACGCCCTGAGGAAACCCCGGGGTGGCAGGAGTTCCAGGAGGCCACGTGACCGCCCAGCCGCAGTCGGCAGACGACCAGCAGATCGACATCCACACCACGGCCGGCAAGCTCGCCGACCTGGAGCGTCGTACTGACGAGGCCGTGCACGCTCCCGCCGCCCAGGCACAGGAGAAGCAGCACGCCAAGGGTCGCAAGACCGCCCGCGAGCGGATCGAGCTGCTCTTCGACGAGGGCTCGTTCGTCGAGCTCGACGAGTTCGCCCGGCACCGCTCGACCGCCTTCGGCCTGGAGAAGACCCGCCCCTACGGCGACGGCGTCATCACCGGCTACGGCACCGTCGACGGCCGCCAGGTCTGCGTGTTCTCCCAGGACTTCACCGTCTTCGGCGGCTCGCTGGGCGAGGTCTACGGCGAGAAGATCACCAAGGTCATGGACCTGGCGATCAAGTCCGGCTGCCCCATCATCGGCATCAACGAGGGCGCCGGCGCCCGCATCCAGGAGGGCGTGGTCTCGCTCGGCCTCTACGGCGAGATCTTCAAGCGCAACGTGCACGCCTCGGGCGTCATCCCGCAGATCTCGCTCATCATGGGCAACTGCGCCGGCGGCCACGTCTACTCCCCCGCGGTCACCGACTTCACGATCATGGTCGACCAGACCTCGGCGATGTTCATCACCGGTCCCGACGTGATCAAGACCGTCACCGGCGAGGACGTCACGATGGAGGAGCTCGGCGGCGCCCGGGCCCACAACACCAAGTCCGGCAACGCGCACTACATGGCCTCCGACGAGGACGACGCCATCGAGTACGTCAAGGGCCTGCTGTCGTTCCTGCCCCAGAACAACCTCGACGAGGCGCCGTCGTACGACGAGCCGGCGGACCTGGAGCCCAACGAGGGCGACCTCGCGCTCGACACGCTGATCCCGGACTCCCCGAACCAGCCGTACGACATGCACGACGTGATCGCCACGATCGTCGACGACGCCGACTTCCTCGAGGTCCAGGCGCTCTTCGCGCCCAACATCATCACCGGCTACGGCCGCGTCGAGGGCCGCCCCGTCGGCATCGTCGCCAACCAGCCGATGCAGTTCGCCGGCACCCTCGACATCGACGCCTCCGAGAAGGCCGCCCGCTTCGTGCGGTTCTGCGACGCCTTCAACATCCCGGTGCTGACCTTCGTCGACGTCCCCGGCTTCCTGCCCGGTGTCGACCAGGAGCACCTCGGCATCATCCGCCGCGGCGCCAAGCTGATCTACGCCTACGCCGAGGCCACCGTCCCGCTGGTCACGATCATCACCCGCAAGGCCTACGGCGGCGCCTACGACGTCATGGGCTCCAAGCACCTCGGCGCCGACATCAACCTGTCGTGGCCCACCGGCCAGATCGCCGTCATGGGTGCCCAGGGCGCGGCCAATATCGTCCACCGCCGCACCCTGGCCGAGGTCGAGAAGGCCGGCGGCGACGTCGAGGCCAAGCGCGCCGAGCTGATCGACGAGTACGAGACCACCCTCGCCAACCCCTACATCGCGGCCGAGCGCGGCTACATCGACGGCGTGATCATGCCGCGCGAGACCCGCGCCGAGGTGGTCAAGGCCCTGCGCCTGCTCCGCACCAAGCGCGAGACCCTGCCGCCCAAGAAGCACGGGAACATCCCGCTGTGACCGGCGAGCCCGCCGCCCCCGAGGCGGCCGCACCGGAGGCGGCCCCGCTGCTGCGGATCGTCACCCCCGACACCACGCCCGAGGAGGTCGCCGCCATCGTCGCGGTGCTCTCCTCGCTCGGCGGCGCCGCCCCGGCGCCCGAGCCGCCCCGCTCGGAGTGGGCCAACCCGGCCCGCGGCGCCCGGATCGCCCCCGGCACCACGCTCGCCCACGGGCGCGGTGCCTGGCGGGCCAGCGGACTGCCGCGCTGACATGAACCGGCTCATCGGCGCCGCGGCCACCTTCTACGGTGGCCTCGGCGCCGTTGCGCTGCTTCGGCCCGAGACGATCCCCGCCACCTTCGGCGGCACCGCCACCACCCCGGACTCGCGCACCGAGGTCCGCGCCGTCTACGGCGGACTGCCGCTCGCGATCGCCGCGGCGCTCGTCGTCCGGCCGGAGACGGCGGGGACGATGGGCGTGCTCACCGCCGGGATGGCGGCGGGCCGGGCGGCGTCGGCACTGGCCGAGCGTCGTACGACGGCGGTGACGCCGGTGTTCGTCGCGGTCGAGGCCGTGGTCGCGGCGGCGCTGTTCGCCGGCGCGCGGCGCCTCGCTACTCCTCGGTGACGCCGGCCCGGCGCTCGCGCAGGCGCGTCCGGGACGGCCGCTCGTCCCGCCGGCGGCGGGTCGGTGCTGAACGTGCGGCTGACGGCGACCGGCGACGATGCGCTTCATGCTCGGGTCCTGCACTTCCTAGGGGAGACGACGACCTGCCCCACCCTTCGAAGCGCTGTCACAGCGTGTCAAAGGTGGGGCAGGTCTGGTGCGCAAAACGCCGGTTCGGCGCTCGCTCGGGGCTCAGCCGAAGAACACCCGCAGGTCCACGACGACGTCCTGCGGCACCTCCATCGCCGCGAAGTGGCCCCCGCGCGGGAACCGCGACCAGTGGTCGATGTTGGTGTTGTCGCGCTCGGCCAGCGACCGGATGGTCTGGAAGTCGTCCTTGAAGACCGCGACGCCGAGACGTCCGGTGCTGACCACGGGCTCGGCGCCGGAGTGCTGCTCCTCGTAGTGGTAGCGGGCCGCGGAGCCGTAGGTGTTGGTCAGCCAGTACAGCGTGGCCTGGGCGAGGACCTGCTCGGGCGTGACCAGGCTGGTGCCGTTGCCGAAGCTCTCGAAGAGCTCGCTGTAGGCGAGCACCGCGACCGGCGAGTCGGCGAGGCCGGCCGCGACGGTCTGGGGGCGGGTGCCGTTCATGGCGTTGTAGCCGCCGACCGACTGGAACCACTGCATGTGCTCGAGGGCGGCGTACTCCTCGGGGCCGAAGCCCTCGAACTCGGCCGGGTCGCCGCTGGGGAACGAGAAGAGGTGGAGCACGTGGGCGCCGCGGAAGCCCTCGGGGTTCGCGACGGCGAGCTCGCGGCCCACCATGGCGCCGCCGTCGCTGCCGTGGATGCCGTAGGAGTCGTAGCCCAGGCGCCGCATCAGCACGTCGTACGCCGCACCGACGCGCTTCATCGTCCAGCCGGTCTCGACGACCGGGGTGGACCAGCCGAAGCCCGGCATCGAGGGGATGACGAGGTGGAAGGCCTGGTCGGCGGTGCCGCCGTGGGCCTCGGGGTCGACCAGCGGGTCGATCATGTCGAGGAAGTCGAGCTGCGATCCGGGGTAGGTGTGGGCGAGCAGGAGCGGGGTGGCGTCCTCGTGCTTCGAGCGGACGTGGAGGAAGTGGATCCGCTGGCCGTCGACCTCGGTGACGAAGCCGTCGTAGGCGTTGAGGCGGGCCTCGACCGCGCGCCAGTCGAAGTCCTTCCAGCGGGCGACCATGTCGCGCAGGTAGGACTCGGGGGTGCCGTACTCCCACGAGTCGCCGGGGGCGGCCGGGGCGAAGCGGGTGCGGTCGAGACGGCTGCGGAGGTCGTCGAGGTCGGTCTGCGGGATGTCGATGACGAAGGGCGTGATCTGGTTCATGGCAGTGACGTTAGGAGCCAATGCGGAACGGTTCGTTCCTGTTAAATCACCGGTGTGAAGAAAACTTCCGGACGGGTCCTGGAGCTGCTCGGACTGCTCCAGAACCGCGTCGAGTGGACCGCCCCCGAGCTCGCCGAGCGGCTCGGTGTCACCGAGCGGACCGTGCGCAACGACATCGCCCGGCTCCGCGAGCTCGGCTACCCGGTCAACAGCCTGCGCGGGCGGGCCGGCCACTACCGGCTGGGGGACGGCGCCCGGTTGCCCCCGCTGCTCCTGGACGACGAGGAGGCGGTCGCCGTCGCCGTCGGGCTGCGCACGGTCACCGGCGTCGCGGGCTTCGAGGACAGCGGCGCCCGGGCGCTGACCAAGCTCGAGCACGTGCTGCCCGACCGGCTGCGCCGCCAGCTCGCGTCCCTGCGCGACGCCACCGAGGCCGGACCGGTCAACACCGACTCCAACGTCGAGGACCCCGAGGTCGCGCCCGGGGTGCTCACCGAGATCGCCGCCGCGATCCGCGACCACCGGGGGCTGCGGGCGTTCTACCGCGACGACGAGCGGATCGAGGTCGAGCCCTACCGGCTGGTGGCGTGGCAGCGGCGCTGGTTCGTGGTGGGCCGCTCCCCCGAGACCGGCGCGTGGGCGCCGTACCGGGTCGACTGGATGACGCTGCGCCTGCCCGGAGGCCGCTCCTTCACCCCGGCCGAGCTGCCCGGCGACCTCACCGAGCTCGTCGTCCGCGAGGTCGCCCGCACCGGCTGGGCCGTGCACGCCCGCCTCGTCATCGACGCGCCCGCCGAGGAGGTCCTGGCCCGGATCAACCCCGCCGTCGGCGTCGTCGAGTCGCGTCCCGACGGCCGCTCGGTGCTCGTCACCGGCGGCGACAGCCTCGAGATCGTCGCGGTGTGGATCGGCATGCTCGGCCTCGACTTCAGCGTCGAGTCGCCCGCCGCGCTGGTCGGGCACCTGCAGGTCCTGGCCGAGCGGTACGCACGCGCGATCGACCCGACCGGGGCGACCGACCCGACCGGGGCGTGAGTCAGGCCGAGAGCTCGAGGACGCGCAGGTCGTCGAACTTGCGGAAGTCGCGGTCGAAGGTGACCACCGTGCCGCCGTACGTCGCCGCGCAGGCGGCGATGTAGGCATCGGTGATGAGGTCGGCGCGCGCCCCCGCGCCGTCGCTCAGCCGGGTGAACTCCTCGATGGTGCGCGGGTGACCCGACCAGGTGACGTACTTGGAGTGGGCCATCACGGCCGCCGCGAACTCCCACGCCTGGCGGAAGGACGACGGCTCGGCGAACACCCGCGGGTTCGTGACCATGCGCGCGAAGCCGACCCAGACCAGGTCGGGCACGGTGAACGTCTTGCCGGCCGTGACCGTTGCCTGCCACCACTGCGTCGCCACGGCGTGCAACGGGTGGTCACCGCGGTAGAGCGGGATCACGACGTTGGCGTCAAGGACGAACATGGCCCCGCATCGACGCCGCCAGCGCGGCGTCCTCCTGGGCGTGCATCGCCCCGTAGAGCGAGGCGTTGCTGGTCGGATCGATGCCCGGCACGAGTCCGGTGCCGCCGCGGAAGACCGGCAGGGAGACCTCGACGGCGTCCTCGACCACGTCGTCGGGGACCAGCAGGTAGCGCTGCAGCGCCACCTCGAACACGTCGCCGAGGGTCATGCCCTGCTCGACGGCGCGCGCCTTGACGGTCTCGAGGAGACCGTCGTGGATGTTGACGGTGGTGCGCACGTGATGACCCTATCATCACCTGCGGCGCATCACCTGCATCACCTTCTCGCCCACCGGATGACCGCTGTCGGACCGTCCGCCTAGGCTCACCCCATGACGCGACGCGTGGATGCCCGCACCGACCAGTACGTCGAGGACCTCGCCGCCCTCGACCCCATCACCGCGACCTTCGCCGGCATCGCCGGCCACGACGGCGAGCTGCCCGACCTCTCCCCCGACGGCTTCGCCGCGACCGAGGAGCTGCACCGCCGCGCCCTGACCGACGTCGCCGCCCTCGAGACGGCCGACGCACGCGAGCAGGTCGCCAAGGACGCCTTCCTCGAGCGGGTCGGGCTGAGCGTCGAGCGGGCCGACGCCGGCGTCGAGCGCAGCGAGTTCTCGGTGATCAGCAGCGCGCTCCACGCGGTGCGCGAGGTGTTCGACCTGATGCCGACCGAGACCGACGAGCAGTGGGAGGCGATCGGCCGGCGGCTGGCCGCCGTGCCCGCCGCGCTCGCCGGCTACCGCACCACGTTGAGCGAGGAGGCGGCCGCGGGGCGGGTCTCCGCGAAGCGCCAGTACGCCGAGGTGGCCGGCCAGGTGCGCGGCTGGACCGGCCAGGAGGGCGCGGCCGGCGACTACTTCCGGCGCACCGTGGCCGAGGCGCCCGAGCCGCTGCGCGCCCGGCTGAGCGCGGCCGCGGGCGAGGCCTCGGCGGCGTACGCCGAGTTCGGCCGCTACATCGAGACCGACCTGCTCCCCCAGGGCCGCGACGTCGACGGCGTCGGCCGCGAGCAGTACCAGCTCGCCTCCCGCTACTTCCTCGGCGCGACCGTCGACCTCGAGGAGACCTACCGCTGGGGCTGGGAGGAGCTCGCCCGGATCGAGGAGGACATGGCCGCCACCGCCCGGCGGATCGTGCCCGGTGGCTCGGTGGCCGACGCCGTGGCCGCCCTCGACGCCGACCCGGCGCGCGACTGCGGCAGCCGCGAGGCCTTCCAGGCGTGGATGCAGGAGCGCTCCGACACGATCCTCGCCGACTTCGACGGCCTGCACTTCGACATCGCCGAGCCGATCCGCACCCTGCAGTGCAAGGTCGCGCCGGTCAACGACGGCGGTGCCTGGTACACGCCGCCCTCCGAGGACTTCTCGCGCCCCGGCACGATGTGGTTCTCGTTCACCGACGAGAACGTGCGCTTCTCGACCTGGCGCGAGACCACGACCGTCTTCCACGAGGGCGTTCCCGGTCACCACCTCCAGTGCGCCCAGGTGGTCCACCGCGCCGACCTGCTCAACCGCTGGCAGCGGCTGCTGTGCTGGGTCAGCGGCCACGGCGAGGGCTGGGCGCTCTACTCCGAGCGGCTGATGGACGAGCTCGGCTACTTCGCCGACCCGGGCGAGCGGCTGGGCTTCCTCGACATGCAGGGCTTCCGGGCCGCGCGGGTGGTCGTCGACATCGGCGTCCACCTCGGGCTCACCGTGCCGGCCGACAACCCGTTCGGCTGGCGCCCCGGCGAGACCTGGAACGCCGACCTGGCCTACGAGTTCATGCGCGCCCACTCGCGGATGGACGACGGCTCGCTGCGCTTCGAGGTCAACCGCTACCTCGGCTGGCCGGGGCAGGCGCCGTCGTACAAGGTGGGCGAGCGGATCTGGCTCGACGCCCGCGCGGCCGCTCAGGCCCGGCACGGGGCGGCGTTCGACCTCAAGGCGTTCCACACCGCGGCCCTCGACCTCGGCTCGCTCGGCCTCGACCCGCTGCAGGCCGCGCTGGCCCGGCTCTGACCCGGCGCTGGTCCCGGTGCTCCGTCTCGACGCCGCCCAGGCCCGGCGGATCGCGGTCCGGGCGCAGCTGCTCGACGAGCGGCGCGCCCGGTCCGTCGCGGAGGTCGTCGACGAGCTCACCCTGCTCCAGGTCGACCCGACGGCGGCGGTCGCGCCGAGCGTCGACCTGGTGCTGTGGTCCCGGCTCGGCGCGGAGTACACCCACTCCGACCTGACCTTCGCGCTCGAGACGGAGCGCTCGCTGGTCGAGCACTCCTCGTTCGTGCGCCCGATGGACGACATCGGCCTGGTGCTGGCGACCGCGCCGCGCGAGCTGCATCCGACCGCGCACGCGTGGCTGGCCGCCAACGGGGACTTCCGGGCCGACGTGCTCGCCCGGCTCGACGCCGACGGCGCGCAGACCGCGGCCGAGCTGCCCGACACCTGCCAGGTGCCGTGGGCGTCGAGCGGCTGGAACAACGACAAGAACGTCAACCGCCTGCTCGAGGTGCTCACTCGCCTCGGCGACGTCGCCGTCACCGGACGACGCGGCAAGCTGCGGGTCTACGACCTGGCCGAGCGGGTCTATCCCGGCGACCTCGACGTCCCGCCGTACGACGACGCGCGGGCCGCGCTCGACCGCCGCGAGCTCGCCGCGCTCGGCCTGGCCCGCACCGGCCCCGGCACCCCCGTCACCGTCGCGGGCACCGACGGCGAGTGGCGCGCCGACCCCGACGCGCTCGCCGGTGCCGACGCGCCCTTCCCGGGACGCTGCGCGTTCCTCTCGCCGTTCGACCGCCTGGTCCACGACCGGGAGCGGGCGCTCGACCTGCTCGGCTTCGACTACGTCCTGGAGATGTACAAGCCCGCGGCCCGGCGCCGGTGGGGCTACTTCGCGCTGCCCGTGCTCCACGGCGACCGGCTGGTCGGCAAGCTCGATGCCAAGGCCGACCGCAAGGCCGGCGTGCTCCGGGTCCACGCCGTCCACGAGGACGGCGTCTGGGAGCCCGAGGTCGGCGACGCGGTCGAGGCCGAGCTGACCGCGCTCGCCGACTGGCTCGGGCTGGCGCTGGTCAGGAGCTGACCGGCTCCCCCTGCGCCGCGGCGTACTCGGCGTAGGTGGGGTAGATCGGGGTGAACGCGCTCGGCGCCCCCAACCACCCGCGGTACGACGCCGGGCTGCTGCCGTCGACGTCGGTCACGCCGTAGGCCTCACCCAGCTCGCTGCTGTAGAAGCAGCCGCCGGTGCGCTCGGCACGCTGCTCGTCGTCGGCGATCGCGGCGATGATCCGGCCCAGGTACTCGGGGGTCTCGGCGCTCGGGAAGACGCCGCCGTCGAAGTTCGCGCCGGCCGCGATGTGCGCCTGGACCCGCTCGGTGAGCAGCAGGCCGGGCCAGATGCTGAGCGCGGTGACGCCGTGCGGCCGCAGCTCCTGGGCCATGTCGTAGACCATCTTGTCCGAGCCGGCCTTGCCCGCGCCGTACGGCGGGGTGTGCACGCCGGGGACGTGGGTGCGCGCACCCGGCGAGGAGATGTGCACGATCAGGCCCTCGCGCTGGGCGACCATCAGCCGCGCCGCGTGGTGGGCCGCGACGTAGTGCGAGCGCAGGCCGACGTCGAGCAGGCGCAGCTCGGACTCCAGGGGCATCTCCCAGAAGCCGCGCTCCCCCGGCGGCTCGGACGGCAGCGCGATCGCGTTGTTGACCAGGACGTCGAGGCGGCCGTGGTCGCGCTCGATCCGGGCGAACAGCTCGGCCACCTGGGCGTCGTCGGCGTGGTCGCAGACGACCGGGACTCCGGTGCCGCCGCGCTCGTCGATCTCGGCCGCGGTGGCCGCGATCGTGCCGCCGAAGCCGTCGGCGTCGCCGCCCTCGCTCGTGGTGCGGCCGGTGACGTAGACCGTCGCGCCCGGGGCCAGGCCGTGCGCGATGCCGCGGCCCGCGCCCCGGGAGGCGCCGGTGACCAGGACGACGCGGTCGGATCGGAGTGCCATCGAGGAGTCCTCTCGTTCGTTCGGGCTCCGAACGCTGGCCGAGCCGGCGCGGCCGGGTCCGTGCTCCTCCCGCAGGACGGGAGCGCAGCGGCAGCGGCCCGCCACGGTCTCAGCGGCCTCAGCGGCCTCCGGCGTACTGCTCGGCGAGGTAGGTGATGCTCGCGCCCGAGGCGGGGTCGGTCACCACGACCTGGCGCTCGACGGCGGTCCAGTCGACGTCGAGGTCCGCGCCGGCCGCAGAGGCCAGGAACGGGTAGGCCGCGCTGAACCGGTAGTCGAGCGGCTTCCCGTCGTGCACCGGCGCGATCTCGAGGTAGGTCCGCTCGGAGTGCACCGGCGTCGCCGGGTAGCGGCTGACCACGACGCAGTAGCCCTGCAGCCCGGACGCCGTCGGGTCGGTCGCGCAGTCGCGCCACAGCTCGTCGCGGCCCCAGCCGTCGACCAGCTTGAGCCCGGCCCAGGCCACGACCACGAGCAGCAGGACGGCGCACGCCGTCACCGCCGCGCTCAGCGCGGCCACCCGGGTGGTGCTGCGGCTGGTCGTGGTGGTCATGGACCCACCCTGCCCCGCTCAGCGGGTGGCGAACCGCGTCCAGTGCCGGCCGTCGTCCACGGTGCGCCAGGCCTCGCCCGGGGCGCCGCCGACCCAGACCGCGGCCCCGGAACCGGGACCGGCACCGGTCTCGACCCGCAGCGGCGACACCTCCGGTACGCCGACCACCCGCGGCCGGTCCCCGCGGACCCGGTCCAGCCGTCCCCCGGCCACCCGCCACGTCCCGCTCCGCGGCCCCACGCTGGCCAGCACCCGCACCTCGCCGTCGGCGCCCGTCCAGCCGCCGGTGGTCGTCACGTGGCCGTCGCGCCGGCTGCGGCCGGGGACCGGGGCGATCGGCGTCCGGGTCCAGGGACCGCCGCGCGCCGGGGCGCGCCAGAGCGCGACGAACGGGAACAGCGTGGCGCCGTCGCTGCCCTCCAGCACGACGTGGGGCTGCCCGCTCGCGGTGGGCACGCGCCGCGCGAGGAAGGTCGGGCTCGGCCCGCGACCGAGGCGGGAGCGGCGCCAGGTGGCCCCGCCGTCCTCCGACCAGTGGTAGGTCGTACGGCCGGCGAACGCGAGCCCCGCGATCCGGTCCGTCCCCGCGCCGCTCACCTCGTGCAGCCCCCGGGGCGCGGGCACCGGGTGCGCCCGCCCGTCCGCGGCCACCCCGACGAGCCGCAGCCGCCCGGGCTCGCCCCGGCTCAGCAGCGCCTCACCGGCGCCCAGCGGTGCGGGCGGACCGGCGACGCGGACGGTCCGGTCCGCGCCGGGCGCCGCCCCGACCACCCGGAACCGGGTGGCGTCCCACCCCTCGCGCAGGGCGTAGCGGCCCGCACCGAGGGCGGCGACCTCGGTACCGGCGGGCACCTCGAGGAGGCGCCGGGTCGCGAACCCGTCGTCGCTCAGCGCGAGCACCCACGCGCCGTCGTCCGTACGGCTCTGCCACACGCTCACCCGGCGCTCGACGGCGCCGGGCGTCACGACGAGCGCCAGGAGGCTGGCCTCCGGTCCGTCGACGTCGAACGCCGCCTCAGCAGGGCGCGACGGCGTCGGGGCGGGCGACGCGGGCCGCTCCGCGGTGCAGCCGGCCGCGAGCAGCACCAGGGCGACCAGCAGGACGAGCGGGGAGCGAGCAGCCATATCCCTACGACTCGCGACGCCCGCCGCCGGTTGTCCGGCTCCCCTCAGCCCCTCAGTCCAGCGAGCGAGCCCAGGTCCAGGCGTACTCCGGGTCCTCGACCGCCAGCCCGCCCTCACCGAGGTCGAGCGGCGCGAAGGTGTCGACCATGACGGCCGACTCCTCGAAGTACTCCGCCCCCAGGGACGCTTCGATCGCCTGCGGCTGCGGGCCGTGCGCGTGACCGCCCGGGTGCAGCGAGATCGAGCCGAGGCCGATGCCCGAGCCCTTGCGTGCCTCGTAGTCGCCGGCGACGTAGAACATGACCTCGTCGGAGTCGACGTTCGAGTGGTAGTACGGCACCGGCACGGCCAGCGGGTGGTAGTCGACCTTGCGCGGCAGGAAGTTGCAGATCACGAAGTTGTGGCCCTCGAACACCTGGTGCACCGGCGGCGGCTGGTGGATCTTGCCGGTGATCGGCATGTAGTCGTCGATACTGAAGGTGTAGGGGTAGAGACAGCCGTCCCAGCCGACCACGTCGAACGGGTGGGTGGCGTAGGTGTAGCGGGTGCCGACGACCTGGCCGCCGACCCGGTGCTTGACGAGGACCTCGACCTCGGCGCCCTCCTCGAGGTGGACACCGGTCGGTCCGTGCAGGTCGCGCTCGCAGAAGGGCGCGTGCTCCAGCAGCTGGCCGTAGCGCGAGAGGTAGCGCTTGGGCGGGGCGATGTGGCTGTTGGCCTCGATGGCGTAGAGCTGGGACGGCTCGGCGGGGACCCAGCGGTGGGTGGTCGCGCGCGGGATGACGACATAGTCGCCGGCCCGGTAGGCCAGCACGCCGAAGACGGTCTCGACCGTGCCGGAGCCGGACTCGACGTAGACGCACTCGTCGCCGATGGCGTTGCGGTAGAGCGGCGTGCGGCTCTCGGGGCCGCCGGTGGTGACGTAGGAGATCCGTACGTCGGCGTTGCCGAGCACGAGGCGGCGGTCGGTGACCGCGTCGGTGCCGGTGGTCAGGTCGTGCAGGCGCAGGTGCCGCGGCTTGAGCGGGTGGTTGGGCACCCGGGTCTGGTCGGGCAGCTCCCAGACCTCGGCGCTGCTGATCGCCGACGGGACGCCGCGGTGGTAGAGCAGCGAGGAGTCGGACGAGAAGCCCTCCTCGCCCATGAGCTCCTCGTAGTAGAGCCTCCCGTCGGGGTCGCGGAACTGCGTGTGCCGCTTCTGCGGGACCTCGCCGACCTGCCGGTAGTACGCCATGGTCACCCTCCACCTCACCGCGTGCCCGATATCCGAACACTGCTTGTTCTCATTCCGAACGGTAGCCGCTACAGTGAGGGCGTGTCCATCCCCGTGTCCTTCCAGCACCTCGTCGACGACGCCGCGATCTTCCCGCCGGGACTGGCCCCGCTCCCCGCGGCCGTGACGGCGCACCGCGCCCTCGCCGCGACGGCGTACGCCGGCCTGGTCGGCCCGCTGGTCGTCGACACCGCACGGCTCGACGACCTCGCCGCACTGGACACCGCGGGCATCGAGGTCAGCGTCGTGGTCCCCACGCCGGCCGAGGTCGCGGGGGTGGCGGCGCGGTCCGACGCCGCGGGCGTGCGGCTGGTGGGCCTGGAGGTCAAGCTCGGCGGGCCTGGGAGGTCCGCCGAGCAGGTCGCCGCGATCGCCGCGGCCCGCCCGGCCGGCATCACGACGTACGTCGAGGTGCCCCGGCCGACGAGCCCCGACTGGCCCGCGGTGCTCGACGCCGTCGCCGCCCACGGCCTGCGGCTCAAGCTCCGCACCGGCGGCACCGAGGCCGCGGCCTTCCCCACCGAGGACGAGGTCGCCGCCTGGATCGGCGCTGCCGTCGCCCGCGCCCTGCCCTTCAAGTGCACCGCCGGGCTCCACAACGCCGTGCGGCACACCGGCGCCACGACCGGCTTCGAGCACCACGGCTACCTCAACATCCTGCTCGCGACCGCCCGCGCGGCCGGCGGCGCCGACACCGCGACACTGGTCGCCACGCTCGGCGAGCGCGACGCGACGACGCTGGCCGCCGCCGTCCGGGCCACGCCCGGGCTCGCCGCGGCGCGCGCCACCTTCACCTCCTACGGCTCGTGCAGCGTCATCGAGCCCTACGACGACATGGTCGCCCTCGACCTGCTCGCCTGACCATCCCTACCCCGAGGAGCACTCCATGACCGACACGCAGCCGCAGACCTGGGTCGACGGCGCCGCCGGCAGCCTCTACGACGTCGACAACCTGCCCTACGCCGTCGTCACCGACGCCGCCGGGACGACGCCCGCCCGGGTCGGCGTCCGGATCGGCGAGCAGGTCCTCGACCTCGGCGCCGCGGCCCGCGCCCTGCGCGCGGAGTGGACCCCGCTCCTCGACGTCGACCGGCTCAACCCGCTCCTCGCGGCGGGGGCGACGACCTGGGCCGAGGTCCGGGCCTGGGTGCTCGACCTGCTGACCGACCCGGGCCGGCGCGAGCAGGCCCAGGCCTGGCTGCTGCCGCTCGCCGAGGTCACGTGCCGGCTGCCCTTCGAGGTCGCCGACTACGTCGACTACTACGCCTCCGAGCACCACGCGAGCAACGTCGGCCGGATCCTGCGGCCCGACAGCGACCCGCTCTTCCCCAACTGGAAGCACCTCCCCGTCGGCTACCACGGCCGAGCCGGGTCGATCGTCGTCTCCGGCACGCCCGTCCGCCGCCCGTCCGGCCAGCGCAAGGCGCCCACCGAGGACGTGCCGACCTACGGCCCGAGCCGGCGCCTCGACATCGAGGCCGAGCTCGGCTTCGTCGTCGGCCGCTCCGTCCCGCTCGGCGAGCGGGTCCCGACGAGCGCGTACGCCGAGACCGTCTTCGGCGTCACCGGCGTCAACGACTGGTCGGCGCGCGACATCCAGGCCTGGGAGTACGTCCCGCTCGGCCCCAACCTGGCCAAGTCCTTCGCCACCTCGATCGGTGCCTGGATCACGCCCCTGGCCGCGCTCGACGCCGCGCGCGTGCCGCTGCCCGGCCAGGACGACGTACCGGTGCTGCCCTACCTGCGCGAGGAAGGACCCTCGGGCTACGACATCGACGTCGAGGTCGAGCTCAACGGCACCGTCGTGGCGCGGCCGCCGTACCGGTCGATGTACTGGTCCCCGGCCCAGATGCTCGCCCACCTCACCGTCAACGGCGCCGCGCTGCGGGTCGGCGACTTCTACGCCTCCGGCACCATCAGCGGCCCCGAGAAGGACCAGCGCGGCTCGTTCCTCGAGCTCTCGTGGGGCGGCCAGGAGCCGTTCGTCGCGGGCGGCGCCGAGCGCACCTTCCTCGAGGACGGCGACGAGGTCGTCCTGCGCTACACCGCGCCCGGTGCCCGTGGCCGGATCGGCCTCGGCGAGGTCCGTGGCAAGATCCTGCCGACCAGCTGAGCCCCAGGCCGAGGAGGAACGGGTGTCGGATTCCGGTTCACAGACCCTCGAGCGCGGGCTCGCGGTGCTGCTCGAGCTCGGCCGGCACCCGGAGGGGCTGACCGTTGCCGAGGCGGCGGCCGCGTGCGGGCTGCACCGCTCGATCACCTACCGGCTGCTCGTCTCGCTGCACCGCACCGGCTTCGCGGCGCGCGACGACGAGGGCCGGTTCACGGTCGGGCCGACCGCCACCGACCTCGCCGACCACAGCCGCCCACGGCTGCGCGACGTCGCCGATCCGGTCCTGCACCGGCTCGCGCTCGAGATCGACGCGACCGCCAGCCTGGTCGAGGTGGTCGGCGACTCCGCCGTCACCACCGTGGTCGCCGAGCCGCCCACCGACGGCCCGCGCTTCTCCTACCGCCTCGGCAACCGCGACCCGCTCGACCGCGGCGCCGGCGGCCTGGCCGCGCTCGCCTCGGGCCCGGCCCGGCCCGGCGAGCCCGCCCGGGTCGCCGAGGTCCGCGCCGCGGGCCTGGTCACCACCTCCGCCGAGCTCAACCCCGGCGCCCACGGCATCGCCGCTCCCCTGCCCGGCTGGCAGGTGCTCGCCGCGGTCAACGTGGTGACCGCGCGGCCCGAGCTGCTCACCACCGCGGTCGAGCCGATCCGCCGCGCGGTGCGCGACATCAGCGCCGCGCTGGGCTGAGCCGCCCGGAGGCGTGATCGCCGTTTTGCGAACGGGCTCGGCGCTGCGCTGGACCTCGGCCGTCGCTCACCTCATCGTGAAGCGCAGGAGCCCGGAGCGCGCCAGAGCGCTCATCGCCGGGTCCGGAGGAGGAAGCAGACCATGCTCTCCGTTCGCCGCCGCGCCGGAGCGGTCATCCTCGTCGCCCCCCTTCTCGGGCAAATGCTGGTCAGTGCCCCGGCGTCGGCCGCCCACCGGCCATGGCCCGACCGCGTTCGCGCACCGGACCGGCTGACGCACACCTTCTGCTTCTCGACGACGAATCCGATGGGGCCGGCCGCAAGATCGCGAGCGAGGTACGCGATGGACGACGCTGACGGCCTGATGGCACAGACCGTCGTAGATACCGACGAGATCGAAGCCGGGTGCGGCGACGCGACCGACATCCTGTTCCGCCAGGTGAACATGGGCTGGGGGACGGCCGGCGATGCCCGGTGCCTGGCCGTCAACGACATCGGCCGGTGCGATCAGTGGCGGGTCCGCATCAACGTCGAGGCGATCAACGTGGCCGCGACGAATCCCGGCTACCAGATCCGCAAGACCATCTGCCACGAGGTCGGCCACACCGTAGGCCTGTGGCACTACGGCGCCGGGGATCCCTACACCGGGCCCGCCGACCGAAACGGCGCCGACAACTGCATGAAGAGCGGCCTGGCCGACGGCGGCCAGGCGTGGACACGATCCTACGGACCGCACGACGCGTCCGCGATCAACACCAACTGGTGAGTGAGGTCGAGATGACGAAGCG
The DNA here is from genome assembly GCF_024662235.1 of Pimelobacter simplex. Lineage (GTDB taxonomy): Bacteria > Actinomycetota > Actinomycetes > Propionibacteriales > Nocardioidaceae > Nocardioides. The sequence continues at coordinate 3,472,087 of NZ_CP096276.1, forward strand.
GACCGCGGGCCTGGCACTCGCCCTCGCACTGGCCGTGGCCGGATGCAGCGACGCCGACCCGGGCGGCGCGGCCTCCGACGACGCATCGCTCACCGATGACGTCCCCCGCGGGACCGACGGCTCCGGCGACTTCTTCTCGGAGGCGACACCGGTCGACGTCGCGAAGAAGGCCGAGTACGTGGTCGAGGGCGTGGTCGACGACTTCGCTGACGGGCATACCGAGGTGGTCACCGACGAGCAGGGCAGGCGCGAGACGGATCGCTTCGTCGTGATCCGGATCAAGGTCACGAGCGTGTTGAAGGGCGCGCCGTCGTCCTTCTCCTCGGGCTTCGCCTATGCGACCAGGTCCCGCGGCGTCCAGACGTACGACGCGGCGGGTGCCCTCGTGCCCGGCCGCGACCTGGCGATCCCACCCGAGGCGTTCGAGCGGGACCTCCCACGCGGGGCCACCATCGTCGTCATGGCGGCGCCCGCGTCAGCCCACGGCGGCGTGGTGCAAGACGCGCGGGCCGGGGTGCCTGAGCGGTCCGCACCGATCCTCGACGTCGAGAACCCGCAGTCGATCCTGATCGACAGCGGCGTGGAGAGCGGGCTGCACGGGTGGCAGGGCGTTCCCGGTCTCACCTTCTCCTCCGCACGAGCGGACGTCCGCGCGCTGCTCGCGGGGTCGACCGACGAGTGAGTCTCGCCGGGCCCGGGGGCCCGGCGAGACTCATGGGAGGCGAGGAAGCCTCAGACGGTCTCGGTCACCGCCGCCGGCGTGCCCTTGGCCGGCTTGACCCAGATCAGCAGCACGATCGCCAGCGCCATGCAGGCGGCCGGGAAGATCATGCTGAAGATGACGTCGTCGGCCGCGGCGGTCTTGCCGATCACGAACGGGCCGAAGAAGCCGCCCGCGGCCGCGATCGCGTTGATCGTGGCCAGGCCGACCGCGGTCTGCGAGCGGGTGAGCGCCTCGGAGGCGAGCGCCCAGAACGGGCCGAGGTAGGAGAACACGCCGATCGCGAGCAGGCACAGGCCGACCATGCCGAGGGTGGGCGTCTCCTTGAAGACCATCGTCACGACCAGGCCGAGGACGGCGACGGCGAGGGTGGTCATCACGATCGGCTTGCGGTTGCCGAGCAGGTCGGAGTAGCGCGCGACCAGCAGCATGGCCACGGCACCGCAGATGTAGGGGATCGCGCCGACGAGGCCGATGTTGGTCGAGGAGTAGCCCGGGTTGAGCTGGGCGACGATCTGGGGCAGGAAGAACGTCATGCCGTAGAGGCCGACCGCGTAGAGCAGGTTGATGAAGGCCAGGTAGAGGATCTTGGGATTCTTGACGGCGTCGAGCGAGATCTCCATGTGCTCGTCGTCCTCGGCGTCGTACTCCTTGCTGATCTCGCCCTCGAGCCAGTCCGCCTCGTCCTTGGTGAGCCAGCGCGCCTTGTTGGGCCGGTCGGCGAGGTAGAGCAGCACCCACACGCCGAGCAGCACGGGCGGCAGGCCCTGGAGGATGAAGACCCACTGCCAGCCGGCCAGCCCGAACCAGTCGACGTGGTCGAGGATGACGCCGGCGGTGGCGCTGCCGATGAGGAGCGCGACCGGCTGGGCCAGCGAGAAGCCGGCGATGCCGCGGCTGCGGTCCTGCGAGCGGAACCAGAAGGTCATGTAGAGCAGCAGCCCCGGGAACAGGCCCGCCTCGGCGACACCGAGCGCGATCCGCGCGATGTAGAGCTGGGTCGTGTTCTGCACGAAGCCGGTGAGCATCGTGATGATGCCCCAGGAGATCGCGATCCGGGCCAGCCAGATCCGGGCACCGACCTTCTTCATGATGATGTTGCTGGGCACCTCGAGCACCGTGTAGGCCACGAAGAAGATGGCCGCGATGGTGCCGTACGTCGCCAGGCTGATGCCGAGGTCCGTCGACATCTGGAGCTGGGCGTAGCCGATCGACGCCCGGTCCATGTAGTTGAACATGTAGAGCAGGAAGGCAGCGGGCAGCACGGAGCGCTGCACCTTGCGCAGGACGGTCTCGCCGTGCACGGCCGTGCCGGGGCGGGCCGCGGGGATGCTGGTGGACATAGGGGACTCCAGGGATCCAGTGGTTGGGATTTTACTGCTGCCGAGATCAGCGGGAGAACAGGGCGTCAGCGGCCGGAGGCGGCGTTCTGCCCGGCCAGGCGGCCCAGGGTGAGGGCGTTGGCGACGGCGTTGCCGCCGCCGACGTAGCGACTGCCGAGGACACCGCCCCCGGCCTCGCCGGCCGCGAACAGGCCCGGGATCGGCCGGCCCCGCTCGTCGAGGACCGCCGCGTTGTGGTCGATCTCGAGACCGGCGTGGGTGCAGACGAGCTCGGCCGGGAGCACGCGGGTGGCGTGGAACGGCGGCGTCGCGATCGGGGCCAGGGGTGCGGTGACCCCCTTGGCGGCCAGCGTCTGGTCGCGCTGGAAGTCGGCGTCGGTGCCGTGCGGCAGCTGGTCGTTCCAGCGCTCGACGGTGGCGACGAGACGGTCGGCGGGGACGTGGATCCGCGCCGCCAGGGCGGGCAGGTCGTCGGCGCGGACGATCTCGCCGGCCGCGACGAGGGCGTCGACGCGGGCGGGGGTCCAGTCGGCGTACCCCTCGGGGAGCGCCTGGCGGGCGGCCTCGTCGAAGACCATCCAGACCGGACCGCCCTGGGCCTCGATCTGGCCGCCCGAGACGGCGTACGACGCGTCCTCGTCCATGAACCGGCGCCCGACGTCGTTGACGTGCACGCGCGAGGCCGGCGCGAACCCGGCCTGCCAGTGGTGGGACCGGACGAACTGCGCGGTGGGCAGCATCAGCCCCCAGCCCTCGCCCGCGACCGAGGCGGAGACCTGGCGGCCGAAGCCGAGGTGGTCGCCGCGGGAGCCGGGCGCCGCGACGACGAAGAGCGACTCCCCCGCCTTGAGCGCGTCGGGGAACCAGCGCTCGACCAGGGCAGGGTCCTGGGCCAGGCCGCCCGAGGCGACCACGACCGCGCCCGCGGTGAGCTCGACGCCGTCGGCGACGACACCGCTCACCCGCCCCTCGGTGACGAGCAGGCGCTCGACCCGGGTGTGCAGCACGGCCTCGACGCCGCCGCGCTTGCGGGCCCGGTCGAGCACCTGGACCAGGCCGTAGCCCTGGTCCTTGGGTACGTGCGCGCGCCAGACGTCCTCGACGCCGGCCCGGGTCAGGCCGGGCGTGTGCGCGTCGGGCGAGACCTGCGCAGGCACCTCGACGCCGAGGTCGAGCAGCCACTCCAAGGTCGGGCCGGTCAGCTCGCAGAAGCGGCGTACCAGGCCCGGCTTGAGCAGCCACTGGTTGAGGTCCATGTAGTGCTGGAAGAACCGCTCGACCGTGTCCTCCACCCCGAGTGCCTTCTGCACGCTGGTGGCGGCGGCGGTGAACATGCCCGCGGAGAGCTGGGTCGAGCCGCCGAGCTCGCCCTCGGACTCGAAGAGGATGACGCTCCGGCCGCGCTCGGCCGCCGAGACGGCCGCGGCGAGGCCAGCCCCGCCACCGCCGATGACGATGACGTCGTAGTCGGGTTCGTGGGCGCCGCTCACAGCGCTCCCTCCATCTCGTCGAGGATCCGGTGGTAGGTGCCGTTGGAGACCAGGGCGCCGTCGACGGTGAGCTCGGCCCCCGACATGTACGACGAGCCCTCGCCCAGCAGGAACGTCACGACGGCGGTGACCTCGTCGGGCCGGCCCATCCGCCCGAACGGGATGCTCGCCACGGCGGACGCGACGAAGCCGTCGGATCCGGCCAGCAGCGGCGTCTCGACCAGTCCGGGGTGCACCGAGTTGACCCGGATGCCCCAGCCGGCGAGCTCGCCCGCGGCGGACTTGGTCAGCCCGCGCAGCGCCCACTTCGACGCCGAGTAGGACGGGGAGAAGTAGCCGATCTGCCCCGCGATCGAGGAGATGTTGACGATCGAACCGCCGCCGGAGTCGCGCATCAGCGGCGCGCACGCCTGGATGCCGAGGAAGGGTCCGTCGGCGTTGATCGCCATCACCTGGCGCCACACCTCGGGCGGGGTGTCCATGAACCGCAGCCGGCGCGAGATGCCGGCGTTGTTGACCAGCCCGTGGAGGGCGCCGTGCTCGGCGCGGATCGCCTCGACGACGGCGGCCCACGCGTCCGGCTCGGTGACGTCGAGCCGGTGCGCCTCGGCCGTGCCGCCCGCCGCGCGGATCTCGGCGACGACCGGCGTGGCGTCGGCGACGTCGGCCAGGACGACGCGCCACCCGTCGGCGGCCAGCGCCCGGGCGTGGCCGGCGCCCATGCCGCCGGCGGCGCCGGTGACCAGGACGACACGGCCCGCAGCCGGCTCAGACATGGCGCGAGCCGCCGTCCACGGCGAGGATGTGACCGGTCACGTAGCGCGCGCTGTCCGAGAGCAGGAACAGCATCGGGCCGACGATCTCCTCGGGCGAGCCGAGCCGGTGCAGCGGGATGCTGTCGAGCGCCTTGGCCAGCGCCGGCGGGTCGTCCTGGACCCAGCGGGTCATCTCGGTGTCGACGAAGCCGGGCGCGATCGCGTTGACCCGGATGCCGAGGTCGCCGTACTCGACGGCGAGGCACTCGGTCAGGTGCGCGACCGCCGCCTTGGACGAGCAGTACGCCGCGCGGCCGCGCCGTACCCGCACGGCGGCGACCGAGGCCATGTTGACGATCGCGGCGCCGGGGGCCATCACGGAGGCGGCGGCCTGGGCGCCGTACAGGACGCCCTCGACGTTGATCGCGAGCGTGGCCTGGATCTGGCTGACCGGGATGTCGGCGGCCGGCGCCTCGGGGAAGATCCCGGCGTTGTTGATCCACAGGTCGACCCGGCCGAAGCGCTGCACGGCGAGCTCGGCGACGCGCTGCTGGGCCTCGCGGTCGCGGACGTCGACCGCGGTCGCCACGACCTCACCGGCCCCGCCGGGGGCGTCGGCGTTCTCCGCGGCGAGCGCGGCCGCGGTGGCCTCCATCTGGGCGAGGTCGAGGTCGGCGCCGACCACGTGGACGCCCCGGCGGGCCAGCGCCGCGGCGAACCGCGCGCCCATGCCCCGGCCGGCGCCGGTGATCACGGCGACCTTGCCGCGCAGGTCGGGGTGCTCGACGATCATCGGCGTCGCCTCGACCCGTCCGGGGTGCTCGGTGCTCGAGGGCTGGGTGGACGGCTGGCTGGTCATGCGGGTGCTCCTTGCTGGTTCGGCTGTTCGGTGGTGTCGTCGCGGCGGACCCGGCGGCGGGCGACCCGCCAGCCGAGTGCGGCGGTGTCGTCGCGGACGAGGTCGTCGGCGATCGTGGTGAGCCGGACCAGCCGGCTCCCCTCGCCCGCGGGCGTCTCCACGATCTGGAGGTAGGCGTGCGCGACGACCCGGTCGGGCTCCGGCCCAGGCTCGAAGCCGGGCTCACCGGCGGCGCCGGGCAGCACGTCGACGTTGGTGATCACGTGGCGCAGCCGGGTCCGGGTGCGCTCGCCCGCGGTGCGGAAGTCCTCGGCGAAGCCGACCAGGGCCGCCGTCCCCACCACCGGCTCCGGGTACGACGGCGAGGCGAACACCCCGTCGGCGGTGAACGTCGCCGCCCACCCCTGCGCGTCGCCCTCGTCGATGAGCCGGGACTGGCGGGCGTAGAGCCGGGTCACCCCGGTCACCACCGCGTCCGGGACCTCGGTCCGGTCGATCCGGTCGGTCACTGCTCCCCCTTGTGTGCGATAGTCGCACGCTACGTGCTATAACTGCACGAGAGGTTAAGCACGTCACAGTCGGGTGGTCAAGCCCCCGACGTGACCCCGAGCACGTCGGAGGTCGGTCCGGTGGGAAGAATGAGCCGCATGAGCGAGGCAGACGAGGTCGTCCTCGACAGCTCCATGTCGAAGACGCTGCACTCGGGCCTGCGGGTCCTCGAGGTGCTCAGCGCCCGCGGTACGGCGATGACGATCACCGAGATCGCCGACGCGGTCGGCGTCCACCGCACGGTCGCGCACCGGTTCGTGCGCACGCTCGAGGCACACCGGCTGCTGCGCCGCGACCGGGCCAAGCGCTTCCACCTCGGCACCGGCCTGGTGCCGCTCGCCGAGCCCGTCGAGCGCGACCTGCGCACCGCCGCGCTCCCCCTGCTCGAGGAGCTCGCCGACGAGGTCAGCGCGACCGCCCACCTCGTCGTCCAGGAGGACCCCCGCCACGTCCGCGCCCTCATGGTCGTCGAGCCGCGCAACGCCTCGGTGCACGTCGCCTTCCGGCCCGGCCAGCTCGACGCGATCGACCGCGGCTCGGCCGGCCTCGCGATCCTGTCCGGCCAGCCGCCCCGCGAGGGCGAGCGAGACGAGGTCGGCACCGCCCGGACCCGCGGCTACGCCGTCTCCTTCGGCGAGGTCGTGCCCTCGGTGCACGGCGTCTCGGCCCCCGTGCCCAACGGGCGCGACGGCGCCCAGCTCAGCGTCGGCGTCTCCGTCTTCGACCTCGCGGACGTCGAGCGCCTCGGCGCCGCCGTCCGGGCCACCGCCCAGCTGATCGGCCACGTCGCGGGCTGAGCCGCGGTCGGCGGGCCACCGTAGGGTGGGCGCCGTGCCGACCCTCGTGCTCGCGTCCGCGTCCCCCGCACGCCTGACCACCCTGCGCAACGCCGGCCTGGCGCCGGTGGTGATCGTCTCGGGCGTCGACGAGTCCCAGGTACGCGACGTCCCGCCCGCCGAGCTGGCGCTGCGCCTGGCCGAGCTCAAGTGCCACGCGGTCGCCCCGCGCCCGGAGGTCCCCGCCGACGCCCTGGTGCTCGGCTGCGACTCGGTCCTCGAGCTCGACGGCGAGGCGCTCGGCAAGCCGGCCGACGCCGACGAGGCCGTACGCCGCTGGCAGGCCATGCGCGGGCGCTCCGGCGTCCTGCACACAGGCCACTGCCTGCGCGACGTCGCCGGCGACCGCCAGGTCGCCTCGACCGCGTCGACCACGGTCCACTTCGCCGAGGTCGGCGACGACGAGATCGCGGCCTACGTCGCGACCGGCGAGCCGCTCCACGTGGCTGGCGCGTTCACCGTCGACGGCCGCGGCGGCGGCTTCGTCACCGGTATCGAGGGCGACCACCACAACGTCGTCGGCGTGAGCCTGCCGCTGCTGCGCGACCAGGTCCGGACGCTCGGGCACCGGTGGACCGACCTCTGGGCCGGCTGAGCCGCCTGGGCCGCCTGGGCCGCCTGCTCCCGGCCGCGCTGCTGGCCCTGCCCGCGGCACCGGCCGCCACCGCGGCCACGGCCCCGCCCGACGACCCGGCGCTCACCCCCGGCAGCCACCGCACGACGCTGCCCGCCGGCGGACCGCGGACCTTCCGCCTCGAGCGCACCACGCCGGGCAGCACCGTCCACGTCGCCCTCTGGTACGTCGGCGCCGGCGACTCCATCGGCGCGGGCCTCCGGCTCTCCCTCGGGACCGCGCCCGGCGACGAGAGCTGCGGCAGCGGCGCGGTCTTCCGCCCCACCACCGGCGAGCCGGCCCCGCTGCTCCTGACCTCCGCCTCCACCTGGACCGACGCGCCCGAGCACCCCTGCGCGAGCGCGGACACGCTGTCGGTGCGCGTCGGCGTCCCCAGCGACCCCGCCGACCGCGGGCGCGCCGCGACCCTGCTGGTCTACGAGGAGCCGCCGCTGTCGGCGTACGCCTTCGGGCTGCTGGACGAGCCCCTCACCCCCCCCTGGGTCGCGCCCGCGCCGGCGCCGGACCCGCGTCCCCTCACGCCCGGCGCCACCCCGGCGGACGCGCCCGTCGTCGACGACGGCACCTACGCGATCACCGTGCGTCCAGGGCGCACCGCGCTCGTCGCGGTCCCGCTCGACTGGGACCAGACCCTGCGCGCCCAGACCGCCGACGACGCCCTCGCGGTCCACGTGCTCGGCCCGCTGCTCGGCGCCAGCGACGCCTCGACCGCGCCGGGCCGAGCCCAGTCGCACGTGGTCTCGTTCCTGCACCGCGAGGCCTACGACCCGACAGCGGCCGGCGCCTCCCTCGCGGGCGTCCACTACGTGCTCGTGAGCGCGCCCGAGGCCCGTCGGCCGGTCACCACCACGCTCACCCTCGCGCACAGCGGCACCGCCGCCGAGGGGGTGCCGGACTACGCGAGCGGCGCGCTCCTCGCGCCCCAGGCCGATTCGCGCCTGACCGACGGCTCGCTGCGCGCGCCGGCCCCGCCGACCGCACGGCCCACCGCGACCGTCCCCGAGGACGACGACGACGGCCGGACCCTGCTCCTGGTCGGAGGCGGGATCGCGGCCGCCGTCGCGGTGGCGCTGCTGGTGCGGACTACTCGACGGGCAGGCCGAGCCCGCGGGCGATGAGCATCCGCTGCACCTCGGAGGTGCCCTCGCCGATCTCGAGGATCTTGGCGTCGCGGTAGAACCGGGCGACCGGGTACTCCTCCATGAAGCCGTAGCCGCCGAAGACCTGGGTCGCGATCCGGGTCGCGGTGACCGCCGACTCGCTCGCGTAGAGCTTGGCCACCGACGCGGCCTGCTTGAACTCCTTCATCGACGGCCCGCGGCCGCCCATCATGGCGTCCTTCATCGCGGCCGCGCGGTAGGTCAGCAGGCGCGAGGCGTGGAGCATGACCTCGAGGTCGGCGATCTGGAAGGCGACGCCCTGCTTGCGCCCGATCGGGCCGCCCATGGTCTGGCGGTCGAGGGAGTACTCCACGCACAGGTCGACGCACGCCTGGATCAGGCCCACCGCCAGCGCGGCGATCGCGACCCGGCCGTCGTCGAGCGTGGCGAGGAACTGCGCGTAGCCGCGGCCCTTCTCGCCCACCAGGTTGCTCTCGGGCACCCGGCAGTCGACGAAGCTCAGCGGGTGGGTGTCGGAGATGTGCCAGCCGAGCTTGTCGTACGACGGCTCGGCCACGAAGCCCGGCGTGCCGGACGGGACGATGATCGTGGAGATCTCGGGCTTGCCGTTCTCCCGGGTGCCGGTGCGCGCGGTCACCGTCACCACCGAGGTGATCGAGGAGCCGGAGTTGGTGATGAACTGCTTGCCGCCGTTGATCACCCACTCGCCGTTGTCGAGCTCGGCCTTGGTCTTGGTCGCCCCCGCGTCGGAGCCGGCGCCCGGCTCGGTCAGGCCGAAGCCCGCGAGCCGCTGCCCGGCGACGAGGTCGGGCAGCCAGGTCTTCTTCTGCTCGTCGGTGCCGTAGGTCAGGATCGGGTTGATGCCCAGGCCGACCCCGGCCTCGAGCGTCACGCCCAGCGACTGGTCCACCCGGCCGAGCTCCTCGATCGCCAGGCACAGCGAGGTGAAGGGGCCGTCCTCGGCGTCGAGCCCGGCGCCGCCGTACTCCTCGGGCGCGGTGAGGCCGAACAGGCCGAGCTCACCCATCTTCTGGACGACATCGGTCGGGAAGTGGTGCGCCTTGTCCCACTCCGCCACGTGGGGGCGGATGGTGGCGTCGGCGAAGTCCCGGACGGTACGCCGGAACTCCTCGTGCTCACGCGACAGCTCGAACTGGGTCATGGCCCCATCGTAGAGCAAGAGGTTAATGGTTGTTAACCACCGATCCTGGGGAAATCCTGGGAAAAGCGGACGACGGCGGGACCGGCCCTCACTCGCCCGGTCCCGCCGCCGTCACGCACCCGATCGGGTGGCTGGTTCAGCCGGCGACGGCTGCGCTCAGCCGAGCGCCTTCTGGCAGGTGGTCTGCGCCTCGGTGAACAGGTTGACGTCGGCCGGGTCGATCGCGGCGGCGTTGCCGTCGGCCAGGGCCTGGAGCGTGGTGGCCGAGGCGTCGTCGTACACGGCGTCGACGAAGCAGCTGACCACCTTGGTCACGACGTCCTCGGGCATCGGGATGCCCGCGTCCTCGCCACCCTTCTTGACGATGCCGCTGTAGCCGGCGACCACCGCGTCGCGCGCGGGCTTGTCGCCGTCGCCCTCGTCCGCGTCGGGCTCGCTGCCCTCGGTGGAGTCGGTCGCGTCGGTGGACTCGGTCGACTGCGAGGTCTCGTCCTTGGCGGGCTTGTCCGCGCCGGCGTCGTCGTCGCCACAGGCGGTCAGCAGACCCGACAGCCCGATGGTGGCGGCCAGGAGAAGGCCGGGGATTCGTACGCGCATCTGGGGTTCCTCACTTCATGGGTCGAGGCCCGCCTCGGTCGGCGGCACCTGCTGCGGAGCGCCACCGACTCGTCCGGCCCACCGCTCTCCCGTCACCGGGGCCGCCCGAGAAGACAACGCGGGGCAAGTCCTCCCCGCCCGCAGCCAACCCAAACGCCGGGTGCGGCGTACGTCACCTGCCCGGCCACCGGATACCGCTGAGGCCCGACCAAGCGCACGCCCTAGACTGCGCGAGGTTTCACGAACGACGTGAGGAGAAATCGGTGCCCGACATCAAGCCGCTGCGCAAGGTGCTCATCGCCAACCGTGGAGAGATCGCGGTCCGCGTGATCCGTGCCGCGAAGGACGCCGGCATCGCCAGCGTCGCGATCTACGCCGAGCCCGACGCGGACGCGCTGTTCGTACGGCTGGCCGACGAGGCCTACGCGCTGGGAGGCGCGACGCCCGCCGACTCGTACCTGTCCATCGAGAAGATCCTCGACGTCGCCGCCAAGTCCGGCGCCGACTCGGTGCACCCGGGCTACGGCTTCCTGGCCGAGAACGCCCAGTTCGCCCAGGCCGTCCTCGACGCCGGGCTGATCTGGATCGGGCCCTCGCCCGAGGCGATCGACGGTCTCGGCGACAAGGCCAAGGCCAAGCAGATCGCCCTCGCCGCCGGCGCCCCGCTCGCGCCCGGCCTCAAGGACGCGGTCAAGGACGCCGACGAGATCGTCGGGTTCGCCAAGGAGCACGGCCTGCCGGTCGCCATCAAGGCGGTCTTCGGCGGCGGCGGCCGCGGCCTCAAGGTCGCCCGCACGCTCGAGGAGATCCCCGAGCTCTACGAGTCGGCCGTGCGCGAGGCGATCTCCGCCTTCGGCCGCGGCGAGTGCCTGGTCGAGAAGTTCCTCGACCGCCCGCGCCACGTCGAGACCCAGTGCCTGGCCGACCAGCACGGCAATGTCGTCGTCGTCTCCACCCGCGACTGCTCGCTGCAGCGGCGCCACCAGAAGCTCGTCGAGGAGGCGCCCGCGCCGTTCCTCACCCCCGAGCAGAACGAGCGCCTCTACGAGTCCTCCAAGGCGATCCTGCGCGAGGCCAACTACGTCGGCGCCGGTACGTGCGAGTTCCTCGTCGCCGCCGACGGCACCATCTCCTTCCTCGAGGTCAACACCCGCCTCCAGGTCGAGCACTGCGTCTCCGAGGAGGTCACCGGGATCGACCTGGTCCGCGAGATGTTCCGCATCGCCGCGGGCGAGGAGCTCGGCTACGGCGACCCGGAGATCCGCGGCCACTCGATCGAGTACCGGATCAACGCCGAGGACGGCGGCAACAACTTCATGCCGGCCCCCGGCACGCTGACCACCTGGAACCCGCCGCAGGGTCCCGGCGTCCGCGTCGACGGCGGCTACGAGAAGGGCGAGACCGTCCCCGGCGCGTTCGACTCCCTCGTCGCCAAGCTGATCATCACCGGCCAGAACCGCACCCAGGCGATCGAGCGCTCGCGCCGCGCCCTGAGCGAGTTCGAGGTCGACGGCATGCCGACCGCGATCACCTTCCACGAGGTCATCACCCGCGACCCGGCCTGGGTGGCGTCGTCCAACCCGACGGGCGAGGGCTCCTTCGACGTCTACACGACGTGGATCGAGACCGACTTCGACAACCAGATCCAGCCCTACGGCGGCGCCGCGGGCGAGGCCGAGGAGCAGGGCGAGAAGCAGAAGGTCGTCGTCGAGGTCGGCGGCAAGCGCGTCGAGGTCGTCCTCCCGGCCGGCCTGGGCGGCATCGCCTCCGGCCCCGCCGCGGGCGCCAAGAAGCCCAAGCGCACGGCCGGCAAGAAGGCCGGCGCCGCGGCGTCCGGCGACTCGGTCACCTCGCCCATGCAGGGCACCATCGTCAAGGTCGCCGTCGAGGAGGGCCAGCAGGTCGAGGAGGGTGACGTCGTCATCGTCCTCGAGGCGATGAAGATGGAGCAGCCCCTCAAGGCCCACAAGGCCGGCACCGTGACCGGCCTGAACGCCGAGGTCGGCGCCACGATCGGCAACGGCGAGGTCGTCTGCGAGCTCAAGGACTGACCTGGCTCCACCTCCCCCGCACCACGCCGGCGCCCGTGTTGAGTAGCACTACTCACCACGGGCGCTGTCGTTCCCGGCAGATTGGCGCCATGAACCTCATCCCCCGCCTCCTGGCCGGCCTCGCCGGCGCCGCCCTCCTCGTCACCGCCGCCCCGGCCGTCGCCTCCGCCGCCGACTTCAGCCACGTCGACGCCGCCCGCGACGTCCGCTCCGGCACGCTCGACAGCGACGCGATCCGCCGCCCCGAGCCGCGCGAGCGCGCGGGCGACGTACGCCGCCTCCGGGTCGACCACCGCACCGACACCCTCGTCCTCACCTTCCGCACCCGCGGCGCCCTGCCCACCGGCCGCTACGTGGTCACCGCCGAGGTCCGCACGCCGGGCGGGACCTTCGAGGTCAGCCACGGCCGGATGTTCGGGATGACGTTCAGCGACGTCAGCGTCGACAGCGAGCCGATCGTCTGCGCCGGCTACCGCACCGAGATCGACACCTCCCGCAAGCGGACCACCATGGTCATCCCCACCTCCTGCCTCGGCACCCCGGCCTGGGTCCGCGTCGGCGGCGGGACCGGCATCATCCGCGGCAAGCGCCTCTACGTCGACGACGCCCTGCGCGACGGCCGGGTCCGCGACACGATCAAGCTCTCCCCGCGCATCGCCCGCGGCTGACCTGCCTGCACGCGTGCCGCACGACGACCGTCCGGCCTCCGCGCCGGACGGCTCATCGTGGCACGCACAGGCAATGACATGATGCGCACCATGACACGCACCCCCCTCGCCCGTCTGGCCGCCTGCCTCGCCGGCGCCGCCCTCGTGGTCGCCGCGACCCCCGTGCTCGCCTCGGCCGCGGACTACAAGCACACCGACGCCTCCCGCGACGCGACCGTCGAGCGGATGGACGCCGCGAGCAAGGCCCGCATCGACCGCCGCGAGGCCTCGGTCGACATCCGCACCGTGCGGGTCAGCCACACCGCCAGCCACGTCGTCGTCAAGGTCCGCACGCGTGCCGCGATGCCCGCCGGGAGGTTCTTCCTGATCGCGAGCCTCCGCGTCCCCGGTGGCCGCTCGTACGAGCTCGAGCACATCAAGATGCTCGGCACCACCCACAGCCAGGTCAGCACCAACGACGAGAAGGTCGAGTGCGCCGGCTACCGCGCCGACATCGACCGCGGCCGCCGCCTCGCCACGCTCGTCGTTCCCACCACCTGCCTCGGCGACCCCGCGTGGGTCCGCGCCGGTGTGGGCGTCGCCCGGTTCGCCCAGAAGCGGATGTGGTCCGACGACGGCCTCAGCAACCACCGCGTCGGCGACTCGCTGCGCTACTCCCCGCGCATCGCCCGCGGCTGACCTGGAGCGCGCACCGTGACCCGCCGTCTCGCCGCCGTCCTCGTCACCGCGGCCGTCCTCGCCACCGGCGCCCCGTCGCTCGCCGCGGCCGCCGACCACACCCACACCGACGCCGCCCGCGACGTCCGCTCCGGAGCGATGCGCTCCGCCGGCGACACCCTCCGCCGGCCGGAGCCGCGGGAGCGCGGCGTGGACATCCGCACGATCCGGGTCAGCCACCTCGCCGACCGCGTCGTCGTCAAGGTCCGCACCCGCGCGGCCATCCCCACCAAGAAGTACTTCGTCGGCGTCGCGCTGCGCCTGCCCGGCGGCGCGATCTACGAGGCCAGCGCCTACAAGTACCGCGGGATGAGCAGCAACCAGCTCACCACCGGCCCCGACGACAAGGTGGAGTGCGCCGGCTACCGACTCGACATCGACCGCGCCCGCCGGGTCACCACGGCCGTCGTACCGACCACCTGCCTGGGCGACCCGGCCTGGGTACGGGTCGCCGTCGGCGCCGCGCGGTTCACCGCCAAGCGGGTCTATGCCGACGACGGGCTGGACACCGGGCCGATGCGGAGCGACTACTTCTTCACCCCGCGCATCGCGCGCGGCTGAGCCCCCTCAAGCCGTACGACGCCCGCCGTCGAGGCCGCGGCGGGGCCCCCGGTCCTCATGACGTACGGCGCGCGCCCGCCCGCCGTCCTTGGCCGCGTAGAGCGCCTCGTCCGCCCGGGCCAGGGCCAGGGCCATGTCGTCGTGCGGGAGGACGGCGGCGATGCCGAAGCTGGCCGTCGGCGGGTCGGTCTCCCCCGCGCTCTCGCTGTAGCGGTCGGCGATGGCGGCGACGATCTCCTCGGCCGGGCCGCCGAGGGTGAGCAGGCCGAACTCGTCGCCGCCGAGGCGGCTGACGATGCCCTGCTGGCCGACCACCGAGCGGCAGGCGTCGGCGAAGGCGACGAGGGCGCGGTCGCCGGCGGCGTGGCCCGAGCCGTCGTTGATGCTCTTGAACCGGTCGAGGTCGGCGACCAGGACGGCGGCGTGCCGGGTGACCCGGGCGTGGTCGAGCTGGCGCTCGGCGGCCTCGAGGAAGGCCTGGCGGTTGAGAAGGCCGGTGAGGCCGTCGCGGGTGGCCTGGCGGCGCAGCTCGGTGGTCTGCTGCTCGTGGCTGAGCGCGGACATGCTGAAGGTGACGACGACGAGCAGCAGCATCGTGAGCAGGGTGGTGACCTGGCCGCCGAAGCCGATCCGGAAGACCGCACTGTCGGGGCCGGCCGCGACGAAGACGACGTCGCGGGCCAGGTAGAAGCCGCCGATCACGCCGGAGACGATCGCCATCGAGGAGACCGCGAAGCGGAACTGCTCGCGGGCCCCGCCGGCCGGGCGCTCGGTGCGGAGCAGGCGGACCAGCTCCCAGGCCGAGCCGCCGATCAGGATCGCCATGGCGAGCAGGTACGCCACACCGCCGGACCACACGTCGTGGCGCGGGTCGTCGAGCAGCGAGACGGCGAGGACGACGGCGGGCAGCACGACGAGCTGCCACCAGCGGACCCGGCGCTCACCGAGGCTGCGGGCACCGGCCCACACGCAGGCGGCGCCGAGGGTGCCGGCGGTGTTGCCGAGGGGGTTGGCCACGACCTGGACGGCGCTGCCGTTGAAGAGGAACAGCGAGGCGCTCACGATGAAGAACGCCAGCGAGCCGCACCACCAGCCGCTGTAGGCCGAACGGGTCGAGCGGTAGGTGACGCCGTAGAACAGCACGAGGATGCCGACGGCGACGAGACCGAAGGCCACTCGAAGTGTCACGACGTCCAGCACACCTCCAGGCTAGGCGCGACCCGGGTACGGTGCGCCCCCCTCGCGCGGAACCTGGCCGAGGGACGTCCCGGCGTGGTCAATTCGGAGGGTGCGCGGCCGCCGAAGGGAGGACGAAGGTCCCACTGCCGTCCCGGGACCCGGACGGCCCGTAGGCTCGCGAGCGTGACACAGCTGCGCGATCCTGCCCACCGGGTCAGCCCCCGAGCCCGCGTGATGTGGCACGTCGAGAGCGCGATCGGCGCCGTCGTGGTCGCGGCCGGCCTGGGTGTCGGCGCCTACTTCGCGCTGCCGGACGGGCTGCGCTGGTGGGCGACCGGGCTCGCGGTCGTCGGGTGCGCGGCGGTGGCGGTCGTCGTCCCGCAGTGGCGCTACCGGGTGCACCGCTGGGAGGTCTCCGCGACGGCCGTCTACACCCAGCGCGGGTGGTGGGCGCGCGAGCGCCGGATCGCCCCGATGTCGCGGGTGCAGACCGTCGACTTCGCACAGGGGCCGCTGGCCCGGCTCTTCGGGCTGGCCTCGGTCACCGTCACGACCGCCTCGGCGGCCGGTCCGCTCCAGATCGAGGGGCTCGAGCGGGACGTCGCGCTCGCGCTCGCCGACGAGCTGACCCACCAGGCCCACCTCGTCGCGGGCGACGCCACGTGAGCGTCGTCCCGCCTCCGCCGCCGCCTCCGGCCCTGGAGCCGGACTGGCAGCGCCTGGACCCCCGGATGCTCCTGGTCCACCCGATCAAGGAGGTCGGGAAGTTCTTCCCGGTCCTGATCGGCCTGGTCGTCGCCGGTGGCGCGTCCGGCTTCGGTCCGTGGGCACTGCTCGGCGTCGGCGTGCCGGTGGCGCTCGGTGTCGTGCGCTACCTGACCACCACCTACCGGATCACCGAGCGCCGCGTCGAGCTGCGCCGCGGGCTGCTCCAGCGCCACACCCTGACGACGCCGGTCGACCGGGTCCGCGCGGTCGACCTCAGCGCCTCGCCCATCCACCGGGTGCTCGGCCTGGCCACCGTCGTGATCGGCACCGGCAGCGCCGCCACCGGGTCCGACGAGCAGCTCGAGCTCGACGCACTGCCCCGCGAGGAGGCCGCCCGGCTGCGCTCGGCGCTGCTCCACGCGCGGCCGGCGGCGCCGGGCACCGACGCCTCGGCGTACGGCGGCGCCGGGGCCGGGCCCGGCGTGGTCGACGAGGAGCAGGTCGTCGCCCGGTTCTCGCCCCGCTGGCTCTGGTACGCCCCGTTCAGCGGCGCCGTCCTGGTCGCCTTCGGTGCCCTCGCCGGGGTCACCTTCCAGATCGCCGAGAACGTCCACATCCGGATCTCCGAGGCCGACCTCGCCGGGATCGGCACGACCTTCGTGCTCACCGTCGTCGGCGGCGTCCTGGTCGTCGCGGTGCTGCTCGTGGTGGGCGGCTACCTCGTCGTCAACGGCGGCTTCGTGCTCGCGCGCTACCGCAGCGCCTGGCACGTGCGCCGCGGCCTGCTCACCCACCGCGAGACCACCATCGACATGGCCCGGCTGGCGGGCGTCTCGCTCGCCGAGCCCGCCCTGCTCCGGCTCGCGCACGGACGCCGGGTCAACGCGATCGTCACCGGCCTCAGCGGCGAGGGCCAGTCGAGCTCGTCGATGCTGCTGCCGCCCGCCCCCGCCGCCACCGGGTACGACGTCGCGTCGGCCGTGCTGGGCACCCCGGAGCCGGTGACCGCTCCCCTGCGTCCTCACGGCCGCTCCGCGACCACCCGCCGGTTCAGCCGCGCGCTGCTCGGCTCGCTGCCGTTCGTCGCGCTCGTCGTGGCCGGGGTGGTCGCCGGCGGCCCGCTCCCGCTCCTCGCGCTGGCCGTCGTCCCCGTCGCGCTCGCGCTGGCCCTGGCCGTCGACCGGGTCCGCACGCTCGGCCACGGCTTCCTGGCCGGTCACGTCGTGATGCGCTCGGGCTCGGTGCTGCGCACCCGGGACGCGCTGGCCGCCGACCACGTCATCGGCTGGAACCTGCGCGCGACCTGGTTCCAGCGCCGCGCCGGCCTGGTCTCGCTCGCCGCGACGACGGCCGGCGGCCGGGGCCGGGTGCACGTGCCCGACGTCGGCGCGGACGACGCGATCGCGCTCGCCGAGGCGGCGACGCCCGGCCTGCTCGGGCAGTTCCTGGTCGAGGGCGCGGTCTAGGGCGCAGCCGCGACGCTCAGCGGCGTGAGCAGCCGGTGCGGCTGCTCCAGCGCCCGGGCGACCCGGTCCTCGCGGCGCAGCGGGTTCACGCCCGGCCCCGGGCGGACGACGAGGTCCTCGGGCCCCGGCACCGTGCCGCACGCCGGGCACCGGCCGAGCGCGTCGACGTCGGTACCGCAGTCGGCGTGGCTGAACACCCGCGCGGGGTGACCTCCGGCGACGTGCTGCTCCCCCCACTTCGAGAGCGAGAAGACGACCGGCCACAGCGCCCGTCCGGCCTCGGTGAGCACGTACTCCGGATGCCCGTCGACGCTCTCCCGGGTCAGCACACCGTCGCCGACCAGCCCGTCGAGGCGGGCGGTGAGCACCGCGCGCGAGATGTCGAGGTGGTCGCGCAGGTCGGTGAAGCGGCGTACGCCGTAGAAGCAGTCGCGCAGGATGAGCAGCGTCCAGCGCTCCCCCACCACCTCGAGCGCACGCGCGAGGTAGCACCCCTGCTGGTCGTATCCGGTGCCGAGCGCCACACCGCCAGCCTAGCGCAGAGTCTGTTCACCAGACCGGCGATCTGCCAAGATGGTCCGGTGAACAGACCAGCCGTCGCGGCGCTGTCCCTGACCTCGTTCAGCACGTTCGTCGCGATGGTCGCCTACGCCGGCCCGCTCGGGAACGCCACGACGCTCAGCGCGGCGTTCGACGCCTCCCCCACGGCGACGACCTGGCTGCTGAGCTCGATGAGCGTGGGCCTCGCGGTCGGCCTCCTGCCGGCCGGGGCGCTCGCCGACCTGACCGGGCGCCGGCGGGTGTTCCTGGGCGGCGCACTGGTGCTTGCCGCGGGCTCGGTGCTGTGCGCCCTCGCGGACGACGCCTGGACCTTCGTCGCCGGCCGGGTCGTCGAGGGCCTCGGCGCGGCCGGCGTCATCGCCACCGGCCTCGGCCTGGTCGCCGCCGTCGCGTCCGACGGCGCCCACCGCGCCCGCGCGGCCGCCTGGTGGGGCGGCAGCATGGGCCTCGGGATCGCGGGCGGGCCCCTGCTGACCGGGCTCTTCGACCTGGGCGACCTGTGGCCCGCGACCTACTGGCTGCTCGCCGCGACCGGCGTCGTCATCGCCGTGCTGGCGCCGCGCTGCTTCACCGAGTCCGAGGTCGATCCCGAGCGCCGGATGGACCTCGTCGGCGCCACCCTCATGGCCGCCGGCCTGACCGCGCTCCTCGTCACCCTCGTCGAGGCACGCCGCGGCGACACCGGCATCGCGCTGGCGGGAGCCGCGGTGAGCGTCGTGGCGCTCGGCGGGTTCGCCGTCGTCCAGACCCGGCGCCGGCACCCGATGCTCGAACCGGCCCTGCTGCGCCACCGCGGGTTCACGGCCGCCGTCCTCGCGGCGGTCGGCACCGGCGCGGGCGTGATCGCGCTGATGTCGTTCTCGGGCACGTTCGCGACCGGAGCGATGGGGCTGAGCAGCCTCCAGGCCGGCGCGCTGCTCGCGCTGTGGTCGGCGACCAGTGCGGTGGCCGCCCTCGCGCTGCGCCCGCTGGCCCTGCGCCTGACCGGCACCACCCAGCTCGCCGCGGGACTGATCGGCGCCGGGGTCGGCCTGCTCATGCTGTCCGGGCTCGGCGGCCCGCCGTCCGCCTGGCGCCTGGCGCCGGGGCTGATCGTGGCGGGCATCGCGAGCGGACTCCTCAACGGCGGCCTGGGCCGGCAGGCGATCGCGACCGTGCCCCCCGAGCGCTCGGCGGTCGGGACCGGCGTCAACAACACCGCCCGGTACGTCGGCGCGGCCGTCGGCACCACGCTCGTCAGCGTCCTCGCCGCCACACCACACGCCTCGGCCGCCGCCCAGGTGGCAGGCTGGAACCACGTCACCCTGCTCGCCGGCGCGATCTCGCTCGTGACCGCCGTCGCGATCGTCGCGATCGACAGGGGACGCCATGCCGAGGAGGCCCGATGACCGCCGTACCCGACCAGCCCGACGGCACCTACGCCCCCGTCCCCGACGGGCGTCCCGACCCGGGCGAGGTCGTGTGGGCCTGGGTCCCCTACGAGGACGACCCGAACCAGGGCAAGGACCGCCCGGTCCTGGTGATCGGCGCGAGCACCGACGACCAGGGGCGCCACCAGGTGCACTGCCTGGTGATGACGAGCAAGGACCACGACCGCGACGCCGCCCAGGAGGCCGCCGCCGGCCGGCGCTGGATGGACGTCGGCAGCGGCGCCTGGGACCCGCGCGGCCGGCCGAGCGAGGTCCGGCTCAACCGGCTGCTCGTCCTCGACGCCGCCGAGGTACGCCGCGAGGGCGCGGCGCTCGACCGGGACACCTACGCCGCGGTGGTCGCCGCCCGCGCGGCACTCACCGGCTGACGCCGATCCCGAGGGAGTCGGCCAGCAGCGCCAGGTGGCGCGCGAAGAGGTCCTCCGCGTCGCCACCGAACCCCTCGGGTCCGTACTGACCGAACACCTCGAAGCTCACGCAGCCGAACAGCCCCGCCCAGACCAGCACGCCCGCGACGAGAGCGTCGTCGGGCAGGTCGATCCCGAACTGCTCGCGCACGCCCTCGAAGGCGGCGGCGAGCCCCGGCGGCACCGCGCCCGGCTGGGCCGGCACGTCGAGCGCACCGTCGGCGAGCGCCGCGGCGGCGAGCTCGAGCAGCATCCGGACCACCCGCGTGCCCGGACCGGTCGTCTGCTCGGCGGGCGCGTGGTAGCCGGGCACCGGCGCGCCGTAGAGCAGCGCATAGGTGGCCGGCTCGGCGCGCGCCCAGGTCCGGATCGCGTGGCCGAAGGCGACGAAGCGCTCGCGGTGGGACGCCTCGGGCACGGCGGCGAGTGCCCGGGCCACGGTGTCGCCCAGGTCGTCGTACCCGTCGACGAGGAGGAGGGTGAGCAGCTCGTCGCGGCTCTTGACGTAGCGGTAGACCGCCGACGAGACCACGCCGAGGTCGCGGGCGACGGCGCGCAGCGAGAGCGCCGCGGCGCCGTACTCGGCCAGGTGGGCGCGGCCGATCCGGGTGATGTCGGCCATCGTCTGCGCCCGGGCGCGCTCGCGGGGGGTGGTCGCCATGGCCCCATCCTGCCGATCGTGAGCAGTTGACGCAAACGTGAGCAGTGCTCTTGCTTTTCCGTCGGTCGAGGTGCATGCTCGACCACGAACCGAGAGCACTGCTCTCACTTTCGTGAAATCACCCGGGAGGAACCCGTCATGTCCCACCACGTCGTCACCGGAGCCGGCCCCGTCGGCGCCACCGTCGCCCTCCAGCTCGCCGACGCCGGCGAGCGCGTCACCCTGGTCACCCGCTCCGGCAGCGGCCCCGAGCACCCGCTGATCGAGCGCCGCCAGGTCGACGTCGCCCGGCCCGGCGCGCTCGCCGCCGTCCTCGACGGCGCGGTCGCCGTGCACCACTGCATCCACGCCTCCCGGTACGACGCCGCGACCTGGCGCGCCGAGCTGGTCCCGGCCGAGCAGGCCCTCCTCGCCGCCGCGGGCGCGGCCGGCGCGGTCGTCGTCTTCCCCGAGAGCCTCTACGCCTACGGCCGGGTCACCGGCCCGATCACCGAGGACACGCCCCGCACCGCGACCGCCGGCAAGCCCGGCGTCCGGACCGCGCTGCTCCGCGCCCGGGCCGCGTCGGCGACCCCGACCGTCAGCGTCGCGGCCTCCGACTTCCTCGGCCCGCGGGTGCTCACCTCCCACGCCGGCGAGCGGATGGCCGCGGCCGTCCTCGGCGGGCGCACGCTGCGCGTGGTGGGCAGCCTGGACCAGCCGCACTCGTGGACCTACGTGCCCGACCTGGCGGCGGCGATGATCCGTGCGGCCGCCGACGAGTCGCTGTGGAACTCCGTGCTGCACGCCCCGACCGGGCCGGCGCTGACCCAGCGCGAGCTGGCCACGGCGTTCGCCGGGGCGGCCGGCGTACCGGTGCCGCGGCTGGGCACGATCCCGGCCGGGATGCTCCGTGCGATCGGGCTCGTGCACCGCGACACCCGCGAGCTGGCCGAGATGAGCTTCCAGTTCACCGCGCCGTTCGTGCTCGACTCGACCGCGAGCGAGGAGCGGCTCGGCCTCGAGCCGACGCCCCTCGACGACGCGATCCGGGCCACCGCGGACTGGTGGCGCGCGCGATGACCCTGGCCTACGTGTGGTCGGTCAGCCTGCTGGTGTTCCTCAGCGAGATCCTGATGCTGGTCGTGCTGGGCCGGGCAGGGTGGCGGCTGGCCGGGCCGGGAGCGCTCGGCTGGCTGGCCGCGACCGCGCTCGTCGTCGGCGCCTGCGTGCTCTGGGGACTCCTCGCGGTGACCTCGACCAGCCCCCGGGTCGTGGTCGGCTTCGCGGCCTTCGTGCTGGTGGTCAACGTCCTGGCCCTGCTGCCGCCGGTCGCCGACGCCGTGCTGTGAACCCCCGGCTCAGCGCATGAGGAACGAGGCGCGCCAGGTCTTGCGCTGCGCGGCGCCGACCATGCCGGCCTCCTCGAGCACCGGCATGACCTTCTCGCCCATCCACGCGATCGTCTCGCGGTAGTGCTCGTTGCCGAGAGCCTGGCGGCGAGCCTCGGCGGGGTCGAGCCCGACCGAGGCGTAGACCTCGGGGTGGACCAGCGAGCGCATCGTCACGTAGCCGACCTGCGCGGTGAGCGCCTGGTGCCACGCGCGCTGGGCACGGCTCAGGCCGCGCACCGCCTTGGTCAGCTCGTCGCGGGCGAAGGTGACGTGCCGGGCCTCCTCGACGACGTGGATCCGGGCGACCATGCGGGTCAGCGGCTGGACCCGCTCGTCGCGCATCAGCTCGCGCTGCCAGCGGTCGACCGGCTCCTCGCCGATGAGGATCGAGGCGTAGGCGCTCGGGCCGTGCAGGGCGAGCTGCCCGACCCGGCCGATCCGCTTGATCCGCGGGCGCGGCCCGTACGCCGGGACGCCCATCGCCGCGATCGCGCGACCGAACATCACCGTGTGCCGGGTCTCGTCGCCGACCTCGGTGAGCGCGAACTGGGTCCGCGGGTCGCGCGGGTCGGCGTCGTAGGCGTCGCGCAGCAGCAGTTGCATGAGCACGACCTCGAACCAGATGCCGACGCTGGCGATGCTCGCGATCTCGTGCGCGGACAGGGTGATCCGCTGCTCCTCGCTCAGCCGCTTCCAGAGCGGGGTGCCGTAGAGCGACATCCGCTCGGGCTGCATCCACCACAGCCCGGGGACCGGCGGCGCGGACCAGTCGAGGTCGACCTCGGGGTCGTAGGACTGGCGCGCGGTCGAGCGGAGCAGGCGATCGGCGAGCGTCATCGGGCTGCAGCCTCCAGAGAGAGATAGGCGTTACCGGCGGTAACGGCTAACACTGTAGCCTGGTCCCCATGAGCACAGGCAAGAACGACGGACGGACCACCCGCTGGGACCAGCACCGCGTCGAGCGGCGCGCCGAGTTCGTCCAGGCCGCCGTCCGCGCGATCGACGCCCTGGGCCCCGACGCCTCCATCGCCGACATCGCCGCCGAGGCCGGGGTCAGCAAGCCGGTGCTCTACCGCTACTTCGCCGACAAGGGCGAGCTGCACGCGGCGGTCGGCTCCTGGGGCGCCGAGCTGATCCTCGAGCGCGTGGTGGTCGGCATCCTCGCGCCCGCGACGGCCCGCGAGCGGGTCACGGCCGGCGTCGCGGCGTACCTGGACACGCTGTCCGAGCACCCCCAGGCCTTCCTCCTGCTGGCCCGCCACCACGCCGGCGGCGACGACCCGCTCGCGCACGGCAAGAACGTCATCGCCGCCCAGCTCGCCCGCCTCCTCGGCGACGCGCTGCGCCGGCTCGGCGGCGACGCCGGCGCGGCCGAGCCGTGGGCGCACGCCGTGGTCGGCCTCGGCGCCTCGGTCGGCCAGTGGTGGCTGGAGCGGCGCACCATGTCGCGCGCCGCGATCGCCGACTACCTCGGCGACTTCATCTGGCACGCCCTGTCCGGCACCGCCGCCGAGCAGGGCATCGACCTGTCCTCGCTCGACCTGCCCGGCGACGTCACACCGATCCGCTCGGGTCGCTCGGGGCGCCCGGCATGAGCACCGCCGCCGTCCACGAGCCCCAGGAGGCCTACGACGGCCCCGCGGTGGTCCAGGTCGACGACGTCGAGCACGAGGTACGGGTGGCTCTGCGCGGGCACTTCCAGCCCCTCGACGGACACTTCCACTGGTACGGCCGGATCGCGACCTCCCCCGGGCTCGCCGAGGTCACCAGCGGCGCCTCGGTCGAGCTCCGCACGCCCCACGGCACGGCCTACGGCAAGGTCTCCGACATCGACCCGTGGGGCCGGTTCCGGGTCGCGGGCACGGGCACCCCGCCGTTCTGAGCGGGCGGGCCTGCGGGCGGGAGTTTCGCCGGTCGACCGGCGAAACTCACACTGGACCGACGAAGGTTCGGCGGCCAAGCACGAGTTTCAGCGGCCAGGTCGCCCGGCTCAGGCCGGCGTGACGATGATGTTGACCGCCTCGAGTACGGCGTCGGGGCCGGCCTCGTAGGAGTGCGGGCGGTCCGCGGCGAAGCGGACGTGGTCGCCGGCGGCCAGGGCGACCGCGCGGTCGTCGTACCGGACGGTGCCGGTGCCGGCCAGCACGACCAGCTGCTCCTCGACCCCGCCCGCGTGGGCCGGCGAGGTGCGCACCGCGCCCGGCGCCAGGCGCAGCAGGTAGACCTCGGTGGTCCGCTCCGCCTCGCGCAGCACCCGGACCCGGGTGGCGACCACGCCCGCGCCGCTGATCACGGTGCCGTCGTGGTCGTCGAGCAGGGCGGCCAGCGGTACGCCGAGCGGCGTCGCGACGGCGTACAGCGTGTCGAGGGTGGGGTTGCGCTGCCCGGTCTCGAGCTCGGAGAGGGAGCCCTTGCCGATGCCGGCCTCGGCGGCCAGCGCGGAGAGGCTGAGCCCGCGCGCCTCGCGCAGCGCCCGGATCCGCGCGCCGACCTCTCGCGTCATCCTCGCCGACCCCCTACAGTGTTCTGTAAACAGAACGCCGCACCGGTGTTCACGAGGAGGCGGCGTGTCCGAGGAGACTACCCACGGTCCCGTGGTGGCGGGGATCGTCACCGCGGTGGTCGGCTTCAGCAGCTCGTTCGTCGTGTGCCTGGCCGGCCTGACCGCGGTCGGCGCGACCGGGCGGCAGGCCGCCTCCGGACTGCTCACGCTGCTCGTCACCCAGGCGCTCGGCATGCTCTGGCTCGCGCTGCGCTACCGGATGCCCCTCACCCTCGCCTGGTCCACCCCCGGCGCCGCGCTGCTCGCCACGACGACCGGCGTCACCGGCGGCTGGTCCGCCGCGGTCGGCGCCTTCGTCGCCACCGGCGTCCTCATCGTGCTGACCGCCCTCGTGCCCAAGGTGGGCGACCTCGTCGCCGCGATCCCCCACAGCCTGGCCCGGGCGATGCTCGCCGGCGTCCTGCTGCCCCTCTGCCTGGCACCGGTGACGGCCCTGGTCGACGCACCCGCGGCGGTGGCGCCCGTCGTACTGACGTGGTTGGTGCTGCTGCGCCTCGCGCCCCGCTGGGCCGTGCCCGGCGCTCTCCTCGTCGCCCTCGTCGCCGTGGTCGCCACCGCCCGGATCGAGACCGCCGACCTCGTCCCCCACCTGGCCTGGACGACGCCCTCGTGGTCGCTGTCGGCGCTGGTCGGCATCGCACTCCCCCTCTACGTCGTCACGATGGCCTCGCAGAACGTCCCCGGCGTCGCCGTGATGAGCGGCTTCGGCTACCGCGTCCCGTGGCGCGCCTCCCTCGCCGTCACCGGCATCGGCACCATCGCCGGCGCCCCCACCGGCGGCCACGCCATCAACCTCGCCGCCATCAGCGCCGCCCTCGCCGCCGGCCCCACCGCCGGCCCGGACCGCTCCCGCCGCTGGATCGCCTCGGTCTCGGCCTCGGTGACCTACCTGGTCCTCGCCGTCGCCAGCACCGCCCTCGCCGCCCTGGTCGTCGCCGCCGCCGACGGCGTCATGCAGGCCGCCGCCGGCCTCGCCCTCCTCGGCACCCTCGGCGCCGCCCTCGGCGAGGCCCTCGCCGACCCGCGCGAGCGGGAGGCCGCGGCGGCGACGCTCGTCGTGGCCGCGTCGGGGGTGAGCGTGCTCGGGATCGGTGCGGCGTTCTGGGCGCTGCTGGTGGGGTTGCTGCTGCGGACGTTCCTGCGGGTGGGGCGGTCGGCGCCCGTCAGCGAAGCTCGAACAGCGTCGAGCGCAGAGCGAACCACGACCTGAAGTTCTCGCCGCTGGCCGTGGCCGTGCCCGTCGTGCCGGTCACCTTGACGAGGGTGGCCCGACCGCCGAAGCTGCCCTTGCCGTCGCGCTTCGTGACACTCACGCCGGTGATGTCGCCGATGCCCGGGAACACCTTCTTGAGCGTGGCCGCGCTGATCGTCTGGGTCCACTGCGCCCGGGGGTCGTAGGGGTCCGCCTGGGCCTTGAGGTAGGGCTGCGTGCTGCTCCCTGCCACGCTCCAGCCGCCGTTGCTGGAGGAGAACTGCGTGAACGCCGGCTTGCCGCCGTAGGTGCGGATCTGCCCTGCGGTCGCCTTGATCGCGGCGTCGGACAACGGGTGCTCCCCCACGACACCGCGGTAGACCTGGGAGCGGGTGGTGTCCCAGACGTCGAAGTGACCGCGGTTGGTCGTGTCGCGGTCGAAGATCGCATAGGTCCGGGCCGCGACCGCCTGGGCCTGCACCGCGGCCCGCGCCCAGCTCGCCGGCATCTCGGCCGCGACGACGCCGCGCAGGTACTGCTCGACGCTGACGATGTTGACCGTGTCGCGCGCCGAGCCCGCACCGGCGACCGCGGAACGCAGCTTGCCGCGGTAGAGCGCCGAACCGCCCGGGACGTAGAGCCGGATCGCACCGCCCTTGAACTCCGCCTGGCCCGGGATGTCGCGGACCACGTGCCAGCCGTTGGTCTTGACGGAGAGCCGGGTCTTGGTGGCGCCGACGGGGGTCAGCTTCCAGCGCTTCGCGCCCTTCTTGCCGAGGTTCCAGACCTTGCCGGTCTGGGCGCTGCGGACCTTGAGCCCCGCCTTGTGCTGGACCACGACGTTGTTGGAGGTGGCCGCCGTGAGCAGCACCGCGATCGAGCCGCCGGCCCGGCCCATCGCGGTGCCCGGGTAGTAGAAGTCGAGGATCTGGGCCGCCGTCCGGCCTTGGTCGGCGGCGCCCTTGGCGCCGTACTGGGACATGCCCTTGCCGTGCCCGTAGCCGCTGCCGACGAGGGTCACCGCATCGAGCCGGCGGACCTGCTCGGCGGCCGCCGCGGACGGCGTCCCGGCGGGTCCGACGAGGCCGGCGAGGGTGACCAGGGCGAGCGCAGCGACGGATCCCGGGAACAGGCGCATCGTCCGAGACTAGCCCGCGGTTAAAGGCCAGACACCGTGTCGCCCTAGGATTTGGTCCATGACCGAGCTCGACAGCAGCACCCAGGCACCGGCAGCGACGGCCCCCGAGGGCACCCCCGCGGTCGTCGTACCGGACAAGCCGGCGCTGGAGGGCCTCGAGCAGAAGTGGGCCGAGCGGTGGAAGGCCGACGACACCTACGGCTTCGACCGGACCCAGCCGCGCGAGAACGTCTACTCGATCGACACCCCGCCGCCGACCGTGAGCGGCAGCCTGCACGTCGGGCACGTCTTCTCCTACACCCACACCGACCTGGTCGCGCGCTTCCAGCGGATGCAGGGCAAGTCCGTCTTCTACCCGATGGGCTGGGACGACAACGGGCTGCCGACCGAGCGCCGGGTGCAGAACTACTTCGGCGTGCGCTGCGACCCGTCGCTGCCGTACGACGCCGACTTCACCCCGCCGGCCAAGCCGGACCCCAAGCGGCAGATCCCGATCAGCCGGCCCAACTTCATCGCCCTGTGCGAGCAGCTGGTCGAGCAGGACGAGAAGGTCTTCGAGGACCTGTGGCGCACGCTCGGCCTCAGCGTCGACTGGAACACCACCTACACGACCATCGGCAAGAACGCCCAGACGGTCAGCCAGCGCGCGTTCCTGCGCAACCTGGGCCGCGGCGAGGCCTACCTCCAGGAGGCGCCGACCCTCTGGGACGTCACCTTCCAGACCGCGGTCGCCCAGGCCGAGCTCGAGGCGCGCGACTACGCCGGCGCCTACCACCGGGTGGCGTTCCACAAGCCCGACGGCTCCCCCATCCACATCGAGACGACGCGTCCCGAGCTGATCCCGTCGGTCGTCGCGCTCATCGCGCACCCCGACGACGAGCGGTACGCCGACCTGTTCGGCACCACCGTGCGCTCCCCCCTTTTCGGGGTCGAGATCCCGGTGCTGGCCCACGCGGCGGCCGAGAAGGACAAGGGCGCCGGCATCGCCATGTGCTGCACGTTCGGTGACCTCACCGACGTCCAGTGGTGGCGCGAGCTCCAGCTGCCCGTGCGCACCGTGATCGGCCGCGACGGCCGGTTCACCCGCGAGACCCCCGAGTGGCTGGCCGCCGAGCCCGCCGCGACGGCGTACGAGGACCTCAAGGGCAAGACCGTCCACTCCGCGCGCGAGGCGGTCGTCGCCAAGCTCAAGGAGTCCGGCGACCTCGACGGCGACCCGAAGCCGACCCAGCGGATGGCGAACTTCTACGAGAAGGGCGACAAGCCGCTCGAGATCGTCTCCACCCGCCAGTGGTACATCCGCAACGGCGGGCGCGACGCCGGCATCCGCGAGCAGATGCTCGCCCGCGGTGCCGAGATCGACTGGCTGCCGCCGCACATGAAGCACCGCTTCGACAACTGGGTCGGCGGCCTCAACGGCGACTGGCTGATCTCGCGGCAGCGGTTCTTCGGCATCCCGTTCCCGGTCTGGTACCCGCTCGACGCCGAGGGCGAGCCCGACTACACCCGGCTGCTGCTGCCCACCGAGGCCGAGCTGCCGATCGACCCCTCGACGCAGGCCCCGGCGGGCTACACCGAGGAGCAGCGCGGCGAGCCCGGCGGCTTCATCGGCGACCCGGACGTCATGGACACCTGGGCCACCTCCTCGCTGACCCCGCACATCGCGGGCGGCTGGGAGTCCGACCCCGACCTGTGGTCGCGGGTCTTCCCGATGGACCTGGCCACCCACGCCCACGACATCATCCGTACCTGGCTCTTCAGCCGCGTGGTCCGCGCCCACTTCGAGAACGGCGCGACGCCGTGGTCGCACGCGATGATCTCCGGCTTCATCGTCGACCCCGACCGCAAGAAGATGTCCAAGTCCAAGGGCAATGTCGTGGTCCCCAACGAGATCCTCGACAAGTACGGCGCCGACGCCGTCCGCTGGCGCGCCGCCATCGCCCGCCCCGGCCTGGACTCCCCCTTCGACGAGACCCAGATGAAGGTCGGGCGCCGCCTGGCTATGAAGGTCCTCAACGCGTCGAAGTTCGTGCTCGGCAGCGTCGGCGCGACGACGTTCAGCGCCGCCGCCGTCAGCCAGCCCGTCGACACCGCGCTGCTCGGCCGCCTGGCCGGCGTCGTCGGCCGCGCCACCGAGGCGTTCGAGGCCTACGACTACACGACCGCGCTCGAGGTCACCGAGAAGTTCTTCTGGGAGTTCTGCGACGACTACCTCGAGCTGGTCAAGGAGCGCGCCTACGCCGACGACGGCGACGCCTCCGTCTCGGCCCGGGCCACCCTCGCGTTCGCGCTCCAGGTCCAGCTCCGCCTGCTCGCGCCGTTCCTGCCCTACGTGACCGAGGAGGTCTGGTCGTGGTGGCAGGAGGGCTCGGTCCACCGCGCCTCCTGGCCGGCCACCACCGAGCTCGGCTCGGCCGCCGCCTCCGACGGTGCCGTCATCGACGCCGTCGCAGCAGCCCTGGCCGGCATCCGCGGCGCCAAGTCGCAGGCCAAGGTCAACATGAAGACCCCGCTCGCGCGGGTCGAGATCTCCGGTCCCGAGAAGGCCGTCAAGGCGACCGAGTCCGCCGCGGCCGACCTGGTCGCGGCCGGCAAGATCACCGGCGACCTGGTCTTCACCTTCGACGCGGACGCGAGCGAGCTGACCGTCACGGCCGAGATCGCCGAGCAGCCCGAGGGCTGAGCCGAGCAGAACCGATTCGGACTGGCTCCCGACACATTCGGGCAGGGGTACTGCTAACTTCCCCTCCATGACCCGACGCCCCAAGACTGCCCTTCTCGTCACTGCAGCGTGTGCGCTCGCCTGGCGTGCCTCAGACATTTCGGACAGTGGATCAAATAAGGTCCATTCCGAAATGGAGGTAACTAGTTAATGCCGGAAAAGCGTCGAAAGTTCACGCCTGAGTTCAAGGACGAGGCCGTGAAAATGGTGATCGAGTCGTCTCGTTCGATCGCCGAGGTCGCCCGCGAGATCCACGTCAATGAAGGCACGCTGGGAAACTGGTGCGCGAAGTACCGGGAGGCGAACCCCGAGGAAGAGTCGCCACTGTCGATATCGGAGCGTGCCCGACTTCGTGAGCTCGAGAGTGAAGTTCGCGAACTGCGGATGCGTAACGAGTTCTTGGGAAAAGCGGCGGCCTTCTTCGCCCAGGAGTATCGGTGAGCGCGAAATACGAGTTCATCGACGCGCAGAAGGCGCACTATCCGGTGGTCAAGATGTGCGCCTGGGCCGGGGTGTCCCGGTCTGGCTTCTACGACTGGGCCGACCGGCCCGCCTCGGCCACCGCACAGCGTCGCGAGCGACTCAAGGCCGTGATCGAGGCCGTCTTCGACGACTCCGACGCCACCTACGGCTACCGGCGGATCCACGCTTCCCTCGGCCGCATGGGCGAGGACGCCAGCCCGGAGCTGGTGCGGGGGCTGATGCGCGAGCTCGGACTGGTGCCGTGCCAGCCCCGGCCGTCCCGGCCGACCACCACCATCGCCGGCGACGCCGCCGCAGTGCCCGACCTCCTCGGACGCGACTTCACCGCCCACGCGCCGGGAACCAAACTCGTCTCCGATATCACCTACATCGGCACGGATGAGGGCTGGTTGTACCTGGCGACGGTGATCGACTGCGCCACCAAGGCCTGCATCGGCTACGCCATGGCCGACCACATGCGCACCTCTTTGGTAGTCGAGGCATTGGATATGGCCGCACGCAACTACACCCTGGAATCACAATGTGTGATCCACTCGGATCGCGGAACGCAATACATGAGCGACGAATTTGCCCGCGCAGCCTCACGACTCGATCTTCGCCGGTCGGTGGGTAGAACTGGGATCTGTTTCGATAACGCGTTAGCCGAATCGTTCAACGCAGCGGTGAAAGTCGAACGGGTCAATCGCGTGACCTATCCCACCCGCGACGAAGCGAGGAAAGACGTGGCCCGGTACATCGAATTCCGCTATAATCGCCTACGTCTTCATTCAGCACTCGGCTACCGCACCCCACAAGAGGTCCACGACGAGTACTGCAACCAGCAGCAGGCAGCGTAAAAACACAATTAATCACTGTCCGAAATTTGCGCGGCAGCCCAGCCCTTCCCTCGCTTGCTTCCTTCGCCAGCGGAGCACACGCCGAGGAGAGCTCGACCGCCACGCCCCAGTTCTCCGTGATGACCTACAACGTCAAGAACAACAGTGAGCAGGTGAATGGCTGGATGTGGCCCGACCGGCGCCCCCACCTGGTGGCGGTGATCCGGAGCGTCACCCCCAGCATCCTCGGCATCCAGGAAGGCAACGACCGCGATGGCGCCCACCCAGCTGATGACCTCAGCGCTGACCTCGCCGAGTACGACACGGTGTCGACGTCGGCGAGCCCTGGCTCCGACTCGACCTCGATCTTCTGGCAGCGCGACCGGTTCACCCGCTCCTTCGCGTCGATCAGGCGGTTCAGCGGCACCGCGGCCACGCCCTGCCAGGCCAACGACTACTGGAACGTCGTCGAGCTCGACGATCTCGCCGCACCCGGAAAGAAGGTCCGCGTCGCGAATCTCCACCTGATCCCCGGAGGGCTCTCTGACTCCAGAGCGGCCCAGCTGAATTGCACGACGGCCATGAGCAGCCCCGCGGCCCGCCACGCTGAGAACAACGAGCGAACGGCCGACGTGATCGGCTGGATCAACCGCCGCAACCAGACGGTCTCGATGCCGACCGTCGTCCTGGGCGACCTCAACAGCCCATCGACCCAGTGCAGCGGGGTCGTCAAGGCGCCTGACCGCCTGGCATCGGCCGGTTACAGCTCCGTCCACGCGCTGACCTCATGCAACCGCAGCACGACGTGGGACAAGTGGGCCACACAGGCGACTGGCTCCAAGAAGGCGATCGACTACATCTTCCGGAGCGTCGGGCTCACCACGACCGGCGGCGACTTCGCTTCGTCTCAGACGTTCGGAGGCAAGGCGCCCTCCGACCATCGCCCCTTCTACGCACGCTACCGGTACTGACCACGACGCGCGCGCCGCTCGACACTGGCCCATGTCCAGCGGCGCGAGCGTCGGTCACTAGCGCATCAGCGACCGATGGCGCGGAGGCGAGACCTGAGCCAGGCACCGTCCTTGGCCAGATCCGCGCTGAATGAAGCCTGGTACGCCTCTGCCGAGAACCCCTTGGCCGGCAACGGCACGTCAGAGGGGCACCACATCAGGGTCAAGCGGTGCCCCTGCACGGCTGCCATGAGGTACTCGTTCTCAGCCGTATAGGACTCGGACACGAGCAGGACGACATCCTTGGGCGTCGCGGTGTAGCAGAGATTGAACATCGCCGCTCCCGCGAATCCCGCGACGACCTCAGCCCCCCGGAAGAGTGCGGCCTGCTCTGGCAGCGAGTAGTTCTCGGGGTAAACAACCGTGAATCCTTCGTCAACGAAGAGCGCCTCGACCTCGTCGGCATTGCGGCAGGCGCGCTTGCCCGTGCGTCGCCCGCAGAAGATGCGGCGCGGGTACGACGCGTCACCAGCAATCGCGGCGAGCGCCGCGCCAGCGCTCCGCCATGCGCCGGCGATCTCAGGATGGATCCAGCCCGGCTGAGCCATCATCGGGCTCGCCGACAGAAGCCTCTCAACCCGCAACGGACGGTGGAACAGCAGAACGTCCTCTTCGGGCACTCCGAAGGCGCCAAGCAGTTCCCGCTCATGGGCATGAAGTGCGGTGCGGGAGTCCCGGGTGCTGAGGAGCACGCGCGGGCGCTGGACCTCGTTGCGGATCTCCGGCCAGGCCCACATCCGGGACAACTGCTCGGTGACCAGATGCCCGTAGTGCCCAGGGAACTCGGAGTCGAGGTGGACATAGGTCCCTGCCAGATACTCGGCGCCATGGGCGTCACCGCGCAGCTCCGCGAACCCGGGCGACAGCTCGTTCAGTGCCGCGCTCCGCATGCGCCGGCTATGAGGCCTCCGGAAGGTGTCGGGGAGAAGCAGGTTGCCCTGCACGACAACCTGGCGCGGCAGGCAGACGACGTCGTCGTATCCACGCAGCACCATCTCAGGCGCGGAGATCTCACGAACCTCGGCCTTCCTGACCGCCGATTCGTTCTGGACAACCGTGCAGCGGGCAACGAAGTGCGCGGCCGGGACGGAGGCGATCACGCTGCCGTGGGGATAGCCCGGGCTCCGGAATAGCTCGTCGACCTGGCGCTCGCGGACCTTGGCGAACGCAGTCACCCCGTTGACCACGACGACATGCGGTCCCTGTGCCGTCCAACTCGAGATCGCACGCGCCAGCGCGCGGATGTCGTCACCGCGGCGACCCGTCACGCGCGGATCGCGGCGGCCGTCGCGAATCTCGTCGAGTGCCTTCAACCGCTTCTCGAGAGGCTCGGAGCGCCTCCCGCGCTCCCCTCGGAAGACCAGGGACCCGCCTGGGCGAAGGTGAAAGATGAGCTCCGCCAGCCACGACGGCCACTCTCGACCTGGCGCCTCGACCACCAGGACGTCGTAGCGACCGGCCGATGCCAGCTCGGCCCGACGGTCGTCGGCCGCGACACTCGCATCGAACACGTGCACGTGCGCACGTCGTCGCAGCCGCCGGCCTACCAGTCCGACCGCGTCAGGCGGTCCAACGACGGCGACTTCGGGCGGTCCATCGACCTCGGCGACAAGGCGGTCAAGGAGCCGTGCCCACCTCACGCTAGGCGGACTTCTTCTTCGGCTTCGTCTCGCGCAGCACCAGGGTCGGCGCGACGTCCTCGAGGACGACCTCGTCGGTCACCACGACCTTCTCGACGTCACCGCGGCTCGGGACGTCGTACATCACGTGGAGGAGGACCTCCTCGATGATGGCGCGCAGCCCGCGGGCGCCGGTGCCGCGCTCGAGCGCCTTGTCGGCGATCGCGGCGACGGCGCCGTCGGTGAACTCGAGCTCGACGCCGTCGAGGTCGAAGAGCTTCTTGTACTGCTTGACCAGGGCGTTGCGCGGCTCGGTGAGGATCTGGATGAGCGCGTCCTGGTCGAGCGGGCTGACGCTCGCGATCAGGGGCAGCCGGCCGATGAACTCGGGGATCAGGCCGAACTTGGTCAGGTCCTCGGGGCGCACCTGGGCGAGCAGGTCCTCGGCGGCCCGCTCGGCCTCGCCGCGCGGCTCGGCGGTGAAGCCCAGGGACTTCTTGCCGACGCGCTGCTCGATGATGTGCTCCAGGCCGGCGAAGGCGCCGCCGACCACGAACAGGATGTTCGTGGTGTCGATCTGGATGAACTCCTGGTGCGGGTGCTTGCGCCCGCCCTGCGGGGGCACCGAGGCGGTAGTGCCCTCGATGATCTTGAGCAGGGCCTGCTGGACACCCTCGCCGGAGACGTCGCGCGTGATCGAGGGGTTCTCGGCCTTGCGGGCCACCTTGTCGATCTCGTCGATGTAGATGATGCCGGTCTCGGCCTTCTTGACGTCGTAGTCAGCGGCCTGGATCAGCTTGAGGAGGATGTTCTCGACGTCCTCGCCGACGTAGCCGGCCTCGGTCAGCGCCGTGGCGTCGGCGATCGCGAAGGGGACGTTGAGCATCCGGGCCAGGGTCTGGGCGAGGTAGGTCTTGCCGCAGCCGGTGGGCCCGATGACGAGGATGTTGGACTTGGCGACCTCGACCACCTCGTCCTTGCTGTGCTTGCCCGAGATCGGCTGGACGCCGGCCTGGACCCGCTTGTAGTGGTTGTAGACCGCGACCGCGAGGGACTTCTTCGCCTGCTCCTGCCCGATCACGTAGGAGTTGAGGAACTCGAAGATCTCCTTGGGCTTGGGCAGGTCGGCGAGCTCGACCTCCGAGCCCTCGGCCAGCTCTTCCTCGATGATCTCGTTGCAGAGATCGATGCACTCGTCGCAGATGTAGACACCCGGACCAGCGATGAGCTTCTTGACCTGCTTCTGGCTCTTGCCGCAGAACGAGCACTTCAGCAGATCGCCACCGTCACCGATGCGTGCCACGGGTCCTCCTCACATGTGAACTCCCCGACGGTACTCCCTGTGGCGCCCCGGAGGGGGCGGGACACGAGGAGTACGTCGAGGAGGTCATCGGGGTCGTTCGGTCGAGGCCTGTCGTCTCAGACGAGGGCGGGGGTCTTGAGGGACTCGAGCACGGAGTCGATCAGGCCGTACTCGATCGCTCCCTGCGCGGTGAGGATCTTGTCGCGCTCGATGTCGCGGCTGACCTCCTCGATCGACTTGCCCGAGTGGTCGCTGATCATCTTCTCGAGCAGCTCGCGCATCCGCAGGATCTCGTTGGCCTGGATCTCGATGTCCGAGGTCTGGCCGAAGGTGCCCTCGGTGTAGGGCTGGTGGATCAGGATCCGGCTGTTGGGCAGCGCCAGGCGCTTGCCCTTGGCACCGGCCGCGAGCAGGATCGCCGCCGCCGAGGCCGCCTGACCGATGCAGACGGTCTGCACGTCGGGCTTGATGAACTGGATCGTGTCGTAGATCGCCGTCAGCGCCGTGAACGAGCCACCGGGGCTGTTGATGTAAATGCTGATGTCCTGGTCGGGGTTCATCGACTGCAGGCACAGCAGCTGGGCGATGACGGCGTTGGCGACGTCGTCGGAGATCGGGGTGCCGAGGTAGATGATGCGGTCCTCGAACAGCTTGGCGTAGGGGTCGATCCGGCGGAAGCCGTAGGACGTGCGCTCTTCCCACTGCGGGATGTAGTAGTTCATGTCAGTCCTTCTTGTGGGCCGGCCGGCCCTCGTCGACGGCTTCCTTGGCACTCTTGACGACCTTGTCGACAAGGCCGTACTCGAGCGCCTCGTCCGCGGTGAACCAGCGGTCGCGGTCGGCGTCCTCGGTGACCTGCTCGACGCTCTGGCCGGTGTGCTCGGCGATGAGGTCCAGGAGGACCTTCTTGATGTGGAGCGACTGCTGGGCCTGGATCTTGATGTCGGAGGCCGAGCCGCCCATGCCGGACGACGGCTGGTGCATCATGATCCGCGCGTGCGGGAGCGCGTAGCGCTTGCCCTTGGCGCCGGCGCAGAGCAGGAACTGGCCCATCGAGGCGGCCAGGCCCATGCCGACGGTCGCGACGTCGTTGGGGATGTAGTTCATGGTGTCGTAGATCGCCATGCCGGCGTCGACGGAGCCACCCGGGCTGTTGATGTGCAGGAAGATGTCCGCCTCGGGGTCCTCGGCCGACAGCAGCAGCAGCTGGGCGCAGATCGCGTTGGCGTTCTGGTCACGGACCTCGGAGCCGAGGAAGACGATCCGCTCACGGAGCAGTCGGCTGTAGATGTTGTCGTCGAGCAGGTTGAGACCGGCTCCACCGTTCATCTGGGGCCCGCCCTCGGGGCCGGCGGAAATCTGAGTCACGCGGCTGACACTAGCCGGACCGGGAGGCAGAACCACGCGATAACCCGCCCTGTTCGCCGACAGCGGATTCCGGTGCGGTCAGGGACGCGACGGCTCCCGCTCGAGCACGAGGATCGCCAGCTGGACCCGGTTGTCCAGGCCGAGCTTGGCGAACAGGCTGCCCAGGTGCGTCTTGACCGTGGCCAGGCTCAGGTGCAGGACGGTGGAGATCTCGGCGTTCGAGCGGCCCTGGGCGACCAGCCGGGCGACGTCCCACTCCCGTCCGCTGACGCCGGCGGGCACCCCGGCGGGCTCGGACAGCGGCGCGGCCAGCCCCACCAGGCGGCGCAGCACGGGTGCCGAGACGGTCGCCGTGCCGGCGGCGGCACCCAGGACGGCGCGCTCGATCAGGTCGGGGTCCTCGGCCTTCAGCAGGAAGCCGTCGGCACCGGCGCGCAGCGCGCCCAGGACGAACTCGTCGGTGTCGAACGCGGTCAGCATCAGGATCCGGCAGCCGAGACCGGCCGCGCGGATCGCGGTGACGGCCGCGATGCCGTCACCGCCCGGCATCCGGACGTCCATGAGGACGACGTCCGGCGCGAGCTCGCGGGCGGCCCGGACCGCCGCGACGCCGTCACCGGCCTCGCCCACGATCTCGATGCCCCGGGCGGGGTCGAGCACCAGGCGCAGGCCCGCGCGGACCAGCGGCTCGTCGTCGACCACGAGCACCCTCACCACGGCACGGACACCTCGACGACGAACTCCCCGCCGCAGGCCTCGGCCCGGTGCCGCCCGCCGGCCAGCCGCACGCGCTCGGCGACGCCCTGCAGGCCCAGCCCGGCGCCCGCGGCCGCGGTGCTGCGGCCGACGACGACCGGGTTGCGGCACACGACGTCGACCCCGTCGGCGTGCCCGGCGACCAGGAGGCGGACCGGTGCGCCCGGCGCGTGCCGGGCAGCGTTGGCGAGCAGCTCGCGCACCACCCGGTGCAGCAGCCGCGAGGTCGCCTCGCCGGCCCGTGCGGCGACGGCGGGGTCGAGCTCGGCCTCGATGACCGCTCCGGCGGCGCGGTGCTGCGCGACCAGGTGCCGGAGGCCCTCCGCGCCGGTCGGCGGCGTGGTCGGCTGCGGCCCCTGGTGCAGCACGCCCAGGACGTCGCGCAGCTCGGCGTGCGCGGTCCGGGACAGGTCGGCGACGAGCCGGCTGCTCGAGCGCACGGTCTCCGGCGGCAGGTCCGCACGGCGCCCGAGCGCCCCCGCGTGGAGCGCGATCAGGCTCAGGTGGTGGCTCAGGCTGTCGTGCATCTCGCCGGCGATCCGGGCCCGCTCCTCGCTGCGCGCACGCTCGGCGACCAGCGCCTGCTCCCGCCGGGCCCGGACCCGCAGCTCGCGGCGCGCGCCGGTCACGGTGCCGGTCAGCACCAGCACGACCACGACGCCGGCGAGGAGGGCGAGCAGCCCGGGCGCCTGGCCCGGCTGCAGGACGACGACGGCGAGCGCCGCCGGTACGACGAACGCGAGGACCGCGAGCACCGTCGTCCGCCGCGAGCGCAGCGAGACGACCAGCACCAGGGCCACCACGGCCGCCGGCGTCGCGGCCGTCAGCGGAGCGAGGGCGGCGAGCGCCAGGCCGGCCGGCACCGAGCCGTAACCCAGCAGCCGCAGGAGCAGCGGAACCGACACGACAATGGCACTGACCTCGGCGAGCAGCCACAGCGCGACGAGGTCGTCGGCGGGCGGGTCCGTACGGCCCACGGCCTCGCCGATCGCCACGAGCGCGGCCAGTACGCCCACGACGGTGCAGGTGGCGACCACGACCAGACGGGTCCGGCGGCGGGCGGCGAGCGCAACACCGTCGCCGGCGCCGTCCCCGGCCCGAGCCTGCCCGAACATGGGGTGGAGCCTAGGCCAGCGCGGGGGCGGGCGGATCAGCCGAAGGGATGAGCCCGCCCCCGACCTTCGGCGGGGTCGTTCCCCACCTCCGCTCGATGTGCCGGCCCCCCGCCGGGCACGAGGGTGGAACCATGACGTCTCGTACGCCGCCTGACGCCCTGCCGTACCACCGCCTGGGCCTGCGCAGCGCCCGGCCGCGGTGGTGGCGACCCATCGCGGTGCTGGCGCTGGCCGTCGTCCTCTTCGTCGCCGGGGCGATCCTGCTCACCGGCCCCCTGGTCCTCCTCGGCGAGGCGGTCCCGGACCTCCAGGGCCGCATCGACGACGTGCTCGGCGACGGCGACATGTCCGACCCGCTCGCGGCCACCTACCTGCTGGTCGCGGTCGCCCTGATGCTGCCGGCCGCGCTGCTGGCGATCCGGCTCGTCGGCGGGCGTCCGGTCGGGACGCTGTCGTCGGTCACCGGGCGGCTCCGCTGGGGGCTCCTGGCCCGCTGCCTGGGTGCCGCGGCGGTGCTGATGGTGTCCGCGATGCTGGTCACGACCACGATCGACGACGCCTGGGAGGACGCCGCGGTCGGCGGCCGGACGCTCGCGTTCGTCGCGCTCGCGCTGCTCGTCGTCCCGGTGCAGGCGACGGCCGAGGAGTACGTCTTCCGGGGGCTGCTCATGCAGACCGTCGGCACCTGGCTGCGGCACCCGGCGTTCGCGATCGTGCTGCCGGTCGCCCTGTTCACGCTCGGCCACGACTACGACGCGCTGGGGCTGGTCGACGTCACGGTGTTCGGCCTCGCCGCCGGCTGGCTGACCTGGCGCACCGGTGGGCTGGAGGCCGCGATCGGGCTCCACGTCGCCACCAACGCGGCGATCTTCGCCTTCGGCGGCTTCGGCCTGGTCGACCTGGCCGCGGACGAGGGCACCGTCAGCGGGCTCGCCGTGTCGGTCGCGCTGACCGGGGTCTACACGTGGCTGGTGCGCGACTGGGCCGACGTCAGCCCTCGGCCGCGGCCTTGAGCCCGGCGACCGTCGTCGCCATGCCCTGCTCCAGCTCGTCGGCATGGGCCTCGTTGCCGCCGAGCAGCAGGGGCGCCACGATGCGGCTGCCGAGGCTCAGCGCGCCGGGCACCGGGCGCCGGTGCACGACCTGGGTACGACGGGCGTCGTCGGCGTCGGGGGTGAGCTCCCAGATCCACTGCGCCCCGCTCGACGGCGTGTCCCAGACCAGGCGCCGCTCGGGCTCGACGTCGGCGACGACCGACCGGGTCGGCCAGAAGACCGCCTTGCGCCGGTTGATCCCGAGGTACCACTGCCCGACCCGCAGGCCGCCCGGCTTGAGCGGGACCATCCGGACCGTCTCGGGACTCCACTGCGCCAGCTGACCGAAGTCGGTCAGGAGCGCCCACACGTGGGCGGCGGGAGCATCGATCACGGTCTCGGCCCGCAGCTCGCGCGCGGCCTTCGTCGTCGTCATGGCCACATGGTGGCAAGTTCCGGGCCTCAGAGCCAGGGCAACCAGGCCGAGAGCCAGAGCACGACCGGTCCGGCAGCGACGACGACGCCGAGGATCGCGGCCGGCAGGCCCACCGGGCGCCGGGCGAGCAGGATCCCGATCGCGCCGAGCACCAGCGCGCAGACCCCGGGGACGCCGAGGAGCAGCGCGGCGACGTAGCCGAGGGCGGCGGTCGAGGACTCACCGGTGTAGGTCGCGGTCTCGACCCACGCCCACACCGCCAGGCCGGTCTCGGCCAGGCCGAGGACGACGGCGGTCCAGGCGGTGATCCGGGTGCCGGTGGGAGCGGTGGTGGCGGCGGGCGCGGAGGTCGAGGTCACCCGACCAGTCTCGGGGCCAGGAGACCCGCCGCGCGTGAGTAGACGTGCTCAGCCGGCGTCGAGCCAGCGGGCCAGCGCGGCGTGGATCTCGGGGTGGTTGAGCAGCCCGAAGTGGTCGGTACGCCCGACGTGGAGGACCTCGGCGCCGGGGAACAGCTCGGTGCCCCGCCGGTCGCGGCCCGCGGCCGAGTGCGGCGTCACGAGCAGGTCGCCGAGGACCTGGGCGACCGGGTGCCGCGGCGAGGCGGACAGGGTCGCGGAGACCAGGCGGTAGCGCGCCCGCGGGAGGGTCGGTACGTCGGCCGCGACCCCGAGCTCGAGGTCGCGGATGCCCAGCGAGCGGCGGTCGATGATCGCGCCGAACCCGGCCGACTCGGGCAGCCGCGCCAGGAGGCGGGTGCCGCGGTCGGCGCCGCGGGCCAGCGGAGCGCCGAGGTGCGGCGTGCCGAGCGTGATGATGTCGGTGACCCGATCGGTCCAGGCGCCGTGCCCGGGACCGGCCTGGGCCTGGACGGCGGTCGCGGTCCGCAGGACGAGCCCGCCCATCGAGTGACCGACCAGCGCGATCCGCTCGACCGGACCGGGCCAGACCTCGACCAGGCGCTGGAGCAGCGCGGCCAGGGCGACGCCGTTCTCGCGCACGCCGAGGCCGGTGTTGGCGCGGAGGTAGACCGGGCTCCAGCCGCGCGCCGCCAGGCTCTCGCCGTACGTCGAGCCGAGGCGGTCGCGGTGCCGGCGCCAGTAGTCCTCGTTCTCGCACAGGCCGTGCAGGAAGACGACGAGCCGCCCGGTGGCGTCGGGGAAGGCCGCGGCGACGCCGTCCGCAGTGAGCGGTACGTCGCGTCCGCCGGCGCGCACGCCCATCTCGATCGCGAGCCGGGGCCGGTCGCGGCGCAGCTCCTCGCCGATCAGGCCGTTGACCGCGGCGCTGACGAAGCGTCCACGCGGGCCGTCCTCGAGCCCGGGACCGGCGCCGGTCTCGGCGATCCGGGCCAGGCCCGCCCCGGCGCCGCGCACGGAGAGCCCGAGGGCGCCGTAGACCAGCGCGGCGATGCCGCGGTGCAGCGTCTCGGCGGGGACGCCGGCCGGCCCGACCCCCCGTCGTACGACGCCGTGGGCGCGGCGGGAGACCGCGGCATGGGTGTCGCGGGCGGTCGTCACGACCAGCTCGTCGACCACGGCGGTGGCCAGTGCGAGCGCATCGACCAGGGTGGCGTCCTGCTTCATGGCAGTTGAGTGTACAGATGTTCACTCAGGCGGGGTTGAGACGATGGTCGCATGCGTTCCTACGACGAGCTGGTGGCCGAGGCCGCGACCGCCGACGTGACCGGCTGGGGCTTCGGCTGGCTCGACGGCCGGGCGAGCGAGGAGCGGCCGCCCTGGGGCTACGCCCGGCTCCTGGCCGACCGGCTCGGCGCCGTGGCCAGGGCGCTGGACCTCGACACCGGCGGCGGCGAGGTGCTCGCCGAGGCGCCGGTGCTGCCGCCCCGGATGGTCGTCACCGAGGGCTGGGCGCCCAACGCCGAGCGGGCGCGAGCCCGGCTCGGCCCGCGCGGGGTCGAGGTGGTCGAGGTCGCCCCGGGCGCCCCGCTCCCCCTGCCCGACGGCTCCTTCGACCTGGTCACCGCCCGGCACCCCGTCGCCCCGGACTGGGCCGAGATCGCGCGGGTGCTCCGCCCCGGCGGGCACTACCTGGCCCAGCACGTCGGCCCGGCATCGGCGTTCGAGCTCATCGAGCGGTTCCTCGGGCCGCTGCCCGACCAGCGCCGGGGCCGCGATCCCGAGGTCGAGCGGGCCGGGGCCGAGGCCGCCGGGCTCACCGTGACCGGCCTGCGGACCGCGCGCTGCCGGATGGAGCTCCGCGACGTCGGCGCGGTCGTGTGGCTGCTGCGCAAGTGCGTGTGGTGGGTGCCCGACTTCACCGTCGAGCGCTACGACGAGCGGCTGCGCGCGCTCGATGCCCTGCTGCGCACGGGCGAGCCGTTCGTCGCCCACTCCACGCGGCACCTGGTCGAGGCCCGGCGCTGAGAAGCGGCGCGGGCCCCCCCCCCCCCCCCGGGGGGGGGCGCGGCCCCGACTCGAGCGAGTCGGGGGCCGCGGCGGCGTACGGGGAGGATCAGGCCTCGGCGGGAGCCTCGGTCTCGTCCTCGGCGCCCTCGACCTCGGGCTCGCCGATCGTGCCGTCGGCCTGGAGGTTCTTGAGCTCGATCTCGTTGCCGGCGGCGTCCTTGACGGTCGCGCCCTCGACGAGGATCTGCAGCGCCTTGCCGCGGCGGATCTCCTGGACCATCTCGGGCACGTGGTTGTGCTCGAACATGTGGTTCACGAACTCCTGTGGGTCCTGACCGGACTGCTGGGCGCGGCGGATCATGTGCTGGGTCAGCTCGCCCTGGTCGACGCCGATCTCTTCCTTGTCGGCGATCTCGTC
Organism: Pimelobacter simplex; assembly: GCF_024662235.1. Classification (GTDB taxonomy): domain Bacteria; phylum Actinomycetota; class Actinomycetes; order Propionibacteriales; family Nocardioidaceae; genus Nocardioides. The sequence continues at coordinate 3,514,277 of NZ_CP096276.1, forward strand.
GAGGATGAACTGCGCGGCGACGGCGTCACGGACCCGGCGCTCGAGGTCGGCCTCGAACTCCTCCTGGGTCTGCTCCTCGTCCTCGAGGTACTTCTCGAGGGTCATGCCGGCGTACTGCAGCTGCTGCTCGAGGTTGCCCCGGCGAGCGTTGAGCTCCTCGGTGACCATCGACTCGGGCAGCGGGATCTCGACCTTCTCGAGGAGGGCCTCGAGGACGGCGTCGCGGGCCGCGGCGGCCTGCTCGAGGCGCTTGCCGCGGGTCAGCCGCTCGCGGACGTCGTCGCGCAGCTCGGCGAGGGTGTCGAACTCCGACGCCTCCTGAGCGAAGTCGTCGTCGAGCTCGGGGAGCTCCTGCTCCTGGACCTGGGTGACCTTGACGGCCACCTCGACGTCCTGGCCCACCAGGTCGCCGCTGACGAGCTGGGTGGTGAAGGTCTTCTCCTCGCCGGCGGCGACGCCGACCAGGGCCTCGTCGAGGCCGTCGATCATGCCGCCGTTGCCGACCTTGTAGGAGAAGCCGGAGATCTCGGCGCCCTCGACGGTCTCGCCGTCCTGGGTCGCGACGAGGTCGATGACGACGAAGTCGCCGTCCTGGGCCGCGCGCTCGACGTCACTCAGGGTGCCGAAGCGCTCACGCAGCGCGTCGACCTGCTCGGCCACGTCGTCGTCGCTGACCGCGAGGTCGTCGACGGAGGCCTCGAGGCCGTCGTAGTCCGGGAGGTCGATCTCGGGCTTGATGTCGACCTCGGCGGTGAACTCGAGCGCGTCGTTGTCCTCGAACTTCGTGACCTCGATCTCCGGCTGCGCCAGCGGGGTCAGGTTGTTCTCCTGGAGCGCCTCGACGTAGGCCTTCGGGAGCACGTCGTTGACGGCCTCGTCGAGGACGACGCCGCGGCCGACCTGGCGGTCGATCACCTGCGGCGGGACCTTGCCGCGGCGGAAGCCGGGGACGTTGATCTGCTTCGCGATCTTCTGGTACGCCGCGTCGAGGCTCGGCTTGAGCTCCTCGAAGGGCACCTCGACGGTCAGCTTGGCCCGGGTCGGGCTCAAGGTCTCGACGGCGCTCTTCACAGGTGTTCTCCTACTGGTCAGTGGGTGGTGCACGGGCGCGGGGCCCGCTGCGATCAAGGTGATCTGTCGGGGCGACAGGACTCGAACCTGCGGTCTCCTGCTCCCAAAGCAGGCGCGCTAGCCACTACGCTACGCCCCGCGGAACGGCCCGGCGCTCGGTGGTCGGACCGCACTTCGAGGGGATGACGGGAATCGAACCCGCGTAATCAGTTTGGAAGACTGAGGCTCTACCATTGAGCTACATCCCCGCCTGGCGCCTGGCCAGGCTCACGCCTGGCCCAGAGCCACGGGCAATCGTGCCACACGGCCGGGCGCGTCCCCCAACTCAGGGGCGCCGGTGGACCACCAGCAGGGCCCGGTCGTCGTCCGGCGAACCGACGGCGGCGACGAGCCGGTCGGCCAGGCCGTCCCACGAGTGGCGCAGCAGCGACTCGGCCGCACCCATCATGTGGTCGATGCCGAGCTCGATGTCGCGGCGCGGCTCCTCGACCATCCCGTCGGTGTAGAGCAGCAGGCTGTCGCCGGCGTCGAGGCGACCGCGGAAGCAGGCGTAGTCGACGTCCTCGACGATGCCGAGCACCGGCCCCTCGGCGGGCAGCAGCTGCCAGCGCCCGGAGCCGGCGTGGCGCTGGACGGCGGGCGGGTGGCCGGCCGAGCGCAGCTCGTACTCCCCCGTGGCCAGGTCGACCGAGACGTGGACGGCGGTCGCGAAGCCCTCCTCCCAGGCGCGCTGGAGGAGGTAGTCGTTGGCCGCCGGCAGGAACCGGCCGGGCGGCAGCGCGGCGACCAGCCCGCCCATCGCGCCGGAGAGCTGGAGCGCACGGGTGCCGGCGGCCTCGCCCTTGCCGGAGACGTCGACGACGACGAGCTCGATCCGGCGGCCGTGCTCACCGCCGGTCGCCACGACGAAGTCCCCGGCGAACGGCGAGCCGCCCGCCGACGACAGCGCCGACTCGACCAGCCAGTCCGCGGGCAGGGTCGGGATCTCGCCCTGGGCGAGGATCCGGTCGCGCAGGTCGACGAGCATCGACTGGCCGCGGATCGGCCCGACGCCGATCTGGCCGCGGCGCAGGGACAGGAAGATCACGAGCACCGCGACGCCCGCCATCACGGCGAGCGCGGCGACGATGCGCGCGGTGTACTCGTCCTGGAGGACCGCGGCGCAGCCCAGCGCGACGAGCACGTAGCCCGCGAACCACGGCAGCACCCGGTTGCTGAGGAAGAGGATGCCGAGCACCAGCGGCAGGAAGATCAGGTTGATCGGCACGTCGTCGGGGCGCAGCGCGATGCCGGCGACCACCGCCGCGGCGAGCAGCGCGAGCACCGAGGCGAGGCCGACGTCGGTCAGCGCCCAGCGCCGCGCGTTGATCATCGCGCCGCCCGGGACCGGAAGGTCGGCTGGCACCGGGGACACCAGAAGAGGTTGCGTCCGCCGAGCACCTCGGTACGGACCGGGCCGCCGCACACGTGGCAGGGCTGGCCGGTCCGCCGGTAGACGTAGACCTCGCCGCCGTGGTCGTCGACCCGCGGCGCGCGGCCCATCGCCTCGGGGGTGTGCTCGGGCCGGACGGTGTCGATCCGCCCGGTCGCGACCCCCTCGGTCATGAGCACGACCAGATCGTCCCAGATCGCGTGCCACTGCGAGACCCGAAGCGTGCGACCGGGGCGCAGCGGGTGGATCCGGTGCCGGAAGAGGACCTCGGCGCGGTAGACGTTGCCGACGCCGGCGAGCACCGTCTGGTCCATGAGCAGGGTGCCGATCGGCGCGCTGCTGCGGCTGATCCGGGCCCAGGCCCGGTCGGGGTCGGCGTCCGCGCGCAGCGGGTCCGGGCCGGCCTTGGCGACCACCGCGGCGCGCTCGGCAGCGGTGACCAGGGCGCAGGTGGTCGCGCCGCGCAGGTCGCCGTACGCGCCGGGGCGGGCGAGGCGCAGCCGCACCTGGCCGATCGGCAGCGGGATCTCCGGGACGCCGTCGCGGACCTCGAAGGTGCCGTAGAGCCCCAGGTGGACGTGCACGAACCGCTCGTCCTCGAAGCGGACGAAGAGCTGCTTGCCCCACGCCTCGGCATCGACCAGGCGCGCGCCGTCGAGGCGGGCGGCAGACTCGGCGAAGCGTCCCTGCGGGCTGCCGACCTGGACCAGGTGGCCGCCGAAGACGGTGCTGAGCTCGCCGGCGAGCCGGTGGAGGGTATGGCCCTCGGGCATCAGGCCTGGCCGTGCCCGAGCGCGGACTCGGGCAGCGGCGGGAGCTCGCCGGTGGTCTCGTACGACGACAGCTGGCCGATCCGGCGCACGTGGCGCTCGTCGCCCGGGAACGGCGTGGTCAGGAAGACCTCGACCAGGCGGGTCATCTCGTCGAGCGTGTGCATCCGGCCGCCGACCGCGACGACCCACGCGTCGTTGTGCTCGCGGGCCAGGCTCGCGGTCTGCTCGGACCAGGCCAGCGCCGCGCGCACGCCCTGGACCTTGTTGGCCGCGATCTGCTCGCCGTTGCCGGAGCCCCCGATCACGACGCCGAGGCTGTCGAGGCCCTTCGCCCGGTCGGCGCGGACGCCCTCGGCGGCCCGCAGGCAGAAGACCGGGTAGTCGTCGAGCGCGTCGTAGACGAACGGGCCGTGGTCGACCGGCTCGTAGCCGTGCTCGGTGAGCCAGCCGATGAGGTGGGACTTGAGCTCGAGGCCGGCGTGGTCGCAGCCGAGGTGGACGCGCATGGGGCAATCCTCGCAGGTGGCCCCGGGTGGTCCTACACCTGCCTACATCTGGTGGAGGCGGCGGGCGGCCTCGGCGATCGAGCCGCTGATCGACGGGTAGACGGTGAACGTCTGGGCGAGCTGGTCGGCGGTGAGCCGCTCGGTCACGGCGAGCGCGACCGGGTGGATCAGCTCGGACGCCCGCGGCCCGACCACGACGCCGCCGAGCAGGCTGCGCGAGCCCGGCGCGACGAAGAGCTTGACGAAGCCGTCGACGATGCCCTGCATCTTGGCGCGCGGGTTGGTCGCGAGCGGCTGCACGACGACCTCGGCGAGCACCTCGCCGGCGTCGACCTGCTGCTGGGTGACGCCGACGGTGGCGATCTCGGGCGAGGTGAAGACGTTGGACGCCACCACCCCGAGGTCGAGCGGCTGGACGGCGTCGCCGAGGACGTGGGCCATCGCGATCCGGCCCTGCATGGCGGCGACGGAGGCGAGCATGAAGACGCCCGTGCAGTCGCCGGCGGCGTAGACGCCCGGGGCCGACGTACGGGAGACGCGGTCGACGCTGACGAAGCCGCCGTCGTCGAGGCGGACGCCGGCCTCCTCGAGGCCCAGGCCCGCGGTGTTGGGGACCGAGCCGAGGGCGAGGATGCAGTGCGAGCCGGTGACCTCACGGCCGTCCTGGAGGGTCACCGTGACGACGTCGCCGTCCCGGGTGACCGACTGCATGCGGGAGCGGCCGAGGACGGTCATGCCGCGGCGGGTGAGGACGTCCTCGAGCACCTGGGCGGCGTCCTGGTCCTCGCCGGGCAGGACCCGGTCGCGCGAGGAGACGAGGGTGACCGGGATGCCGAGCGACTGGTAGGCGCTGGCGAACTCCGCGCCGGTGACACCGGAGCCGACGACGATCACGTGCTCGGGCAGGTCGGCGAGGTCGTAGACCTGCTCCCAGGTGAGGATCCGCTCGCCGTCGGGCTGGGCGGTGTCGAGCACCCGGGGCGTGGCACCGGTCGCGATGAGCACCGCGTCGGCGTCGTACGACGTCTCGGTGCCGTCGGCCGCGGTCGCGACCACGCGCGAGGGCCCGTCGAGCCGTCCCCGGCCCGGCACCACGGTCACGCCCTCGCGAGCCAGCCGGCCCGCGATGTCGGCCGACTGCGCCAGGGCCAGCGCCTTGACCCGCTCGTTGACCCGGGCCAGGTCGACCCGCGGCTCGTCGGCGAGGATCCCGAGCTCACCAGCCGCACCGAAGTCGGTCATCACCTCGGCCGTCGCGATGAGCGTCTTGCTCGGCACGCAGTCGGTCAGCACGGCGGAACCGCCGACGCCGTCGGAGTCGACGACCACGACCTCCGCCCCGAGCTGTGCCGCCACCAGGGCCGACTCGTAGCCGCCCGGTCCGCCTCCGACGATCACCACGCGCGCCATGGGCGCCATTCTTGCAGCGGAAGGCCGCGCCGTACGATTCCCGCCATGCGGACCACACGTCTCCTCGCCCCCTTCGCCGCCGCCGTCCTCGTCTCCGCGGTCGCCGCGTGCGCCCCGGCGGAGGACAAGGCCGAGCAGACCGGCAAGACCGCGGGCGCCGACAAGTGCGCCGTCGGCGACCTGCCCCTCGTCTCCAAGGGCGTGCTCTCGGTCGGCACCGACTCGCCGGCGTACGAGCCGTGGTTCGTCGACAACGACCCGAGCAACGGCAAGGGCTACGAGTCCGCGGTCGCCTACGCGATCGCCGACCAGCTGGGCTTCAGCAAGGACCAGGTGAAGTGGGTGACGGTCCCCTTCAACAACTCCTACAAGCCGGGCAAGAAGAACTTCGACTTCGACATCAACCAGATCTCGGTCGACCCCGAGCGCGAGAAGGCCGTGGACTTCTCGGAGGGCTACTACTCCGCCGCGCAGGCCGTGATCGTCCTCAAGGACAGCCCGGCGGCCAAGATCACCGACCTCACCGAGCTGGCGAAGTTCAAGATCGGCGCCCAGACCGGGACGACCTCGCTGACCGCGATCCGCGACGTCATCAAGCCCGAGAAGGACCCGCTGGTCTTCCAGAACACCAACAACGCCAAGCAGGCCATGCTCAACGGCCAGGTCGACGCGATCATCGCGGACCTGCCGACGGCGTTCTACATCAGCTCGGTCGAGATCCCGGACAGCAAGCTGCTCGGTCAGTTCCAGTACGACTCGGGCACTCCTGAGGAGTTCGGCCTGCTGTTCGAGCAGGGCAACAAGCTGCTCCCCTGCGTCAACGGCGCGCTCGACACCCTGAAGAAGGAGGGCACGCTGGCGGAGCTCCAGAAGAAGTGGCTCTCCGACGTCGTGAGCGTGCCCGAGCTCAAGTGAGCACCCCGACCACGCAGCCCGGCGACGCTGCCGGGTGGATGCCGAGCGAGCGCGAGCTCGCCCGTCGTCGTACCCGGGAGCGGCAGCGCCGGCGCCGGATCGTCGTCGCGTCGGTCGCGACCGTCGTCGTGCTCGCGGCGCTGGTCGCGGCGGTCGTGCTGTCGCCGGGCTGGCCGCGGGTGCGGGCGACCTTCCTCGACCCCCACCACGCCAAGGAGTCGCTGCCCGCGATCGCCAAGGGCTTCTGGATCAACGTCAAGATGTTCCTGATCGCCGAGCCGATCATCCTGGTGGCCGGCCTCGCGCTCGCGCTGGTCCGGCAGGCCCGCTCGGCCTGGCTGGTGCCGCTGCGGGGGCTCGCGGTGGTGTTCACCGACGTGGTGCGCGGCATCCCCACGCTGCTGCTGGTGTTCCTCTTCGCCTACGGGATGCCCGCGCTGGGACTGGCCGGACTGCCGAACAGCCTGTTCTTCTGGGCGACCGTGGCGCTCGTCGTGTCCTACTCGGCCTACGTGGCCGAGGTGTTCCGCTCGGGCATCGAGTCGGTGCACCCCTCGCAGCTGGCCAGTGCCGAGGCGCTCGCGCTGTCCCGGGCCCAGACGATGCGCCACGTCGTGGTGCCGCAGGCAGTACGCCGCGTCGTACCGCCGCTGCTCAACGACTTCGTGTCGCTGCAGAAGGACACCGCGCTGGTCGCGTCGGTCGGCATCTTCGACGCGCTCTACGCGGCCGCCGACTACGCCAACTACAACTTCAACTACACGCCGTACCTCGTCGCGGCGGTCTTCTTCATCGCGATGACGGTGCCGCTGGCCCGGCTGTGCGACGTGCTCGCCCGGCGGATGGCCCGGCGCGAGCGGGCAGGAGCGCTCTGATGGCCGCCACTCCCCTGCTGGAGGTGCGCAACCTCCGCAAGACCTACGCCCGCAGCGGCGAGGCCGGCCCGCGCGTCGTCCTGGACGACGTGTCGCTGACCGTCGCGCCCGGCGACGTCGTGTGCCTGATCGGCTCGTCGGGCTCGGGGAAGTCCACGCTGCTGCGCTGCATCGACCTGCTGGAGCCGATCGACGACGGCGTGATCGAGCTCCGGGGCCAGGAGATCTCCGACCCGATGGTCAGCCCGCAGGAGGTGCGCCGCGACATCGGGATGGTGTTCCAGGCCTACAACCTGTTCCCCCACCTGAGCGTGCTCGACAACTGCACGCTCGCGCCGCGCAAGGTGCACGGCGTACCGGCGGGTGAGGCGAAGGCGCGCGCCCACGAGCTGCTCGAGCGGTTCGGGCTCGGCGAGCACGTCGCGAAGCACCCCGACCAGCTCTCCGGAGGCCAGCAGCAGCGGGTCGCGCTCGTCCGCGCGCTGTGCACCGATCCCGCGCTGCTGCTGCTCGACGAGATCACCGCGGCCCTCGACCCCGAGCTCGTCGGCGAGGTGCTCGACATCGTCCGCAGCCTCGCCGAGGCCGGGACGACGATGATCCTCGCCACCCACGAGATGAGCTTCGCCCGCGAGGTCGCCTCGCACGTCTGCTTCCTCGACGGCGGCCGGATCGCCGAGGCCGGGCCGCCCGCGCAGGTGCTGGGCGAGCCGACCCAGGCACGCACCCGGGAGTTCCTGCGCCGGGTGCTCCCCCGGTGACCACCGCCGCTCCGCCGAGCCGGTTCGTGCGGCTCGCGGCCGTCCCGGCCATGTTCGGCGCCGGCGCGATGATCGCCGTCCAGGCCCAGATCAACGGACGCCTCGCGACCTCGCTCGGCGGCACCGCGTCGGCGGGGCTCACCGCCGCGGTCCTGGCGTTCGGCAGCGGCCTGCTCCTCGTCGCCGCGATCACTCTCTCGTCGCGGTCGCGGCGGGCCGGCATCGGCAGCCTCCGTACCGCCCTGCGCTCCGGCGCCCTGCCCAAGATCACCCTGGTCGGCGGCCTGGCCGGCGCCTCGCTGGTCGCCGCGCAGGGCCTGACCGTCGCCACCATCGGCGTCGCGCTCTTCAGCGTCGCCGTCACCGCCGGGCAGTCCTCCAGCAGCCTCGCCGTCGACCACGCCGGCCTCGGCCCCGGCGGCCGGGTCCCGTGGAGCCCGCCGCGCGCCCTCGCCGCCGCCTTCGCCATCGCGGCCGTCGCGCTCGCCGCGGGCGAGCGGCTGGTCGAGTCGTTCTCGCTGACGACCGCCGGTCTCGCCGTACTGCCGTTGGTGGCGGGCGCGGGCATGGCCGCCCAGGCCGCCTTCAACGGCCGCGTCTCCGCCGTCGCCGGGCCGTGGGTGTCGAGCCTGAACAACTTCGTGATCGGCTTCATCGGCCTGGTCGCCGTCTGGGCCGTGTTCTTCGCCCTCGACCACGACCTGCAGCCGCTGCCGCACCAGTGGTACCTCTACCTCGGCGGCGTCCTCGGCCTCGGCTTCATCTGGCTCTCCGCGGCCCTCGTCCGCGTGCACGGCGTGCTCGTGCTCGGGCTGTGTGTGATCGCCGGGCAGGTGATCGGGGCGCTCGTCATCGAGCTGGCCGTCAACGACGACTCGCACGTCGGGCCGGTCGGGGTCGGGGCGGGGGTGCTGACCGTGGTCGGCGTACTGGTGGCGTTGTGGCAGACGGGGCACCAGCGGTCCGCTGCGTAGAGGCGGCGTCCGGGCGTCAGCGCACGGCCGCGCAGGCGACGCACGTCCGCGCCGCGGGCTTGACCTCCAGGCGCGCCTCTGCGATCGGCCAGCCGCACCGCTCGCAGGTGCCGTAGGTGCCGGCGTCCAGCCGCATCACGGCTGCGTCGATGTCGGCGAGGTGAGTACGGACCTGGCGGGTGAGGGCGGCGAGCTGGGAGCGCTCGAAGGCGATGGTGGCGCCCTCGGGGTCGTGCTCGTCGTCGGCGTTGGTGTCGCGGGAGGCGGCGACGACCTCGTCGAACTGGCCGGTGAGGCCGCTCAGGCGGCGCAGGGCCTCGCGGCGCTCGGCGTCGAGCAGGGCGCGGGCGGAGGCGCGGGCGGGGTCCACAGGGGGATGCTCGCAGGGGGTACCGACAGCAGCGACCCCCGTCGCGCCGGAGCGTGACGGGGGCCGCGGGAGCCGTGGGGCAGGTGGCTCAGAGGTTGATCATGTGGCCGGCGATCCCGTGGATCGCCTCCTTGACCGCCTCGGAGAGGGTCGGGTGGGCGAAGACGTTGCGCCCGACCTCGTCGGCGGTGAGGTCCCACTTCTGCGCGAGGGTCAGCGCGGGGAGGAGCTCGGTGACGTCGGGGCCGATCATGTGGGCGCCGAGGATCTCGTTGAACTCCGCGTCCGCGACGATCTTGACGAAGCCGACGGCCTCGCCCAGGCCCATGGCCTTGCCGTTGGCGGTGAAGGGGAAGGACGCGGTCTTGACGTCGTAGCCCTTGTCCTTGGCCTGCTGCTCGCTGTAGCCGAAGGAGCCGATCTGGGGCTGGCAGTAGGTCGCGCGCGGGATGAAGTCGTACTCGACCGGCATCGTCTCGGCGCCGGCGATCGTCTCGGCGGCGACGATGCCCATGGCCTCGGCGACGTGAGCGAGCATCATCTTGCCGGTGACGTCGCCGATGGCGTAGACGCCCTCGACGTTGGTGCGGCAGTACTCGTCAATGGCGATCGCGCCGCGGTCGGTGAGGGCGACGCCGGCGGCCTCGAGGCCGTAGCCCTCGACGCGGGGGGCGAAGCCGAAGGCGGCGAGGAACTTGTCGGCCTCGAGGACCTGCTCGTCACCGCCGGCAGCGGGGGCGATGCGGACCTTGACGCCCGAGCCGGTGTCCTCGACGCCCTTGACGGCGGTGGAGGTGAGCACCTTGACGCCCAGCTTCTTGTAGTGCTTGGCGAGCTCCTTGGACACGTCGGCGTCCTCGGTGGGGACCATCCGGTCGAGGAACTCGACGATGGTGACGTCGACGCCGAAGTTCTTCATCACGTAGGCGAACTCGACGCCGATGGCGCCGGAGCCGCCGATGATGACGGACGACGGGAGGTTCTCGTCGAGGATCTGCTCCTCGTACGACACGATGTTCTTGCCGTTGACCTCGACGCCCGGGACGGTACGGACGGTGGCGCCGCCGGCGAGGATCAGGCTGTCGCACGTGTAGTCGGCGGTGGAGCCGTCGTTGAGCGCGACGGAGACCGACTTGGGACCGGTCAGGGTGCCCCAGCCGTCGATCTCGGTGATCTTGTTCTTCTTCATCAGGAAGTGGACGCCCTTGACGATGCCGGCGCTCACCTGGCGCGAGCGCGCGTGCGTCGGGCCGTAGGACATCGTGGCGTCGCCCTCGATGCCGAACTTGGCCTTCTCGTGGGTCAGCGTGTGGGCGAGCTCGGCGTTCTTGAGCAGCGCCTTGGAGGGGATGCAGCCGACGTTGAGACAGACGCCGCCCCAGTACTTCTTCTCGATCACGGCAACGGACTTGCCGAGCTGGGCGGCGCGGATCGCGGCGACGTACCCACCGGGGCCGGCACCGAGGACGAGGACATCGAAGTGGGTCACGGGTGCCAGCGTAGTGCGCACCCTCTTGTGTCCTGCATCACGTTCACGGGAGGCTGCTCCCTACTCCCCGGTACGGCGGCATGGGGCCGCCGGCCACGATCTAGGAGCAGCTCCATGTCTCGGATTCTCGGACTCGTCCTCGCGTGCGCGCTCGGCCTCGCCGGACTCGTCGTACTGCCCTCTCCGGCTGCCACCGCGCGGCCCGCCGGCGTCCTCGACGTCATCGTCACGCTCCAGCCCGGAGCCGACGCACAAGCCACCGCCACCAGCCTCGTCACCCGCAAGGGCGGCCGGGTCACGCACGTCTACGAGCACGCCCTCCACGGGTTCGCGGCGACGTTGACCGATGCGCTGCTCACGCTCCTGCGCGGGGACGCGCGGGTGCGCTCGATCGAGCTCGACCGCACCGTGCGCGCCTCCGACACCCAGAGCCCGGTGGGCAGCTGGGGCCAGGACCGCGTCGACCAGCGCAACCTGCCGCTCGACAACGCCTACACCTCGTCGTCCACCGGCGCCGGCGTCGACGTGTACGTCGTCGACACCGGCATCCAGCTCGACCACCCGGACCTCGCCGGCCGGACCGTCTCCGGCACGGACACGGTCGACGGCGACACCGACGCCAGCGACTGCAACGGCCACGGCACCCACGTCGCCGGCACCATCGGCGGCACCCGGTACGGCCTCGCCGAGCAGGCGCGGCTGATCGGCGTACGGGTGCTCGACTGCAAGGGATCCGGCGCGACGTCCGGCGTCATCGCCGGTCTCGACTGGGTCGCCGCGAACCACCAGGCCGGCCGGCCCGCGGTGGCCAACATGAGCCTCGGCGGCGGCGCCTCCAGCGCGCTCGACGCGGCCGTCCAGCGGGTCATCGCCGACGGCGTGACGATGGCGGTCGCGGCCGGCAACGAGGGCGCCGACGCCTGCGGCTCGTCGCCGGCCCGGGTGCCCGACGCGCTGACGGTCGCGGCCAGCGACCGCAACGACGCGCGGGCGAGCTTCTCCAACCGCGGCACCTGCGTCGACCTGTTCGCACCGGGCGTCGACATCACCTCGGCCTGGCTCAACGGCGGCACCAACACCATCAGCGGTACGTCGATGGCCACCCCGCACGTCACCGGAGCGGCCGCGCTCTACCTCACCACCCACCCGACGGCGTCGCCGAGCGCGGTCAACGCCGCGATCCTCGCCGCCACCACGAAGAACAAGATCAGCGGGACGGCGCGCAGCTGCGTGCTGCTGATCATCTGCTCGCCGGCCACGCCCGCCAACCACCTGCTCTACACGGGGTCCTGAGGTCGCCCGGCCGCGGGTCACTAGTCTCGCCGAGTGGAGCGGACGACGGCAGCGAGCGTGACGACCCGCCTCGCGGGCGACCCCGACCTGGGGTTCCTCGCCGAGGTCGACCACCACGTCAGCCCGGAGGTCCGTGCCGAGGTGGTGGCCCGCGGCAGGGTGCTGCTCGCCGAGACCGGCGGCGACACCGTCGGCTTCGCGCGATGGGGCCTGTTCTGGGACGAGATCCCGTTCCTGAACCTGCTCTGGGTCGCGCCCGGACGCCGCGGCCAGGGCATCGGCACGAGCCTGGTCGCGGCCTGGGAACGCGCCCAGGCGGCGGCCGGTCACCGGACGGTGCTGACGTCGACGTTGTCCTCCGAGCGGGCGCAGCACCTCTACCGCCGCCTCGGGTACGTCGACAGCGGCGCCCTGCTGCTGCCCGGCGAGGCCGCCGAGATCATCCTCCGCAAGTCCCTCACGCCCTGAGCGCCTGAGCCTCCCCGCGGCGTACGGCGGCACGCACTAGCCTGACCTGCGTGACGTCGTATGCCGCCTACGGCACCAACCTCGACCCCGCCCGGATGGGCGAGCGGTGCCCGCACTCCCCCATGCGGACGACCGGGTGGCTGTCCGGGTGGCGGCTGACGTTCGGCGGCGAGGAGCACGGCTGGGACGGCGCGCTCGCGACGATCGTGCAGGACCCGTTCGAGCAGGTCTTCGTGGCGGTCTACGACATGAGCCCGCTCGACGAGGGCAACCTCGACCAGTGGGAGTCGGCCGACTCGGGGCTCTACCGGCGCACCAAGGTGCGGGTCTCGACGATGGTCGGGGAGATCGTGGCGTGGACCTACGTGCTCGACGCCTACGAGGGCGGGCTGCCCTCGGCGTCGTACCTGGGGGTGATCGCGGCGGCGGCCGAGGCCGCGGACGCGCCGGACGACTACGTGAGCGGGCTGCGGACCCGGGCGTGCCGCTCGACCGGTCTCTGACCCGGACGGGGGCGTGACCCCGGCGCAACCTGAATCGTTGTCAGGTTATGCGCCGCTCCCGCCTCGCCCCTGCCCTCGCCGCGGTCGTCGCCGCTGCGGCCCTCGCCGCGTGCGGTGAGACCCGGATCACCGAGGAACGGCCGACCGAGGACGACGCCCGCGACCTGCCGATCGCCGTACGTCCCGCCGACAGCGGGCTGCGGTCGGTGATGTGGGTCGGCAACAACTGGGACGGCACGGCGAGCATCGTCGACGCGCGCTCGTTCGAGGTCCTCAAGCGGGGCGTCAACCTCATCCCGGACCGGGCCGAGGAGACCCAGCGGATCCTCAAGAACCCCGTGGCCACGGTGTTCTACCTCGCGATCAACGCGGGACCGGGCCAGGGCCACAACCAGTACGTCGACGACATGTTCACCACGATGGACGGCAAGTACCTCGCGGTCTCGCGGCCCAGCTTCGCCGACGTCGTCTGGATCGACATCGCCAAGGCCGCCGCCGGGCGCACCGACTCGATCGTGCGCGAGCAGCAGATGGACGGCTACCGCACCGACCACATGCAGGTCTCGAACGACGGCCGCCGGCTGCTGGTCTCGGACTCCACGTCGCGCCAGGTGATCGAGTACTCGATGGTCGACGAGACCGTCGGCGGCAAGGTGATCAAGCTCGGCGACCGGCTGCGCACCTTCCCCTCGGGCGAGACCCCGCACGAGAGCAACTACACCGAGGACGGCGAGCGGATCCTGCACGCCTCGATCGGCCGGGTCTACACCCCCGTCGACGACATCGACCCGCGCGACGGCCAGCTGCTCGGGCTGCCGCTGGCCAAGCTCGGCCTCGGCGCGCTCGGGCTCGACAAGCTCCTCGCCCGGCTGCCCTGGTCGGCGCTCGACGGCGCGGTCAAGAGCGACCGCTGGCTCCAGTACGTCGCCGCCGACAACTTCGAGATCCTCCAGCGCTGGGACATGGCGCACGAGCTGGCCGAGGCCGGCCACCCCGGCATGAGCGGCGCGGTCCGCCCGATCGCGGTCCACCCCGACGGGCGCTACCTCTACCTCCAGGTCTCCTTCCTGCACGGGTATGTCGTCTTCGACACCGAGGCCGCCGACATCGACGGCCGCACCGGCTACACGCTCGGCGGCGAGCCGGAGCCCACGACCGGCGCCGTGGTCGACGTCGTCGAGCTCGAGAACCGGGTGCCGCGGATGCTGCGCGAGCAGTACGTCAACGACTCCGCGCACCACGGACTCTCGATCAGCGCGGACGGCGAGACCCTCTGCGCCGCCGGGACGATGGACGACTACGCGGCCCTCGTGGACGCCGCGACGGGCGAGGCGACGTACTTCGACGCCACCACGACCGGGCACGACTACGGCAAGCCGTACTGGACCACCGAGGGCCTCGACGAGACCTGCTGGGTCTCGCTCTCCGATGACGACGCGGTCGCCGTGCTGTCGACGCGGACCAAGGAGGAGGTCGCCTACCTGGCCGTGGGCAACCACCCGCAGCGGGTTCGCCACGGGTACGTGCCCGAGGCGGTCCTCGCGACGTGGTGATGGGCTTGCGGATCGGCCGCTAGAGTCGCTCCGTGACCGAGTCCCCCACGCCGTACGCCCTGGCCGAAGAGGCCGCCGCCCGTCTCGCCGAGCTCACCGGTGTCGCCCGCCACGACGTGGCGCTCGTCCTGGGCTCGGGCTGGCTGCCGGCCGCCGACGCGCTCGATGGCGCGGGCGGCGCGAACACCACCGAGATCGACGTGACCTCGCTGCCGGGCTTCGCGGCGTCGGCGGTCCAGGGGCACTCGGGCAAGATCCGCTCGATCCGCCTGCCCGGCGCCGACGGCGCCCCCGACCGGCACCTGCTGGTCTTCCTCAGCCGCACGCACTACTACGAGGGCCGCGGCGTCGCGGCCGTCGTCCACGGCGTCCGTACGGCGGCCGCGGCGGGCTGCCGCGCCATCGTGCTCACCAACGGCTGCGGCGGCCTCAAGGAGACCTGGACGCCGGGCACCCCGGTGCTCATCAGCGACCACATCAACCTGACCGGCCAGTCCCCCATCGTCGGAGCGAACTTCGTCGACCTCACCGACCTCTACTCCACGCGCCTGCGCGCGCTGTGCCGCGAGGTCGAGCCGAGCCTCGACGAGGGTGTCTACGTCCAGTTCACCGGCCCCCACTACGAAACCCCGGCCGAGGTGCGGATGGCCGGCATCCTCGGCGGCCACCTGGTCGGCATGAGCACCACGCTCGAGGCGATCGCCGCCCGCGAGGCCGGCATGGAGATCCTCGGCATCAGCCTGGTCACCAACCTCGCCGCGGGCCTGAGCGGCGAGCCGCTCAACCACGCCGAGGTGCTCGAGGCCGGTCGCCAGGCGGCCACCCGCATGGGCGCGCTCCTGGGCGAGGTCGTCCCCCGCATCTGACAGGCTCGCGGCATGGAGCCCTACGCCGAGGTCCAGGAGTCCTACCGCCGCTTCGCCACCGAGGCCACCGACTCCCCGACCTTCACGGCCTGGGCGCTCGGGGTCGCCGGCGACCCCGAGGTGCAGGCGTGGATCCGCACGCTGCCCGACCTCAAGCAGCAGCCGAACCTGGTCTTCGCCGCGGCCCGGCACCACGGCGTACCGGCGCCGGGCCCGTACGACGGCCTGCGCACCGCGCTACTCGCCGACGGAGCCGAGGGCCCGATCCGGGCGACGATCCTGGCCCGCGCCACCCAGACCAACGAGGTCGGCCGGCTGGCGACGCTGGTCCCGGCCTTCGCCGGGTTCGCGGGCCCGCTCGCGCTGCTCGAGGTGGGTGCCTCGGCAGGGCTGTGCCTCTACCCCGACCGCTGGGGCTACGCGTGGGCGACCGAGACGGGCGTGGTCCGGCTCGGCGACGAGCCCCGGCTGCCCTGCCGGGTCCGCGGTCCGGCGCCGCTGCCCGCGCGGCTGCCCGAGGTGGCCTGGCGCGGGGGCATCGACCTGCACCCGCTCGACGTGACCGATCCCGACGCGACGGGCTGGCTCGAGACGCTGGTCTGGCCCGAGCAGGAGGAGCGGCGCGCCCGGCTGCGGCAGGCGGTAGAGGTGGCCCGGGCGGACCCGCCCACGATCGTGACCGGCGACCTGGTGGCCGAGCTGCCGGGGCTGGTGGAGCGCGCGTCGGCGTACGGGACGGTGGTGGTGTTCCACAGCGCGGTCATCGCCTACCTGCCGCCGCCGCGGCGGCGGGAGTTCGACGCCCTCGTCCGCGGCCTCGTCGCCGACGGCGCCTGCCACTGGGTGAGCAACGAGGCGCCGCAGGTGCTGCCGTCCGTGACGCGCACCGGCCCGCCGATCCCGGAATGTCATCCGACCTTCGTGCTCGGGATCGACGGGCAGATGGTGGCGCAGACCCACGGGCACGGCCGCGCGCTGCGCTGGGTGGGCTGAGTCAGCTCGCGCGGTTCATCCGCCGGACGCCGACCCAGAGCCCGAACGCTCCGACGGCCAGCGACGCGACCACGCCGGCGAGCACGGTGTCGGCCGGGAACGAGCCCGCGAACAGCGCCCGCTCGGCCTCGACGATGTGGGTCAGCGGGTTGACGTCGGAGGCGGTGCGCAACCAGCCGGGCGCGCCGTCGAGGGGCAGCAGGACGCCGGCCAGGAGCAGCAGCGGGAAGATCACCGTCTGCTGGACGGTCCAGAACACCCAGGCCTGCTCCTTGGCGGCGACCGCGAGCGCGAGGCTGAGGGCGCCGAGGCCGACGCTGAACGGCACGAGCAGCGCCATCCCGACCAGGATCCCGCCGACGTGCAGGTCGAAGCCGAACGGCGTCGCGACCGCCACGATGATCACGGTCTGCAGCACCAGCGGCACCATCTCGCGCAGGGCCTTGCCGATCATCAGCGACGAGCGGCGCACCGGCGAGACGAGCAGCCGCTCGAACGAGCCGCTGACGATCTCCTCCGACAGGTTCGCGCCGGTGAAGGACGCGCTCATCAACGCGGTCATCGCGACGATGCCGGGCACGAACCACTGCAGCGCCGAGCCGTCGCCGGTGTCGGGCAGCAGCGGGGCGAACAGGCCGAGGAAGACCAGCGGCTGCACCATCGCGAACAGCACGGACGCCGGCTGGCGCAGCACCGGCTGGAGCTCGCGGACGAGGACGTTGCCGATGTCGGCGAGCAGGCCGACGGGCCGCGCCACGACAGGGGTACGACGGGCCGCGGCCGCCGGGGCCGCGGGGGTGGTCAGGGAGATGCTCATGCTGCTGCTCCTTCGGTGGTCGTGCTCTGGTTCTCGCGCAGGCTGCGTCCGGTCAGGTTGAGGAAGACGTCGTCGAGAGTTGGCCCGACCACCTCGATGCGGGTGGCCGGCGTACCGGCGGCGGCGAGGTCGGCGACGAGCGCCGGGGCCGCGTCGCGGCCGAAGGCGGCCCGCAGCTCGACGTGCGCGCCGTCGAGGACGACCTGCGCCCCGGGCACCTGGTCGGCCCGGGCCGCCGCCGCGGCGGCGTCGGCCGGCGAGGCGAACGACATCGCGACGAGGTCGCCGAGCGCGGACTTGAGCGCCGCCGCCGAGTCGTCGGCGATGACCTGGCCGTGGTCGATCACGATCACCCGGCCGGCCAGGGCGTCGGCCTCCTCGAGGTAGTGGGTGGTGAGCACGATCGTGGTGCCCAGCTCGGCGTTGAGCCGGCGCACCTGGTCCTGCAGGTTGACCCGGTTCTGCGGGTCGAGCCCGGTCGAGGGCTCGTCGAGGAAGAGGATCGGCGGCTCCTGGACCAGGCCGATCGCCACGTCGAGCCGGCGGCGCTGACCGCCGGAGAGCTGGGCGACCGGGCGGTCGGCGTGCTCGACGAGGTCGAAGGCCTCCAGCAGCTCGTCGGTACGCCGCCGCGCGTCGCGCCGGGTCAGCCCGTGCGCACGGGCCTGGCACAGCAGCTCGTCACGACCGCGGAACTGGTGACCGGCGGCGTTGCCCTGCCCGACGTACCCGATCGAGCGGCGCACGGCCGCCCGGTCCCGGACCACGTCGTGCCCGGCGACCGTGGCGGTGCCGGAGGTCGGGGCGATCAGGGTGGTCAGCATGCGCAGGGTGGTCGACTTGCCGGCGCCGTTGGGGCCGAGGAAGGCGACCAGCTCGCCGGCCGCCACCTCCAGGTCGAGGCCGCGCACGGCCTCGATCGTCTGCTTGCCACGCGTGAAGTGCCGGGTGAGTCCGACGGTGCGGATCACCGGGCCGAGGGTCTGGTTGTTCTCCATGACCACCACGCTAGGAACGAATCCGGTCAGTTTCTGACCTGATTCGGATCTAATCTGGAGACATGAGCACGAGCGCCCGGATGCTGCGGCTTCTGTCCCTCCTCCAGACCCACCGGTTCTGGACCGGCGGCGACCTCGCCGGCCGGCTCGAGGTCAGCGAGCGCACGCTGCGCCGCGACGTCGACCGCCTCCGCGAGCTCGGGTACGACGTCGACGCGGTCCGCGGCGCCGCCGGCGGCTACCAGCTCCGCGCCGGCGGAGCGCTGCCGCCCCTGCTGCTCGAGGACGAGGAGGCGGTCGCGATCGCGGTCGGCCTGCGCGCCGCGGCCAGCGGCGGCGTCCCCGGGTTCGAGGAGACGACGCTGCAGGCGCTGACCAAGGTGATCGCGCTGATGCCGCCCCGGCTGCGCCGCCGGATGGGCGCGCTGCAGACCCAGACCGTCGGCCTGTCGTGGAGCGGCGGCGCCACCCTCGACCCCGCGGTGCTGACCACGCTCGCCCAGGCGTGCCGCGACGACGAGATCGTCACCTTCCCCTACACCGCCGCCGACGGCACGGCGACCACGCGCCGGGTCGAGCCGCACCGGCTGGTGACGCTCGGGCGGCGGTGGTACCTCGCGGCGTACGACCGGGACCGGCAGGACTGGCGCTCGTTCCGCGTGGACCGGGTGGCGGGGACGCCGAGCACGACCGGGCAGCGGTTCCGGCCACGTGAGCTGCCGGGCGGCGACGCGCTGACCTACGTCCGCCAGGGGCTGAGCACGCAGCCCCAGCGCCACCAGGTCCGGGTCCGGATGGCCGCGCCCGCGGCCGACGTCGCGGCGTACATGGACCGGTGGGGAACGGTCGACGACCTCGGCGACGGCACCTGCCGGATGACGCTCAACACCGAGACGCTGGACTGGCCGGTCCTGATCATCGCCAACTTCGACTGCGACTTCACCGTCGAGCAGCCGGCCGAGCTGAGCGCGCTGCTCGGCCGGCTGGCGGCGCGGGTCAGCCGGTAGCGCGGAGGAACCGCCCGGTCCGCCGGGTCCCGACGACCTCGGTCGGCTGTCCGCCGGCGACGACGACCTCTCCCCCGACGAGCACCGCGGCGACCGTGGCGTCGTTGCGGTTGACCATCCGGGACAGGTTGCCGAAGGCGGGCACGGGCGACTCGGCGTACGCGTCGAGCGAGGCGTCGAGGCGCGCGGGGTCGATGACGACGAGGTCGGCACGGTCGCCGACGCGCAGGTGGCCGGCGTCGAGGCCGTACCAGTCGGCGAGCTCGCCGGTGATCCGGTGCACCGCGTGCTCCACCGTCAGGAACGGCGCTCCGGCCGCCTCGGCGTCCCGGACCCGGCGCAGCAGGCGCAGCCCGAAGTTGTAGAACGCCATGTTGCGCAGGTGCGCGCCGGCGTCGGAGAAGCCCAGCTGGACGCCGGGATCGGCGGTCAGTCTGTCCAGCACCTCGGGGCGGTGGTTCGAGATGGTCGTGCGCCAGCGCACCTTGTCGCCGTGCGCGACGACGAGGTCGAGGAAGGCGTCGACCGGGTGCACGCCGCCCCGGTCGACCCCGACCTGGCCGAAGGTCTTGCCGACCACCGACGCGTCAGGGCACTCGGTGATCTCGGCGTCGAAGAGGTCGCGGTGCCAGACCCGCGGGCCGTACTTCTTGTCGTAGTCCTTGCGGAACCAGCGGCGGTAGTCCTCGTCGGCGAGCAGCGCGCGCCGCTCCTCGATCTGGTTCGACAGGTGCAGGGCGGCCGCACCGGAGCCGAACTCCTCGAAGACCGGCAGGTCGATGCCGTCGGAGTAGACCTCGAACGGCACCGGCAGGTGCTGGAACCGGAAGTCCCCGCCGAACCGGTTGACCGTGCGGGCGATGAGCGGGAACAGGTGCGCCACCATCGGGATCGCCTTGATGTCGGCGGCCGAGAGCAGGCTGACCTTGAGCGCGGGCTTGCGGCCCCAGCCGCAGCTGCTGAATGCCATCCGGACCAGGCTCTGCGGCTTCGCGACGTCCGGACCGCCCTGCAGGGCGCGGCCCCGGGCGCGGAGGAGACGCTGGAGGCGGCGTCGCTCCCGCCCCTTGGCGTACGTCGACGGGAGGGTCCGCGAGCGGCACACCTCGCCGTCCAGCTTGTCGAACATCAGCTCCTGCGAGGACATCCCGACGAAGCCCTCGTCGAGCGCGTCGGCCAGGTCGGCCTCGATCCGGGCGAGCTCGGCGCGGGTCGGGCGAACGGCGCGGTCGGTCGAGCGCTCCAGGCCCATCCGCGCGGCGCGGAGGTCGGAGTGGCCGATGAAGGCGGCGATGTTGGGGCCGAGCGGGAGGCGTTCGAGGGCGGCGACGTACTCGCCGGCGGTGGTCCAGGTCTTGGCGTCCTCGAGCGCGGCGACGACGTAGGGGCGCGGGATCGCCTCGACCCGGCCGAAGAGGTCGCCCGCGTCGGACGGGCTGGCGTGCACGGTCGAGAGCGAGCAGGAGCCGAGGAAGGTCGTGGTGACGCCGTGGCGCAGCGACTCGGCGAGGCCGGGCTGGACGAGCACCTCGATGTCATAGTGGGTGTGGATGTCGACCATCCCCGGGAGCACCCAGTGCCCGGTCGCGTCGATGACCCGCGGGCAGCCGGTCTCGTCGAGCGGCTCCGCGCTGACCTCGACGACGCGACCGTCGCGGATGCCCAGGTGGCGCTGGGCGGAGGGCGCGCCGGTGCCGTCGAACCAGCGGCCGTTGCGGACGACGACGTCGTAGATCATGAGCTGCTCCTGGCGGACTCGGCGTACGTGCGGTCGCGCTCGCCGCGCGACCACAGGAGGTCGCTCGTCGCGAGGCCCTCGGCGCGCAGCTCGCGCTTGAGCACCTTGTTGGTGGCGGTGCTCGGGAGCGCCGCGGCGATCCGGACGTGGCGCGGCCACGCCTTGGGCGAGAGGTCGGGCTGGGCGGCGAGGAAGTCCGTGAGACCCGACGGCGCGAGCGTCGCGCCGGACCGCAGCACCAGCGCGCACATCACCTGGTCGCCGACGCGCTCGTCCGCGACGGCGTACACGGCCGCCTGCGAGATCGCCTCGTGGCGCAGCAGGAGCTGCTCCAGCGGCGCGGCGGCGAGGTTCTCGCCGTCCACGCGCAACCAGTCGTCGGTGCGTCCGGCGAGGAAGACGAAGCCCTCCGCGTCGCGGTAGGCGAGGTCGCCCGACCAGTACATGCCGCCGTCGAGGCGCTCGGCCGTCGCCCGCTCGTCGTTGTAGTAGCCCGCGAAGAAGCCCGCTCCCTGGGTGTTCACGAGCTCGCCGACGGCCTCGTCGAGGTTGACCACGCGGCCGGCCTCGTCGTGGACGGCGCGCGGGCACTCCTGACGGGTCACCCGGTCGAAGACGGCGACGCCGTCGAACGGGACGCCGATCGAGCCGAGCGGGGTGTCCTCGGTGCGGGTGATGATGACGGCCGACTCGGTCGAGCCGAAGCCGTCCCACACCGAGCAGCCGAAGCGCTGGGCGAACTCGCGGATGTCGCGGTCGGAGGCCTCGTTGCCGAAGGCGAACCGCAGCGGGTTGTCGGCGTCGTCCGACCGCGCCGGGGTGGCGAGGACGTAGGCGAGCGGCTTGCCGACGTAGTTGAGGTACGTCGCCCCGTAGCGCCGGATGTCGTCGAGGAAGCTGCTCGCCGAGAACTCGGCGAGCGCCAGCGCCGCTCCCGAGGCGGCGCTGACCGCGAAGCCCGCCATCACGGCGTTGCTGTGGAACAGCGGCATCGCGCAGTAGGCGACATCGTCGGGACCGAGGCCGTACTTGTCGACCAGGACCGAGCCGGCCATGACCACCATGAAGTGGGCGACCTGGACCGCCTTGGGCTCTCCGCTCGTGCCCGAGGTGAAGATGAGCATGAACGTGTCCGTGGTGGTCACGTCCGGGAAGCCGTCGGTGCTCGTGGGCGCCGCCGCGACCGCGTCCCCCCAGGACGCGGCATCGGTGTCGACGACCGTGGCGCCGCCGAGGTCGAGCCCGTCGAGCAGCGGCAGGTGCGCCGCGTCGGTGAGCAGCACCTGGCAGTCGGCCCGGCGTACGTCGGCCGCGAGCGCCGCGCCCCGGCGGGTCGCGTTGATGCCGACCGTGATGTGCCCGCCGATCGCGCCGGCCGTGATCGCCAGCGCCATCTCGGGGCTGTTGGGGAGCAGGACCCCCACGTGGAGCGGCTTCTCGGGCCGTGCGAGGTCGCGCAGCACGTGGGCGCGGGCGGCGCCACCGGCGACGACCTCGCGCCAGGTCCACGTGTCGGCGCCGTGCTTGAGCCCGACCGTGTCGCGCGCGGCGTGCTCCAGCAGCAGGCCCCGGACCGTGTCAGCCACCGACCACCTCCGGCACCGCGGCGCCGACGTGGCGCTGGAGGAAGTGCAGGGCGTGCGCGACGGCCGGCTCGTGGAACGGCTTGCCGGCGAACAGGTCGAAGTGGTCGCCCGGGTAGTGGCGCACCTCGGCGCGGCCGGAGAAGGCGGCCTTCATGGTGGCGTGCGGCGGTGCGCTGCGGTCGAAGTCGGCGACCTGCACCAGCCACGGGACCTCCAGCCCGGCGGCGGCCTTGGTGGGCGCGCGGGTGCCGAGCTCGAGGACGACGTCGGCGGCGATCTCGTTGCGCCAGGTGGGGCCGGCGATCGCGTGGTAGTCCTCGTAGGCGCCCGCGAGCGTCAGCGCGCCCGGCTCTCCGGGGTGCGCCACGACGGGGATCATCGCGGGGGCGCGGCCGGCCTTGCGCCGTACGGCGCTCGCGAGGCCGCGGCCCGTCGAGGCGAGCAGCTGGCCGGCGCTGTGGTGGCGGGTCGCGAGCCGCGCGGCGGCGAGCCCGTCGACCATCGGCACCACCGAGACCACGGCGGCGACATCGGTGCGCTCGGCCGCGACGGACACGACGTGGCCGCCACCGAGGGAGACGCCCCAGAGCACCACCCGGGCCGGGTCGACGCCGGGCAGCCGCTTGGCCGCGTCGGCGGCGGCGTGGAGGTCGGCGACCTGGCCGGCGAGCGAGACGACCTGGCGGGAGCCGCCGTCGCCGTCGCTGGCGCCGAAGCCGCGGTAGTCGAAGGTGACCGCGTGCAGCCCGGCCGCGGCGAAGGCCTCGGCGAACGGGAACATGCCCGCGTCCTGGGTGCCCGCGAGCCCGTGCGCGAGGACGACGACCGGCGCGCCCTCGGCGCCCGCGAAGTGCGTGCCCGCGCAACGGACGCCGGCGGAGGTGAAGTCGAAGGTGGTGCTCACGAGGTGCTCCCGTAGATGCTCTGGATCCAAAGGTGGGTGATGGCGTCGATGTGGGCCTCGCGCTCGGGGCCGACGCCCATCGCGTGCCGCTCGACGGCGTGGTCGTTGAGGTCGAGGAGGACCGCGGCGAGGACGTGCGCGTCGGGTCCGGGCAGCGCCCGTCCGGCGGCGCGCTCGCGCTCGATCATCTCGGCGGTCATTTCGGCGAACTCGGCCCGTCCGGCCTCCCACAGCTCGCGCACGGCCGGGCTGGTCGCCCGCGCCTCGAGCAGCCCGCGGTAGGTGTGCGGCGTGCGGTCGACGGAGTCGAACAGGGTCGCGACGACCGTGCGGATCCGGGCCTGCGGGTCGCCCTCGGCCTTGACGAGGAGGTCGGTCGCATCGGACGCGTCGTCGTACAGCTCGGCCATGAGGGCGAGGACGGCGGTCGCCTTGCTCTCGAAGTAGAAGTAGAAGGCCGAGCGGGTCACGCCCGCGCGCCGCGAGATCTCGGCGACGTTGATCTCCTCCAGCGTCTGCTCGCGCAGCAGGTCGTCGAGCGCCTCCAGCAACGCGGCCCGGCGCTGGTCGCCGCGGTTGACGCTGCGGCGGTCGACCATCCGGGCCCAGAGCCGCTCGTCGCTCATCGGGCCGCCCTCGCGAGGCCGGCCGGGATCTCCTTGGCGCGCAGGTCGTGCTCGTAGAGGAAGTAGTCGAGCTGCTGGGTGTGCCGCGGCCGCTGCACCATGTGGGCGGTGTACTTCTGCTGGTCCTCGTCGATGGTGCGCTCCATCTCCGCCTCGCTCGGCGGGGCGTAGCGCCCGACGAGCCACGCCGCGACGAGCCGGGTCTGGCACTCGACGAACGGGAAGAGCGTCGGCGTCGACTGGGCGAAGCCGATGAAGGCGACGTCCTCCATGCCGGGCTTGAAGATCCGCTTGTAGAGCCGGATGTGGTTCTCCGGGGCGCTGATGAGGTCCTCGTCGAAGAACGGGAACGTGATGTTGTAGCCCGTCGCGTGGATGACCACGTCGAAGTCCTCGGCCGTCCCGTCGGCGAAGTGGACGGTCTGCCCGTCCCACCGCTCGATGTCGCCCTTGGCCCGCAGGTCGCCCGAGCCCAGCCGCAGCGGCAGCTCGACCGACTGGGTCGGGTGCGCCTCGAAGAACTTGTGGTTGGGCGTCGGCAGGCCGTAGTCCTCGGGCCGCCCGGCGGTCATCGGCTGCATCACCTGGACGAACTTGCGCTGCCACGCGAACGGGATGTGCGGCGAGGTCTTGTAGTACTTGTCGGCCGGCTTGCCGGCGAAGTACTTCGGCACGATCCAGGCGCTGCTGCGGGTCGAGATGACGACCTCGTTGTCGAGGGTCTTGCTGGAGAGCTCGACGGCGATGTCGGCGGCGCTGTTGCCCAGGCCGATGATGAGGATCCGCTTGCCCGTCAGGTCGTACGGCGTGCGCGGGTCGATGTACGCGTGCGAGTGCATCGTCAGGCCGGTGAACTCCCCCGGCTTGTCGGCGAAGCGCGGGTCCCAGTGGTGGCCGTTGGCGACGAGCAGGACGTCGAAGCGGCGGGTACCGGTGCGCTGGGTCTCGAGCTCCCAGCCGCCCTCGGGGTGCCGGCGCGCGTGCACGACGCCGTTCTCGAACTCGATGTGCCGGCGCAGGTCGAACGCGTCGGTGTAGGCGTCGAGGTAGTCCTTGACCTGGGTGTGGTGCGGGAAGTCCGGGTAGTCCTCGGGCATCGGGAAGTCCTTGAAGGACAGCTGGTGCTTCGAGGTGTCGATGTGCAGCGAGCGGTAGGCGCTGCTGTGCCCGTTGGGATTGCCGAAGGCCCAGTTGCCGCCGACCCGGTCCGAGGACTCGAAGGTCGCGAACTCCAGTCCGTAGTCGGCGAGCATCTTGCTCATCGTGAGGCCGCTGATGCCGGCTCCGATGACAGCGACGGTGGGGCGGTGCATTCCGGCTTCCTCCTTGACAAGGCGGGGTGACGGGCGTCACGTTAGGCGCATCATTTGACACGTGTCAATGACTACAGACGAACGTCAGGAGAAGCCCATGAAGGTCACCGTCGTCATCGGAGGCGCGTCCGGCATCGGAGCGGCCACGGCCCGGCTGCTGGCCGGGTCCGGGCACACCGTGGTCGTCGCCGACCTGCCCGGGACCACCGCCGACGCGCCCGTCGACGTCACCGACGAAGCCTCCGTCGCGGCCCTCCTCGACGGCGTCGTCGCCGAGCACGGCGCCCTGCACGGCGTGGTCAACTGCGCCGGGGTCAGCACCCTGGCCCGGGTCGTCGACCACGACGCCGCGGAGTGGCGCCGGATCGTCGACGTCTGCCTGACCGGTGCCTTCCTGGTGCTCAAGCACGCCGGGCAGCGGGTCGCGGACGGCGGCTCGCTCGTCTCGCTGTCCTCGCTCAACGCCCGCCAGCCCGGCACCGGCCTGGCGGCGTACTGCGCGGCGAAGGCGGGCCTGGTCGCGCTGACCGAGGTCACCGCGCTCGAGCTCGGCACCCGCGGCGTCCGGGTCAACGCCGTCGCCCCCGGCCTCGTCGTCACGCCGCTGACCGCGCCGGCGATGGACATCCCCGGCGTGCGCGACGACTACCTCGACAACACCGCGCTCGGCCGCTCCGGCGAGCCGGACGAGATCGCCGCGGCGATCCGCTTCCTGCTCTCCGACGACGCCGCGTGGATCACCGGCGAGACGCTCGACATCAACGGCGGCGCGCACCTGCGGCGCTATCCCGACCTCGTCGGCCTCGTCGAGAAGGCGTTCGCGTGAGCGCCCGGACCGCGATCGTCACCGGCGGCGGCTCGGGGATCGGCGCGGCACTGGTCCGCGCGCTCGTCGCCGACGGCGCCCACGTCGTCGTCGGCGACCTCGACCCCGACGCGGCCGCCGCGGTGGCCGCGGCCGCCACGGGTCCCGGGACGGCGGTCGCGCGCCAGGTCGACGTCACCTCGGCGGCCGCGGTGCAGGAGGCGGTCGACGCCGTCGTCGCCGAGCACGGCCGGCTCGACGTGATGTTCAACAACGCCGGGATCACCTTCCTCGGCAACACCGAGGACCTCACGCTCGACCAGTGGAACGCGATCATCGACGTCAACGTCCGCGGCGTCGTGCACGGCGTCCACGCGGCGTACCCGCAGATGATCCGGCAGCGCTCGGGGCACATCGTCAACACCGCGTCGATGGGCGGGCTGATGGCGGCGGGGCTGATGACGTCGTACGTGACGACGAAGCACGCGGTCGTCGGTCTCTCGCTCGCACTGCGCACCGAGGCCGCCGCGCACGGCGTCGGCGTCACCGTCGTGTGCCCGGCGGCGGTCGACACCCCGATCCTCGACAAGGGCGAGATCGGGCGCTACCGGGGGCGCGACTTCTACCTGGAGGGCCAGGGCGTCAAGGAGCCCGTCGACCCCGACCTGCTCGCCCGGCGGGTCCTCGCCGCGGTCGCGACGAACCGGCCGATCCTCATCGAGCCGCGGCAGGCGCGGGTCGCGTGGCGGATCGGCCGGCTCGCCCCCGGGTTCGTCAACACGATGGCGACCCGGTTCGTGGCCAAGCAGCGGGCGGGGGTGCTCGACCCGCCTACCGCCTGACCCGCACCGCTCGCAGCGAGGTGGCGACCCGCTTCGTGTCCGGCGAGGCGGTGACGATCACGGACCAGTAGTGGCGCCCGGCCCGCAGGCCGCGCACGACCGAGCGCGGCACGGTGACCACGACGGCGCCACGCAGGTGGCGCACGCTGCGCACGGCGAGCACCCGCCCGCCGTCGCGGACGACGACCTGGCCGGTGTAGCCGGCACGCCCGTCGCCCGGGATGCCCACGACCACGCGCACCTTGACGGCCTTGGCGCGCTTGCCCGACCGCACCTTCGCGGGCAGCTTCGCGGTCACCGCCGGGGCGGTCCTGGCGACGGTCAGCGTCGTGCGGCCGGTGCCGGCGCCGGTGCCGGTGCCGTAGGTCGCGACGACCGGGTGGCGGCCGGCGGGCAGGTCACCGGGCAGCACGACCCGGGCGGTCCCGGAGGCCAGCGTCGCGCGCAGCGTCCGGCCCAGGACGCGCACCTCGACCGTCCCGGACGGCGGGGTGCCCGGCGCGCTCACGGCGACGGTCGCGACCGGCCGGGTGCCGAAGCCGACCCGGTCGTCGTCGAGCGTCACCTGCACGGTCGCGGCACCCGGCTCGGGGTCGACCTCCTCGGCGTCGGTGAGGTCGACGGTGACCGGCGCGGGCGCCTTGTGCACGTCGGCGGCACCCCCCGACGAGTACCAGTACGACGCCAGCCCGGTCGCCAGGTGGAAGTCGACGAACGCCTGCGGCCAGGCGCCCCAGCCCGCACCGGTGCGGTGCTGCGGCGTCGCGCTCGCGGGCAGCGCCACCTCGACGCCGTCGTACGCCGGGGTGACCGCGACCTTGCCGGCCGGGTCGAGGGTGATCGCGTCGAAGGTCGCGACCCGGACACCGGGGACCGCGTCCAGCGGCGTGCGCTGGTTCGGGTCGGCCTGGCTCGAGCCGTAGCCGTCGAGGTCGGCGGTGAGCGTCCCGGTGCCCCCGGCGGTCACCTCCAGCACGGGGTCGGTGAACCAGAAGGGCACCAGACCGCCGTAGAAGTTGACCGAGAACGCGCCCTTCCAGCGGATCGTCGCCGAGCCGTCGGCGGCGAGCTCGGCCCGGCCGCCCGAGAGCCGGACGAGCTGGTCGACGCTCCCGCCGGCCGGGGCCGCGCGGGTCGCCCACGTCGCCGGGGACTCGGTGCCGTCGGCCGCGCGGTGCACCACCGCGACGTCGCCGGCGCTGGCCCGGTAGGTCGCCTGGTCGCCGTCGGAGACGCCGGCCGAGAGGTAGTTCGACCCGCCGAACGGCGGCGCCACCTGGAGCTCGCCGTTGCCCGCCCACTCCAGCACGACCCCGTCGAGCGTGAGGCCCTCGGCAGGCACCGCGCGCTTGGGGTTGACCGTGAGCCGGGCGGCGGTCGAGTACGTCGTACCGACGGCGTTGACGGCCTTGGCCCGGAACAGCGAGCCGGACTGGTCGAGGTTGGTCCCGACGACGGTGAGCGAGGAGATGCCGTCCGCGCTCTCGACGACCACGTTGTCGTCGTCGGCGGGGATCGGCTGCCAGTAGCCGCCGACCCGGCGCTGCCAGACCAGCGCGGTGAGCGCGGGCCCGGCCTCGGCGTGCACGACGAACGTCGCGTCGGCGCCCTCGGTGACGACCCGGTGGCGGGCGTCGAGCGCGAAGCGCGGCGCGAAGGTCACCGCGAGGCTCGCCTCGGCGGAGACCACGGTGCCGGCGTCGTTGGCGACCTTCATCCGGTAGGTCGTGCCGGCCGCGGCCGGGGTGGCGTCCACCTGGAGCGTCGGCGAGGTCGCGCCCGGGAGGTTCGCGAACCGCGCCTCCCCGGCCCGGCGCGCCTGCCACTGCACGGTGCCGCCGAGCGCGGTGTCGATCGCGGCGGTGAAGGTGACCGGGCGGCTCGCCTCCCCCACCGCGAGCTCGACCGCGGCGTCCTGGGGCTGCGTGGTGACGCGCGGCGCGATGCCCTCGAGGACCATCCGGCGGTAGCCGATCTCGCGCGGGTTCGCGGCCGACTGCACGGGCACGTAGACCGACCCGTCGACACCGGTCTCGATGACCATCTGGGTGCCGCCGTTCTGGGCGTACTCGGCGACCCGGTAGCCCGCGAGGGTGCCGGTGTCGTCGACCACCTTGAGGGTGCGGCCCTGGGCGTCGGAGTCGTCGGTGGCCCAGAGCAGGTCGCGCTCGGCGTCGTACGCCATCTGCCAGCCGGCGCGGGAGGTGTCGATGCCGAGCTCGCGGTACTGCGGGATGGGCTCGCCCTCGACGGCCGGGCGGGCGACCGGCTGGTCGCCGTCGAGCGTGACGCGCTGGTAGTCGGCGAGGCGCTGGTTGTTGCCGTGCAGGTAGACCGAGCCCTCGGGCCCGGCGACCGCGGCGGTCCAGCCGTAGAAGACGCCGCTGCCCTCGTAGAACAGCCTCGCCTCGGTGCCGGGGATGCCGGCCGTCTCGACGGTGCTGTCCCCGGTCGGCTTCAGCCGGAACGCCGGGGCGTAGTGGTCGGTGCCGCCGGCGGTCACCCGCGCGGCACTGAGCGCCAGCACGTAGGAGCCGTCGCCGAGCGCGGCGAGGTTGGGGTCCGCGGCGTTGCCGGTCATGGCCGGCGTGCCGTTCGCGAGCGTCCAGCCGCCCGGGAAGTCGCCGGTCGGCGCCCACGAGATCGGCGCCCGTCGTACGGTCCAGCCGCCGGCGCCGTCGGCGCCGACCCGGACCAGCCGATAGGGGTTCTGCTCGCTCGCGGTCGATCCGTCGAGGACGACGACACCGAGCTCGCCCGCCGTCCGGTTCCAGGTCAGCGCGCTCACGCCGGGGGCGGTCGACGTGAGCAGCACGCCGGCGACACCGGCGGTGAACGTGCCGGCCTCGCGCTCGAAGCGCAGCGTGCGCAGGGTGACCTCGTTCTGCCCGGCCCCGTCCTTGCTGGTGACGAAGAAGAAGGTGTCGGTGACCGGGTCGAGGGCGGTGCGCAGGAAGCGTCCACTGCCGCCGGTGGCCACCATCGTGTGCGTGTACGGCGTCCCGACCGGCGTCAGGTCCTGCGCGTCGAGCGCGGTGACGATGAGCTTCTGCGCGCCGTGCGCGGCGTCGAACTGGATCGCGTAGACGAGGTCGCCGCGTGCCGAGACCTCCAGCGACCGCTGAGCGTTGACGCCACCGGACACGGTGCTGCCGCTGAGCCAGCGGGCGCCCTCGGAGAGCACCGGGGCACCGGGCTGGTCGAAGCGCTCGGCGAGGTCGGGCAGGCCGCCCGGGCCGTCGTAGCTGATCGTGACCGGGTCGAAGGCCGTCCCCGGCGTGTAGAGGCGCTGCCCCTCGCCGCCCTGGCTCGGGACGGCCGTCCACGTGGTGCGCTCCGGGGCGAAGGACGTCTCCTCCGCGCCGGCCACGTCGAGCGTGGCCAGCACGACATCGACGTCCTCGTGCAGCTCGCCACCCGGCGCCTCACGGCTGTAGCCGACGTAGGTGCCGCGGATCTCCTGGGCGTCCGGCCCGATCCGCACCTCGAGGTCCTTGAACGTGGAGTCGAGCGTGTAGCGCCCCGACGGCTCCGGGTAGGCCTGGAAGCGGACCCACCCGCCGAGGTGCAGCGTCGTGGTGCGCGTCGCGTCGTCGTAGGTGCCGGACGTGACCGGGAAGTCGAAGCCGTCGGCCGCCCCGTTGGGCGCGCGGCGGACCACGACGCCGTCCCCGCCCGACGTACCGGAGCCTCCGATGTAGCTGCGCCAGGACGCCTTGATCCCCCAGCTCACCGTGCCGGAGGAGAGATCGGTCGTCGCGGCACGTGCGGTGGGTGCGGGCGCGACGAGGCTGAGTCCGGCGAGCGGCAGGACGAGGGCGAGCAGGGCGAGGACAAGGCGTTTCATGCGAGCGGACCTTCGGGAGTCGGGAGCGACGACGGCACCGGACGGTGCGCGGGCCCGAGCCCCACGCACCGCCCGGTCAGGCATCAGGAGACGTTGAACTCGGCGCTGTCGCCGGCGTAGGAGCCGCTGCCGCCGCCCCCGTGGGTCGGGGTGATGACGACCTCGCACAGCTTGGTGCTGCAGTTGATGTTGGCCGGCTGACCGAACAGGTTGGCGTGGGCGTTGGTGTCGCTCGCCAGCAGCTGGAAGCCGGTCACGGTCAGCACGCCGGAGGCGTTCGACGTGGTGTCGACCTGGTTGCTCTCGCCGCACGCCGGGATCTTGACCAGCGGCAGGAAGGTGTAGGTCGTGTACTCGCAGACGCTCACCGTGTAGTCGGTGCTCGCCGCCAGGCCGGACTGCGAGACGGTGACCGTGGCGAGGTTGGCGTAGCTGCTCGACGCCGGCGAGAGCGAGACGTTGTCGGAGTCGCTGGTGTCGGAGGCGTGCGCGGCCGTGGCGGAGACGCTGAGCGCACCCGCCGCGGCGGTGGCCGCGAGGAGGGCGAGGGCACGCGACGTCGTACGGCGGTTGGGGGTGGACCTCATGGGTTCTTCTCCTTCTCTAGGATCGGAACCAGCCCTGGGGCCGATTCCTCTTCGGGCCGCGCACACGCGCGGCCGTGGAAGGCCGTGGGGCCGGCCGGGGCGCTGTTCCCTGCGAAAGTTCGGCGCCCCGGTCCCCCGTCGCGACACCTGGTGCCGCGCGGCCTCTCCCCGGTGCGCCGGCGCCACCGAGTTGGCGTCCACCGATGCGTCCGAGGTAAGGTAAGCCTTACCGAATTACTCACGGGCGTCAAGCACTTGCCTGACGGTCCGTCAGATCCGTTCGGCCGCTTCTCGCGCCGCGCTCCCCGCGCGTGATCTGCACATACTCGGGACGTAATTAGGTGAGCCTAAGCTTGTGTTAGGGTCGCCTTCGCCCGAGATGTTGACACTCTGACAGCAAAGAGCAGCGCATGGTTTCCCCGACGACCCGCCCCTTCCGCACGCTGGCCGCCGTCGCTGCCGCCGCCCTGGCGCTGAGCGCCTGCGGTCCCGTGCTCGACGGGAAGCAGAGCGGGCACGGCAAGGAGGGGCCCGGTACCGCGGTCCCCTCGATCGCCGACGTCACCACGCTGAAGGACCCGAAGGCCTACCAGGGCCCGGTCGACATCAACCTCCCGAGCCCGGAGATCCGCCCGGTCGAGGACGACCCGACCCCGCAGCTGCCGGTCACCGTCACCGACGCACAAGGCACCAAGGTCACCGTCAAGGACGCCAGCCGGATCCTCGCGCTCGACGTCTACGGCACGCTCTCCCAGACCGTCTTCGAGCTCGGCCTGGGCGACAGCATCGTGGGCCGCGACGTCTCCTCGGCGTACGACGAGATCGAGGACCGGCCGCTGGTCACCCAGAACGGCCACGAGCTCAACGCCGAGGCGATCCTCGGGCTCGACCCGACCGTGCTCATCACCGACACCTCGCTGGGCCCGTGGGACGTCGTCCTCCAGGTCCGCGACGCCGGCATCCCGGTGGTCGTCGTCGACGCCGAGCGCAGCCTCGACAACCTCGCCGAGCTCACCGGGCAGGTCGCCGACGCGCTCGGCGTGCCCGAGCAGGGCAAGCAGCTCGGCGAGCGGATCGTCAAGGAGGCCGACGCCGTCGAGGCGCAGATCGCGAAGGTCGCTCCCCAGGACGTCACCGGCCAGATGCGGATGATCTTCCTGTACGTGCGCGGCCAGGCGAACGTCTACTACATGTTCGGCCGCGGCTCCGGCGCGGACGCGCTGATCACCGCCGTCGGCGGCTACGACGTCAGCAGCGAGATCGGCTGGAACGGCATGAAGCCGGTCAACGACGAGGGCCTGATCAAGGCCCAGCCCGACGTCGTGGTGATGATGAGCAAGGGCCTCGACTCCGTCGGCGGCGTCGACGGCCTGCTCGACCAGTTCCCCGCGCTCGCCCAGACCCCGGCCGGCGAGAACCGCCGCGTCATCGCGATGGACGACGCCCAGATCCTCAGCTACGGGCCGCGCACCGCCGACGTCCTCAACGCGCTGGCCGTGGCGCTCTACGCGCCGGAGAGCCTGCCCGCCGAGGACCGTTCGTGACCGCGACCGTGCCCGGACCGGCGCTCGACCGCGCCGAGACCGGCACCGACCGCGTGGCCGGGGGCACCGCCGTCCTCGACCGGCACCGCCGGCGCCGGATCGCGCTGCTCTACACCGGCCTGGTCGGCGCGCTCGTCGTCGCGATCCTGGTCGCGGGCGGCTCGGGCCAGCTCACGATCCCGCTCAGCGAGATCCTCGGCTCGATCGCGCACCGCCTCGGCATCGACGCCGGGCCGATGCCCAGCCACCCCAACGGCGAGTACACGCTGTGGAACGTCCGCTTCTCGCGGATCGCGATGGCCGTCATCGTCGGCGGCTCGCTCGCCGTGGCGGGCGCCGCGATGCAGGGCGTCTTCGGCAACCCGCTCGCCGAGCCCAGCGTCGTCGGGGTCTCCTCCGGCGCCGCGGTCGCCGCGGGCGTCGCGATCGTCTTCAGCCTCCGGTTCGCCGGCGACTGGTCGATCCCGGTGTGCGCCTTCATCGGCGGCCTCGCCACGACCCTCCTGGTCTACGCGCTCTCCCGCTCCGACGGCCGCACCGAGGTGGTCACCCTCGTGCTGACCGGCATCGCGGTCAACGCCGTGGCCGGCGCGCTGCTCGCGCTGCTGATGTTCCTCGGCGACACCCAGGCCCGCGAGTCCATCGTGTTCTGGCAGCTCGGCAGCCTCAACGGCAGCCGGTGGACCTATGTCGTCGTGGTCGCGCCGCTCGCGGTCGCCGGCGTCGTCATCGCCCTCGCCTGCGCCCGCAGCCTCGACCTGCTCGCCCTCGGTGAGCGCTCGGCGCGTCACCTCGGCGTCAACGTCGAGGGCCTGCGGATCGTGCTCATCGTCGTGGTCGCGCTGCTCACCGCCGCCGCGGTCAGCTTCTGCGGCATCGTCGCCTTCGTCGGGCTCATCGTCCCCCACCTGGTGCGGATGGTGACCGGCCCCGGCCACCGCACGCTGCTCATCGCCTCGTTCCTGGCCGGTGCGCTCGTGCTCATCTGCGCCGACACGGTCGCCCGCACCGCCGTCGCCTACACCGACCTGCCGCTCGGCATGCTCACCTCGCTGGTGGGCGGGCCGTTCTTCTTCTGGCTGCTGCGCCGCACCCGTCGTACGTCGGGGGGCTGGGCATGAGCCCCGTCCTGTCGGCGCACGGCGTCTCGCTCAGCTACGGCCGCCGGCCGATCCTGGAGTCCGTCGACCTCGAGGTACGCCGCCGCGAGGTACTCGCGCTGGTCGGCCCCAACGGCGCCGGCAAGTCCACCCTGCTCTCGGTGCTCGCCGGCGACCAGACGCCCGACGAGGGCGAGGTCCGCCTCGACGGGACCCCGCTGGAGCAGTGGAAGCTGCGCGACCTCGCCCGCACCCGCGCCGTGCTCACCCAGGAGCACAAGATCTCGTTCCCCTTCCCGGCGATCGACGTCGTCCGGATGGGCCGCTCCCCTTGGCGCGGCCGTCCCGAGGAGGACCACGACGAGCGCGTGGTCGCCGAGGCGATGGCCACCGCCGACATCGAGCGGCTGGCCGGGCAGCCCTTCGGCCTGCTCTCCGGCGGCGAGAAGGGGCGGACGTCGTTCGCCCGCATCCTCGCCCAGCGCACCGGCGTCCTGCTCCTCGACGAGCCGACCGCCGCCCTCGACATCGGCCACCAGGAGGCGGTCCTCGCCGAGGCCCGCACCCAGGCCGCGGCCGGCGCCGCCGTGGTCGTCGTCCTGCACGACCTCACCCTCGCCGCCGCCTGGTCCGACCGGGTCGCCCTGCTCCACCACGGCCGGGTCGCCGCCGAGGGCGCACCCGCCGAGGTCTTCACCGCTCCCCTGCTGAGCCTCGTCTACGACCACCCCATCGACGTCCTGCCGCACCCGGCGACCGGCGAGCTCCTCGTGCTCCCCGACCGGCGTGCCCTCATCACGCGGGAGGAGACCGCATGACCCCGCACTCCCTTGCCGCCCGGCTGCTCACCCTCACCCTGCTCGCCGCCGGCCTCGCCGTCGGCCTGACCGGCACCACCGCCGCGCCCGCCGCGGCCGCCGGCCGGACCACCGTCACCAACGACCGCGGCACCGCCGCCGCCGACTCCCGCTACCGCACCCCGCTGACCGTGCGCGGCAACGGCTTCCAGGTCGTCAAGGGCGGCTTCGGCGGCGTCTACGTCATGTTCGGCTGGGTCAAGGACCCCTCCGGCGGCTCCTGGAAGCCCTCGCGCGGCGGCGTGGTCGGCAAGGACTACCGCTACATCCCCGACGCCGAGAACGCCGCCAACAACCAGGGCTATCTGCGCTTCATCGCCTTCCCCGGCAGCTCCACCGCCGGTGAGGCCAACGGGACCCTCGCCGCCAACGGCAGCTTCCGCACCACCATGACCGTGCCCGGGCCGACCTTCCAGAGCGTCGACCGCAACGGCAAGGTCGCGACCGTCGACTGCACCAAGGTCACCTGCGGGATCATCACCATCGGCGCCCACGGCGTGAAGAACCGCGCCAACGAGAGCTTCACGCCCGTCCGGTTCACCAACGTCTACGACAGTGCTCCGACCGGCGGAACCGGCACCGCCGACAACGGTGCCACCACGGGCGGTACCGGCACCGGGGACAACGCCACCAACGGCGGCAGCACCGGCGGCAGCACCGGCGAGACCGGCACCGCGAACCCCGCGAAGACGCCCACCGGCACCGGCAAGGTCACCCCCAAGCTCACCACCGACCGGCTCACCGCCAAGGTCGGCAACACCCTCGCCTTCACCGCGACCGGGTTCCGTCCCGGCGAGCAGGTCCTCGGCGTCCTCGACGACGGCGTCGCCGGGATCGGCCCGATGGTCGCCGGCCCCTCCGGCGAGGTCGCCGGCATCCTCCCGCTCCCCCGGACCCTCACCTCCGGCACCCACGAGCTCCGGCTGACCGGCGCAGCCTCGGGCGGGACGACGACCGAGCGGTTCGCCGTACGGCCGGCGGACGACGCGACCACCCCCGCCGCGGCCACCACCGACGACGCCGACGACGACGGCCTCGGCGCGGGCCGGATCTTCCTGCTCGTCGCGGTCGGCGTCTTCGCCCTCGCCCTGCTCGGCCTGGCGCTGCGCCTGCTGCTGCGCCGCCGCGGCCGGTCGGCGGTGACCGCATGAGCCGGCGCCACCACGTCCTGACGGCCCTGGCCGGGCTGCTCGCCGCCGCCCTGCTGCTCGTCGCCGGGCTCGGCCTGCCCGCCGTCGCCGACGGGGAGCCCACTGACGGCCCGAGCACCCCCGCTGCCACCGAGACCGCCACCGAGACCGCGACCGAGCAGCCCTCCGAGCAGCCCACCGAGCAGCCCACCGACGACGACACCGCGTTCGCCGTCACGGACGCCGTCTTCCGCTGGGGCGTCAACGACGAGAGCAACAACCGCGCCCACGCCCCGGGCACGTTCAACTTCCTCTCCGCGGGCAAGGCCCCCGACCCGGGCCGCGGCGGCCAGACCCTCGACACCGCCGGCCGCTGGCCGACCACCAAGGCGGTCGCCTGGCTGGCCCGCTCCGGCAACGTCCGGATCGAGAAGAACACCACCCGCGGTCCCCGCCTGGCCGACTACGCCGGCCTCAAGACCGCCGCCGATGACACCACCACG
This sequence comes from Pimelobacter simplex, assembly GCF_024662235.1. Taxonomy (GTDB): domain Bacteria; phylum Actinomycetota; class Actinomycetes; order Propionibacteriales; family Nocardioidaceae; genus Nocardioides. The sequence goes on from NZ_CP096276.1 coordinate 3,550,733, forward strand.
CTGGGCAGCCCGACCGCGGGGACCTTCAGCAACCACCAGGTCGTCATCTCCGGCGGCAAGGGCGAGGTCGACCCCGCTGCCGGCACCGCGACGATCACCTGGACCGGCTCGTTCACGCTCTTCTACTACTCCGGGATGACCTTCTTCACCCTCAGCAACCCGGTGCTCAGGGTCGACCTGGCCCAGGGCACCGCGTCGATCACCGCGACGGCGTCCGGGTTCGCCAGCTCGATGGAGGACATGACCAAGTGGTCGCCGGTCCCCGCCACCCCGGTCACGCTGGTCGACCTCCAGGGCGTGGGCGCTCCCCAGCTGGCGGCGGAGAAGGGCTTCACCGCCGTCGCCAAGTACCTCAAGGTGCCCTTCAAGCCCGCCGACGGCTCGGCGCAGTCGACGAGCGGCGCCCACTGGGGTGCCTTCCCGACCAGCTTCCTGCGGTTCCTCGAGAAGGCCGGCTCCGCGGCGTACTGGTTCTCCTCCGGGGGCAGCACCGACGAGTTCAAGGTCGCCAAGCCGATCACCGTCAGCTGGGACGCCAAGACCGCGATCGTCCCCGAGAAGCCCCCGGCCACCCCGACGGTCCCCAAGCCGCAGCCGACCAACCAGCCCGGCCAGAACCCGCCGCCGGTCCAGCCTCCGGGCCCCTCCCTGCCGGTCGACCAGCCGAGCAGCCCGGCCCTGCCGGGCAACGCCTTCGGCACCGGCGCCACCACCCCCGACGCGGGTACGGCGAACCCGGCCGCCTACGAGCCGCCGATCGCCTACGCCCTCACCTCCGCCCCCACCTCGACCGACCGTCCCGTTCAGGACGGCACGGCCTGGGAGTGGGCTCTCGGGATCCTCCTGCTCCTCGGAGCAGCCGGGATCACCCTGTCCACCCCCTTCATGAACCGCCTGAAAGGAACCCGATGAAGACCGTCCGTAGAGGCATCGCGGGGATCGCCGCCGCCGCCCTCACCGCCGCCGGGCTCAGTGTCCTCGGTGTCGCGACCGCACCTGCCGCGCACGCGGCCACCGGTGTGCTCGTCGAGAACGCCACCCTCCGCTGGGGCGTGTCCAACGAGTCCAACAACGCCGGCTTCGCCCCCGGCACCTGGAACCTCTTCTCGGCCGGCAAGCTGGGTGACCCCACCGTCGGTGGCGTGACGCTCAAGACCGCCGACCAGGGCGCGACGTGGAGCAACAACAAGCCCGCCGGCTGGACCAACCACGCCGGCAACGTCACCGTCGAGGACCTCCAGGCCGGCGGCGGCTACGCCCCGACCACGTTCGACGGCACCCGCCAGAACTCCGCCGGCGCCTCGACCTCGCCCGCGAGCAGCAACGTGTTCGCCGAGACCCAGCTGGTCTTCCGCAACGGCACCGGCCGGGTCGACGCCGCCGCCAACACCGCCTCCGTGCAGTGGGACGGCGACGCCACGGTCGTCTACTACTCGGGCATGACGTTCTTCTACGTCTCCGACCCCGAGCTGACCGTTAACGCCGACGGCTCCGGCGAGGTCACCGCGACCCTCGACGGCTACGGCACCGACATGGAAGACCAGACCAAGTGGGTCGACCTGCCGGCCACCGAGGTCACCCTCGCGACCCTGACCGGGGTCGACGTCGAGGACCTCGGTCTCACCACCACGCCGGCCTACCGCGGCGTCGAGTACACCGCGCCGGCCGGCGCGACCGCCCAGGTCCGCACGGGCGCCGACTGGGGCTCGTTCCCGCAGTCGTTCGTCGACTTCGTGCAGACCACCGGCGGTGGCCCCTACTGGTACTCCTCGGGCGGCGCGGCCGACGCGAAGAAGCCCACGCTCCCGCTGGACATCAGCTGGACCAAGGTCGGCCCGCCGGCCGTCCAGGTCTCCAAGACCACGCTGCTCCCCTCGGGGGCGCACGAGGTCACCGTGACCGGCACGGGCTTCGACCCGAGCCTGGCCACCGGAACCCGCCCGCCGCTCGCCGGCAAGCCCGCAGGCACCTACATCGCCTTCGGCAAGTACGCCACCACCTGGCGCCCGTCGCAGGGCGCGCCGTCCAGCGCACGCAAGAACGGAAACAACAAGTACGCCGTCCTGGCTGAGGACCTGGCCACGATCGGTGGTCCGGCCGCCGGCGGGATCGTCCTGTCGCCGAACGGCAGCTTCACCGCGACGCTGATCGTCGACAAGGCGGCCATCGACGCCGCGGCGACCGACCCGTCGCTGACCAACTACGGCATCTACACCTACGCGGGCAGCGGCGGTGTCGCCGCGTCGTACGAGACCTACACGCCGATCACCTTCGCCGACGGGCCGGCCTCGGTCACCACCCAGGTCACCAAGAAGCCCACGCCGGCGGCGACCGGCACGGCCCGGCTCAAGGTGAACTCGACGCAGACCGCCACCGGTGACGTCCAGCTCCAGGTCAAGCGCGCCAACGGCACCGTCGTCACGACCACCTCGGCCCAGCTCCAGGACGGCGCCGCCGCGGTGACGCTGCCCAAGCTGGCTCCGGGCCGCTACGCGCTGGTGGCGAGCTACACCAGCGACGGCACGGTCGAGTCCGCGACGTCCACCACGACCCTCGACGTCGCCAAGGTCGCCTCGCGGGTCAGCGCCGCGTGGACCAAGAAGCCGACGGCCCGCAAGGCCGGCAAGCTCAAGGTCAGCGTCACCGCGCCCGGGATCACCGCCACCGGCAAGGTCACCGTGGTGATCAAGAACGCCAAGGGCAAGAAGGTCCGCACCCTGACGGGCACGCTGAGCAAGGGCGTCGTCACGCTGAAGGCCCCGAAGCTCAAGGCCGGCAAGTACCAGCTCGCCGTCACCTATGCCGGTGACAGCCAGCTGACCGGCGCGAGCAGCAAGGCCAAGGTCACCGCCAAGCGTCGCTGATCGCCCCTGACGACGGGGCCGGCGGTCCCGACCGGACCGCCGGCCCCGTCGTGTCCCCACCTCTGCCCCTGCTCCCGGAAGCCTAGAATCTGACCGTGCCGAAGATCGCCGCCGAGACTCTCCCCGCCCATCGTGACCTGGTGCGCCGCCGGATCTTCGATGCCTTCGGGGCCCTGATGGACGAGCGCAGCTTCGACGCGATCACGATGGCCCAGATCGCCGCACGGGCGGGGATCGGGCGGACGGCGATCTACCACCACTTCCGCGACAAGGAGGCGGTCGTGGTCGCCTTCGCGACCGAGGAGACCGTCCACTACCTCGCCGACCTGCGGCGCGACCTCGACCTGGTCCCCGACCCGGTCGCCAAGATCCGGGTCTACCTGCGCCACCAGCTCCAGGCCGGCCAGCAGTTCCACACCGGGATGGGCGGGATCCTCTACCACCTCCTCTCCGAGGAGGCGATGGAGCAGATCCACGACCACGTCGCCGCGGTCGAGGAGGTGCTCGAGGAGATCCTCGACGAGGGCATCGCCCAGGGGGCCTTCCAGGTCACCGACCGCAAGGCCGCGATGTCCCTGCTCCACGCGGCCCTGGCGACCCGCCAGCTGCCCCTCGCCGCGGTCGAGGAGTTCGTGCTCCGCGGCCTCGGTCACCGCGACTGACCCCGGCTCTTCGCGCACTCAGTTAGGCTTACCTAAGAAAAAGTGCGCCCGAGGTATTGACAAGATGTCGACATGTTTCTGACACTTGGTCAAGAAGCATTCTCCGACCCCGATCTCCGAGGAGCCCGAGCCATGTCCGTGGCCACCACCGTCCGCGACGAGGACCTCACCCTCTCGACCGCCATGCGCGAGGGCTCGCGGTCCGAGCACGAGGCGGCCGAGGGCTCGACCTACATGGCCGAGCTGCTCGAGGGCCGCCTGACCACCGAGGCCTACGCCGCCCTCCTGCTGCGCCTGCGCCGCGTCTACGCCGCGATGGAGGACGTCGTCCGCGAGCGCGCCGACGCCCCCGCCGTCGCCGCCGTCCACGACGCCGCGCTCGAGCGCCTCGCCGCCATCGACGCCGACCTGCAGCACTGGGCGCCCGACACCGACCCGGCCACCGTGGTCTCCGCCGCCACCGACGCCTACGTCGCGCGCCTGCGCGCCGCGGCCGAGCGCGACGACCTGGGCGGCGCGCTGCTCGCCCACCACTACACCCGCTACCTGGGCGACCTGTCCGGCGGCCAGGCCATCGGCCGGATCCTCAGCCGCACCTACGGCCTGCCCGAGGGCGTCGGCGTCGCGTTCTACGACTTCGCCGAGATCCCGAAGCCCAAGCCCTACAAGGACGCCTACCGCGCCCGCCTCGACGGCCTGGACCTCTCCCCCGAGCAGGTCGCCGCGGTCGTCGACGAGGTCAAGGTCGCCTTCGCGCTCAACCAGGCCGTCTTCGACGAGCTCGGTCGCGACATCGACCGCTACCGCGCCGCCTGACCCGAGATGTCCCGGAGCCGGGCGGCCAGTCCCGCCCGGCACCCGGCCATCATCCGCTGGTGGTTCCACACCAGCACCGCCCGCCTGGCGTACGACGCCAGGGCGAGCGCCCCGCGCACCGTCACCTCCTGGCGGAAGTCGAGCCGGGTCCCACCCGCGACCGGCACCAGGGTGAACCGCGCGAACCCCTCGAGGTCCCCGCTCACGGCGACCTCGACCACGGGCGGCGTACGGCTGACCGCGTCGAGGACCAGGTCGAGCGTGTACGGCAGCGCCGAGCGACACCGCACCCACGCCGTCTCGGGGCCCAGGCTGGCCACCGCCCGGACCTGCGGCCACCAGCGCGGGTACTCCGCGAGGTCGGTGAGCACGGCCGCCACCGTCTCCGGGGGCGCGGGCACCTCCCAGGTGTCGGCGAACTCGAACGAGCGGAGCATCCCTCCATCATGACCGCCGCGCCACACTGGGACCCATGCCGAGCACGGGACTCCCCATCGCCGAGGCCGCCACGACCCTCGGCCTCACCACCGACACACTGCGCTACTACGAGAAGGACGGCCTGCTCCTGCGGCCGGTCCCCCGCGCCTCCGGCGGCCACCGCCGCTACGAGAACGACGACCTGCGCTGGATCGAGCTGGTCACCCGGCTGCGCTCGACCGGCATGCCCATCCGCGACGTACGCCGCTATGCCGACCTGGTCCGCGCCGGCACCGGCAACGAGGAGGACCGGCTCGCCCTCCTCCACGCGCACCGCGACCAGGTGCTGCGCCAGCTCGCCGAGGTGACCGCGCACCTCGCGGCCATCGAGCACAAGATCGACCTCTACACCGACTGCGTCCTGGAGCGCAGCGCTTGACCTGGAGCGCACTCCAAGGGGTTGGCTGTCCGTCATGACGAACTCGACCCGCACCCTCGGTACGACGTCCTCCCTCACGGTCTCCGCCCTCGGCCTCGGCTGCATGGGCATGTCCGACTTCTACGGCACCCCCGACGAGGCCGGCGGCATCGCGACCATCCACCGCGCGCTCGACCTCGGGATCACCTTCCTCGACACCGCCGACATGTACGGCCCCTTCACCAACGAGCAGCTCGTCGGCAAGGCGATCGCCGGCCGGCGCGACGAGGTCCAGCTCGCGACCAAGTTCGGCGTCGACCGCGCGCCCGACGGCGAGCGGCGCGGCATCAACGGCAGCCCGGAGTACGTGCGCGCCGCCTGCGACGCCTCGCTCCAGCGGCTCGGGGTCGACCACATCGACCTCTACTACCAGCACCGCGTCGACCAGAACGTCCCCATCGAGGAGACCGTCGGCGCCATGAAGGAGCTCGTCGAGGCCGGCAAGGTGCGCCACCTCGGGCTGTCCGAGGCCTCGGCCGACACGATCCGCCGTGCCCACGCGGTGCACCCGATCACCGCGCTCCAGACGGAGTACTCGCTCTTCACCCGCGACCTCGAGGACGAGATCCTCCCGACCGTGCGCGAGCTCGGCATCGGACTGGTCCCGTACTCCCCGCTCGGACGCGGCATCCTCACCGGCACCGTCGGCGCCGACGGCTTCGGGGCGGGCGACAGCCGCTCCTCGGCGTACTTCCCGCGGTTCCAGGGCGACAACCTCGCCACCAACCTCGGGCTCGTCGACCAGGTCCGCGCCCTCGCGGACCGGCACGGCTGCACGCCCGGCCAGCTCGCGCTCGCCTGGGTGCTCGCCCAGGGCGACGACGTGGCGCCGATCCCCGGCACCAAGCGGGTCGCCTACCTCGAGGAGAACGCCGGCGCCCGCGAGGTGACGCTCAGCGCCGAGGACCTCGCGGCCCTCGACGCGGCGGTCCCGCGCGACGCCGTCGCGGGCGAGCGCTACGGCGACATGAGCACCATCGACGGCTGACCGGCCGCTACCGTGTCCCGGTGACCACGCCTGACACCGACCTCCTCATCGCCCGCGCCCTGGCCTGGCGGGACGAGGATCCCGACGAGGACACCCGCGTCGAGCTCTCCGGCATCATCTCGGCCGTCGAGGACGGGCTGGACGAGGAGGCGAGGGCCGACCTGGCCGACCGGTTCCGCGGCACCCTCGAGTTCGGTACGGCGGGCCTGCGCGGCGCGCTCGGGGCCGGGCCCAACCGGATGAACCGGGTCGTCGTGATCCGGGCGGCAGCGGGCCTGGCGGCGTACCTCCTCGCGGAGGGGACGCCGCCGGGCACCCCCGTCGTCATCGGGTACGACGCCCGCCACAACTCCGACGTCTTCGCCCGCGACACCGCGGAGGTGATGGCCGGCGCCGGGCTGGTGCCGCTCCTCCTCCCCCGGCCGCTGCCGACGCCGCTGCTGGCGTTCGCGATCCGGGAGCTCGGGTGCGCGGCCGGAGTCATGGTCACCGCGAGCCACAACCCGCCGCAGGACAACGGCTACAAGGTCTACCTCGGCGACGGCAGCCAGATCGTGCCGCCCGCCGACAGCGGCATCGCCGCCGCGATCGCGGCCGTCGGCTCGCTCGCCTCTGTGCCCCGACCCAGGCTGGAGACGACCTCCGGCCGGGTGCTCGACGACAGCATCGTCGACGCCTACCTCGACACCGTCGCCGGCGTGGCCGCCGACGGTCCGCGCGACCTCGCCATCGTCTACACGCCCCTGCACGGGGTCGGCGGCGGCGTGCTGCCGCTCGTCCTGGAGACGGCCGGCTTCGCCGCGCCGGCCGTGGTGACCGAGCAGGAGCTGCCCGACCCGGACTTCCCGACGGTCGCCTTCCCCAACCCCGAGGAGCCGGGCGCCATCGACCGCGCGATCGCCCTCGCCGAGAAGGTCCACGCCGACCTCGTCGTGGCCAACGACCCGGACGCGGACCGCTGCGCGGCCGCCGTACCGGGGCCGGGGGGGTGGCGGATGCTGCGCGGCGACGAGGTCGGCGCCCTGCTCGCCGACCACCTGCTGCGCACCGGTCGCACCGGCGTCTACGCGACCTCGATCGTGTCGTCGTCGCTGCTGGGCACGATGGCCGCCGCCCACGGGCAGCGGTACGCCGAGACGCTCACCGGCTTCAAGTGGATCGGCCGCCTGCCCGAGCTGGTCTTCGGGTACGAGGAGGCGCTCGGCTACTGCGTCGACCCGGCCAACGTCGCCGACAAGGACGGCGTCTCCGCGGCCCTCCTGCTCTGCGAGATCGCCGCGCAGGCCAAGGCCGACGGCCGCTCGCTGCTCGACCTGCTCGACGACATCGCCGTCACCTACGGCCTCCACGCCACCGACCAGCTGTCGGTCCGGGTCACCGACCTCGCCGAGATCGGCGCCGCCATGGGCCGCCTGCGCGACACCCCGCCGGCCACCCTCGGCGGCTCACCGGTCACCGCGGCCGACGACCTGAGCGCCGGATCGCCCGACCTGCCGCCCACCGACGGGCTGCGCTACCGGACCGCGGACGGCAGCCGGGTCGTCGTACGGCCGAGCGGGACCGAGCCCAAGCTCAAGTGCTACCTCGAGGTCGTCGTACCGGTGGCCGAGGGGGACGTCGCCACCGCGCGCGCCGAGGCCGCCACCCGGCTCACCGCACTGCGCGCCGACATCGCGGCGGCTGCCGGGATCTAGGGCGCGCCGCGGGTCAGCTGATCGAGACCGCGTCGACGACGAAGACGAGGGTCTCGTTCGGCGCGACGCCGTTGCCGCCCTCGCCGTAGCCCAGGTCCGGCGGGACGACCAGCAGCCGCCGGGTGCCCTTCTGGACGCCGATCAGACCCTGGTTCCAGCCGTCGATGACCGGCGCGTTGCCCAGGTTCTCGAGCGGGAACGTCTGGCCGCGCGAGAACGAGCTGTCGAGCACCTGCTTGTTGGACCAGGTCACCAGGTGGTAGTTCGTCTCGACCGTGTCGCCCTCCTTGGCCGCCGGGCCGCTCCCCGCGACGAGGTCCTTGCTCAGCAGCGTGGTCGGCGGCGTGCAGTCGTCGGGGATGGTGATCGTCGGCGTCGCGCCGAACTCACCGGTGACCTCGATGTCGTCCACCGTGCACTCCTGCCCCGTGGCGGCCGGCGCGTCGTCCGACGGTGTGGTCGACGGAGCGGCCGATGAGTTGTCGGACGCCTTGTCGTCGCCGGAGTCGCCGCACGCGCTCAGGGCGAGCACCGACAGGGACACGAGGGCAGCGGCGGCGAGCCGGGCACGGGTCTGCATGGGGTGCAGCCTACGAACGGGGCGAAACCGTCAGCCCGCGAGGGCCAGCACGACGGTCGCGACGGCGAGCGCCCCGAGGAGCGTGAGCTCGGGCCACGCCCACCGCTGCCGCACCGCTCCGGGCTCGCCGACCGTGCCCTCCGCCTGCCAGACCCGGTGCTGGATCTTGGTCTGGACCAGACCGCCGATCGACGTGTGATCCCGGTCGGAGGCATCGAACGCTGAGCCGAACCGCGCCAGGACGTCGACCGCGGAGCCGTCGCCGGCCCCGGCCCCCTCGCGCCGGAGCGAGCGCCGGGCACGGCCCAGGCCGGTACCGAGGTACCGGCGGCCTCCGGCCTCGACCACGGTCACGTGCTCGACCCGGACCTCGGCGATCCGGCCGTAGGGGATGGTGGTGTCGCGCAGGACGTTGCGCAGCTCCAGGTGCTCGGGATGCAGCACCACGGACGGCCGGACCAGGACCGACCAGCTCAGCACGCCGAACAGCGCGCCGGCTGCGAGCAGCCACGGTGGGAGCCGTCCGTCCCCCTCGCGCAGCAGGCCGACGGCGACGAAGACGGCCGCCACCACGAGTCCGACGACGCCGACACCTCTGCCACCCGAGCTGAACCGCTCAGGTCCCCCGAGAACCACGTCGCCACCGTAGACGAGACGGACGAGCGAGCGGTCGGCTCAGCCGACCAGCCTGAGCACCAGCGTCACGAGCGCCAGTCCCCCCAGCAGGGCGACCACGGGCCACGACCAGGTCGCCCGGACCGGGCCGGGGTCGGCGCCGAGGTCGCGGGCGTTGGCCGCGCGCCGCTGCACCTTGTCCTGGACGAGCCAGCCGATCGAGCGGCGCTCGTCGGGCGGGTCGGCGGCGAAGCCGGACTCGAAGCGGCCGTTGAGGTCCAGACCGGCGGTCCCGCCGCTGGTGCCGTCGCGCCGGATCATCCGCCGGCTCCGGCCGAAGCCCGCGCCGATGTACTTGTCGTCCTCGGTGTGGACGACGGTCATCTGGTCGATCTTGATCTCGGTGATCCGGGCATAGGGGATCCAGCGGTCCTTGAGGATGTTGCGCAGCTCGATCTCGTCGTCGTGGAGCACGAGTGCCGGACGCAGCAGGATCGCCCAGAGCAGGGCCGCGAAGAGCACGCAGAGCGCGATGAACCACGCCTGGTAGTCCGCGCCTCGGTCGAGGATGCCGTAGAGCGCGACGGCCGCCACGATGACCAGGCCGACCACGCCCGTGCCCCGCCCACCCGAGCTGTAGCGCTCGACCTTCTCGACACCTTCGTTCTGCACAGCAACCAACTCTATGCTGGGCAGATGCCGACCTCCGCCCCCACCGGTCCCGCACCGGGACTCGCGGCCTACGCCGACGTCACCACCAGCGACGCGACGCTGCGCCGGTTCCTCCACGGCCTGCCCGGCGTCGACCAGGTCGGAGCCGAGGCGCGTGCCGCCGGGCTCGGGACCCGCTCGATCAAGACCACCGCCAAGGCGTGGGCGCTCGACCTCGCGATCCGGATGGTCGACCTCACCACGCTCGAGGGTCAGGACACCCCCGGCAAGGTCCGTGCGCTCGCCAACAAGGCGCTGCGTCCCGACCCGGCCGACCCGTCCTGCCCGTCGGTTGCCGCCGTCTGCGTGTACGGCGACCTGGTCGGCGAGGTCAAGGCCATCGTCGGCGACGCGGTCAACGTGGCGGCCGTCGCGACGGCGTTCCCGAGCGGGCGGGCGTCGATGGACGTCAAGCTCGCCGACACGCGCGACGCGGTCGCCCAGGGGGCCGACGAGATCGACATGGTGATCGACCGTGGCGCCTTCCTGGCCGGGCACTACCTCCAGGTCTTCGACGAGATCGTCGCGACGCGCGAGGCCTGCGTCCGCCCCGACGGGTCGCACGCCCACCTCAAGGTGATCTTCGAGACCGGCGAGCTCCAGACCCTCGACAACGTACGACGTGCCTCGTGGCTGGCGATGCTGGCCGGCGCCGACTTCATCAAGACCTCCACCGGCAAGGTGCAGCCGGCCGCGACACTGCCCGTCACGCTGGTGATGCTCGAGGCCGTGCGCGACTTCCGCGAGGCGACCGGCGTCCAGATCGGCGTCAAGCCGGCCGGTGGCATCCGCACCACCAAGGACGCGATCAAGTACCTCGTGATGGTCAACGAGATCGCCGGCGACGACTGGCTCGATCCCGACTGGTTCCGGTTCGGGGCCTCGACGCTGCTCAACGACCTGCTCATGCAGCGCACCAAGATGACCACCGGCCGCTACAGCGGTCCCGACTACTTCACCCTGGACTGAGGGATCACGACATGGGTTTCGAGTACGCACCGGCTCCGGAGTCGCGGAGCATCGTCGACATCAAGCCGTCCTACGGCCTCTTCATCGACGGTGAGTTCGTCGACGGCCGGGGGGCGTCGTTCAAGACGATCAACCCGGCCACCGAGGAGACGCTCGCCGAGATCGCCGAGGCCTCCGACGCCGACGTCGACCTGGCCGTCAAGGCCGCCCGCCGCGCCTTCCGCGGCTGGTCGCGGATGTCGGGCAAGGAGCGGGCCAAGTACCTCTTCCGGATCGCCCGGATCCTCCAGGAGCGCGGCCGCGAGCTCGCCGTCCTCGAGTCGATCGACAACGGCAAGCCGATCAAGGAGAGCCGCGACGTCGACGTCCCGATCGTCGCCGCGCACTTCTTCTACTACGCCGGCTGGGCCGACAAGCTCGACCACGCCGGCCTCGGCCCGAACCCGCAGCCGCTGGGCGTCGCGGGCCAGGTCATCCCGTGGAACTTCCCGCTGCTCATGCTGGCGTGGAAGGTCGCCCCGGCGCTGGCGTGCGGCAACACCGTCGTCCTCAAGCCGGCCGAGACCACGCCGCTGACGGCGCTGCTGTTCGCGGAGATCTGCCAGCAGGCCGACCTCCCGCCGGGCGTGGTCAACATCGTGACCGGCGCGGGCGCGACCGGTCAGGCCGTCGTCGGGCACCCCGACGTCGACAAGGTCGCGTTCACCGGCTCCACCGACGTCGGCAAGGCCATCGCCCGCGCGGTCGCCGGCACCGACAAGAAGGTCACCCTCGAGCTGGGCGGCAAGGCCGCCAACATCGTCTTCGACGACGCGGCCATCGACCAGGCGGTCGAGGGCATCGTGGGCGGCATCTTCTTCAACCAGGGCCACGTCTGCTGCGCCGGCTCGCGCCTGCTCGTCCAGGAGTCCGTGGCCGACGAGGTGCTCAGCCGGCTCAAGCGGCGCATGGGCACCCTGCGCGTGGGCGACCCGCTCGACAAGAACACCGACATCGGCGCGATCAACTCGCGCGAGCAGCTCGACCGGATCCGCGAGCTGTCCGAGATCGGCGAGGCCGAGGGTGCCGAGCGCTGGGCGCCCTCGTGCGACCTGCCCTCGTCCGGCTTCTGGTTCCCGCCGACGATCTTCACCGGCGTCACCCAGGCCCACCGGATCGCCCGCGAGGAGGTCTTCGGACCGGTCCTCTCGGTGCTCACCTTCCGCACCCCGGCCGAGGCCGTCGAGAAGGCCAACAACACGCCCTACGGCCTCTCCGCCGGCGTGTGGACCGAGAAGGGCTCGCGCATCCTGCACATGGCCTCGCAGCTGCGGGCCGGCGTGGTGTGGGCCAACACCTTCAACAAGTTCGACCCGGCCAGCCCGTTCGGTGGCTACAAGGAGTCCGGCTACGGCCGCGAGGGCGGCCGCCAGGGTCTCGCCGCGTACCTGAAGGGAGCGGACGCCTGATGGCGCGCATCGACGTACGGAAGACCTACAAGCTCTACATCGGCGGGGCCTTCCCCCGCTCGGAGTCGGGCCACTCCTACGAGGTCACCGACAGCAAGGGGAAGTTCGTGGCCAACGCCGCCCTCGCCTCCCGCAAGGACGTCCGCGACGCCGTCGTCGCCGCCCGCAAGGCCTTCGGGTCCTGGTCGGCGCGCACGGCCTACAACCGCGGCCAGATCGTCTACCGCATCGCCGAGGTCATGGAGGACCGGCGCCCCCAGTTCGAGGACGCCGTGCGCCAGTCCGAGGGCGTCTCCGCCGCCGCGGCCCGCGCCCAGGTGGACGCCGCCGTCGACCGCCTCGTCTGGTACGCCGGATGGGCCGACAAGCTCGCCCAGGTGATCGGCAACGCCAACCCGGTCGCCGGCCCGTTCTTCAACCACACCGCGCCCGAGCCGACCGGTGTCGTCGGCGTCCTGGCCCCCCAGGAGTCCTCGCTGCTCGGCCTGGTCTCCGTGGTCGCGCCGGTCATCGTGACCGGCAACGTCGCGGTGGTCGTCTCCTCCTACGGGCGCCCCCTCCCGGCGATCACGTTCTCCGAGGTGCTCGCCACCTCCGACGTGCCCGGCGGTGTGGTCAACATCCTCACCGGCGACGCGGCCACTCTCGGCCCGTGGCTCGCCGCCCACATGGACGTCAACGCGATCGACCTCGGCGGCGTCGCCGGCGACGACGAGCTGGCCACCTCGCTCGAGGTCGCGGCGGCCGACAACCTCAAGCGCGTACGCCGAGCGCCGGCCGAGGAGCCCGACTGGGCCGCGGAGCCCGAGCTGTCGGCGATGACCGCGTTCGTCGAGGCCAAGACGGTCTGGCACCCGATCGGGATCTGAGCCGGGTACGGCGGCGGCCGGGACGATGACCAGCACGGCGAGCGGCGGCGACTTCGCGCTGACGCTCGACGAGCTCCGGGCCGTCGCCCGCTACGCCGCCGACGCGGCCACCGCGGTGCTGCCCGTCTTCACCGCGGCCTGCCCCGACGACCCCCGCCCGGGCGCGGCGCTCGACGCGGCCCGGGTCTTCGTCGACGGCGCGCCCCGGACCATGCTCCAGCGGGTCACCTCGCTCGACGCCCACCGGGCCGCCGCCGTCGCGCCCACCGAGACCGCCCGGCTCGCCGCCCAGGCCGCGGGCGACGCCGCCTCGGCGGCGTACCTGCACCCGATCGCGAAGTCCCACCAGGTGGGCCACATCCTGCGCGCGGCGGCCAACGCCGCCCGGATCGCCGAGCTCACCGCCGGCGACGATCCCGACGCCGGTCTCGCCGCGGTCGAGGCCGCGGCCGCCCGGGCGCGCGCGATGCCGGTCGTGGTCGACGTGCTGCGCCGCTATCCCCCGGCGCACGTCGGGCCGAGCCGGCCGGCGGTGCTCCTGGCCGCGCTCGACGCGGCGCTGCGCGCCTGAGGCCTACTCGGGCAGCGTCGCCCGCAGCACCCGCAGTGTGTTGCCGCCCATGATCGCGGCGATCTCGACGTCGTCGTACCCACGGTCGACGAGCTCCTGGGTGATCGCGGCGAGGTGCGAGGTGTCCCAGCCGACCGTGGTCGCGCCGTCGTAGTCGCTGCCGAGCGCGGCGGTCTCGATGCCGCCGATCTTGACGACGTGGTCGATGGCGTCGACGACGGCCTGGGTGGTGAGGTCGCACACCGCGGCGTCCCAGTAGCCGACGCCGACGACCCCACCGGTGGCGGCGACGCCGCGGATCTCCTCGTCGGTGAGGTTGCGGTTGACCTTGCAGGTGGCCTGGACGCCGCCGTGGCTGAGGACGACGGGCTTGGTCGCGAGGTCGAGCATCTCGGCGACCGCGTCGTGGCTGGCGTGGGCGATGTCGACGATGATGCCGCGGCGCTCCATCTCGGCGAGGACGCGGCGGCCGAGGTCGGTCAGGCCGCCCTTGTCGACGCCGTGCATGGAGCCGGCGACCTCGTTGTCGAAGAAGTGGGTGAAGCCGGCCATGCGCATGCCGGCGTCGTAGAGCTTGTCGAGGTTGCCGAAGTCGCCCTCGAGGTTCTGCAGGCCCTCGACCGAGAAGAGCGCGCCGGTGACCTTCTTGCCGTCCTCGCGGTCGGCGATCAGGCCGTCGACGTCCTCGCGGGTGCGGATCAGGCGCAGGGCGCCGTCGGAGTCCTCGGCGGCGTCGCGCAGCTTCTCGGCGTGGTACAGCGAGCGCTGGAGCAGCGAGCGCCAGGTGCGCGGCGGCTGGAGCTGGGCGATGGTGAGGAGCGTGATGTTGTCGGTCTCGTCGGTGTTGCTGTCGTAGTTCTGGCCCTTGGGCGACTTCGACACCGACGAGAACACCTGGAGCGCGACATTGCCGTCCTCGAGCCGCGGCAGGTCCATGTGCCCGCGGTCGGAGCGGTCGAGGATGTCGCGGTCCCACATGAGGGTGTCGGAGTGCATGTCGATGATCTCGAGCGAGTCGTGCAGCTCCTGGGTCGAGGCACTGACCTCGGGCAGCTCGGCCGGATCGATCCGGTTCATGCCGTTCTCGACGATGCGCGGCGCGAACGTGAAGAAGCCGGCCGCACCGACCACGACGAGCGCGAGCAGCGACAGCAGCGTGATCTTGATCCAGCGGCGTCGCGGCCGCGTCCCCTCACCCATGCCGGGCAGGGTACGGCAGACTCGACCCCCATGACCTCCCGTGCCCGCGTGATCGTGCTCGCCGGCCCGTCCGGGTCGGGCAAGTCCCGGCTCGCCGAACGGCTGGCCAAGGCGTTCGGGTGGCCGACGCTGCGCCTGGACGACTTCTACCGCGACGGCGACGCACCGGACCTTCCGCTCATCGAGGACGGCGCCAACGCGGGCCTCGTCGACTGGGACCACCCCGGCACGTGGAGCCACGAGGACGCCCTCGCCGCGCTCCGGTCGCTGTGCACGACGGGCGCGGCCGACGTCCCGGTCTACTCGATCTCCGAGAGCCGGCGCACCGGCAGCCAGCGGCTCGACCTCGGTGGGGCCACGAGGTTCTGCGCCGAGGGGATCTTCGCGGCCGAGATCGTCGAGGAGTGCCGCCAGGCGGGCATCCTCGCGGCGGCGTACTGCGTCACCCAGCACCCCGTCGTCACCTTCTGGCGCCGACTCACCCGCGACCTGCGCGAGCACCGCAAGCCGCCCCTGGTCCTGGTCCGGCGCGGCCTCGCGCTGGCCCGCGTCCAGCGCCAGATCGTACGGCGGGCGGCCGCCGTGGGCTGCCGGGTGACCACCGGCGACCGGGCGTTCGCCGAGCTCAGCGACGGCGCCGCGGAGGGCGATCATGCGCTGGCCGGCTGACCTCGCTCCGGGCGCGCTGGGCCAGCCCGACGAGCGCAGCTGCGGCGCGGCCAGCGTCCTCGCCGCGCGCGCCGTGCTGAGCGAGTGGCGTCCCCGCAACGGCGACGGCGGAGCGGAGATCACCGAGGAGCACCGGCTCCTCACCTCCTCGCGCAGCGCCCGCGACCGCTTCCAGGTGCCGTGGCCCCGCGCCCTCGGGACGCCGCCGTGGGCGGTCGCCGACGCGCTGCGGGTGCTCTCGGGCCGGCCGGTCGCGACCGTCCACGCGCGCCCCCGCCCCGACCTCGCGTACGACGTCGTGCGCGAGCAGCTGCGCACCCGCCCGGTCGCGGTCTACCTCGGCAGCCGGCTGCTCCCCCGCCACGTGGTGCTCGCGGTCGGCGAGGTGGGCGACGGCATCCAGGTCTTCGACCCGTCCCGCGGCGCGCGCCTGATCCGGGTGCCCCGCGAGAACTGGGCGGGCCACCGGGTCGGGGTCGGGCGCTGGAACTACTTCTGGTTCGCCATCTGAGCCGCGTACCAGGGCTTGATGGTCTCGGTGATGAGCCGGTAGCGCTCGTCGTAGGGGATGAACGCCGACTTCATCGCGTTGACGGTCAGCCACTCCATCTCGGCCCAGCCGTAGCCGAACGCCTCGGTGAGCAGCGCGAACTCCTGGCTCAGCGAGGTCCGGCTCATCAGCCGGTTGTCGGTGTTGACGGTGACCCGGAAGCGCAGCGAGGCGAGCAGCTTGAGCGGGTGCTCGGCGATCGACGGCGCGGCGCCGGTCTGGACGTTGGACGACGGGCACATCTCGAGCGGGATCCGCTTGTCCCGCACGTACGACGCCAGCCGCCCCAGCCGCGCGACGCCGGCGTCGTCGACGTCGATGTCGTCGACGATCCGCACACCGTGCCCGAGCCGGTCGGCGCCGCACCACTGCACGGCCTCCCAGATCGACGGCAGCCCGAAGCCCTCGCCGGCGTGGATGGTGAAGTGGGAGTTCTCGCGCTGGAGGAACTCGAAGGCGTCGATGAACCGGGTGGGCGGGTAGCCCGCCTCGGGGCCGGCGATGTCGAAGCCGGCGACGCCGCGGTCGCGCCAGGCGATGGCGAGCTCGGCGATCTCCATGGCCCGCGCGGCCTGGCGCATGGCAGTGAGCAGGTGGCGCACGATGATCCGGTCGCCGGCGGCGGCCATGCCCTCGGCGAAGCCCTGCTGGACGGCGGCGACGACCTCCTCGAGCTCGAGGCCGGACTCGACGTGGAGCTCGGGGGCGTAGCGGATCTCGGCGTAGACGACGCCGTCGGCGGCGAGGTCCTCGACGCACTCGCGGGCCACCCGGGTCAGCGCGGAGGCGGTCTGCATGACGCCGACCGTGTGCGCGAACGTCTCGAGGTAGCGCTCCAGCGAGCCCGAGTCGGCGGCCTCGGCGAACCAGGTCGCGAGCGCGTCGGCGTCGGTCTCGGGCAGCGCGTGCCCGACCTCCGCGGCGAGGTCGACGATGGTGGCGGGACGCAGCCCGCCGTCGAGGTGGTCGTGCAGCAGGACCTTGGGGGCCGCCCGCAGCAGGTCCTCCGGAAGGCCGCGTGTAGGTTCCATGACCGCAAACTTAGCCGGGCCTCACCACATCAGGAGCAGAACATGCGGGTGTTCACCACCTTCGACGAGCTGATCGCCGCCACCGGGGAGACCCTGGGCACGAGCGACTGGGTCGAGATCACCCAGGAGCGGGTCAACCAGTTCGCCGAGGCGACCGGGGACCACCAGTGGATCCACGTCGACGTCGAGCGCGCCAAGGAGGGTCCGTTCGGCGGCACCATCGCGCACGGCTACCTCACGCTGTCGCTGGTCCCGTGGCTCGGCGAGTCGATCTTCAGCCTGGAGACGCCCGGCGCCAAGCTCAACTACGGCGTCAACAAGGTCCGCTTCCCGAACCCGGTGCTGGTCGGCAAGCGGATCCGGCTGACCGTCGCCGTCGGCGAGGTCACCGAGCTCGCCAGCGGCTACCAGGTCACCCTGCGGCACACGATCGACATCGAGGACGAGGCCAAGCCGGCCGCCGTCGCCGAGACCGTGGTGCTCCTGCTGCCCTAGGCCGTTTGGCAACCCCTGCCATGTTCCGGCCCGCAGATGGGCACCTACTGTGGCCGCATGTCTGCCCCGCTCTCCGATGTCCTCGTCCTCGACCTGACGCGCGCGCTCGCCGGCCCCCATGCGGCGATGATGCTCGGCGACCTCGGGGCGCGGGTGATCAAGGTGGAGAGCCCCACCGGCGACGACACCCGCAGCTGGGGACCGCCGTTCATGGACCCCACGGAGGGTGAGCGGGAGTCGACGTACTTCCTCTCGGCCAACCGCAACAAGGAGTCGATCACCCTCAACCTCAAGGACGCCGCCGACCAGGAGGTGCTCGCGCGCCTGGTCGCCAAGGCCGACGTGCTGATGGAGAACTTCCGGGTCGGCGTCCTGGACCGGCTCGGCTTCCCGATCGAGCGGCTCCACGAGATCAACCCGCGGCTGATCGTCCTGCAGATCACCGGCTTCGGCCACGACGGCCCCGAGGCGCAGCGCTCGGGCTTCGACCAGATCGCCCAGGGCGAGGGCGGCCTGATGTCGCTGACCGGCCTGAGCGAGCCGACCAAGGTCGGCGTCCCGATCGCGGACCTGCTCGCCGGCATGAACGGCGCCTACGGCGTCGTCTCGGCGCTCTACGAGCGCGAGCGCACCGGCCGCGGCCGGGTCGTGCACACCTCGCTGCTGGCCGGCATGGTCGGCGTCCACGCCTTCCAGGGCACCAAGTGGACCGTGGCCAAGGAGGTCCCCGGCCTGGCCGGCGGCCACCACCCGTCGATCGCGCCCTACGGCATGTTCGCGACCAAGTCCGCGCCCGTGCAGATCGCCTGCGGCTCCGAGAAGCTCTGGCAGACCTTCGCCACCGCGTTCGGCATCGACCCGGCCCTCGAGGGCTTCGCCACCAACCCCGAGCGGGTCACCCGCCGCGACGAGACCATCGCACTGGTGGAGGGCGTGCTCGCCGACCTCACCGCCGAGGAGGCGCTCGCCAAGCTCGACGCGGCCGGCGTCCCGGCCGGCAAGGTGCGCACCCTCGACGACGTCTACAGCTGGGACCAGACCCTCTCCCAGGGCCTGCTCATCGACGTCGAGCACGCCACCCTCGGCAAGGTCCAGCTGCCCGGGCCGGCGCTGCGCTTCGACGACAACGCGTACGCCGGCGGCCGTGAGGCCCACGACGCACCCCCGACGCTGGGCCAGCACAACGACTCCGTGCGGGCCTGGCTCGACGGCGAGGACGCGACCGCCTGAGCCCCGGTTCGTCAATGCAGGGTTGACATCGCGCAGATGTCAATCGATCATTGACACATGCAGTCTCCTGTCAACGCGGCCACCCTCGGCCCCGTCATCGCCGGCCTCGCGCTGGTCACCATCAGCCGCAGCCTGGACGGCTTCGCCCAGGGCCTGTGCATCGGCGCCGGGATCGCGCTGATCCTCGGCGGCGTCGCCCTGCTCTCGGCCCACCAGCGGCGTTCGCGCCCGGGCCAGGGCAAGGGCGACGGCGACGGGGGCGAGGGGGGCGAGCGCGGCGGCGACGGCATGTGGCTGCCCAGTCGCGACGAGGACCCGCGGCCGTGAGCGTGGGGGACCTCGCCGGCATCCTCGGCGAGGCGATCCTGGCCGACGTCGACCCCGACGACCGGCTCGCGCTCGTGCGCCGTACGGCGGAGGCGGACCAGGTCACCGGCGAGCTGCTCCAGCAGGCGGTCCACGCGGCCCGCGCCGGGGGCCACAGCTGGTCGGCGATCGGCACCACCCTCGGGCTGACCCGGCAGGCCGCGCAGCAGCGCTTCGGGCGCACCAGCGAGATCCCCCCGTCGGCCGAGGAGCGCTGGCTCGGCCCGGTCACCGCCTTCGACGAGATGCGTGAGCTCGAGATCGCGGGCCGGCTGGGCTGGCGCACGGTCGAGGCCGGACTGCTCCGCCACCGGATGGTCCGCACCCCCACCCGCTGGGAGCACAAGCGCGTGCTGTGGACCGGCGGCCTGGGCCGGCACGAGCGCGACGGCTGGCAGGTCGGCTGCCGGGCGTTCCCCTGGGTCTACCTGGTCCGCGACACCGGAGAGCCCGCGCAGACCGCCTGACAACCATCCGGGTCCACCACCCCGTCCTGCTCTTCGGAGGTGGAGGAATGCGCGAGGCTGTCCCGGTGCTCACCGGCGACCCGACCCGTGGTGGTGGGGCGCCGGCGTTCGAGGAGTACGTCGCCGCCCGTGGCCCGGCGCTCTGGCGCAGTGCCTGGCTGCTGACCGGCGACCGGCACAAGGCCGAGGACCTGGTCCAGACGGCGCTGCTGAAGTGCTGGCGGCGCTGGGACCGGATCGACGACGCGGCCGCCGTCGAGGCGTACGTGCGCCGGACGATGGTCACGACGTACACCGACTGGTGGCGGCGGCGCTGGAACGGCGAGCTGCCCACGACCGAGCTGCCCGACGAGCCCGACCGCACGCCCGACCCCGGGGTGCGCCAGGACGTCCTGGTCGCGCTGGCCCGGCTGCCCCGCGGCCAGCGGGCCGTGGTCGTGCTGCGCTACTTCGACGACCTGACCGAGGCGCAGACCGCGACCGCGCTCGGGATCAGCGTCGGGACCGTCAAGAGCCAGACCTCGCGCGCCCTGCGCACCCTCCGCGAGTCCGGACTGCTGGAGGAGAGCGATGACTGAGGACCTGCACGACCTGCTGACCCGCGCCGTCCCCGACGACGCACCCGTCTTCGAGCCGCACGCCCTGGCCGCGGCCGCCCGGCGGCGCCGTGCCCGGGGCCGCGCCGCCGGAGCCGGCCTCGCCGCGGCGGTCCTCGCCGTGGGCGCGGTCGTCGCGATCACCGCACCCGGCGGGGACGACGGCGCACCGGTGGCCCGCGAGCCCGATCCGTACGCCGCGACCGCGTGCCCGGCCGCCATCCGGATGCCGACGACCACCCCCGAGCTGCCCGGCACCGACGGCCTGGCCGGCGTGCGCCTGTGCACGGACCCGCCCGGCCCGCCGGCGGACGCGCTCGTCGAGCCGGACCGGCTCACCGCACGCCTCGCCGCCCTGCCCGACTTCGACCCGGGCCGGTGCGCCGCCATCGACTTCGTCCCGCTCCAGCAGGTGCTGCGCTTCTCGTACGCCGACGGCGCGAGCGTCGAGGTCCCGGCCGCGATGTGCGCGCCGGCCGACGTGGGCGGCCGCCAGGTCGACGGCGGCGACCTGGCCGGCGCGTTCCTCGACGCCCTCGCCGAGCAGCGGGACGCGCTGGGCGCGACCCGGCCCTATGCGGGGACCTTCGACTGCGCGGCCTTCCCGGCAGCGAGCCCGGCCCGGCCGGGCCACGAGAAGATCACCTCGGGCGCGGTGTGCCGCGGCTTCGGCGAGAAGCCGGCCGAGCCGCTCACCGACGCGCAGGTGCGCCAGGTGGCGGAGGCCTGGTCCCGCCCCGGGCCGTTGATGCTGGCCAAGTGCACCCCGCGCGACGAGCCGCTCTCGCTGCTGCTCGGCACCGACCGGGGCGACGTCGTCCAGGTCCAGGACGGGTGCACGACGCTGACCTGGAACGGCCGCAGCGAGGACCAGAGCGCCTCGCTGCCGGTCTCGATGAGCGATCTCGGGCTCACGCCCTGAGCTCGCCGACGTCCTCCTGGTCCCCCTGGAAGTAGGTGTCCAGCAACCACTGGGCCCGGCGGCCACCCCACGCGGCCAAGCGGTCGCGGCCGCCGGGCAGGTGGCGCAGGACCCGGTAGCGCAGGGTGTTGAGGCCGACCAGGTAGGCGTGCGCCCACGGCGGGCGCATCGGGAGGCCGAACTCGCGCATGCTCTCGGCGCCGAGGAAGACGGTGAGCATCGAGAGCAGCCGCTCGCGCTCGTAGCGGGCGCGCAGCGCCTGGAGCGGCCCGGGCCAGCCGGGGTAGCGGCGCAGCGCCTGGGCGTCGACCACGGCCCGGGCGAGCTGAGGACCGGCGTCGGTCATCGGGCCCTGGGCGAGCAGCACGTGGTAGTCGATCCGGTGCCGCTCCCACTCGTCGTCGACGAGGAAGTCGGCGTGCACGCCCATCAGCCAGCCGACGTACTTCCACAGGTGCATGAGGGCCCGCGAGTCCGCCGACGACACCGGTACGCCGAGCGCCCGCGAGCCGATGATGAGCACGCCGTCGAAGAGCCCGAGCGTCGAGGCCTGGTCGGCCTGGTTGATGGGCAGGCCCCACTGCGCGGTGTCCCAGGTGTCCTCGAAGGCGTGGTTGACCAGCGCATGCATGAGCCGCACGTGGACGGTCAGCCGCCAGCCCTCCCCCGGCGCCTGCCCGGCGCGGGGCGGCAGCAGCGAGCCGGGGTCGGTCAGGCTGGCGCCCCACTTCTGGGTCTCGGCGAGCCGGCGCAGGGTCTGCCCGCCGGTCAGGCCGCCGGTCGCGACGAGCAGGTCGGTCGGCCCACCGAAGCGGTAGCCGCCGACCAGCGAGAGCTGGAGGAGCACGTCCTGGGCGTTCTGGCCCAGCCGGCGGAAGACCCGGGCGCCCTCCTCGACCAGGTCGCGGTCGAGCCAGTCGGGGTCGGTCTCGAGCTCCTCGAAGAACGCGCGGAGCGCCGGCGGGGCGTCCGCGACGGCGTCCAGGCCGCCCTCGAGCGCCTGGCGGAACTGGTCCATCCGGACCCGGCCGTCGGCCCCGGCTCGCAACCGGATCGCGTCCGCGAGCCGTCCGCCGAGCTCGTCGCGCTCGAGCATCGCCCGCCCGATCCGGTCGAGCAGTGCCTCGTCGACGCCCTTGACCCGGCCGACCAGCTTGAGCGGCCGCCCGAGGCGGCGGTTGCGCTCACCACCCGCGCGGAACCGGGTCGGGTAGGGCCGCTCGCTCAGGTCGCCGGCCGCCGGGGCCACGTCGGTGCTCATGGCTCCATGATGACGCGAGCGATTACTCGCATTCAACTCGCGAATGTCCCCGCGCCCCCTGCCGATGGAGGAGTGGAATGATGGGCCTCGTCACCGAGGGAGGAGCGGGACGTGACCGACACCGCAGGACTGGAGCGACTGCTCCTCGCCGTCCAGGAGCTCTCGCTGGCCGCGGATCTCCCCGCCGTCCAGCAGGTCGTGCGCACGGCCGCCCGCGAGCTCGCCGCGTGCGACGGCGCGACCTTCGTGCTGCGCGACGGCGAGCAGTGCTACTACGCCGACGAGGACGCGATCGAGCCACTCTGGAAGGGCCACCGCTTCCCGCTCACCGCGTGCATCAGCGGCTGGGCGATGCTCCACCGCACGCCCGTGATCGTCCCGGACATCTACGCCGACGACCGGATCCCCCACGACGCCTACCGCCCGACGTTCGTCAAGAGCCTGGTGATGGTGCCGGTGCGCACCCTCGACCCGATCGCGGCGATCGGCGCCTACTGGGCCACCCACCACACCGCGACCGACGGCGAGGTCGCGCTCCTCCAGGGCCTGGCCAACGCCGCCTCGGTCGCCCTCGACAAGCTCGCCGTGCACACCCAGCTCGCCTCCGCCGTCGCGCTGCGCGAGGCGACCCACCAGCTCGCCACCACCGACGAGCTCACCGGGCTGTGGAACCGCCGCGGCTTCTTCGAGCAGGCCCGGATCCGCTTCCCCGCCGCCGGCACCGTCGCCGCGGTCGGCTTCGTCGACCTCGACGGCCTCAAGGTGGTCAACGACACCGACGGCCACAGCGCCGGCGACGCCCTCCTGCGCCGCCTCGCCACCGCCCTCACCACGAGCCTGCGCGAGACCGACGTCGTGGCCCGGATCGGCGGCGACGAGTTCGCCGTCTTCAGCCCCGGCTTCGGCCCCGACGAGCTGCACACCCGCCTGGCCGGCGCGGTCGGCCGCCGGGCCAGCGTCGGCACCGCACCGGTCGCCGGGATCGACCTGGTCGCCGAGGCGCTGCTCGAGGCCGACGCCCGGATGTACGACGCCAAGCGCCGCCTGCTCACCGAGCGGACCGCCTGAGCGGGACGGGCGTCCCCTAGAGTCCCTCTCGTGCGCAAGGCTCCCCAGCAGGCCCGGTCCCGGGAGATGGTGGAGCGGATCGTCAACGCCGGCCGCGGCGTCCTCGTCGACCACGGCTACGACGCCTTCAGCACCAACCGGGTCGCGACCGCCGCCGGGATCAGCCCCGGCTCGCTCTACCAGTACTTCCCCGACAAGACCGCGATCCTCGACGTCGTCATCGACCGCTACTGGGAAGAGGTCGCCGAGCGGGTCGCGGCCTCGCTCTCGGACCGGATCGCCGACTTCGGCCCGGGCATGGTCCGGGCCACCGCCGACGCCCTGCTGAGCGCGCTCGAGGCCGACCGCGAGCTGCTCCGGGTGGTCGCCGAGGAGCTGCCGATCCACCGCAGCAAGGAGCGTCGCGCCGCGCTGGAGCGCCGGGTCCGCGAGCTCGCGGCGACCTACCTCGCCGTCCGCGCCGACAGCACCCGCCGGCCCGACCCGGCGACCGCGGCATGGGTCGTGGTCCTCGCGGTCGAGAACCTCGCCATGCGCTGGGTCCTCGACCAGCCGGCCGCGGTGAGCCGGGCGGCCCTGCTCGACGAGATGGTGGCGCTCGTCGGGGGCTACCTGCTCAGTCCGGACGCCCCGTGAGGGCCATGCCCACACCGAGCCCGACCATCGACGTACCGCCGATCGCACCGAGCACGCTGCCGCGCCGCTCCGAGGCGACGAACCAGTCCCGGGCCCGGCCGGCGGCCAGCGCCCACGCCGAGTCGCAGACCAGGCCGAGGGTGACCGCGACGCAGCCGAGCGTGAACATCTGCACCGGCACCGCGGCCGAGCCCGACCGGTCGACGAACGGCGGCAGCAGCGCCGCGAACATCATGAAGCCCTTGGGGTTGCTCACGCCGACCACGAAGCCCTGGCGCAGCGCCTTCCAGCCGGTCACGGGCGCACGTCCCTCGCCCGCCCCGAAGCGCATCTCGTGCCGGTGCCGGAAGGCCTGGATCCCGAGCCAGACCAGGTACGCCGCACCGGCCAGCTTGATCACGGTGAACACCAGGATCGACTCGGCCACGATCGCGCCCAGGCCCAGGCAGACCAGGGCCATCACGACGAACAGCCCGAGGGTGTTGCCGAGGACGCTGGTCAGCGCGACCCGCTGGCCGTAGGAGACCGCGCGGCCGATCACGAAGACCACGCTGGGGCCCGGGATCACGATGATGACGAGCGCAGCCAGGCCGAAGCCCAGCAGCTGGTCGATCCCGACCATGGCTCCTCCTTCGAGGAGCCGTCGTGCTGCGGCGACTACTTGTCGTCGGCGCCCGGCTCCTGCGTGGTGTCGGCAGGCTGGTCACCATACATCCCGGCGTCCTTGGCACGCCCGGCATTACGCAGGCTGCGGGTCAGCGCCCAGCCGATCACCGCGACCGCCAGGATGAGCGCCACGAAGACGACGAAACCGGTCCAGCCGGCGACGACGTCGTTGTCCTCCGGCTTCTTGTCCTCGGCGGCGAGGAGCGCGTGGACGGCGGTGACGGCGACGGCGTGCATGCGCCCAGTGTGTCAGGCGTCCGCGCTGACCCCGGCGAAGAGGTCGTCCTCGGGCACCGCCGACGGGACGTGGCTCACGACGAGCTCGTAGTCCTCGGTCGGCCAGACCTCCTGCTGGAGCTCGCGCGGGATCGCGAACCAGAACCCGTCGGGGTCGATCTGGGTCGCGTGCGCCAGCAGCGCCTGGTCCCGGACGCCGAAGAAGTCGGCGCACGGCACCCGCGTGGTGATCCGGGCGTCCCACTCGGGCTCGGGCTTCCACTCCTTGAGCCGCTCGGCCCACGGCGACTCCAGCCCGTGGGCGAGCATCGCCTCGTGCAGCGCCTCCATGCGGGGCCGGTTGAAGGAGTGGTGGTAGTAGAGCTTGAGCGGCTGCCACGGCTCCCCCGCGTCGGGGAACCGCTCGGGGTCGCCGGCCGCCTCGAACGCGGCCACGCTCACCTCGTGGCAGCGGATGTGGTCGGGGTGCGGGTAGCCGCCGCGCTCGTCGTACGTCGTCATGACGTGGGGGCGGAACTCGCGCACCTGGCGCACGAGCCGCTCGGTCGCCTCCTCGAGCGGCACCAGCCCGAAGCAGCCCTCGGGCAGCGGCGGCTTGGGGTCACCGTCGGGCCACCCGGAGTCGACGAAGCCCAGCCAGGACTGGCTGATCCCGAGGATGTCGCGGGCCCGCTCCATCTCCTGGCGGCGCACCTCGGTGATGTTGGCGAGGATGTCGGGGCGGTCCATCTTGGGGTTGAGGATCGAGCCCCGCTCACCGCCGGTGCACGTGACGACGCGGACGTCGGCGCCCGCGGCGACGTACATGGCCGTCGAGGCGGCGCCCTTGCTCGACTCGTCGTCGGGGTGGGCGTGGACGTGCATCAGGCGCAGTCCCGAGCGGTCGGGGACGGGCGCGTGCGTGGTGGGCATGCGGACCATCGTAGGAACATGTCGCGTGGGACGATGAACCGGTGAGCTCCACCCCCGATTCCCTGGCCCAGCGTTACGGCACCTCGTCGCGCGCGCGGCGTACCGCGGTGATCGCGGTCTCCGTCGTCGTCGCGGTCTCCTTCCTCGGCTGGCTGCTGTGGGCGATGCTGTTCCACGCCAACCCGGCGGTGTCCTCCGAGGAGATCGGCCACGAGGTCGTCGACGACCACACGGCCACGATCCGGGTCCGGATCTCCTACGGCGACGGCCCGGTCGACGCGACCTGCCAGGCCCGCGCGATCTCCCACGACAAGGCCGTGGTCGGCGAGCAGACGTTCACACCGACCGTCGCCGACGGGGGCATCGAGGAGATCACCGTGCGGACCGAGCGGCGCGCCACGACGGTCGAGTGGATCGGCTGCAAAGCACCCGATCAACCCCGTTATCGGTAAGGTTGAGGTTTCTGTACCGACACCGGTACGCGACGAGACGAGCAGTTTCAGGAGCAACCCATGACGCAGACGGACCAGAGCGGCGGCCAGAACACCATCTGGCTGACCCAGGACGCCTACGACAAGCTGAAGGCCGAGCTGGAGCACCTCCAGGGGCCCCGGCGCGCCGAGATCGTGGCCGAGATCAGTGCCGCGCGTGACGAGGGCGACCTGAAGGAGAACGGCGGCTACCACGCCGCGCGCGAGGAGCAGGGCAAGAACGAGGCCCGCATCATCCAGCTCAAGGACATGCTGCGCCGCGCAGAGGTCGGCGAGACGCCCCCCGACGACGGTGTCGTCGAGCCGGGCATGGTCGTCACCTACAAGTTCGAGGGCGATGACGACGACGAGGCGGAGTCGTTCCTCCTCGGCGCGCGCGAGATCGACCCCGAGGGACTGACCGTCTACTCGCCGCAGTCGCCGCTCGGCCAGGCCATCAACGGCCGGAGCAAGGGCGAGACCGTGACCTACGAGGTCAACGGCAAGCAGCAGACCGTGATCATCCTGGACGCCAAGCCCTACGTGGCCTGAGCCTCCACCTCCGAGCCGCCGGTCTCCCCCGTGGGGGCCGGCGGCTCGGACATTTCGGCCAGGTGCAGGACGACGGCGTTGGCGGCCGCGGCCAGCGGTACGGCGACGAGCGCGCCCGCGACGCCGGCCACCAGCACGCCGCAGGCGATCGCGAAGATCACGCCGAGCGGGTGCAGCGAGACCCAGCGGCCGAGGAGGAACGGCTGGAGCACGTGGCCCTCGAGCTGCTGCACGCCGATCACGACCGCGAGCATGAGCAGTGCCGTCACCGGCCCCTGGTCGACCAGCGCGACCAGGATGGCGACGCTGCCCGCGACGGTCGCACCGATCATCGGCACGAACGCGCCCAGGAACACCAGCACGCCGATCGCCAGCACGAACGGCACGTTGAGGATGGCCGCACCCACGGCGATGCCGATGGCGTCGACCAGGGCCACGAGGACCGTGGCCCGGACGAACTGCACGAGCGAGATCCAGGCGACCCGGCCCGAGCTGTCGACCCGCTGGCGCGCCGCGCGGGGCGCGATCCGGACCACCCAGGACCAGATCCGCTCGCCGTCGGCGAGGAAGAAGTACGTCGAGAAGACCGCGATGAAGAAGCCGGCCAGGACGTGGCCCAGCGCGGTGCCCACCTCGGAGACCTGGGTGATCACCTCGCCGTCCTGGGAGCGCTTGCGGATCATCTCCTGGACGCTGGAGATGTAGTCGTTGATCTGCGAGTCGCTGGCGTGCAGCGGCCCGTCGCGCAGCCAGTTGCGGATCTCCTGCAGGCCCTGCACCGTCGAGTCCGCGAGGTCGGTCGCGCCGGCCGCGACCTGCTGGCCGGCGAAGGTGAGCAGCGCGCCCACGACCGCGAAGCCGGTGATCACGACGAGCAGCGCCGAGAGCCCCCGCGGTACGCCGATCCGGGTCACCGCCTGCACGAACGGCGCCGCCAGCGCGCTGATGAGCAGCGCCACCGCGACCGGGATGGTGACGACCGCGAAGTAGCCGATCAGCCAGACGAGCAGGTAGCCCGCGCCGGCGATGAGCAGCAGCCGCCAGGCCCACCCGGCCGCCAGGTCGAGGCCGAACGGCACCTCGGCGCGACGCAGGTTGGACGGTCCGGTCGCGAAGCCGGGCGGCTCGCTGCGCCGGCCCTCGCGCTCCTCGCGGGCCAGCGCCCACTGGTGCGCGAAGCGCCGGAAGAGCCGCTCGTCGCGCTCGTCGGGGCTGGGGCCGAGCGGCGCCTCGTCGGCGTCCTCGACCATCTGCTCGGCGGTCTCGTCCGGCGTCGGCCGCTCGGCGTCAGGCTCGGCGTCGGGCTCGGTGCCGTCCTTCGTGTCGTGCTCGGGCTCGGTCGGTCCGTCGCTGGTCACCAGGTCAGGCTAGACGGTCGCGGCGAGGGCCCGGTCGAGGTCGGCGAGCTGGTCCTCGGAGGTCTCGATGCCGACGCTGAGCCGGATCAGGTCGGCCGGCACCTCCAGGTCGGTCCCCGCGACGCTGGCGTGGGTCATCCGGCCCGGGTGCTCGATCAGCGACTCGACGCCGCCGAGGGACTCGCCCAGCGTGAAGACCTCGGTGGCCGCGCAGATCGCGAGCGCCTGCTCCTCGCCCCCGGTGACCCGGAAGGAGACCATGCCGCCGTACCTCTTCATCTGGCGCGAGGCCACGGCGTGGCCCGGGTGGTCGGCCAGGCCCGGGTAGATGACCTGGCTCACCGACGGGTGCGTGCCGAGGAACTCGGCGACCTTCTCGGCGTTGTCGCTGTGACGCTCCATGCGCAGCGCGAGCGTCTTGAGGCCGCGCAGCACCAGCCAGGAGTCGAACGGGCCGGCCACGCCGCCGATCGAGTTCTGGTGGAAGGCGATCGTCTCGGCGAGCTCGGCGTCGTCCACGACGAGGGCGCCGCCGACGACGTCGGAGTGACCGCCGGCGTACTTGGTCGTCGAGTGGACGATGATGTCCGCGCCGAGCGCCAGCGGCTGCTGGAGGTACGACGAGGCGAACGTGTTGTCGACGACCAGCCGGGCCCCGGCGTCGTGGGCGACCGCGGCCAGCGCCTCGATGTCGCCGATCGAGAGCAGCGGGTTGGTCGGCGTCTCGAGCCAGACGAGCTTGGTCCGGCCGGGCTGGATGGCCGCGCGCACCGCGTCGACGTCGGTCACCGGCGCCGGGCTGTGCTCGACGCCCCAGTTGGTCGCGACCTTGTCGAAGAGGCGGAACGTGCCGCCGTAGGCGTCGTTCGGCAGCACCACGTGGTCGCCCGGGCGGCACAGCGCCCGGATCAGGGTGTCCTCGGCGGCCAGGCCCGACGCGAACGCGAAGCCGTGGGCGCCGCCCTCGAGCGCGGCCAGCGTCGACTCGAGCGCGGTCCGGGTGGGATTGGCCGAGCGGCTGTACTCGTAGCCGTTGCGCAGCCCGCCCACGCCGTCCTGGGCGTAGGTGGAGGTCGCGTAGATCGGCGGGATCACCGCACCGGTGGTCGGGTCGGGTGAGTAGCCGGCGTGGATGGCCCGGGTCTCGAAGCCCGCGTCGCTGAGGTTGCTGAGGTGACTGTGGTCGCTCACCGTTCGAGCCTACTCAGCCTCGGGCGTCCCGTGACAAAGCGAGCAGACGCTCGTTTCTCGGGGTGTGACGCCCCTCACCCGCGTGCTCGCGCTCCTGCTCGCCCCGCTCCTGACCCTGGGTCTGACCCTCGGCCCGGCGCTCTCCCCCGCGGCCGCCGCGCCGGCCCCCGCACCCACGCCCCAGCCGGACCCCCTGGGCCGGCTCCTGCTGGGCCCGCTCGACGCGCTGGTCGGCCTCTTGGCGCCGCTGCCGATCCCGGCGACGCCGTACACGGGGGACGTGTGCGCCAGCGGCGCCGACGCCTGCATCGACGACGTCGTCGCGCGGATGCAGACCCGGCTCGACCGGGTGGCCGGCGACTGCGCGCACAGCTCGATCTTCTCCCTCGCCTACCTGCGGGTGACCGAGAACGTCCGGGACGCCGTCCGCTCCGGCTACTTCGCCGACCGGGCCTGGCTCAACCGGGTCGACGCGGTGTTCGCCGAGCTCTACTTCGACACCACCACCCGCTGGGAAGCCGGCGACCGGACCGGCATCCCCGCCGCCTGGCGGATCGCGCTCCAGGCCGAGGACGACCGCGCGATGAGCGGCCTGGGCAACTTCCTGCTCGCCATGAACGCCCACATCAACCGCGACTTCCCGCACGTCCTGGCCACCGTCGGCCTGACCGGCCCCGACGGCAGCCACAAGGCCGACCACAACCGCTACAACAACCGCCTCGACAGCCTCTACGCCCCCGTCTTCGCCGAGGAGGCCGCCCGCTTCGACCCGACCTTCGACGACATCGACGCCGGCACTGCCGACGAGACCGTCGCGGGCGTGATCATGCGCGGCTGGCGCGAGCTGGTCTGGCGGCACGCCGAGGCCCTCGTCCTGGCCAGGACACCGGCCGCCCGCCGCCTGGTCGAGCAGCAGATCGAACAGTACGCCGCCCTCCAGGCCCGCCTGATCCGCGCCGCCTTCGTCGCCCAGCCCGCCGCGCGCGACGCCTGGTGCGCGACCCACGGCTGATCCCACGGCCCACCCGCGGCTGAGGCTTGCCTGCGCGGAGACAATGGAGCCATGTTCTCCCGCCGCAAGTCCGAGATGGTCGACCCCGCCGAGGCGCTGCCCGGCCGCACCACCCCCTCGTTCGCGCTGCCCGCCCAGCACGAGGTCCTGCACACCCCCCTCGTCACCGACGAGGTCCCCGACGGCCTCGAGGTCGCGGTCTTCGGCCTCGGCTGCTTCTGGGGCGCCGAGGAGATCTACTGGCAGGTCCCTGGCGTCTGGTCGACGTCCGTCGGCTACGCCGGCGGCACCAGCCCGAACCCGACGTACGAGGAGGTCTGCAGCGGCCGCACCGGCCACACCGAGGCCGTCCGCATCGTCTTCGACCCCGACCAGGTCTCCTACGCCGACCTGGTCAAGCAGTTCTTCGTGGTCCACGACCCGACCCAGGGCATGCGCCAGGGCAATGACGTCGGCACGCAGTACCGCTCCGCGATCTACTTCACCACGCCCGAGCAGGAGCAGACCGCGCGCGAGCTGACCGCGGTCTACGGCGCCGAGATCGCCCGCCGCGGCTACGGCGAGATCACCACCGAGATCGAGCCCGCCGGCCCCTACTACTACGCCGAGCCGCACCACCAGCAGTACCTCCACAAGGTGCCCCACGGCTACCGCTGCCACGCCAACACCGGCATCCCCTTCCCCGAGACCGCCTGACCGCGAGACCGCCCTGCCGCTCGGTGCGTCCGGACGGCCGTTTAAGACCCTCGGGCCCTGGCTGGCCCTGGCCCTGGGCGCGGCAACCGTCCGCGCCGCGCCACGCGCGAGGACGTCACCGGCCACCGCCTCCCCGACCAGTACTGCCCCGATGTCTCGCCCGCGGGCTTCGTCCGGCACGGCATGGGGTGAGAGGACCCCGTCGACCTCGGCGAGGGCGGGTGGTCCTGCGGCATGCCCAGGCCCAGGCACTACCGGACGGGCCCGCCCGAACGGACTATGGCACTCCACGCGCCCGCGGTGCCATCGTCGCGAGATGGCCGACGACCCCGTGGCGAGCAACCCACGGCACTACCAGGTGGTCTTCGAGAACGAGCGCGTGCGCGTGCTGGAGTACCGCGACATCCCGGGCG
Organism: Pimelobacter simplex; assembly: GCF_024662235.1. GTDB lineage: Bacteria > Actinomycetota > Actinomycetes > Propionibacteriales > Nocardioidaceae > Nocardioides. Next base: position 3,582,413 of record NZ_CP096276.1, read on the forward strand.
ACCGGACGACACCGCACGCCCACCCCGACAGCGTGATGTACACGCTGTCCTCCTTCCGCCGCCGGCTCCTCGCCGGTGACGGCGAGGAGCGGGAGGTCGCGATGCAGATCGGCACCGTCGCCTGGCTGCCCGCGCAGGAGCACCACGGCGAGAACATCGGTACGACGCCCACGCACGTGCTGTTCGTCGAGCTCAAGGAGGGCGCCGGCGAGAGCGCACCGGGCGGGCCCATCGGCCCGACGTACTAGCCGCGGGCGCGCCCGAGCGGGGCGTCCCCCCGAATCCAGTTGCCCCCATCCCCGACAATGGAGCCATGGCTGACCTCCCGCGGAAGGCTGCGGCGCGCACCGCGCGGCTCGCTGCCCTCCCCCTCGGCTACGCGGGCCGTACCGCCCTCGGCCTCGGCAAGCGGCTCGGAGGCGCGCCCGCCGAGGCGGTGATGTCGGAGATCCAGCAGCGCACGGCGGAGCAGCTGTTCCGCACGCTCGGCGAGCTCAAGGGCGGGGCGATGAAGTTCGGCCAGGCGCTGAGCGTGCTCGAGTCGGCGCTGCCCGAGGAGATGGCGGCGCCCTACCGCGAGCAGCTGACGCGCCTGCAGGACTCGGCGCCGCCGATGCCGACCCAGACCGTGCGCGAGCTGCTCGCCGAGGACCTCGGCGCGGACTGGAAGGACCGGCTGGTCTGGCTCGACGGGGCGCCGACGGCGGCGGCCAGCATCGGGCAGGTCCACGAGGGCCGCTGGTACGACGGCCGCCGGGTCGCCGTCAAGGTCCAGTACCCCAACGCGGGCGAGGCGCTCATGTCCGACCTGCGCACGCTGGCCCGGGCCGCGCGGGCGATCGGCCCGCTCATCCCCGGCGTCGACATGAAGCCGCTCGTCGAGGAGGTCCAGGCGCGCGCCCGCGAGGAGCTCGACTACGACCTGGAGGCCGAGGCGCAGCGCGAGTTCGCCCAGTCGTTCCGCGACGATCCCGACATCGTGGTGCCCGATGTCGTCGCGGTGGGCCCGCGGGTGCTGGTCACCGAGTGGCTCGACTCGGCCGGCTCGCTGGCGTCGATCATCGCGGGCGGCACGCCCGAGGAGCGCGACCACTACGGGCAGATCTTCACCCGCTTCCTGTTTTCCGGACCGGCGCGCACCGGGCTGCTCCACGCCGACCCGCACCCGGGCAACTTCCGGGTGATCCCCCACGAGGACGGCTCGCCGGGGCGGATGGGCGTGCTCGACTACGGCGCGGTCGCCCGGCTCCCCCAGCGCGGGCTGCCCGAGCCGATGGGCCGGCTGATCACGCTGTGCGCGGCCGGCGACGGCGACGCGCTCATCGCGGGGCTGCGCGAGGAGGGCTTCCTCAAGGACCGCATCCAGATCGACCCGCAGCTGCTCATGGACTACCTCTCGCCGTTCGTCGACCCGACGCTCGTCGAGCGGTTCCGGTTCAGCCGGGAGTGGATGCGCGAGCAGTTCCAGCGGATCAACAACCCGAAGGACCCCGCCTACACGGTGAGCATCAAGCTCAACCTGCCGCCGTCGTACGTGCTGATCCACCGGACCTGGCTCGGCGGCGTCGGCGTGCTGAGCCAGCTCGAGGCCGAGGCGCCGTTCCGCGCGATCATGCAGGAGTTCCTGCCGGGGTTCACGGCGCAGGACTGAGCTCGAGGGTCGCCCGGCCGCCTCCGCCCGGGCCGTTGGCCAGGACCAGGCGGGCGCCCATCGCGGCGGCTTGACGGTCGCAGATGGTCAGGCCGAGGCCGCTGCCGGGCTGCTTCGACTCGCGGTGGAAGCGCCGCGGGCCGTGCGCCAGCAGGTCCGCGGAGAAGCCCGGGCCGTCGTCCTCCACGGTGACGCTCGTCCCGGACAGGACGACGCGCGGCTCGGTGCCCGCGTGCTTGCGGGCGTTGTCGACGAGGTTGGCCACGATCCGCTCGACCCGACGCGGGTCGGCGAGGACGAGGGCGGTGGAGCCGCCGTCGCCCTCGGGCACCAGCTCGTCGATCCGGTACGGCGCCAGGTCGGTCGGGTCCTGCCCCGACTCCAGCCGGGAGATCTCCAGCAGGTCGTCGACCAGCCGGCGCAACCGGGCCACCTGGTTGCCGACGAGCCGGGAGGCCTCGTCGTCGGGCGGCAGCAGCTCGGCGGCGCTGACCAGTGCGGTCATCGGGGTGCGCAGCTCGTGGGCCACGTCGGCCGAGAACGCCGCCTCCGCCGCGACCCGCGCGGTGAGGCTGTCGGCCATGGTGTCGAGCGCCCGGGACAGGGCGGCGACCTCGTCGCGGCCCCGGTCGTCGCGGATCCGGTCGGTACCGCCGTCGGCGATCCGGGTGGCGGTCGCCGCCGCCCGGCGCAGCCGCCGCGAGAGCGACTGGCCTGCGGCGGCGGCCAGGGCCGCGGTGAGGCCGAGCGCGACCAGGCCGGCCAGCAGGAAGGCCGAGCGCAGCGAGCGGCGCTGCCGGTCGATCGGCTCGCCGGGGACCGCGAGGGTGAGCGTCGGCCCGTCCCCCGCGACCCGGTGGGCGACCCACATGGTCCGCCCGTCGTAGTACGACGTCATCTCGGTCAGGTCCGCCTCGCGCAGTGGATCGGGCCCGAGATCCGGATCCACCGACGCGCCGAGGCGGACCTTGCCGGTGGCCTCGTAGATGGTGACGGCTGCCGCCAGGTCGGCGATCGCGCTCCGGCGCAGCTGCTCGCGCGCGTCCTCCGCGACCCTCCGGTCGATGACCAAGAAGGCGGAGGCCATGGTCACTGCCGAGACGAGGGCGGTGAGCAGCGCGATCCGGAGCCGGATCGAGTGCCAGCGGTAGCCGGTGCTCATCAGCCCTCGGAGCCCTCGGAGCCCTCGAGCGCCGGGTCCGCCATCGGCGGGGCCTTCTCGACGCTGTTGAGCGTGAACTCCTCGGTCGCCGGGTAGCCCTGGCGGTCGCCGCCGGTCGCGGTGACGGTGAGCTTGCTGTAGGTCTGGGTCGCCTCACCCTGGACGATGTCGCTGACGACGACCTTGACCGGGTACTTCACGACCTGGCCCTCGCCGGTCTCGGTGCGCGAGTCGGCGACGAGCGTGCCGGTGGCGGTCGCCTCGGCCGAGCCCCAGCCGCTCCAGACCAGACCCTCGAGCGAGCGCACGAAGTCGCTGTTGTCGACCAGGAACGAGCCCGGCTCCTGGACCGGGTCGTCGGTGACGGTCAGCAGGTAGGTGTAGTCGGCGGCCGCGTCGCCGCCGCCGTCCTGCTGCTGGCTGGCCGGGACCGGCTTCGCGTCGGCCACGCCGCAGGCGCTGAACGCGCCGAGGCCGAGCACGGCGGTGGCGAGGGCGGCGGCGGTGGTCTTGGTGATCTTCAGCATTGGAGACATCCTCTCAAGTTGGTCGGTTGCTGATGACCTGAACCATGCCGAGCCGAGATCTCAGGGTGACGGGCCGCGCATCACAGGACCATCACAACCGCGCCGGCCCCCGACCCCGTGCCCCGGCAGGGGCTCCGCGCACTCCCCCGGCTGGCACAGTGGAGCCATGCCGAACCGCCCCCGCGTGCTGCTCGTCGAGGACGACGCCGACCTCCAGGTCACCACCCGGCTCGTGCTCGAGCGGCACGGCTTCGACGTCCAGGTCGTCGGCGACGGGCTCGAGGCGCTCGACATCATCCGCACCGCCGAGCTCGACCTCGCGCTGGTCGACATCATGCTGCCCGGGATCGACGGCATCCGCCTCACCCGGCGGGCCCGCGAGCTGCGCGACCTGCCCATCGTCATGCTCACCGCCCGCGACCTCCCCCACGACCAGGTGCACGGCCTGGAGGCGGGCGCCGACGACTACGTCGTCAAGCCGTTCGACGGCGAGGTCCTCGTAGCCCGGCTGCGCGCGGTGCTGCGCCGCAGCCAGGCCGCCGCCACGACCACCGCGGACCCCGACGTCCTGGTGCGCGGTGACCTGCGGATCGACGTACCGGGGATGACGGTGACGCGCGCCGGTGAGCCGGTCCCGCTCTCGGCCACCGAGTTCCGGCTGCTCCACGCCTTCGCGAGCCACCCCGGTGTGGTGCTCAGCCGGTACCAGCTGCTCGACCTGGTCTGGGGCGACACCGAGTGGACCGAGGAGCGGGTCGTCGACGTGACCCTCCAGCGGCTGCGCACCAAGGTCGGCGCGGAGCGGATCGAGACCGTGCGCGGCGCCGGCTACAAGATGCCCCGCGACGCCTAGGGCCACGCCCTAGAGCCCGGTCGTCCCGTCGATCGCCTCGCGCAGCAGGTCGGCATGGCCGCAGTGGCGCGCGTACTCCTCGATCATGTGGATCAGGATCCAGCGCACGCTGATCCCCTCGCCACCGCGCCGGTGCCGGCGGGCCGCGAACGCGTCGAGGTCCGTGACGCCGTCGAGGATGGCGTCGGAACGGTCGATCGCCTCGCGGAGCAGCCGGCGCAGCGCCGCCGGGTCGTCGTCGGCGGCGCTGGTCCAGTCCCAGTCGCGGTTGCGGCGCCAGTCGACCTGCTCGAACGGCGGGTGCGGCGGCGCCCCGGCCAGGGTGACGCCGAACCACCAGTCCTCGACGTAGGCGAGGTGCTTGAGCATCCCGCCCAGCGTCATCGTGGTCGGCGGCACCCGGCGGCCGAGCTGCTCGGCGTCGAGCCCGTCGGTCTGCCGGACCAGCGTGGCGCGCTGGTCGTCGAGAAAGGCGCGCAGCATCGTCGCCTCGTCAGCGGCGAGGGGCGGTTCGCTCACGTGGGATCTCCGTCCGTCAGGCAGTAGACGCGCCCCACCGGGTCGCGCAGCACGGTCCAGTGGGGGTGCACGGCGAGCACGTGGGCGCCCAGCCCGAGGTGCCGCTCGGTCTCGGCCGCGCGGTCGGTGGTTCCCCAGTCGAGGTGGGCCCGCACCGCTCCGGAGGCGTCGGCTTCGCCGAGTCGCTGGAGCAGCAGGCGCAGCGGCTGGTCCCGGTTCTGGTCGTGGTCGGCCGGCGGCACCAGGAACCGGAAGTCGTCGCTGACCGACGAGGCCCGCTGCGCCCACCCGGTCAGGGCCGTCCAGAACCCCAGCTCGGTCCGGTACGCCGCCGGCGGCACGTCGAGCGCCACCTGGCGCACCCGCGAGGCCGAACCGCGTCCGTGCTCGGTCGCGCGCGGCCGCACGGACGCCGGGGACGGCACGAAGCAGAACACGAAGCCGCCCGGCGAGGCCATCACGACGTACCCGCGGTCGACGACGAGCGTCGCCCCCGCGGCCACCGCGGACCGGGCCGCGGCCTGCGGGTCGGGGACGTGCAGGTCGAGGTGGATCCGGTCCCCGCCCTGGTGTCGGCGCTGCACCCGCAGGTAGGCGTCGCCGTTGGGCGGCAGCAGCGTGGCGAACTCGCCGTCGTCACCGCGGGGCGCCGAGATGGCGTAGCCGGTGACGTCCTGCCAGAAGCCGACGCTCTCGTGGTGGTGGGCCGCCGCGTTGTCGAGGAACGCGGTCACCCAGAACGGGCTCATCCCGAGACGGGGGCGCAGTCGTGTCCGCAGCCGTCGGGCGGGAGCGGTCCGTCGGCGTGGGCCGCCGGCCGGTGCAGCACCGCGGCGGTCGCGGTGACCACCACGTCGTCCGTGCCGTCGTCCGTGCCGGCGAGCGCGGCCGTGCCGTCGACGAGCAGCGTGTAGCCGTGCCGCTCCCGGGGCGGGAACACGAGCGTCACGACCGCGTTGTCGGCCAGGTTGCGCAGCGTGCCGCGGCCCGGTCCCGCGATCCGGAGCGTGCCGTCGTCGCCCGCGACCGGGTCGACGGTGACGACCTTGACCTGGGGCGACGACGTGGACAGCAGGTAGCCGCTGTCGAAGTCGCTCAGCGCCTGACGCAGGTCCGCAGGGTCCACCGGGATGCTCATGGGACGAGGGTACGACTCACCACAGACCGAGCACATCGCCGCCGATCCGGACGATGAACGCACTGACGACCACGATGAAGAAGATCCGCACGAACCGGGAGCCGCGGGCCACGGCGGTCCGGGCGCCGGCGTACCCGCCGAGCAGGTTGCACGCGCCCATCACCAGTCCGACGTCCCAGCGCACCGCGCCGGTCGGGATGAACAGCAGCAGCGCGCCGAGGTTGGTCGCGAAGTTGGCGAGCTTGGCCTTGGCCGAGGCCTGGAGGAAGTCGTAGCCGAGCAGCCCGACCAGGGCGAACACGAAGAAGCTGCCCGTGCCGGGTCCGAGGATGCCGTCGTAGAAGCCGATCACGAAGCCCACCCCGGTCGCCGCGGCGGTGTGCCGGTGCCCGCTGAAGCGCAGCGCGGTCTCCTCGCCCAGCCGCGGGCGCAGGACGACATAGCCGCCGACCAGGATCAGGGCCACGAGCACGATCGGCTCGAACGCCTCGCGCGGGATGTGCGAGGCCAGCAGCGCCCCGGAGAAGGCGCCGGCCAGGGCGAGGAGCATGAGCGGGACGAACGTACGGGGGTCCGGGCCGATCCGGCGATAGTAGGTGACCGAGCTGGCCGCCGTACCGCACACGGACGCGATCTTGTTGGTCGCGAGCACCTGGACCGGGCTCGCGCCGGGCAGGCCGATCAGCAGCGCCGGGAGCTGGATCAGGCCGCCCCCGCCGACGACCGCGTCGACGAAGCCCGCGGTGAGCGCCGCGAGGCCGAGGAGGGCGAGGACGGTGAGGCTGAGGTCGGACATCGACCCCGCACTCTACGAGGCCCAGGTGAGGTCGACGGTCGCCCTGTCGGTGTACTCCTCGACGACGTCGTCGGAGGTCTCGATGCAGTCGGAGACGAGGTCGACGACGACCATCGCCGTGGCGATCTCGACGCGCAGCGTGAGCGGCCCCTTGGCCCCGCTGACGAACACCGGGTTGTCGGGCTCGGCCACGGTCCAGCCGTCGTCGCGCAGGAGACGCGCCGTGGTGGCGGTCGCCTGCTCGTGGGTGAGGTCGTTGGTGGCGCGGAAGTTGAGGAAGTTCTGCATCACCACCCCGCGCGGGGCGTAGGACTCACCGCAGCGGGTGAACGAGCGGCTGCCCTTGGCCTGGTCGAGACCGAGCGCCGCGGCGATCCGGTGCAGGACGCCGTCGATGGCGGCATCGGCCTGGAGCTCGGCCTCGTGGGCCGCGGCCCGGCCGGCCTCGTCCTTGTTGCCGCAGCCGGACAGGCCCAGGCTGAGGGCGAGCAGGACGGTGAGGGGCACGATCCCGAGTGTGCGCGTCATGGGAGCAGGATCCCACCCGGCCGGATGTGCTCGAGCAGCCACGCGCCACCCTCGAGGAGGCCGTGCCCCGCGCTCGACGCCGTCGCCGCGGTCAGCAGCTCGGGCAGGGTGAGGTAGTCGCCGCCCTCGTCACCGCGCGCCGGCTGGTAGGTCACCTGGGCGTCGGTGTCGGTGACGATGTGCGCCATGTTGTCGAGCGAGGTGCCGGTGAAGTACGACGAGTGGTTGTCCATGAGCTTCTCGATCCGCAGCGCGCCGTCACCGGTGGCGAACCGCGGCGCGTCGAAGTCGGTGCCGGCCGGATCGACCCCGAGCGCCCCGACGCCGCCGCGCTCGCCGTGGCCCAGCAGCGAGACCGGGTCGTGGTCCATCGCGCCGACCCAGACGTCGGCATCGGTGAGCCCGTCGGCGGTCGCGGCCGGCTGACCGGGGCTGCCGATGATGACCGCGTCGTCGACCGGGGCGCCGTCGGTCAGGGCGTAGCCGAGCGTGGTCGAGCCGTAGCTGTGCCCGATCGCGGTGAGGTGGGCCCGCTCCCCCTGGTCGGAGGCGCGCAGGCCGTCGACGAAGTCGCTGAACCGGGCCCCACCCGCCTCGGCCTTGTGGGTGAACGCGACGCCGTCGAAGTCGACCATGCCGCCCGGATCGAGGATGTTGACCGGGTTGCCGCTCGGCGCGTCGTAGTCGAGCCAGTAGATCGAGGCGACCGTGCCGTTGTTGTCGGCGCGCGCCTGCTGGTGCAGGTCGTAGGTCTTGGCCAGGTTGCCCGAGGTGCTCGACGTCTCGGAGGTCAGACCGGGGATGTTGACCGAGACGTGGTCGGCGGTGTCGGGGTTGCCGAAGCTGATCGCGACGGCTCCGTCACCGGAGTGGATGCCCGGCTTGTAGACGAGCAGGTGGGTCAGCGCCTCGCCGGTCACCGGGTCGAGCCGGTCGGCGTACTCGGCGAGGGCGTCCTTGACGTAGGTCGCGTTCTCGAGGATCCGCCGCTCGGCACCGCTCAGCTGGCCGTCGTCCTCGCGCCGGCCGTAGTAGTCGGCATCGCGCCCCAGCGCGGCCCGGTTGGCCTCGTCGCGATCGGTGACCGGCAGCCCGTCGGCATTGCCGACCAGCTCGGGGTGCTCGGTGGTGAGCGCCTCCTGCTCGGCCCGGCTCAGGCCCTGCCACCACGCGGCGAGCGCGACCGGGTCGTCGAGCCGGCCGCGCAGCTGGGCGGTGAGCGCCGGGAGGTCGGGACGATCGCTCGAAGCGGCCGCCTGGACGCCCTCGGCCACGGTGTCGACCCCGCGCAGCGCCGCGACGAGGTCGGCCTCGGCCGCGTCGAGGTCGCGCACCCAGGCGTCGATCCGGGTCGTCAGTGCGGTGACCTGGGTGGTCAGCCGCTCGGCCCGGCCCTGGAACTCCGGCACCCGGCTCTCGTCGGTCGCCGCGTCGATCTCGGACCGCAGCGTCTCGATCGCGCCGTCGACCGTACGCCGCTCGGTCTCGATCGTCTCGCGCCGGACGGTGAGCCGGGCGATCCGCTCCTCGAAGAGGTCGGCCGCGGTGACCGCCCGGTCGAGCGCCGCCTCGGCCGCGTCGAGCCGGGACGCGAACCGGGTCGCCGCATGACCGTGGGCCTGCGCCGCATCGCCCTCCCAGCCGGGCGCGGCGACCGAGGCCGACCAGCCCTGGACGTTCTTGACCGCCACCGCGACCGCGCGCAGGTCGGTGGCGAGCAGCTGAGCGCCCAGCGGCGTCGAGTCGGTCTCGGGACAAGCCCCGACGTGGGGCGGCAGCGTGATGACGGTCATCGCCGGCTCACCCGCTCACACCGGCGTCGTGCTGGGCCCAGGGCAGCAGCGCCCGGAGCCGCTCGGCCTGCGCCCGGTCGGCGATGATCACCAGCCCCCGGAAGAAGACGAACTCCTCGGCGTACCCCTGTGCCTGACCGGCCGTGACCTTGAGCTCGTCGGCCCACGGCTCGCGGAAGCCCTCGACCGCGCCGCTCACCTCGGCGGACAGGCCGCTCGTCGACGCCTTGGCCAGCCGGCGCCAGGCGCCGTCGAGCTCGTCGCCGGCCGCGTCCCAGGCCGCGCGCGCCGTCTGGAGCACCGTGAACGGGACGTCGAGCTCGGCGCCCATCACGCCTCCCCGGTCGGCGGCGGGTCGGTCTCGGCGGGGCCGGCGGCGCTAGCGGGGTCGGCCGGGTGGGCGGGGCGGCTGAGCCGGTCCAGGAGGGCTGCCCGTACGACCCGGCGGCTCGCGTCGTCGGGCACCTGCAGGGTCGGCGTGGACAGCGCGAGCACGGTGACCACCGCGCCCGCCTCGGCCTCGAGGTGTAGGACGCCGTCGCTCGCCCGCAGTACCGGACGCCCGTCGTTGTCGGTGGTCGCGACCATCCGCCACTCGTGGGCACCGAGCCGCCAGGCGACCCGGCGCAGGAGGTCCGTACCGCCGTCGGGGCCCAGGCCGGTCAGCGACCGCTCCGCCACCAGCGCGACGCCGTCGGGTCGGGTCCGGCTCGCCCAGCGCACGCTCGGTGGGCTCGGTGGGCTTGTGGGGGTGGTGGCCGCCTCGGTCAGCAGCGGCGCGAGCAGCGCCCAGGCAGTACTCAGCCGGGCGAGGTGGTGATCGAGCTCGTCGGGCGGGATGGCGGGCGGTGGTTCACCGGCCCCGGCCCCGGCCTCGGCCTCGGGCAGCAGGACCACGGTGAGATCGGGATGCCGTCGGCGCACGACCGACCAGAACGGGTCGTCGTCGAGAGCCTGGGCGGCAGCCTCGTCGCCGCCGCGGTACGTGTCCATGGAAGACGGCTGCCCGGGGCCGCCGAGGGCGAAACCGCGAGGGTCCGATCTGTGCGGAAAACCGCGATTCCCGTGGGTCGGGTCCCCGTGGTTCGCCTCAGCCCACCCAGAAGCCGCGCGAGCCGAACCAGTCGCCGTAGGTCCCCGGGCCACCCGCACCGCCGCCGGCCGCGCCCCGCCCGCCCCGGCGCGAGCCGAGGTAGGACCCGACCACCGCGGCGCCCAGGTCGTCGGCCTCGGGCGCGATCACCGCGCCGTCGACGCGCCGCGCCATCGACTCGATGAACCGGGCCAGCCCGGGGTCCTCCCCGAGCCGGAAGAACGTCGTCTGGGCGCCAAGCCGGCGTGCGTTGTCGAGCTCGCGTACGGCGAGCGCGATCGTCGTCGGGTGCGGCGGGTAGGAGAAGAACACGTCGCCGCTCGACTCCAGGTGCGAGGTCGGCTCGCCGTCGGTGACGATGAGCAGCACCGGCTGGGCGTTGGGGTGCTTGCGGAAGTGCCGGTTGGCCAGCAGCAGTGCGTGGTGCAGGTTGGTGCCCTTGGCCCAGCGGGCGTCGAGGGCGGTGAGCTCCTCGATCCGCATCGTCTGGGCGTGCCGGCCGAAGCCGACGAGCTCGAGGTCGTCCCCGCGGAAGCGGGTGCCGATCAGGGTGTGCAGCGCGAGCGCGGTCTGCTTCATCGGCACCCAGCGACCGTCCATCGCCATCGAGAAGCTCGTGTCGACGCACAGCGCGACCGCCGCCTGGGTCCGTGCCTCGGTCTCGGCGACCTCGACGTCGTCGATCGCGAGCAGCGGGCCGTCGGGGTCGCCGGCGCGGCGCAGCACGCCGTTGAGCATGGTGCGGGGCAGGTCCCAGGGCTCGGTGTCGCCGAACTCCCAGCCCCGGGTGGCGCCCGAGAGGTCCCCGGCACCGCCGGCCTGGCGCAGGTCGCGCTGGCCCTGGCGCCCGGACATCCGCTGCGCGACGTCGCGCAGGAGCGCCTTGCCGAGCTGGCGCATCGCCTTGGGGGTCAGCCGCAGCTCGCCGTCGTACCCCCGCTCCATGGCGCCGGAACGACGCAGCGCCTGCTCGAGCTCCTGGAGCTTGCGGGCGTCGACGGCGGCCTCGTTGCCGAGCTGGCGGGCGAGCTTGTCGAGGTCGACATCGTCGAGGCGCGCGCCGCCGTAGCTCTGCGCGAGCTGATCGGCGAGCGCGTCGAGGTCGGCGATGTCCTGGAGGACGCCGGTCCCGTCGCCGAGGCCGAGCCCCTGGTCGCCGTTGCCGAACTGCTCGGAGCCGCCCCAGTCCTCGCCGGGGCGCAGCGACATGAGGTTCTGGTCGAGCCGGTCGAGCTGCTGCATTAGGGACGGCGACCCGAACGCCTGTGCGGAGAGCTGCATCAGCTCGGCCCGCTGCTCGGCGCTCATCGAGTTGAGCATCCGCTGCGCGGCCGCCGAGCGCTGGGCGAGCGTGTCGAGCAGCTCGTCGATGTTCTGGGGGTTCTCGGGGAAGTGCCGGCCGTGCTCGGCCATGAAGTCGGCGAAGTCCTCGGGGGTGTCCTCGCCCCGGTGGTGCTTCTCCAGCAGCTCGTTGAGGTCGGAGAGCATCTCGTCGATCGCCTGCCGGTCGGCGTCGGTGGCGTTCTCGAGCGCCTCCTTCATCCCGGCGAAGCGCTGGTCGAGCAGCTCGCGGCCGAGCAGGTCCTTGATCTGCTCGTACGCCGCGCGCGCCTCGCGCGACTGCCAGTCGTAGTCGGAGAGCTCGGTGACCGCCGCGGCCGGCGAGGCCGGCAGGTTCTCCATCCGCATCTCGCGGAAGGCCCGGTCGCCGTCGTCCATCATCGCGTCGCGGGCGAGCTGCTTGCGCTCCTCGAGCACGGCCTGGTCGAGCAGCTGGCGCACCTCGTCGAGGGTGCCGTCGAGGTGGTGCTGCTGGAGCAGCTCGCGGCGTCGTTCGGCGACCCGCCGGGCCAGGTCGTCGAGCCCGGCCTGGTCCTGGCCGCCCCGGCGCAGGAACTCGCGCATCGCGCGCTCCGGGCTGTAGCCGGCCATGACGTCCTCACCGATCGCGTCGAGCGCCTCGGCGAGGTCGACCGGCGGGGCGAGCGGGTCCCCGCCGTCGTAGCGGCGGTAGCGGCTCATGGTGCGCTCCTTCGTACGTCGGCGCCGGCGCGCAGCGCCCGCGGGATCTCGGCGGCCTCGTCGACGACCTCGTGCAGCCGGGCGACCTGGTCCGGGTCGCCGGAGGTGTCGAGCTCGACGCCGTAGTGGATGCCGGTCGAGCGCCACGCGTCGTCGAAGCCGCCGTCGGCGGTGACCGCCACCCCCGCGAGCGGTACGCCGAGCCGCGCCGCCTCGCGATAGGTGTCGTTGAGCACGCAGAGCGCGACCGCCAGGTGCAGGACCTGCCCGCCGTTGGACGCGGGCGCGGCGAGCACTCCCTCGTCGGTCCAGGCGTGCGGCAGCGCGACCCCCTCGCCGGAGCGGAGGGTGCCGGCTCCGGCGCGGACGCCGTACGGGGACGGATCAGCCATAGACGGTCTCGGATCCGTCGGAGTCCTTGCCGATCTTGCGGGCCAGGAAGAGGCCCTCGAGGGCCAGCTCGATCGCGGCCGCCCGCTCGCCGTCGGTGACCCCGCCGCCGGGGCCGTTGACCCGCTCGCAGACGTCGTCGTAGAGGTCGGACTCGCCCAGCACGGGCAGCCCGATGAGCACGTCGCGTGCGGTGACCGCGCCGCCGGTGGTGACGGTGGCGCCGTCCTCGATCGCGCTGACGAGCAGGGCCAGGTCGAGCCCGCGGAAGCGCTCGCGGACGGTCTCGGCGGTCGCCGTGCGGAGCAGGTGGGTGAGGATCTCGGCCTCGCGCCCCTCTTCGCCCGACTCGAACTCGATCTTGCCGCCGAGGACGTCGACCGCGGTCTCCAGGTCGACCACCCGGGCCACGGCGCGGTCCTCGCCCTGGATGGTGGCGCGGCGCAGGGCCGCGGCGGCCACGGTCTCGGCACCGGCGATCGCGAACCGGGCCGAGACGCCGGAGCGCTGGTCCACGGCGCTGGACTCGCGCAGGTTGCGGGTGAACCGGGCGAGGATCTCGACCAGGAAGTCGGGGACGTCGACGTGCTCGGGCAGGAGGTGCGCCTCCTGGCGGATGACGGCGATCTCGGCGGCCAGCGCGTTGGGGTAGTGGGTGCGGATCTCGGCGCCGAAGCGGTCCTTGAGCGGGGTGATGATGCGGCCGCGGTTGGTGTAGTCCTCGGGGTTGGCCGAGGCGACGACGAAGACGTCGAGCGGCAGGCGCAGCACGTAGCCGCGGATCTGGATGTCGCGCTCCTCCATCACGTTGAGCATCGCGACCTGGATCCGCTCGGCGAGGTCGGGCAGCTCGTTGATCGCGACGATCCCCCGGTGGGAGCGCGGGATCAGGCCGAAGTGGATCGTCTCGGGGTCGCCCAGCGAGCGTCCCTCGGCGACCTTCATCGGGTCGACGTCGCCGATCAGGTCGGCGACGCTCGTGTCGGGGGTGGCGAGCTTCTCGGCGTACCGCTCGTCGCGGTGGCGCCAGGCGACCGGCAGGTCGTCGCCGAGCTCGGCCGCGCGGCGCCGCGAGGCGACCGTGATCGGCTCGTAGGGGTGCTCGCCGAGCTCGGCGCCGTCGATGACCGGCGTCCACTCGTCGAGCAGCCCGATCAGGGTGCGCAGGAGCCGGGTCTTGCCCTGGCCGCGTTCGCCCAGCAGGACGACGTCGTGCCCGGCGATGATCGCGCGCTCCAGCTGCGGGATGACGGTGTCCTCGAGCCCGTGCAGGCCGGGCCAGGGGTCCTCGCCGCGCGCGAGGCGGTCGAGGAGGTTGGTACGCAGCTCGGCGCGGAGCGTCTGCTGCTGGTGGCCGGAGGCGCGGAGGGCGCCGAGAGTGGTGATCGCAGGGGCCGAAGTGGTCACCGTCTCACGCTACTGCGGACGCACAACGGCTGTCGCGGCTCTACGCTTCCCCCGTGGTCATCCTCCTCGGAGTGGTGTGCGTGCTCCTGGCCGGCGTCGTGGTGGCGTTCGCGCGCGACCGCGCCCGGCTCCAGCGCCTGCTCGCGGACACCCAGGCCCGGATGACCCAGCTCGAGTCCGACCTGGACGCCGCGCTCCGCCCACCCCCGCCGGCCAGCTCCGCCGAGCGCGCCATGCGCCGGGTGATCCGGACCGCGTCCAAGGTCCGCTCGCACGGCATCACCGGACTGATCCAGAGCACCGTCGAGGACCTGCAGACCTGGGCCAGCGACGACGAGCGCGCCGACATCCTCAACATGGCCGCCTCCGACGGCACGGTCACGCTGTTCTTCTCCGACATCGAGGACTCCACGCCCCTCAACGACCGGCTCGGCGACAGCACCTGGGTCAAGGTGCTCGCCGCCCACGACCGGGTCCTGCGCACCCGCATCGAGCAGTACCGCGGCCAGGTGGTCAAGACCGCCGGCGACGGCTTCATGGTCGCCTTCCGCGACGCCGAGGCCGCCTGCCGCGCCGCCCTCGGCATCCAGCGCGACCTCCCCCGCGACCTGACCCTGCGCCGCTACGGCCCGATCCAGGTCCGGATCGGCATCCACACCGGCCAGGTGGTCGCCCGCGACGGCGACTACTTCGGCCGCAACGTCGCCATGGCCGCCCGGGTCGCCAACCTCGCGCTGGGCGGCGAGATCCTCGCCAGCGATGCCGTCCGCGAGGCCCTGGACGACGACGCGGCCCTCGCGCTGGTCGAGCGCGAGTCGGTCGAGCTCAAGGGGCTCGCCGGCGAGCACGTGGTGTGGGAGATCCGGCCGCCGGTCAGCGGTTGAGCCGCAGCGTCGCCCGCGCGATGCCCGGCGAGCCGAGGTAGACGACCCGGACCCGGTGCTTTCCTGGGGCGAGCCGGACCCGGAGCACGGCCCGGCCGTCCTCGAGACGGACGCCGCCCAGCAGCCGGCGGCCGTCGAGCACCCGGACCCGGCCGGTGACCGGGACGGGCGCCGTGACCCGGACCCGGACGACGGCGGTGGCCCCGCGCCGCACGATCCGGCCGGTCAGCCGGGCTGCGGCCCGCGCGACGGGAGCGGTCGGTGCGGAGTCGGCGGTTCCGTCGGCGTACCCGCTGCGCCGGGCGGTCACCCGGACGATGAGTCGCGTGCCGCGATCCCCCACCCGCACGACGTACGACGCACCGGTGGCCCCGGCGATCGGCCGCCCGTCCGCGAACCACTGGTGGCGAAGGGCCGCGGGCCGAGGCGCCCAGGTCCCGCCGGTCGCCGTCAGCCGGCCTCCGACCCGCACCTGTCCGGTGACCACCGGCCGGGTGACCCGAACGAGCACCGCCGCGCCGGGTTCGCCCAGGGCGCCGTCGATGCCGCTGACCGCGCCCCCGTCGGCGACGGCGATCTCGCGGGCCTGCGCGAGCCGGTAGCGGGCATCGGAGAACTGCCGTCGCTCGCAGCCGCACGCCTCGTCCTCCACGGCGAACCGCACGCGGTAGGTCCCCGCGGGGACCCGCAGCCGCCACCGGCCGTCCGGGCCCGCCACGGTCCTCGCGGCGGAGCTCCAGCGCTCCCGGTCGGCGTCGTAGGCGTACACGTCCACCGCGGCGCCGGCGTACGGCGTGCCGTCGACGCGGTGGACCGTGCCCGCCAGCACCCCGGTGCCGGCGGTGGGCCGCAGGGTGGCCTCGAGGTCGCGGGTGCTGCCCGGCGGCAGGGTCAGCGGACCGCCCGGGTGGACCGCACCGTCGTACCCGATGGCGCTGTAGCGCACCCACAACGGACCGGACGGCACCCGCGCGCGCCAGTGCCCGGTCGCATCGGTAACCACCCGCCACCGGCCGTAGCCGTCGGGCAGCTCCTCGTCGGCCAGCCAGACGGACGCGCCGACCAGCGGGGCTCCGTCAGCTCCACGCAGCGTCCCGGTCACCACGACGCTCGACGGGTCCGGCGTGAGCTCGATGTCGAGGCCCGGGCGCGGTGTCGTCGCGTCCGCGGTGACCGGTGTGGCGTCCGCGATCCGGTGACCCCCCAGGAACTGGCGGGTGTCGTCGCGGTCGTCGGTGACCAGGACGCGGTAGGTGCCGACCGGCGGCCGCAGCCGCCAGCGGCCGTCGTCGCCGGTCAGCGTGTGCTGGACGCTCTCCCAGCTCCCGTGGTCCTCGACGACGAGGCTGACCACGGCACCGACGACCGCCGCACCGCCGGGTCGGCCGACCCTTCCCGACAGCGGCGCCGCGACCGGGCCCGTGGAGGTGTCGAGGTCGAGGCGCGCCTCGTCGGCGCCGACGGTCGCCGACGCCACCGCCCGGGGCAGCTCCGTCGACGTCACCATGACCCGGTAGGAGCCGGGCTCGACGGCGAACGCCCAGGCCCCGTCGGCACCGGTCACGGTGGTCCGGGAGCCCTCCACCCAGGAACCGGTCGACAGGTCGGGACGGACCTCGACCTCAGCTCCGGCGACCGGGCCGTCCGGTCCCGTCGCCGTGCCGCCGAGGGTGGCGCGTCCCGCGTCGGCGGCGAGGTGGACGTCGCCGACCTGCGCGGCCACGCCGGCCCGCACGGTGGCCGTGGCGTCCGTGGTGGCCCAGGCGTCGTCGGCGTCGCGAGAGTGGGTGAAGGTGTAGGCACCCGGGGGCAGCCGGACGGACCACCGGCCGTCGGCACCCGCCGTCGTCTCCGCGAGCACCTTGCCCGCCACCGTGACCACGACGGGGACGTACGGGACCGAGCTGCCGCGCGAGCTCACCGCGCGCCCCGACACCGAGCCGTACCCGGGCTCGCGGGTCAACCGGGCGTCCAGACCGTCGAGCACGTCACCGGGACCGGCGCTCAGGGTCTGCCCGAGCGCCAGGCTCCAGGCCCCGGGGTGGAACTGCGGATCCGTACCGGGCACGCGGAAGCCGACCCGGTAGCGCCCGGCAGGGACCCGGACCCGCCACCGGCCGTCGTCATCGGCGCTGTCCCTCGCGATCGGCGCGACCGTCACGTCCCAGTCACCCTGGGAGGGCTCGGCCCACACCTCGACGATGGCCTGCACCGGCTCGCCGTCCGGTCCCAGCGTGCTTCCGGACAGCACCGCGCCCCCGGTCGCGCTGTCGGCGACCGCGGGCACCGCCGGGCTCAGGACCGCGAGCACGCTCGCGAGCAACGTCGTGAGCGCCGCCATGAGCACCACGCGAGCCGTCCGGCTCGTCCCTGCCATCGCTCGCCCTCCACGGCTCCCCGCCCTCCGGACGAGGGCCGGTCGCGAGGCTAGCGACGGCGCGGGCCGGGCGCGACGTGCTTCGCCGGGCGTTCACCCGGCGCTCCGCGGACGTTCAGCCTCAGACCGAGAGCAGCACCGACGAGCCGTGCCCGAACAGCCCCTGGTTGGCGGTGATGCCGACCTTGGCGCCCTCGACCTGACGACCGGTCGCCTGGCCGCGCAGCTGCCAGGTGAGCTCGCAGACCTGGGCGATCGCCTGGGCCGGGACCGCCTCGCCGAAGCAGGCCAGGCCACCCGACGGGTTGACCGGGATCCGGCCGCCGATCGTGGTGTCGCCGGCGCGCAGCAGGGCCTCGGCCTCGCCGCGCTTGCACAGCTGGAGGTCCTCGATCCAGTCGAGCTCGAGGGCGGTGGAGAGGTCGTAGACCTCGGCCACGTCGACGTCCTCGGGACCGATCCCGGCCTCCTCGTACGCCGCGCGGCCGATCGACTCCTTGAACGTGTGGTCCGGCACGCCGGTCACCGCCGAGGAGTCCGTGGCGAGCAGGGGCATGTCGATGACGGTGTTGGGGAAGGTCGGCGTGACCGTCGAGACGGCGGCGACCCGCACAGGCTGGGCGATGCCGTGCTTCTTGGCGTACTCGGCGCTGGTCAGCACGACCGCGGCGGCACCGTCGGAGGTGGCGCAGATGTCGAGCAGGTGCAGCGGGTCGGAGACGACCGGCGAGGCGAGCACGTCGGCGACGCTCGACTCCTTGCGGAAGCGGGCGTAGGGGTTCTCGAGACCGTGCTTGGCGTTCTTGACCTTGACCTGGGCGAAGTCCTCCGACGTGGCGCCGTAGAGGTCCATCCGGCGGCGCGCGTAGAGCGCGAAGTAGGCCGGGTTGGTCATGCCGAGCAGGCGGAAGCGCAGCCAGTCGGGGTCGTTCCAGCGCTCGCCCGCGTTGGGGGCGAGGAAGCCCTTGGGCGTGGTGTCCGCGCCGACGACGAGGGCGACCTCGCTGAGCCCGGCCATGATCCGGGCGCGGGCGGTGTCGATCGCCTGGGCGCCGGTCGCACAGGCGGCGTACGACGTCGCGATCCGCGCGCCGTTCCAGCCGAGGGCCTGGGCGAACGTGGAGCCCGCGACGTAGCCGGCGTACCCGTTGCGGACGGTCTCGCCGCCGACGACGAGGTCGACATCGCTCCAGGCGATGCCGGCGTCCTTGAGGGCCTCGCGGGCCGCGTGGACGCCGTACTCGGTGAAGTTGCGGCCCCACTTGCCCCAGGGGTGCATGCCCGCACCCGCGATCACGATGCTCATGCGCGCTCCCCCGTCGGCTTCCAGCGGTAGATGGTGCGCTCGCCCGTCTCGTCGACGTTGAGCGTCTCGACGACGACCTCGACCTCGTCGCCGACCTTGAGGTCGGCGACGCCGTAGCCCGCGGCCACCTGACCGAGCACGACGATGCCCTCGGCGAGCTCGACCGCGGCCAGCGCGAATGGCTCGAAGGGGTCGGTCGGCGGGAGGTACGGCGCCGGCGGCTGGTACTGCGCGTCCGTGTAGGACCACACCCGGCCGGTCCGCGAGAGCTCGACGGCGTCGTACTCCTGGCCGTCGCAGGCGGGGTTGCGGCAGAAGAAGGCGGCAGCGCCGGCGTCCGAGGAGACCGGCGGGAACACGACATTGCTGCACGTGGTGCAGCGCGACGCGAGCAGCCGCGGCTCGGCGCCGGTCGTGAACCAGCCTTCGATCACGGGAGTCATGGCTCGCACCCTACCAAGCAAGTGCTTGGTGCGCGAGGAGATCGGGATCAGCAGCGCGGCTGGTACGCCGGGTCCGCGGGCCCGGCGTGGGCGAGCGCGTCGAGGGTGAGCCCGATGGTGGCGTTGTCCATCGGGATGAGGACGTGCTCGGAGATCGAGCGGCGGCACTTGTCCTGGATGGTGACGTTGGTGGTCCGCGGCCCCGCGGCGAGGTAGCCGGACGTGTGCGGGACGACCACCTCGTCGTACCGGGAGGTGATCTGGGTGTAGCTGACGTCGCCCGGCGTCTCGTCGCCGGCGTTGAGCTCGCGCAGGAACGCCGAGCCCCACGCCTGCTGGTTGCACGAGGCGCAGACCAGGCCCGGCAGCAGCGCGGCGATCGGGTTGGCGGCCGGGATCAGCCGGGTGCCGTGGTTGGACGGCGCGATGCCGACGAGGTCGTCGACGTAGGCCGCTCCCCCGAGGTTCTTGATGTAGTAGCGCGGCAGCATCCCGCCCTGGGAGTGCCCCACGAGCGAGACCTTCGCCGCGCCCGTCGCCGCCCGCACC
Organism: Pimelobacter simplex; assembly: GCF_024662235.1. Classification (GTDB taxonomy): domain Bacteria; phylum Actinomycetota; class Actinomycetes; order Propionibacteriales; family Nocardioidaceae; genus Nocardioides. The sequence continues at coordinate 3,601,851 of NZ_CP096276.1, forward strand.
TTGTCGACGAACACCTTGAGCTGACCGGCCGAGCGCACCATGTCGTCGGTCGCCCGGTTGCCGTAGTCGAGCGAGAAGACGCACGAGCCGGCCGCCATGATCGCCTTGGACAGCTTCTCCAGCAGGTGCCGCCGGTCGCCGAACGTGCCGTGCACCAGCACCACGGGCACCGGCCGGGCCGCCGTCGGCCGGCACGCCCAGTCGTTGACGCCGGGGACGTCGCCCTCGGGGGCGGTCGGCAGGGGCGGCAGGATCGTGTCCGCCTGGGCGGCGGGGATCGCGCCGGCGGCGAGCAGCAGCGGGGCGAGCAGGGCGACGAGGAAGGTGCGCACGCCCGGCTCAACGGGTGGTCGTGGCGGAGGTCACACCAGCGCGAGCAGGTCGACCTCGACCTGGCCGTGCCCGGCGAGGTCGACCGCACCGGTGGGCCGGCCGGCGTCGAGCTCGAGGGCGACCTCCCACTGGCCCTCGCCGGCCGCGAAGGCGGTCAGGGACGGCGCCTCGCGGTCGAGGACCCAGTAGTGGGCGATGCCGCCGCGCAGGTACTCGTGCGGCTTGCGGACCAGGTCCTCGCTGCGGGTGGTGCGGGAGAGCACCTCGACGACGAGGACGGGTGGGGTGCGACCCCAGATCGCCTCACCGTCGTCGATCTCCTCGTAGGCGGCGACATCGGCGATGCGCAGCGACCCGCCCAGGTCGATGCCCATCTCAGTGCCGACCTGCAGGTTGGGCAACGCGTTGCCGAGCAGCCGGGCGACACGCAGCTCGGCCAGCTGGTGGAAGTGCGCGGCCGGCGGGCTCATCAGCGCCACCCCGTCGACGTACTCGGCGCGCACCTCGCGCGGCAGGGCGTCGAACGCCGCGCGCGACATGGGGCGCCGTTCGAGGCGTGGCTCGCTCGACATGACAGCCATCCGAGACTCCGATCCGATCGACTCATGCGGTCTCCTCCGAGAATCGCACGCCCGAGCGCGCGATGCGAGGGACCAGGATCAGTCGTCCGCGAATCGTCGGCAACCGCTCATCCACAGGCCTGGCGACCAGGCCGTGGACGGCGGGCGATCAGTCGTCGCCGGGGTCGGGAGCGCCGCCCGCGGGCGGACCCGGCTTCTTGCAGACCACCGTGTCCGAGGGGGTGTAGACGGTGTGGAACTTCTCGGTGTGGTCGACCGCGGACTGGCCCGCCTTGCGGAAGATCCGGGTGACGTCGACCTGGAAGCCCGACCAGCCGGTGTGCGCCTCGCAGTCGGGGGTGGTCAGCGTCCGGGTCGCCGGCGAGACGTAGCCGTAGCGCGCGGAGGTCTTGGAGTCGATGTCCCAGGTCTTGGTCGACCACATCTGCACGGTCACCTTGCCCTGGCGCGAGTAGTTGCTCGGGACCACCCAGGCGCGGATGAGGACGCCGTACTGCGTGTCGTTCTGGAACCGCAGGTCGACCGTCGGCCAGGCCACGGTGGCCTCGCGGCCGACCGGGTAGCGGTCGATGTAGAACGAGTGCGGCTTGTGCTGGATGTCCTTGAGGCCGGCGAAGAACATCGCGTTGAACGTCGTCGTCGCCATCTGCGAGACGCCGCCGCCGAGGTCCTTCTTGAGGATGCCGTTGCTGATGATGTAGCCGTCGGTGAAACCGTTCTCGGCGGTGCGCTCGCCCACGGTCTTGTTGAGCGAGAACTCCTCGCCGGGCTTGAGCAGGGTGCCGTCGACCAGCTCGGCGGCGCGGCCGATGTTGACGTTGCGGTAGTCCGCGTGGGGGTAGTACGTCGAGAACTCCGAGATCTTCTCGACGATCTTGAGCGCCTTGGCGTCCTTGGTCGTGAAATCGGCGTCGGCGACGGTGGCGTTCACCTTGCCGCTGCGGGCGTCCTCGGGCGCGGTGAGCAGGCCCTGGAAGACGGTGGCGACCTCGGCCGGGTCGAAGGTGACGCCGGGCTTGGCCGGGATCACCTTGGGCTTGCCCTTGACCAGCTTGACGGTCGCGTCGACCGGCTTGCCGTTGGCCGTGGCGCCCTTGACGAGCGTGGCGAGCGCGGCCTCGTCGACGGCGGGGACGAGCTTGCCGTTCTCGGGCTTCATCGACAGCACGGAGGCGAACTTGCGGGGCGCGAGGCGGATCTCGTTCTCGCCGAACACCAGCGTCACGGCGTGGGCCATGGCCGGGTTGGCGAAGCTGTCGACGGCCTCCTCGACGTCCGCGGAGTCGATCTCGGGCTGGGCGGCGGCGACCTGGAGGACGACGGACTTCTCGTCGCCGAGGTAGGCGTCGACGATCGCGGTCCGTGCCTCGTCGCGGTCGACCTCCTCGCCGGCCTCGGGCTGCTCGGTCTTGACGCCGTCGGCGGTGAAGAGCACCTGGCCGTCCTTGGGCGGCTTGCCGAGTCCCTCGGAGAGCGCGGTGAGCTTGTCGTCGAGGCGGGTCTCGTCGATGTGGACGACCGCGTCGACGTCCTTGCCGCCGGTGAAGTAGTCCCACTGGCGGCGCGGGCTCCAGCTGGCGCCGGCGCCGGCCGCGTCGACGGACGCGGCGTAGTCGATGTCGAGCCCGATCTCGCCGGGGGCGACGGACTCCTGGGCGTCGGCGGAGGAGCCGGCCGACTGCGCGACGGTGACCTGGATCGGCTCCTTGGCACGCTCGCCGAAGGCCTTCTGGAGCTTGGCGATGGCCGCGTCGCGGGACAGACCGCCGACGTCGACGCCGGAGATGCTGGTGCCGCGCGGGACCTTGTCACCGGCCAGGCCGTACGCCGCGGCGTACCCGCCGCCGGCCAGGAGCGCGAGCAGCACGATGACCACGACGACGATCCGGCCCCCGGGGCGCTCGGACTTCGTCGGTTCGGTGTCGGACTCCCACAGCGTCACGCGCGCCATCCTAAGGAGCCGATGGCTGCCGCTCCGCATCCGGAGCCTGGGCGCGGCGCGGCAGGAGGCCCGTGAAGCCCGCTCCGAGCACTACCGCACCGGCCGCCAGGAGGACGTATCCGCTGGCGTCGCTGGCCACCAGGTAGTCCCCCTCGGCCCGCTCCAGCGTCAGGGCGACGAGCGCCGCCGCCCAGCCCACCGCGAACGGCAGCCGCGACCACCAGCCGCCCGGCAGGGCGACGAGGACCGCCGCGGTCGCGGCCAGCCCGAGCAGGAGGCCCCACGGGTAGCCGTGGAGCAGCACCGTGCACACCGCGACGCCGCCACCCAGCAGGACGCAGGGGACGACGAGGAGGGCGCGCACGAGCAACGTCGCGGCCTCAGTCCGGGATCCCGGCGAACAGGTCGGTCTCCCAGCCGTTCTCGCCCCCACCGGGGCCGGCCGTGCCCTTGACCAGGCGGAACTGCTCGCGCCCGAAGGCCTGGGCGCCCACGTTGTTGGACAGCGCGAAGAACGGCCCGTCGGTGGTGATCTGCGTGGCGTGCGCGCGCAGGGCGTCGAGCTTGGCCTCGACGTGCTCGCTCGCGTCGACCTCGGAGGTGATGTCCTCGTCGGGACGGAACATCGCCGGCAGGTCGCCCTCGGGGTCCATGCCCTCGAAGGTCGTCGTGTCGCCCGCGGCCCGCAGCCGGCGCAGGCCCTCGCGGATGCGGCTCTCGGAGATCGCGCCCCAGTAGATCTTCGCGATGTCCCAGGCCTCCCCCAGGTCCCGCCGGTACGACGGCGCGGCGGCCAGCTGCGCGGCGTACATCGCGACCCGGTGGGCCTGGATGTGATCGGGGTGGCCGTAGCCGCCGAACTCGTCGTACGTCACGAGGACCTGGGGCCGCACCTCGCGGATGACCGCGACGAGGTGGGTGGCCGCCTCGGTGAGGTCGGCGTGCCAGAAGGCGTTGTCGTGGATGTCGTCGGCGGCGATGGCATGACCGTCCTCGTGCCACTTCATCCCGGAGTCGCGGTAGGTGCCGAAGCCGCCGAGGAACCGGTGGTCGGTGACGCCGAGGGCGGCCATCGCGGCGGCGAGCTCGCCCTGGCGGTGCTCGCCGAGGCGGTCGTCCTTGTCGGCGGCCAGGTGCTCGAGCTCGGGGACCAGGATCTCGCCCATCTCGCCGGCCGTGCAGGTGACGAGCGTGACGCCGCGACCCTCGGCGACGTACTTGGCCATGGTGGCGCCCTGGCCGATCGACTCGTCGTCGGGGTGGGCGTGCACGAGCAGCAGACGGTGTGCCGCGGTTTCGGTCATGCTGACGAGCGTAATGATGTGCTCCATGACCTCTCGTCGCGGGCGGACCGCAACCACCGCGGGGACCCTCGCGCTCGCCCTCGCCGGCAGCACGTTGAGCGGGTGCGGCCTGCTCGACGGCAGCTCCCGGCTGGAGAAGGCGCTGGAGTACCTCCCGGCCGACACCCGGACCGTGCTGTTCGTCGACCGCGCCCAGGTCGCCGACCGGGTCGACCTCGACGACCTCACGACCGGCGGCTCCGAGGACGACGTCAGCCGGTGGGCCGAGGCGACCAAGGGCGAGGCCTACGGAACCGAGCTCGCCCGGTGGCTGGTCCCCATGCAGGAGGCGGCGTTCAGCGACTTCGACGTCGAGTGGGAGGTGGTCGGCACCGACGACGGCGGGATCTCCCGGATCTGGCGGATGTCCGACGACCTCGACTTCGAGAAGGTCTCCGCCGACCTCGAGGACGCCGGCTACGAGCGCTCCGGCAGCAAGGACCGACCGGTCTTCAAGGCCGACCTCAGCGACACCGAGAACGGCCTGGTCGGCGGGCGCTACCCGATCCCGCCGCTCGAGATCGCCCTCGTACCCGGCGAGGAGCTCATCGTCACCGGCACCCGGATCGACGACATCCTCGCGGCGGTGGACGACGACGCCGACTCGCTCGCCGACAAGGGCAGCTTCGGCGACCTGCTCGGCCAGGCCGACCACCAGGACGACCTGGAGTACGCCGCCCTCGGCCTCGACGCCCCGTGCGCACCCACCGACGAGCCCGACGCGAAGGGCGAGGGCCTCGGCCTGTTCGTGCCCTCCGACGAGGAGGTCCGCGCGGTGCGCCTGTTCGACACCGACGCGGCTGCCGAGGCCGATGCCGCCGCCCTGGAGGACGCTCTCGCCGCGTTCGGCGAGCGCAGCGGCGTCGACCTCGCGGACGACGTCACGACCGACGGTCGCGCGGTGCGGGTCGAGACCGGGTTCGACGAGCGCGCCGTGCTCGCCCAGGCCTACGTGCGCCAGGAAGGGCCGTTCGGCTGCCCCGCGAACGCGCCTAGATGAGTAACTCCAAGCTCTCGCACGCCGAGCCCCACTCAGCATCCACGTCGGCTGCGTTGCCGACGCTCGACGTGCGCCCAGCATGCCTTCACGCCGGCGCCTTGCCGACGCGGCGCCGAGCGGCGCTCGACGCACGACCCCTTGGACTTACTCATCTAGTCCGGGCGCTTGATCCGCTTCGGCGCGTCGGGCAGCGGCAGCATGCTGCCGGTCGGGCCGCCGATCGGCCCGGGGCTCTCGTCCTCGGCGTCCAGCCAGCCGTCGTAGGTCTCGACGAGCATCTCCAGCTGGATCTCGGGGGCGTCGGTCAGGACCGCCCACGGGTGGTCCTCGTCGTCGTCCTCGCCGGCCAGGCGCTCGCGCACGACCTCGGCGGTGAAACCGCCGCGCTGGAGCACCAGCGCGGCCGCGCGTGCGTCGTCCTCGTCGAAGAAGATGCCTCTCACGGGTCCATCATCCCCCAGCCCCCGGGTTCTAGGGTGAGCCTGTGCCCGGCTTGCATCTGACCCGTACGACGGACAACGGCGACGAGATCGACGCCCTGGCCGGGGCCCTGCGCTCCGACGGCGGCGGACGGGTGGGCGTGACCGGCATGGTGCCGGACCTGCCGGGACGGTTGCGCCGCACGTTCGCGCCGTCGCCGCGGCTGCTCGGGCTCAAGGTCAGCCAGGCCTACACGTGGGAGGGTCCCGACCGGCGCGACCGCGGGTGGTGGCCGCAGGGCATCACGACGTCGGCCGAGACCGGCTTCCGCGAAGCGCACGGGCACGACGTGCTGATGACGTCCTGGTACTCGCGCACCGGGCAGGGCTCGCGGGTCAGCCTGGTCGACCTGCACCACCGGCGCTACGGGCACGTCCTGCTGGTGACGCCGAAGGTCGTGGACGGCGAGCCGGGGTTCGCGCCGCTCAAGGTGCACGCGGGCGGGATCGTCTGGCACGGCGACTACCTCCACGTCGCGGCGACCGGGCGCGGGTTCTCGAGCTGTCACCTCGGTGACGTGCTGCGGGTGCCGGCCGGGTCGCCGTACGAGACGTTCGGGCACCGCTACGTGCTGCCGGTCCGGTTCGCGCACAAGGGGGTGGCCGACGAGGGCGTCGGCCGGCTGCGGTTCTCGTTCTTCAGCGTCGACCGCTCGGGGCCCGAGCCGACGCTGCTGGTCGGTGAGTACGGCTCCAGCAAGCAGTCGCGCCGGCTCGCGCGGTTCGCGATCGACCCGGCGACCGCGCTGCCGCGACCGGACGCCGACGGGCTGATCCGGCCCGAGCTCGACGACCGCGGGGCGCTGCGGATGCAGGGCGTGGCCGCCGTCGACGGGACCTACTACGTGACGCGCTCGCGCACGCCGTACCTCCCCGGCTCCGTGTACGTCGGCCGCCCGGGCGCCTTCCGCGAGCACCTGGCCGCCACGCCCCTCGGCCCCGAGGACCTGGTCTGGTGGCCCGAGACCGACGCGTTCTGGTCGGTGAGCGAGCACCCGGGGCGCCGCTGGATCTTCGCGATGCGGCGCCGCGACCTCAGGCCACGGGGGTAGCGACCGCCCGCGCGACGGCGAAGGCCTCGACGCACCGGCGGACCTGGTCCTCGGTGTGCGCGGCCGAGAGCTGCACCCGGATGCGCGCCTGGCCGCGCGGCACGACGGGGAAGCTGAACGCGGTCACGTAGACGCCGTGCTTCTGCATCTCGTCCGCGATCCGCGCGGTGAGTGCGGCGTCGCCGAACATCACCGGCACGATCGGGTGCTCGCCCGGCAGCAGGTCGAAGCCCTCGGCCTCCATGAGCGAGCGGAAGAGCGCGGCGTTGGCGCGCAGCTGCTCGCGCAGCTCGCCCGATCCCTCGACCAGGTCGAGCGCGCGCAGCGTGCCCGCGACGATGGACGGGGCGAGCGTGTTGGAGAACAGGTAGGGCCGCGAGCGCTGGCGCAGCAGCGCGACGATCTCACGGTGCGACGAGACGTAGCCGCCGGAGGCGCCGCCGAGGGCCTTGCCGAAGGTGCCGGTGTAGATGTCGACGCGGTCCGCGACACCGCACAGCTCGGGCGTGCCGCGACCGCCGTCGCCGATGAAGCCGACGGCGTGGGAGTCGTCGACGAGGACGAGGGCGTCGTACTTGTCGGCGAGGTCGCAGATCTCGCGCAGGGGCGCGATGTAGCCGTCCATCGAGAACACGCCGTCGGTGACGACGACGCGGAAGCGCGCGTCGGCGGCGGACTTCAGCTGCTCCTCGAGGTCGGCCATGTCGCGGTTGGCGTAGCGCAGCCGGCGGGCCTTGGAGAGCCGGATGCCGTCGATGATCGAGGCGTGGTTGAGGGCGTCGGAGATGATCGCGTCCTCGGCACCGAAGAGGGTCTCGAAGACGCCGCCGTTGGCGTCGAAGCACGACGAGTACAGGATCGTGTCGTCGGTGCCCAGGAACTCGGAGAGCCGGCGCTCCAGCTCGAGGTGCTGCTCCTGGGTGCCGCAGATGAAGCGCACGCTGGCCAGGCCGTAGCCCCACTCGTCGAGCGCGCCGCGAGCGGCGTCGAGGAGGCGCGGGTCGTCGGCCAGGCCGAGGTAGTTGTTGGCGCAGAAGTTGAGCACCTCGGCACCGTCGGCGACGATCTCGGCCTTCTGGGGGCCGCGGATGCCGCGCTCGCGCTTGGTCAGACCCGCCTGCTCGATGCCGTCGAGCTCGGCGGTGAGGTGGTTCCTGAAGTTCCCGTACATCACAGCTCCGTCCAGTCCAGAACAACCTTGCCGACCCCGGCGGACGCCGCGATCTCGAAGCCCCGCTCCCACTCGCGGGCGGGGAGGCGGTCGGAGATCACCGAGGAGATCGCCTCTCGCAGGGTGCTGCTCGTCTGCAGCATCGCGCCCATCGCGTTCCAGGTCTCGAACATCTCCCGGCCGTAGATGCCCTTGAGCGTCAGCATGTGCGTGACGACCTTGCCCCAGTCGACGGCGAACGGCGCGCTGGGCAGGCCGAGCATGGCGATCCGGCCGCCGTGGTTCATGTTGTCGATCATCTGCGGCAGCGCCGACGGGGCGCCGCTCATCTCGAAGCCCACGTCGAAGCCCTCGCGCATGCCCAGCGAACGCTGGACGTCGCGCACGCTGGCCTGCGAGACGTCGACGACGGCGTCCGCGCCCATGCCCTTGGCGAGCTCGAGGCGGGCCGGGCTGACGTCGGTGCCGACGACATAGCGGGCGCCGACGTGGCGGGCGATCGCGATCGCCATCAGCCCGATCGGGCCGCAGCCGGCGACGAGGACGTCCTCGCCCACCAGGGGGAACGCGAGCGCGGTGTGCACGGCGTTGCCGAGCGGGTCGAAGATCGCGCCGAGGCCGGGCTCCACGTCGGGGTGGTGGACCCACACGTTGCTGGCCGGGAGGCTGAGGTACTCCGCGAACGCGCCGTCGCGCTGGACGCCGAGCCCGACCGTGCGGATGCACATCTGGCGGCGGCCGGCGCGGCAGTTGCGGCAGGTGCCGCACACGATGTGGCCCTCGCCGGAGACCCGGTCGCCGACCGCGACGTCGTCGACCAGCGGGCCGACCTCGACCACCTCGCCGTAGAACTCGTGACCGGGGGTCAGCGGCGCGGTGACCGCCCCCGCCGCCCACTCGTCCCAGCGCAGGATGTGCAGGTCCGTGCCGCAGATGCCGGTGCGCAGCACCCGGATCACCACGTCGGCCGGGCCGCAGACCGGGTCCGGGCGGTCGACGAGCACGAGCCCGGGGCCTGCCTCGGCCTTGAAGAGCGCCTTCATGGGACCAGTGAAGAACCCCCGGACCGTTCAGAGCAACGGGCAGTTTCTGCAACGTCCTTTAAGTGATCACTTCACAGTAGGCTGACCGCCATGGAGCTGCACCAGCTGACCGTCCTGCGCGAGCTCGGGGCACTCGGCAGCGTCACCGCCGTGGCCGAGGCGCTGCACGTCTCCCCCTCGGCCGTCTCGCAGCACCTCGCGGCCCTCCAGCGGCAGTTCGCGACCCCGCTGACCCGGCGCGAGGGCCGGGTGCTCACGCTCACCGACGCGGGCCAGGTGCTCGCCCAGGCCGGGGCGGGCGTCATCGACGCGATGGCGGCCGCGCAGAGCGCCGTCGAGGAGTTCGAGCACCGCGCGGGCGGCACCGTCACGCTGAGCAGCTTCCACAGCGCCGGCCAGGCCCTCTTCGGGCCGCTGCTGCGGGCACTCGGCGACGGGCCCGGCGTACCGGACCTGCGGCTGGCGGACGAGGACGTCGCCCAGAGCGACTTCCCCGCCCTCACCGCGCAGTACGACCTCGTGCTCGCGCACCGCATGGAGCACAGCCCGCCCTGGCCGGGCGCCGACCTCCACGTCGTCCACCTGGCCCGGGAGCCGCTGGACGTCGCACTGCCCGCCTCCCACGCCCTCGCCCGCAAGCGCACGCTGCGCCCGCGCGACGTGATCGGCGAGCGCTGGGTGACCAGCCGCGTGGGCTACTCCCCCGACGACGTCCTCACCGCCGTCGCCGCGCTGGCCAGCCGGCCGGCCGAGGTCGTGCACCGGGTCAACGACTACGGCGCGGTCGCGGCGCTCGTCGCGGCGGGCTCCGGGATCGGGCTGCTGCCCCGCTACACCGCGTCCCACCCGTACGACGACGTGGTGCTCCGCCCCCTCCACGGCCTCAGCACCAGCCGCACCATCGACGTCCTCGCCCGCCCCGAGACCCTGCGCCGGCGCTCGGTGCAGACGGTCGTCCGGGCGTTGCGGCTCGTCATGGAGCGGCTGGTGGCGTCACAGGGTTGAATGGCGCCATGAGCGAGGAGACCTGGCTGGCGCAGGCGATCGACCTGGCGACGGCCAACGTGGCCGACGGCGGTGGGCCCTTCGGCGCGGTGATCGTCCGTGACGGCGCGGTCGTGGCCACCGGGCAGAACCGGGTGACCCGCAACCTCGACCCGACCGCCCACGCCGAGGTGATGGCGATCCGGACCGCGTGCACGGCGCTCGCGACGTTCGAGCTGACGGGCTGCGTGCTCTACACCTCGTGCGAGCCCTGCCCGCTGTGCCTCTCGGCCTCGCTGTGGGCCCGGCTCGACCGCGTCGTCTACGCCGCCGACCGCGACGACGCCGCACGGGGCGGCTTCGACGACCGCGCGTTCTACGAGCTGTTCGACCGGCCGCGCTCGGAGTGGTCGATGGCGATCGCCAACGTCCGCCCGCCCGACGCGACCGCGCCGTTCGACGCGTGGCTCGCGCACGAGCAGCGCACGGCCTACTAGGCGATGGCCGCCACGGTGACGACCGTGACGAGCAGCACGAGGAGCAGGCCGACCACGAAGCCGATCGCCAGCAGCGGGCCGTAGCCGATCCGGCGCGCGGGCGCACCGGACTGACGGAGGGCCGCGAGCAGCGCCGGGCCGCCCTGGCGCGAGAACGCCGACGCGTCGGCGGCGAGGTTGCCGGCTCGTGCGGCCGTGGCGCCGGCGACGCCCAGCGCCGCACCGATCACCGGCCCGATCGGCCGGGCGAGCACCGGGTAGGAGGTGCCGCCGACGGTCACGGTGATGCGCTGGGCGGCCGAGGAAACCCGCGCCTGGTGGACGGGCACCCGGAACACGTCGACATAGCCCGACGGCCCCTGGCCCGGCGCCAGCAGCGCGAGTCGGCCGTCCTCGACGAGCAACCAGACCGGGACGGCCCCGGCGGGCGCCGCCCAGTAGCCCTGGAACGCGGCGCGGGTCTGGGCGCCCTCGTCGGCGTACGGACTGCTCACGTCGTCCTCGATCCAGCCGTCAGCGGGTGGGGTAGTCGCGGAGGAAGCCGTCGGACATCCAGTCGTCGTCCTCGGAGCGCAGGGCATTGCCGGTGAACTGCGCGTCGCGGATCATCAGGTACCGGTCGCCGCGCGGCGAGGTCCAGCGACCACGGGGGTCGTTCCACGTCACGTCCACCGCCCGCCAGCTGTTGCCGATCCGCACCTTGTTCCACGCATGCGCACCGCCGTCGGCCAGGTCCCCGGTGACGACCACCGACTCGATGCCGGCCTCCTCGGCGAGCACGTCGAAGGCATAGGCATAGCTCATGCAGACACCCGTGCCGGAGAGCAGGATGCCGTCCGGCTCCCAGGCGTAGCGGAGCCGGGCCGGGATGTCGGACCGGTACTTGCCCGGCGAGCCGGCGATCGCGGCGTCGTCGTACTCACCCTGGTCCACGAGATAGCGGTTGAGGGCGCGCACCTTGTCCGCCACGCTCATCCCCGCCGTGATCTCGCTCCTCACGATCGCCTTGGCCCGGTCCGCGATCCTCTGCTGCCGGCGCTGCTTCTCGGCCGCCGGGTAGGCCGGCTGGACGTGGAGGACGCTGCCGTCGTACGTGTAGCGGTCGAAGTACGCCAGGGCGTAGGGATTCTGGTAGACCGCCTCGCGCCACGCGTCCTGGACGTCAGGGAGCCCGGGCTGGTCGTCGAACGCGGAGAGGTCGATGTCGGTCGCGCCGGCGACGAGCTGCTCGGCGATGAACGTCGACAGGTCGTTGCTGCCGAAGACCGGGTACGTCGGCTTCGGCAGCTCGGGGCCGGGCTTCCTCGGGTCGCCGACGTCGATCACGATGCTCGACCTGAGCAGGCCCGCCTTCGGGTAGTCCCGCTGCGCCCGGGCGTTGAACGCCGCGACCTCGGCGTCGATGTCCTTGACGGCGTCGACGGGGATCCGGACGGTCTCGAGCAACCGGGTGCCCTGGCCCTGCAGCGGGACCTCCCACCAGCGGCCCTTGCGCCGGACGTCCGCGCGGTCGATGGCCGCTCCCGTCGCGCGGGTCGATCCGTCGACCGAGGCGAACAGGAACCGGCTCGGCAAGGACGCCAGGCCGCGGTTCCAGATGTCGGCGCCGCCGTCCCACTTCCGGTCGGAGCGGACGGGGAGCGTCTCGAGGCCGGTGAGGGCGACCGCGGCCAGCGCCGACGGCTTGCGGTCCACGACCGCGACGACGCCCAGTCGGGCGTCGATCTTCTCCCCGACGAGGGTCGGGTTCGAGGCCATGGTCGACGCGTCGACCGTGGTGAGCCGCAGCGCCTCGTTCTGCGTGCAGGAGACCGTGCGGCAGATCGCCGTCTCCTCCGACGACCACGTCGTCTCGGTCGTGCGCCCGATCACCCGCACCGTGCCGTCGAGGTTGCTGCCCCGCCGCTGCTGCAGGACCACCGCGTACTCGGTCGCTCCCTCGACCGGCGACCACTCGAGGAGCGCGTCGCCCTGCGCGGAGACGGTCGCGGCGACCTGCGCCGGCGACGGCGTCTCGGCGACGAAGCTCACCTCGGTGACCAGCGGACGTGCCCGCTTGCTGCCGTCGGGGTTGAGCTGCTGGACGACGTACACCTCGGGGTTGAGGTTCCAGTAGGTGCCGAGGTCGGCCACCGTGGCACTCGCCTGGCCGTTCTGGCGGGTGATGTGCGCGCGCCGCACCTGGACCGGCTTGACGGCCAGCAGCGGCTCCGAGGAGGGCGAGGTCGGGTCGGGCAGGACGAGCGCCGGCACGGGCTTGGTGAGCGCCGCGTCGGCGTAGACCTCGATCTGGTCGGTGGCGTCATGGTCGGCGGGGACCGTGAGGTCGGCGTCGACCCCGACGCCGGTCAGGGCCTCGGTGTAGTCGTAGCCCGGTACGGCGTTCTCGACGGCCGCCGTGGTGGGGAGCTCCGTGCGCCCCTCGTTGAGCACGCGGTCGCGCAGGGCATCCGCCTGGCTCCCGCTCCGGCGCTCGCCGTCGGGACGGTCGTCGTCCCCGCCCTGCGCCAGCACGACGACGAGGCCGACGACGAGCACGACGACGAGGCCGAGCGAGCCGAGGACGGCCAGCCAGGGGAACCTGCGCTGGGTCACGGGCAGGCCTCCACGACGGCACCCTGCGTGCGGGTGATCTCACCCCGCTGGGAGGTGATCTCGGTCGGCACGGTCGTGTCGGGGTACTCCCCCCGGCGCACGGCGTCCTCCGTCTCCTGCTTCCAGTCCGCGAGTGCGCGGTAGTAGGAGACGACGACCGTGGCCTCGTCGGTGACCAGCGCCGCCATCTCGTCGTCGCCCGCGGTCGCGATGTCGGCCAGCACGGCGTCGTACATCTCCTGCAGGCGGTCCGGGTCGGCGTCGGCGGCCGACCAGAGCTCGGAGCTCTGCACCACGTCGCGGTAGGCGTCACAGGATGCCTCGCGCGCGACGTCGCCCGACTCCCCGTCGGCGCTGCCGGAGTCCCCGTCGTCACCGGAGTCGTTGCGGACGACCAGCGCGACGGCACCGAGCACGAGCAGGACGAGCACGAGACCCGCGGCCAGCCAGGCCAGGGTGCGACCCGGGCCCCGGCGGGGCGGTGGTCCGGACGGCGGTCCGTACGGGGGCATGCCAGGGTGCGGTGTGCTCAAGAGACCCGAGTCCTTAGGGGGGATCAGCGTGCTGGTGCGTCATCGACGGGCCGGTCGGCCCGTCGACCCTAGAAAATAGGGGTCTCGCGCACCGGGCGGAACCGCGGAAACCGCGCAGCTGCGAGCAGCTCGACGGCCACCGCCAACGCGATCGTCGCCGGCTCCTTGCCGAGCGGGCCGGGCGCACCGATCGGCGTACGCACGCGGCCGATCGCGCTCGCGTCGTGCCCGAGGTCCGCCAGCTTGGCCCGGAAGCGCACCCACTTGGCGCTCGACCCGATGAGGCCGATCGACCCCGGTACGTCCGAGCGCAGGAGCGCGTCGAGCAGGGCGAGGTCCTCGGCGTGGTCGTGGGTGAGCACCAGGACGTCGCACCCCGGCGGCAGGTCCGCGACGACGAGCTCGGGCAGCACCGGCACCTGGTGGATCCGTACGTCGGCCGGCCCGGACCGCAACGGAGCCGTCCGGTCGGCGGTCACCTGGTCCGCGCGGGAGTCGACGAGGTGCAGCTCGACGTCGTGCCGGCTGAGCAGCAGCGCCAGCTCGAAGCCGACGTGGCCCATGCCGAACACCGCGATCGCGCGGCGCACGGGGACGGGCTCGTAGAGCAGCGTCACCTCGCCGCCGCAGCACTGCACGCCGTGCTCGACGGGCGCCCGGTCGGAGAGGTCATGCCGCTCGGTCAGCACCGCGGCGCCCGGATCGGCCAGCAGGGCCCGCGCCCGTCGTACGGCGACCTCCTCGAGGTTGCCGCCACCGATGCTCCCCCAGGTCGCGTCGGGCGACACGACGAGCTTGGCGCCCGCCTCCCTGGGCGCGTGACCGCGCACCTCGCTGATCGTCACGAGCACCGCCGGTACGCGGGTCTCGCGCAGGTCCTGGAGCGCGCGCAGCCAGTCGGTCATCGGCGCACCCGCTCGATCGCCCACCAGACCGCCTCCGGCGTCGCGGGCGAGGCCACCTCGACCGGGATCCCGCCCGGGCCGAACGCGCCGACCGCGTCGCGCAGGGCCTCGCGCACCGAGAAGGCCAGCATCAAGGGCGGTTCGCCGACCGCCTTGGACCCGTGCACGACGCCGTCCTCGGTCGCGTGGGCCAGCAGCGTGACGCGCAGGTCGGCGGGGAGCTCCGACAGGCTCGGCAGCTTGTACGTCGACGCCGCCTGCGTCGCGAGGCGCCCCCGGTTCGGCCCGTCCGAGCTGTCCCAGCGCAGGTCCTCGAGCGTCAGCCAGCCCACGCCCTGCAGGAACCCGCCCTCGATCTGGCCGATGTCGACCAGCGGCGAGAGGCTGTCGCCGACGTCGTGCGCGATGTCGACGCGGCGCACCTCGTAGCCGCCGGTGAAGCCGTCGACCTCGACCTCGGCGGCGGCCACGCCGTAGGCGAAGTACTTGAACGGGTTCCCGCTCATCGTCGTGGCGTCCCAGGAGAGCCCCTCGGTGCGGTAGAAGCCGGCCGCCCAGAGCTGGACCCGGTCGAGGTAGGCCGCACGGACGACGTCCTCCCAGGTGGCGGCGGCGTCGAGGCGCTCGCGCACGGGCACCAGCCGGGCGAGGATCTGCAGGCAGGCGTCACGGACGGCCGCGCCGTTGAGGTCGGCTCCCGAGCTGGCCGCCGTGGCCGAGGTGTTGGGCACCTTGTCGGTCCGCGTCGGCGCGAGCCGGACCCGCTCGATCGGCAGCCCGAACGCGGTGGCCGCCACCTGGAGCATCTTGGTGTGCAGTCCCTGGCCCATCTCGGTGCCGCCGTGGTTGATGAGGACCGAGCCGTCCTTGTAGACGTGCACGAGCGCACCGGCCTGGTTGAACGAGGTGAAGTTGAACGAGATGCCGAACTTCACCGGCGTGATCGCCAGACCCCGCTTGGAATGGGGGTTCTGGGCGTTGTGCCGGTCGATGTCCTTGCGGCGTACGGCGAACTCGCTGGTGTCGAGCACCTGCTGCCACGCGCGGTCGATGCGCTCCGCGTGCCGGACCGGCTGCCCGTACGGCGTGGCCTGGCCCTCGGCGTAGAAGTTGCGGCGGCGCAGCTCCTCGGGCGCGATCCCGAGCGCCGGCGCGCAGCGGCCGAGGACGTCCTCGACGACGAGCATCCCCTGGGGACCGCCGAAGCCGCGGAACGCCGTCTGGGAGGTGGTGTGGGTGCGCGCGATCCGCCCCTGCACGTGGACGTTCGGGATCCAGTAGGCGTTGTCGACGTGGCACAGCGCGCGCGAGAGCACCGGCTCGGAGAGGTCGAGGCTCCAGCCGTCCTCGGAGGTGAGCGTCGCCTCCAGCGCCTGCAGCCGGCCGTCGTCGTCGAAGCCCACCCGCCACGTCGCGTGGAAGCCGTGCCGCTTGCCGCTCATCGTCATGTCCTGCTGGCGGGTGAGCCGCACCCGCACCGGCCGTCCGGTCAGCGTCGCCCCCAGCGCGGCGACGGCGGCATAGCCGTGGGGCTGCATCTCCTTGCCCCCGAACCCACCGCCCATCCGCAGGCACTGGACGGTCACCTGGTGGCTCGCGAGGCCGAGCACGTGGGCGACGATCTCCTGGGTCTCGGTCGGGTGCTGCGTGCTCGACTGGACGAAGACCTGGCCGTCGTCGTCGACGTGGGCCAGCGAGGCGTGGGTCTCGAGGTAGAAGTGCTCCTGCCCGGCGAACTCGGTGACGCCCTCGAAGACCCGCGTGCTGGCGGCGAGTCCGGCGTCGACGTCACCGCGGACCATCGTCGGGCGAGCACCCTGGAAGCTCTCGGCGGCGATGGCGTCGGCGATCGTGACCAGCGAGGGCAGCGGCTCGTAGTCGGCCACGACGGCGGCCGCGCCGAGCCGCGCGGACTCGAGCGTCTCGCCCAGCACCCAGGCGACCGCCTGCCCGTGGAACAGCACCTCTCCGGGGAACAGCGGTTCGTCGTGCTTGGTCCCGGAGTCGTTGACGCCCGGCACGTCCGCGGCAGTCAGGACCCGCACCACACCAGGGATCCCGTACGCCGGCGCGCCGTCGAGCCGGGTCACCCGCGCGTGCGCGTGGGGCGCGGTGACCGGGTGCGCGTGCAGCACCTGCCGGGTCCGGACCACGAGGTCGTCGGTGTAGAGCGCGTGCCCGGTGACGTGGAGCGCCGCGGCCTCGTGGGGACGTGCCTCGCCGACGCTCACGACGCCACCTCCCCGGTCGGCGCGGCCTGCTCGGCGAGCAGCCGCGGGAGCGCCTGGCCCAGCATCGCCCGCCGGTACGCCGCACTGGCGCGGTGGTCGTCGAGCGGGGTCCCGGTCGCCGCGAGGGCCGCCGCGGCCGGCGCGATGCCCGCGACCGTCCAGGGTGCACCGGTCAGCGCCTGCTCGGCCGCGGTGGCGCGGATCGGGGTCGCGGCGACCCCGCCGAGCCCGATCGCTGCGCTGCGGACGACGCCCGTCGCGGGGTCGATGTCGAGCGCGAAGGCCACGGCTACCGACGAGATGTCGTCGAAGCGCCGCTTGGCGATCTTGTGGAACGCCGTCGTCGGGGCCAGCGGCAGCGGCACCCGGATCCGCGCGACGAGCTCACCCGGCGCACGCACGCTCTGCCGGTAGCCGGTGAAGTAGCCGGTCAGCGGGACGGTCCGCTCGCCGGTGGCCGAGACGAGGACGACCTCCGCGTCGAGCGCGAGCAGCGCGGGCGACAGGTCACCGATCGGCGAACCGGTCCCGAGGTTGCCGCCGATGGTCGCGCCGTTGCGGATGAGGCGGGACGCGAACTGCGGAAAGACCGCGTCCAGCAAGGGGATTCTCCCCTCGAGCCGGCGCTCGACCTCGCTCAGCGTGAGCGCGGCACCGATCTCGACGACGTCCGCGGCGAGGCTCAACCCGCGCAGCGCGTCGAGCCGGTCGATCGCCACCAGCAGCGCCGGCCGGGACCCGCGCAGGTTGGCCTCGACGCCGAGGTCGGTCGAGCCCGCGACCGCGACCGTGCCCGGCTCGGCCAGCAGGGCCAGCGCCTCGGCGAGGGTCGCCGGCCGCGCCCAGCCACCGATCCGGCCGGGCGGGGCGGGGGGCGGGGCGCTCGTCGTACGGGTGGCGAGGGGGTCGTCGGCCGCGGGCGCACCGAGCGCCTCGGCAGCGTCGACGATCGGGCGGTAGCCGGTGCAGCGGCACAGGTTGCCCGAGAGCGCGTGGTGGTCGAACCCCTCGCGGCCGGGACGGTAGAACTCGGCCGCCATGCTGCACACGAAGCCGGGCGTGCAGTAGCCGCACTGCGAGCCGCCACGCACCGCCATCTCGTGCTGCACCGGGTGCAGCGCGGCCGGCGTACCGAGGCCCTCGGCGGTCACGACCTCCTGGCCGGCGAGCGAGGCGGCCGGCAGCAGGCAGGCGTTGACCGCGGTCCACTCGGTCAGGGCGTCGACACCGGGCCGGGCGACGAGGACGGCGCACGCACCGCACTCCCCCTCGGCACAGCCCTCCTTGGCGCCGGTGAGCCCGAGACCGCGCAGCCAGTCGAGCGCGGTGACCGGCGGCTGGGCGCCGACGAGCGCCCGGGCGGCTCCGTTGACCGTGACGGCGGCGCCCGGCCCAGGGGCCGGATCCGTGCTCATCACGGTCAGGTTAGATCAAGGAACGACCGGGAGGGTGACGGTTTGCGCGGAACCCGACGCGATGCTGACCGGCGTCGCGACCGCGCCGCCGCGGTAGTTGAGCGAGCCGCCGGCGACGACGAGCCGCAGCCGGTGCCCGGGCGCGAACTGGTGCACGATGGCGGGCAGCTGCACGGTGAACGGCCGGGTCACGTCGGGGATCCGTACCGGCGCCTCGAGCCCGTTGATCAGCCGCGCCTTGCCGTCGGGGCCGACGTCGGCGACCTTGACGAAGAGCACGAGCTGGCCGAGGGGGCCGAGCCGCTGGGTGAGCGCCGCGCTCGGCGCGCTCACCTGGAGCCGCACCGTCGGCGACCCGGCCACGCGCAGCGGCGTGGTCAGGACGGGCGTCGACCAGGCGGCGGAGGTGCCCGGCAGGTCGGTCACCAGGTCGGTGATCGGGCCGAGGACGCCGCCCAGGACGTCCATCTGGTCCAGGCGCGTGGGCAGGCCCGCCGGCGGCGTGAGGAGGGAGCGGCTGCCCGGCGCGCTGGGCGTCGTACCGGTGACGAGGGCGTCGGTGCCCGAGAGCCGCCAGGTGCGCTGCTGGCCGACCGGGAACGCCGCCGAGGTGGCGTACGCCGGCCCGGCGTTGCCGCGGTAGGGCACCCAGTCGCGGAAGTAGGCGAACTCCGGCCCGGTGCTGACCGAGCGCCCCTTGAGGTAGCGCTCGAACCACGCGAGCACCCGGGCGCTGACGTAGCCGGCCGCCGGGTCCGTCCAGCTCACCTCGCCGGGCGCTCCGGCGCCGGAGTGGCCGCCGAGCTGCCAGATCATCTTGGTCTCGGTGCCCTGGGCCTGGAGGGCACGGTAGGTCGCGACCGCCTCGTTGAGGTTGAAGAGCGTGTCCTTCTGGCCCTGCACCAGCAGCGTGGGCACCCTGACCCGCGACACGTACGACGCGACCGACGCCTTGCGCAGCGCCGTCACGTGGGCGGGCTGGAGGTATCCGGTCACGCCCGCGGTGATCAGCGCGGGGCACACGTAGGCCGCGAAGTTCGGGCACGGCAGGAGGTCGGGCGGGACCTGCTGGTTCTGCAGGTCGCCGGTCATGCCGAGCCCCGAGAACGCCAGCGCCCACACGAGCTTGGCCGCACCGGGCACGGACGTCGATACGCCGGAGACCTGCGTGGTGCTGTTGGGGTCGAGGTTGTAGCTGAGGTCGTTCCAGGTGATCACCGGGACGATCGCGTCGACCCGCGCGTCCTGCGAGGCGACCGCGAACTGGAACCCGCCGCCGTACGAGCCGCCGAAGGTCGCCACCCGCGGGTCGTTGGCCCGCGCGACTCCGCGGTGGTCGCGCGCGTCGCGCTGGACGACCGCGAGCGCCGGAGCGGCGGTCTTGTGGGCCGCGTCCCGGAAGGCGATGCCGGGCGAGCCGCCGAGGTAGCTGACGAGCTGGCTGGCCGCCTTGCCGTCGTACGCCGGGTCGTCGAGGGTGATCGTGCAGCCGGAGCCGCCGAACCCGAGACCCGAGTAGGACAGGACGACATAGCCCCGGCGCGCCAGCATCGCCGCCATCGGCGCCTGGTCGTCCTTGGAGCCGCCGAAGCCGTTGGTGGTCAGCACGGCCGGCATCCGCCGCGCGGCGCTCGCCCCCGCCGGGACGTAGACGTCGCCCACGACGTCGCACGTCTTGTCGCCGGCCGGCCCGACCTCGACCTTGAAGTGCAGCGTCGTCCGGGTGAACGGATCGGCGGCCCGCGCCGGGTCCGGTGGGACCACGAACGAGGCGAGCACGGTGCCGATCGCGACCAGGAGCAGTGTGATGCGCTTCACATCGGTGGAACGACCGCCCGCGGGCCGTGGTTACGCGCCGGTAGCAATGCTCAGGTCCGGGCCGCGGCTGCCGATGGGACCGAGATGGAGAGGGACGAGGAGCGGCCGGACTGCCCGCCCTGGTGCACCACCAGCGCGGCCGAGCACGCCGAGGAGGACCCCGGCACCTGGCTGCACGAGGGACCGCGGTTCGGCCTGCTGCGCACCTGGTGGCAGGAGGGCCCGGGCGAGCACAGCGCCTTCACCGCGACCGTCGCCGAGCCCGAGCTCGGCACCGAGCTCGCCTCGGACGACCTGCGCCGCCTCGCCGCCGACGCGCTCGACGCGGCGCTCTGGCTCGACCGCCAGGCGCGTACGTCGACCAGCGGGCACGGGGAGTCGGTCGTCGACCTGGTCAAGCGGGCGCACGCGGCGTCGTCGTCGCGGTCCGCCTGAGGCCGACCCGCGCGGCCCGTCGTACGTCCTCGGTGAGGGCGGCGAGCGCCGGGCTGTCGAGGCGCCACCGCTGCCAGTAGAGCGGTACGACGACCGGTCGCGCCCCCGGCAGCCGGACGGCGTCCCCGGCCGCGAGACTCTCGTCGAGCTGCGGGTCCAGGAGCATCCCCCAGCCCAGTCCGGCCCGCAGCGCGGCGTGGAAGTCCGCCGTGCTCGGCACCCGGTGCACGACCGGCGGCCGGCCGGCGCCGTGCGCGGCGAGCAGGTCGTCCTGGAGGTGGTCCTTCTCGTTGTAGACGACGATCGGCATCGCGGCCCAGTCGATCCCGCGGCCCTTGCGGTGGCGCTCGACCAGCCAGGGCGCGGCGGCGGGCGTGTACCGGATCGCGCCGAGTCGCTCGACGACGCAGCCCTGCACGGGCACCGGCTCGTCGGTGACCGCGGCGAGGACCTCGCCCCGGCGCAGCAGGTCGTGCGAGTAGGCCTGGTCCTCGACGTGCAGGCGCAGCGCGGTCCCCGGCCGCTGGGCGACGTCGGCCAGCACCTGCCGGAACCAGGTCGCGAGCGAGTCCGCGTTGACCGCGACGGCGAGGTCGACCACCTCGCCCGCCCCGAGCTCGGCGGCCGCCTCGGTCGCGAGCAGCCGTAGCTGGCGCCCGAGCCGGACCAGCGGCGCACCGGCCGGCGTGACGGTCGCCGGGGACGTGCGTCGGACGAGGACCTGGCCGGCGGCCTGCTCCAGCGCGCGCACCCGCTGGCTGACCGCGCTCGGCGTCACGTGCAGGCGTCGGGCGGCGGCCTCGAACGTCCCCTCCTCGGTGATCGCGACGAGGGTCTCCAGCTGGGCCGGGTCGAAGCGCATGACCCATGTTAAGCAGCACTGATGTTCCTGTAGGAACATTCGCTGGCCTTCACCGCGGCGCGACCCTAGGTTCGTCCCCGTGCTCGCCCCCGCCCTCGCCGGACTCGTCACCACGATGACCCTCATCGTGGCCATCGGCGCGCAGAACGCCTACGTGCTGCGCCAGGGCCTGCTGCGCTCGCACGTCGGCGTCGTCGTCCTCATCTGCGCCCTGTCCGACGCCCTCCTCATCGCGGCCGGCGTAGGCGGCGTCGGCGCGCTGGTCGACCGCACCGGCTGGGCCCTCGACGTCGTCCGCTGGCTCGGCGTCGCCTTCCTGCTCTGGTACGCCGCGGGGTCGCTGCGTCGCGCCTTCCGTCCGGAGTCGCTGACCGCGGCCGGCGGCGACGGCGCCGGCACCGGTGCCCCCGTCGAGACTCGGCGCAGCGTGGTCGGGCGCACCCTCCTGCTCACCTGGCTCAACCCCCACGTCTACCTCGACACGCTGCTCCTCATCGGCTCGATCGCGTCCGCCCACGACGGCGGACAGGTCGCCGGGCGCTGGTGGTTCGGCGTCGGCGCCGCGCTCGGGAGCGTGCTGTGGTTCAGCGGGCTGGGCTTCGGCGCCCGGCTCCTCGCTCCCCTGCTCGCCCGGCCGCGCGCGTGGCAGGTCGTGGAGCTCTGCATCGCGGCGACGATGGTGCTCGTCGCGCTCAAGCTCGCGACCGGCTGAGCTCAGCCGCGGATCCACTCCTCGAGGACCGCGGCGAGCGGTCCCGGCGTACCGTCCGGGCCGACGAGCAGGGCGTAGCCGTGCCCCGACTCCGCCGGCTCGAACCGGCTGCCCCGGGGCGCCACGGCGGCGATCGCCCGCGACGCCGCCACCTGGTCCTCACCCTCGTCGTCGGCCATCGCGACCAGGGCGGGCACCCGCAGGGCGCGGCCACCGGCGACGACCTCCATCCCGTCCCAGTCGGCCGGACCGGACAGGTCGGCCACCCGAGCGGCACGGGGATCGCGCACGGCAGTCATCAGCGCGACACTGCCGCCCATCGAGGCGCCGACGACCACGACCGTACGGGCGCCGAGCGACCGGCGCGCAGCGTCGATCGCGAGGCTCACCGCGTCGGTCTGCCGGGCACCCCGGTGCGCGCCCGTGCAGCGGGCGGCGCCGTAGCCGCACAGGTCGATCGCCAGCACCTGCACGCCCGGTCGTGCCACCAGGCGCGCGGCGTAGGGCAGCCAGCCGCACAGGCCGTTCCCGTTGGTCTGGTGCAGCAGGACGGCGACCGTCGGCCCGGTCCCGGCCGTCACCGCGCTCACCCGGCCCACTGCGGCGCTGTGCAGCGTGCGCGGCCGGAAGTGCGCGGCGGCGACCGCCGGGTCCTGCGGTCCGCAGCGGCTCAACGCCCCCGGGAGCGTCGCGAGGGGCGCGCTCGTCGTACCGCTCGGGGACGGGGACGGGGCGGCCTCGCGCGGCGGCGCCGGCGCCTCGTCGCCCGAGCACCCGGTCAGCCCCAGGGACGCAAGCGCCATGACGGCAACGACGACGGCCCGGATCCGCGTTCTCATCGGCCCATTGTGCGCCTCACGCTCCCCGGGGAGGCCGTCGCGAGCCGTTCACGTCGCGCACACGTCCCGGCCAACTCGTGCTGGCGAGCGGTACCCGCACGCTGCTTAGCGTCGCGCCCGTCCGCGCCGATCGGCGGCGCGGCGGAAGGGACAACCGATCATCATGCGATCTCGCTTCAAGGCCACGGCCACGGCAGCGATCCTGCTGGCCGGCGTGGCCGGCGTCGGCGGCAGCGTGGCGGCCCAGGCCAGCACCGCGGACGCCGCGGCGCCCACCAAGGCCAAGAACGTCATCTACCTGCTCGGCGACGGCATGGGCCGTACCCACGTCACCGCCGCCCGCGAGCGCTTCTACGGCGCGCACGGCAAGCTCAACATGGAGACGATGCCCGCCGTCGGCCAGGTGGCGACGTACGCCGTCGAGAAGAACTCGGGCCAGCCCGGCGAGGCTGACTTCCACCCGAACTACGTCACCGACTCCGCCTCGGCCGCGACCGCGTGGGCCTCCGGCGTGAAGACCTACAACGCCGCCCTCGGCGTCGACGCCAAGGGCACCGTCGTGCCGACCGTCATGGAGCAGGCGCACGCCGCCGGGCTCGCGACCGGCAACGTGTCGACCGCCGAGATCACCGACGCCACCCCCGCCGGCCAGATGTCCCACGCGCTCGCGCGCGGCTGCCAGGGTCCGTCGTACTCGGCCGGCAGCTGCCAGGACACCGCGATCACCGGCTCGGCGCTGCCGACCGACGACGTGCGGGTCACCCCGATCGCCGACCAGATCGCCCGCAACCAGACCGCGGACGTCATCCTCGGCGGCGGCCTCTCCCGCTTCGACGCCGCGGACCAGACCGCGCTCGAGAGCAACGGGTACGCCGTCCTCGGCTCGCCCGCCTCGCAGACCGTCGCGACCAAGACCGAGCTCGCGAACGCGACCGGCCAGAAGGTCTTCGGCCTGTTCAACAAGGGCAACCTGACGGTCGAGAAGTTCAAGAAGGCCAACCCCGGCGCGCCCGAGGCGCAGGAGCCGACGGTCGCCGACATGACGACCAAGGCGATCGACCTGCTCAAGGCCAAGAGCGCCGCCACCGGCAACAAGGGCTTCTACCTCCAGGTCGAGGGCGCGCTCATCGACAAGCGCTCGCACGCCAACGACGCGAGCCAGACGCTCGAGGAGATGAAGGCGTTCGACGACGCGGTCAAGGTCGCGCTCGACTTCGCCAAGCAGGACGGCAACACGCTGGTCATCGTCACCGCCGACCACGAGTGCGCCGGCTTCAACATCATCGAGAAGGGCAGCTTCACCAACGCCGAGGCCGGCACCCCGCCGGTCAACGTCGACGGTGGCAACCCGTCGAACAACTCGACGCCGTCGCGTCCGACCAACCAGACCAAGGACTCCTCGCGCAGCGCGTTCGCGCCGGCCACCTTCCGCACGGCCGACGACCCGGCCGGCGTCGAGGACGGTACGCCGCAGGCCAGCCTCTGGCTGACCTACCTCTCGGGCAACCACACCGGTGCCGACGTCCCCGTCTTCGCCTACGGTCCGGGGTTCTCGGCGCTCGACACCTCGATCGAGAACACCGCACTGTTCAAGATCGTGCGCGGCGCCCTCTCCCTCGACGGCAGCACCCCGCCGGTCGTCAAGACCGCGACGAAGACCTCGCTGTCCGGGCCGGCGAAGGTCAAGGCCGGCAAGAAGGCCACCCTCACGGTCAAGGTCAGCCCGGCCGCCGCGACCGGCACCGTCCGGATCACCGACAAGGGCAAGGTCGTCAAGACCGTCGCCCTCTCCGGCGGCAAGGCGACCGTGAAGCTGAAGCTCAAGAAGGGCAAGCACAAGCTGGCCGCCGGCTACGCCGGCAGCACGTCGTACCTGCCCTCGGCGTCGGCGACGATCACGATCCGCGTCGTCCGCTGACCCACCGCACCGACACGTCCCGCGTCCCGGTCGCCACGGCGGCCGGGGCGCGGGGCGTCCGGCTCTCCAGGAGAACCCGCATGCACCGCACCGCCCTCACCCTCGCCGGCCTCGCCACGACCGCCGCCCTCGCCCTGAGCGGCTGCTCCTCGGCCGAGCCGGAGCCGGCCGGCTCCAGCGCGTCGGCCCCGGCGTCCGACGTACCGAGCCCGGTCGTCATGACCGAGTTCCCCGACCTGGCCGCCCCGACCGGCGAGCCGGTCCTCGACGGCATCGCGTCGGCCGCCCCCGGCCGTCCGGGGACCGTGGGCCGCATCCCCGGCCCGTTCGACGACCGCTTCTCCTACGGCAAGGTCACCTTCGACGGCCGGCGGGTCACCGGCTCGCTCGACATCACCAGCGACGTCTCCGACCTGCTCGAGCTGCAGGTGCTGGCCGGCTTCTACGACGCCTCGGGCACGCTCCTGGGCACCGCCCGGTTCACGCACCACCTCGAAGAGAGCGCCCACCACGACGACGGGCCGCCCTCGGAGCACGAGACGTTCACGATCAAGGTGCCCCGCAAGCTCGCGGGCAAGGCCGTGAGCGCCGCGGTCGGCGTACCGGTGCTGGTCAACGAGTAGCGCGCCGCACCGGCGCCGAGATGAGCGCCGTCCGCACCGACATCCCGAGGTCGCGGTGGCGCACCGTCGTGATCCGGCGCCCCGGCTGGACGGCGTCCTTGACCGGCGCGGTCCGCTCCCCCAGCAGCCTGGCCGCCGCATCGATGTCGGCCACCGTGAACGTCACGCCCCACAGGCTCGCCGGCCCCTCACCCGCCGCATCCGGCGCGCCCACCACCTCGAGCACCACCTCACCGAACCGGTAGAACACCTGCCGCACCGGCGCCCCACCCATGTGCCCGTCACGCACCCGCCGCTCCTCGGCGCCGAGGGCGGCGAGGACCGCGCGGGTGCGGTCGAGGTCGGGCGAGAGCAGCACGACGTGGTCGATCACGGTGACACCGTTCGGGTGCTCCCCCGGCGGTTCGGCACCGGCCGGCGCATCCGACGCCCGGCCGCCCGTCGGTACGCCGTCGAGATCACCCGCCCACGCCTCCGGCAGCCCACCCAGCGACCACCCGACGATCCCGCGCCCGCGCTCCCGCTCCCGCCCCGCGAACCGCAGCCGGACGCCGCCGACCCGGGCGGCGCCGTCCTCACCGACGACGAAGCCCGCCTCGCGCCACGGCTGCGGCGGGTCGGCGATCTCGAGCTCGGCGATCGTCAGCACGCGCCCACGCTAGTCGCCCTACGGCCCGACCGGGCCCAGCCGCTCAGCCGGGACCCAGTCGGTGATGATCGTCTCGGGATCGGCGGTCACCCAGGTGACCAGCGCCTCCCAGCCGTCGACGCCCTGGCGCCAGGTCAGCAGGAGGCCCGGCAGCTTGCGCGGGCCGAACTTCTCCTTGACCCAGACATGCCGTTGCCCCACCCACGAAGAGTAGAACATATGTTCGAATGAGCGCCAGGGGCCCTGGCCCAGCCCCCGGTCAGAGGGCGCGCTGCCGCTCCTCGCCCGTGTCGAAGAAGCGGTCGAGGTAGTCGTCCGGCTCGAGGTCGCTGGTCCGCATCAGCGAGTAGACCTCGGCTCCGGCGCCGACCGGATCAGCCATCTCGTAGGACTGCACCAGCCCGAGCGCCTCGCAGTCGTCGAAGATCGCGGCGTACTCCGCGGCCTCGGCCTCGGCCTGGGCGATCGCCCCGGCGAAGTCGTCGGCCTCGAAGATCACCACCCGCTCCTCGTAGTGCGGCGGGACGTCGCCCGAGCCCGCGAACCGACAGACGGTGCGTACGCCGTACCAAGTCATGGCGCCACCCGGTCCCGCCGCAGCAGCCCGTAGACCCACGAGTCCGACACCACCCCGTCCACGATGCAGTCCTCGCGCAGCGTCCCTTCCCGCACGAACCCGAGCTTCTCCAGCACCCGCGCCGAGGCCGGGTTCCGGGTGTCCACCGCGGCCTGCACCCGGTTGAGGTCGAGGGTGGCGAACGCCCACTCCAGCAGGGCACGCGCCGCCTCCGTCGCGTAGCCGTGCCCCCAGGCAGCCTGCGGGAGGCAGTAGCCCGTGCGGGCACTCCGGAATGCGGGGTTCCACCCGCTGACGGTGCACCAGCCGACGAACGCCCGGTCCGCACGGCGTTCGAGGACCACCCGCACCCCGCTCCCCTCCTCGGCCATCTCCGCGCACCGAGCCAGGAACAGCGCGGCCGACTCCCGGTCCGTCCACGGCGGGTAGTCCCAGTAGCGCAGCACGTACGCATCGCTCTGCAGCGCGAAGAGGTCGTCGGTGTCGGCCTCGGCGAACGGGCGCAGCCGAAGTCGCTCGGTCTCCAGCGTGGGGGTCGGCAGCCGCATGGCACTACCGTCCCACGCGGTGGTCGTCAGCGCGCGACGTCCATGTAGCGGTTGTAGAGGTGGCCTACCTCGTCATCGATCCGCCCGACCAGCTCGCGTACCCGGTCGTCCTCGGCGACGCGGAGGTAGCGCTCGTCCGCGACGATCGCGACCACCGTGTGCTCGACGCGACGGTAGGCCGTCGGGTCGCCGCGCATCGCGCGCAGCGCCTCGGCGTACCCCTGGAGGACGGTGAGATAGGTACCGCCGGCGAGCCGCGCCTCGGCCTTGGCCTGCGCCCGCCGGAACACGACCCGCAGCTCGCGGGCGAGCTCGGGCCCGACGACGCCCTCCCCCATCGGTACGGCGAGCCCGCGCGCGTAGTCGCGGCTCAGCTCCCCCTGTGCCCGGATCAGGCTCGGGCCACCGAACCGCCGCTTCTGCGGCACGAGCGTCTCGTCGCCCTGCCAGGCAGCGAGGGTGCGCGCATTGGCCTCGGTGTCGTCGACCTCCGCCTCCGCGGTGGCCAGCACCGTGTACCAATCGGCGAGCAGCTCGAGGAGCAGCGCTCCGTCGTGCCGGAAGGTGGCGAGGACGAACATGTGTCACCCTTCCTCGTGCTGGACATGGTCGACGATGCAGCCGCTGAGATCGGGCGGCGCCGACCCGATGAAGACACTGCCCGCGACGGAGCCCGTGAACGATGCGACACCGTCGAAGACACAGTGGTCGAACACGCAGCGCGTCGTCCACATGACCGCGCGCAGGCTCGCGCCGGTGAAGGTGCACCGCTCGAACCGCGCGCCCGACGCGACGGAGCGGGACAACGTCGCTCCGGAGAAGTCGCAGTCCGTGAACTCGCCGCCGAGACGAGCGCCGGTGAGCTTCGCACCGACGAAGCTGCACCCGACGAAGCGACGCCGGACGAACACGCCGCGCATGTCGATCCGGTCGAGGACACAGCCCTCCAGCTCCGACTCGGTGACCGACGCGCCGTCCGCGAAGGTGACGTCCGACAGGTCGACACCCGTGGCGCGCTGATAGCGGATCGGAGTCGTGAGCCGTACGCCGCGCAGGTCGACCAGACCCGCCTCCGTCGTCCCGAAGGGCGACGCCGGGAAGGGGGCGCCGGGCCGTTGTGCCGCCAGGACGAGCTCGTGCTCGAGCGCGCTCGTGCGCTCGTGCTTCCAGCGCTCGCTCAGCTGGCGCGTCGTCGGCCTCATCATGCCTGGACCCGGTGGGTCAGACGTTGAAGCGGAACTCCACCACGTCACCATCGGCCATGACGTAGTCCTTGCCCTCCATCCGGACCTTCCCCGCCTCCTTGGCCTTGGCCATCGACCCCGCCGCGACCAGGTCGTCGAACGAGACGACCTCGGCCTTGATGAAGCCCTTCTGGAAGTCGGTGTGGATGACGCCGGCGGCCTCGGGCGCGGTGGCGCCCTTGGCGATGGTCCACGCGCGCGACTCCTTGGGGCCGGCGGTGAGGTAGGTCTGGAGGCCGAGGGTGTCGAAGCCGACGCGGGCGAGGACCTCGAGGCCGGGCTCGGTGACGCCGGCCTCGGCGAGGAACTCGGTGGCCTCCTCGTCGTCGAGCTCGATGAGCTCGGACTCGAACTTGGCGTCGAGGAAGATCGCCTCGGCGGGGGCGACGATCTCGCGCATCTTGTCCTTGAGGGACTCGTCGGCGAGCTCGTCGGCGTCGCAGTTGAAGACGTAGATGAAGGGCTTCGCGGTGAGGAGCGAGAGCTCGCGCAGGAGGGCGCGGTCGATCGAGGTGGCGATGATCGGCGTACCGGCCTCGAGGGCTTCCTTGGCCTCCTTGGCGGCCTCGAGGTTGGCGGCGAGCTCCTTGACCTTGCGCGCCTCCTTCTCCAGCCGTACGACGGCCTTCTCCACCGTCTCCAGGTCCGCGAGGATGAGCTCGGTCTGGATCGTGGAGATGTCGTTGGCCGGGTTGACCTCGCCGTCGACGTGGGTGACGTCCTCGTCGCGGAAGACGCGGGTCACCTGGCAGATGGCCGCGGACTCGCGGATGTGGGCGAGGAACTTGTTGCCCAGGCCCTCGCCCTGGGAGGCGCCGCGGACGATGCCGGCGATGTCGACGAACTCGACCGTGGCGGGCAGCTGGCGCTCGGAGCCGAAGATCTCGGCGAGCTGGGCCAGGCGCGGGTCGGGTACGCCGACCACGCCCACGTTGGGCTCGATGGTGGCGAACGGGTAGTTCGCCGCGAGGACGTCGTTCTTGGTCAACGCGTTGAAGAGCGTCGACTTGCCTGCGTTGGGGAGACCGACGATGCCGATGGTGAGTGCCACGGGGGGCGATTCTATGGCCGGGCGGCCCGGCTGCGCGCATCGACGCGAGAACGGTACGGGTGGGGCTACCCCCGAGTCGGAGCCCCACCCGTGCCGTCCACCGGCTCAGGAGCCGTAGAGCGCCCGGACCCCCGTCGCGTCGGAGGCCTGGAACTCCAGGTCGCTGGAGCTGCCGTTGCACTGCGGGTAGTGCATGATCGACGCCGAGTCGTACGGCGTCAGCGGCCGCCAGTTGTTGTCCTCGAAGCAGGTGCCCGACTCCGGCCGGGTGTGCTCGTGGCGGAAGCCCAGCACGTGGCCCAGCTCGTGGCCGAGGATGTCGCCCGGCTCCCAGGTCCCCGAGGACCAGATCGAGTCGTCGACGAGCACGTTGCGCGAGCTCTTGGCCGAGCTCGGGAAGAACGCGCGGGCGATGTACTGCGAGGTGTTGACCGGCTCGACCGAGAACACCACGTTGTTGTTGCGGGTGGTGCAGCTGCTGTTCTGCGCGGGGACGTAGACGAAGTTGATCTTCGACGACGCGTTCTCCCACAGCGCGGTGCCGGCGCTCATCGCCGCGACGATGTCGGCCTGCCGGGTGCCGAACCGGGTGCTGACGCAGTAGGTCAGGTTGAGGGCCTGGCTCGCGCTCCACTTGTCGTCGCGGCCGTTGACCGTGTTGACGATGAGGTCGCCCTCGTGGCGGTCGCGGTCGTGGTTGCCGAACGGGCCGACCATGCTGTTGTAGAACTTCTTGAGCTCGGCCTTCGTGCTGAGGGCCTCGTCGCCGTTGACGACGTAGGCGCCGTCGACGTCGACGTACGTCGAGGCCTCGAACTCCTGGTACGTCGGCGGTGCGCTGAGCGTGCTCCATCCGGTGTCGGCCGACGCCGAGCCGGGGCCGGAGACGGCTGCTCCCGCGAAGGCGGTCACCAGGCAGGCGACGCCGACGGAGATTCTGCTGATCCGAGATGACAACATCCAAGAACCTTTCTCCCGAGAGTGGATCCGGCACATCGAATCGCTCGGATCGCCCTCAGGACAAGAGATCCTGTGACTCAGAAAGCGGCAGGGCCCGGGGCTGCACGAACGTGAGCCACGGACCCCGCCGCTGGGGACGGGCGTCAGGCCGGTGTCAGGCGGGCATCGCCGCATCGTGCGGGTCCATCGAGCCGATGTGCTGCTGCGACTCCACCAGGCCCTCGTCGGAGGGCTGCTTCCCCTGCCGGAAGACCCGATCACGCTGCTTGGCCCGCAGCTCGGGGTGCGCCTCGCTCGGGATGTCGAAGCCGTAGGCGGCCTGCGCCTCGCGCGGCGTCATGGTGACCGGCGAGAGCGGCGGGATGCCGAGCATCGCGGGCGCCGCGACGGGGACGGCCTGGGGCGCGAGCAGGTTCATCAGCCACAGCCGCAGCTGCATGTTGCTGTTGAACACGGTGTGCAGCGCCTTGGTCGGCGGCGCGACCAGCGCGTCGGTCAGCCGGCCTTGGCGTAGCCCCGCCATGTCGCGCATGTGCTTCGGGTACGTCGAGATGATCGCCTTGCGCATCAGCCACATCACCGGCGCGAACCCGGCCTTCTGCCACCCCGGCAGGTCGGGCGGGAGCGCGACCTTGAGCGGCAGGATGAAATTGATCATGTCCTGCGCCGCCTCCGAGGCGGCGATCCGGGAGCGCCAGTCGGCGAAGTACTGGCGAACCTCGTCGCGGTTGCGCGGCACCGTGTCCGGGTCGATCGTCTGGAGCTCGGCGGCGCGTCGGCACTCGGCCCAGAACTGCAGCTCCTCCTCGGGGGTCAGCCGCCCGCCGCCGAACCTCTCGTAGCAGTAGAGGATCGAGTGCCAGGCCGTCACGTGGATCCACAGCTGCGACGACGGCTGGTTGGCGTCGTACTCGCCGCCGGTGACGGGGTCGTGCCCGATCGCCTTGGAGTGCACCTTGACCAGGACGTCGGCCGCCTTGGCGGTCGGCTCCGTGGCCGCGAACGCGACCATCCCGAAGTAGCGCAGGGTGCGACCGTAGCGGGTGCTGGGCCGGTACTTCACCCCGCCGGACTGGACGACGGCCGCCGCCAGGTTCGGGTCGAAGTGCTCGATCGTGACGGCGCGCGCGAAGCCGAGGATGTAGGACGTCGGGTGCGCCCACACCTTCCACGTCACCGAGTCCGGCCCGAAGAATCCGTAGTCGGCCATCGGCTCGAACTGCTGCGCGAGCTGCTTCCTGGTCTGGAGACCGAACATGCGGCCCTCCCTTCCTCATTGCTACAGGTCCGTAGGTTCGGCGAAATTTACAGCACTGGAATATTGTCCGGAAGGTGACGCAGGACACCTCCGGAGCGGCTGAGCCCGCTCCCAAGCGGCGCTACGCCAAGCGGCTGCCGGTCGAGCAGCGCCGCGAGCACCTGCTCGACGCAGCGTTGCGGGTCCTGGTCCGCGACGGCTACGAGCGGGTCTCGATCGAGGCGATCGCACGCGAGGCCGAGGTCACCCGCCCCGTCGTCTACGGCGCGTACGACGGCCTGGAGCCGCTCCTGCACGCGCTGCTCGACCGCACCCAGCGCCGGGCGCTCGCCTCTGCGCTGCGCCTGATGCCCGACGGAGGCCTCGACGGCGCGCTCGACGTCGACGAGTGGATCGTGGCCGCGGCCGGCGGCCTGATCGACGTCGTCCAGCGCGAGCCAGAGGTCTGGCGCCCGGTCCTGGGCCTGACCCAGAACGCGCCCGCCGTCGTCCGCGACCGGATCACCTCGACCCGCGAGCTGATCCGGGGCTCGATCGCCGACGCGCTGCAGGCCGGCCTCGAGCGCCGCGGCGGACCGTACCTCGACGTCGACGTCCTGGCCCACCTGGTCCTGGTCACCGCCGAGCACTTCGGCCGGCTCGCCCTCGACCAGCCCGAGACGTACGACCGCGATCGGCTCGTCACCTCCCTCGAGGGGCTGCTGAGCGCCACCCGACCCGCCGCGGACTAATCTCTGCTGGTGCGGATCGCCACCTGGAACGTCAACTCCCTGCGCACGCGGATCGACCGCGTCGAAGCCTTTCTCGACCGGCACGACATCGACGTGCTCGCCGTCCAGGAGACCAAGGCACGCGAGGAACAGCTGCCCCTGATGGGCCTGCAGGCGCGCGGGTACGAGATCGCCGCGCACGGCCTCAACCAGTGGAACGGCGTCGCCCTGATCAGCCGCGTCGGGCTCGACGACGTCGCCGTCGGCTTCCCCGACCAGCCCGGCTGGGGCGACCCGGCCGAGGTCGAGGCCCGCGCCATCGGCGCGACCTGCGGCGGCGTGCGGGTGTGGAGCCTCTACATCCCCAACGGCCGCAAGCCCGACGACCCGCACTACGCCTACAAGCTCGACTGGCTGGCCCGGCTGCGCACCGCGGCGCAGGCGTGGCTCGACGTACCGACGGCGCTGGTGGGCGACTGGAACATCTGCCCGACCGACGAGGACGTCTTCGACGTCGCGCAGTTCAAGAACTCCACGCACGTCACGCCCGCCGAGCGCGCGGCCTTCCAGGCGTTCCTGGACGGCGGGTGGGCGGAGGTGACGCGGGAGCACGCGCCGTCGTACACCTACTGGGACTACTACCGGCAGCGCTTCGAGCGCGACCGGGGGCTCAAGATCGACTTCGTGCTCGGGTCGGCGTCGTTCGCCGAGCGGGTGACGGGGGCGTTCATCGACAAGGAGGAGCGCGACCCGTCGGTGTTCGCGGGCGCTCCGTCGGACCACGCGCCGGTGGTCGTGGACCTGGCCGACTGAGGGACGCGGCAACCGATCAGATGCGGCTTGTCACGGCCGATCAGGGTAAAGATTGTCGTGACACCCCCCACCAGAAGGCACTTCCCTTGCTTCGCGCCAGCATTGCGTCACTCGCTGTCCTGACCACCCTTCCCGCTGTCACGGCCCCACCGGCCCACGCCGACACCCTGACGGTCCCCGGGTCCGCGTCGGCGACGGTGGGGGCGGCCTCGACGCTGGAGATCGCGGTGCCCCCGGGCGTCACGCCCAGCAAGGTCACGGGCCGGCTGCGGCTCGACGACACGATCGACGGGACGGTCGCGTTCGTGGTCGGCGGGCGGTTGGCCGCGCGGGTGCCGGCCCGGGCCGATGCCGCGGTGGAGATCCCGGTGTCGCGCGCCGACGTGAGCGACGAGCGTATGCAGGTCGAGGTCCGCGTCGACCAGACGGTACGACGCCAGGACGCCGCCTGCGTGACGGTCAGTGACGTCCGGGCGACCCTCGACCAGGTGCGGCTCGAGTTCACCGGTGCCGAGACCGAGCCGGCGACGCTGGCGGAGTTCCTGGCGCCCTACGCGACCGCGGTGGACGTCGTCGTCCCGGCGGACGCCGACGAGGCGACCCTGGCGGCCGGGCTGGCCGCCGTGGCCGCGATCAGCAGCCGCTACCCCGACACGACGGCCGTGCGCCTCACGACGCCCGACGCCGTGACCAAGGCCGGGCCCGGCGTCCGCGTGGTCCGCCTCGCCCCCGGCACCGGTACGGCGACCACCGAGATCGCCGACGACGCCGGTGTCGCGACGCTGACCCTCGGGGGCGGCGCCGACGAGCTGGCGGCCGCCGTGCGGGCGCTGGGCGACCCGGCGCTCGGGCTGGCCGACGCTCCGGACACCGAGGGCCTGGCCGCGAAGCGCGCGCCCGTCGAGGTCGTCGACGCGCTGACGCTCGACGAGCTCGGGGTCGGTCGTGCGGTGCTCAGCGGCTACGGCCGGGTCGAGCAGTACGTCGGCATCCGGCAGGACGCCTTCGGCGGCCCGGTGGGCTCGCTGAAGATCGACCTCAACGGCACGCACACGGCGCTGCCCGAGGGGGCCCGCGCCCAGCTCGACGTCTACGTCAACGACCGGCTGGTCGACTCCACGCGGCTCGGCGACGACCCGGTGCTGCATCGCGAGATCGAGGTCCCGGCCGCCGACCTGCAGGGCGACAACGGCATGGTCGTGGTGCTGAGCGCGGTGCCGCCGCGCGAGTGGTGCACGGCGACCGACCGGCAGCTGCCCCTGGAGGTCCACCTCGACACCGAGCGGACCGTCGTCCACGCCGACCGTGGCGGCGCCCGCACCACCGGCTTCGCGGCGTACCCCCAGAACCTGGGTGGGCGCCTCGACGTCGCCATCTCCGACCACGCCGCCGACCCGGTCTCCGCGGCGGTCGACGCCGGCTATGTCGTCGCCGCGCTCCAGCGCCGCGCGTCCCGGCCGCTCGACGTCCGGATCGTGCCCGCCGCCGACCTGCGCGGCGGCAAGACCTCCGGCCTCCTCGTCGGCGCCGGCGAGGAGGACTCCACGGCGCTCAAGGCGCCGCTGCGGCTCTCGGAGATGCGCCTGCTCGACTACGCCGAGGCGACCTTCCAGGTCGGCACCGACCGCCCGTACGCCGCCCTGGTCGCCGTCCGGCACCGCGGCCGCGACGTGCTCATGCTCGGCTCCTGGGCCCCGGACGGCGACGGTGCCGCGCTGGAGCGCCGGGCCGCGACCTACCTCGGGACCGAGGGCTGGGGCGCGCTGAGCGCCAACCTGCTCGTGCAGCCGGCCGAGGGCGAGCCGTTCAGCATCGACGCCGACGCGGTCGTCCCCCAGCAGGAGCGGGTCGACGAGCAGCGCTCGTTCGCCTGGTGGCTCGTCGGGGGGCTCGCGGTCCTGCTGGCCCTGCTCGGCGGCCGGTGGCTGCTCGCGCGCCGGCGCCGCCAGGAGATCACCGAGATCGTCGACGCGCAGGTCGCCGCGGACACTGAGGCTCAGGCCGGTGACCACGACCGCTCCTGAGCGCACCGAGACCGAGCCCCGGGTACGCCGCCCGGGGCGAAGGGTCCCCGGCAGCGTTCCGGTGTTCCTGCTCGGCTGCGCCGTCGGCGCGGTCGCGTCGGCGTACACCGTGCGGACCGGCACCAACCTCGACTACGGCGACGCGATGGCGCACCTCACCATCGCGCGCCGCATCCTCGACGGCCAGACGCCGGGCCTGCAGCAGCTCGGCACGGTCTGGTTGCCGCTCCCCCACCTGCTGCTGATGCCGCTGGTGCAGGACATGTTCCTGTTCCGCACCGGCATCGCCGCCTGCATCCTCGGCACCCTGTGCCTGGGCATCTCGGCGGCCGCGCTGCACCGGATCATGGTGCGCCTCGGCCTCGGCCGGACCGCGCGCGTGGTCGGGCTCGGCGTTCTCCTGGCCAACCCGAGCCTGCTCTACGCCTACACGACCGCGCTGACCGAGCCGGTGCTCATCGCCGCGATCCTGGCCTGCATCGCGGGCCTGTCGGGCTGGGCGTTCAGCGGCCGCCGGCTCAGCGGCGGCGAGCTCGCCGTGTTCGCGGGCATCCCCGCGGCCTGCGCCGTGCTGACCCGCTACGAGGGATGGGCGCTGGTCGTCAGCGGGGCCATCTACGTCGGCTTCGTCGTCGTGCGCCGCGGTGACGGGCTGCGCCGCGCACTCGTGCTGGCCGGCGCCTTCGCCTCCGCTCCCCTGGCCGCGATCGGGTGGTGGCTGTCCTACAACGCCGCCTGGTACGGCAATCCGGTCGAGTTCCTCACCGGCCCCTACTCGGCCGCCGCGTTCACCGAGGTGTTCGTCGAGCAGGGCCAGCTCACCACCAAGGGCAACCTGGGCCTGTCGTTCAAGGTGTTCGGCTGGGCCGCCGTCGAGTCGATCGGGCTGCTGCCGCTGATCGCCGCCGGGATCGGTCTGGTCCTGATGACCTGGCGCTGGGGCATCGACAACCGGGCGCTGACGATCTGGCTCGCGGGGACGTCGAGCGCGTTCCTGCTCTTCAGCCTCACCACCGGCCAGCACATCATGGTCAACGACGTCTCGCTGCCCTCCGGCGCCTACAACAACCGCTACGTGCTCTCCGCGGCGCCCTGGGCGGCACTCCTGTGCGCCTACCTCGCCCACGAGCTGAGCCGCCGCAAGGCGCTCGCCGGGGCGGGCGTCGTCCTGGCGACGGTCGCGGCACTGACCGCCCAGAACCTGTGGTGGGCGGGCGATCCCGGCGAGCGGATGACGGTGATCGAGGAGGCCCACCTCGGCCAGCGCAACTTCACCGACGTCAAGAAGATGGCCCGCTGGCTGCACGACCACTACGACGGCGGCAACCTGCTCATCGACGAGAGCGCCGACAAGCTGGCGGTCGCGCCGGTGATCGCGATCGACTTCGACGAGGTCTACAACCGGGCCGCGGGCGACGCCTTCGACGACGCGCTCGCCGATCCCGAGGACCACGTGCGGTGGGTCGTCATGCACCGCACCCAGGTGACGACGTACGCGACGAAGGCGGCGCTCGACCTGGTCACCACGGCGTTGGCCGACGACCCGTCGTTCCTGGCCGGCTACGAGCTGGTCTACGAGATCGCCGACCTCGGCGTCTACCGCCGGATCGGGGGCTGACGTGCAGATCGGCAACCACCTCGTCGCGACCGGGCGGATCACCGAGGACCAGCTCGCGACCGCGCTGGAGCACCAGCGGGCCGAGGGCGGCCAGCTCGGCCAGCACCTGCTCCTGGCCGGCGCGCTGAGCCGGCGCGAGCTCTACGAGGCCCTCGCCGAGCACTGGGAGACGGCCTCGCGCGACCTCGTCGCGCACCCACCCGACCCGGAGCTCGCCGGACGCCTCGACATCGCCGAGCTCAGCCACCTCGGCTGGGTGCCGTGCGAGCAGCGCCCGGACGGCACGCTGGTCGTGGCGACGTCGGTACGACCGACGGCGGCGCTGCTCGAGCAGATCCGCGAGCGCTTCGGCACCGACGAGATCGAGCTCGTCGCGAGCACCCACTGGGACGTCTTCCGGGCCATGGAGGAGGCCAACCGCGGCAAGCTCCGGCGCCTGGCCGAGGACATGCTCGCCGAGGAGCGCCCCGAGCACTCCGCGCGCCCGGGACTGACCCGGCTCCAGCTCGCGCTGCCGTTCCTGATCGGCCTGGTGTTCGTGGTCGGTGCGGTGCTGGAGCCGCGGCGCGCGTTCGTCGTCCTGCTGTCGGTGACCAACGTCGTCTTCCTGCTCAGCGTGCTGTTCAAGGCAGGCTCCAGCCTGCGGGCTCCGCTCGTACGCGCCCGCCGGGAGCGCCGGCGCCTCGCCGAGATGCGCGAGCGCCAGCGGCGCGGCCTGGTCCCCGAGTGGCACCCCGGCGGCAACGACGCCGAGCTGCCCGTCTACACGATCCTGGTGCCGGCCTTCCGCGAGGCCAACATCATCGACAAGCTGATCACCAACCTCGGCGCGCTCGACTACCCGCGCTCGCGGCTCGACGTGATCGTGCTGATGGAGGAGAACGACCCCGAGACCGTGGCCGCCGCCAAGCGGGTCGCGCCTCCGGACTACGTGCGGCTGCTCGTCGTACCGGCTGGGGAGCCGCAGACCAAGCCGCGCGCCTGCAACTACGGGCTCGCCTTCGCCCGCGGCAAGTACGTCGTCATCTACGACGCCGAGGACCGCCCCGAGCCGCTCCAGCTCCGCAAGGCCGTGGCGGCCTTCGAGCGCGACGCCTTCGAGCACGACCACCTCGGCTCCACCCGGCCGCGCCTGGCGTGCGTGCAGGCGGCGCTGCACTACTTCAACGCCGACTACAACGTCCTCACCCGGATGTTCGCGATCGAGTACGCCCACTGGTTCGAGTCGATGCTGCCCGGCATCGACGGCAGCGGCATCCCGCTCCCCCTCGGCGGCACGTCCAACCACTTCGACACCGAGGTGCTCAAGCGCCTCGGCGCCTGGGACCCCTACAACGTCACCGAGGACGCCGACCTCGGGCTGCGGGTCTCGGTCGAGGGCTATCGGGTCGACGTACTCGACTCGACCACGGGCGAGGAGGCATGCGCGACCGTCCCCGCCTGGATCCCCCAGCGCACCCGGTGGATCAAGGGCTACATGATCACCGCGGCCGTCAACATGAGGCACCCGCTGCGGTTCCTGCGCCGGGTCGGGCCGCTCGGCATGGTCGGCATGGTCGGGCTCATCCTCGGCACGCCGCTGACCTTCCTCGCCTATCCCCTGGTGCTCGGCTTCACCGTCATCACGTACGTCGGCGTCCAGGTCATCGGTCTCGACCTGCCCCACTGGGTCGTGGTGAGCAGCCTGGTCACCGCCGTGCTCGGCAACGCCCTCATGATCGTGGTGTCCGGCATCGCGGCGACCCGGCGCTACAACTGGCGCATCGGCATCTTCGCGCTCCTCAACCCGCTCTACTGGTGCCTCCACGCCTATGCCGCGTGGCGGGCGCTGGTGCAGACGATCTTCAGCCCGCACCGGTGGGAGAAGACGCCGCACGGCATCTCCGAGGACTACGAGAGCACGGCGCACGTCTGAGCGCGCGTGGCTGCCTCGATTCCGGCACCGTCGCGCTCCGCGGCACCTACGATCCGGGGCATGACCTACGAGCGGCAGTTCGCGGCGACCGCGACCGAGACGATGATGGCTCTGGAGCGCGCCGTACGTCACTTCGAGAAGTTCCGCTCGGCCGACCAGGCCCTGCTGACCATCGACTTCGACACCAGGATGAGCGGCTGGTCGTGGGGATCACGGTGGAGGATCGAGGTGCGGTCGATCGGCGACGGCTGCGTGGCCACCGCCGACATCGTCGGCGCCGGCAGCCTCGTGGCGGGGACGAGTGAGGCGAAGAAGATCACCAGCATCTTCGACCTCGCCGAGTCGCTGGCGTCCACGGCATCGACGCCGGCGCCGGCGGGAGGCGACGTCCCCGGGACCGCTCGGGCGCTGGAAGCGATGGTCCCGCCCGATCTGCCCGCCAAGCACCAGCGCTTGATCGGGCCCATCCTGCAGGCACTCGCCGAAGCGGAGACGGCCGCCGCGGCCCAGGACATCGTGGACGAGGAGCTGGCGATCGCCCGGGCCCAACGCACGGCCGGTTCCGCCGGTATGTTCGCCATCGGTCCCGCCCAGTGGTGCGAGGAGGAGATCCGCGCGCGCATCGCCGCCGGGCTCCTCCGCATCGGCGCACAGCCGGTCGCCCGGGTCGGCGCGGACCTGATGATCATGAGCGATCGAATCCTGCAGGCGAGCACCGTACGCGCCCTCGATGAGCACGTCACCTCGATGGTGGAGGTCGGTGGCCAGATCCTGCAGTCGACCGGGCCGACGTTGACGGGGGTGGCGGCGGGGGCCGACCGGCGAACGGCGAGCTCCATCGTCGTCCATCCCTCGTGGCGCCTCGTCGAGCCGATCGACCCGGACGATGCCCACGAGGTCAGCGCCATCGCCGCTCAGGTGACCGCCATGGCAGCGCAGATGCGCACCGCCCCGTCAGCCCCGGCCCCGCCGTCGGTTCCCAGCGTGACCGAGGAGCTCACCAAGCTCGCGGCACTGAAGGACGCGGGAGCTCTCACCGACGAGGAGTTCGCCGCGGCGAAGGCTCGCCTGCTGGACCTCTAGGCCGGACCTGGTCCCACAAAGATCCCCAGACACCCGGCCCGGCTCCCACCGGTGTCGGCGCGAGCACCTAGCGTGGAGACGTGAGCAGCACGGCGCACCCGCGCCCCCGGACCCTGTGGGACGAGGGACGACGTTCCGGACGGGACGTGGTCTCCCTGGCCGTCGCGCTCCTGCTCACCGCGACCGTGCTCGACCTGCTGCTCTCCGACGGCCTCGGCCTGCTCTACGACCTGGTCTTCGCCACGCTCTGCGTGGGCGCGGCCCTGGCGGTACGGCCCAGTGACTTCTTCGCGGTCGGCGTGCTGCCGCCGCTGGCGATGTTCGCGATCGTGCTGCTGCTGGCGCTCAGCGACCCCGGATCGGTCGCGCGGGCCGACGACGGCGTCGTCCAGGCGACGGTGTCGGGGCTCTCGCGGCACGCGGTCGCCCTCGTCCTCGGGTACGGCGCCTGCCTGGGCCTGCTCGCCGCGCGGCGCTCGTACCTGCAGCGGCACCCCGCGACCGACTGAGGACTCAGAAGCGGTCGGGGTCTCCTGCCCCGCGGCGCAGCACCTCGGGGGCACCGTCGGACCAGTCGACGACGGTGGTCGGCTCGGCCGGCGTCTCGCCCGCCTCGACGACGATGTCGACCTCGTGGTCGAGGTCCTCTTTGATCTCCCAGCCCATCGTGCGCGGCTCGGTCTCACCGGGGAGGATCAGGGTCGAGGTCAGCAGCGGCTCGCCGAGCTGCTCGAGCAGCGCCTGGACGAAGACGTGGTCGGGGATGCGGACGCCGACGGTCTTCTTCTTGGGGTGCAGCAGGCGGCGCGGCACGTCCGGCATCGCCGGCAGGATGAAGGTGTAGGGCCCCGGCGTCGCCGCGCGGATCGCCCGGAACGCCGAGTTGTCGACGTGGACCATCTGGCCCAGCTGGGAGAAGTCGCGGCACACCAGCGTGAAGTGGTGCTTGTCGTCGAGCCCGCGGATCTTGAGGATCCGGTCGCGGCCGTCGCGGTTGCCGATCCGGCAGCCGAGCGCGTAGCCCGAGTCGGTCGGGTAGGCGATCAGGGCGTCCTCGTTGAGCGCGTCGACGATCTGCTGGAGCAGGCGCGGCTGCGGGTTGTCCGGGTGGACGTCGAGGTAGCGGGCCATCAGAGGCGCACTGCGGTCTTGGTGCTGCGCCCGGCGGCCTTGAGGTCGCGGTGCAGCTCCTTGGGCAGGGAGAAGGCGAGCGTCTCCTCGGCCGTCTGGACGGCGCGGGCGTCGGGGTAGCCGCGCTCGGCGAGGTAGGCCAGGACCTCGGTGACGAGGTGGTCGGGGACCGAGGCCCCCGAGGTGACGCTGACGGTCGCGGCGTCGTCGAGCCAGGACTCGTCGAGCTCGGAGACGTCGTCGATGCGGTACGACGCCTTGGCGCCGGCCTCGAGGGCGACCTCCACCAGGCGCACCGAGTTGGAGGAGTTGGCCGAGCCGACCACGATCACCAGGTCGGCGGTGGCGCCGATCTCCTTGACCGCGACCTGGCGGTTCTGGGTGGCGTAGCAGATGTCGTCGCTGGGCGGGTCCTCGAGCTGCGGGAACTTCGCGCGCAGGCGGCGTACGGTCTCCATGGTCTCGTCGACGCTCAGCGTGGTCTGCGAGAGCCAGGCCAGCTTGGCGTCGGCCGGGAACTCCAGCTTGTCGACGTCGTCGGGGTGCTCGACGAGGACGGTCTGGTCGGGAGCCTCGCCCGCGGTGCCCTCGACCTCCTCGTGACCGGCGTGACCGATCAGCAGGATGGTGTAGCCGTCGGCCGCGAAGCGGACCGCCTCGCGGTGCACCTTGGTCACCAGCGGGCACGTGGCGTCGATGGTCTTGAGGTCGCGCTCGGCGGCCTCGCTCACGACCGCCGGCGAGACGCCGTGGGCGGAGAAGACGACCGTGGCGCCCAGCGGCACCTCGTCGAGCTCCTCGACGAAGATCGCGCCGCGGGACTCGAGGTTGGCCACGACGTGCTTGTTGTGGACGATCTGCTTGCGCACGTAGACGGGCGAGCCGTAGAGGTCCAGCGCCTGCTCGACCGTCACGACCGCCCGGTCGACGCCGGCGCAGTAGCCGCGCGGGGCGGCGAGCAGGACCTCACGCTCGCCGTCGTCGAGCAGGCGCGGG
Organism: Pimelobacter simplex; assembly: GCF_024662235.1. Classification (GTDB taxonomy): domain Bacteria; phylum Actinomycetota; class Actinomycetes; order Propionibacteriales; family Nocardioidaceae; genus Nocardioides. The sequence continues at coordinate 3,643,739 of NZ_CP096276.1, forward strand.
CTACCGAGGTCGATCGTCATGGCACCCAGTCTACGGACCTGGCTCTCCCGGGCCGACTCCACGACGTACCCGGCCCGGACCCGGCAGGATGCAGCCATGACGCTTGCTCCCCCGTCGTCACGGATGTCGCGCGACCTGTCCACCGCGGCCGCGCTGCTGCTCCTCGCCGTGGCGGCCGCCGTCGACCTCGCGATCGTGGTGCTCAGCCTGCACCGGATGGAGTCCGGGCAGCCCCTGACCGAGGCGGCCGACGTCACGCTCGGTGTCGTCGCCGGCGCGGTCTATGCCGTGGTCGTCCTCGCCGTGGCCCGGACGCCGCAGCGCCAGGCCCTCGCCTGCGGGCTCGCCGTCGCGGCCCTCGTGCTCAACGTCCTGTTCTGGTACCTGCTGACTCACGGGCCGCTGCAGCCCACGTCGTACGACGAGGCCCGCTCGATCTTCCAGGTCCGCTGGATCATCGACGGGCTGCTGCTCGTCGGCGCCTGGTCGGTGTCCCGGCGCTCCGGACACCGGTGGTGGCCCGGGCTGCTCGTGGTCCCGGTGCTCGTGCTGGCCCAGGCCCCGTTCGAAGACGACCTGGTCCGCTCCACGGCCAACCTCGGTACGGCGCTGCGCGCGGCGTCGCTCTGGGCGTGGGCGAGTGCCGTCCTGCCGATCGCGGGCGTCGCGTGCTGGCTGCTCGACGGGCGCAGCACCTCGAAAATGACACCGGCCCGCCACCCTCGCGGGTGACGGGCCGGCGTACGCAGCAGGTGCGTCAGGCCTTCTCGGCGTCCTCGGTGGACTCCTCGGCGGGAGCCTCCTCCTCGGCAGCCTCGACCTCGGCCTCGGGGGCCTCGGCAGCCTCGGTCTCCTCGACCTCGGTCACCTCCTCGGTCTCCTCGACCTCGTCGGCCGGAGCCGGCGCGGGCGCCTCGGCCTTGGCGGCCTTGGGAGCGGAGGGGGTGAACGCACCGGTCACCAGCTCGATCACGGCCATGGGGGCGTTGTCGCCCTGGCGCGGACCGATCTTGGTGATCCGGGTGTAGCCGCCCGGGCGCTCGGCGAACGTCGGCGCGATGTCCGCGAAGAGGGTGTGCACGACACCCTTGTCGCGGATGACCTTGAGGACCTCGCGGCGCTGGTGCAGCGGGTTCTCGCCGGCGTGAGCCTTCTTCGCCTTGGTGATGAGCTTCTCCGCGTACGGACGCAGCGTGCGGGCCTTGGCCTCGGTCGTCGTGATCCGGCCGTGCTCGAAGAGCGCGGTGGCCAGATTCGACAGGATGAGGCGCTGGTGCGCGGCGCTACCGCCGTGGCGGGGGCCCTTCTTGGGCTTCGGCATGTCTCTCTCGTTTCTTCCCCGGCCGTGTCAGGTACCGGGGCAGTCGTCCCGGCCGTGTCAGGTACCGGGTGGTTGATGTCCCCTCAGGGACGGATCAGAACTGCTCGTCCTCGACGAAGGCGGTGTCGTCCTCGTCGTCGTCGGAGTAGTTGGCCAGGGCGGCCGACGGGTCGAAGCCCGGGGCGCTGTCCTTGAGGGACAGACCCATCTCGTGCAGCTTGGCCTTGACCTCGTCGATGGACTTCGCACCGAAGTTGCGGATGTCCAGCAGGTCCTGCTCCGAGCGGCTGATGAGCTCACCCACGGTGTGGATGCCCTCGCGCTTGAGGCAGTTGTACGACCGCACGGTCAGCTGCAGGTCCTCGACCGGGAGGGCGAGGTCGGCGGCGAGCTGCTCGTCGACGGGCGAGGGGCCGATGTCGATGCCCTCGGCCTCGACGTTGAGCTCACGGGCCAGGCCGAAGAGCTCGACCAGCGTCTTTCCAGCCGACGCGATCGCGTCGCGGGGCAGGATGGACGGCTTGGTCTCGACGTCGATGACGAGCTTGTCGAAGTCGGTGCGCTGCTCGACTCGGGTGGCCTCGACCTTGTAGGTCACCTTGAGGACCGGGCTGTAGATCGAGTCGACCGGGATCCGGCCGATCTCGTTGTCGGCGCCCTTGTTCTGGACGGCCGAGACGTAGCCGCGGCCCCGCTCGACGACGAGCTCGAGCTCGAGCTTGCCGTTGTCCGAGAGGGTGGCGATCTTCAGGTCGGGGTTGTGCACCTCGACACCGGCCGGCGGCGCGATGTCGGCACCGGTGACGTCACCGGCACCGGACTTGCGCAGGTACATGGTGACCGGCTCGTCGTGCTCGGAGGAGACGACGAGGCCCTTGAGGTTGAGGATGATCTCCGTGACGTCTTCCTTGACGCCCTCGATGGTCGAGAACTCGTGGAGGACGCCGTCGATCTTGATGCTCGTGACCGAGGCACCGGGGATCGAGGAGAGGAGGGTACGACGCAGCGAGTTGCCGAGCGTGTAGCCGAAGCCGGGCTCGAGGGGCTCGATGACGAAGCGCGACCGGAACTGGTCGACGGTCTCCTCCGACAGGGTGGGGCGCTGTGCGATGAGCACTTGTTTCGTTCCTTTCCGGGCCGACCGCTATATGAGGACCCAGACGTGGTGCGGAATTGGAGAAGAGGTACGGCGAGAACACCGGTGCCCGCCCCGGTCTCCTCGCCGCAGCGAGGGGGACCAGGACGGGCCGGTGATCACTTCTTGGAGTAGTACTCCACGATGAGCTGCTCCTGGATGGGCAGGTCGATCTGCTCACGCACGGGAACCGAGTGCACGAGGATCCGCATCCGGTTCGGGAGCGCCTCGAGCCAGGCCGGCACGATCCGCTCGCCATGGGTCTCGCGGGCGACGATGAACGGCGTCATCTCGAGCGACTTCTCGCGCACGTCGATGATGTCGTACTGGCTCACCTGGAACGAGGGGATGTCGACCTTGCGGCCGTTGACCAGGAAGTGACCGTGGGTCACGAGCTGGCGGGCGTGGCGGCGCGTGCGGGCGAAGCCCGCGCGGTAGACCACGTTGTCGAGACGGCACTCGAGCAGCTGGACCAGGTTGTCGCCGGTCTTGCCCTGGCGACGGGCGGCCTCCACGTAGTACTTGTGGAACTGCTTCTCGAGCACGCCGTAGGTGAAGCGGGCCTTCTGCTTCTCCTGCAGCTGGTTGCGGTACTCGCTCTCCTTGACCCGCGCGCGGCCGTGCTGGCCGGGAGGGTAGGGGCGCTTCTCGAAGGCAGCGTCGCCGCCGACGAGGTCGACGCCGAGACGGCGCGACTTCTTGGTCAGGGGTCCGGTGTAACGGGCCATTGAAGTTCTCCTCTAAGTCCTGGTCAGACGCTCAGACGCGCCGGCGCTTCGGCGGGCGGCAGCCGTTGTGCGGGGCGGGGGTCACGTCCTGGATGGTGCCGACCTCGAGGCCGATCGCACCCAGCGAGCGGATCGCCGTCTCGCGGCCCGAACCCGGACCCTTGACGAAGACGTCGATCTTCTTCATGCCGTGCTCCATCGCCCGGCGACCAGCGGCCTCAGCGGCCATCTGAGCGGCGTACGGGGTGGACTTGCGGGAGCCCTTGAAGCCGACGGTGCCGGCAGAGGCCCACGAGATCACCGCACCGGTCGGGTCGGTGATCGTGACGATCGTGTTGTTGAACGTGCTCTTGATGTGGGCCTCGCCCTGAGCAACGTTCTTCTTTTCCTTGCGGCGCACCTTCTTGGCGCCCGCGCGAGCCTTGGGAGGCATTCGCTATCTCCTCTAGATGAGCTGGTCGTGAAGGAAGTGAGATCGCACGAGGCGATCGATCACTTGGCCTTCTTCTTGCCGGCAACCGTGCGCTTCGGGCCCTTGCGGGTACGAGCGTTGGTCTTGGTGCGCTGACCGCGGACCGGAAGGCCCATGCGGTGACGGCGACCCTGGTAGCTGCCGATCTCGATCTTGCGGCGGATGTCGGCCTGAACCTCGCGACGGAGGTCACCCTCGATCTTGAAGTTCGCCTCGATCTCGTCGCGGAGCTTGACCAGCTCCTCGTCACCCAGCTCGTGGACGCGGAGGTCGGGGCTGACGCCCGTGGCCTCCAGCAGCTGCTGGGCGCGGGTACGGCCGATGCCGTAGATGTAGGTGAGTGCGACCTCGATGCGCTTGTCGCGCGGCAGGTCGACTCCGACGAGGCGTGCCATGGTGGCTTCCCTTTCGAACAGTCACGGTGGTGTGGTCGTGATGCATCCGGGCTTGTCGTGCAGTAGGCGCCCAGCTCCGGCCATCCGCTCCGGAGGTGATTCGCCGTCGTAGTCGACGGCTAAGCGATCACGTAGTTGTCGTATTCAGTTGTGGCGAGAGGGACTCAGCCCTGGCGCTGCTTGTGGCGCGGGTTCTCGCAGATCACCATGACGCGGCCGTGGCGACGGATCACCTTGCACTTGTCACAGATCTTCTTCACGCTCGGGTTGACCTTCATGTCAGCCCTTTCTTGCTAGTGGCGGAGAAGTGAGCCGGCGGCTCACTTGTAGCGGTAGACGATCCGCCCGCGGGAGAGGTCGTACGGCGAGAGCTCCACCACCACGCGGTCCTCGGGGAGGATCCGGATGTAGTGCTGACGCATCTTTCCGCTGATGTGAGCCAGGACCTTGTGGCCGTTGCTCAGCTCGACGCGGAACATGGCGTTGGGAAGGGCCTCCACGACGGAGCCCTCCATCTCGATGACGCCTTCTTTCTTCGCCATGTCTCACAATCTGCGTAGGGGATGTTGTCTACCGGTGGTCCGGGAACCTCCCTGCTACCCGTGAGTAGCCGGGTGGACCTCGGGGGTCCGTGCACCACACACAGAACCCACGTTGGACCGACACGCCAGTCTATCCACAGGGGTTGACAACGCCCCAATCGGCGACCACCCACGCGGCGCGACGCGTCCCCTTTCCGAACATTCGCTAGATATTTCCTAGGTATGCACTACGGTCCTCCGGTGGCCCGGCGGGCGTTCGGCCCCGAGCCACGTCGACGAACGACGCACCGAGACGTGCCGAGACGAGGGAGAACGCAGTGACGCTGACGCTGACCGCGAGGACGAGGACCAGGACGAGGACGGCGGGACGGTGGCTGGCGGGGGTCGGGCTGACCCTGGCCGTGGGGGTGGGCGCGGGCGCCGCCGTACCGGCGCCGGCGAGCGCGCTGGACGACCAGGCGACCGTGACGCTCGGGGGCGAGGTGAGCACACCGCGGACCTACCAGGTCGCCGACCTGCGCGCGCTCCCCCAGGCGAGCGTGACCGCGCTGGCCGGCGGCGACGTCCACACCTTCACGGGGCCCTCGCTCGAGGCGCTGGTCGGCGCGGCAGCGCCCGTCGTACCGGCGGGGCACAACCCGAACCTCCAGGTCAGCGTGACCGTGACCGGAGCAGCCGGGCGCACCGTGACCGTGGCGCTGGGCGAGCTCACCGCGACGTTCGGCAACCACCCGGCCGTGCTCGCGCTGACCAAGGACGGCGCCGACCTGGCCTCGCCGCTGCCGACGCTGGTCGTCGGCGACGACGCGGACGAGTCGCGCGTCCTCGGCAAGGTCAGCGGCGTCAGCGTCGCGGTGCACACGCCGGCCCCGACCGCCGGCCAGCCGGCCGGGTCGGTGACCGTCTCGGGCGCAGGCACCACGACAACGCTGAGCGGCGCGGACCTGGCGGCGCTGCCCAGCCGGACCCGGACCGTCACGTACAACCAGGGCAGCACGCCCCAGACCCGGGTCGAGACCGGACCGCTGCTCGACACCGTGCTGCGCCGGGCCGGCTACGTGCCCGACCAGGTCGCCTGGGTCGCGGGCGTCGCCGCGGGTGACGGGTACGTCGCCGTGGTCACGCCGGGTGAGCGGACGGCCGGCAAGTTCCTCCAGGTCGCGCTGAGCGAGACCAACGCCGGCCAGCCGACGACGTCGACCCCGCGCCTGGTGGTCGCGGGCGACGTCCGGGGCGGGCGGTACGTCTCGGGGCTCTCGGACCTCGTGGTCGGCTGCAAGCCGGACACCGACTGCGGCTACACCCCGGCCGGGCCGCAGGGTCCGGCTGGTCCGACCGGGCCGACCGGTCCCCAGGGACCGGCGGGGCCGCAGGGTGCGGCGGGTCCGCGGGGCGCGGCCGGTCCGGCCGGCAAGGACGCCAAGGTGACCTGCACCGTGACCAAGAGCAAGGGCAAGGGCAAGGCCAAGCGCCCGGCCAAGGTGAAGTGCACCGTGACCCTGGTCAAGGGCAAGCCCGCCCGGGTCGCGGCCACGCTGCGCCACGACGGCCGCGTGCTGGCGTCGTCCGCGCGGACGGTGCGCCGGGGCAGGACGGTCGTGCTGAGCAGCCGGGTGGTCGCGGACCGCTACCGCCTCACCGGTACGACGACCCGCGCCGGCCGCACCACGCGCTGGTCGGTGAGCCTGCGCCTGCGCTGAGCCTGCGCCCGCGCCTCAGGGCGCGAGCAGGCGCAAGGTCTCCTCGCGCGCCGGCGCCTTCCGGGGCTCGGTGCCCCGGAAGGCGCCGGCGACCGGGTTGACCATCACCTCGTCCACCCCGTACGACGACGCGAGCCGCTCGATCTCAGCGCGCGCCGTGGCGGCGTCCCCGATCACCCAGCGCGAGCGCATGGCCGCGAGGACGTCCTCGTGGGCCTCGGGCAGACCGGCGTCGACGATGGTCTCGGCGTCCTCGACGGTGCGCTGGGCGACGAGCGGCTGGCCGGTGCGCAGCGCGAGCATCTGGAGCAGCTGGGGCAGCGCGAGCCGCTGCGCCTCGTCGTCCGTCGCGGCGACGGAGGCGTTGACGGTGAGGAAGGTGCGCGGCGCGGTGAGCTCGGGCGAGGGCTGGAAGGTCGAGCGGTAGAGCTCGAGCGCCTCGGCGGTGCCGGAGCCGGAGAAGTGGTGCGCGAAGACGTAGGGCATGCCCTTGGCCGCGGCGAGCCGCGCGGAGTAGTCCGAGGAGCCGAGCAGCCAGATCTGGGGCACCGAGCCGGCGACCGGGGTGGCCTTGAGGACGTGCCGCCCGCCGCGCAGGGCGAGACCGACACCGTCGGGCTCCATCATGGCGAGCACGTTGTCGACGTACTCGGGGAAGTGGTTGACCGCCTCGTCGCTGACCCCGCCCGCCCCGTGGCGCAGCGCCCAGCTGGTGACCGGGTCGCTGCCCGGGGCACGGCCGATGCCGAGGTCGATCCGGCCCGGGAAGGCGGCCTCGAGCAGCGCGAACTGCTCGGCCACGACCAGCGGCGCGTGGTTGGGGAGCATCACTCCCCCGGACCCCACCCGGATGCTGTCGGTCGCCGACGCGACGAGGCCGATCAGGACCGGTGGGTTGGTGGCGGCGACGGCCGGCATGTTGTGGTGCTCGGCCAGCCAGAAGCGGCGGTAACCGAGGTCGTCCGCGGTGCGGGCCAGGTCGAGCGTCGCGGCGACGGCGTCGCCGGTGGTCTGGTCGCTGCGGACGGGGACGAGGTCGAGGACGGAGAGCGCGGGGGACATCGTCAGTTCCAAGGCTCCCGGGGCCCCAGGCATTCCCGCGAAGGGGCACGTTCCGGCGGCCGAAGGAGCACGACCCGGCGGGCCAAGGAGCACGAACCGGCGGCCGAGGGCGTACGCCGCGCCGCAACGTGCGCCCTCGAGCGCCGGAACGTGCCACTTCGGCCGCCGGAACGCGGCCCTTCGTCGGGGGTCAGTCGTCGGAGGTGGCGCTGCGGCGCACCAGCAGGAGCCCCGCACCGTAGGCCGCCAGGCACAGCAGGCCCATCATGAAGAGGTCCATGAGGTAGTGGCCACCGCCACCGAGCGCGATCCAGTCCTCCTCGTCGGTGCCGGCGGTGTTGCGGAGCAGGTCCATCGCCGAGGCCGAGGCGGCGTAGCCCCAGCGCGAGGGCGAGAGCCAGGCGATCTGCTCCAGGAGCGGACGGCCGGCGACCTCGAGCAGGGCGCCGGAGAGGACGAGCTGGAGCATCACGATGCCGACCAGGGCGGGCATCGTCTGCTCGGTGCTGGTGACGACGGCGGAGAGCGCCAGGCCGATCACGACCATGGTGAACGACAGCCCGGCGATCGCCAGGGCGACCCGGAAGGTGCCGAGGGTGCCGTCGGCGCCGGGCAGGCCGACGGTCGCGATGAAGGTGACCACCAGGCCCTGGACGAACGCCGCGAGGCCGAGGACGAGCACCTTGCTGGTGAAGTAGACGCCGGGCGAGAGGCCGACGGCGTACTCGCGCTTGAAGATGGGGCGCTCCCCCACGAGCTCGCGGATGGCGAGCGCCGTCCCCATGAGGCAGGCGGCGACGATGAGGACGGTCAGCCGCTGCTGGGCCTCCTTGATCCCGTCGCCGTTGGCGAAGGCCTCGTCGAGCGAGAGCCCGCCGCCGCCTCCGACCAGGCGGCTCAGACCGCCGAGGATCAGGGGCAGCAGCACGAGCATGCCGAGCAGCAGCCGGTCGGCCAGTACGACGGCCAGGTTGCGCTTGACCAGGGTGGAGAGCTGGCGCGAGACCGACTGCCGAGGCGGGGCAGGTACGGCGCCGGCGTGGGACTGCCGGGCGATGGCCGAGGTGTCGACGGCGTGTTGCGGAACCGGGATCCGCTGCCACAGGTCCGGCTCGTCGAGCAGGTCGAAGACCTCGGGGTAGTTGGTCTTGCCGAAGTGCGCCAGGACGCCGTCGGGCGGGCCGAAGTAGGCGATCCGGCCGCCGGGGGCCAGCACGAGGACGTTGTCGCAGACGTCGAGCGCGAGCACCGAGTGGGTGACCACCATGACCACGCGGCCGTCGTCGGCCAGGCTGCGGAGCTGGCGCATCACCTCGAGGTCGAGACCCGGGTCGAGGCCGGAGGTGGGCTCGTCGAGGAAGAGCAGCGGCGGGGCGGTGAGCAGCTCGGTCGCGATCGAGACCCGCTTGCGCTGGCCACCGGAGAGCTGGGTGCCGATCCGGTTGTCCATCCGCTGCTGGAGCTGGAGCTGGTTGGCGACGTGGGTGACCCGGGCGTCCCACTCCTGGGCCGTCGTGTCGGGCGGCAGCCGGAGCTGGGCGGCGAAGCGCAGGCCCTGCTTGACCTTGAGCTGCGGGTGCAGGATGTCCTGCTGGGGCACCAGGCCGATCTGGAAGCGCAGCTGGTCGTAGTGCTGGTAGAGGTCGTGGCCCTGCCAGATCACCCGTCCGTGGCTGGCCGGCTTGAGGCCGGTGAGCGCGCCGAGCAGCGTGGACTTGCCGGCGCCCGAGGGGCCGATCACGGCGGTGAGGCTGCGCGGCTCGAGCTTGAACGAGATGTTCTCGATGAGCCGCTTGCCGCCGCCGACGACCTGGGTCAGCCCGTCGGCGTAGAGCGTGAACTCGTGGGCCGTGGCCGAGGCGATGAGCTGGTGGCCGTCCCAGCGGAACGTCTGGTTGCCGAAGATGACCTCGGAGCCGACCTGGAGCGGGACCGCGCCCTGGACCCGCTGGCCGTTGACGAAGGTGCCGTTGAACGAGCCGAGGTCGTGGAGCACCGCGAGCCCGCCCGGAGCGGCCCCCGCCGGGTCGAGCCGGGCGTGGTGCCGGCTGACCAGGGCGTCGTCGAGCACGATGTCGTTGGAGTGCTCGCGGCCGATGGTCAGCGAGCGGCCCGCCTGGAGCTGCTGGGGCAGCACGATCGAGTGACCGTGCGGCAGCTGCCCCGGAGGTACGACGCCCGCCGGGCGCCACGCGTCGACCGGGCCACCGTTGGCGGGCAGCTGGGGCGGCGGCAGGTTCTTCCAGAACTCACCGCCCGACGGGGTCGCCGCCGCCGGCGGCGGCTGGCTGGCCGGCAGCGGGCGCGAGGCGACCGGCGGGACCGGCTGCTGCGGGGCGTACGGCTGCTGCGGGGCAGAGGGCTGCTGCGGGGCGTAGGGCTGCTGGGCCGCCGCGGCCGGCAGCACGCTCACCACGACGGGCTCGCCGACCGGTCCGCCCAGGTGCAGGCTGACCGGGGCGCCCCCGACCGAGAGCCGGGTGATCCGCTGTCCGGAGACGAAGGTGCCGTTGCTGCTGGCGTCGACCACGACCCAGCCGCCGTCCTCGACCTGGAGGAAGGCGTGGTGGCGCGAGGCGCGGGCATCGGTGACCGGTACGTCGCAGTCGAGCTCGCGCCCGATCACGACCCGCGGGCCGTCGAAGGTCCGGGTCTGTCCGGCCCACTGCACCTGGAGTCGGTCCACGCGTTTGAGTCCTCGGTCGGTTCGGGAGCGGATGACGTCACGAAACCCTAAGGCATCGTGACGCCCCCGCTCCCGTACCCGGAAGAACGCCTGCCGAACCCCGCGGAGTCAGCGCCAGTCGGGACCCGCGGTGTCGTCGACGTCCGCGGCGTCGCGCGGGGCGACCGCGTGGTCCGGGACGTGGTCGTCGGCACCCGTGCGCGAGGTCTTCCAGAGGCTGGCGACCGCGGTGACGACGAGCGTCACGATGATCACGCCGAGGCTGAACAGCGACGGGATGTCCCACACCGCGACGTGCTCGCCGCCGTTGATGAACGGCAGCTCGTTCTCGTGCAGGGCGTGCAGGACCAGCTTGACGCCGATGAAGGCGAGGATGAACGCCAGGCCGAGCGAGAGGTAGACGAGCTTCTGGAGCAGGCCGCCGAGCAGGAAGTAGAGCTGGCGCAGGCCCATCAGCGCGAACACGTTCGCGGTGAAGACCAGGTAGGGCTCCTGGGTGATGCCGAAGATCGCCGGGATCGAGTCGAGCGCGAACAGGATGTCGGTGACGCCCAGCGCGATGATCACGATGAGCATCGGCGAGACGAAGCGGACGCCGTTCTCGTGGTACCAGAGCTTGAGGCCGTGCCAGGAGTCGCCGACCCGCATCCGGCGCCGGGTGAAGGCGACGATCGCGTTGTCCTCGGGGTGCTCGTCCTCGTGGGCGCCGTAGGACTTCACCAGCTTGACCGCGGTGTAGACCAGGAAGGCGCCGAAGGCGTAGAAGATCCAGCTGAAGTTCTCGATCAGCGCGTAGCCGAGCGCGATGAAGATGCCGCGGAAGACCAGCGCGAGCACGATGCCGACGAGCAGCGCCTCCTGCTGGTACTTGCGGGGCACCTTGAGCGCCGACATCAAGATGATGAAGACGAAGAGGTTGTCGATCGAGAGCGAGTACTCCGTCAGCCAGCCGGTGTAGAACTGGATGCCGTAGTCGTGCCCGTGGTGGACCAGGATGAACACGCCGAACGCCACGGCGGCGCCGACGTAGACGGAGAGCGCGATGGCGCATTCCTTCATCGACGGCTCGTGCGGATCGCGTGCGATCACGAAGACATCGAAGAGGAGGACTCCGACGGTCACCGCGATGGTGATCGTCCATTCCAGGGTGGTCACGTCCATAGAGGTGTCCCTTCAGGGGCGGATGCGTCGACAGATCGCCCGAGGTCTCTTCCGCTGCCGACGCCTGAGGCGCCGTGGTGCAGCCTACGGGACCGGAGCGGGCGACTTCGACCGCTCGTGATGACGAGCCCGCAGCGAAGGAGTACTCCCCCCTGGTGCGCGGAATCCTCGCACGCCCGGCGCACGGGGGTCCAATCAGGACCGCTCGGGGCGGCTGCGGAGCGGCTCAGGGCAGGCCGGTGACCCGGGCCATGGTGGCGAGCTTGGCGCCCGTCTCCCGCACCTCGGAGGCGGGGTCGGAGCCGGCCACGATGCCGGCGCCGGCGAAGAGCCGCAGCCGCGGGCCGTCCATCACGGCGGCCCGGATGGTGACCGCGAACTCGCCGTCGCCGCGACCGTCGACCCAGCCCACGCAGCCCGCGAACCAGTCGCGCAGGTCGCCCTCGAGGTCGGCGATGACGGCGTTGGCCGCCGCCGTCGGTACGCCGCCCACGGCCGGCGTGGGGTGCAGCAGCTGGGCCAGGCGCAGCGCGCTCGGGCCGTCGACACCGTCGGCGAGCCGGGCCCGGATCGGGGTGGCGAGGTGCCAGACGGTGTCGGTGGAGAGGAGCTCGGGGGTGGCCGGGTACTCGATCTCGACGCACACCTCCTTGAGCGCGTGCACGATGGCCTCGACGACGAAGGCGTGCTCGGCCAGGTCCTTGGCCGAGCCGCGCAGGCCCTCGGCCCGGCGGGCGTCCTCGGCCGGGTCGTCCGAGCGCGGCACCGAGCCGGCCAGCGGTGTGCACGAGATGGTCAGCCCCTCGCGCCGCACGAGCAGCTCGGGGCTGGCCCCGACCAGGATCGGGCCGTCGTCGGGCGGGGAGTCCTCGGTGCCGGGCACCAGCGGGACGCTGAAGACGTAGCGCCCCGGCCGCGTGGTGAGCAGCCGGTCGATGATCTCGGCCGGCACCAGCGGCGGGGTGCTCACCACGTCGAGGCAGCGCCCCAGGACGACCTTGTGGAGCGCCCCGGTGGCGATCTTGGCCAGCGCGGCCTCGACCATCCCCGCGTAGGCGGCGGGCGTCGGGAACTCGGTCACCTCGTAGGTCCGCCGCACCGACGCGTCGTGCTCGGGCCGCTGCAAGGCGTGCTCCGAGCCCGACACGAGGTGGGCCAGGCCCGGCGCGCCCTCGGCGAACGAGAGCGCGCACAGGGCCCGCTCCCCCGGCTCGAGCGCCGCGACGATGCCGTCGGCCCAGGCCGGGTCGGCACCGTCGGGCGTCTCGACGGTGCGCCGCACCGCACTCGCGACGTAGGCCTCTTCGCCGGAAGCGAAGAGCATCGGCCGCGCCGCGAGTGCAGCGGGGGTGATCGGGTCCCGCGCCATGCCCCCCAGCCTAGGACACCGTCCCGCGACGCCTGCCGACGACCACGGCTCCCGCGCCCGCGAGGAGCAGGGCGAGGCCGAGGAACAGGTGCCAGGGCCGGAACGGCGCACCGGCGTCCGGCAGGCCGCCGTCACCGTTGCCACGCCCGTCGCCCTCGCCACCGACCGCGTCGAAGCGGTTGATGATCCGCACCGTCGCCTCGCCCGGACCGCTGGTCGGGGTGAGGTCGACGCTGAGCGAGGGCTTGTCGGCCTTGGTCCGCTTGCCGGCGACGTTGGCCCGGATGGTGGTCGAGGACGCACCGCCCCGGTCGGTCTCGGTCACCTTGCACGCCGCGCTCGACGGCAGCTCGGCGTACGACGCCTGGTAGCCGTTGCCGCGCGAGAGCACCCGCTCGGCACCACCCGGGACGTCGAACGCGACGCGCTTGCCGTCCACCACCCAGGTGCACGCGAGGCGCACGCGGAACGGGCCCTTGGCACCGGTGGCCGTCGTGTCGCCGACGACCTCCTTGGTGACCTCGAGCGAGGTGAGGTCGAACGTGTTGGTCGCGGTGAGCTCGACGAGGCTGACGCCGCCCGGCTGGTCCGGTGCGGGCACCTCGACGACGCCGTCGGCCGGGTCGAGCGCGGTCGACGTGGCGCCGCCCGTGCCCGACTCCTTCACGGTGCACGAGGTGCCCACCGCGAACGGGCCGAGGGTGGACGAGCCGCCGGCCTGCAGCCGGACCTGCTCGTCGTACGGCGTCTGGCCGCGGTAGGTGCAGCGCACGTCGAACGTGAACGTGCCCGTCCCCCAGCGCTCGGCGCCGTCGCCGTCGACCTTCTTCTCGATCCGCACCGTGCCGGCGTCGTAGGCGTTGGTCACCTCGACCTCCGCCGGGTCGAGACCCGGGGTGATCTCGGCGGAGCCGTCACCGTTGTCGACCACGTTGTCGCCGGTGACGACGATCTGGTCGGCGAACCAGCGGTCGGTCTCGGTCAGGGTGCAGGTAGCACCCACCGGGATCCGGTTCGCCGGCGCGGTGAAGGTCTCGTCGGCGCGCAGCGTGAACGACAGGGTGGTGGCACCCGCTCCGTCGAAGGTCACGTCCTTGCCCGAGCCCGCGGCCGTGCAGCGCAGGCTGAACGTGAACGGCCCGAAGGTCGTCCCGGTCGCCTGCGTGTCCACCCGCTTGGTCACCGACAGCCCCGTGAACTGGTAGTCGTTGGTGATCGTCTCGGTCGGGATGTCCGCCGGGTCGGCGACCTCCTCGACCGGGATGGTCACCGGCGTGTTGGACCGCGAGGTCTCACCGAACTCGCCGACCGCACCGTCCTCGGTGAACGTGCACGAGCTGCCGTTGGCGCTGATCGGCACGCCCTCCACGTCCGCCTGCCAGTCCCGGGACCGGCTCAGCCTGATCGTCGCACCCGGCCCGAGGTCGAGCGGTACGCCGCCCGCCTCGCAGGTCACGTTGACCCGCACCTCGCTCGGGGCGTAGTCCGCCGCGGGACCGGTGAGGTCCTTGCGGATCCGCACCGCACCGGTGCGCAGGTGCACACCGACCCGGTTCGGGGCGATCTTCCGGAAGGTGTTGATGCCGGAGTACTTGAACTTCACGCCGTGCTGGTTCCAGGCGATCAGGTCGTCGGCGGGCACCGAGCGGCGCACGCCGCTCGAGTCGAGGTCGGAGGCCATCACGTTGGTCGTGGAGAACGTGATGTCCACGGCCTGCCCGGCCCGCAGGGAGCCGTCCGCGGTCGAGCGGAAGTCCAGCTTGACCCGCAGGCCCGTGACGCTCGGCCAGTTCGTGCCGGGCCGGCCACGGACCAGGTCTCGCCGTTCTGCTGGCAGACGGGCTGGGTCTCCAGGTTGCTCCAGGTCCCGGTGCAGGCACCGGGGCTGGTGGTCACCTCGATCACCGTGGTCGTGCCGCTGGGCGCGGTGACCTGCGGTGCACCCACGAGCTGCGGCCGGTACGCCGAGCCGCGGGCGTTGCCCGAGACGAGCTGCAGGTCGCCACGGACCGGCAGCTGGTCGAAGACCGTCATCTCGTCGATGTTGACCGTGCCCGTGTTCATGTTGTGCAGGACCCAGTCGTCGGTGCCGTCGACCTCGCTGTTGGCCACGCAGGGCGAGCGGTAGTACGCGCCGCCGGTGACGTTGAGCGACGGGGAGCACACCGTCGACGGGCTGCCCGGGGCGTAGGCGCCCGGCAGCGAGCCGCGCACCCCCTTGATCGTGTAGAGGTTCGGCCCGGTCACCGTGCCGACGAAGTCGGACGTGCCGCAGGTGCGCGGGTCGTTGCCCCAGTCGGGGGTCAGCGGCCCGCCAGCGACCGTGTTGCGGCAGCTGGTCAGCGTCTCCTCGGTCGTGACCGTCATCGTGTTGGTGGCGGTCTGCCCGGTGGTCAGCCCCGGCTGGAGCTCGAGGTGCAGGCGGATCTTGAACTCCTCGCCCGGGCGCATCTGCCGACCGCCGGCCGGCCAGGTGAACCGGAGCACGGAGCCGTTCTGCTCGGGCGTGACGGTGACCTGGGTCGAGAGCGTGCCCCCCGCCGACGTGGTGAACGTCGGCGCCGGAGTGCCCGTGTAGAGCAGCTGCGGCGGCAGCGCGTCGCGCAGGTCGGTCAGCGTCAGGAACCCGGTGCCCGTGTTCTGGATCGTCAGGTCGAACGGGACCGCGTCACCGACCGAGGCGAGGCGGTTGCCCTCGTTGGTCAGCTTGCGGACCGCGATCTCCCGGGTGCCGAGCGACAGGTCGATGTCGGCGGACGCGTCGGTCTTCGGCGCGTCGTTGCCGTCGGGCCGCGTCGACCACGAGGTCTGGGTGTTCTCGACCTCGCCGTCGAACCGGACCGGGTCGCCCGAGTCGCGGTAGGTCTCCCGCAGCCGCATCCCGAGCACCGCGCTCGCAGCCCAGTTGGGCGCGGGCACCGTGGCCGAGAACAGCTTGCCGTCGGCCCGGGTGAAGGTGAACCGGATGCCCTGGACGTCGGCGTTCGCGACGCCGGCCGGCAGGGTCGCCGTGGCGGCCGGGGTGCCGAGCACCCACTGCGTGCCGTCGTACAGGTCGACCTGGACGCGGTCCGCACCGGCGGGCATCGTCACCGACGTGACGCCGGTGAACCGGAAGGTGTTCCAGAACTCCGGCGACTTCGCCTGGTCCTCGATCACCACGCGCTGCGGCGAGAGCGTGCTGCGCGGGGACGAGCCCTGGTTCGCGCCGAGCGTCACCGTCACCGGTACGTCGGGCGAGGGCTCGTTGATCCGGCTCGGGCTGATCGACTTGGTCGGCGTGATGTTCACCGTGCCGCCGGTCAGCCGCACGCTCGCGTCGGCGACGTCACCGGTCTTGGTGCCGGTGGCCGCGATCGGGTCGTAGGACTGCGCGAAGACGCGGTTGACGACGTCGACGGTGTCCCCGGCGCGCAGCACCTGGTTCGCCCCGCTGCTGCGCAGCGTCGGCCGGAGCCGGGTGCTCAGCTCGATGCGCAGGTCGTTGTCCTGCGTGATCGTGCCGCCGGAGGTCGCCGGAGCCGTGTCCTGGAAGGTCACGCTGACGCCGACGATCGTGCCCGGGTCGGTGACGCCCGCGTTGACCGCGGCCATCGTCGTCTGCTCCGTCGTGTAGGCGTCGGTCCCCTCGTCGTACCGGAGCAGCCAGACGACCGTGGCCGCCGGGTCGATCTGGCCCGGGCGCGACGCGGAGATCGTGATGCCGGTCAGGTCGAAGCGCTCGAACGGGTTCGGGCGCGCCGGGTCGCTGAGCAGGTTGGCGCTGGTGTCGAACGGGTCGGCGTTGGCACCGGCCGCGTCGGCATCGCTCTGGCAGGCCGGCAGCGTCGTGTCGGTGCACGCGGCCGGGTCCGTCAGCCGCACGTACGACGCCCGGGCGGTCGAGCCGTTGCTCCCGGTGATCGTCCAGGTCGCCGTCGGGTAGTCCGCGGCGTCCGTGGCCACGGGGGGCACGTGCACCGGCGTCGTCGGGGTCGCCGCCTTGGCGACCTCCGCGACCGGCTCCGGGTCGAGGATCTGGATGGTGTCGGCGTCGGTGTCGGTGACGTCCGAGCCACCGGCGGTCGGGGTGCCGGTGATCCGGGTGTCGTTCTCGACCAGGCCGGCGTCCGGGGTGTTGTAGTCCCGGTCCTCGACGACGAAGGCACCGTCGGAGCGGGCCTTGTCGCGCACCTGCCAGTCGAGCGTGAACCGGCGGTCGGTGCTGCCCGCGCCCACGCCGCTGTTGGGGTCGGGCGCGAACGGGTCGAAGGCACCACCGGTCTGCTGGGCCGCCGTACGACGCGCGGTGTCGGCCGCGGTCTCCGCGAGCACGATCCGCACGCCGATGGTCGACGCCCGCTCGGCAGTGCTCAGGTCGTAGCCCTTGAAGCTGCCGTCGGCCGCACGCCAGGTGCCCCCGGGAGCCGGGACGACGTCCCAGGTGCCGGTGGTCGCGTTGAAGAGCGCGACCTGGGTGACCGTGTCGTACTGGAGGTACCAGCCGGTCGAGTACGGCGCGCCGCCGGCCTGGACCATCGGGATCCGGACCAGGTCGAAGGCGTCGTACGCGGTCTGCCCGACGGTCGCGACGGACGGCGCCGCGGCACCGTCGGTGATCGTGACCGGGGACAGCCCACGGTCGACGTTCCAGTCGAGGTTCGTCGTGGCCTGGTCGCCGGACTGCGCGTCCACCGCGGCCTCGATCCAGCGCTTGCGGATCTCGACGCCGGTGCCGGGGCCGCCGTCGTCGGTGACCACCGTGCCGGTGCCGGTCGAGCCGCCGTTGTCGTGCAGGTTGTTGCCGCCCGCGGACTCGCCGTCGGCGTTCACCGTGGCGGAGTTGACGTACTGCGTCGGCTGGTCCGGACCGGGCGTGATGGCACCGCCGCCGCGCAGGTCACCGCGCGCCTCGAACTCGATGTTCGGGGTCACCGTGGTGTCGGCCGGGAAGCCGGTGGCGTTGTGGAACGAGAACCGGATGCCCTGGATGTCGTCCGCGGAGAGACCCAGGCCGGCCAGCGCGGCCGCCGTGGCCGCCGCGCCGAGCCGGTACACGCTGGCGCCGGCCTCGGGACCGTGCACGTCGAGCGTGTGCCAGGCACCGGTGGTGTCCTGGACCTCGATGGTGAGCGTGGTGCCGGCCGGCACCTGGGTCGGCGCGATCGAGGTGAGGTCGAAGGCGTCCCAGAACTCGGCGTTCCCGGTGCCGACGACGTCCTCGACCACGATGTCGTGGACGACGGCGCCGTCACCGTGCGCGACCGCGTTGGCCTGCAGCGAGGAGATCACCGAGTCGCCGGGCGAGACGGCCGACGAGGGCCGCACCGTCTTCTGCAGGCTGGTCGTGATCGCGGGGTCGACGATGCGCAGCGTGTCGCTGTCGGTCGCGTCGTCGGTCAGGCCGTTGGCGGCCTCGACGTCCACGTCGACCCTGTTGGTCAGCGTGACGGCGGGGGCACCACCGGTGGCGTCCTCGGTCGTCTCGATCGTGAACGACGCGCCACCGGTCTCGTTGGCCTTGATCGGACCGGTCCAGGTGATCTCGAAACCGGAGATCTTGCCCACGGGCGGAGGCGGCGTCTGCCCCTCGATGAGCGGCACGTCCAGCGTGCCTCCGCCGAGCAGGTGGTAGGTGAGCGTGCCGCCGGTCGCGGTCGCGGGCCAGCTCAGCGGGCCGGTGAAGCCACCGAAGGTCACCTCGTCGGTGAAGAAGCCGAGGTCGGCGACGGTGAGCTTCGTGACGGGCACGTCGCCGTTGGTGCCGCTGATCGACGCGGTGGCGTCCTGCCCGGCGGTGATCGAGCCGGGGGTGATGTTCTTCTGCGCCTCGACCGTCGGGATGGACGGCTTCACGACGTACGACGCGTTCGCGTCCTCGGTCGCGGTCGGCTGACCCGTCAGTACGGCGCTGCCGGTCGCGGTGTTGTCGACGCGGTGCTCGGCGGTCGACAGGTCGCTGCCGTCGTTGCGGTCCGTGGCGCGCTGCTCGAGACCGAGGTCGGCGGTGACGCGCTGCCCGGGGGCGACGGTCCCCTCGCAGGTGATCCGGATGCCCCCGACGTCGGCGTTCGTCACGCCGGCCGGCAGGGCGAGCGGGTCGGCGGCCGGTGCCGCCGTCCCCTGCACCCACGACCAGGTGCCACCGCTGCGGACGTAGGCGTCCACGCGCACGGTGTCGCACCCGGCCGGCACGTTGACGGTGCCGAAGCCGGTGAAGTCGGTGAGGGTGAACGGGTTACTGGCGTCGAGGCTGCTGGCGCCGTCCGGAGCGTTCTTCGGCTCCTGGATCGTCAGCCGGTCGACGGCGACGTTGCTCTGGTTGCGCACACCGAGGCCGATGGTGGACGCGGTGCCGGGCTCGTAGGCCTGGCTGCCGGGCGTCCAGCTCTTGGTGACGTCGACATCCATCCGCACGGGCGACTCGACGGTGATCGCGGCGTCGCTCTGCTTGGGGTCGGCGTTGGAGGCCGTCACCTTGGCGGTGTTGACGATCTCGGGGCTCGTGCCCGGCGGGAAGTCGTCCGGCACCTTCAGCGAGATCGCGATCGTGTACGTCGTACCGGCCTGCAGACCGACGCCCACGGGGTTGTCGGTCGGCTGCTGGAGGTCGACGGTCATCGACGTCCCCGGCTGCACGGTGGCCGGCGGGGTCGCCGTACCGCCCGGCTGCCAGGTGACGACGCGCGGCATCGCGGCCGGGCTGAACGTGACGTTCTGGATCGGGAACCCGACCAGCTCGTCCGGCAGCGCGTCCACGACGCGGGCGTCGAGGCAGTCGTCCTCCGAGCACCGCACCTGGATCAGGTAGGTGAAGGACTCCCCTGGTTGCGGGGTCGCCTTGTCGACGGTCTTGTCGATCTGCAGCGAGTCCGCTGCGGCTCGGGCCGACGGCACCGCCGCCAGCACACTGATGATTGCTACGAGCAGCGTCAAGGCCCCCACGGCCCAGCGACGCGTGCTACCGCCCATTTTCGGGCGTACGTGTCCCATATTTTGTTTGTCCCTTCCCTCTCCGCGTAGCACGGTACGGGGAAAAAGGCACGGAGCACGACCGAACAGCCGAAAAGTTAGCCAGGTCTCGCCAGGATCCCCCGGGATCTCCCCCAGGGCAGGGTCATTCGCCGCCGAAGGGGACGCCGAGCGCCTCGAGCCGGGCGCGGCCGCCGTCCTCGGCGGTCAGCACCCAGACCCCGGCCTCGGTCAGCGCGAAGGTGTGCTCGAAGTGCGCGGCCCAGGTGCCGTCCGCGGTCACCACGGTCCACTCGTCGTCGAGGACGTCGGTGTCGTGGGTGCCGAGGGTGATCATCGGCTCCACCGCCAGCGCGATACCGCGCTTGAGCCGGGGACCTCGCCCCGGCCGGCCCTCGTTGGGCACGTCCGGCTCCATGTGCATCGAGGTGCCGATGCCGTGACCGGTGTAGCCGTCGACGATGCCGTAGGTGCCCGCACCGCGGACGTAGCTCTCGACGGCGTGGGAGATGTCGCTGACCCGGCCCCCGATCCGGGCGGCCGCGAGGCCGCGCCACAGCGACTCCTCGGTGACCCGGACCAGCTCGGCCACCTCGGGCCGCACGGGGCCGACGGCCACGGTGATCGCGGCGTCGCCGTGCCAGCCCTCGACGATCGCCCCGCAGTCGATGGAGATGACGTCGCCCTCGGCGAGCACCTGCTCGCCGGGGACGCCGTGCACGACCTGCTCGTTGACCGAGGCGCAGATGCTCGCCGGGAACGGCGGCACGCCGTACCCGAGGAACGAGGGGACGCCGCCCTGCTCGCGGATGCTCTGCTCCGCGAGTGCGTCGAGCTCACCCGTGCTGATCCCCGGGCGCACGGCGTCCCGGAGCCGCTCCAGCGTGCGCCCGACGACCAGCCCCGCGGTCCGCATCGAGCGGACCTGCTCGGGGCTCTTGATCTCGATCCGGTGCTGGTCGAAGAACAAGGGACCGGGTGGGGTCAGCTCTGCGGGATGTCGTCGAGCGCGTCGAAGATCCGCTGCTGGACCTCGTCGATCTCGCCCATGCCGTCGACCTCGACGACCAGGCCGTGCTCGGCGTACACCGCGATCAGCGGCTCGGTCTCGGCGGCGTAGACCTCGAGACGACGCCGGATGACGTCCTCGGTGTCGTCGGCACGACCCTCGATCTCGGCCCGCTTGAGCAGCCGGCCCAGGAGCGCCTCCTGGTCGACGGTGAGCACCAGGACCGCGTCGAGGCGGTGTCCGGTCTCGAGGACCATCGTGTCGAGCTCGGTGACCTGGGCCAGCGTGCGCGGGTAGCCGTCGAGCAGGAAGCCCTTCTCGGCGTCCGGCTCCGCGATCCGGCTGCGCACCATGTTGTTGGTGACCTCGTCGGGGACGTACTCCCCCGCGTCCATGTACTTCTTGGCCTCCACGCCCAGCGGAGTGCCCCCGCTGACGTTGGCCCGGAAGATGTCGCCGGTCGAGATCGCCGGGACGTCGAAGTGGTCGGCGACCGCCTTCGCCTGGGTGCCCTTGCCGGCCCCCGGGGGGCCCATGATCAGAAGCCTCAACGCAGGAATCCTTCGTAGTTGCGCTGCTGGAGCTGGCTCTCGATCTGCTTCACCGTGTCGAGGGCGACACCCACCATGATCAGGATGGAGGTTCCACCGAACGGGAAGTTCTGGGAAGCATTGATCAGCACGAACGCGATCAGCGGCACGAGCGAGATCAGACCCAGGTAGAGAGCGCCCGGCAGCGTGATGCGGGACAGGACGTAGGACAGGTAGTCCTGGGTCGGCTTGCCCGCCCGGATCCCGGGGATGAAGCCGCCGTACTTCTTCATGTTGTCGGCCACCTCTTGCGGGTTGAAGGTGATCGACACGTAGAAGTAGGTGAAGAAGATGATCAGCAGGAAGTACGCCGCCATGTGGACCGGGTTGCCCTGGTCGACGAGGTACTCGTTGACCCAGCGGATCACCTTGCTCGGGTTCTCGGCGTTCTGGTTGAACTGGACCGCCATCGCCGGCAGGTAGAGCAGCGAGCTGGCGAAGATGACGGGGATGATGCCCGCCTGGTTGACCTTGAGCGGGATGTAGGTCGAGCTGCCGCCGAACATCTTGCGCCCCACCATGCGGCGGGCGTACTGCACCGGGATCCGGCGCTGCGCCTGTTCGATGAAGATGACGGCTGCGACCAGCACCATGCCGATCACGACCACGATGCCGAAGGTCCACCAACCCTCAGTGATCTTCACCTGCCACAGCGCGGCCGGGAAGGTCGCGACGACCTGGGTGAAGATGAGGATGGACATGCCGTTGCCGACACCGCGCTCGGTGATGAGCTCACCGAGCCACATGATGACGGCCGTACCGGCGGTCATGGTCACGACCATGACCAGGAAGGTCTTGGTGTCGTTGCTGTGCAGCAGGTCGCGATCACAACCTTGGAGCAGGTTGCGCGAGCGCGCCAGCGCCACGATGCCGGTGGCCTGGAGGACCGCGAGGCCGAGCGTGAGGTACCGCGTGTACTGCGTGATCTTGGTCTGACCGGCCTGCCCCTCCTTCTTGAGGGCCTCGAGGCGCGGGATCACGACGACGAGCAGCTGCAGGATGATGCTCGCGGTGATGTACGGCATGATGCCGAGCGCGAAGATCGTCAGCTGGAGCAGGGCGCCACCGGAGAAGAGATTCACCAGGCTGTAGAGACTGGCGTTCTCGCCCTTCTGGGCCTCACCGATGCAGAACTCCACGTTGGAGACGTGCACGCCAGGGGCGGGAATCTGCGAACCGGCCCGGAAGATCACGATGATCAACAGGACGAACAGCAGCTTGCGCCGCAAGTCCGGGGTCCGGAAGGCGTTCACGAACGCGCTGAGCACTCGGGTCCTCTTTCTACTCCAGGCTGCCGTCTCGGCAGGCCGTCGATCCGGCGGGGGTGACCACCTGACGATGACGGGCGAGCGGCCGCGGGAAGCCTAACAGGCGGGGTGTTGCATCCGTGCTGCCAGCCGGGGTCGTGGGCACTTGAGGGCATCCGCGTCATCCGGCTGAGACACACGAAGGGCGCGGCCTGGCCGAAGCCAGCCACCGCGCCCCTCGCGAGTGCCTCACAGGACCGTGATGGTCCCGCCGGCGCTCTCGATCTTCTCCTTGGCCGAGGACGAGAACGCGTCAGCGCTCACCGTGACCTTGACCGTCAGGTCTCCCTGGCCGAGCACCTTGACCGGGTGGCCCTTGCGGACCGCGCCCTTGGCGACCAGCGTCTCCGGGGTGACGTCGCCACCCTCGGGGAACAGCGCGCTGATCTTGTCGAGGTTGACGACCTGGAAGGTCACCTTGAACGGGTTCTTGAAGCCCTTGAGCTTCGGGAGCCGCATGTGGAGCGGCATCTGGCCACCCTCGAACGCGACCGGGACCTGGTACCGGGCCTTGGTGCCCTTGGTACCACGACCGGCGGTCTTGCCCTTGGAGCCCTCACCACGACCCACGCGGGTCTTGGCGGTCTTGGCGCCCGGGGCCGGGCGCAGGTGGTGCAGCTTGAGCGTCATCGTCACTCGCCTCCGACAACCTCGACCGTCACCAGGTGACGGACGGTGTGGACCATGCCCCGGATCTCGGGACGGTCCTCCTTGATCACGACATCGCCGATCCGCTTGAGGCCGAGCGTGCGCAGGGTCTCGCGCTGGTTGGCCTTGGTGCCGATCTTCGACTTGGTCTGCTGAACCTTGAGCTGTGCCATCAGGCCGACACCGCCTGGTTCGAGGAGGACTTCGCGGCCGCCGCAGCGGCCTCGCCCTCGGCCTTGGCCTTGAGCAGCGCCGCCGGGGCGACGTGCTCGACCGGCAGACCACGACGCGCGGCCACTGCCTCGGGCTGCTCCAGCATCTGGAGCGCCGCGACGGTCGCGTGCACGATGTTGATCTGGTTCGACGAGCCCAGCGACTTGCTGAGGACGTCGTGGATGCCGGCGCACTCCAGGACGGCGCGCACCGGACCACCGGCGATGACACCGGTACCGGGGGCGGCCGGGCGCAGGAACACCACGCCGGCGGCCTTCTCACCCTGGACCGGGTGCGGGATCGTGCCCTGGACGCGGGGGACGCGGAAGAAGTTCTTCTTCGCCTCCTCGACGCCCTTGGCGATCGCCGCGGGAACTTCCTTGGCCTTGCCGTAGCCGACGCCCACCAGACCGTCGCCGTCACCCACGATCACGAGGGCGGTGAAGCTGAAGCGACGTCCACCCTTCACGACCTTGGCGACACGGTTGATGGCAACGACCCGCTCGACGTACTGGTTCTTGTCGGCGCCGCCGCGGCGATCGTCACGGCCACCACGGCCGCCACGGTCGCCACCCGAACGCTGTCCGCGCTGGGCTCCGCTCATGATCTCTCCTCAGTCCTGTTCGCGGTCAGAAGGTCAGGCCGCCCTCGCGGGCGCCATCTGCCAGGGCCGCGATGCGACCGTGATACTTGTTGCCGGCGCGGTCGAAGACAACCGACTCCACGCCCTGCTCCTTGGCACGGGCGGCGACGAGCTCGCCGACCTTCTTGGCCTTGGCGGTCTTGTCGCCGTCGAGGGCGCGCAGGTCGCCTTCGAGGGTCGAGGCCGACACCAGGGTCTTGCCGACCAGGTCGTCGACGACCTGGGCGGTGATGTGCTTGCTCGACCGGGTGATGACCAGGCGCGGACGCTCGGCCGTCCCGGAGATCTTCTTGCGACCGCGGATCTGGCGACGCAGGCGCGACGACGCGCGAGCGGACAGCTTCCGCTGGTACTTCAGGGTGATCGCCATGTCACTTACCAGCCTTTCCGACCTTGCGACGGACGTGCTCGCCGGCGTACCGGACGCCCTTGCCCTTGTACGGCTCGGGCTTGCGGAGCTTGCGGATGTTGGCGGCGACCTCGCCGACCAGCTGCTTGTCGATACCGACGACGCCGAGCTTGGTCGGACCCTCCACCGCGAAGGTGATGCCCTCAGGGGCGTCGAAGATGATCGGGTGCGAGTAGCCGAGCTGGAACTCCAGCTGGGTCGGGCCCTTGGACAGGACGCGGTAACCCACGCCCACGATCTCGAGCTTCTTCTCGTAGCCCTCGGTCACGCCCACGACCATGTTGTTGATCAGGGTGCGGGACAGGCCGTGGAGGGCCTTGGACTGACGCTCGTCGTCGGGACGCTTGACGTCCAGGACGCCCTCGCCCTTCTCGACGGTGATCGGAGCGGCGACGGTGTGGCTCAGGGTGCCCTTGGGGCCCTTGACCGTGACGTCGGCGCCGTTGATCTGGATGTCTACCCCAGCCGGGACCGGGACGGGGAGCTTGCCGATGCGCGACATGTTCTTCTCTCTCCTTCCCTTGTCACCAGACGTAGGCGAGGACTTCCCCACCCACGCCCTTCTGGTTGGCCTGACGGTCGGTCAGCAGGCCCTGGCTCGTCGAGATGATCGCGACGCCGAGGCCACCGAGGACCTTGGGCAGGCCGGTGTGCTTGGCGTACACCCGCAGACCGGGCTTGCTGATGCGGCGGACGCCGGCGATCGAGCGCTCGCGGTTGCGGCCGTACTTGAGCGTGATCGTCAGCAGCTGGCCGACGCCGTTCTCGTTGTCGGCCACCGCGAAGGAGGTGATGTACCCCTCCTGCTTGAGGATCTCCGCGACGCCTTCCTTGAGCTTGCTGTACGGCATGGTCACCGCGTCGTGGTACGCCTGGTTGGCGTTGCGCAGACGCGTGAGCATGTCTGCGATCGGGTCAGTCATCGTCATGATGTGTGTTCTTTCTCGAAGTGGTTTCGCGCCGCGCGTCGGCGGTGCGACCTTCTACGTGTTGGGGTTACCAGCTCGACTTGGTGACGCCGGGCAGCTCACCACGGTGAGCCATCTCCCGCAGGCAGATCCGGCACAGGCCGAACTTGCGGTAGACGGCCTTGGGGCGGCCGCAGCGCTGGCAGCGGGTGTAACCGCGCACCGCGAACTTGGGCTTGCGGGCGGCCTTGACCTTGAGCGCAGTCTTCGCCATGTCAGTTCTCCTTGAACGGGAAGCCGAGCTGCTTCAGCAGCGCGCGCCCCTGCTCGTCGTTGGTCGCCGTGGTGACGATGGTGATGTCCATGCCCCGCTGGCGGTCGACCTTGTCCTGGTCGATCTCGTGGAACATGACCTGCTCGGTCAGACCGAAGGTGTAGTTGCCACGGCCGTCGAACTGCTTGGGCGAGAGGCCCCGGAAGTCGCGGATACGGGGCAGCGCCAGGGACAGCAGGCGGTCCAGGAACTCCCACATGCGGTCGCCGCGCAGCGTGACGTGCGTGCCGATCGGCATGCCCTCACGGAGCTTGAACTGGGCGATCGACTTGCGGGCCTTGGTCACGGCCGGCTTCTGGCCGGTGATCGCGGTGAGGTCGCGGATGGCGCCCTCGATCAGCTTCGAGTCGCGGGCAGCCTCGCCGACACCCATGTTGACCACGATCTTGGTCAGACCGGGGACCTGCATGACGTTGGCGATCTCGAACTCGGACCGCAGCGCCGGGAGGATCTCCTCGCGGTACTTGGTCTTGAGCCGAGGGGTGACCTTCTCGATGGTGGTCTCGCTCATCTCAGATCTCCTTCCCGGTCTTGCGGGAGATACGGACGCTGCGCGTCGACGGGTACTCCGAGCCGTCGGGGCGGCGCTTGGTGACGTCGACCCGCTTGTAGCCGATCTTGGTCACGCCGTCGCCCTCGACCAGCATCACGTTGGACACGTGGATGGGGGCCTCGGTGGTGATGATGCCGCCGGTGTTGCCGGCGCGCCCACCCTGGTCGACGACCTTGGTGTGCTTCTTGATCCGGTTGACGCCCTCGACGATCACCCGCTCCTCCTCACGGAGAACCTTGATGATCTTGCCCTCGGCGCCCTTGTCCTTGCCGGCGATGACCTTGACGGTGTCGCCCTTCTTGACGCGCAGGTTGGGCTTCTTGCGCACCTGCTCGGACTTCTTGCGGGTAGCCATCACAGCACCTCCGGCGCGAGCGAGATGATCTTCATGAACTTCTTCTCGCGCAGCTCACGGCCCACGGGGCCGAAGATGCGCGTGCCACGGGGCTCACCGTCGTTCTTGAGGATCACCGCCGCGTTCTCGTCGAAGCGGATGTACGAGCCGTCGGGCCGGCGGCGCTCCTTGACGGTGCGCACGACGACCGCCTTGACGACGTCGCCCTTCTTGACGTTGCCGCCGGGGATGGCGTCCTTGACGGTGGCGACGATGACGTCGCCGATGCCGGCGTAGCGACGACCGGAGCCGCCGAGCACCCGGATGCAAAGGATCTCCTTGGCACCGGTGTTGTCGGCGACCTTGAGTCGCGACTCCTGCTGAATCATCGATTTCTCCTGGTTGTCGTGCCGGTTCTCAGGCCCTCAACTGGGGTCTGAGCCTGGCCGAACGGATTTACTTCGCGCGCTCGAGGATCTCCACCACGCGCCAGCGCTTGGTGGCCGAGAGCGGGCGGGTCTCCATGATGAGGACGCGGTCGCCGACGCCGCAGTCGTTCTGCTCGTCGTGGGCCTTGAGCCGCGTGTTGCGGCGCAGGACCTTGCCGTACAGAGCGTGCTTGACGCGGTCCTCGACGGACACGACCACGGTCTTGTCCATCTTGTCGCTGACCACGAGGCCCTCGCGGGTCTTGCGGGCGTTGCGCTGAGTCGTCTCGGCGGACTCGCTCATCAGTTCTCCTCCTCGGTACCCGGGGCGGTCCGGATGCCGAGCTCGCGCTCGCGCACCACGGTGTAGATCCGGGCGATGTCCTTCTTGACCGTGCGGAGCCGACCGTGGCTCTCCAGCTGGCCGGTGGCCGCCTGGAAGCGCAGGTTGAACAGCTCCTCCTTGGCCTCGCGCAGCTTGGCCTCGAGGTCGGTGTCGTTGAGCTCGTCCAGCTCGTGGGCGTGGATCAGGTTCGCCATCAGAACTCACCAGCCTCTCGCGTGATGAAACGGCACTTCATGGGGAGCTTGTGGATGGCCCGGCGCATCGCCTCACGGGCGACGTCCTCGGGAACACCGGACAGCTCGAACATGACGCGGCCGGGCTTGACGTTGGCGACCCACCACTCCGGGGAACCCTTACCGGAACCCATGCGGGTCTCGGCAGGCTTCTTGGTGAGGGGACGGTCCGGGTAGATGTTGATCCAGACCTTGCCGCCACGCTTGATGTGGCGGGTCATGGCGATACGGGCCGACTCGATCTGGCGGTTGGTCACGTAGTGACCCTCGACCGCCTGGATACCGAAGTCACCGAACGCCAGCGACGTACCGCCCTTGGCCGCACCCCGACGCTTCGGGTGGTGCTGCTTGCGGTGCTTGACGCGACGCGGCATCAACATGGGTCAGGACTCCGTTCCGGTGGTCGGCTCGACCGCGGCAGCCTCGGGAGCAGCGGCCTCGGCCGGCGCGTCCGCGTTGCGGTCGGAGCGGTTCGGGCGGTCGCCGCGCGACCCACGGGTCGGACGGTCGCCACCACGGCTGGGGCGGCCACCGCGGCCGGGGACACCGGCGCGGGCAGCGGCCTGGGCCTGACGCTCGGCACGGGTGCCGGCGACCTCGCCCTTGTAGATCCAGACCTTCACGCCGATGCGGCCGAAGGTCGTGCGGGCCTCGTAGAAGCCGTAGTCGATGTCGGCACGCAGCGTGTGCAGCGGGACGCGACCCTCGCGGTAGAACTCGGTGCGCGACATCTCGGCGCCGTTGAGGCGGCCGGAGCACTGGATCCGGATGCCCTTGGCACCGGAACGCATCGAGGTCTGCATGGCCTTGCGCATCGCGCGGCGGAACTGCACGCGGCCCGAGAGCTGCTCGGCGACGCCCTGGGCGACCAGCTGCGCGTCGATCTCGGGGTTCTTGACCTCGAGGATGTTGAGCTGGACCTGCTTGCCGGTCAGCTTCTCGAGCTCGCCACGGATGCGGTCGGCCTCGGCGCCACGGCGACCGATGACGATGCCCGGACGCGCGGTGTGGATGTCGACGCGGACCCGGTCGCGGGTGCGCTCGATCTCGACCTTGGCGATGCCGGCCCGCTCCATGCCCTTGCTGAGCAGCTTGCGGATGGCGACGTCCTCGCCGACGTAGGCCTTGTACAGCTTGTCGGCGTACCAACGCGACTTGTGGTCGGTGGAGATGCCGAGGCGGAAGCCGTTCGGGTTGATCTTCTGACCCATTACTTCTTGCCCTTCTTCGCGACGACCTCAGCCGGCTGGACCGCGATGGTGATGTGGCTCGTGCGCTTGTTGATCCGGGTGGCCCGGCCCTGCGCACGGGGACGCCAACGCTTCATCGTCGGACCCTCGTCGACGCGGGCGACCGAGACGACCAGGTCGCCGGCGGGCAGACCCTCGGTCGTCGTGGCGTTCGCGACGGCGCTCTGGAGCACCTTGGCGATGGTCTCGGAAGCCGACTGCGGCGCGAACTGCAGCAGCGTCAGGGCCTCGTCGGCGGGCAGGCCGCGAACCAGGTCGATGACGCGGCGCGCCTTCATCGGGGTGATCCGCACGAAGCGGGCGGTCGCGAAGGCGCCGGGCTCGTCGCCCAGGATCGACTCGCGCCGCGCGCTGACGCGGTTGCGCTCAGTGGTGCTCATCGACGGCGTCCCTTCCGGTCTTCCTTGACGTGACCGCGGTAGGTGCGGGTCGGCGCGAACTCACCGAGCTTGTGGCCGACCATGGAGTCGGAGATGAAGACCGGCACGTGCTTGCGCCCGTCGTGGACCGCGATCGTGTGGCCGATCATCGAGGGGATGATCATGGACCGGCGCGACCAGGTCTTGATGACGTTGTGGCTGCCCTTCTCGTTCTCCGCGTCCACCTTCTTGAGCAGGTGGCCGTCGACGAAGGGGCCCTTCTTGAGGCTGCGAGGCATCTCTCAGTTCCTTCAGCGCTTGTTCTTGCCGGACTTGCGGCGACGGATGATCTGGGAGTCGCTGGCCTTGCGCTTGCGCGTACGGCCCTCGGGCTTGCCCCACGGCGAGACGGGGTGGCGACCACCGGACGTCTTGCCCTCACCACCACCGTGCGGGTGGTCGACCGGGTTCATGACGACACCACGGACGGTCGGGCGCTTGCCCTTCCAGCGCATCCGGCCGGCCTTGCCCCAGTTGATGTTCGACTGCTCGGCGTTGCCGACCTCGCCGACCGTCGCGCGGCAGCGCACGTCGACGTAGCGCATCTCGCCCGAGGGCAGACGCAGCGTCGCGCGGGAGCCCTCACGAGCGACCAGCTGGGCGCTGTTGCCGGCCGAGCGGGCCAGCTTGGCACCGCCACCGGGACGAAGCTCCACGCAGTGGATCGTCGTACCGACGGGGATGTTGCGCAGCGGCAGGTTGTTGCCCGGCTTGATGTCGGCGCCGACACCGGCCTCGACCCGCATGCCCTGGACGAGGTCCTTCGGCGCCACGATGTAGCGCTTCTCGCCGTCGGCGTAGTGCAGCAGCGCGATGCGCGCGGTGCGGTTGGGGTCGTACTCGATGTGCGCGACCTTGGCCGGCACGCCGTCCTTGTCGTAGCGACGGAAGTCGATGACGCGGTAGGCGCGCTTGTGACCGCCACCGTGGTGCCGGGTGGTGATCCGGCCCTGGTTGTTGCGGCCGCCCTTCTTGGGCAGCGGACGGGTCAGCGACTTCTCCGGCGTGGTGCGGGTGATCTCGGCGAAGTCGGCCACCGAGGAGCCACGACGGCCCGGGGTGGTCGGCTTGTACTTACGGATAGCCATGTCAGATTCCTCTACCTAGCCCGGTCAGGAGACCGGACCTCCGAAGATGTCGATGCGGTGACCCTCGGCCAGGCTCACGATGGCGCGCTTGGTGTCCTTGCGCTTGCCGAGGCCGTGGCGGGTCCGGCGGACCTTGCCCGGCCGGTTGAGGGTGTTGACCGAGGTGACCTTGACGCCGAAGACCTTCTCGACCGCGATCTTGATCTCGGTCTTGTTGGCGTCGGGACGCACCAGGAACGTGTACTTGTTGTTGTCGAGGAGGCTGTAGCTCTTCTCCGACACCACCGGCGCGATCAGGATGTCGCGGTGGTCCTTGTGCAGGGTGCTCATCAGTTCTCCTCCTCGGCGTTGCCACCGACGAGGCGGTCGAACGCGGCCTTGCTGAACACCACGTCGTCGCTCACGAGGACGTCGCGGGTGTTGAGCTGGTCGACCGCCACGATGTGGACCTCGGGCGCGTTGCGCAGCGAGAGCCAGGTGAGGCTGTCGGCGCGCTCGAGCACGACGAGGAACTTGCGGCGGGTGGTCAGCTCGAAGAGCGAGGCGAGCGCGGCCTTGGTCGAGGGCTTGTCGCCGGCCACGAGGGCCTCGACGACGTGGATCCGCTCGTTGCGCGCCCGGTCGGAGAGGGCGGCGCGCAGGGCGGCAGCCTTCATCTTCTTGGGGGTGCGCTGGCTGTAGTCACGCGGCTGCGGGCCGTGGACGATGCCACCGCCGGCGAACTGCGGCGCGCGGGTCGAGCCCTGACGGGCGCGGCCGGTGCCCTTCTGCTTGTAGGGCTTCTTTCCACCACCGCGGACCTCGCCGCGACGCTTGGTGGAGTGGGTGCCCTGGCGCGCCGCCGCCTGCTGGGCGACGACGACCTGGTGGATCAGCGGGATGTTGACCTCGACGTCGAAGATCTCGGCGGGAAGGTCGACGGAAACGGTCTTGGCCATGGTGCTCAGCCCTTCTTCGCAGCCGTGCGCAGGACGACGAGGCCGCCCTTGGGGCCGGGGACGGCGCCCTTGATCAGGACGATGCCCTTCTCGACGTCGACGGCGTGGACGGTGACGTTCTGGGTGGTGACGGTGTCGGTACCCATGCGGCCGGCCATGCGCAGACCCTTGAACACGCGACCCGGCGTGGCGCAGGCGCCGATCGAGCCCGGCTTGCGGTGGTTGCGGTGGGCACCGTGCGAGGCGCTCACACCGGCGAAGCCGTGCCGCTTCATGACACCGGCGAAGCCCTTGCCCTTGCTGGTGCCGGTCACGTCGATGGCCTGGCCGGCCTCGAACGTGTCGACGGGCAGCTCCTGGCCGACGGTGTACTCCGACGCGTCCGCGGTGCGGATCTCGACCACGTGCCGGCGCGGCGTGGTGCCGGCCTTGGCGAAGTGGCCCGCCTGCGGCTTGTTGACCTTGCGGCCCTCGATCTCGCCGAAGCCGATCTGGATGGCGTTGTAGCCGTCCGGCTCGGGCTGGCGGACCTGGGTGACCACGTTGGTGCCCGCGGCGACCACGGTCACCGGGATGACCCGGTTGTTCTCGTCCCAGAGCTGGGTCATGCCGAGCTTGGTGCCCAGCAGGCCCTTCACGTTGCGCTCAATAGTCATGTCTCGAACCTCAGAGCTTGATCTCGATGTCGACACCGGCCGGCAGGTCGAGACGCATGAGGCTGTCGACGGTCTTCGGCGTGGGGTCGATGATGTCGATGAGACGCTTGTGCGTACGCATCTCGAAGTGCTCGCGCGAGTCCTTGTACTTGTGCGGCGAGCGAATGACACAGAACACGTTCTTCTCCGTCGGCAGCGGCACCGGGCCAGCGACCTTCGCACCCGTACGGGTGACCGTGTCCACGATCTTGCGCGCCGAGGTGTCGATCACCTCGTGGTCATAGGCCTTGAGCCTGATGCGGATCTTCTGTCCCGCCATAGGTCTCTCTCGTCCTTACTCGTCGTACGACTCTGGGTCCTTCAGCTCCGACCCCCGAGGTCGGGCGTGTCGCACTTGGTAGTGGGCACACACCTCTCCCCTGGTGGGGAAGTGGAGCTGTTGTTCTTGGCTGCTTCGGGTCTCACCGCCGGTTCTCTCGGAAGAGATCCGGTGGCGTGCGGTGCGAGGGACGTTCGACGACCGAGCACGCTCGCCGCGGCGGATCGGGAAGAACCCGAACGCTCCGCGGGGGAGACACGATTCAGTAGTCAAGGTCTAGCGCGCACCCCGATAAACCATCGGAGCAACCGGAACATCTTGGCAGAGTTCCGGCGGGCGACCAAATTGCCAAGGCGACTGCTCACCGAGGGCGGGATGCAAGGATGGTGGCACCCCTCAGCCACCCCCGTTCGACCCGAGGAGAACGATGACCGACGGCGCGTCGCCGCAGTTCCCGCCGCCGGGCGCACCGCCCCCGCAGGAGCCGGCACGGGGAGCCTTCCTGCCGCCCGGCGCCCCCGCGCCGTACGACGGCACTCCCCCGCCGCCCCCGGCCCCCGCCTGGGCGTCCTACGGGCCCGGCCAGGGTCCGGGCCAGGGTCCGCGGCCGGGCCTGATGCTGGGCGCCGCGCACAAGCCGGGCGCGTTGCCGCTGCGCCCCCTCACCCTCGGCAACATGTACGACGGCGCCTTCCGGATCATCCGGTTCAACCCCAAGGCCACCGTGGGCGCGGCCGTCATGGTGACCGCCGTGGCGATGCTCGTCCCGGTGCTGGTCACCACCGTGCTCACCTTCACTGCCGGCCTCGCGGTCGACAGCTCGGGCGAGCTCGCCAGCGACGCCTCGCTCGCCGACGCCCTCGGCGTGCTGGCCGCCTACGGCTCCCTGCTCGCCTCGATGCTGCTGGCCCAGGTCGGCGTGGTCTTCGTGACCGGGATGATCGCCCACGTGACCCGCGCGGCCGCGGTCGGGCGCCGGCTGAGCCTCGGCGAGGCCTGGGCGGCGACCCACGGCAAGCGCTGGCGGCTGCTCGGGCTGACCCTGCTCCTCAACGTCGGGCTGCTGGCGCTCATCGTGACCTACGCCGTGCTGTGGTTCGTGGTGGTCGTGGTGACCCAGGACCCGGTGCCGATCATCCTGTGGGGCCTGGTCACGGTCCCGGCCTTCCTCGCGCTGTGCGCGTGGCTGTGGATCCGCCTCTACTACCTGCCGGTGCCCGCGCTCATGCTCGAGCCGGTCGGCGTCTTCGGCGCGCTGGGCCGCGGCTGGCGGCTGACCTCGCGCCAGTACTGGCGCACCTTCGGCATCGCGGCGCTCACCGTGCTCATCGCCGGCTTCGCCGGGGGCATCCTGTCCACGCCGGTGAGCCTGATCGGCAACCTGGGCGCACTGGCCGTGCCGGAGTACACCCCGCTCATCCTGGTGCTCAGCCAAGCCGTCGCCCTGCTCGTCCAGAACGCCTTCGTCGCACCCTTCCAGGCCACCGTCGCCTCGGTGCAGTACGTCGACCTGCGGATGCGCAAGGAAGCGTTCGACGTCGAGCTCATGCGTGAGGCGGGGATCGTTCCCGCATGACCTGGCCGGCCCTCGCGCTGACCCTGGCCGGGTCGCGCCTCGACCCACCGCTCGACCCGAGCGGCGACGAGGCGCGCGGTGCGCTGCGCCGCGAGCTGGCTCGCCCGGAGTACCACGACACCGACCTGCTCGAGCGGCTCGACCGCTGGCTCGGACGGCTCATCGACAACACCGTCGGCGCGGCCTCCGGCTCCTCGCCGGTGATGGCCGTCATCGCGACCCTGGTCGTCCTGGCCCTGGCCGGCGCCGTGCTGTTCCTGGTCAGCCGGGCCCGGGCCACCGCCCGCGGCACCGCCGCGGCCCGGCCCGCGCTGGGCGGCGAGGTGATCAGCGCCGACGAGCTGCGCGCCCGCGCCGAGGCGGCGCTCGCCGCCGGGGACCCCTCGGCCGCGCTCGTCGACGCCTTCCGCGCGGTCGCCGTGCGCCAGGTCGAGCGGGGCCGGATCGAGGACCTCCCCCAGGCCACGGCGCACGAGCTGGCCGGCGCGCTCGGCACGGTCTTCCCCGAGCGGCGCGGTGCGGTCCTGCGCGGCGCGGACCTCTTCGACGAGGTGCTCTACGGCGAGCGGCCGGCCAGCGCCGACCAGGCCCGCGACCTGCTCGCGCTCGACGAGGCCCTCGGCGGACGGGCGGTACGCCGGTGAGCGCGCCCGTCCTCGACTCCCCCGCCGCCGCGAGCACCCCGGCCGGCGGTGCCCGGCGCCGCCGACCGCCCGCCTGGGTGGTGCTCACCGTCGCGGTCGTGCTCGCGCTGGTCGTGGGCGCCTGGGTCTCACGCGACGGCGAGAAGTACGCCGGCCTGGCCGACCCCCGCAACCCCAAGCCCGACGGCGCGCAGGCGCTGGCCCGGGTGCTCGCCGACCAGGGCGTCGAGGTGACCATCGCCCGCTCCGCCGCGGAGCTCGACGACGTCGACGTACGCCGCGAGGCCACCGTCGTGGTCACCCGGCCCGACCAGCTCACGCGCAGCACCCTGGAGCGACTGCGCCGCCACGTGGGCCCGGCGCGCGTGGTGCTCGTCGAGCCGTCGTACGGGCTGGTGCAGCAGATCGACCCGGACCTGAGCACGCTCCCCGTCTCGCCGAGCACCGGGCACGCCGTCGAGGCCGACTGCGCGCCGCTCGCCGGCGTCGACCTCGACGGGCTGCGGCTCGAGGTGGACGACGCGACGGCCTACAACGGGACCGGCTGCTTCACCCGCGAGCTCGGCCCCATCCTGCGCACGGTGCGCGACGCCGACGGCGAGCTGGTGCTCTTCGGCGCCGCCCAGGCGCTGACCAACGACCAGGTCACCCGCGCCGACAACGCCGCGATCGCGCTGCGTCTGCTCGGCCAGGACGAGCAGCTCGTCTGGTACGTGCCCGACCCCGCCGACGCCGCTCCGGGCGACGCGGTGAGCCTCGGCTCGCTGCTGCCCGACTGGCTGGTGCCGGGGCTGTGGATGGTCCTCCTGGCCGGGATCGGCCTGATCTGCTGGCGCTTCCGCCGGCTCGGGCCGCTGACGACCGAGCCGCTGCCGGTCGTCGTCCGGGCCGTCGAGACCACGCGCAGCCGCGGCCGGATGTACCGGCGCAGCGGCGACCGGGCCCACGCCGCGCACGCCCTGCGCCGCGCCGCGCGCACCGACCTGGCCGGCCTGCTGGGGCTCGACCGCCGGGCCGCGCCCGCTGCCGTCGTCGAGGCCGCGGCCCGCCACCTCGGCACCCCCGTCGAGAGCGTCGCCGCGCTGCTCGACGACCACCGACCACCCCCGGCGAACGACCAGGAGCTGGTCCGGCTCGCCCAGGACCTGGCCCTACTGAGGAGAGAGGTACGACGCGCATGACCCAGACCGCCTACCCCGAGACCGTGGACCCGCGGGTGCGCGAGCGGCTGCTCGCCGTCCGCGACGAGGTCGCCAAGGCCGTCGTCGGCCAAGAGGCGGCCGTCTCCGGCCTGCTCGTCGCCCTGCTCTGCGGCGGTCACGTGCTCATGGAGGGCGTGCCCGGCACCGCCAAGACGCTCCTCGTGCGCACCCTGGCCGCGAGCCTCGACGTGCAGACCCGGCGGGTGCAGTTCACCCCCGACCTGATGCCCGGCGACATCACCGGCTCGCTCGTCATCGACTCCACCGGGCGCAGCGGCGAGCTGAGCTTCCGCGAGGGGCCGATCTTCACCAACCTGCTGCTCGCCGACGAGATCAACCGGACCCCGCCCAAGACGCAGTCCGCGCTGCTCGAGGCGATGGAGGAGGGTCAGGTCTCCGCCGACGGCGTCACCCGCCCGCTGCCGCGCCCGTTCCTGGTCGCCGCGACCCAGAACCCCGTCGAGTTCGAGGGCACCTACCCGCTGCCCGAGGCCCAGCTCGACCGCTTCCTGCTCAAGGTGGTGCTGCCCGTCCCGCCGCGCGAGGACGAGGTCACGATCCTGACCCGCCACGCCGGCGGCTTCGACCCGCGCGACGTCGCGGGCGCCGGGGTCACCGCCGTGGCCAGCGGCGCCGACATCGAGGCCGGCCAGGCCGCGGTCAAGGGTGTCCAGGTCTCCCCCGAGGTCGCCGGCTACATCGTCGACATCGCCCGCGCCACCCGGCAGTCGCCGTCCCTCTCCCTCGGCGTCAGCCCGCGCGGCGCGACCGCCCTGCTCCGCGCCGCCCGCGCCTGGGCCTGGCTCTCCGGACGCGGCTTCGTCACCCCCGACGACGTCAAGGCCCTCACCCAGGCCACCCTCGCGCACCGCCTCGGCGTCCGCCCCGAGGCCGAGCTCGAGGGCGTCGACGTCGCCCAGGTGCTCGCCTCGGCCGTCGCCTCCGTGCCCGTCCCCCGCTGAGGCAGCCCGACCCATGACGATCTCCGGCCGGGTACCGCTGCTGCTCCTGCTCGGGGTGGCGGCGGTCGTGCTGCGCCCCTCGGGCGGCACGGTTCTGCTCTGGCTGCTCGGCGTGCTCCTCCTGGCCGGGCTCGACCTGCTGCTCACCCCGGGCCCCACGTCGATCGGGCTGACCCGGCGCCCGCCGGGCACGGTCCGCCTCGGCGACCCGGCCACGTCGGTCCTCGTCGTGGCCAACACCGGCGCGCGCCGCGTGCACCTCCAGGTCCGCGACGCCTGGCAGCCCTCGGCCGGCGCCGGCACCAACCGCTTCCGGCTGCACCTCCCGGCCGGCGACCAGCGCCGGCTGACCACGCCCCTGCTCCCCCGCCGCCGCGGCGACCTGCGCGCCGCCGGGGTCACCGTCCGCTCCTGGGGACCGCTCGGGCTCACCGCCCGCCAGCGCACGTTCGACGTACCGGGGGCGGTGCGGGCGCTGCCTCCCTTCGACTCCCGCAAGCACCTGCCCTCGCGGCTCGCCCGGCTGCGCGAGCTCGACGGGCGCGCCGCCGTACGGGTGCGGGGACAGGGCACCGAGTTCGACTCGCTGCGCGAGTACGTCCGCGGCGACGACGTCCGCTCCATCGACTGGCGCGCCTCGGCCCGCAGCCCCCACGTCGTCGTCCGCACCTGGCAGCCCGAGCGCGACCGCCGCGTCGTCCTCGTCCTCGACACCTCGCGCACCTCCGCCGGCCGGGTCGCCCGGGTCGCGGGCGAGGCCGAGACCGACGGCATGCCCCGCCTCGACGCCGCCATGGACGCCGCCCTCCTCCTCGGCGCCCTCGCCTCGCGGGCCGGGGACCGCATCGACTTCGCCGCCGGCGACCGCCGGGTCCGCGCCCGCCAGCGCCTCCACGGCGTCCGCGACGTCGCCGCCCGCCTCCAGGAGCAGATGGCCGACCTCGACCCCACCCTCGTCGAGGCCGACTGGGACCTGCTCGCCGGCGCGGTCCAGGGCTTCGGGCGCCAGCGCGCGCTCGTCGTCCTGCTGACGGCGCTCGAGCCCTCGGCCATCGCCGACGGCCTGCTCCCCGTCCTCCCGGCCCTGACCCGGCACCACCGCGTCGTCGTCGCCTCGGTCCGCGACCCCGAGCTCACCCGCCTCGCCGAGGCCGCCGACGACCCCGCGCTCGCCCCCACCGCCGACACCGTCTACGACGCCGCCGCGGCCGCCCAGGAGCTGCACCGCCGCGACCGGATGCGCGCGGTGCTCCAGCGCCTCGGCGTCGACGTCGTGGACGCCGACGCGGAGAGCCTGCCGCCGGCCCTGGCCGACCACTACCTCGCGCTCAAGGCCCAGGGCCTGCTCTGAGCCTTCGCGAAGTGCGCCGGTTGCTGGTCCGAGGTGCGGATGTTGCACCAGCAACCGGCGCACTTCGGACCAGCAACCCCCGCACTTCGCGGAGGGGTCAGGCCTGGGCGGCGACCCGGTCCTCGAGCAGCGCCGCCGAGACGTCGCCGGTCTCGCCGCGCGAGGCGGCCGCCCGCCCGACCACGAACACGTAGGCCAGGAAGACCACCTCGGCCAGCACCCCGATCGCGATCCGCGCCCACGTCGGCAGCGGCGAGGGCGTCACGAAGGCCTCGATCACGCCGCTGATCGCGAGCACCACGGCCAGGCCGAGCGCCACGGTGACGGCGGTACGGCCGGCGCGCGCGAGCGATCCGGCCCGGGAGAGCGAGCCGGGCTCGATCCACGACCAGAACAGGCGCAGGCCGACCCCGCCGGCGACGAAGACGCAGGTGAGCTCGAGCAGGCCGTGCGGGAGGATCAGGCCCCAGAACAGGTCGCCGCGGTCGTGGCGGACCATGATCGAGCCGACGATCGCGAGGTTGGCGACGTTCTGGAAGAGCAGCCACAGGACCGGGAGGCCGAGGATGCCCAGGGCGATGCACAGCGCACTCACCCAGGCGTTGTTGAGCCAGACGTGGGCGGCGAAGGCGCCG
This sequence comes from Pimelobacter simplex, assembly GCF_024662235.1. Taxonomy (GTDB): domain Bacteria; phylum Actinomycetota; class Actinomycetes; order Propionibacteriales; family Nocardioidaceae; genus Nocardioides. Next base: position 3,682,256 of record NZ_CP096276.1, read on the forward strand.
GCGGCGTTCTCGCTGTAGTAGCTCTCGAAGTCGTTGTTGACGAGCTGGTCGACCTGCTCGGGCGAGAGCAGGTTCTGCTCGACCGCGGGGTGCTGGGCGAGCCAGATCATCACGATCCCGGTGACGAGGACGTTGCCCGCCAGGCAGCCGAGCCACCACCAGCGCAGGCGGTAGAGCGCGGCGGGGAACTGCTCGGTGAAGAACCTGCCGACCCCGCGCCAGCTCGGGACGCGGGCGGCGAGCATCGCGATGCGGGCCCGGCCCAGGAGCGAGGAGAGGTGGGCGACGAGCTCACCGTCCGGCGCCGAGGTCCGTACGACGGACAGGTGCGTCGCGACCTGCTGGTAGCGGTCGACCAGCTCGTCCGCCTCGGCCCCCGTCCGGCGCCGGAGCCGCACGAGCTCCTCGAGCCGCACCCACGAGCGCGCATGGGCAGCGACGTAGGCGTCGAGATCGATCCGCGGCACGCGCACAGCGTACGGGGCGCCCGGCGGTGTGGCAGGCTGCCACCGATGCCCGCCGCCGACTTCGCCACCGTCACCGCCGACGACCTCGTCACCGGCGAGGGAGTCGCGCTCGACCTCCCGGCGGCGTCGCTGGGCCTGCGGATGGCGAGCGGGCTGATCGACGTGGTGGTCACGCTGGTGGCGTTCGTGGCGGCGTACCTGCTGCTGGTGATCGCCGCGGCGCTGACCCGGGACGAGGCGGCCATCGGCTTCGCGGTGGTGCTGACGTCGGTGCTGGTGTTCCTGGCGCTGCCGACGGCGCTCGAGACGTTCACCCGCGGCCGCACGATCGGCAAGCTCGCCCTGGGCCTGCGCACGGTGCGCGACGACGGCGGGCCGATCAGCTTCCAGCACGCGCTGGTGCGCTCGCTCATCGGGTTCGTCGAGATCTACGCGTTCTCGGGGGTGCCCGCCTTCTTCTCGATCATGCTGAGCACGCGCGGCAAGCGGCTGGGCGACTACGCCGCCGGCACCTACGTCGTGCGCGAGCGGGTGCCGCTGCGGCTGCCCCCGCCGCCGCCGATGCCGCCCCAGCTCGCCGCGTGGGCCCGTCGTACCGACCTCGGGACGCTGCCGACCGGCACCGCCCTGGCGGTCCGGCAGTACCTCGGCCGGTTGGGCACGCTCGACCCGGCCTCGCGGGACCGGATCGGCCGGCTGCTGCTGACCGACGTGCTCCCCCACGTCGCACCCGCCCCGCCGCCCGGCGTACCGCCCGAGATGGTGCTGGGGGCGATCATCGCCGAGCGCCGCGAGCGGGACCTGGCCCGGCTGCGCCGCGACGACGAGCTGCGGGCCCGGCTGCTCACCGAGGGGTGAACGCGGAGCGGCTGGGTAGATTCGGCGGCATGACCCACGCCACCGCCACCCGGCGTACGCCCGAGGACCCGAGCACGCCCCTCACGGCCGCCGAGCTGAGCCGGGCCTCCGAGGCGATCGAGAGGGTCTCCGAGACGTTCTCCAGCCGGGTCGTGGGCCAGCGCCGGGTCCGTACGGCGCTCCTGGTCACGCTGCTCTCCGAGGGCCACATCCTGCTCGAGAGCGTCCCCGGCCTGGCCAAGACGCTCGCCGCGTCGACGCTGGCCCACGCGGTCAGCGCGCGGTTCACCCGGATCCAGTGCACGCCGGACCTGCTGCCCGCCGACATCATCGGCACCCAGGTCTACGACCCGCGCAGCCACGAGTTCGAGACCCAGCTCGGCCCGGTGCACGCCAACGTCGTCCTGCTCGACGAGATCAACCGGGCCAGCGCCAAGACGCAGTCGGCGCTGCTCGAGGCGATGCAGGAGCGGCAGACGTCGATCGCCGGCACGGTGCACCGCCTGCCCGACCCGTTCATGGTGCTGGCCACCCAGAACCCCATCGAGGAAGAGGGCACCTACGTCCTCCCCCGTGCCCAGATGGACCGCTTCCTGCTCAAGGAGGTCGTCGACTACCCCACCGAGGACGACGAGCTGATGGTCCTCGAGCGCATCGACGACGGCACGCTCGGCCAGCACATGACCGAGGTCGAGCCGGTCATCACCACCACCGAGGTGGCCGAGCTCCAAGAGCTCGTCCGCCGCGTGTACGTCGACCCGGCGATCCGCCGCTACGTCGTCTCCCTCGTCCGCGCGACCCGCGACGTCACCGGTGTCCTGGGCCCCGAGCTCGGCGAGTACGTCGAGATCGGCTCCAGCCCGCGCGGCTCGATCGCCTTCTTCCAGGCCGCGCGCGCGATGGCCGTCGTCCAGGGACGGCACTACGTCATCCCCGAGGACATCCGCGAGCTGCGCCACAGCGTCCTGCGCCACCGGATCCACCTCAGCTTCGAGGCGCTCGCCGACCGGGTCCAGCCGGAGACCGTCATCGACGCGGTGTTCCGGGCGGTCCCCACCCCGTGAGTCCCGCATGACGGCCCACCTCACCCGCATCCGCAGCCGGCTCGCGATCCACGCGCACCGCAAGGTCCGCGGCCTGCTCGAGGGCGAGTACGCCGCGATCCACGCCGGGCGCGGCATCGACTTCAACGACCTGCGCGAGTACGTCCGCGGCGACGACGTCAAGGACATCGACTGGAAGGCGTCAGCCCGCAGCCGCCAGCTCCTGGTCAAGCGCTACGTCGCCGAGCGCAAGCACACGGTGCTGCTGTGCATCTCGACCGGGCGCAGCATGGCCGCGCTCAACGACGCCGCCGTCGCCAAGCGCGAGCTCGCCGTCCTCGTGGCCGGCGTGATGGGTCACCTCGCCGTCCAGCACGGCGACCTGGTCGGCCTCGTGCACGGCAACGCCGCGTCCTGCCGTGCCGAGCGGCCCGGCGGCGGCGACCTGCACCTGGAGCGGCTGCTCGGCGCGGCGTACGACGCGATCCGGCCCGACGGCCCGCCCGGTGACCTGGCCACGCTGCTGCGCCACGTCGTGCGGACGGTGCGCCGGCGCACCATCCTCGTGGTCGTCACCGACGAGACCGCGCTCGCCGAGGACGCCATCGCCCTGCTGCGGCGGCTGAGCGTCCAGCACGAGGTGCTCTTCGTGACCCTGGGCGACCTCGACCCGACCCTGCCCGCCGTCGCCGGCCGGCGCCTGGTCGACATCGACGCCGGCGCCGAGGTGCCCGGCTGGCTGCGCCGCGACGAGCGCCTGCGCCGCGAGTACGCCGCCCTGGTCGACGACGAGGCGCAGCGGCTGCGCCGCCGGCTCGACCAGCTCGGCATCGCCCAGGAGCTCGTCCGCGACCACGACGACGCGATCACCGCCGTGTTCCGGCTGCTGGAGAGGCACCGTCATGCCCGGCGACGCTAGCCTCGCCGGAGCCGAGCGCGTCTTCGACGCCGTGCTGGGGGCAGCAAGCTGCCAGGGCGCGTCTCCCGCCGCGCTGCCGGCTGATCTCCCCGACGAGTTCACCGGCCCGGTCGCCTACGACGGCCGCTGGCTCTGGATCGCGGTCGCGCTCGCCGCGGCCGTCGTCCTCTACTACCTGCTCGCCTGGTGGTTCACCCGGCGGCCGCGGGTGCCGCGCCTGGAGCGCCTCGACGTCGACGTGCTCGACGTACGCCGGGCCCACCTCGACCTGATCGACCGGATCGACGCCCAGGTGCGCGCCGGTGACCTGGCGCCGCGGGCCGGCCACCAGCAGCTCAGCGAGGTGGTCCGCTCCTACGTCGCCGCGGTGACGGTGCTGCCGGCGCGGACCATGGCGCTGGCCGACTTCCGGGCCCGTGCCCCGCGCGAGCTGGTCGCGGTCATCGAGCTCGTCTACCCGCCCGAGTTCGCGCCCGACGACGCCCTCGCGCGTGACCTGTTCGACACCGCCGTGGACCAGGCCCGGGGGCTCGTCGCCGACTGGAGCGCGGCCTGATGTGGACCCGCGAGGACACCGGCTTCCACTGGCCCTGGCTGGTGGCGGTCCTCGGCGTGCTCGTGCTGGCGCTGCTCGTCGGGTGGCTGCTGCGCTGGCGGGCCCACCGGCCCGCGTCCGGCAGCGCGTCGTACGTCGCGCACGCGGGGCGGTTGCGCGCCCTCCCCCGCTACCGCGCGCTGGTCCGGCGCCAGGTGGTGCTCGGCACCTGCCTCACGCTGGCCGCGCTGGTGGCGTGCACCGGCGCGATCGTCGTCGCCGGCCGGGTCCAGGAGCGCCAGACCCTCGCGCAGTCCGACCGGACCCGCGACATCGTCCTGTGCCTCGACGCGTCGGGATCGATGGCCGAGGTCGACCGCCAGGTGCTGCGCGAGTTCCGCACGATCGTCGACGGCCTGCGCGGCGAACGGGTCGGGCTGACCATCTGGAGCGGTGCGGCCATCACGATCTTCCCGCTCACCGACGACTACCAATATGTCGTCGACCAGCTCTACGAGGCCGAGAAGGCGTTCCGCGACGGCACCGTGATCAGCGACGACTACGCCGTCTTCACCGCCGGCACGGTCGTCGACTGGGACGTGCAGTCCCAGCTCGGCGACGGCCTCGCCTCGTGCGTGCAGCGCTTCGACCGCCGCGACGAGGACCGCACCCGCGCGATCGTGCTCGCCTCCGACAACGAGCCGGTCGGGACCGGCATCTACAACGTCACCGAGGCCGCGCAGTACGCCGCCGACGAGAAGGTCGTCGTGCACGGCATCGCCGCGCCGCGCACCGCCGACCGGCCCGCCGCCGTACGGGAGTTCCGCACCGCGATGACCAGCACCGGCGGCACGTTCTCGCTGCTCGGCGACGACAACAGCGCGGGCTCGGTGGTGCGCGCCATCGACAGCCTGGAGGCGACGCCGATCGAGCGTCCGCCGATCGTCCAGATCTTCGACCGGCCGCGCCTCGGTACGGCGCTCGCCGGGATCGGCCTGCTCGGCCTGGCGCTCGTCTGGGCGGCCCAGGGCGCGCTCGCCCTGTGCGACCGACGCGGAGGTGCCCGGTGAACCCGACCACCGCCACCGCCCTCGTCGTGCTGCGCCGGGTCGCGATCGTGCTCGCCTTCGTCGCCGTGCTGCTGCGGCCCGGCGTCGGCCAGACCTCGGTGAGCGAGCAGCTCTCCGACCTCGACGTGCTCGTCGTCGTCGACCGCACCCGGTCGATGGCAGCTCTCGACCACGACGGCCGCAACCCGCGGATCAGGGGCGTCCAGGCCGACCTCACCGCACTCGCCAAGGCGCTGCCCGGCGCCCGGTTCGGGCTGCTCACCTTCGGCGCCGAGACCCGGCTGGTGATGCCGTTCAGCTCCGACACCACCGCCTTCGACGCCGCCGTCGAGACCATCTACCTCGAGGGCCCCAAGGACGGCGCGGGCTCGGCCGCCGACCGCCCCGTGCCCGAGCTGACCGCCGTCCTCAAGCGCGCCCAGGAGCAGCGCCCCGAGCGCCGCCGGATCGTCGTCTACGCCGGCGACGGCGAGAACACCACCGGCGCCGACGACAGCGAGCGGCAGTCGTTCGAGGACGTGCGCGACCTCGTCGCCGGCGGCGCGGTGCTCGGCTACGGCACCTCCGACGGCGGCCCGATGCCCGAGTCCGACGGCCTCGACGGCGCGGCGGGCTACGTGCGCGATCCCGAGACCGCCGAGACCGCGATCTCCCATGCCGACCTCGGCAACCTCAGGGAGATCGCCGACCAGCTCGGAGTCCGCTTCCAGCACCGCACCGGGCCCGGTGACCTGGCGCCGCTCGTGAAGTCGTTCGCGGCGTCGTACTCCGACGGGCAGGGCGGCCACGACCGCCCCGCGAAGCACGACCTGACCTGGCTCGCCGCGCTGGTGCTGCTCGGCCTGGTCCTCCTCGAGCTCCGCGCCGGCTGGCACGCCGTGTGGACCTCGCGCCACGCGCTGCGCCCGGCCCGTGCCCCGCGCGAAGGAGGCCGACGATGAGCGCCGGACGCCCGCCGTACCCCCGGGCCCGGCTGCGCCGGGTGCTGCTGCTCGCCGGGCTGCTGCCCGCCCTCCTCGTCGCGGCGTACGCCGTCAAGGTGGGCCTGATGCTCCACGACAACGCCGCCGGCCGCGACGCCTTCGTGCGCGGCGACACCGACGGCGCGGCCGCGGAGTTCGCGGGGACCCGCTCGCTCAACCTGTTCGAGCCCTGGATCGCGCCCTTCGACGAGGGCGCCTCGTGGCACGCCGAGGGCAACTACCCCTCGGCCGTGGCGGCGTACCTGGCGGCGCTGGAGCACGTGCCGAGGCGCGAGGAGTGCACCGTCCGGATCAACCTGGCGCTGGCCTACGAGGCGATCGGCGACGAGGCCCAGCAGGCAGGCGCGACCTCGCGCGCGGCCGAGGCCTGGCAGGCCGGGATCGACACCCTGGCCGAGGGCAAGTGCCCCACCGACGCGGGCGGCGGCGAGGAGCAGCAGTCCGACGCCGGTGCCGTCGACGAGCGGCTGCGGGGCAAGCTGAAGCAGAGCCAGCAGCAGCCCCAGCCCGAGCAGCAGCCCCAGCAGCCCGACGACAAGCCCAAGGACCAGCCCGACCCCAAGCGGGACCGGCTCGAGGACAACAACCAGCGCGGGCTCGGCCAGCGCCACGAGGACCAGGACCTCTACCAGGACGAGGACGCCACCAAGCCCGACACGTGGTGAGGTCCCGGTCCGGGTCCGGGTCCGCCGAGCGGGTTCCCGGCTACCGCGCGCGCCGGCGGCGTCGGCGCCGGCGTAGCGCGGCCAGGCCGAGCACGACGGCGAGCGCCGCCGCGATCTGCTTGCCGTAGCTCTTGAGCAGCACCGGCAGCACCGCCGACCCGAGGTCGAGGGCGTCGTCCCCGCCCGCGGCCACGGGTGCGGGTGCCGGCGCGGGTGCCGGGCGCGGTGGCGGCGCTGCGGCCGGCTCCGCCGCCGTGTCCGCTCCGGGTGCCGGGGCCAGGGCCGGCTCCGGCTCAGCGGCGGGTGCCGCCTCGGCCGCGAGCCGCTGCTCCAGGCACGAGACGAACTGCCCGAGCAGCTTGTCCGAGACGTCCTGCATGACGCCCCGGCCGAACTGCGCCGGCTTGCCGGTGATGGCCAGGTCGGTGACGACGTCGACCTGGGTGGCGCCGTCGCCGGCCTCGGCCATGGTCACGGTGACCTTGGCCCCCGCGGTCCCGTTGCCGCGCTTGTCGCGCCCCTTGGCGTCGACGACGAAGCGGCGTCCGGCCTCGTCGCGCTCGACGAACTTGCCCGAGCCGGCGTACACGAGGGCGATCGGGCCGAGCTTGACCTTGCAGGTCCCCTCGAAGGTCGGTGCGCCGTCGTCGTCCGTGCCGACCGCGGTGACCTGGGCGCCCGGGAAGCACTCGGCGAGGGCGCCGATGTCCTGGAAGTGCTCCCAGGTGGCGGCGACCGAGGTCGGGACCGTGAAGGAGTGGGAGAGGTCCATCGGTCGCCGTCAGCTCCTTCCGGCGGCGGCGAGCACGGCTCGCCGGGTCAGGACGGTGGCGAGGTGGCGGCGGTAGTCGGCGTCGCCGTTGAGGTCGCTGGGCGGGTTGGTCCCGTCGGCGGCGAGCGCGGCGGCGGCCGCGACGCCCTCCTCGGTGGCCGGCTGGCCGGCGAGGACCTGCTCGGCGGCGCTCGCACGGACCGGCGTCGAGCCCATGTTGGTCAGCCCGATCCGCGCCTCGGCGATGGTGTCGCCGTCCATCCGGACCGTCGCGGCGACCGCCACGATCGGCCACTGGTGGGCGATCCGCACGAACTTCTCGTACGACGCACCCCAGCCGTCGTGCTTCGGCACGCGCACCTCGACCAGCAGCTCGTCGTCGGAGATCGCGGTCTCGAAGAGGTCGACGAAGAACTCCGAGCCGGGGATCTCCCGCGTGCCACCGGGCCCCTGGACGACGAACGTCGAGCCCAGCGCCAGCGCCGGCGCACCGAGGTCGCCGGCCGGGTCGGCGTGGGCGAGCGCGCCGCCGAACGTCCCGCGGTGGCGGACCTGGGCGTCGGCGAGGTGCGTGATCGCCTTGCTGATGAGCAGGGCGTGCTCGTGCACGAGCGGGCTGTGGCCGACGTCGTGGTGGGTGGTCATCGCGCCGATGGCGAGGTGGTCGCCGCCGTCGCGGACGCCGCGCAGGCTCTCGATCCGGCCCAGGTCGATCACCCACTCGGGGGCGTTGAGCCGCATCCGGAGCACCGGCAGCAGGCTCTGGCCGCCGGCGATGACCTTGGCGTCGTCGCCGTGCTCGGCGAGCGCCGCCAGCGCCTCCTCGACCGAGGTCGGGGCGACGTACTCGAACGCTGCGGGGATCATGCCTGCGCTCCCTTCTGAATCGCGTTCCACACGCGTTGTGGCGTGCACGGCATCGTGATGTCGGAGACCCCGAGGTGGCGGACCGCGTCGACGACCGCGTTGACCACGGCCGGCGTCGAGGCGATGGTGCCGGCCTCGCCGACGCCCTTGGTGCCGAGCGAGTTGGTGGTCGCCGGCGAGGTGGTGTGGTCGATCTCGAAGGTGATCGTGTCGGCCGCCGTGGGCAGCAGGTAGTCGACGAACGAGCCCGTCACGAGGGTGCCGTTGTCGTCGTACACGGCCTCCTCCCAGAGCGCCTGCGCGATGCCCTGGACGAGTCCGCCGTGCACCTGGCCGGACACGATCAGCGGGTTGATGACGACCCCGATGTCGTCGCAGCAGACGTACTTGCGGAGCCGGACCTGGCCCGTCTCGGTGTCCACCTCGACGGCGCACAGGTGCGTGCCGTGGGGGTAGTTGAAGTTGACGGGGTCGTACGTCGCCTCGGAGTCGAGCGAGGGCTCCATGCCGTCGGGCAGGTTGTGCGCGGCGAAGACGGCGGTCGCGATCTCGGTGATCGCCATCCCCTGGTCGGTCCCCTTGACGGTGAACCGGCCGCCGCTGAACTCGAGGTCGTCGGCGGATGCCTCGAGCAGGTGGGCCGCGACGGGCTTCGCCTTCTCGATGACCTTGTCGAGGGCCCGCACCAGGGCCTCTCCGCCGACGACCAGACTGCGGGACCCGTAGGTGTCCAGGCCCTTGTGGGAGATCTGGGTGTCGCCGTGGAGCACCTCGATGTCCTCGAACGGTACGCCGAGCCGGTCGGCCGCGATCTGGCTGAACGCCGTCTCGTGGCCCTGCCCGTGCGCCGACGCCCCGGTGACGACCTCGACCTTGCCGGTCGCGAGCATCCGCACCTCGGCGTGCTCCCAGCCGCCCGCGCCGTAGTTGAGGCTGCCGAGCACCCGCGAGGGCGCGAGGCCGCACATCTCGGTGAAGGTCGAGACGCCGAGCCCGAGCTGGACCTTGTCTCCGCGGGCCCGGCGCTCGGCCTGCTCGGCGCGGAGGGCGTCGTACCCGAACATCTCCTTGGCGCGCGCGGTGGCGGCCTCGTAATTGCCGGAGTCGTACTCGAGGCCGGCCACCGTGGTGAACGGGAACTCCTCGTGCTTGATCCAGTTCATCTCGCGGACCTCGAGCGGGTCCTTGCCGAGCTCGGTGGCGAGCTCGTCCATGAGCCGCTCGATCGCGAACGTCGCCTCGGGCCGGCCGGCGCCGCGGTAGGCGTCGGTCCAGGTCTTGTTGGTCAGGATGTTGGTGGTCTGGAACTGGTAGGCGGGGAACTTGTAGATCGCGTTGAACATGAACGCGCCCAGCACCGGGACGCCGCCGCCGACGATGGCGACGTACGCGCCGAGGTCGGCGAGCAGGTCGACCTTGAGGCCGGTGACGTGACCGTCCTTGGTCGCGGCGAGCGTGAGCCGCTGCCACTGGTCGCGCCCGTGGTGGGCGGTGAGGAGCGACTCGCTGCGGGTCTCGGTGAACTTCACCGGCTTGCCGAGCCTGCGCGCCACGGCGAACGCGATCATCTCCTCGGGCGTCTGCTGGAGCTTGCCGCCGAAGCCGCCGCCGACGTCCGGCGCGATCACCCGGATCTTCGACTCCGGTACGCCGGTCGTGGCCGCCATCGCGAACCGCAGGATGTGGGGCACCTGGGTCGCCGACCACACCGTGATCTGCTCACCAGTCGGGTCGACGACGACGCTGCGCGGCTCCATGAACGCCGGGATCAGCCGCTGCTGACGGTACTCCCGCTCGATCACGATGCCGTTCTCGCGCGCCTCGGCGATCGCCTGCTCGACGTCACCGCCGGTGCCCGCCTCACCCGAGTCGAAGCGCCACACCGCGCTGACGTTGGTGCCGAGGTCGGGGTGCGCGATCGCGCCGCCGGTCTCGTGCGCCGTCGCGGCCTCCTTGAGGTCGAGCGCGGGCGGCAGCTCCTCGTAGTCGACCTCGACCAGCTCGGCCGCGTCGCGCGCCTCGGCAGCGCTGCGCGCCACCACGACCGCGACGGTCTCGCCTGCGAACGCGACCCGGTCGGTCGGCATCGGCAGGTGCGCCGGCGTCACCTGGTCCTCGACGACCGGCCACGCGTTGATGCACGCGCCCTGGCCCTCACCGAGGTCGGCACCGGTGAGGACGGCGACCACGTTGGTCGCGCCCTTGGCGGCCTCCGTGTTGATCCCGGTGATCCGCGCGTGCGGGAACGGGCTGCGCACCATCGCCAGGTGCAGCATGCCCGGCAACGTGATGTTGTCGGTCCACCGCGTCCGGCCGGTGATGAGGCGCTGGTCCTCCTTGCGGCGCCGGTCGCGTCCGATCTCGGCGCCGGCAGCGGGTTCCTGGGTCGCGGTCATGCCGGTGCCCCCTCGGTCGCGTCCGTCGTACCGGCGGCGTGCTGCACGGCCCGCACGATGTTGTGGTAGCCGGTGCACCGGCAGAGGTTGCCCTCGAGCCCGAGCCGGATCGCCTCCTCCGACGGGCTGGGGTTCTCGTTGAGGAGGTCGACGGTCTGCATGATCATCCCCGGCGTGCAGAACCCGCACTGCAGGCCGTGGCACTCCCGGAAGGCCTCCTGCACCCGGTGCAGCTGACCGTCCTCGCCGGCCAGCCCCTCGATCGTGGTGACCTCCGCGCCGTCCGCCTGGACCGCCAGCACGTTGCAGGACTTCACGCTCCTGCCGTTGAGGTGGACCGTGCACGCGCCGCAGTTGCTGGTGTCGCAACCGATGACGGTGCCGGTCTTGCCGAGCTTCTCGCGCAGGTACTGCACGAGCAGCATCCGCGGTTCGACGTCGTCGGCGACCTGCTGGCCGTCGACGTTGAGGCTGATCCGGGTCATGACTCTCCCAAGGGCCAAGGGACGTGACCTGGCTCACGCTAGGAGCGGGTGGTTGGTGGGTGGTTGGCAGGCGGCGGCCCGCCGGATCTGACAGGGTCTGGCCATGCCCGGACGAGGACGACGCTCGCTGCGCGACGGTGCGGCCTTCGTGATCGCGCTCGGTCTCGCGGCCGGCTTCGTCGCCTGGCGCCAGGCCCAGGACGACGCTCCGACCCGGGTCACCGACGGCCCGGCCGACCTCCCCACCGACGTGCACGTGCTCCTGACCGAGCGGGACGAGGAGCGCCGGCTCAGCCTGGGTGACACCGCGGGCCTGGGCGGCGGCCTCCGGGTCCGGCTCGCCGACCCCACGCTCGGCGGCGACCACCTCGGGCCGTTGCTGCACCTGGACCTGCGGGTCGAGAACACTGGCACCACGCCCCAACCCCGGCCCCACATCGGGCTCTACTGCGCACAGTCCGACGACGGTGGGTACGCGCTGTGGGAGGTCGGCGATCCGGACGCACGCGGCACCGTCCCGGCCGGCGCCGTCGAGGAGTCCGAGATCCAGGTCCCCCTGCCGGGCGACACCCGTCGCGGCGAGGCCATCCCGACGTGCGAGGGCACGGCCTACCTGGAAGCAGCGACGTACGGCGAGGACGACTGGAACAACGCGCTCGCTCGCGCCGAGTGGGCGGTCCCCGGCGAGCTCGTCGACGCGCTCAACGACGCCCGGCCCGACCCGCCCCCGTCACCGGCTCCCCCGCCCGAGCCGGAGCGGGACCCCGACCGCCCCTACGGGTGGACCGACGACAGCCGTTACGAGGAGGACTTCGCGGTGGCCTTCGTGCGCGGCATGAGCACCACCGAGGTCCTCCGCGTCCTCGGCCCGGTGGTCCGCGACGCCGGCCGGCTCGACAGCACCCAGGTCGACGAGCTGGTCGGCGCGGAGCTCGACGACCAGCCCGAGGACGAGTACGCGATCCCCTCGGTCGTCGTCGTGGCCGAGCGCGACGGCGGCGTGGTCGTGCTCAGTCGGTACGGCTGGTTCGGCGCCCGGCAGCTGCGCGCCCTCAGCCGCGGCGGCGTCGCTGCGTCGTACAGCAACACGGTCAACGGCGACGATCACGTCTTCGTCGCGCGCGCCGGCCGGATCGTGCGAAGCTTCGACCCGTTCCTCGACCCCTCGTGGGGCGACCGGGGTCCGCTCCCCCAGGGCCGCGGCCTCGATCTCGAGGACGACACCGTGGCGGCGTCGTGGGCGCTGCTCGACCGATGGACCTCGATCACGGTGCCTGCGGCGTGGCTCGACGAGGAGCCCCTCCCGACGTATGTGCTGCCCCCGAGGTGACCCGGGCTCAGCCCAGGATCCCCCGCTCGTACGCCACCGCGACGGCCGCCGCCCGGTCGGTGACACCGAGCTTGTCGTAGACGTGCGCGAGGTGGGTCTTGACCGTCGCCTCGCTGACGAAGAGCTCCCGGGCGATGGCGCGGTTGGCGGTCCCGCGGGCCACGAGGGCGAGCACCTCGCGCTCGCGGGCGCTGAGCGCGGCGGTCCGGGTGGGGCGGCGGACGTGGGAGGCCAGGCGGGTGGCGACGGCGGGTGAGAGCACGGTCTCGCCGGCGGCGGTCGCACGGACACCGGCGACGAGGGTCTCGACGGGTGCGTCCTTGAGCAGGTAGCCGGTGGCTCCGGCCTCGATGGCGGCCACGGTGTCGGAGTCGGTGTCGTACGTCGTGAGCACGAGCACGGCGGCCGGCAGGCGCCGCCGCTGCATCTCCCGTACGGCGTCCACCCCGCCGCCGCCCGGCATCCGCAGGTCGAGGACGACGACGTCGGGGGCGAGCGAGGCGGTGAGCTCGACGGCCGCCGGACCGTCGCCGGCCTGGCCGACCACCTCGAAGTCCGGTACGGCGGACAGGGTCGCCGCGATGCCGTCGCGCACGACGGGGTGGTCGTCGACGACGAGGATCCGGATCGGCGGCGAGCTCATGCGGCACCTCGTTCGAGGGCGGGCAGCCGGACCGAGACGGCGGTGCCGCCGCCGGGCTCGGACTCGACGTCGAGGACGCCGGCGAGCCGCTCGGCGCGCTGGCGCATGCCGCGCAGGCCGAACGAGGTGGATCCGGTCGGCCGGGCGAGGTCGAAGCCGGCGCCGTCGTCGCGCACGTCGAGCACGACCTCGTCGTCGAGATAGCTCAGGGTGACGCCGACGCGGCGGGCGCCGGCCGCGTGCTTGGCGACGTTGGAGAGCGCCTCCTGGGCGATGCGGAGCACGGTGGCCTCCAGCTCGGGGTGGAGCGGACGTACCTCACCGGTGACGACGGCGTCGGCGACAACGGGCGGTGCGGCCGGGCGGTCGGCGGCCCAGCCCTCGACCAGGCGCGCGACCGCGTCGGGCAGCGAGGCGTCGGCGAGGGGTGCGGGCACGAGGTCGAGCATCGAGCGACGAGCCTCGACGAGCGCGTCGCGGGCCAGCGCCGCCGCCCGGTCGGTACGACGACGCGCGCTGGCGAGGTCGTCGTCCTCGTGGGCCGCCTGGAGCTGGGCGACAACGCCGGCCAGCGCCTGGGCGATCGTGTCGTGGATCTCGCGGGCGAGGCGCTGCCGTTCGTCCTGGATGCCGGCCGCTCGGGCCTGGGCGACGACGGTCTCGTGGAGCGCGGTGTTCTCGGCGAGCGCCTGCTCCAGGCTGGCGTTGACCCGTTCGAGCTCGACGATCGCGGCCTTGCGCTCGAGGTTGGTCCGCTCGACGTGCACGGAGTAGCGCCCCATCAGGTAGGCCAACCCGAAGTTGACCATCAGCATGAGGAAGAAGAACACCGCCTGCCCCGGCGACCGCCAGGGCGCACCACCGGACTGACCGACCGCCATCGTCACCGCGGTCAGCCCGATCGCCGGCCAGAGCCCCCGCCGGGGGAAGGCGTCCACGGCGTCGGCGAAGCCGATCCAGGCGAAGATGCAGAACAGCGGGTTGAGCAGCGTCAGCACGAGCGCCATCGCTCCGCGGACCAGGTACGACAGCGGCGTCGGGCGGCGGTGCAGCCAGCGCAGCAGCCAGAGCGCGGTGAGCCCGATCATCACGAGCTGGGCGACGAGCCGCGAGGTGGGCGCGGTAGCGCCCGTGCTGGGGCCGCTGAGCAGCGCGACCAGGGAGCCGAAGGCGAGCAGGCCCAGCGGCAGGAAGGCCAGCCGGCGCTCCCAGCTCTCGTCCGGCGCGGCGCTCACGCCGCCCACCCTCTCACTCCCAGCGGAACGTGCGCACCGACACGAGCCAGAGCACGCCGGCCCAGGCCGCGACGACGAGCAGGTGCCGCAGGTCGGGGAAGTCGCCCGCCATCGCCTCGGTCAGCGCCTCCGACGCGGCACCGAGCGGGGTCAGCACGACGATCTCGCGCATCACGTCCGGCATCACCTGCACGGGCAGCCACACCCCGGCGGTGAACAGCATCGGGAAGAACACGACCGTGCCGACCGCCGTACCGATGCGGCTGTTGGGCACCAGCGAGGTGATGACCGCGCCGACCGAGAACGCCGCGACGAGCGCGAGCACGTAGGCCACCAGGTAACCGAGCGGCGACTGCGGCAGCGGGGTCCCGAACGCGACCCGGCCGATCGTGAGCACCAGCGCCGAGGCGAGGGCGACCGCGGCCGCGTGCAGCAGCGCCTGGGCGAGCAGGACGGCGCCCGGGCCGACGGGCGTCGTCCGCAGCCGGCGCAGGACGCCGGCCTCGCGGTAGGCGAACACCGCCGCCGGCATCGCCATCACCGCCGCCATGCTCATCGACATGAGCACCGCGATGGGCACGTAGATGTCGATCGTGCGCAGCCCGCCGGTGCCGGCCACGGGGTCGCTGAAGCTCGGGACCGAGCCGAGGATGGCCACGAGCGCGGCCGGGAAGAGCACCGTCCAGAACAGCGCGCCGAGCTCGCGGCCGAACAGCCGGGCCTCGGTCCTGACGACGGCAGCGGTGGCGGTGGCGGTGGCCATCAGACGGTCTCCTCGATCGGGGCGGCGGTGAGGTCCAGGTAGGCGGTGTCGAGCGAGCCCGCCTCGACCCGCAGGGCGTGGGGGACGACGCGCTGGCGCTCCAGGACGGGCAGCAACGCCAGCACCGTGTCCTCGGCACCGGTGACGACCACCCGGCCGTCGTCCGCGTGCACCGAGGCGACCCCCGGCAGCTCGCGCAGGGCCTCCAGGTCGGTCGCGGCCGACGGCCGGAAGGACGTCGTCGTGGCGGCCCCCGCCGCCCCCACCAGCCCCGCCGGGGTGTCGAGTGCCCGGATCCGGCCCCGGTCGACGATCGCGATCCGGTCGCAGAGCTCCTGGGCCTCCTCCATCGCGTGCGTCACCAGCAGGACCGTGGTCCCCCCGGCGCGTACGTCGCGCACGAGCTGCCACACGTCGCGCCGGGCGCGCGGGTCGAGCCCGGTGCTCAGCTCGTCGAGGACCACCACCCGCGGCCTGCCCACCAGCGCGAGCGCGATCGAGAGCCGCTGCTGCTGGCCGCCGCTGAGCTTGGCATAGCGGCGCGGGAGCAGGTCGGTGAGTCCCAGCCGCTCGGCCAGGTCACGCCAGGGCACCGGGTCGTCGTACAGGGCGGACCAGAGCTCGAGCGCCTCGCGCACCGTGATCTTGGCCTGCAGCCGGCTCTCCTGGAGCTGGATGCCGAGCACCCGGGTCAGCCCCGCGCGATCGGTCCACGGGTCGATGCCGAGCACCCGGACCGCGCCGCCGTCGCCGGTCCGCAGGCCGGCCACGCACTCGACCGTCGTCGTCTTCCCGGCGCCGTTGGGGCCGAGGATGCCGAAGATCTCGCCCTCCTCGACGCTCAGGCTGATCCCGTCGACGGCCACCTTGTCGCCGTACCGCTTGTGCAGGTCGTCGACCACCACCGCTGCTGATGCCATGGGTCCAGCCTGGCCGCGCTCGGCGCGCGGCACATCGGGCAGCGGGCGGCGCGGGGGTCATCCGATCGGATGATGCGGACGACGGCTCAGCCGGTCATCGGGACCGAGGCTCAGGCGTCCGCGACCGCCAGCCGCGCCTTGAGCAGCGGGATCGCCGGGTGCTTGGGCCGCCCGTCGTGGTCGAGCTGGGCGAGACATGCCTCCAGCACCGCCGTGTCGTACGGCGCCAGCTCGCTGTAGTGCAGCACCGCATCGGGCTGGGGGTCGGCGAGGAGCGCCTCGCGGACAGCGACGGCGACGTACTCCCCCATCTCGACCAGGGCCGGGCTCTCGGTGCCCGGGAGCAGGTCGCCGCCGTAGGCCTCGACGGCGGCGGCGACCCGGCCGCGGCGCAGCAGCCCGAGCACGTGGTCGACGTCGGTCGCGATGGGCATGAGCAGGCGGTAGGGGCGGGAGGCGAGCTGGCCGGCGAGGGCGTGGCGCAGGTGCGAGACCTCGGCCTTGAGGGTGGAGAAGGTGACCGCGTGGTCGCCGTAGAGCATGGCGTGGAGCTGGTCGAGGGAGAGGCCGTCAGGGTGCAGGGCGAGGAGCGCGAGGATCTCGTTCTGGCGGCGGTTGAGCAGCAGGCGCTGGCCGTCGACCCGGGCCTCGGCGCTGCCGAGCAGGCTGAGGACGAGGCCGGGCTCGGCCACGTCCTCGGCGCGCAGGGCGGCCTCGTCGGCGTACTGGTGGGTGCGCGGGAGCGCCTGCTCGACGAGCCGGGCCAGGACGCGGGCGGTGGCCAGGCCGATCGGGTGAGTGCGGTCCCAGGTGGTGGAGAGGTCGAGGACGCCGAGCCGGGCGCCGGTCACCGGGTCGTGCACGGGCGCGGCCCAGCACACCCAGTTGTGCACGATCGGGGCGTAGTGCTCGGCGCTGAACACCATCGACGGGCGGTCGAGGCGGTTGGCCAGGTCGAGGGCGTTGGTGCCGACGGAGCGGTCGTCCCAGCGCCCGCCGAGCACGAAGTTCACCGACTCGGCCTTGCGCCTCATCACCCGGCCGCCGTAGGTCCACAGCACGCGGGTGTCGGGATCGGTGACCGCGACGACGAGGTCGCCGTCCTCGGCCGTGCGGCGCAGCTCCTCCTCGACGCGCTCGACGGCGATCTGGAGCGGCGAGCCCTGCCAGAAGGAGCGGGTCTCGGACTCGTCGGCCAGCGGCGCGTAGCCCACGTCGCGGGCGACGGCAGCGCCGGAGCGGTTCCAGCTGTCGAGGATCTCGGGCCGGACCAAGGGGGTCGCCGGGTCACCCTCCTCGACGAAGGTGGTCCACGCGCGCAGCGCCGCGCGCCGACGCTGGTCGAGGTCGCCCATGTCGTGCACAGTACCCCGCACTGTGACGCCGATCACCCCCGAAAGGAGGGCTGTGCTCAGGCGTGGATCCGGCCCGAGCGGGTGCCGAGCGGCTCGCCGGAGCCGCCCCAGCGACCGGCGACGATCTCGGCGGCGATGCTGATCGCGGTCTCCTCGGGCGTCCGGGCGCCGAGGTCGAGACCGATCGGGCTGCGCAGCCGGCCGAGCTCGTCCTCGGTGAGTCCGGCCTCGCGCAGCCGTTCCATCCGGTCGTCGTGGGTACGCCGCGAGCCCATCGCGCCGACGTAGCCGACCTCGGGCAGGCGCAGCGCCACCTCGAGCAGCGGCACGTCGAACTTGGGGTCGTGAGTGAGCACGGTGATCACGGTCCGGGCGTCGACCCGGCCGGCCTCGTGCTCGGCCTCCAGGTAGCGGTGGGGCCACTCGACGACGACCTCGTCGGCGCCGGGGAACCGGCTGGTCGTGGCGAACACGGGCCGGGCGTCGCACACGGTGACGTGGTAGCCGAGGAAGTTGCCGACCCGGGCGACCGCGGCGGCGAAGTCGATCGCGCCGAACACGAGCATCCGCGGCGCCGGGGCGAACGCCCAGACGAACACGCGCATCCCCTCGCCACGGCGCTCGCCGTCGGGACCGTAGGTGAGCGTGCCGTTGTGCCCGGTGGCGAGCAGGCCCATCGCGTCGTCGCGCACGGCGTCGTCGATGCGCGGGCTGCCGAGCGACCCGGTGGCCGGTACGTCGGGGCGCAGCACCACCCGGCGCCCGACGTACGACGGGTCGGGGTGGTCGACGACCGTGGCCACGGCGACCGGGTGGCCGGCGTCGAGGTCGGCCGCGATCTCGCCGAGCTCGGGGAAGGTCTCGCGGCTGACCTTCTCGACGTACACGTCGAGGATGCCGCCGCAGGTGAGCCCGACGGCGAACGCGTCGTCGTCGGAGACGCCGTAGCGCTGGAGGGCCGGCGTACCGGAGGTGGCGACCTCCTGGGCGAGGTCGTAGACGGCGCCCTCGACGCAGCCGCCGGAGACCGAGCCGACCGCCGAGGCGTCCGGCCCGACCAGCATCGACGCCCCCGGGGGCCGCGGGGCGGAGCGGAAGGTCGCGACGACCGTTCCCATGCCGACGGTCTCGCCGGCCTCCCACCACTTGAGCAGCTGGGGCAGCACCTCACGCATCTGGCGTCATCTCCCGATCTCTTCGAGCAGCTCGGCGAACGTCGCCAGCGAGTGGCCGGCGAGGAACGCGTCGACGTGGGGCAGGACGGCGACCACCCCTTGCTGCACGGGTGCGTAGCCGTCCTTGCCGCGGTGGGGGTTCACCCAGATCACGCGGTGCGCGTAGCGCCGCAGCCGGGCGGCCTGCTCGCCGAGCAGCTGCGCGTCACCGCGCTCCCAGCCGTCGCTGAACACCACGACGACAGCGCCCCGGGCCATCCCGCGCCGCCCCCAGCGGTCGAGGAACGCCTTGAGCGTCTCGCCCAGCCGGGTGCCGCCGGACCAGTCCGGTACGGCGTCGCCGGCCGCGGCGATCGCCCGGTCGGGGTCGCGCCGGCGCAGCGCGCGGGTCAGGTGGGTGAGCCGGGTGCCGACGCTGAACACCTCGACCGCGTCGCGGCTCCCGCCGTGGGCCGCGCCCGCGACGACCACCCGGTGGGCGAGGCGGAGCAGCGCGTCGGCGTAGCCGCTCATCGAGCCGGACACGTCGACCAGGAGCACCACCCGGCGCGGCCGCAGGCCCCGCCGGCGGTAGTGGATCCGGGCCGGCTCGCCCATCTGGCGCAGGCTCGCCCGCAGCGTGCGCGAGGCGTCGACGGCCCCCCGCCGGTGCGGCGTACGGCGGGCGGTGGGGCGGGTCGGCAGCCGCACGGGCAGCGTCGCGAACATCGCCGCCAGCCGGACCCGCTCGGCCGGGTCGAGCGTCGCGACGTCGCGGTGGCGCAGGATGTCGGCGCTGCTCGCCATCGCCTTGACCTGGTCGTCGTCCTCGGGACCGCCCGTGCCCGCCGCCTCGTCGTCGGGCAGGAGCGCGGCCGTCGGCTGCTGCTGCGCGTGGCGCGGCCGGACCGTCGGCGTCGTGTTGTCGCGCGAGAACCACTCGTCGAAGACCCGGTCGTGCCGCTCCAGGTCCTCGGGCGTCGCGCACAGCGTGGCCCGGCCCGCGGCCCGGGTCGCGCCACGATCACCGAGGCCCACGAGCGCGACCGCGTCGAGATAGGCGCGGGCCCGGTCAGGGGTGACCGCGACCCCCGCCGACCGCAGCGCGGTGGCGAAGCCGAGCAGGATCTCGTCGGGCTCGTGGACCAGCGTGGTCATCGGGAGGTCATCTCGCCAGCATCCGGTCGAGCGCGGCACGCACCCGCTCGGCGTCGTCGCGGTACTTCACCAGCGCACCGAGCGTGCGCGCGGCCGTCTCGACGTCCAGCTCGGTGGTACCCAGGTGGTGCAGCGCCCGCGCCCAGTCGAGCGTCTCGGCGACCCCCGGCGGCTTGAGCAGGTCCGACCCGGCCCGCAGCTGCTGGACGACGTCCACCACCTGCCGGGCCAGCGTCTCCCCCACCTCGGGCGCCCGCGAGCGCACGATCGCCACCTCACGGTCCAGCCCCGGGTGGTCGATCCAGTGGTAGAGGCAGCGCCGCTTGAGCGCGTCGTGCAGCTCGCGCGTGCGGTTGGAGGTCAGCACCACCGTCGGCGGCGTCGCCGCCTGGACGGTGCCCAGCTCGGGGATGGTCACCTGGAACGTCGAGAGCACCTCGAGCAGGAACGCCTCGAACTCGTCGTCGGCCCGGTCGACCTCGTCGATCAGCAGCACCGCCGGGCTCTGCTGGAGCGCGGCGAGCACGGGACGCGCGAGGAGGAACCGCTCGTCGTACAGGCTCTTCTCGGCCTCCTCGACATCGCTCCTGGTGGTCCCCGACAGCGCCTCCAGGGCCCGCAGGTGCAGGATCTGGCGCGGGAAGTCCCAGTCGTAGAGCGCCTGCGTCGCGTCGATGCCCTCATAGCACTGCAACCGGATCAGCGGCTGGTCGAGCGCCTCGGCGATCGCCTCGGCCAGCGCCGTCTTGCCGGTGCCCGGCTCACCTTCGAGGAGCAGCGGGCGGCGCATCTCGAGGGACAGGAAGAGGACGGTCGCGAGGTCGTCGTCGCAGAGGTATCCGGTCTCCTCGAGACGGCCGGCCAGGTCGGCGACACGGGTGTCCATGGGACCAAGGCTAGGCGGTGGTCGTTGGCACGAGGTTGGCAAGTCTTGCCAACGTCACCGCGGGTCAGGAGATGCCGTAGTAGCGGCGCACCAGCGCGCGGCCGACACCGAAGCCGCCCAGCATGCCGACGAACCAGAGCACGAGACCAGCGACGTACGGCAAGGCCTGGCCGAGGAACGCCGCCAGGCCCATCCCCAGGCTCATGCACCCGAGCACGACCAGCACCGCTCCGAAGCCCTCGACGACCTGGAACGCCTTCTTCACCCCGGCATCATCGCCGGTCGACGTCGCACCCCGTGGCGAGATCCCCACACTCGACGAGAACCACCTCGTCCGCGTGAGCAGCCAGGTAGTTCCGCGCTCCCCGGTCCCCCACCGCGGCCGCGGCAACCGGCGTCCAGTGGGCCCGGCCGAGCAGGACCGGGTGCCCCGGCTTTCCGTCGTACGCCGCCCGGGCGAGCCGGGCTCCCTCGGCCGCCGCGAGCACCCGGGCGACCACCGGCGCGGTGACGTCGGGCAGGTCGACAAGGTGGACGAGCGCGGCGTCGTCCGCCGACGAGCCGGCGAGCGCCTCCAGGCCGGCGCGCAGCGAGGCGCCCATGCCCGAGGCCCAGTCGGCACAGCGGACCACCGTCACCTCGGGGTCGTCGGCCAGCAGCGCGGCCGCGTCGTCCCCGCCGGCTCCGAGGACGACGGTGACCGACGAGCAGCCGCCGGCCCGGAGCACGGCCGCGGATCGGGTCAGCCAGGGCTCACCGGAGTCGTCGCGGACGAGCGCCTTGGGCATGCCCATCCGGGTGCCCGCGCCGGCGGCGAGCAGGAGGCCGTGGACGCTCACGTGGCGACGGTCAGCAGGACCGCGGCGTCGCTGAGCGCCTCGAGGTCGTGGCGCTGGGGAGGGATGGTGAGGTGGTCGCCGGTCCGGCCGTTCCAGATCTGGGAGCCGGCGTGCAGGGCGACCTCGCCGTCAACCACCTGGAGGGTCGCCTCGTCGGGGGCGTCGTGCTCGCCGAGACGGGTGCCGGCGCGCAGGGCGATGAGGGTCTGGCGCAGGCGGTGCTCGTGACCGCCGTACAGGGTGACGGCCGCGCGGCCGCTGCTGGCGGCGCGGGCCGCGTCGAGCTGCTCCTGGGCCAGCGTGGTCAGGCTCGTGGATTCCATGGCGTGCTCCTTGGGGGCTGGGGATCACGGCTTCGATCGACGATATACGCCCGGGGCGGACAGCCCGCCGGGGCGCCGGTCCGGCGACCGGCGTACCGGCCGAAAGGATGAGATCGACCTCCTGCGAACGGCCGGTCCGGCTCCGGCCTCGCGACCGATACGCCCTGGTCGCCCACCCGACATCGTGGACCCATCGATCACTGCATCACCGCACCGAAGGAGTCACGCATGAGGTCATCGCGCAACAGCGATCCCGAGCCGGAGGCCCGTGCGCGACGCGAGCGCGTCGTGGGCGCGACGGCGATCGCGCTGGCAGCGTCCGTGGCACTGCAGAACGCCGCGGTGATCTGGACGGGAGCGCCGGGTTACGGGGACCCGATCGAGCAGGTGCTCGCCTACCACGCGGAGAACCGGGGCGCCGTCGCGCTCGCCGTCGGTCTGGAGGCGGTGAACATCCCGTTGCTGCTCGGGTTCGTGACCGGTCTCCACGGACTCGTCGGGCGCCGCGGCGGTGCGGGCGCGGACTGGTCCCGCCTCGCGGTCGCCGCGGGCGCGACGCTCTCGGCGATCTTCGCGTTGTACGCCGTCTCGTGGAACGTCGTCGTGCTGTCAGCGGGTGAGCTCGCCGAGCCGAGCCCCGAGTTCGAGCTCGCCTGGCAGCTGCATGCAGGAGCGTTCGCGCTGGCCCTGCCCGCGCTCGGCACCACCTTCGTCGGCGCAGCACTGTCGGCGAGCGCGAGCGGACTGACCCGGTCGTGGCCACGTCTGCTCGGCGTGGCCGGAGGAATCCTGCTCATCGTCGCCGGGACGGTCAACCTCGCGATCGCGGACGGTTCGCCACTCCTGTTCGTGGGGATGCCCGGCTACGCCGCCTGGCTCCTGTGGCTCCTGGTGACGGGCGTGGGGCTGGTGCGCGCACGACCGGCCGACAGCCACTGACCCGAGGTCGCGGCGCGCCCACTCGGCCACTTGCACATGGCTTCGGCTATCCGTGCGCGCAGATCGCGGGGACATCGACACCACCGAGGCGGACCGCGAGTCCTTGCCCTCCCACGCCGGGCGGACCTCAGGAACTGTGGCGTCCGGGCTGTCGCCGACCAAGACCACCTGGGCGCCGGTCTGGCGAGGCTGGCTCGCCGAATGCGGAAGCAACGAGGCGGCGAACCTGCTGGCGTTGTTCCGTAGCCATGAGAAGGGGGTCGAGTCCCTCAGCCACGATGACGGCGTCAGTGAAATCGTCGACCGAAGCTGGTAAGGCGCCGAGGATCGTCTGCTGGTCGTCCGGCGACAGGCAGTAGCCGAGCCGCACGCAGAGATCGTCGAGGAGCTTGACCGCGTCCACGGCGACAACGCTAGTGCCAATGCCAATGCCACAGGGCCCCCGCCGAAGCGGGGGCCCTGTGGGTGGTGCGGGGTGCCGGGGTGGCGCTGGA
This sequence comes from Pimelobacter simplex, assembly GCF_024662235.1. Lineage (GTDB taxonomy): Bacteria > Actinomycetota > Actinomycetes > Propionibacteriales > Nocardioidaceae > Nocardioides. Next base: position 3,705,355 of record NZ_CP096276.1, read on the forward strand.
CTCAGAAGTCCATGCCGCCCATGCCACCGGTCGGGTCGCCGCCACCAGCGGCAGCCTTCTCCGGCTTGTCGGCCACGACGGCCTCGGTGGTGAGGAACAGCGCGGCGATCGACGCGGCGTTCTGGAGCGCCGAGCGGGTCACCTTGGCCGGGTCGATGATGCCCGCGGCCAGCAGGTCGACGTACTCGCCGGTCGCGGCGTTGAGGCCCTGGCCGGCGGGGAGGTTCGCGACCTTCTCCGCGACGACGCCGCCCTCGAGGCCCGCGTTGATGGCGATCTGCTTGAGCGGAGCGGAGAGCGCGACCTTGACGATGTTGGCGCCGGTGGCCTCGTCACCCTCGAGCTCGAGCTTGTCGAACGCGGAGGCGCCGGCCTGGACCAGCGCGACACCGCCACCGGGGAGGATGCCCTCCTCGACGGCCGCCTTGGCGTTGCGGACGGCGTCCTCGATGCGGTGCTTGCGCTCCTTGAGCTCGACCTCGGTGGCCGCGCCGACCTTGATGACGGCCACGCCGCCGGCCAGCTTGGCGAGGCGCTCCTGGAGCTTCTCGCGGTCGTAGTCGGAGTCCGAGCTCTCGATCTCGGCGCGGATCTGGTTGACCCGGCCCTCGATCTGGGCCTGGTCGCCGGCACCCTCGACGATGGTGGTCTCGTCCTTGGTGATGACGACCTTGCGGGCCTGGCCCAGCAGCTCGATACCGGCGGTCTCGAGCTTGAGGCCGACCTCCTCGGAGATGACCTGGCCGCCGGTGAGGATCGCGATGTCCTGCAGCATGGCCTTGCGGCGGTCGCCGAAGCCCGGCGCCTTGACGGCGACGGACTTGAAGGTGCCGCGGATCTTGTTGACGACCAGGGTCGACAGCGCCTCGCCGTCGACGTCCTCGGCCAGGATGACGAGCGGCTTGCCCGACTGCATGACCTTCTCGAGCAGCGGCAGCAGGTCCTTGACGTTGCTGATCTTGCTGTTCGCGATGAGCACGTAGGCGTCCTCGAGGACGGTCTCCATGCGCTCGGGGTCGGTGACGAAGTACGCCGAGATGTAGCCCTTGTCGAAGCGCATGCCCTCGGTGAGCTCGAGGTCGATGCCGAAGGTGTTCGACTCCTCGACCGTGATCACGCCCTCCTTGCCGACCTTGTCCATCGCCTCGGCGATGGCGTCGCCGACCGTGGCGTCGCCACCGGCGGAGATGGTCGCGGTCGCGGCGATCTGCTCGCGGGTCTCGACGTCCTTGGCCAGGCCGAGGAGCTGCTCGGAGACGGCGGTCACGGCCGCCTCGATGCCGCGCTTGAGACCCATCGGGTTCGCGCCGGCGGCCACGTTGCGCAGGCCCTCCTTGACGAGCGCCTGGGCGAGGACGGTCGCCGTCGTCGTGCCGTCACCGGCGACGTCGTCGGTCTTCTTCGCGACCTCCTTGACCAGCTCGGCGCCGATCTTCTCGTAGGGGTCCTCGAGGTCGATCTCCTTGGCGATGGAGACACCGTCGTTGGTGATCGTGGGGGCGCCCCACTTCTTCTCCAGGACGACGTTGCGGCCCTTGGGGCCCAGGGTGACCTTGACGGCGTCCGCGAGCGTGTTCATGCCACGCTCGAGACCGCGGCGGGCCTCCTCGTTGAAAGCAATCAGCTTCGACATAACTCCTGCGATTCCTTCGCGATGTCCGTTGTCACTCTCAAGGCGAGAGTGCCAGCATCATGTTTAGCACTCGACCATGGCGAGTGCAAGGAGAAGCCCGGCTCCCGGCAGGCTCAGGAGCGCCCCAGCCGGCCCGCGACGAGGGCGGCGAAGCGCTCGCCGTTGGCCGGGTCGACGTCGAGGTAGAGGCCGGGCTCGATCAGCTCGAGCTCGCTGACCACCCAGGAGTCCTGCCAGCGCAGCAGGTCGACCCGGGCGTACGCCAGGTCGGCGCCGCGTCGCTCGGCGACCGCGCGCACGGCCGCGGTCGCCACGGCCGCCCGCTCGGGATCGAGCGCGACCGCGGTGTTGCTGCCGCCGTGCAGCTCGTGGGCGCGGATCTCGCCGGCCGCGACGGTCTTGTCGACCTGGGACGCCGCGACACCGTCGAAGACGTAGACCGAGCTCTCGCCCGTCGTCCGGATCGAGTCGACGAGGGGCTGCGCGATCCACGGCCCGGCGACGAGGCCCTCCAGGCGCGGGTCGTCGAGCCGCTCGACCACGACGACGCCGATCCCGCCGGCTCCCGTGCGCGGCTTGACGACGACGCTCCCCCAGCGGTCGAGCGCCGCGGCCAGGCCGGCGGCCAGGTCGGCGTCGTCGAGGAGCGCCGTGGGCACCACCGGGACGACATCGGCGATCTCGGCGAGGTAGGCCTTGTCGGCGTTCCAGGCGACGACACCGGCTCCGTTGAGCAGGGTCGTCGACGCCTCGACGGCGCGGGCCCAGTCCAGGAAGGCGGGCAGCCGGCGGTGGTAGTCCCAGGTGGAGCGGATCGCGACCAGGTCGGCGCCCGCCCAGTCGACCGCCGGGTCGTCCCAGCACACCCAGCGACTGTCGATCCCGCGCGCGCCGAGGGCGGCGGTGAGCGCCGCGGCACCCGGTTCGCCGTCGGGCATGAGGTCGAAGGTCGCGAGGAGGACGGAGGTCATGCGCCCACGTTAGGAGCCCGGTGCCCGAACGGGACCGGCAGGTCGTGGCCCAGCGCGGCCAGCACCGACGGCAGCAGCGCCTGGGCCGTGCGCTTGTAGCCCAGCGCGCTCGGGTGGAAGCGGTCGAGGCTGAACATCTCGTCGGGGTTGGTGATGAAGAACGGGCCGACCACGTGGGCCAGTGAGACCGCGTGCGCCCCGTTCCGTACGGCGACCTCCGCCTGCGCGCTCGCCAGCTGGCGCGACATCCGCGAACCGAGCGAGCGCAGGGGCTGCGGGACCGGCCGCAGCGCCCCGAGGTCCGGGCAGGTCCCGACGACGACCCCTGTGTCCTGCGCGCGCAGCCGCGCCACCGCCTCCTCCAGGTGCTGCGCGGACGTCGCAACCGGAACCCGGTGGGTGACGTCGTTGCCGCCGACCACCACCACCGCGACGTCGGCGCGGTAGCTCGCGGGCAGCCCGTCGAGCTGACCGGCCAGCGCCGAGCTCTCCGAGCCGACCACCGCGGCGGTCCGCAGCGCGACCGGCCGGCGCAGCTCGGCGGCGAGGCCGCGGGCGATCCGGGCGCCGAGGGTGTCCTTGGGGCGCTCGGCCCCGAGCCCGGCGGCGATCGAGTCACCGAGGACGAGCAGGCGCAGGGGCGGGCCGTCGTACGACTTGCGCTTCCAGACCTTGTCGGCCGGGATCGCCTCCTCCCCCAGCGGCTTGCCGATCCGGGCCCGCGCGATCGCGGCCTGGCGGCGCAGCAGCTCGCGCCCGCCTCCCGTCGTCACGCCGATGCCGGCGAGGGCGACGCCGGCGGCGACCAGGGCCTTGCGGGTACGGCTCATGGCTGCTTTGAACCAGATCCTCCTGAACGGATCGTGGCGCCGCGTCAAACGCCGGACGACGGCGCGGACGCGGTCCTACGATGCGGCCCATGCTGCTGCGTCACCTGATCGCGCTCGTGGCCGGTGCCGCACTCCTCGCCGGCTGCTCCGCCGAGCCCGTCGCGGATGCGGACAAGATCCGTATCCCGACCGTGTCCTCGCCCCTCGGCCCCGAGGCGGCCGGCAACGAGCCGGGCGAGGGCGCCAAGCCGGCCAAGCCCAAGAAGCGCAAGAAGGCCCGGCGCACCGTCGTGGTCGCGGATCAGTCCGGCATCCGGTTCACGCTGCCGGCGGGCTGGTCGGTGCTCGGGGCAGGTCAGGTCGACTACGTCGCCGAGGGCGACCAGATCGCCGACATCGCCGCGCAGGCCGGGATGTCGACCGAGGACTTCCGCGCGATGATCAAGAGTCTCGACGTGTACGCCATCGGCTTCTCCGGCAGCCTCAACGTGGTCGTCGCCGCGCAGACGAGCACGCTGCCGTCGAGCGCCGAGCTGGAGTCCGCGATGTCCCAGGTGGGCGCGGTCAGCGGCGTCCGCGACGTCCGCACGCCGATCGGGACCGGCCGGGCGGTCTCCTACACCCTGAACATGGCGACCCCGGCCAACCAGGGCTCGGCGCTGTTCGTCTCCACCGGCGGCCGGATCGTCCAGATCACGACGACCACGACCGACGCCGGCCAGACCCGCTCGGTGCTCGACGGCGTCGCGCGCAGCCTCGGCCGGGCCTGAGGCTCCTGCCCCTACGAGCCGGCGACCTCGACCACCGGCTCGTGCGCGACCGGGAAGTTCACCGACGCCGCGATGAAGCAGTTCGCGCTGGCCTCGGCGTGAATCGCCCGCGCCGTGTCGACCATCGCGGCGTCGGCGACGGTGACCCGCGGGTGCAGGGTGACCGACGTGAACCGGCCGCCCTGGCCGACCTGGGACATGGTCCCGACCGGGCTGTCGTCGTACGCGGTGACGACGACGCCGTGGTTGACCGCGGAGTGCAGGTACGACAACAGGTGGCACTGGGCGAGCGCGGCGAGGAGGAGCTCCTCGGGGTTCCAGCGGGCGGCGTCGCCGCGGAAGGTCGGGTCGGCCGAGCCGAGCAGGTCCGGCTTGCCGGCGGCGGTGAGGAGCACGGTGCGGTCGTAGTCGCGGTAGCCGGTGGTCCCGCTGCCGCGGTTGCCCTGCCAGACGAGGTCGAGTGCGTAGTGGTGGTCGGTCACGCGACCATCATGGTCGAAATCGAGTGGGACGAACCCTGGCGAGAACTTGTTCTAGTTTGGCACTCTTCTCCCTGTGACCCCCACCACACCGGCCACCGCCCCCACGACGCCCGACGCCCGCCCCCTCAACCTCGCCGACGTGCTCGAGGCGATGGCGGACGGCGTGCCCGACCGGATCGCCGTCCACACCGGCGACCGGGCCTGGACCTTCGCCGAGATCGACGAGCGCGCCACCCGCCTCGCCAACCACCTCATCGGGCTGGGCATCCAGCCGGGCGAGCACGTCGCCGTCCACTCCACCAACCGGATCGAGTGGGTCGACGCGCTCTACGGGTGCCTCAAGGCCCGCGCGGTGCCGATCAACATCAACTACAAGTACCTGCGCGACGAGCTGGCGTACCTCTACGACAACGCCGACTGCGTGGCCGCGATCGTCGCGCCCGAGCACGTCGACGCGCTGGCCGAGCTGGACCTCGCGACGCTGCGGCAGACCGTCGTCCTCGGCCCCGAGTACGACGCCGCGCTGGCCGCCGCGTCGACCGAGCGGCCCGCCAACGGCCGCTCCGCCGATGACCACTACGTCCTCTACACCGGCGGCACGACCGGCAACCCCAAGGGCGTCGTGTGGCGCAACGAGGACCTGATCCGCGCCGCCCTCAACGCGGCCCGCTACGGCGCCCCGCTCGACTCGATCGACCAGCTCGTCACCGAGGCCCAGGCCGTGGAGAACCCGATGGTGCTGCTCGCCTGCGGCCCGATGATGCACGGCGGCAGCCAGTGGATCCTCGGCAACGGCCACGTCGCCGGCCAGACCGTCGCGCTCTTCACCGAGCCGCACTTCGACCCCGTCAAGATCCTCGACCTGGTCGAGAAGGCCAAGGTCGTCTCGATGACGTTCCTCGGCGACGCCATGGGCCGTCCCGTCGCCGAGGCGATCCTCGCCGAGCCCGACCGCTGGGACCTCTCCAGCCTCGCCGCCGTCTCCAACGGCGCCGCTCCCCTGTCCGACGGCGTGCGCGAGGAGATCCGCCAGGCCCTCCCCGGCCGCTTCATCCTCGACTCGTACGGCGCCTCCGAGTCCGGCGCCACCGGCTCCCGCATCGACGACGGCTCCGAGGGCGGATCCGCGGCCCCCCGGTTCACCGTCACCGACCAGGTCGAGGTCTTCGACGCCGACCTCAAGCCCTGCCCGGTCGGCGTCGACGGCATGCTCGGCCGCTCCGGCCCCGTCCCCCTCGGCTACTACAAGGACCCGGTCAAGACCGCCGCGACCTTCAAGGAGATCGACGGCGTGCGCTGGGCGATCCCCGGCGACTTCGCCCGCCGCGAGGAGGACGGCTCGGTCACCGTGCTCGGCCGCGGCTCGGTGTGCATCAACACCGGCGGCGAGAAGGTGCACCCCGAGGAGGTCGAGGCGGTCCTGCTGCGCCACGACGACGTCTTCGACGCCGTCGTCGTCGGTACGCCGCACGAGCGCTGGGGCCAGCAGGTCACCGCGCTGGTGCAGCGCCGCGACGGCGTGACGCTCAGCGAGGACGACGTACGCGACCACTGCCGGGCGCTGATCTCCAACTACAAGGTGCCCAAGACGGTGCTCTTCATCGACGAGGTCCCCCGGACCCCCGTCAGCAAGGTGGACTACCCTGCCAGCGCCGCGCTCGCGGCAGAGCTGCTGGGCTGACCAGCCACCACCTGTTCGGGGGAGCCTTGCGCCGAATCCTCACCCTGCTGTGCGCTGCCGCGCTCGGCGTCTCCGTCCTCGGAGGCGTGCCCGCGGCGGCGCTGGCGCTGGAGCCGACCGCACTCACGGTCACCAGCGACGACCCGCTGCTCAACGAGAACGGTGACGGGTTCTGGGAGTCGGCCACCGTCAGCGTCCTGACCGCCGCAGGCGCGGCGCGCTGGGTCCTCACCAAGGACGGCCAGGACGGGGCGGTCGCCGAGGCCGATCTCACCACCGAGCAGATCAACCGTGCTCACGGCCCGTACGGCGCCCTGCTCCCCGTGAACTCGACGACGGCGGGCGGACCGCTGGCGGCGGGCACCTACACGTTCGCGGTGACCGCTACGGACACCGGCAGGGCGCCCACCACCAAGACCACGAAGATCTATGTCAGCACCGCGCCGCCGCTCACCGCGCCGCGCCCTGACGCCGCGGTGTTCTACCCGAACGACCACTATCCCGGCGTGGTGCACGAAGCCACGTTCCGGCACGGGCTCGACCCGACGATCCTCGCGTGGGGCAATGTCGCCTTCGAGATGCTCGGCGACACCGCGGACTTCGGGCCGTGGCCCGTCGACCCGCGCGACCCCTTGCTGCGGTGGAACGGACGGGGCAGCCCCCAGACCGGTGGAGCCGCCGGCGAGTCGCATCCCGGCACCTACCGGCTGCGCCTGGTCGTCGGTGACGACCGGCAGCGCGTGCCTGGTCCGCTGTCGGCGCCGTTCCGCCTGTCGGCCGGCTACCGCGGCTTCGGCGAACGCACCGTCACCCGCAAGGCGAACGCCACCCGCACCACGACCCTGACCCAGCGCAACGCCCGGGTCCGCATCGCGAACGGCAGCCTCCACTACCGGGCGCTCAACACCGACTGGCGGCGCGAGCCGCTGGTCCGCACGGCCCACCGGGTGCGCGTCCCGCGCGACCGCGTCGCGGGCACTCAGGTCTTCGTGGTCGTCCGCGGCCGCTGGCAGTGGCCGCAGGACCCCGACGCCGAGATCGTCACCCCGGACGGCCGGGTCCGCAATATCGACCTCTTCGCGGCGCTCAACAAGCGCTCCATGATCCTCTCGATCCCGCCCCGGCTCATCCACCCGGACGGCACCGTGCGGTTCCGCCTCCTGTGGTCGAGCCTCGGCGTCACCGGGGACCCGCACCGCGCCGGCCGGACGGACACCGTCGGCGTGCGCGTCTCGACGTACGAGTGGCACGACCTCGACTGAGAAATCTCCGCCGGGTTGTCGAAAGGCCCGTGGCTCGCCCGTCATCGGGGTGACAGACTCACCCACCACCCCTGAGGAGATGCCATGACCACGTACGTCGTCCTGCTGACCGGAGACGAGCGCACCTGGGAGGACGCCAGCGCAGAGGAGCGGGCGGCGATGTACGCCCGCCACGACGAGTTCAGCCGCCTGCTCGAGGAGCGCGGCCACCAGGTGACCGGCGGGGCCGAGCTCGCGCACTCGCGGACCGCCAAGGTGGTCCGGAAGGCCGCGGCGGACGGTGCCGCGATCACGGTGACCGACGGTCCGTACCTCGAGTCCGTCGAGCAGGTCGGCGGGTTCTACGTCGTCGAGAGCGACGACCTCGACGACCTGCTCGAGGTGTGCGGGGTGCTGGCCTCGCTCGAGGACGGCGTCGAGGTGCGCGCGACCGTCGCGCACGACGGGTAGCACGCGGGCCGGATGGAGCCGCTCGAGCGCGTGCTGCGCGAGGAGTGGGGCCGGTTGCTGGCCCTGCTCGTCGCGTGGTGCCGCCGGGTGGACCTGGCCGAGGACGGGTTGGCCGATGCGTTCGAGGCGGCGGCCCGGACCTGGCCGGAGGCCGGGGTTCCGGCCAACCCGGCCGGCTGGCTGCTCACCGCGGCCCGTCGCCGGATCACCGATGCGCTGCGCCACGAGGTGGTCGCGGCGGACAAGGTGCCGCTGCTGGAGGTCGAGGCCGCGGTGCAGCAGCACGCGCAGCGGGTGCTCGCGGCGCCGCCGCGAGGAGAGTCCGTGACGGACGAACGGCTGCGCCTGGTGCTGCTCTGCGCGCACCCCGACCTGTCCCGCGAGGCGGCCGCGGCGCTGACGCTGCGGCTGGTCCTCGGTGTGCCGACCGAGGACGTCGCCCGGCTGTTCCTGGTGCCGACGCCGACCATGGCGGCGCGCCTGACCCGGGCCCGGCGCAAGCTCGCGGGGGCGCGGTTCGCCGTACCGCCGCCGGACGAGCTGGCCGCGCGGGTCGACGTGGTGGCCGATGTCGCCTACCTGGCGTTCACCAGCGGCTACGCGCCCGGGTCGGGGGCGGACGTGCTGCGCGCGGACGTCGCGGGCGAGGCGGTACGGCTCGTGCGGGTGCTGCGGGCGGTGCTGCCGCCGGGGGCGGGCACCACCGAGCTCGACGCGCTGCTCGCGCTCATGGTGCTCCAGCACGCGCGGCGCGACGCCCGCGTGGTCGACGGGCGGCTCGTGCTGCTCCCCGACCAGGACCGGCGTCGCTGGCACCACGACGAGGCGCTGGAGGCGCTCGACCTGCTCCGCCCGCTGGTCGGCGCTCCCCCGGCGCCGTACCTGCTGCAGGCGCTGGTGGCCGCCGAGCACGCGATCGCGCCGACCTCGGCGGACACGCGGTGGGACCGCGTCGTCCACCGGTACGACGAGCTGCTGGCCCTGCGCGACTCCCCGGTCGTGCGCCTCAACCGAGCGGTGGCCCTGGCCGAGCGGGACGGCCCCGAGGCCGGGCTCGCCGCGCTCACCGGGGTGGCGCTGCCCGGGCATCGCCTGCCCGCGGTGCGGGCCGAGCTGCTGGTCCGGCTCGGCCGCGCGGAGGAGGCCCGGGTCGCCTTCGACACCGCGCTCGCGCTGTGCCGCAACGAGGCCGAGTCCGCGCACCTGCGGGTCCGGCGCGAGGTCACGCGTGCGGGACCACCATCGGCGTCCCGGTGATCGGGTCGGGCAGCACCGCGCACGCCAGCCCGAAGACCCGCTCGACGAGCGCCGCGTCGACGACCTCGGCCGGAGCCCCGGTCGCCACGACGGCGCCGTCGCGCATCGCGACGACGTGGTCGGCGAACCGGCAGGCCTGGTTGAGGTCGTGCAGCACGGCGACCACCGTGCGGCCGTCGTCGACGAGCCGGCGCAGGATCCGCAGGAGCTCGTACTGGTGGGCGATGTCGAGGAAGGTCGTCGGCTCGTCGAGCAGCAGGTAGGGCGTCTCCTGGGCGAGCACCATCGCGATCCAGACGCGCTGCCGCTGCCCGCCGGAGAGGGCGGAGACCCGGCGGTCGGCCAGGTCCGCGACGCCGGCGGCGTCCAGCGCGGCGGCGACGGCGGCGTCGTCGGCGCGGGTCCAGGTGCCGATCGCGGGCTGTCGGGCGTAGCGTCCGCGCCGGACCAGGCCGACCACGCGGATGCCGTCGGGCGTCGTCGTCCCCTGGGGCAGGAAGCCCAGCTCACGGGCGACCGCCTTGGGCCGCCAGGTCGCGATCGTCCGGCCGTCGAGGACGACGCTGCCCGCCTCGGGCTTGAGCAGCCGCACCAGCGAGCGCAGCAGCGTCGACTTGCCGCAGGCGTTGGGGCCGACGATCGCCGTGAAGACGCCGTCGGGCACGGTGAGGTCGAGGTGCTCGACCACCGTGCGCTCGCCGTACCCGAGGCGCAGGCCCTCGGTCCGCAACCGGCTCATCGTCCGACCTCCTTGAACAGCAACCACAACAGGTAGACGCCACCGATGGCGCCGGTGACCACGCCGACCGGGAGCTGCACGGGCGCGACGACCTGGGCGAGCAGGTCGGCCGTGGCGAGCAGCAGGGCGCCGGTGAGCGCCGAGGGCAGCAGCGCGATGCCCGCCGTACCGGCCAGGCGGCGGCCGATCTGGGGCGCCATCAGCGCGACGAAGACGATGGGGCCCGCGGTCGCGGCGACGATCGCGGTGCAGCCCACGCCGACGGTGGCGATCATCAGGCGCAGCCGGCCGAGGCGGATCCCCGTCGTCACCGCGACGTCGTCGCCGAGCGCGAGCTGCTGGACCGGCCGGGCCAGGAAGCCCGCACCCGCGGCGAGGATGGCGATGCCCGCCACCGGCACGACCAGGTCCGACCAGTCGGTGCCATTGAGGTTGCCGGCCGACCAGCTCGCGGCCGCCATCGCGACCTCCAGGTCGGCGCGCAGGATGAGCCACGAGTTGGCCGCGGTGAGCACGGCGTTGACCGCGATGCCGATGACGATCAGCCGGTAGCCGGTGTAGCCGCTGCCCATCGCGAGCAGCGCCACGACGCCCGCCGCGAGCAGGCCTCCGGCCAGGGCGGCACCGGCCAGGCCGAGCGCGAAGCCGCCGCCGTTGTCGGCCGCCGCGGCGAAGTGCGCGCCTCCGGCGACGGTGAGGACGAGCAGGACGCCGGTGTAGGCGCCCTGGTCGAGGCCGATGACGTCGGGGGCGCCGAGCGGGTTGCGGGTCAGGTTCTGGAAGAGCGCGCCGGCCAGGCCGAGCGCGAGCCCGAAGACGACGGCCGCGGTCACCCGCGGCATCCGCCACTCCAGGACTCGCCCGGCGAGCGGGCCCTGACCGCGCAGGCCGTCGACGACCGCGCCGGGCCGCGCCCAGCCGTCGCCGTAGCAGAGCGCGACGAGCGAGACCGCGAGCGTGGCGACGGCGACCAGCACCACGGCGAGGACGGTACGCCGCTCCGGGCGCAGGAAGGTCAGGGTCACGACGCCGCCTCCGCGCCCTGGCGGCGGACCACCCACGCCAGCAGCGGACCGCCGAGCACGCCGGTCACGATCGCGACCGGGGCGTCCCCGACCGGCAGCACCAGGCGGCCGATGGTGTCGGCGGCGACGAGGAGCACCGGCCCGCCCGCGAGCGAGAGCACGATGAGCCAGCCGACCGAGCCGCGCGCGAACCGGCGGACCAGGTGGGGCACGATCAGGCCGGCGAAGGCGATGGGGCCGGCGATCGCGGTCGCGACGCCGGCGAGCACCGTCGCCACGACCAGGACGCCGGTCCGGGTCGCCCCGACCCGGACGCCGAGCCCGTGCGCGACGTCGTCGCCCATCTCCAGCGCGGACAGCGGCCGAACGAGAACGAGCGCCACCACGACGGCGACGAGGACCACGATCGTCGGCAGCGTCAGCGGCTGCTGGTCGCGCCCGGCGAGCGAGCCGACCGCCCAGAACCGGTGGTCGTCGAAGGCGTCGGGATCGAGCAGCCGGATGCCGAGCGAGAGGCTGGCGACGAGGGCGCTGAACGCCGTCCCCGCCAGGAGCAGGCGCAGCGGATCGGCCCGCCCGACGGCGTACACGACGGCCGTGGCGAGCGCCGCGCCGAGCGTGGCGACGACCATCTGCGCGCCCTGGCCGGCGGCCACGCCGAGCGCGGTCGCCACCACGACGGCGAAGGACGCACCGAAAGTGACGCCCAGGACCCCCGGCTCGGCCAGCGGGTTGCGGGTCAGCGCCTGGACGAGCGCCCCGGCCAGGGCCAGGGCGGCGCCGACCAGGATCGCCAGCAGGGTCCGGGGCAGCCGGACCTGGCGCACGATGATGTGCGCGGCGTCGTGGTCGTCGTACCGGAAGAGCGCGGGGAGCACCGATCCGGACGGCAGGTCGCCCTTGCCGATCGAGAGGCTCCACACGACGGCCCCGAAGAGGGCCGCACCCAGCGCGACGAGCGCGACCAGGGGGCCGGGGTGACGCAGGGTCAATCGTCCAACCCCGCGACCCCGCGCTTCCAGTAGCCGGTGATGCTGGCCGGCAGCTCCCGCTCGGCCACCCAGCGGCGGACCTCCTTGAGGTCCTCGGCCTCGCCCGCGCCGAACACGAACGTGTCGTCAGGTACGTCGAGCGCCCGCACCTGCGCACCGAGCTGCGACCCCTGGGCCCGCGAGAGCCAGCGCACCTCGACGCCGGCGCGCTCCTGCAGCGGGTACCCGGTCTCGTCCGCGTGGTCGTGCTCGACGAGCACGTGCGCGGTCGCCCCGGCCGCCTCCAGCCAGTCGGCCTCGTCCAGCCAGCGCGCGACGGCCGGCAGGCCGGTCACGTCGACGACGAGGACGTAGTGCCGGTGGGTGTGCGCGAACGCCTTGGCCCCCGGAGGCCCGGCGATCACCGCCGGGTCGCCGATCGCGACGGCCTCGGCCCAGTCACCGGCCAGACCGCCGGCATGGAGCACGACGTCGAGGTCGACCTCGCGCGCGGCGAGGTCGACGCGACGGATCGTGTAGGTCCGCGTGGGCGGGAGCGGCTTGGGCCAGTCGAGCAGCTGCCGGTCGTTGGGCACCGGGTCGGTCCGGGTGCCGTCCGCGTGGGGGAAGACGATCTTGACGTGGTCGTCGGCCACGTAGCTGTGGAAGCCCGCGAGCTCGTCACCGGTCAGGGTGAGCCGCAGCATCCGCGGCGTGACCAGCTCGCGCCGGGCGACGGTGGTCCGGCAGATGCCGATCGGGTAGCCGATCCGCTGCATCCCCCGCCCGGTGCCGTGGTGCTCGGCGACGCGCTCGGCCGGCCGGTCGCGCTGGCCGATCACTTCAGCTCGTCCGCGAAGGCCTCGGCGAACGCCCGGTCGATCTCGTCGAGCGCGCGCTCGGCGGTCGGGTACGTCGCCGCCTCGGTGTAGCGCAGCGGGATCACGGCGCCGTCGCGCACGGCCGGCAGGGTCTTCCACAGGTCGTGGTCGAGGACGTACTGCACCGATTCCGAGGGCTTGCCGTCGTCGTCGACCGTGTAGGTGATCACGTCGGCGTCGGCCAGGCTCTGCGGGAGCTCCTCGATCGAGGGGTACTCCGAGAACGCCGCGGAGCCCTTGCCCGGCTCGGCCGGACCGCCGTAGTAGGTCGCGCCCACGTCGGTGGCGATGTTGGTGCCCCAGGCGCCGGCGTACTCGCGGTTGAAGTTGCCCGCGCTCACGTCGCCGTAGGCGCCGACGTGACCGAAGCAGTGCCCGTCGAGGACGTCGGCGTACTTCTCGGTGAGCGCCGCCGCCTTCGCGTCGTACGACGCCTTGGCGGCCTCGTAGTAGTCGACGACACCGGCCGCGTCGGCCTGGCGCGCGGAGAGGTTCTTCCAGCCGTCGGGGCGGTCCGGGCCGAGCACGACGACCGGCGCGATCGACTCGAGCCGCTTGAGATCGACGTCGCCCAGCACGGGCAGCGGGACGCCGAGCATGATCAGGTCCGGCTTCAGGTTGGCGATCGCCTCGTAGTCGGTGCTCGCGGCGGTCTCGCCGGCGACCTTCTTGAGGGCCTGGTAGTCGGCCAGGTCGTCCTCGGTCATCAGCGCGGTGCCACGGCCCCACTCGGAGATGCCCACGACGTCGGCGTCGGCCTCGAGGAGCACCGGGACGGCGTACCCGGTGGCGACGATGCGCTGCGGGTCGGTCGGGATCTCGACGGTGCCGTTGTCGGCCTCGAACGAGCGGGTCTTCGACGCCGGGTCGAACGCCGCGACGGGCGCGGCGGCGGGCAGTGCCGGGGTGGCGGGCTCGCACGCGGCGGCGTTCGCCTTCCCCTTGTCCGCCTTGCCGTCGTCCTCGCTGCCGCACGCCGCGAACGTCGCCCCGATCAGGGCGGTGGCGGACAGGGCGGCGAGGGCGCGAGCCGGCCGGAGGTTGAGCTGCATGATCGTCCTTCACGTCGGGGAATCGGCGCGCGAGGTCACCCGAGACAGCGCATCCGACCAAGTGAGGCTAGCCTTACCAACGGACGTGCCGGTGTCGCGAAGGAGTCAGATGATGACGCGCAGAGGACAGGAACCCGCCGCCGCGCGACCCGGCCCCGCGGTCACCGCGACCCAGGCCGGCGGCGCGGTGGTCGAGGAGTTCCCCTACGGGCTGGGCCCGCCCGACGGCATCCTCGCGCTGCGCTACCCGCCCACGGGCGGCGTGGTCACCGACTTCCCCGAGTCGCGCAACGACTTCGTGCACCAGGTCTACTGGTCGCCGGACGGCGTCCTCGCGGTCGGCCGCGGCGGTACCGCCGCCTTCGCCGGACCGACCAGTGCGGTGTGGGTGCGCCAGGGCGTGGTCGCCGAGGTGACCGCGCTGGAGGTGCAGACCGTCGTGCGCCTGTGCGTGCGACGCGCACCCGACGAGCTGGTCCGGCACGAGGCGACCGTGCTGACGATGTCGCCCGCCGCGGTCGAGGCGGTCACCCGGCTGGTGCGCCCCGGCACCGACGAGCGGGCCGGACTCGCCGCGCGCGGCGTCCTGCTCACCGCGCTCGCCGCCTCCCCCGCCGACCCGATCGGCTACGGCTCGGCCGAGCTCGGCCCCGCCGGAGCGGTGGCCCGGGCGCTGGCCCTGGACCCCGCGGACCGGACCAGCCTGCCCGGCTGGGCCGAGCGGCTGCACGTGAGCCCCAAGACGCTGCAGCGCGAGTTCGAGCGGGTCTACGGCCTGTCGTTCTCGACCTGGCGCACGCGGACCCGGCTCCAGGCCTCCCGCGCGATGCTGAGCCGGTGGTCGGTCACCGAGACCGCCCACCGCGTGGGCTACGCGACCGCGTCGTCGTACGTCGCCGCGTTCACCCGTGAGTACGGCGAACCGCCCGGGCGCCATGCGCACCGGGCGGTCGACGCTCAGGCCAGCTGAGCCGCAGGTTCAGCAGCCGCCGGCGACGGCGGGGATGACCGAGACCTCGGCGCCGTCGGGCGTCGGGGTGGCCAGGTCCTGCTCGAAGCGCACGTCGTCGTTGTTGACGTAGACGTTGACGAAGCGGCGCAGCTTGCCGTCCTCGTCGAGGATCCGGCCCTTGATGCCCGCGAAGGTCGCGTCGAGGTTGTCGAGCACCTCGGCGAGGGTGGCGCCCTCGGCGCTGACCTCGGAGTCGCCACCGGTGTAGGTGCGGAGGATGGTGGGGATCCGGACGCGGACGCTCATGACGGGCTCTCTTCTGCTGCTCGGGGCGGTTCGGGGGTGGAGGCTCAGAGACCGGTCGCCTTGAAGGCGTCGTAGCTCGGAGCGATGGTCGCGGCCGGGCCGACCTGACCGGAGATCGAGTCGAGGGTCTTGAGGCCGTGACCGGTGTTGATGATGACCGTCTCGAGGTTCGGGTCGAGCTGGCCGGTCTCGACGAGCTTCTTGGTGACCGCGGTCGTCGTACCGCCGGCGGTCTCGGTGAAGATGCCCTCGGTGCGGGCGAGGAGCACGATACCCTCGCGGATCTCGTCGTCGGTGACCTCCTCGACCGCGCCGCCGGTACGACGGGCGATGTCGAGGACGTAGATGCCGTCGGCGGGGTTGCCGATCGCGAGGCTCTTGGCGATGGTGTCGGGCTTGACCGGGCGGATCGCGTCGACACCGGCCTTGTAGGCGGTGGCGACCGGGCCGCAGCCGGTGGCCTGGGCGCCGAAGATACGGTAGGCCTTGTCCTCGACCAGGCCGAGCTTGATGAGCTCCTGGAAGGCCTTGTCGACCTTGGTGAGCTGGGAGCCGGAGGCGACCGGGATGACGACCTGGTCGGGCAGGCGCCAGCCGAGCTGCTCGGCGATCTCGTAGCCCAGCGTCTTGGAGCCCTCGGCGTAGTAGGGACGGACGTTGACGTTGACGAACGCCCAGCCCTCCTCCTCGCCGGCGATCTCGGAGGCGAGCTTGTTGACGTCGTCGTAGTTGCCGTCGACGGCGACGAGGTTCTCGGTGAAGATCGCGGAGTTGACCTGCTTGGGCGTCTCGAGGTTGCTCGGGATGAAGACGACCGTATTGATCCCGGCCCGGGCGCCGGCCGCGGCGACGGCGTTGGCGAGGTTGCCGGTCGAGGGGCAGGCGAATGTCGTCGCGCCCAGCTCGCGGGCCGCGCTCAGCGCGCAGGCCACGACCCGGTCCTTGAAGGAGTTGGTCGGGTTGGTCGAGTCGTCCTTGACCCAGAGCTTGGCGATGCCGAGCTCGCGGCCCAGGTTGTCGGCGGCGAGAAGCCGGGTGAAGCCGGGCTCGGTGTTGGGGCTGGTCTCGATGTCGGTGGGCACCGGCAGCAGCGCCTTGTAGCGCCAGATGTTGCGTGGGCCGGCCTCGATCTCCTCGCGGGTGACCTGCGGGAAGTCGTAGGTGATCTCCAGCGGGCCGAAGCACTCCGGACAGGCGTAGAACGGGCCCAGGGCGACCAGGTGGCCGCACTCGCGACACGACAGCGAGGTGGCGTTGCCGAAGGCGCCGTCGCGCAGTCCGGGCTGGGTGGGCGTCTCGGTCGTCTCAGGCGACTCGGTCACAACGGCGCTCATAGGTCCTCCTTCTCATCTGTCCCGGCGACTCTCGCGCGGGTCGGATTTGGCACCGTTTCCGCGACGCCGGCTCCTGCATGACGCAGGCGCTGACGGGAGTTCGCGGCGGTTGCCGGGACTTCTCAGGGCCGTTCCCTCAGTCCCTCTGGATGAGCACGCACAGCCTAGGGGTGGGTGACCCCCCACTCCCAATCGAGATTCCGGATGATGAGACCAGTGTCCAGATAGCGAGACCGCTAGGCCGTCGTACGGCGCTCGCGGGCGTCGCCGGCCAGCGTCCGGAGCAGGTCGAGGACCCCCTCCGGTCCGCGCACGACGACGTCGGAGAGGGCGATGAGCGCGCTCTCCTCGCTCGAGGCCGAGCAGACCCGCAGCGTGGCCAGGCCCTGCTGCTCCAGACCGGCGACCGCCTCGAAGGCCTCGACGTCGCCCAGGTCGTCGCCGGCGAACAGGAAGCCCTCGGCGTCGAGCACCGCGGCCAACCGGTCGACGACCATGCCCTTGTGCGAGCCCGGCGAGCGGACCTCGATCACCGCCCGCCCCGGCTCGAGCACCAGCCCGTGCCGGTGCGCCAGCTCGCGCAGTGGCGGCAGCAGCCGGTCGAAGGCCTCGTCGGGATCGGCCAGCCGCCGGGTGTGCACGGCGACCGCGAGCCCCTTGTCCTCGACGTAGGCGTCGGCCGCCCCGGCCGTCCGCAGCGCCCGCGGCAGGTCCCGCTCGAACGTCGCCAGCCCGCGCGGCGGCCGCCCACCCATGATCCGGCGCCGCCCCGAGCTCCACCGCTCGTTGCCGTACTGGCCGAAGACGAAGAGCTCCTTGCCGACCGCCTCGAGCGCGTCACCGACCTGCTCGAGTCCCCCGAGGTCGAGCGCCTGGCGCGCCGGGCGCCCGGTGATCACCGCGATCGCGGCGACCTCCTGGGCCAGCTCGACCAGCACCTGCGCGGCGTCGGGGTGGATGTGCGCCTGGGCGGGGTCCTCGACGATCGGCGACAGGGTGCCGTCGAAGTCGAGGCCGACGACCGTGCGTGGCGCGACGCGCACGATGGCGTCGTACCGGTCCTGGCCCTCGGGCGTCGGGAACCTCACGGCTCCATCCCATCATGGTCAGGGCACGGTGGCGTGAACGGCGGGGCGCCGATTGGTCACAAACCGCACGTCACCGGGCCCGATTTTCGCGGTTTGGTCCCAAACCGCATGGAGGTAAGACCAGCAGACCAGTTGGTCGAAGTCAGTCCAGCTCGCCGGTGAGGATGAGCGTGAGGTTGGTCGAGCTCATGTCACTGTCGGTGTCAGCCGGCAGCACCCGGGCGATGCCCAGGTCGAGGGCGAGCTGGCGCCCCGCGGCCTTCTTGCCCTGGGGGTAGTAGACGGTGGTGCCGGGCACGGTGCCGTACCAGTTGTCGGCGGCGGCGACGGTCCAGCCGGCTTCCTTGACCCGCTCGGAGACCCGGCCGGCGAGGCCGCGGATGCGGGTGTTGTTGAAGACGACGACCTGGTGGTCGGCCCGGACGACGGGCTTGGGCTTCGGCTTCTCGGTGGTCGGCTCGTCCGAGGGGTCGGTGGTGCCGTCGGTGGCGCCGGTCGAGCCGGTGCCCTTGTCGGTGGGCGTCGCGGCCGCCTTGGTGGCGGTGATGTCGCGCTCGGGGGCCTGGTCGCCGCGGGTGGCGACGAAGGCGATCGCGGCGAGCGCGACGGCGACGATGCTGAGGAGCACCACGGGCGACGGCAGGACGGCGCCGCGCTGGTTCGGGGTGCGAGTGGAGGGCCAGGTGGGGAAGGTCATGGCCGCCTCTCTCTGTGTGGGCCGGGCGGGGTCAGATCTCGAAGCCCAGGCGCCGCGCCGAACGCTGGCGCTGCCGCTGGGAACGGAGGCGGCGCAGCCGGCGGACCAGCAGCGGGTCGGCCGCGAGCGCCTCGGGACGGTCGATCAGGGCGTTGAGCACCTGGTAGTAGCGGGTGGCGCTCATGTCGAACTGCTCGCGCACCGCGCTCTCCTTGGCGCCGGCGTACTTCCACCACTGGCGCTCGAACTCGAGGATGGCGCGGTCGCGGTCGCTCAGGCTTCCGGGAGCGGCCGCGCTGGCGGTGCCCTCCTGAGGGCTGCGCTCGGCGTTCATGCGGTCTCCTCGACGCTACGGTGGCGATCTCGACAACTCTGCAGGTCACACTCTAACCCGCGAATCACATCGATGTCATTCGGCGCGCAGGAAGCGCAGCACGGCCAGCACGCGGCGGTGGGACTGGTCGTCGTCGGGCGGGAGACCGAGCTTGGCGAAGATCCGCTGGGTGTGCTTCTCGACGGCCCCGAGGGTCACCGTCATCGCCTCGGCCACGGCGGCGTTGGAGCGGCCCTCGGCCATCAGGGTGAGGACGTCGCGCTCGCGGGGCGTGAGGGCACGCACCGGGTCGCCGCGCCGCTCGACGAGCTGGCGGACCACGAGCGGGTCGAGCGCGGTGCCGCCGCCGGCGACCTCGGCGAGCGAGGCGAGGAACTCGCCGACCTCGCTGACCCGGTCCTTGAGCAGGTAGCCGACCCCGGCCTCCCCCGTCGCCAGCAGGTCGTCGGCGTAGGAGACGACGACGTACTGCGAGAGGACGAGCACCCGGGCCTCCCCCCAAGCCCGCCGTACGGCGACCGCGGCGCGCAGCCCCTCGTCGGTGTGGCTGGGCGGCATCCGGACGTCGACGATGCCCAGGTCCGGGCGGTGCGCCAGCATCGCCTCGACGTACGACGGACCGTCGGCCACCGCCGCGACCACCTCGTGCCCCGCCTCCGCGAGCAGCAGCTGGAGCCCCTCGCGCAGGAGCACGGAGTCGTCGGCGACCACGATCCTCATGCTCACGACAGTGGCACGACGGCGAGCAGCCGCGTCGGACCACCCTCCGGCGAGGCGACCTCCAGGTGGCCCTCGACACCCGCGAGCCGCTCGCGCAGCCCGGCCAGCCCCCGACCGGGCGCGACGGACGCGCCGCCCCGCCCGTCGTCGTCCACGGTGACCACGAGGGCGCCGTCCTGCTGGTGCACCGCGACCTGCGCGCGGCTCGCCTGGCTGTGCTTGGCGACGTTCGTCAGCGCCTCGGCGACCACGAAGTAGGCGGCCGTCTCGGCCGCGACCGGCAGCTCGCGCGGGACGTCGATCGCGACGCCCACCGGGAACGCCTGGCCCGCGGCCATCTCCTCGACAGCGGCCGCAAGACCGCGGTCGACGAGCAGCGGCGGGGCGATCCCGCGGGACAGCGCGCGCAGCTCCTCGACGGCCGCCCGGGTCTGGGCCACCGCGGAGTCGATCGTCTCGGCGGCGGTCGCCGGGTCGTCGGCGAGCTGGTGCCGGGCCCGGCCGAGGTCCATGCCGAGCCGGATCAGCCGCTGCTGCGGCCCGTCGTGGATGTCGCGCTCCAGCCGGCGCAGCGACTGCGCCTCGGCCCGGTGCGCGGACGCCCGGCTCTCCTCGATGACCTCCATCCGGTCGAGCAGCTCGGCGCGGCTGCACAGCAGCACCCGTGCGGTGCCGGCGTGGGTCGCCGCGGCCAGGCGCAGCACGAACGGCAGCGCGAGCAGCGCCACCACGCCCATCCCGAGGTAGAGCAGCGACTCCGGCGTGCGCCCGTGCCCGAGCCCGAGGATCTCGGCGAGCGTCACGTTGTCCGCGTCGTCGAACGGGATGTAGCGCTGCCAGAACCAGTAGGTCAGCCCGCCCAGCACCGCCGCCCACACCGCGATCGTCAGCGCGAACGCGAAGCACGCGGTCGCGAACCCGACCACGCACCACAGGATCTCCAGCCAGGACTGGGTGTCGCGCAGCGGCGCGAGGAAGCGGCGCACGCCGCCGTCCTCCCGATCCCCCCGCAGGTACGACGGCTGCGGCGCCTCGACCCCGAGCATCCCGGCGAGCCGGAGCCGCTCGACGTGCGCGAACCCGCGGGCGACGTACGCCGTGCCGACGAGGATCGCCAGCCCCAGCCCGGCGACGACCATCGACCCGAGCCCGCCGGCGATCCCCGCGAGGACGAGTGCGAGCGCAGGGATCGCGAGCAGGAACGCCGACAGCGAGTAGGCGGTGTCGACGAAGACGCGACGCAGGGGGTTCATGGCGACCACGCTAGGGAGGTGGGAGCGCCGCGACCATCCAGCCAGCCCGACAGTCGAGAGTGCTGCGTAGTTGGGGTGGTCGGCGAGGGAGAGGGTAGGCATCTCGAACAGCTCTGATGTGTGCTCGATCGGGAACAGATGCGCGAGTCCTCACCGGAGACGGGCCGGCCGAGGTCAAATGCGAGCATGTACGCAGGCAGGTCTGTACTGGCCGGTCTTCTCTTCTCGGCGCCCGGGGTCGCTTCGTGCCGCAGGCCATCGCCGTCGCGGCCATCAACGACTTCAAGCCGGGCAACACTTCACCGGGAGCAATCTCCGCGACCATGGTGACAAAGGCGGCGCCTGCCACGGTCATGAGTCAAGCGAGACCACGGTCAGCGACTGTTGACCGCCTCATTGAGTCGAGTGACTTGGGTTTCGAGTGTTGTCCACCCGGATGTAGAGCCCGACGTCGTCTGGTTCGCATCCTCCCACTCCCGCGCTCGTGATCCCTACAAGGAGCGGCTTGGCCTGGGAGACGTCGAAAAGGCCGCCCCCGGAGTCGCCTGTGCAGGTGTTCTGGTCCGAGGTGGGAAGTGCGCAGAGCTGCCAGCGGCGTGCCTGACGAGGAAGGTGCGAGATGGCCCTCGCGCAATCAGCCGCTGGCGCGAAGGAGAGGCCGGTGGCCGAGCGCTGGCAGGGCGCGGCCATTGCTTGTCGTCCCCATCCGACGGCCACCAGTTGTGCTCGTGCGTCGGGCAAGACCGAGGCGATACGGGCAGGGCTGGTAGTAGCGCTGCTGCGCATCACCACGACAGCCATGTCGATATCTGCGGTCGGGCGAATTTCCCGGATCGGGCTCCGCATCTCGTTCTCAGGATCTGGCCCGCAGAGATCGACTGGATTGACGACGACGTCCAGTTGATCGGCGCTCAGTCCGGCCACGCAATGGCGCGCCGTCAAGACCACCCTTGGAGCGACCAGCACACCTGCACAGCGAAAACCGCCAAAGAGATCCCGCGAGGGCGAGGCGTGACTGACGAGTGCGACAACTGCCGAAGAAGCCTCTGCCTCTTCGGCAGTTGTCTCCCGGTGTCTGTTTCCGAGGGAGGTGGAATCGGACGCACAGCCTGCTAGAAGTGCGATCGAAAGGAGAGCGGCAAGAACCCGGGGCTCGGTTTTCGGCATCTGCCTAGCAAGGATCTTCGACGGTGAATCCGATGTTCGTCTGCCAAGCGTGCTTCTCGCCTTCGGCGGCGTAGGTGAAGCGAATCCCCGCTGCTGCGGGGAATCGGCTGGTGGCGGTCACTTGGAGGATGAGGTTGTAGCGAACGTTTGGTTCTGCGGTAGCTCCCGGAAGGTCGGCGCGGCTAGCCCAGTCAAGATCGGAGGCCTTCATTGCTTTTCGGGTCGGTGGGAATCTGCTGTGGTTGCCGATTGCAGCATCCGTGACTGCGACCCATGCCTTCGTGATCGACAGGTCGTGGGCGTCGAGGAGTTCGACGTCGCCGATCTCTACAGGCTTGGTGCCCTTGTTGATCACGATGTTGAACCCGAGTGTGAAGTCGTGCGGCTCTCCAGGGCGGACCTGAAGGCAGACAGCCCCAACGTCGGGGCTCGAACTGATCGGCCCACCGATTTCGGGTGGGCCGTCGGTGCTAGGCGAGGCGGAGCAGGCAACGAGGAAAGTGAGGGCGCCGAAGGTGGCGGCGCCCCCACGAGCCGCGCGACTAGGACGGACGATTCTTGCGAGCAATGAGAGTCCTAGGGGTGTCGCCCGGGTCGCCCTGAGTGCCACAGATCCAACCGGCCTTCGTGTACTCGAACGTGATCTTTGCGGTCTTGGAGTAGCCAGTTCGCGAGGAGAGATCGACGCCCAACACGTTCTTGAGGGCGACGCCGTTGGACCAGGTGGTCGCCGTCGAGCTGCTCCGGGCGAACCGGCTTCCGGCTTCCTGAGGTGCGCAGTTGCCTCGTGGCGGCGTGGGCGGCGTCGCCACTCCCACCGTCGTCGCGCCGCCGACGAAGTTGCTGGGGCGCGCCTCGTAACGGACCGTCCGCTTGACCACACCGTAGGCGGAGTACCAGCACTCGATCTTGTAGGACTTGTAGCGGAAGTACGTCTTGCGGTGCCAGTACCCGGTGCTCTTGACCGGGAAGCCCACGGTGCTCGTGGAGTCCACCTGCTTCTGCAACGACGACGAGCCGCCAGCCGACCAGCTCCCCATGGTGCCGTTCACGGACACAGCAACCCCGAGAGTCGACGTCGCCCCGTTGGTGTATTCGAAGTCGGTCGTTGCGCCCGCCCAACCGACGCCGGCCGCGTTCACCTCGGTAACCCGCTGGCCGAGATCCTTCGCCACAGTGGTTGAACAGTTCTTGGGAACGATGGCGTCCTCCTCGATCGGCACGACCTCGTCCTCGGGCAGGAGATTCTCCGGAACCGTTTCACTCGGCAGAACGTCCCGGAGCCTGCCGCCCAACGCATTCTCCCCCAAGACGAGGCCTGTCAGCGGAACTACCACTTGCTGGGTCAAACCAGCAATGAGGTCGCTGACCAGGTTCGAAGGCATCTCTGGATCGACTGCCGCCTCGATGGTGAGGCCCAAGACGTCGGTGTTCACCAGGCGCCGCGAGAAGGCGAAGCTGCTCGACGTGCCGTCCGGTGTCGTAGTCGTGAGAGACAGGTCAACGATGTTGTCCCCGCCGGCGCCCGACTGAAGATCCGCAATGCTCGGGAGCTTCAACTCGAAGTTGCCGACCGCGTCCGTGCTGGCCGACGCTACGGTGACCAGGTTGACCGGATCGCCTTCTCCAGCAGCTGCCAGCGTGTCATTGCTCGGCCACATCTGCAGCGCAACCTCCGCCTGCGGAACGGCGACGCCAAGAGCATCCACCACCTTGCCGGTGGCGATGACGAGACCAGGACCAGGAGCAGCTGAAGCAGGAGACACCGAGGGTGAAACCGCCAGCGTGCTCGCCACAAGGCCGATAGTTGCGGCCACCCGGCGGATCATCGGGCGCGCTCACATCGATGGCTGGAATACGTACACGGCATAGCAACCCCGAACTCTGTGGGTACCCGAAAGGGCGGCGCACCAGCACCCCCTACAGGTGATCGCCTCCGAAGGGGATCCGGGAGAAGCATCGGTCTTGGCGAGCACTTCGCCAATGGGCGCCGCGGAGTGCGTGCGCGAAACGACGATTTCGCGCAAACGCGCGAGCGGGCGAAGCCCAGGTGCGCCGGAGCAGTCCGAGCCGCCTCCGCTGGCCGCCAATGGAGCTGCTCGGCCCTGCCTCGCGACTTCGACGCCGCCGTAGGGGTGCGCGAGGTTTGCCGCCGCTCAGGAGTTCCGGTCGGGGTCGCCGATCCGGTTGCGCTCGCGAAGCTCTGCCTTCTCACAAAGCCTGAGGCAGACTGAGCCATCTCGATTTCAAGAGAGTTGACTCATGCCCTGAGGGTGAGTTCGACTCGCTCGGGGCGGAACCGGGGCACAGCGTTCGAGACGGGGTGTACGACCAGCGTGTCGATGAGTGCGGCGAGGACCGCTCGCTTCTGGGGAATCGTCCAGACCTCGTGCCAGGCGTGCTGGAGAGCCCCTCCGGCCTCGCTCACTTCAGGGGCAGAGGTCGTGTCTGTGAGGCACTCGACCACGATGTGAGCGACCAGTTGGTCAAGCGCGTGGCGCGCGACGGACAAGCCTCCGCGGTCGGGGCGGCCGGCCACAGGCGCGCATCGGTAGCTCATTTTCGGCACCAGCAGACCTCCTTTGCCCTGCCTCCGGACAGACTCGGAGACCAGCCCTGCGCGGCAGATTCCACACGTCGCGATCGATGACAGCAGCGTGCGCGATGTCGCTCCGACTCGCCTATCGGGATGCGCGGAGATCCCACGAATGCGATCGATCTCTTGACGAGCTCGCGGAGGCCCGACGGCTCGGGGCCCGGCGGACCGAGTCCGTCGTGCTCGCGAGCAACACCGACGGGCTCCGGTTCGCGCCCGACGAGGCGTGATCGCCCCGAGGTACGTCGCTTTCCGCGGCCGAGTGGGCTGGACCCCCTAGGGTGGGGATGTGGGCCATGACCTCGTGATCGTCGCCAACCGCCTGCCCGTCGACCGCGTCACCGACGCCAAGGGAAAGAGCGCCTGGCGGCGCTCCCCCGGTGGCCTCGTCTCCGCCATCGAGCCGGTCATGCGGGCGCACGACGGCGTGTGGATCGGCTGGCCCGGCGGGACCCAGAAGTTCAAGCCGTTCAAGGTCGACGACCTCGACCTGGTGCCGCTCGCGATGACGGCCGAGGAGATCGAGGAGCACTACGAGGGCTTCTCCAACGGCACGCTGTGGCCGCTGTACCACGACGTCGTGGCCAAGCCGGAGTTCCACCGCGAGTGGTGGGACACCTACGTCCGCGTCAAC
Organism: Pimelobacter simplex; assembly: GCF_024662235.1. Taxonomy (GTDB): domain Bacteria; phylum Actinomycetota; class Actinomycetes; order Propionibacteriales; family Nocardioidaceae; genus Nocardioides. Next base: position 3,730,440 of record NZ_CP096276.1, read on the forward strand.
CGCCGCTTCGCCGAGCGCGCCGCCGAGCTCGCGGCCGAGGGCGCGACCGTGTGGGTCCACGACTACCAGCTGCAGCTGGTGCCCCAGATGCTGCGCGAGCTGCGGCCGGACCTGCGGATCGGCTTCTACCTGCACATCCCCTTCCCGCCGGCCGAGCTCTTCCAGCAGCTCCCGTGGCGCCGCCAGATCCTCGAGGGCCTGCTCGGCGCCGACCTGGTCGGCTTCCAGCTCCCCGGCGCCGCGCAGAACTTCATCCGCCTGGTCCGCCAGCGCGTGGGGCACAAGACCCACCGCGACCTCGTCTACCTGCCCGACGGCCGCACCGTGCGCGCCGCGGCCTTCCCGATCTCGATCGACGCCGGCGGCTTCGCCGAGCTGGCCTCGTCCGAGGCCGTCGTCGAGCGGGCCGCCGCGATCCGCGAGGCACTCGGCAACCCGCGCCGGATCTTCCTCGGCATCGACCGGCTCGACTACACCAAGGGCATCTACGCACGGCTGCGCGCGTTCGGCGAGCTGATCAGCGACGGCGACCTCACCGTCGAGGACGCCGTGTTCGTCCAGGTCGCCGTCCCCTCGCGCGAGCGGGTCGAGCACTACCGCAACCTGCGCGACGACATCGAGCGGCTGGTCGGCCGGATCAACGGCGACCTGGGCCGGATCGGCCGCCCGGCGGTCAGCTACCTCCACACGTCGTACCCGCGCGAGGAGATGGCCGCGCTCTACCGCGCCGCCGACGTCATGGTCGTCACCCCCTACCGCGACGGCATGAACCTCGTCGCCAAGGAGTACGTCGCCTGCCGCACCGAGGAGGACGGCGCGCTCGTACTGAGCGAGTTCGCCGGCGCCGCCGACGAGCTGCGCCAGGCCTGGCTGGTCAACCCCTACGACATGAACGGCATGAAGGCCGCGCTGCTGGAGGCCTACAGCGCCGACCCCAAGGAGCTCACCCGCCGGATGCGGGCGATGCGCCGCCAGATCGCGCAGCACGACGTGAAGGCCTGGGCCGACAGCTTCATGACCGAGCTCGAGGACGACGGCCAGCAGGGCCACTCCAAGACGGTGCGACCAGCAACACGCTCCTGAACCCACGGACGCGCGGTAGCGTTCGGACATGGATCTGGTGCCCGTGCGCTCCCTGCCCGGAGCCGGCCTGCTCCCCGCCCCGGACCAGGTCGTGGCCGCCGCGAGCAATGTCGCCCACAAGCTGCTCTACGGCGGCGTGGCCGACCTGCGGCCGATGCCGCGCACGCTCATCGACGACGGCACGCTGCGCGAGGTCTACCACTACCGCCCGGCCGGGCACGTGCAGGAGCAGGGCGACCCGGTCCTGCTGGTGACGCCGCTGGCCGCGCCGTCGAGCTGCTACGACCTGCGCCGCGGCTGCTCGCTGGTCGAGCACTTCGTGACCGAGGGCCGTCCCACCTACCTCGTCGAGTACGGCGAGGTGTCGTTCCGCGACCGCAACCTCGGCATGGAGCACTGGATCGACGAGGTCGTCCCGACCGCGATCCGCGAGGTCTCCAAGCACGCCGGCGGTCGCCCGGTGCACGTGATCGGCTGGTCGCTGGGCGGCATCTTCTCGATGCTCACGCTCGCCGACGAGCGCTCCGGCGACCTCCCCGTCGCCTCGCTCACCGTGGTCGGCTCACCGATCGACGTGTCGCTGGTGCCGCTGCTGGCGCCGTTCCGCCCGCTGCTCAACCTCTTCAACGGCAACGGCCCGATCACCAAGGGCTACCAGATGCTCGGAGGGGCGCCCAAGCCCCTGGTGAAGTGGGCCTTCCAGCTCACGGCCTTCCAGAAGCTCGTGACCAAGCCGATCGCGCTCGCGACCCACGTCGACGACCGCGAGTTCCTCGCCCAGGTCGAGGCGGTCGACCACTTCACGTCCAACATGATCGCCTACCCGGGCCGTACCTTCGGGCAGCTCTACCACCGCTTCGCCAAGGGCAACCAGCTCGCCAGCGGCACCTTCGAGCTCGACGACCGGACCATCGACCTGGCCGACATCACCGTGCCGGTGCTGGTGTTCGGCGGCGCGACCGACGGCATCGCTCCGGTCGGGGCGGTCCGGGCCGTCGTACCGCTGCTGACCAAGTCGCCCGAGGTCCGCTTCGAGATCGTGCCGGGCGGCCACCTCGGCATGCTCACCGGGCGGGCCGCGCGCCGGACCACCTGGCTCGCGATGGACGAGTGGATCACCCAGTGGTCGGGCGGCACCGCCCCCGAGTCCTCCATCGGCACGAGCCGCAAGCGGCGGCACTCCTCGGCGGCCTCCCGGGCGCTGTCGCAGTGACCCTCCCCCGCAACGTCCGGGTCGGGTACGGCGCCGGGTCGGTCGCCACGGGTGCGTTCGGCACCGTGCCGGGGCTGATGCTGCTGCCCTACCTGACCGACACGCTCGCCGTCCCCGCCCTGCTGGCGGGCGCGATCGTCTTCCTGCCCAAGGCCTGGGATGTCGTCCTCAACCCGATCGCGGGCCGGATCAGCGACCGCACCACCGACCCGCGCGGGCCGCGCCGGCCCTGGCTGCTGCGGGCGGGCCTGGTGCTCGCGGTCTGCTTCGCGCTGCTCTTCGCGGGGCCCGACCTCGGCTCGCAGGTGTTCGACACGATCTGGGTCCTGGTCGCCTTCCTGGCCTGCGCGACGGCGTACGCGTTCTTCCAGGTGCCCTACGTCGCGATGCCGGCCGAGATGACCGACTCCTACGACGAGCGCACCCGCCTGATGACCTGGCGGGTCGCGATCCTGGCGTTCACGATCCTGCTGGCGGGCGCCAGCGCCCCGGCGATCCGGGACGCGATCGGCGGTCGCGACGGCTACCGCGTGATGGGCCTGGCGATGGCCGCGATCATCCTGACCGGCGCGCTCCTCGCCTACCGCGGCACCCGTGCCGCACGCATCGGCGTCGTCGAGCCCGGGCCCGGCACGCTGCGCGACCAGCTCCGCCTCGTCGCCGCGGCCCGGGACTTCCGGCTGCTGCTGGTCACCTTCGTGCTCCAGGCACTCGCCACCGGCTGCATGCTCGCCGGCGTCGACTACCTCGCCGGCGACGTGCTCGACAAGGACGGCGCCTCGACGATCCTCTTCGTCTGCTTCGTCGGTCCCGCCCTGCTGCTCACCCCCGCGTGGGCCGCGGTCGGGCGCCGGATCGGCAAGAAGCGGGGCTATGTCGCTTCCTCGCTCGTGCTCGCGACCGGCGCCGCGCTCGCGGTCCTCGCCGGGCACGCGCCGGCCCCCGTGGTGTTCGCCGCGGTCGGCCTGGTCGGCGTCGGGTACGCCGGCGTGCAGGTCTTCCCGATGGCGATGCTCCCGGACGCCGCGGCGGTCGACGCCCGTCGTACCGGCTCGTCGCGGGTGGGCGTCTACACCGGTGTCTGGACCGCGGGCGAGACCCTCGGCCTCGCGCTCGGGCCCGGCCTGTTCGCCGTCGTCCTCGCGCTCGGCTCCTACCGCTCCAGCGACTCCGGCGGCGTCGTCCAGCCGGACTCCGCGGTCACCGCGATCACCCTCGGGTTCTCGCTGCTGCCCGCCCTGCTCGTGCTCGCCAGCCTCTGGTGGCTGCGCGGCTATGCCCTCGACGAGAGAGAGGTCGACCGGACCGATGCCCACGCCTGACGAGATCCGCGCCCGGCTCGAAGCGCTGCGCGAGGGCGACCTGCCCGTGCACGGCGGCCGCACCCTCGCCTACGTCTACGACGCCGGCCTGGCCGAGGTCGACGCGCTGGCCCGCGACGCGGTCGCCGCGTTCGCCGGCAGCAACGGCCTCGACCCCACCGCCTTCCCGAGCCTGCTGACCATGGAGAACGACCTCGTCGCGTTCGCGCGCGAGCTCGTCGACGGGCCGGACACGATGGTCGGCACGATCACCTCCGGCGGTACCGAGTCGTGCCTGCTCGCAGTGCTCGGCGCTCGCGACGCCCGGCCCGAGGTCACCGACCCGTCGATCGTCGTCGCCGACACCGTGCACGCCGCCTTCCACAAGGCCGGGCACGCCTTCGGCGTCCGAGTCGTCGTGGTCCCCACCGGCGCCGACCACCGCGCGGACGCCGCGGCCATGGCGGCCGCCATCGACGACACCACCGTCCTGGTCGTGGCCAGCGCGCCGTCGTACGCGCACGGGGTGGTGGACCCGGTCCCCGCGATCGCCGCCGCGGCCGCGGCCCGCGGGGTGCGCTGCCACGTCGACTCCTGCATCGGGGGCTGGGTGCTCCCCTACGCCGCCCGGCTCGGCCGCCCGGTCGCGCCGTGGACGTTCGCGGTCGAGGGCGTCACGTCGATCTCGGCCGACCTGCACAAGTACGCCTACGCCCCCAAGGGCGCCTCGCTGCTCCTGCACCGCGAGCCCGCGCTACGCCGTCCGCAGTACTTCGCGCACGCGGGCTGGCCCGGCTACACGATGCTCAACCCGACGCTCCAGTCCACCCGCTCGGGCGGACCGGTCGCGGGCGCCTGGGCGACCGTGCGGGCGATCGGGCACGACGGCTACCTCGACCTGACCCGCCGCGCGCTCGCCGCGACCGACACGGTCGCGGCCGGCATCGACGCCCTCGACGGGCTCGCCCTCGTCGCCGCCCCCGAGTCCACCCTCGTCGCAGCGACCGCCGACGGGCCGCTCGACGTCTTCACGGTCTGCGACGAGATGGCCGAGCGCGGCTGGTTCGTCCAGCCCCAGCTCTCCTACGACGGGCAGCCGCCCTCGCTCCACGTCGCGATCAGCGCCGCCACCGACGGCGCGGCCTTCGTGGCCGCGCTCGCCGAGGCGGTCGCCGCCGCCCGCGACGCCGGCCCGGTCGTCGTCGACCCCGGCGTGGCCGACCTGCTCCGCAGCATCGACGCGGCGACGCTCGGCGACGACGAGTTCGACATGCTCCTCGCCGCCGGCGGGCTCGCCGACAGCGACGGCGACCTCGGCCTGCCCGAGCGGATGGCGCCCGTCAACGCCCTGCTCGACGTCGCGCCCCCGGCGCTGCGCGAGGCCGTGCTCGTCGCCTTCCTGGACCGGCTCGCCCGGCCCCCGGCGACGCCCTTCGGCGAGACGCCCGGCGGACCGTTCGCCACCGGGACATAGTCCCAAAGAACTAACAGGTCCCGGCCGCGTACCCGATTCCCGGCCTGGTCCGGATCCGTAGATTCTTCCTTACCGACGCGGACCTCGAAATCCGCTGGAGGGAGCCCCACCGGGTCCGGCACCCCAAGCCGGGTGTGCCCCCGGAGGACCAGTACGGGCTCGAGATCCGCGTCGGAGCTACGCCGTGAAGCCGGAGGTGGCGCCCCTGGGAGGGAGAGGGGCGCCCCCGGCCGAACGGCCGATGCAGGGAGCAGCACCACGGCCGGCCTCTCGCACGGGAGGGTGGGTCTGGGGGGACCATGCGCCTCACGGCGCACTAGAGTCCGGCCGTGGGTGCTCTCAGCAATCTCGTCGACCAGGGCCTGATGGCCGCCGACTGGGCCGAGGCGCTGGCGCCGGTCGAGGACCGCGTCACGGCGCTGGGTCAGTTCCTCCGCGAGGAGAACGCCGCGGGGCACGGCTACCAGCCGGCCGGCGACAACGTCTTCCGCGCCTTCCGGGCGCCGCTGGCGAGCGTGCGGGTGCTCATCGTGGGCCAGGACCCCTATCCCAACCCGGCGCACCCGATCGGGCTGTCCTTCGCGGTGGACCGCGACGTCCGGCCGCTGCCGCCGAGCCTGCGCAACATCTACCAGGAGCTCGCGAACGACGTGGGCGTCGTACCTCCGGCGCACGGGGACCTCACCGCGTGGACCGAGCAGGGCGTGATGCTCCTCAACCGGGTCCTCACCGTGCGCCCCAACGTGGCCGGCTCGCACCGCAACCAGGGCTGGGAGCACGTCACCGCGGCGGCCATCCAGGCCGTCGTGCGCCGTGCCGAGGCGGGCGCCCCGGTCGCGGCCGTCCTGTGGGGCAAGGACGCCCAGACGCTCAAGGCCCACCTCGGCCCGATCCCGTGGGTCGAGTCGCCGCACCCCTCGCCCCTCGCGGCGCACCGCGGCTTCTTCGGCTCCCGCCCCTTCAGCCGGGTCAACGCCCTGCTCACCGAGCGCGGCGGCCAGCCGGTCGACTGGACCTTGCCGGCCTGACCTCCGCGGAATATAGTTGAAGTCTCAACTATTGAGGTGGACATGACGATGACGGACACCAGCAGCACCCGGATGCCGGCCCTCTACATCGGGCACGGCGCTCCCCCGCTCCTCGACGACCCGCTCTGGTCGAGCCAGCTCGCCGCGTGGGCCGGCGACCTGCCGCGGCCCCAGGCCATCCTCATCGTCAGCGCGCACTGGGAGTGCGCGCCCCTGTCGCTGACCGCGAGCGGCGCACCGCTGGTCTACGACTTCGGCGGCTTCGCGCCGAAGTACTACCAGATGACCTACGAGACCCCCGACGCCACGGCCCTGGCCGCCCGCGTCGCCGCGATGATGCCCCGCACCGAACCGGTCCACCAGCACGCCTCGCGCGGCCTCGACCACGGCGCCTGGGTGCCCCTCAAGATCATGTACCCCGGCGCCGACATCCCGGTCCTCCAGATGTCGCTGCCCACCCACGACCCGGGCCGCCTCATGGAGATCGGCCGCCGGCTCAAGCCGCTGCGCGACGAGGGCGTCCTCATCATCGGCTCCGGCTTCCTCACCCACGGCCTGCCCTTCCTCACCTCGTGGCAGATCGACGCCGACGCCCCCGGCTGGTCGACCGACTTCGACGCCTGGGCCGGCGAGGCGATGGCGCGCGGCGACGTGGACGAGCTGGCGTCGTACCGGTCGAAGGCGCCGGGCATGCCCTACGCCCACCCGACCGTCGAGCACTACACGCCGCTGTTCGTCACGCTCGGGGCGGCCAGCGACCCGACGGAGCCCGGCGACCAGGTGATCGACGGGTTCTGGATGGGATTGTCGAAGCGGTCGCTCCAGGTCGCCTGAGCCGCCCGCTCAGGACCTCCGGTAGAGGTTCACGCCGCACACGCGCACGACATCGTCGACCGCCCGTTGCTCGGCGGCCGCCACCGCGGCCCGGTCCGCGGGGTCCCGCCGGACCGCCCGAACCTGCGCGGGGGTCAGCCCGGCGTGGTCACCCCGGGATGCCGCCACGAACCGCTCGGGCGCCAGCCCGCTGCGCCGCAGCCCGTCGACCAGGTGGCCGAAGCTCCTCGCCACCCGCCGCCACTCGTCGCGGATCCGCCGCGGCGACCGGGTCGCGAGAGCCCTGAACCCCTCCTCGGCCGCCGCCGCATCGCTCAGCATCGGGACCAGGAACAGCCCACCGAACCGCGTGGAGAACTCACGCGCCTCGGCACAGTAGTCGAAGGGCGCCGTGCTCGTCGGCGCCGCCGAGCACGCGGGCGCGACCGAGCCCGGGGGCGCGGTCGACGGCGCCTGCTCCCTGCTCCCACCGCTCCCACCGCTCCCGGCACCGCCGGCGCAGCCGGCGAGCAGGACGAGCGCGACGACGCCTGCGATCACCCGGCCCATGGACAGCCATGCTGCGAAGGCCCCGTGCTCGCGTCAACCGATCGGCGTCGATGGTGCGCAGGACGACGATTTCCTCGCCGCTTCCTCGCCGCTTCGTCGCCGCCGGCTAGCGCACCCGCAGCCTGCGCATCAGCTTGAGCGAGCTCAGCATCTGCTTCACGTACGCGTCGTAGCCCTGTCCCGGCCGCGGCCCCATGACCTGCTTCTTGAGCACCGCGACGTTCTTGGCGTCGGTGTACTTCAGCAGGCCCTGGTCGCCGTGGCGGGCGCCGACGCCGGAGTTCTTGACGCCGCCCGACGGCGACCCCTTCGAGGCGTACGCCGTCGCGAGCGCGTCGTTGATGTTGACGTTGCCCGAGTCGATCCGCTCGGCCACCGCCTCCGCGCGGGCGATGTCGCCGCTCCAGACCGAGGCGTTGAGGCCGTAGTCGGTGTCGTTGGCGAGGTGGATCGCCTCGTCGACGGTGCGGTAGGGGTAGAGCGCGACGACCGGGCCGAAGGTCTCGGTGTGGCCGGCGAGCATGTCCTTGGTGACGCCCTCCAGGACGGTCGGCTCGAAGAAGGCCGGGCCGATGTCGGGGCGGGAGCGGCCGCCGGTGAGGACGGTGGCGCCCTGGGCGACGGCGTCCTCGACGTGCGAGGCGACGCGGTCGCGGTGGTCGGGGCTGACCAGCGAGCCGATCTCCGGCCCGAAGTCGTACGCCGCCCCGATGGCCAGGCTCGACGCCCGGTCCACGAAGGCCGACTTGAGCTCGTCGTACCGGCTCTCGGGGAGGTAGATCCGCTCGATGTGCATGCAGATCTGGCCGGTGTTGCCGAAGACGCCGAACGTCGCGCTGTCGACCCACTCCTCGACGTTGACGTCGTCGAGGACGATCATCGGGTTCTTGCCGCCGAGCTCGAGGCAGCAGCCGATGAGGTTGCGGCCCGCGCGCTCGCCGATCACCCGGCCGGTCGCGGTGGATCCGGTGAACATGATGTAGTCCGCGTTGTCGATCAGCGTCGGGCCGATGTCCGGGCCCTCGCCGCAGACGACCTGGAACAGGCCCTTCGGGAGGCCCGCCTCCTCGAGCAGCGAGATGCCGAAGAGCGGCGACAGGGCGGTCTTGTTGTCCGGCTTCACGACGACGGCGTTGCCGGCCATCAGCGCGGGGATCGCGTCGGACAGGCCGGTCGCGAACGGGAAGTTCCAGGGCGCGATGATGCCGACGACGCCCTTGGGCACGCGCACCTCGGTGGAGCCCGAGACGACGGGGACCGGGCCGCCGTGCTTCTTCGGTGCGAGCAGCTTCTTGGCGCGCTTGAGGTAGTACGACATCACCATCGGCGGGTCGCAGGTCTCCTCGATGGCCATCCGCCGGTTCTTGCCGCTCTCGACCTGGATCAGGTCGGCGGTGCGGTGGGCGTTGTCGACGAGCAGCGTGTGCGCGCGGTCGAAGACCTCGAGCCGCTTGGCGACCGGCCACTGGGCCCACAGGGCCTGGGCGGCGCGGGCCCGGGCGAAGGCGTCCTCGATGTCCTCGGGAGTCGACTGCGGCAGCTCGACGAGGACCTCGCCGGTGTAGACCTCGGTCAGCTTCCAGGTCGCGCCGGTGCGGCCCGGCACGCGGGCGACGAGGCGCTCGAGCAGCTCGTCGGTGACCGAGGCGGGGCGCGTCGTGCTCACCACTTGACGCCGCCCAGGATGATCTCGGCGGCCTTCTCGCCGATCATGTAGCACGGCGCGTTGGTGTTGCCGCCGGTGATGCTCGGCATGATCGAGGCGTCCGCGACGCGCAGGCCCTCGATGCCGCGGACCTTGAGGTCCGGCGTGACGACGGCGCGCTCGTCGATGCCCATCCGGCAGGTGCCGACACCGTGGTAGACTGACGTCGAGCGGTTCTTGAGCGCGACCCGGAGCTCCTTGCCGTTGGGGATCGACGGCCCGGGGTGGATCTCCTCCTTGACCCCGCCGCCGAAGGCCGCGGACGCCATGATCTCGCGGATCATCTCGGTGCCCTCGGCGAGCACCTCGACGTCGTGCGGGTCGGTGAAGAAGCCGTAGTCGATGAGCGGCGCGGCCGTCGGGTCGGCCGAGGCGAGGCGCAGCGTGCCCCGGCTCTTGGGGTAGATCAGGGTGGAGAACACCGTGAGGGACGGGCGCCCGTCCGGGATGTGCCGGATCGGCTCGTCCTGGTTGGGGCTCGGGTACGCCCACGGCAGCATGTGCAGCTGCAGGTCGGGGATGTCGGTGGCCTGCGAGGTGCGCACGAAGCCGACCGACTCGAAGACCGAGTTGTCGAGGAACGAGCCGCCCCGGGTCAGGTCCTTGGCCATGCCCTTGAAGAACGTCCAGGCGTTGCCCCGGTACTGGACGCTCGGCACGTGGAACGACATCGGGTGGAACAGGTGGTCGTGCAGGTTGTCGCCCACCGGGAGGTCGGCGACGCAGTCGATGCCGACGCTGGCGAGGTGGTCGGCGTGGCCCACGCCCGAGAGCATGAGCAGCTGCGGGGTGTTGGCGAAGCCGGCGGAGAGGATGACCTCCTTGCCGGCCTTGATGAACCGGCGGGTGCCGCCGCCCTTGCCCTGGTCGATGACCTCGACGCCGGTCGCGCGGCCGTTCTCGATGACGACCTTGGCGACGTGCACCTCGGTCTGCAGCTCGAGGGTCCGCGGGGCGAGGTGGTGCACGTAGCCGCGCGAGGACGAGTACCGCAGGCCGTCAGCAGTGTTCTGCTGCATCCGCGCGATGCCCTCCTGCTCGGCTGCGTTGTAGTCGTCGAGGACCTTGACGCCGAGGGTGTCGGCGGTGGCCTGGATGAACTGGAGGGTGCCCTCCTGCGGCGTCTTGTTGCGGGTGATCTTGATCGGACCGCCCGCGCCGCGGTAGGCGTTCTCGCCGTCCTCGAAGTCCTCGTAGCGCTTGAACGCCGCGTTGACCTCGTCCGCACCCCAGCCGGTGTTGCCCTCGGCCGCCCAGGAGTCGTAGTTGGCGCGGTTGCCGCGCACGTAGACCATGCCGTTGACCGAGCTCGAGCCGCCGACGACCTTGCCGCGCGGGGCGGGCATCCGGCGTCCGTCGAGACCGGGCTGCGGGACCGAGCGGTAGCCCCAGTCGAAGAGCTTCTCGAGCTTGGGCTCGGAGTGCATCGGGCCGATCATGCCGGGCTTCTTGGTGAAGTAGCCGTGCATGCCCTTGTCGTCGGACTTGCCGGCCTCGATGAGGATCACGCTCGCGCCGGACTGGGCGAGCCGCCCGGCGACGATCGACCCGGAGCTGCCCGAGCCGACCACCACGTAGTCGGCCTCGTTGCTGTACGGCGCGCGCTTGGCCATCGCTTCCCATCCTTCGTCCTCGGGGGCCCGGGCGGTCAGGGGGACACCCGGCGAGGCCACTGTAACGCGTTCTAGTTTCGTCACGAAAGGGTTTCGTGTTCGCGGTCTTCGCCCCGCGCGCCCCGGGCTGCGAAGATGATCGGGTGCGGATCCTGTCCATCCAGTCCTCGGTCGCCTATGGCCACGTCGGCAACTCCGCGGCGGTCTTCCCGCTGCAGCGTCTGGGACACGAGGTGTGGCCGGTCTTCACCGTCCACTTCTCCAACCACACCGGGTACGGCGCCTGGCGCGGCCCCCTGCTCGACCCGGACGACGTGCACGAGGTGATCACCGGGATCGAGGAGCGCGGCGTGCTCGCGACCTGCGACGCGGTGCTCTCCGGCTACCAGGGCTCCCCCGCGGTCGCCTCGGTGATCGTCGACGCGGTGCGCCGGGTCAAGGCGGCCAACCCCGCGGCGACGTACACCTGCGACCCGGTGATGGGCAACGCCAAGTCCGGCTGCTTCGTCAACCCGGAGATCCCGCCGATCATCCGCGAGCAGGTCGTGCCGGTCGCCGACATCCTCACCCCGAACCAGTTCGAGCTCGGCTTCCTCACCGGGCGCGACGCGCTCAGCGAGCCCGCGCCGCTCGACGCGATCCTCGACGCGGCCGACGCGGCCCGCGCGATGGGCCCCTCGACCGTCCTCGTCACCTCCGTCGAGCGGGCCGGCGCCCCCGACGACGTCATCGAGATGATCGCGGTGACCGGCGAGGGCGCCTGGTCGGTGCGCACGCCGCGGCTGCCGATGAAGGCCAACGGCTCCGGCGACATCACCGCCGCCCTCTTCACCGCCCACCTGCACACCTCGGGCTCGCCCGCGCTGGCCCTGGCCCGGACCACGGCGTCGGTCTTCGACGTGCTCCAGGCGACCCTCGACTCGGGCGAGCGGGAGCTGCGGCTGATCGCGGCCCAGGAGGCGATCGCGCACCCGGACGAGCGGTTCGAGGTCACCCGCCTGCGCTGAACGCGGCGCCGGTCGCGACAGGCGACGGAAGATTTTTAGAATCTTCACAGGTTCATCACGTGCCCGCTCGGGACACAATATGTTACATGGACGTCCTACCTGAACTCGCGGAGCTCAGCCGCACGATCGATCCGGTCCTGCTCGGCAGACGGATCCGGGCCGCGCGGGTCGCCGCCGGCCTGACCCAGGGCCAGCTCGCCACCCCCGAGGCCTCGACGGCGTACCTCTCCCGGATCGAGTCGGGCGAGCGCCGGCCCGACCTGCGCCTGATCGTCGCGTTCGCCGCCAAGGCCGACGTGACGCTGGAGCAGCTGCTGCTCGGCCTGAGCCGGGACCGGTACGCCGAGCTGCGGATCCGGCTCGACCACGCCGCCTGGGAGATCCAGCACGGGGACGCGACCACGGCGCTCGCCATGCTCGACGAGGCCGGCCGCGCGCTCGACGACAGCACCGGCTCCGAGGTGGCCGCCAAGGTCCGCTACCTGACCGCGCTCGCCGAGCACGCCCGCGGCGACCTCGACGCGGCGATCGCCGGTCTGGAGGTCATCGTCGACGGCGACGTCACCGCCCGGCGCTGGCTCGACGCGGCGGTCGCGCTGACCGGCCTGTACGTCGAGGCCGGCGACACCGCCGGCGCGGTCGGCCTGGGCGAGAAGGCGCTCGCCGTCCTCGAGGCCGACGACGTCGTCCAGGGGCACCACGCGCTCGGCCTGGCCACCTCGCTCGCGCTCGCGCACCGCGCCCGCGGCGACCAGGACCTCGCCGTCGCCACCTGCCGGCGGGTCTCCCCCACGCCCGACGACGCCGGGCTCGCCCTCGCCACCGTGTACTACCGGGCCAGCGCCGCCGCCCTGGAGAAGAACAACGTCAACCTGGCCGCGGCGTACGCGTCCAGCGCCCGCCGGGTCAGCGAGGCGGCCGACCAGCAGATCACCGCGGCGCGCTACCACGCCACGACCGGCCACCTCCTCCTCGCCGCCGAGCGCCCCGACCTGCCGACCGCCCGCGCCTCCCTGGAGACCGCGACCCGGATGCTCACCACCGCCGGCGCCGACCGCAACGAGGCGGCCGCCGTCCGGTTCTCGCTGGCCCGGGCGCTCCTGCTCGACGGCGAGCTCGACACCGCCCTCGCGCTCCTCGACGCCGGCGACACCAAGGCGGAGGGCGAGGGCCTCACCCCCGCGCTCGCCGCGACCCGGCACCTCCTCATCGGCGAGATCCGGCTCCGCACCCAGCAGTCCGAGGCCGCCCACGCGAGCGTGACCCGGGCCGCCGACGCGCTGCGCGGGGCCGGCGACGCGGCCAGCACCGCCCAGCTGTGGTTCGAGCTCGGCTCGATGCTCGAGGAGCTCGGCGACAGCGACGCCTCCCGCGACGCCTACCGGCACGCCGGCGCCGCGACCGGGCTGGCCATCCTCCACCACGCGCCCGCCGGCCCCACGGGGCCGCGGGCGCCGGCGTGAGCGACGCGCCGAGCGGCAGAGGACGGTCGAAAATCCGGACGCCCGTCCGGATCTTGCCGGAGAGGCCTCACCACTTTCGAGATGGCCCGCCCAACGTCGGACGTACCCGGCACGATGGGCCCCGTGGTGCCTGAGCAGACAGAGCTCCTCCGACTGATCGACCCCGCGGCCCTGGGCCGCCGGATTCGTGCTGCCCGCGCGACGGCCGGGCTCGACCTGCCCGAGCTCGCCGGCCTGGTCGGCACCACCGCGACCCACCTGGCCGACCTCGAGACCGGCCGCGCGCGGCCCACCCTGCTCGTGCTCAGCGCCCTCGCCGAGCACACCTGGACCTCCGCCGACGTCCTGCTCCTCGGCGTGCCCGCCGACCTGGTGCCCGAGCTGTACCGCCGGATCGACGACGCGTCGCTCGGGCTGTCGGGCGCCAGCGCCGAGGCGGCGCTCGAGACCGCCGACCGGATCATCGACCTGCTCTCCACGGCCTCGCTGCCCTACCTCGACCTCGCCGCCCGGCGGCTGCGCGCGACCGCGCTGGAGATCCTGGGCGACCTGGCGGGGGCGGTCGACGAGCTGCGCCGGGTGAGCGCCGTACCGGTGGCGGAGGTGGGGTGGATCAAGGACCTCATCGCGCTCAGCCGGTGCCACCGCGAGCTCGGCGAGCTGGACGACGCCATCGCGGTCGGCGAGGACGCGACGACCACCATCCGCTGGCTGGGGCTGGCCGAGACGACCGAGGCGATCCAGCTCGCCGTGACCGTCGCGATGGCCTACCTCTTCCGCGGCGACGTGCGCCACGGGGCGCGGCTGTGCCGGCGCGCGGCCGACCAGGCGGACCAGTACGGCCTGCCGGTGGCCAAGGCGTCGGCGATGTGGAACGCCAGCTGCGCCCTGGACGCCGGCGGCGACCCGGCCGGCGGCCTCGACCTCGCCCTCGACGCGCTGGCCATCTACGAGCGGCAGGGCGAGACCCGGCTGCTGGCCCGGCTGCGGATCGACGTGGTGACCCTGCAGCTCAAGCTCCCCTCGCCCGACCTCGACGGCGCGCTGGCGATGCTCGACCGCGCGCGCGTCGAGCTCGACGCGGCCCCCTCCACCAGCCTCGACGCCGCCCGGCACCGGCTCTGTGCCGCCCGGGTCCGGCACCGTCTCGGCGACGAGGAGACCGCCGCCGACCTGCTCGACGAGAGCGTGGCGCTCACCCCGGACGAGGCACTCGACCTGCGCGCCTGGCAGTCGGCACTGCGGGGCCGGCTGGCGGCCGACCGCGGCGACGCGCACCGCGCCCGTGAGCACTTCCTCAGCGCCGTGCACACGCTGGTCGGCAACGGTTCCGACAAGGACGCCGCCCAGCTGTGGTTCGAGCTCGGCGACACCCTCACCACGCTCGGCGAGGACGAGCTCGCCCTCCAGGCGTTCCGCAGCGCGGGCGCCTCCCAGGGCCTGCGGGCCCCGGTCCTCACCCCGCTTCCGAGGATGTCGTGACGACCCTGTCGCCCGACCTGAGCACGCTCCTCGCCCAGGTCGGCCCCGTCGTCGTCGGCGGCCGGGTCCGCGCGGCCCGCGCCGACGCCACCCTCTCCCTGGTCGAGCTCTCCCGGTCGACCGGTCTCGGCGTCGTCCTCCTCGACGACGTCGAGCACGGCCGGCACCTGCCCGACCTCGACGTCCTGGTCCGGGTCGCCGCCGCGACCGGCACCACCGCCGAGGTCCTCGTCACCGGCCTGAGCGGCGACCTGGCGACCGACCTCGGCGGCGAGCTCGACCTCGCCGGGCTCGGCCTGACCACCCACAGCCCGGCCGCCGCGCTCACCACCGCGGACGGCGTCCTCGACCGGCTCACCGCGGCCGGCGCCACCGCACCCCACCTCGAGCGCGCCGCGCGCCGCCTGCGCGCCACCGCCCGTGAGGCGGCCGGGGACATCACCGGCGCCATCGCCGATCTCGACCACCTGACCGCCGTACCGGTGGCGGAGCTGCGGTGGGTCCAGGACCTCATCTCCCTCAGCCGCTGCCACCGCAACGCCGGCGACCTCGACCGCGCGATCGCCACCGGCGAGGACGCCGAGCCCACCATCCGCGACCTCGGCCTGGCCACCACCGACGAGGCCTTCCAGCTCGCCATCACCGTCGCCGGCGCGTACGTCGGCCGCGGCGACCTCGGCCACGCCACCCGGATCTGCACCCGCGCCGCCGAGGAGGCCGAGCAGCTCGGCCTCCACCTCGCCCGCGCCTCCGCCCTGTGGAACCGCAGCATCGCCCTGCACGAGGACGGCTTCGCCCTCGCCGCACTCACCGACGCCCTCGAGGCGCTCGAGTACTTCGCCGCCCACGGCGACACCCGCAACCTCGGCCGGCTCCGGACCCAGGTCGCGAGCATCCGCCTGGCCCTGCACCCACCCGACGCCCTCGGTTCCCTGGAGATCCTCGCGCTGGCCCGCGAGGAGATCGACTGGTCGACCGCCGGCGCCGTCGACCTGGCCGGCCACCGACTGATGACCGCCCACGCCCTGCACCTGCTCGGCGACGACGACCGTGCCAGCGCCGTCCTCGACGAGAGCGAGCGCGCCCGCCCGGCCGACGTACCGGAGATGCAGGCGTGGCAGACCGCCCTCCGCGGCCGGATCTGCGCCGCCCGCGGCGACCTCCCCGGCGCCCGCGGCCACTTCCAGGACGCCGTCGCCCTCCTCTACGCCATCGACTCCCGCTCCGACATCGGCCAGCTCTGGTTCGAGCTCGGCGACATCCTCGTCGCCCTCGACGAGCCCGAGCAGGCCATCGACGCCTACCGCCGCGCCAGCATCTGCCGCGGTATCCGCGGGCGTTCCTGACCACCCAGCGGGCTATCTTGACCACCGTGACGACCGACCTGGCCGACCTGCTGCAACAGGTCGATCCGAAGGTCGTCGGCGAGCGCGTGCGCGCCGCCCGCGAGCTCTTCGCCCTCCCCCTCACCGACCTGTCCCACGCGACCGGCCTCGACCCCGCCACCCTCGACGACGTCGAGCACGGCCGCCGTCCCGCCGACCTCACCCTCCTGACCGCCGTCGCCGCGAGCACCGCAGCATCGGTCGAGCTGCTGATCACCGGGCTGAGCCAGGACGCCCTCACCGACCTGCAGGGCGACCTCGACCTCGCCCGCCTCTCCCTGTCGAGCAGCTCCCCCGCCGGCGCCCTGACCACCGCCGAGCGCATCCTCACCCAGCTCGACGCGGCCGGGGCGACGGCCCCGCACCTCGATCGGGCCGCGCGGCGGCTGCGGGCGCGGGCGCTGGAGGCCTCGGGGGATCTCAACGGTGCGATCGAGGAGCTGCGGCGGGTGTCCGTCGTACCGGTGGCGGAGGTGGAGTGGGTCGAGGACCTGATCTCGCTCAGCCGGTGCCTGCGAGACTCCGGCGACCTCGCCGAGGCGATCGCCATCGGCGAGAACGCCGAAACAGAGATCCGCAGCCTCGGGCTGGCCGAGACGACGGAGGCGATCCACCTCACCGTGACGGTCGCGGCCGCGTACCTCTTCCGCGGCGACGTGCGCCACGGCGCCCGACTCTGTCGGCGTGCCGCCGACAAGGCCGACGAGTGCGAGCTGCTCGTCGCCAAGGCGTCGGCGCTGTGGAATGCCAGCGGCGCCCTCGACACGAACGGTGACCCGAACGGCGCTCTTCCCCTCGCGCTCGAAGCGCTGGCCATCTACGAGACCGAGGGCGACACCAACCTGCTCGCCCGCCTCCGGACCCACGTCGCCACCCTCCAGCTCAAGACCCAGCCGCCCGACCTCGACAGCGCCCTGGCGATGCTCGAACGCGCCCGGGTCGAGCTCGACTGGGCGGCGGGCACCAGCATCGACGCTGCTCGCCACCGGCTCTGCACAGCCCGCGTCCTGCACAGCCTCGGCGACGACGACCGCGCGAGCGACATGCTCGACGAGAGCGAGTCACTGACACCGGTCGAGGCACCCGAGCTGCGCGCGTGGCAGTCGGCGCTCCGCGGCCTGCTGGCGGCCGAACGGGGCGATGTTCACCAGACCCGCGAGCACTTCCTGACCGCGATCCACACCCTGACCAGCAGCGGCGCCGACAAGGATGCGGCGCAGATGTGGTTCGAGCTCGGCGACACGCTCCTCAGGCTCGGCGACCGCGAATCCGCCCTCGACGCCTTCCGCCGCGCCGGGATCTCCCAGGGCCTGCAGACCGGTAGCTAGATCGAGGCGGCCGGCCCCAGCCGCACGACGGCGACCAAGGCCGGCCAAGAGCCGATCAGCAGCAGTAGTTCTTGTCCGCCGACGCCGGCGCCGCGGGGCTGACGACCACGCCGAACACCGACATCCCAGCGACCACGCTGACGACCAGAGCTTTCTTCAGACGCGACATTCCCGTTCCCTTTCGTCGCGGGGCGTGCGCCTTTCGCACCCCCCGTGACACGGGACGGTAAGTATTGGACAACTCTCAAATCCATGAGTTGCCTTGTTTTGATGTCTAGAGTTGTCAATGAGGCTCGTGGGGCGCCGCGCGTCCCAACCAGCGAGACGGATCGGCCCGTTGAGCGGGCACTTCCAGACAAGTCAGTACGCCGGGAAGCGGCCGCGAGAAGGCGGCGGCCTCGACCGGCGGCTGCCGTCGTACGGCGGCGCGCGGGCTGACTAGGATTGCGCGGTGCCCGGACGCCGGGCGCAGGCCGGTGTAGCTCAGTTGGTAGAGCGTCTTACTTGTAATAAGAGGGTCGCGGGTTCAAATCCTGTCACCGGCTCCGCCGATGAATCGCGCGCCAAGGCCTAGTCTCAGCAGCGTGGACCTCCCCGTGCTGCCGCCCGTCCTGCCGATGCTCGCCAAGGCCGTCTCGGGTGTCCCCGACCCCGCCAAGTACGACGACCAGGGGCTCAGCTTCGAGCCCAAGTGGGACGGCTTCCGGTGCCTCGTGTTCCGCGACGGCGACGAGATCGAGCTGGCGAGCCGGAACACCAAGCCGCTGACGCGCTACTTCCCCGAGCTGGTCGAGGCGATGAAGGCGGAGCTGCCGGCGCGGTGCGTGCTGGACGGCGAGATCTTCGTGGCGCAGCAGGGCGGGGACGGCAAGGGGCGCCTGCAGTTCGAGGTGCTGCAGGAGCGGATCCACCCGGCGGCGTCGCGGATCAACCTGCTCGCCGAGCAGACGCCGGCGGACTTCGTCGCCTTCGACCTGCTCGCGCTCGACGACATCTCGTACCTGGAGCGGCCGTTCGCCGAGCGGCGTGCGGCGCTGGAGGAGGCGCTCGCCCACCTCTCCGGCGAGAGCGGTCGCTGCCACCTCACCCGGACGAGCACCGACCCGGCGGTCGCCGAGGAGTGGTTCCACCAGTTCGAGGGGGCGGGTCTCGACGGGGTGATCGCGAAGCCGCTGAGCGCGCCGTACTCCCCCAACGCCCGCACGATGCTCAAGATCAAGCACGAGCGCACGGCCGACGTGGTGCTGGCCGGCTACCGCGAGCACAAGACGAGCACGCCGGAGAACCCGTTGATCGGCAGCCTCCTCCTCGGCCTGTACGACGGCGGCGAGCTGCAGCACATCGGCGTCAGCGCCTCCTTCACCGCGGCCCGCCGGGCCGAGCTGTGGCACGAGCTGCAGGCGCTCGTCGTCCCGATCGAGGAGCACCCGTGGGGTCGCTGGCAGGAGTTCCTGGTGGCCAACCCCGGCCGCCAGCCCGGCACCCAGAGCCGGTGGAGCCAGGGCAAGGACCTGTCGTTCACGCCGTTGCGTCCCGAGCGCGTCATCGAGGTCAAGTACGACGCCATGGAGGGCCGCCGCTTCCGGCACACCGCCCACTTCAAGCGCTGGCGCGAGGACCGCGACCCCGAGTCGTGCGGCTACGAGCAGCTCGAGCAGCCGGTGCGCTACGACCTGGCGGACGTCCTCGGCGGGTGATCCTCGACCGGTGACCGTCGCCGGGGCAGGATGGGGCCATGACCAGCGAGTCCGCACCCCGCGAAGAGCCCTACGACGTCGTCCTGCTCATCGAGAAGGCGCTGACCGCCGCCGACGCCGCCCAGGTCCGCTCGCTGCACCTGGAGCTCGACGACGACCCGACCATCGAGGTCTTCTACCACGTGCTGCTGCCGATGGCCGATGCTGCCGCGGCGGTCGAGGCCTCGCTCGGCGTCATCGGCGGCGCCGACATCATCGCGCCCCCGATCACGCCCTCACCGGACGAGATCGACACCCTGCGCGAGGAGTACCGCGACCAGGCCGACCGCGACCTGGCCGCCACCCGCGACGTGCTGCTGGCCACGGGTGCGCACCTCGGGTCGGCGAGCGTCGTCACCGAGCCGCCGGTCGACGCGCTCATCGCCAAGGTCAAGGAGGTCGACGGCCGGGAGTCGATCATCCTGACCCGGCCGCACCTGGTCGCGGAGTTCTTCCACGTCGACTGGACCTCGCGGGCCCGGCGCAAGCTCGGCGTACCGGTGCTGCACCTGCTGGAGCACGAGACCGCCTAGGTCCCCTCGACCCGGTTGCCCTCCGCGTCCCAGTGCTCGGCGACCTTCTTGCTGGGCTGCACCCGCGGCGGCTCCCCCGGCATCTTCGGGTAGTCCGGCGGGAAGTTGAGCTCGCCCGCGCCCTCGGCGACCTGCTGGTCCCACAGGTCCAGCAGCGGCTGGAGCGAGTACGCCGTGTCGTCGATCCCCGCCCACGGGTCGCCGTCGGCGAGGCGCTCGGGGACGGTGAAGAGGTTGTAGCCGCGCGGGTCGGTGACGCCGGCCAGCTCGGCCCAGGTCATCGGGGTCGAGACGGGCGCGCCGGGCAGCGGCCGCAGCGAGTAAGCCGACGCGATCGTCCGGTCGCGGTTGTTCTGGTTGAAGTCGATGAAGATGCGCTCGCCGCGCTCCTCCTTCCACCACGCGGTGGTGACCTGGTCGTCGCGGCGGGCGAGCTCGCGGCCGAGGGCGATGGCGGCGTGGCGGACGTCGGTGAACTCCCAGCGGGGCTCGATCCGGACGTAGACGTGGACGCCGCGGTTGCCGGACGTCTTGGGGAACCCGACCAGACCGAGCTCGCCGAGCAGCTCGTGGGCGACGCCGGCGACGCGCACGGCATCGGAGAACGTCGTGCCGGGCTGCGGGTCGAAGTCGATGCGCAGCTCGTCGGGGTGGTCGACGTCCGCGCGCCGGACCGGCCAGGGGTGGAAGGTGAGGGCGCCCATCTGGGCGCACCAGACCGGGACGGCGATCTCGGTCGGGCAGATCTCCTCGGCGGTACGGCCCGACGGGAAGGTGATCTCGACGGCCTCCAGGTAGTCGGGAGCGCCCTTGGGGACCCGCTTCTGGTAGAAGCCCTCGGCGTCGTTGTCGCGCGGTCCGGTGGCCAGCCGGAAGCCCTCGCGGACCCCCGACGGCCACCGCTCCAGCGCGGTGGGCCGCTCGCGCAGCGCGCGCATCAGAGCGTCGCCGGCCGCGGCGACGTACTCGGCCACCATGAGCTTGGTGACCTCGGGAGTGTGCTCGGTCGCCTCGTAGATCACCCGGTCCGGGCTGGACACCCGGACCTCGCGGTCACCTGCCTGGACCATCGCCGCCGCGGTCTTCGCCATGCGCCGACCCTATGCGGAGTCAGGCCTGGTCGGCGGGTTCGAGCGTCAGGCTGATCGAGTTGATGCAGAACCGGTCGCCGGTCGGCGTGCCGTAGCCGTCGGGGAAGACGTGACCGAGGTGCGAGCCGCAGTTGGCGCAGCGGACCTCGACCCGCTTCATGCCGTGCGAGGTGTCCTCGATGTACTCCACCGTGTCGCTGATCGGCTGGTAGAAGCTCGGCCAGCCGCAGCCGGAGTGGAACTTCGTGTCCGACTCGAACAGCTTGGCCTGGCAGGCCTTGCACCGGTAGACACCGGTGGTCTCGGTGTCGGTGTACTCACCGGTGAAGGCCCGCTCGGTGCCGGCCTGGCGGAGCACCTGGTACTCCTCGGGAGTGAGCTCCGCGCGCCACTCCGCGTCCGTCTTCTCGACCTCGTAACCCATGACACCGAGCGTACTCAGCAGGTCACGCCGCGACCCCCGCGACCGGCATCCCGGCCGCGCGCCAGGCGGCGAAACCGCCGACGACGTCGGTGGCCCGGTCGATGCCGAGGCTGCGGAGGGCGTCCGCGGCGAGCGAGGAGGTGTAGCCCTCCTGGCACAGCACCAGCACCCGCAGGTCGTACGACGCCTCCGGGAGCCGGGCGTCGCTGCGCGGGTCGAAGCGCCACTCCAGCACGTTGCGCTCGACCACGAGGACGGGCAGCCAGGCGGCGACCTCGCCCTCGATCGCGCGCTGGGCGGCGGGGCGGATGTCGACGAGGAGCACCTGGCCGACGGTGACGAGCTCCTGGAAGGCCGCGCGCGGGCTGATCCGGTCGAGGCGGGAGCGGGCGTCGGCCAGGAGGGCGTCCACGCCGTCGTACCGGGCGGGCGCGGGCGCGGCGGCGGGGACGGGGGCCGTGGCGAGGGTGCTCACCACTCCGCCCCGGCCTTCTCGACGCCGAGGGCCTCGAGCCGGTCGCCGTGGAACTTGAACCGGGTCATCGTGTGCAGCCGCGGCGAGTACGCGTGCAGCGAGAGGGCGGGGCCGTCGGTGGCGTTGCGGACGTCGTGCGCGTAGCCGGCGCCGAACGCCTTGCCGTCGCCGGGACCGAGGTCGACGAGCCGCAGCCCGCCGTCGAAGGTGTGCTCGGTGAGCCGGCCCTCGAGGACGGTGAAGGCGCCGGACGACGAGCCGTGGTCGTGCCAGTCGGTGGCGGCACCGGCCGGCCAGGAGATCAGCCAGAGCTCGTAGTCGTCGGTGGTGAGCAGGCGGATCCACGAGCGCTCGTACGGGTCGTGGTCGAGCAGGTGGTGCAGGTCGGGGTCGGCGGCGTGGTTGCGCACGACCTCGAGCAGGGGCAGGACGGCGAGCTGGGTCATGGGGGTTCCTCCGGGAGTGGTCGGTGCTGGATCTGGGGTGCGGATCAACAGCAGCGACAACACAGCCCGGACGCCCGGAGGGTGCCGCGCAGGACTGGGAGGAGACGGGTCATGTCTCCATAGTGGACTAAGTCGATAGACTTTGCAAACGAGGACCGGATCCCGGCGTGGCGGTCAGGCCAGGTCAGGTCAGGTCAGGGCAGCGTGGCCAGCAGCGCGGCGACCTCGACCCGGCGGCCGGTGTAGAACGGCACCTCCTCGCGCACGTGGCGGCGGGTCTCCGAGCCGCGCAGGTGGCGCATCAGGTCGACGATCCGGGTCAGGTCGTCGGCCTCGAAGGCGAGGATCCACTCGTAGTCGCCGAGCGCGAAGCTCGGGACCGTGTTGGCCCGGACGTCGGGGTACCCGCGGGCCATCTGGCCGTGCTCGGCGAGCAGCCGGCGGCGCTCGGCGTCCTCGAGGAGGTACCACTCGTACGAGCGCACGAAGGGGTAGACGGCGGCGTAGGCGTGGGCGCGCTCGTCGGCGAGGAAGGCCGGCAGGTGGCTGCGGTTGAACTCGGCCGGGCGGTGCAGCGCCATCTGGGACCAGACCGGGGCCAGGCGTGCGCCGAAGGCGGTCCGCCGCAGCCGGTGGTAGGCGTCCTGGAGCTGGTCGCTGGTGGCGGCGTGCCACCAGATCATCAGGTCCGCGTCGGCGCGGAGGCCGCCGACGTCGTAGAGGCCGCGGACGACGACGTCCTCGGCGGCGAGGTCGGCCAGGAAGGTCTCGAGCTCGGCCGTCTCCTGCTTGCGGACGACATCGTCGGCGCCGAGCGTCTGCTCGAGCCGGAACACCGACCACATGGTGAAGCGGATGGTGTCGTTGAGCTCGTTGATCTTCGCGGCGTTGGTCTTGAGGTGCGCCTGCGGGTCCTGGTCCGACATGCCTGCCATTGTGCCGCCCGGGTCCTACCGGCCGTAGCCCGCCTCCCGCGCCTTGACGATGGCGTCGGCGCGACCCGTGGCGTGGAGCTTGGCGTAGATCGCCGAGACCGTGTTGCGCACGGTCTTGTTGGAGACGTAGAGCTCGCCGGCGATCTCGTCGTTGCTGCGTCCCGCGGCGATCCGCTGGAGGACGTCGCGCTCGCGCTCGGTGAGCTCGGGGAAGGGTTCGTCCTCGGCGGTGGCGGCGGGGGTGGCGCCGGCGAAGAGGGCGGCGATGCGGGCGGCGAGGCTGGCACCGAAGACCATGCCGCCGGCCGCGGCGGAGCGGATCGCGTGCTGGACCTCGTCGGCGCCCGCGCCCTTGAGCAGGTAGCCGCAGGCACCGGCGCGGATCGCGCTGAGGATCGTGTCGTCGTCCTCGTTCATGGTCAGCATGACCACGCGCAGCGCGGGGTCGCGGCCCGTGAGGAAGCGGGTGGCCTCGATGCCGTCGAGGTGGGGCATCTGGATGTCCATCACGACGAGGTCCGGGGCGGTCTCCTCGACGACGTGCAGGGCCTCGCGGCCGTCGTCGGCCGAGCCGACGACCTCGATCCCGTCGAGCGCGGTGAGGAGCGCGGTGAGGCCGTCGCGGACGATCTGGTGGTCGTCGACCACGACGACACGGATCGGGCTGGTCATGCGGGGCTCCTCAGCGGAAGGCGGGCCCGGACGACGGTGCCGCCGTCCGGGGGTGAGCTGATCGTGGTGGTGCCGCCGAGCTCGGCGGCACGCTCGCGCAGGCTGACCAGGCCGACGCCGGCGGCACGGTCGGCGGAGATGCCGCGGCCGTCGTCGGCGAGCTCGACGACGAGCGTGTCGTCGGTGACGGCGAGGCCGAGCCGGGCCTGGGAGGCGGCGGCGTGACGGGCGACGTTGGTCAGCGCCTCCCCCACGATCCGGTACGCCGCGACCTCGACCGCGGCGGGCAGCCGGAGGTCGTCGGGCGCCACCACGTCGAGCGGTACGTCGAGCGACTCGGCCTGCTGGCGCAGCGCACCCACCAGACCACGGTCGTCCAGGGCGGGCGGACGCAGGTCGTGCACGAGCCGGCGTACGTCGGCCACGACCTCCTGCACCTGGGCGCTCACCGTCTCGACCTGGTCCCGGGCGCGGGCCGGGTCGCGCTCGACGGTCATCCGGGCGGCCTCGAGCTGGAAGACGATGCCGCTGAGCGCGGGGCCGAGCCCGTCGTGGAGGTCGCGGCGGATCCGGCGGCGCTCCTCCTCCCGAGCGGTGACGAGCCGCTCGCGGCTGCGCTGGACCTCCTCGGCGAGCTGGCTGGTGCGGGCCGCGGTGGCGGCCTGGCGGACCAGGTCGCCGAGCAGCTCCTCGTCGCGCACGCTCAGCCGGCTGCGCAGCCCGCGGGCGGGCAGCACGAGGCGGCCGATGGTGACGTCGCGGTAGGTGATCGGGAGGGTGCGCACCTGCGCCGGGCGCTCGCCGTACGTCGTGACGAGGCGCTCGCCGTGACCGCGGTCGACCTCGACGCTGACGAAGGGGACGCCGAACGCCGAGGCGACCGCGCGGGCGACGGCGCTGAGCTGCTCGGTGCTGTCGTCGGTGGTCTCGAGGGTGGAGGCGAGGCCGGCCACGGCGTCGTACCGGTTGCCGCGCTCGCCGAGCATCAGCCGTCGTACGGCGGCGGAGAGGCGGCTGCGCAGGGGTCCGTAGAGCAGGACCGCGACGAGCAGCACGACGGTGACGACCTGGGCCTGGGTGAGCGCGTCGTCGAGGACGAGGGTGAGCAGGCCGAGCACGGCGGCGTCGGCGAGGACGAGGACGGTGACCAGCGCGGCGAGGACGAGGGTGCGGCTGAGCAGGTCCTGGATCGAGACCAGCTGGGGGCGCACGATGGCGACCGTCATCGCGGCCGGCGGCAGCACGGTGGCGAGGAAGGCGCCGGTGTAGTCGGCGCCCGGGACCTCGGCGACGACGGTGACGACGATCGAGACGACGATGACCAGGACGCTCCACAGCAGCCAGCGCATCCGGTCGCGCATCAGGCCCTCGGAGCGGCGGTAGCGCACGACCACGGTGAGCAGCGAGAAGAAGAAGCCGACCACCCCGAGCGTGATGCCGAGCGAGACCAGCTCCGGGCCGTGGCCGGCGAAGGCGTGGATGGTGGTCGGGTCCTGGTCGACGCCGGGGGGCAGCATCCCGGAGCGCTGCTCGTCCTCGGCGGGGGCGACGATGATCAGCAGCCCGCTGAGACCGAGCACGCCGACCGCGCACCAGGAGGCCGGCGTCCAGCGCCCGGGCAGGAAGCGACCGGTCGGGAAGACGAGCAGGAGCACCGCGACCACCGAGGTCAGGTACGACGCGAAGCGGTCGAGGAACCACAGCATGAACGTCATGCCCGGCCAGGCGTGGTCGGCGGTCAGCCCGGCGTGGACGTAGCTCTGCGAGAAGCCGTCGAGTGCCCAGAACAGGCCGAAGAGGGCGAGCACCCAGCCGAAGCGCTGCTTGCGGTCGTGGCACAGGATCACCGAGGCGAGGGCGCCGAGCACGACGCCGTCCACGACCCAGGGCCAGCCCGGGCCGCCGGCGATGTCGACCCCCGGACCGCGGTCGGGGGCGCCCATGTCGATCCACGCGGCGACGGGGAGCAGCACGACGCAGAGGGCCGGGATGACGAGCACGCCCGCGACCTGGAGGCCGCGGGGGCGCGCGTCGTCGTACCGGG
This sequence comes from Pimelobacter simplex, assembly GCF_024662235.1. GTDB lineage: Bacteria > Actinomycetota > Actinomycetes > Propionibacteriales > Nocardioidaceae > Nocardioides. The sequence goes on from NZ_CP096276.1 coordinate 3,756,261, forward strand.
GCTCGGGCTGCACCGGCACATTGTGCCGCCGGTCCGGCCCCCCACAGGCCGGACCGGCGGATTTCCTCACTCGGCTCACGCGCGGCCGCGGTAGGCCTTGTCCCCGGCCAGGAAGCCGAGCGCGATCACGATGAGGCCGAGCGGACCGGTCATCCCGGCCATGTACTGCAGCGGCGAGATGCCGAGCAGGAGGGTGAGGCCGCCGCCGAGCAGGCCGACCAGCCCCATCCAGCGCGGGACGCCGCCCCGGCGCGCGGCCGCGAACAGCGTGATCCCGGACAGCCCGAGCAGCCCCCAGCACCACGGGATGGTGCCGAGCCAGTGGTTGAACATCGCGGCGTTCTCGGGGGCGACGATGCCCGGCTCGCTCGCGGCGAAGATGAACTCGGTGTCGAGCCCCGACCCGACGACCAGCATGATCGCGGTGACGAGGACGCCGGAGAACGCAACGAGCGGCAGCACGCTGTCCGCCCCCGTCGTCGCCCGCAGCCGGCGGAACAGCCCCGCCGCGAAGATGATCATGAGCACCGCGCCGACCATCGCGAACAGGTGGAAGGCGACCATCTGCGGCACCTGGTCACCGAGCTTGTCGGCGATCGCCGGGGCGTCGCCCTGGAGCTTCTCGTCGTACACGGCGTCGACCATGGAGGTCGACACGACGACACCGAGGCCGGCGATCCCGGCGCCGAGCCCGGCCAGCGCCCACCGCGTCGGCGGGGAGGTGGCCGGCCGGTCGCCCGGTTCTGCGCGGTCGAGGGCGGTCGGGGGAACATGCGTCTGTGCGGTCATGGGAGCACCGTGCCGGGCCGGTTGTCCCGCGGGACAGGGACAACCCGGCACACCTCCCAGGACCGCCGAAGGAGCACGTTCCGGCGGCCGAAGTCGCACAGTTGGCCCCCCGAAGTCGCACGGTTGGCCCGCCGAGGTCGCGGGGTTCAGGCGCCGAGAGCGCAGGGTTCACCCCTCGAGGACGCAGGGTGGGTGCTCTGGCAGGCTGGACCCGTGAGCCGAGCGGTGGTCGTGGGTGCCGGGATCGCGGGTCTGACGGCGGCGCGGGATCTCGCCGCCGCGGGGCACGACGTACTCGTGCTGGAGGCGACCGACCGGGCCGGGGGCAAGCTGCGCTCCGCGGAGGTCGCGGGGGCGACGGTCGACGTCGGTGCCGAGGCGATGCTGTACCGGCGTCCCGAGGGGATCGCGCTGGCGGATGCGCTGGGCCTCCCGCTGGTCCACCCGACGGCGGCGAGCTCGCGGGTGTGGACCCGCGAGGCACTGCGCCGGCTGCCGCGCACGGTGATGGGCGCGCCGGTCGACCTCGACGAGCTGGCGGCGTCCGGGATCCTCTCGGCCGAGGGCATGAGTCGCGCTTCGGACCAGCAACTGCCGCACTTCGTCCCAGGGGGTGACATCGCGGTCGGCGACCTCGTCGCCCAGAGGTACGGCGACGAGGTGGTCGATCGTCTCGTCGAGCCCCTCCTCGGCGGTGTGTACGCCGGCCAGGCCCGCCGCATCTCCACCCGCTCCGCCGCGCCCCAGCTCCTCGACCTCCTCGTCCGCGACGAGGTCGTGCTGCCACCGCCGCCGGCCGAGGCGCCGCCCGTGTTCGCCGCCGTCGACGGCGGGATGTGGCGGCTGCCCGCCGCGCTCGCCGAGGACGTGGCCGGGCGGCCCGGCTGCGCGATCCGGTACGACGCCCCGGTGACCGCGATCCGCCGTACCGGCGCGGGTTTCGTGGTCGCCACCCCCGGCGGCGACGAGGCCGCCGACCTGCTCGTGCTGGCCACGCCCGCCGCGCCGACCGCCCGGCTGCTCGGTGACATCGCGCCCGCCGCGGCGGAGGAGCTGGCGGCGATCGAGTACGCGTCGGTCGCGCTCGCGACGTTCGCCTTCCGCGCCGACGACCCCGCGGTGGCGGAGGCGCTCGACGTCGGGGCTTCCGGCTTCCTGGTGCCGCCGGTCGACGGGCGCCGGGTCAAGGCGGCGACGTTCTCGTTCGCCAAGTGGGAGTGGGTACGCCGGACCGGCGCCGGGCTGCTGGTGCTGCGCACCTCGCTGGGGCGCTACGGCGAGGCCGACGTCCTGCAGGTGCCCGACGCCGAGCTCGTCGCGGCCTCGCGCGCCGACCTCGCGGCGGCGACCGGGCTGCCGCTCGCCGTACCGGCGGAGGACGTCGTGGTGCAGCGCTGGGGCGGCGGACTGCCGCAGTACTGGGTCGGTCACGCCGACCGCGTCGCCCGGATCCGTACGGCGGTCGCCGCCGTCCCGGGGCTCGCCGTGTGCGGCGCTGCGTACGACGGCGTCGGCATCCCGGCCACCATCGCCTCGGCCCGCGCGGCCGCGGCTCTGCTGCCGTAGGGAACCGCACCACCGGCGGGCGCGTCGGACCCGCATGAAGCAGACCCGCTCCCGACTGACCCTCGCCCTCGCCGGTGCGGCCGCCGTGGTCTCGCTGGCCGCCTGCGCCGGTTCCGGCGGCGACTCCGACAGCGCCGACGCCGACGGGTCCAGCGGCGGCCGCGCCGCCGTCGCCGCGACCCGGGACGCGCCGGAGGCCGGCGACCTGGGCACGCTGAGCAAGCAGGAGTCCGCCGCCGACGCCGATCCGGCGGCCGGCGCCCCCGCGAGCCCCGGTCAGCAGGACGAAGCCACGACGCCCGCGGTGATCTCGACCGGCACCGTGTCCCTGGAGGACAAGGACGTCGCGCGGACCCGGCTGGAGGTCCGCAAGATCGTCGACCGCTTCCGCGGCTCGGTGAGCGAGCAGGAGACGGTGACCGGCGACAAGGGCGAGGTCGCCTCGGCGCGGCTGGTGCTGCGGGTCCCGGCGGCCCAGTTCGACGAGGTGGTCACCGCGCTCGAGGACGTCGCGACGCTGACCGACTCGAGCACGAGCTCGGAGGACGTGACCGGCGAGGTCGTCGACGTCGAGGCGCGGATCCGCGCGCAGCGCAAGAGCGTCGAGCGGATCGAGACGCTCCTGGCCCGCGCCGAGACGATCGAGCAGGTGGTCGCGGTCGAGACCCAGCTGGCCCGCCGCCAGGCCGACCTCGACGCCCTGGTGTCGCGGCAGAAGTGGCTGGCGGACCAGACCGGGATGTCGACGGTGAGCGTCTACATCCAGCAGCCGGCGCAGAAGGACGACGACGGCGACGACGACAAGGGCGGCTTCCTCGGCGGCCTGGAGCGCGGCTGGGACGCCTTCGTCGACGGGCTCGGCGGCGCCGCCCTGGTGCTCGGGTTCGCGCTCCCCTGGCTCATCGTGCTCGCGCTGCTGGGCGCTCCGCTGGCGTGGGCACTGCGGCGGCGTGCCGGCCGCCGGCCGGCCGGACCGACGGCCCCGACGGACCCGACGCCCCCGCCGACGAGCCCTCCCGCGGCGGCGACACCGTGAGGTCCCGGGCGCGGGTCTCGGGCAGCAGCGCCATGCAGGTCAGGCTGAGCAGCGCGACCGCGACGTTGTAGCCGGCGACGAGCCACAACGAGTCCCCACCGAGGGTGACGAGCCAGGCCGCGATGAGCGGGGTCAGTCCGGACGCCACGACGCCGGAGAGCTGGTAGAGCGCGCTCAGCGCCGAGTAGCGGTAGCGGGTGTCGAAGAGCTCGCTCCAGAACGCGGCGAGCGGACCGTAGACGGTGCCGTAGACCAGGCCCAACCCGCCGATGAAGGCCGCGCTGACGGCGAGACCGCCGCCCGACTGCACGGCGGCCGCGACCGGGAACGCCAGGGCCAGCCCCAGCAGGGCGCCGATCCGGTAGACGGGCTTGCGGCCGAACCGGTCGCTCAGCGCCCCGGACACCAGCGTCAGCACGACGCCGAGCACCGCACCGACCATGATCGCGTTGAGCACGAGCGACTTCGCGACGCCGACGGTGTTGACGGCGTACGCCAGCAGGAACACCGAGTAGAGGTTGAACGTGAAGCCCTCGACGAAGCGGGTGCCCATGCCGAGCAGCAGCGTGCGCGGCTGGTTGCGGAACAGCTCGCGCACCGGCATCGCGCTGACCTCCTTGCGCTGCTGCACCTCGCGGAAGGCGGGGGTCTCCATCACCGACAGCCGGATCCAGGCCCCGATCGCGAGCAGCACGATGCTCAGCAGGAAGCACACCCGCCAGCCCCACGCGAGGAACTGCTCCTCGGGCAGTCGGCTGGCCAGCGCGAACGCGCCGGACGCGAGGAACAGCCCGCCCGGGACGCCGATGTGCGCGAAGCTGCCGAAGAAGCCCCGTCGCTCCGGCGGCGCGAACTCGACGGCGAGGAGCACGGCGCCGCCGTACTCGCCGCCGACGCCGATGCCCTGGAGGATCCGCAGCACGACGAGCAGGATCGGCGCGAGCACCCCGATGCTGTCGTACGACGGCAGCAGGCCGATGAGTGCGGTCCCGGCGCCCATGATGCCGAGGGTCCAGATCAGCATCGCCTTGCGGCCGATCCGGTCACCGAAGTGGCCGAAGACCAGCCCGCCCACCGGGCGGGCGAGGAAGCCCACGGCGAAGGTGCCGAAGGCCGCGAAGGTCGCCGCGGTGCCGCTGAGGCCGTTGAAGTAGAGCTTGTCGAAGACCAGTCCCGCGGCGGTGCCGTAGAGGAAGAAGTCGTACCACTCGATCGTCGCTCCGACCGCGGCCGCGAGCGCGACCCGGCGCGGGGAGGGTCCCGCCGCGCTCACGCGGCGAGGAGGCGGTCGACGACGGGGCGGGCCCGGCCGAGCCAGTCGGCGTAGGCCGCGGGATCGTCGTGCGCCCGGTCGAGGACGTACAGCCCACCCGCCGGTACGACGGCGCCCAGGTGCGTCAGCAGCGGCGCCAGCCCGAGCTCGGGCGCGAGCGCGTGGGCCGGTCCCGCCCCGAGCATGAGCGGGACGGCGACCCCGCCGAGCTGCCCGACCGCGAACCGGTCGAGGAACAGCTTGAGCAGCCCCGTGTACGTCGCCTTGTAGGTCGGGCACGCGACGACGACCAGCCGCGCCCGCCCCACCTGCGCGACGAGGTCGTCGACGGCCGGGTCGGTCCAGTCGATCAGCGCGGCGCCGAGGGTGGCCAGGTCGACGACGAGGTCCGGCTCGGCACCGACGAGCTCGCGGTGCAGGTGGAGTGCCGCGGACAGCGTGCGGCTCGCTGCCTTGGGGTTGCCGACCAGGACCGCGGTGCTCATCGCCCGACGGCCCCGAACGGCACGGAGGCGCTGACCCGGCGGCGCGGGCCGTCGTACTTCCACAGGCCGCGGTCGGCGAGGATCGGCAGCACGCCCTCGCCGAACCAGTAGGCGCCCTCGAGGTGCGGGTAGGCCGAGAGCACGAACTCGGAGAGGCCGAGGTCGGCGTACTCGGCGATCCGGTCGGCGACCTGTTCGTGGCTGCCGACGAGCGCGGTGCCGGCCCCGCCGCGGACCAGGCCGACGCCGGCCCAGACGTTGGGGTAGATCTCCAGGTCGGCGGTGCTGCCGCTGTGCAGGTCGAGCATCCGGCGCTGGCCCTCGGACTCGCTGCGGCGCAGGCCCTCCTGGACCTTCGCGATCGCGGCGGGGTCGATCCCGGCGAGCAGCCGGTCGGCCTCGGCCCAGGCCTCCTCGGCGGTGTCACGGGTGATGACGTGCATCCGGATGCCGAACCGGATCGGGCGGGCGTCGAGGTCGCGGCCGCTCTCGGCGGCGAGCCTGCGGACCCACGCGATCTTCTCGGCCACGGCCTGCGGCGGCTCGCCCCAGGTCAGGTAGACGTCGGCGTGCTCGGCGGCGACGAGGCCGGCCGCGGGCGAGGAGCCGCCGAAGTAGATGTCCGGCACCGGGTCGGGGATCTGGCCGAGCTTGGCGGCCTCGACCGAGAGGTGCTTGCCGGTGAAGTCGACGGTCTCGCCGGTCCAGAGGCGGCGCACGATCTCGAGGAACTCCCCGCAGCGCTCGTAGCGCTCGTCCTTGTCGAGGAAGTCGCCGAACATCCGCTGCTCGTGGCTCTCGCCGCCGGTGACGACGTTGAGCAGGAGCCGTCCGTCGGAGAGGTTCTGGAAGGTCGCCGCCATCTGCGCGGCGAGGTAGGGCGCGACGATGCCGGGCCGGAACGCGACGAGGAACTTCAGCCGCTCGCTGGTCTGGCTGAGCATCGCGGTGGTCAGCCAGGCGTCCTCGCACCACGCGCCGGTCGGGGTGAGCGCCGCCTCGAAGCCGTTGTCCTCGGCCGCCCGGGCGACCTGGGTCAGGTACGCCACGTCCGCAGGACGCCCGGCCTGGCCGGGGTTGACGCCGTGACCGCCGCCGACGACGTGCCGGCCGTCGCCACCGTTGGTGGGCAGGAACCAGTGGAACTTCAGGGACATGCGCTCTACTTCCTAGATCTGGCCGTGGTTGGGCGGCAGGGTGCCGTCGATGGCGTGCCGGCCGAGGTGGTGGACCTTCCACGCCGCCGGGTCGTGCAGGGTGTGGGTACGGGCGTTGCGCCAGTGCCGGTCGAGGTCGAGCGAGGCGATGGCCGAACGGGTGCCGGCGACCTCGAAGAGGCGGCTGCCCGCGTCGACCGCGGCGGCGGTGGTCGAGGCCCGGGCCGCGGCGACGGCGAGGCTGGCCTCGGCGGCGCTCTGCGCGGTGAGCCGGGCGCGGGCCCGGTCGACGGCGCGACCGGCCTCGGCGACGAGTGCCTCGGCGGCCCGGACCTGGAGCTCGACCTCGCCGAACGCCTGGACGACGAGCGGGTCGTCGGCCGCGCGCTCGGTGCCGTAGTGCGCCATGGCGTCGGGGTAGGGCCGGCTCTTGGTGGTCACGAACGTCCCCGCCTCCCGTACGGCGGCGCGCGCGATGCCGGCATCGATCGCGGCGTGGAGCAGCTGGGCGAAGGCGCCGTACACCTGGGGGCGCTCGAAGGTCAGGTGGTACGGCATCACCCGGTCACCGGCGACCCGGACCCGGCGCAGCCGGACCGTGCCGCTGGCGGTCACCCGCTGGCCGAGGCCGTCCCAGTCGTCGACGACGGCGACGCCGTCGGCGTCCCGCTCGACCCAGGCGACGTGGAGCGGGCCGTCGTCGTCCAGGTGCGCCAGGACGGGGATCCAGTGCGCGAAGAGGGCACCGGTGGCGTACCCCTTGTCGCCCTCCAGCAGCCAGTCGCCGCGGCGCTCCGGGTCGGGGCGCAGCGTGGTCGCGTGGTCGCGGACGTGGCGGCTGCGGATCTCGGACTGCGCGTTGCCGAAGCGCTTGCCGGCCAGGACCTCGCCGAGCAGGTGCTCCTGCAGCGAGGGACTCCCCTGCTCGACCAGCGCGGCGACGTAGACGAAGTGGCTGTGCGGGATCTGCGCGAGGTTCGGGTCGCCGGTCGCGATGAGCCGCACCACCTCCGCCAGCACCTCGGCCCCGAGACCCGCGCCGCCGTGCGCGACCGGCACGGTGATGGCGAGCAGGCCGGACGCCGAGAGCTCCTCGACCTCCGCGACCGGGAGGATCCGCTCCCGGTCGCGGACGGCGGCGCCCCGGGCGAAGCGCGCGGCCAGGTCGGTGGCCGTCGCGATCGCCGAGTCGGCGGTGTGCCCGGTGCGGTGGGTGGGTGCGGCGATCGTCATCCGACGCGCTCCAGCTCGGCCGCCTCCAGCTCGCGCACCAGGGGCAGCACCTCGCGGCCGAAGTACTCGACGTCCTCGAGGTAGTGCAGGAAGCCCAGCAGGAACAGGTTCACGCCGCGCTTCTTGTACTCGATCATCCGGGTGGCGATCTGCTCGGGCGTGCCGATCAGGCCGGTCCGGAAGCCGTCGTTGTACTGCACGAGGTCGGCGAACTCGGAGTCCTGCCACATGCCCTTCTTGTCGCCGGTCGACTGACCGGCCTGCTTGACCGCGGCGCCGAAGCCCTCGACCGCCTCGCGGTCGGCCTTGTCGACGATCTCGCGCAGCACGTCGCGGGCCTCGGCCTCGGTGTCGCGGCCGATGAAGAAGCCGTTGAGCCCGAACTTCACCGTGCGCCCGTGCACGGTCGCGACGTCGGTGACGTCCTGGATCTGCTCGGAGATGCCCTCGGGGGTGTTGCCGTTGGCGAAGTACCAGTCGGAGACCCGGCCGGCCATGCCGCGGGCGTCCGTGGAGTTGCCGCCCTGGAAGATCTCCGGGTGCGGGCGGCCCTCGACGGCGACCGGCTTGGGCTTGAGGTCGAAGTCGTGGAGCCGGTAGAAGTCGCCGTTGAGCTCGGCCTGCTCGGAGGTCCAGATCTCGCGGACGTAGCGGATGAACTCCTCGGCCCGGCGGTAGCGCTCGCCGTGCTCGAGCCACGGCTCGCCGAGCTTGGTGAACTCGTCCTTGAACCAGCCGCTGACGACGTTGACGGCGGCCCGGCCGCCGGAGATCTGGTCGGCCGTGGCGAGCAGCTTGGCGAGCACTCCGGGCTGCCACAGGCCGGGGTGCACCGCGGCGATCACCTTGAGCCGCTCGGTCGCGAGCAGCAGCGCGAGGCTGAAGCTCGTCGACTCGTGCTGGTACGCCGCGCCGTACGACGCGATGTAGCGCACCTGCGTGAGGGCGTACTCGAAGCCGTTGTTCTCGGCGAGACGGGCGAGCCGGACGTTGTAGTCATAGCTCCAGTCGGTGCGCTGCTCGATCTTGCTCACCACGAGTCCCCCGCTGACGTTGGGCACCCAGTAGGCGAACTTGAGCGGTTCGGCGAAGGCCTCGATGTCGAAGGGCTGCTGGTCGGTCATGGCTGTCTCCGGTGGATAAGTCGAGTAGTTCAATAGACATTAGCGGATAGACGCGGGCACGCAAGACGGAGCGGGGCCGCCGGTCCCGTGGAACCGACGACCCCGCGATAGGCAGGACCTCTCACCCTGCGCTCGCGCCCGCCTCCGCGCCGGGGCGCGCGGTGCGGCCGATCGCCCAGGCGTACGGCGGCGGGGTGCCGTTGACGAGGTGCCCGCCGACCACGCGGGCCTTGAGGATCCGCGGGTTGTGCGAGGCCACCGTGCGCGCGTTGCGCCAGTGCCGGTCCAGGCCGGTCGAGCGCGCGGTGCCCGAGGCGCCGAGGGTGTCGAACAGCGCCGAGGTCAGCCCGAGCACCAGGTCGGTGACCACGACCTGCGCCTGGGAGGACTCGATCTCGGCGGCCTCGTTGGCCGCTGCCACCCGCTCCGGCTCGCCGGACGCGACCGGCGCCAGGTCGGCGACGGCCTGCACGGCACCGGCGACCCGGAGCGTGGCCGCCTCGGCGGCGTACACGGCGGCGGAGGCCTCGCCGATCCGGGCCAGCACCTGCGGGTCGTCGCGCACCCGCGCGGCGTTGGCGTGGGAGTAGTTGCGCTCCCGCTCGCGCACCCGGGTGGCGAAGTCGTGCAGCGCCGCCTTGCCGATGCCGGTCAGCACGGCGAGCAGGTTGAGCTGGTAGAGCGCGGTCTGGAACGGGAAGCGCTCCCCGAAGGCCAGCACGTGCTCGGCCGGCACCGGCGCGGCGGCGAAGGTCGTCGTCCCGCTGCCGGAGCCGCGCTGGCCGAAGCCGTCCCAGTCGTCGGAGACGGTGACCTCGGGGTCGCGGGTGTCGACGAGCGCGATCGCGAAGTCCGGCTCGTGACCGGGGCGCTCGCGGCGCACGTAGACGTCGGCCCACTCGGCGTAGATCGTGCCGGTCGTGTAGAACTTGCTGCCGCTGAGCAGGTAGCTCCCGTCGCGCTGCCCGGTCAGCACGGTCTGCTGGGTGTCGATCGCCGTCGCGCCGACCTCGGACCAGGCGTTGCCGGCGATCTCGCCGGCCGCGAACCGCTCGAACCACACCCGCTGGTCGGCGCCCTGCGCGTGCTGCCAGAGCCGGTCCTCGACCAGCGCGGCGTGCCCGCGCAGGGCCTGGGGCAGGTTGCTGTCTGCGGCCGCGAGGTCGATCCAGAGCTGCGTGAGCTCGGGTATCGAGGCCCCGCGGCCGCCGTACTGGGTCGGGACGCGGAGCGCCCCGAAGCCGGCCTCCTTGAGCCGGCGCACCTCCTGGTCGGGCAGGACGTCGTCCAGCTCGCGCTGGAGCGCGCCGGCGCCGATCTCGGCGAAGAGCTCAGAGAAGGTCATCGCGGGCCCCTCACGTGTACCAGGACGGCGCGGGCAGCTCGCCGAGCAGCGCGTAGCGGCCCACCTCGGCCCGCTTGTGCGCGATCGGGTCGTGCAGGCTGTGCGTGCGCAGGTTGCGCCAGTGGATGTCGAGGCCGACGCTGCTCGCGGTGGCGCGGGCGCCGGTGACGTCGTACACCCGGGTGGCGACCTCGAGCCCGACGTCGATGGCGACCTGCTTGGCCGCGGCGATGACGACCTCGGCCTCGCCGCGCTCCTGCGGGGTGACCGTGTCGGCGTGCGCGTTGATCGCCTCGATCAGGGTGGCGGCGCGCTCGGCGAGCGCCTCGGCGGCCCAGAGCTTGGCGCGCAGGTCGCCGTAGGTCTCCAGGATGTAGAACTCCTGGCTCGCCGACTCCTTGACGTCGGGCGTGTAGGGCCAGGGTCGCGTCCGGTCCCGCGTGTACGTCGCCGCGGTGGCCAGCGCGCCCTCGGCGATGCCGAGGTAGAGGTTGACGAAGATCAGCTGGATGAGCGGCACGTTGAGGGTGTTGTAGACCCGCGGCCGGAACTCCCAGCCGGCGTCCGTGCGCACGTAGCCGGCCGCCGCCTCCCACGGCACCCGCACGCCGTCGATGACGACGCCGCCGCTCTCGGTGAGCCGCTGGCCCAGCGTGTCCCAGTCGCCCTTGAACCGGATCGCCGGCTGGTCGGTCGGGACGATGGCGAAGACGTGCCGGTCGGTGCCCTCGATGACACCTTCGAGCACGGTGACGTCGGAGACGCGGCCGCCGGTCGAGAACGACTTCTCGCCCCGGAACACGAGCGTCTCGCCCTCGTCGGCGATGACCAGGTCGGCGTCACGCGGGTTGACCGCGCCGCCGAAGAACCACTGCTCGCGGGTGGCCTGCTCCTCGACCACGGCGATCTGCTCGGGGGTGCCGACCAGGCGGACCGCCCAGAACCACAGGTAGTGGTAGCCGAGCAGCTGCCCGATCGACCCGTCGCCGGCACTGACCGCGCGGATCACGCGCAGCGCCGTCGTCCAGTCCTGGCCGGCGCCGCCGTGCTCGACCGGGCCGAGCAGGGTGACCAGGCCGGACTCCTTGAGCAGCCGCACCTCCCCCGTCGGTACGGCGAGCGCCCGGTCCCGCGCGACGGCGTCCGCCGCGAGCGTGGTCGCCACCTGCCGGGCGCGGTCGAGCCAGCCGTCGGGCGTGGTGGGGCGGTCGGTCCACCCGCCGGCGGCGGTGCCGGCCGGGACGGTGAGATCAGCGGTCATGAGAGGGCTCCTGAGACGAGGGGGTCGGGTGAGCGGGTCCGTGTTACTGTTTGTCTACAGACTTACTGCACTATTGGTCGTCTTCAAGGGCCCCGGCCCACGGCGTCACCGATGGACGTGAAAGGGAGCACCGATGCGGATCGAACAGCTGGAGTACCTCGCCGCCGTCACCCAGCACGGATCGCTGCGACGGGCGAGCGAGAAGCTCCACCTCTCCCAGCCCGCGCTGAGCGAGGCCCTCACCAAGCTCGAGCGCGAGCTGCGGGTCACCCTCCTCGACCGGCGGCGCTCCGGTGCCCGGATCAGCCGGGAGGGTCGCGAGCTGCTCCCCTACATGGTCGAGGTGCTCGCCGCCGTCGACCGGCTCAAGATCGCGGCCGGCGACCAGCGCACCGACACCCGGGTGATCCGGGTCGGCACGGTGCACGCGGCGACCTCGACCCTGCTGGTCCCCGCGGTCCGCTCGTTCCAGGAGCGCCACCCCGGCACCACCGTCGAGGTGCTCACGCTCCAGCAGGCGCAGATCGACGAGGCGCTCGCCGAGGGCACCCTCGACCTGGGCCTGGTCAACGTCCTCGACGGCGACGACCCGCCGATCGGGCTCGACGGGATCGACCTGCTGCACGGCCGGCCGGTCGCCGTACTGCCGGCGGGGCACCCGCTCACCGCGCGCCCCCAGGTCACCCTGGACGAGCTGCGCCAGGAGCGCTTCGTGATGATGCGCGCCGGCTACGTCATGCACCGCTTCGTGCACCGCGCCTTCGGGCCCGAGGTGCCGCCGGCCGCGCACAGCACCGACGGTGCCGAGATGGGCAAGGCACTCGTCGCCGAGGGCGTCGGCGTCACGGTGCTGCCTGACTACTCGGTGCTCGGCGACCCGCTGCACCGCGTCGGCATGATCGAGGCGCGCCCCATCGCCGGCGACAACACGTTCGTCACCCTGCAGCTGCGCCAGCGCAAGACGCTCCAGCAGCCGCTCCCCGTGCGCGAGCTGCAGAACGCGCTCGCCGCCCGGGCCGCCGAGTACCGAGCGAGCCGGGCGGCGTCCTGACGCCGGGTGGGGGCGAGGGTCAGCGCACCTTCTTGGTGGCCGCCGAGGCCTTGACGACGGTCGTGTAGCCGGCGCGCGTGGCGGTCACCCGCACGCTGACGCGCTTGCCGCGGTCGGCCATGGCCAGCTTGTACGTCGCCCGCGTGGCGCCCTTGATGACCTTGCCGTTGCGCAGCCACTGGTAGCGCAGCGTCGCCGTGGGCGCCCAGGTGCCGGGCTTGGCAGTGAGCTTCTTGCCGACCTTGGCGGTGCCGGCGACCCGGGGCGTGGGCGTCGTGGTGAAGGTCCCGGTGACCGCGGCGGTCGCCGCCGAGGTCCTGTCCTCGGTGACGTAGCCCGCCTTGGTCCCGGTCACCCGCACCGTGATCCGCTGGCCGGCGTCCGCGGCGGTGAGCCGGTAGGTCGTCCCGGTGGCGCCCGCGATCGGGCTGCCGCCACGGAGCCACTGGTAGGCGAAGGACGGCGCCGGGTCCCAGGTCCCGGTGACCACGGTCAGCGTCTGGCCGACGATCGTGCGCCCGGTGACGGTCGGCGCCGGGGCCGCGGCGAACGGGGCGGGCACGGCACCGGCCGGTGCGGAGGTCTCGGCCGCGGTCGTGTAGCCGGGCAGCGTGCCGGTGACCTTGACGGTGACCGTCGTACCGGCGTCGGCGGCGGTGAGGACGTACGTCGAGGAGGTGGCGCCGGCGATGACCGCGCCGTCGCGCAGCCACTGGTGGGCCAGGGTGACCCCGGCCGGACCCCAGGTCCCGGCGTGCGCGGTCAGCGTGGCGCCGACCGCGACCTCACCCGAGACCGTCGGCGTCGCCGTGGTCAGCGTGCCCGGCTGGACCGCCGCCGTCGCGACCGACGTCCTCGACGAGCTCTGGTAGCCGCTGAGCGAGCCGGTCACCTTGACCGTGATGGCCTTGCCCGCCTGGGCCGCGGTCGGGACGAAGCTCGCCCCGGTCGCGCCGTCGACCTTGACGCCCCCGGCGAGCCACTCGTAGGCGAACGACGGGGCCGGCGTCCAGGTACCGGTCTGCGCGGTCAGCGTCCGGCCGACGACGGCCTGCCCGGTGATCGCGGGCGTCCCCGGGGCGAGCACGCCCTGGACGGTCGCGGTCGGGTCGGAGGTCCGGGCCACCGGCGGGTAGCCGCCGGCGAGCGTGCCGGTCACCTTGACGGTGATCTTCGTGCCACGATCCGCCTCGACCAGCTGGTACGACGGCGCGGTCGCGCCGCTGATGACCGCACCGTCGCGCAGCCACTGGTGCGCCAGGGTGACGCCGCTGGGGGCCCAGGTGCCCGCCTGGGCGGTGAGCGTGGAGCCGACGACGGCGGAGCCGGTCACGGTCGGCTTCGGGCTGGTGGTCACGCCGCCGCCGATGGTGGTCTGCGCGGACACCCGCAGCGTTCCGGGGCAGCAGCTGCCGCTCACCGTCATCCGGAGCTCGACGGCGGCGCCCGCCATCGCGTTGGTGACCACGAGGTTGCTGTTGGCGAGGTCGTAGGTGCCGCCGACCTGCTTGCCGTTGACGTACCACGACGCCATCGGCTGCGTGCCGGCCGGCGCGAACGTCATCGCGCCGCGGTTGACGCTCAGCGTGGTGCCCGGCATCGGGTCGCCCACGATCGCGAGCGTGCCGGTCATCGTCGGCGTGGTGGCGCCGACCGGCCCGACATAGCTGGTCTCCGTGGCGGAGCGGTGGTCGGCGAGGGTTCCGGTGACCTCGACCAGGAGCGTCTTGCCGGCGAGGGCCGCGGTGGGCTTGTAGGTCGCGCTCGTCGCTCCGGCCACCGGCGTCCGGTTGCCGACGTCGTCGTAGGTCACCCACTGGTAGGTGAGCGCCACGCCCTCGGGCCCCCACACCCCCGGGCGGACGGTGAGCGGGACGTCGACCTTGGGGGCGCCCTCGACCCACGGGCTGCCCGGGGACAGCGACTTGCCGGCAGGCGGCAGCGCGACATCGCCCGTCAGCACGGACTGCTGCGCGGTCGGGGTCCAGGCGGTCGCGCCGGCGAGCGTCGGCGAGTTCACCCAGCACCGGTCGCCGTAGCGCACGGGACGGGTGTTGTAGTCGTAGTCGTCGTCGTAGAAGCAGACCTTGTAGGCCTGGCCCGGCACCGGGTTCCAGTCCGTCCAGTCGATCGCACCGTTGGCGTCGGTCAGGAGCGGGCCCATCTGGAGGCCCTGGTCCCAGGCGCCGGTGGCCGGGTCCTGCTGGAAGACGTTCCAGCGGACGTTCTCGAGGGGGGCGTTGCCCTCGGTCACGGCGCGGAGCTGGACCTTCGGCTCGCCGGCCGCCTGGGCTGCCGACGGCGGGAGCAGGAGCGTCGTGGCTCCCAGGGCGAGCGCCACCAGGGCGCGCGACATCAGCTTCATCTTCATCCCTCGCGAGAGCACGGCCGCCACCCACCGGGCGACTCGCTCCACTTCTACCCAGGCGCCGAGGCGCGCCCACCCGCGGAATCCGCGGATCCGGGGATCCGGGGATCAGCGCAGCGGGTAGCCCTGGACGAACTCCGTGAGCCGCGCGAGCTGGTCCGGGTTCGTGCTCGGGATCACACCGTGACCGAGGTTGAAGATGTGGCCGCGGGCGGCCCGGCCGGCCTCGATGACCTCGCCCGCGCGGGCCGTCATCACCTCGGTCGGCGCGAACACGAGCGTCGGGTCGAGGTTGCCCTGGACGGCGCGGTCGCCGACGAGCGGGATGGCGCGGTCGAGCGGCGTACGCCAGTCGACGCCGACCACGTCGGCGCCGGCCTCGCCCATGAGGTCGAGCAGATTCGACGTACCGACGCCGAAGTGGATGCGCGGCACGCCCAGCTCGCCGACCCGGGCGAGCACCCGGGCCGAGTGGGGCTGGACGTAGCGGACGTAGTCGGCCGGCGTCAGGGCGCCCGCCCACGAGTCGAAGAGCTGGACGGCGGAGGCGCCCGCGGCGACCTGGGTCTCGAGGAAGACGGCCGAGATGTCGCCGATCTTGCGCATCAGGGCGTCCCACACGTCGGGCTGGCCGAACATGAGCGCCTTGGTCTTGGCGTGCTCCTTGGACGGCCCGCCCTCGACCAGGTACGACGCCACGGTGAACGGCGCCCCCGCGAAGCCGATGAGCGGCGTCCCGCCGTTGATCCCGGCCAGCTCGCCGACCAGGCCCTGGACCGCCTCGGTCACGAACCCGATGTGCTCGGGGGTGAGGTCGGGGATCGCCGCGACGTCGTCAAGGGTCCGCACCGGGTTCGCCACGACCGGCCCGACGCCCGGGACGATGTCGAGGTCGACGCCGACCGCCTTGAGCGGCAGCACGATGTCGGAGAAGAAGATGGCGCCGTCGACGCCGTAGCGGCGCACGGGCTGGAGCGTGATCTCGACGATCAGCTCGGGGTCGGCGCACGCGTCGAGCATGGCGACGCCCTCGCGGACCGCGAGGTACTCGGGGAGCGAGCGGCCCGCCTGGCGCATGAACCACACCGGCGTGTGGTCCACCTCCTCACCGCGGGCGGCCCGGATGAGGGCGCTGTCGGCGAGCGGACGGGGGGCAACGGCGTCGGTCACGGGGTCCAGGCTCTCAGGTGACCGGCGTGGGACGCACATCGATCGCCCGGTTCGCCCTAGGGTGAGGCCATGGTCGCCCGGCAGGAGACGAGCCAGGGGTCCGGCACGGCCGGCACGCCCCCGGAGTTCGCTGCTGCCGTCGAGAGCCTCCGCACCGCCGCGTTCCGGCCCGAGGTGTTCTGCGAGGAGATGCCGGCCCCCCAGCGGATCGCGCCCTACGCGACCGCGCTCTCGGCCGACGTGACCGTCGACGACGATGAGGTCGCCACCGGGCGCCTCGTCGTCCTGCACGACCCGGCCGGCAACGACGCGTGGGAGGGCACCTTCCGCTGCGTGGCCTACTGCCGGGCCGAGATCGACCACGACCTGGCCACCGACCCGATGCTCGCCGACGTGGGCTGGACCTGGCTCACCGACGCGCTCGACGCCCACGGGGCCGAGAACGTCGCGGTCTCCGGGACCGTCACCCGGGTGGCCACCGAGAGCTTCGGCACGATGGCCGGCGAGCCGGGCAGCGCCCAGCTCGAGATCCGCGCCTCCTGGACGCCGGTCGACCCCGGCGACCTCGCCACCCACGCCGAGGCGTGGGGCGAGCTCCTGTGCACCGCCGGCGGCCTGGAGCCCGTGCCCGAGGGTGTCGCCGTGATGCCCTCACGCCGCGGCCAGCGAGGTGGCGCCGGCTGATGGCCGACGAGTCCACGGACCAGCCGAGCGCCCCCGCCGAGGCCGCACCGGTCGCCCTGCTGACCCTCTCCGAGGGGCTGCCGCCCGTCATCGACACCCCCGACGCCCTCGCGGCCTACTGCGCCGCGCTCGCGGCCGGGTCGGGTCCGGTGGCGATCGACGCCGAGCGGGCCTCCGGCTACCGCTACTCCAACCGCGCCTACCTGATCCAGATCAAGCGCGAGGGCGCGGGCATCGGCCTGATCGACCCGATCGCGTTCCCCGACCTGGCGCCGCTGGCCGAGGCCATCGGCGACAACGAGTGGATCCTCCACGCCGCCACCCAGGACCTGCCCTGCCTGGCCGAGGTCGGCCTGTACCCCTCCGCGCTCTTCGATACCGAGCTGGCCGGGCGGCTGCTGAACTACCCCCGCGTCGGGCTCGCCACCCTGGTCGAGGTGCTGCTGGAGCGGCACCTGCGCAAGGAGCACTCCGCGGTCGACTGGTCGACCCGCCCGCTGCCCGACCCGTGGCTCGAGTACGCCGCCCTCGACGTCGAGGTGCTCGTCGAGCTCCGCGACCTGCTGAGCCGCCAGCTCGACGAGGCCGGCAAGGCCGACTGGGCGCGCCAGGAGTTCGAGCACCTGCGCGGCTTCCAGCCGACCGTCCGGGTCGACGCGTGGCGCCGTACGTCGGGGCTGCACAAGGTCCGCGGCCGTCGTACCCTCGGCGCGGTGCGGGCCCTGTGGGAGACCCGCGACCGGATCGCCCGCGAGCGCGACGTGACGCCCGGCCGGCTGATCCCCGACGCCGCCGTGGTGGCCGCCGCGACCGCGATGCCCACCAGCCGCGGCGCGCTGCTCTCGACCCAGGGCTTCCACGGCCGGGGCGCCTCGCGCTACGCCAACGAGTGGCTGGCCGCCCTGCGCACCGCCGCCGAGCTGCCCGAGGACGAGTTGCCCACCCGGGTCTCCCACGGTGACGGCCCGCCCGCGCCGCGGACCTGGGCCGACAAGGACCCGGTCGCCGCCCGCCGCCTCGAGCTGGCCCGGGCCGCCGTGGCCACGATCTCCGAGGAGCGCGAGGTCCCCCTCGAGAACCTCCTCACCCCCGACAGCCTGCGCCGGGTGATGTGGGCGCCCCCGAGCACCCGCGACCCGGTCGAGCTGCTGGAGGCGGTCATCGACCAGCTCCGCGGGCTCGGCGCCCGCAGCTGGCAGGTCGGGCTGACCGCGCCCGCGCTCAGCCGGGCCATCCTCGACGCCGAGGCGGCCAAGGCGGCCAAGGTGGCCAAGGACTCCTCGGCGCCGAAGGCCCCCGCGAAACGGAAGGGTCAGTCCCGCTTGGCGTCGTCGGTCGCCGAGCCCGAGGGCGAGGCCGGCGGCGTACCCGTGGACGACTCGCCGTCCGAGGGCTCCTCGGACGAGTAGTCCGGGTCGAGCAGGATCCGCGACTTCTCGTCGATCGCTCGCAGCGACTCCTGCAGGTCCTGCAGGTCCGGCGTGGTGAACAGCAGCGCCTCGAGGTCGGGGGCGACCAGCGTGGCCAGCTCGCTGCCGTGCTCCATCAGGGGCGGCAGCACGATCGCGCGCACCGCGTTGGTGAACACGGTCGCGTGGGCCGGCTGGAGGTCGGGCTGCTGGAAGTCCGAGGACAGCGCCACGGTCAGCTTGGCCGGCTGGAGGTAGCCGGTCTCGGAGACCCGGGCCACCGCCTCGTCGCTGACCAGGTAGGTCATGAAGTTGGCCGACGCCTCGGCCCGCGCGGGACGGCCGTGGGCCAGGCAGATGCCGTTGACCTCGCCGACGGTCTGGTTCGAGCCGAGCGAGGGCATCGGCATGACGTCGAAGTTGAGCCCGTCGGTGGCCCGCAGCTCGGGCGTCAGCGAGCGGAAGCCCGGCAGCATGGCGAGCTTGCCGCGCTTGAACCAGTCGACCGCCGAGCGCTGGGCGAGCTGGCGCGAGCTCAGCGTCAGGCGCGGGTCGCGGAGCAGCTCGAGGGTCTGGCGCAGGGCGTCGGTCGAGCTGTCGTCGCTCAGCGCCAGGCTGGTCGGGTCGGTCTCGTCGTCGTACATCTTGCCGCCGCCGGAGTAGACGAACGGCGCCAGCCCGCGCAGCGACGGGTCGATGTAGACCCCGCGCGTCTTGCGCCGGGGCCGGCTCGCGAACTCGGCGGCCGCGCGGAACTGCGCGAAGTTCCAGCCCGAGTGGTCGTCCTTGGGCGTGGGCAGGCCGTCGGCCGCCATCGCCTCGAAGTCGACGAGGTCGGCGTTGTAGTACATGACCATCGGCGAGATCGTGTAGGGCAGGCACTGCAGGTCGTTCTCGACCGAGAACGCCGCGACCGCCTCCCGCGCGAAGTCGTCGCCGATCGGGATCTCGCGCTCGGTGACCAGGTCGAGCAGCGGGCGGTTGCGCTTCTCGGCCATCACCTCGGCCAGGTCGTTGCGCGGCAGCAGGTAGAGATCGGGCGTGTCGGCACCGCCGCGGACGTCCTCGAGCATCGCGGCCGCGCTCGGCCACGAGCGCACCTCGACCCGGGTGTCCTTGCTGCTGGCGTTGTAGTCGTCGACCACCGCCTGGTACGCCGCGATCTCGGCCTTGTTGCCCCAGACCCCGAACTCGAGGTCGGTCCGCTTCACCGTCGGCGGGTGCTCGACACGCGGCTTCTCGCGCTCGCTGACGTCGGCCAGCACGATCATCCCGATCAGTACGACCAACGCCACCGCGGTCACGACCGCGCCCGTCCGCCAGGTGAAGCCACGCACGCTCGTCCTACCTCCATCACTCGCACATCACTCGCACCAAAACCGTCGCCACCCTACCCGTGGGTTCGGCATCACCCGACGTGTCGGTGGACACTGGACGACATGTCCGAGCCCCGCCGCCACCACCGGCCCGCACCACGCGAGGCGGCGTTCTTCGACGAGTACGCCGACGGCGTCGACCCCGCGCTCCTCACCGAGGCCGCCGAGCGGGCCGCCGTCCTCCTGGTGCGCGGCGCGCACTCCAGCACCGACACCGGCGTCGCCGAGCGCCTCGTCCACCTCGCCGACACCGAGGGCATCGAGGCCCTCGCCGAGGTCTGGTCCCACGCCCCCGCCGAGACCCTCGCCGGCTGCCTGTGGCGCCTCTACCTCCTCCGCTCCTGGGTCTACGCCGACGCCCTCGGCGTCGCCCGCCAGTTCGAGGCCGGCCGCCGCCACGCCGAGTTCGCCCGCGTCGTCGCCGGCGTCGCCGACCCGCCCGGCCCCGACGAGCTGCGGCACATGGTCGACGAGGTCCTGCGCGGCATCGCCGAGGGCGACTTCGCCGACGTCCTCTTCCGCGCCGCCGCCTTCGCCCGGGTCGTCGCCGCGGGCCGGGGCGCCCTTGCGGACGTCCCCGCCGACGACGTACGGCGGATGCTCGACCTCGCCGAGCAGCTCGAGGCCGCCGGACACCTGGAGCTTTCGCATCGACTGGCCTGAGGGCCTAGACTGGGCACTCGAGCACGCCGGGCCGCGGCAGCCCCGGGTCCCAATTTCAGCCGCTACGAGCGGCCCTGCGCCGTGAGGCGCTCCCGGTCCGGCGTGCTCCTACTACTTGGGGCGAGCGCGTCTCCGGCCGCACGAACGGCAGCAAGCTGCCCCTAGAGCGCGTCGAACGCCTTCCGGATCCGCACGTCCGACACCGGTCCGTCCGTCCCTAGGTGCTGGGCCCACAGCGAGACCCGGTACTCCTCCAGCATCCACCGCAGCGCCCGCAGCGCCGCCCCCGGCGGCCGTCCCTCGGGCAGCGCCGCCACGCGGGCCAGGTAGGCCTCCTGGAGCGGCTGGACGATGTCCATCCGCTGCCGGTCCTTGACCAGGGCGGCCGGGCCGCCGTTGTCGAGGGCGACCCGGCGCTCGCGCATGGCGAGCAGCCAGATCCGCAGCCGGCGCAGCCGGGCGGTGCCGAGCTCGCCGACGAAGCCGTCGTGGACGAGGCGGCCGAGCTGGGCCTGGAGGTCGGCGAGCGCGGGCAGGAGCGGGAGGTCGGCGCGGCCGCTGAGGAGGCGGTCGACCTCGCGCCAGGTCTCCAGGACGCGCAGGAGCTCGGCGAGGGTCTCGCGCACCGAGGCGGCGGCCGTGGCGCGCAGGGCGGTGAGCAGGGTGTCGAAGTCGGCGGCGGTGAAGACCGCGGGCCGGGCGTCGACGGCGTCGGTGACGACGGCGCGCAGGCAGTCGGCCACCAGGTCGGCCGTCGACCCGTACGGCGTGCCGGCCAGGCCGAGCTTCTGGGCGTTGCTCAGCCCGTCGACGACGCCTGCGAGCGGCTTCGAGCCGAGCCCCAGCAACGCGAGCCGTACGACGCCCAGCCGGTGCCGCGCGT
This sequence comes from Pimelobacter simplex, assembly GCF_024662235.1. GTDB lineage: Bacteria > Actinomycetota > Actinomycetes > Propionibacteriales > Nocardioidaceae > Nocardioides. The sequence continues at coordinate 3,777,134 of NZ_CP096276.1, forward strand.
CGCGCTCGTCCGCGGACCCCGACACCTGCAGACCCACCGTGGTGCCCTCGTCGACCAGGCCCGGGTAGGCCTCGACCTCGTGCCCGGCCCGGGTCCAGGTCGCCGTCACCGGGATCTCGTCGAAGACCCAGCCGGTCTCGCCGGTCCGGGCGACGCCGGAGTCGGAGGCGACCGCCTTCATCGCCTTGTCGAACTCCCCCGCCAGCGGCGCCTTGAGCTCGGTGAGCGACTTGCCGCGGCCCTGGATCTTGCCGCTCTCGTCGACGACGCGGTAGGTCGGCTTGAGGTGCTCGGGCAGGGCGCTGAGGTCCCAGGCCTCGCGGGGCACGTGCACGCCGGTGGTCGAGCGCAGGTAGCGCTCCAGCGCAGTGAGCAGCGCCTCCTCCCCCGCCGGTACGGCGGCCAGGAACTCCCGCGCCGTGTTGGGCGCCGGCACGAAACTCACCCGCAGCGCCTTGGGCAGGCTGCGGATCAGCTCGGTGACGAGCTCCTCGCGCAGCCCGGGCACGATCCAGGAGAAGTCGTCGTCGTCCACGCGGTTGAGCGTCGCGACCGGGATGTCGATGGTCAGGCCGTCGTCGCGCGCGCCCGGCTCGAAGTGGTAGCTGATCGGGAAGGTCAGCCCGCCGGCGACCGACCACGCCTCGGGGTAGTCGGCCTCGCGCACCTCGTCGGCGCGGTCGTGGGTGAGCATCGCGGGATCGAAGTCCAGCAGCCGGGCGTCGGCCCGCCGGGCGTCGCGCCACCAGCGGTCGAAGTGGGCGCCGCTGACGATGCCGGCCGGGACCCGGGCGTCGTAGAAGTCGAAGAGGGTGTGCTCGTCGACGACGATGTCGCGGCGCCGGGCGCGGTGCTCCAGCTCCTCGGCCTGCTCCAGGAGCCGCTTGTTGTCGCGCAGGAAGTGGTGCCGGGTGTCCCACTCGCCGTAGACGAGCGCGTGCCGGATGAAGATCTCGCGGGAGAGCTCGGGGTCGACCTTGCCGTAGGTGACGGCACGATCGGCGGCCAGCGGTACGCCGTACAGCGTGACGCGCTCGCGGGCCATGACGGCCTGGCGCTTGCGGGACCAGTGCGGCTCGGAGTAGGTCCGCTTCACCAGGTGCGCCCCGAGCCGCTCGGCCCAGCGCGGGTCGATCGCGGCGTTCTGGCGGGCCCAGAGCCGGCCGGTCTCGACGAGCTCGCCGGCCATCACGAAGGGCGGGTTCTTCCGGGCCAGGCCGGAGCCGGGGAAGATCGCGAACTTGGCGCCACGAGCACCGAGGTACTCGCGGGGTCCGGGCCGGCGACCGTCCTTGCGGGCCGCACCCGGCTTGGGCTTCTCGCGCTCCTCGAGGACGCCGACGTGCGAGAGCAGTCCGGAGAGCAGCGCCTGGTGGATGCCGTCGGCGTCGGGGGTGTCGGCCGGGGCCTCCAGCCGGACGCCCATCTCCTTGGTCACCTGGCGCAGCTGGGCGACGAACTCCTGCCACTCGCGCACCCGCAGGTAGTTGAGGTACTCCCGCTTGCACATCCGCCGGAACGCGCTGCCCGACAGCTCCTTCTGCTGCTGGCGCAGGTGCCGCCACAGGTTGAGCCAGGCGAGGAAGTCCGAGCCCTCCGCCTTGAACCGCGCGTGGAGCTGGTCGGCCTGCGCCTGCTCCGCCGGCCGGTCCGCGCCGGGCCGCTCACGCGGGTCCTGGAGCGAGAGCGCGGCCACGATGACCAGGACGTCGCGCACGCAGCCCAGCCGTTCGGCCTCCAGCAGCATCCGGCCCAGGCGCGGGTCGATCGGCAGCCGGGCCAGGCGGCTGCCGATCTTGGTCAGCTGGCCCTCGCGGCCGGACGCGGCGACGGCGCCGAGCTCCTCGAGCAGCTGGGTGCCGGCCTGGACGTTGCGCCGGTCGGGCGGCTCGACGAACGGGAAGGCGGCGATGTCGCCGAGCCCCAGCGAGGTCATCTGCAGGATGACGGAGGCCAGGTTGGTGCGCAGTATCTCGGGATCGGTGAACTCGGGGCGGGACTCGAAGTCCTCCTCGGAGTACAGCCGGATCGCGATGCCCGCCGCGACCCGGCCGCACCGCCCGGAGCGCTGGTTGGCCGAGGCCTGGCTGATCGGCTCGATGGGCAGCCGCTGGACCTTGGTCCGCGCGGAGTAGCGCGAGATCCGGGCGACGCCGGTGTCGATCACGTAGCGGATCCCCGGCACCGTCAGCGACGTCTCCGCGACGTTCGTCGCCAGGACGACGCGCCGCCGCGAACCCTTGGCCGGCGCGAAAACGCGGTGCTGCTCGGCCGCCGAGAGCCTGCTGTAGAGCGGGAGGACGTCGACCCCGCGGATCCCCTCCCCCAACGGCGCGAGCGCCTCGGCGGTGTCGCGGATCTCCCGCTCGCCCGGCAGGAAGACCAGGATGTCGCCCTGCCCCTCCGCCGACAGCTCCTTGACCGCGTCGACGATCGCCTCGGTCTGGTCGCGGACGATCGGCTCGCCGTCCTCGTCGTCCTCGGGCAGGTCCATGAGCGGCCGGTAGCGGACCTCGACCGGGTACGTGCGGCCGGAGACCTCGATGATCGGGGCGTCGTCGAAGTGCCGGGCGAAGCGGTCCGTGTCGATGGTCGCGGAGGTGATGACCAGCTTGAGATCGGGCCGCCGGGGCAGGAGCTGCTTGAGGTAGCCGAGCAGGAAGTCGATGTTGAGGCTGCGCTCGTGCGCCTCGTCGATGATGATCGTGTCGTAGCGGCGCAGCAGCCGGTCGCGCTGGAGCTCGGCCAGCAGGATGCCGTCGGTCATCAGCTTGATCCGGCTCTGCTTCGAGGTCCGGTCGGTGAACCGGACCTGGTAGCCGACCAGGTCGCCGAGCTCGGTGCCCAGCTCGGAGGCGATCCGCTCGGCCACCGAGCGGGCCGCGATCCGCCGGGGCTGGGTGTGCCCGATCATCCGCGCCCGGCCGTCGGGCCCGGGCGCGCCGCGCCCCAGCTCCAGGCAGATCTTCGGGAGCTGGGTGGTCTTCCCGGAGCCGGTCTCGCCCGCGACGATGACGACCTGGTGGTCGCGGATCGCGGCGGCGATGTCCTCGCGTCGGGCACTGACCGGCAGGTCGGGCGGGTAGGTGATGTCCACAGCGGGACCATCCTCCCATCCGCCCGAGCGCGACGGCCACGCAGTTGTGCGCGGCCGGCCGCTCAGCCGTCGCCGACGCTGCGCAGGGGCGTCCCCGCGGTACGGCCGTAGGCCAGCTCGGCCGGGAAGTCGTCGGCGTCGCTGAACGAGATGATCACCACGCTCCGGGGGAACTGGGCGACCACCTGGGAGGTCGTGCCGTCGGTCGCCGTACGGGCCCGGCGGGCGCCGTCGATGGCGAGCGGCTCGCAGGTCCAGCCCGCGGCGCAGTCGGTCGCACCGGCCCAGCGCCAGGACGGGGCGTGCGCGATCGCCACGTGGCGGTAGCGCTCGATACCGTGGACCGACTCGATCACCGCGGCGAGAGCGCTCAAGTCGACGACCGTGAGGTCGTCCGGGCCGACCTCCCCGGTGCGGACGCCGCCCACCCGCAGCTCGTCCACCAGGGACCGGAGGTCCTGGGCGGCCGGCGGCGCGACGGGGGCTGCGGGGACCGCGGGAGCCGCGGGGTCCACCGAGGTGACCGCTCCGGGTCCGCCGCCGGTGAGGGCGATGCCACCGATGGTGACGGCGACCGCCGCGGTGCCGGCCACGGCCGCCAGCCGGCGGCGGCGCAACCGCCCGCGCCCCCGTCGTACGTCCTCGGCGGGGGCGACCGGCGGCACCGGGGCCCGGTCGCTCAGGTGGTGCAGCCGGTCGGTCAGCAGGTCGGTGTCGTTCACGAGCTCTCCTTGGTCAGGTCCTCGGCCAGCACCTCGCGCAGGGTCGCCAGGGCGACGGAGGTCTGGCTCTTCACGGTTCCGGTGCTGACGTTCAGGTCGGCGGCGGTCTCCTCGACGGAGAGGCCCCACCAGTGGCGCAGGACCACGACCCGGCGCTGGCCGGCTGGCAGGCGCCGCAGCGCCGACCACAGCGCGTCGTGCTCCTCGACCGCGTCCCCGGGGCCGGCGACCGCCTGCTCGGGCAGGGCGTCGCCGGCGGCGGCCTCGCGCCGCCACGGGCGCCGCCCCTCGTCCACGTGGGCGTTGACGATCGCCCGGCGCACGTAGGCGTCGACCGACGCGGCCCGCTGCACCCGCGGCCACGCGACGTACAACCGGGTCAGCGCGGCCTGGACCACGTCCTCGGCCCGGTGCGGGTCGCCGGTCAGCAGCCACGCGGCCCGGAACAGCTGGGGCCGGCGGGCGCCGACGTACGCCGCGAACGCCTCGTCCCGCGGGGTCATCCGGCTCCTTCCGTCGTCCTCACCTGTCTTGTTGACGTAACGGGCCGCGGATCGGTTGGGAGCGACCCGGCGTGGGTTACCGTGGACCACGATTGTCTGACAATCCGCTGACGGAGGGGTCCGATGAGCAGTACCGCCGACCGTACGATCACCCCGCGACGGACCGCCGAGGAAGTCGCCCGCGCCGAGGCGCGCACCGCGCACAACTACCACCCGCTGCCCGTCGTGCTCACCCACGGCGAGGGCGCCTGGGTGACCGACGTCGACGGCCGCCGGTTCCTCGACATGCTGGCCGGGTACTCCGCGCTCAACTTCGGGCACGCTCACCCGCGCCTGGTCGCCGCCGCGCACGCCCAGCTCGACCGGCTGACGCTCACCAGCCGGGCGTTCGTGCACGACCGCTTCGCCGACTTCTGCGCCGGCCTGGCCGACCTGTGCGGCAAGGACCTCGTGCTGCCGATGAACACCGGAGCCGAGGCCGTCGAGACTGCCATCAAGGTCGCCCGCAAGTGGGGCTACGAGGTCAAGGCGGTCCCCGCCGACAGCGCCCGCATCGTCGTCGCCGCCGGCAACTTCCACGGCCGGACGACGACCATCGTCGGCTTCTCCGACGACCCCGACGCCCGCGGGGGCTTCGGCCCGTTCACCCCCGGCTTCGACCTCGTCCCCTTCGGCGACCTCGCCGCCGTCGAGGCCGCGATCACCCCCAGCACGGTCGCCGTCCTGGTCGAGCCGATCCAGGGCGAGAGCGGCGTGGTCATCCCGCCCGCCGGCTACCTGGCCGGCCTGCGCGCCCTGTGCACCCGCGAGCGGGTGCTGCTCGTCGCCGACGAGATCCAGTCCGGCCTCGGCCGTACCGGCGCGACCTTCGCCTGCGACCACGAGGACGTCGTACCCGACCTCTACGTCCTCGGCAAGGCCCTCGGCGGCGGCATCGTCCCGGTCTCCGCGGTCGTCGGCGACCGGGACGTGCTCGGCGTACTGCGCCCGGGCCAGCACGGCTCGACGTTCGGCGGCAACCCGCTCGCCTGCGCCGTCGGCACCGAGGTGGTCGAGATGCTTCGCACCGGCGAGCACCAGGCCCGTGCCGCCGAGCTCGGCGTCGTCCTCCACGACCGGCTCACCGCCCTGGTCGGCAAGGGCGTCGTGGGCTTCCGCTCCCGCGGCCTGTGGGCCGGGATCGACATCGACCCCGCCCTCGGCACCGGCCGCGACGTCTGCGCCCGGCTGCTCACCCACGGCGTGCTGGCCAAGGACACCCACGGCTCGACCATCCGGCTCGCGCCGCCGCTGGTGATCTCGGCCGACGACCTGCACTGGGGGCTCGACCAGCTCGAGGCCAGTCTCTGAGCAGAGCCTGACTCAGCCGCCCAGGTCGGCCACGAGCCGCTCGGCGAGGGCCTCGGACGACTGCGGGTTCTGGCCCGAGTAGAGGTGTCGGTCGACGACCGTGTGCGGACGCAGCGGCAGCCGCGCCTTGGAGTACACGACGCCGGCCTCCTTCATCCGGTCCTCCAGCAGCCAGGGCGCCTTGCGCGCGAACCGGTTGAGCAGCTCCTCGCGGTTGGACAGCCCGGTCATCCGGTAGCCGGCGAACGCCGACGTGCCGTCGGCGCGGTTCGCGGCGAGGATCGCGGCCGGCGCGTGGCACAGCAGCGCGAGCGGACGGCCGCTGTCGAGGCGGTGGGCCAGCAGGGCACCGGACACCGGGTCCACGGCGAGGTCCTCCATCGGACCGTGCCCGCCGGGGTAGAACACGAGGTCGTAGGCGTCCGGGTCGACGTCGGCGAGCACTGCGGGGCGGGCCAGCACGGGCGCCAGCGTGTCGAGCCGCTCCTGGAGCCGGCGACGCTTGCCCGGCAGGCCGCCGGCGATGCCGAGGCTGAGCCGGTCGACCGTCGGGGCCACCCCGCCGGGGGTGGCGACGGTGATCTCCCAGCCGGCGGCCTCGAAGATGCCGTGGGGCACGACGAGCTCCTCGGCCCAGAAGCCGGTCGGGTGCCGGGTGCCGTCGGTCAGGGTCCAGTGGTCGGCGGCCGAGACGACCATGAGCACCGAGGTCATCGGACCGCCTCCCGCACCGAGGTGGGCACCGGCAGGTGCAGGGCGAGCTGTCCCTCGGTCATCACGTCGAGGCGCACGGCCCGGGTCGGCGCGAGGGAGCGCAGGTCGTCGGAGACCCGCCCCTCCCGCAGCCGCAGGTCGAGCCCGCGCGGCAGGCTGCGGCTGCCGGAGGCCAGCACGTTGACCTGGCTCTGCGTCGCGTGCCACGCCCCCGCGAGCGTCGTGTACGACGTCAGCGTCGCCACGTGCTCGCCGCTCGCGCGGCTCCGCTGCCGCGGGGTCGCGACCGACAGAGCGACGTCGGTGCCGCCGTCGTCGTTGGCCACCCGGGCCGTCGTACGGCGGGCGTCGATGTCGACGTCGAGCCCGGTGACCCACTTCGGGAAGCCGTAGCCGTCGTGGCCGCGCACCTGGGCGATCTCGGTGCTCACCGGCAGCGCGAGCACGTAGGAGTGCAGGTGGTCGTTCTTCAGGCCCGCGACCAGGTCGACCAGCCCGAGCCGGCCGTGCCGGGCGGGCCGCACCGCGATGCCGAGACCGGCCTCGGTGTAGAAGTCGATGTCGCACACGTCGTACCGGAAGAGCATGAGGGAGACCAGGCCGACGCCCGGCGCCACCTCCAGCGGCGCCAGCTCGGCCGGGAGCCGGGTGCGCAGCGCCCGGGTCGGGGCGAGCATCGTGACCCGCGCGGTCGCGATCCGGTAGTAGAAGTTCGGCGTCAGCGTCGGGCCGATCGGCGAGTCCACCCGGCTCTTGGGCACGCCCCGGAAGAAGTCCACGCCGCTGACCCGCGGGTCGCGGGCGACCTCGTCGAGGTCCGTCGCCATCCGGTAGCGGTCGTAGAGACCGCCCCGCGGTACGGCGACCGTGCGGCCGCCGAGGTCGACCTCGACCGTGCTCGGGGTTGTCGCGGGCATGCTGTCCTCCTCGAAGATGTGTGCAGTGCTCACATCAGCATGACCGCCGATGTGAGCACTGTCAACACCCCAGGTCGCCTCAGCCCGGAAGAGCCCCCACCGCCGCGAACGCCGCCCGCACCCGGGCCGCGACCTCGTCCGGCCCGGTCGCCGCGAGCTTGCCGTCGAGGTAGAGGCAGGCCAGGCCGTGCGCGAGCCCCCAGCCGGCGTCGGCGAGCGCGGCGGCGTCCGCCCCCGGCACGACCTGGGCCAGCGCCTGGGCGAGGAGCTCGTTGAGCTCGGCCGCCGCGCGCACCCGCTCGTCGTCGGCGTCGTCGCAGGGGTTGCCGAACATCAGCCGGAAGAGCGCGGGCCGGCGCAGCGCGAAGGCGACGTAGGCGACGCCGAACTCGGCCAGGTCGTCGAGCGAGGCCGGCAACTCCCGCCCCGGCCCGGCGACGAGGTCGGCCCGTAGGTCCCGGAAGCCCTCGACCGCGAGCGCCGACTCGAGCGCGTCGCGATCAGCGAAGTGCCGGTAGGGCGCGGTCGCCGAGACCCCGGCGCCGCGCGCGACGGCGCGCAGCGAGAACGCCTCGCCGCTCTCGAGCATCTGCATCGCCGTCGCCAGCAGGGCGGCCCGGAGGTCGCCGTGATGGTAGCCACTCTTCTCCGATGTTGACACTGCTTACTTTCGCCTCCTACGCTCGGTGAGCACTGTAAACATACCGCACCGGGAGGTTGCGATGTCGTCCCCGTCCCCCTTGTTCGCACCGCTCACGCTGCCCAGCGGCGCCGTGCTGCCCAACCGGATCGCCAAGGCCGCCATGGAGGAGAACCTCGCCGCCCCCGGCCAGCTCCCGGGCCCGCGCCTGGTGCGCCTGTACGAGCGGTGGAGCCGAGGCGGCGCCGGCCTGCTCGTCACCGGCAACGTCATGGTCCACGCGGCGGCGCTGACCGGCCCGGCGGGCGTCGTCCTCGACGAGCACAGCCCGCTCTCCCCCTTCCAGGACTGGGCACGGGCGGCGCGCAGCGGCGGCGCGCGGGTGTGGATGCAGGTCAACCACCCCGGCCGTCAGGTCCAGGCCGACATGCCCGGAGTCGCCTGGGCACCCTCCCCCGTCCGGGTCGACATCGGCCGCAACAGCAAGCGGCTGGCCGCGCCGGCCGCGATGACACCCGAGCAGATCGAGGCGACCGTCGCCCGGTTCGCGACCACCGCGCGCCGCGCCGAGGAGGCCGGCTTCGACGGTGTCGAGATCCACGCCGCGCACGGCTACCTGCTCTCGCAATTCCTCTCCCCGCTGACCAACCGGCGTACCGACGCGTGGGGCGGCTCCCTGGACCACCGCGCCCGGCTGCTGCTGGACGTCGTCCGGGCCACCCGCGCCGCGGTCGCGCCCGGCTTCGCCGTCGCGGTCAAGCTCAACTCCGCCGACTTCCAGCGCGGCGGCTTCGACGCGGACGACGCCCGCGCGGTCATCGACCTGCTGGCCCCGCTCGGCGTGGACCTGGTCGAGCTCTCCGGCGGCAGCTACGAGAGCCCGGCCATGACCGGCAACGCGGCGGAGCCCGCCGGCGGCCCCGGCTCCGGCTCCGGCTCCGGCTCCGGCGATGAGCGCACCCGCGCCCGGGAGGCCTACTTCCTCACCCTCGCCGAGCAGCTCGCCGCGACCAGCCCGCTCCCCCTGATGCTCACCGGCGGGATCGTCCGGCGGCCGGTCGCCGAGGAGGTCCTGGCCGGCGGCATCGACCTGGTCGGCATGGGCAGCGCCCTCGCCGTCGACCCGGACCTGCCCGCGAAGTGGCGGACCGCCGACGGCGCGGAGGCCCAGGTCCGGCTCGCCCCGGTCACGATCACCGACAAGGCGGCGGCCTCCGCGGCGAGCATGGCGCGGATCCGCTACCAGCTGCGCCGGCTCGGGCGCGGGCGTCGTACCCGGCCGGGGATCGACCCGCTCGCCGCCTACCTGCGCGAGGTGCCGCTGCGCCGGCGCGCGCTGCGCCGCTACCGCACCTGGCTCGCCGCCCGTCCGGCGTGAGCCTCCGGTCTCAGACCAGCGCCTCGACGTTGCGCACCAGCGCCTCGCTGGAGTGCTTGACCGCGATCCCGACGACGGGCTTGACCGCTCCGGCGATCGCCTTGCCCGCGGGGCCGCCGGGCAGCGTGTAGGAGATCCACGCGTCCACCCGGGTCCGGTCGCCGCCGAGGTCGGTGAACGACCAGCGCTGGGTGGTCTCGATCCCCTTGACCGAGGTCAGCTCGACGAGGCGGTCCCGCTCCCAGGCGGTGCACTCGATGCGGGCCTTGAGGGGGACGCCGACCTTCATCACGCCGTCGTACTGGGCGCCGACGCCGTGGCGCTGCTCGGTGACGGGCTCGATCTTGCTCAGCCCGTACATCCAGTCCTTGGTCGTGCTGAAGTCGTCGACGGAGGCGAACACCGTGCTCACCGGCGCGGCGATCTCGACACTCTGCTCCACCACGTTGGTCACGGGCGGGATTCTGGCACGCCGGGTCAGCGCGGCGGCGGCAGCGCGTCGGTGGACTCCAGCTGGCCCATCCCGGTGACCATCAGCAGGTCGGCGACGATCGCGCGCAGCTGGGACAGGATCGCCTCGACCGCGAGGACGCCGCTGCGCTCGACCTGCCCGGTCGCGGCACCGACGGCGAGCACGTCGTCGCGGGCGGCGGTCGCGATCCGGTTGGCCCGCAGCTCGTCGGCGACGGCGTCCGCGGCGGTGGCGAGGTCCGCCGCCAGCCCCGCGTACGACGGCGGCACGGGCAACCGCCGGTAGGCCGTGATCGAGGTCTGCCGGACGAGCACGCGCGTGCTCCGCAGCGCCCGGTCGAGCGGGTCGACCAGCTCGACCATCCGGCGCAGCGGCTCGCGGTGCCGGATCCGGAACGGCGAGGAGTTGACCACCGACATCCCCTCCTCGGCCGCCGCCTGCAGCTCGCGGATCAGCCGGTCGGTCGCCCGCGCATCGGCCAGCAGCTCGAGCGCCGGCGTCACCTCACCGTCCACCATCACGTCGGACGCCGCCCGCAGCAGCTGGGCGATCTTGCGCGCCACCGTCGCGGCCTGCTCGCGCGGGCGGCGCAGTGGCGCCGCCGGCACCACCATCGCCGCGACCAGCGCGACCCCACCACCGATCACCGCATCGGTCCAGCGCAGGAACGCGCCGTTGGCGCCCGGCAGCAGGACGGTGACGACGATCGACTGCACGGCCGCCTGGGAGACGAACATGATCCCGGCGTCGAGCAGCAGCGCCAGCGACATCGACAGGAAGACGATGAGCCCGAGCTGCCAGGCCCCCGAGCCGATCCCCGAGACCAGGACGTCGGCCATGAAGACGCCGATCGCGACACCGAGGGTCACCTCGATGACGCGACGCAGCCGCTGCCCGTACGACGTACCGAGGCACAGGACGGCGGCGATCGGCGCGAAGAACGGCAGGTGGTGCCCCAGCAGGTCCGACGCGATGAACCAGGCGAGCCCGGCCGCGATCGAGCACTGCGTGACCACCCACAGCTTGCCGCGCCAGCGCTCGATCCGACCGCTGACGGACAGCCGGCTGCGGGACCACATCCGGTCCAGGACCCCGTCGTTCGACACCTCCACGCAGGAGACCCTACGGGTCAGACCGCCTTGGCCGGGAGCACCCGCTTGGAGACGAGCGCCACGACGTCCTCGTAGCGCGAACCGGTGAACTTCTGGAAGTTGTGCAGCGCGTGGGCATCGAGGCCGACGAGCACGCGGGCCTGGTTCTTCGTGATGCCCTTGACGATGATCTCGGCCGCCCGCTCGGGCGTCATCTTGGCGAGCTTCTCGTCGAACAGCTTGGCCGTCGCGGCCTTGTCCTCCTTGTCGGAGACCCGTGCGCTGCGGGCGATCGCGGTCTTGATGCCGCCGGGGTGGACCGACGTGACGCCGACCTTGTGCCCGGCGATGAGCATCTCCTCGCGCAGTGCCTCGGTGAAGCCGCGGACCGCGAACTTCGTCGCGTTGTAGGCGCTCTGGCCGGGCATCGCGAGCAGGCCGAAGAGCGACGAGAGATTGACGACGTGGCCGTCACCGGAGGCGATCAGGTGGGGCAGGAACTCCTTGGTGCCGTAGACGACACCCCAGAAGTTGATGCCGACGATCCACTCCATGTCCTCGTAGGTCAGGTCGACCGCGTCCCCGGCCAGCGCGACACCGGCGTTGTTGATGACGACGTTGACCTGGCCGAAGTGGTCGGCCACCTCGGCGGCGTACGCCGTGAAGGCGGCGCGGTCGGCCACGTCGAGGTGCGCGGTGTGGACGTCGGGAGCGCCGGCGTCCTTGGCCAGGGCGGCGGTCTCGTTGAGCCCGGCGTCGTTGACGTCGGAGAGCGCCAGCCGGGCGCCCTTGCCGGCCAGGTTCACCGCGAGGGCGCGGCCGATGCCGGAGCCCGCACCGGTGATGACGACGACCTTGTTACTGAGGTTCTTCACGCGTTGACTGCCTCTCGCTGGTGGGAGACCTCGACGTCGTACTTGTCGAGGTCGAACTTGCTCAGGTGCTGCCGGAAAGTGAACGTCTGGCCCGGCCACAGGGTGGTGTTGTTGCCGAACTTGTCGAGGTACCAGCTGGCGCAGCCGCCGGTCTGCCACACGGTCGGCTTCATCTTGCGCCGGATCTGCGCGGTCCACGCGTCCTGCGCGGCCTGCGTGGGCTCGACGGACGCGAGGCCCTCGCGCCGCAGCGCCTTGGCCGCCTCGACGACATAGCGGACCTGCGACTCGATGATGAAGATCATGCTGGAGTGACCGAGCGCGGTGTTGGGGCCGACGATCTGGAACAGGTTCGGGAACCCGTGGATCGTCGTCCCCTTGTACGCCGCCATGCCGGCGCCGTCCCACACGTCGGCCAGCGTGCGGCCGTCGCGCCCGGTGATGTGCTGGGCGATCGGCGGCTCGGTGACGTAGAAGCCGGTCGCCACGACGAGCACGTCGATCGGCCGCTCGACCCCGTCGGCGGTGACGATCGCGTCGCCGGTGATCTTGGCGATCGGGTCGGTGACCAGGTCGACGTTGTCGGCGTCGAGCGCCGGGTACCACTTGTTGGAGATGAGGATCCGCTTGCAGCCGGCGCGGTAGTCCGGCGTGACCTTCTTGCGGAGCTCGGGGTCCTTGATGCCCTTGGCGATGTTCTTCTTGCCCTGGCCCTCGACCGCCTTCATCAGCTGCGGGAAGCGGGCGAACGCCGGCACGCGCGCCTCGAGCGTCGTGTAGACGAGCGAGCGCAGCGCGCGCTGGGCGCCGGGGACCTTGGCGAAGACGGTCTTCTCCAGGGCGCTGAACTCGCGCTCGTTGCGCGGGATGATCCAGTTGGGCGTGCGCTGGTAGACGTCGACGTGGCCGGCGATCTTCTGCAGCTCGGGCACGAGCTGGACCGCCGAGGCGCCCGTACCGATGACGGCGATGCGCTTGCCGGCGAGGTCGACGTCGTGGTCCCAGCGCGCGGAGTGGAAGATCTCGCCCTGGAAGCCGTCGATGCCCTCGATCTCGGGCAGCCGCGGCTCGGAGAGCCCGCCGGCGCCGGCCACGATGGTCCGCGCGGCGTACTCGTCGATGCCCTCGGGGCCTTCGGTCCGGACGATCCAGCGCTGCGCGCCGGCGTCCCACCGCGCGTCGAGGACGGCGGTGTCGAAGACGAACCGGTCGAGCGTGCCCGACTCCTCGGCGACCTTGCGGGTGTACTCCCAGATCTCCTGCTGGGGGGAGTAGACCTTCGACCAGCCCGGGTTGAGCGCGAACGAGTAGGAGTAGAGCTGGCTCGGGACGTCGCACTCGGCACCGGGGTAGGTGTTGATGTGCCAGGTGCCCCCGACGTCGCTGTCCTTCTCGATCACGACGAAGTCGCGCTCGGCGGCCTCGTCGAGCTTGATGGCCGCGGCGAGACCGGCGAAGCCGGCGCCGACGATGAGGTGGTCGACGTTGGTACGACCCGGAGTAGCACTCATGGGAGGGACGCTATTGGCGCTATTGAACATCTGTCAATAGGATGGTCGGCGTGACGGCGACCACCCCCTCCTCCGCTCCGCGCACCCGGCTCTCGCCGGCCGAGCGTCGTACCCAGCTGCTCGACCTGGGGGTCCGCCTGCTCGCGACCCGCTCGCTCGACGAGCTCTCCATCGACCTCCTCGCCGAGGAGGCCGGCATCTCGCGCGGCCTGCTGTACCACTACTTCGGCGGCAAGCAGGGCTTCTACGAAGCCGTCGTCCAGCACGCCGCCGACGACCTCTACACCCAGACCGCTCCCCCGTCCGAGGGCGAGCCGCTCGAGCGCCTCATGGCCTCGCTGACCGGGTACGTCGACTACGTCGTCGCCAACAACACCGGCTACCGCTCCCTGGTCAAGGCCGCCGCCGGCAGCAACGACACCCTCCGCGCCATCTACGACACGACGTTCGCCGCCCTCGCCGAGCGCTTCTTCACCGCCGACCCCGGCGGTCTCGTCATCCCGGACACGCCGGCGGTGCGGCTGGTGCTGCACGCGTGGCAGGCGATGGTCGAGGACCTCGTGCTGACCTGGTGCGACGCGCCGGCGGGGCTCTCGCGCGACGACCTGCTGCAGGTCATCACCGGGTCCCTCCCGGCGCTCATCGAGACCCTCCCCCCGCCGAAGTAGCGCGTTCCGGCGGGCGAAGGCGCGAGGTGCGGCGGGCGAAGGGGCACGGGGCGGCGGGCGAAGGCGCGAGGTACGGCGGGCGAGGTTGCGCATTCCGGCGCTCGAGCGAGCGATCGGCGGCAAGGACGCCGAGGGACGACCGAAACCGCCGTCCCACCAGCACCAGAACCATCCCGTTCCCGGTGACAAGGCTGGGGAGGACGCCCTCGATCCACAGCCCGACGCGGGCCCCGCGCCGTCGTGCCGGTTCACGCTGGACGCTCGCCCCATGTCCTCCCTCCCCCTCCCCAGCAGTACGCCGTTCACCTCCGCGATGGCCGCGGCCGGCGGCCTGTCCCCGCGCAGCCTCCGGCGTCTCCTCTCCCGTGGTCAGGTCCGCCACCTCCTCCACGACGTGTACGTCGGCACAGCGACCCCCGACTCGCTCGACCTCAGAGCCCGCGCCGCCGCCCTGGTCCTCCCCGAGCACGCCGTCGTCTGCGACACCAGCGCGGCCTGGCTCCACGGGATCAACCTCGTCTCGCTGGCGGCGCTCGACGTCCCTCCGCGACTCGATGCCGTGTCGATCGACGGCAGCGCCGTCGTACGACGGCCGGGCATCCGGGGCGGCAAGCGGGCGCTGCGCCTCGACGAGATCACCCTGGTCGAGGGCATCCGCGTCACCACCCCGGTCCGTACGGCGTGCGACGTGGCCCGGCTCCGCGGCCGGCTGCGCGCGATCGCGGCGCTCGACGCCTTCCGGCGCGACTTCGCGATCACCGAGGCTGAGCTGTGGCGCGTCGTACCGCGTCTGGCGGGTCATCGAGGTGTCATCCAGCTGCGCGAGCTCGTCCCGCTCTCGACCGACCGGGCCGAGTCGCAGCCCGAGTCGTGGGTCCGGCTGATGATCCACGACGAGGGCCTGCCGATGCCGCAACCGCAGGTCTGGACGATGCTGCCCGACGGGCGGCGGGTGCGCATGGAGAACGCCTACGCGCATCTCCGCATCGCCGTGGAGTACGACGGCGAGGAGTTCCACACCGCGCCCGACGACCGGGAGCACGACGAGCGGCGCCGCGAGGAGCTGCGCCGCGCGGGGTGGCTGGTGATCGTCGTACGGAAGGACGGGCTGGGCGTCCGCGAGCGCGCGGTCTGGTTGCGCCGCCTGGCCGCGGCGATCAGTGACCGCGAACCCGAGCGAACGGGCAAGCGGGTCTACTCACGCGGCCCGGACGAGCCGAACCGCCACCGGCGACGCTGAATCGTGCACCCTCAGGCGCCGGAACTTGCTCCTTCGCCGGCCGGAAGGTCAGGCGTGGCCGTCGAACATCGACGTGACCGAGCCGTCCTCGAACACCTCACGGATGGCCCGGGCGACGAGCGGCGCGATCGACAGCGTGGTGAGCTTGTCGAACTGCTTGTCGGGGGGAACGGGGAGGGTGTTGGTGATGACGACCTCGGTGGCCGAGCAGTTCTTGAGCCGGTCGACCGCGGGGTCGGAGAGGATGGCGTGGGTGGCGGCGATGATGACGCCGGCCGCGCCCTCGGCCATGAGGGCCTCGGCGGCCTTCACGATGGTGCCGCCGGTGTCGATCATGTCGTCGGTCAGGACGCACATGCGGCCCTTGACGTCGCCGACGACGCGGTTGGCGACGACCTCGTTGGCGACGTCGGTACGACGGGTCTTGTGGATGAACGCCAGCGGTACGCCGCCGAGGCGGGCGGCCCAGCGCTCGGCGACCTTGATCCGGCCGGCGTCGGGCGAGACGACCGCGAGCTCCTGGTCGCCGTACTTGGACTTGATGTAGTCGGTGAGGATCGGCAGCGCCATCAGGTGGTCGACCGGGCCGTTGAAGAAGCCCTGGAGCTGGTCGGCGTGGAGGTCGACGGTGATGATCCGGTCGGCACCCGCGGTCTTGAACAGGTCGGCCATGAGGCGCGCGGAGATGGGCTCACGGCCGCGGTGCTTCTTGTCCTGGCGCGAGTAGCCCCAGAACGGCATGACCACGGTGATCCGCTTGGCCGAGGCGCGCTTGAGCGCGTCGACCATGATCAGGTGCTCCATGATCCACTCGTTGATGGGAGTGGTGTGGCTCTGCAGCACGAAGGCGTCGCAGCCCCGCACCGACTCCTCGTAGCGGATGTAGATCTCGCCGTTGGCGAACTCACGCGCCTCGGTCGGGACGAGCTGCTGATCGAGGATCTGGGCGACCTCGTCGGCCAGCTCCGGGTGTGCTCGACCCGAGAAGATCATCATGTTCTTCTCGGTCGTCCGCTTCAGACCGCTCACGCCTGTGACTCCCCTGGATCGCCGGAGCTGATGGCTACGATTCTGCCCGCTCGCCCCGGTCGTCCCCAAGTCCGGGGGCGTTTTCGGACTGTTCACCCGTGGCATCCGCCACAGCGGAGCCGGATGCGGCCGCGGCGGCCTCGGCCTGGGCGGTACCCGCGCGGCGCGAGAGCACCCATCCCTCGAGGTTGCGCTGGGGCGAGGTGCTGACCGCGAGGGCGCCCGCCGGCACGTCCCGCCGTACGACGGTCCCGCCGCCGGTCGAGGCCCCGTCGCCGATCACCACGGGCGCCACGAAGGTGTTGTTGGAGCCGGTCTTGGCCTGGCGGCCGACGACCGTGCGGTGCTTGTTGACGCCGTCGTAGTTGGCGAAGATCGTGCCGGCGCCGATGTTGGAGCCGGCGCCGATCTCGGCGTCGCCGACGTAGGACAGGTGCGGGACCTTGGCCCCGTCGCCGATGGTCGCGTTCTTGGTCTCGACGAAGGTGCCGATCTTGCCGTCGGCACCGAGCAGCGTCCCGGGCCGCAGGTAGGCGAACGGACCGACCGAGGCGCCGGCGCCGATGACGGCCAGCTGCCCGTGCGCCCGTACGACGCGCGCCCCGGCGCCGATCTCGCAGTCCTCGAGCGTGGTGTCGGGCCCGATCACGGCGTCCTCGGCGACGACGGTCGCGCCGAGCAGCTGCACGCCGGGCAGGATCGTGACGTCGGGGGCGAGCACGACGTCGGCGTCGATCCAGGTGGTGGCCGGGTCCATCACGGTGACCCCGTCGCGCATCCAGCGGGTGACGATGCGGCGGTTGAGCTCGCGGCCGAGGTCGGCGAGCTGGGCGCGGTCGTTGGCGCCCTCGGTCTGGAGGGCGTCGTCGACGGCGTGGGCGGCGACGGTGAGCCCGGCCTCGCGGGCCAGGCCGATGGCGTCGGTGAGGTAGTACTCGCCCTTGGCGTTGTCGTTGCCGATGCGCCCGATGGTGTCGAGCAGGAAGCCGGCCTCGAAGGCGAGGATGCCGGAGTTGATCTCGGTGATGGCGCGCTCGGCCTCGGAGGCGTCCTTCTCCTCGACGATCGCCTGGACGACGCCCGCGGCGTCGCGCACGATCCGGCCGTAGCCGAACGGGTCGTCGACGATGCCGCTGAGGATGCTGACCGCGGCGCCCGCGGCCCGGTGGGAGGCGGTGAAGTCGACCAGCGTGGCGCCCTCGAGGAGCGGGGTGTCGCCGTAGGCGACGAGGACGGTGCCCTCGCGGGGGGCCTCGGCGAGCGCCTCCAACGCGATCCGTACGGCGTGCCCGGTGCCGAGCTGCTCGTCCTGGACGGCGAGCACGGCCTCGGGCCGCGCCTGGCTGACGTGCGGCGCGACGAGCTCGCGCTGGTGACCCACGACGGTGACGACGCGCGCCGGCTCGAGCGCCCCGACGGCGACGAGCACGTGCTCGATCATGCTGCGCCCGCCGATGCGGTGGAGCACCTTGGGCGTCTTGGACTTCATCCGGGTGCCCCCGCCGGCGGCGAGGACGATGACGGTCAGCTGGTCGGTCACCCGGCCACCTTAGTGCGGCCGGTTCAGCGCCCGTCGAGCCAGGCGAGCACGGCGAGCACCCGCCGGTTGTCGTCCCCGGCCTGGGGCAGGTCGAGCTTGGTGAAGATGTTGTTGATGTGCTTGCCGACGGCCTTCTCGGTGACCACGAGCCGGGCCGCCACGGCGGCGTTGGAGCGGCCCTCGGCCATCAGGGTGAGCACCTCGCGCTCGCGGTCGGTGAGCCGGTCCAGGGGCCGGGCGCGGGCCGAGACGAGGGTCGCGACGACCTCCGGGTCGAGGACGGTGCCGCCCGAGGCGACCTGGCGGACAGCGGCGAGGAAGGCGTCGACGTCCGCGACGCGGTCCTTGAGGAGGTAGCCGACGGCGCCCTCGCCGCCGGCGAGCAGGTCGCGGGCGTAGAGCGGCTCGACCCACTGGCTGAGCACGAGCACCGGGAACGCCGGGCGCGCCGCGCGCAGCGTGGTCGCGGCGAGCAGGCCCTCGGTGGTGTGGGTCGGCGGCAGGCGTACGTCGAGCACGGCGATGTCGATGTCCTCGCGGGCGAGCGCCCGGGTGAGGGAGGGTGCGTTGTCGACGGCCTCGACGACCTCGATGCCGCCGGACTCCAGGATCCGGGTCAGCCCGACCCGGAGCAGCGCCTGGTCCTCGGCGAGCACGGCCCGCAGGGGGATCACTCCGTCCGGCACGGCACCTCCATCCGGACCGTGGTCGGCCCGCCCTCGGGACTGTCGACGCTGAGTCTGCCGTCGAAGGCGTCGAGCCGGCGCGCCACCCCGCTCAGCCCGGAGCCCGCCGGGTCGGCGCCGCCGCGGCCGTCGTCCCCGACGACGAGGCGGAGGGTGTCGCCGTCATAGGTGCCGCGCACCCAGGACCGGCCGGCCGCGGCGTGCTTGACGGTGTTGGCGAGGCACTCGGCGACGGCGAAGTAGGCGGCGGACTCGACCGGCGCCGGCAGCCGCGGTACGTCGACCGCGACCGCCACCGGCACCGGCAGCGCCACGGCCAGCGCCTCGATCGCGCCGGCCAGGCCGCGGTCGGCGAGGACCGGCGGGTGGATGCCGCGCACGACCGAGCGCAGGTCGTCGAGGGCGTCGATCGTGGTCTCCCGGGCCTCGCGCAGCAGCGCGGCGGCGGCCTCGGGGTCGGTGCGCAGGAGCTTCTCGGCGAGGCCGACGTTCATGCCGACCGAGGCGATCCGGGCCTGGGCGCCGTCGTGCAGGTCGCGCTCGATGCGGCGTACTTCGGCGGCGTTGTGGTCGAGGGTCTCGGCGCGGGACTCCTCGACGCGCTCGACGCGCTCCGCGAGCTCGGCGACCCGGTCGTGACCGAGGATCGCCCGCTCGGCACGCGCCCGGGCCGTCACGAGCGGCTCGGTGACGAACCACCAGGCCAGCAGCATCGGGCCGCTGAGCAGGAGCAGCAGGAGCCACACCCACTCCCCCGCGGTGAACGCGAGGATCAGCCAGGTGATCGGCGTGGTCAGCAGCGCCACCGGCACCAGCGACATCACGAAGCCGCCGGTCGCCGAGAAGCAGAGGAACCCGAAGTCGCGCCAGCGGGCCGGGTCGCGCAGCCAGCGCACCGGCCACGCCAGGGCGAAGCCACCCGTGGGTGCGTAGCGGGCCGGGATCGTCTCGCCGAGCACCCGGCCGCTGACCTGGCGGTGCGCGGCGGTCAGGGCCCCGGTCATCGGGACCACGGCCAGCGCCAGCACGAAGCCGGCGCCGGCCAGGCCGAGCGGGAGGCAGAGCAGGGTGAGGATCGCCAGCGCGAGCGACGGGAGGAACGAGACGGCGTACCCGGCGGAGAGCAGGGTGAGCCGCAGTCGCTCCACCAGTCCGTCGACCGTGACCGTGGCGTCCATCGCGGGCCAGTCTGTCATCGGACCGCGCTCCGCACCGCTCCCCGCGCCGAGCCCAGCGTCACCGCCGCGACCGCGACGACGACCACCGGGACCAACCACAGACCGCCGTCCGGGACGACGCCCTCGTGCCGGGCGACCGCGAACGGGACCACCGTGGTCAGCGCCGCGAGGAGGCCCAGCCCGACGCCGATCACGGCGACCACGGCCGCCTCGGCGACGACGGAACCGCGCACCTGGCGGGGCGTCGCGCCGAGGAGGCGCAGCCGCTCGAGCTCGGTCCGCCGGTGCGCCACGGTGGCGACGAACGCGTTGACGACCATGATCGCGGCGAACAGCGCGATCATCGCGACGACCACGTTGTTGAGCAGGTTGATCGTGTCGCTGTCGGGTGTCCCCGCGGGGAGGCTGCGGGTGTCGATGTTCACCAGCAGCAGCGTCCCGGCGGCGGCCGCGGTCAGCACGATCACCGGCGCGAGGACACCGGAGAGCAGGTGTGCCCGCCGCACCGTGTTGTACGACGCCAGGTGCGCGCTCGCGCTCGACGACGCTCCGGCGACCAGCCGCAGCGGCGCGGCGCACCAGCGCAGCAGCACCGGCGCGAGGACCGCGAGGCCCACACCGACCAGGATCGAGCTCGACCCGCTCGTCGACATCGCCGCGTAGGGGTCGTTGTCGTGGGCCGTGACGGTGATCGTGATGACGGCCATGGCCAGGCCGTAGCCGATGAGCAGCACCGCGATCGCAACGCGCCACCAGCGCATCCGGCCCTGCTCGGCGACGCTGTCGCGGACCAGGACGCCGGCCGGGCCGCGGGTCGCCCGCCGGGCGGCCACCGCGGCAGCGGCGCCGGCGGCGAGGAGGACGAGCAGGGCGGCGGCGCCGACGGAGGCCGGACCCGCGTCGTACCGGGTGGCGTCGGAGACGAGCCCACCCGACTGGAGCAGGTCGAAGAGCAGGCGTCCGGTGCCCGCGGCGACGAGGGCACCGAGGACCGCACCGAGCAGCGCGACGCCGGCCGCCTCGCGGGCGATCAGCCGGCGGGCCTGGCGCGGGGTCGCGCCGATGGTGCGCAGCAGGCCGATCTCGGCGGCGCGCTGGGTGGTGGTGATGCCGACGGTCGAGGCGACGGAGAAGAGCACGATCAGCGCGCCCCAGCCGCCGACGACGGCACCCATCACGACCAGGTTGCCGGTGTCGGCCGCGGCCGCGGAGAACGAGGTCTCGACCAGGGTCGCGAAGGACCCGATCAGGGCGGTGCCGAGCAGCACCGCGAGGAAGGTCGCCGTCGCGGCGAGCGGACGGTGGCGCAGGCTGCGCCAGGCGAGGGTCGTGGTCCCGGCGCTCATCGGGCCACCACCAGCTCGTCGAGGTGCGCCATCTGGCCGGCGACCGCGTCGGCGGTGGGCTCGGCCATCCGGCCCGCGACCCGGCCGTCGACGAGGAAGACCACCTCGTCGGCGTACGACGCGGCGACGGGGTCGTGGGTCACCATCACCACCGTCTGGCCGAGGTCGGTGACGCTGGCGCGCAGCATCCCGAGCACCTGCCGGGCGGTCGCCGAGTCGAGCGCCCCGGTCGGCTCGTCCGCGAGGACGACGTCCGGGTCGGTGACGAGCGCCCGGGCCAGCGCCACGCGCTGCTGCTGGCCGCCGGAGAGGCTGCCGGGCAGGTGGTGGGCGCGGTCGGCGAGACCGACCCGGTCCAGCAGTCCGCGTACCCGCGCCCGGTCGGGGCGCTTGCCGGCGAGCCGGCGCGGGAGGCCGACGTTCTGCTCGGCGGAGAGGTACGGCAGCAGGTGGAAGCTCTGGAAGACGAAGCCGATGCGCTCGCGGCGCAGCGTCGTGCGGCGCTCCTCGTCCCAGTCGGTGAGGTCCTCGCCGCCGATGAGCACCCGGCCGCTCGTGGGGCGGTCGAGACCGGCGGCGCAGGTGAGGAAGGTGGACTTGCCGGAGCCCGAGGGCCCCATCACGGCGGTGAACGTGCCGCGCCGGAACGCGAGGTCGATGCCGGCGAGGGCGACGACGCCGGCGGCGCCTTCGCCGTAGGTACGGGTGAGGCCCTGGACCTCGAGGGCGACGGGTGCGGACATGGGCTGCTCCTGGGGGGATCGGTGGGACCGGAACTGGTGTCTCCGACGCTAGGAAGATCCGGAGCCGCGCTCGATGGGCCTGCTCCGCCTCCTGGGGGTGGGGTTTTCCCTACCCCCGGGCCGGGCAGGGTGGTCCCCCGTGTCCGCCCCTGCACCCGACCTCGTCCACGAGCGCGTCCTCCGGCTCGCCCGCAAGAGCCTGGTGACCGCCGTGGTGACGTCGGTCCTCGCGGTCGCCGCCGTCGTGGGCGCCGGTGTCGTCGGCTACCGCGCCGCCACCGAGCAGGTCGCCGAGCAGGTCGCCGTCACGGTGCAGAGCGAGGGCAGCCACCGGGAGCGGCGCGGCGGCAAGCGCGCCCGCCGGTGGGTCGACGTCCGCCACGTCCAGGTGAGGACTGCGGACGGGCGCACCGGCCGGGTGAGCAGCGAGGACCTCCAGGTCGGCGATGAGGCGCGGGTGTGGCGGCATACGGAGGGGGGCGCGATGTCCGTCGACGAGCCGTCGGGGTTCGGCTTCGGCGACGTGGCGCTGATCGGCGGCACCGGCCTGGTCGGCCTGGTGCTGACCGGCATCGCGATCGGCTCCGCCCGGCGCTCCGCCCGGCTGCGGCGCACGGACGTCGAGAGCTCGCCGCGGGTGCTGCTCGTGCTCGACCAGGACAAGCTGCGCGCCGAGCCGCACCGCACCGAGCTCCGGACCTGGTGCGTCCCGCTGACCGTGGCCGCGTCGGACCACCGCAAGGTCAAGGCCGGAGCGGCGCACGACCTGTACCTGGAGCCGGGCACGGCGCCGGTCGACGTCTCCGCCGGCATCCCGCAGCAGTGGGAGGGCCGGGTGCTCCACGCCGGCGCGCTCCACACGGTCGTGGCGCTGCGGACCACACCCACCGCGCCGTGGTGGGTCACCGACGTCTGAGCCCCGGGGAGCCGGAAGGTAGCCTGAGCCCGACCTAGTCGGCCCGCGGAAGGTGAGCAGGCGGGTGGCGAACCCACGGCCCTCGACCCAGGCAGCAGCACTGCGCCTGGTGGCGATCTTCATCGCCGGCATGCGGATCGCCACGCTCGTGCAGATGGCTCCCTCGCTGGCGACCGCGATCACGACCGACTCCCGCCACGCGGCGACGGTGGCCACCTGGGTCGTCGCGCTCGTCGCGCTCACCGTCCCGGCCATCCTCGTCGTGCTCCGGGGGCGTCCCCTCGGCCCGGCCGCCGCCGTCGCCGACGTCACCATCGCCGTGCTGCTGCTCCTCGCCGGGCTGTGGACCGTACCGGTCGACCTGCGCCAGGGCACCTGGCTCGGCTTCCAGGCCGGCTACGCGATCTGCGTCGCGTGCTCGCTGCTGACCGGCGCGACCTCGCGGCGGCTCTACCTCCCGCTGCTGGCCGCGCTCGCGACGGCCACCGCGATCTACCAGGCGCCGACGGTGACCGGCTGGAGCGACGTGCCGGACCTGCTCGGCAACCTGCTCACGATCCTGGTCCTCGGGCCGCTCGCCTGGACCTGCACCCGGATGATCATCCGGATCGGCGCCGAGGCCGACGAGGCCCGCCGGCTCGCCGCCGACGCGGCCCGCACCGAGGAGGAGCGCCGGGCCCGGACCGCGATCCACAACGGCACCGCCGTGCTGCGCCTGCTCGTCGAGACCGGCGGGGACGCGGACCAGCCGGCCGGGTTGCGCCAGCAGGCCGAGATCGAGCTGAGCCGGATGCGCGCGTACCTCACCGGCGACCCCCTCCCCGCCGCCGGTACGACGAGCCTGGCCGCCGTGGTCACCGCCTCGCGTGCGGAGTTCGACGACCTCCCGATCACCGTCGTCGCCCACCTGGCCGACGAGGTCGAGCTCGACCGCGCCGTCGCCGACGACCTGGCCGCCGCGCTGCGCAGCCTGCTGCTCAACGTCCGCCTGCACGCGGGCGCCCGCGAGGTGGTGCTCCACGCCGAGGAGCACGAGGACGGCGACGGCTGGGAGGTCAGCCTGCACGACGACGGGGTGGGCTTCGCGATCGACGAGGCGTCGTACGGTGTGGGGATCCGCGATGTCGTCGTCGGCCAGCTCGCCCGCTCGGGCGTGACGACCGCGGTCGACAGCGTGCCGGGCCTCGGCACCACCATCACCCTGACCCGGACCGAGGAGCCCGCATGACCGACCCCCGGTTCGCCCACGTCGACGACACCACCGCGCTGCGCGCCTCGCTCGGCCTGCTGCTGCCCGACCTGGACTTCGTCTCCGCGCACCCCAACGTCGAGGACCTGCTCGCGAAGCGGCCGGACGCCGACGTCGTCGTGCTCGACCTGCACCTCGCCACCGCCGGCCAGCCCGAGGCCACCCAGGGCCCCGAGGCGATCCGGGCGCTCGTCGCGGCCGGCTACCGGGTGTGCGTCTACACCCAGGAGCAGCGCCGCTTCGTGCTCGCCGCGTGCCTGGCCGCCGGGGCGACCGGCGTGGTGTCCAAGACCGAGACCCTGGAGGCCACCGCCGCGGCCTTCCGCGCGGTGGCCGACGGCGAGCTCGTCGTACCGCCGGCGATCGCGGGGCTGCTCGAGGTCCTGGTGCGCCGCGGCAGCCTCACCGTCCTCTCCCCGCGCCAGCGCCAGGTGCTCGCCGCCCGCGCGCGCGGCCTGACGTTCGCCGAGATGAGCCGCACGATGTACCTCGCGGAGTCGACGCTGCGCGGCTACTGGATCGACCTCAGCCGGATCGTCCAGGAGTACCTCCACGAGACCGCGGCCGGCGACATCGAGCGCGCGCTCGGCCTGGGCCCCGGCGACCTGCTCGGCTCGTGAGCCGGGCGGCTTCGGCCGCATGAGAGCCTGGGAGGCATGAAGCAGCTGGGCCAGCTCGAGGCGGTCGTCATGGGCCGGCTGTGGGACGACGCCCGCCCGCTCTCGGTCCGCGAGGTCGTCGACGACCTCCAGCGCACCCGCGCGATCGCCTACACGACGGTGATGACGGTCCTCGACAACCTGCACCGCAAGGGCCTGGTCGCGCGCGCCAAGGACGGCCGCGCCTACCGCTACACCGCCGCGCTGACCCGCGAGGAGCACACCGCCGCGCTGCTCGAGGACGTCCTCGCCCAGGCCCCCGACCGAGGTGCGACCCTGCTGCGCTTCGTCGGCCAGCTCTCCACCGACGACCAGGTCCGGCTGCGCGCCGCCCTCACCGACGCCGACGCCGAGGAGCGCTGAGCGCCGTGCTCGCCGTGCTCGCCCCGCTGTCCCTGCTCGCCTTCGCGGTCCTGGCCGCCACCGCCGGCCCCCGCCTGCTGCTGCGCGCCCACTGGGTCCAGCGCGCGCCGGGCTGGGGCGTGCTCGCCTGGCAGGGACTGGCCGGCTCCGTCGTCGTCGCGGTCGCGCTGCTCGGCGTCACGCTCGCCGTACCACTGCCGCCGGTCGCTGCCGGGCTCTCCTGGCTGACCGGGATCCCGACCACCACGGTGGTCGCCCACTACCTCACCCCGGCCGGCCCCGAGGTCGCCGCGCTCGCCGGCCTCGCCGTCCTCGCCCTGGCGGTCCGGCTGACCTGGCTCGCCACGACCGCGGTGCTCGGCACCGTCCGCGCCCGGCGCGACCAGCACGACGCGCTGCGCCTGCTCGGCCACGACCACGCCGACGGCTATGTCGTCCTCGACCACCCCGTACCGCTCGTCTACTGCCTGCCGGGCCTGCACCCGCGCATCGTGGTGACCACCGCGGCCCGCGACGCGCTGACGCCCCACGAGCTGACCCAGGTCCTGGCCCACGAGCGCCGGCACCTGGGCTCGCGCCACGACGTCGCGCTCACCGTGGCGGGCGTCCTGCGCCGGGCGTTCGCACCCGTCCCGCTGCTGCGCACGCTCCTCGCGACCGCCCAGGAGCAGGTCGCGGTCCTCGTCGAGATGCAGGCCGACGACGCCGCCCGCGACCCGCGCGGCCTGGCCCGCGCCCTGGTCGCGCTCGCCTGCGGCGCCCCGACTCCCGCACCCCACCCGGGCCTGGCCGCGGGCGATGTCGCCGCCCTGGCCCGGGTTCGCCGGCTCACCGGCGACGACGCCGGCTGGTCCCACCCGCGCAGCGCGGCGGTGGGCTCGGCGACGGCGGCCGTGCTCGCCGTACCGGTGGTGCTGGCGGCGGCGCCGCTGATCGAGATGGTCCTCAGCGGCTGCCGCGCGATGCTGACCTGAGCGGCTCGGCCGGCAGCGCGGCGGGAGTCGCGCCGGGCAGCTTGCTGCCTCCCGCGGCGACGGAGACGCGCTCGGCCAGTCCTGCTAGACCAGTGTTTTCCAGTAGTACCAGAACTGCTCGATGATCAGCACCAGCACGAGCAGCACCGCCAGGGTCAGCGCGAACAGGTGCCACTCCCGCAGCGTCCGTACGACGCGTGCCCCGGCGACCTTGGCGCCGAACAGCCCCGCGCCCGCGTTGCGCAGCGTGACGTACCAGAAGATCGGCAGCACGACGGCCCACACGACCATGCAGTAGGGGCACAGCGCGCCGATCCGGTAGAGGCTCTGGAACATCAGCCAGAGCACGAACCCGAGCCCGAGCGTGACGCCCACCTGGAGTCCGGCCCAGTACCAGCGCGCCAGCCGGGCGCCGGCCAGCAGCGCCGCCCCGGTCGCCACCACCACGGGGAACGCGGCGATGCCGATCAGCGGGTTCGGGAAGCCGAACACCTCGGCCTGGTCGGTGACCATCACCGAGCCGCAGTTGAGGATCGGGTTGAGGCTGCAGGACGGCGTGTAGCCGGCGTCCTTGAGGAGCTCGATCTTCTCGAGCAGCAGCACGAACGCCGCCACGAAGCCGAGCGCGCCGCCGCCGACGAGGAGCGCGCCGAGGCGCTTGTCGGTGCTCACTCGCCGAGGGCGTCGGTGAGCGCGCGCTCGAAGTCGGCGACCGACTCCGGCTGCAGCAGCTCGCCACCGAGGAAGAACGTCGGCGTCCCCTGCACGCCCAGCGCCAGCCCGTCGTCGACATCGCGCTGCACCCGGGCCGCGACCTCGTCGGAGGCGTAGTCCTCGTCGTACCGGGCGAGGTCGAGGCCGAGCTCCTCGGCGTAGCCGCGGAACAGGTCGTCGAGCGGCACCCGCTGCTCCCCCCACGAGGACTGGGTGTCGTACATCTTGCGGTACATCTCCTCGAACTTGCCCTGGCGCGCGGCCGACTCGACCGCCCGCGCGGCGCGCTCGGCGTTGAAGTGGCCGGGCAGCGGGAAGTAGCGCACGACGAAGCTCACCTTGTCGCCGTACCGCTCGCGGAGGTCCTCGACCACCGGGTACGCCGCGCCGCAGGCCTCGCACTCGAAGTCGAGGAACTCGACGAGCTCGACGTCGCTGCTCCCCCGCTCGCCCAGCACGCGGCTGTCGTCGCGCACGAGGCGGCTGTCCGTCGTACCGGTGCCGGAGGGGGTGTCGCCCCCCGGTCCGGCGTCGGCCGGGTCGTCCCTCCCGCCCACCACGAGCAGGACGGCCACCACGGCCACGAACACCGCGGCGACCAGCAGGGTGGCCTTGAGCTGAGGCTTCACGGGGGCTCCTCCGTCGCTATCTACTAAGGAGCATCGTAGATGGTGCGGGCAAGCCGCCACGGGACCAGCGGCGCCATCGTCACCGCGACCCGCTCGTCCTCGGGGAGCCCCGCGTTGGCGCGCAGCTCCTCCTCCATCGCGAGCAGCGCGGTCATCCCGTCGGGGAAGGGTCCGCTGTAGTGCGTGCTGTAGGCGGTGCGCAGCACGAGGACGTACGGCTCGTCGACCTGGGCGGTCAGCGACTCGACCACCATGTTGATCACGCGCCGGATCGCGGCGGGCGAGACGGGCGCACCCTCCGGCTCGTCGGGCGTCTCGGGGAGCATCGGCATGCCTGGGAGACACCGGCATCGCGCGCTGCTGACGCGACTTGGCGCGGTGTCGTCCGGATCACTCCGGCGCGGCAGGCCCCGGCCGCAGCGCTCCGGCCACGAAGAACTGGATGTTCCCGCACCGGCTGCACACCGCTGCCTCCGCGCGCTTGTTGAGCCCCGTGTTCGCCATCCGCGAGGTGATCAGCGTGACGCCGTTGCGGGTGAAGGTCGATCCGGCGCACGTCGGGCAGGCCAGCGCGATGCCTCCCTCGACCACGAGCTGCTCGGGCTGGGACGTCATCGCTTGCTCCTGTGCTTGGCTCCCCGGGTAGGAGTCGAACCTACGTCGCTTGTCCTGATTCAAAGTCAGGCGGGCCCTACCGGCAGACCAACCGGGGATCGCGGGCTACAGCCTAAGGGCCATCGCCCCGGCAACGGCGACCGGCCGGGCCTCGCGGCGGCGCCGGCGGAGGTCCTCCACCACGTCACCGCAGCAGGTCGCGCCCGATCACCATCCGCTGGATCTGGTTGGTCCCCTCGAAGATCTGGGTGACCTTCGCGTCTCGGAAGAGCCGCTCGACCGGGTACTCCCGCGTGTAGCCGTTGCCGCCGAACACCTGGATCGCGTCGGTCGTGACGCGCATGGCGGCGTCGCTGGCGGTGAGCTTGGCGATCGAGGCCTGGCGCGCGTAGGGGCGGCCGGCGTCCTTGAGCCGCGCCGCCATCAGGTACGACGCCCGCGCGCGCTCGACGTCCGCCGCCATGTCCGCGAGCAGGAACTGCATCCCCTGGAACTCGCCGATGGTGCGCCCGAACTGCTCGCGCTCCTTGGCGTAGGCGACCGCGTGCGCCAGGGCGGCCTGGGCGATGCCGGTGGCGACGGCGGCGATGCCGAGGCGGCCCGCGTCGAGGGCGGAGAGGGCGACGCGCATGCCGGCGCCCTCGTCGCCGATGAGCTGGGCGGCCGGGATCCGGGCGCCGTCGAAGAGCACCTGGGTGGTGACGTCGCAGTGCAGGCCCATCTTCTTCTCGGGTGCACCGAAGGACATCCCGGGGGTGCCGTCGGGGACGACGAACGCCGACAGGCCGCGCTTGGGGTCCTCGGAGGTGCGGGCGAAGAGGATGTAGTAGTCGGCGCAGGAGCCGTTGGAGATCCACGCCTTGGTGCCCTTGATGACGTAGCCGTCGCCGTCGCGGACCGCGGCGGTGCGGATGCCACTGACGTCGGAGCCGGCCTGGGGCTCGGAGAGGCAGTAGGCGCCGAGCCAGTCGCCGGACAGCATCCGCGGCAGCCAGGTCTCGCGCACGGTGGCGGAGGCATTGGCGGCGACGACGGTCGCGGTGAGGGCGTGCACGGAGACGCCGACGCCGACGCTGGGCCAGGCCGCGGCGATCTCCTCGACCACCTGGAGGTAGACCTCGTAGGGCTGTCCCCCGCCGCCGATCTCCTCGGCGAAGGGCAGGCTGAGCAGGCCCGACTGCCCCAGCAGGCGGTACGCCGCCTCGGGGAACTCCGCCTTCTCCTCGGCCTCGGCGACCCGCGGCGCGAGCTCCTTGGTCGCGATCTCACGGGCCAGGGCGAGGAGCTCCTCGGCCTCCTCGGTGGGCAGCAGGCGGTCGACAGTCGTTCCCATGCTGCCGACCCTAGTCCCGCGGGCACGGCGGACCACCCTCGTCGGAGGGTGCTTCAGTAGGTGAGCTCGACCCAGTCGTCGACGTCGTAGCGGCCGTTGGTCTGGAGCGTGATCGACTGGATGCCGACCGGGCGCTCGTCGCGGTAGGTGATGAGCGCGATGCTGGCCGGACGGCGCAGCTTGGTCCCGATCGCGATGGCGTACGCCGCCCCGCCCGTCGTCCCGACAGTGTAGGTGTAGCCGGTCTTGCCGTTCTCGCCCTCGACCGCGGTCGGCCCGCTCTGGACGTGGATATGGCCGCCGACGACCAGGTCGACGCAGCCCTTCTCCAGCGCCCCCGCGCCGAGCTTGGCGTCGTGGACCAGGATCGTGCCGGGGCGCTCGCCGTCGGCGTCGGCGGCGCAGGCCGCCTCGGTGACCCGGTCGGCGACCTCGGCGAAGCTCAGGCCCTTCTCGTCGCGCCAATTGCCCAGCCCGCTCGAGCGGGGGTCGTCGACGCCGAGGAGCCGCGAGCCGCCGGGGCCCTCGACCACCTCGTCGTCGAAGTACTTCCAGCCCAGCTTCTCCAGGTGGGCGCGGACGAAGCTGCCGTTGTCGTGGTTGCCGGCGACCGCCCAGCGGCCCTCGAAGTCATCGAAGGCGGCGGCGACGGAGTCGAGGGAGAAGGCCTCCCAGTGGCTGCCGGTCGAGGTGTCGTCACCGGCGTCGTAGACCGTGGTGGCCCCGGCGGTGTCGGCGATGGCGCGGGCGACCTTGTCCATGCCGACGTTGTCGTGCCGGTCGGAGACGAGGACGGTGACCGTCTCGCCCTCCTCGGGCTGCCGCAGCTCGAGGTCGGCGGCCTTGGCGGCCGCGGCGGAGTAGAACTCCAGGCCCTGCCGGTAGCTGCTGACCGCGCTCTCGATCAGCCGGCGCGACTGGTCGGTGGTGGCATCGGCCAGCACCTGCACGTCGGCGACCTCGTCGGGCAGCACGACCGCGGCGCCGACGTAGTCCTGGAGCGTCTCCCAGCGCTCGCGCGGCGCCTCGAACCGCCCCCACCCCACCGGTACGACGACCGCGGCGACGAGCACGAGCACGCCCCCGGTCACCAGCAGCCCGCGTCGCGTGGGCAGGGCGCGGACGAGGGTACGACGCCGCTCGCTGCCGACCGCGGCCCACACCAGCAGCGGCACGGTGCCCAGGGCGCCGCCCTGGAGCAGGGCGGCGTAGGCCATCGACCGCACGCTGCGCTCGACGGCGGCGATCTGGCCCTCGGGCTGCGAGGCGATCGCGGCGTAGCGCGCGGTGAGCTCGTCGAGCGACTCGGTGTCGGTCTTGCCGAGCTCGATCGCCAGGCCCAGGCGGCTGCCGGACGGGATCCGCAGGTCCGGCAGCACCGGGCCGGTGCGGAGCACGATCTCGCCCGAGAAGTCGGGGCTCAGCGTGGCCTGGTGGCTCGCCACGTCGATCGTGCGCTCGCTGTTGACGAAGATCGTCGCGGCGAACAGCAGGGACAGGACGATCCAGGCCCCGGCGTACCCCAGGCCCTGGAGGAGGCGACGTCGCGTCGGTGTCACGTCCGGGTCACGCTCAACGTCCGGCGCGGGCCTCCGCGACGGCGTACAGCGCGACCGAGGCGGCGACACCGGCGTTGAGGGACTCGAGCACACCCGCCATCGGGATCGACAGCAGCCGGTCGCAGTTCTCGGCCACGAGGCGCGAGAGACCCTCGCCCTCGGAGCCGACGACGAGCACGAGCGGGCCCTGGGCCAGGTCGGCGTCGGCGACGAGCTCGGGCAGCGTCAGGTCGCCGTTCGCGGCGAGGCCGACGACGAAGCAGCCCGCGTCCTGGTAGGCCTTGATCTGGCGGGTCAGGTTGACGGTCTGGGCGACGGGGCAGCGCGCGGCCGCACCGGCCGAGGTCTTCCAGGCGGCCGCGGTCATCGAGGCCGCGCGACGCTCGGGGATGACCACGCCGTGGGCGCCGAAACCGGCGGCGCTGCGGACGATCGCACCCAGGTTGCGGGGGTCGGTGATCGAGTCGAGGATGACGACGAGCGGCGCCTCGCCGGCCTCGTCGGCCGCCGCGAGCAGGTCGTCGGGGTGGGCGTACTCGTAGGCCGGGATCCGCGCGGCGAGGCCCTGGTGGACCGCACCGTCGGTGAGCCGGTCGAGCTCGCCGCGGCTGACCTCGAGCAGGCCGACGCCGTGCTCGGCCGCGAGCCGGAAGACCTCGCGCAGCCGGTTGTCGCGCTCGGCCCCCTCGGCGACGTAGACCGAGGTCACCGGGACCCGCTCGCGCAGCGCCTCGACGACCGGGTTGCGCCCGGCGATCCACTCGTCCCCGCCGGTACGACGGCGCGGACCGCCGCCGCGCCCGCTCTTCTTGTCGGCGCGCTTCTTGGCCTCGGCGATCTTGTGGGCCTTGTGGTACTCGCGGTCGACCGCCTTGGGCGTGGGGCCCTTGCCGGCGAGCCCGCGGCGCACCTGTCCGCCCGAGCCGACCTGCGGTCGCTTGCTCGACTTGCGGATCGCGCCCTTGCGGCTCGAATTGCCTGCCATCTCAGTTCACCGTCCAGGTAGGTCCATCAGGGGTGTCGGTGACCTCGATGCCGGCCGCCTTGATCCGATCGCGGATCGCGTCCGCACGCGTCCAGTCCTTGTCCGCCCGCGCCTGCGTGCGCTCGTCGAGCAGGCCGGCCACGAGGGCGTCGACCGCGGCGGTGAGCCGCTCCTCGGTGTCCGAGCCGCCGGACGTCGCCGCCCAGGCCGGGTCGGCCGGGTGCACGCCGAGCACGTCGAGCATCGCGCCGACCGCGCCCGCGGTGGCGGTGACGTCCTCGCCGGCGGCGAGCTGGCGGTTGCCCTCGCGCACGGTGTCGTAGAGGACGGCGACGGCGGCCGGCGTACCGAGGTCGTCGTCGAGCGCCGCGGCGAAGGCCTCGGGCAGCTCACCCGGCTCGGCACCTCCGGCGCGCTGCACGAAGGACAGGATCCGCTGGTAGCCCGCGGCGGCCTCGTCGAGCGCCTCGAACGAGAACTCCACGTGGGAGCGGTAGTGCGCGGCGACCATGTAGAAGCGCAGCTCGGCACCGCTGACCCGCTGGAGCACCGACGGGATGCTGAGGGTGTTGCCGAGCGACTTGCTCATCTTCTCGCCGGCGGTGGTGATCCACGCGTTGTGCATCCAGTACGACGCGAACGCGCCGCCCGCCGCGCGGGACTGGGCCTGCTCGTTCTCGTGGTGCGGGAAGCGCAGGTCGACGCCGCCGCCGTGGATGTCGAAGGCCTCGCCGAGGTACTTGCCGGCCATCGCGGAGCACTCGATGTGCCAGCCCGGCCGGCCGCGGCCCCAGGGGCTCGGCCAGGACGCGGTCTCCGGCTCGGAGTCCTTGCGGCCCTTCCAGAGGGCGAAGTCGCGGGGGTCGCGCTTGCCGCGCGGGTCGGCGTCGGCGGCCGGCTCCATGTCGTCGACACCCTGGTGGGTCAGCTCGCCGTAGGCGGCCCAGGAGCGGACGTCGAAGTAGACGTCGCCGCTGCCGTCGGCCGCCGGGTAGGCGTGGCCGCGCTCGATGAGCAGGTCGATGAGCTCGATCATCTCGGGCACGTGACCGGTGGCGGCGGGCTCGTAGGTCGGCGGCGCGACGTTGAGCGCGGCGTAGGCCTTGTCGAGCTCGATCTTCATCGCGTAGGCGAGGTTGTACCAGGGGCGGCCCTGCTCGGCCGACTTCGTCAGGATCTTGTCGTCGATGTCGGTGATGTTGCGGATGAACGTGACCTCGAAGCCGCGGTGGCGCAGCCAGCGCTGGAGGACGTCGAAGTTGACCGCGGACCGGACGTGACCGACGTGGGGCTCGCTCTGGACCGTCAGACCACAGACGTAGAGACCCACTTTGCCCTCCTGAAGGGGCACGAAGTCACGGACTTCGCGGGTCGCGGTGTCGTACAGCCGGATGGTCACCGGGTCAGTCTAGGGATCGCCGGGGGTCCGCCTCACATCGTCACGACGACGGCGCATGTAACGACGACGGCTCATGTAACTACGTGTTACGTACGCAATTGCGCCCGGGTAGACGCCAAAACGCGTATGTAACACGTAGTTACATGAAACCGCGCCCAGACCACCCTGTTACGCAAGTGACGGATGTGACGTACCGTGAGGCAGTGCGTCGACTCTTCCCCGCCCCCGTCGTCCTCGCGCTCGCCGGCTGCCTCGTGGCCGGCGGCGTCGCCGTCACCCTGGACCGCACGTCCGGTGGACCCGGCGCGAGCGTCACCGCGGCCGCCGTCTCCGACCGCAAGGTCGACCTCGAGCGGTACGACGCCGCGGCCCAGTGGCGCACCGGCAAGGCCCGCGGCACGCGCGTCACGCCGGCCGGCGAGCTCGCCTTCGACCGGGGCATCCGGACCACCCGGCTGGCCGGACGCACCTACGACACCGCCCGCTGGACCAGCCCCTGGGTCGCCCCGGGCTTCTCCTACACCGAGCTGATCGCGTCGTGGTCGGCCCGCACTCCCGGGTCGAGCTGGATCGAGCTGAAGGTGCGCGGCCGCTCGGCGGCCGGGACCACGACCACCTGGGACTCGCTCGCCCGCTGGGCCGCCAAGGACACCGTGCTGAAGCGGGCCTCCGGCGGCGCGCAGGCCGACGACGGCACCACTCTCGCGACCGACACCTGGCGCACGGCCGGGCTGGCGTCGTACCAGCTGCGGGTGAAGGTGCACCGCCAGCGCGGCAAGCGCGCGGTGCCGCGCCTGGACCTGGCGACGGTGCTGACCTCCGCGCTGCCCCGCGCGGCCGGACCGGTCTCCGCGCCGGGCGTCGCGCGCGGCATCGAGCTGAGCGTGCCGCGCTACTCGCAGATGATCCACACCGGGCACTTCCCGCAGTGGGGCGGCGGCGGTGAGGCGTGGTGCTCGCCCACCTCGACCTCGATGGTGCTCGGCTACTACGGGCGCCTGCCGGGCGCGGCGTCGTACGCCTGGGTGCCGGGCGGGCACGCCGACCCGTGGGTCGACGCGGCGGCACGCTCGACGTACGACCACGCCTACCGGGGCACCGGCAACTGGCCCTTCACCACCGCGTACGCCGCCCGCCAGGCCGGCAAGGCGTTCGTCACCCGGCTGCGCGACCTGCGCGAGGCCGAGGTCCTGGTCAAGGCCGGCATCCCGCCGGTCCTCTCGATCGCCTTCCGGCGCGGCCAGCTGAGCGGCGCGCCGATCTCGTCGTCCAACGGGCACCTGCTCGTCGTCGTCGGCTTCACCAGCAAGGGCGACGTGATCGTCAACGACCCCGCGGCGCCGACCAACGCGAGCGTGCGGCGCGTCTACGCGCGAGCGCAGCTGGAGAAGGCCTGGCTGGAGGCGTCGGGCGGGACGACGTACGTCATCCACGACGCGAAGCACCCGCTGCCGAAGGCGCCCGCCGGCAACTGGTGATCAGGCCTTGGCGGTGACGTCGATCGTGTGCCAGCCGGTCGCACCGTCGGGCACGACGTCCGCGAGCACACCGGTCTGGACGTTGCCGTCGGCGTCGACCGCACGGACCCGCAGCTGGTGGTCGCCCTCGTCGAGCGTCACCGTCGCGCGCCACTGGACCCACGTGTCGACGTTGGGCGTCGCCGCCAGCCGGGCCCGCTGCCAGGCCCCGCCGTCGACCTGGACCTCGACCGCGGAGATGCCCGTGTGCTGCATCCACGCGACGCCCGCGCAGACCAGCTCGCCGACCGGGACGTCGGCGCCCGAGCTCGGCACCTCGATCTTGGACGCGATCTTGACCGGGCCCATCTCGGACCAGCCCTTCTCGGTCCAGTACGCCGTGATGTCGTCGTACCGGGTGACCTCCATGTCGACGACCCACTTGGTCGCCGAGACGTAGCCGTAGAGCCCCGGCACGATCGTGCGCACCGGGAAGCCGTGCTCGATCGGCAGCGGCTCGCCGTTCATCGCCACGGCCAGCAGGGCGTTGCGCTCGTCCATCATCGCCGCGAGCGGCGTACCGCAGGTCCAGCCGTCCTCGGAGGTCTGGAGCACCGCGTCGGCATCAGGGTGCGGCCCGGCCTCGGCGAGGATCGCCGCCAGCCGCACCCCGCTCCACCAGGCATTGCCGATCAGGTCGCCGCCGACCTCGTTGGACACGCAGTTGAGCGTGATCCAGTCCTCGGTGATCTCGCGCGAGACCAGGTCGCGGTAGGACAGCGTGATCTCGCGATCGACCATCCCGTGGATCCGCAGCTCCCAGTCGGCCGGCGCGATGGTCGGCTTGATGAAGGCCGTGTCGATTTGGTAGAAGTCCACGTTCGGCGTCTGCCACGGCGCGACGCCCTTGATCCCGAGGCTCGCCCCGGGCGGTACGTCGGGCGCGGTCACGCCCTCGATCCGCAGCAGCCGCCGGCTCTCCTCGGCCTTGCGCCGCGCCGAGCCCGCCACCCTCCCGAGCAGCCCTCCGCACGCCGCGACCAGCCCGACCACACCCGCCGCCACGAAGAACCCGCGCCGGCTGGGCATCGGCGCCGTCACCGGCTCTCCCGCCGCCTCGGCCAGCTCCCAGCGCCGCAGCCACTCGGCCAGCGCCGCCAGCGCCACCAGCCACGCCAGCAGACCCACCACGACCGGCGCGAGGTCGGTGAACGACGTGTTGGGCTTGGCCACCACCGCCGCGGCACCCACGCCCGCCAGGACGACGTACCCGGCGACGGCGAGCCACCACCGCGTCCGCGCCACCCGCCCGATCACGGCGAAGACGACCACGAGGAACGTCAGGATCCCGAACACGAGGACCTTCTTGTCCGCCGTGTCGAACGTGTCGATCGCCCACCGCGCCACCTTGCCCGGCGTCAACGCGGTGAACCCCTCGGCCACCGCCACCACCGGCGCATCCCGCACGTGCAGCAGCGCCGCGGCGGCGTAGCTCAGCGCCAGGCCCAGCAGGCCCGACAGCACGCCGGCGGTCGCCCACCAAGCACGGGAAGTCCTCACCCTGGTGATTCTTCCTCATCACCGGTGCGCACGGTCGAGGTGGCGACCTCGGGCATGATCAGGCCGTGACCTCCTCCGGACTCCGCATCGGCATCGGCTCCGACGTCCACCGCCTCGTCCCGCGCGATGCCGGCGACCCGCCGCTGGCCCTGGGCGGGCTGACCTGGCCCGACGAGGACGTCCGGCTCGACGGGCACTCCGATGCCGACGTGGCGGCCCACGCGGCCTGCGACGCGCTGCTCTCGGCCGCCGGCCTGGGTGACCTCGGCAGCAACTTCGGTACGGCGGAACCCCAGTGGGCCGGGGCGAGCGGGGCGGCGCTGCTCGGGGAGACCCGGCGCCGGGTCGAGACGGCGGGGTTCGCGGTCGTCAACGTGGCGGTCCAGGTGATCGGGAACCGGCCCAAGGTCGGTCCCCGGCGCAGCGAGGCCGAGGCGGCGCTGTCCGAGGTGCTCGGGGCGCCCGTGTCGCTGTCGGCGACGACGACCGACGGGCTCGGCCTGACCGGGCGCGGTGAGGGCGTCGCGGCGATCGCGACCGCGCTGCTGACGGGCGTGCAAGGCTGACCCTCGTGTCCGAGCACGAGCACGAGGTGATCACCGAGGACGGCCTGCGCATCCACGTGACGGTCCGCGGGCCCGCGGACGCGCCGCTGACGGTGCTGCTGGCGCACTGCTGGACGGCTGAGGAGTCGGACTGGCACTACCAGGTCACCGACCTGCTGGCCCGCTTCGGCCACGACATCCGGCTGATCACCTGGGACCACCGCGGGCACGGCCGGTCCGACCGGGCGAGCGAGGCGGCGTGCACGATCCCGCACCTCGCGCGCGACCTCGGGCTGGTCGTCGACACCTACGCGACCGAAGGGCCGCTCGTCGTCGCCGGGCACTCGGTCGGCGGCATGACGATCACCGCGATCCCCGAGGAGCGCCCCGACCTGATGGCCCGGATCGCCGGCGCCCTCTTCGTCAGCACGACGAGCGGTGAGCTGCACAAGGTCACCCTCGGCCTCCCGGCCGCGGCGGGTGCGCTGCTGCGCGACCGGCTGCCGTTCATCCTGGCCAACCGCTCCCGGATGCTCAGCCTCAGCCGCCGCGAGAAGTACCCCGTCATCGAGCGCCAGATCGCGCGCCGCTTCCTCTTCGGCCGCCCGGCCCGGCCCCGGGACGTCGGCCACGTCGTCGACCAACTCGTCCGCGCCCGGCCCGAGACGATGTCGGGCTTCTTCAAGGACATGATGGCGCACGACCGGATCGGCAACCTGGCGGCCTTCGACGACATCCCGGCCACCATCCTGGTCGGCAGCCGCGACCTGCTCACCCCGCCCGAGCACGCCGCCAAGATCGCCCAGGGCATCCGCGGCGCACGGCTGCTCGTCGCGCCCGGCGCCGGGCACTACCTGCCGTTCGAGCGGCGCGAGCTCGTCAGCGCCGAGCTGTGCGCGCTCGTCGACCGCGCCCTCGCCCGCACCCGCGCGACGGCCTAGGGCGCGGGTCAGGCCGCGGCGCCCTTACGGTGCCCGACCAGGACGACGCCCTCGACCACCTGCACCTCGTACGCCGGCACCGCCACCTGGACGTCGTCCAGGCAGCGCCCGGTGCGCAGGTCGAAGGCGTGCCGGTGCGCCGGCAGGGCGACGTACGGCACGGTGCCGCGGCGCCCGATGATCCCCTTGGCGATGCCCCCGCCGACGTGTCCGGCGAAAGGATCGTGGTTGCCGAGCGCGTAGACGACGTCGCCCGGGGTCCGGAAGATCGCGACCGCCTGGCCGTGCACCAGTGCGGTCACCCCCCGGCCGACCCCGAGCTCGGCCATCCGGCAGATCGGTTGCCACTCCTCGGTGGCCCCGCGTCCCGTCATGCTCGTGAACGTAGGCCGACGCTGTTGTCGGCAGCGTTTCGGCGTGTAACGACGAGGAAAACCCTGACCGTTAGGCTCACGGCGTGCCGAGCTCACCCACCGCCGCCGTCGTCGTCCTCGCCGCCGGCAGCGGCAGCCGGGTCGGTGCCGAGGTCAACAAGGTCCTGCTGCCCCTCCAGGGGCTCCCGCTGCTCGCTTGGTCGGTCCGCACCGCGCTCGACGTACCGGACGTCGACCCGGTCGTGGTGGTCTGCCGTCCCGGCGAACGGGCGGACGTCGGCGCCGCGCTGCTCTCGGTGATCGGCGAGCGCGAGGTGCTGCTGGTCGAGGGAGGCGCCACCCGGCAGGCCTCCGAGCAGGCCGCCCTGAACGTGCTGGCCTCCCGCGTCGCCGACGGCAGCGTCGACGTGATCGCGATCCACGACGGCGCCCGGCCGCTCGCGAGCGCCGCGCTGTTCGCCACCACGATCACCACCGCCCGCACGTACGGCGGCGCGGTCCCCACGCTCGACCTGCCCGCCCTGCTGCCCCGCGACCCGGCCGCGACCCCCGCGCCCGGCGGACCCGGCACCCGGCTGGTGGGGGTCCAGACGCCGCAGGCCTTCCGCGCCGGACCGCTCCTCGCGGCCTATGCGGACGCCGCCGCGGCCGG
This sequence comes from Pimelobacter simplex, assembly GCF_024662235.1. Classification (GTDB taxonomy): domain Bacteria; phylum Actinomycetota; class Actinomycetes; order Propionibacteriales; family Nocardioidaceae; genus Nocardioides. The sequence goes on from NZ_CP096276.1 coordinate 3,815,758, forward strand.
GTTCGACGGCACCGACACCGCCGCTGCCTTCGCCGCGTTCGCGCCCGCCGAGCACGAGGTGCGGGCCGTGCCCGCCGGACCGGCCAACCTCAAGGTGACCTTCGCCGAGGACCTGCGCGTCGCCGGGCGGCTCCTGGCCCAGGCCTAGCGCCCCGCGGGCCCGGCCTCAGGGCAGCCGGACCGCCACCCGCAGCCCACCCTCGGCCCGCGGCACGAGCGTCAGCGTGCCGTCGTGCGCCGCGGCGATGCTCGCGACGATGGCCAGGCCCAGGCCGCTGCCGTCGTGCGCGGCGTCCCCGGTGCGGACCCGGTCGGTGCCGCGCCGGAACGGCTCGGTCAGCGTCGCGACGAGCCCCGGGTCCAGCACCGCGCCGGTGTTCTCGACGACCAGCTCGACGCCGGCGCCGTCGCTGCGGGTGGTCACCCGGACCCAGCCGCTCGCGGGCAGGTTGTGCACGATCGCGTTGTGCACGAGGTTCGTCGTGAGCTGGAGCAGGAGCGCGGGCTCGCCCTGGACCGGCGCGAGGTCGCCGGTGGTCTCGAGGGTGACCCCGCGCTGCTCGGCAAAGGGCAGCAGCGTCTCGGTGGCCTCCTCGGCGACGAGCGAGAGGTCGACGTACTCGCGGACGAAGGAGCGCTGGTCGGCCCGGCTCAGCACCAGCAGCGCCTCGGTGAGGTGGATGGCCCGGGCGTTGACGGCGTGCAGGCTCTCGACCAGGCGGCCCAGGTCGCGGTCGGGGTCCTTGCGGGCCACCTCCAGCAGCGTCTGGGTGATCGTCAGCGGCGTGCGCAGCTCGTGCGAGGCGTTCGCGGCGAACCGGCGCTGCTCGGCGACGTGGGCGTCGAGGCGCCCGAGCATGCCGTCGAAGGCGTCGGCCAGCTCGCGGAACTCGTCGCGCCGCCCGCGCAGCCGGATCCGGTGCGCCAGCGACCCCGCCGCGGCCCGCCGGGTCGCCTCGGTGATCCGTCCGAGCGGCGCGAGCATCCGCCCGGCCAGGAACCAGCCGCCGACCAGGCCGCACAGCAGCAGGAACACCAGCACCGCGGCCGCCTTGGGCGCGAACGCCGACCACAGGTCCGAGCGCCCCGGGATGAACAGGTACGGCGAGCGCATCATGTCGTCCGTACCGCCCTCGGTCGGCACGGTCACCGCCTGGTCGGGCACGTAGCGCAGCAGGAACAGCCAGACCACCGGGAGCAGCAGCGCCCCGGCGAGCATCAGGAAGCCGGCATAGCTGAGGGTGAGCTTGAGCCGGACGCTCATCCCCGGCGGCCTAGCCATCCGCGGCGATCCGGTAGCCGACGCCCGCCACGGTGGCGATCACCCACGGCTCCCCCAGCCGCTTGCGCAGCGCCGAGACGGTGATCCGGACGGCGTTGGTGAACGGGTCGGCGTTCTCGTCCCAGGCCCGCTCCAGCAGCTCCTCGGCGCTCACCACGCCGCCGTCGGCGGCGACGAGGACCTCGAGGACGGCGAACTGCTTGCGGGTCAGCGCGACGTATCGCCCGTCGCGGTAGACCTCGCGGCGGAACGGGTCCAGCCGCACCCCGGCGATCTCGCGCACCGGTGGGCGGTGGTGGGCGCGGCGCCGGTCGAGCGCGCGCAGCCGCAGCACCAGCTCGCGCAGCTGGAACGGCTTGGTGAGGTAGTCGTCGGCGCCGAGCTCGAAGCCGGACTCCTTGTCGTCGAGCCGGTCGGCCGCGGTGAGCATGAGGATCGGCATCCCGCTGCCGGAGGCCACGATCCGCCGGGCGATCTCGTCGCCGTCCGGACCGGGTACGTCGCGGTCGAGCACCGCGATGTCGTAGGTGTTGACGCTCAGCATCTCGAGCGCGGTGTCGCCGTCCCCGGCGATGTCGGCCGCGATCGCCTCGAGGCGCAGTCCGTCCCGGACGGCCTCGGCCAGAAGAGGCTCGTCCTCGACGATCAGCACCCGCACCTCGCCGATGCTACGAGCCCCCGCATATCGCGGGCATATCGAAAATCCGATACGGCCTGGCAACGGCGTCCTGCCTTGACTCCTCGTCATGACCTCCTTCCCCTCCCCCCGCTCCGCCTTCCTCCTCCTCGTCGTGGTCGTGCTGCTCGGCGCCGTCGGCTACCGCTCGCTCACCTCGTCCTCCTCGTCGGCGGCCGACGCAGCGCCGGTCGGCGACGGCCGGCTCCCCGAGGGCACCTCGGTGTACGACGAGGACCACGCCGGCATCACCGAGCTCGACCCGGACCTGCTGCGCGCCCTGCGCCGGGCCGCGACCGACGCGGCCGGCGACGACGTCGACATCGTGGTCAACAGCGGCTGGCGCTCGCCGTCGTACCAGAAGCGGCTGCTGGACGAGGCCGTCACCAAGTACGGCTCCCGCGCCGAGGCGGCCCGCTGGGTCGCCACCCCCCAGGCCTCCCCCCACGTGGCCGGCGACGCCGTCGACGTCGGCCCCACCGCCGCGACCACCTGGCTCGCCACGAACGGCGCGCGCTACGGGCTGTGCCGGATCTACGACAACGAGCCCTGGCACTACGAGCTGCGCCCCGAGGCGACCGATCAGGGCTGCCCGCCTCGCTACCCTGACCCCACCCACGACCCGCGCACGCAGCGGTGAACCCGCCTCGCCGCCTCGCCGCCCACCGCGAGGAGCAGGTGTGGCCCGCACGCCCGGTACGACCTGGACGCCGGTCCAGGACTGCTCAGCGCGGGTCGGTGAGCGCCTCAAGCACCTGCAGGTCGGCGTCCGAGCCGATCCGGCGGGCCGCCGGCGGTGCGTCGACCAGGACGACGCGCGCGGCGCCGTACCGGTCCCGGAGCGCGGCGACGAGCGCCACGAAGTCCGTCGTGGGCAGCCGGGCGTCCGGTCCGCCCAGGAGGTCGGCGACCACCGAGGTGGGCAGCACGATCGGGGAGCAGACCGCGACCAGGGCGTCCCGGTCGACGTGCGCACCGAGCGTCTCGCCGCCGTCGGGCGCCGGGTGCGCCTCCTTGACCGTGTCGGTCACCGGGCGGACGCCGACGACCACGACGTCGGCCACCTCGGCCCGCTCGGCGCAGGCGCGCAGGAAGTCCGGGGGCGTCATCGGGCACAGCGGGTCGTGCAGGAGCAGCGGCTCCTCGCGCTCGACCAGCGCCTCCCAGGGCACGGTCTGGTCCAGCAGGTCCACCCCCGCCTCGCCCGCCGCCCAGGCCGCCGCGGCGACCAGCGACTCACCGTGGATCAACCGGAAGGGGAGGGCGCCACGGCCCTCCTCGAGCACGATCCCGGCGACCGGGGCCGAAATGTCGACGACGTCATACGGATGCGGGTTCATCGAACCCACCGTATGACGTCGTCGTCGTGCAGCTGAAGGCTGCCTCAGTGGCTCAGGAGGCGAGCACCTCGTCGAGGATGGTCTCGGCCTTGTCCTCGTTGGTGTTCTCGCAGAGCGCGAGCTCGGAGACCAGGATCTGACGAGCCTTGGCGAGCATCCGCTTCTCGCCTGCCGACAGACCGCGGTCACGCTCGCGGCGCCACAGGTCGCGGACGACCTCGGCCACCTTCATGACGTCGCCACTGTGGAGCTTCTCGAGGTTCGCCTTGTAGCGCCTCGACCAGTTGGTCGGCTCCTCGACGTGCTCCGCGCGGAGCACCCCGAAGACCCTGTCCAGCCCGTCCTTGTCCACGACATCCCGAACACCCACGAGATCGAGGTTGTCAGCCGGAACGCGGACCACGAGGTCCTGCTGGGCGACAATCCGAAGCACGAGGTACTGCCGTTCCTGGCCCTTGATCGTCCGCATCTCGATGTTCTCGATGACAGCGGCCCCGTGATTGGGGTAGACGACCGTTTCGCCGACGGTGAAAGTCATATGAGCAAAACCCCTTCCTAGGGTGACCTATCTTACCACGTCATCAAGGACTCTCCGAATGCGTTTGCGCAGGTCAGGGGCGCTATCCGCGGCTTGACAAGCACGCAGACCTATGGTCCGTCCGGCCCCGGCAACGGGTCTCGTGCATCCCCTGGGGCACGTGGGGCAGATCACCAGGCACCCGTGGTCAGCAGCCGCGCCGATCGGCGGGCTCGCCCCCGCGCACGGCTCGCGTGGTCAATACTGCCGCCATGGCAAAGATGCAGCGCTGGCGACGCGGCCGCTCTGCCGGGGAGGACACGACCGTCCTGGACAGCGACCTCGCCGAGGCGCTGGACACCGACCAGGTCACGGACTCCCCGGACGCAGCGGCGGCCGACGACGACGTCGCCGAGCTCCCCCCGGCACCCGCGCCCGAGACCGACGAGTCCGACGAGCCGGAGCTCGACGAGCCCGAGGACGAGCCCGAGCCCGAGGACGAGCCCGAGGACGACCTCGAGGTCGAGCCCACCCACCCCCCGCTCCCCCACGTCCCCGAGGACACCGGCCTGGCCGGGCGCCTGCTCGGCGGACGCCGCCCGGCCGACGTCCTGGCGATCCAGCTGCTCCAGGCCGCCCACGCCAAGCAGGCGATCACCACCGCGCTCGCGATGGGCGTCGTCGCGGCGGTCACCGGCCGTCCGGCCCGCGAGGCCGGCGTCGTGGTGCTGACCGTCCTGGTCGGCCAGACCATGCTCGGCTGGCACAACGACATCGTCGACCGCCAGCGCGACCAGGCGCACGGCCTGACCGGCAAGCCGGTCGCGATGGGCCGCCTCGCGGTGGGCACGGTCTGGTACGCCATCGCCGTCGGCTTCCTCCTGGTGCTGCCGCTGTCGTGGACCACCGGCATCCGGGCCGGGTGCCTCTACCTGGCCTCGATCGCGATCGGCATGCTCGGCAACGTCGTGCTGCGCACCGGCTTCTTCTCGTGGTGGTCGTGGGCGGCGTCGTTCGCGCTGCTCCCCGCCTACCTCTCGTACGGCGGCTGGGGCGGCCAGGCCCAGGGCCACGCCCCCGAGCCGGCCATCGTCGCGCTCGCGGCGCTGCTCGGTGTCGGCGTCCACTTCATGCGGGCCGTGTGGGGTCTGGTCGCCGACCACGAGGACGGCTGGACCTACCTGCCGCTCAAGCTCGGGCTCAAGCTGGGCGCGACCCGGCTCCTGGCGCTCTCGACCGTGTTCACCGTGGGGGTCGGGATCGCGCTGGTCGTGGTCGGCACCCAGGTCGGCCTCAGCCGCTGACCCGGGACCGAGCGACCGGGACCGAGCCACCTCGTCTCCCCGTCATCCCCGACCGCTAGAGTGAGGCCCGCTCGCTCGACCCTGCGCCCCGCGCGCGTCGTCCGCGCGCACCGATCAACCCTGACCCGGAGGCCTGCCGACATGCCCCTCAAGCGCCCGACCGCGATCGCCGGACTGCTGCTGGCACTCGTGCCCGCCGCCGCGACGCTCTCGTCCTGCGGCTTCGACTACCCCACCGACCGGGTCAACACGATCGCCGCGGGCGTCAACAACCGCGAGGGTGACGTCAAGGCGCTCGGCATCCGGGTGCTCGCGAGCGCCAAGGGCGAGGGCCGGCTCATCGGCGCCCTGGTCAACAACGGCACCGAGGACGCCTCGCTCTCCGGCGTCAGCGCGCCCGGCGGTGGCATCACCGCCGCCGAGTTCGAGCCGATCGAGGTGGCCCCCAACGGGACGGTCAACCTGTCGACCTTCGAGGAGCACGTCGACCTCACCGGTGACTTCACCGCGGGCAACGTGATCACGCTCGAGTTCAGCTTCAGCAACGGCCAGTCCTTCAGCCTCGACGTCCCGGTCGTGAAGCGCTGCTTCCAGTACACCGAGATCCCGACCGAGGCCGCCTCCTCCAGCCACACCGACAAGGGCGCCAAGGGCGAGGACGGTGCCGCGGCCGACGCGGCCGCCGACGAGGAGGGTGGCCACGACGGGGCCACCGACCCGAACTTCACCTGCGCCGACGAGATCCCCAGCCCCGGTGGCGGCGAGGCGCACTGATGACCTTCACCCTGGTCCTGCTCCGCCACGGCGAGAGCGAGTGGAACGCCAAGAACCTCTTCACCGGCTGGGTCGACGTGGCCCTGACCGAGAAGGGCCGGGGCGAGGCGGTCCGCGGGGGCGACCTCCTCAAGGAGGCCGGCATCCTGCCCGACGTCGTGCACACCTCGCTCCAGCGCCGCGCGATCAACACGGCCGCGCTGGCGCTCGACGCCGCCGACCGGCACTGGATCCCGGTCCGCCGCTCCTGGCGCCTCAACGAGCGCCACTACGGCGCCCTGCAGGGCAAGGACAAGAAGTCCATCAAGGACGAGTACGGCGAGGAGCAGTTCATGCTCTGGCGCCGCTCCTTCGACACCCCGCCGCCGCCGCTGGCCGACGACGACGAGTACTCCCAGTCCGGTGACCCCCGCTACGCCGACCTCGGCGACGAGCTGCCCCGCGCCGAGGCGCTCAAGCAGGTCATCGACCGGCTGCTGCCCTACTGGGACGCCGGGATCGTGCCGGACCTGCGCGCCGGGCACACCGTGCTCGTCGCCGCCCACGGCAACAGCCTGCGCGCGATCGTCAAGCACCTCGACCAGGTCAGCGACACCGACATCGCCGGGCTCAACATCCCCACCGGCATGCCGCTGGTCTACGAGCTCGACGAGGACACCCTCGCGCCGACCGTCCCGGGCGGGCGCTACCTCGACCCCGAGGCCGCTGCCGCGGCCGCGGCGGCCGTGGCCAACCAGGGTCGCTGAGCCTCAGCCGGCCAGTACGCCGTCGGCGACGACGACGAGCATCGAGCGGGCCGCCTCGGCGCCCAGCTCGCTGTTGTCGACGACCGCGGCGACCCCGCCGACCAGGCGGCACAGCTGCATCGCGTCGACGCTGCCGCGCAGCGCGCCCTCGCCGGCCAGCGCGTCGACGACCCGCTGGTTGGCGTTGAGGTAGGTACGGCACTTCGCCGCGAAGGGTGAGTCGTCGTCCCCCATCGCGCTGGTGATCCGCCAGGCCGCGCCCTTGTGCCGGGTCAGGAAGTCGACGTACGCCTCGAACCAGGCGAGCAGCCGCTCGCGGGGGCTGCCCTCGCCCGCCAGCGCCTTGTCGGCGGCGGCGTTGACCGTCTCGACCCAGGCCTGGATGGCAGCGTCGTAGAGCGCCTCCTTGGTCGGGAAGTGCCGGTAGAGGGTGCCGACGCCCACGCCGGCGGTCTTGGCGACCTCGTCCATCGAGACGGCGTCGTAGCCCTTCTCGCGGAACAGCTGACGGGCGATGTCCGCGATGCGCTCACGGTTGCGGACGGCATCGGCGCGCACGTGGATCACCTTTTCCCTTGCTAAACGGAGACACCCTCCGTATCGTGGAGGACTAACCGGAGTCATCCTCCGCTAAGAGTACCTCGGCCACCCCGGCCAGAACAGGACACCACCCTTGTCTTACTCCACGCTCACCTCCGCGGCACCCCGGGCGACCGCCCGGACCACGACCGCCGCCGGCATCGCCATCGTGCTGCTGGCCCAGCTGATGCTCGTCCTCGACTCCGCCGTGATGAACGTCGGACTCCCCCACATCGCCACCGACCTCCACTTCGGCGCCGCGTCGCTGTCGTGGGTCCTCAACGGCTACGCGCTCGCCTTCGGCGGCCTGCTGCTGCTCGGCGGCCGGCTCGGCGACGTCCTGGGCCGGCTCTCGGTCTTCTGGGCCGGCCTGGCCGTGTTCACCCTCTTCTCGCTGCTCGGCGGCCTCGCCACCGAGCCGTGGATGCTCGTCACCGCGCGCGTCCTCCAGGGCGTCGGGGCCGCGATCGCCGCGCCCTCCGTGCTCGCCCTCATCACCACCTCGGCACCCAACGAGGCCGCCCGCAACCGGGCCCTGGCGCTCTTCACGGCCGTCTCGTCCGGTGGCGCGGCGCTCGGCATGCTCCTCGGCGGCGTCCTCACCGACCTGCTCTCGTGGCGCTGGACGCTGTTCATCAACGTCCCGATCGGCATCGCCGTCCTGCTCACCGTACGACGCCACGTGGTCGACACCCCGCGCCGTTCCGGCCGGTTCGACGTGGTCGGCGCGGTGACCTCCACCGGCGCCGCCGCCACCCTCGTGTGGACCCTGATCAAGGCCCCCGAGCACGGCTGGCTCTCCGCGCACACCATCGTCGGCCTGGCCCTGGCGGTCGCGCTCGCCGTTGCCCTCGTCGTCACCGAGGCCCGGCACAGCCACCCGCTGCTGCGTCTCGGCCTGCTCCGCAGCCGGACCCGCGTGGCCACCCTGCTCACCATGGCGGCCCTGTACGGCGGCATGCTCGCCACGTTCTTCCTCATGGTGCAGTACTTCGAGGAGGACCTCGGCTACGGACCGCTCCAGACCGGCTTCGCCTTCCTGCCGATCCCGCTGAGCGTGTTCACGATGTCGCGGATCACCCCGCGCCTGGTGGCCCGCTTCCGGCAGCCGCCGATCATCGTGGCCGGCACGATCGGCGTCCTCGGCGCCTTCCTCTACCTGCTCCAGATCGACGCGTCGACCAGCTACTGGACCGGCGTCTTCCCGGCCCTGCTGGCGATGGGCGTGAGCATGGGCGGCAGCTTCATGCCGATCACCTCGCTGGCCCTCCAGGGCGTCGAGCCCGAGCACGCCGGCTCGGCCTCCGGGCTCCTGCAGACCATGCAGCAGCTCGGCGGCGCGGTGGGCCTCGCGGTCATCGCCTCGGTGTACGCCTCGCACGCCCGGCCGGGTGACTTCCTGGTCGGCGCCCACGCGGGGTTCGCCGCGGCCGCGGTGATCGCGGCCCTCGCCCTGGCGAGCGCGGCCTCGCTGCTGGCCCGGCCGCGCAGTGGTGAGAGATTCGCCGGTCGACCGGCGAAACTGGAACTTGACCGCTGAAGTTTCGTCGGCCAAGCGTGAGTTTCGCCGGTCGACCGGCGAAACTCACGCACGTCAGGCAGCCGGGTTGTGCCCGGTGACCACGAAGATCACCCGGTTGGCGATCGACACGGCGTGGTCGGCGATGCGCTCGTAGTAGCGGCCGAGCAGGGCGATGTCGACCGCCGCCTCGACGCCGTGGGTCCACTCGTCGCCGAGCAGCTCGGCGAAGCTGCGCCGGCGCAGCTGGTCCATCTCCTCGTCGTCGCGACCGAGGGCGATCGCGGCCTCGACGTCGCGGCCCGCGATGACCTCCGTGACCCGGGCGACCATGTCCTCGGCGACCGCGCCCATCCGCTCGAAGGTCGGGCGGACCTCGTCGGGCACGGCGACGTCCGGCACCCGCAGCCGGGCGATCTTGGCGACGTGCACGGAGAGGTCGCCCATCCGCTCGAGCTCGGCGACCATCCGCAGCGCCGCGACGACGGTGCGCAGGTCGCCGGCGACCGGCGCCTGCAGCGAGAGGAGCTCGAAGGCCCGCTCCTCGACCTGCTCGCGGGCCCGGTCGATCGCGGCGTCCTCGCTGATCACCTTCTCCGCGGTCGTCGCGTCGCCGGTCATCAGCGCCTCGGTCGCCTCGGCCACCGCGACCTGGACCCGGCGGCTGATGGCCGCGAGGTCGTCGAAGATCGCATCGAGCTGGTCGGTGTACGCATCACGCATGCGCGCCAGCCTACGGATGCTAAGTGTCCTTCAAGCGGCCTGCGGTGAACGCGGGGTGAACATCGCGAAGCACGGCCCCGCGGATTCGGAGCGGCGCCCGCGACGCGCCGTACGATCGAGGCGTGGACCCGACGACGCAGGCCTTCCTGGCCGCGCTGCTCGGTGCCCTCGTGGCCGGCGGCGCGATGCTCGCCTGGCACCTGAGCGACCGGCAGCAGAGCACCTATGTCCCCCGCGAGGAGCCCCAGCTCCCCGACGGCGTGGCCGCGGTGCTCTCGGTGCTGCGCAGCAGCGCGGTCGTCATCGACGAGTCCGACGCGGTCGTCAAGGCGTCGGCGCCGGCCTTCGCGATGGGCTTCGTGCGCGGCACCCGGCTGCTCTCCGACGAGCTCGCGGTGCTCATCCGCCAGGTACGCCGCGACGGCCAGATCCGCGAGACCGAGCTGATCGTGCCGCGTGCCGGCGGTCCCCCGCGCCACGTCACCGCCCGCGTCGCGCCCCTGGGCTCGCGGCTGGTGCTCGCGCTGGTCGAGGACCGCACCAAGGAGCGCCAGGTCGACGCCGTCCGGCGCGACTTCGTCGCCAACGTCAGCCACGAGCTCAAGACCCCGATCGGCGCGATCCGGCTGCTCGCCGAGGCCGTCCAGGACGCCTCCGACGACCCCGACGCCGTCTACCGCTTCGCCTCGCGGATGCTCACCGAGAGCGACCGGCTCTCCCGCCTGATCCAGCAGATCATCGAGCTCTCCCGCCTCCAGGGCGACGAGCCGCTGGAGTCGCCGGTGCGCGTCTCGATCGACGACGTCGTCGCCTCCGCGGTCGACTTCGTCGACATGAACGCCGGCGCCAAGGACATCCAGGTCATCGCCGAGGGCGAGGAGGGCCTCAAGGTCCTCGGCAGCGAGAAGCAGGTCAGCGCGGCGGTCTCCAACCTGGTGGCCAACGCCGTGGCCTACTCCGAGCCCGGGTCGCGCGTGGTCGTGACCCGCAAGAGCAGCGGCCACGCCGTCGAGATCTCGGTGATCGACCAGGGCATCGGCATCCCCGAGGCCGAGGTGGAGCGGATCTTCGAGCGGTTCTACCGCGTCGATCCCGCCCGGCACCGCTCGACCGGTGGCACCGGCCTGGGCCTGTCGATCGTCAAGCACGTCGCGGCCACCCACGGCGGCGAGGTGCGGGTCTGGTCCGTCGAGGGGCAGGGCTCGACGTTCACGCTCATCCTGCCGCAGCACCCGAACCACGACGAGGGAGGGCCGTTCGTGCGGCTCACCCCCCTTGCGTCCGCCTCGGAATCGCCGGGCGCACGCACCGAAGATCAGGAGGAAGCCCGATGACCCGGGTACTTGTCGTCGAAGACGAAGAGAGCTACAGCGACGCCCTCGCCTACCTGCTCCGCAAGGAGGGGTTCGAGGTTGCCATCGCGGCCGACGGCAACGAGGCGCTCAAGGAGTTCGACCGCAACGGCGCGGACATCGTGCTGCTCGACCTCATGCTGCCCGGGATCCCCGGCACCGAGGTCTGCCGCACCATCCGGCAGACCTCCAACGTGCCGGTGATCATGGTCAGCGCCAAGGACGACGAGGTCGACAAGGTGGTCGGCCTCGAGCTCGGCGCCGACGACTACGTCACCAAGCCGTACTCCCCCCGCGAGCTGGTCGCCCGGATCCGCGCCGTCCTGCGCCGCGGCATCGGCGACGAGCTGCTCCCCGACACCCTCGAGGCGGGCCCGGTCCGGATGGACGTCGAGCGCCACGTCGTCACCGTCGACGGGGTCGAGCAGCGGCTGCCGCTCAAGGAGTTCGAGCTGCTCGAGATGTTCCTGCGCAACCCCGGCCGGGTGCTCACCCGCGGTCAGCTCATCGACCGGGTCTGGGGCTCGGACTACGTCGGCGACACCAAGACGCTCGACGTCCACGTCAAGCGGCTGCGCGCCAAGCTGGAGCCCGAGCCGAGCGAGCCGAAGTACCTCGTCACGGTGCGGGGCCTGGGCTACAAGCTCGAGATCTAGATCGGCGCCGGAGGTGGAGGCGGCTCGCGCAGCGCCAGCGCGGGCCGGTTGAGCGCCTGGGCCAGCCAGTCCGGCTCGGGCTGCCCGTCGACCAGGCCGGCGGTGAGCCCGGTCGACCCGGTGAGCCCGAGCACGGGATCGGCGCGCAGCAGCGCGGTGTGCGAGCCGTCGTCCTCGCTGGCGGGCTTGACCCGGGCACCGCGGGCGCTGACCAGCCGGGTGAGCAGGTCGAACCAGAACGGCGCTCCCAGCATGAGCAGCAGCGCGGTGACGCCCCAGCCGATCACGTGCCAGAAGGTGTCCCCGAAGCCCTGCGGCCGGTGCTTCTCGCTCCACCCGACCGGCAGCGAGAGCGCCGAGAGCCGGTCCACGCCGCACGCGGTGCGCTCGATCTCGCTGCCCTGGGTGCACGGAGCGGGCTTCGCCGGCGGGGCGGGCTTCCCGGGCTTCCCGGGCTTGGCCGCCGGGGCCGGGGTGTTCTCCGCGACCGTCGCCCCCGCCGCGGCGACGACGGCCTCCCGGGTCGCGCTGTCCTTCCAGAGGTCCTGGGCGACGTGCACCGGTGAGGCGTTGGCCAGGCCGGCCAGCACGAAGCCCACCGCGAGCACGAACAACGTCGCATAGCGCTGGTACGTCGCGCGGACGTCGACCATCGCGTCGTCGAACCAGGTCTCCAGCCCGGCCTTGACCGAGGTCAGGTTGCCGCGGGCCTGGCGGGCGAGCGTGTCCGCGCGCTTCAGCAGCGGCTGGACGGCGTCCGCCGCCGCGCTGTCCTCGAGCTCGTCGAGGAGCTGGGTCACGGCGTCCGCGAAGGCCTTGGCCGAGACATAGCTGGCGTTGGTCCGGGCCCGGCCGACGTTGAGCAGCGCGGTCAGCCGCTGCACCGCCGCACCCGCAGCCCCGGCTCCGGCGCCGGCGCCGGCACCTGCGCCGGGTCCGGCAGCGGCCGGTGGGGCGCCGGTCACCATCGTGACGATCGCCTTCTCCAGGTCCTTGGCCCGCATCGAGCGGAGCCGGCCGACCAGCTCGACGAACGCCGAGGCCGCCGTGGCGAGGACGAAGAACAGCAGGGCGAGGCCGATCCCGACCTCTAGCGTCTGCGAACCCAGCATGCCGGACATCTTCCGGCAAGCAGGGCCCGGTCCGCATGACCCGAACGGACCACCCGGTCCTGGTCAGCCCGGGCAGGGCTCCGCGTCGGGGTCCGGCTCGCCCTCGACCGCCAGCGCGAGGTCGGCCGCCGGCTCCGGTGCCGCGACCACCGCCTCGGCCGGGGCGCTGCCGCCCGCGGCGACCGCGCAGCCGATCAGGATGAGCGGGAAGCCGACGAGCATGCCCGTGGTCAGCTTCTCGTCGAGCAGCACCACGCCGAGCGCGATCGCGACGGCCGGGTTGACGTAGGTGATGATCGTGGCCCGGGTCGGCCCGGCCACCTTGATCAGCTCGAGGAAGATCACGAACGCCAGCGCCGTGCAGACCAGCGCGAGCACCACGATGCTCACCCACCCCTTGGCCGGTACGTCGGTCGGCGGGTCGAGCAGCCCGAACGGCGCGTAGACGACGGCGGTGAGCGTGAGCGCGCACGCCATCACCCCCAGCCCCGAGACGTCGGAGAACGAGCGCGCGAGCACCAGCGGCCCCGCGGCGTAGCAGATCGCGACGCCGAGCATCTCGACCACGGCGAGCACGTCGATGTGGCTCACGTCGAGGCCCACCAGGCTCGCCACGCCCGCGAACCCGAGCACCAGGCCGCCGGTCTGGGACAGCGTGAACCGCTCCGCGTGGGAGGTGACGAGGAACGCCAGGGCACCGAACAGCGGCACCGCGGCGACGAGCAGGCCCGCCAGCGACGAGGAGATCCGCTGCTCGGCGTGGCCCAGCAGGACCCACGGGATCATGATCTCGATGACCGCGAAGACCACCAGCGGGCGCCAGCGGGCCAGCACCGGGCCGACCTCGCGCCGGACCAGCGCGATGGGGAGCAGGACGAGCGCGGCGAGCGCCGTCCGCAGGAACACCAGGGCGGCCGGCGAGACGTCCTCGACCGCGATCCGGATGAACAGGTACGGCAGCCCCCAGATCAGGCACATCGCCAGGAACAGCGACCATCCACGCTTCGTCACAGAAGAACCTTAGGGACCAGCGCCGACATCGGCGCCAAGATTTTCTGCCAACCGATGTCGAGACCGTGCCAACGGCTCCGTCCTGGGGGTGAAGGCGGCAAGATGGCCGTCTCGGACCGAAGGAGCCCCCGATGGCCAAGTACCTCCTCCTCAAGCACTACCGCCGCACCGGACCCGCCTGGGTCCCGGGTACCGACATCCCGATGGACCAGTGGTCCCCCGAGGACGTCACCGCCCACATCGCGTTCATGCAGACGGTCGCCGACGAGCTGCGCGAGAGCGGTGAGTTCGTCGACGCCCAGGCGCTCTCGCCCGAGGGCACCTGGGTCCGGTACGACGGCGAGGGCCGTCCGCCGGTCACCGACGGCCCGTTCGCGGAGACCAAGGACCTCATCGCCGGCTGGATGATCATCGACGTCGACTCCCCCGAGCGGGCCTACGAGGCCGCCGCCCGGCTCTCGTCGGCGCCCGGCAAGGACGGCGCCCCGATCCACGAGTGGCTCGAGGTCCGTCCGTTCATGGCCGAGCTGCCGCCGACCGTCACCGAGTGAGCCCGGTGCCGCCGGTGCCCGACGACATCACGGACCTGCTGCGCACGCTGTCGCCCCAGGTCTTGGGCATCCTCGTCCGCCGCGGAGCCGACTTCGCGGCGGCCGAGGACGCCGTCCAGGAGGCGCTGGTCGAGGCCTGGCGGCACTGGCCGCAGGACGGGACGCCGGCCGAGCCGCGGGGCTGGCTGGTCAAGGTGGCCGGGCGCAAGCTCATCGACGAGCAGCGCTCGGTCGCCGCCCGCCAGCGGCGCGAGCTCAAGGTGCACCGCGAGCCGGAGCCCGGCCCCGCCGAGCAGGCCGACGACGCGCTCCTGCTGCTCAGCCGGTGCTGCCACCCGTCCCTCACCCCGGCCTCGGCCATCGCGCTGACGCTGCGCGCGGTCGGCGGCCTCACGACCGGCCAGATCGCGGAGGCATTCCTGGTCCCCGAGCCGACCATGGGCCAGCGGATCTCCCGGGCCAAGAAGACCGTCTCGGGCCAGCGCTTCGACACCCCCGGCGAGGTCGGCGCGGTGCTGCGGGTGCTCTACCTGATCTTCAACGAGGGCTTCACCGGCGCGGTCGACCTCGCCGAGGAGGCGATCCGGCTGACCCGCCAGCTCGCCGCCTCCAGCGACGACCCGGAGGTCGCGGGGCTGCTGGCGCTCATGCTGCTGCACCACGCGCGGCGGGGCGCTCGTCGTACGGCCTCGGGGGCGGTGGTGCCCCTGGCCGAGCAGGACCGCGGCCTCTGGGACACCGCGCTCATCGCCGAGGCGGTCGACGTCCTGCAGGCCGCGCTCGCCCGCGACGCGCTCGGCGAGTACCAGGCCCAGGCCGCCATCGCCGCGCTCCACGACGACGCCGCGAGCGCCGACGAGACCGACTGGCCCCAGATCCTCGAGTGGTACGACGAGCTGCTCCGCCTCGCCCCCGGCCCCGTCGTCGCGCTCAACCGGGCCGTCGCCGTCGGCGAGGTCGACGGCCCCCTCGCCGGCCTCCGCGTGCTCGACGGCCTCCCCGACGACCTGCCCCGCCGCGACGCCGTCGCCGCCTGGCTGCACGAGCGCGCCGGGAACCGGGAGAGCGCCGCCGGGCTCTACGCGCGCGCGGCCGCGCGGGCCTCCACCACGGCCGAGCGGGACCACCTGACCCGGCAGGCGGCACGGCTCAACCGAACAGCCCGTTGAGCTCGTCGCCCTGCGCGGCGCCGGCGAACCCGTCGAAGTACCCCTCGGCGAGCCGGTCGACGGCCGTCCGGACCCCGCCCCACGCCGTACGAGCCAAGGCGCCGCCGACGCTGACCCGGCGGACGCCGAGGTCGGCGACGCGGGCGAGAGTGAGCTCGCTCTGGCCGCCGATGAGCAGGTTGACGGGTCGCGGGGCGACAGCGGCGACGACCGCGGCGACCTGGTCGGGCGCGGTGATCCCCGGGGCGTAGAGGCAGTCGGCACCGGCCCGGCTGAAGGCGCGGAGCCGGGTCAGGATGTCGTCGAGGTCGGGACGGCCGTTGAAGAACCCGTCGGCCCGCCCGACCAGCAGCACGTCGTGCCCGCTGGCGTCGATCGCCTCCCGCGCGGCGCTCAACCGCTCCACCGCCACCCCCAGCTCGTACGACGTCCCGCCGGCGCCGTCCTCGATCGAGAGCCCCGCGACTCCGGTCGTGACCGCCAGCGCGACGCTCGCGGCGACCTCGTCGGCCGTGGCGCCGTACCCGTCCTCGAAGTCGGCGTTGACCGGCAGGTCGGTCGCACCCACGATGTCGGCGAGGTGGTCGAGCGCCTCGTCCCGCGTCGCCGATCCGTCGGGACGCCCGCGGCTCCAGGCGGCGCCCGAGCTCGTCGTCGCGAGGGCGGCGAACCCGCGGTGCTCCAGGTAGCGGGCGGTGCCGCGGTCCCAGGGGTTGGGCAGCACGAAGCAGCCCTGCTCGTGCAGGGCCCGGAAGGCGGCGCGCTTCTCGGCGGTGGTCGTCATGGCCGCGACCCTAGGCCTCGGCACCGACGGTGGGCGGGCCGCGGCGGCCGGCCTCGCCTCGCACCGGCCGACGCCGGCGGGGAGCTCGTCGGCGGGGAGCTCGTCGGCGACGGCACCCGGAGCGCCCGTCCCCGCCCGGGTAAAGAAATCGGCATTCCCGCGGCGACGCCCCCGGCACAGGTCTACACACAGAAGTGACCCTTCCCGCGACAGCCGGACGCGTGGCTCCCTCGGCTGGCCGGGCTCTCACTCCCGGAAGGAGCAGCCATGCGTCGTCTCGCACTGATGACAGCAGGCCTTCTCGCCGCCGGCGGCCTCGCCGTCGGCCTCAGCACCGCAGGTCCCGCGCAGGCCGCCAGCGGTACGTTCACCAACTCGGCAGCGATCGCGGTGGCCGACAACACCGTCTTCTCGGACGTCCAGGTCTCCGGCATCGGCGGCCGGATCACCGACGTGGACGTCGTGCTCAACAATCTGGGCCACACTCGGCCCAATGACCTCGACATCTGGCTGGTGAGCCCGGGCACGAACGCGGTCGCCGTTCAATTGATGTCTGACGCCTGCGGCAGCACGAGCATCAGCGGACGCACGCTCACCTTCGACGACGAGGTGACCGCGCCACTCACGACAGGCTGCGCGTCCGGCACGTACCGGCCGACCAACATCGGCGGCGGCGACACGACGCCGTCGGGTGCCACGACGCTGAGCGGCACGCTGTCCGGTCTCGACGGGCGCAACCCCGTCGGCAACTGGCGGCTGTACGTGATCGACGACACCGCGACTGAGTCGGGCGCCATCAACGGCGGCTTCACGCTCAAGATCACCACCGGGCCCGCGGCGATCTCGATCCCCACGACGGGCCTCGCCACGCCGTACCCGTTCCAGCGCACGGTGAGCGACCAGCCGGGCCGGATCACCGACGTCGACGTCGTGCTCAACGGGGTCTTCCACACCTATCCCGACGACCTCGACCTGCTGCTGGTGAGCCCGGCAGGCGCCTCGACGCTCCTGATGTCCGATGTCTGCGGTAGCGCCGACCTGGTGAACGTGAACCTCCGGTTCGACGACGGGGCGGCGGCCGCGATGACCGACGACGGGCCGTGCACCTCCGGGACCTTCAAACCGTCGAACGACGACAACACCGACGTCTTCAACGCACCCGCTCCCCCCGGACCGTACGGCGACGAGCTCTCCGACCTCGCCGGCGGGGTCGCCAACGGCACCTGGCGCCTGTACGTCGTCGACGACAGCAGCAGCGACGGCGGCTTCATCACCGGCGTCCAGCTGGTCATCAAGACCGACGCCGCCCCCAACACCGTGATCACCAAGAAGCCGCCGCGCTCGACCAAGGCGCGCAAGGCGACGATCGCGTTCAAGTCCACCAAGGGCGACTCGACGTTCCAGTGCAAGGTCGACAAGAAGGGCTGGAAGAGCTGCGCGTCGCCGCTGCGGCTCAAGAAGCTCAAGCCCGGCAAGCACACGGTGCTGGTCCGCGCGATCGACAACTCCGGCCACCGGGACGCGTCCCCGGCCAAGGTCACCTGGAAGATCCGCCGCTGAGCGCGCAGCGCTGAGCCTGGGGGCGGATCAGTCCTGCTGGTCCGCCTCCAGCCAGCCGCGGAAGGCCTCGAGGTTGGCCGTCGACTCGCCGCGCTCGATGCGCCACGCCCACTCCTTGCGGATGGACGACTCGAAGCCGAGCTCGAGGATGGTGTTGAACGCCTCGTCGGCATAGGTGAGCACCGAGCCGAGGAGCCGGTCGAGGTCGTCGGTCGTGACCGACGACAGCGGCAGGCGGGCGTCAAGGTAGATGTCGCCGTGGTGGTCGATGCCGAACGCGACGGCGTACATCTTCATGTTGCGCTCGAGGAGCCAGCGGTAGACGCGCTCGAACTCCTCGTCGGGCCGGCGGCACACGAAGGCGTGGACGCCGAGGGCGTGCGGGCCGAGGTCGAGACGGACCGGGGTCTGGAGCTTCTTCTCGCCCGGCAGCGCGAAGCTGAAGACGCTGCCTTCGTCGGTCTCGTCGAACTCGATCTCGTTGTCGCGCAACCAGGCGCGGACGACGGCGGCGGGCTCGCTCATCGCACCGCACCCGCCTCGTGGCGCAGCAGCGCGTGCGCGCGCTCGTAGACGGCGAGGGTCTGGGCGGCGGTGGCCTCCCAGGAGAACTCCCGTGCCTGGACGAGCGCCCCAGCGGCGAGCCGGTCGCGGAGGTCGGCGTCGCCGAGCACGCGCTCGAGCGCGACGGCCCAGTCGTGCGGCTCGTGGGTGTCGACGAGGAGGCCGCTGCGGCCGTCGCGGACGACGGTGGTCAGGCCGCCGACGGCAGCGGCGACGACCGGGGCGCCGGAGGCCTGGGCCTCGGCGGCGACCAGGCCGAACGACTCGTTGTAGGAGGGGACGGCGACGGCGCTCGCGGCGGCGTACCAGCCGGCCAGCTCGTGCTGCGGCACCGGCGGGACGAAGCGGACGACGTCGTCGATGCGCAGCTCGGCGGCGAGGTTGGCGAGCGCGGCCGGGCGCTCCAGGCCGCTGCCGGACGGCCCCCCGACCACGGGTACGACGAGCCGCGCGCGCAGGTCCGGCCGGCGCACGAGCAGCTCGGCCACCGCGCGGAGCAGGACGTCGGGCGCCTTGAGCGGCTGGATCCGGCCGGCGAACAGCAACACGAGCGCGTCGGCAGGCAGGTCTCGCTCGCGGCGGGCCTGGGCCCGCTGGGCGGGCGTCAGCGGCCGGAAGACGTCGGTGTCGACACCGGGGTGGACCACCTCGACCCGGCCCGGGTCGGCGTCGTAGAGGTTGATGAGCTGCTTGGCCTCGAGGTCGGTGTTGGCGATGAGCACGTCGGCGGCCTCGACCACCTGCTCCTCGCCGATCACGCGGGCCTCGGGCTCGGGGGCGTCGCCCGCGGCGAGCGCCTCGTTCTTGACCTTGGCCATCGTGTGCATCGAGTGCACCAGCGGCACGCCCCAGCGGTCGCGCGCGAGCGCGCCGACCTGGCCGGAGAGCCAGTAGTGGGAGTGGACGACGTCGAAGTGGCCCGGCGGGTGCTCCGCCTCGGCGCGCAGGACGTCGCGCGCGAAGACGCACAGCTGGCCGGGCAGCTGCTCCTTGGCGAGCCCCTCGAAGGGGCCCGCGTGGACGTTGTGCACAGTCACGCCGTCGCGCACGCCGACGACCGGGTCGAGCTGGGAGCTGGTGGCCCGGGTGAAGATGTCGACGGCGATGCCGCAGTCGGCGAGCCGGCGGGCGACCTCGAGGACGTAGACGTTCATCCCGCCCGCGTCCCCCGTGCCGGGCTGGTCGAGCGGCGAGGTGTGCAGGCTGATCATGGCGACACGCTTGATCGCGGCCTCTGCCATGCCACCTCCCGCAGTCGTCTGCGCTCTGCTCGCCCAATCCCGGTCGATCGGTCAACCCTCCCAGTGTGCCTGGCATTCCCGTTCGTCCAAGATGGGGTCCATGAGCACCCGCACCGCCGTCGTGACCGGAGCCTCCAGCGGGATCGGGGCGGCCACCGCGCGCCGCCTCGCGCAGGAGGGGTTGACGGTCGTCTGCGCCGCCCGCCGTACCGACCGGATCGAGGCGCTCGCCGCCGAGATCGGCGGCCGGGCCGTCGCCTGCGACGTCACCTCCGTGGACTCCGTGGCCGCGCTCGCCGCGGCGGTCGGCCCACGGCTCGACGTCCTGGTCAACAACGCGGGCGGCGCGATCGGCCTGGCTCCGGTGGCCGACGCCGATCCCGACCAGTGGCGCCAGATGTACGACGTCAACGTGCTCGGCCTGATGCAGGTCACCCAGGCGCTCCTGCCCGCCCTCGTGGCGAGCGGCGCGGGCACCATCGTCAACATCGGCTCGACCGCGGGGCGCACGGCGTACGAGGGCGGGGCGGGCTACACCGCCGCCAAGCACGGCACCAAGGTGGTCACCGAGACGCTGCGGCTCGAGCTGTTCGACCAGCCGGTCCGGGTCTGCGAGGTGGCGCCCGGGATGGTGCGCACCGACGAGTTCTCGCTGGTCCGCTTCGGCGGCGACCAGGAGCGCGCAGACGCGGTCTACGCCGGGGTCGCCGAGCCGCTGGTCGCCGAGGACGTCGCCGACGCGATCGCCTGGGTGGCCACCCGCCCGGCGCACGTCAACATCGACGAGCTCGTCATCAAGCCGCGCGCGCAGGCCGCGGCGCACAAGGTGCACCGGGTCTGACCCTCAGCGGCGCACCAGCCGCCGGATCCGCCGGGCCCGCAGCGCGAACGCCCGCGGCACCCCGCCCCAGGCGGTCGCCGAGCGGACCGGCAGCGCCGCGTGCGCCGGCAGCTCCCGCGTCATCGCGAGCTGCTGGACGTCCCGGGCGCCGCGGACCGTGGCCAGCCCGTTGCGCACCTCGCGCCCGGCCCGGGCGCCGCCGAAGATCGCGACCGGGTGCTCGTGGGCGGCGCGGGCCCGGGCCAGGGCCGCGTCGGGGACCCGGTCCAGCGCGGCCAGCACCGCCGCCGGCACCGTCGACGGCAGCCCGACCGTCGCGCGGGCCGCGGCCAGCGAGGTGAGCGCCGGGGACGAGAGCGGCTCGGCGAGGACGGCGGGGTCGCGGGCCAGCCGGCGCAGGTCGACCAGGGTGCGCAACCAGGTCCAGCCCTCGCGGTGGCCCGCGAGGTGGCGGAAGGCGTCGGCCGGCGCGAGCGTGGGCAGCCGGACCCCGCCGACCGCGACCGTCGTACGGCGGGCGAGGAGGTCCGCGGTGGCCGGCTGGGCCCCGGGCATGGCGTCGAGGCGCCAGTGCAGGTCGACATCGGCCCCGGCGCCCAGGTAGGTCAGCGTGTGGCCCCACCGCTGCACGTGCCGCCAGGCCCACATGTCCGGCTCGACCCGGCCCTGCTCGTGCAGCGCCCACCCGGCCCCGGTGAGCAGGCGGTGCGCCGCGGCGGCCGCCTCCGGGCGGACCAGCAGGTCGACGTCACCCGCGCCGCGCGCGGCCGGGTCGCCGGTCGTCAGCACGGCCAGCGCGACCCCCTTGAACACCAGCGGGTCGAGCCCTGCCGCGTCGAGGAGCCGCCAGGCCCGGACCGTCTCGAGCACGTGCACCTGGCGCTGCCCGCGCGCACCCTCGACCATCGCGTCGAGGACCCGGACCACCTCGGCAGGCAGGCCCAGCACCTCCGCCCGGGCCAGCAGCAGCTCGGGCACCCGGTGCCGTCGTACGGCGTCGAGGAGGTCGCGCACCGGCACCTCCCCGAGGGGCACGGGACCGCCGGTCGCCCGGCCCTCCTCGGCGTCGAGCGCGCTGCGCACCAGGCGGCAGAGCAGGTCGAGCGCGGCACCGGTCACCGCGCGAGCGTGGCACGCGGTGACGGCCCGGCTCAGCCGAACCCGGATTCGGCAATGGTTAAAAATGAGGTGAACCGGCGATCAGGACGTGTCCTGGGGACCGCCCGCCGCGTTGCAGTGGTGACGGAGTACTCCCTCCCTCCGTCCAGCACCCAAGGAGCTCCTATGAAGCTGAGCTACGTTGCACCCACGCTCGAGTCCCTGAGCCTCACGGCGACGCAGGACATCGACATCGACATCGACATCACCCTCGGGCTCGGCAGCTGACCTTCAGGTTCCGCCTGGCTGCGGCCGTCGCGTGGTGCCTGCTCGGCCTCACGCGGCTGCTGACGGTGGTCCTGCCGTTCGGCGCGGTACGTCGCCTCCTCGGCGAGCCGGCCGCACCGGACGCAGCCGCGCCCTCGGCCGCCCCGGTCTGCCCGGACGCCACCGCGCGCGACCTCGGTCGTGCCCGGTCGGTGGCCCGGGTGGTCCGGTACGCCGCGACGCGGACCCCGTGGACGTCCGACTGCTACCCGCAGGCGCTCACCGCGCGCCTGCTGCTGCGGGCTGCCCGGGTCCCGCACACGGTCGTCTTCGGGCTGCGCCGCGGCACCGCCGGTGACCTGCGGGCGCACGCCTGGGTCACCGTCGGCGACGCGACCGTCACCGGCGGCTCGACCCGGGAGTGGACGCCCGTCGGCCGCTTCAGCTGGCATCCCTGAACCGCTCACGTCATGTACTCCGGCTACGGACTGCGCATCGACAGCGAGCTCCCGCTGCCCGACCTGGCACCGGAGCCCGCGGGACCGTCGCGCCCGCGCCCCGACGTCGTCGTACGGCTGGGGGCGGTGGCGCCCCCGTCGTCATCGGCGACCCTGCTCCCGCGCGGGCTGTGGGTCGACGGCGCGCGGGTCGGGATCGACGTCCCGGACGTCGGTCGCTACGCGTGCGAGGGCGGCGCACGCATCACGATCCAGGCCGCGCCGGGCGTCTCCCCCGATCGCCTGCGGCTGTTCCTGCTCGGCTCGGCGCTCGGTGCGCTGCTCGCCCAGCGCGGCCTGCTCGTCCTGCACGGCAACGCCTTCGTCGTCGACGGCGCCGCCGCGATCGTCCTCGGCCACTCCGGCGCCGGGAAGTCCACCCTGGCCGCCGAGATGCACCGGCGCGGGCACGTCGTGCTCAGCGACGACGTGGTGCCCGTCGACGCCGCCGGCCGGGCCCTGGCCGGCTGGCCGCGGATCAAGCTGTGGCAGGACGCGCTCGACCGGATCGGCGTACCGACGGCGGGGCTGGCGCGGGTCGACGCCGCCTTCGCGAAGTTCCACGTGCCCCTCGACCGCGCCCCCGGCATCCTCGCACCGGTGCCCGTCCGGTGGCTCTACGTCCTCGACCGGCACGACGGGCCGCTGCGCGTCGTACCTGTGGCGGGGGCGGCGGCGTTCACCTGCCTGCACGAGCACAGCTATCGCAACGAGATCCTCGTGGGTGACCTCCGTCGTACGCACTTGGCGCGCAGCGCCGCCCTCGTCCGCACCGCCCGGATCGCCCGCGTCGAGCGCCCCCACGGGATCGACTCGGTCGCGGCCTCGGCCGACGCGATCCTGACCGACATCCGCAGTGACATCCGCACCGACGTCTCGGGCCGAGAGGAGTACCAGCATGCGCCGAGCCGACCAGCCTGAACGATGGGTGCGGGACCCGGACCTCCACGCCGTCGAGATGGGCGAGGAGTTCGTGATGATGGGGCTCGCCCAGGGCGAGTACTACTCCGTCAAGGGCGTCGCCGCGACCCTCTGGCGCCACCTCGCCGAGCCCCGCGACCTGGCCGAGCTGTGCGCGCTGGTCGCCGCGGAGTACGACGTCACCGCTGAGCGCTGCCGCGCCGACGTCCAGGCGTTCCTGGGCCAGCTGCGGGGCAAGCGGATGGTGCTCGCGGCGCCCTAGGCCAGCGCGCGGTCGAGCGCGGTGGCCACGTGCAGCGAGGTGCACGGGAACACCGGGATCTCGGAGTCGGCCTGGCGCACGAGCAGCTCGAGCTCGGAGCAGCCGAGGATGACGCCGCCGGCGCCGGCGTCCCACAGCTCGCTGATCATGCCGACGACGGCGCGGCGGGAGTCGTCGAGGACCTTCCCGTGCACGAGCTCGTCGTAGATGATCCGGTTGAGCTCGTCGTGGCGGGCCTCGTCGGGGACGAGGACGCCGAGGCCGTGGCTGGCGATGCGGTCGGTGAAGAAGGTGCGCGACATCGCGAACTGGGTGCCCAGGAGGGCGACCGTCTCGACGCCCTCGGCCTTGCAGGCCTCGGCGACGACGTCGCCGAGGTGGAGCAGGGGGATGCCGACGGCGTCCTGGACCTGCTCGGCGACGCGGTGGAAGGTGGTGGTGCAGAGCATCAGGAAGTCGGCGCCGGCCCGCTCGACCGAGATGGCCGCGTCGCTCAGGATCGCCGCGACGCCGTCCCAGTCCTCCGCTTCCTGGAGGGCGGTGACCTCGGCGAAGTCGACGGACGTCATCGCCGTCTTGGCGGAGCGGAAGCCACCCAGCCGCTGCTCGACTCCGCGGTTGAGCGCCTCGTAGTACAGAGCACTGCTCTCCCAGGACATACCGCCGATGAGGCCGATCGTCTGCATGGGCTGAGTCTAGGGTCACGTCGGCGATGCGCGGAGGAAGGTCCCGCGCCAGTAGGCTGGTCGTTCGTGTCCCAGACTCGTCGTACCGATCTCCGCAACGTCGCCATCGTCGCCCACGTCGACCACGGCAAGACCACCCTCGTCGACGCCATGCTGCACCAGGCCGGTGCCTTCAGCGCGCACCAGGCCGAGGGTGTCGCCGAGCGCGTGATGGACTCCGGTGACCTGGAGCGCGAGAAGGGCATCACGATCCTCGCGAAGAACACCGCGGTCCACTACCGCGGGCCGTCCGCGCAGGAGATGGCCGACGGCGACATGGTCATCAACATCATCGACACCCCCGGTCACGCCGACTTCGGTGGCGAGGTCGAGCGCGGTCTGTCGATGGTCGACGGCATCGTGCTGCTGGTCGACGCCTCGGAGGGTCCGCTCCCCCAGACCCGGTTCGTGCTGCGCAAGGCGCTCAACGCCGACATGCCGGTGATCCTCGTGGTCAACAAGACCGACCGCGGCGACGCCCGGATCGACGAGGTCGTCGACGAGACCTACGAGCTGTTCATGGACCTGCTCGACGACTCGCACTCGCAGGACGCGCTCGACTTCCCGGTCGTCTTCGCCTCCGGCAAGGCCGGCATCGCCTCGCTGACCAAGCCCGAGAACGGCACGCTGCCCGAGGGCACCGACCTCGAGCCGCTGTTCCGGACGATCCTCGAGACCATCCCCGCCCCCGAGTACGACGCCGACGCCCCCCTGCAGGCGCACGTCACCAACCTCGATGCCTCCCCCTTCCTCGGCCGCCTCGCGCTGCTCCGGATCAAGCACGGCACGCTCAAGAAGGGCCAGCAGGTCGCGTGGATGCGCCGCGACGGCGAGGTCAAGAACGTCAAGATCACCGAGCTCCTCGTCACCGAGGGCCTCGAGCGCAAGCCCGGCGAGTCCGCGGGCCCCGGTGACATCGTCGCCGTCGCCGGCATCCCCGAGATCACCATCGGCGAGACGCTCGCCGACCCGGAGAACCCGGTCGCGCTGCCGCTCATCCACGTCGACGAGCCGGCCATCTCGATGACCATCGGCACCAACACCTCGCCGCTCGTCGGCAAGGGCGGCAAGGGCCACAAGGTCACCGCACGCCTGGTCAAGGACCGCCTCGACTCCGAGCTCATCGGCAACGTCTCGCTCCGCGTGCTCCCGACCGAGCGCCCCGACGCCTGGGAGGTGCAGGGCCGCGGTGAGCTGGCGCTGGCCATCCTGGTCGAGCAGATGCGCCGCGAGGGCTACGAGCTCACCGTCGGCAAGCCGCAGGTGGTCACCCGCGAGATCGACGGCAAGGTGCACGAGCCGTTCGAGCGGCTCACCATCGACGCGCCCGAGGAGTTCCTCGGCACCATCACCGAGCTCCTCGCCAACCGCAAGGGCCGGATGGAGGGCATGACCAACCACGGCACCGGCTGGGTGCGCATGGAGTTCGTCGTCCCGGCCCGCGGCCTGATCGGCTTCCGCACCGACTTCCTCACCGAGACCCGCGGTACCGGTATCGCGCACTCGATCTCCGAGGGCTACTTCCCGTGGGCCGGCGAGATCCGCTCGCGTCAGTCGGGCTCGCTCGTCGCCGACCGCTCGGGGGCCGCGACGGCGTACGCCATGACGTCGCTGCAGGAGCGCGGCACGATGTTCGTCGACCCCGCGACCGAGGTCTACGAGGGCATGATCGTCGGCGAGAACTCCCGCGCCGACGACATGGACGTCAACATCACCAAGGAGAAGCAGCAGACCAACATCCGGTCCGCCACCTCCGACAACTTCGAGAAGCTCATCCCGCCGCGCAAGCTCTCGCTCGAGCAGTGCCTGGAGTTCTGCCGCGAGGACGAGTGCGTCGAGATCACGCCCGAGACGGTGCGGATCCGCAAGGTCATCCTCGACCAGAACGAGCGGGCCAAGATCGCGAGCCGAGCGCGTAAGGCGAACAAGTAGGTCCGGAGCGAGGAACGAGCGGAGGATCTGCTTGTTCGCCTTCTGCGAGGCGAGTGATCGTCGCGACGAAGGAGCGACAGATCGCGAGCCGAGCGCGTAAGGCCAACAAGTAGCCCAACGGCAGCAGCGTCATCCCGCGAGGCCCTCGCGCCGGACCATGGTCCGGTGCGGGGGCCTCGCGTTTCGGCCTTGGCGCTTTCGGTGCCAGGTCTCTTCTATCGAGGGCGTGGGGGCGCGCCGCCGTGGGCGGGGTGCCTGGTTGCTGTGGTTCTGTGGGCGTGTGGTTGTTTCCGGTACACCCCTGGCTCGGGGTCGTCGTCGGAGCTCGGGTGCTCGACGGGGTGTGTTCCGCGGTGACTCACCTCGAAGTGGAAGCCTGCTGGGCTTCGCCACAGATACGTCCCGACCTTCGTGACCTGGTAGCGCCACTCACTGTGGGTCTTGGCTCGGTGGTGGCGCCGGCACAGCGGGACCAGGTTGCACGGGCACGTCGGTCCACCCCGGCCGTGCGGGGTCGCGTGGTCGAGGTCGCAACGCGTCGCTGGCCGGTTGCAGTAGGGGAAGCGGCACGTGTGGTCGCGCAGCTCGACCTGTTGGCGGTGGCGGTCGGAGATCTCGTAGGCGGTGACCGGGATGTGGCCGGCTACGTCGATCACCGGCCGCACGATCACCGTGGTGCCGGGTTGGGTCAGCCACTCGCGGATCTGCTCGCTACTGACCGGCTGTTGCTCCCAGCGGCCGACGGGGTTGGTGCCGGTCAGGGTGGTGTCGGTGATGTGCAGGTTCAGTACCGCCTTGCGGCCGGGAGTCGGTGCGCCTTCCAGGTCGAGTGTCAGGTCGTTGCGGGCCAGGTCGCCCAGCGCCTGGGACCGGCGCACGTCCAGGCTCGCCTCGTTGCCCAGGCGGCCCAGCAGGGTGGCGCGGCGGCTGATCGCGTCGTCCAGGTCGGCACCATCCGCAGCGTCGAGGACGCCGTCGAGCCGGACCAGGCCGTTGGTGTCGGGTGTCCCGATCTCGGCGTGACGATGATCAGCAGCGGCCTGCCGCTCGGCCTCGTAGGTCTCGGGGTCGAATCGGACGATCGCCTCCGCGATCAACCGCTCCAGCTGAGCCCACCCCACACCGGTCGCATTGAACAACTGCCGGTCGACAAAGGCGGCAGCGTCGGCGCTCAACGGCCACGTGGCCTCCGCGATCCGCTCGGCCCGCCACGGAGCCAACCGTCCCGCCACCACCGAGGCGTACACCTGCGGCAGCCGCCACGCGCACTCCAGGACCCGACCCACATAGACCCGCCCACCATCAGGTGAGCGGCCCAGCACGGCCACGAGTTCCATCAGGGCGAACTCCGACACCAGAGGCGCCCCATCACCCGCGATCGGGACACCGGTGTCGACGAACCCGTCCCGGATCGTCGCCGCACCCTCCGCGGCCTCAGCGCCGGCAACCGTGTTGCCGGCAGCCCACTCCACGATCCGGCCCCACTCACGCACCAGCGACTCCTCGCGGCCCTGCACGTCGGCGCGCAGGTCCGCCAACAGAGCAGAGCAGGCGGTCCGAGAAGCCATACCCGTATTGCAACACAAGGGTCCGACACAACCCCCGCACCAACGCCCGATCTGCACCGTTCGGGTGGCCGTCCGCACACAGCGGCCGGCCGGTCAGGAGCCGCGCAGCACCTTGTCCATCGCCTTGCCCTTGGCCAGCTCGTCGACGAGCTTGTCGAGGTAGCGGATCTTCTGCATGAGCGGGTCCTCGACGTCCTCGACGCGGATGCCGCACACCGAGCCGGTGATCAGCGCGGCGTTCGGGTGGAGGTGCGCGGCGGCGAAGAAGTCCGCGAAGGTCGTCTCGTCCGCGAGGTGGCGGCGCAGCGCGGCCTCGTCGAAGCCAGTCAGCCAGGTGATCACCTCGTCGAGCTCGGCCTGCGTGCGGCCCTTGCGCTCGACCTTGGTCACGTAGTGGGGGTAGACCGACGCGACGCTCGTGGTGAAGATCCGGTGCACCCGAACGAGGGTAGCCGCCGCCCGCCCGGCCGACCTCCGCTCGACTAGCCTCCGAACCATGCCCGACCTCGACGTCTCCTCGGCCCGTCAGCACACCCTCGGCGACCTCCCCCGGCGCACCGCGCAGCGGGTCCCGGACAAGCTCGCGATCATCGACCGCGGGACCCGGCTGACCTTCGCCGAGCTCGACGGGTACGTCGAGCGCACGGCCGCCGCGATCACCGCCGCCGGCCTGGCCAAGGGCGACCGGCTGGCCCTGCTGAGCCACAACTGCTGGGAGTTCGCGGTGCTCGACTTCGCCGCGGCCCGGGCGGGCGTGGTGCTGGTGCCGATCAACTTCATGCTCGGCGCCGACGAGATCGCGTTCATCCTCGACCACAGCGGGGCGGCGGGCTTCGTCGCCGAGGACGCGCTGGTGCCGGTGGCCGACGCGGCGATCGCGGCGGCGGCCGACCCGCAGGTGCGCACGCGACAGGTGATCCGGCTGAGCGACGCGGCCGTGCCGGACGGGTGGAGCGACCTGGGCGGCTGGCTGGAGCACGAGGGCCCGGCGGTCGTCGTACCGATGGCGGACGACGACCCGGTCCGGATGATGTTCACCTCGGGCACCGAGTCGCGCCCCAAGGGCGCG
Source organism: Pimelobacter simplex (assembly GCF_024662235.1). Taxonomy (GTDB): domain Bacteria; phylum Actinomycetota; class Actinomycetes; order Propionibacteriales; family Nocardioidaceae; genus Nocardioides. The sequence continues at coordinate 3,844,398 of NZ_CP096276.1, forward strand.
CTGCTGAGCAGTCGCTCGCTGATGTGGCAGTACGTCTCGTGCGCGCTCGACGGCTCGATGAGCGCCGATGACATCGAGCTGCACACGCTGCCGCTCTACCACTGCGCCCAGCTCGACTGCTTCCTCGGCACCGACGTCTACCTCGGCGCGACCAGCGTGATCCTGCCCGGCCCTGACCCGGCCACGGTGCTGCGGACGATCGCCGACCACCGGGTGACCAAGTTCTTCGCGCCGCCGACGGTCTGGATCGGGCTGCTGCGTCACCCCGACTTCGACACGACCGACCTGTCGAGCCTGCGCAAGGGCTACTACGGCGCCTCGCCCATGCCCGTCGAGGTGCTGCGCGAGCTGAGCGAGCGGCTGCCCGGCGTGGCCCTGTGGAACTTCTACGGCCAGACCGAGATGGCCCCACTGGCGACGATCCTCGGCCCCGACGAGCAGCTCCTCTACGCGGGCTCGGCCGGGCGTCCCTCGCTCAACGTCGAGACCCGGATCGTCGACGACAACGACGAGCCGGTCCCGGCCGGCACCGTCGGCGAGATCGTGCACCGCAGCCCCCACGCGACGCTGGGCTACTACCGCGACGAGGCCAAGACCGCGGAGGCCTTCCGCGGCGGGTGGTTCCACTCCGGTGACCTCGGCTACCTCGACGACACCGGCCACCTCTACGTCGTGGACCGCAAGAAGGACATGATCAAGACCGGCGGCGAGAACGTCGCCAGCCGCGAGGTCGAGGAGGCGATCTACACCCACCCCGACGTCGCCGAGGTCGCGGTGTTCGGCGTCAGCCACCCGCGCTGGGTCGAGGCGGTGGCCGCGGTCGTCGTCCCCCGTGCCGGGGCCGCCCTGAGCGCGGACGACGTCCTGGCGCACGCGCGCTCGGTGCTCGCGGGCTACAAGGCGCCCAAGTACGTCGTCCTGGCCGAGGCGCTGCCCAAGAACCCCAGCGGCAAGATCCTCAAGCGCCAGCTCCGCGACGCCCACGCCGACCTCGCGGCGGGCGACTGACGGACCGCCCAGCGGAACGCGCGGCCCGGGGCGGCGTACGGGCGCGGGAGACTGGGCGCCGTGACGAGACCGGCGAGCAGCGAGGACCGCTGGCTGTTCGCCACCCTCGCGGCGATCACCACGGTCACCGCGGTCGTCAGCAGCCTGGGCGCGCCGCTGGTGCCCAGCATCGCCGCCCGGTACGACGTCCCACTGAGCACCGCCCAGTGGGTGCTCACGTCCACCCTGGTCACCGCGGCCGCCACCACCCCGGCGCTGGGGCGCTGGGGCAGCGGTCGGCTGCGGCGGCCGGTGCTGCTGGCCGGCCTGGCCGTCGTCCTGGTCGGCGTGGTGCTGGCGGCGCTGCCGATCACCATCGGGACGCTCATCGCCGGGCGCACGCTCCAGGGCGTCGGCCTCGCCCTGACCCCGCTCACGCTGGCCGTGGCGCGCGACGTGTGGACCGGTCCCCGCCTGGCCTCGCGGCTCTCGCTGCTGTCGATCGCGACGGTCGCGGGCGCGGGCCTGGGCTATCCCGTCACCGGCGTGATCGCGGAGCACTGGGGCATCAGCGGCGCCTACTGGTTCGGCACGGCGCTCGTCACCCTCACCCTGCTGCTGGCGGTCCGCTTCCTGCCCCGGGAGGCGCAGGGAGCGCCGCAGCGCGTCGACGTCCCCAGCGTCGCGCTCGTCGGCGTCGGGATGGTCGCCACCCTGCTCGCGGTCAGCCAGGGCGAGCGGTGGGGCTGGACCGCGCCCGGCGTGCTCGGCCCCGCGGCGGGCGGCGTCCTGCTCCTGACCGGCTGGGTGCTGCGCACCCGCCGGCTCACCGCCCGCGGGGAGCAGCCGCTCGTCGACCTGCGCCTGGCCACCCGGCCCGGGGTGCTCGGACCCAACGGTGTCGCGTTCGCGCTGGCGGTCGCCATGTACGGCCTGCTCACGCTGGTCGTGCTGCTCGTCCGCGACGACGGCAGCGCGGGCTGGGGGCTCGGGCTCGGCCCCGCGGAGGCGGGCGCGGTGCTGCTGCCGTACTCCTTCATGAGCGTGGCCGGCAGCCGCGTCGCGCTGCGCCTGGCCAGGCGCCACGGCCCGCACCTGCTGCTGCCGCTCGGCTCGACGGTCTTCGCCTCGGCGATGGTGCTGCTGACGCTGTGGCACGACACCTACCCGCAGGCGCTGCTGGCGATGGCCGTGGGCGGGCTGGGCAGCGGGTTCACGTTCTCGTCGCTGCCGACGCTGATCGTGCCCCACGTGCCGCGCGCCGAGACCGGCAGCGCGCTGGCGTTCAACCAGCTGCTGCGCTACCTCGGCTTCTCGGTGGGCTCGGCCGTCACCGTCGCCCTCCTCGAGATGTACGGCGGCCACGTCGCCGCCTTCCGGGCGACGGCCCTGACCATGGCCGGCCTGTGCCTGGTCGCGACGGTCGCGGTGGTCGTCGTACCGTGGCTGCGGCGAACGGCCCCCGCCGCGCAGCCCGAGGCGCTTTGATGGAGCCATGCTCCTCGACCTCCAGCTCGACGGCCGCCCCGACCAGGCGCGTGAGCGCGCCCGGGAGCTGACCGCGGCCGGTGCCGCGGGGCTGTTCACCTTCGAGGGCCCGCACGACGTCTTCCTGCCGCTGGCCGCCGTCGCCGGCGAGGTCGACGCCGACCTGATGACCAACGTCGCGATCGCGATGCCGCGCTCGCCCATGCACCTCGCCCACACCGCGTGGGACCTCCAGCTCATGTCGGGCGGCCGGTTCCGGCTCGGCCTGGGCTCGCAGATCCGCCCCCACATCGAGAAGAGGTACGGCGCCCGCTGGTCCCCGCCCGCCGCCCGGATGCGCGAGATCGTCGCCGCGGTGCGCACGATCCTGCACTCCTGGCAGGAGGGCACCCGGCTCGACTTCCGCGGCGAGCACACCACCCACACGCTGATGCCGCCCACCTTCGTGCCCGGACCCAACCCCCACGGCCCGCCGCCGGTGCTGCTCGGCGCGCTCGGGCCGCTGATGACCCGGACCGCCGCCGAGGTCGCCGACGGCCTGCTGGTGATGCCCTTCCACAGCCGGCGCCACTTCCAGGAGCGCACCCTGCCGGCCATCGCCGAGGGGCTCGCCGCGGCCGGGCGCTCCCCCGGCGACCTCGCGGTGCACCCGCAGGCGATCGTCGCGATGGGCCGGACCGAGGACGAGCTCGCCGCCGCCCGGGCGGGCGTGCGGGGGCTGCTGGCGTTCTACGGGTCCACGCCGGCGTACCGGCCGGTGCTCGACGTCGAGGGCTGGAGCGACCTCCAGCCCGAGCTCAACCGGCTCTCCAAGACCGGCGAGGTCGCGGCGATGACCGCGCTCGTCGACGACCGGATGCTCGCCACGCTCGCGGTGACCGGCACACCCGAGGAGTGCGCGGCCGAGATCGGCCGGCGCTTCGCCGGGGTCGCCGGGGTGAGCCGGGTGTGCTGCTACTTCCCCGGCTACGAACCGCCGCTCGACCAGGTCGCCGCACTGGCGGCGGCGCTGCGCCCGCTCTGAGCCGGGCTCAGCGCCCGAAGGCCGGCTTCTCCTTGGCCAGGAACGCCCGCACGCCCTCGGCGAAGTCCGGCCCGCCGTAGACCTCGCGCAGCAGCGGCTCCTCGTCGGCCGGCGCGGTCTCGGTGATCGCGGCCCGGCGGCGCAGCTGCTGCTTGGTGACGCTGAGGGTGACCGGCGAGGCGTGGAGGATCCCGTCGACCAGGGCGTCGACCTCGGCGTCCAGCGCGGCGCGGTCGGGGACCTCCGCGGAGATCGCGCCGGCGGCATACGCGCGGTCGGCGGTGACCAGGCGCGAGGCGAGCAGCATCTCGCGGGTGAGCGACTCGCCGAACACCGCGGCGCAGCGGTAGAGCACCGGCGAGGACAGCGCATTGCCGAGGGTCCGCGCGATCGGGTAGCCGAAGCGCGAGCCGGACGTCGCCACCCGCAGGTCCGCGTTGGTGGCGACCGCGAGGCCGCCCCCGACGCACACCCCGTCGATCGCCGCGATGGTGACCTGGGGCAGCGCGAACAGGCCGTCGAGCATCTCCCGGATCCAGGTCTCGTACTCGACGGCGTCGGCCTCGAGGAAGTCGGAGATCTCGTTGCCGGCCGCGAACGCCTTGCCGCCCTCACCGCGCAGCACCACCACCCGGACCGAGCGGTCCTCGGCCAGTTCGAGCCACAGGGCCCGCATCCGGCCGTACATCTCCTTGGTGAAGGCGTTGCGGCGCTCGGGACGGTTGAAGGTCACCGCGACGACGCCGGGGCGCTCGCGGTCGATGATCAGGTCGCTCACGCCCGGGATTCTCCCAGGCTCAGTAGCCGTACCCGCCGCCCCCGCCAGATGACGGATCCGAGGGGCTCGACGGGCTCGACGGCGCGGCGGGGGTGGTCACCTTGGCGCCGTCGGCCCCGACCACCCACCAGATCCCGCCGTACCCCTGGCCGTAGGCGTCACCGGCCTCGCCGTCCGAGGCGTAGGTGTAGAGCGGGTGGCCCTCCAGCGTGAGCTGGTCCTTGCCGTCGGCCCCGGTGACCGTGCCGAGCGTGCCCTGGACGCCGGGGCCGAGCTTCGGCTTCGCCGGTGCCGGTACGGCGGGCCAGAGCCCCACGCACGGCCCGGTGCAGGCGCTGGCGGTCGCGCCGGGCTGGTCCTTGTCGTAGAGGTAGACGGTCCGGCCCGCCGCGTCCACCAGGACCTTGCCGACCTCGGTGTCGGCCAGCCGCAGGGTCAGGTTCGAGGCGGTCGGCGTCGTGTCGCCGCCGCTGCCGCCGCCCCCGTCGGACCCGCAGCCGCCCAGCGCGAGGACGCCCGCGGTCAGCAGGGAGGTGGCCAGGGCGGCGGGCTTGTTCATCGGGACTCCTCGGGTCGGGCGGGTGGGTAGGGCATCCGTGACACGACGCCGGAGCCACCGAGGTTCACCCGGTCAGGGCGCGCCCGCGAGCAGGACCGTGCCGTCGGCCGCCTCCAGCTCGACCCGCCGGATCGCCCCGGGCGCGAGATCGGTCGAGCCGGTCGTCCGCGCGGTCTCCCCCGGTCCGGCCTGCCAGCGGGACACGAGCTGGCGCTCGCCGGCGCCGTCCACGACGTACAGCGCGTAGCGGTGCCGGTCGCCGTAGTCCCCCGCATAGGTGCACGTCATCGCGATCTCGGTCCCCCAGGACGTCGGCGTCAGCCGGACCGTGGCCCGCAGCGGGCTCGGCGCCACCCCGGCGAGGGTCACCCCGACGCTGTCGGGCGGCTCCTCCGCCCGGTTCCCGAGGACGACGCCGCCGATGCCGACCGCCCCGACCAGCAGCACCGCGAGGACGGCGGCGCTCACCCGGCTCCGCCGGCGCCGCGCTGGCGCGGCCGGTGCCGGCACGACCTCCGGTCCGGCGAGGAGCGCCGCGCCGTCCTCGTCCGGGACGAGCCGGAGCAGCCCGGGCAGCATCCCCAGCTCGGCCACCGCCGTCGCGCAGCGGGCGCAGTCGTCGACGTGGTCCTCGTAGGCGCGGCGCTCCGCGCTCGACAGCGCGCCGAGCACGTAGGCGGCGTCCCAGTCGGCGTACGGGTCGGGGCCGGTCACCGGGTCACCCCCCGCTCCTGGAGGGCGAGCCGGAGCGCGCGCAGGCCGTAGTGCAGCCGGGACTTCACCGTGCCCGGCGGGATGTCGAGCGCGGCGGCGATCTCGGCCACGCTGAGCCGCAGGTAGTACGCCCGGACGACGACCGCGCGGTGCTCCGGGCTCAGCGTGGCGAGCGCGTCGCCCACCAGCAGGGCGTCGAAGAGCGCGTCGACCTGGTCGGGCTCGATGGTCGCGGGGGTCTGCGGCGGCTCGGCCGCACTCGTCTCGTGCCGGGCCCGCGACGAGCGGGCCTCGTCGACGACCAGGTGCCGGGCCACGGTGTAGAGCCAGGCCCGCACCGAGCCGCGCTCGTCGTCGCGCACGTCGTGGAGCCAGGCGCGCAGCAACGTCTCCTGGACGACGTCCGCCGCGCGCTGCGGGTCACCGACCAGCCGCAGGACGTAGCGCTCCAGCGCCGCGGCGTGCGCGCGGTGCAGCTCCTGGATCAGGTCGGGATCGCCCGGCATCGTCCACCTCCGTGGAGGACACGACGACGGGAGCCGTTCGGTTCACCGTCCCCTCCATCATGCGCCGCGCGTCGGCGCCGGCGCCGGTGCCGGTGCGGCCCGGAGCAGGACGTCGCGCGCCCCGGTCCGCCGGGTGAGCAGGCCCAGCCCGACCCCGGCGGTGTTGGCGACGGCGTCGCGCCAGTCCATCACCCGGTCGCTGGTGAGCGTGCCCTGGGCGATCTCCAGGCCGATGCCGAGCAGGACCAGTCCGACCGCCGCGACCAGCACCGGCCGCCCGCCCCGGAAGACCTGGACCGCACCCGCCGCGAGCACGCCGTAGGTCACCAGGTGCTGCCACTTGTCGCTCGCCGGCACGTCCGGGCCCGGCGGCGCGGACCCGAGCGACAGCACGATCACCGCTACGACGAGCAGCGACCACAGCCCCAGCCACAGCCAGGGCCAGCGCAGCGGCTTCACGCCGGCCGCTCCCGCACGGCGAAGGCGGCGCCCACGCCGGCCAGCGCGCCGAAGAGGTGCCCCTGCCACGAGACGCCCGGCGTACCGGGCAGCACGCCCCACAGGACGCTGCCGTAGGCGACGAGCACCCCGAGGCCGATCACGATCTCCCACGGCTTGCGGTCCACGAAGCCCTGCACGGCGAGGTAGGCGATCCAGCCGAAGATCAGCCCCGACGCCCCGAGGTGCACCGAGCTGCCGCCCGCGACCAGCCACACCGCGAACCCACCGGCCAGCCAGATGATCGCGGTCGCGACGAGACCCCGGGTCACGCCCGTGGCGAGCGTCAGGAAGCCCAGCACCAACGCCGGCACGGTGTTGGCGCTCAGGTGGCCCCAGCCGCCGTGGAGCAGCGGCGCGGCGAGGATCCCGAGCAGGCCCTCGCCGTCACGGGGACGGATGCCCCATCCGTCGAGGCGGTGCGAGGCGGCGACGTCGACGGCCTCGATCACCCAGAGCAGGGCGACGAACACGCCGGCGGCGAGCGCCGCGACCTGCCAGGCGGGGCGAGTCTGCGGGGGCATGGGGACAGTGTGGCGGGTCAGGCCCAGACCGCGACCCAGTACTGGACTCCGAACGGCGCGTCGTCGTACCGGACGTCGGCCGCGGCCAGCGGCGGCAGGTCGCCCAGGCAGGCGGCGTCGGCCCACAGCTCGGCGGCGAGCACCGGGTCGATGCCGGCGAACGACGTCCGCAGCGCGGCGTCGAAGCCGGCCGCTCGCTCGTCGAGGTGCCCGGGCGCCTTCTCAGTGCGCTTGGCCGAGCCGTTGCCGACGACCAGGACGCCGGTCTCGCCGGCGTCGACCACGCTCGCTCCCGCGTCCGCGACCAGGGCCGCCCCGACCCGCAGGCCCGACGGCCCGGACGCGAGGACGCGCACCCGTGGGCCGAGCTCGCCGACCGCGGACCGGCAGGCGGCGCGCAGGTCGGCGACCGGGTCCTCCAGCGACGCGTACGACGGCAGCAGGGCCGGCACGCCCGGCACCAGGGCCGTCACGGCCGCCGCCGGGGCGCTCACTGGATCCCCCGGATCGCGCGCAGCGGCGCGCGACGCCCCGCGATGGACCAGACCATGTCGACCGTCTGCCGGGTCTCGACGACCTGGTGCACGCGGTAGATCCGGGCGCCGGCGAGCGCGCAGACCGAGGTGGCGGCCAGCGTCCCGAGCAGCCGCTCCCCCACGTCGAGGCCGAGCGTCTCGCCGACGAAGTCCTTGTTGGACAGCGACACGAGCACCGGCCAGCCGGTGGCGACCATCTCGCCGAGGCGCCGGGTCACCTCGAGCGAGTGGAAGGTGTTCTTGCCGAAGTCGTGGGCCGGGTCGATGACGATCGACTCGCGCGCGACGCCTGCGGCCAGGGCGCGCTCGGCGTAGGCGACGGTGTCGGCGATCGCGGCGGCGACCACGTCGTCGTACTCGATGCGGTAGGGGCGGGTCCGGGGCGTGACCCCGCCGGTGTGGGTGCAGATGAGGGCGGCGCCGTACTCGGCGGCCGCGTCGACCAGCTCGGGGTCCGCACCGCCCCAGGCGTCGTTGAGCACGTCGGCGCCGACGGCGCAGACGGCGGCGCCCACCTCGGCGCGCCAGGTGTCGACCGAGATCACCAGGTCGGGGTAGGTCTCGCGGACCCGGGCCACGAAGTCGACCACCCGGGCCTTCTCCTCGGCGACCGAGATCTCGACGCCGGGCGCGGCCTTGATGCCGCCGATATCGACGATCTCGGCGCCCTGGGCGACCACCTCGGCGACGCGGGCGAAGGCGGCGTCCTCGGCCCAGGTCGCGCCCTTGTCGAAGAACGAGTCGGGCGTGCGGTTGACGATCGCCATCATCAGCGCCTCGTCCTCGCCGAACGCGTGCCGTCCGAGCTTCATCACAGGTAGGCCTCCGCCGCCGGTCGCTCCACCGTGGGTACGACGTGCTCGACCGGCTCGAGCCCGCGCAGGTACTGGCGCAGCACGGCCTCGTCGCCCCCGGCGACCGGCGTGACGCCGGACCGGGCGAGGGCCGCCGCGATGATCTGGGTCGCCATGCCGCCGAGGTCGCGCAGCGCCTGGTGCCGGTGGGCGCGCACGCCGAGGTCGACCTGGGCGATCGCCTCAGGGCCGCCCGCGCGGACGGTGTCGACGAGGGCGGCGAGCTCGACGGCGTACCCGGTCGGGACGGGGAGCCCGGCGAACCACGCCCGGCGCACCGCCCACTCGCCGGCGAGCGGCTGGACGAGCGCGCCCAGCTCGGGGAAGAGCAGCGCGATCAGGGGCCGCGCGACGAGCTCGGTGACCCGGCCGCCCTCGAGCGGACCGTCGGCGCCGGGCCGGTCGTAGAAGCCCTTGACCAGCTGCACCTGCGGGTCGGCCAACAGCGGGCCGAGCAGGCCGGGCACGAAGTGGGTGTCCCAGTCGTGCAGGTCGGCGTCCATGAAGACGACGAGGTCGCCGGAGGTCACGAAGAGCGACTTCCACATCGCCTCGCCCTTGCCCGGGTGGGTGCCGAGGTCGGGGCGGATCTCGGCGGCGCGGTGCACCCGCGCCCCGGCGGACTCCGCCACGGCGTAGGTGTCGTCGACGGAGTCGCTGTCGATGACGACGATCTCGTCGACCAGCGCGACGGTGTCCATGAGCGCCTCACGCACCCGGGCGACGACCGCGCCGACGGTCGCGGCCTCGTTGCGGGCCGGGACGACGAGGCTGACCCGGTGCCCCAGGGCCACCTTGCGGCCCAGGAGTCCCTCGAGGCTCCAGTCGTCCCAGTGGGCGGCGCGGATCCCCATGGCGGCCAACCTACCGGCCGGACGAGGGCGGTCCGGATTCACCCGGCAGACTCGCCCCGAACTGCCAGAACCGGTGCTACGGTCGAAGCCATCTCGGGACATTGGGTGCTCCCTCCCCCCCTGGAGATCGACATGGGTTTCCGCCGATTCCGCCGCAAGGTGCGCTGCCTCCTGAGGTACGGACCCCACCGGTGCCCGCACATCGAACGCCACTCGCGCCGCCCCAAACGGCCGCGCCGGGTGGCCGCGCAGCCACCACCGCTGGGCCGGCACGCCCGGACCTGAGTCAGCCGCGGAGGTAGGCCCGGACCGCGGCCGCGATCGCCCGCGCGTAGCGGAGCCGGCCGGCCGCGCTCTCCATCACCGCGGCGTCTCCGGCGTCGCGCATGTTCCCGAGCTCGGCCATGACCGCGGGCACGTCGGAGAGGTTGAGCGTGCCGAGGTCGGTACGGACGTCGATCCCGCCGGCACCGCGGTAGGTCGACGGGGTGAACCCGGCGCGGACCAGCGCGTCGCGCAGGGCCACGGCGAGGCGGCGGGAGGGCCGCTCGATGTCGTCGGTCCAGCCGGCCCGGTCACCGGGCCGGATCACGTGGAAGCCGTGCGCGGTCGACGACCGCACGCCGTCGCCGTGGATGCTCACCCGGACGTCGGCGTCCGGCCCCGGCCGGCCGGGATTGCCGATCCGGCCGCGCTCGTCGACGCACGGGCCCCAGGCGTCGGCCGCGTCGTCGGGCCGGGTGAGCACGACCTGCGCGCCCATCCGGCGCAGCAGCCGCCGGGCCTCGACCGCGACCTGCCAGGTGAAGGTCGCCTCGGGGTAGCCGTCGTCGGTCGCCGTCCCGGTGGTGTTGCACTCCTTGGTGAGCCCGCCGGCGTCGACCGGCCGGTTGATCTCGTCGGGGAACCGGGCGTTGCCCAGCCGGTGGCCGGGGTCGAGCACGACGACCTTGCCGGCCAGCGGGCGGCGCTTCGGCGGGCGCCCCGGCAGGACGACCGAGGAGGGTGCCGCGGAGGGCGGGGCGGCACTCGTCGTCCCGGCGCCGGGCCCGGGGGTCTCCGGGCCGGAGCACCCCGCGGCCAGGACGGCGACCGCGAGCAGGACGGCGGCGGCGCGCCTGGTCACGCGTACCCCAGGACGTCCTTCCGCTTCTCTCCCCAGGCGAGCGCCGAGGCGATGGCCTCGTCGAGGCTCAGCTCGGTCCGCCAGCCGAGGAGCTCGGCGGCCTTGTCGGCGTTGGCGAAGGCGCCCGCCGCGTCACCGGGGCGCGGCGGCGCCTCGACGACCGGGACCGGCTTGCCGACCACGCGCTCGACCGCGGCGAGCAGCTCGCGCACGGTGACGCCGTCGCCGGCACCGAGGTTGATGTAGGTGTAGGGCGCGTCGACCTTGGCCAGCACGGCGTCGAACTCCTCGACCGCCCGCACGTGGGCCCGGGCCAGGTCCCAGACGTGGATGTAGTCGCGGATGCCCGTGCCGTCGCGGGTCGGGTGGTCGGTACCGGTCAGCGTGAAGGACTCGCGGAAGCCGAGCGCCGTCTGCGCCATGAGCGGGACGACGTGCGTCGCGTCGCGCAGGTGGTAGCCGGTCTCGAGGTCCGGGTCGGCGCCGATCGGGTTGAAGTAGCGCAGGATGATCGCGCGCAGGTCGCTCGCCTTGGCGAGGTCCTCGAGCACCATCTCCATCATCCGCTTGGTGCGGGCGTAGGGGGACGTCGGGTCGACGGCGTCGTCCTCGGTGACCGAGAACTGCGGGGTCAGCGCGTAGAGCGAGGCGGTCGAGGAGAACAGGATCCGGCCCTTGCCGAGCGCGGTCAGCTCGTCGAACATCTCCAGCGACTTCGCCACGTTGTCCCGGTAGTACTCGTAGGGCTTCTCCACCGACTCCGGTACGACGATCCGGGCCGCCATGTGGATCGTCGCGTCGAGGTCGGGGTGCTCGGCGACCACGCGCCGCAGCAGCGCCCGGTCGGCGATGTCGCCCTCGTAGAAGATCCGGTCGCCGACGTAGGCCCGGGGTCCGCTGAGCAGCGAGTCGAGGACGACCGGGGTGTGCCCGGCCTGCTCGAGCGCCTTCGCCGTGATCGAACCGAGGTAGCCGGCGCCGCCGGTGACGAGAACCTTCATGGGCCCGAGGGTACTGAGCGACCCCTGCTCCCCCGTAAACCGTCGTTTTGCGAACAGCCGCCCCGATCGCCGCGACAGCCGCCGCGCGTCCTCCCTACGGTCACGTCCGCGCACAGCGGTCCGGCGAGGGGGCTGCACGAGGACAACCGGGGGTCCGATGACGGTCGTCGACCGCGCACCGCGCCACCTGCGCGTGGTCCGGCCGCGTCCGCTCCCCCTGGTCCCCGTCGCCGTGCTCGTCGTCGACGCCCTGCTCCTCGGCCTCACCCTCGTGCTCGCGGTCCTCGGCCGCGAGACGCTGACCGTCTTCGCGCCGCCGTCCGGGGTCCGTACCCACCTCGACGTGGCCGCACCGCTGATCCTGCTCGGCTGGCTGCTCTGCACCGGCTTCCTCGGCGGCTACCGCCGCGAGGTCCTGGGCGCGGGCGCCGAGGAGTTCAAGCGGGTCTTCCAGGCCAGCGTGCTCACCGCGGGCCTGGTCGGGATCGGCTGCTACCTCGCAAAGTTCGCGCTGCCGCGCGGCTTCTTCGTGCTGGCCTTCGTGATCGGGCCGGCGCTGCTGCTCGTGGGCCGCTGGGTCGTGCGCCAGGTGCTCCACGTGCTGCGCCGCCGCGGCCGGCTCACCACGCGGGTGCTCGTGGCGGGCTCGCTCGCGGGCAGCGAAGCGATGACCCGGATCCTGCGCCGCGAGAGCTGGCTGGGCTACGCGGTGGTCGGCGCCGTCGTCCCGGCGGAGGCAGGGGCCGGGATCGACCTGACCGAGCTGACCGCCGTGGTCGATGAGCACGCCGCCGACGTGGTCCTCTTCGCGCCGGGCGCGATCGCCGACGCCGCGCAGATGAAGCAGGCGATCTGGGCGCTGGAGCGGCACCGGGTCCACGTCGTGCTGACGCCCCAGCTCGACAACATCTCCCACGAGCGGATCACGGTGCGCCCGGTCGGCGGGGTCCCGCTCATCCACGTCGAGTCACCCACGTGGACCGACGCCGGCGCGGTCGGCAAGCGGCTCTTCGACGTCCTCGGCGCCTCCGTGCTGCTGCTCGCGCTGAGCCCGCTGCTGGTGATCGCCGCGGCCTCGGTGTGGGTCCACGACCGCGGCCCGGTCCTCTTCGCCCAGCCGCGGGTGGGCCGCAGCGGCCGTCCCTTCCGCTGCCTCAAGCTGCGCACGATGCGGGTCGGCGCCGAGGCCCAGGTCGCGGACCTGATGGCCGCGACCGACCAGGACGCCCTGCTGTTCAAGGTCAAGGACGACCCCCGGATCACCCGCCCCGGGCGCTGGCTGCGCCGCTACTCGGTCGACGAGCTGCCCCAGCTGCTCAACGTGCTGCGCGGCGACATGAGCCTGATCGGCCCGCGCCCCCAGGTCGCCCGCGAGGTCGCCCTGTACGACGGCGCGATGACCCGCCGCCTGCTCGTTCGCCCCGGCATGACCGGGCTGTGGCAGGTCTCGGGCCGCAACGACCTGCGCCCCGACGAGGCGATGCGGCTCGACCTCTACTACGTCGACAACTGGTCGATGCTCCAGGACCTGGCGATCCTGGCCCGGACGGCGCGCGCCGTCGTCGGCGCCCGCGGCGCCTACTGAGCGCCTCGCCCGCGGGCGCGACACGGCGACGGCGGCCAGGCGAACCTTCGGCGAAAGCACGGCGCGGACGCGACCGGTCAGTAGAGTCTCACCGACCGTTCCCGCCAGGAGGTTCTCCCCTTGCTCCCCCTCGAGTGCCCCACCCAGGCTTACGACTGGGGCTCGACCCACGCGATCCCCGGCTTCCAGCGCCGCCGTCCCGACGGTGGACCGGTCGCCGAGGTGTGGCTGGGGACCCATCCGCTCGGCACGGCCCGGATCGTCGACGACAGCGGCGATCAGCGCCCGCTCAGCGAGGTGGCCGGACAGCTCGACTTCATGCTCAAGGTGCTCGCCGCCGAGCGCCCGCTCTCGATCCAGGTCCACCCGAACTCGGCCCGCGCCCAGGCCGGGTACGCCGCCGAGGAGGCCCGCGGCGTCCCGCTCGCCGCGCCCGAGCGGGTCTTCAAGGACCCCCGGCCCAAGCCGGAGATGGTCGTCGCGCTGTCGACCTTCGACACCCTGGTCGGCTTCCGCCCGACCGCCGAGATCCTGCGCGTGCTCATGCCGCTGCCGCACCCCGTGGTCCGCACGCTGACCAAGAAGCTGCGCGAGAACCCCGGCTTCGCCGGCATCGTCCGCCTGGTCGAGGGCCTGCTCCTCGAGCCGCCCGGCGCCGACGACGTCGCCGCGATCGTCGAGCAGTGCCGCGCGGCGCTCGACGACGGCATCGACATCAAGCGGGCCTACGCGACCGCCGTCGAGATCGAGAAGTTCTACCCCGGCGACGTGGGCGTGCTCGTCTCGCTGCTCCTCAACCGGCTCACCCTGCAGCCCGGCGAGGCGGCGTACCTCGACACGGGGATCATCCACGCCCACCTCAGCGGCATGTGCCTGGAGGTGATGGTCTCCTCCGACAACGTCCTGCGCGCCGGGCTCACCACCAAGCACGTCGACCCGGCCGGGCTCGTGCTCTGCCTCGAGGAGGGCATGTCCCGGGTCGCCCGGGTCTCGCCCCAGCTGTTCGGGACCTCGACCGACATCTTCAGCCCCAACCGCGAGTTCGCGCTCTCGCTGACCCAGAGCTCCCAGGCCGACCCGGCCGGCGTGATCCTGCCCGCCACCGGACCGCGCCTGCTCGTGTGCACCGGCGGTGAGGTCGCGCTGCTCAACGAGCGGGACGAGATGCTCCACCTGCGCCGGGGCGACGCGGCGTACGCCGACGACGGCGACGGCGAGCTGCGCATCGTCGGCACCGGCGAGGTCGCCCAGGCCTACGCGCCCGACGGCGCGGCCGGCCGCCTCGACGACCTGATCTAGCCGCCCCGGCGCGGGCTCAGCGGCGCCGCAGCCCCGCGAGGGCCGGCCGGACGTCGGCGAGGTAGACGCACGCCGCGACGAGCATGGCCAGGTTGACGATCGAGAGCGGGATCGGGACCACCTGGAGGATCACGCCGATGCCGAGGATCAGGGTCCACGTCGTCTTGTTGAGCTTGTCCGCGGCGTCGTAGGAGTCGGCCGAGTAGAGCAGCGCGCTGACGAAGGCGAAGATCTTGACCACGAGCAGCACGAAGGCGATGCCGACGTTGATCCACATCTCCAGGTCACTGGCTGCGCCGACGAATCCCCCGTACATAGTGGGTCGATCCTAGGGCAGCACCCGAAAAAGCAGCGACCCCGAGGCCGGGGCCTCGGGGTCGCGGTGCGGAGCGGGTCGGCTCAGGCGGAGGGAGCCGGGGTCGCCTTCTTGGCGGCGGGCGCCTTCTTGGCGGCCGGAGCCTTCTTGGCCGGGGCCTTCTTGGCGGGCGCCTTCTTGGCGGCCGGAGCGGCCTTCTTGGCGGCCGGGGCCTTCTTCGCGGGGGCGGCGGGGGCGGTCGCGACCGGGGCGGCCGGGACCTCACCGGTGCGGAGCTTGACGACGACACCCTCGCCGCGCTTGGCGAGGTCGGCGTAGAGCGCGGTCGCGGTGGCGACGTTGTCGTCGTACGCGCCCTTGACGCTGCTCTGGACCTTGGCCGGGAGCGCCTTGGCGTCGGCCTGGAGGTCGGCGAGGGTGCTGACGGCCTTGCCCTGGAGCGACTTCGGCTCGGGGAGCTCGAAGCCCTTGACGCTGCTCTGGACGCCGGCGACGCGGGTCTGGACACCGGCCACGCGGGCGGTGACGTCCTTCTGGACGTCGGCGACGCGGGCGGTCACCTTGGCCTGCACGTCGGCGACGTAGGTGCGGACCTTCTCGACGGCGAGGTCGGTCGCGCCGACGCCGGCGTAGAGCGGCTTGGCGGCGGCCGGGGGGAGGTCGACCTTGGCGAGGTCGAGGGTCGGGATCTCGATCTTGGGGAGCTCGATCTTCGGCATTGCTGGTTTCACCCTTCGTTGGCGACGGCGTCGGTGTCCGTCTCGGTAGTGGTCGGCGCGTCTTCCGGCGCCTCGTCCGCGGCCTCGGCGGAGCCTTCCGACTCGGCCGCGTTGAGCGCGAGGAACGATGCGTAGACATCGAGGAGCGACTGCTTCTGCCGCTCGGTGAGACCGGTGTCGCTCACGATCGCGAGCTCCACCGATCCCCCCACGCCGTCATCAGGGCTGAGGATCCCGGCCCTGATGTAGAGCTGCTCCGCAGAGATCCGCAGGGCCTTGGCGATCTGTTGGAGCACCTCGGCCGACGGCTTGCGAAGCCCTCGCTCGATCTGGCTCAGGTACGGGTTCGAGACCCCCGCCTGGTCGGCCAGCTGCCGCAGGGAGAGACGGGCCGAGGTCCGCTGCTCCTTGAGGTAGTCGCCGAGTGACCCGACGGTCTTCACGACCTTTCCCTTCG
Source organism: Pimelobacter simplex (assembly GCF_024662235.1). GTDB lineage: Bacteria > Actinomycetota > Actinomycetes > Propionibacteriales > Nocardioidaceae > Nocardioides. The sequence goes on from NZ_CP096276.1 coordinate 3,860,223, forward strand.
CCATGTGCCCATCGTGCTAGCAATAGTTAGCAAGTTGCAAGCAGGCAGCACGTGAAGTCGTTCACATGAGCACGAGCGCCGCAGACCGCCCCACACCCCGCCCGGGTGATCGTGTCCGCCTTCCACTGTTCAAATCGGATCAACTCACTCGACTCTGTACGATCTCCCCTGTGCCAGCGCCGCCAGTCCCCCAGCACTGCCCCACGCCGCGGGAGCTCGACGACCTCGAGCTGCTGACCTCCGGGGCCGCGGCACCGATCCGCGGGTTCAACGAGCCGGGCAGCCCGATCACGCTCTCGCTTCCCCAGGAGCTGCGCACCCACCTCGACGAGGGCAACGAGGTCGAGCTCGTCGACCCCGAGGGCCTGCCCCTCGCCCGGGTCGCCAGCGCGCTGCGCGGCCTGACGGTCACCTCGCTGACCCACGCGCAGTACGGCCCCTTCCGCCGGCTCTACCTGACCCCCGACGCCGTCCGCGAGCGCTACGCCGGACGTACCTTCGTCCCGGTCACCGACCTGGTCACCGACGTCCAGCTCGAGCAGCTGCGCGGCCTCGGCCCGGTCGTCCTGGTCGCCCTCGTCGGCGCCGGGACCCCCGCGGTCAGCCCGGTCGGGCTGCTGCGCGCCACGCTCCGGGTCGCCGCCCTGATCGACGCCGACGTGGTCGCCTGCCCGCTGGCCGACCACGCCTCGCTCGCCGACCCGGCGCTGCGCATCTCCGTGCTCACCTCGTACGCCGAGACCGACCCCGTCGTCGAGCTCGGGTACGGCGGCCACCTGCTCCCCGAGCTCGCCGACGTCGCGCGCGAGGAGCGCCCGCGTCCCGACGAGCAGGGCCTGGTGCTGTTCTTCACCGGACTCTCCGGCAGCGGCAAGTCCACCCTGGCCCGCGCGCTCATGGACCGGCTGCTGGAGCAGGGCGGGCGCAGCGTGACGAGCCTCGACGGCGACGTCGTGCGCCGCAACCTGTCGGCCGGGCTCACCTTCTCCAAGGAGGACCGCGAGACCAACATCCGCCGGATCGGCTGGGTGGCCGCTGAGATCTCCCGCCACGGCGGGGTCGCGGTGTGCAGCCCGATCGCGCCCTTCGACCACACCCGCCAGCAGGTCCGGGCGATGGTCGACGAGGCCGGCGGCGCGTTCTTCCTGGTCCACGTCGCCACCCCGCTCGAGGAGTGCGAGCGACGCGACCGCAAGGGGCTCTACGCCAAGGCCCGCCGTGGCGAGATCCCCGAGTTCACCGGCATCTCCTCGCCCTACGAGGAGCCGCTCGACGCCAACGTGCGCGTCGACACCACCGGCCGGACGATCGACGAGGCGCTCGACGACGTGATCGCGGCACTGCGCGCGACGGGCTACCTCGACCTGGGCACGCCGGCCGAGGACCTCGCGGCGGAGGCCGTGCCCGAGCCGGCCGCGCCGCTCGTGGTCACTGAGCCCGACCCGGGGCCAGTGCCCGACGCGCGCGGGCGGGTCGAGGCGACCCCGCTGCGCGTGCTCTTCGTCTGCACCGCCAACATCTGCCGCTCGCCGTACATGGAGCTGCGCTCGCGCGCCCTGACCGGCGCCGAGTCCGGCATCGAGTTCGCCAGCGCCGGCACCCACGGCTTCAACGCCCACCCGGTCGACCGGACGATGGGCGCGGTCCTCGCCGAGCGCGGGGTGAGCACCGACCTGATCAACGGCTTCGCCAGCCGCCCGCTGACCGACGACCTGATCGAGGTCGCCGACCTGGTCCTGACCGCGGAGTCGGCGCACCGCGCGTTCGTCCTCGAGGAGGTCCCGGGCGCCTTCCGCAAGGCGTTCACGCTCGGCCAGTTCGCCGAGTCGATCGACCGCGTCGACCCGGCCCTCCACGGCGCCGACCTGGTCACCGCCGTCGGTCACCGCCGCGCCGGGGCCACCGAGCATCACGACATCCGTGACCCGTACCGCCGGGGCAAGGCGGCCGCCGACGTCTCGGCGGACCAGATCGACGCCCTCCTCCAGGCGGTGCTCCCCCGCCTGGCCCTGCCCCAGACAGGTGACTGATGGACGACCTGCTCACCCTCACCGCGCTCTCGATCGCGGCGGCCGGATTCTTCGTCGGCATCGTCGTCGGCCTCACCGGCATGGGCGGTGGCGCCCTGATGACGCCCGCCCTGATCTTCCTCGGGGTCGGCCACACCTCCGCGATCGTCACCGCGGACCTCACCGCGGCGGCGGTCTACAAGACCGGTGGCGCGATCACCCATGCGCGGGAGGGCTCGCCCAGCCTCAAGCTGGCCGGCTGGCTGATCCTCGGCTCCGTACCGATGGCCTTCGTCGGGCCGTGGCTGGTCAAGGCGCTCACCGACGACCCGACCGAGCTCGAGAAGACGCTCAAGCTCTGCATCGGCATCGCCCTGCTCTTCGCCGCCTCCACCTACGCGCTGCGGCTCTACATCAACCTCAAGCGGGTACGCCGCGGCGGCGCGCTGCCCGACGACAACCCTCGCATCCGGCCCCTCCCGACCCTGCTGGTCGGCATGCTCGGCGGCCTCCTCGTCGGCGTGACCAGCGTCGGCTCGGGCTCGGTCATCATGATCGCGCTCCTCATGCTCTACCCCGGCCTGTCCGCCGTCCGCCTGGTCGGCACCGACCTGGTCCAGGCCGTGCCACTGGTGCTCAGCGCCGCGCTGGCGAATATCGCCATCCACGGCCTGGAGTGGAGCCTGGTCATCCCGCTCGTCATCGGCTCCGTGCCCGGCACCCTGATCGGCGCCCGCCTGGCCCCGCGCGTTCCCCAGTCCTACATCCGCCGCGGCATCGTGATCGTGCTGACGATGTCCGGCGTCGCCCTGCTCTTCAAGGCCGGCCTGCACCCGTTCGGCGAGGGCCACGAGACCGCCGAGGCCCTCGTGGTCGCCGCGATCGGCGTGGCCATGCTCGTCCTCGTGCCGCTCGTGTGGGGCCTGATCCGGCGCCGGCACGACCTGCCGATGTTCGGCGCGCCGACCGTCGCCGAGATCGAGTCGTTCGGCTCGCCGGAGCAGACCGCCGTCCGGAGCGAGGCCTAGTCCCTTCGGGCCATCGCCACGCCCGACGATCAGAGGATCCACCCGTGCCCACCCGCGGACTACCGTGGGAGCAGGCAAGGGAGGCCGTCATGGACCTGATGTTGAGCATCGGAGCGATCTGGGTGGGCGCCGCGGCGCTGTTCACCTTCGGCGTGAGCCGCGCGCACGCGCTCGAGACCCCGTTCCAGGTGGAGCGGGTGCGGCCGGTCGTCCGGCCTCAGTCGCGCCCGTAGACGTCGCGGGTATAGACCTTCTCGGCCACGTCGTCGAGGACGTCGGTCCGCCGGTTGGCGATGATCACGTCCGCCTTGCGCTTGAACTCGTCGAGGTCGCGCACGACCTTCGAGTTGAAGAACCTCTTCTGGTCCAGCTCGGGCTCGAAGACGATCACCTTGACGCCGCGCGCCTTGATCCGCTTCATCACGCCCTGCACCGCCGACTCGCGGAAGTTGTCCGAGCCGGCCTTCATCGTCAGCCGGTAGATCCCGACCACCTTCGGGTCGCGGCGCAGCACGTCCTCGGCGATGAACTCCTTGCGCGTGGTGTTGGCCTCCACGATCGCGCTGATCAGGTTCTGCGGCACCTGACGGTAGTTGGCCTGGAGCTGCTTGGTGTCCTTGGGCAGGCAGTAGCCGCCGTACCCGAACGACGGGTTGTTGTAGTGCGAGCCGATCCGCGGGTCGAGGCCGACCCCCTCGATCACCTGGCGGGTGTCGAGGTGGTGCAGCGCGGCATAGGTGTCGAGCTCGTTGAAGTACGCCACCCGCAGCGCGAGGTAGGTGTTGGCGAACAGCTTGATCGCCTCGGCCTCCGTCGAGCCGGTGAACAGCACCGGGACGTCGTCGGCGAGTGCCGCCTGGACGAGCAGCTTGGCGAAGAGCCGGCCCGGCTCGGTGTCGGAGCCGACGACGATCCGCGAGGGGTGGAGGTTGTCGTGCAGCGCCCGGCCCTCGCGCAGGAACTCGGGGCTGAACAGGATGGCCGCGCCCGGGTGCCGCTCACGCAGCGTGTTGGTGTAGCCGACCGGGACCGTCGACTTCACCACGACCGTCGCGGCCGGGTTGGCGGCGAGCGCCTCGGCGGTGACCCGCTCGACGGTGGAGGTGTCGAAGCGGTTGGTCTCGGGGTCGTAGTTGGTGGGCGTGGCGACGATGACGAAGGTCGCGTCGGCGTACGCCTCGCGGCGGCTGCGGGTCGCGCGGAGCGAGAGCTCGCCCGACGCGAGGTACTCCTCGAGCTCGGCGTCCACCACGGGTGAGCGGCCCTCGTTGACCGCGGTGACCCGCTCGGTGCTCACGTCGAGCACGGTCACGTCGTTGTAGCGGGCGAGCAGCACGGCGTTGGAGAGGCCGACGTAGCCGGCTCCGACCACGGTGATCTTCATGCTTCGAGGACAACCGCCGCGATCGAACGGGGCGCCACGTCCGCGTTAACGGCGGACGCCGGGTTGCTGCCAATCCCACACCGACGAGATCGGCAGCCCCCACAGCCGGGGCCCGAACTGGTGGCCGACCGGGGCGGTGTTGAGCACGACGCCGCCGCGGAAGCGCTGGCCCGCACGGCGGGCCAGCGACTCCAGCGCGACGAACTGGTGGGGGCGCAGGCTCGCCGCCGTGCGCACCTCCAGCCCGTAGAGGCTGTCGTCGGGCAGCTCGATCACCAGGTCGACGGCCAGGCCGTTGCGCTCGCGCAGGTACGACACCCGGTGCTCGACCGCGCTCGTCTCGCGCTGGCGCAGCAGCTCGACGGCCACGATCCCGCGCAGCAGCGGCGCCAGGGCCCGGCGGCCGGCGAACTCGCCGAGCTCGGCGGCGGAGCGTCCGGTCAGGTGCCGGGCCAGCGCCGGGTCGGCCAGCACCGCCTGCGGCCGCCCGATGGCGCGCTTGGCCGCGGCGGCGCGGCTGCCCGGCAGCAGGAGCAGGACGCCGAGCTCGACCAGCACGTCGACGTACGGCGAGACGGTGGTGGGCGGGATGCCGGCCGCGGCCCCGAGCCGGGCCTTGTTGAGCTCGCCGGCCGGCGGGTCGGCCAGCGCCCCGAGGATCGCGCGGAGCCGCTCGGGGTCCATCCGGCGCCGGGCCCGGGCGCGGCGCTCGATCGCGGCCACCTCGTCGTCGAGGCCGGGGCGCTCCGTCGCCGCGACGTACGACGGCACGTCCCACGCGCTGCGCACCTCCCCGGGCACCGAGCCGCGCGAGCCCAGCCGGGCGACGAAGTCGGCGACCACGGGGGTGATCCTAGGCGCCCGGCGCCGCGAAACTCGTCGATTTGTCTAGCGAGCCGTCGAGAATGTCTCGGTGCAAGGTGCCGCATGGCACGATGGGCGAGCCCGGAGTTTGAGTAGAACGTGTTCTAGAAGGGATGGGCCGTCCGCGTGACAGTGACGCACAGCGACTACCGCCTCAGCCAGCTGGACCAGCTGGAGGCAGAGTCGATCCACATCTTCCGCGAGGTCGCGGCCGAGTTCGAGAAGCCCGTGCTGATGTTCTCGGGCGGCAAGGACTCGATCGTCATGATGCGCCTCGCCGAGAAGGCCTTCTACCCGGCGAAGATCCCGTTCCCGGTGCTGCAGGTCGACACCGGCTACGACTTCCCCGAGGTGCTCGCCACCCGGGACAACTGGGTCAACCGCCTGGGCGTCAAGCTGATCGTGGCCGGCGTCGAGCAGGCCATCGCCGACGGCATCGTCGTCGACGACGGCAAGACCTCGCGCAACCGCCTCCAGATCGGCACCCTGCTCAACGCCATCGAGGAGAACGGCTTCACCGCCGCCTTCGGTGGCGGCCGCCGCGACGAGGAGAAGGCCCGCGCCAAGGAGCGCGTCTACTCCCACCGCGACGAGTTCGGCCAGTGGGACCCGAAGAACCAGCGCCCCGAGCTCTGGAGCCTCTACAACGGCCGCCTGCACGAGGGCGAGCACATGCGGATCTTCCCGATCTCCAACTGGACCGAGCTGGACATCTGGGACTACATCGGCCGCGAGGGCATCGAGATCCCCAGCATCTACTTCTCCCACCAGCGCCGGGTCTTCGAGCGCGACGGGATGCTCCTGTCCGAGAGCGAGCACAACCCGCTGCGCGACGGCGAGGTCGCCGAGGAGCGCACCGTCCGGTTCCGCACCGTCGGCGACCTGACGCTCACCGGCTGCGTGGAGTCCACGGCGAGCACCATCGCCGAGGTCATCGACGAGGTCGCGATCGCCCGGGTCACCGAGCGCGGCGCCACCCGTGGCGACGACCGGTTCTCCGAGGCCGCCATGGAAGACCGCAAGAAGGAGGGCTACTTCTGATGAGCACCGACGAGAAGCGCCCCATGGACCTGCTGCGGTTCGCCACCGCCGGCTCGGTCGACGACGGCAAGTCCACCCTCATCGGGCGGCTGCTGCTCGACTCCAAGTCGATCTTCGAGGACCAGCTCGAGGCGGTCGAGGCCACCAGCGAGGCCAAGGGCTACGACTACACCGACCTCGCGCTGCTCACCGACGGCCTGCGCTCCGAGCGCGAGCAGGGCATCACCATCGACGTGGCCTACCGCTACTTCGCGACGCCCAGCCGCAAGTTCATCATCGCCGACACCCCCGGCCACGTGCAGTACACGCGCAACATGGTCACCGGCGCCTCGACCGCCGACCTCGGCCTGGTGCTCGTCGACGCCCGCCAGGGCCTCACCGAGCAGTCGCGCCGGCACGCGGTGATCCTCTCGCTGCTCCGCGTCCCGCACCTGGTGCTCGCGGTCAACAAGATGGACCTCGTCGACTTCGACCAGTCGATCTACGAGAACATCTACCGCGAGTTCACCCAGTTCGCGACCAAGCTCAACGTGCCCGACCTCGAGGTCATCCCGATCTCGGCGCTCCAGGGCGACAACGTGGTGACCCGCTCCGAGAACATGCCGTGGTACTCCGGTCCCACGCTCATGCACCACCTCGAGCACGTCCACGTCGCCTCCGACCGCGACCTGATCGACGCGCGGTTCCCGGTGCAGTACGTCATCCGGCCCAAGTCCGACGAGTTCCACGACTACCGCGGCTACGCCGGTCAGGTGGCCGGTGGCGTGCTCAAGCCGGGCGACGAGGTCGTCGTCCTGCCCTCGGGCATGACGTCGAAGATCTCCAAGATCGACCTGTTCGACAAGGAGGTCACCGAGGCCTTCCCCCCGATGAGCGTGACGGTCCACCTCGAGGACGACGTCGACGTCTCGCGCGGCGACATGATCGCCCGGGTCAAGAACGCGCCGACGCCGAGCCAGGACATCGACGCGATGATCTGCTGGATGACCACCGCTCCCCTCCAGGCGCGGCAGAAGCTGGCGATCAAGCACACGACCCGCACCGGCCGGGCCCTGGTCAAGGACATCCAGTACCGCCTGGACGTCAACACGCTGCACCGCGACCAGGAGACCAAGGAGCTCGGCGTCAACGAGATCGGCCGGGTCACCCTGCGCACCACGGTGCCGCTGCTGTGCGACCCGTACTCCAAGAACCGCACCACCGGTTCGTTCGTGCTGATCGACGAGGCGACCGGCGTGACCGTCGGCGCCGGCATGATCAACGGCTGATCCACCCGCACCACCGTTCCGTGGCCGCCCGCTCTCAGCGGGCGGCCACGGTCGTCTCCGGACGTCCCCGCAGGCCGGCGAGGTAGGCGACCAGCGCCGCCGCCTGCCCGGCGACGATGCCCACCTGGGCGCCGAGCGCGCCCAGCTCGGCCCCGAGCAGCGCGACCGCGGGCATCCCGACCAGGACGCCGGTCGCCGCCGCCAGGACCGCCCGGCGCTCGCGGCCCAGCGGGGCGTGCACCATCGTCGGCATCAGCAGCGTGGCGACCGCGCCGGCCACGACCACCCCCATGAGCAGCGCGACCGGTACCGGCACCCGGACCGCACCGGCCCCCAGGTAGGCCAGCAGCGGCACCGCCAGCGCCCCCGCGGCGAGGCCGCAGCCCGCCGCGACCAGGGCGACGTCGAGCAGCCGGCGCCCGACCCGGACCTGGGGTGGCCCGGCGGTACGGCGCTCGTGGGCCATCCGGCGGGCGAGCACCACGTTGCCGAGCGGGATCGACGCGGTCACGAGCTGGCGCTGGACCCGGTCGACCAGGCCGAACACGGCGAGCGCGGCGGGGTGGACCGGCGCCAGCACCAGCAGCGGCCCGAACAGGAACGCCGACCCGAGCACCTGGGTGGCCAGGGCGAATCGCTGGCCGAGCACGACCGCGGCGCACGCGCGCAGGGTCGTCGTACGCCGGGCGGGGCGGGTGATCCAGGCCCAGCAGAGCGCGAAGCCCACCAGCGCCGCCACGGTCTGGGTCGCGAGCCCGACCCGGACGTCCGCTCCCCCGGCGACCGCGGCCCAGCCGGCCAGGCCCAGCACGAGGCGGGGCAGGGTGTCGAGGAGCAGGAGGCGGCGTACGTCATCGGCGGCGACGAAGTACCAGGTCTGGGCCAGGCCCAGCACCGCGGTCGAGGTGACGCCGAGCGCGACCGGGCCGCCCGGGCCGCCCGGGCCGAGTAGGAGGGCTGCCCCCACCCCCACCAGGACGACGGGCCCCGCGACGAGCGCCTTGGACCAGGATGCCTCGCTCAGCACGGTCGCCGGCGCGACGGCCCGCCCCACCCGGGCCGGACCGCTCACCCCCCAGCCGAGCGCGATCACCGTGCCGCACAGGCCACCGACGGTCTGGGCCACGGCGACCGACGACCATCCGGCCGGGCCGAGCGCACCGAGCATCACCGGCAGCGAGACGAGCACGACGAGCGCCTGGGCGGCCGGCGGCAGCAGGAAGCCGAGCCGGCGCAGCCGCCCGCTCACCGCGGCCGCAGCAGCGGGTCGGGCGCGCGGTCGAGGGCGTGGCGGACGACCTCGTCGAGTCCCCCGGCCGCGGCCTGCGCGCTCGCGGTGGAGCCGACCACCTGGGTGAACCGGCCGGCCGCGACCGGCCGGAACCGCTGCCCGCCCGCCACCGCGCGGAAGAAGGCGTCGAGCGCGGCCGCGTCGTCGAGCAGCAACCGCCCGACGAGCGCGCGGTAGTCCGGCGGGCACAGCCCGCGCACGCCGTGCTCGAACTCGTCGATGTCCGGGCAGTAGAACGCCAGCGAGCGCTGGAGCGGCAGCACCTCGACGGCCACGCTCGAGTAGTCGGTCAGCAGCCCGTCGGCCAGCCCGATCAGCCGGTAGGGACTGATCCCGGCGGCCCAGATCGCGGGGTTGGTCAGGATCAGGTCGGCGAGCCCGGTCAGGGCGTCGTGCTCGACCGGGTGCGGCTTCACCACGAGCTGGACGCCGTGGTGCCGGGCCGCCGGGCGCAGCGCCGTCGGCGCGGGCGCGGGCACGGGCCCGGGTGCCGGCGCGGACCGCGCGGAGCCGGCGAGCTCGGTCGCGAGGTCGGTGAGTGCGCGGCCCTCGGCCCAGACCGAGCCGCCGATGCGGGTCCGGCGGAAGGTCGGCATCCAGAGCACGAACGGCCGGTCCGGGTCGATGCCCAGCCGGCGCAGGGCGCGCTCGTCGGCGGGCGCGCGCGGCGGGTACAGCACCTGGTCGCGCGGGAACCCGGAGAAGCGGGCGGCGGCGGGGTCGAGGCACATCGCCCGGCGGTGGGCGGGGTCCCACACCCGGGCGGCCGAGAGGAAGCCGGACTCGCTGGAGCGCACGTTGCGGTAGGTCTTGGGCCCGAGGCCGTGGCCGAGGTGGACGTGGGTGCGCGGCGCCCGGGCCCGCGGCGCGGCCAGCACGACGTGGGAGGTGAGCACGTAGCGGCTCCGGCCGTGCAGGCGCACCAGCGTCCGCCGGGTCCGGGGGCGCACCTCGACCCGGTCCGCGAGGCCGGGGGTGCCGAGCAGCGCGGCCTCGACGGCCAGCAGCGCGCGGACCCGGGGCGGGTCCGCGGCGAGGAGGATCGTGCTCCCGCCGTAGCGGTCGGCCCAGCCGAGCGCGGCGCAGAGCAGGTTCTCCTCGTCGTCGTTGAGGCCGTAGAGGACGGCCTGGTCGAGCGGCGTCCGCAGCCGGATCCGCATCACGACGACCAGGCGGAGGTGGTCGGCGACCCGCTGCGCCCGGCGTACGACGCGCCCGGCGAGGTCGCCCGGGGCCAGCACCCGGCTCAGGCGGCGCACCGGGCGTCCTCACGATCGATTCGCGGCCGGCCGATGATCCACAGCCCGGCGACGAGCTGGAGGACCCCGATGTAGCCGATCGTCATGAACTCGACGAGCACCCCCGCGAGGGCCGCGTGGGCTACGAACAGCCAGGTCCGGGCGACCAGGTCGGTGGCGCTGTCGAGGGCGCGGCGCAGCTGGGCGGTGAGCGATCCGGCGACGATCCCGCTGAGCAGCGGCACAAGCACCACGCCCGCCGGGCCGAGGCTGACCAGGCCCCACACCGGCGAGGCGAGCCGCAGGCCGCCGGTGTTGAGCTGCTGGAGCCGAACCGCGTCGTCGCCGAGCGCCACGGTCCACACACCCGGGTTCCAGCGGAAGTTGCCGGGCACCAGCCCGCCGAGGAAGGTCCGGCCGGCGGTCAGGGGCTCACCGTGCTGATGCCAGCGCTGGAGGAAGCCCAGGCCGTCACTGACGTCGGGCGTCGACGCCGCGATCGACGCCGCCAGGCCGGGGCCGGAGGCGACCGGGCTCTCGACCAGGCCGAGCCACCCCAGCGCGACGTAGAAGAGCGCGCCGCCGACGTACACGGCGACGGCGGTGGTGACCAGGGTCAGCGGCCGGCGTCGTCCGGCGAGCAGCACGCCCACGAGCAGCAGCAGACCGGTGGCCGCCGGGCCGCGCTGGAGGGTCAGCAGCATCAGCAGCAGGGCGAGCCCGAGGAGGAACCACCAGCGCACCCGCGCCCGCGCCTCGGCGCGCAGCGCGAAGGCGGCGAGGATCGGCAGCAGCAGCGGCAGGATCCCGGTCCCGACCCGGTACGGGATCGCGACGGGGCGGTAGGCCTCGCCGTAGGCACCGCGGAAGAACTTCGCCGCCAGCGGGTCGTCGGCGAACATCGGGACGAAGCCCATCCGCAGCATCGCGAAGAGCAGCACCGCGATCGCCGCGACCGTGACGACGGCGGTCCGGGTGACCGCCTCGTCGCCGGGCGCGAACCTCGTCCGGGCGATGCGGCCGAACAGGTGGGTGCTGCGCGGCGCCACCCCCGTGCCGAGGACGACGCCCACGGTGAAGGCGATCGCGCCGCCGAGCAGGACGTCGGCGTACTCGTCGGTGAGGCCGGGAGCGAACGTCCGGTGCGTCCCGACGACACCGATGGGCACCAGGTAGGCCACCACCCAGAAGCCGAGCGCGACGTGCGCGGGGATGTTCCAGCGGCTGGGCCACACCAGGTAGGTCGCGCACGAGAGCAGGAAGTAGGCGACCAGCAGCTGGAGCTCGATCACGCGGGCGTCCTCGCCGAGGTGACCACGTCGTGGCGCCCACCGCGGGAGCGTGGGCCCGGGAGCGCCGGGTGGCCCAGGAGGCGCCAGTAGCGTCGGTAGAAGCGCAGCGCCGAGCGCAGCTCGATGCGCCACACCCGCCACGACCGGGTACGACGTGTGGCCCGGGCCCACGCGTGCGTCCAGCGCACCCCGCCGTCGAGCAGCACCGGGTGCCCGGCCCGCCGCGCGCGCAGGCACAGGTCGGAGTCCTCGTAGTAGACGAAGAAGCCCGCGTCCCACCCGCCGATCTCGTCGAAGACGCTGCGGGGCACGGCGACCGCGGCACCGATGACCCACGGCACGTCCTTGACCTCGTGCGGGTCCGCGGTGACCTCGTAGTGGGCCCGGCTGGCGGCGGAACCGGCGAAGTGGAGCACCTTGCGGTAGAGGTAGGGCGCGCGGCGGCCGTTCTCCTGGGGGCTCCCGTCGAGGTTGAGCAGCTGGGGTGCGGTGAGCGCGCGCCGGTCGAGCGCGAGCGCGGCGAGCCGGTCGATGCCCTCCTGGGTGACGGTGACGTCGGGGTTGGCGAAGACCAGGCAGTCGGCGCCGCCCGCGGCCGCCGCGGCGGCGCCGGCGTTGTTGGCGGCCGAGAAGCCGACGTTGTCCGGGAGCCGCACCACGTGTGCCCCGAGCTCCTCGGCGAGCTCGGCCGAGCCGTCGGTGGAGGCGTTGTCGACGACGATCCACGCGGCGTCGAGCGCGGCGGCCCCGCGCCAGTGCCGGTCGAGGTCGGCCCGGCTGTGGAAGGTCACGGTGACCACCGCGACGCGCGGGCTCATCCGAGGCCACCGATCGCCCGGGCCACCCAGGACCGCCAGGTCCAGGCACCGAAGGCGCGGGCCGCACTCTCCCACGCGGCGACCGGACGGCGGCGGGCCTCGTCGACCGCGGCGGCGACGGCGGCGTCGTCGTCCCCCTGGGCGACGACGGCATGGCCGCGCGCGGTCTCGGCCAGGACCGGCAGGTCGCTGACCACCGTGGGCCGGGCCAGGCGCAGCGCCTCGGCCACGGGCAGTCCGTAGCCCTCGTAGGTGGAGAGCATGCAGAAGACGTCGCAGGCGAGGTAGGCCGCGACCACCTCCGCATCGCCGGGCGTCTCGAGCCGGGTGACCCGGTCCGCGACGCCCAACCGGTCGGCGGTCGCGGCCCAGTGGGCCTGCCACGAGTCCGGCGTACCGATCACCGTGAGCCGGTGGTCGGGACGCTCGTGCAGGAGCCGCAGCAGGCGGTCCACGCCCTTGTTGCGGGCGTGGCCGAAGGTGAGCAGGCGGACCGTGCGGTCGGCACGGTCGCGGGCGGGAGTCACCGGGGCCGGGACGGCGACGTGGTCGACCGGCAGCGGCAGCACCAGCGTCTTGGCCGCGGCCGCGGGCCGGAAGGCCGCTACCTCGGCCGCCGTGGCGCGGCTGTTGACCACGATCCGGTCGGCGCGGCGCACCGTCCAGTGGTGCAGGAGGACGCGGTAGAGCCGCTGCCCGCGGCCGATCCCGTGGATCTCGGGACGCCGGAAGTTGAGGTCGTGGACGACGACCACGTGGGCGCGCGAGCGGGTCAGGAACCGCAGCGCGGGAGCCGCGTCGACCCGTACGTCGAAGCGCGGCGCACGGCGTGCCGCCCACGCATCGCCGAGCAACGAGCCCACCCGGCTCGACCGCTGGGTGCTGGCGATCTCGATCCCGTCGATCCCGTCGACCCCGGGACCGCTCGGTGAGCGCGGCGCGTTGGCCACGGCCACCGGGCCGTAGGCGCGCAGCTCGGCGCACAGCGCGTCGTGCACCCGCACGATGCCGCCGTGGTGGGCCCCGAAGCCGTTGACGAGCGAGCGCATGCCTAGGCCTCGTCCGTCCCGGCGACGACCGGGGCGCCGGTCGCGGTGACCGGGGCGTAGCCGTACCCGTAGCCGTAGGACCTGCCCTTGACCGGCACCCTGTTGAGCACCAGCCCGGTCAGGTGGGCGTCGACCTGCTTGAGCCGCTCGATCGAGAGCCGTACCTGGTCGCGGGTGACCCGGCCGTGGCTGAGGACGACGAGCGCCCCGTCGGCCTTGGCCGCCAGCAGGGCCGCGTCGGTGACCGGCAGCAGCGGCGGGGCGTCGATGATGACGATCTCGTGATCGGCGCGCACCCCGGCGAGGAAGTCCTCCATCGCGTGGGACTGGAGCAGCTCGGCCGGGTTGGGCGGCACCGGGCCGGACGCGACGAACCGCAGGCCCGACTCGACGTGGGTCTGGGTGGCGTCGGCGGTGGAGAGCCGGCCGATCAGGATGTCGGTCAGGCCGACGGCGCCGTCGAGCCCGAGTCGCTCGGCCGCGGTCGGGCGGCGCAGGTCGCCGCCGACCAGGAGGGTGCGGGTACCGCCCTGGGCCAGGCTGATCGCGAGGTTGGTCGCGGTCGAGGTCTTGCCCTCCTCGGGCACGGCCGAGGTCACCACGAAGACCTTGTGCCGGTTGTCGACGTCGACGAACTGGAGGTTGGTGCGCAGCACCCGGAACGACTCGGCGCGCGGGGCGTGCGAGGCGATCTGGGTGAGCAGCGGTGTCTTGGCGGTGGCCGGGTCGGCGACGATCGTGCCGAGCGTCGGGGCGTCGGTGAGCGCGGCGACGTCGTCGAGCGACTTGACCCGGGTGTCGAGCACCTCGCGCAGGACCGCGGCGCCGAAGCCGAGGAGCAGGCCTGCGGCCAGGCCCAGCGCCAGGTTGCGCCGGGGCCGGGGCGCGACCGGGTCGGCGGAGTAGGACGCCGCGTCGACGATGGTGGCCTTGATCGGCGCCTCGTCCTGGCCGCCCGGGGTCTCGAGCTCGCGGACCAGGTCGGTGAGCTGCTCGGCGTAGGACTGCGCGATGGCCTGGGCCCGGTGCGCGTCGCCGTCGGTCACGGTCAGGTCGAGGTTAACCGTGTCGAGGACCGCCTCGGCGGAGACCTTCTCGGCCAGCTGGTCGGGCTCGAGGTCGCTGCCGGTCTCGGCGATGACCCGCCGGGCCAGCTCGCGGCTGGTGATCAGGTCGGCATAGGACTTCACCCGCTGCGCCGAGAACTGACCGCCCTGGAGCAGCTGGCTGTCGTCGGTCTGGGAGGTCGAGACGAACAACCGCGCCGTCGAGGCGTACTGGGGCGCCTGCACCGCCGTCAGCACCCCCGCGGCCGCGGTCGCCGCGGCACCCAGCAGGAGGATCATCAGCCAGCGCCGGCGCAGCACCCGCACGTAGTCACGCAGTTCCATGGTCATCGGGAGCACGCGCTCGCGAGCGTCTCCGCACCGTCCTTCCTCTCGATCGTCGGCGTCACCGCGAGTGCGGTGGCGCCGACCTGTCCGGGGCCCGAGCGCATCGTCCAGGCGAGGTCGGCCACCTGGCCGGGGTCGAGCTGGACGTAGGTCATGGCGACCGGGCGGCCGTCCTGCTCGACGCGCTCGACGTCGAGGGGCGCGCCGTTCCAGCTGAGGGCGCCGATCGTGCCGCCGACCGGACCGAAGATCCGCAGGGTCACCAGCTGGCTGCCCGCGGGGACGCCGTAGCGCCCACCCCCGGTGACGTACGACGGCAGCCGGGCCGCGTCGGCCGGCGCGGTCGAGCGCAGCCGGGCCTTGGCGGCGTAGGCCTGCACGCCGGCCACGCACGAGGTCGCGGCGACGTCGACGTCGTAGCGCAGGAAGGAGGACATCTTGGCGCCCGTGGTGTCGTTGAGGGTCACCACGACCTCGGGGCGGGGGTCGTCCGGGTCGGTGCCGAGCTCGCCGGCGAGCGCCGTGCCGGCGAGTGCGTCGCGCTCGGTCGCGCCGAACGCGTGCACGAACACCCGGCGCTCGTCGACGGCACGGCTCAGGGCCGCCAGGAGCGCGCGCGGGTGCCCGCGGCCGGCGCTGACCTGGTCGAGCGTGGCAGCGGCGACGCGGGCGAAGAAGGCGTCCTGGCGCGCAGGCTCGGGCAGGCGCAGGTAGACCCGGTGGAGCAGCTCGTCGATGACGTTCTCACCGCTGAGCCGGACCCCGCCGACGCTCACCGGACCGGTCGCATCGAGCAGGTAGCCGATCGCCACGGCGTCGACGAGCACCACGCCGTCGACCGGGCGGTCCGGGAAGCGCTGGGCCCAGCGAGCGCGCAGCAGGTCGGCGGCGCGGGGGACGTCGGGGGTCATGGTGGCGTCGAGGAAGTAGGTCCCCAGCACCTCGCCGTAGAGCGCCCGCTCGGCCGCGCTCAGCGGCAGCACCGGGGCCGGAGACTGACCGAACGAGGCGCCCGTGACGTGCTCGCGGATGCGCAGCCGGCCCGCCCGCGCCTCGACGTACGACGCCGCGCCGGGCAGGCCGCCGGTGGCCCGGACCTCGGCGTTGTTCTGGAAGACCAGGAGGTAGTGCCGCGGTCCGTCCCCGCCGAGCATCGCGGGCAACACCCGGGTCGCGACCTTGGCCGAGGCGAGCGTGCGCGCCCCCTGGCCGACCTGGTCGCGCAGGCTCGCGAAGCGCCGCTGCAGCGGCCCGGCGAAGCCGCTGTCGTCGACCGCCCCGAGCGTGCGGTCGGCCGCGGCGAAGGCCCGCTCGGCCTGGTCGACCGGGGCCACCAGGTCGCGGGCCACGGCCACGTCGACCGCGCCGTCGTGGGGCACCAGCTGCTCGAAGCGGTCCGCGGCGCGCACCAGCGGCTCGACGCCGTCACGGGCGAGCCGGTCGAGGGCGGCGCTGGTCACCGCGACCCCGTCGGCGTCGTCGCCGACGAGCGGCAGGTGGGTGAGCAGGCGCCAGGTGGACCCGGAGGTCCGCTCGGCCGCGGCGGACGCCGCGGTCCGCAGACCGTCGAGCTCGGCGCGCAGCGCCGGGTCGTCCGGATCGCCGGCGTCGGCGCGGTCCTGGACCAGGCGTCGGACGGCCTCGGCGTGACCGGCGGCGGCGTCCAGGTCGCGCTGGACCTGCCACGCCTGCCAGGCCACCCACAGCCCGGCGCCGAGCAGCACCGCCGCGAGGGTGGCGCCGATCAGTCGTCCACGACGACGGAGCACAGGGATCACCGCTCTCACGGGGGAGGATCAGGGCAGGCAGGAGCAGGGGTCCCGCGGCGAGTGCCACGGGACCCCGGTGTTCAGCGCGCGGTCAGCGGCGCACGCGGACCTGCTTGACGACCTTGCTGTTCTTGTAGACGCCGGTGCCCTTGAACTTCACGACGCAGCGCCACACACCGCGCTTGAGCGCGGCGCTCTTGACCTTGATCGGCGCACCGGCGTAGGACTTCGCGGCGCCGACGACCTTCTTGCCGCCCTTGGTGCAGGTCACCTGGACCTTGCCGGTGGGCTTGGCCGCCCCGGCCTTGACCGTGACCGCGAAGGTCGCCCGGCGGCCCTTGCCGACCTTGGCCACCTTGGCCTTGGCCTGGGTGGTGACCGTCCCCGGGTAGGGGTCGGCGTGGGCGGCGGTGCTCTCGACCCCGACCAGACCGAAGGTCAGCAAGGCGGTGGCCAGCATCCCGAGAACCAGCTTCTTCATCAGATTCGTCCCTCTCGACGCGAAGATCATCCGAGCCACGGGACAACCTTGCCCGGGCCGGATCACCTTGGCACGACGAGACACGGGCGCGGCCGGATCGGCCGCGCCCGTGCGCAAAACGACGATTTGGCGCCCGCGGAGCGGGCCCGGCTCAGCGCTGGGGCCGGAAGTGCAGGCCGATCTCGGGGTCGACCAGGACCTCCTGGGCGGCCGGCAGCCCGTCGACGACGAGTGGCGCCACGACGTCGGTGTTGCGCTTGAGCAGGGCGAGCGCGATCGGGCCGAGCTCGTGGTGGCGGGCCGAGGAGCCGACCACGCCGACCGCGCGGCCGCCGCCCTCGGGCAGCACCTCGGCGCCGCGGGCGGGCAGCCGGTTCTCGGAGCCGTCGAGGTGGAGCAGGGTGAGCCGGCGCGGCGGGCGGCCGAGGTTGTGCACCCGGGCGACCGTCTCCTGGCCGCGGTAGCAGCCCTTGTCGAGGTGGACCGCGGCCCACGGCTGCTCGCCCTGGAGCCAGCCCAGCTCGTTGGGGATCGACCGCTCGTCAGTGTCGAAGCCCAGGCGCGGCTCGCCGCGGGCGATCCGCAGCGCCTCGTAGGCCCACAGCCCGGCCGCGGGCCCCGCTGCCTCGGCGTACGACGTCAGCTGGTCACGCGGGACCAGGTCGTGCTTGCCGCCCTCGGCGCTCGGGCGCCAGGCGACCGCGAGGTCCGCGGTGACGTCGGCGACCTCGACGCGCAGCATGAAGCGCATCCGGTCGAGGAACGCGACCAGCGCCGCGGCCCGCCCCGGCTCGGTGTGGGCGGTGAACGCCTCGCCGTCGTCGATGCCGCTGAAGGCGTGCTCGACGCGACCGTTGGCGTCGAGCAGCAGTGCGGAGGTCCACCGGCCCGGCTCGAGGCGCTCCAGGTGCTGGGTGGTCATCGAGTGCAGCCAGCTCAGCCGGTCCGGGCCGCTGACCCGGATCACCTCGCGGTGGGAGAGGTCGACGAAGCCCTCGCCGGCCGCGAGGGCGCGCTGCTCGCCGTACAGGCTGCCGTAGTGGGCGGCCACGCCGGCGTCGACCCCCTCGCCGGCGACGGCGCCCGGCAGGTCGAGGAGGGGGCTGGTGCGGAGGTCGGTGCTCATGTCAGGTCCCGGTAGTGCTCGAGGAGGCGGGTGAGGGTGCCGAGGGCTGCCTGCATCTCCTCGATGTGGGCGGGGTCGAGCGTGCGGAGCATCTCCTTGATCTCCGTGCTCGACACACCCGAGGTGCGCGGCAGGTACCTCACCTCGCAAACGTCGGCGAGGTCGTCGAACTTCCCGGTCCAGTCGTCGCCCATCACGAAGAGGTCGACGCCGTGCTCGACGATGTCGGCCCGCTTCTGGTCCCAGGAGCGCTCGGGCAGGACGAGGTCGACGCCCTTGATCGCGCCCACGATGGCGGCGCGGTCGTCGTAGGAGACGACGGACTTCTTGCCCTTGCCGGCGTTGAACTCGTCGGTCGAGACGCCCACGACGAGGCGGTCGCCCAGCGCGGCGAGGCGCTCGATGAGGCGCAGGTGGCCGATGTGGAACAGGTCGAACGTGCCGTAGGTCAAGACGGTGGTCACGGTGCTTCTCCTTCGCACTGGGCGCACCGGCCGAAGACGGTGAGGTGGCCGAGGTCGGGCGTGAACCCCTTGGTGCGCAGCACCGCGACGAACGGCTCGGCCTCGGCCGCGTCGACCGAGATCACCTCGCGGCAGGTGCGGCAGACCAGGTGGAAGTGCTCGTGCCCCCGGGTCGAGTGGTACGTCGGCGCCCGGTCGGACAGGTGCGCGTGCCGGATCAGGCCGAGCTCCTCGAGCACCTCGAGCGTGCGGTAGACCGTCGAGGCGTTGACGGTGGACGCCGTGCGCTGCACGTGCGCGAGCACCTCGTCGGGGGTGGCGTGGCCCAGCGCGTCGACCGCCGCCAGGATCAGCTCGCGCTGGGGCGTGAGCCGGTAGCCCTTCTCGCGAAGGGCCGAGCGCCAGTCCTGCTCGTCAGGCACGCTTGAGCCTCGCCCACAGGTGCGGCTGGAGGGCCTGGCCCACGGCGGCCATGTCGAAGGCGTAGAGCAGGTCGCCCTCGACGTTGCCGTAGAGGCGCTTGCCGGCGGTGTACTCCTTGGCGGTCTCGGTCCGGGCCACGGCGTCGGTGGTCCACTCGAACTTGCCGTTGTCGGCCTCGCCGTGCCAGATCTCGGCGATGCCGGTGTTGTGGGTCAGCAGGATCTCGAACTTGCCGTCACCGACCCCGCGGATGAACCCGGTCTCGATCGCGGCGTCGCGGACCTTCTCGTTGTTCTCGTCCACGATCCACGAGCGCGCCATGTAGTGGAAGAACGGCCGCCCGTCGTGGGTGAAGATCAGCTCCTGGCCGAACTGGAAGCTGTCGATCGTCGGGTAGTCGCCATGGCCGTTGCCCCGCCAGGTGCCGAGCATCCAGGCGATGGGTCCGCAGTTGGGGTGCAGGTTGTCGGGGAGTTCGAAGGCCACGACCGGTCATTCTAGGCTCTCGGGCATGGCACGCTCACTCCTCGTCAAGGTCACCTGCGGCGCCGACGCGCCGGAGCGCTGCAACCAGGGCTTCACGGTGGCCGGCGCGGCCGCCGTCTCCGGGGTCCCGGTCTCGCTCTGGCTCACCGGCGAGGCCTCCTGGCTGGCCGTCCCGGGGCGGGCCGCCGAGCTGCAGCTCGACCTCGCCACTCCCCTGCCCGACCTGCTCGACACCGTGCTCGCGGCCGGGCAGGTCACCGTGTGCTCCCAGTGCGCCGCGCGGCGCTCGCTGACCGAGGCGGACCTGCTTCCCGGCGTACGGATCGCGGGGGCGCCGGTGTTCGTCGAGGAGGCCCTCGGCGACGGCGTCCAGGCGCTGGTCTACTGATGGCGAGCCGGGTCGAGCGCTACCTCGCGCACCTGGAGCGGCTCAGCGGCGGCGCCGAGGCCGAGTACCTGCGCGTCGGCGCCCATGAGGGCGGGCCGGACCTGAGCGCGATCGTCTACCGCGACCAGCCCGAGCCGGGGCTGCTGACCGCGCTGACCTACGGCCTGTCGCTGGGCGAGCACGAGTCCTGGCGCCTCGGGCGGCCCGAGCTGTGCATCAGCGTCCGGTCCGAGGACGCCGCCTGGGGCCTGGCGATCGCGGACCTGGCGAGCCGGCTGGCCGGCGCCTGCCCCTTCCAGTACGGCGACACGATCGACCTCGGCGGACCGATCGTCGACGGCACGACGCTCTCGGCGTTCGTCGTGTTCGCGCCGTCGGTGCTCGAGCGCGAGGACTACCTCGACGTCCTCGGCGCGGGCGAGGGCGCGCCGCCCGAGCACGTGGTCAACATCGCCGGGATGTACCCCATCCACGAGAGCGAGCGGCAGTACATCCGCACCGAGGGGCTCGAGGCGTTCTGGAAGCAGTCCTGGGATCCGTACGACGTGCAGCGGGCCCCCGCCGTCTGATCCGTAGGCTGTGCCCGTGAAGCGCGTGCTCCCCCTGCTCCTGGTGCTCGGCCTCGTCGGCATCGGCCTGTCCGCCTGCCTCCTCACCGGCAAGAAGGAGGAGCACAAGCCCGGCGCGGCGTACGTCGCGCTCGGCGACTCCTACACGGCCGGCCCCTACATCGGGACGATGGACGGGCGCGACGGGTGCTTCCGCTCGCGCAACAACTACCCGCACCTCCTCGCCGAGGCGAAGGACCTCGAGCTGACCGACGTCAGCTGCTCGGCGGCCACGACCGACGCGACCGACGGCGAGCAGGTCACGCCCCAGAAGCGCCGGCTGGACCCCCAGCTCGACGCGATCGGCCCGACGACCCGGCTGGTCACGGTCGGCATCGGCGCCAACGACTTCAACCTGATCGGCCGGATCATCACGACGTGCGTCCAGATCGCGCGCACCTCGACCGAGCCCAGCCCCTGCACCACGCTCGACGCGGCGGCGGGCCCGCGGGGCATCGAGAGCCGGCTCAAGGACGTGCAGGCCAACGTGACCCGCGTGCTCCAGGACGTGCAGGCCAAGGCGCCGGACGCCCAGGTCGTCATGGTCGGCTACCCGCAGATCTTCCCCGCCACCACGACCGGCTGCGACGACCTGCCCCTCGCCGACGGCGACCTGCCCCTGGCCCGGCGGTTCAACGAGGGCCTCAACGCGGCCGTCGAGGCGGCGGCCAAGGCCGCCGGCGCCGAGTACCTCGACGTCTTCTCGGCCACCGACGGCCACGGCATCTGCAGCGACGACCCGTGGATCGCCGGCCAGACCGTGCGCGGCAAGGGCTTCGCCTACCACCCCTACGCCGAGGAGCAGGAGGCCGTGGCCCGGCTGCTGGAGAAGGTCGTCGACTGATGCGAGCGGTCCTCCAACGGGTCGCCTCGGCGTCCGTCGTGGTCGACGGCGCGGTGACGGGGGCGATCGACGTACCCGGGCTGCTCGTCTACCTCGGCGTGACCCACGACGACGGCCCGGCCGAGGTCGCCTGGATGGCGCGCAAGATCCGCGACCTGCGCATCCTGGACGACGAGCGCTCCGTCGGCGAGACCGGCGCCCCGGTCCTCGTCGTCTCCCAGTTCACCCTCTACGGCGACGCCCGCAAGGGCCGCCGCCCCACCTGGATCGCGGCGGCGCCGGGTCCCGTCAGCGAGCCGCTCTACGACGCCGTGTGCGCGGCTCTCGAGACCGCCGGCACGCACGTGGAGCGCGGGATCTTCGGTGCCGACATGAAGGTCGCCTCGGTCAACGACGGGCCGTTCACCGTGCTGCTGGAATCCCCTTGACGTCCCGTCGTCCTTACGCGACCCTCGAAGTAAGGAATCTCTCGGAGAAGTAAGGACCCGTCGCCATGACCACCGCCACGATGACCAGCAAGGGCCAGATCACCATCCCCAAGGACGTCCGCGACGACATGAACCTGGTCGCGGGCTCCAAGCTGATGTTCGTGCGCATCGCGCCCGGGCACTTCCGGATCGTCCCCCGCACCGGCAAGATCGAGGACCTCGCCGGCATCCTCTACCGGCCCGGCCAGCGGACGCTCACCATCGAGGAGATCAACGAGGGCATCGCCGAGGGCGGCGCCGCGAGCGGGATGCGCGGCATGCCCGGGTACGAGGACGAGGACGACGCGTGATCGGCCTCGACACCAACGTCCTGCTCCGCTACTTCGTCCGCGACGACGAGGCCGCCTACCGCGCCGCGTCGGACCTCCTCGGCGACCTGACGACCGACAACCCGGGCTTCATCACCCAGGTCACCATGGCCGAGCTCTACTGGGTCCTCTCCCGCAGCTATCGCTTCGACCGGTCGAGCTGCCTGGCCGTCGTCCAGTCCCTGGTGCGCACCGAGTCCCTGGAGTTCGACGACGGCGAGGGCGTCGTCCGCGCGCTGCACCTGGCCGAGGCCGGGGCCGACTTCGCCGACGCCCTCATCCAGGGGACCATGGAGCAGTTCGGCGCCCACGAGACGGTCACCTTCGACCGCTCGGCCGCCCGCCGGCTCGGCTGGCGGCTGCTCGCCTCCTAGCCGGCGGGCGGCGCTAGGCCGCGCTGCGGCGGGTGATCCGCAGCCCGAGCAGGTACATCTCGCAGCCCAGGCAGAACGCGAACACCGCGTTGAGGAACGCCGCGACGAACGCGAGCGCCGCCGCGACCTGACCGAGCAGCACCGCGCCAGTCGCGAACCCGATCGTCGCGACGACGGCGAAGACCAGGCCGACGGCCTGGGCGAACCGCGGCGGGGCCGGGTCCTCGAGCTCAGCCGGCGGGGCGAGGCGCGGGCGGACCAGGCGGCGGAAGAGCAGCCCCGTCGGGGTCTTCTGCACGCCGAGGCCGGCACCGATCGCGAAGAGCACCGCCTGGACGCCGGTGATCACGGCCGCGACACCGGGGGCCGCGTCGGAGAGCAGCAGCGCCACGGCGAAGACGACGAGGGTGATCGCCGCGGTGAAGCGGGGGCCGCGCGGGTCGATCCCGGTCGCGGTGCGGTCGGCGGTGCTGGTCATCAGGACTCCTGGAGCGTGGGGAGGGCGGCGAGGACCTGCTCGCGACGCGGGGCCCCGGCGGCGCGGGTGATCTCGTGGCCGGCACCGTCGAGGACGAGCGTCGTCGGCGTCCGGCGTACGTCGAGCGCGCGGACCAGCTCGAGGTGCTGCTCGGCGTCGATCTCGACGTGCGCGACGCCGTCGACCCGGCCGGCGACGTCGGCGAGCACCACGCGGGTCGTGCGGCAGGGCGCGCAGAACGCGCTGGAGAACTGCACGAGCGTGGCCCGCTCCCCCAGCGCGACGTCGGGCACGGCACCGGCGACGGCCGTCCAGGTCGTGGGGGCCGCTGCGGCCGCCGTGGCGAACCTGCCGTCGACCCGGCGCCGGTAGAGGCCGAAGCCGACCGCCACGACGACGGCCAGCACGAGCAGCACGATTCCGGTCACGGTCATCTCCAACGACGGCGGGGTCCTGCCCATTCCACTCCGCGCCGGTTCGGTCCGACCACGGCGTCCGCGGAGTGGTCGGGTTTCCCCCGCCTGAGCATCCGTCAGGTGACGGATGCCGCAGGCCCTCCGCGGGCCGAGTTTCGGGCACGCGACCCGATACCGGGCGTGATCCGGCGCACATAGTTTCGGGCCATCTCGGTCAGACCGAACCCTGGAGGACCCATGAGAAGCGCCATCCGAGCGATGTCGTCACGAACCAAGATGACGATCTTCTGGCTGCTGTTCGGCGCCAGCATCCTGCTCGCCGTCGCCCCGCCCCTCTACCTGGCGGGCAGCGGCATCGACACCCCGATCCTCGGGGTCCCGTTCAGCGTCGCGTACTGGGTCGTCGACGCCCTGCTGGCCACCGGCGCCGTCTGGCTGCTGTGGGTCTTCGAGAACATCCGCGGCGAGGTGGGCGAGGAGCCCGAGGAGGTGGCGGCCTGATGACCTCCATGACCGGTTCCATGGCCGTCACCCTCGGCATGCTGACGGCGTTCTTCGCCCTCATCGTCTTCGTGCTCTACGCGACCAACCGCAGCGCCAAGTCGTTCTCCGACTACGCCGTCGGCGGCCGCTCCTTCAGCAGCTGGTACATCGCGATGTCCTACACCAACTCGTGGTGGCCCGGTGCGACGTACACCGCCTTCTTCGGGCTCAGCGTCGGCGCGGGCGTGCTCGGCTTCTACGCGCTGGCCTACTCGCTGCTCGGCGTCACCGCGATGTACCTGATGGCCGAGCGGGCCTGGCTGTGGGGCAAGCGCTACGACCTCAAGACCCAGCCCGACATGCTGGGCCTGCGCTTCGACTCCCAGGCGGTGCGCGTGATCGCCAGCGCGATCGGCGTCGTGTGCCTGTTCCCGTGGATCGTCCTCGGCATGCAGGCGATGGGCCTGATCTTCCGGTTCGCCAGCTTCGGGCAGTGGTCGGTGACGACCTGCCTGATCGTCGGTGTCGCGGTGATCGCGGTCCGGCAGATCTGGACCGTCCAGATGGGCATGCGCGGCCTGGTCATCACCGACCTGGTGCAGGGCATCGTGGCGTACGGCCTGGCCGCACTGGTCTGCCTCGGCATCCTGTTCGGGCCCGCCGACGCCGGCGGCTTCGTCGCCCTGAAGGACCTGCCGGACAGCCTGCTCGTCGTCCCGGGCGACGGCGGCGCGTACGGCCCCTGGTACCTCTTCTCGCTCATCGTCACCGGCGTCATCGGCTCGCTGTGCTGGCCGACCAGCTACCAGCGCATCTACACCGCCAAGGGCGTGCGGAGCGTCAAGAAGGGGACGCTGCAGACGATGCTCGTCGCCGGCGGGTTCTACCTGCTGCTGACGCTGGTGGCGCTGGCGGCCGCGTCGATGACCGACATCGTCGCCGCACCGCAGGACGGCTGGTTCGTCCTCCTCTACGACCGCGGCGGCCAGTGGCTGCTCGGCATGGCGCTGGTGATCGTGCTCGCCGCGAGCATGGGCTGGATCGACGGCTGTGTGCAGGTCTGCGGTGCCCAGATCGCCAACGACATCGTGCACGTCATCTCGCCGCGCACCGACTTCCAGCTCAAGGTCGTCGCCAAGGGCTCGATGGTCGTCTACATGCTGGCCTCGGCCGTGGTGGCCTACATCGCCTTCGACTACCCACGGCTCCAGCTGCTGGCGCAGATGTCCTACCAGGGCATCGTCCAGCTCGCCGTCCCGATGTTCCTCGGCATGTTCTGGAAGCGCGGCACCAAGACCGCCGCCCTCGCCTCGATGTGCACCGGCTTCCTCGTCGCCGCGGTCCTGACCTGGAAGTACCCCGACGACATGCCCGCCCTGGGCAGCGTCACCGGCGGCGTCCTGGCCCTGCTCCTCAACCTCGTCGTGTACGTCGTCCTGGCCTACCTGCTGCCGCAGAGCGCCGCCGAGCGCCGCCGGGTCGACGAGCTCTTCGAGGCCGGCAAGTCCCGGACCGAGCCGGTCCTGTCCCCCACCGCCTGACCACCCGAACCCACCCAAGGAGCTGTGCCATGACCACGACGCCCACGACACCGCAGGAGACCCACGACCGGGTGCTCGCGGCGGTCGACGCCCTCGCCGACGACCTCGTCGCCACCTTGTCGGAGGTGATCGCGATCCCGAGCGTCAACCCGAAGTACCCCGGCCAGGTGTACGACGACGTGGTCGGCCTGGAGGGCCGGGTCTCCCGGCTGATGGGCGAGATCTACGAGGACGCCGGCGCCGACGTGGAGTACTGGGCGGTCGAGAAGGGCCGCGACAACGCGGTCGGCACGCTCAAGGGCACCGGCGGCGGCCGCTCGCTGATCTTCAACGGCCACGTGGACGTCGTCCCGCCGGGCAACCCGGACCGCTGGACCTCCGGCGACCCGTTCTCCGGCAAGGTCGACAGCGACCGGGTCTGGGGCCGCGGCGCCAGCGACATGAAGGCCGGCCTGGTGGCGCAGGCGTTCGCGGTCAAGGCGCTGCAGCGGGCCGGGGTCTCCCTCCAGGGCGACCTGATCGTCGAGGCCGTCGTCGGCGAGGAGGTGATGGACCACGAGTGCGGCGTCACCTCGACGATCGAGCACGGCTACCGCGCCGACGCCGCCGTCGTGGCCGAGCCGAGCGGGCCGACCAACCTCGGCGTGATCCCGGTGACGCCCGGACTGCTGTGGTTCTCGGTCACCGTGCAGGGCAAGGCGACGCACTCCTCGATGCGCGGCCAGACCATCCGAGCCGGCGGTGGCGGCAGCGCGGTCGGCGTCAACGCGATCGACAAGGGGATGCTCGTCTTCCAGGCCATGCAGCGCCTGGAGGAGGAGTGGGCGTTCACCAAGACCCACCCGCTCTTCGCGCCCGGTCACTTCACGATCCACCCCGGGGTCGTGCAGGGCGGACCGCACGGCGTGCTCGTGCCGTTCATCCTCTCGGAGTACATGACCATCGAGTACTGCATCTGGTACCCGCCGCAGGACGACCCCGCGACCGTCAAGGCCGAGGTCGAGGCCCAGATCCGCGCGATCGCGCAGACCGACGGCTGGCTGCGCGAGCACCCGCCGGTGGTGGAGTGGAAGCTCAACTGGCCGGCCAACGACCCCGGCGAGGCGGCGCACGCGATCACCGCCGCCGTCTCGTCGGCGCACGAGCGGGTCTCGGGGATGACGCCGTACCAGGGGCCGCCACCGGTCGCCGGGTTCTGCGCGGTCGAGGACTGCTCCTTCCTCACCGCGGCGGGCATCCCGGCGATCAGCTACGGCCCGGGCGACCTGCGGGTCGCGCACGCCGACGACGAGTACTGCCTGATCGAGGAGGTCCGGCTCGCCGCGCGGACCTATGCGTCGCTCGCCCTCGACTGGTGCGGCACGGACTGACCCTCTCCCCCTGACCTACCGAAAGGACCGAACATGATCGACCTCACCGGCAAGAACGCCGTCGTCACCGGCGCCTCCTCCGGCATCGGCCGGGCCATCGCCACCACCCTCGCCGCGGCGGGCGCGCACGTCGTCGTGGCCGACCTCACCGAGGAGGCCCGCGAGGGCGGCGAGACGACGACCGCGCTGGTCGCCGCCGCGGGTGGCTCGGCCGAGTTCGCCAAGCTCGACGTCACGGCGAGCGCCCACGTGGCGTCGTTCTTCGCCGAGCTCGACGAGCGCCTCGGCGGGCTCGACATCCTCGTCAACAACGCGGGCGTGCTCCGCGAGGGCAGCGTGCACGAGACCGACGACGAGACCTGGCGGACCCAGTTCCTCGTCAACGTCGACGGCACCTTCCACTGCACGCGCGAGATGGTGCGCGGCCTGCTGGCGCGCGAGAAGCCCGGAAAGATCGTCAACATCAGCTCGATCAGCGGCTTCCGCGGCAACCCGGGCTTCGCGGCGTACTGCGCGACCAAGGGCGCGATCGTGAACTTCACGCGCCAGGTCGCGCTGGACTACGCGAGCAAGGGGATCAACGTCAACGCGGTCGCCCCCGGCTTCGTGACGACCCACATGACGGCGCTCTACGACCAGGCCACGCACGACGCGCTCGCGGGACAGACACCCCGCGGCCGCTGGGCGAGCCCGCAGGACGTCGCCAACGCGGTGCTGTTCCTGGCCAGCCCGCTCGCCGACCACGTCGTCGGCGACAACCTGCTGGTCGACGGCGGCTGGACGATCGGTACGCCGGTCGAGCTGGACGCCTGAGGCCCCGGGCCAGGGGAACGGCGGCTCAGGTGCGCGCGAGCAAGGGGGTGGACGGGGTGGACACCGTGAGCGGCACGATGCCCTCGGCCACCGCCTTGCTCGCCGCGGCCACCCGGGTCGCGCAGCCGAGCTTGGCGAGGATGTGCTCGACGTGGGTCGCGACCGTGCGCGGGCTGAGCGAGAGCGAGAGCCCGATGCCGGGATTGCCCAGGCCCGCGGCGACCAGCGTCAGCACCTGGACCTCGCGCGGCGAGAGCCGGTACGGCGCCGCCGCCTCGCGCAGCGTGACCAGGACCCCCGTCGCCAGCCGGGTGGTGCGCACCTCGTGGCACCGGACGGCCGGGGAGACCCAGGTGAACCGCGCGGGCGGACCCTCGGGGCGCGCCAGCAGCTCGGCGGTCAGCGGCGAGTCGTCGGCGAGCCAGCGGTCGCGGCGCAGCCCGGGCAGCGCCACCAGCCGCCGGTCGGCCGTGATCAGCCCGGCCTCGGCGGCCTCCTCGAGGAGCTCGGTCCAGCTGTGTCCCTCGGGCGGGCGCATCGCGTCCATGAGCGGCGCGATCACGCGCTGCAGCGCGATCAGCGTCTCGACGGCGGAGTCACTGATCGGCAACGGCGAGTCGGAGCTCAGGTGAAGCGCCCCGGTGTAGCGCCCGTCGCGGGTGAACAGGCAGGTCGTCGACCCCTCGGCGAAGCCGCCGGGGATGAAGACCTCGTGCGCGCTGAACATGTCGCGGTAGTTGGGGATGTCGCACCAGCGCAGCGGCCGCGGGTTGCGGAAGCGCATGGTCAGGAACGCCGGGTCGTCGTTGACGAAGCCGTCGTTGAGGTAGGTCAGCACCGGGTCGGAGTACCCGATCTCGGCGACCGTCAGGTGCCGCTCCTCGACCGGGTCGAAGGTGGACAGGGCCGCCGCCTCGAGCGGGATGGCCTCACCGATCCGCTGCAGGACGGCGGTGGCCCGCACGGTGGCGGGGGTGTGCTCGACACAGATGGCAGCCACGTCGGCCACCAGGTCGAGCGGCGAAGGACGGCTGCTCATCGGGTCTCCCAGCTCGCGATCCTCGAAGAGTACGCCCTCCGCCGCCCGTCCGGAACGGGTCGCGCGGACGGCTCAGGCGTCGGCACGTTCCTGGGTGTCCTCGAGGACGATCCGGCCGATCGTGTCGTACCGCTCGGGCGCGAAGCGCTTGGCCCACAGCGCGAACAGCACACCGGCCACACCGACCGCGCCGACCACCCACGGCGACAGCTTGAAGACGATGTCGCTGGCCGCGGCGCCCGCCGCGAAGCCGGCGTTCTCGACCAGCAGCCAGATCACGTAGACCATGCCGATGCCGCCGATGAGCGGGGCCAGGAACGTGCGGAACCAGTGGGCGGTCTCGGGGTGCTTGCCCTGGGCGTGGAAGTAGGCGATGCAGGCGAACGCGGCCAGCGCCTGGACGATCATGATCGCCGTGGTGCCCATGATCGCCATGAGCGCGTAGAGCTGGCCGTAGGGGTCGCGGTCGGTGACGAAGAACAGCAGCACGATCACGGTCGCGACGGTGGTCTGCACGAACCCCGCGATGTACGGCGAGCCGTGCCGCGGGTGCGAGGCGCCGAGGGTCTTGCCGAAGCCGGGCACGAGGTTCTCGCGACCGATCGCGTAGATGTAGCGCGACGCGCAGTTGTGGAAGGCCATGCCGCAGGCGTACGAGCCGCTCATCAGCAGGAACTCGAAGAGCACGACGGCGCCGTGCCCGAGGTGCTGCTCGACCGGGCCGAAGAAGATCTGGCCGGCGGTGCTGCTGTCCTGGGCGAGCGCGACCGCGTTGTCCGGGCCGGTGCCGACGATGGCCGACCACGACACGATGACGTAGAAGAGCCCGATGCCCAGCACCGACAGCATCGTCGCGAGCGGGATGATCTTCTTGGGGTTGCGCGACTCCTCGCCGTACATGGCGGTGGACTCGAAGCCGACCCACGACCAGAACGCGAAGAACAGGCCGATGCCGGCCGAGCCGGCCACGACCAGCGTGGCGCCGGTGTCGGGGCTGGTGACGCTGCCGTCCAGGCCCTGGAAGGCGTTGAGCGGGTTGAGCGAGCCGAGCGACCAGCCGTCGGGGCCGCCGCCCGAGGCGAGGATCGAGACGGTCATCGCGCCGAGCATCACGATCTCGGTGACGAGGAAGATGCCGAGCACCACCGCGGTCAGGTTGATGTCGAAGTAGGTCAGCGCGGTGTTCACGCCGAGCATCAGCAGGGCGTACCAGATCCAGGAGATGTCCAGGCCCGTGTGCGTGGCGAAGAAGCTCGCGGCGAAGAACGAGAAGATCCCGACCAGGGCGGCCTCGAACACGACGTACGCGAGGGTGGTCAGGGCCCCGGCGCCCATCCCGACCACGCGGCCCAGGCCGTGCGAGATGAAGCCGTAGAAGGCTCCGGTCGACGTGATGTGCTTGGCCATCGCCGAGTAGCCCAGCGCGAACAGGCCGAGCACGATCGTGGCGACGAGATAGCCGGCCGGGGCGTTGGCCCCGCTGCCGAAGCCGATCGCGATGGGCACGTTGCCCACCATCGCGGTGATCGGCGCGGCGGTCGCGACCGCCATGAACATGAC
The DNA here is from genome assembly GCF_024662235.1 of Pimelobacter simplex. Classification (GTDB taxonomy): domain Bacteria; phylum Actinomycetota; class Actinomycetes; order Propionibacteriales; family Nocardioidaceae; genus Nocardioides. Next base: position 3,890,358 of record NZ_CP096276.1, read on the forward strand.
GCCCACCAGGCCGACGGCGTTCGGCTTGAGGCGCTGGACCCCTGTGTCGGTCTCCGGTACTGCGCGCGTCTCCTCTGCAGACATGCGGACTCTCTCTCCCGTGCCCAGGGGGCACGTCCGGGTTGTGTCCTGGCTCACACCAGGCCCCGCATGCTGGCACTACCGAACAGACCAAATCAAGGTTTTGGGTCAGACAATTTTCTCAATCTCGAACCGTTGACTTTTTCGGTCTGACCAAACAGGATCCTCACCACAAGGCTTCCGGTGCCTGCACGGGGCGGCCACCGACACGTAGGGATGGCGATGCACGACTACGACGCGTTCAGCTTCGACTCGAAGGCAGAGATGCTCGAGAAGTCGGCGCACTACTGGAACCCGGACAAGACGCGGTTCTGGTCCGACAGCGGGGTCGACCTGGTGATCGACCGCCGCGAGGGCTACCTGCTCTGGGACATGGACGGGCGCCGGCTCATCGACGTCCACCTCAACGGCGGCACCTACAACCTGGGCCACCGCAACCCCGAGGTGGTCACCGCGGTCAAGCAGGCGATGGACCGCTTCGACGTGGGCAACCACCACTTCCCCTCGCTCGGGCGGACCGCCCTCGCCGAGGCCCTCGTCGAGTCCGCACCGGCCAGCCTGACCAAGGTCGCCTACGCCTCCGGTGGCGGCGAGGCGATCGACATCGCCCTCAAGAGCGCCCGGCACGCCATGCAGAAGCGCAAGATCGTCTCGATCGTGAAGGCCTACCACGGGCACACCGGCCTGGCCGTCGCCACCGGCGACGACCGGTTCGCCAAGCTCTTCCTCGCCGACCGGCCCGAGGAGTTCCCCCAGGTCCCGTTCAACGACCTCGACGCGATGGAGCAGGCGCTCAAGGGCCGCGACGTCGCCGCCGTGATCATGGAGACGATCCCCGCGACGTACGGCTTCCCGCTGCCGAACCCGGGCTACCTCGAGGCGGTCAAGGCGCTCTGCGAGAAGTACGACGCGCTCTACATCGCCGACGAGGTGCAGACCGGCCTGATGCGCACCGGCGAGCTCTGGGCCATCACCAAGCACGGCATCGAGCCGGACATCCTGGTCAGCGGCAAGGGTCTGTCCGGCGGCATCTACCCGATCGCCGCGGTGCTCCTCAGCGAGCGCGCCGGCGCCTGGCTGCACGAGGACGGCTTCGGGCACATCTCGACCTTCGGCGGTGCCGAGCTCGGCTGCGTGGCGGCGCTCAAGACGCTGGAGATCACCCAGCGCCCCGAGGTCCGCTCGATGGTCCACTACATCGCCGACCAGGTCGGCGCGGGCCTGCGCCAGGTCCAGGCGCAGTACCCCGACTGGTTCGTCGGCATCCGGCAGAACGGCGTGGTGCTCGGCCTGGAGTTCGCCCACCCCGAGGGCGCGAAGTTCGTCATGCGCCAGCTCTACGAGCTCGGTGTCTGGGCGATCTTCTCGACCCTCGACCCCCGGGTGCTGCAGTACAAGCCCGGGATCCTGATGACGCCCGACCTCGTCGAGGAGCTCCTCGACCGCACCGCGCTGGCCGTCGGCCGCGCGGCCGCCGATCCCGCACTCTCGCGCCGGAGGGCCAGCTGATGTCCGACCAGACCGTCACCGCACCCGGCGCGGCCGGCCACCTGCTCGAGCGGGCGCGCTGGGCGGCGCGCGCCTACGCGTCGTACTCGGCGAGCGATGTCGACCGGATCGTGCGTGCCGTCGCCGACGTCGCCCACGCCCACGCCCAGAAGTACGCCGAGTGGGCCGTGCGCGAAACCGGCTTCGGCGTCGTCGAGCACAAGGTCCGCAAGAACCAGGCCTGCTCGCGCGGCATCGTCGACACCTACGCCGGCCAGGACTTCGTGACCCCCCGGGTCCGCATCGACGACAAGATCGTCGAGGTGCCGCGCCCCGCGGGCGTCGTGCTCGCCCTGACGCCCTCGACCAACCCGGTCGCCACCGTGTTCTTCAAGGTGATCCTGGCGCTGATGACCCGCAACGCCGTGGTGGTCAGCCCGCACCCGATGGCCAAGGAGTGCTGCCACGACGCCGCGCAGCTGCTGGCCCGCGCCGCGGTCGAGGCGGGTGCGCCCGACGGCATCGTGCAGAGCATCGCCGAGCCGACGATCCCCCTCGTCGAGGCGCTCATGGGCGACGTGCGCACCAACGTCATCCTCGCCACCGGCGGCACCGGCGTGGTCCGGGCGGCCTACAGCTCGGGCAACCCGGCGATCGGCGTCGGGCCCGGCAACGTGCCGGTCCTGGTCGACGCGACCGCCGACGTCCGCGCCGCGGCGCAGCGCCTGGTCGAGAGCAAGGCCTTCGACAACTCGGTGCTCTGCACCAACGAGTCGGTGCTCATCGCCGAGGAGGCGATCGCCGACAAGCTCGTGCGCGAGATGGAGCGGGCCGGTGCCGCCGTGCTCAGCCCGGACGACGCCCAGCGGCTGCGCGACTACATGTTCCCGCTCGGCCGGCTCAACGTGGACGTCGTCGGCAAGGACGCCTCGTGGATCGCCCAGCAGGCGGGGATCCGCGTCGGTCCGCGCACCCAGGTGCTCGTCGCGCCCTTCGCCACCGCCGTGCCCGAGGAGCCCCTCACCCACGAGAAGCTCTCGCCGGTGCTCGGCCTGATCCGGGTCCCCGACGCGAGCACCGGCATCGCGACCGCGCGGGCGATCATCCGGATCGCCGGCGCCGGGCACAGCGCGGCCATCCACTCCGCCGACCCCGGCACGGTGGTGCGCTACGCCGCCGAGGTGCCCGTGCTGCGGGTCTCGGTCAACGTCGGCAACAGCACCGGCAGCTCCGGGCTCGACACGAACCTCGCACCCACCATGACCATCGGGACCGGCTTCGTCGGGCGCAGCGCGCTCGGCGAGAACCTCCAGCCGAAGCACCTCGTCGACTGGACCCGGATCGCCTACAACGCCGATCCCGCCGAGGCGATGCCGGCATACGCCGGGCTGAGCCCGTGGTCCGAGCACCGCACGCCCGTGCCGGCGTACCCGGTGCCGTCGAACGACCAGCGCGCGGCCACGGCCGTGCCGTCCGCCGTCGACGCGGTCGTCGACCGGCTCGGCGGCTCCGCAGACGCGGCCTTCCGCGAGCAGGTCCGTCGTCTCGTCGTCGAAGAACTCTCCCACCTCATCAAGGGCTGACCCATGGCTGAACTGCGTTCCTTCATCTTCATCGACCGGCTCCAGCCGCAGACCATGTGCTACCTCGGCACCTGGATCAAGGGCACCCTGCCGCGCGCCCACATGGCCGCGCAGATCATCGAGGTCGCGCCCGGCATCGACATCGAGCCGATCACCGACGTCGCCCTCAAGCACGCCGAGGTGGCCGCCGGCGTCCTCGTCGTCGAGCGGCAGTTCGGCTACCTGGAGTTCCACGGCGAGACCGGCTCGGTCAAGGCCGCTGCCGAAGGCGTCCTCGACGCACTCGGCGCCGACGCGTCGAGCGCGGTGCGGCCGCAGATCCTGGCCAGCAAGATCATCAGCTCGATCGACCACCAGCACGCCTTCCTGATCAACCGCAACAAGATCGGGTCGATGGTGCTGCCGGGCGAGTCGATGTACGTGCTCGAGGTGCAGCCCGCGTCGTACGCGATCGTGGCGACCAACGAGGCCGAGAAGGCCGCCGACATCAAGGTCGTCGACTACCGCATGATCGGTGCCACCGGCCGGGTCTACCTGGCCGGCAAGGAGGCCGACGTACGGCAGGCGGCCGAGGCGGCCGAGGACGCCCTGCGAGGGCTCACGTGACCTCGTCCCCCGACCTGCGGGCGCTCATCGCGGACGTCGTCCGCGAGGTCGTCGCGGACCTCGCCGGTCCGGCGGCCCGGGCCGCCGCGCCCCCGGCGCCGCCCGCGCTGCGCGAGCGCGTCGAGGCGGTCCGGATCGCCGACGACGCCGACCTCGACCGGTTCGCCCGGCAGCTGCTCGCCCTGTTCGAGAACCCCAAGAACCGCCAGGACCTGAAGGCCGGCCGGTTGCGGTTCCGGCTCGAGGGTGGGACCACGAGCGCCGTACCGGAGGCCCGGCCGGTGCAGCGGATCGACACCGGCGCCGTCACCGAGCGCCAGGTCAAGGCGGCCGCCGAGGCGGGCCGCCGGCTGGTCCTCGGCCGCCGGGCCGTGCTGACTCCCCTGGCGCGCGAGAAGGCTCGCGCGCTGGGGGTACCCATCGAGAAGGAGCGCTGATGCTGAGAGCAGTCGTGACCGGCAATGTCTGGTCCACCAAGAGGATCGACGGCCTGCCCAACGGCGCCTTCCTCGAGGTCGAGGTGGACGGCGGCAGTCGCCTGGTCGCCTTCGACGTCCTGGGCAGCGGGGTCGGCGAGACCGTCCTGGTCGCCCAGGGATCGGTCGCCGCGGCCTGGTTCCCCGGCACCCCACCGCCCGTCGACGCGCTCGTCATCGGCTCGATCGACTCCCAGCCCACGGGCTGACACCCACCACCACCGCAACAACCACCGCACAACCAAGGAGCACCACATGTCCAGCACCGCCATCGGCATGATCGAGACCAAGGGCTTCGTCGCCGCGCTCGCCGCCGCGGACGCCATGGTCAAGGCCGCGAACGTCACCATCACCGACCGCCAGGAGGTCGGCGACGGGCTCGTCGCCGTCGTCATCAGCGGCGAGGTCGGCGCGGTCAAGGCCGCCACCGAGGCCGGCGCCGAGACCGCCTCGCAGGTCGGCGAGCTCGTCAGCGTCCACGTCATCCCGCGCCCCCACGCCGAGATCGGCAACCACTTCGACGTCAGCGCGAAGTAGCCCGATCACCGCCGTCACGCCAGCATCCCGAGAAGAGGAGGTCCGATGACCGCCACCCACGCCCGTACGGAGCTGCGGGTCAACCTGATGGTCGAGGACCTGCAGCCGCAGTTCGCCGCCTACCTGGGCACGCCCACGCGGGCCCGCGGGTACCCGCCGTACGCCGGGGACCACGCGCTCATCATCGAGGTCGCCCCCGCGCTCGCCATCGAGCGCGTGATCGACCTGGCGCTGCGCGCGGTGCCGACGGTCGAGCCCGGCATCCTCTTCGTGGAGCGGCAGTTCGGCGTCCTCGAGCTGCACGCCTCGTCACTGGCCGACGTCACCGCCGCCGGCCAGGCGGTGCTCGACGGCACCGGCAGCTCGGCCAGTGACCAGCTCCGCCCGCGGGTGCTCTACCACGACATCATCGAGCACATCACCGACCAGCACGCGGTGATCCTCAACCGCAACCGATCGGGGTCGATGGTGATGCCGGGACAGTCGCTCCTCGTCTACGAGATGACTCCTGCCCTGTTCGCGGCCGTGGCCGCCAACGAGGCCGAGCGTGCGGCACCCGGCATCACGATGGTCGACGTGCAGTTCATTGGAGCGGCGGGGCGGCTGTACCTGAGCGGCACCACCGAGGACGTCGAGGTGGCCCGCGACCGGATCACCAAGGTCCTGGAGTCGATCGAGGGACGGGAGCACTGATGGACACCGTGGCCGCGGCGACCGACACCCGGGTCGCCGAGCTGGCGCTGCCGTCGTACGGCTTCGGGGAGGGGCGCACCCTGCGGATGATCAACCTGTCCGAGAACGCGACCTTCCTGGTCGAGGAGCCCGGCCGCACCGCGATCCTGCGGGTGCACCGGGTCGGCTACCACTCGCGCAGCGACATCGAGAGCGAGCTCGCCTGGCTCGCCGCGCTGCGGGCCGAGTCGGGGGTCGCCACCTCCGCGGAGATCGCCAACGACCACGGCGAGCGGGTCACCACCGTCGTCGTCGACGGGCAGGAGCGGCACTGCGTCCTCTTCGAGCTCGTGCCCGGCATCGAGCCGGACGACGTCGCGCTCGGCACCTCCGACTTCGAGACGCTCGGCGCGATCACCGCGCGCATGCACGAGCACGCGCGCTCGTGGACGCCGCCGGCCGGCTTCCACCGGTTCCGGTGGGACTGGGAGCACTCCCTCGGCGAGCAGCCCCGCTGGGGGCGCTGGCAGGACGGCATCGGCGTCGGTGCGGCCGAGGAGGAGGTGCTCGGTGCGGCGGCCGCGATCGTCGAGGAGCGGCTCGCGTCGTACGGGACGGGGGCGGACCGGTTCGGCCTCGTCCACGCCGACCTCCGCCTCGCCAACCTCCTGGTCGAGGGCGACCTCGTCACGGTCATCGACTTCGACGACTGCGGGCTGTCGTGGTTCATGTACGACTTCGGCACCGCCGTGTCGTTCATCGAGCACGACCCGCGGCTGCCGCGGTGGCAGGAGGCGTGGCTGCGCGGCTACCGCTCGGTCGTCGACCTCTCCGCCGAGCACGAGGCGATGCTGCCGACGTTCGTCATGCTCCGCCGGCTGCTGCTCGTGGCCTGGCTGGGCTCGCACGCCCACTCCCGCGAGTGCCAGGAGCTCGGCCCCGGCTACACCGCCGGCTCCGTCGAGCTCGCCCACCGCTACGTGGCGTCCGGCGGCGCCACGCTCACCTGATCCCACCCACGGAGGACCCATGTTCACCTCACTCGCTGGACGCTCCGTCGTCGTCACCGGCGGCAGCAAGGGCATCGGCCGCGGCATCGCCACGGTCTTCGCCCGGGCCGGCGCCCGGGTGCTCGTCACCGGACGCGACGAGGCGGCGCTCGAGGCCGCGTGCGCGGAGCTCGGCGCCGGGGCGTCGTACGTCGTGACGGACGTGAGCTCGCGCGAGGACTGCGACCGGATGGCCGCCACCGCCGTCGACCGGCACGGCGGCATCGACGTCCTGTGCGCCAACGCCGGGATCTTCCCCGCCGCGCGCCTCGACGCGATGACACCCGGCGACCTGCGCACCGTGATGGCGACGAACCTCGACGGCACCGTGTTCGCGGTCCAGGCCTGCCTGGAGGCGCTGACCGCCAGCGGCCGCGGCCGGATCGTGGTCACCTCGTCGATCACCGGGCCCTTCACCGGCTACCCGGGCTGGTCGCACTACGGCGCCAGCAAGGCCGCCCAGCTCGGCTTCGTCCGTACGGCGGCGCTCGAGCTGGCCCCGCGCGGGATCACCATCAACGCGGTGCTCCCGGGCAATGTCGCCACCGAGGGACTCGACGGGCTCGGCGAGGACTACCTCGCCGCGATGGCCGCGAGCGTCCCCCAGAAGCGCCTCGGCAGCGTCGCCGACATCGGCAACGCCGCGCTGTTCTTCGCCACCGAGGAGGCCGGCTACGTGACCGGCCAGAGCCTGGTCGTCGACGGCGGCCAGGTGCTGCCGGAGTCGCTCCAGGCGCTCGAGGAGATCTGAGCGGACCGGTCGGGTACCGTTTCGCCTACTGGTCAGACCGAATCGGGCGGTTCACCAGGAACAGCCGGAGAGGAGCGGGGCCATGGCCAACGAGCACGCCGTCGCGGAGAACCTGCGGCGCCGGATGCTGACCGACATCGGCTCCGGCACCCTGCCCCCGGGCGCCCGGCTGGGCAGCGAGCGCGAGCTCTCCGAGCACTACGGCGTCAGCCGCGCGACCCTGCGCCAGGTGCTCGCCGCGCTCGAGGAGGCCGGACTCGTCCGCCGCGTCGCCGGCCGCGGGGGCGGCACCTTCATCAACCACGCCAAGGTCGAGCACGACCTGACCAAGGTGGTCGGCGTCCCGGCCTACCTCGCCCGGCAGGGCTACTCGGCGGGCACCCGGGTCGTCGCGACCAAGATGGGCGTCGCCGACGCACCGACCCGCCGCGCGCTCCAGCTGGGCGAGGGCGATCTCGTGGTCGACGTACGGCGGCTGCGGCTGGCCGACGGCACGCCGTTCTCGCTCGACCACGCCCGCCTGCCCGCCGACCGCTTCCCCGGACTGCTCGAGCAGCCGCTGGGCGGCTCGATCTACGAGCTCATCGAGAACGACTACGGCGTCACCATCGGTGACGCCGAGGAGGTCGTCGAGGTCGTCCACGCCACCGACGAGGAGGCGGCCCTGCTCTCCGTCGCCGTCGGCGACCCCCTGGTCTCGATCACCCGGACGACGTACGACACCGGTGGCACGCCCTTCGAGTTCTCCCACGACCTCTTCCGCTCCGACCGGGTCCGGATCACCCTGCGCACCCCCGGCCGCGGCCTGCGCGGCATCCCCGGCACCGACACCCCCCACTTCGCCACCATCTCCTCCGTCCCGGCCTCCTAGCCGCCGAAGGCGCAGGGTTCCGGCCACGAAGTCGCAGGGTTTCTGCACCGAAGTCGCGGGGTTCCGGCCCCGAGGACGCAGAACGGCCCGGACGACATACGTCGTCCGGGCCGTTGCGGCGTTGCTGGGTCTCAGATCGCGATCAGGACCTCGGCCACCGAGCCGGTCTGCGCCTGGACGGCGCGGTCGACCGGGTCGGCCTTGGGGGCCAGGGTCCGCAGCGTCCACTGGCCGTCGCCGGCGAAGAACCGGAAGTGGCCGGTCGCGGAGGTCGGGACCTCCGCGGTGAACTCGCCGCTCTTGTCGAGCAGCCGGACGTAGGCGCCCGACACCGGGGTGGCGTCGTCACCGGTGCCGCGCACGACCTGGCCCTGGATCACGGCCTCCTTGGCCACGTTGACGCCCTCGAGGGAAAGCCCTCCGACAGTCGCTCCGCACATGTGCTCAGGCCTCCCCGGGCTCGTCGCCGAGGGCGATCGGAACGCCGACGAGGGAGCCGTACTCGGTCCACGAGCCGTCGTAGTTCTTGACGTTCTTCTTGCCGAGGATCTCCTGCAGCACGAACCAGGTGAGCGAGGAGCGCTCACCGATGCGGCAAAGGGCGATGGTGTCCTTGGCCTCGTCGAAGCCGACCTCGGCGTAGAGCGCCTGCAGGTCCGCGTCGGACTTGAAGGTGCCGTCGTCGTTGGCGTTCTTGCTCCACGGGACGTTCACGGACGTCGGGATGTGGCCGGCGCGCTGCGACTGCTCCTGCGGGAGGTGGGCCGGGGCGAGGAGGCGGCCGGCGTACTCGTCGGGGCTGCGGACGTCGACCAGGTTCTGCGTGCCGATCGCGGCAACGACGTCGTCGCGGAAGGCGCGGATCGAGCTGTCCTGCTCCTGCGCCGTGTACGTCGTCGCGGCTCGCGTGGGCAGCTCGTCGGTCAGCTCGCGGCTGTCGAGCTCCCACTTCTTGCGGCCGCCGTCCATGAGCTTGACGTCCTGGTGGCCGTAGAGCTTGAAGTACCAGTAGGCGTAGGCCGCGAACCAGTTGTTGTTGCCGCCGTACAGCACGACGGTCTGGTCGTTGCCGACGCCGCGCTCGGAGAGCAGGGCCTCGAACTGCGCCTTGTTGACGAAGTCACGACGGACCTGGTCCTGCAGGTCGGTGGTCCAGTCGAGCTTGATGGCGTTGCGGATGTGGCCCTTGTCGTAGGCCGTGGTGTCCTCGTCGACCTCGATGACGACGACCTGGGGGTTGTCGAGGTTGTCCTCGACCCACTGGGCGGAGACGAGGGAGTTCTCGCGGCTCATGGTGATTCCTTCGATGGTTGCGATGGTGCGGTACGACGGTGCTGTTGCGGCAGCACGGCACGACACAGGACTACGCCTGGGCACGGCAGTGCCACGGAGGCGACGGGAGAACGGCGGAACCGCCGGAGTTCAGAGACCCGTCAGCAGGGTCGACACAGCGCCGAGCTGACGCGGCAGTTGTCCACCGCGCGCCGCTTGGTCAGCAGCAGGGTCGTCGACATGAGGAAGAGCCTAGGCGGCTTTGCGCGAACCACGAACTCGGCATTCCAAATCTTGAGACGGTTGTCCATTGATTGAGATCGGCGAGGCCGAGGGCGCAGGTTTCACCCGTCGAGGGCGCAGGTTTCTCCCCTCGAAATTGCGCAGCTTCCCGGCCGAGATCGCAGTTGTCCGACACTGCGACCTCGACCGGGAAACCTTGCTACTTCGACCCCGGAACCCTGCGACTTCGGGGGTGGAACCCCGCGACTTCGCGGGGCGGGTGGGTCAGCGACGCTTGCGGAAGGTGAACGTCGCCGTGCCGGCGTAGTGCGTGGCGTTGCCGGCGTACGACGCCTTGACCCGGTACGTCCCCGGCCGCAGGCTGCGGGCGGTGGAGCACGAGGCCTTGCCCTTGCGGATCACCGCGGTGCAGAGCGTGCGGCCCTTGCTGGTGAACACGATCCGGCCGGTCGCCGTCGGGGCGACGGTGGCGGTCAGGACGGCGGGCTTGCGGCGCGCGACGCTGCTCTTGGCCGCCTTGGCCTTGAGCTTCGGGTGTGCCTTGGCGGGGGCCGGCTTGCCGGGCTGACGCACCGACAGGACGAACGTCCGCTGGGCCGGCTGGTGACCCTGGTCGCCGGAGTAGCCGGCGACGATGACGTACTCCCCCGGCGGGGGCAGGGTCTTGACCGTGCAGCTCGCGGTGCCGCCGGAGACCGGGGCCTCGCAGAGCACCTCCTCGCCGTTGAGGAAGCGCACGGTGCCGGTGGCTGCCGACGGGCCGACCTTGGCGCTCAGGTGGAGCGTCTGGCCGAAGACGGCCGTGACGTTGCCGCCCGTGACCGTCGCCGGAGCCCGGTTGTCGACCGCGGCGACGACCCGGACGACGCGCGGGGCGACGACCTGGTTGCCGTTGCTGTCGGCGACGACGTACGTCAGCGCGTAGCTGCCCGCCTTGTCGACGTCGACCGTGCCGACCACGCGGACCCGGTCGGTCACGTTGCCGTCGGTGTTGTCGGTCGCGGTGACGCCGGTGAGCGGGTCGAAGGCGTCCCCGACCGTCAGCGTGGTCTCCCCGGACAGGGTGAGCTCCGGCGCGGTGGTGTCGGTGCCGGCGGCGGTCGCCCGGAACACCGTGCCGAACTGGCGCAGGGCGCCGATCCGGTCGCCGCTCGCGGTGCGGCTCTCCGCCGTCCACGCGTAGACCTCGCCGTCGGCGAGCCCCTTCCACTCCACCGTCGCCGGCCAGCCCGAGCGGACCGTGTCGGTGCCGATCACGGTGTCGGTCGGGGTGACCACGGTGAGGCCGTCGGTCGAGAACGTCGTGGTGCGGCTCGACAGGTCGACCGGCAGCACCAGGTTGTCCTCGGCGCCGTTGTAGCGCTTGCGGTCGTCGTACTCGGTCGCGCCGAAGTTGTCGAAGTGCGGCGAGTAGGTGTCGATGCTGACCTCGGCCCGCGCGACGTCGAACTGGAGCAGCCGCAGCCAGCTGGCGCCGAACTGGAGGAGGTCGGTCGCCTTGTGGTCGGTGACGCCGTCGCCGTTGAGGTCGATATTGCCCGAGGAGTCGACCTTGTCGGGCCACAGCTCGCGCGCGGAGACCTTGTAGAACTGGTAGTCCGCGAGCAGCTCGACGACGTTGTGCTGGACGGTCGCGCCGACCTTGGTCTTCAGGTTCGTGCCGACACCGTGCTCGTGACCGGCCAGGATCAGGAAGACGTTGGGGTTGGCGGTGACCACCTCGTCGTACAGCTTGGAGCCGTCACCCGAGAACGCCGAGCCGCGGCCGTCCTTGGCCGTCGAGGGCGCGATGTAGGCGTGCGTGAGCAGGATGCCGTTGCGGTCGGGGAAGCGCTCGAACACCGAGCTCGCCCAGTCCGCCTCGGCCTGCGTCACGCCGTAGGACAGGCCGACCGCGACGAAGTCGAGACCGCCGGCCGAGAACAGCACGTAGTTGTTCTGGTTGTCCTGGCCGGGCGTGAGCACCTTGCCCTGGCTGTCGGTCGTCTCGTCCCACGCGTGGTACGACGCACCGGTCGGCCACTTCTTCTCGGCGTCGTAGTAGCGCTCCGGTCCGTAGTGCTGGTTGAACCGCGAGGTCGGGCCGGTCTCGTTGCCGAGCTGGTTGTCATGGTTGCCCGCGATCACCTGGTTGACGACACCTGCGTCGTCGAGGGTGGCCTGCGCGCCCGAGGTGAACTCGAACTCCCGTGTCACCTGGGCGTCGAGGCCCGGGTAGAGCAGGTTGCCGAGACCGTCCTTGGCCAGCGGGTTGTAGTAGTCGTTCTCGATGATGTCGCCGGTGTGGCCGGCCCACGCGATCTTGCGCGGCCCCGCCTGCTGGGCGATCCAGCTCGTGCTCGCCTCGTAGGCCTTGGCCCAGATGGCGCGCTCCTCCTCCTGCATGACGTCGCTGGGCTCGGCGACGCCGTCCCAGTCGTCGTACGTGCCGCCGGCGGCACCCTCGGCGAGGTACTGCGTGTCGGTGAAGTGGGCGAGCGAGAAGTCGTAGTCCGCCGGGTTCTCGAACTTGTCCTTGTCGTTCGCGGCCTTCTCGTCGCGCGGGGCGAGGTCGTCGGCGAACGGGTCGGTGCCGAGCACCAGGAGGTGGACGACGCCGTCGTCCACGAGCGCCGGCCGTACGGCGGCGTTGAGCACCGTGTCGCCCTCGCGCACACCGCGCGCGGTGGCGAGCTCGGCCCAGGTGGACGTCTCCTTGTTCCAGGCGTGGAGCGTGACCGAGCGCGCCGGGTCGACGACGCCCTTCCACACGACCTGCTGACCGGTCACGGACGGACCGACCTGGACGTCGTACTTCTGGAAGGGGAGGTCGCCGGTGGTCGGGCTCGTCGACGCCTTGGTGTCGTCGGGCGTGGCCTTGCCGGTGAGCTGCTTGCCGTCGCTGTAGGTGAAGTCGAGCGAGGTCGGGAGCTCCTTGACGACGCCCTGCACGCCGCCCTCGGCGACGGCTGCGGTCGCCGCACGGAAGGTCGTGGTCACGTCGCTGCCGTCGGGGCTGCTGGCGATCGCGGACAGCTCGACGCGGCCCTTGCCCTCGCCGGCGCCGGTACCGCCGCCGGTCGGGATGCTGTCGGACTCGAAGGCGATCTCGTTCTTGATCTCCTTGCCGAAGACGTCGATCGCGCTGATCGTGATCGTGTGCGCGCCGGCGGACAGGCCGGGACCGACCAGCTGGCCGGGGGTGATCGGCTTGCCGTCGAGCAGGTAGGTCCAGCCCGTCGCGTTGTCCTGGTTGCTGACGGTGACGTCGAATTCGACCGGCGCCGAGAGCCGGTCACCGGGCGCCGGGACGGACGAGGTCACCGCGACGCGGGCGTCGGGGTGCTCGCCGAAGGCGGCGATGTCGAGCGCCTTGATCTCGGACTCGTTGAGCGCACGGCCGTAGATGCGGGCGTTCGCGATCTTGGCCTTGGCGTAGAACTGCGCGCCGGCGTTGGGCGAGGAGTCACCGCCGACGGTCCAGGCGCGCGCGGTGGCGGCCGGGAGGGTCAGCGCGCCGGTGGCCGGCGTCGTCGCGGCGAGCACGCCGTCGACGTACAGCTTGATCTCGGTGCCGTTCCAGGTCGCGGCGACGTGGTACCAGCGGTTGGGCGTGATGGTCGCGCGGGCGGTCTTGTAGCCACCGCCGATGTGCGCCATCAGGCCGACCTTGTCGTCGTTGATGTAGATCGAGTAGCCGCCGGCCTCCTTGCCGGAGCAGACCGACGCCTCGGTGCTGGTCGGCAGCGTGCCGTTGTAGCGGAAGGTGCACTCGAGGGTCACCGCGTTGGTGATCTGGCCCCAGTGCGGGGTGAGCGCGTAGCCGTACGCGTCGGCCCCGCCGAGGGTGACGACCTTGCGGCCCAGGGCCGGGTCGTCGCCGATCTTGGGCGCACCGAAGGTCTTGACGGCGAGGTCGCGCACCCGGTCCTTGGGCGTGCCGTCGGCGAAGTCGACGTCGAGGACGTCGGCCTGCGGCACGGGGATCGCGGTGTCCCACTCGGCGGCGAGAGCGCGGACCTCGTCGGCCGAGACGGCGCGCGAGTACACGCTGGACGCCGCGAACGTGCTGGGCGGAGCAGGCTGGCCGATGCCGGTCGGGCTCGCGTCGGCGCCCACGATGAAGCGCCGCGAGGTCGCGACGGGGAAGGTCAGCGCGCCACTCGCGGTCGTCGTCTGGGCGAGCTGCCCGTTGACGTACAGCTTGATCTGGTTGCCGTCCCAGGTGGCGACCGCGTGGTACCAGCGGTTGCCCTCGACGGGCGTGAGCGCGCTCTTGTAGCCGCCGCCGACGTGGGCCATGAAGCCCAGGTTGCCGCCGGTCACGTACATCGAGATGCCGCCGGCCTCCTTGTCGGAGCAGAGGTCCTTCTCGTTGGCGACCGGCATCGTGGTGTCGATCCGGAAGACGCACTCCACGCTGAGGCCGGTGGTGAGCTTGCTCCACTGGTCCTCGAACGGGAAGCCCACGGCGTCGTCCACGCCGTCGACGGTCATCACCGGGCCCTGCTTGGCATCGGTGTCGAAGACCGGCGTGCCGTAGGTGATCGGGGCCAGCGACTGCGCCTTGTCGGCGGCCGCGCCGCCGGCGAAGCCGACGTCGAGGATGTCAGGCACCGGCGCCGGTACGGCGGCCGGTGCGGCCGCCGCCTCCGGCACGAGGGTGGGTGGGGTGAGCGGTGCGGCCTGGCTGGGGGCGGCCAGCAGGCCACCGGCAGCCACGGATGTCGCGACCAGGGAGGTCGCGATCATCCGGAGCCTGCGCATCGGTCGTGCGGACACGACGGGTCTCCTTCAGGGGGTGGGGGTGGAGGGATGACGCCGACGCCGCCGGGCCAGCACGGCCCCGGCGACGGCGAGCAGCAGCACGGCGCCGAGGACGCCGCCGATCTGGAGCGCGGCACTCTCGCCGCCGGGGGTGGTCGCGGTGGACGCGGAGCCACTGCCGAGCGACCAGGTGTGGCTGGGGTCGTCCACGGAGTAGACCTGGTGCTGGCCGTCGGGGCCGCTCGCCAGGGTCCGGTACGCCGGGTGCAGGTCGGTCAGCGTGGACGCGCGGACGGTGACCGCGTCCGTGGCCTGCGGACAGGTGAACGTGACGTCAGCACCGTCTGCGACGAGGTCGCCGACCGCGTGCACCTCCCCCACGCACGGGGCGCCGCCGGCGGTGACCGCGACGTGGTCGAGCAGGTAGGTGGCGAGGGCCGGGTCCTCCTGGACCTGCGCGCCGTCGTCCGCCTCGTAGGCGACCGCACCGTCGAGCATCACCCGGTCCTGCGGGAGGACGCCGAGGTGGATGCCGAGCAGGGTGAGGTCGTCGGCGGCGCCGACCTTCCACGTCACGTGGACGACGGCCGGGTCGGTCGCGTCACGGGAGACCCCCAGGGTCTGCGGGTCACCGAACGGATGGGCGGCGATCACGTCGTCGCCACCAGCTGACCGACGGCGAGCGTCGTCACGACGCAGCCGATCACGGTCACGCTCGTCGCGGCGAGGACGGGGGCGACCCGGGTGGCGACGGCCAGGAGCGCGCGGGACTCCGCGGCGCGGACCACGATGCTGCGCCCGGCCAGCGCGAGCAGGCCGACGCCGAAGAGCACCGTGGCCAGGCCCAGCCCGAACGTGATGACGAGCAGCAGCGCGAAGCCGGAGCGGCCCGCGAAGATGCCGGTGACCAGGACCAGGAAGGCGGCCGGGGACGGGGTCAGTCCGCCGGAGATGCCCAGCAGGACCAGGCCCGGACGACTGGGACCGGTCGCATGCCCGTGGCCGTGCCCATGACCGTGACCGTGGCCGTGCCCATGACCGTGTCCGTGCCCATGGCCGTGGCCGTGGCCTCCGGCACGGAGGTGCCGGCGGAACAGCCAGATCCCGACGCCGACCACCATCAGCCCGGCGACGAGCTGGAGGCCGGAGGTGAGCCGCTCGAGCGGCAGCAGGTCCGAGAGCGAGAGGAACGTCCAGGCCAGCGCGATGACCAGCACCGAGAGGGTGTGCATCACCGCGACCGAGACGCCGAGCCATGCGGCGTCGCGCACCTTGCCATCCGAGCCGACCAGGTACGCCGCCGCGAGGCTCTTGCCGTGCCCCGGACCGACCGCGTGGGCGGCGCCGGCGGCGAAGGCGAGCACGAAGGCGACCGGGAGGAATCCAGGCGACTGGACCAGGCTCAGCAGACGGTCATCGAGGGACGTGGGGGGCACGGGACCTCATCGAAACCGGCGCAGTTGAAGTCAACGGTGTTGATCGATGGCCGTGCGGGGCCCGCCAGGTGAAGAGAAAGGTAAAGGAATCCCTCAGCGCACGGTGCAGGACGAGCGCACGGTGGCGTTCGAGCTGCCGGCGCTCGCACCCGGCGACATCTCCAGACGCGGGTCGCCCTCCTGGCCCTTGCCCGAGCGCAGCACCAGGTCGACGGTCTGGGACTTGCCCGGGTCGAGCAGGACGCCGACGCTGGCGACCTTGCGGCCGGCGTACGACAGGACGGAGGGGTTGTTGACGCGCTGGCCGTCGACCGACATCTCCACGACCTCGCCACCGACCGGCGTGCTGACGTAGACGACGAGGAGCTGCTGGCCCGGGTCGGTCCGGTTGCCCGGGAAGAACTCACCGGTGATGGTGTCGGGCAGCTCGTCCGCGCCCGGCGGGGTGGCGTTGTCGAAGTTGATCGTGACGCCGAGGGTCTGCCGGCCGCCGGTGCAGCCGCGGGAGAAGAGCGAGGCGTTCTGGCGCAGGTAGTACTGCATCTTCGTCGGGCCGGCGTCGTTGACGTAGATGCCCACCTCGGGATGGTCCGGGTCGCGGCCGACGAACTCGCCGGCGATCCGGGTGCCGGCGATCTCGGCCTGGGCGGCGGGGTCGAAGAAGTGCATCCGGACCCGGCCCTCCTGGACGCCGCTCACGAGCCCGCGGACCAGGTCGGGCGCACTGCCCCGGCCGTCGGCGAAGGCGTTGAAGACGCCCTTGGCGACGGCGTCCTGGTAGTCGCTCTGGCCCTGCGTGGTCGGGACGAGCGCGTAGACCTGGTTCTCGACGCGGGCGACCACGTCCTTGGCGGTCACCGGCGGGTAGCCGGCGACGGGGACCGCGCCGAGCGTGGCGAGGAGGTAGGACACGGCGACCGGGTCGACGTACAGGACGCCGTCGACGCGCTGCCCGGTCACCTGCTGCCAGCGGGCCCGGATGAGCTCGGAGGATCGGGGGATGTCGGGGGTCAGCGTCGCGTCGACGCCGGCGGTGCCGAGGATCTCGCCGAACAGCGCGCGCTCCTCGGAGGTCAGCGGCAGGATCGGCTTATCGCTCGCGCCGAGCGAGGCCATGTCGCGCTGGTCGACGATCTCGACCTTGCCGCGGCTGGCGCGGACCAGCGAGAGCGAGCCCGGCAGGCCGCCGCTGCTGCGCGACTCGGCGTTGTTCTGGAGGACGAGCAGGTAGTTGCGCGGCTTGTCCTGGCCGAGCAGCACCGGGAGCAGCCGCGCCGCCCGGTACGTCGACCCGAGCGTGTCGCGCGCGTCGTCCACCAGCCCGCGGAGCGCGGTGAAGCGGGTCTGCACCGGCCCGATGAAGGCCGCCGAGTCCACCTCGCCGAGCCGCGTGCTCGCCGCGTCGAACGCGCGCTCGCTGCGCTGGGCCGGCTCCTCGAGCCCGGCGACCTGCTCGAGCGGGAAGACGTGTCCGGCCGGCTTGAACGTCTCGGCCGAGACCTGGTCGGCGGCGTCGATGACCGGAGGCAGGCCCTCCCGGCCGAGGTCGCGCAGCACCTCGGCGACGGTGGCGACGCCCTCGGCGTCGTCCCCCAGGACCGGCACGTGCTCGAAGACCCACCAGGTCGGCCCGCTCGTGCGGTCCGCGGCCGCGTCGGTCGCCCGCTGGTACGCGCGCAGCGCCTCCCGGGCCCCCTGGGCGTCCCCGCGCACCAGCGCCTCGCGCATCTCGCGCGCCTGGACCTCGGCGTCCTTGAGGTCGCGGGCGGTGCCGGTGAGCGCGAGCAGCGTCCACCCGAGTCCCACGAAGAGGACGAAACCCAGCGCGATCGCGATCGTCGCGCGAGGATGGTCCCGGCGGAAGCGACGTAGCTGACGGAGCGCCCGCCGCACGCCTCGAGATCGGCGCCGACGCCGGATCTCGGGCGACATAGGACGGGACACTAGTGGTCGATACCTCGACATGGAACAGTGACCCCGGCCGGGAGCGGACGTTGGTCACAGGGGCGTGCCCTAGGATCACCGTGCATTGGGGCCACGCAAGACACAGCAAGGGATGGGGACTTGGATTTCAAGCAATTTCTGGCGGTGCTGAGGCGTCGCTGGATGAGCATCGTGGCCATCATTCTCCTCGCTCTCGCGGTCAGCTCGGCGGTCACTTTCACGCGCACCCCGATGTATGAGTCGAAGAGCAAGATCTTCCTCACCGTCGACGTCCGCGACACCACCGATGCCTACGCCGCGCTGCTCTTCGCGTCGAACCGCGCGGCGTCGTACGCCACGGTGGTCAAGAGCACCGAGCTCGCCACGATCGTCAAGGAGCAGCTCAACCGCAAGGAGAGCGCCGACGTCCTCGCCTCGCGCGTCGACGCCGAGGTGATCGACACGACCTCGCTGATCCAGATCACGGTCAAGGCCGAGAACCCGCGCGACGCGGAGACGATCAACGACCGGACCACCAAGGAGTTCATCAAGTACGTCGGGGGTCTCGAGACACCCGGCGGCGAGGGCGGCGGCCAGTCCCAGATCCTCGCCCAGATCACCGACAACGCCAGCTACAACCCGAACCAGGTCTCCCCCGACATCGTGCTCAACCTCGTCGTCGCGGCCCTGATCGGCATCCTGCTCGGCATCGGCCTGGCCATCGCCCGCGAGCTCCTCGACCGCACCATCCGCACCGCGGACCACGTCTCCGAGCTCACCGAGTCGCCCGTGCTGGCCAGCATCGGCTTCGACGGCGACATCCGCTCCGCACCCCTGCTGACCGACCTGGGCGGCTTCGCGGCCCGCACCGAGGCCTTCCGCCTGCTCCGGACGAACCTGCAGTTCATCGACCTCGACCACCAGCCCCGCTGCCTGGTCATCACCAGCGCCGTCCCCGGCGAGGGCAAGACCATGACGTCGACCAACCTCGCCGTCGCCCTCGCCCAGACCGGCCGCAACACGCTCATCATCGACGCCGACCTCCGTCGTCCCCGCGTCGCGAGCACCCTCGGCCTCGACCCCGCCGTCGGCCTCACCACGGCCCTCGTCGGCAAGACCGAGATCCACGACGCCATCCAGGTCCACGAGGCCAGCGGCCTGCACGTCCTCGCGTCCGGCGCCAAGCCGCCGAACCCGACCGAGATCCTGCAGTCGAAGATCACCCACGACCTGATCCTGCGGCTGCGCTCGTCGTACGACATGGTGATCATCGACGCCCCGCCGCTGCTCCCCGTGGCCGACGCCTCGGTCCTGGCCAAGCTCGCCGACGGCGTCATCATCGTCGTACGGCACGCGCGGACGACCAAGGACCAGGTCAACGAGGCCATCAACCGCCTCAACCACGTCGGCGCCCGCCTCTACGGCGTCGTGGTCAACATGGTCGCCAAGCGCGCGATCGGCTCGTATTACTACTACTACTACGAGGAGACGAGCCCCTCGGGCCGCGGCGACAAGTCGAGCTCGAAGTCGAACGGCTCCGGCCGCCGCCGCGCCTGACCAGCGGCACCCGCAGCACCCCGAGCCCCCGGCACCCGCAAGGTTGACGGGGGCTCGGTGCTTCCGCGGTTCCCGGGTGCCGCGCGGAAGGTGCCGGCAACCTCACCCGCCGGAACGTGCTCCTTCGCCCGCCGGAACGCGCCCCTTCGCCGGAGCGGAGATCAGCCCTTGCGGACGAAGACCATGAGGGTCGGCGCGAGGGCCGGCGGGGTGAGGCGGTCCACGAGCTGGGCGACCCGCCAGGCCGGCGCGTTCGACCCGAAGTACGTCGGTTCCGAGGCGTGGCCGTAGACGACGAGCTCGTTCGGCGCCGGGAACAGCGAGGAGAGCGAGCGGCGGGTGTTCATGCTGTAGCGGACCGGGAAGACGTCCTCGGCCTTGCGGTGCGGCTGGAGCCGGGAGAGCACGCGGGTGTGCAGGTCGTTGGGTACGGCGCGGGCGCCGATGCCGATGATCCCCCACTTGTTGGGGGTGCGGGCGGCGATCCAGCCGCCGGGCTTGAGGATGCGGAGCATCTCGGCGGCGACCGTGGGGGCGTCCGCCTCCCCCACGTGCTCCAGGACATGGTCGGCGAGGACCAGGTCGAAGGAGGCGTCCGCGAAGGGCAGCAGGGCGCCGGGCTCGATCACCTGGGCCGAGGCGAGGGTGGGGTTGTCGAGGACGACGGGGTCGACGTCGACGCCGTGGACCTCGGCGACCCGCTCGTGGAAGGAGCGGAGCATGCGGTGCAGGTCCGGGAAGGGCTCGACGGCCCACAGGCCGCGGCCGGCGCCGAAGTCGAGGACCCGGCTGTCGGGGGCGAGCAGCGCGTTGACGCGCGTGTAGAACTCGATGAAGCCGTCGTGGCGGGTGTAGCCGCCGGCGCGGACCTCCGGGTAGAGCCGGGTGAGGGTCTCGCCCGGGCGGAACGTCGATTCGGAGTCGTTCACGACCACACCTTAGATCTCTAGAGGTCCGCGAGGAGGGCGTCGACCGAGGCGAGCACCCGTGCGGGAGGGATGGACACGTCGTCGAGCACGCCCTGGTTGGGTCCGTCGGGACCGGCGGTGGGCTCGGCGACGAGGTAGCGGTAGTCGGCGTCGATCGCCTGGCAGATCGCCCACAGCCCCAGGTGCACGTACGTCGACGCGAACATCTCGAGCACCCGCACCCCGGGCCGGGCGAAGGTCAGGTTGGTCAGCGCCGCCCCGTGCGGCGAGACGACGACGTCGGCGCCGTGGAAGAGGTCGATCTGCTCCTGGACGCTGTGCTTGCCGGGGTCGATGCGGACGAAGCCGCGCCGCTCCAGCTCGGGCCACAGGGCGGCCTCCTCGACGTACCGGCGGGTGCGCGGGGTGGTGCCGCGGGTGATGTAGAGGCGGCGCGGGCCGTCGGCGACGCCCGCGCTGGGGGGCAGTCGCTTGCGCAGCCAGTCGACCGTCGCGGGCGGGGCCTGGAGCGCCCAGTTGGGGTTGCTCGGGACGAGGAGGCGGTCGGCGCGGACGGTGCGGCCGCGCTCGGGCTGGATCAGCCGGCCGCGGACGCCGGCGAGCTCGAGCAGCTGGCGCTGGTACCCCGTCCCGTGCGGTACGACGACCGCCGCGACCTCGTCGAGCACCCGGTCGCCGAGCGTCTCGTCGAGCACCGCCAGACGCCCGATCGCGTCGTAGAGGAAGTGGTAGTAGTTCTCGGCCGTGCCGCGGGCGGTGAGGCTGAGCACCGTGCCGCGGACGTGCTCGGTCGGGCCGAGGGTGGGCCGCAGGAAGATCGGGTGCTCGCGCCAGTCGACGACCCCGAAGTAGGTGCTCGTCTCGTGGTCGAGGACCTTGCCGGGCGTGGTCGCGGCACCGTAGTCGCCGGAGAGCCGGCCGTCAGTGATCTCGAGCGTGAACGTCGCCGGCACCGTCGTCGCGGGCACCCGCGGCGTGGGCACGGTCGCGGCGTGGATCGCGGCGAACAGCCAGTGCCCGGCGGGCTCCCCCAGCGTCGCGGGGCGGATCCACGGCTCCTCGGGGCGTCCGGGGTGCAGCGTCACGCCGGGCTCGCCCGCGGCGGTGTCGCGCGCGGACGAGGTCGCCCGGCGCGGGACGCCGCGGGCACCGAGGAGCGGCGAGAGCACCCGGAAGACGTGGCCGAGCAGCCGGGTGACCAGGAGGTGCACCCGCTTGAGCAACGGCCACCACGGCCGCAGCCAGGCCGGGAGGCTCATCGCGCCACCAGCCGGCGCACGACCGCCCACACCGGGCGGAAGCGGACGACGCGGCCGATGAGGACCCGCATCCACAGCGGCTTGATGATCCGCTTCACCGCCCGCGAGAGGCGCCCGTCGATCTGGAGCAGGACCAGCTCGAGCTCGGCCTCGGCCTTCTCGTTGAGCGCGACCTCGGCCGGGTGCACCAGCGGGAAGGGCATCTCCTGGGCGGGCATCGGGTCGCGTGCGGTGTGCGTGTGGGTCGCGTCGGGGCCGAAGCCGTCGTTCTCGACCAGGTTGAGCGAGGGCGTGATCGACAGCCCGCGCCGGGACATGATGGTCACCCACCAGTGGTGGTCCCAGCCGCGCGAGTCGCCGTCGCGGTCGCCGGCCACCTGGGTGAAGTGGCGCAGCGCGGCCTCGGTCACGAGCGCGTCGGGGTGCGGCAGCACCTCCACCGGCCGTACGGCGTCCGCGGTGCGCGGGGTCGCGCCCACCCGCTCCTCGGCCCCGGCGTGGTCGCGCGGGAAGACCGCGCGGTGCGCGTGCCAGCGGTCGGCCCAGGTCGCCCAGCCCCAGACGCTCGCCCAGGTGGTGAACGCGTAGCTGTCCGAGCCGAACATCCCGCGCGGGATGCCCTTGTTGTCGCCCGCGACCTGCCAGACCCGCGGCTCGGCGGCGTAGCGGTCGAGCAGCTCGACGCAGAAGTCGAAGAACGTGGGGTGCGGGATGCAGTCGTCCTCGAGCACGATCGCCCGGTCCACCTGGGCGAAGACCCAGTCCAGGCCGAGCTCGACGTTGGCCTCCAGCCCGATGTTGCGCTCGGCGAAACGGGTGTGGACCCGCCCCGGCCAGGGCGCCGACGTGAGCAGCTCGCGGACCTCGGCGCACCGCGCGGCGTCCTCGGGGTGGGTCGCGCGCGGGCCGTCGACGACGAGGAAGACGTCCTCGGGAGCGGTCGCGAGCACCGCCTCGACCGTACGGCGGACGACCGCGGGCCGGTTGAACGCCACGATGACGACGGGCGTGCGGAGCGGGAGGGCGGACGACTCAGGCACGACGGCCCTTCTCTCCGAGCTGGGTCAGGAACCGGTGGGTGGCGGTCGCCGCCTTGCTGTTGACCGCGGTCCGGGCCGCGTGGCGCAGCCGGGGCGAGCGGAGCACTTGGCGGGCCAGGGTCGCGGCACGGCCGCCGACCCGGCTGAGCACCAGCTCGAGCTCGCGCTCGACGTCAGTCGACAGCGCGACCTGCGCGGGGTGGTGGAGCGGGAAGCCGATCGACGCCGCGGCGTGGTCGCGCTTGCCGGGCGCGACACCGTGGGTGGCGTCCTCGCCCCAGCCGACGTTCTCGACCATGTTGACCGCCGGCGAGGTCGCCAGGCCGCCGAGCGTCATCATCGTCAGCCACCAGTGCTTGTCCCAGCCGTGGGTGACGGTGTCGGACGACGCCGCCGCCTCGGCGAAGTGCTGCTGACCCGAGCGGGTCACGAGCAGCCCGTCCTGCGGGGCGGCCGGGACGGTGCGCACCGGCGCGTCCCCGGAGACGTGGTCGCGCGGGAACACCTCGCGGTGCCGCTGCCAGCGGTCGGCCCAGGTCGCCCAGCCCCACACGCTCGCCCAGGCAGTGAACGCATAGCTGTCGTCGCCGAACAGCCGGCGCGGTACGCCGAGCCCGCTGCCCGAGACCTGCCAGACGCGCTCGTCGTCGCGGTAGCGCTCCAGCAGCTCGTCGGCGTAGCGGAAGAAGTCGGGGCCCGCCTGGCAGTCGTCCTCGAGCACGATCGCGCGGTCCACCTGCGCGAACACCCAGTCCAGGCCGAGCTCGACGTTGGCCTCCAGGCCGAGGTTGGTCTCGGCGTAGCGGCGGTGCACCTCGCACGGCCAGTCGACCTGCTCCAGGACCGCACGGGTCGCCGCGCACCGCTCGGCGTCGTCGGGGTGGGTCGGACGCGGCCCGTCGGCGACCAGGAAGAGCTGCGCAGGGCGCGCCGACCTGATCGCGGCCAGCGTCTGCTCGGTGAGCTGCGGCCGGTTGAAGGCGATGAGCGCCACGGGGGTCGTGAGCAAGCCGTTCCTCGGGTGTGTGGACTGGCGATGAGCGAGCGGTGATCTGGCGATGATTCGGTGGAAAGTCTTCCACCAGATGTCAGAACGACCCGCGCCCGATGCGGTTACAGTTGCGCGCTGTGCCCCCGATTTCCGCAGACGCACTCGTCGCCAAGGCCCGTCGTGCCAACCCCGAGCTGGTCGCCGGCTGGCTCCGCCGCCGGGCCAAGTCGGGCGCTGCCCGCGCCGGCTTCATGGTCAGCCGGATCGACGAGGAGGGCCGCCGCTACGTCGAGGTGACCCACAACGACGACGTCGCGCTGCCCGCCGGTGCCGAGACCGAGCTGCGCCAGGACAACCCGCGCCTCGCCGAGCTCCAGGCGACGTACGACGCGCTCGACCTGCCCTCCGCCGTCCACACCCAGTGGCGCCAGGGCTTCCTCAAGAAGAACCTCTCGCTCGCCTGGTTCCGCGGCGACAACGCCTACGTCTGGCAGTTCCGCCAGCTCGGCAACGCCGCCCGGATCCGGATGTACCTCGCCATGCTCGACGTCCAGGAGCGCGACAAGCTCGGGCTGTTCGACAAGCTCACCGAGGACGGCCTGTTCGGCGCGTTCACGTTCGAGTTCGGTCAGCGCCCGTCGGTGAGCCGCGACCTGCTCGACAGCATCAACGAGATCAACTACCTCGACGAGCAGATGGGGCTCTCGTCGATCCAGGGCCTGCGCGTCCTCGACATCGGCGCCGGCTACGGCCGCCTCGCGCACCGGATGTCGACCGCGTTCCCCGACCTCGCGGCGTACGACTGCGTCGACGCGGTCGCCACCTCGACCTTCCTGTGCGAGTACTACACGAAGTTCCGCGGGCTGCCCGAGAGCGTGCGCGTCGTCCCGCTGAACGAGCACGAGAAGCTCGCCGAGCGCTATGACGTCGCGGTCAACATCCACTCGTTCTCGGAGGCCTCGCACGACGCCGTGTGCTGGTGGCTCGACCGGATCGCCGAGCGCGACATCCCGTGGCTGCTGATCGTCCCGAACACGCCCGACGAGCTGCGCAGCACCGAGCTCGACGGCTCGATGAAGGCGTTCCGCCAGGACGTCCTCGACCGCGGCTACGAGCTCGTGGACGACCGCCCGATCCACCAGTCCGACGAGCTCCGCGAGCTCATCGACCTGCACGACCGGTTCTACCTCTTCCGCAAGTCGGCCTGAACTCCTAGAGCGACCAGGTCGGGAACGACTGACCGGTCAGCTCGCGCAACCGATCGACCTCCGGCTGCAGCTCGGCCCGCAACGCCGCCTCGACGGCGGGGCTGAGCTGCGGCCGCTCGATCTTCTCCCCCGTACGACGCCACGCGAGGTGCACCAGTCGCTGGGCGGCGGGCAGCCGCCGGACGGCGCGCACCAGCGGGCCGCGGCGCAGCGCCATCAGCCACGGCGGGAGCCCGCGCTTCTCCTCGGCGGTGTTGTAGCGGCCGTACTCCTCGGCGGTGAGCTCGGGACGGTCGAGGCCGAGGAAGTCGAAGACCCGGCCCATCGTGCCGACCAGGTCGGCACCGAGGTCGGCGAGGTCCACGACGAGGACCCGGTCCCGCCCGAACCGCTCCAGGTACGCCGCCAGCTGGGTCCCGTAGCGGCTCGACGCCACGAGCGGGCTGGTCGGCTCGGCCGGGTCGGCGAGCTCCTCGTCCAGCGGGCGCTCGGCGGAGTTCCAGGCGACCATCTCGACGTGCTCGGCGATGATCCGGTCGACCGGGTCGCGCACGAGGTAGATGATCCGGGCGTCCGGCACCAGGTCGGCCATCCGGTCCACGACGCCCGGGTAGCAGGGGGTCTTGCTGTAGAACGGCGTCGACTCCAGGCGGTAGCGGGTGCCGGTGGCGAACCGCTCCTGGTAGGCGCCGATCCAGTCACGGCAGTCGGGGTCGGTGAAGAAGCGCATCTCCTTCTCCTCCGACGCCGCGACCTCGGGGTGCACCGCGAGGTAGTTGTGCATGCTCGTCGTGCCGGCCTTGGTCGCCCCGACGACGACGACATTGGGCAGTCGTGCGGGATCGGGCGTGACCGGCGCCGGGTCGCCGCGGCGTACCCGGTTCCGGGCGGCGACCCGCACCGTGCAGTTCGGGCAGGCGTCGACGGGTCCGCCGTCGGCCGCCAGGGTCCAGCCGGTACGACGCAGCCAGGCCGGACTGGCGATGGTCAGGACGGGCGGGACGCAGAGGTCGCACTGCATCGAGACCCGGCCGTGGGCCAACGGGGTGAGGAGCACGCGGCCGAGGATAGGGCCTGCCGGACCATCCGCTCCGCGGAACGCCTCCACCGGACCTACGGCGTGTGTAGGCTGCGCCGCGTGCGCCAGGCCCTGACAACCCTTGTCTTCCTGCTGCCTCCGAGCAAGCTGAAGAACCGGCTCCTGCGCCGGCTGGGACACGCGATCCCGGACACCGCGGTCGTCGGCATCAACCTCGTGCGTCGCGTGGACCGGTTCGAGCTGGGCGAGGGCTCCCTCATCCACCACTTCAACATGTTCCGCGACCTGCGCCTGGTCAAGCTCGGCGTCGGCTGCCGGATCATGCTGTTCAACCAGGTGGTCGGCGACTCGGGCTACGAGCCCGGCGCGCCCCCGACCGACGACCTGCGCACGCTGCGCATGGGCGACGACTCGCACATCATCAGCCAGCACTACCTCGACTGCGGCGGCGGGATCATCCTGGGCGACAACGCCTGGGTGACCGGCATCCGCTCGACGCTGCTGTCCCACGCGTTCGACCCCACCAACGGCGGCGTCATCCTCGACCCGGTCACCATCGGCGACCGGGCGGTCATCGCGACGTCCTGCACGATGCTGCCCGGCACCGTCGTGGGCGAGGGCGCGCTGATCGCGGCCGGCTCGACCACCTGGACCGGCCAGGAGGCCAAGGGCGCCCACCTGCACGGCGGCGTACCGGCCCGCCGGCTCGCGCCGATCGACATTCCTCGCCACGTCTACGACCGAGCCCGTTACCAAGGACCCCGTGACGTCGTTGGGATCTCCGAACCCCCATCTGAGTAGAGGTCGGCATGAACGAGATTGAGCCCAGGATCGTCACGATCGTCACCGAGCTGCTGGAGCGCTCGGACCGCGAGGACCAGACGGTCTCGCTCGGCGCCACGCTGCACGGCGACGACGGCCTCGGCCTGGACTCGCTCGAGACCGCCGAGCTGTCGGCGATCCTCGAGGACGAGTTCGGCACCGACCCCTTCGGCGCGGGCCTGCTGCCCGAGACCGTCGCCGACATCGTCGCGTTCTACGCCGACGCCACCGCCGCGTCCGCATGACCGCTCCCCGCACGGTCATCGTCACCGGCGGCAGTCGCGGGCTCGGCGAGGGGATCGTCCAGCACTTCCTCGACGCCGGTGACCGGGTGGCCACCTGTGCGCGCAGCGAGACCGACGCGGTCCGCGCGTGGCAGGCGAACCCGGCCTACGCCGACCGCTTCCTCTTCCGCAAGGCCGACCTGGCCGACCGGGAGCAGTCCACGCAGTTCGGCAAGGACGTCATCGCCGAGTGGAAGTCGGTCGACGTCCTCGTCAACAACGCCGGGGTGGCCCGGGACGGCATCCTCGCGCTGTTCAGCGACGACGACTCCGACACGGTCATCGACCTCAACCTCAAGGCGACGATCCACCTCACCAAGCAGATCGTGCGCAACATGCTGGCGCACGGCGGCGGCCGGATCGTCAACATCTCCTCGATCACCGGGCTCACCGGCTACCGCGGGCTCAGCGTCTACGGCGCCACCAAGGCCGCGCTCGACGGCTTCACCCGCGGCCTGGCGCGCGAGCTCGGCTCGCGCAAGATCACCGTCAACAGCGTCGCCTCGGGCTACCTCAAGACCGAGATGAGCCACGGCCTCGACGACGACCAGCTCAACCAGATCGTCCGCCGTACGCCGGCCGGACGGCTCGGCGAGCCCGACGACATCGCCCGGGCGATCGCCTTCCTCGTCGACGAGCGCAACGACTGGATCACCGGTCAGGTGCTCGTCGTCGACGGCGGCCTCACCGCCTGAGGCTGTCCTCCTCCGCGCCGACCAGCGCGAGGTACTCGGCGACGAGTGCCTCGCGCTGCTCCGGCGCGACGCGGTTGTCGTCGGTCGCGAACGTGTGCATCAGCCGGCCCTTGTAGAACGTCAGCGCCAGGAACACGACCTGGTTGGGCGCGGCGACGAGCTGGCCGTGCAGGCTGCGCAGCCACTCCGGGTCGGTGCCGGCGTCGACGACGCCCATGTTGCTCACCACGACGCACGGCGGCCCGGCGGCGAGTGCGGCCGCGATCCGGTCCCGCCCGACGGCGAGCTCGGAGACCGCGTCGAGCCGGGTGAGGTGGAAGAACAGGTCGCCCTCGCCGCGGCCGAGCGCCTCGACGATGCCGGCCTTGACCTCGGCGGCGAGTGCCCAGCGATCGGCGACCTCGACCCGGAACGGCCGGGAGAGCACGGCGATCGCCATCGCCTGCGCGAGCGCCGGGTCGCTCGGCGGTGCGCCGAGGTCGGCCGGCGCGGCGAGCTGGAGCGTGGTGTCGCCGCCGGCGAGGACGTGCGCGGTGCTGGTCAGGAGCGCCGAGACCACGTTGGCGAACGGGTTGGCGCCGTGCGCCCGTCCGTCGGCGACGATCCGGGCCGAGGTCTCCGGGCCCATCTCGACGTGGCGCAGCCAGGAGCGGCGCGGGACCGTGGCGTCCGGCCAGTCCGCCGGTCCGGGCGGACCGAAGGCGGCGTTGCGGGTCTTGATCTCGCGCAGCAGGTCGATCATCGCGGCCCGGCTCTGCTGCCACGGGTGGGTGGTCGCCGGCGCGGGCGGCTCGGAGAGCTGCTGCTGCTCGGGAACGTCCTGGCCGTCGAGCATCCGCACGAACCACTGGAGCTCGGTGATCCCGATCCGGCCGTCGATGACGGAGTGGTGACCGTTGAAGATCACCCGGGAGCGGCCCTCGCCGGGGCTGGTCACGTAGTGGCAGCGCAGCGGTACGCCGAGCGGACAGGCCGTGTCGCCCTCCTCCTCGAACACCCGGTCCCACGCGCTCACCGGCAGCTCGTCGCTGCGGAAGACGTCGTGGTCGAGACCGACGTCGGCGATGGTGAGGTCCTCGGTCGCGGCCGAGCGCGCGAGCACCCGGCGGGCGCGGAAGGCGTCCCACGTGCGTCGTACGTCGTCGGGGTCGAAGCAGCGGTCGAGATCGGCCGAGATCATGGAGGTGCTCGGCCAGGCCTGGTCGAGGAAGGTGTAGTACTTCTCCGCGACCGTCATCGGACGATGGGCACCCACGCGCACTCCAGCCTCTCGGGACACAGGACGATCCTGCCCCCTGCCAACGCTTCGACCGCCCTCCGGGTGACGCATGCGCCATACTCGCCCCGGACTTTCTGCGAAAGGATCGACACCGATGATCGGGTTGCTGGAGAAGGCCGCCGCCGAACGGCCGGCGCAGGTCGCGGTCGTCACCCCCGAGGCCACGCTGACCTACGGCGAGCTGCTCGACGGCGCCCGCCAGGTCGCCGGAGCCCTCGCCGAGCGCGGCATCGAGCGGTTCGCGGTGCTCGAGCCCGACGCCGGCTGGGTGCTGCGCCTGCTCGCCGGTGCGGCGGCCGTGGGCAGCGAGCCGTGCCAGTACCAGCCCGACCTCGACGCCGCTCAGTTCGCCGAGCAGGCGGCCGCGCTCGGGCACACCATCGTGGTCACGCGGCGTACCGACCTGCCGGCGGGGTTCACCGTGCTGCGGCCCGACACCCTCGGCGCACCGTACGACGGCGGCCCGGTCGCCGAGGGCGCCCCGCAGCCCGTGATGATCCGCACGACCGGCACCACCGGGCTGCCCAAGGCAGCCCGCCACGACTGGGCGGTGCTCGCCCGGCGCGCCGGCACCGCGCGGCCGCACCCCGAGGAGCGCTGGCTGCTGGCCTACGGACCCCAGCAGTTCGCGGGGATCCAGGTGCTGCTGCACGTGCTGGCGGTGCAGGCGACGCTGGTCGCGCCGTTCCCGCGCCAGCCCCGCGACGGCCTGGCCGCGCTCGTCGAGCAGGACGTGACCTGCGTCAGCGCCACCCCGACGTACTGGCGCTTCCTGCTGGCCGAGGCCCGCAGCGCCAAGGCCGCGCTCCCCCGGCTCACCCAGATCACCCTCGGCGGCGAGGCGAGCCCGCCCGACCTGCTCGCCGAGCTCCAGGACGCCTTCCCCGACGCGCGGATCTCGCAGGTCTACGCCTCCACGGAGTTCGGCTCGATCGCCTCGGTGCGCGACGGCCGTCCCGGTCTGTCGGCCACCAGCCTGTGGGGGCCCGACAACCCGGAGGGCCTGCTCAAGGTCGAGGACGGCGAGCTGCTCGTCCGGGCCGGCACCGGGATGCTCGGCTACGCCGGCGACGCGGCCGAGTCGCCGCGCGAGGCCGACGGCTGGGTGGCCACCGGCGACCTGGTCGAGGTGGTCGAGGACCGGGTCCTCTTCCGCGGCCGCTCGTCCGAGGTGATCAACGTCGGCGGCGTCAAGGTCCACCCGCTGCCGATCGAGGAGCGGGTCGCCGCCGTGCCCGGGGTCCAGGTGGCCCGCGTCCACGGCCGCGCCAACCCGATGGTCGGCGCCGTCGTCGCCGTCGAGGTCGCGCTCACCGACGAGGGCCGCGCCGACGAGAGCGCCGTCAAGGCCGCCATCCGCAGCGCGTGCGCGGACCTCCCCCGCGCCTGGCAGCCACGCAGCATCAAGGTCGTCGCCGAGGCCGAGCTGGCCGCGGCGACCAAGGGCGGCAAGACGGTACGGGCTACTTCACCGGAGTGAGGCGGTGCCGGCCGGGCTTGGCCGGCACGGGCTTCGGCTCCGGCCGCGGCGCCGCGGCGGCCGGCTGGGGCACCTCGGGCAGCGGCCCGCGGCCCTTCCACACCACCGCGATCCACCAGCACACGGTGGAGACGCCGGTGCCGACGGCCATCGCCCACAGGGCGCCCTCGGCGTCGCCCCAGGCGGCGCCGATGACCATGCAGACGCCGACCAGGACGATCGAGACGATGTCGGTGACCATCGCGGTCTGGATCCGGTGGGTGCCGATGAGCGAGGCGCGCAGACCGCTCTGGGCCGCCATGAGCAGCACCTTGAGACTGAGCGCGAGCATGAGCGGCTGGACGATGTCCCAGGCGTCGCCGAGCACCGCGTGACCGATCACGTCGGGCAGGAAGACCAGCACGACGAGGTTGAGGACGCCGACGACGGTGGCGATCGTGATCGCGCGCCGCACGTGCCCCCAGACCAGGCGCGGGTCCTCGCGGTCGCGGGCGATGTCGGCGGCGGCCGACGTACCGACCGCCATCTGGACGGCGGTGCTCGGGGCGCCGAGCAGGGTCGCGGCCCGGAAGGCGGCCACCGCGATGGGGCTGCTGAACAGCGCCATGAGCGAGGCGGTGGCGAGCGCCGTACCGCTGGCGGCGAGCCCGCTGACCATCGAGCGCCACGAGAAGTCCCAGCGCTGGCGCAGCCAGTCGCGGCCCCCGCCCGTGGGCGCGCCGTTCTGGACGAAGACCCACAGCGACGCGATCACGCCGGAGCCGACCCACGCCGCGACCAGCCAGGTCAGCGAGTCGAGGTCGAGCGCGCCGGCACCGACGAAGCCGACCGCGAGCAGCACGAACCACAGCGAGTCGAGCACGACGGCGCCGCCCGGGCGCTGCCGGGCGATCGCGAGGTAGCGGCCCACGTCGTGGAGCACGAGGAACGGCAGCGACAGGCCGAAGACCAGGATCGGTCCGCCCAGCGCGCTGCCGCTCGCGAGCAGCGCGGCACCGCTCGCCACCGTGACGGCCGCGGCCAGGACGCCGAGCTGGAGGGTCGCGCTGAGGATGGCGCCGGGGCGGGCGTCCGCGTCGTCGGGGTGGACCAGCGCGGTCGTCGAGATCAGGCTGCGGAAGACCACCTGGGCGACCGTGTAGACCATGACGACCAGGCTGTAGCGGCCGAAGTCGGCCGGGCCGAACGCGTGGGCCACCCAGATCAGCGCCGCGATGTTGGACAGGCTGGAGAGGATCTGGTCGACGGTGACCAGGCTGAGCCGGCGGCCCGCCGAGGCGACGGGCGCGGTCATCGGCGCCTCCTATCCGCGGAGCAACCCTGGAGCACCCGCGCATCATCGCACGCACCCTGGACGGCCGCGCGGGAACGACCAACCATGGGCCGGGCACGGTAACGGCGAGGTGCTCCGGCCGTTGTGCCATCGTGACCACCGTGGCTCTCAGCTCCGTCCTGCACAAAGCACAGGGCTCTGTGCGGGTGCAGCGCCAGCTCAGCAAAGTCCGCCGGCTCCGCAGCCGGCTCGTCAACGTCCCCCTCCAGCAGGTCGAGCACGCCCGCCGCCGGCTCGAGACCGAGGACGTCGATGTCCTGCTGCTGGGCGACAGCTCGACCCTGTGCTGGTCGCTTCGCGACACCGACCGCACGCTGCTGCCGGCCATGCTCGGCCAGCGGCTCGGCAATGTCGTCCCCCTCGCGGGGCCCGGCTTCGGCGCGGGGATCTACAGCGAGGCCACCCGGATCCTGTCCTCGATGGAGCGCCGCCCCAAGGCCGTCGTCTTCACGCTCGCGCTGCGCACCAGCACCGCCACCCACATCGTGGCCGACCCGATCACCGGCTACCACCGCTCGCTCGCCGCGATGGCCAAGGTGCCCGGTGCCCGCCGCAAGGTCCGGTACGTCGGCCGCGGCGGCGCATTCGCCACCGACGAGGAGCGCGACACCTTCCTGGCCCAGCCCGTCGACAGCCGCTGGAGCGGCCGGCGCACCATCGGCTGGTACCGCGAGCAGCTCGTCGGCACCGGCCTCCCGCCGTGGCCCATCGAGCTCGAGAAGCTCCGCTTCGACTACTTCTACGGCGAGCAGCTGCGCGCCGACAACCCCGGCCTGGCGCGCCTCACCGAGCTCGCCCGCCACCTCGCGTCCTACGGCGTACCGACCGTCGGTGTGTGGACCCGGCCCCCGATGCAGCGCGGCGAGATGCACTTCCCCGGCGAGTTCGAGGCGCACGTGCGCTCCCACAAGGAGCTGCAGGACCAGGCGATCCTCCGGGGCTCGGCCGCGATCGGGCCGATGCTCGACATCCACCTGGAGGACGAGGACTTCGAGGACAGCTTCAACGCCACCGAGCACTTCGCCTTCTCGGGCCGCACCAAGGTCGCCGACGCGATCGCCGACGCGGTGCGCGCGCGGTGAACGCCTCATGAGCCCCGCGTCGTTCCGCGCCTTCGTGCGGATGCGCCGGGCCCGGCTGCGCGGCTGGCTCGCGCTGCTCCGGCTGCTGGTGACCGCCGCCCGCGGCCAGGTCGACGAGATCTGGGTGGGCGACTCCCACTCGGTCACGTTCAACACCGAGCACTCCCCCTTGCCGGGCATCCTCCGCACCGGCGAGCGCCGCTGGACCTGGCACCTCGGTCCGCGGGTCATGTTCTCCATCGCCCGCGACGGCTTTCCGCCCACCCTGCTGCGGGTCGCGCGCCTGATCGCGCGGGTGCGCGGCGCCCGCGAGGCCGAGTGGTACTTCTCCTTCGGCGAGATCGACATCCGCTGCCACCTCGCCCCGCGCCTGGCCCAGGGCGGCGACGTCGGCTTCGTCGCGACGTACGCCGACCGCGTGCACGACCTGCTCGGCCGGCTCGGCGCGGACCACGGCACGCTCGTCGTACCGGTGCCGCCGTGCCTGGACAGCTACGACCACGCGGCCTTCCCGGTCGCGGGCACACCCGAGGAGCGGCTCGCCGCCCACCGGTCCGTGCGATCGGCGCTCGTCGTCGCCGTCGGCGCCGCACCGGCCCACCCGCAGCTGCGCCTGCTCGACCTCACCGACGCCCTGGCCGGGCCTTCGGGCCTGATGCGCGACGAGCTCACCGACGACGGGTGCCACACCAACGCCGCCGGCCGCGACGTCGTACGGCGGGCGGTGGCGGCGCTCGTCCAGACGCCCTAGGCGAGCGTGCCCGGCACCAGCCGGTCGATGGCCGCCTGCGCGGCCACGTCGTCGCCGTGCACGACCGCGACGTCCCAGTAGGCGCGCGAGCGCGCCCGCCCGTTGGGCACGTCGTCGAGCACCCGCGAGCGCGCCGCCACCTGGTCGGTGGTGGTCTGCCCGAGCGGCGCACCGCCGTTGGCCCACACGGCCACGTTGCGGTAGCCCAGCGCCTCCAGCCGCGGCCACACCGCGTCGGGGTCGAGGCCCGCAAGGCGCGTCAGGTAGGGGTCGTACTCGAAGAACAGCACCGGGTGCGCGTCGTCCCACGTCTCCGCGATCGCGGGGACCAGGTCGACGTCGTACCCGTCGGTGTCGGACTTGACCAGCCGCAGCTGCGCGAAGTCGGTGAACTCCGCCTTGAGCGAGGCCGGCGACACCGTCGGCATCGCGTCGCCCGCAGCGCCCTCGACGAACCGCGTCGTGCCGCCGGTGCGCACGGCCGTCGTACCGCTGTCCTCACCGTCGACGGTCAGCAGCGCCTCGACGACCGCGATCCGCGGATCCTTGTCGACATTGCGGTGCAGGAACTCCAGGTACGCCCGGTCTGCCTCGATGCACAGCACCTTGCCGTCCGCCGCGTGCAGGATCTGCACCGCGGAGTCCCCCACGTTGGCCCCCACGTCCAGCACCGTCAGCGGCGCCGACTCGGCGAGGAGCCGGGCGAGCTCGACGAGGTTCTGCCCGTACTCCGGCCCCCACGCGGCATAGTCGGGCAGCCGGTGCGACCAGGGCAGCACCAGCTCGACGCCCTGCACCTCCCGCACGACGGGCCGGAAGGGGAAGCGGTCGCGAATCAGCCAACCGACGCGGCGCTTGGCGGTGGAAGCAAGGGTTCCGAGTCCGGTCACTCGCCGGATGTTAGGGCATCTTCGGCCCTAGGATGTGCGTCATGTCGGGCTCCATCGCAAATGCGACGACGACCGCCGCCCTCGACGCGGCGCGTGACTACTACTCCCACGAGCTCGCGCAGGGGGTGGATCGCTTCCTCCTCGAGGCCCGTACGACGTGCCCGTGGTGCGGCGGCGAGCGGCTCAAGCACCGGACGACGACCCGGGACCTGCGCCAGTTCAAGCCGGGCCGGTTCCGGCTGGACGAGTGCCGCTCGTGCGGGCACGTCTTCCAGAACCCGGCGCTGAGCGACGAGGGGCTGGGGTTCTACTACCGCGACACGTACGACGGCCTCAACGCCGAGCGCGCCGAGGCCAACCTGGGCTCGATGGGCGAGATCTACCGCAACCGGGCGAGCACGGTCTTCGACCACCGCCCCGACAAGCCGCGCCGCTGGCTCGACGTCGGTACGGCGTCCGCGCACTTCCCGGCCGCCGCTGCGCAGCTCTTCCCGGGCACGGTCTTCGACGGCCTGGACATGTCCGAGGGGGTGCTGTCGGGGCACCGGGCGGGCCGGATCGCGACGGCCTACCAGGGGCAGCTGCCCGAGCTCGCGCCCCAGCTGAAGGGCCAGTACGACCAGGTCAGCATGTTCCACTACCTGGAGCACACGCGGGACCCGCTGGCCGATCTCGACGCGGTCGCGACGGTGCTGGCCGACGACGGCTGGGTGCTCATCGAGCAGCCCGATCCGCAGGCCCGCTCGGCCAGGCTCTTCGGGTCGTGGTGGGCGGGCTGGAACCAGCCCGAGCACCTGCACATGGTGACGCTGCCCAACCTGACCAAGGCCTTGGAGGAGCGCGGCTTCGAGGTGGTCGAGGTGGTGCACCGCGAGGCGCACATCCCGCTCGAGGCGTTCATCGTGCTGGCGACGGTGCTCAACCGGATCGCGCCGGGCGAAGAGGTTCCGTGGCGCGACGGGCGTCCGCCGCGGTTCGCGCGGGCGCGCCGGCTGGTCGGCAAGGCGATCGCGGCGCCGTTCGTGCCGCTGGCGCGGTTCGTCGACAAGGTCGTGCTGCCGCGGATGCTGCGCAGCTATCACGCCTACCGGGTGCTGGCCCGCAAGAAGCCTGCCTGAGCCAGCACCCCGGCGGGGGTTCAGTCGAGCTCGCGCTTGTGCTGGACCAGCCGGCCCAGGTGCTCGATGTCGGCGTCGACCATGAGCTCGGCGAGCGCCTTGGCGTCGGTGTCGGCCTTCCAGCCGAGGACGTCGCGCGCCTTGGTCGCGTCGCCGATGAGGGCGTCGACCTCGGTCGGGCGCTCGTAGGACTTGTCGTAGCGGACGTGGTCCTCCCAGTCGAGGCCCGCGTGCGCGAAGGCGTACTGGCAGAACTCGCGCACGGTCGTGCCGATGCCGGTGGCGAGGACGTAGTCCTGCGGGTCGTCCTGCTGGAGCATCCGCCACATGCCCTCGACGTACTCGGGCGCGTAGCCCCAGTCGCGCACGGCCTCGAGGTTGCCGAGGTCGAGGTGGTCGCTGATGCCGAGCTTGATCGAGGCGACGCCGAGCGTGATCTTGCGGGTCACGAAGCTCTCACCGCGCCGGGGCGACTCGTGGTTGAAGAGGATGCCGGAGACGGCGAACAGGTCGTAGGCCTCGCGGTAGTTGACCGTCACCCAGTGCGAGTAGAGCTTGGCCGCGCCGTAGGGCGAACGCGGGTAGAACACCGTGTTCTCGCTCTGCGGCGGCGGGGTCGCGCCGAACATCTCCGACGTCGACGCCTGGTAGAACCGGCAGTCGATCTTGGCCGCCCGGATCGCCTCGAGCAGGCGCAGGGTGCCCACGGCGTCGGTCGACGCGGTGTACTCCGGCAGCTCGAAGGAGACCTTGACGTGGCTCTGGGCGCCGAGGTTGTAGACCTCGTGCGGAGCGATGTCGCGGATCTGGTTGCCCAGGCTGACGCCGTCGGTCAGGTCGCCGTAGTGCAGGTGGAGGCCCGACGTGCCGTGCAGGTGGTCGATCCGGCTGCGGTTCAGGGTCGATGAACGACGGACCAGCCCGTGGACCTCGTAGCCCTTCCCGAGCAGGAGCTCGGCGAGGTAAGAGCCGTCCTGACCGGTGATCCCGGTGATGAGTGCGCGCTTGGTCACGGGGGCACAGTATCGTCGCGCCTCGTGCATCTGGTCGTAGATTCCGTAGTCGTTCGCACCGGAAGCGTGACGATCGTGCTCGAACACCTCGTCCGCGCCTGGGCCGAGGCCTTCCCCGGCGACCGGATCTCGGTGCTCTTCGGACCCGAGGGGCAGACCTTCCCGCTGCCCGAGGGCGCGCACGCCGAGGTGCTCACCCAGCCCGGCGGTCCGCTCGGCGGCCTGTGGCTGCGCTCGGTGGCCGTACGACGGGCCGCGAGCCGCCTCGGCGCCGACGCCGTGCTGGCGGCCGTGCCGGCCAGCGGCCTGCTGGGCGCGCGCAGCCCGCGCGGGGTGATCCTCTACGACCTGCGCTTCGAGCTGCGGCCCGAGCAGTTCAGCCGCAAGACCCGCATCGCGCGCAAGGTCTCGTGGCTGTGGAGCATGCGCCTGGCCGACCGGATCTTCACGATCTCCGACCGCACGCTGCACGACCTGCGCGACCTGCACCCCTCGCTGAGCGGCCGCGCCGAGACGGCCGCGCTCGGCTCCGACCACGCGCTCGCCTGGCCGCACCCCGCCACGGTCGAGGCTGACCACCCCTACGCGATCGCGTTCGGGCACTACGGCAACAAGAACGCCAACGCGGTCATCGACGGCTGGGCGCGGTTCTGCGCCGAGCACGCCGACCAGGCCGACGGCTGGCGGCTGCGCCTGGTCGGCATGGGCGCGCAGGACCGCGCCGCCGCCGAGGAGCAGGTACGCCGCCTGGGCGTCGGCGAGCGCATCGAGCTCATGCCCTGGCTGGACGACGACGCCTTCGCGCGCGCCTTCGCCGGTGCGGGGCTGGTGGTGTTCCCCTCCGACTTCGAGGGCTTCGGCCTGCCCGCGGCCGAGGCGATCCGGCTGGGCATCCCGGCCGTGGTCTCGACCGACCCGGCGCTGGCCGAGGTGACCGGCGGGCACGCCGTCGTCGCCGCCTCGACCACGCCGGCCGACCTGGCCGAGGGATTCGCCGCGGCGCTGGCCCGCACGCCCGAGCAGCTGGCCGCGGGCCAGGCGTTCGCGGAGGCGTTCACCTGGCGTCGTACGGCCGAGGTGATCCGAACCGGTCTCTCCTGAGGCCGCGCACCCCTACCCTTGCCCCGACCCGCTCGACCACTCGGAGGAACCCGATGCTCGTCTGCCCCGCCTGCGCCGGCTCCCGCATCCGCACCGGGCCCGCGTCCGGTGCGACCGGCCGCCGGATCACGGCCTGCCGTGACTGCGGCGTGCATTTCTGGGCCGACCACGAGGCGGCCGAGCGCCTGGAGGCGATCGAGATCCAGTCCGAGCTGACGGCCGAGGGCTACAGCGACTGGGTCGACATCAAGCGCGAGCAGGCCGGTCCCGAGGCGTGGCGCGACGCGATCGGCTGGATCCGCGGCGCGCTTCCCCCGACCGACGGCGCGCCGGTCATCTACGACGTCGGCGCCGGCGACGGGCACTTCCTGAGCCTGGCCCGCGACGAGGGCGGCTTCGCCGTGACCGGCAACGAGATCGCCAAGGGCGCCGTCGAGCTGGCCAAGGAGCGCTATGACGTCGACCTCGACCTCGGCGTCCTCGAGGACCTCGGCCACGTCGAGGACGTCGACGCGGCCACGCTGTGGTGCGTGCTCGCGCACGTCCCCGACGGCGACCAGCTGCTGCGCGAGGTGCACACGATGCTGCGTCCCGGCGGGGTGCTCTTCCTGCAGACCCCGCACTGGACCGCGGCCGACGGTGCCGCCAACGGCGTCAAGACGCTCACCGGCGGCCGGTTCAGCAAGGTCCCGGACCGGCGGATCGCCCAGCACCACTGGATCCTGCACACCCGGCGCAGCATCACCGCCCAGCTCGAGCGGCTCGGCTTCACCGACGTGGTCGCCGAGCCCAAGCTGCGCTACACGCTGACCTCGCGGGCCTACTTCGCCTCGATGAACCCGCCGCAGTGGACCATCGGGCCGGCCTCGTGGCT
This sequence comes from Pimelobacter simplex, assembly GCF_024662235.1. Lineage (GTDB taxonomy): Bacteria > Actinomycetota > Actinomycetes > Propionibacteriales > Nocardioidaceae > Nocardioides. Next base: position 3,928,837 of record NZ_CP096276.1, read on the forward strand.
GCTCGACAAGGCCGTCGCCAGCCGGCTCGCGCCGCGCATCGTCCTCGACGTGCGCGCCCGCAAGGCCTGAGCCGGGCTCAGGCGACGATGCGCGCCGGCAGCAGGTAGTCCACCGCCGCCGGTACGCCGGTCCGCAGCCGCCGCAGGTCGACGCTGACCATGTGGTCGACGAGCTCGGCGAAGGTCACCCGCGCGCGCCACCCCAGGGCAGCCGCCGCCGGCTCCGGGTCGGCGACGAAGACGGTGGTGTCGGAGGGCCGCAGCAGTGCGGGGTCCTGGACGACGCGGTCGCCCGGGGCGCCGAGGCCGGCCGCCGTGAACGCCCGCTCCAGCAGGTCCTGGAGCGCGTGCACCCGGCCGGTGCCGATGGGCAGGTCGAGCGGCTCGTCGTGGGCGAGCTGGAGGCGCATCGCCTCGACGTACTCGCCGGCGAAGCCCCAGTCCCGCTGGACGTCGAGGTTGCCCAGGCTCACGCTCTCGCGCAGCCCGAGCGCGATCTCGGCCGCGGCGGCGGTGATCTTGCGAGTCACGAACTGCGCGCCCCGCAGCGGGCTCTCGTGGTTGTGCAGCACGCCGCAGACCGCGAACAGGCCGTGCTCCTCGCGAGCCCGGCGGACCACGTCGTCGGCGGCCGCCTTGGCCCGGGCGTAGGGGCTGTCGGAGGCGCTGCCGTGGACCTCGGCCGACGAGGCCTGGAACAGCCGCGGCTCGACCCCGCCCCGCTCGCGCAGCCGCAGCAGCGCGGTGACCAGGTGCGCGACCGGCGCGGCGTTGGTGGCCGCGGTGCGCTCGGGCTGCTCCCAGCTGCGCCCGACCGAGCTCAGCGCGGCCAGGTTGTAGACCTCGTCGGGCGCCACCTCGGCGACGAGCGCCTCGAGTGCCGCCCCCTCGCGCACGTCGAGCGGGCGCAGGTCGATGCCGTCGAGGTAGGTCCGCCGCGGGTCGTCGGGGGCGAAGCCGGGCGCGACGGTCCCGACCACGCGGCGCCCGGAGGCGCGCAGCGAGCGCGCGAGGTAGACGCCGTCCTGCCCCGCGACACCGGTCACCAGGGCGGTACGCACGAGGCGCAGCCTACTGAAGCCCGGAATGCCCGGCACGAGGCCGTGACGCGCGCCGCGACGCCTCGTTGGTCAGTGAACGCAAGGACGCTGGGGGGCGGATCACGATCGATGAGGAGTGCACATGAACTCGGGCCACGTTGATGTTCTCGTCGCCGGTGGCGGCGGTTTCATCGGAGGTCACCTGGTCGCCGATCTTCTCGCCCAGGGCAAGACGGTGCGCGCCATCGACGTGAAGCCGGTGGACGAGTGGTACCAGGTGCACGCCGACGCCCAGAACGGCGTCGCGGACCTGTCGCTCCTCGACAACGCCGAGCAGGCCACCAAGGGAGCGCGCGAGGTCTACATGCTCGCCGCCGACATGGGCGGCATGGGCTTCATCGAGAACAACAAGGCCCTGTGCATGCTGACCGTGCTCACCAGCACGCACATGCTCCAGGCCGCCCAGAAGTACGACGTCGAGCGCTACTTCTACTCCTCGTCCGCGTGCGTCTACGCCGCCGACAAGCAGACCGACCCGTCGGTGACGGCGCTCAAGGAGTCCGACGCCTACCCGGCCATGCCCGAGGACGGCTACGGCTGGGAGAAGCTCTTCACCGAGCGGATGGCCCGCCACTTCCGCGAGGACTTCGGCCTGGTCACCCGGATGGCCCGCTACCACAACGTCTACGGGCCCGAGGGCACCTGGACCGGCGGTCGCGAGAAGGCCCCGGCCGCGGTGTGCCGCAAGATCGCCGAGGCGGTCATCTCCGGCAAGCACGAGCTCGAGATCTGGGGCGACGGCGAGCAGACCCGCTCGTTCATGTACATCGACGACTGCGTCCGCGGCTCCCAGATGATCCTGGCCAGCGACCTCGAGGACCCGATCAACCTGGGCTCGGCCGAGCTGGTCTCGATCAACCAGCTCTACTCGATCGTCGAGGAGATCGCGGGCATCAAGTGCGAGCGGAAGTACGACCTCAGCGCGCCCCAGGGCGTGCGCGGCCGCAACTCCGACAACACGATGATCAACGAGGTCTTCGGATGGGAGCCGTCGATCAGCCTCGCCGACGGGCTGGCCAAGACCTATGCCTGGGTCTACGACCAGGTCAAGCGCGCACAGGGCTGACCGGGTACGTCCGGTGAGGATCCTCGTCCACGACCACAGCGGGCACCCCTTCCAGGCGGAGCTGAGCCGCGAGCTCTCCCGCCGGGGCCACGTCGTGACCCACTCCTTCGTCGAGGGCTACGTCTCGGGCAAGGGCCGGCTCGCCGCCGGCCCGGGCGAGGCGATCACCTTCGAGGGGATCGGTGGCGCCAAGCCGGTCGACAACCAGCGGCTGCTCCAGCGGCTCGGCCGTGAGCTGCGCCGGGGCGGCGAGCTGGTCCGCCATGTGCGCCAGGTCAACCCCGACATCGTGATGGTGTCCAACGTGCAGATCCCGACGCTCGTGATCTTCGCGTTCGCGATGGCCGTGCTGCGCCGCCCGTGGGTACTGTGGCACCAGGACGTCTACGCCGTCGCGGTCAAGTCGTTCACCGGCAAGAAGCTGCCCAAGCGGTTCGCCGTGGTGGCCTGGGCCTTCGAGGTAGCCGAGCGCTGGTGCTCGCGCCGGGCCTCGGCGATCGTGGCCATCGCGCCGTCGTTCGTGCCGGTCCACGAGAAGTGGGGCACGGCCGACAAGGTCACCGTGATCCCCAACTGGGCCCCGCTCGACGAGATCGTCCCGACCGAGCGCAAGAACGACTGGTCGATCGAGCACGAGCTCGACGACGTGCCGACGATGGTCTACTCCGGCACGCTCGGCCTCAAGCACAACCCGGCCCTGCTGGTCCGCCTGGCCCGCGCCGTGCACGACGCCGGTACGCCGGTCCGGCTCGTCGTGGTCAACGAGGGGCCCGCGGTCGAGGTGCTGCGCGCCGAGGCCGACCGGCTCGGCGTACCGGTCACGCTGCTGCCCTTCCAGCCCTACGAGCGGCTGCCCGAGGTGCTCGGCAGCGGCGACGTGCTCGTCGTGCTGCTGGAGCAGGAGGCGGGTGCCTTCTCGGTGCCCTCCAAGACCCTGTCCTACCTCTGCGCCGGCCGCCCGGTGCTCGGCCTGATGCCGGGCGAGAACCTCGCCTCGGCCCTGGTCAACCGGGCCGGCGGCCTGGTCCTCCCCCCGGCCGACGCCTCGCTCGACGAGGCGGCGCGCTGGGTGAGCGGCGTCCTGGCCGACCGCGACCTGCGCGACGAGCTCGGGGAGGCCTCCCGCGACCTCGCCGAGCAGGAGTTCGCGCTCGCCGGGTGCGCCTCCCGCTTCGAGCGGCTGCTGGCCGCTCAGGTGGAGCGCCGGTGACGTGATCGGAAAAGCCTCACAAAGTTGTGGTGAGACTCGTATCTCATTCGTGACTCGCTCGTTGAGGTGTTCGCGGGACGGCCTCATCCCGCAACCGGGGACGAGTGGAGGTTGCGCGTGAAGAAGCGGGCGTTCGACGTCGTGGTCATCTGCCTGGCCGCTGTGGTGTGGGTACCTGTGGTGCTCATGGCCGCACTGGCCGTGCTGGTGCTCTCCGGCCGTCCGATCTACTACCGTTCGCGGCGCTGGGTCGGTCCCGGCACCGCCATCGAGATGGTCAAGCTGCGGGTCATGGTGCCCAATGCCAACAAGGTGGTCGCTCCGGTCGAGGCCGGTCGCTTCCTCAACACTCCGCCGGACTCGCCGCTCTACACCCCCATCGGGCGGGTGCTGGACCGGCTGGGTCTCAACGAGATCCCTCAGTTCGTCCACGTGCTGCGCGGCGAGATGAGCATCGTCGGCGCCCGTCCGCTCACGGACGTGGTGCGCGACGCGCTCACCGAGCAGCACGGCGACATCGACACCCGCTGGGAGACCCCGGCCGGCCTGACCGGTCTCCCCCAGCTCATCGGCCGCCACGACATCGACGACCACCAGCGCCTGGTGCTCGAGTCGGCCTACTCCATGCGCACCGCGCGCGACGCGAGCATCCGGCTGGACTTCAAGATCCTGCTCTTCACGGTGCTCATCACCTTCGGCCTCAAGCAGCCGATGACGTTCGAGGGCGCGCTCCAGCTCGCCCAGCCGCGCCCCCGCCGCCAGCGGGTGCACACCCCTGACCTCGCGCAGCCGCTCTACGGAGCCGCCGCGCCGGAGGCCGACGTCGCCTGATCGGCGGCTCGCTCCTCCACCGCACGGGAGAGAACCCCCGGGCCGATCGGCCCGGGGGTTCTGTCGCTCTGGCGCGGTCGCTGTGGGGGCCGTGGTCGGGGTGGGCGCGCGGCCGAGCGCGCCGCCGGTGCGCGGCCGGCGCCGGGGTAACACGCTGTTCATGGTGCTGGTCGGCGGTTGTCGTCGCAAAAGACGTGCTGGGACGGCGTGGTAGCGACGTCAAGCGGCGCCCAGCACGGTGGACAGCGTGTTACCCCGGGTCCCGGCGGCCGCCCGCGGCGGCTCCGCGGTGCGGCCGCCCGCGACGGCGGCGGCTCCGGGACCGGCTCAGCGCATCTTGATCGCGAGGTGGCCGAAGTAGTGCCAGGCCGAGGCGAGCACGTCGTACTCGCGCATGTAGGCCGAGCAGTAGTTGTCGAGCGCCTGGAACTCGTTGAGCACCGAGGAGAACTCGTCGAAGAGCACGATCGTGCCGGGCACCAGCAGCGCGTCGAGCCGGGTCAGCACGTAGAGCGCCGAGGAGTAGAGGTCGGAGTCGACGTGGACGACGAGCTGGCGCTGCGGGTCGTGGTCGAACTTCTCCAGGAAGAGGTCGAGCGTCTCCTGGAACCAGCCGGGCACGAACGAGAGCCGCTCGTCCTGGATGTCGGGCAGCGCGCCGTCGACGTCGAAGTGCGCCTTGACCATCCGGCCGTCGAAGCGCTTCCAGTTCTCGGGCAGGCCCTCGAAGGAGTCGAAGCCGAAGAAGCGCGACTCGGGGTGGTGGTTCATCTCCACCCAGTGCCGCAGCGAGCTGCCCTGGAAGACCCCGAACTCCAGGTAGTCGATCGGCGCCTCACCGATGAGCGAGGCGTGCACGTGGTCGTACATCGCGGTGCGCTCGGCGAAGGCCGGCGTGCCGTCCGGGACGTGCTCGCGCCGCCAGGTCTCGATCTTCGGCAGGTTGACCAGCGTGTCGAGCCGCCGGCTGTCGACGCCGATCTTGGCGATCGCGACCTTCGACTTGATCCGGAAGCTGGCCATGGCGGTCTGGAGCGGACGTGCCACAGGGGGTCTCCTGTCGGTGGGGGGTGCTGCGGTGGGTGGTCAGTGGTCCCGCACGACGAGGACGTCGGCCTGCAGGAGGCGTCCGGTCGGGTCGGAGAATCCGGTCTCGAGGCTCTGCAGGCGGTAGCCGTGCTCACGCAGCACGGCGACGGACTGCTCGGCGAGCTGCTGGCCCTCGTAGAGCTCGACGAAGGACACCTCGAGCTGGACGGCGTCGAAGCGTCCCAGCAGGTCGCCGGCGCCCGCGATCACCTCGGCCTCGTAGCCCTGGGTGTCGATCTTGAGCAGCGTGCGCGCCGGGTCGACCGCGAACCGCTCGACGAGCTCGGACACCGTCGTGACGTCGACGCGCTCCACGGCGACGTACGCCGAGTCGGGCGCGCCGTCGAGGTGCGCCTGGGTCATGTCGAGGATCGAGGAGGAGTACGAGTTGGCCGCGACGTGGATGTCGATCGTGCCCGGCTCGCGGCCGACGGCGGCGTTGACCGGGTGCCAGTGCGGGTCGCGCTGGGCGCGGCGCTCGAGCTCGGCGTAGGCACCCGAGAGGGGCTCGCAGCTGATGATCCGGCCGCCGTACCCGGAGCGGCGCAGGCCGAGGGCGTACTGCCCGACGTTGGCGCCGATGTCGAGGACGGTGTCGGCGCTGCGCGCGGCGAGCGTGCGCGCGACCTGGCGGGTGTAGACGCCCTTGCTCACGTCGAGGTCGAGCCGGTGCAGGCCGCCGCGGATGGCCAGCTTGGCCCGCTCGCGGACCCGGTTCTTGAGGCTCTGGTCGGGGCCGTTGCTCATCGCGAGGTCTCCGTGGCGGTGGTGGTGGCGGTCAGGACGGGCACGCCGGGGGCCTCGGCGGCCTCGGCAGCCTCGGTCTCCGGGTCGGGCGGGTCGACGTCGAACGGGTCGTCGGGACGCAGCCGGCGCATGTTCATCGCGACGAGGATGGCCGGGGCCATCGCGACCCACAGGGTGCGGTCCTCGAGCGCGGGCACCGTGGGCGTGATCGCGATGAACGCCCACGCGACATAGGTCAGCCGGCGCCGCGGGTGGTTGCCGATGATCGGCCGGGCCATCACGAACAGCACCATCAGGTAGCCGACCAGGCCGACCAGACCGATGCTCGCGGCGACGCCGAGCACCACGTTGTGGACGTAGATCGTCTCGGCGAACCCGTTGCCGAGCACCGGGTGCGACAGGAACATCTCGATGCCGAAGTCCTGGGCGTTGAGGCGCGCGTTGTCGGCCACGATCGCGTCGCCCGAGCCGGCCAGCCGGCTCAGCGCCGAGGAGTCGCCCGAGCTGTCGATGAGCAGCGGCAGCGAGACGATGCCGATCGCCATCAGCAGCGCGAGCAGGAAGCCCTTGACCGCCGAGCGCTCGACGAACGGGATCATCACGACCAGACCGGCGACCACCGCCGCCGCGGCGCGGCTGCCGCTGGTGACCACGGAGAGGACCGAGAGGGCCGCGCAGCCGGCCACGAGCACGCGGTACCAGACCGCGTCGTGGCGCTTCCAGAGGTACATGGTCAGCGCGAAGGCCATCACGCCGGCCTCGCCGAAGGCGTTGGGGTGGTGGGTCAGGCCCACGTCGCGGTTGGCGATCTTGTCGCCCACCGGCGAGTACACGACGCTCAGCATGTGCCCGGCGACGTAGCTCCACACGAGCGTGTCGATGATCCGCCAGCCCGGCGCCCAGATCGCCAGCAGACCGACCAGGCCGACCAGGACGACGAGCCACTGGAAGAACTGCAGCGCGCTGATGATCGGCGACGGCGAGAAGACGGTCGAGAGGATGCCCGTGGTCAAGATGATGAGGACGCCGAGCGCATAGCCCATCGGCAGCCGCACCGGGCGGCCGATCAGCGTCGGCACCAGCAGCAGCACCGCGACGCCGAAGAGCAGGTCGGTCGGTGTGATCGGGGTGTCCGGGCTCGGCGCGATGCCCTTGTACATCGGCGCGGTCGCGAAGGCGCCGATCATCGCCAGGAGCGCCATCCGCTCCCGGCCCAGGACGGCGAGCGCCATCACGGCCCCGGCCAGGCCCACCGCGATGGCCGCGAGCACCGGGCCGCGCGCCGCGGCGGCGGCCAGGACGGCGGCCAGCAGCACCACGAAGACGGTGACCGCACGGCGCTCGACGACGCCGGTGCTGCCGTCTCCCGTCACCGCCGTGGGCGGTCGCGGGGTGGTCTGGTGGGGCACGGGTCTCCTCTGCATTCCGCTGTCGTCGTATGCGTCAACGGCGGAAGGGAGTCTAGGGGACGGCCTTTCTCCTATCCGCCCGCGAACGGCGGCAGGAATTCGACCGTGTCGCCCGGCTGGAGGACGACGGCGGCCGGATCCTCGGACGACACCGGCCGCTCGCCGACGAGCACCGAGCAGACCTGGACCACCTCGGGGAAGCGGCCTCCGGCGTGGCGTCGTACCAGCTCGGTGCGCAGGTCGGCCAGCGTCACCGGTCCCGGCGCCGCGACCTCCTCCTCCGCCTGACCCGCTGCCGCCCGGGCGGCGGCCCAGTAGCGGACCCGGATGACCTGCGTCTCATTCACCTCGGCGACCCTTCCCCGTTGCACTGTTGTTTCGGTATCGTCCCTCACCAGAAAACTGGCCGGGACCCAGCGTTGCGTTTCGGTCTCTCGACTCGGCGCCCGCGATCGCGGTGATGCCGGTGAGGAGGCCAGCGTGAGCACTCTCCTTCTGCTGACCAGCGCACTGCAACCCTCGGCCGAGGTGCTGCCCGGTCTGGCCCTCCTGGGTCACCAGGTCAAGATCCTGCCCGCCGAGGGCAGCGCGCTGCTCGAGGCCCCCGACGCGGACCTGCTCCTCGTCGACGGCCGCCAGGACCTGGCCGGCGCCCGCGACCTGTGCCGGCTCATCCGCACGACCGGGACCGACGTCCCGGTCCTGCTCATCGTGACCGAGGGCGGCCTGGCCGTCGTCAACCACGACTGGGGCATGGACGACGTCGTCCTGCACACCTGCGGCCCGGCCGAGCTCGAGGCCCGGATCAAGCTCGCCGTCGGCCGCCTCGCCGCGGCCCGCGACGCCGCCGACCCCGAGGCCCACGTGATCCGCTCGGGCGAGGTCGTCGTCGACGACGCGACCTACACGGCCAAGGTCGGCGGGCGCACCCTCGACCTGACGTTCAAGGAGTTCGAGCTCCTCAAGTTCCTCGCCCAGCACCCGGGCCGGGTGTTCAGCCGCCAGCAGCTGCTCCAGGAGGTCTGGGGCTACGACTACTTCGGCGGCACCCGCACCGTCGACGTCCACGTACGCCGGCTGCGCGCCAAGCTCGGGCCCGAGAACGAGACCCTCATCGGCACCGTGCGCAACGTCGGCTACCGGTTCGTGCTGCCCTCCAAGGAGGCCGCCGCCGAGGCCGACGCCGCGACCGTGGCGGAGCGGGACCAGCAGGACGCCTAGGCCCCGCCCTAGGACGTCCGGCCCTGCTCGTCGAAGTGGTCGGCGGTGTGCATCAGCCGGCGCACCTGCTCCCGCAGCTCCGGGCCGAGCTCGCCCCAGCCCTCCTTGTAGCCGTAGACCGACGCCAGCGAGCGGGCGTCGTAGTCGCCGTTGAAGATGTCGACGTCCGCCGTCGTGATCAGCCCCGGGTGAGCGACACCCACCGCCGCGGAGACCCGGGTGAGCTCCTTGCGGAGGGTGCGGAGGTAGACCGCGCAGCGCTCCGCCTTCGAGACCGGGTCGAGGCCACGCACCAGCCACGGGTTCTGGGTGGCGACGCCGGTCGGGCAGTGGTCGGTGTGGCACTTCTGGGCCTGGATGCAGCCGATCGACAGCATCACCTCGCGCGCCACGTTGACCATGTCGGCGCCCAGCGCGAACGCGACGACCGCGTTGTCGGGGAAGCCCAGCTTGGCCGAGCCGATGAACGTGATGTCATCGGTCAGCCCCAGCTCGGCGAACGTGCCGTAGACCCGGGAGAAGCCCATCCGGTAGGGCACCGAGACCGAGTCGGCGAAGATCAGCGGCGCCGCGCCCGTACCGCCCTCGCCGCCGTCGACGGTGATGAAGTCGACCCCGCGCTCGCGCGGCAGCATCAGCCGGGCCAGCTCCTCCCAGAAGTCCATCGCACCGACGGCCGACTTGATGCCGACCGGCAGCCCGGTCTCGGCGGCGATCATCTCGACGAAGTCGAGCATCGAGTCGACGTCGTGGAAGGCGGTGTGGCGCGAGGGCGACGCGCAGTCCCGGCCCTCGGGGATGCCGCGGATCTCGGCGATCTCGGCCGTCACCTTCGCCGCCGGCAGCAGCCCGCCCAGCCCCGGCTTGGCGCCCTGGCTGAGCTTGATCTCGATCGCCCGGACCGGCGCGGAGGCGACCATCTCCTTGAGCCGCGGCAGCGAGAAGGCGCCGTGCTCGTCGCGGCACCCGAAGTACGCCGTACCGATCTGGAGGGTGAGGTCGGCGCCGTTGCGGTGGTACGGCGAGATCGCGCCCTCGCCCGTGTTGTGCAGGCAGCCCGCGGCGGCCGCCCCCTTGTTGATCGCCGTGATCGCGTTGGGCGAGAGCGAGCCGAAGCTCATCGCCGACACGTTGACCACCGAGCCGGGCCGGAACGCCCGGGCCCGCCCGCGCGGCCCGCCGAGCACCTTGGCGCTCGGCAGCGTCCAGTCGTGGTCCTGGTCGCTGGGCAGCTGGTCGGCGAACGTGCGCTGCTTGATGTAGGCGTGCCCCTGGGTGTGCTCGACGTCGACGTCGGTGCCGAACCCGAAGTAGGAGTTCTGCTCCTTGCTGGAGGCATAGATCCAGGTCCGCTGGTCGCGGCTGAACGGCCGCTCCTCCTCGTTGCTGGTCACGATGTACTGACGCAGCTCGGGACCGACCTTCTCCAGCAGGTAGCGGGCATGGCCGATCACCGGGAAGTTGCGCTGGAGGGCGTGCTTCTTCTGGACCAGGTCGCGCGCGGCGACCGCTCCGAGGGCGAGGGCGGCCCCACCCACCGCGCGGCTCAGCTTCATGGGCCATTCCTACCGCGTCGCGAGGTCGCGGGTAAGAGGGGGCAGGGGCTCGCGCGATAGCGTCGCGAGGTGACCCCGGACCTCCCCCTGCTGACCGGTACCCCCGCCCTCGACGCGATCGACCGCGTGCGGGAGGCCTGCCGCGACGCCGACGGGACCGACCCGCTCGACGAGGCCGCCACCCTGCGCCTCAAGCACCACGGGCTCGACGGCATCGGCGCCTGGGTCGCCGCCGACGGCTTCGCCCTGCGCCGCGACGACGAGATCGACCTCGCCGTCGCGCCCGCCGCGCGCGGACGCGGCGTGGCCGGCACGCTGGGCGGGCTCGCGGTCGCCGAGCCGGGCCCGCTGACCGCCTGGTCGCACGGCGACCACCCCGCCGCCGCGGCGCTCGCCGCCCGCTGGGGGTTCGCCCGCACCCGGGAGCTGTGGGTGATGCGCCGGCCGACCGCCGTACCGCTGGCGGGGAACGTGGTGCCCGACGGCATCCGGATCCGCGACTACGGCTCCGGCGACGCCACCGCCCTCCTCGCGGTCAACGCCGCCGCCTTCGCCCACCACCCCGAGCAGGGCTCCCTCGACGAGGCCGGCCTGGCCGAGCGGATGGCCGAGCCCTGGTTCGACCCCGCCGGCCTGCTCCTCGCCGTCGCGGACGACGGCGAGCTGCTCGGCTTCCACTGGACCAAGCAGCACGACGCGGACACCGGCGAGGTCTACGTCGTCGGCGTCTCCCCCGCCGCCCAGGGCCGCGGCCTGGGCCGCGTGCTCACCCTCGCCGGCCTCCAGCACCTCGCCTCCCGAGGCGTCGCCGAGGTGCTCCTGTACGTCGAGTCCGACAACGAACCGGCGCGGCGACTGTACGAAGGCCTCGGCTTCGGCCACGCTGCAGCGGACACCCACGTCCAGTACCGCCGACCGGACGTTTCCCAAGTTTCGCCGTAACCCCCCTGCGGCTGAGTAGATTTACCTGACATGAGCTCTGTCACCGACAACGAGCCGGAGCCCGAGGACTCCCGGCTCGATGACGCGCGCCCCGCGCGCGGTCGGGGACGCCGTGGCCGGCTGTGGCGCCGCCACGAGGACGAGGCTCCCGATGCCGGCGAGCTCGACGCGGACGAGGTGGCCGAGCTGCTGCGGCGCAGCAACACCTCGGTCGCGCCGGAGGACGACGCTCCGGGCGAGCCTGCTGCTGCAGCTCCTGCTGCTTCTCCTGAGGCTCCTGCGCCCGAGGCGCGCGCCGGGGACTGGTCGGACGTCATCGACCGCTCGCTGGGTCGCCCGCTGACCGAGATCGCGCCCGAGGAGTTCGAGGTCACCCCTCCCGCGAGCGACGACCCGTCGCTGCGGGGGACGCTGACGGACCGGTTGGAGCGGATGCGGTCCGAGTCCGACGTGGCGCCGGCTCCCTCGCCGACGGCCGCGGGTGACGAGGACGGGGACGGTCCCGTCGACGCCGTCGATGTCGCCGATGCCGAGGACGGTGACTGGGCTGCGGTCATCTCCCGCTCGACCAGTCGTTCGCTCGGTGAGCGGCACGGGCTGAGCGCGCCGGAGCCCGCGCCGGAGCCTGAGCCCGAGCCGGAGCCTGAGCCCGTTGCTGAGGTCGAGGCCGACCTCGACCCCCTCACGTCCGAGACCTGGATCATCGAGCCCGAGGCCGTGATCGAGCCGGAGCCCACGCCCGAGCCGGAGCCCATCGAGCCCGAGGCGGTCGAGCCTGAGGCGGTCGAGGCCGAGGCGGTCGAGCCCGAGCCCGCCCCGGAACCGCACGCCGACTTCGACCCGGCCACCGCGGACCTGCCGGACCACCGTCGTACCGCCGAGGAGGCCGGCCAGCGCGTCATCGCCGACGCCTTCGACGGCGGCTTCGCCGAGCCGACCCCGGTCCCCCAGCCCAAGGGCCTGGCCCGGCTGCGCCGGCGTCCCGGCGCGGGTTCCGCGCCGCGGCCCGAGGCGCGGCCGCTGCAGGAGTTCGTCGAGCCGCCGCTGCTCGAGGAGCCGATCCCCAACATCGACCAGCCGGCCGACGTACCGCGTCGCCCGTCGGAGGTCCTCGCCCACGCGCGCGCCGAGATCGAGGCCGAGCTGGTCGAGTCCGCGCCGCCGGTCGCGGCCGAGGACGGTACGCGCGCGGAGCCCGAGGTCGTCGTACCGGACAACGCGGAGGTGGTCGCCGCCCTCGCCGCGCGCCTGCGCCGCGACGCCGAGCTGGCCGCCGCCGAGCAGGCCGCCGAGCGCGCTGCCGCCGAGGAGGCCGCCCAGCGCGCCAGCGAGGCCCGCGCCGAGGCCGACCGCCTCGCGCAGGAGCAGGCCGAGACCGCAGCCACCGCGCACCGCGCCCGTGCCGAGGCCGAGGAGCTCGCCCGTACCGAGGCCGCCGCCCGCGAGGCCGCCGAGCGCGCCGCCCGCGAGCGCGCCGAGCTGGCCGACGCCGAGTCCGCCCGCCGCGAGGAGGCCGAACGCCACGCCGTCGAGCAGGCCGAGCGCGCCAGCGAGGCCCACGCCGCCCGCGAGGCCGCCGAGGCCAACGCCCGCGAGCAGGCCGACCTCGCCGCCGTCGCCGCCGGAGCCCGCCAGCAGGCGGAGTCCGCCGCCGAGACGTACGCCGAGGCCGCCCGCGTCGCCCACGAGGAGCGCGCCGCCGCCGAGGACCGCGCCCGGGTCATGGCCGAGGCCGCCGCCGTCAGCGCCGCCGAGCACGCCGAGTTCGCCCGCCGGATGCTGGCCGAGCGCGAGGCCGCGGAACGTACCTCCGCCGAGATCGCCCAGGCCCGCGCCCTCGCCGAGGAGTCCGCCCGCCAGCAGGCCGCCCTCGCCCAGGACGCCCACCGCGCCGCCGAGGCCGCCGAGGAGCGCGCCCGGATGCTCGCCGAGCAGGCCGCCGCCAGCGCGGAGGAGCACGGCGCCCTCGCCCGCCAGGCCGTCGAGGAGCGCGCGGTCGCCGAGCTCGCCGCCACCGAGCACGCCCACCTGGCCCAAGAAGCCCAGCAGGCCCGCCAGCTCGCCGAGCAGGCCGCCCTCGAACAAGCCGAGCTCGCCCGCCTCGCCCTCGAGACCGCCGAGGCCGCCGAGCGCCGCGCCGAGGACGCCGCCGGCCGCGCCGAGGCCCAGGCCGCCGCCCGCGTCGCCGCCGACGAGTCCGCCACCCAGCAGGCCCGCCGCGCCGAAGAGGCCCACGAAGCCCGCCGCCTCGCCGAGGAAGCCGCCCGCGAGCAGCTCGAGCTCGCCACCGAGGCCCAGGCCGCCGCCGCCTCCGCCCACAGCTCCGCCGCCGCCCTCGCCGAGGAGAAGAAGGCCGCCACCGAGGCCCTCGCCCTCGCCACCGAGTTCGCCACCGAAGCCGCCAACGCCCGTACCGAGGCCGAGCAGCGCGCCGCCGCCGCCCTCACCGAGCTCGAGCACTCCGCCGCCACCCACGCCGCCGCCGTCGAGACCCTCCAGTCCGACCTCGTCCGCGCCGAAGAGCGCGCCCTCCAGCACGCCCAGGCCCGCGCCGACGCCGAAGCCGCCGCCGCCGAACAGGCCCGCGCCCGCGCCGACGCCGAGGCCCGTGCTGCCGAGCTTGCGCAGGAGCGCGAGCGGGCGCTTGCGCAGACGGCTGCGCTGGCGAGCCAGATGGCGGAGATCCAGGCACGTTTGCGGGGCGAGGACGGGGACGGGGCTGCGGCGGTCGTCGAGCCGGCTATCGAGCCGGTCGCTGAGCCGGTGGAGCTGGTTGAGTCGGTGGAGCCGGAGCCGGTCGAGCTGGTGACCGTGGCTGAAGCGGAGCCGGTCGTCGACCCGGAGCCCGAGTCTGACCCCGAGCCGGAGCCCGTGGCCGTGATCGACCCCGACCCCGAGCCGGAGCCTGAGGCCGTCATCGCGCCCGAGCCTGAGCCCGACCCCGAGCCGGTCGTCGACGCGGAAGCACCTGAGGCCGACGTCGAGCCGGTCGCCGAGGCCGCCGTCGAACCGGCCGCTGAGCCGGAGCCGGAGCCGGAGCCGGCCGAGCCGGTCATCGAGCCCGAGGCCGCGGTCGAGCCCCAGCCCGAGATCATCGTCGAGCCGGGGCCGGGTCCGGAGCCCGAGCCGGAGCCCGAGGCGGAGCCCGAGGCCGAGCTGGTCGTCGAAGCCGAGCCGGTGGTTGCGGAGGCGCCCGAGGAATCCGCGTCGTTCACGTCCGTTGCGGCGCAGATGGAGCAGATCCGGGCGCGGCTCCGCGCGGAGCAGGGCGGTCCCGTCGAGCCCGCTCCCGAGGCCGTCGCCGAGTCGGAGGTCGAGCCGGAGCTCGAGCCCGAGCCGGAGGTCAGGGACGAGGAGCGTCCGCCGTCGCTGCTCGAGCAGTGGCACGCGACGGCGGAGTCGGTGCCGGTGGCCGAGGTCGGGGTGCCGGATGAGACTGACGAGCTCCTCCCCCCCGAGTACGACGACACGTCGGTCGAGGAGCCCGAAGAGGCGCCCACGCCCTGGCGGATGAGGACCGCGGCCGAGCTCGTCGACGAGGCAAACGAGGCAAACGAAGCGGACGAGATCGACGAGGCGGCCGAGCTCGAAGAGGCCCAGACCGAGCCGATCGACCCCGACCCGGACACCGAGGAGCCCGAGCCCACCCCGGAGCCCACCCCGGAGCCCGAGCCCGAGCCGATCGTCGACCTGCAGCCCGAGCCCGCCCCCGAGCCGACCCCCGAGCCCGCGGTCGAGCCGGAGCCCGAGCCCACCCACCCCCACACCAAGCACATCCCCTTCCACGCCAAGCGCGGCAGCGGCAGCCTGGCCCCCGTCGCGATCCTGGTCGCGCTGGCCTGTGCCGCAGTCGTCGGCCGGATGGCGATCAAGGGCAGCCTGTGGGACGACATCGGGTTCAGTGCGACGCTGACCGTGGTGGCAGCGGTGCTGCTGGGCTACGCGCTCAAGGTGAGCAGCTCCTCGCGCAGCGTCCACATCGACGAGGTGGGCGTGCTCAAGGTGACGGTGGGCGACACCAACAGCCAGTTCGACCTGACGAGCCCGAACACCAAGATCGAGCAGACCGGTACGCCGGGGCAGCGCAATTGGCGGGTGCTGATCCTGCGGCGGAGCATGTCCCCGGTGGTCATCGACGCGCGGATGGTCGAGCCGCACACGTTCATGGAGGCGCTGCGGCAGTGGCGAACGGACCTGTAGAACCCGACGAGGCGACGGCGCTCCGGAGTGAGCGCGACGACCTGCTGCGGCGCTGTGAGGCGGCGGAGGGTCAGGTCGTGGCGTTGACGGGTGAGCTGGCGGCGGCGCAGGAGCGGGTGGCTGCGCTGGAGGCCGATGACGGCTCGTTGTCCCTGTTCGGTGGGGATCCGGCGCCGGGCAGCGACCGGTTGACGGGCGACGGCAGTGATCCGCGGATCCTGTCGATGGTGCTGGGAGCCACGGCGGTGGTGGCCGGGATGGTGGCGCTGCTGGCGCTGCTCAACGGCAAGATCGCGACGCCGTTCGGGGTCGTGATGATCGCGCTGACGATCGGGTTGGCGTGGGGGGCGGCGCGCACGCGGGTGGTGCCGGTCGAGGTGAGTGTCGTGCGCGGCATCGTGTACGTCGAGCAGGGCGAGACGACCTACCGCTTCGACCTCCGCAAGCCCGGGACCCAGGTCGAGATCGACGGCCGGCCCGGCGAGAGCGGGTGGGCGGTGCGGTTCCCGCGGCGCAACCTCGACCCGTTCGTGGTCGACGGGTCGATGGTGGACGCGGCGGACTTCACCCGTCAGCTGCGCGAGTACCGCCCCGAGCTGTAGCCAGCTCCCGCAGTCGTCCGGCGATCTCGAGCACGGCCGCGCGGCTGGTGCGGCCGACGCCGACGATGTTGAGGAAGCCGTGGATCTGGTCCACGAAGCGGCGCAGCTCGACCTCGGCGCCGGCGTCGACCATGTGCCGGGCGTAGGCCTCGCCCTCGTCGCGCAGCGGGTCGAACCCAGCCGTCACCACGTACGACGGCGCGAGCCCCGCGGGCAGCGTGACGTCGAGCAGGTTGACCCGCTCGTCGGCGCGCGCCTCGGGGGTCGTGAGGTAGGTCGCGGTGAACATCTCCATCGACTCGGCGGTCAGGTAGAGGCCCTCGCCGAACAGGCGCAGGCTCTCGGTCTCCCGGTCGATGTCGGTGCAGGGGTAGACGAGGAGCTGGAAGGCCAGCGGGACGCCGTCGCGGGCGGCGGCGATGGCGGTCCAGGCGGCGATATTGCCGCCGGCGGAGTCGCCGCCGACGCCGATCCGGGCGGGGTCGACGCCGAGCTCGTCGGCGTGCTCGTGCACCCAGCGCAGGGCGGCCTCGGCGTCGTCGAAGGCGGCCGGGAAGGCGGCCTCGGGGCCGACGCCGTAGTCCACCGCCAGCACCGGTACGCCGGACTCCTCGGCGAGCACCCGGCAGGGCGCGTCGTGCGAGTCGAGGTCGCCGTAGAGGAAGCCGCCGCCGTGGAAGAACAGCAGCAGCGGGGTGCCCTGGTCGGCGGGACGGGCTCCGTGGGGCAGGTAGAGGCGGGCGGCCCGGTCGGCGACGACGAGGTCGCGGACGGCGCCGATGGGCTGGCGGCCCCCGGCGAGGGCCGCGTTGGCGTTCATCGAGGCCCGCCCGTCGGCCACGGAGGTGTGGCCGAGCTCGCCGCGGCGGGCGAGCTTCTGCATCCCGAGCAGGAGCTGCAGGTCGGGGGCCAGGGTCTGCCCGTCGAGGACGAGCGGGCGGCCGGAGAGCGCGCGCTGCGCCTTCGCCGGCAGGCTCAGCAGGGTCTTGAGGGCGCCGCCCTCGAGGGTCGCTCGCAGGTTCACGAGCACAACTTACCCGTGAGTCACCTCCAGGAGGAGGGGTCCGCGCCCCGGCGTCCCCCGCGACGTCACCTCGCGTTCACCCGCAACTGCCACACTCGATCACATGTCCCTGGAGCAGCAGCCGGAGCTCGACGTCCCGCCGTCCGGCGGCGGACCCCTCGACCTCGCCACCGACCCTGCGGCCGTGGACCTCGACGGCATCCCGAACGCCGACCTGGTCGCCGCGATCGAGGCCGTCGACAACCGCTTCATCGACCGCGAGCTGTCCTGGCTGCGCTTCAACGAGCGGGTGCTCGAGCTGGCCGAGGACGAGACGCTCCCGCTGCTGGAGCGGGCCCGCTTCCTGGCGATCTTCACCAGCAACCTCGACGAGTTCTTCATGGTCCGGGTGGCCGGCCTCAAGCGCCGGATCGCGACCGGCCTCGCCGTCCGGGCCGCCAGCGGCATGATGCCGCTCGAGGTGCTCGAGGCGATCTGGCAGCGCACCACCGAGCTGAGCCACCGCCACGCGCGCGCCTTCCACGACCAGGTGATCCCCGAGCTCAACGAGCAGGGCATCGAGCTGGTCCGCTGGTCCGACCTCGACCGCGACGAGCAGAAGTTCTGCAAGCGCCTGTTCAAGGACCGCATCTTCCCGGTGCTGACCCCGCTCGCGGTCGACCCGGCGCACCCCTTCCCCTACATCTCGGGGCTCTCGCTCAACCTCGCGGTCGTCATCCGCAACCCCAAGACCGAGAAGGAGCTGTTCGCCCGGGTCAAGGTGCCCTCGAACTTCGACCGCTTCGTCGGGCTCGGCAACGCCCGCTTCGTCCCGCTTGAGGACGTCATCGGCGCCCACCTGGGCCGGCTCTTCCCCGGCATGGAGGTGCTCGAGGCGCACACCTTCCGGGTCACCCGCAACGAGGACCTCGAGGTCGAGGAGGACGACGCCGAGAACCTCCTCGCCGCGCTGGAGAAGGAGCTCCTGCGCCGCAAGTTCGGGCCGCCGGTGCGCCTGGAGGTCGAGGAGTCGATCGCGCCGTCGGTGCTCGAGCTGCTCGTCTCCGAGCTCGACATCAGCCCCCAGGAGGTCTTCCGGGTCCGCGGTCCGCTCGACCTGCGCGGGCTGCACTCGATCGCCGACCTGCCGCGCGACGACCTCAAGTACCCCTCGTTCGTGCCGGCCACCCACGCCCGCCTGGCCGAGGTCGAGTCGGCGGCGCCGGTCGACGTCTTCAAGGCGCTGCGCCGGCGCGACGTCCTGGTGCACCACCCCTACGACTCGTTCGCCACCTCGGTGCAGCGCTTCATCGAGCAGGCCGCGGCCGACCCGCACGTGCTCGCGATCAAGCAGACGCTCTACCGCACCTCCGGCGACTCCCCCATCATCGACGCGCTCATCGACGCCGCCGAGGCCGGCAAGCAGGTGCTGGTGCTGGTCGAGATCAAGGCCCGCTTCGACGAGCAGGCCAACATCCGCTGGGCACGCAAGCTGGAGCAGGCCGGCTGCCACGTCGTCTACGGCCTGGTCGGCCTCAAGACCCACTGCAAGCTGGCGATGGTGGTGCGCGACGAGCCCGAGGGCATCCGCCGCTACACCCACATCGGCACCGGCAACTACAACCCCAAGACCTCGCGGATGTACGAGGACCTGGGCCTGCTCACCACCGACGAGACCATCGGCGAGGACGTCGCCCACCTCTTCAACAACCTGTCCGGCTGGTCGCGCAAGGCGACGTACGAGCAGCTGCTCGTCGCCCCCGACTCGGTGCGCGCGGGCCTGGTCGAGCAGATCCACGCCGAGATCGCCCACCACCGGGCGGGCCGCCCGGCCGGGATCCGGTTCAAGGCCAACTCCGTGGTCGACGAGGAGACCATCGACGCGCTCTACCTCGCCTCGTGCGAGGGCGTCCCGGTCGAGCTCCTGGTCCGCGGTATCTGCGCGCTGCGCCCCGGCGTCCCGGGTCTCAGCGACCACGTCAAGGTCCGCTCGGTGCTCGGCCGGTTCCTCGAGCACAGCCGCATCTTCGCCTTCGAGGGCGGCGGCGAGCCGGTCGCCTGGATCGGCTCGGCCGACCTCATGCACCGCAACCTCGACCGGCGCGTCGAGGTGCTCGTCCGGCTCCCCGACGCCTCCCGCGACGAGGTACGACGCCTGCTCGATCTCGCCTTCGCCCCGACCACCCAGGCGTGGGAGCTGGGCACCGACGGCGAGTGGAAGCGCAACGACGGGGTCGACCACCTCCAGGAGAAGCTCATCGAGCAGCAACGCCGCCGCAGGGCCGACACGCCGCGCTGACCTGCGACAACGCGTCACGTGCGCGGAGCCACACCCCGAACGGGGCCCCGCGGGTTGCGTTCACCAGAAGGTGACCCCCTAGCATGAGCGCGTTCGCCTCCGCCTCAACGGGAGTCCATGTGGGTCTGCGTCTGCGTCCGGTCGATACTTCCTTCTACGACCTCTTCACCCAGTCCGCCCAGCACCTCGTGGGCGGCGCCGAGCTCCTTGCGGAGATGCTGTCCGACTCCTCGGACAAGGACTCCGTCGCCGAGCGGATGCGTGCCGCCGAGCACGCCGCCGACGAGACGACGCACGAGATCGTGAAGAAGGTCAACAGCACCTTCGTCACGCCCTTCGACCGCGAGGACATCTATGCCCTCGGGTCCGGCCTCGACGACATCATGGACATGATGGACGAGGCGGTCGACCTGATCCTGCTCTACGAGGTCAAGGAGCTGCCGGCCGAGCTCTCCGAGCAGGTCGACGTCATCCAGCGCTGCGCCGAGCTGACCGCGGCCGCGATGCCGCGCCTGCAGTCGATGCAGTCCCTCGACGACTACTGGATCGAGATCAACCGGCTCGAGAACGCCGGCGACCGCAACCACCGTCGTACGCTCGCCAAGCTGTTCTCCGGCGAGTACCCGACGATCGAGATCCTCAAGCTCAAGGACATCGTCGAGTCCCTCGAGGGCGCCATCGACGCGTTCGAGAAGGTCGCGAACACCATCGAGCAGATCGCCGTCAAGGAAAGCTGAGTCTGTGACTCTCACGCTGGCGATCGTGATCGCCGTGGTCGTCATCGCCCTGGCGTTCGACTACACCAACGGATTTCACGACGCCGCCAACGCGATCGCGACCTCCGTCTCCACCCGGGCGCTCACCCCGCGCATCGCGCTGACGCTCGCCGCGCTGATGAACTTCATCGGCGCGCTCCTCGGCCAAGAGGTCGCCAAGACCGTCGCCGACGTGATCACCATCGAGGATGCCAACGGCACCTTGCAAGTGGGCGTGCACCACGGCCTGGTCATCGTGATGGCGGGCCTGCTCGGCGCGATCATCTGGAACATGATCACCTGGTACTTCGGCCTGCCGTCGTCGTCGAGCCACGCGCTCATCGGCGGCCTGGTCGGCGCCGCGATCGCCGGCGGGGTCAGCGTCAAGTGGGACACCATCGTGCAGAAGGTGCTCATCCCGATGGTGATCTCGCCGCTCTTCGGCTTCCTCGCCGCGTTCGCGGTGATGACCGCGATCCTGTGGATCTTCCGCAAGAGCAATCCGCACAAGGTCAACCGCGGCTTCCGCGGCATGCAGACCGTCTCGGCCGCCGCGCTCGCGCTCGGCCACGGCCTGCAGGACGCGCAGAAGACGATGGGCGTCATCCTGCTGACGCTGGTGATCGCCTACCCGGGCTCCTACGACATCGAGACGCTGCCGATCTGGGTCGTGCTCGCCGCGGCCGGCGCCATCTCGGCCGGCACCTACGCCGGCGGCTGGCGGATCATGCGCACCCTCGGTCGCAAGATCATCCACCTCGACCCGCCGCGCGGCTTCGCCGCCGAGTCGGTCGGCGCCGGTGTGCTCTACACGACCGCCTTCGTCTTCCACGCCCCGATCTCGACCACGCACACCATCACCTCCGCGGTGATGGGCGCCGGCGCGACCAAGCGTCTCTCGGCGGTGCGCTGGGGCATGGCCCGCACGATCCTCGCCGCCTGGGTCTCGACGTTCCCGGCCGCCGCGCTCGCGGCCTGGGGCTCCTACGAGATCCTCCGCTTGATCCTGCTCTGACCTGACCGACCCGGCCGAGCCCGCTCGGTCAGCCCACGGTCAGGCTGTAGCCGCGCCCGCGGATCCGGCGTACGTCGGCGACATCGCCCAGCCGGGTCCGCAGCCGGGTGACGTGCATGGCGATGGTGTTGCCGCCCGGACGCTTGCCGTCGGCGCCCCACAGCGCCTCGCGCAGCTCGTCGTCGGTCACCACCCCCGGCGAGGAGAGCATGAGCGCGCGCAGCAGCTCGAACTCCTTGAGCGGCAGGTCGGCGATCCGGGCGCCGTTGACCCGCACCGCGTACGCCGTGGCGTCGAGCTCGATCGGTCCCACCTCGAGCGTCGCGTGCTCGGCGACCGAGCGCGGGGCGTGGGTGAGCAGGTCCCAGAGGTGCTGGGCGGCGTAGGGCCGCACCGTCACCGCCGAGGCACCCGCCAGCATCAGCGGCCCGACCGCCTCCGGGGTGGGGTCGTCGACCCCGCCCGTCCCCGCGATCACGTACGGCGAGCCGTGCTGGCGGATCAGCCCGACGAACTCGTCCGGCGGGATCCCCGGCGCACCGGCGGCCACCACCACGGCGTGGGGGTCGGTGCGCCCGAAGGCCACCAGGCCGTCGAGGGTCGTCCCCACCCAGGTCACGTGCACGCCGCGGCCCGCCATCGCCTCCGCGAGCGCTCCCCCGTCATCGGTGGGGTCGACCACGAGGAGCTGTGCTCCCGCGGTCTCCACCCAGCGGTGCAGGTAGGCGCGCACGGACTGACGACGGGCGTCCCGACGCCCGTCCAGCATGCCCATGTCGTCGTCTGGTCCGAGAGCCTGCCGGCTCAGCCGAACCGGCCGGAGATGTAGGCCTCGGTGGCCGGGTCGTCGGGGTTGGCGAACATCTTCTTGGTCGGGTTGAACTCGACCAGGTGGCCGGGCTCGCCGGTCGCCTTGAGGTTGAAGAAGCCGGTGTCGTCGGAGACGCGCGCCGCCTGCTGCATGTTGTGGGTGACGATGACGATCGTGTAGTCGTTCTTGAGCTCGTGGATCAGGTCCTCGATCGCCGAGGTCGAGATCGGGTCGAGCGCCGAGCACGGCTCGTCCATGAGCAGGATCTGCGGCTCGACCGCGATCGCGCGGGCGATGCAGAGCCGCTGCTGCTGACCACCGGACAGACCCATGCCGGGCTTGTTGAGGCGGTCCTTGACCTCGTTCCAGAGATTGGCGCCGCGCAGCGACTTCTCGACGACCACGTCGGCCTGGGCCTTCTTGATCTTGCCGGCGTTGAGCTTGAGGCCCGCGAGCACGTTGTCGTAGATCGACATCGTGGGGAACGGGTTGGGCCGCTGGAAGACCATGCCGACCTGGCGGCGTACGGCGACCGGGTCGACGCCGGCCTCGTAGAGGTCCTGCCCGTCGACCACGATCTTGCCCTCGACGCGGGCCCCCGGGATCACCTCGTGCATCCGGTTGAGCGAGCGCAGGAAGGTCGACTTGCCGCAGCCCGACGGGCCGATGAAGGCGGTCACCGCGCCGGCCCGGACCGTCATGTTGACGCCCTGCACGGCGAGGAAGTCGCCGTAGTAGATGTTGACGTCGGAGACGTCGATGCTCTTGGCCATGGTGTTGCCTCTCAGCCCTTCTTGGGCGCGAAGATCTTGCCGACGATGCGTGCTGCGAGGTTGAGCACCATCACGATGACGATGAGGATGAAGGCGGCGCCCCAGGCGATCGCCTCCGCGGGAGCGTCGCCCCGCAGGTTCTGGCCGTAGATGAGGACCGGCAGGGTCGTCATCGCGCCGTCGAAGAGGTTCATGTTGGTGCGGTCGGTCGCCCCGGCGATGAGCAGCAGCGGCGCGGTCTCACCGATGACCCGCGAGATCGCGAGCGTGATGCCGGTCAGGATGCCGCCGAGCGCGGTGGGGAGCACGATCCGCACGATCGTCTTCCACTTCGGCGTCCCCAGCGCGTACGCCGCCTCGCGGAGCTCGTCGGGCACCAGCATCAGCATCTCCTCGGTGGCACGCACCACGATGGGGATCATCAGCAGTGAGAGGGCGACCGAGCCGCCGAACCCGGAGACGTACGCCGGCCCGAAGATCAGCGTGAAGAGGGCGAACGCGAACAGGCCCGCGACGATCGACGGGATGCCGGTCATGACGTCGACCAGGAAGGTGATCGCCTTGGCCAGCTTGTTGCCCTTGCCGTACTCGACCAGGTAGACCGCGGCCATGACCCCGACCGGGACCGAGATGATCGTCGCGCCCAGCGTGATCAGCAGGGTGCCGATGATCGCGTGGTAGATGCCGACCGGCTGGTCGATCTGGGTCTTGAAGAACGAGTAGCTCAGGAACGTGCCGTCGATCCGGCCGGCGCCCTTGCTGACGACCCGCCAGATGAGCGAGACGAGCGGGACCACGGCGACACCGAAGGCCGACCAGATCAGCGCGGTCATCAGCCGGTCGGTCGCGCTGCGCCGGCCCTCGATCGCCAGCGACCACAGCGGCAGCGCGAGGATGTAGACGACCGCGGCGAGGACGACGGCCCCGACGACACCCATGCCGAGCACGAGCATCAGCGCGCCGAAGGCGACCGCGACGACGCCCATGATGGCCGGCGCCTGCCGCGGCAGGCGCGGCTGGACGAGCGGGACGTGGACCCGCGTCGAGACCTCTTCGAGCGTGCTCATCGAGCCATCCGCCTCTCGCTGCGGCCCACGATCCAGCGGGCGAGGAAGTTGACCAGGAAGGTCAGCAGGAAGAGCACCAGACCGGTCGCGACCAGGACGCTGAGCAGGTCGGCGCTCCGCTCGCGGTACTTGAGCGCGATGTTGGCCGCGATCGAGGTCGGGCTCGAGGTGGCGAGCACGTTCCAGGACAGGTCGAAGCCGACCGAGAGCACCATGGTGACCGCCATCGTCTCGCCGAGGGCGCGGCCCAGGCCGAGCATCACGGCCGAGACCATGCCGGAGCGGGCGTAGGGGAAGACCGTCATCCGGACCATCTCCCAGCGCGTGGCGCCGAGGGCCAGGGCGGCCTCCTCGTGCAGCCGCGGCGTGCGGGAGAAGACCTCGCGGGTGATCGCGGTGATGATCGGCAGGATCATGATCGCGAGCACGATGCCGGCGGTGAGCAGCGTGCGACCGGCCGGGCTCGGCTCGCCGAAGAGGTGGCCGATGACCGGGATCGGGCCGAGGTGATCGTGCAGCCACTCGTGCATCGGGACGAGCTTCTTCGCCAGGTAGAACGCGCCCCACAGGCCGTAGACGACCGACGGCACGGCGGCCAGCAGGTCGATCACGTAGGCCACGGGCGCCGCGATCCACTTCGGCGCGTAGTGGCTGATCACCAGCGCGATGCCGAACGCGAGCGGCACCGCGATGACCAGCGCGATGATCGATGCGGCGAAGGTGCCGACGAGCAGCGGGACGACATAGCCGATGAAGCTCTCGGCGTGTGGACCGTAGACCTCGGCCGGCTTGGTGAAGCCGGTGATGCCCTTGATCGCCAGGAAGATGAAGACCCCCGCGAGGGCGGCCAGGATGCTCAGACCGGCCAGGAGGGCCGCGCCGCTGAAGATGCGGTCGCCGACCCCGCCGCGGACGCTGGCCCAGGAGGCCGCGGGGGCATCCTCGGCCTCGGCGGTGGGTGCTGTCACGTCGTTCGCCTTCGTGCTCGGGTTTTGGTCGTGCGGGGCTGGCCGGAGGGGTGAGGCCGCGGCGCGCGGCCCCACCCCTCCGGATGGATCAGTTGGCGGAGATGCCCGCCACGATGTCCTGGGCCTTCTTGGCGGTCTCGGGAGCGAGCTTCGCCGAGCCGGCGAAGTCGGCCGCCTCGGCCTGGCCCTCGTCGGAGACGATGTACTCGAAGTAGCCCTTGACGTTGTCCGCCTCGGCCTTGTCGTCGTACTTCTCGCAGGCGATGAGGTAGGACAGCAGGATGACCGGGTAGGCGCCGGCCTCGGTCGTGGTGCGGTCGACGTCCACCGCGATGTCGGTGGCGTCGCGGCCTTCGACGACCGGCGAGACCTCGACGGTCTTGGCGGCGCCCTCGGGGGACGGCGCGACGTAGGCGTCGCCGACCTTGACCGAGACGTGCTTGAGGTCGCCGGTCTGGCTGGCGTCGGCGTAGCCGATGACGCCCTCGGTGTCGGTGATCGACTTGACCACGCCCGAGGTGCCCTCGGCGGAGAGGCCGCCGGAGACCGGGAACGCGTCCTCGGCCTCGTACTTCCACGCCTCCGGAGCGACCTTGTTGAGGTAGTCGGTGAAGTTCTTGGTGGTGCCCGAGTCGTCGGAGCGGTGCACGGGCGTGATCTTGAGGTCGGGGAGGTCGACGCCGTCGTTCTGGGCGGCGATGGCCGGGTCGTTCCACTTGGTGATCTTGTTGTCGAAGATCTTCGCGAGCGTCTCGGCGTCGAGCTTGAGCTCGTCGACGCCGGGGAGGTTGTAGGCGATGGCGATCGAGGAGATGTAGGCCGGGACCTCGACGATGTTCCCGCCGCAGCGCTCCTTGGCCTTGGTGAGGTCCTCGTCCTTGAGGTAGGAGTCCGAGCCGGCGAACGACTGCGCCTTGGCGATGAACTGGTTGCGGCCATCAGTGGACCCGAGGAGCTGGTAGTCGACGGTGAGGCCGGTGTTCTTGCCCTGGAACGCGGTCTTCCACGCCTCCTGGGCCTTCTCCTGCGACGTCGCACCGCCACCCTTGAGCGTGCCGCTGAGGCCGCCGGAGTCGTTGTTGTCGTCGCCGGAGCCGGACTCGTTCGAGGCACCGCAGGCGCTCATGAGCAGGGCCAGAGCAGCGACACCGGGCACCGCGGCGCGGCGGATGGTCTTGAGGTTCAAGGAACTTGCCTCTCGGAGGTGAGGGGCACCCACAGCGGCCCCTCGATACGTACTGGACAGCCGTGAAGTTAGGCAGCGTCGGTAACGCAACTGTCCAGCACATCTGAACGGCCGGTGAACAGTGGCGGTCTGGGTGGAGCCGGCCCGTGGCGCGCGTTACGTTCGCCGCTCACTTACTCGGAAGACGGAGAACGGAATGCACCGACTTGTCCGGCATCTCATCCTGGTCGTCGCCGTCGCCGGCGCCCTCGTGATCCCACTGGCCCAGCCAGCTTCGGCTGCGGCGGGCGACAGCATCACCACGGGCTGCGGCAGGGTGGGCGGCCTGCCCTACGGCGTCGCCTGCGACGCCATCATGAAGACCAACAAGTGCTCGAGCGGCGCGGTCGCCTTCCGGCTCCTCTGGGCGAACCCTGCGTCGGGGCCCGAGGATGACCGACTGGTCGTCTTCCACGACGGCACCCGCGGGTGCAACGTCAAGATCAGGCACCGCGTCCGGTACGGCAGCGGGAATCCGCAGTGGCTGGCTGCAGTGTCCACCAGCGCGAACGACGAAGGCTGGATCGGTCAGACCCCCTTGAACCGCAACCTGTGCTGGACGGACTTCTCGGTCCAGCGCAAGGACGGCAGTTGGCTCACCCACCGGCACTACTCGCCGAACTGGGGCCGGAACGCCAGCTGGCGAGCGGCGTGCCGTACTGACGCCTGATTCGTAGTCGCCCTCGCGACTCAGCGCCGCTGCCGCTGGTGGCGCTCGACGGCCCCGGACCCTGAGGGTCCGGGGCCGTCGATGCTTGTGCCGGGGGCCGATCTACCTCTTGATCTTGACCTTCACCACCGTCGTCGCGGCATCGCTCGTGGCGCTGCCGGCCGCGGTGACCCGGATCTTGTAGGTGCCGGGCTTCGTCAGCCGCGGCGTGGTCCAGGTCGCGGTGCCGGAGGACGTCAGCCGCACGGTGACGACCTTGACGACCTTCGCGCCCCGGCGCACCTCGATCCGGACGGTCGCGCCACGCTGGCCGGCACTCGCCACCGCGACCCTGACCTTGGCCTTCTTCGCCTTCTTGGCGGCCTTGACCACCGTGGCCTTCGCCTGGACCACCGTGGCGGCCTTGGCCACCGTCAGCACGGCGCTGCCGGTCGAGGTGAGGACCGCGGCGTCACCGGCGTAGGTGGCGGTGAGGGTGCGCCGTCCGACCGGACCCGTGGCGTGGAAGGCGATCGTCGCCCGGCCGCCCACCAGGGTGGCCCGGCCGACCTCGACACCGTCGGCCGCGAGGACCACGTCGCCCGAGGGGACCGCCGTACCGGAGGTGGGGGTCACGGTGACCACCGCGCTCGCCCGGGAGCCGACCTTGACCGCGGCGGGCGACAGCGTGACCTTCGTGGTGCTGGCCACGGCCGGGTCGGCCTTGGCCGGGACCACGGCGGTGCTGGACTCCTCGACATTGCCCGCGACGTCGACGCCGCGGTACTCGACCACGGTCTCGGCGTTGCCGACCACGACCGGCGCGGTGTACGCCGCGAAGGCTCCCGTACCGATCCGGTACTCGATCCGGTCGAGCCCGGACAAGGCGTCGGCCGAGCGGAGGGTGACCTTGCGGGTCGCCTGGTCGACCTTGGCGTTGGAGACCGGGGCCGAGGCGTCGAGGGCGACCTCGCCGACGACCGGCTCCGAGACGTTGCCGGCCGCGTCGCGGGCCCGGACCTGGTAGGCCCAGCGACCGTCCTCGGAGAACACCACCGGCGCCGCGTACGCCGTCCAGTCCCCGCTGCCGAGCTTGACCTCGAGCACCGGCGCCGGGTCCTGCGCGTCGGTCGCGGTCGCGGTCACCGTCGTGGCGGCGGTCTGCCACCCGGTCGCGCCGGCCTCCGGCGCCTCGACGACGGACACCTCGGGCGCCGTCTCGTCGAGCGGCTGGGGGTGGGTCTTGAAGGCGTCCACGATCATGTAGCTGCCGGTCTTCTTGGTCCCGGTGATCGTGTGCTTGCCCGGCTCGAGTCCGGTCACCGAGAGCACGGTCTTCTGGTGGACCCGGGAGCCGTTCTGGAACGACTGGGTATTGTAGAAGGCCCCGTCGATCTTGATCTCGACATCGCCCAGGTCCGAGTTCACCTGCGAGATGACGTCGATCCCGGTGCCGTAGAAGTCCAGCGACCAGCTGTCACCGGTGTTCTGGGTGGCGTCGATGTCGTCGAGGTAGGCGCTCGCACCGCCGGCGGCCGCACCCCGCCACAGCCAGTGCTCGCTGCTGCCCGCGCCATCGGTGTAGACGACACCGGCCGTGTTGTTGAGGAGCTCGGGCGCGAGCGTCTTGGTGAGCTCGACCGTGACGTCGGTCGAGGCCCGGCGGACGCCGAGCGTGAGCGAGGCGCCCGGAGCGAGCGCGTTGTAGGTGCGCCAGAAGGTGTTGCGCTGCGTGGTCACCTCGACGCCGTTGATCGTGCGGATCAGGTCGTTGGTCTGGAGCCCGCCCTTGCCGGCGTCGCTCGTGGCCGGCACGGTGCTGAGCTTGACGCCCTTGAAGTCCGCGATGGCGTACGCCGACTGCTCGGCCTTGGTGCCGATCTGGGTGAGGTCGGCGCCCATCCACTTCTCGACCACCAGGTCCCGGGCCGGGACCTCGGGGTCCTCGTTGGCGCCGAGCACCGCCTTGGGCGGCAGCGCCGCACCGGGCGCCCCGAAGGTCATCGGGAAGTTCTGGTAGCCCAGCGCCAGGGCCGGCGAGTCGGCCGCGAGCGTGAAGTCGTACCGGTCGATCGCGTCGGCGTGGGCGAACTTGGGGTCGGCGACCGCGGAGTCCCGGTCGTAGCCCGCGGCGTACCAGCCGGTGGCGGTGTTGATCGTGCTGCCGTCGGCGGAGAGCTGCTGGTTGCTGCCCTGGCTCACGATGACGGGCTTGCCGGCGTTCCAGTAGAGGTTCTTGGCGACCTGGTACTGCGCGGCGGCGTAGTCGGGCTGGCAGCAGTTCTTCCACGGCGTGCTGCCGTAGGTGACGTTGTTCTCGATGACGTCACCACCGGGCATGTAGCTGACCTGCTCGAAGGTGGAGCCGTTGAGCAGCAGGTTGTTGCGCACCGTGCGGTCGAAGCCGTCGCGCAGCTTGATGCCGCCCTTGAGCAGCAGGTTGTTGGTCAGCTCGAACTGGGAGGAGCCGTCGTCGAGGTCGATGGCCCAGTCCCCGTCGTGCCAGAACCGGTTGTGGTCGATCTTGATCGGCCGGATCGTGTCGAGCTTGGCCATCTCCCGCGCCTGGACGGCGGTCAGCGGGCCGCCGGTGTTGCCCATGAAGGTCACGCCGCTGGCCAGGCTCGCGAACGCCGTGGCGCTCGCGCCGGTCTTCCAGAACCGGCTGCGGCCCCACGCGTTGATCGAGCCGTTGTCGCCGCTGCCCTTGACGCAGTCGAAGATGTCGTTGTCCTCGATGACGTGGCCGCCCCAGGTGGTGTCGGAGAAGTTCAGGCAGGCCCGCGGGCTGTCGGAGAGGCTGTTGCCCTTGACGGTCACGTCGAGCGCGGTGCCGATGTTGATCGACGACGTCTGCTTCTCGTAGTGACCGTTGTTGGCCATGTCGTTGCCCTGGATCAGGATGTTCCGGGGGTAGTTCTCCGACTTCGGGCCGGTGCCCAGGTCGTCGATGGGCGGCGTGGTGAAGTAATTGCCGGCGTAGTTGCGCACGGCGTCCGGCAGGCCCACGACGTGGACGTCGGTGCCGCCGGAGTTGCGGAACCGGCTGTCGAGGATCTTGTTGCCGTCGTTGTAGCCGCTCATGAAGACGGCGTTGCTGCCCAGGTCGGTGAACGACGACCTCGTCACCGTGATGTCCTCGGCGTTCTGCAGGAAGATCGCGCCCTTGCGCACGACCGACCAGTCACCGCGCGAGATGCCCTCGAACGTGTTGCCGGGGCCGAACATCGTGCGGTGGGTGCGCTGGAAGTCCAGATTGTCGAAGGTGACGTGGGCGACCGGGTCGGCCGCGCTGGCGCCCTCGACCGTCACGAGCTGCTCGAGCTCGCCGGTCTCGACCGTGGCCGTGGAGAGGTCCACGCCCGCGGCGGGCTTGTAGTAGAGCCGGTGCTCGTCCTTGTCGAGGAACCACTCCCCCGCGGTGTCGAGCTCCTCCTTGATGTTCTCGACCATCACCACGCCGCTGTTGGCCGGCTGGGTCGGGTTGCAGTCCTGCGGGCGGTTGTTGTCGCCGATGTACGTCAGGTCCAGCGCGTCGTCGGTGCGGCCGGTGATCGTGAACGACACGCTGCCCCAGTCGTGGCAGTGCATCCCGCGGACGTAGCCCGTGGTCGGCTTGCTCCAGCCGGCCGACCGGGCGTTGAGCGTGCTGAGCGAGGTGGAGCCGTCGAGCCGGGGGGCGGACTCGTTGAAATTCGGGTAGCGCGCCATCACCTGGCGCTGACCGCCGACGAACAGCTCGTCGAAGTCGATGCCGTCGGGCACCGAGGTCACCATCACCGACGGGTCGCCGGCGCTCGGCGTCCAGGCCGACGACAGCGCCCGGCCGCCGGAGATGCGGACGCCGTCGCCGGTGCCCTTCCAGGTGACCGGCGCCTGCGCCGTACCGGAGTCCTGGGTGGTCAGCGCGAGGGGCTCACTGAGGTAGTAGTCGCCGGGCGCGATCTCGACGGTGATCGGCGCGTCGGCACCCGGCAGCGCCGCGCGGACCAGCTGCTGGGCCCGCTGGAGCGTGGCCACCGGGCTCCCGCTCGCGCCCGTGTTGGCGTCGTCGCCGGTGCTCGCCACCTGGATCACGACCGGCCCCGCGGCCTGCGCCGGCACGACCGCCGCGAGCGAGACCGCCGTCGCGGACACGGCTGCCGCGGCCAGGAACCGGACCTGGCGACGGCGTACGCCGATTCTTGTCCTGCTTGTGATGCTCACCACACCTACCCCTTTGAAGATCGGATGTCTATTGCCCTGTGACCCGACTCACAGGCGCACGCTAACACCGAGGATGGCGATCTGCCACCACAAACATCGGATATCTTGGATGCGAGCAGGCCCGAGCACAGCGCGCCCTGGACACGACGAGGGCCCCCGTCCCTGGGACGGGGGCCCTCGTCGTGCTGCGATCGGCGACCCAGGCGTGGGCGCCGAGGGCTCAGGAGAAGTCGAGCGCGGTCGCGGTGTTGGTCCAGTAGCCGCCGACCTCGATCTCGTCATCCTGCTGGAAGTCGAAGGTCACGCACAGCGAGCCGACCGGGTTGGTCGAGATCGTCAGCCCCGAGGCCCCTGCCGACGGGGTGAACCGCTGGTTGGCCTCGTTGAAGGTGCCCTGGATAGACCCGGACATGCTGAACGAACAGTTGGCCCGCGCGAACGCCAGGGTCACGCCGGTGAGCCGGACCGGCCAGACCGTCCGGGCCGGGTTGGGATCCCCGGTCACCGTCAGGTTCCAGGTGCCGGACGGCGTGAGCGTGGCGGGCCCCGTGCAGCCGCTGATCGTGCGCGTCGGCAACGAGACGGCCGGCGACCCGAAGGCGCGGTAGGCGCCCGACGAGACGACGCTGCCGCTCATGTCGAACGGCGTGCAGCTCGTCACCGGCTGCGCGGCGGGAATGTCGGTGAAGCCGACACCGGTACCGATGAAGGTGACGCCCGCGCCGGTGACCGCGTAGCCGGACCACCCGACCAGGGGCGTGCTG
Organism: Pimelobacter simplex; assembly: GCF_024662235.1. Classification (GTDB taxonomy): domain Bacteria; phylum Actinomycetota; class Actinomycetes; order Propionibacteriales; family Nocardioidaceae; genus Nocardioides. The sequence goes on from NZ_CP096276.1 coordinate 3,960,345, forward strand.
CCGGCCGGCGGGGTGTTGGTCCAGTAGCCGGCGACCTCGACGTCATCTCCGGGCAGGACGTCCAAGGTGGTGCACAGCGCCCCTGACGGGGGCGGCGAGGTCGCGACCGTCAGCCCCGACGATCCCGTCGTCGGCGTGAACTGCTGGGTGGTCTCGTCGAAGCTGCCGCGGATCACCCCCTGCAGCGCGTAGGTGCAGCCGGCGAACGCGACCGAGAGCTTCACGTTGCCGAGCTGGGCCGGCCAGACGGTGCCGGCCGGGTTGGACGCCCCGGTGAAGGCGAGGTTCCAGGTGCCGAGGTGCGTGACGGTGGTCGGCAACGATCCAGGATTGGTCACGCAGCTGCTCGCCGTGGACGACGTCAACGTCGCCGCGGGACTTCCCCAGACCCGGCTGACGCCCGGGTTCACGACCGTTCCGTTGATCGCGTGCGAGGCGCAGGACGTGGTGATCGCGCTGGGCATGACCTTGAACGAGATCCCCGTCCCGACGAGCTTGACGGTCGGGCCTCCGCCGACCGCGTAGTCGGTCGCGTGCGCGGCGGTCATCGTCACGGCGAGCACGGACACCGCCGCGCAGATCGTGCTGACCAGCAACGCACACCAGCGGGTGACGATCGTCATGGGTGCTCTCCTCGCGTTCGCACTGCCCGGCCCCGAGGTGGGCATCGACAGTGCGTCGCGGGTCAGCGGGAGTCAACGGCGACCAGCACGACGAGCGGCAAATACGGACGGGCGTCCGGTCCGGCCGCGCTCAGCGCGGCCGGTGTCGCTCCACCGCGACGACCCGGCCCTTGCGCACGTGCAGGACGAGCATCTCGGCCGGCGCCAGCGGGGCGTCCGGGGCGAGCTCGACGCCCGCGGCGTCGAGGACCAGCGGGAGGACGGGGCGATGGGTGCACAGGACGGCGTTCTCGGCCGCGGACGGCGGGCCGTCAGGGTCGAGGAGGTCGTGGACGAGCTTGGTGACCGGGCGCGGGGCGGCGTTCTCCTCGGTCAGCCGGGGGCGCAGGTCGAAGGCGTAGCCGGCGGTCTCGGCGTACGGCCGCACGGTCTGGACGCAGCGGGTGCTGGTCGAGGTGACCACCCGGGTCACGCCGTACGCCGCGAGGAGGGGGACCAGGCGGTCGGCCTCGGCCTCGCCGACCTTGAGCAGCGTGCGGCCGGCGTCCGGACCGCGCCAGGCCGCGCGGGAGCGGGCCTGGGCGTGGCGCAGGACGACGACCGCGTGGGTCTTGCGGCGGACCCGGAGGGCGTCGGCGAGGGTCTCCCGGTCGCGGTCGTAGGACAGCCGCTCGGGGGCCTCGTCGACGGGCACCCAGGCGACCTGGTCGATCTCCTCGTTCGGCCGGTACGACGACACGTCGTCGTCGCCGACCACCCGGCCGGTCCAGTAGTGCACCGTCTTGCTCCGCCGGGCGACCGGGTAGCGCTGGGTCGGCAGCGGCGGGCCGAGCCGGACGTGGACGCCGGTCTCCTCGGCGACCTCGCGCACCGCGGCGGCGGTGGGGTGCTCGCCGCGGTCGAGCTTGCCCTTGGGGAACGACCAGTCGTCGTACTTGGGGCGGTGCACGAGCAGCACCTCACGACCTGGACGGAATGCGACCACGCCGGCAGCGAGGATGTCGGGCACGGGCCTAGGGTATGCAACCGTGACGCCTCGCCGCTGGATGGTCCTGGTCGTGGCGGTGGCCGTGCTCGCCGCCGCTGCCGTGGTGGTGGTCTGGCGGCTGCGCGGCGAGGACCCGAGCCGGTTCTCCGCGGCGGTCGCGCTGGCGCCGGCGTCGACCGAGCGCTACAGCTGGACCGACTGGGCCGGCGTCCGTGACGAGCTCGGTCTGGACCTGTCGGTCGACTCCACGCCCGACGAGGTCACCGACCTCCTCGACCAGGCCTACGACCACGACCTCGTGCAGATGACCGCGCTCGACCAGTCCGCCCCGAACATCCAGCGCGCGCTGGGCTTCTCCCCCGCCAGCATCGACTGGGAGCTGTTCACCCAGGGCCGCGACGGCGCGCTGGTGATCATGGGCCTGCCCGCGTCGTACGACATCGGCCGGCTGCGCGAGCAGCTGCGCTCCGCGGGCTTCGCCGAGCCCAAGGAGGCCGACGGCGTCTGGGAGGGCGGGGTGGACCTGCTCGAGCGGCTGGGCGGCTCGATCACGCCCGAGCTGGCCGCGCTCCAGATCGACGAGGAGGACCACCTGCTCGTCGGCAGCGACGACGCCGCCTTCCTCGCCCAGCGCACCGACCTGGCCCGCGGCGACGAGGACGACGCGGTGGCCGAGGCCGTCGCGGCGACCGGGCCGGCGCTGAGCGCGGCCGCCTACACCGGCGACCAGGCGTGCTCCGCGCTCGCCATGTCCGCGGCCGATCCGGCCGACCAGGGCCGGGCGAGCGAGCTGATCAAGGCGGCCGGTGAGGTGCACCCCATCGCCGGCTACGCGTCGGCGGCGCTGCCGGGCGGCGACGTCCGGGTGGCGATGGCGTTCGAGACCGAGGACCAGGCCCGGACCGACGCCGACACCCGCTCCCGGCTCGCGGCCGGGCCGGCGCCGGGCCAGGGCGGGAGCTTCCCCGACCGGTTCCGGCTGGGCAAGGTGGTCGCCTCGGGCTCGGTACTGACCATGGAGCTGCACCCGCTCCCGGGCACCTTCGTGCTCTCGGACCTGACCAGCGGTCCGGTGCTCTTCGCGACCTGCTGAGCCGCCGGAGCGCCGGGAGGCGCCCACGGGGCGAGGACTAGACCAGGCCGACACCGAGGATGCGGTCGATCTCCTCGGTCGTGAGGCGCTCGTCGGAGGAGCTGGCGGCGATGATGAGGTTCGTCGTCAGCTCGACCTCGACGAGCAGGTCGCCGTCCTCGAGGGTCACGTCGAACTGATCTGCCATGCGCCCCTCCCTTCAGGCCCCTACCCCGGCCAGCACATCGATCCGCCTCCATCCTCCCCCCAACCGGAGCGGGCAAACCCTAAAGTTCCGGAAAAATTCGTGAGGCCCCGCCGGGCGTACCGGCGGGGCCTCACGGAAGACGCGTGGTCTCCTCGATCAGCGCGGATCAGAGGGGACGGACGTTCTCCGCCTGGGGGCCCTTGGGGCCCTGGGTGACGTCGAACTCGACCTTCTGGTTGTCCTCGAGCGACTTGTAGCCGTTGGACTGGATGGCGGAGTAGTGGACGAACACGTCGTCACCGCCACCGTCCTGCTCGATGAAGCCGAAGCCCTTCTCGGCGCTGAACCACTTCACGGTGCCCTGAGCCATGCGCTCATTACTCCTTGTGTCGGGGCGAGAGCCGCCACCTCGACGGCCCGCAGCGGCTGCGATGACACGTCGCACCGACCGTGATGAGCCCACCACAAACCAGGTACGCCGTCGGCCACAGACTCCGCAGGCGTTCACCTTCGAGAACTGCAGCCGCTGCGAAGTCGACCCTACCAATCCGAAGCGACAGCGGAACCTCCTCGCCGACAGGAAGTTCGGTTCGATCATGAAGGTTCTGCGTCCCACCGATGACGCCGCGGAAAACCCCGCCCGGGGCCGCTCCCTGAGTCAGGAACGGGTGGTCAGCACGTAGCCGGCGTACCCCGTGTCGCGAGCCTCGTCGCACAGCCGGCGGTAGTTGCCGAAGCCGCCGATGTAGGGCATGAAGGTGCGCTTCTTGCCCTCGATGTTGGCGCCCATGTACCAGGACGCGGCCTTGACGAAGAGCGTCCCCTCGGCGACCTCGCCGAGGTGGTCGGTCCACTTCTCGGCGGCGTCGCGGCGCGGCTCGGCCTGGTCGATCCCGTGCTCGCGGCAGTAGGCGATCAGGTCCATGCCCCAGTCGACCTGCTGCTCGGTGTGGGTGGACATGTTGGCCAGCACCGACGGACTGCCCGGGCCGTTGAGCGTGATCAGGTTGGGGAACCCGGCCACGCCCAGCCCGAGGTACGTCGTGGGCCCGGCCGCCCACTCGTCGGCGAGGACCGCGCCCCGCGCGCCCCGCAGGTCGATCGAGGTGAGCGCGCCGGTGAGCGCGTCGAAGCCGGTGGCGAACACCAGCACGTCCAGCTCGAACGACGCGTCGGCGGTCTTGATCCCCCACGCGGTGACCTGCTCGATCGGGTCCCGGCGCAGGTTGACCAGCTCGACGTCGTCGCGGTTGTACATCTCGTAGTAGCCGGTGTCGGTGACGATCCGCTTGGTGCCGATCGGGTGGTCGGTCGGGATCAGGTCGGTCGCGACCTGCGGGTCGGCCACGATCCCCCGGATCTTGGCCTCGGCGAACTCCCGCGCGTAGTCGTTGGCGACCAGGTCGCTGCTCTGGTCGGGGAAGGTCTTGGCGAACAGGACGCCGCCCTCCTGCCAGCGCGCCTCGAACGCGCGCTCGCGCTCCTCGGGGCTGACCTCGGTCGCCTTCTGCGCGTGGGTGGTGCTCAGCGAGCCGGCCGGGGCGTAGCGCGAGGCCTCGCGGCGCTCGGGATAGGTCTCCTGGATCTCGCGCTGCTCGTCCTCGGTCAGCGGCCGGTTCCGGGCCGGCACCGTGTAGTTGGCGCTGCGCTGGAAGACGGTGAGCGACTGGGCCTGCTCGGCCAGGAGCGGCGCGGCCTGGATGCCCGACGAGCCGGTGCCGATGAGGCCGACCCGCTTGCCGGTCAGGTCGACCGGCTCCTCGGGCCACTGCGCGGTGAAGAGCTGGGTGCCGGCGAAGTCGTCGATGCCCGGCAGGTCGGGCCGGTGCGGCGCGGAGAGGCAGCCGGTCGCCATCATCACGAAGCGGGCCCGGTGCTCGGTGCCGTCGTCCAGGGTCGCGGTCCAGGTCGAGGCCTGCTCGTCGAAGCGGGCCGCGCTCACCCGGCGGCCGAAGGTGAAGTGCCGGCGCAGGTCGTAGCGGTCGGCGACGTGGTCGAGGTACGCGCGGATCTCGGGCTGGGTCGCGAACCGCTCGGTCCAGCGCCAGTCCTTCTCGAGCTCGCGGTCGAAGGAGTAGGAGTAGTCGACGCTCTCGACGTCGCACCGCGCACCCGGGTAGCGGTTCCAGTACCAGGTGCCGCCCACGCTGTCGCCGGCCTCGACGCCGACCACGTCGAGCCCCTGCTCGAGGGCCCGATACATCGCGTAGATGCCGGCCAGGCCGGCGCCGACGACGAGGAGGTCGCGGACGGGGGTGTCGTTCGGTGCGTTCATCGAGGGGTCTCCCGGGTGGTTCGGTCGAACAGCGTGCGCAGGTCGGCGTAGAGCAGCTCGCGCGCGGAGTCTCCGGCGCGCAGCGTGAGGAAGGTCAGGGTGCCGTGGAAGAGGCCGGGATAGGTCCGGGCGACGACCGGCACCCCGGCGGCGGCCAGCCGGGCTGCGTAGGCCTGGCCCTCGTCGCGCAGCGGGTCCGCGGCGGTGATGGCGATGATCGCCGGGGCCAGGCCGGCATGGTCGGCGGCGCGCGCCGGCGCGACCAGCTCGGGCGGCTCCGGCAGCCGGCGCTCGGGCCCGAGGTACTGGTCCCAGTACCACTCCATGGTGGCCCGCGTGTTGAACCAGCCCTCGGCGTACAGGTCGTAGCTCGGGGTGTCGCAGGCCGGGTCGATGACCGGGCCCAGCAGCGCCTGGCCGGCCAGGACCGGCCCGCCGCGGTCGCGGGTCATCAGGGCGACGACGGCGGCGAGGTTGCCGCCCGCGCTGTCGCCGGCGACGACCACCCGGGCCGGGTCGGTGCCGAGCTCGTCGTGGCGCTCGCTCGCCCAGAGCAGGGCGGCGTAGGCGTCCTCGGCGGCGGTCGGCGCGGGGTGCTCGGGGGCGAGGCGGTAGTCGACCGAGACGACGACCGCGTCGACGCCGCGGGCGAGCTGGCGGCAGAAGCCGTCGTGGCTCTCGAGGTCGCAGAAGACGAAGCCGCCGCCGTGCAGGAAGACCACGAGCGGACGGCGTACGTCATCGGCGCCGTGCGGCCGGTAGACCCGGGCGCCGATCGTGCCGCCGGCGACCGGGATGGTCACGTCCTCGGCGGAGCGGACGTCGTCGAGGTTGGCCGGCGGGACCTGCCGGGCCCGGGTCGCGGCACGCGCCTCGGCGCCGGTCATGGTGGCCACCGGGGGGAAGCCCTCGTTGAGCGCCGCCAGGAAGCCGGCGACCTCGGGGTCGAGCTGGTCGATCATGTCGCGAAGGTAGGCAGCGGCCCCGCCTCGCGGGGCCGCTGATGCCACTGTGCGGAACCGACATATTCCTATTCGAAATAGGTGCCGCCCGCCGGTCGGTCAGAGCGAGGTGAACCCGCCGTCGGCCACGAACTCCGAGCCGGTGCTGTAGCTGGACTCCTCGGAGACCAGGAAGAGCACGAGCGCGCCGATCTCGGACGGGTCCGCGGCGCGCGCCAGCGGCTGGGTCTTGACCTGCTCGTGGGAGCGGCTGGAGCTCGCGGTCATCTCCGAGGCGACGATCCCGGGGTGCACCGAGTTGACCCGGATCCCGTCCGGGCCGAGCTCCTGGGCCGCCGTCTTGGTCATCCCGCGCACGGCCCACTTCGAGGCGACGTACCCGAGGATCCGGGAGTAGGCGACGAGCCCGCCGGTCGAGGAGATGTTGACGATCGAGCCGCCGCCCCCGCGCCGCATCGACCCGATCACCGCCTTCATGCCGAGGAAGACGCCGACCTGGTTGACGTCGATGACGCGGCGGTAGTCGGCCTCGCTGAGCGTCTCGATCGGGTCGACGTGCACGATGCCGGCGTTGTTGACCAGCCCCCAGACCGGCCCGAACCGCTCCTCGGCCGCGGCGACGGCCTGCTGCCAGCCCTCCTCGCTGGTCACGTCGAGCGGCACGTACGCCGTGCGCTCCCCCAGCTCGGCGACCAGCGCGGTCGCGTCGTCCGCGAGGACGTCGGCGACCACCACGCGCGCACCCTCGGCGACGAGCGAGCGGACGCACGCGGCGCCGATGCCGCGGGCGCCGCCGGTGACGATGACGACCCGGCCGGCGACGCGGCCGGTCGGGGTCGAGGTCGGGGACGAGGACGGGTGCTGGGTCGTGGTCATGGGCCCAATGAACCGGCCCCGACGCCCGGCCCGGGCCCGAGGTGCCGGTCAGCGGCACCCGCACCCCGCACACTGGGGCCCATGACCTATGCGGCGCAGCCGGCGTGGCGCGCGATCCAGGAGCACCTCCCCGAGCGCTACCGGCTCACGCCCGCGACCGAGCCGGCCGAGGAGTGGTGGGAGCCGGAGGGGCCCGGCGGGCACCGGATCCACCTCGACACCTACCGCGCGCCGGACGCGCCGCTCAAGGTGATCCTCTTCCACGGCGTCGGCACCAACGGCCGCCAGATGAGCACGATCCTGGGCCGCCCGCTGGCCGAGCGCGGGTACGAGACGATCGCGGTCGACATGCCGACGTACGGCGTCACGGAGGTCGCGCCCGGCACCACGGTGACCTACGCCGACTGGGTCCGGCTGGGCGTCGACCTGGTCGCCGCCGAACGGGCCCGGGACGACCGGCCGATCGTGCTCTACGGCCTGTCCGCGGGCGGCATGGAGACCTTCCACGTCGCGGCGCAGGCGCCGCCGGGCAGCGGGATCGCGGGGATCGTCGGTATGACCTTCCTCGACCAGGACTCGCTGCGGGTGCGGGTCGCGACCGCCTTCGACCCGGTCACCGGGCTGCTCGGCCGTCCGCTCATGGCACTGCTGGCGCGCACGCCGCTGCGCCGGGTCCGGGTGCCGATGCGCTGGGTGAGCAAGATGCGCACCCTGGTCAACGACCGCGCGGCCAAGCGGGCGGCGTACGCCGACCGGAGCTCGGCGGGCAACCTGGTCTCGGTCGCCTTCCTCGACTCCTACCTGAGCCACCGCCCGGCGGTGGCACCCGAGGACTTCGACGTCTGCCCGGTACTGCTCACCCAGCCCGCCGCCGACCGGTGGACGCCGCTCGCGCTGTCGACGCCGTTCCTGTCGCGGATCACGAAGGTGCCGGTCACCACGGTGCTGCTCGACGGCGCCGGGCACTACCCGATCGAGCGGCCCGGCCTGGACCAGATGGTCGAGGCGATCGCCGGGTTCTGCGCCGAGCGGGCCCGCGCGGAGCGGCGCTGAGGGTTCAGACCAGCCGGTCGACGTAGGCGACGACCCGGTTGAAGAGCGCGGTGACGCCGGTCGGCGCGGTGGCCCGTGGGGCCGGGCTCTCGGCGAGCTCGTAGAGCAGCGACTGGGCCGCCAGGACGCCGGCGTCGGCCGCGACCGACGCGGCGACGCGGGCCGCATCGCGAACCGCGACGGGGTCGACGGTCCACACCGCCTCGAAGACCCGCTCCCGGTCGGGGACCGTGCTCTGGCCCGGCAGCTCCCAGGCCGAGAGGCAGGCGGTCGCGTCGAAGGCGTCGCACACCACGGCCCACTCGCGCCGCATCGGCGCACGCGGGCCGAGCGCGGCGCGCACCGGTCCGTCGGCGTCCTCGGCGCCGCCGTCCCAGTGGTCGGCGAAGACGACGGCCGAGCGGGCGACCCGGGCCAGCTCGTGCCAGCGCGGGGCCGACGGGGCGTAGAACTCCGGGCGCTGGAACGCCCCGAACAGCACCGGCCGCTCGGCGACGGCGCAGCACTCGTCCTCGATCGCCCACGACAGCGCGATCAGCGTCGACTTGCGCAGCCGGTGGGGCGCGAGCGCCGGGTGCCGGCGCCGCAGCTCGGCGAACACCGACGGGCTCTCGGGCGGCGTGGTCGCGGCGGCCTCGGCGATCGCGACCTCGAGCCGGATGCCGGCGTCCTTGCGCCGCAGCACCTGGCGCACGAGGTCGACGTCGGTCTCGGCGTAGCGCCGGTGCCCGCTGGCCAGCCGGCGCGGGACCGGGAAGCCGTGCCGGCTCTCCCACATCCGCAGCACCGCCGGGCTGACGCCCGAGCGCCGGGCGAGGTCGCCGATCGTCAGGTCGCCCCCGACGGCCGGGGGTTGCGCCGACTCGGTGCCCTGGTCCATGCTCACACCATAAACCTAAACAACTTGCTGAGGTATCTGTTTAAGTTGAGGAGGCGACGATGAGCGGCACCCGGACCGGTCCGTGCCCGACCGAGCTGCGCCTGCTCCTCGACCGAGCGGCGGCCGGCGACGGCGCGTCGTTCGCCCGCCTGTACGACCTCACCTGCGACCTCGTGTGGCGCCTCGAGCTGTGCCGGCACCGCGACCCCGTCGCTGCCGAGGAGGCCATGCGCCGCCGGTACGCCGCCGCCTGGCGCCACGCGGCGGCCCAGCCCCGCTCGGGCCGCTCGCCCCAGGCCTGGCTGCTGAGCCTCGACCCGGCGGCAGCGCCGTGACCGGCGGCCTGACCGGCCCCGCGCACGGCCCGGTCCTCGTCACCGGCGGCACCGGCTTCGTCGGGCGCCGCCTGGTGCGCGCGCTCGCCGCCCAGGAGGCGGGCGTCCGGGTGATGACGCGCCACCCCGACCGGTACGACGGCCACGGCACCCCCGTCTTCGGCGACGTGTCCGACCCGGACTCGCTCGACGCCGCGCTGGAGGGCTGCCGCGCGGCGTACTACCTGGTGCACGCGCTCGGGCACGCGGACTTCGCGGCCCGGGACGCCGCGGCGGCTACCGCCTTCGGCGAGCGGGCGGGCGCGGCCGGGCTGGCCCAGCTCGTCTACCTCGGCGGCCTGGGCGACGACCACGACGACCTGTCCGCGCACCTGCGCAGCCGGCGCGAGGTCGAGGAGCTGCTCACCCGCGGCGGCGTACCCGTGACGGTGCTGCGGGCCGGCATCATCGTCGGGCACGGCGGCATCTCCTGGGAGATCACCCGCCAGCTGGTCGAGCACCTGCCCGCGATGGTCACCCCGCGCTGGGTCCGGACCCGGACCCAGCCGATCGCGATCGCCGACGTCGTGCGCTACCTGCTCGGCGTCCTGGACCACCCCGACGCCCGGGGCCGGACCTTCGAGATCGGCGGGCCCGACGTGCTCGCCTATGCCGACATGCTCTCCCGGGTCGCCGCGCTGGAGGGCCGGCGGCTGCCGATCGTCCCGGTGCCGCTGCTGAGCCCGGCGCTGTCCTCGCGCTGGCTGGCGCTGGTCACCGACGTCGACGTACGGGCCGGGCGCAACCTCGTCGACTCGATGGTCAACGAGGTCGTCGTCACGGACCCGGGCATCCGCGACGTCGTACCGTTCCCGACGACGGGCTACGACGACGCGGTGCGCGCCGCCCTCGCCGAGCGCCGGGGCGAGCGATGACCCGGCGCCGCGACCGGCTGCTGCCGATGCCGCTCACCCACGTCACCCGGAACGCGCCGGTGGAGCCCGCCGCCACCCGGACCCGCCGGCGCCGGGTCGCCGCGGCCACCGCCGTCGCGGGCGCGGGACTCCTCGGCGCCTCGCTCTCCACCCCACCCGGCTCCCGCGCGTTCTACCTCTCGACCGCCGCCGTCGCGGGCGTGTGGACCGCCGGCGGCCTCGCCTCGGGACCGCTGCACCTGGGCTGGATCGAGAACCGCGACGCCACCCTGCGCCGTCCCGTCCTGACCCCGCTGGCCACCGGCGTCGGCGCGTTCGGCCTCTTCTACGGCGCCGCCCTCGTCGCCCGCCGGGTCCCCGTCCTCGACGAGGCCGTCCGCCGGGTCCTGCGCTTCGCCGACGACGGCGCCGGACCCGCGGTGCTCGCCACCACGCTGGCCAACGGCGCCGCCGAGGAGATCTTCTTCCGCGGCGCCCTCTACGCCGCCCTCGGCGAGCACCACCCGGTCGCCGCGTCGACCGCCGTGTACGCCCTGGCCACCACCACGACCCGCAACCCCGCGCTGGTCCTGGCCGCGGGGGCGATGGGCACCCTCTTCGCGCTCCAGCGCCGGGCCTCCGGCGGCCTGCAGGCACCGGTCATCACGCACCTGACCTGGTCCACGCTCATGGTGCGCTTCCTGCCCCCGCTGTTCCGGGGCGACCGGGGCCGCACCGCGGCCGAGCCGCTCGCTAGGCTCGTCCCGGGCCGTTAGCTCAGTTGGTAGAGCACCGGACTTTTAATCCGAGTGTCGCGGGTTCGAGCCCCGCACGGCCTACCAGGACCGGTCGCTGCCCGCGCTCAGGCGCGGGCAGCGCACTCGGCGCAGAGACCGACCAGCTCGACGGTGTGGCTCACCTCGGAGAAGCCGTGCTCGTCGGCGATCGCCTGGGCCCACCGCTCGACCGCGGAGCCGGTGATCTCGACCGTCCGGCCGCACGAGCGGCACACCAGGTGGTGGTGGTGCGAGCTGCTGCACCGGCGGTAGGTCGCCTCGCCGGCGGGGTTGTGCCGGACGTCGACGTCCCCGGCGTCCGCCATCGCCTGCAGGGTCCGGTAGACGGTGGCCAGGCCGACCTTGTCCCCGCCCTGGCGCACGCTGTCGTGGATCTCCTGGGCGCTCTGGAAGTCCGCCGCCGCGGCGAGGGCGTCGGTGATCGCCCGGCGCTGGCGGGTCGGCCGCAGGGAGGGCGGGCGTGCATCGATGTCGGACACCGGACCTCCTGAGGGGTCGAACCGGTCTGGGAATCGCTCTCAATCTACCGGGCTCCCGGAGGGACTAGCTGTGATGCCCAGCCAGGTTGTCCAACCTGGTGATGGGTGTGGCCTTCCCGATTGCTGAGTGGGGCCGGTGGTGGTTGTACTCGTGGACCCATGCTGGCAGAGCCGCGAGTCGGGCTGACTCGGAGTTGTAGAACTTCTTGAACGCCCACCCCTCGGCGAGGGTGCGGTGGAAGCGCTCGATCTTGCCGTTGGTCTGCGGTCGGTAGGGCCTGGTCTTCTTCGGTGTGATGCCCAGGTCGCTACAGGTCTGCTTCCAGAGGTTCGACTTGTAGCAGCTGCCGTTGTCGCTGATCACCCGCTGGACGGTCACGCCCCGGTCGGCAAACCAGGCGACCGCGTTGCGCAGCACGGCCGCTGCGGTTTCCTTGGTCTCATCGTTGTGGGCCTCCACGTACGCGACTCGTGAGTGGTCGTCGATGACGGTGTGCAGGTAGCAGGTCCCAGTCAGCGGATTGCGCCACCTGTTGCGGGGAAGGTCGGGCGTCGCCGCCCGGTTCCGGTTGCCCTGCTTGCGGCCGACGTAGCGCCAGCCGCCGCCGTCGGGCACCCGGCCGAGCTTCTTGACGTCGACGTGGATCAGGTCGCCTGGCTTTTCGTGTTCGTAGCGGCGGACGGGCTCCCCAGTGGTGCGGTCGATGTGCGTGAGCCGGTTGAGCCGGCAGCGGACCAGCACCGCGTACACGGTCGAGGACGGCATGCCGAGCCGGTCGCCGATCTCGACCGGACCCAGCCGCTGCTTCCACCGCAGGTGGACGATCTTCCGCACCACCGGCGCGGGAGTCCGGTTCGGCTGCTGGCGCGGCGCCGAGGACCGGTCCACCATCCCCGCTGGCCCTCGGCCTGGTAGCGGTCAGCCCACTTCTTCGCGGTCCGCCACGACACGTCGTAGCGCTCCGCGGCTCGAGCCGGTTTCCAGCCGTGATCGACGATCAGACGCGCCAGCTTGAGCCGGGCGCGCGGGGTCAGAGCAGCGTTTGCATGGGTAGCGTGGGACACGAAGGCCTCCTGGGTGTGAAGCGGTTCCTTAGACAGCTCCACTCCACATCGGGAGGCCTTCACCCATCTACGACATCAGATCGTGTCGTCACACGTTCTCGACCAACGTGCCTGGGCATCACAACTAGCCCATCCGGACCATCCGCGGCGGACGTTCGGACCAACGACGGCCGGGACCGCGGCGAGATACCCTGAGCGCCGGGACTGAGGGAAAGGGAGGACTCTGTCGTGGGGAGCAATGACGAGTTCGGACCCGACACGGAGACCATCCGTGCGTGGCTGAACAAGCGTGCGACCTATGCCAAGGACGCCCGGGTGACCTCCGCGCCCCGCGGCGCCGGTGCCGGGGCCGCTCCCGCACCCGAGCCCCCCGTCGCCGCGCCCCCTGTCGCCGCGCAGCCACCCGAGCCGACGGAGCCGCCGAAGCCCCAGCGGCGCCGGGCCCAGGGGTCCGGTCCCGGCCCCGACAGCAACCAGGCGGGACGCTCGGTGCTCGACGCCCTCGGGGTCGGTGCGCCGCCCGAGCCGCCCTCGCGCATCGCCCAGGCCGGCAGCCTCGACAGCACTGACCTCGGCCGGTCCGTGGTCGACGCCCTCCGCACGACCGACGCCCCGGCGCCGAAGCGCTCCCGGCCGGCCGCACCGGCCGCACCGGCCGCACCGCCGCAGCCCACCGCCGAGCCCGCACCAGCACCAGCGCCGGCGCCGGCGCCGGCGCCCGTACCGCCGTCCCGCGGGTTCACCGCGACCTCCCCGCCGCCGCGTACCCCCGGCCCCGACGCCCAGCCGCGCCGCGCGGCGCCGACGCCGCGCGGGCCGGTCGAGCCGGCCACGGTCCGGGCCGGGCGCTGGACCGAGCCCGAGGAGCACCGCAACGCGCTCAACGCGACGACCGACGCCGACTTCCCCGAGCGCAGCGGCATCCGGCGCACGATGACGATCCTGCTGCTGGTCGTGCTGGCCGGCACCGCGGCCGCGGCGTACGCCGCCGCGACGGCGCCGACCACGGCGACGGTCGGGGTCGCGGCGACCCTCGGCTTCCTGCTGCTGGTCGTGTGGGCGGTGCGGGCGAGCTGCACCACGACCAAACTCACCATCCGGCGCGGCCAGCTCACCCTCCGGCGCGGCGGCCACACCGAGGTGGTCGAGGTGGGCAGCCCCTACACGCCGATCGCGATCGTGGGCGAGCCCGGGCACCGGCGCTGGACGGTGCTCATCGAGCGCGAGGGCCTGCCGCTGATCGTGGTCACCCGCTCGATGGTCGACCCGTTCTGGTTCACCACGGTGCTCTACCGGCTGCGTCCCGAGCTGCGCCCGGCCCACGCCGTCGCGGCCGACGAGGCCGCGGTCCGGGCCGACGCGCTCAGGCCGTGATCCAGTAGCGCAGCTTGCCGGCGCGCTCGTCCTCGAACACCCCACCACCGGCCTCGATCGTGCGCCGCGACGCCTCGTTGCCGGTGTCGCAGGTGACCAGGACCCGGTCCAGGCCGAGCCCCGCGGCCGCCTGGACACCGAGCCGCAGCGCGGCCACGGCGTGCCCGCGGCGGCGGGCGGAGGGCTTGACCGAGTAGCCGATGTGCCCGCCCTGCTCCAGCAGCCAGTCGTTGAGCGCGTGGCGCAGGTGCAGGAAGCCGACGAGCTCGTCGTCGGGTCCGCCGGTCCCACCCGCGATCCAGAAGTACGTCGACGGCACCCGCGTCCCGTCGATGTCGGCCGGCGCGGTCACCTCGGTCATCGTGACGAACGCCGCGCAGCCGGCCTCGGTCGGCACCGGGTCACCGGAGAGCTGCCAGGTGCCCGAGCCGTGCATCTCGGCGACGAGGTCGAAGTCCTCGACCATCGCGGCCCAGGGCTGCCAGCGGCGTACGTCGGGCTCCACCAGTGCGGTCATCCCCCGATCCCACCACGTCGGAGCGGCCACCCCCGAAACGAGAACTTGTTCTAGTCTGCCCTCATGAACTGGCCCTTCGCCGCCGACGACACCCCCGCCTCCGTGGTCGAGGAGGAGGCCGCCGTGTGGCGTCCGCTCGCCGAGGCCGCGCGCGAGCTCGTCGACCTGTGCGTGATGTCGGACGTCGACGAGGCCGAGGTCCGCGCGGCCCAGGCCGACGTCGAGGCGGCGGTCGCCCGGCTGCGCAAGGTACGCCGGACCCAGACGCTCGGCCAGGAGCACCTCACCGCCGGGCGCCGGCGTCCGTGGGGCAACCCGGTGATCGGGCTGCGCAACCCGATCGCGCCGCCGCTAGAGGTGCACAGCCGCCCCGACGGGCGCGCCGAGACCGACTTCCACTGCGGCCCGGCGTACGAGGGCCCGCCGGGACTGGTCCACGGCGGCGTGGTCGCGCTCATCCTCGACCAGGTGCTGGGCCACTCGGTCGGCGCGGCCGGGCGCCCCGGGATGACCGGGACGCTGACGCTGGTCTACCGGCAGGGCACGCCGCTGGGCGACCTGCGGGTCGAGGCGTGGATCGATCGCGAGGACGGGATCAAGACCTGGGCCAAGGCCCGGATGATCGGCCCCGACGGCGTGACCGCCGAGGCCGAGGGCGTCTTCATCCTCCCCCGCGCCGTGCGCGAGAGCCTCAGCCGCCGACCTTGACGCCGCGCTTGTTCTCGTCGCTCAGGCGCGCCTCCTCGGCGGCCTGGGCCTCGAGCTCGGCACGGCGCTGCGACTCGTCGAACTCACCGGGCTGGGAGACCAGGTCCGTGGCGCCGCGCGCGAGGCGCTGGAGCGCCACCCGGGCGAAGATCTGCTGCTCGGTCGAGGTCCGCTCCGAGCGGCCCTTGCCCAGGAACGAGACGGCCCAGCGCAGCACCGCGGTGACCCGGTTCTTGAAGCCGGTCAGGTAGAAGAGGTGGACGACGAGCCACATCAGCCAGGCGAGGATGCCGGTGATCCGCAGCTTGCCGACCATCGCGACCGCGCGGAACCGGCTGATGATCGCCATCGAGCCCTTGTCGAAGTACTTGAACGGCGGCTGCGCGGGCTTGCCCTGGAGCCGGCCGTCGAT
This sequence comes from Pimelobacter simplex, assembly GCF_024662235.1. Classification (GTDB taxonomy): domain Bacteria; phylum Actinomycetota; class Actinomycetes; order Propionibacteriales; family Nocardioidaceae; genus Nocardioides. The sequence goes on from NZ_CP096276.1 coordinate 3,975,862, forward strand.
CTCCTTGGCGGCGTACTTCGCCCCCTGGATCGCGACCTGCGCGACACCCGGGAGGTTGTCGAGCGAGATCATGTCGCCGACCACGAACACCTCGGGGTAGCCCGGGAGCGTGAGGTCGGGGTTGACCGAGATCCGGCCGGCCCGGTCGAGCGGGGCACCGGTCTGGGCGGAGAGCTGCTTGCCGAGCGGGTTGGCCTGGACGCCGGCGGCCCACACCTTGGCCACGGCGTCGATGCGCTTCTCGCTGCCGTCCTTGTACTTGACGGTCAGGCCGCGCTCGTCGACCTGGGAGACCAGCGCGCCGAGCATGACCTCGACGCCGAGCTTCTCCAGGCGCTCCTGGGTCCACTTGCCGAGCTTGGCGCCGAACGGCGGCAGCACCTGGGGCGCCGCGTCGACGAGGATGACGCGCGCGTGGCGCGAGCTGATCGCGCGGAAGTCGCGGGTCAGCGTGCGGTGCGCGAGCTCGGCGATCTGGCCGGCCATCTCGACGCCGGTCGGGCCGGCACCGACGACGACGAACGTGAGCAGGTGGTCGACGTTCTCACCGCGGGCGGCGGCGAGCTCGGCCATCTCGAAGGCGCCGAAGATCCGGCCGCGCAGCTCGAGGGCGTCGTCGATGCTCTTCATACCGGGCGCGAACTCGGCGAAGTGGTCGTTGCCGAAGTAGGACTGGCCCGCGCCGGCCGCCACGATCAGCGAGTCGTACGGCGTCACGAGCTCGCGGCCCAGGACGTGGGAGGTGATCAGGCGGCTCTCGAGGTCGATGCCGGTGACCTCGCCGAGCAGCACCTGGGCGTTCTTCTGGTTCGCCAGCACCTCACGCGTCGGGGGCGCGATCTCACCCTCGGAGAGGATGCCGGTGGCCACTTGGTAGAGCAGTGGCTGGAAGAGGTGGTGGGTGGTCTTGGCGATCATCGTGATGTCGACGTTCGCCTTGCGCAGCTGCTTGGTGCCGAAGAGCCCGCCGAACCCGGAGCCGATGACGACCACCTGATGGCGGTCGGACCGGGGGACGATCACGCGATCGGGCAGTTCCGGCTGGGTGTCGCCTGCTGCCATGACTTTCTTCCTCCTGGGCACTTCGGGTGACGACGCTGGCAGGTCCTCTGGAGGCCATTCTTCCGCGTCCGGTCCGCGGGCCCCAATCCGAGGTCGCGGTCTGGTCGGTCACACTGCCCGGGAGCACCCCCGAGGGCTCGTTCCGGCCGTCACCGAACTCGGTCGAGGACGTTGGTTTAGGGGAGTGCACGGCGGGGTATCCCACCCGGGATCGGCACCTCGTCGATCATGGGACCATCCGCGAGACCACGACCCCCACCGGCTGACACACCCAGCGAGGCGCATCCGTGCAGCACCGGCAGACCCTGGACCTGGCCCCCGGGCCACGCATCGTGCACGACGCACGACGCTGGGTGGTCCAGACCTGCGTGCAGATCGGCCGCGACGACATCGCCGACTGCGCCGAGCTCGCCGTCTCCGAGCTGGTCACCAACGCGGTCCTGCACGGCACCCCGCCGGTGCGCCTGCACCTGAGCGGCACCGCCGACCACCCGCGCTTCGAGGTCCACGACGGCTCCACGATCGCCCCGCAGCCCTCGACCCAGGCCGGCGGCTTCGACATCGACGCCTTCGACCTCGACGCCTTCGACGCCCTCGACGAGGAGCAGCTCGCCGCGCTGACCACCGTCGGGCGCGGCCTCGACATCGTCGCCCGGGCCTCCCTGGCCTGGGGCGCGGAGATCGAGGAGGACGGCAAGGCGGTCTGGTTCGAGCCCTCCGACGAGCTCTCCGAGACCGGCGGCGCGCCGTACCAGCTCACCCACAGCATCCCGCCCCTCGCCGAGGACCACACCCGGGTCGGCGAGGTCGCGGTGCAGATCAACGGCGTCCCGGTCGTCGAGTTCGGCCGCTTCCAGCGCCACTACCGCGACCTGCGCCGCGAGATCCGGCTGCTCGCCCTCGCCCACGAGGACGACTACCCCCTGGCCAAGGTGCTCTCCGAGCACTTCGACGCGCTCGAGCGCCCGCTGCGCTCCAACATGGGCCGCGAGCAGGTCGACGGGGCCCACGAGGCCGGCCGCAACGCCGTCGACCTGCGGCTGCGGATGCCGCGCGAGGTCGCCCGCCAGATCGGCGGGCTGATCGACCTGCTCGACGCCGCCGACGAGTTCAGCCGGGCCCAGCGGCTCCTGACCGCGCCCCGTACCCAGGACCAGCGCGCCTTCCAGATCTGGTTCCTCGGCGAGTTCCGGCGTCAGTCCGTCGGCGCTCCCCCGGTCGCCTGGCAGGGCAGCGCCGGCTCCGGAGCCCCCTCGCGCGCTCTCTAGGATCACCCGGCGTGACCCCTTCTCCGCGCCTGCTCCTGGCGGTCGCCGCGGGCGGAGCGGTCGGCGCCGTCGCCCGGTACACCGCCACCGAGCTCGTCCACGACGGCTCCGGCTTCCCGTGGACCACCTTCGCGATCAACGTCTCCGGCTCGGCCCTCCTCGCCGCCCTCCTGCTGCTCCCGCTCGCCCGCCGCTCGCCGGCGTGGGCCGCGGCGCTCGGCCCCGGCGTGCTCGGCGGCTACACGACCTTCTCCGCGACCTCCGAGCAGGGCCGGGCCCTGCTCGCGTCCGGGCGCACCGGGCTGGCCCTGGCCTACCTGCTCGGGACGCTCGCCTCGTGCTTGGTCGCCGTCACCCTGGTCGGCCGGCTCGCGCCGCCCCTGCCCGCGGAGGACGAGCGGTGAGCGCGCTCCTCGTGGCGCTCGGCGCCGCCGTGGGCGCCCCGCTGCGCTACTACCTCGGCCAGCGCCTCGACGGCCGCTGGCACCACGGCACGCTCACCGCCAACCTCGTCGCCAGCCTGGTCCTCGGCGCGTGCGTCGGCTGGTCGGTCGCCGGCTCGGCGCTCGCCCTGGTCGGCACCGGCTTCTGCGGCGGGCTCTCGACCTACTCCTCGCTCGCGGTGCAGACCCGCGACCTCGGCCCCGCCCGCGGTATGGCATACGCGGCGACGACGATCGTGCTCGGCCTGGCCGCCTGCGCGCTGGGGTTCGCGCTCGCTCAGGCGTAGCCGAGGTCGTGCAGCCGGGCGTCGTCGATGCCGAAGTGGTGCGCGACCTCGTGGACGACGGTGATCCGGACCTCGTTGGCGAGGTCCTCCTCGTCGTCGCACATGTCGAGCAGCGGGCCGCGGAACAGGAAGATCCGGTCGGGCAGGTGCGGCAGCAGCGACCCGTCGCGCTCGGTGAGCGCCACGCCGTCGTACAGGCCGAGGAGGTCGTCGGGCTCGCCCTCGGGCGGCTCCTCCTCGACGAGGACCACGACATTGCGGACCAGCCCGGCGAGCTCGTCGGGGATCTCGTCGAGCGCGGTGTCCACCAGCGCGTCGAACTCCTCGGGACTCATCTCGACCGGCACAGGTTCATTGTGCCGGGCGACAAAACGCAGCAAGCCCGGACCTGGTGGTCCGGGCTTGCTCTCTGCGACCCCGACGGGACTCGAACCCGCGGCCTCCGCCGTGACAGGGCGGCGCGCTAACCAACTGCGCTACGGGGCCTGGCTTGCTTCTCCCTGGCGGGCGAAGCGGATGGAACTCTAACCCATGGCGGTGTGCGGCTCCCAATCGGGACGCACCCCGTACCCCCAACCGGATTCGAACCGGCGTACCCGCCGTGAAAGGGCGGTGTCCTAGGCCGCTAGACGATGGGGGCCCACCGAGGAGGACGGATCCCCCGCAGCCGGGCCAGCATAGTGCCCCTCGGCCGGGGCCCGCGCATCCCCTCGGCTCCCCTCAGCGCGAGGTCGGGGCGCCGTTGGCGGCGTTGGCCGCGGCGATCACCTCGGTGAGCCGGCGGTGCAGGGTGAGCAGCTCGGCGACGTCGATGCCGAGGCGCTCGACGATGGCGGGCGGCACCTTCTCGGCCTCCGCGCGCAGGTCCCGCCCGCGCTCGGTCAGGACGACGGCCAGCGCGCGCTCGTCGCGGGGGTCGCGCGCGCGGCGGAGGTAGCCGATCGCCTCGAGCCGCTTGAGCAGCGGCGACAGGGTGCCCGGGTCGAGCTGGAGGAGGCGGCTGAGGTCGGCGACCTTGAGCGGCTCCGATCCCCACAGGGCGAGCATCACGAGGTATTGCGGGTGGGTCAGGCCGAGCGGCTCGAGGAGCGGCTTGTAGACCGCGATGACACTGCGCGAGGCGACCGCGAGCGCGAAGCAGACCTGCTGCTCGAGGGCCAGCGGGTCGTCGATCCCGGCCAGGGGGTGCTCGGTGCCCGGACCGGATTTCTCGTTGCTTGCCACGATCGTTAGTCTAGCAATACTTAGTACCCCAACTATTGGTGCGGCAAGCACTCAGGAGGACACCATGGCCCGCTCCGACGTACTCGTGGACGGCGCCTGGCTCGAGCAGCAGCTCGGCCGGCCCGGCCTGGTCGTGATCGAGGTCGACGAGGACGCGACCCGCCACGGCATCGACCACGTCCCCGGCGCGATCGGGCTCGACTGGCGCCACGACCTCGGCCACCCCGTGCGCCGCGACGTCGTCGACGCCGACGCCTTCGCCGCGCTGCTCTCGGCCAAGGGCGTCGCGAACGACGACACCGTCGTGCTCTACGGCGGCGACAACAACTGGTTCGCGGCCTACGCCTACTGGACCTTCAAGCTCTACGGGCACCGCGACGTGCGGCTGCTCGACGGCGGCCGCAAGAAGTGGGAGCTCGAGCAGCGCCCGCTCACCACCCAGCCGGTCGCCCTGCCCCCGACGTCGTACGCCGCCGGGCCGGCCGACCCCGCGCTGCGCGCCTTCCGCGACGACGTCATCGCCGCGATCGGCGTCCGCGCCCTGGTCGACGTCCGCTCCCCCGCGGAGTTCAGCGGCGAGATCCTCGCCCCGGCGCACTTCCCGCAGGAGCTGCCGCAGGTGCCGGGCCACATCCCGACCGCGGTCAACGTCCCGTGGTCGCGGGCGGCGGCCGAGGACGGCACCTTCCTGCCCGACGACCAGCTCCGCGCCCTGTACGGCGACGCCGGGCTCCCGCTCGACGGCTCCCCCGTGACCGTCTACTGCCGGGTGGGCGAGCGCAGCGCGCACACGTGGTTCGTGCTGCACGAACTGCTCGGGTTGCCCGACGTCCGCAACTACGACGGCTCGTGGGTCGAGTACGGGTCGCTGGTCGGCGTCCCCGTGGAGGTCTGAGCCGTGCCCGCCTCGACCGCACCCCGCCGCCGCCACCTGATGGACCCGGCCCATCCGGTCCGGCCCGTCAACGACCGCTCGCTGACCCACACCCAGCGCTGGGTGTCCTCGACGCTGGCCGTGTTCACGATCTCCCACCTGGCGCTCGGCATCGTGTTCGCCGCCCTGGAGACCCCGGACTCGGCGACCGCCGCCCGGATCGGCCTCAACGTCATCGCCGGCGGCTTCGGCGTCATCGCCGTCGCCGCGGGCCTGGTGATCCACCGGCGCAGCCCGCTCAGCCCGTGGCTCGCGCTCGGCGTCCTGCCGACGCTGCTGGGGCTGTGGCTCTGCTTCGGCTGAACCCCGGGGCCGGCCTAGCGGCGCACCATGCGGAGCTCACGGCCCTCGGGCTCGTGGCGCTCGGTGCCGTCGGCGACGAACCCCTGCCGCCGGTAGAAGGCCGTCGCCCGCTCGTTCCCGTCGAGCACCCACAGGTACGACGCCCGCGCGGCGAGGGCGTGCGTGAGCATCCGGTGCCCGAGCCCGCGTCCCCACCAGGCCGCGCGGGCGTAGAGCGCCCACAGCTCGACCTCGAGGTCCAGGTCCTCGTCGCGCCCCGGTCCCACCGACACGAAGCCGACGAGGTCACCGTCGTGCTCGGCGACCGTGGTGGCCGAGGGCGAGGAGGCCGCCGCGTTCCGCCAGCCCGCGACGTGCAGGCGCGCCATCCGCTCGGCGTCGGACTCGCGAAGAGGTCGGAGGACGGCCTCGGCAGGCGCTGTCATCGGCCCAGCCTAGGTCGCGCGAGGTCCACATGTCGCCGCCGCTTTCGTACGACGCGGCACCCTCCGGTAGGGTAGGCGACTGCTCGGGCAGGTAGCTCAGTTGGTACGAGCGATCGCCTGAAAAGTGATAGGTCGGCGGTTCGACCCCGCCCCTGCCCACCGAGCACGAGACCCCCGCCGGATCCCGGCGGGGGTCTCGTCATCTCCGCTGCGGCTCAGCCGGCGACGCGCGCCGGCAGCCGCGGGCCCAGGGCGCGCTCGGCGAACGCGGCCAGGGCGAGCAGCACGCCGTCGCCCTGGGGCGGTCCGGCGACCTGGACGCCGACCGGCAGGCCGTCGGACGCCGTCCCGGCCGGCAGCGAGATCGCCGGGAAGCCGGTCAGGTTCCAGACCTGGGTGAGCCGGGTCCAGTCGGTGAGCCCGACCGGCTGACCGGCCACGGTGCCCGGGTGGGCCAGCCCCGCGTCGAAGGCGACGGTGCTGGTGGTGGGGGTGATCACCAGGTCGTACTCGCGCAGCAGGGCGTCGCCCTGCGCGACCACCGCGCGCCGGGCGAGCTCGGCGTCGGGACCGGCGCTGCGGGGCAGCCCGCGGGTGGAGTCGACGAACGAGCGGAGCTCGGGGCTGAGCAGCGCGCGGTCGGCCGGTGCCAGGGCGTCGACCTGGCGGGCGATGGACTGGGCGTAGAGCCGGTCCCAGGTGTCCTCGACCCCGTCGACGACCAGGTCGAAGGCGGTCACCGCGACTCCTGCGCCGACCAGGTCGGCGACCCAGGTCTCGACGACCTCGCGGACCTCCGGGTCGACGGGTGCCCCGTTGATGGTCGGCGCGTAGCCGATCCGCAGGTGCTCGACCGGCCGTCCGCACGCGCGCAGCGCCGGCCCGGGCTCGCTCCCGGTGTGCCCGGTGAGGACGTCGAGCAGCCGGGCGACGTCGCGCACGCTGCGCGCCATCGGCCCGAGGTGGCCGAGCGTGCCCAGGTCGCTGGGCGGATAGGTCGGCACCCGCCCGCTCGTCGGCTTGAGGCCGACCACCCCGGTGAAGGCGGCCGGCAGCCGGATCGAGCCGCCGCCGTCGGTGGCGACGGCGAGCGGACCGAGCCCGGCAGCGAGTGCCGCGCCCGCGCCTCCGGAGGACCCGCCCGCGGTCCGGGTCGGGCACCACGGGTTGACGGTGCTGCCCGAGACCGGGCTGGAGGTGACGAAGGACCAGCCGAACTCCGGCGTCGTCGTCTTGCCGACGCAGATCGCGCCTGCTCGTCGTACCAACGTCGCGGCGGGGGCGTCGGCCTGGGCGACCCGGCCGGCGAAGGGCAGGGCACCGCGCGAGGTCGGCAGCCCCTGGACGTCGATGAGGTCCTTGACCGAGCAGGGGACGCCGTGCAGCGCGCCGAGCTCGTCGCCGGCCACCACCGCCGCCTCGGCCGCACGGGCCGCCGCGCGGGCGGCCTCCGCGTCGACGCTCACGAAGCAGGACAGCGCGGGGTCGAGCCGCTCGATCCGGTCGAGGACCGCGTCGACGAGCTCGACCGGCGAGAGCCGCCGGGCCCGGATCTCGGCAGCGGCGGCCTCCGCGGTCAGCTCGTGCAGCGCCGTCACGGGGTCACCGCCGGACGCCGGCCGGGCTGCCCGGGCGGGTCGGCCGGGACGAACGCGCCCGTCACGTCGTACGCCGTCCAGTGGGCGCGCCAGCGCGGGAGCAGCGCGCCGAGCCGGGTCACCGGGTCGGGGTCGTGGTCGACCCGGAGGTCGACGGCGGGCCAGGCCCGGGTGTCGACGACAAGGAGCGCCGCGGACTCGCGTCCCCGGCGGTCGCCGCCCGCGGCGTCGCCCGCCGCCAGGGCCGCGAGCAGCCGGTCGGCGAGCTCGCCGGGCGTCTCCTCGAAGGCCGCGAGCATCGCGTGCAGCGGCTCCGCGCCGGCCAGCAGGTTGCCGCCGACGACGACATCGGTCCCGGTGAGGTGACCGGCCCAGCCGGCCACCTCGGCGCCGGTGTGCGCGGCGGTGCCGTCCGGTCCGGCCAGCAGGACCTGTCGCCGGGCGGCGTCGGGATCGGTCGCCAGCGCCGAGGCGAGCGCGGACGTCGCGCCGTCCCCGCCTGCGAGCGCGGCGAGCGCACCGCCGGCGAGCGCCGGGTTGACGATCGCCTGGGTCGCGCAGGCGCCGCTGCCGGGCCGGGCGAAGGCCGAGCGGGCGCCGACACTCGGCCGGGCCGTGGCGATGGCGACACCGAAGCAGCCAGAGCCCGGGTCCCTGGCGACGACGGAGAAGGTCATGCCGGCGCCCCGGCGGGGTCGCGATCGGGGCGCAGGCCCTCGTCCTCGGTGGAGAAGTGCGCGTGCACCACGCGCCACCCGTCGTCCCCGCGACGCAGCACGAGCGTGCTGCGGTAGGCGGCCGGGTTGTGCTTCAGGTCGCCGCCGACCCAGCGCTTGAACCGGGTCACCCGGTCGGAGGCGATGAAGGCGAGGTCGCCCTCGATCCCGACCCGCAGCCGCCCGGGCAGGTACGGCGAGACCAGCTCGAACTGCGGCCGGTAGAAGTTCCAGATGTTCTCCCAGTCCGCGAGCCCCTCGTAGGTGTGCCCGTTGGTGTTGAAGAAGAGGTGCTCGGCACCGGCGTGCCAGACCGTCGAGAGCAGCCCGAAGTCGAGGTGGTCGTTGGCGACCATGTAGGTGTGGTACGCCACGAGCAGCGCGTGCCGCTCGTCGTCCGTGCCTCCCTCCACCACGAGGTCGAGGCCGGCGTAGCGGTCGGGCAGGTCGAGGGACTCCATGTCTTCTTCTCCTTCTCGGGGGTTCATCGCATCTCGCGCGCGCACGCGGCCAGGGCGGCCAGGTGCGCGGTGAATCCGGGGTTCTCGGCCGCCTGCAGCAGGACGACCTCGTCGACACCGGCGTCGGCCAGCCGGCGCAGCCGGGCCGCGACCGCGGTGGCGTCGCCGGCCAGGCAGAGCTCGTCGACGACCCGGTCGGCGACCTCGCCGGGCCGGTCCTCGCGGGCACAGGCGGCGGTCGCCGCCAGGTCGTCGGGCGTGAGGTCGCCGGCGGTGAGCACCGGCTGCAGCGACGGGATGCGCAGCAGGCGCACCATGGTCGCGGCCAGGTCGGGCTTGAGCCGGGCGCGGGCCCGGTCGGGGTCGTCGTCCAGCGCGGCGGCGACGAAGGCGGTGATCCGTCCCCGCGTCCCCGGCCGCTCGGCCGCCCGGTGCTCGCGCGCGATCCGCTCGATCTCGGCGGTCGGGACGTGCGCCGAGATCACGACACCGTCGGCCGTCGCGGCGGTCATCGCGAGCATCCGGGGGCCGATCGTGCCCACCACCAGCGGCGGCGCCTCGACGGGGAACGACAGCCGGACGTCGCGCAGCCGGTGCACGGGCCCCTCGTGCGCCGCGATGCCGTCGCCGAAGAGCGCACGCAGGACGACGAGCGTCTCCTCGAGCGCCGCGACCGGCTGGGCGACGCTGACGCCGAGGTCCTCCAGCACCCGCGGACCACCGACACCGAGCCCGAGCACCAGCCGGCCGCCCGAGAGCCGCTGCACCTGGCCGGCCTCCATCGCGATCACGGCCGGCGAGCGGGTGAACGCGCTGACCACGCCGATCCCGATCTCGATGCGCCGCGAGCGAGCGGCGACCGCGCCGGCCGTGGCGAACGCTCCCGGCCAATAGGGGTTCTCCGCGATCCACACGCTGTCGAGGCCCGCCCGGTCGGCGTCCTCGACCAGCGCGAGCGCCGCGCTCGGGTCGAGCGCCTGGGGGTAGCCGATCCCGATCTTCACCGCTGCTCCTCCTCGCTCCGCCGGGCCACGGCTGCCGCGATCGCCGCGGCCGCCCGCATCCCGTAGCGGAAGTCGTCGACGCGGAGGTTCTCGTCCACGCCGTGGTTGTTCTGGTCGGCACCGGCGAGCGGCACCAGCAGGACCGGGGCGTCCAGGCCCTCGGCCAGGACGGCCAGCGGCAGCGTCCCGCCGAGCGACGTCACCACCACGGGCTCCGCTCCCCCGGCACTGCCGATCGCGGCGGCCACCTCGTCGAGGACGGGATCGCCGGGCGCGCACCGGTAGGGCTCGGTGACGCCGATGACGCGCGCGCTCACCCCGCGGAACCGCTCCAGGTGCGCGGCGACCAGGGCGCCGACGCGCACGGCCGACTGCCCGGGGACCAGGCGGCACTCGACCTTGGCGTGCGCCCGGTGCGGGACGACCGTCTTCATGCCGGGCCCCTGGTGGCCGCCACCGATCCCGGCCAGGCCGACGTGCGGCACGAGCACCGGACGGCGGCCGTCCGGGTCGCGCGGGTCGGGGTCGGGCGCGAGCGCGCCGTCGGCGAAGCCGGCGACGGCGACCGTGCCGTCGGCCGCGTGCAGCGAGGCGAGCGCACCGACCAGCAGCGTGAGCGCGTTGTCGACCGCGCCGCCGTACGTGCCGCCGTGGAGGTCGCGATCGGCACCGACGGCGCTCACGTCGAGGTAGACGAGACCGCGGCAGCCCCGGACCACCGTCGGCGCGCCGCTGGGGTGCAGCGCACCGTCGGTGGCGACGACCAGGTCGGCGCCGACGGCCGAGCGGTGCGCGGCGAGCACCGGGCCCAGGGACGGCGAGGTGATCTCCTCCTCGCCGTCGACGATCACCGTGAGGTCGATCGGGAGACCGGGGTGTGCCGCCAGCAGCGCGTGCAGGCCGTGCAGGACGGCGAGGTGCTGGCCCTTGTTGTCCGCGCTGCCGCGGCCGTAGACCCGTCCGTCCCGCTGCTCGGGTGCGAACGGTGCCGACGACCAGCCGTCGGCCGCGGCGGCCGGCTGCACGTCGTAGTGGCCGTAGAACACCAGGCGCGGCGCGCCCGGAGGCCCGGGGCGGCGCCCGACCACGGCCGGGTGGCCGGCGGTCTCGACGACCCGGCCGGCGAACCCGCAGGCCTCCATCCGGGCCCGGAGCTGCTCGGCCGCGGCACGCACGCCCTCGCCCGTCGAGCTCACGCTCGGCTGGGCGACGTGCTCGGCGAGGACCGCGAGCGCGGCGTCGAGGTCGTCGTCGAGGCGCGCGAACACGTCGTCCAGCAGGGCCGGCCCGGTCACCGTCACGAGGCACCGCCGTCGGGGTCGTGGACGAGGGTCGCCGAGGCCGCGTGCCAGCCGATCCGGCCGGCGCCGCCGACGTCCGGGACCGTCGTACCGGCGGGGACGCGCGAGCGCAGGACGACATCGCCCAGCGCGGGGACCCGCCAGGTCAGGTCGCGGATCGGACCGTGGAACTTGCTGCTCACCAGGCACGCGTCGAGCACGACGTCCGCGCTCGCGCCGGGGTCGAGCAGCACGTCCTCGGGCTTGAGCGCCAGCGCGGCCGCCCCCGGCACTTCGGCCGACGCGGCCGGCTCGGCCCGCCCGGCCGGCTCGGCGAGGGCGACCGCGGTCGCGCCGACCAGGAAGCGGGGCGCACCGCCCGAGCGGTCCACCTGCCCGGCGAGCAGGTTGGAGGCACCGACGAAGCGCGCGGTGTAGGCGAACTCCGGGCGCCGGAAGATGTCCTCCGGCGGAGCCACCTCGAGGATCCGCCCGTCGGCCATGACCGCCACCCGGTCGGCCATCGACATCGCCTCGTCCTGGTCGTGGGTGACCATCACGGTGGTGACGCCGACCTTGCGGATGATCGACTCGACCTCGGCCCGCATCCGGTCGCGCAGGTTCGCGTCGAGCGCCGAGAACGGCTCGTCCAGCAGCAGGATCCGCGGATCGGGGGCGAGGGCCCGGGCGAGCGCCGCCCGTTGCGACTGGCCGCCGGAGAGCTGGCCGGGCTCGACCTCGGCGAGCTCCTCGAGCCCGACGAGCGCCAGCATCTCGGCCACCCGCTGCCGGCGGGCGGTCCGGGACATCCGGCGGCGCAGGCCGTACTCGATGTTCTTGGCCACGCTGAGGTGCGGGAACAGGGCGTGGTTCTGGAAGACCAGCCCGAGGTCGCGCCGCCACGGCGGGGTGAGCGTCACGTCGTCGTCGCCGAAGTGGATGGTCCCCGCGGTGGGGGTGACCAGACCGGCGATCGCGCGCAGGGTGGTCGACTTGCCGCACCCGCTCTGCCCGAGCAGCGCGGTGATCTCCCCCGGCGCCATGGTCAGGTCGAGGTCGGTGACCACCGGCCCCTTGCCGTAGTCGACCGTGACGCCGGCGAGCGCGACCCGCTGCGAAGATCCCGTCATTGAAGCAACCTCACTCGTAGGAATCGCTCCACGGCGGCGGCGGCCACCAGGAGGAGAACAGCCAGCAGCAACGACAGGGCGGCGAGCACCGGCGTGCGGTTGCTGGCCATCTGCTGGTAGATGCTGATCGGCAGGGGACGCTGGTCCGAGGGCGCCAGGAACAGCGAGAGCGGCACGTTGACGAACGACAGCGTGAACGCGAACACCGAGCTCGCGATCAGGGCCGGCCGGAGCATCGGGAACGTGACCGTGGTCAGCACCCGCGCCGGCGACGAGCCGAGCGCCATCGCGGTCGCCTCGTACGACGTGCCCTGGGCCTGCAGGGCTCCGGCGACCAGCCGGATCACGAACGGCGCGACGAAGACGCCGTGCGCCACCACCAGACCAGCCAGGCCGACCTGGATCTGGAGCTGGTTGATGACCTGGAGGATCGCCAGGCCGACGACGATCTGCGGGACGACGATCGGCCCCATCAGCACCGACGTCGCGCCGGCACCGGTCATCCAGCGTGGTCCCCGGGTCACCGCGAACGCCGCGGAGACGCCGAGCACCAGGGCGAGCGCGGTGGCCCCGATCCCGATCTTGGCGCTGGTCAGCGTGCCGTCGATGAACTCGTCGTAGGTCAGCAGGTCGGCGAACCAGTGCAGCGTGAAGCCACGCATCCGGTCGGGGAAGGTCGGGGAGTCGTTGAAGGCCTGGAGGACGACCGGGAGCACCGGGCCGAGCACGAAGGCGAAGCCGAGCACGATCGTCGACGTCCGCAGCACCCGCCAGGCGGCCCAGCCCTGCTGGCGCCGACGACGCGGCCGGGCGCTCATCGGGACACCTCGCGCGCGGCGCTGCGGCTGAGGACCCGGCCGTAGATGCCGACGAGGAGCAGGCCGAGCCCGACGAGCAGCACCGAGCTGGCCGCGGCGAGCGTCGGGTTGAACGTGTTGACGAGCTGGCTCACCAGCGTGGTGAGCACGAGGTTGCGCTCGCCGCCGAGGAACCGGGCGTTGACGAACGCGCTCAGCGCCATCGCCAGGCCCACGATCGAGGCGGCGAGGATCCCCGGCCGGCACAGCGGGAGGACGACGCGGAAGACCGTCCGTACCGGCGAGACCCCGAGGGTGAGCGAGGCCTCGAGCAGGTCCTTGGAGACGGTGCGCGCGATCGGGTAGAGCGTGAGCACCACGAACGGGACGACGAAGTGGACCGTGCCGATCGTCATCGCGATCTCGGTCTCCGCGACCCGGCCGGGGCTACCGCCCCACAAGGGCCGCAGCGCGTTGACCACGCGGTAGCCGAGGCCGCCCTCCACGAAGAGCCCCATCCAGCCGAGCACGGTGATCACCGGTCCGGACAGGATCGGCGCGACCAGGAGGAACAGCCACACCGAGCTGACCTCCCGGCGCCGGAAGGCGGTCAGCGCGACCACCAGCGCGAGCCCGATGAGCACGCTGGCCACGCCGCCGATCACGCTGACCCGCAGCGTGCGCAGCATGACGTCGCGGTAGATCGGGTCGGTCAGCAGCCGGTCGTAGTTGCCCCACGTCTCGTGCGCCGCGCTCGGGTCGCCCAGCGGGTTGGGCTGCAGGCTCTGGTGGAAGATGACCGCCGCCGGCGCCAGCACGGCGAGGGCGAAGGCGACGACGGCGGGCAGCACGGACAGGCCCGACGAGCCGATGACGTGGCTCGTCGACCTCCGCGCGCCCGCACGCCGCCGCAGTGGTGTCACTCCCACGAGGGCAGCACCTCGGAGTTCAGCCGCTCGGTCCACTCGGCCCGCTTGTTGGCGATCTCGCCCAGGTCGAAGAACCGGACCTGGTCGAGGATCTCGGACGCGAGCGGCACCTTGCCGGCGACCTTCGGCGCGATCGTGGCCTTGGTGTTGGCCGGCGAGCCCAGCCACTCTCCGCAGAAGGCGGTCTGCACGTCGGCGTCGAAGGCGACGTCGAGGAAGACGTGCGCGAGGTCCTCGTTGGGCCGGCCCTTGACGATCGCCATCGTGTTGTCGGCGGCGATCGCCTTCTCCTGCGGGAAGTCGAAGGAGAAGCCGACGCCCGCGTCGTTCGCGCCGAGCAGCGAGTAGTTGAACTCGGGGACGACGTCCACCTCGCCGCCCTTGGCCCGGTCGGCCCACTCGGTCCAGAAGTACTGGAGCACGGCGGGATCGAGCTTGGCCAGCGCCTTGAGCCCGGGGTCGATGTCGGTGGCCGAGCCGCCGTTGAGCTCGGCGGCCATGATCAGGAACATCGGCATCTGGGTGTGCCCGATGCCCGGCAGGCCGAGCCGGCCGGCGAGCTCGGGACGCCACAGGTCGCCCCAGCTCGTCAGCGCCGGCACCCCCTTGGCCCGGGTCAGGCCGAAGGCGACGAGCCCGTAGGAGATGCCGTAGGGGAAGAGCTTGGCCCAGTCGGCGATGTCGGCGGCGTTCGGGACGCGCCGGGTGTCGATGTCGGTCAGCAGCCCCTGGCGGTTGGCCTGGTAGACGTTCTCGCCCGAGTTGATGAACACGTCGACCGTCGGCGAGCCGATCTGGGCCAAGAGCTTGTTGAACCGCTCGCCGCCCGAGCCGGTGTCGTACTGCACCTTGGCGCCGGTGAGCTTGCGGAAGACCGGCTCGACGGTCTCCTTGAAGGCGCGCTCGGTCTCACCGCCCCACACCGAGACCGACAGCGTGCGGCCACTCCCGTCGGGGATGCCGGTCCCCGCCGAGCCCGGCGAGGTGCTCGCGTCGCTGCCGCACGCCGCCAGCAGCGTCGGCGCGGCCGCGACACCGGCGCCGATGCCCAGCCACTTGAGGACGTCGCGGCGCGAGCCGCTCGCCGTGGCGAGGGCGCCGAGCGAGGCGCGCACCTGCGCCAGGTGCGCCGACGACCCGAGCCGGGTCGCGACGTCGTGTGCCCATTCGTCGCGCTCCCCGAGCCTGTGCGACGCCTTCTGCGAACCGATGAGAGACATGAACCCGCTCCTTGGAAATCAACCCGGTTGGTCTGATTTGGATTGCAAGACTCTGACATATTGGATTGGCTTTACGTGACCAATTTCAGATATCAGGTAGTCTGCGGAGGAACGCTCTGCTCGTACATATCCAATCTGCCGCATATTGGCATTGAAATGCAGAGGAAAGGCACATGATGGGCCTCAATCTCGGCGACGTGCTCGGACCCTGGGCGTCCGGCGCCGGGCCCCGCTACGTCCAGCTCGCCGCGGCCGTGCGCGCCGCGATCGAGCGCTACGACCTGGCCCCGGGCACCCGGCTCCCTCCCGAGCGCCAGATCGCGGACGCGCTGGGGGTCAGCCGGACCACGGTCGTGGCCGCGCTCGACGCGCTCAAGCAGGACGGCTGGCTGGAGGCCCGGCAGGGCGCCGGCACCTGGGTCGCGACCCGCAGCGACACGCTCGGCGTCTCCCCCGACGGCGCGGTCTACTCCTCCTACCCCGTCCAGCGGCTGCTCCGCTCGACGCGCGAGCCGGCTCCGGCCCTGATCGACATGGCCAGCGCCGCCTTCACCGAGCCGCTCGGCGTCGCCGACACCCTCGGCTCGCTCTCGCTCGGCGCCGGGTCCGTCGGCATGGGCTACCTGCCGTACGGGCACCCCGAGCTGCGGGCCGCGATCGCCGGCCACCTGAGCGCGTCCGGGCTGCCGACGGTCCCGAGCCAGATCCTCATCACCACCGGCGTGGCCCAGGCGATCACCCTGCTGGCCCAGCTCTTCCTGCCGAACCGCGAGCCGGTGGTGGTCGAGAACCCCACGTGGACCGGGACCCTCGACGCCCTCACCGCCCACGGCTCCAAGATCCGCTCGCTGCCCGTCGACGCCCACGGGGCCCGGGTCGACCTGGTCCCCGACGCGATCGCGAAGTCGCAGGCGGACCTGGTGCTGGTCACGCCCGACTTCCACAACCCCACCGGCGCCCAGCTCACCCTGGCCCGCCGCAAGCGGCTGGCCGAGCTCGCCCACGACCTCCAGGTACCGGTGGTCGAGAACATCGCGCTGGCCGGCCTCCAGCTCGGCGACACCCCGGTGCTCCCGCCGATCGCGTCGTTCTCGCCGGACCGCTGGATCCTCACCGTCGGCTCGTTCTCCAAGGTCGTCTGGCCCGGGCTCCGCATCGGCTGGGTCCGCTCCTCCGAGCCCACCATCGACCGGCTGGCCCGGCTCAAGGCGGTCGCCGACAACGGCACGCCGGTGCTCAGCCAGCTGGTGGTGCTCGGCCTGCTCGACCGCTTCGACGAGCTGGCCGCCGCCCGCCGCGCCCACGCGGAGACCGGCCTCGCCGCGCTCACCAGCGCGCTGGCCGAGCGGCTGCCGAGCTGGCGCCCCACGCTGCCGGTCGGCGGGCTGTCGATGTGGACCCAGCTCCCTCGCGGGAGCGCCCACGAGTTCGCCCGGATCGCGGTCCACCACGGTGTCGACGTCTCCCCCGGCCCGATCTTCTGCGCCGACGAGAGCCACCACGACCACCTGCGGCTGCCCTTCGTCGCCCCACCCGCGGTCCTCACCGAGGCGGTCGACCGCCTCGCCGCGGCCTGGGGTGCCTACGAGCGCGAGCGGGAGGCGCTGTGATCGACCTCGACGCCATCCGTGCCGCCCAGCGGCTGATCGCGCCCGTCGCCGTACGGACGCCGGTCGAGGAGTCGCGCTGGCTCTCCGGCATCCTCGGCGGCCCGGTGCTGCTCAAGGCCGAGAACCTCCAGCGCGGCGGCTCGTTCAAGATCCGCGGTGCCTACGTCCGGATGGCCCGGCTGAGCGCGGACGAGCGCCGGGCCGGCGTCGTCGCCGCCAGCGCCGGCAACCATGCCCAGGGCGTCGCGCTCGCCGCCCAGCTGCTCGGCATGCCGGCCGTGGTCTACATGCCGCGGGGCGCCTCGATCCCCAAGGAGCAGGCCACCCGCGGCTACGGCGCCGAGGTGCGGATCGCGGGCGCCACCATCGACGAGGCCCTCACCCACGCCGAGGCCTACGCCGCCGAGACCGGCGCCACGCTGGTCCACCCCTTCGACCACCCCGACATCGTCGCCGGCCAGGGCACGCTCGGCCTCGAGCTGCTCGAGCAGTGCCCGGAGGTCGCGACCGTCGTCGTCCCGATCGGTGGCGGCGGGCTGGCGGCCGGGGTCGCGCACGCCATCCGGGCGGTGCGGCCCGACGTACGGGTGGTCGGGGTGCAGGCCGCCGCGGCGGCGGCGTACCCGGCGTCGCTGCGGTCCGGCGCGCCGGTGCCGCTCGACCGGATGGCCACGATCGCCGACGGCATCGCCGTGGCCCGCCCTGGAGCGCTGCCCTTCGCCCACGTCCAGGCCGAGGTCGAGCGGGTCGTCACCGTGAGCGAGGACCAGATCGCCCACGCCGTGCTGCAGCTCATGGAGCGGGCCAAGCTCGTCGTCGAGCCGGCGGGCGCGGTGACCGTCGCCGCCCTGCTCGCCGAGCCCGAGGCATTCACCACGCCCGCGGTCGCCGTCCTGTCCGGCGGCAACATCGACCCGCTGCTGATGATGAACGTGATCCGGCACGGCCTCGCGGCCTCGGGGCGCTACCTGTCGGCGCGGGTCCGGATCCCCGACCGCACCGGCGGTCTGGCCGGACTGCTCGCCGAGCTCGCCCGCTGCGAGGTCAACGTGCACGAGGTCGCGCACGACCGTACGACGCGGCACGGACTCGGCGAGGTCGACGTCGCGCTCCAGCTCGAGACCCGCGGCCCCGAGCACGCCCGGTCGGTCATCGCGGCCCTGCGCGAGCACTACCTGGTGCTCGACCACGACGGCGCGGAGGAGCCGGAGGGGACCTGACTCAGCCGAGCCGCCGCGGCCACCAGAACCGCTCCCCCATCCGGATCGCGATCGCGGGCACCAGCACCGTCCGCACCAGGAGGGTGTCGAGCAGGACGCCGACGCAGATCACGATGCCGAGCTGGGCCAGCACGACCAGCGGGAGCACGCCGAGCACCGCGAAGACCGCGGCGAGCAGGATGCCCGCGCTGGTGATCACGCCGCCGGTCGACGCGAGCGCCCGGAGCATGCCCTCGCGCGGGCCGTGGCGGCGGCCCTCCTCGGCGGCGCGGGTGACGAGGAAGATGTTGTAGTCGACGCCGAGCGCGACGAGGAAGAGGAAGGCCTGCAGGGGGACGCCGACGTCGAGCCGGTCGAAGCCGAAGACCTGCGAGCCGATGAGCCAACCGGCGCCGAGTGCCGCCAGGTACGTCGCGACCACCGTCGCCACGAGCACGATCGGCGCGACCACCGAGCGCAGGAGCAGCCCGAGCGCGAGCAGCACCACGACGAGGATGAGCGGCAGGATCAGGCCGCGGTCGGCCGACGTGGCCGCCGCGATGTCGGCCTCCTCGGCGTCGGTGCCGCCGACGAGCGTGCCGGGGAAGTCGTCGAGGGCGGCGCGCAGGGAGGCGACGTCGGCCCGCGCGGCCGCCGTACCGGGGGCGTGGGCGAGGACGACGTCGAGGCGGGTCCGTCCGTCGTGCTCGCCGGCCTCGCGCACCGACTCGACCCCCTCGGTGGCCTCGGCCGCGGCGACGACCTCGTCGGCCGGGTCCGAGGTCAGGACGACGGCCGGGTCGGTGCTGCCGGCCGGGAACGACTCCGCCAGGCGGGCGGCGGCGGTGATCGACTCGGGGGTGTCGATGAACTGGTCCGCCTCGGAGAGCCCGCTGCGGATGCCGAGCATGCCGCTCGCCAGCACCGCGAGGACGACCAGCCCGGACAGTGCCGCAGCGAGCGGACGGGCGGCGACGGCGTCGCCGATCCGGCGCCACACCGTGCGATCGTCCGACAGAGCGGCCTGCCCGACCTCGGGCCGGCGCGGCCAGAAGATCCCGCGCGGGAAGACGACCAGCGCCAGCGGGAGCACGACGAGTACGGCGACGGCCGCCACGACCACGCCGATCGCGCAGGCCAGCCCGAGCCCGCGGGTGGTGGGGAACGCCGAGAGCAGCAGGGCCAGGAGCGCGACGACGACGGTCGCGGCACTGGCCAGTACGGCCTCGCCGGTCCGCACCCAGGCGTGCGCCATCGCCTCCCCCCGGCTGGCCGTACGACGCAGCTCGTCGCGGTAGCGGGAGATCAGCAGGAGCGCGTAGTTGGTCCCCGCGCCGAACACCAGCACCGACAGGATCCCGGTCGTCGACTCGTCGAAGGCGACCCCGAGCCCCGACAGCGCGTGCGTCGCGGCGACCGCGGCGAGCCGGTCCGCGAGGCCGACGACCGTCAACGGGACCAGCCAGAGCAGGGGCGAGCGGTAGGTGATGATCAGCAGCACCGCCACCACCGACGCCGTCACCAGCAGCAGCCGGAGGTCGGCGCCGTCGAACACCCGCGCCAGGTCCCCCTGGATCGCGGCCGGACCGGTGACCGCGGCGCGCACGCCGTCCGGCAGGCCCGCGCGGACGTCGGCCCGCAGCCGGTCGATGTCGTCGGCGAGCCGGGCCGCGTCGGTCTCGGCGACCGGCACCACGCCGACGAGCGCCGTACCGTCGGCGGAGGGCTGGGGCGGCGCCACCGCACCGCCCGCCACCCAGGTGAGCACGTCGCCGACCGCGGTGGTCTCGGCCGCGGTCAGCTGGTGGTCGGCGGAGAAGAGCACGACGGCGACCTGGTCGCGGCCCGATGGGAAGGCGTCGACCAGGCGGGCGACCTCCGTGGCGTCGTACCCGGCGGGGAGCTGGTCGGTCGTCCCGCGCTCGACCGGCGCGGTCCCGGCGAGTCCGATGAGCGCGCCACCCACGACGAGGTAGATCATCGGGAGGATCCAGGCCACCCCCGGACGCAGGAACGGGAGCAGGCGCCGGGACAGCGGAGATAGTTCCATGATGGAAGGATAAGCCCATGAGCGACCCCAGGGGTACGCCGGGCGCGGCGGTGCCCGTGCTGGTGCAGGAGCTTTCGTACGAGCTCAACCGCTTCTCCCACGGCTTCGCCCACCGCCACGGCCTGCACCCCACCGACGTCGACGCGCTGGCCTACCTGCACCAGGCCCGGCTGCGCGGCCTCCCGGTGACGCCGTCCGCGCTGGCCGCCTCGATCGAGCTCAGCCCGCCGGCGACCACCGCGCTCCTGCACCGGCTGGAGGCGAGCGGGCACGTCGTACGCACGCCCGACCCGGCCGACGGCCGCCGCCGGCTGCTCGAGCTGCACCCGTCCGCCCAGCAGCTCGCCGGGGAGTTCTTCCGCCCGCTCGCGGGCGCACTGCGCGACTCGCTCGACGGGCTCGACCCCGACGAGGTCGCGGTCGTCGAACGCTGGCTGCGGGCGGCGTCCGCGGCGACCCGCTCGCTCGCCGGGACGCGCGACGGCGAGGGCACTCCCTAGGCGCCCGCGGTCCGCGCGATCGCGGCGTCCTGGTCCGACGTACCACCGCTGACGCCGACCGCGCCGACCACCTCGCCGCCGATCCGGACCAGGTCGCCGCCCGCGATGGGCGTGAAGCCGGGGACCGTGCCGACGGTGGCCGGGAACGACGGGTCGGCGGCGGTGCGCTCCTCCCACACCCCCGTCGGTACGCCGAGGGCGGCCGCCGTGACCGCCTTGCCGTGGGCGGCGGCGGCCACCAGGGCCGGGACGCCGTCCATCCGGGCGGTGGCGACGGGCACGCCCCAGGGGTCGGCCACGACGACGGCGACCGCGAGGTCCGCGGCGGTTGCGGCGGCGAGCGCTGCGCGCACGACCGTCTCCGCCTCGGCGAGCGTGATGACCGCGCAGGTGCGGGGCACGGGCGGCCTACCAGCCGCGCTCGGCGAACTGGATCGAGCGGGCGGGCTCGTCGACGTTGATGCCGACCATCGCCTCACCCAGACCACGCGAGACCTTCGCGACCACATCAGGATCGTCGTGGAAGGTCGTGGCCTTCACGATCGCCTCGGCCCGCTGGGCCGGGTTGCCCGACTTGAAGATCCCCGAGCCCACGAACACACCCTCGGCGCCGAGCTGCATCATCATCGCCGCGTCCGCCGGGGTCGCGATCCCGCCGGCGGTGAACAGCACCACCGGGAGCTTGCCGGTCCGGGCGACCTCGACCACCAGGTCATAGGGCGCCTGGAGCTCCTTGGCCGCGACGTACAGCTCGTCCTCGGCCAGTGCGCCGAGGCGGCGGATCTCGGCGCGGATGGTGCGCATGTGGGTCACCGCGTTGGACACGTCACCGGTACCGGCCTCGCCCTTGGAGCGGATCATCGCCGCGCCCTCGGTGATCCGGCGCAGCGCCTCGCCCAGGTTGGTCGCACCGCACACGAACGGAACCGTGAAGTCCCACTTGTCGATGTGGTTGGCGTAGTCGGCCGGGGTCAGCACCTCGGACTCGTCGATGTAGTCCACACCCAACGACTGCAGGACCTGGGCCTCGGCGAAGTGCCCGATCCGGGCCTTGGCCATCACCGGGATCGAGACCGCCGCGATGATCCCGTCGATCATGTCCGGATCGCTCATCCGCGACACCCCGCCCTGGGCGCGGATGTCGGCCGGAACCCGCTCCAACGCCATCACCGCGACCGCGCCGGCGTCCTCGGCGATCTTGGCCTGCTCGGGGGTGACCACGTCCATGATCACACCCCCCTTGAGCATCTCGGCCATGCCGCGCTTGACCCGGGTCGTCCCGGTGCTCACGCCGAGGCCTCCCCGACGTACGCCCACGCCTCGACCTCCAGCAGCATCCGCGGGTCGAGCAGTGCGGAGACGACGACCGTCGTGCTGGCCGGGGCGGAGCCGGACGTGAAGGCCTCCCCCTTCGCCCTGCTGTACGACGCGAAGTGCGCCGCGTCGGTCAGGTAGCAGACGAGCTTGGTGACCTGCGCCAGCGTCGCGCCCGCCTCGGCGAGGGCGAGCCCGATGTTCTCGAAGCACTGCCGGGCCTGCTCGTAGGGATCGTCCGTCGCGATCTGCGCCGAGGCGTCGAGCGCCACCTGGCCCGAGAGCACCACGAAGTCGCCGCTGCGCACGGCCTGGGACATCCCGTCGAACCGCAGGTGCGGCGGGTTGAAGCCCCTCACGGCATGCCCGCGGACGCGGCGGTGCTGATGTCGATCGTCGTCCCGCTGACGTAGCGGGCGTCGTCGGAGACCAGGTAGAGCACGGCTTTCGAGATGTCCTCGGGCGCCACCCAGGGCACGCCCATCGGGCTCATCGCGGCGTACGCCGGCTCGACCTGCTCGCGCGTCGGGGCGTCGAGGTCGGGGCAGAACAGCCCGTAGAGCGCGTCGTTGTGGACCATCCCGGTGTCGACCGTGGCCGGGCAGACCGCGTTGACGGTGATCCCCGACGAGGCCGCCTCCAGGGCGAGCGTCTTGACCAGGCCGATCACGCCCCACTTGGCGGCGACGTAGTGGGCGAGGTTGGGATTGCCCATCCGGCCGCCCATCGACGAGGTGGCGACGATCCGGCCGTGTCCCTGGCGGAGCATCGGCCGCACCGCGGCGCGCATCGTCTTGAAGACGCCGGTCAGGTCGACCCCGATCATCTCGTCCCAGGCCGCGTCGTCGAGGTCCCAGAACTTCGCGAAGCCGCACACGCCGGCGTTGGCGACCGCGATGTCGAGCGAGCCGAACCTCGCGACCGCGTCGGCGACGACCGCCTCGATCGCGTCGGTGTCGCGGACGTCGCCGCGCACCGTGTGGCAGGCGACGCCGAGCGCCTCGACCTGCGCCTTGGTCTCGGCGAGGTCCTCGGGGGTGGCGAGGGGGTACGGGATGGTCGCGAGGTCGGCGCAGAGGTCGACCGCGACCACGTTCGCGCCCTCCGCGGCGAGGGCCAGGGCGTGGGAGCGTCCCTGTCCGCGGGCGGCGCCGGTGATCAGCGCGGTCCTGCCGTCGAGCTTGCCCATGTCGTTCTCCTTGTCAGGTGGTCGGTACGGCGGCGGGCGGCGTCAGCCGTCCGCGCGCACCGAGAGCTTGCGGAGCTTGGTGAGGACGACGGCGAGGATGAGCGCGCCGCCCTGGAAGGTGGAGATCACCCAGAACGGGATCCCCTGCAGCTGCAGGCCGTTGATGCCGATGGCGAGGATCGCCAGGCCGACCAGCAGGCCGGGGACGTTGAACCGGCCCGGCTTGATCATCGTCGAGCCGAGGAACGCCGCGGCGTACGACGGCAGCAGGTACTGCGCGCCGACGTCCGGCTGCCCGGTGCCGATGCGGGAGGTGTAGACGAGACCGGCGAGCGAGGCGCAGAAGCCGGAGACGACGAACGCCAGCACCAGGATCCGGTTGGTCGGTACGCCGGCCAGCCGGGACTGCTCGCGGCCGAAGCCGGTGGCGTAGATCATCCGGCCCAGCGGGGTCATCTCCAGCACGTAGAACACGATCAGCGCGAGCACGACGACCAGCACGATGGGGTTCGGGATGCCGAACAGCTCGCCGCGGCCGAGGTCGGTGAAGGACGTCGGGATGTCGCGCGAGACGACCTGTCCGTTGGCGACCAGCTGGGAGACCCCGAGGAAGATCGAGCCGGACCCGAGCGTGACGATGAACGGGTCGATGCTGAGGCGCACCACGAGCAGCGCGTTGACCAGTCCCGCGGACGAGCCGACCGCCAGGGTGATCAGGATGGCGAGCGGCACCGGCATCGAGCCGGCCGTCTGCTGGAAGGTCCAGGCCGAGGTGATCACCGACAGCGTGAGCACACCGCCGATGGAGATGTCGAAGACCCCGGCGGCGAGCGGGAACAGCAGTCCCAGCGCGACCACCGCGGTGATCGTCTGGTTGTTGACGACCGCCAGCAGGTTGCTGCTGGTGAGGAAGACGCCGGGCGAGGCAATGGTGAACGCCACGATCATTGCGACGAGCAGCAGCGGCCCGGCCCAGCGGTCGAGCAGGTCGAGACCGATCCGGCCCGCCCGGTGCTCGGCGGGTCGCGCCGCCGGCACCTCCTCAGCCTGCTGCGTAGCAGAGCTCAACGATTCGCTCACGGGTGATCTCCTTGTCGGTCAGTTCGTCGGCGACGACGCCGTCGCGCAGCACCAGGACGCGGTCGCAGGTGGCGGCGAGGTCGTCGGTGTCGGAGGAGCACAGGAGGACGGCGGTGCCCTCGGTGCGTGCCGCTTCGACGAGGAGGCGCAGGATCTCGGCGGTACCGCCGACATCGACGCCGTGGGTGGGCTCCTCCAGCACCAGCACGCGCGGTGCGGTGCGCAGGAGGCGCGCCACGTAGGCCTTCTGGGCGTTGCCGCCGCTGAGCAGCTCGATCGGGCGCTGCACGTCGGGCGGCCGGATCCGGTAGCGCTCGACGAGGGCGACGGCGTCCGCGCGCTCGGCGCGGTGCCGGAACCGCCCCCCGCGCCAGTACGGCGCCAGGTCGGCGATCGTGATGTTCTCGGCCACGGTCATGCCCGTGATCCGCTTCTGGTCGCGCTCGCCGGGCAGCACCGCGACGCCGAGCCGCCGCAGCGACCGGACGCCGGGCCGCGGCACCGGCGCGCCGGCGACCGTGACCCGGCCGCGGTGCAGCGGCGCCCGGCCCTGGAGCAGGCGGACCACCTCGTGCACGCCGGATCCGGCCAGGCCGGCTACACCGAGCACCTCGCCCTCGCGCAGGGACAGGCTGGCACCGGCGAGCTCGCGCCCGGCGACGACGTCGTCGAGCTCGAGCACCGGGGCGCCCGTCGTACGGCCGGCGGCGCGGTCGCTCGCGTGCACGGCGCCGACCTCGCTGCCCGCGATCACCCGGGCGAGGTCCTCGCGAGTGAGCGTGGAGACGCTCTCCTGGAGCACCACCGCGCCGTCGCGCAGCACGGTCACCCGGTCGGCGAGGTCGATGACCTCCTCCAGCCGGTGGGTCACGTAGACGACACCGACGCCGCGGGCGGCGAGCGTGCGGACCAGCCGGAACAGGTGCTGGACCTGCTCCTCGGGCAGCGCCGCCGAGGCCTCGTCGAGGACGAGGACCCGGATCGCGTCGGGGTCGTCGATGGCCCGGGCGATGGCGACCTCGGTGCGCTCGACGGCGGAGAGTCCGGCCACCTCGGCGTCGGGGTCGAGGTGCCCGAGCCCGAGGTCGTCGAGCCGGGCCCGGGCCGCCGAGCGCTCCCCGCGCCAGCGGATCGCGCCGACCGTCCCGGCCCGGTAGGTGCCGACGCCGAGCCGGAGGTTCTCCAGCACCGACAGCTCGTCGACCAGGCCGATGTCCTGGTGGATGATCCGGACGCCGGCCCGGCTGACCGCCACCCCGTCGCCGAACCGCAGTCGCGATCCGGCGACGGAGCAGCGCCCCTCGTCGGGGTGGTGGAACCCGGAGAGCACCTTGATCAGGGTCGACTTCCCGGAGCCGTTGTGGCCCAGCAGGGCGTGGATCTCGCCGCGCGCGACGGTGAAGTCGACGCCGTCGAGGGCCCGCTGCCCGGGGAACGTCTTGACGATCCCGTGCAGCTCCAGGGCTGCCGTGTCGTCCGTGGTCATCGTGGTCTCCGCTCTCCTCACCCAGGACTCAGCTGACGCCCCAGAGCGCCTTGAACTGGTCGCGGAAGCCGTCCGCCCCCTCGTAGGTGCCGCTCTTCGGCGCGCTGTCCTGGGTCATCAGCAGCTGGGTCGGGTTCTCGATGTTGTCCGGGATCGTCTGCCCGGCCTTGAGCCGCAGCGCCGCGTCGACGACCGTCCAGCCGTTCTCGTAGACGCCCGAGGCCACGTCGGCCTTGATGATGTCGCCCTGGCGGACCAGCGCGAGGGTGGGCTCGTCACCGTCGAAGGTGCCGACGGAGATGCCGTCCTCCTTGCCCGCCTGGCGCACGGCGTCCGCCGCCATCACGCCGGAGAAGCCGGGCGTGCTGACCACCCAGTTGAGCTGCGGGTTCGACTGGATCTTGGCCTGGAGGGCCGGCGGCAGGTCGGTCTGCGCGGTCGCGACGCTGAACCGGTCGACGCTCACCTTGCAGCTGGGGCACTTGTCGAGCGCGGCCTTGACGCCGTCGGCCCGCTGGCCGTTGCACTGGTAGACGGTGTCGGCGAAGATCGCGACGTTCGCCTTGCCGCCCGACTCCGAGACGATGTAGTTCCCGAGCAGCTCGCCCTCGATCTGGCAGACGTTGCCGACCTCGACGGTGTTGCCCTTCGCGGGGTCCGGGAGCTGCGCGGTGAACTGGCCGATCACCGGGATCTTCAGCTCGTGCGCCTTGGCGTAGGCCTCGGACGCGTCGGCCGAGGGCCGGGCGTTGTTGACGATGACGTCGGGCTTGGCGTTGACCGCCTGGCTCATGCAGTTCTGGAACGAAGCGACGTCGCTCTTGGCGTCGCAGACCTCCAGGTCGAAGCCGAGGGCGTCGGTGGCCTGGCGCACGCCCTCGACCTGGGCCACGCAGCCCGGGATCGACTGGTCGCAGCCGACGAAGTACACGGTCATGGACGCCGGCGGCTCGACCGGCCCGAGCGCCTTGACGGCGATCTCGGTCGGCACCTGCACGGCCGTCTCGGCGGCGGCCTTGGCCTCGTCCAGCCAGGGACCGCTGGCCGCCGGGCCGTCGTCGGAACCGGAGTCGGAGCTGTTGCAGCCGGCGAGCGCCACGGTGGCAGCGACCACCAGGGCGGCGATCGCGGCGCCGCGGCGGCGGCGTGCGCGAGGGAGGTTGTTGGAAGGCACGGGCATTCCTCTCGTGGGGTTGGGTCGGGTGTTTTCGGGCGCCCGAGCTCCGTCCCCGGCGCGGGCGCCGGGAACAGCAGGTGGGGGTGGGTCAGCGGCCGGTCAGCGCGCGTTCGCGACGATCGCCTCGCCGAGGGCCTTGATGCCGCGCTCGAGCTCGTGGTCGGGCGCGTGGCTGTAGGCGAGGCGCAGGTAGCCCTGGCCGGCCTCCTGGCCGAGGAACTTCTCGCCGGGACGGCAGAAGACACCGGCCATCGCGGCCTCGTGCTGGGCCTTCTCCCAGTCGACGTCCTCGGCGATCTTGAGCCAGAGGTAGTAGCCGCCGTCGGGCACGTCGAAGCTGACCAGCCCGCCGCAGTGCTCGCGCACCGCCTTGACGGCGAGGTCGCGCTTGCGGCGGTAGACCGCGTTGGCCCGCTCGATGTGCGGGTCGAGCAGGCCCTCCTCGAGGTACTGCTCGAGCATCCGGCAGATCCACTGGCTGACGCCGAGGTCCTGGCGGACCGACGCGAGCGCGTGGATGAGCGGCTCCGGTGCGGTGATCCAGCCGATCCGCAGCGCGGGGGCGAGCACCTTGGAGAAGCCATGGCTCTGGATCACCCGGCCGTTGGTGTCCATGCTCAGCAGCGACGGGACCGGGTCGCCGCCGTAGCGCAGGTCGGCGTAGATCGAGTCCTCGAGGATGACGAAGTCGTACTCCTCGGCGACCTCGAGCAGGCGGCGCCGGCGGTCCTCGGGCATGACCACGCAGGTCGGCAGCTGGAAGGTCGGGATGACGTAGAGCAGCTTGGGCGTCACGCCGTCGCGGCGCATCTCCTCGAGCCGCTCGACCAGCGACTCGATGACCAGGCCGTGCTCGTCGATCTCGACGGTGCGCAGGTCGGCGCCGCGCATCTGCATGAAGCGCATGGCGTAGGGGAACGTCGCCTTCTCGACCAGGACGCCGTCACCGGGGTTGACCAGCGCGTTGACCGCGAGCGCGATCGCCTGCACCGAACCGGAGGTCAGGATCAGGTTGTCGGCGCCGAGGTCCGGCACGTCCTGGGTCCGGGAGATCCAGGCGGCGACCTTCTCGCGCAGCCCGGTGTGGCCCAGCATCAGCTCGATGTACGACGGCAGGTAGACGATCTGGTCGGTCTCCTCCTCGTAGCCGAAGGAGATGTACTCCAGCGCCCGGCCGCCGTCGCGGTCGAGGACCTCGCCCATCAGCCGGCGGAAGTCGTCGAGCGGGAAGGTCTCCTCGGCCGCGATGCCCTGGTCGAAGTTGAAGGTGACCTGGGCCGGCGGGTCGGGGAAGAACAGCGCCGGGCCACCGGCGGCG
Organism: Pimelobacter simplex; assembly: GCF_024662235.1. Classification (GTDB taxonomy): domain Bacteria; phylum Actinomycetota; class Actinomycetes; order Propionibacteriales; family Nocardioidaceae; genus Nocardioides. The sequence continues at coordinate 4,003,866 of NZ_CP096276.1, forward strand.
AGGTCGGAGAGCTTGTCGGTCGGGTCGAAGGTCACGGGGAGGCTCCTGGGTAGTCGGGTTCGGTCAGCGGGTGCGCGTCAGGCGCTGTGGAAGGCGTTCCAGCCACCGGCGACGTCGAGCGCCGTACCGGTGATGTAGCGGGCCTCGTCGGAGGCGAGGAAGAGGACGGCCTCGGTGGCGTCGCCGACCTCGAGCCACGGCACGGCCATCGGGTTGAGCGTGGCGAAGGTGTCGCGGACGTCGTCGGTCGTGGGCGCGGCCAGGTCGGGACGGAAGAGGCCGTAGGTGAGGTCGTTGTGGCACATGTCGGTGGACACGGACATGGGCGAGATCGCGTTGACCGTCACGCCGTAGGGCGCCAGCTCGATCGCGACGGACTTCACGAGTCCGATCACACCCCACTTCGAGGCCGCGTAGTTGGCATTGTTGGGACCGCCCTCGCGACCGACCGCCGAGGCGGTCGCCACGATCCGGCCCGCACGCTGCTCGGCCATCACCGGCGCGACGGCGCGGATGCTGGCCGCCACACCGCCCAGGTTGACGTCGACGACGTCGCGCCACACGTCGTCGGCCATCTCCCGGACCGGGCCGAAGGCGGCGATGCCGGCGTTGGCGAGCAACACGTCGACCCGCCCGAACCGGTCGACCGTGGCGGCGACGACGTCGCGCATCTGCTCGGGGCTGCGGGTGTCGGCCTTGAGGGTCAGGCAGGACGCGCCGAGCGACTCGACGATCCGTGCGGTCTCGTCGAGCTCCTCGGGTGTAGCCATCCGCGACGCGCAGGGGATCTGCGCGGCGATGTCGACGAGCACCAGGTTGGCGCCGCGCTGGGCGAGCGCGATCGCGTGGGAGCGGCCCTGCCCCTTGGCGGCGCCGGTGACCAGGGCGGTCCGGCCGTCGAAGTTCCTCATCGTTGTCTCCTCGATGTCGTGGTCGGCGGTCGGCGGCTCAGGCCGTGTTGGTGGCGGCCAGGCCGGCCGAGACGTCGACGACGGCCCCGGTGCGGTCGAGGCCGGGCTCGGCGACGAGCTGCTCGACGGCGCGGACGACCGCGTCGACGTCGACGTACGTCGTGCTGCTGGGGTGGCGCACGCGCAGCGCGTGCTCGGCCGCGGCGCGGTCGGGACCGGTCACGGCCTGCGAGCCGTCACGCCCCGCCTGGAGCACCGCCCAGTACGACGGGTCGTCGCTCATCGCGGTGTCCATGACGCCGGGGCACACGACCCCGACCGCGATGCCGTGCCCGGCGACCTCGTGGGCCAGCGACTTGGCCAGCCCGATCTGACCCCACGCGGCGGCCGCGTAGTGGCTCAGCCCGAAGGCGCCGCGGCGTCCCTCCTCGGCGGCGACCACGACGATCCGGCCACGGCCGGACTCCTCCAGGTGGACGAGGGACTCGCGCAGCACGTGGTAGGTCCCGTGCAGGTTGGTGTCGACGACGGCGTCCCACGCGGCGTCGCTCATCGTGGCCGCGGTGGCCGCGGTGCGCACCCCCGCCGCGCACACGACGACGTCGAGCCCGCCGCCGAGCGCGGCGACGGTCGCGGGCACGGCGGCGCGGACCTGCGCGACGTCGCGGACGTCGACCGCCGCGACGTGACCGGTGGGGCCGACCGCGGCCCGGGCCGCGTCGAGCTCGGCGCTCCCGGCGAGCGGGTAGCCGAGCTCCATCGGAGCGGGCGCGTCCCACACCGCGACCCGGGCGCCGGCCGCGACGAAGGACGCGGCGATCGCGGCCCCGAGCCCGCGGGCACCACCGGTGACGAGCACCCGACGGCCCTCGAAACGCGTTGAATTTCCGTTCATGTGGGTAGTCCTATCGCGCCGCCGGAAGGTGTGTCAAGGGACACAGGAGGTCGATCCAGACACAGAGAATCCCGCCTGCCCAGGCGGGAAACGGCAATTCGGCACTCGATGCCACAGGTGGTGACGCGAAATTCAGATGCTCTGAATTGGTGTTCATTTCTGGCGTCCCGCCGATGCACTGGCTAGCCTTCGGGCAGTCCGATCGACCAACCACGTCCCCGAAAGGCGGCCCGGTGACCCTCCCTCCGACCCGGCAGGCGCTGGTCGACGCTGCCGTCGACGTCTTCACCGAAAAGGGCCTGCACGGCGCCCGGGTGATCGACGTGACCAAGCGCGCCGGCGTCGCGGCGGGGAGCTTCTACACCTACTTCGACACCAAGGAGGGGCTCTTCCTCGAGGTCGTCGAGCAGGCCCGCCACGAGCTGGCCGCCCAGGTCCCGCGGGCCCGGTTCTCCGATGCCGAGAGCGCCCGGGCCTGGCTGCACGAGGTGGTCCGGCTCCAGGTCGGCCGCCTCGCCGAGGGCGCCGCGACCTGGCGGATGATCAACGCCGCCGCGCTCGGCAACGTCCAGGTCGCCACCGCGCTGCGCGACCAGCCCGACCCGTTGACGCGCACCCTCACCGACGAGCTCGGCTTCTGGGCCGAGCAGGGGTGGATCGACCCGGGCGTCGCGAGCGCCGTCGTGGTCGACGCCCTCATCGCGCTGACCGAGCAGGCCGTACAGCAGTGGTCCCACGAGGGCGACGGGTTCGACGTCGAGGCCGCGACGGCCGCCGTCGCCGACGCCTGGACGGCGCTGTTGCGGATGCCGCCACGAGGAGCGGGCCGATGAGCGAGCGGGCCGCGGCCACGACCCAGGGCAGCCGGACGCGCGGTGCGCTGCTGCGCGCCGGACGGCGGGTGCTGGAGCGCAAGGGTCTGCACAAGACCCGCATCTCTGACATCACCAAGGAGGCCGACGTCTCCGTCGGCACGTTCTACCTGCACTTCGAGAACAAGGACGACCTGTTCCGCCAGCTGCTCATCACCGTCGAAGACGAGGTCTACGGCGAGCTGGTGCCCGCCGAGCCCGGCGCGGTCGACCCCGCGCAGCGGATCCGCGAGACCAACCGCCTCTACCTCACGGCGTTCAAGCGCAATGCCGCCTTCTGGACCTGCGTCGAGGCGGCCGCGCTGGAGCAGCCCGACGTGCCCGGCGTCCTGGCCGAGCGCAACCGCTACTACCGCAGCCGCACCGAGCGCGCGATCGCCCGCTGGCAGGCGGCCGGCCAGGTCGCGCCCGAGGTCGACCCGGCCACGGCCGCGTTCCTGCTCGGCGCGATGACCGAGCGCCTGGCCTATCTCTGGTACGTCTTCGGCCACCGCGAGGACGTCGACCAGGCGACCGAGGACCTGACCCGGCTCTGGCTCAACTACCTCGGGCTCGCCTGACGCGCGCTCGGCGGAGGCCCGGACGTGAACCAGGGCGGCGACCTGGTGAGGTCACCGCCCTGGTTCTCCGTCTCCTGGTGGAGCTGAGCGTGGATCAGCCCACCAGGCGGCTCTCCCGGTCGTAGTTGCGGCCGAGGAAGGACGGCTGCCGCGCCCAGCGGAACGCGAAGACCATCACCAGCAGCGTGGCGACGTACGGCAGCATCAGGACGAACTGGTGCGGGATGCCGATCCCCGCGACCTGGGCCCGCAGCGCGAGCACCTCCATGCCGGCGAAGAACGCCGCCCCGGCGATCACCAGGTGCGGACGCCAGCCGCCGAGGAAGGCCAGCGCGATGACCAGCCAGCCACGACCGGCCACCATGCCCTCGGTGTAGAGGCCCGTGTAGACCATCGGCAGGTAGGCACCGGCCATGCCGACGAGGCCGGAGCCCACGACGGTCGACCAGGTCCGCGCCCAGGTGACGTTGATGCCGAGGCTGTCGGCCGCCTTGGGGTTCTCGCCGATCGAGCGGAACGCCAGCCCGCTGCGGGTCTTGTACATGAACCACCAGATGCCCACGGAGATCGCGAACGCGAGGTAGACGACCAGGTCGTGGTCGAACAGCACCTCTCCCAGGAACGGGATGTCCGAGAGCAGCGGGATCGGCTTGTCCTCCAGCGTCGGGATGAGCGGCGGCTCCATGGTCACCCCGATCACCTCGCGGTAGAGCAGACCGGCGGCGCCGAGCGCGGCGAAGTACAGCGCCAGGCCGACGACGAACTGGTCCAGCCGCAGCTGGGTGGTCATGTACGCCAGCACGAGACCGAAGACACCGGCGATCGCGAAGGCGGCGGCCATGCCGACGGTGTTGCTGCCGACCTTGAAGCTGACCAGGAAGCCGACTGCCGCGCCGAGGACCATGAGGCCCTCCTGCGAGACGTTGAAGACGCCGGCCCGGCCGCTGAGGACGGTGCCCTGCGCGGCGAGCAGGAACGGCACCATCGCCGGGATCATCAGGGTCAGGAGCTCGGTGATCTCTCCCATGTCAGTTCCTCCTGAGCTTGGCGCGGGCGATGTCGGACAGGAGCAGGAACAGCAGGATCAGCGCCTCGATGATGAGCACCATCTCGACCGGGACCTGCGCGGTGCGCTGCATCGACCCGGCGCCGACCTCGAGGACGGCGATGCCGAAGGCGATGAACGGGATCGCGATCATGCTGCCGCGGGCCATCAGGCCCACGATGATGCCGAGGATCAGGAAGTTGGACTGCATCCCCTCGAGCATCTTGCCGTGCACGCCGGCCACCTCGATCGCACCGGCCAGGCCGGCCACCGCACCGCCGACGACCAGACCCGCCCCGGCGAGCCGGGAGGTCCGGATGCCGTGCACCTGCGCGGCCCGCAGGTTGGCGCCGACCGCGCGCATCTCGAAGCCCGTCGAGGTACGACGCATGAAGATCGCGATGACGACCACCAGCACGAGCGTGATGATCACGCCCGAGTGCAGCGGCGGCGCCTGGCCGATGCCCGGCAGCAGCGCGCCCTCCCCCACCCGCACCGTCGCGGGGTGACCGGCACCCCGGTCGGGCCACACGTGGCTGGCGACGTAGTCGATGAGCTGGAAGGAGATGAAGTTCAGCACCACCGTGCTGAGGATCTCGTTGACGTTGAACTTCACCATGAGGAACGCCGCGATGCCCGACCACACCGCGCCCGCGAGGGCACCGGCGAGCAGGACGCACGGCAGCAGCACGATCATCGGCAGGTCCGACCAGAGGATGCCGACGGCGACACCTCCGGTCGCACCGACGAGCAGCTGCCCCTCGGCACCGATGTTGAACTTGCCGGTCGCCAGCGGGATCGCGAAGGCATACGCGCACAGCAGCACCGGGACCCACTTGTGGAGGGTCTCGACCGTGCCGAACCGGGTGTTGAAGCTCGTCGTGAGCACCGACTCGAACGCGGCGACCGGGTCCTGCCCGAGGGCGAGGATGATCAGGCCGCCGACGGCGAATGCCGCCACCACGGACAGGACGTAGGGCACCACCAGCCACAGCGCGTCGGCGACGCGGCGCGAGCCGCGGGCCTCGGGGGCCGCCGGCGGTGCCGACGGCGGAGCGGTCATCGTCGTCTCAGACACGAGCTTCTCCCAGTCCGGTCATGCTGCGGCCGACCTCGTACGCATCCACCGAGCCGTGCGGCCACGCACCGGCCTGCGACCCCTGGTAGAGCGCGATCACCCGGTCGGACAGGGCGATCACCTCGTCCAGGTCCTCGGAGATGAGCAGGACCGCGCAGCCGGCCGCCGTGGCCGTGCGGACCTGCTGGTAGACGAACCGCGTCGAGCCGATGTCGAGACCGCGGGTCGGGTTGTGCAGGATCAGCATCCGCGGCTGCCGGGCGAACGCCCGGGCCAGGATCACCCGCTGGATGTTGCCGCCCGACAGGTCGCCCACCAGCGTGCCGGGACCGTTGGCGCGCACCGAGAACTCGGCGATCGCCTCGACGGCCCGCTGCTTGGCGGCACCCCAGTCGATCAGCCCCATCCGGCGCACCTTCGGGCTGCGCTGCGAGCCGAGCACCAGGTTCTCGGTGATGCTCGCCGTCGGCAGGATGCCGTCGCGGTGCCGGTCCTCGGGGACGTAGGCCACGCCGTGCTCGAGCCAGGCCGAGGTGGCGAGCCCGCCCATGGCGCGACCCCCGACCTCCACCGTTCCCGCGCGCAGCGGCCGGACACCGGCGAGCGCCTCGGCCAGCTCGACCTGGCCGTTGCCGGCGACGCCGGCGATGCCGACGATCTCGCCCTCGCGCAGCTCCAGGTCGAAGCCCTGGATCAGCTCGTGGCCCTGGTCGTTGACCACGACGAGGTCGCGCACGGCGACGGCGGTCGTCGTACCGACGGACGAGAGGGACTCCTCGACCTTCTCGGCGTCGACCGCCCCGAGGGCCGCGGCATCGACCGCGGCTCCCGGGTCCGTGGTGCTGCCGACCATCTTCTCGGCGAGGTGCTCGGCATCGGTGTCCGCGCGCTCGATCGTCTCGACCCGGCGCCCGTCGCGCATCACCGTCATCCGGTCGCAGACGCTGAGCGTCTCGCGGATCTTGTGGGTGATGAGCACGACGCTCATCCCGTCGTCCACCATCGCCCGCATCGAGCCGAAGAGGTCGTCGACCTCCTGCGGGGTGAGGTTGGTGGTGGGCTCGTCGAGGATGAGGACCTTGGCCCCGCGGTAGAGCGCCTTGAGGATCTCCACCCGCTGGCGCACGCCGACGGGCAGCTCCTCGACGACCGCGTCGGGGTCGACGGTGAGACCGAACCGCTCGCTCAGCTCGCGGATCCGCTCCCGCGCCTCGCTGAGGTCGAGCCGGAGCGCTCCCGGTATGTCGGTCCCGAGCACGATGTTCTCGGTGACGGTGTAGTTGTCGACCTGGAGGAACGTCTGGTGGACCATGCCGACCCCGGCCGCGATGGCGTCCCGGGGCGAGCCGATGCTGGCCGGCTGACCGTCGAGGAGGACCTCGCCGGCGTTGGGCCGGTAGAGCCCGTAGAGGACGTTCATCAGCGTCGTCTTGCCGGCGCCGTTGCCACCGAGCAGACCGTGCACCTCGTTCCGCCCGACCACGAGGTCGACGGAGTCCAGCGCGGTGACCGGTCCGAAGGTCTTGACGATCCCCCGCATCTCCAGACGCGGGTTCTCCATGGTCACTTCACCTCGGCCTGGTCGAGCTCGACCTTGATGGACCCGTCGGTGATCCCGGCGACCGCCTTCTCGACCTCCGCCTTGACCTCGGCCGGGACGTTGTCGCCCACGTCGACGCTGGCGCCCTTGCCGAAGCCGATGACGTAGTGGCCCTGGGTGGTGCCCTTGTCGAGGTCCGCGAGGATCTCGGTCAGCGGCAGCTTGAAGTCGTAGAGCACGGTGGCCGCGTAGTGGTCGGGGCCGTTCTGCGACTTGTCGGTGTACTTCACCGTCACCCAGGCCGCGCCCGGAGCGGTGTCGTTGACGGCCTTGAAGGCGCCCACCACGCCGAGGTTGAGCGAGGTGATGATGACGTCGGCGCCGCCGGAGATCAGCTGGCTGGTGAGCTGCTGGGCCTTGACGGTGTCGTTGAAGTCGCCGCTCCACACGGGGTTCAGCTCGACGTCCTTGCCGCTGTCCTTGATCGCCTGCTCGACGGCGTGGACCTCGGAGTACGAGAACGGCAGGCTCAGGCCGCCCAGGTAGCCGACCTCGCCCTTCTTGGTGAGGTTCGTGGCCAGCACGCCGATCGGGTAGAAGACCGTGTGGAAGTTGCGGTCGATGACCCACACGTTTTCCGGCTGGCCCTCGGGCTCGCCGTCGAACTCCCCGATGAAGCGCACGTCGGGGTTCTGCTCGGCGATCTTGGCCGTGGCCTCGTAGAACTGCGAGCCGTGGGTCCAGATCACGTTGAAGCCGTCGGCGACGTACTCCTGGAGGACCCGCTCGATGTCGGGAACGGCGACGCTCTCGGAGTAGGACACCTCGGCGCCGTCCTTCTCGGCCGCCTTGAGCGCCTCCAGGCCGAGCGCGTTGTAGTCGGCGTCGGTCGTCGGTCCGGAGAAGATCGCCGCGATGCGGGTCTTCCCGTCGTCGGCGCCGCCCCCGCCGCCACCACAGCCGGCCGCCACCAGCATCACCGCCACCAGACCGGTGAGCACACGAATCAGTCCACGCATGATTGCCCCTTCGAGGTGCGTCCCTCGCCCGACAACCGGTGTGCAGGATCCGCCCGCAGCGGGTGTGTCGGGCGTCACTTTCGGAGGAGTTTGGTGCCGCGTGCTATACGCCAGCACCGGCGAGCGTTGCCCAAGGGCCCGGTGGCACTTGGTAAAGAAGTGACCGGGTAGTCGGCGCCACGCGTGCTCTAGGTTCCTTGAGGTTGGGGACGTGCTTCCGCCAGCACCGCCGCCCGGTCCTCCGGTACGACGAAGCCCGCGGCGATCGCCGCGTCCGTGGCGCGCTCGTACGCCGCGAGGTAGTCCGCACGGCTCGCCCAGAGCCGCTCGCGCGCGCCGTCCGGCAGCGGCAGGGTCCGCCCGAACAGCTCGCAGATCACCGACGCCCCCGGCCCGGCCTGCCCGGACGGGACGTCGGCCGGCGCGTCCACCACCGGCGTCCGCACCCCGCCGCGGACGATGCCGAGCTCGTCGCGCACGAACGCACCGCCGGCGATCTCCAGCGGCGGCGCGGACGGGGCCGGCGCTCCCCCGCGCGCCCAGCGGTCGAGGTGGCGGAGCGCGGCCCGGACGACATAGGCCTGCTGGCCGCGGTTGACCGGGTCGGCGCAGCCGAGGAAGGCCTCGAACTCGCCGATCTGGAAGAGGTCCACGTGGGCCGCCCCGGCGACCTCCCAGACCCGCAGCCGCTCGCTGTCCGGCTGGCGCGCGGGGAGGTAGTTCAGCCGGCCGAGCAGGTCGCCCTCGGTCTGCAGCACGATCACCGGCACGTCGAGGTCGGCGCGCAGCGGCTCCGGCGCCCGGCTCTCCCGGGCCGCCACGAGGTCGATCCCGCGGCCGGCCTCGCCGAGCGGCGCGGCGACGTCGCCGCGGCTGTGGATCAGGAAGCCGTCGAAGAAGCGCTCCGTGTCGTGCACCCGGTTGACGTACGTCGTCAGCAGGTACGCCGACTGCGACTCGCCGATCGCCAGCACCCGCTCGGCACCGGTCTGCGCGGCGAGCGTCCGGGCGACCTCGGTGAAGATCCCGTGCGCGAAGGCGTCGCCGGGGTGGTGCAGGCCGCCGTACCGCTCGGGGTCGACGCCGGTGAGCCCCTGGAGCGCGACGCCCTCGACGGCGACCGTGGCCGCGCCGCTCGCGATGCCGTTGTACTGGGCCGAGACGCCCGCCCAGGCATGGCCCTGGCGGACGAGCTCGTCGGCCAGGTAGGTCCAGTCGGGCGCCGCGTCGGCGCCGCTGCTCACGTTGAGCCACTCGACGACCAGCGTGCCGCTCGCAGGCACCGACGCCGGCCGCCGGACGACGACCCGGGTGCTGAACGCGGCCGACCCGAGGGCGGGATCGGCCGCGCGTGCGGTGCCGGAGGCGGCGTACTCCACCTCGGTCCAGCCCGCGGCCGCGAGGTCGGGCCCGGGCCGGGCGGAGGTCAGCGCGATGCCGTTGCCGCCCGTGAGCGGCTGGAGGGTGACGGACATGCGCGGAACCTACCGCCCGGGGCTCAGGTCGTGCGGAGCTCGATCTCCCGCAGCGCCGGCGTCGCGTCGTCGCTGAGCCGGACCTCGCACTCCAGGCTCGGGTCGAAGGCCCGCACCAGGTGCGGGAACGCGTCCCAGAACACCCGCGCCCGCTCACCCACCTCGTAGTGCCCGAACATGTCGTCGATCGGCGTGCCCGCGACCCGCACCACCAGCGACGACCCCGTCTCGACCAGCTCGTGGCGCCACACCGTGAGCGGCGCCAGGTCGAGGTTGGCCAGGAACGCGTGCGCGGACCGCCCGGTGATCGCCTCGGCCAGCAGCGTGCCGCGGTGGGTCGCCCAGCGCCGCATCCCCTCGACCAGGACGCTCTCGGGCACGTCGTGCTCCTCGAGCGCCCGCGCGAAGGTGAGGAACCGCCCGGCGATGAGCCGCGAGGTCCGGGTCTGGGCGAGCCGGGCGCCGTCCTCGGGACCGGTGTCGGCGTCCGGGTACATCTGCGCGAGCTCGCGCCCCAGCGGCGTCACCTCCTGCTCGACGGTGCGCGCCGTCGGCGGCAGCACCCAGCGGAAGGCGCAGTGGCTGTCGCCCTTCATCAGGTTGAGCGGGATCACCACGACCCCGTCGGGGTGGTAGCTGCCGGCGATCGACTGGTGCACCTCGTCGCAGTAGACGTGGCCCCACCGGTGGAAGCCGGCCTCCTTCCACGCCAACGACGCCGGGCAGTAGTGCACGTCGAACTGCACGTCCCCGGGCGTGTAGGTGCCGTCGGCCTCCATCTCGTCCTTGACGACATAGGTGCTCGCGCTGTCCCAGCGCTGCATCAGCGTCTGCATGTCGACGGTCCCGCCCAGCGCGACGTGCGCCTGGCGCATCTCCTGGCCCCGCCAGCCGCCGTACCCGCGCAGGTGCGCGCGGACGGCAGCCTCAGCCTGCGGCGCCCCGGACTCCAGGGTCGCCTCGGCGATGTGCATGTAGATCCGCGCGCCCGCCTGGAGGATGGAGGTCAGCAGCGCCTTGGAGTCGAGCTCGGGCCGGGTCCGCTCGTCGGTCGTCACGGCGTACCTCTCAGACCTGCGGGATGCCGTGGCGCTCGACCATCTTCTGGAACTCGATGAGCGGCACGTCCTCGGGGCGGACGTAGAGGATCATCTGCGCCTTGAGCGGCGGCAGCAGCCACGGCCGCTGGCTCTCGACGATGGCCTTGTCCTCCTGCTTGACCCCGAGGTTGAACTCCTCGATCTCGGCGTCGAAGCGCGGGTCCTTGTCGTACGTGCGCGAGAGCTGGGTGAACGTCAGCGTCCGGTTGTAGGAGATCGGCAGGTAGACGTTCCACGTCACCGACGTCCCGTGCTCGGAGACGAGGACGTTCTTCATCGAGTTCGGCGTGGCCGTGTTGATGAACTCGACGTCGGCCACCTCGACCTCGGTCGCGACCGCCCCGTCACCCTCCTCGGCCATGACCCCCGCCAGCGGCCCGGCCGGCAGCACCGTCCGGTACTGCGAGGTCAGCTCGGCACCCTCGACCTTGACCGGGATGTCCCCCACCCGCTGCGGCATCGTCGGCTGCTCGGCCACCCCGAGCGTCCCCGGGTGCACCCACGCGAAGTGCGTGTCGTCGAGCGCGGCCATCACCAGGCGCGGCGCACTGGCCGCCCACTCCTCGTGCACCACGAGCTCGTTCTTGTAGTAGTCCTCGTCGTCGAACTCCGGGTACGGCGGCAGGTCGGCCGCCGGCTCCTCGGCCAGGCACACCCACACCAGGCCGTAGCGCTCCTGGGTCAGGTAGCGGCGTACCCGGGCCTGGGCGGGGATCTTCTCCGACGCCCGCAGCGGGATGTCCACGCACTGACCCGACTTGTCGTACGACCACCCGTGGTAGCGGCAGCGCAGCGCCTGACCACCCTGGACGACGTCCCCGAGCGACAGCGCGGCACCGAGGTGGCGGCAGACATCGGGGAACGCGGCGACCTCGTCGTCGAGACGCACGATCGTGATGCTCTGGTCGAGGATCTCGACCTTCACCGGCTGGTCGAGGAGATCCTCGGACCGGGACACGGGGTGCCAGAACTTCTCCATGGCCACCCGGTAGCGCTCGATCGCCTCAGGGTCGGGACGCGACATGTATTACCTCCAAGATCCAGTATTGGATCCACGATGCAATAGCCAATATCCTATGTCAAGCCCTGGCCGCCCCGAGCAACGCGCAGGGCAGCTCGCCCGCCCGGCCGGCCAGGCCAGGCTCCAGCAGCGCCGGAGGCCGCGAGGGCGGCGACGGAAGCCGCCGAGGCGGCGAAGCCGACGAGGCGGCGGACGCGGCAGGGGCGGCGAAGGTGGCGGCCGCACAGCGGCGGCGCGGGCGGAGCCCGTGCCGTTGTCGCGCCCCCAGCCGGCCGTCAGGGCCCCGCAGTCAAGGCCGGGCGAAGCCCGCCGGCAGCGGCCGGAGCGAAGCGGAGGGCCTTGACGGCGGGGGACGGTCGGCTAAGCGCGGCCGCCACCGCAACCACGCTCACCCACCAAGCACCCCACCCGGAGTACCCTGACCGCCACCGAGAGGAGCCACGCGTGCCCGGAGCAGGGTCCTTCCACAAACCCATGACCACGGTCGAGGCGGTGCTCATCGAGCTGCGCCGGGCGCTCCTCGAGGGCGACTACCCCGCCGGAGCGCGGCTCAACGTCGACGCCATCTCCAAGCAGCTGGGCACCAGCCGGGCGCCGGTGCGCGATGCCCTGCGCATCCTCGAGGGCGAGCAGCAGGTCGTCTACGAGGCGCACCGCGGCTATCTCGTGCCGGAGATGGGCGTGGACGCCCTCTTCGATCTCTACCGCTCACGCGAGCTGCTCGAGGCCGAGGCCGTCGCGCTGGCCGTACCGACGCTGTCGGCCGCGGCGGTCGCGACCCTGCGCGAGCAGGCGGCGGCGATCACCTCGGCGCTGCTGGCCGGTGACCGGGTGGCGGCGACGTACGCCAACCGCGACTTCCACTTCGGGCTGTTCCGGGCGCCGCGCCACGAGCAGCTGGTCGTGGCGATCACCGGGATGTGGAACGCCGATGCCTACCGGTCGCTCTACCTGCGCGACCTCGACACCGCACTGAGCATCGCCGCCGACCACGCGGGCATCGCCGATGCGGCGGCCGCGGGCGACGCGGGCGCGGTGATCAAGCTCCAGAACGAGCACCGCGACCACGAGCTCGCGGTGCTCCTCGCCCACCTGAGCGATCCCGCGGAGGAGGCGACGGCCGGGACGCCCTGGCACTCGGCGTTGAGCTACCGGCCGCGCAAGCGCTGACCGGCGGCGGCATCGCGCAGGTCCGGGTACGTCGCGAGCTTGACCCGCGGGCGCTCGGACCGCTCGCCGGCCTCGCGCTCGGCGGCGTCGATCGCGCGCCAGCCCTCCAGCGACACCGGTACGACGTCGCGCTCGCGCAGCAGGTCGTCGATCCCGTCGGTGCGCAGCCCGGCCGCGATCGCGCCGCTCGCCACGTCGGCGAGCAGGACGGCGACGGTCTGCGCCGCGTCGCGGCGGTTGGTGCCGATCACGCCGGAGGGGCCGCGCTTGGCCCAGCCCGCGACGTACACGCCGGGGGCGACCCGGCCGTCCTCGTGGACGACGACACCCCGCTCGTCGAGCGGCAGGCCCTCGGGGGCGCGCACCTCGAAGCCGATCGCCGGGACGACGACGTCGCACGGGATCGTCGCCACGCCCTCGCCGTTCGGCACGACCTGGAGGCCGGTGACGGCGCCCTGGCCGGCGATCCCGACCGTCACGGCGTGGAAGCGGAACACCAGCCGGCGCGCGCCCGGGCGGGCGGGGCGCTCGGCGTAGGTGCGCAGCAGCGCGACCGCCGGCTCGTCGCCGACCAGGTCGTCGCCCTCGACGGCGATCTCGACGTCGTCGAGGCCGCCGAGCTCCTGCAGCTCGGCCAGCGTGAACGACGCGTCGGCGGCGCCTCGCCGGCCGACCACGACAACCTCGGCGACCGGGCTCTCCGCGAGCGCGGCGACGGCGGTGACCGAGGCATCGGTGGCGTGCAGGCGCCGGGGGTCCTGGATGAGCATCCGCGCGCAGTCGAGCGCGACATTGCCGTTGCCGACCACGGCCGCCCGGCGGGCTCCCGCGGGCAGCGGCGAGCCGGCCGCGTCGGGGTGCGCATTGTACCAGCACACCAGATCGATCGCCGGTACGACGCCCGCCAGCGCCTCGCCCGGCACCCCGAGGTGCCGGGGAGCCTCGGCGCCGAGGCAGTAGACGAGCGCGTCGTAGCGCTCCAGGAGCTCGTCGTGGGCGATATCGGCCCCGACCCGCACCCCGCCGACGAACCGGAAGCCGGGCCGGTCGGCGATCCGCTCGAAGACCCGGGTCACGGACTTGATCTGCGGGTGGTCCGGAGCCACGCCCGAGCGGACCAGGCCCCACGGCGTGGGCAGCCGGTCGATGACGTCGACCGTGGCCACCAGCTCGGCGGCGTCCGCCTTGAGCAGCGCCTCGGCGGCGTAGGCCCCGGCCGGTCCGGCCCCGATGACCGCGACATTCAACGTGCGCATGACCCGCTCCTCTGAATCCGTTATTGGATCCAATGTACAGGATGCGATATTGCGGGACCTAGCCCAGCAGCTCCCACAGCCGCTCCGACCCGGCGCCCGCGGCGAAGGCGTCGGCGAGCGGCTCGGCGGCGTCCCCGAGGTGCGGGCCCACGCAGGCGAGGAGCTTGGCGCGCAGCTCGGCCTCGGCCAGCGGCCGGGTGACGTCGCCGCGGGCGTCGAGCCGCGGCGGGCACACGATCCGCCGGCCCGACGTCAGGGTCACCTCGACCTGGGTGGCGTAGTGGTCGGGCAGGTGCGCGTCGAGCGCCGGGTCGTGGACCACCTCGACCCGGTCGGCCCGGGCGAGCACCCGCGGGTCGGCGATCGCCGCGTCGCTCATCTCCACCGGCGTGACCCGGCCGTGGGTCAGCAGGGTGCCGAGCACGAAGGGATAGCTGTACTGCGCGTGCTCCAGGCTCGGCGGGCGGCGGTAGTCGAGGAAGGTCGCCCACCGGTGGGTGCGCACGGTGATCCGGTCGACCTCGCCGGGGGCGAGGCCGTCGGCCAGCAGCTCGCCGACCACGTCGAGCGCGGTGTGCGTGTAGCGGCAGGCCGGATAGGGCTTGAGGTAGGAGCGCTCGATCTCGAAGGTCGTGCCCAGCGAGGTGACGAACGGGTCGTCGGCCGCCCGCGGCTCGTCGAACGGCGTCGGGGGGAAGATCGCGGGCGCGTCCGGGACCGGCCCCGGCCCGGTGCCCGCCATGAAGCCGCCCTCGGCGAGCAGGCACGCGTTGAGCGCGGTGACCGCCGACCAGCCGATCGCCTCCTTGACCATCGGCCACTGCAGCGCGGCCATCGGCGCGTGCGCCCAGGCGATCTGGAGGGCGCGGCGGATGCCGTCCTCGTCGGCGCCGCGCACCTTGGCCGCACCTGCGGCGGCGCCGACCGCGGCCGCCGTCCCGGTGCAGTACCAGCGGTCGACGGCCTCGTCGCGCGGCCAGAGCAGGTGCGCGAGCCGCATCGCCACCTCGTACGCCGCCACGTGCGCCTCGACGAGCCGGTCCCCGTCGACCGGCCGGGTCGAGGCCGCGACGAGGATCGTCGGGACGATGACGGACGCCGCGTGGATGGCGCCGCCCTGGTAGTGGCCGTCGTCGTAGTCCAGCGCGCTGGCGGCCACGGCGCTGCGGAACGCCGCGCCGGTCGCGCCGTGCCGCGGCGCTCCCGGCACCAGCGTGCGGAAGGGTCCGGCGTCCTCGGCGAACGCCCGGGCCGCAGCCTGGGCCGCGCTCGTCGTGGACCCGGCGACGGCGACGCCGACGGTGTCGCGCAGCCCCTCACGGGCCCGCCGCAGCGTCGCCGGCGGAAGGTCGTCGACGGACAGGCGCGCGACGAAGGCGGCCACCTCACGAATGGTCACTGCACTCCCCCTGCTCGGGCTCCCGGCCGGTGCCCGCGCCCACGATACGACCGGCCGCGGAGACCGTTGTGTGGCACGTACCACCCATCGCGAGCGCCGAGCCGCTAGCGTGCACACTGCTAGAGTCCGACCATTGGATCCTGGATGCAAGAGGAGCTCCATGACGACCGGCGTGTTCCAGAAACCCCCCACCCAGGTGGAGGCGGTGCTCTCCGAGCTGCGGCGCGCTCTGCTCGAAGGTGAGTACGTCGTGGGCTCGCGCCTCAACGTCGACGCGATCTCCAAGGAGCTCGGCGTGAGCCGCGCACCCGTGCGCGACGCGCTGCGCATCCTCGAGGGCGAGCGCCAGGTCGTCTACGAACCCCACCGCGGCTACGAGATCGCCGTGATGAGCCTCGACGTCCTCAGCGACCTCTACCGGATCCGCGAGCTGCTCGAGACCGAGGCGGTCGCGCTGGCCGTCCCGCAGCTGACCCCCGAGCGCATCGCCAAGATCCGCCGCGCCGCCGACGAGACCGCCGCGGCCCTGGCTCGCAACGACCGCGTCGCCGCGACCTACGCCAACCGCGAGTTCCACTTCGAGCTCTGCACCGCCGAGCGCCACGAGCACCTGGTCGACTCGATCCGGCAGGCCTGGAACGCCGACGCCTACCGGTCGCTCTACCTCCAGGACGTCGACGCCGCCCGGGCCAGCGCGGACGAGCACTTCGCGATCGCCGACGCGGCCGCCGCGGGCGACGTACGCCGGGTGGTCGAGCTCCAGAACGCCCACCGCGACGGTGAGCTGCGCTCGCTCCTGAGCCTGCTGGGCGACCGGCTGGCCGCACCCGAGGGCACCGAGCCCTCCTGGCGCGCCACCACCACGCACGTCGACTGAGCCCGGCCTCATCCGGCCGGCGGGGCGCCGATCAGCCGCGCGAGCAGGTCGACGGCGATCGGCAGCGCGCGCTCGTCGAGGTCGAAGCGGTCGCTGTGGTGCCCGGAGGGGTGGGTCGCGCCGACGACGAGGTAGGTACCGCGCCCGCCCTGGGCCCGGACCGCGTCGATGAGCCACGAGGCGTCGTCACTGCCGCCGTCGTGGAGCCGCGCGTGCGCCTCGGTGACCCCGGGGACGCCCGTCGCGACGGTCACGACGTGCTCGACGAGGTCCTGGTCGCAGACCACGGCCGGGGCCTTGCCGGTCACCTCGATCGCCACCGCGACGCCGAACATCGCGGCCGCGGACTCGATCGCGACGAGCACGCGCTCCTCCAGGCCGGCGCAGGCCGCGGAGTCGTCGGCGCGGACCTCGAGCCGGAGCACGGCGTGCGCGGGGATGACGTTGGAGGTGCCGTCGGCGACGAGCGCGCCGACGTTGACCCGGGTGCTCGCACTCCCGTGCTGCACCAGTGAGTGGACCGCGAGCGTCGCGTGCGCGGCCGCGAGCAGGGCGTTGCGGCCCTCCTGCGGCGTCATGCCCGCGTGCGCGGCGGCCCCGGTGAAGGTCACCCGCAGCTTGGTCGAGGCCAGCGACCCGGTGGTCCCGCCGTGGACCGTGCCGGTCGGCGCGCCCATGCCGAGGTGGAAGGCGTAGCAGAGGTCGACCTGGTCGAGGTTCTCCGCGATCGCCATCGCGCGAGCGCCGCGCAGTCCCTCCTCGGCGGGCTGGAACACCAGCCGCACCGAGCCCGGGAAGTCGCCGTCCGCGAGCCGCTCGGCCAGTGCCAGGCCGACGGCGGTGTGCCCGTCGTGCCCGCAGGCGTGCATCACGCCGGGGTGGGCCGAGGCGAAGCCGGCCGCCGCCGGAGGGTGGTCCGCCGTCGCCGCCTCGGCGATCGGCAGCGCGTCCAGGTCGAACCGGAGCGCGACGCACGGCCCCGGGCGGTTGCCGTCGAGCCGGGCCACGACGCCGGTCAGGCCGCCGCGCATCGGGTCCAGCAGGCGGCGTGGCACGCCGTCGTCCAGCGCGGCCTGCCACGCGGTCTCGGTGTCCTCGGGGACGCCGATCCGCAGGGCGGGGTCCAGCACGCGGGCGCCGAGGCGGACGTCGTACCCGAGGGTCTCGAGGCGCTCGGCGACCGCCGCCGCGGCGCGGTACTCCAGGAAGCCCAGCTCGGGCTCCCGGTGGAACCGGCGCCGCCAGCCGACGACATCCACCGGAACCCCGGTCACCCCGGTCACCGGGAGCCCTCGGCCGGGAGGTTCTGGGCCTGGTCGCGCACGACCGGCTGACCGGCCGCGACCACCCGCCGCCCGGCCAGGTACGCCGACGCGATCCGCCCGCTGTCCGCCTCGACCAGCAGCACGTCGGCCCGGGCCCCCACCCGCACCGCGCCCACGTCGGTGAGCCCGAGCCGCGCGGCCGGGTTGGCCGCGAAGACCCGCACCAGCTCGGGCACGGCGAGCAGCCCGGTCCGCAGCCCCGCGGCGAAGATGTCGGCCAGCAGGTCCGGCTGGTGCATCACCAGCGCGCCGTGGCCGCCGGGGCCGTCGGGGTGGTTGCCGCCCGCGTCCGACGAGATCGTCACGCGCGCGGCGTCGACCTGGTCGAGGAGCGCGCGCAGCGCGACGAGCGGATCGATGGTGCCGGGGAAGAACTCGGGGCGGATGCAGGCGGTGACGTCGACGTTGACGCCCTGCTCGGCGAGGCCGATCGCCTCGTCGAGCACGGCGTCGTTCCAGTTGACGTGGGTGACGGTCACCGTCTCGGGCGCGACGTCACCGTGCGCGATCGCGCGGGCGACGAGCCGGATGCTGGCGACATCGGGCTCGACGTGCAGGTGCAGGACCGGCGCCCGGCCGGCGCTCCGGCTGCCGCGGGCCGCCTCGCCGGCGAGGTCGGCGAGCTGGCTGCGGCGCACGATGCTGCCGCGGCCGCCGATCGCGGCCTTGACGCCGCGCACCTCGTCGACGAGCGCGAGGTCGCGGCGGATCGAGCCGGTGATGGTCTCGGGCGGGTAGCCGATCTCGCCGGTGTACAGGTGCGCGTTGAGGCCGAGCCGGCGCAGCCCCTTGACCCGGGCGAGCAGCGCCTCGGGCCGCCGGACCACCGAGTCGTTGCCGGAGCAGCCGACGACGGTGCCGATCCCGGCGGCGGCGTACCGCTCGAAGGGGATCGGGAAGCTCAGCGTCTCGGGGCCGCCCCCTCCCCCGCCCCCGGTGGGGTGGGAGTGCTGGTCGACGAACGAGGGCACCAGCAGGTGCCCCGCCGCGTCGACCTCCGCCACGGGCAGCGCGCCGGGCACGCCGCCGAGGTCGCGGGCGACGGCGGCGATCGCCGTACCGACGAGCAGCACGTCGCCCACCTCCGGTACGCCGGAGGGGCCGCACACCTGTGCGCCCCGCAGCAGCGTGCCGACGGTCTGCTGGTCCTCAGCGGGCGCCATCGCGCGTCCCGTCGGCGGCGAGCAGCCGCTCGTCCAGCGGGTCCTGCCAGCGGGTGACCACACCCGCGGCCACGTCGGCGACCTGGACCGGCCCGCCGGACAGCGACGACTCGAGCAGCGCGATGGCCGCCGCGAGGTCGTCGGTGCCCTCGGGGCCACCGATCTCGGGCCGGCCGCCGGTCGCGACCGCGCGGGCGAAGTCGTGGATCTCGTAGGCCACGCCGTAGCGGACCGGGTCCTGCACGTCGAGCGTGATGTCGTCGGGGTTCCAGGTGCCCAGCGGCAGCCAGTGCTCCCGGGCGTCGGCGTCGAGGCCGTCGGCCCAGGCCCGGATCCGGTCCTCGACCGGCACCCGGGTGCCGTCGTCGAGCGCGATCCAGCCGTCCTGCCAGCCCTCCCAGCACGCCGAGCTGACGCTGCCGCGCGAGCCGACCACGAGCCGCTGCCCGAGCGGCTCGCCGTGCCCGGCCATCGTGAGCGTGACCTGCGCGGAGAGGTCGTCGTCGAAGTCGACCCGGGCCAGGCAGGTGTCCTCGCTGGTCACCGTCGTCGTCGAGCCGTCGGCGTGGACCAGCTCGGGCTCGTAGGTGCGGACCACGGCGTCGACGGTGCGCGCCGGCCCGAACCAGTACTGGAGCAGGTCCATCTCGTGCACGCCCATCTCGAGCGCGACGAGCGAGCCCGACAGGGTCTGGTCGCGGTACCAGGCGACCTCGCCGCCGGTGGGGTGCAGCATCGACGACGGGATCGAGAGCGTGCTCGTGGTGAAGTACGGCCGCCCGATCTCGCCCTGGTCGAGCAGCGCCCGGAAGGCGCGGTTGCCGGGCACCCGCCGGAAGTTCTCCGCGACCGCCAGCACCAGGCCGGCCTCCGCGGCGGCCTCGGTCATCCGCCGGGCCGAGCGCACGGTGAGCGCGATCGGCTTCTCGACCATGACGTGCAGGCCGCGGCCGAAGGCCTCGAGCGCGAGCGGCAGGTGGTACGCCGTCGGCACGGCCACGTCGACCGCGACCACGTCGCGCAGCGCCGCCAGGTCCTCCATCCGGGCCACGGCCGGGACGACCTCACCGGTCAGCGCCCGGTAGAGCTCGACCGCCTCGGCGCGCCGGGCGGCGTCGGTGTCGCAGACCGCGGCGAGCACCGCGCCCGGCGTACCGGCGTTGCGCAGGGCCGCATAGCCGCGCACGTGGCGCAGTCCCATGCCGCCGCAGCCGACGAGGGCGATTCCTACAGGCTTGATCTCCATCTCCAGGCTCCTCCTCATCGACCGGCGAGGGCGGCGACGAGCGGGGTGTCGACCCCGATCCGGCCGAGCGGGGCGGCCTCGCCGGGGGCGCCGATCGGCTCGCTGCGACCGGGCAGCACGTCGAGGAAGAACGTCGCGTTGTCGAGCGCGAGCTCCTCCTCACCGGCCGGCACCTCGCCGAGCCGGACGACCGCGTTCTGCGGGCACTCGGTCATGCACGCGCCGCAGTCGATGCACTCGTCCGGGTTGATGTAGAGCTTGCGGTCACCCTCGTAGATGCAGTCGACCGGACAGACGTCGACGCAGGACCGGTCTCGTACGTCGACGCAACCGCTGCCGATGGCGAAGGTCATCCAGGGGCCCCCTCAGGCGAAATCAGTCTGGCGCATGGCTATTGGATCCAATGTACATTGCTCTACGCTTCTGTCAAAGGGACCATGCAGGAGGCGTGAGCACCCGGATGAGCACAAAAGGACGGACGGCGATGACCACAGCGGGAACCGTCATCATCGGCGGCGGGATCGCGGGCGTGGCCCTCGGCTACTACCTGGCGCGCCAGGGCGAGGAGGACGTCGTCGTCCTCGAGGAGCGCACGCTCGGGAGCGGCGCGACCGCCGGCTCCTTCGGCGGCGTCCGCCAGCAGTTCAGCACGCCCCAGGCGGTCGAGTTCGGGCTGCGCGGGCTGCGGTTCTGGAAGACCTTCGAGGACGTCTTCGACTGGCCGTGCCCCTTCCACGAGGACGGCTACCTCCTCGTCACCGGCGACCCCCGCAAGTACGACGCGCTGCGCGCCGCGGCCGACGTCCAGCGCGCGGCCGGCGCGGCCACCGTCGAGCTGGTCGCCGCGGCGGACCTGCCCGGCATCGTCCCGTGGCTCTCCCCCGAGGGTCTGCTCGGCGGCAGCTGGACGCCGGGTGACGGCCGGACCAACCCGACCGACGGGCTCCAGGGCCTCGTGCGCGCGGCGCGCCGCCTCGGCGTCCGCTTCGAGCAGGACCAGAAGGTCTCCGCGATCGTGCGCACGCCGGGCGGGTGGCGCCTGGAGGGCACCGAGGTCGGCTCAGCCCGCCGGGTCGTGATCGCCGCGGGTCTGGGCTCGCCGGCGCTCGCGCAGGCATTCGGCCTCGACCTGCCGATCACGCCGATGAAGATCCACACCGGCTTCACCACGCCGATGCTCGGCGACCAGCCCCTGCCGCTGACCATCGACCTCGACAGCGGCTGGGAGGTGGAGCGCGAGCAGGACGGCGTCTGCTTCACGATCGCGTCGAGCCGGACGCCGGAGACCTACTCCGCGCTCGACATGCTCGAGGAGTTCGCCGAGGCCTCCGAGGTGCGCGCGCCGGTCTTCACCGAGGCCGACGTCCACGCCACGACGACGACCTACGCCGACGCCACCGGGGGCGACGGCCAGCCCTTCGCCGGCCAGGTCGAGGACGACCTGTGGGTGCTCAGCGGCTTCGACGCCCACGGCACGATGATGGGCCCGCCGTTCGCGGAGTTCCTGGCCCGGCTGATGACCGGCGGCACCGACCCGGACCCGCGCATCGACGCCGCCGCCTTCGACCCGTGGCGCACCCCGACCACGTTGGAGTGGATGCGCTCGGGCAGCCACCACTGACCACGGCGAACGCGAAAGATCCCGGGTGCCGCGAGGCACCCGGGATCTTGTCGTTTCAGCGTTCGTGCGCGCCGGCGTTCAGAGCACACGCCCGAGGAACGCACGCGTACGCGGCTCCTGCGGGTTGCCGATGACCTGGTCCGGCGGACCCTTCTCGACAATGACGCCGCCGTCCATGAAGACCACCTCGTCGGCGACCTCACGGGCGAAGCCCATCTCGTGGGTCACCACGAGCATCGTCATACCGGACTCGGCCAGGTCCTTCATCACCGCGAGGACCTCGCTGACCAGCTCGGGGTCGAGCGCCGAGGTGGGCTCGTCGAAGAGCATCAGCTCGGGACGCATCGCCAGGGCGCGCGCGATCGCGACCCGCTGCTGCTGACCGCCCGAGAGCTGCGAGGGATAGGCGTCCTGGCGGTGCTTGAGGCCGACCCGGTCGAGCAGCTCGACCGCGCGGGCGACCACCTCGCTCCGCGACTCCCCCTTGATCCGGACCGGGGCCTCGATGACATTCTCGAGGACCGTCCGGTGCGCGAACAGGTTGAAGTTCTGGAAGACCATGCCGATCTTGCGGCGCTGCCGGGCGACGTCGCGCTCGCGCATCTCCCGCAGGTGACCGCGGTGGCGCTCGTACCCGATGAGCTCGCCGCACACCTCGATCCGGCCGGCGTCGACCTTCTCGAGGTGGTTGACGCAGCGCAGCAGGGTCGACTTTCCCGAGCCCGAGGGCCCGATGATGCACAGCACGCTGCCCTGCTCGACCTGGAGGTCGATGCCCGACAGCACCTCGTGCGCCCCGTAGCTCTTGCGGACGCCGCTGACCTGGACCAGCGCGCTCATGCCTTGACCTCCTTGCGGCGACCCGCTCGTGCGGGACCGGCGCCTCGACTCCGCGCCAGCCGGCGCTCGATCCAGCCCTGGATGACCATGAGCACGGTGGTGAGCGCGAGGTACCAGATGGTGATGGTGAGCAGCAGCTCGACGACCTTGAAGTTCATCGAGTAGATGCCGGTCGCGCTGCTCAGCAGCTCGGAGTAGGAGACCGCGAAGGCGAGCGAGGTGTACTTGGTCATGTTGATGACCTCGTTGCCGGTGGGCGGCACGATCACCCGCATCGCCTGCGGCAGCACGATGCGCCGCATCGTCTGCCCCTGGGTGAACCCGAGCGCTTTGGCCGCCTGGGCCTGGCCGGGGTCGACCGAGAGGATGCCGCTGCGCACGATCTCCCCCATGCTCGCGCCCTCGGAGAGACCCAGACCGAGCACCGCCGCCAGCAGCGGCGTGACCAGGTCGTTCGTCGTCCCCTCGTAGAAGGGCGGCAGGTGGACGTCCTTGATGACCAGCGCGATGTTGAACCACAGCAGCAGCTGCACCAGCGCCGGGATCCCCCGGAAGAACCAGAGGTAGAAGTTGGCGGCCGCCTTGATCACGGGGTTGTCCGAGAGCCCCATGACCGCGACGACGACGCCGACCACGATGCCGACGACCATCGCCAGGACGGTGAGCCACACCGTGCCCCACAGCCCGCGCAGGATCGTGCCCGAGGTCAGGTAGTCGGGGATGACCCCCCAGTCGATGTCGGCGACCGCGAACTGGCGGACGACGACCGCCGCGAGCGCGACGATGACGACGGCCGCGACCCAACGGCCGTACTGCCGGCGAGCGATGGTTCGCTCGCCGGCAGCCACGGGTGCCGCCGACTGCTCGTCGGGGCGCAGGTCGGACACGGTCACGGGGTCGGCGCGTCCGTGGACGCGTCGGAGATCTGGCTCTGGCTCAGACCCCACTCGTCCGCGATCTTGCCGTAGGTGCCGTCGTCGATCATCGACTGCAGCGCCTTCTGGAAGGGCGCGACCAGCTTGCTGTCCTTCTTGAAGACCATCGCGTACGTGGCCTTCTCGAAGTCGAGACCGGGGACGGTCTCGAGGTCGCTGTCACCGGCGTGCGACGCGTAGTCGGCGACGAGGCGCGCGGTGGCGGTGGCGTCGGCCCGGCCCTGGTTCATCAGGAGCACGTGACCGGCGGAGTCGCCGTAGACGACCTGCTTGATCGCGGGCAGGTCCTTCGCCTCGCAGTTCTCCTTGGAGAGCTTGGTGATCGCGTCGGGGTACATGGTCCCCGTCTGCACCGCGACGTTCTTGCCGCACAGGTCCGCGGGCGTGGCGATGCCCTCGGGGTTGCCCTTGGGCACCAGGACCGTCGCGGAGTCACCGAAGTAGCTGAGCAGGCTGAACTGCGCCGCGCGCTCCTCGGTGTAGAAGATGCCGTTGATCGCGATGTCGTACCGGTCGGCGTTGACGCCCGGCATGATCGTCTCGAACTTGGCGGCGGTCCACTCGAGCTTGACGCCGAGTCGCTTGGCGATCTCGTTGAGGATGTCGGGCTCGTAGCCCTCGATCGTCTTGCCGTCGGAGCCGAAGACCTCGTAGGGCGCGAGGCCGACGGCCGTCGCGATCTTGACCGTGCTGACCCCCGAGGGCAATCCGTACTCGCCTTGCGGCTTTCCGTCCGAGTCGTTCGAGCTCGACCCACTGCCGCAGGCGGTCAGGAGCGCGAGCGCTCCCACGAGCACTGCAGCTGCCATCGAGCCGCGGCGATGACTGAACCGTCGCATGAGCACCATTCCTTCAATTCTTTGCCGGACAGGAGGGAGTGAATCACTGATTGGATCCAGGAGGCAAGAGGCAATATCCAATTTAGGTCGGCCTCACCGGCGCTCCCCACGCCGGTCCGAGCGCCCGGGACACGCCCGACCGCGTAGGGTGCGCGGGTGCTTCCGCCGTTCGAGATCGTCGCCCGGCACCGCCCGATCGCCCTGGTCACCAGCCCGGACGCACCCCTCCTCGCGCCGTACGCCGCGGTCGAGGCGACGCTCACCGGGACCCGCGGCGCCCTCTCCCTCGCCCACCCCGACGGCACCTGCCTGACGGTACGGCTCGACGACGGGCGCACCGCGCTCGCGGTCCGCCGGGCCGACGGCACCGAGCAGACCGCGCGCAGCCGGCGGCACGGGCGCACCGGCGTACCGCCCGACCGGCTGGGGCTCACCCTGACCGGGAGCCACCTCGCCGTGCTCACCCACGAGAAGGAGCGCTGGGTGGTGCGCGGCCGGATCGACCTGCGCACGTCCGGCGGGCCCGACACCCGCGACGCCGACTGGATCGGTGCGCTGCGCGGCGCGGGCTCCGGCGCGGTGACCGGCGTCCGCACGGGGCCCTTCGGCCAGCTCGGGCTGCGCGACATCCGGATGGTCTCGCACGCCGACGGGACGCCGTACCGGACGGGGGGCGCGGTGCTGCTCACCGCGACGAGCGCGGGACCGGGCTTCTTCGACACCGCCCACACCTCGCTGTGGGCGCTGACCCCGGACGACCGGGTCGAGCACCGTGCCGACCTCTTCTTCGGGCGCCCCGACCGCCCCGGCGTGTACGGCGACCATGCGACCCACCTGCTTCGTGACGGAGACCGCTGGCTGGTCGCGACCAGCACCTGGTCGGACTTCCCCGCGGACAAGAAGGAGCGGGTGCCCGGCGCGTTGCGGGTCACCCTCGCGGAGTCCAGCGCCGACCTCACCACCGGCCGGCACGTGCTCGCCACCCGCGAGCTCGCCCTGCCCACCGCGCCCGGCGTCCCCAGCGTCGGCACCTGGGACCCGCACCTCGTGCGCGACCCGGCGACCGGCACCTGGCTGGTCGGCTACGTCAGCGCCCGCCGGTTCTTCGACTTCCACCCGGTCCTGGCCGCGGGCCCGAGCCTCGACGACCTCACCCTGCACGGCGCCGCGACCGATCGCCGCGCCACCGAGGGCACCACGCTCCTGCGCGTCGGCGACACCTGGCGGGTGCTGGCCGGTGACGGCCGGGACAACCCGCGGGCGACCCGCGGCAGGTTCCCGATCTTCGACACCGCCCTGCGCGAGCAGGGCACCGTGGACGCGCCGTACCCGACGAACATCCCCTGGCCCACCGTCGTCCCGCCCGACCCCGAGGTCGGTGGCGACACCTGGCGGCTCGTCACCTTCAACGGCCACCCGTACGGCGGCTCACTGGCCGGCTACGGCACCCACGGCGATGTCGTCGTGATGCGCGAGCACTAGCCCCGCCGAAGTGCGTGGGTTGCTGGTGCGAGATCCGAGCGCCTGCTCGCCTCTCGGACCAGCAACCCTCGCACTTCGCGCTCGGGACGCGCTCGCGCCAGACCAGCTCAGTCGCGACGGTCGGCGTAGTCCGACCACTTGTCGACATCGACATCGGCATCGACCTCATCGGTCGTGCCCACGTCGTCCGGCTCACCGTGGAGCTCGCGCGCAAGGGCGCTGAGATCCGTGTCGTGAGTGCGGTACTTCAGGTCGCGTGCGACCTTCGTCTGCTTGGCTTTCGCTCGGCCGCGGCCCATAGGGTCCAGCCCCCTCGCACACTTGGCCGGGGACCCTCCGGGCCCCGGACTGCTGAATCAGAGTCTCGTGGGTCCAACGGTACATGGCGCATGGGTGTTCCCGCACGTCAGGGTGACCCCCGGCGTGTGGCTGAGGCGGAGATCACCAACCGGGGTGCTGGCCGACCAGCTCGACCGTGCCCTTCTGGTCGGGATCGACGGCGACGTCGCCGGCGACCCAGGCGTCGATCCCGAACTCGCCGAGGCGGGCCAGGGCGGCGTCGACGGCGTCGGGGGCGACCAGGGCGACCATGCCGACGCCGCAGTTGAGGGTGGCCTCGAGGTCGGGCTGGGCGACGTCGCCGAGACGGCGGACGACGTCGAAGACCGGCGCGGGGGTCCAGGTGCCGCGGTCGAGGGTGGCCTTGAGCTCGGGCGGCATCACCCGGGCGAGGTTGTTGGCCAGGCCGCCGCCGGTGACGTGGGCCATCGCGTGGGTCTCGGTCTCGCGGGCGATCGCGAGGCAGGGCTTGGTGTAGAGCCGGGTCGGCTCGAGGAGCTCCTCGCCGAGGGTGCGGCCGAGCTCGTCGACGTGGCGGTCGACGGTCCAGCCGGCCTGGGTGAAGAAGACGTGGCGGGCCAGGGAGTAGCCGTTGGAGTGCAGGCCGCTGGCGGCCATCGCGAGGACGACATCGCCCTCGCGGACCCGGTTGGAGCCGAGCAGGGCGTCGGCCTCGACGACACCGGTGGTGGCGCCGGCGACGTCGTACTCGTCGGGGGCCAGGAGGCCCGGGTGCTCGGCGGTCTCGCCGCCGACCAGCGCGCAGCCGGCCTCGACGCACGCCTCGGCGATGCCCTTGACGATGGCGGCGATCCGCTCGGGGACCACCTTGCCGGTGGCGATGTAGTCGGTGACGAACAGCGGCTCGGCGCCGCAGACGACCAGGTCGTCGACGACCATGCCGATGAGGTCGAAGCCGATGGTGTCGTGCTTGTCCATCATCTGCGCGACGGCGACCTTGGTGCCGACACCGTCGGTGGAGGTCGCGAGCAGCGGGCGCTTGTACGCCAGCAGCGCGGAGGCGTCGAAGAGGCCGGCGAAGCCGCCGAGGCCACCGAGCATCTCGGGGCGGCGGGCCTTCTCGACCCACTCCTTCATCAGGTCGACGGCGCGGTCCGCGGCCTCGATGTCGACGCCGGCACGGGCATAGGCGTTGTCAGCCACGATTCCCCTTGGTCCCTCTGGTCTCGATCACGGGTTGTTGAAGACGGGCAGCGCCTCGCCGTGCGTGCTCGGGGTGAGCGTCGCCTCGAGCAGGTGCTTGCCGAGCAGGCTCTCGTCGGGCAGCTCGATCGGGTAGGCGCCGGTGAAGCACGCGGTGCACAGGGTCGACTGGGGCTGGCCGGTCGCCTCGACCATGCCGTCGAGCGAGATGTAGCCGAGGCTGTCGGCGCCGACCGACGCGGCGATCTCGTCGACGTCGAGGCCGTTGGCGATGAGCTCGGCCCGGGTGGCGAAGTCGATGCCGTAGAAGCAGGGCCACTTCACCGGCGGGCTGGAGATCCGGACGTGGACCTCGAGCGCCCCGGCCTCGCGGAGCATGCGCACCTGGGCGCGCTGGGTGTTGCCGCGCACGATCGAGTCGTCGACGACGACGATGCGCTTGCCGCGGATCATGTGCTCGAGCGCGTTGAGCTTGAGCCGGATGCCGAGCTGGCGCAGGGTCTGGCTGGGCTGGATGAAGGTCCGGCCGACGTAGGCGTTCTTGACGAAGCCCTGGCCGAACGGGATGCCGCTCTCGAGGGCGTAGCCGGACGCGGCCGGCGTACCGGACTCGGGGACCGGGATGACGAGGTCGGCCTCGACGGGGAACTCGCGGGCGAGCTGGCGGCCCATCTCGACGCGGGCCTCGTGGACGCTGCGCCCGGCGATCCGGGCGTCGGGGCGGGCGAGGTAGACGTACTCGAACACGCAGCCCTTGCGGCGCGGCTCGGCGAACTTGTGGGAGCGCAGGCCGTCCTCGTCGATGACGATGAGCTCACCCGGCTCGACCTCGCGCACGACGCTCGCGCCGGTGGTGGCCAGGGCGGCGTCCTCGCTGGCGACGACCCAGCCGCGCTCGAGGCGGCCCAGCACCAGCGGGCGGATGCCCTCGGGGTCGCGGGCGGCGTAGAGCGTGTTCTCGTTCATGAAGACGAACGAGAAGGCGCCCTGGACCTGCGGCAGCAGCTCGAGCGCACGCGCCTCGAGCGACTGGTCCGGGTGGTGCGCGAGCAGCGCGGTGACCAGGCTGGTGTCGTTGGTCGACGCCTCGAGGTCACGGGCGTGGATGTCGAGCTCGCCGTCGTCGCTCGGCAGCCCCTTGACCATCTCGGCGAGCGCCGCGGTGTTGATCAGGTTGCCGTTGTGGCCGAGCGCGATCGAGCCGTCCTCGGTGGGCCGGAAGGTCGGCTGCGCGTTCTGCCACGTGCTCGCACCCGTGGTCGAGTAGCGACAGTGGCCGACCGCGAGGTGACCCGCGAACGACTCGAGGGTGTTCTCGTCGAAGACCTGGGAGACGAGTCCCATGTCCTTGTAGACGAGGATCTGGCGACCATTGCTGACCGAGATACCGGCTGACTCCTGTCCCCGGTGCTGCAGGGAGTAGAGGCCGAAGTAGGTCAGCTTGGCGACGTCCTCACCCGGGGCCCATACGCCGAAGACTCCGCACACGGCTTCCAGCCTACCGGCGAAGCGCCGATCCGCTCAGTTGGCGGCGACCGGCCGAGACGTGCGCTGCACCACGGCACTCGCGACCTGCGCCGCCTGGGCCCGGATCTCGGGGATCGCGGTCGACTCCCACAGGGTGCCCTTGCGCGGCGGGCCGACGACGTAGAGGCCGTCGACGACCGCACCGGAGGCGCTCACGACCCGGCCGTCGACCGTGCTGTCGATGCCGAGCGCGAGCGGGTCGGGGGCGACCGTGCCGCGCGCGACGAGGGCCCGGATCAGCGGGTCCGCGCTGCGCCGTACGTCGGCGAGGGGGCCGGTGCAGTTGACCACGGCGTCGGCCTCGAACGGCTCGGCGCCGGTCGCGGGGGTGACCGCGCAGCGCTCGCCGAGGTCGGCGACCTCGTGGAGCTGGCCGGGGCGGATGGTCAGCCGGCCGTCGTAGCGGTAGCGCTGGAGGCGCAGAGCGACCTCGGGCGCCATCCGGTGCCGGCGGATCTCCCAGTCGCGCACGTGGACGTCGAGGAAGCGGCGCCGCTCGTCGAGGGGCATCCGGCGCCAGAGCTCCTGGGTGAGCGGGCGCAGGCCGTCGACGACCGCGCGCCAGCCGACCCCGCGCTCGGCCGCGGCGCGACACTCGTCGGCGACCGCGGCGGCGACGGCGTCGGCGGTGACCGCGTCCTCGGGGACCTTGGTGACCCAGGCGGTGTGCGCCTGCTCGACGTGCGGCTTGGGCAGCACGCCGCTGCGGCTGAGCATGGTGACGTGGCGCTCGGGGCCGTCCTCGAGCAGGGTGATGACGGTGTCGACGGCGGTCAGGCCGGTGCCGACCACGACTACCCGGGCGTCGGCGGGCAGGGCGCGGAGCCGGCCGAGCTCCCACGGGTTGCCGATGTGCCACGGGGCGTCGGGCAGCCCGGCGAGCGGGCGCGGCGGCTGGTTGCCGTGGCACAGCACGACGGCGTCGGCCGGGGCCGTCGAGCGCTCGGTGACGACGTCGAAGCCGGTCGCGGTCGGGATGACGTCCTGCACCCGGCCGGCCCGGATCCGGAGCCGGTCGTCGGCGACGTCGGCCAGCCGGTCCTGGAGGTAGATCGCGAAGTCCGCCCGGGGCAGGAAGGCCTGGGGGTCGCTCCCCCGGCCGGTCCGCAGCGCCCAGTCGAGCAGGTCGGAGGGCGCGTCGGGGAAGGCGCTCATGTGCCGGGCCCGGACGTTGAGCAGGTGCCGCCGGTCGTTGGTGCCGTAGGCGATGCCGCGCCCGACGATGCCGCTGGCCTCGTGGATGACGACCTCGAGGCCCGGGTCGTCGGAGCGGACGAGCAGGTTGATCGCCGTCAGGACCCCGCTCGCGCCCCCGCCGATCACCGCGACGCGGGTGCGCGCGGCGAGAGGTGCGGGGGCGGGCGCGGGGGCCTGGATCGACGTCATGCGAGTGAGTCTAGCGAATCACTCCACTTTTGCGGACCTCGCGGCGCGGGCGGCCGCCTCGGACCTCAGGCGCCGAGGTTGCGCAGCAGCAGCGCCTCGGCGAGCAGGACCTTCTCGAACTCGGCCAGGTGCAGACCCTCATTGGGGCCGTGGGCGCGGGTGTCGGGGTCCTCGACGCCGGTGACCAGCACCGAGGCGTCGGGGAAGCTCTCGAGGAACTCGGCGATGAACGGGATCGAGCCACCCACGCCCATGTCGACCGGCGCGGTGCCGTCCCAGGCCTCGGTGAACGCCGAGCGCGCGGCGTCGTACGCCGGGCCGGTGACCTCGAGCGCGATCGGCTCGCCGGTGTCGACGACCTCGATGGAGAGCTGGGCGCCCCACGGGACGTGCTTCTCGAGGTGGGCGCACAGGCAGGCGACGGCGTTCTCGGAGGTCTCGCCGGGCGCGGTGCGCAGCGCGAGCCGGGCCCGCGCCGACGGGATGAGCGTGTTGGAGGAGCCGTCGACCTTGGGGGCGTCGAGACCGATCACCGACAGTGCCGGCTGGGTCCAGAGCCGCTCGACGGCCGGGCCGGTGCCGACCCACTGGACGCCTTCGGCGACACCGGACTCGGCGCGCAGCCGCTCCTCGGGGTAGTCGACGTCGGCGGCCGGGCCGGAGTGCAGACCCGCGACGACGAGGTTGCCGGCGTCGTCGTGGAGGCTCGCGATGAGGCGGGAGAGCGTGATCAGCGCGTCGGGGACGAGACCGCCCCACATGCCCTGGTGCACAGCGTGGGTGAGCGTGCGGACCTCGACGTTGACCCGGACCAGGCCGCGCAGGCTCGTGGTGAGCGCGGGGACGCCGATGTCCCAGTTGCCGGAGTCGGCGATCACGATGACGTCGGAGCGCAGCTCCTCGACGTACTTCTGGAGGAGCTGCGGGAGGGTCGCGCTGGCGACCTCCTCCTCGCCCTCGATGAAGAGGCGCACGGTGACGGGCAGCGCGTCGCCGAGCATCCGCAGCGCGGCGACGTGGGTCATGATGCCGGCCTTGTCGTCGGCGGCACCGCGGCCGTAGAGGCGGCCGTTGCGCTCCGTCGGCTCGTACGGCGCGCTGTCCCACTCGGCGTGGTCGTTCTCGGGCTGCACGTCGTGGTGGGCGTAGAGCAGCACCGTGGGCGCACCCTCGGGCCCCTTCTTCTCGCCGATCACGGCGGGCGGGGCACCGTCGAAGGCGCGCACGATCTGGACGTCCACCCCCTCGGCTGCGAAGAGGTCGGCGGTCGCCCGCGCGCTCACCTCGACCTGGTCGAGGCGGTCGGGGTCGGCGCTGACGGACTGGATGCGAACGAGGGCCTCGAGGTCCGATCGGACGCCGGGCAGGAGCTCGGCGAGGCGCGCGCGCAGGTCAGTGGTGGAGACAGGTCCGGTCATGGCCCCCAACCTAGTGCGGAACCCCCGTCAGGCATGATCGCGGCATGGCACTTTCTCGGATGCTCCAGGCCACGACCGCTGCCGCCACGCTCGCCCTCGCGCTCTCCGCCTGCGGCGGCGGTGACGACGGCGACGCCGCCGACAAGGACGGCGCCACCACCGACAGCACCAGCTCCAGCACGGCCCCCACCGACGCCCCCTCGACCGGTACGACGGCCTCCGGCGACGCGGCGCCCAGCGGCCCGGTCCAGTTCCGCCGGGTGATCGAGGCGACCGGCATCCCGGCCGACGGCGCCGCGACCTCTCCCCTGCCCGAGGACTGCAGCGACGTCCCGGCCGGTCAGCCCAAGCCGGCCGCCGAGGCGATCGCGTGCGACGAGTCGGGCATCGTCTACCGGCTCGCGCCGGCCGAGATCACCGGTGGCGTCGAGGCCGCCGAGGCCGAGAAGCCCGCGAACCTCACCGACTGGGTCGTCGCGCTGAGCTTCGACGACCAGGCCACGCCGAAGTTCGCGACGATGACCCGTGAGCTGGCCGGCACCAACACGCTGCTCGCGGTCGTGCTCGACGGTCAGGTGCTCACCGCGCCGGTGATCCAGGACGCCGTCGAGGACGGCAAGGTCCAGATCGGCGGCACGTTCACGCAGGACCAGGCCGACGAGATCGCGGCCCAGCTCACGAAGCGCTGAGCGGCAGGTACGGCGTCAGGTCGGTCCGCTCGCCGCTCGCCTGCACGCGCCCGCCGTCGAGCGCCGCGTCCCACCCGAGCTCGCCGGTGGCGAG
Organism: Pimelobacter simplex; assembly: GCF_024662235.1. GTDB lineage: Bacteria > Actinomycetota > Actinomycetes > Propionibacteriales > Nocardioidaceae > Nocardioides. The sequence goes on from NZ_CP096276.1 coordinate 4,036,152, forward strand.
CGCGATCCAGGTGGCGGCGTCGGTCTCGACGACGGCCGGCGGGGTGCCCCGGGTGTGGCGCACGCCCTCGATCACCTGGACCGCGGCGTACGGCGGGACGCGGACCTCGACCGAGCGCCCCGGAGCGCGGGTCTCGAGGACCGCGAGGAAGTGCTTGGTGAGCAGGCGCAGGTCGCCGCGCTCGGCGGCGTCGGCGGCCACCCGGGCGAGGGCCTCGGCGACGAGGGCGGAATCGGCAGGGCGCAGGCGCGCGGGCATCAGTGGTCCTGGTCCTCGGGGGTCGGGTCGACGGGCAGCTCGGGATAGGGCTGGATGAGCTGGAAGACGGAGTAGGTCGCGCGCTCGTCGTCGCTGCCCCCGGCCCCGGGCCCCTGGGCGGCGAAGCGACGGCGCTCGACGAGCGCGGCGATCTCGTGCATCAGCTCCTCGGCCTCGGCAGGCGTCAGCAGCAGCGCCCACTCGGAGATGCTGCGGCCGGGCTCGTCGGCCCCCGTGGGCGCATAGGCCCGCTCCAGCAGGTGCTGGCCCCACTCGACGGCGTTGCGCTGGAAGACGGCGTACGCCGCGCGGCCGCCGGGCTGGGCGAGCATGTCGGAGGTGCGGAACCGGATCCCGTCGGGGTCGACCATCCGCCAGACCCGGTCCCGGCGGTCGCGGGCGGCGTCAGGGTCCTCCTCGACCAGGCCGTACTTGGCGAGCTGGCGCAGGTGGAAGCTCGCCTGGTTGGCCGGGATGTCGATGCGCCGGGCGATGTCGGCGGCCCGCAGCGAGCCGGCCGCGGACAGCTCATGGAGCACCCGGTTGCGGGTGGGGTGCGCGATCGCGCGGAGGATCCGCGGGTCGTCGTACATCACCATGGGGCGAGCCTAGCGGAATGCGCAGCACCTATTGCGCAACATACGTTGCGCAACATAGTGTGCGGATCGTGCCCGCCTTCCGCGCCCTCGCCCGTAACCACGACTTCACCGCCCTCTGGGTCGGCGCGACGGTGGCCGAGCTCGGCTCGCGGGTGACGATCTTCGCCGCGCCGCTGGTCGCCTACGCGCTCACCGGGTCGGCACTGTGGGCGGCCGCCGCCGAGGGCGTCTTCCTCGTCGGGATGGTCGGCGCCCTGCTCCCCGCCGGCGTGCTCGCCGACCGCTGGCACCGGCTGCGGCTGATGCGGCTCTCGCTCGGCACCGGCTTCGCGCTCTACGCCTCGCTCGCCGTGGCGGGCGCGGCCGGGGTGCTCACCCTCCCCCACCTGCTGGCCGTGCTGTTCGTGACCGGCGTGGTCACCGGCCTGTTCGGGCCGGCCGAGTACGCCGCCATCCGCGAGATCGTCAGCGACGAGCAGCTCCCGACCGCGCTCAGCCAGCAGCAGGCGCGCCAGCACGTCGCGGCCCTGCTCGGCGGACCCCTCGGCGGCGCCCTGTTCGGCGTGGCCCGCTGGGCGCCGTTCGCGGCCGACGCGGTGACCTACGCACTCGGCTGGCTGCTCCTCGGGCGGGTCCGCGCGGACCTCTCCGCACGCCCCGACCCCGACCGCGACCGACCCCGCCCGCTGCGCGACGTCGGCGAGGGGATCCGGTTCGTGTGGCGCCGGCCGTTCCTGCGGGTGCTGCTGTTCTGGTCGCCGACGGTCAACCTCACCATCAACGCGCTCTTCTTCGTCGCCCTGCTCCGGCTGATCGAGGCGGGCTTCTCCGCACCCCAGATCGGCCTGACCCAGGCCGCGATCGGCGGCTTCGGCGTCCTCGGCGCGATCGTCGCGCCGGTCCTGGTCGAGCGCTTCGCCACCGGCACCCTGACCGTGCTCGTCGCATGGAGCTGGGTCCCGCTGGCGATCCCGCTCGCGCTGTGGAACCACCCGCTGAGCATGGCCCTGGCCGGTGCGCTCGGGATGTTCCTCAACCCCGCGGGCAATGCCGGCGTCAGCGCCTACCGGATGGCGACCACGCCGCCCGCGCTCATCGGCCGGGTCCAGTCGGCGATGCAGTTCGTCTCGATGATCTCGATGCCGCTCGCGCCGGTCCTGGCCGGCCTGCTGCTCGCCGGGCTCGGCGGCCGCGACGCCCTCCTCGCCCTCGCCGTCCTGACCGGGCTGGCCGCGCTCGCGCCGACTCTGTCGCGCTCGGTGCGGTCGGTCCCCCGCCCCGCCGCCTGGCCCCGGTACGACGACACGCTCACCCTCGCCGGCCCCTGACCGACCCGGACACCCCGGCTTTCCCGGACGCTTCCGCACGCCGCCGGGCTCCGCCCGTCACAATGGGGCCCATGCTCCCTCGCCGTTGCGCCGTGGCCGTTGCCGGCCTGCTCGCCCTCGCCCCTGCTCTCGTCGCGTGCGGGGGAGACACGGGCGTGGCGGTGGGCGACGTCGTACCGGCTCGGGACGACGCGCAGTTCTCCGGCGCCGGCAACGAGTCCGTCGTCGCCCTGCCCATCGGCAGCCTCGAGATCACCCTCGGCAAGCCGACCGACAAGCTCAGCGCCGACGACACCCGCCAGGCCGAGGCCATCGACGCCCCCGACGGCGGCACCTTCGTCCCGATCACCTGGCAGTACGACGCGAGCTCCTTCGGCCGCTACGCCGACTTCATCGACACCGAAGCCACCCCCGACGTCGACCTGATCGCCGACGGCGCGACCTACCGGATCCCCCCGCCGGACGACTCCGGCACCGGCTCGACGTCCTTCTACGTCGTCGTCGGCGGCCCCGGCAAGGACCCCAGCCTCAAGATCGACTTCGACGGCGTCACCCAGACCGTCGACCTCACCACCGGCGACCGCGACGCGGGCGCCGCCGAGGCCCTCTACGACCTGCCCTCCCCCAAGACCAAGCGCACCGACTGCACCGGCGCCATCGAGTACGGCCGCAAGCTCGTCGGCTCCTCGACGTTCACCTGCTCGGTCACCCGCCCCGTGCGCCTGCCCTACGCCGGCGACGCCTGGGCCGAGGACGGCCAGGGCTGGCTCGCGGTCACCGTCCGCACCACGCTCGGCCGCTGGAACGAGGTCGCCAAGGACCTCAAGTCGGGCGGCGTCTACTACGCCACCGGCGTCGTGGGCAGCTTCCGCCTCGGCGACATCGAGGCCGCGCAGGCCTACCAGGACAACGGCGAGACCACCTGCCCGAGCACGACCAGCGGCAGCTGCACGACCGAGTTCCACGTGATCTTCCCGGTCGGGGACAAGGCGCCCAAGAAGCTGCGGGTCGAGCAGGACTACACGCTGCTGCTGACCTCCGCGTGGGGCACGGGCACCGACACCGAGCAGAACCTCGACCTGCCGGTGACCGCGACCACGACGCTGAAGTAGGGCCTCAGCCCAGGGCGGCGGGCAGGGTCGCCGTCCAGGCGTCCCGCAGCTCCGCCAGCGGTACGTCGAACGCCCCCTCGACGACCAGCGCCTCGCCGCCCGTCGTACCGAGCTCGGTCAGCGGGACGTCGTGGCGCGCGCACAGGGCGCGCAGCTCGTCGAGGTCGCCGGTCGCGACGGTGACGACCGCGCGGGCGGCCGACTCGGCGAACAGGCCGACGAACGCGTCGCCCTCGAGGGCGACGGTGGCGCCGATGCCGGAGACCATCGCGGCCTCGGCGAGCGCCTGGGCCAGGCCGCCGTCGGAGAGGTCGTGGGCGCTGGTGGCGACGCCGACCAGGTCCTTGAGCAGGCGGGCCAGGGCGCGCTCGGCGGCGAGGTCGACCTGGGGCGGGGTGCCGCCGAGGTGGCCGTGGACGACATGGGCCCACTCGGAGCCGGAGAGCTCCTCGCGGGTGGTGCCGAGCAGCACGATCCGCTCGCCGGCGGCCCGGAACTTCGACGGCGTGCGCCGGCGGACGTCCTCGATCACGCCGAGCACGGCGACGACGGGCGTCGGCAGGATCGCGGTCTCGCCGGTCTGGTTGTAGAGGCTGACGTTGCCGCCGGTGACCGGGATCCCGAGCTCGAGGCAGGCGTCCTTGAGGCCGCGGCAGGCCTCGGCGAACTGCCACATCACGTCGGTGTCCTCGGGCGAGCCGAAGTTGAGGCAGTCGCTGACCGCGAGCGGCAGGGCGCCGCCGGTGGCGACGTTGCGGTAGGCCTCGGCGAGCGCGAGTTGGGCGCCGGCGTAGGGGTCGAGCTTGGCGAAGCGGCCGTTGCAGTCGGTGGACACGGAGACGCCGAGGTGGGTCTCCTCGTCGACGCGGACCATGCCGGAGTCGGCCGGCTGGGCCAGGACGGTGTTGCCCTGGACGTAGCGGTCGTACTGGTCGGTGATCCAGGACTTGTCGCACAGGTTGGGGCTGGCCACGAGCTGGAGCAGGGTGGCGCGCAGCTCGTCGCCGGTGCCGGGCCGGGCGAGCGCCTCGGCGCCGTCGGCCTGGAGGGCGTCCTGCCACGCGGGGCGGGCGAACGGCCGCTGGTACGTCGGCCCGTCATGCGCCACGGACCGCGGCGGGACGTCGACGACGACCTCGCCGTGCCAGGTGATCTCGAGGCGGCCGGTGTCGGTGACCTCGCCGATGTCGACGGCCTCGACGTCCCACTTGGCGCAGATCGCGAGGAAGGCGGCCACGTCGCCGGGCTCGACGACGGCCATCATCCGCTCCTGGCTCTCGCTCATGAGGATCTCCTCGGGCGAGAGCGTGGAGTCGCGCAGCGGGACCCGGTCGAGCTCGCAGCGCATCCCGCCGTCACCGGCGGAGGCCAGCTCGGAGGTGGCGCACGACAGGCCCGCGCCGCCGAGGTCCTGGATGCCGTTGACGACGCCGGCCCGGAAGAGCTCGAGCGTGCACTCGATGAGCAGCTTCTCCATGAACGGGTCGCCGACCTGGACGCTGGGGCGCTTGGCCGGGCCGTCGGCGTCGAAGGTCTCGGAGGCGAGCACCGAGACGCCGCCGATGCCGTCGCCGCCGGTACGGGCGCCGTAGAGGATGACGCGGTTGCCGGTGCCGGACGCCTTGGCCAGGTGCAGGTCCTCGTGGCGCAGGACGCCGACGCAGAGCGCATTGACGAGCGGGTTGCCGAGGTAGGTCTCGTCGAAGACCGCCTCGCCGCCGATGTTGGGGAGGCCGAGGCAGTTGCCGTAGCCACCGACGCCGGCCACGATCCCGGGCAGCACGCGGTGGGTGTCGTCGGCGTCGAGGGGGCCGAAGCGCAGCGGGTCCATCACGGCGACCGGGCGGGCGCCCATCGCGATGATGTCGCGCACGATGCCGCCCACGCCCGTCGCGGCGCCCTGGTACGGCTCGACGTACGACGGGTGGTTGTGCGACTCGACCTTGAAGCTGACCGCGTAGCCCTGACCGATGTCGATGACGCCGGCGTTCTCGCCGATGCCCGCGAGCATCGGGCCGATGGGCGTCTCCTGGGGGATCTCGCCGAACTGCTTGAGGTGCACCTTGGAGGACTTGTAGGAGCAGTGCTCGCTCCACATCACCGAGTACATCGCGAGCTCGGAGCTGGTGGGACGGCGACCGAGGATCTCCTTGATCCGGTCGTACTCGTCGGCCTTGAGCCCGAGCTCGGCCCAGGGCTGCTCCCGCTCCGGGTCACCGGCCGCCACGGCCACGGTGTCGAGGGTGGAACGGGCAGGTGCGGAAGCGGTGTCGGCCACGGGGGCAAATCTATCGCTCCGGCTCCGCGGGGCCGCCGCCGCTCCCCCATGAGACCGCTCACCTCAGTCCGGGGACCGACCGGTCGATCGGAACCCTGACCGGAGGATCTTCGGCCAGGACTGAATTACACGGTTGTAGTTCAAGTGAACCCCTGTTACTCGTGTGAATGTTGTGGTTATCGTGACTCGGCACTCACCGGACCGCCCCACCTTCCCCTGGAGATCTCCGATGCCTGCCCGGCCCGTCACCGTTCGTCCCCACCGCCGCTTCCCAGCGTCCTTGGCCAGCGTCGTCACGCTCACCACGGGCGCCCTCGCGATCGTCGTCACGCTCGCCCTGCTCGGGCCGCTGCGCCCGGACGCCGCGCCCACGACGGACGCCCCGGTCGACCTGAGCGCGAAGAGCACGAACCCGGTCACGCCCGGCAACTTCACCGGCTACGGCTTCGACCAGTGCCTGGCGCCGAGCCAGAAGAAGATGGACGCCTGGCTCGAGCACTCGCCGTTCCTGGCGGTCGGCATCTACATCTCCGGCAACTCCCGCGCCTGCCGCAGCCAGCCGAACCTCACCCCCACCTGGGTGCGCACCCAGCTCACCAAGGGCTGGCGGCTGCTGCCGATCTCGCTCGGCCCGCAGTCGAGCTGCGTGGGCCGGTTCCCGCGCTACGGCGCCAAGATCGACCCGACGATCAGCAACTCCAGCACCAACAGCTACGCCGCCGCCCGCGCGCAGGGCAAGGCCGAGGCCGACACGGCCGTCGCCGCGGCGCAGGCGCTGGGCATCGTCCCGGGCAGCACGCTCTGGTACGACCTGGAGGGCTGGTCCAACTACAAGAACGCGACCTGCCGCGAGTCCGCGCTGGCCTTCCTGACCAAGTGGACCCAGCGGATCCGCAACCGCGGCTACGTCTCGGGCGTCTACTCCAGCGCCGGCTCCGGCATGAAGATCCTCGACGACGCCCGCGCGGCGCGGCGTACCGACGTCGTGGTGCCCGACCAGATCTGGGTCGCCCGGTGGGACAACGTCGCGAACACCTCGACGTCGTACCTGCGCTCGGACGGGTGGCTCCCCGGCCGCCGGATGAAGCAGTACCAGGGCGGCCACAACGAGACCTGGGGCGGCGTGACGATCAACATCGACCGCAACTACCTCGACCTCGGCAACTCCACCCCCGCGGCCGAGACCCACTGCGGCGGCGTGCGCGTCGACCTCGCCTACCGCAAGGTGATGCCGCGCACCGGCTCCTACCGCGCCGACCCGTCGCTGGTGAAGGCGCTGCAGTGCCTGCTCAAGGAGAAGGCCGGGTACGCCGGCAAGCTCACCGGCAACTTCAACAAGAAGACGCGGGCCTCGGCGCAGGCCTGGCAGCGCTCCTCCGGCCTCGGCGTCAGCACGAGCTGGCGCAAGAAGGACTGGATCAGCCTCCACGCCGCCGGCGCCCGTCCGGTGCTCAAGATCGGCTCGCGCGGCAGCGACGTACGGCGGGTGCAGCGGGCGCTGCAGATCGCGGTGCCGGGCTCGCGCGTGGTCGTCAACGGCGTGTACGACGCCACGATGGCCTCGGCGGTGACCGCCTACCGCAAGCAGGTCGGGCTGCCGGCGTACGGCGTCGTGCACAGCGCCACCTGGGCCAAGCTGGCCGCCGGAGCCCGCTGAGTCAGCCGCCGAAGCCGACCTGCGGATCGAGCCCGGTCCGCATCCGCCAGCCGAGCAGGGCCAGTCCCAGCCCGGTGCGGTGGTCGGCCTCGTCGAGCGAGACGCCGAGCAGTCGCTCGATCCGGGCCAGCCGGTCGTAGAGCGACTGCCGGCGCAGCCCGAGCAGGTCGGCGGTCCGGGCCTTCGACAGCGAGCAGGCCAGGTAGGCGTCGAGCGTGCGCAGCAGCTCGCTGCGGTGCTCGCGGTCGTGGTCGATGAGCGGCCCGATCTGCTCGTGCACGAAGTCGCTGAGCACCTGCGGGTCGATGGCCCGGGTGACCAGCCGGTGCGGGGCGACGTCGCGCTCCATCACGACCCCGGTACGACGGCCGTAGCGCCGCGCGGTGCGCACCACCTGGCGTGCCCGCCCCACCGCGGCGGACAGGTCACCGGGGTCCGCGACCGGCGTGGCCGCGCCGAGCAGGACCCGGCCCGGCAGCCGTGCGGCGATCCGCTCGGCCGCCGCGGTGAGGTCGTCGCGGACCTGGGCCGGCACCGCCCGGCGTCCCCCGCGGTGCACCACGACGACGTGCCCGCCGCTGGTGCCGACGAGCACGGCGGGGTCGGCGCGGCCGTCGTCCAGGAGGGCTTGCTCGGTGGCGGAGGCCGCGTCGGTGAGCGGGACGGCGGCGTCGACCTCGACGGCGGCGACGATGAGGTGACGCCCCTCCAGCGGCGGCCAGCCCAGGTCACCGAGCCGGTGCAGGACGTCGGCGCGCGAGACCACCACGCCCGCCGCGAGGTCGGCGACCAGCGACTGGGCGAGGCCGGGCCGGTGCCCTCCCCCGGTGCCGCGGGCGAGCTCGAGCGCCACCGCGATCCCGGCAGCCTCGGCGACGCGGACCCGGTGCGAGGTCTCCGCGCCGAGCAGGCGCAGGGTGCCGTGCACACCGGCCTCACCGCGTACCTGCACCTGGACGCCGGCCTCGCCGCTGACCGACGCGATCCGGCTGCGCTCGACGGTCTGCCCCTCGGGGTCGCGCAGCTCGACCGCGCACCCGGCCAGCCGGGAGGTCTCGTCGAGCAGGGCGCGCAGGCCCCGGCCCTCGATCACGGTCTGGGTCAGCGCCCGCCACCCGGCGTCCCCGGTGCCGGCCTCGACCTTGCGGCGTACCAGCAGCTCGTGGAAGTCCTCGACCATCCGCTCGAAGGGCACCACCCGGTGGAAGACCAGGAGCGGCACGTCCCGGCGCCGGACGGCCTCCAGGATCGAGTCGGGGACGGTGAAGAACGTCCGGCCGACCTCGAGCCCGATCGCGGCGACGCCGGCATCGGCGAGCTGGTCGACGTACGCCGCGAGGTGCTCGGCGGTGCGTCCGTGCAGGCCCAGCCCGGAGGTCAGCAGCACCTCGCCGCCGGCCAGCAGCGAGCCCATCTCGAAGACCTCCGAGGAGTGCACCCAGCGCACCTGGACCCGGCCGACGTCCCCGTGGACGACCTCGGTCCCGGCGGCCCGGAAGGACGGCAGCGAGAGCACCTCGGCCAGGCTCGCGCCCACGTCAGCCGTCCATGGTGTCAGTCAGAATGCACCTCATGCCGGACAGTATGTCCCTTGTCGGGCAGGTCCGCCTCTGGTGGTGTGATCGGCGACACGTAGACCCCACTTCCCGTTGGGAGGACGCAGGATGATCACCGACGACGACCGCCGCTACCTGGACCTGGCGATCGAGCAGGCGCAGCTCGGCTGGGAGGAGGGCGGCATCCCGATCGGCGCCGCGCTCGTCCACGACGGCCAGGTGCTGGCCGTGGGCCGCAACCGCCGGATCCAGCTCGGCTCGGCCATCCGCCACGGCGAGACCGACTGCATCGAGAACGCCGGCCGGCTGCCGGCCTCGGTCTATCGCAAGAGCACGCTCTACACGACCCTCTCCCCCTGCTTCATGTGCGCGGGCACCTCGGTGCTCTACGACATCCCGCGCATCGTCGTCGGGGAGAACCACAGCTTCCAGGCCTCCGAGGAGTGGCTGCGCTCGCGCGGCGTCGTCGTCGACATCGTCGACGACCCGATCTGCCGCGCGCTCATGGACAAGATGATGAGCGAGCGCCCCGAGCTGTGGGCCGAGGACATCGGGGAAGAAGCATGAGTGCCCCCACCTCGGAGGTCGCCGGCACCGAGCCGGTCGTCGACCCCGACTACCCGGTGACGCCGGTCCCCCGGCACGCCCGCAAGTCGTTCGCCTCCCTGGCGATCGTGCTGCTCGGCTTCACCGTCTTCACCCCGACGATGATCGCCGGCGCCCAGCTCGGCGCGGCCTTCGCCCTCGGCGACCTGCTCCGCGTCATCCTGCTCGGCTCCCTGGTCCTCGGCACGTACGTCGCCCTGCTCGGCTGGATCGGCGCCAACACCGGCCTGACCACCGTCGTCATGGCCCGCTACGTCCTCGGCAACCGCGGCAGCAAGCTCGGCTCGATCCTCCTCGGCGGCACCCAGATCGGCTGGTACGGCGTCGTCATCGGCACCATCGGCGACCTCACCGCCCAGGCCTTCGAGTGGGACTCGAGCGCGGCCAAGGCCGCCGTCATGATCGCGACGAGCGTCCTCATGTGCCTCACCGCCTGCTACGGCTACCGCGGCATGTACTGGGTCTCGGCCATCTCCACCCCGCTCATCCTGATCCTCGCCTTCTGGGTGCTCTTCCGCTCCCTCGACGAGGTCGGCGGCTGGTCCGGCCTCGCCGACGTCCAGCCGAACGCCACCATGACGACCGCCGTCGCCATCACCACCGTCGTCGGCACCTTCGTCTCCGCCGGCACCCAGGCCCCCAACTGGACCCGCTTCGCCCGCTCGGGCAACCAGGCCCTGCTCGCCTGCGTGATCGGCTTCCTGGTCGGCAACGGCCTGATGATCTTCTTCGGCGCCACCGGCGCGATGACCTTCGGCCAGGGCGACTTCGTCCTCGTGCTCTACGACCTCGGCCTGGTCACCTGGGGCCTGGTGCTGCTCTTCGGCAACCTGTGGAAGTCGAACGCCGACACGGCGTACGCCTTCGGGGTGGCGGGCGCCGAGCTCTTCGAGAAGCCCAAGAAGACGCCCTTCGTCATCTACGGCTCGATCATCGGCACGGTGCTCGCACTGGTCGGCGTACAGAACCACCTGGTGGACTACCTGGTCCTCCTCGGCGTCTTCATCCCGCCGCTCGGCGGCGTCATCATCGGCGACTACTACGCCCGCTGGCGCCGTGGCGGCATGCCCGAGGGCGAGCGCCTGCCCGCCCTCAACATCCCGAACCTCGCGGTCTACGCGTTCGCCAGCGGCATCGCCTGGATCGCGAAGGAGGCCGAGTTCGGCGTGCCTCCTGTCATCGGCGTCGTACTGGCCGCACTGGGCTCGTACGCCGTCGGCCGCGCCGGACTCAACCGCCGGCTCTCCTGACGGAGCCGCCGGCACCCACTCGGCCCCGGGCCCGCGCATCCTCCGCGCTGGCTCGGGGCCGAGTCGCGTCCGAGGCCGGCACGAAGTGCGCCAGTTGCTGGTGCGAAGTGCGCCGGTCGCTGGTGCGAAGTGCGGGAATTGCTCGTGCGAGCGCGGATCTCGGTGCAGCAACCGGCGTACTTCGGACCAGCAACCGGCTGACTTCGTGCCAGGGGCAGGGTCAGGCGAAGGTGCGCTCGACGAGCGAGGTGAAGAAGCCGAGCCCGTCGAGCCCACTCCCGGTGAGCTCCTCGACCGCGTGCTCCGGGTGCGGCATCAGACCGACCACGTTGCCCCGTGCGTTGCTCACCCCGGCGATGTCGTTGAGCGAGCCGTTGGGGTTGACCTCGAGGTAGCGGGCGACGACCTGGCCCTCGCCCTCGATCCGCTCCAGGGTGGCGGCGTCGGCGACGAAGCCGCCCTCGCCGTTCTTGAGCACGATCCGGATCTCCTGGCCCTGGGTGTAGGCGGAGGTCCAGGGGGTCGAGCTGTTCTCGATGCGCAGCAGCTGGTCGCGGCAGACGAACTTGCGGTGGTCGTTGCGGATCAGGGCACCGGGCAGGAGGTGCGACTCGCAGAGGATCTGGAAGCCGTTGCAGATGCCCAGGACGGGCATGCCGGCGTTCGCGGCCTCGACGACCTTGTCCATCACCGGGGCGAACCGGGAGATGGCGCCGCAGCGCAGGTAGTCGCCGTACGAGAAGCCGCCGGGGAGGACGATCGCGTCCACGCCCTTGAGGTCGGCGTCGCCGTGCCAGAGGGCGACGGCCTCGTTCCCCCCGATCCGTACGGCGCGCTGGGCGTCGACGTCGTCGAGGGAGCCGGGGAAGGTGACGACTCCGACCTTCACTGCTCCACGCTCACGGTGTAGTTCTCGATCACCGGGTTGGAGAGCAGGGTCTCGGCCATCTTCTCGACCTCGGCGAGCACCGCGTCGGTGACCTCGCCCTCGAGCTCGATCTCGAAGCGCTTGCCCTGACGGACGTCGGTGACCCCGGTGAAGCCCAGCCGGGGCAGTGCGCCCTGGACGGCCTTCCCCTGGGGGTCGAGGATCTCGGGCTTCGGCATGACAGCTACGACGACTCGGGCCACGGCCCGCAGTCTAGTGGGCCGCGGGCACCCCGCCGATTCGAGGTGGTCCCCGGTTCCCCACCGGGGCAGACTGGACTCATGAGCACCCCCACACCCGGCGGTCCGGCCCGTTCCCTGCTGACGCTCGACTTCCCCCAGTCCCTCGCGGTGTACGACGACTACGCCACCGCGCAGCGCACCGTCGACTTCCTCTCCGACCAGGACTTCCCGGTGCAGAACTGCATGATCGTCGGCACCGACCTCAAGCAGGTCGAGCGGATCACCGGCCGGCTCACCTACGGCCGGGTGGCCGCGGGCGGCGCGATGAGCGGGCTGTGGTTCGGCCTGTTCGTCGGGATCCTGCTCAGCTTCTTCGGTACCGGAAGCACGCTCGCGATCATCCTGTCCACGGGACTCATGGGCGTCGCCTTCGGACTGGTCTTCGCGCTGGCCGGCTACGCGCTCACCCGCGGGCAGCGCGACTTCTCCTCAGTCAGCTCGGTGGTCGCGACCCGGTACGAGGTGCTGGTCGAGCACAAGGTGGCCGGTCAGGCGCGCGAGCTGCTGGCCCAGCTGCCGGGCGCGCTGCCCAACCCGTTCGCCTGAGCCGGACCCGCCTCAGCCGAGGTTGACGATGTCGGAGCAGAGCTGGTGCTGCACCATCCAGGCCTCGTTGCCGTGGGCGACGGTCGTCGTACCGTCGCGCCGGTCGAGCCCCAGCGCCGGCGGGTACGGCGGCGCGATCACGCCGAGGCAGTAGGTCACCTCGCGCGGCTTCTCCGGGAGCATGACCGGTCCGTCGCCGAGGTCCGCACCGAAGGGGTGCGCCCGCACGAAGGGCTCCGGGACGGTCAGGTCGCGGCGCAGCTCCTCGCCGGCGGCGAGCCGGGTGACCTCGACCCGGGGCGCCTGGGCCCAGCCGACGCCCTCGGCGTCCGGCCACGGGAACACCCGCTGGGAGAGCAGGACGCCGTCCCCGCGCCCGGTGACATAGGCCTGCTCGGGGCTGCCGACGACCAGGAGCTCGTCGGAGCCGTCGTTGCGCAGCGTCGCGCGCACCCGCACCCCACCGCCGGGCACCACGGCGAGGTCGACGTCGAAGGTCGTCGGCGGCGCCGGTGCTCCCCCGGCCGGCTCGGGCGGCTCGGGTACGCCGGCGCTCGGCCCCGGCTCGGGATCGTCCTCGCGCCCGCCGTCGTCCCCGCACCCGGCCAGGCCCAGGACCAGCGCCAGGACCAGCCCTAGCCCCAGCCCGGCCGCCGCCGCGGCCCCGGCCGGCCGGCGGCCCCGGCCCCGGATCCGGCCCGGGCCGGCGTCAGTAGTGGTCACGGTGCGGCGCCCCCATCTCCTCGCGCAGCCCGTTCTCGGTCAGCTCGTAGGGATGGTCCGGGTCGATGATCTCGGGAGTGCCGGGGTCGCCGTCGTGGTCGATCGGCAGGCCGGCGGCCTCACGCTCGCGGTTCGGCGTCCCCTGGTTGTCCGGGTCGTCACCGTGGTAGTCACCGGGCGCCAGGGTGTCGTTCGCGTAGTCGTAGACGTGCGCGAACTCGTGGTAGAGCACCGCGATCGGCGGCCCGTCGACACCGCCCCCGCCGGTGCGGAGGTGGTCGAGCGCGACGTTGTAGTTGATGACGTAGTTGCCGTGCCCGTCGTGGCTGGCGGTGCTGTTGTCGGGATCCGCGGGGTTGCGGTACTCCCGGATGGTGAGCGTGTCCTTGTTGAAGCCGAGGAAGCCCGAGTCGTCGATGTTGTGGGCGAGGTTGTCGAGCATCCGCTGCCCGGCCGGGGACGACGCGAGCAGCTCGAGGTCGGCGCGCACGCGTGCCTGGAACTCCGGCGATCCCTCGACCCGGATCTCGCTCGGCACGTCCTTGAGCTCGACGGTGACCCGGTTCTCCCCACCGCGGACGACGTCGCCCGCCTCGGCGTAGGTCCGGTCGGTGCCGGTGCCGGCGTGGACGGTGTCCGCACCCTTGCCCGTGTAGGTCGTGTCGTCCCCCGCGCCGCCGAAGATCGTGTCGTCACCGGTGCCGCCCGAGAGCGTGTCGCCGCCGGCGCCGCCGTCGAGACGGTCCTCGCCCGCCCCGCCCTCGAGGTAGTCCCAGCCCTCGCCGCCGCTGATCCGGTCGTCGCCGTCGAGCCCGTAGACGGTGTCGTCGCCGGTGCCGCCGGAGAGCCGGTCGTCGCCGGCCTGGCCGTCGACGTAGTCGCGACCGGATCCGCCGGAGATCCGGTCGTCGCCGGCACCGCCCTCGACGTTGTCGTCACCGGCGCCGCCGAGCACGGTGTCGCGGCCGCCGCCGGTCTGGATCCGGTCGTCGCCGTCGCTGCCGAGGATCGTGACGTCGACCCGGGTGCCCGGCGGGACGGTCACGGTGTCGTTGCCCTCGCCCACCCGGACGACGACGTGCTGGCCCGCGGGCACCCGGTAGGCCTGCCCGTTGATGGTCACGACCTGCTCACCGGTCGCGGGGTCGACGGTGATGGTGACGGTGTCGTCGCCCGCGCCGGTGTTGAAGATCGTGCGGTCGCCGACGGTGATCGCGCCGACGCCGTCGGCGTCGGGCGGGAGGTCGAACGGGTCGGCGCCGTGGGCGACGCCGTACCAGCGGGCGGAGAGGGCCTCCCACTTCGCGACGGTGTCGGCGATGGCGGCGCGGTCCTCGTCGAGCGCGGTGTCGAGGGCGGTACGGATCTCGCCGGCCCGGTCGATCGCGTCGTTGACCGCCTTCTGCTCGGCCTCGTCGCGCGGGAGCCAGGTCATCTCGCCGCCCGGCCCGTAGTGCAGGGGCACCGTGACGATGCTCGCCCACTGCTCGTCGAGTCGGCCCTGCGCCACCCGGACCGAGCCGGCGGCGAGGGTCAGGTGCCGGGCGACGAGACCGGCGAGGTCGCCGCCGGCGTCGAGGTCGGTCACCAGGGCCCGGCGGTGCTCGTCGAACGAGTCGCGCGTCTCGCCCTCCCAGCCGGCGTCCAGCACCGACTGCACGCCGGAGGTGACGTCGTCGCCGGCACCCCCGAGCGCCGTACCGACAGCGGCCCACTGGGTGGCCGCGCCGTCCAGCTCGTCGACCTGGTCGTGCAGGTCGAAGATCCCGGCCGCCATCACGCCACCCGCGCCCGGGTCGACGTCGGCGGCGGGGTCGGCGCCGGCCCGGGCTCGGGCGACGGGGTGCGCTCGGGCGTGGGCGCGGGCTTCTTCTCCTCCAGCCCGCGCGCCACCGTCTCGTCGGTGCTCGCGAAGTCGAAGGCGCACAGGTAGACCGCGTCGACGTCCGCCTCGAGGACGGCGACCAGCCGGCCGATCCCGGTCGCGGCGGCATTGCTCGCCGCGACGTGGGCGGACAGCACGGAGCCGCCGGCAACGGTGTTGCCGGCGGCTCCGGACGGGACCTGGATCTCGGTCAGCGCGTCGGACCAGGCGTCGGCGACGTCCTGGGACGCGGTCAGGCAGGTGCTCGCCAGCTCGGCGAGACGGGTGGGGACCTCCACGAGCGGCCTCCTAGGGGGATGGGTCGGAGACCGACCCCTACCCGCCCACCTGCCTCACCTAACGCGAGCGCCGCGCGCCGGGGGTGTCCTAGGACAGCTCGCGCTTGAGGATCTTGCCCGTGGCGGTCATCGGCAGGCCCTCGACGATCTCGACGACGCGGGGGTACTTGTAGGCCGCCATCTGCTCCTTGCCCCACGCGACGATCTCGTCGGCGGCGGCCTCCGCACCCGGCTTGAGGATGACGAACGCCTTGATCTCCTCGCCGTGGCTCTCGTGCGGGACGCCGATCACGGCGGCGAGCGAGACGGCCGGGTGGGTGAGGAGGACCTCCTCGATCTCGCGCGGGTAGACGTTGTAGCCACCGCGGATGATCATGTCCTTGGACCGGTCGACGATGTAGTACCAGCCGTCGGCGTCCTTCTTGCCGAGGTCACCGGAGCGGAACCAGCCCTCGGCGTCGATCGCCTCGGCCGTGGCGTCGGCCCGCTTGTAGTAGCCCTTCATGATGTTGTGGCCCTTGATGGCGATCTCGCCGATGCCGTCGGGGTCGGTGATCTCGGCCCAGCTGTCGGGGTCGATGAGCTTCATCTCGACGCCGGGGATCGGCGTACCGATGGAGCCGACGCGGACCGGCTCGCCCAGGCGCGAGAAGCTCGCGACCGGCGAGGTCTCGGAGAGGCCGTAGCCCTCGAGGATGGTGACGCCGAAGCGCTCCTCGAACTGGTGGTGCACCTCGACCGGCAGCGCGGCGCCGCCGGCCACCGCGACGCGGAGGTTCTCGGCGAGCGTCTTGACGTCGACGGTGTCGTCGAGCGCGCCGAGCAGGCCCCAGTACATCGTGGGGACGCCGGCGAAGAAGGAGACCTTCTCCTTGAGCATCAGGCCCAGCGCGGGCGCGGCCTCGAAGCGCGGCAGCATCACGACGGTGCCACCGAAGGCGAAGGCGCCGTTCTGGATGACGGTCTGGCCGAACGAGTGGAACAGCGGCAGCACGCAGAGGTAGGTGTCCGGGTGGTCCGGGTCGGCGCCGAACAGGTCGGTGCCGGCGAGCGCGTTGTCGCGCATGTTGCGGTGCCGCAGCTCGGCGCCCTTGGGCTGGCCGGTGGTGCCCGAGGTGTAGAGGATGACGGCGGTGTCGTCGTCGTCGACGGCGACCGTGTCGAAGGTCGGCGCCTGGCCGGCCAGGCCCTGGCCGAGCGTCTCGGTGCCCTCGATCGGCGACGGCGCGGTCGGGTCGGCGGTGATGACGAAGAAGTGCTCGCAGCCGTCGGCGGCCTGGAAGCCGTCGTACGCCTCGGCGCCGATGGGCAGGTCCGGCGTGCCCTGGAAGGCGAAGTAGGCCTTCGCGTCGGAGTCACCGAGGTGGTAGGCGACCTCGCGGCCCTTGAGCAGCACGTTGAGCGGGACGACGGTCGCGCCGGCCTTGAGGATGCCGTAGTAGACGATCGTGAAGTACGGCAGGTTGGGGCAGCTCAGCGCCACCTTGTCACCGGGCTTGATCCCCCGCGAGACCAGCAGGTTGGCGACCTGGTTGGCCGCCCCGTTGACCTGGGGGTAGCTCAGGCGCGTGTCCCCGAAGACGATCGCGGTGCGGTCGGGGAACTTCTGGGCGCTGTTCTCGAGGAACTCGGCGAGGTTCGTCATGCGCACAAACTACTGGCCGGTCGTGAGCACGGTCACTGTGCGCAGGACCAGAGCCGCTCGTTCGGCCCTGTGCCCGGGACCAAGGAGTGATGAGTTCCGGCGGCCCCCGCCGTCCTACGTCCGAGAGGACACCCGAACGACGGAGAGGCGGACGTGATGAGTGTGGAGATGCAGGGCAAGGTGCTCCCCATGAGCGAGATCGACGAGGCGGCGTTCACGCGGCTGGCGGAGCGGCACCGGCGCGAGCTGCACGTGCACTGCTACCGGATGCTCGGCTCGTTCCAGGACGCCGAGGACACCGTGCAGGAGACCTTCCTGCGGGCCTGGCGGCGGCGCGAGACCTACGAGGGACGCGCGACCTTCCGGGCCTGGCTCTACCGGATCGCGACCAACGCCTGCCTGGACCTGCTGGCCCAGCGCCGTCCCGAGCCCGCGTCGGGCGGCGAGGTGACCTGGCTGCAGCCCTACCCGGACCGGCTCCTCGACGAGCTCTCCGCGGACGACGCGGACGAGCCGGAGGCCGTCGCCCTCGCCCGCGAGACCGTCGAGCTGGCCTACCTGGCCGCCGTCCAGCACCTCGCCCCGCGGCCCCGGGCGGTGCTGATCCTGCGCGACGTGCTCGGCTGGCCGGCCAAGGACGTCGGCGCGTTCCTCGGCGACTCGGTCAACTCGGTCAACAGCGCCCTGCAGCGCGCCCGGGCCGGGCTGCGCGAGCACCTGCCCGCCGAGCGGCAGGACTGGTCGGGCGGCACGGGCGGGACGGGCGGCACCAGAGCGGACGACGTACGGACGCGGGAGCTGGTCCGCCGCTACACCGACGCCAGCGTCGCCACCGACGTCGACACCCTGGCCGCGATGCTGCGCGACGACGTCCGCTGCTCGATGCCGCCCACCCCGGGCGTGCAGGTCGGCCGCGACGCGGTGGTGGCCGACTGGGTCTCCGGCGGGTTCGTCGGCATGACCGGGCTGCGCGGCGTCCCCACGGGGGTGAACCGGCAGCCCGCCGTCGCCTTCTACCTGTGGCAGGAGGACGCGGGCGCCTACCTGCCGCTGACCATCGACGTCCTGCGGATCACCGGCGGGGCGATCACCGAGATCACCACCTTCGACCACGAGCAGTTCCCGCGGCTCGGGCTGCCCGCGCGGCTGGAGGCCGAGCCCGGCGACGCGTCGTGAGCGGGCCGGCCGGGACCGGCGCCGTGGCGGTGGTCGCGGCCCTGGGCCGGTGGAGCGCTCAGCCCACCCGGCGGTTCGTGCGGGTCACGGTCGCGCTGGCCCGGAGCCTCCGGCTCAGAAGCGCTCGCCAGTGAGCAGCTCGTAGGCCTCGAGGTAGCGCGAGCGGGTCCGCTCGACGACCTCGGGCGGCAGCGGCGGCGGGGCCTCACCGGACGACTTGACCCAGCCGCTCTCGGGCGAGAGGGCCCAGTTGCGCACGATCTGCTTGTCGTACGACGGCTGCGCGCGCCCGGGCTGCCAGTCGTCGGCCGGCCAGTAGCGCGAGGAGTCGGGGGTGAGGACCTCGTCGGCGAGCACGATCGTGCCGTCGCCGCCGGGGGCGACGCCGAACTCGAACTTGGTGTCGGCGAGCAGGATGCCCTTGCTGCGGGCGATCTCCTCGGCGCGGCTGTAGACCCGGAGGGTCAGGTCGCGCAGGGCGGCGGCGGTGTCGGCGCCGACGGTGGCCACGACGGCGTCGTACGAGACGTTCTCGTCGTGGTCGCCGAGGTCGGCCTTGGTGGCGGGGGTGAAGATCGGCGTCTCCAGGCGGCTGCCGTCGTCGAGGCCGGCGGGCAGGGCGATGCCGCAGACCTCGCCGGTGGCGCGGTAGTCGAGCAGGCCGGAGCCGGTGAGGTAGCCGCGGGCGACGCACTCGACGGGGAACATGTCGAGGCGCTCGCAGATGACGGCGCGGCCGCGGACGGCCTCGGGGACGTCGGTGGAGATGACGTGGTTCGGGACGAGGTCGGCGAGCTGGTCGAACCACCACAGCGACATCCGGGTGAGGATCTCGCCCTTGTCGGGGATCGTCGTCTCGAGCACGAAGTCGAAGATCGAGAGCCGGTCGCTGGCGACCATGAGGAGCTTGCCGGTGTGCGGTCCCTCGGTCAGCTCGTAGAGGTCGCGCACCTTGCCGGAGTGCAGGTGGCGGGCGCCGGGCAGCTCGGGTGCGGGCGGGATGTTCGCGAGCGTCACGGACCACAGCCTATTGATCCGTCGCCGCGGGCCCGCCGCCGCGGTCC
The DNA here is from genome assembly GCF_024662235.1 of Pimelobacter simplex. Classification (GTDB taxonomy): domain Bacteria; phylum Actinomycetota; class Actinomycetes; order Propionibacteriales; family Nocardioidaceae; genus Nocardioides. The sequence continues at coordinate 4,055,283 of NZ_CP096276.1, forward strand.
GGCATCGTTGCGCGCTCTCATGTTGTTTAACTACACTGACTTACCAGACATTGTGAGCGAGGGGACCTCCATGACCCGAGAGCCGCGGCCCGACTTCCTGCTCGTCGGTGCGCCCAAGGCCGGCACGAGCGCGCTCCACCTCGCGCTCGCCGCGCACCCCGACGTCTTCGTGACCACCCCCAAGGAACCGAAGTTCTGGCTCTGCGAGGACGCCCCGCCGCCGCACTGGCGCGGGCCCGGCGACCGGCACTCGCAGCAGGAGTGGATCTGGCACCCCGACCGGTACGCCGACCTCTTCCGCCCCGCTCCCCCGGACGCGCTCCGCGGCGAGAGCACTCCCTTCTACCTCTGGCACCGCGGCGCCCAGCGCCGGATCGCCGAGGCGCTGCCCGGCGTACGGATCGTCGCGGTGGTGCGCGACCCGATCGACCGCGCCTACAGCAACTGGATGCACCTGTGGTCCGACGGTCTCGAGCCGGAGGCGGACTTCGAGACCGCGTTCGCCCTCCAGGACGAGCGGATCGCGGCCGGCTACGCGCCCTTCTGGCACTACCGCGACCTCGGCCTGTACGGCGAGCAGCTGCGCGACCTGCTCAAGCTGGTCGAGCCTGCGCGGGTGCTCGTCGTCCGCTACCGCGACATCGTGGACCACCCGGCCGCCACGATCGACCGGACCTGCCGCTTCCTCGGCATCCGCGAGGGCCAGGTGACGTCGATCCCCCGCGACAACTCCCGTCCGTACGTCGCCCCGGGCTGGCGTCCGCGCCTGCTCGGCCCGGTCGTGCGCGCCGGCGCCGCGGCCGGGCAGTTCGCGCCGCCCGAGGTCTGGCGGCGGGCGAGCGTGCCGCTGGTCGCGCGCCTGCAGGCCCGCGACGCCCACCGGCCCTCGCTGAGCCCGGCCCAGCGGGAGCGGCTGCTGCCCGCGTTCGCCGACGACATCGGGCTGCTCGGCGAGCTGACCGGCGAGGACTTCTCCGACTGGCTCTCGACCCGCGACCGCGGCTCGTTCGCGCAGCGGAGCGGCGCCGCCCCGGGGCTCAGCGCACCAGCGTGACCAGGTCGTGGGCACCGTCGGAGCGCGCGGCCTCGACGTAGAAGCGGGTCCGGCCGTCCGGCAGCGGCACCGCGCTGGCATAGCGCCACGCCCCGTCGCCGTGGGGCGAGGTGATCGGCGGGCCGTCCACCGCGACGAGCCGGCGGCCGTCCCAGGTGGCCACGCCGGTCGTCTCGAACCAGTTGGACGCGGCGTCGGGACGGCCGTCGTACAGGACGGTGAGGGGGGCACCCTCGGCCCGCGGCAGGACGGCGGTGACCCGGGCGCCGCGGGCGTCCCACTCCCCCGGGCGGCCGGCGAGCACCACGCCGCGGTCGGTCCAGGTCAGGCCGTCGGGGCTGGTGAGCCGGCGGGTGGTCATCCGGTCCTCGTGACCGGGCTCGTCGAGGGGGTGGCAGCACAGCCACATCTCCCAGCCGTCCGGGCCGTGGGTGACCACGGGGTCCTTGACCGCGACCAGGTCGTCGCCGGGCAGCACCACCTGGCGCCGGCCGTGCGGCAGCTCCTCGGGCGTGGCGGCGGTGAGGCTGTCGACCCACCAGTGCTTCGAGCCGGGCGTCGCGCACGAGAGGTAGAGGCGCCAGCCCACGCCCGGCACGGGCACGAGCACCGGGCGCTCGAACGACTCGCAGCCGAAGGCGTCGCGGTGCACCTCGGCGACCGGCGCGAACCGCTCGCCGTCGTCGGAGCGGGCGACCACGACCGTGACGCCGCGCCCCTCGCTCAGCGGACGGCGCACCCGGTAGGTCAGCCAGTAGACGCCGTCGACGAGGACCGCGCTCGCCGCACCGGCCCAGTTGCCGGCCCCCGCGGCGGGAGCGGGGACGACGACCCGCGGGTCGTCGTACGTCGGGACGGTCACGGCACCGAGGCTCATGTCCGCGATCATACTTCACAAGATCGATCGACTTTGATGGGAGAGCGGGGGCGGCGACGAGCGCGCCGAGCACGAGTGGCAGCATGACGCCATGACGGAGCCCGCGCAGCCGCTCACCGACAGCACGTCCTTCGCCCCCGACCAGGTGGTCTGGGAAGACGAGATCTGGGTCCTCGCCCGCCACGACGCCGGCGACCGGCTCGGGCTGACCCTCCACCACCGCGACCCCGAGGCGTTCGGCCAGCTCTCCGACGAGCACGCCTCGCAGCTGGGCCGGATCGGCAACCGCCTGATCCGGATCATCGAGAACCTCCCCGACGCCGGCAAGGTCACCCTCGGCCGGACGACGGGCGAGTACGTCCAGCTCGCGTTCGAGGCCCCGGGCGTCGGCGCCGAGCGGCTCCACGACATCGCGGTCAAGCTCGCCAACTGGGGCGGGGACGCCCGCGCCTGATTCCGCTCCCGAGCGGCGCTCGGGGCACTAGAGTCCCCTCGGAAAGGGGGCGACTCTGATGACGGCGATGGGGCCCGTCCTGCTCACCCGTCCCCGGCTGCACGCCCGCCTGGACCCGGACGAGCCGCGGATCGCCGTCCTGTCGGCGCCGAGCGGCTCGGGCAAGACCAGCCTGGTCCGCTGCTGGGTCGCCTCGCGCGCCCCCGGGACCGTCGTCTGGGCGACCCTCGAGACCGACCACGTCCGCCGCGCGAGCTTCTGGCAGACCGTCCTCACCAACGCCGGCCGGCTCGGGGTGCTGCCCGTCGCCGAGGCCGCCGGCCTGATCGGCGAGGTCGAGCGCACCCACGACCTGCCCGCGGTCGTCGCCGGCGCGCTGTCCGGACGCGGCCCGCTGGTGCTGGTGGTCGACGCCCACGAGCGGCTGCGCGACGACACCGGCGCCGTCGACGCCGACCTGACCCGCCTGGTCCAGCTGTGCCCCGAGCTCAAGGTGGTCGTCACCACCCGGACCACCACCGGGCTGGCCGCGCCGGGGCGCACGCTGCGCGGGGACGTCGAGCTGCTCGGCGCCGCCGACCTCGCCTTCACCGAGGCCGAGACCCGCGACCTGCTCACCGCCTTCGGCGAGCCCGGGGTCGCCGCGAGCGCCGCCGAGCTGCACGCGGTCACCGACGGCTTCCCGCTCGCCGTGCGCGCGGGCATGCTCTCGCTGAGCCGCGCCGGCGCCGGACCCGACGCACCCGACTGGCAGTCGCTGGTCGCCGACGACCTGCGGCTCCAGCTCGGCGCCGGGGCGGCCTACGACTTCGTGCTGGCGACCTGCGTGCCGCCGTACTTCGACACCGACCTCGCGCTCGACCTCACCGGGAGCACCGACGTCAAGGAGACGCTCGCCGAGCTCGAGTGGAACGGCTTCGGCCGCTGGATCCCGTTCGCCCCCGGCCGCCAGGTCTTCCAGTACGTCGAGTCGCTGCGGACCGCCATGCTCGCCGACGCCGCGCGCCTCCCCGCCGCCCAGCAGGCGCGCGCCGCGTTGCTCGCCGCGACCTGGCTGCACCGCAACGGCAACTTCGAGACCGCCTTCGAGGTCGCCGTCGCCGCCCGCCAGTACGACTTCGCGGGCCGGGTCTACGCCGCGCTGGTCGCCAGCGACCCCGACACGATCACCACCGGCCGCTTCGACCGGCACCTCGCGTCGGTGCCGCGCAGCGCGCTCACCCAGTACCCCGCGCTGGCCCTCGGCCGCGGCCTCGCGTGCCACCGCAACCCCGCCCTGCTGGGCGCCGCGGCGGAGTTCTTCCGCATCCCCGCCGCATGGACCGGACCGCGGCTGCCCGAGATGGGCCCCGGCGAGGTGCTCATGGGCCACACCGCCAAGGTCGCGAGCCTGCGGGTGCTCGGCCGCTTCGACGAGTCCGCCCGCGCGGCCCACCAGGCGCTCGCCTACTTCGACACGATCCCCGACGGGGAGCAGCACCACGTCGCCGACCTCGGCGCCACACTGCTGCGCCACCTGGCGTACTCGCTGTTCCAGGACGGGCAGGTCGACGCGGCCCGCGCGTCCGCCCTGCGCGCCATCGCGATGAGCACCCGGCCCGAGTCGCTCAACCACACGGCCGTCTACGTCGTCGGGTTCAACGCGCTCGACGGGCGTTCCGCGGACGCCCGCGCCGCGCGCGGCCACGTCGACCCGGAGGCCTGGCGCCCCGGCCAGACCCGGACCTACAGCAACGCACTGGGCCGGATCGGGCAGGCGGCGCTGCTGCTCGACGACTTCGAGCTGGAGGCCTCCGTCGCCGAGTACGACGGCTGCGCGTTCGCGACGACCTCCGAGTTCTGGCCCTTCGTCACCTGGACGCTGATGCACGCGCGGCTCGGGCTGGGCCACGCGGCCACCGAGGCGCACCGGGTCGAGGCCGCGCTCGCCCGCACGCCCGCACCGCCGGGGATGACCGACAGCATGGGCGCGGCCGCCGTACGGGGGGCGCTCGCGGTGCTCTGGCTGGCCGCCGGCAACCGGACCAAGGCCGGGCCGCTGCTCCGGCTCCGCTCCCGCTACAGCGGCCAGGTCGCGCCCGCGGTGACGCTCGCCCGGCTGCTCGCCGGGGAGCCGGCCGAGGCGCTGGCGGCGCTGCCCCGGCTCGAGACCCGGCCCGGTCACACGACCCGCTCGCTCGCGGCGACGCTCACCATCGGTGCCGCCGCGGCGCTGCGCACCGGCCTGCCCGACACGGCCGCGGCACTGCTCGACCGGGTGCTCGCCCTGGTCGGCCCGGGCGGCGCGCGGGCCCACCTGATGTACCTGCCCGCGAGCGACCTGGTCGCGCTGCGCGCCCTCGCCGCCGAGCGCGGCGACGCGGGGCTGCGCGACTACCTGGCCGGTCCGGTGCCGGACGCCATCACCAGCGAGACCCTCGCCGCCTCGCTGACCCCGCAGGAGCGCGTGGTGATCTCCGCCCTGGCCCACCACCCGACCCGGGCCGCGGCCGCCGCCGCGCTGCACGTCACCGAGAACACGGTGAAGACCCACCTGCAGCGGATCTACCGCAAGCTCGGGGTCAACTCCCGCGACGCGGTCATCGAGAAGGCGATCGAGCTGGACCTGCTGGCTCCGCGCTGAGCGTCGCGGTCTCGCTGCGGCGTGCCGTCAGGGCGAGGACCAGCGCCGCGAGCAGGCCGGAGACCGCGCAGATCGTCCACACCGCGTAGTAGCCGCCGAGGCTGCCGCCGCTCACCTTGAGCGAGCCCGTGCTCGCCAGGCAGATCGCGAAGACGGACGACGCGAGGCCGCCGCCGATCGTCTTGCTGGCGTTGGTGAGCCCGGTCGCCGAGCCGACCCGGCCGGGCGGCGCGACCGCGGCCGCCGCGGCGGGGATCGCCGCGACCAGGCCGCCGGTGCCGAGACCGATCACCGCCATCACGCCCCACGCCGCGCCGGGGTCGGCGTGCAGGGGCAGCCAGGCGGCGTACCCGGCGGCGTAGACGAGGCAGCCCGCGACCATCGCGCGCCGGGCACCGAGCCAGCGGCTGATCGGCCCCAGGGTCAGCGCGCCGATCGCCAGGCAGGCGACGTAGAACGCGACCCGGGCCGAGCCCTGCGCCGCGGTGAGGCCGAAGCCGTAGCCGTGCACCGCCGGGTCGCTGCGGAAGTACGTCGACAGCGGCACCTGCGCGCCGAGCAGCGACATGCCGACGAGGAACGCCGTGGCCTGGACGCTCCACTGCGCGGGGTGGGTGAGCAGCCGGACGTCGACCATCGGGTCGGCGTGGCCGGCCTCGTAGCGCCACCAGGGCACCAGCAACGCGAGGCCGAGCGCGACCAGCAGCCACGCCGGCACCGAGGTCACGCCGTCGAGGCGGATGAGCACGAGACCACCGAGGACGGCCAGGACGGCGAGCGCCATCAGGCCGAGCCCGCCCCAGTCGAAGCGACCGCCGCCGGGCAGGCCCGGGAGGTCCTCCAGCAGCAGGAGCAGCGGGAGGCACAGCGTCACCACGACCGCCGGCAGGACCAGCATGGTGGTGAGCGAGACCCGCTCTGCCAGCTGCCCGGCGAGCAGCGCGGCCACGATCACCGACAGCTCCAGCGTGGCCACCAGGATCGCCGCCACCCGGCGGGTGACCCGGCCCTGGTCGGGACGGCCTGCCGTGCGCCGGTGGATCACCGCGACCTCGATCGGCAGCCACACGACGTAGGTGCCCTGGAGAGTCCAGGCGACCAGCATCACCGGGAAGGTCGGCGCCAGTGCGATCCCCCAGGTCGCCACCGCCACGACGGCGGTCGCGCCGATGAGCACCCGCCGGTGCCCGACCATGTCGCCCAGCCGGGCCAGCGGGGGCACGACCAGCGCGGAAAAGATCAGCTGGGCGGCCTCGAGCCAGTTCAGGTCGGCGTACCGGACGTCGAGGTCGTGGGCGATGTCGACCAGCACCGGGCCGTAGTAGCCCTGGATCACGCCGCTCGCGACCTCGACCGCGGCGAGCAGCGCGATGACGGCGAGGAGCGGGTGACGCGGCGGGCGACATCCGCGACGGAGCATTGTCACAGCACTCATGGTGGGGGTTCGCTGAATCCGCCGGTGCATGTCGTCCGGCCCTCGGAACGAAAGATGCTCCCTTGCGCGCTCCCCGCACCCCTTCCCTCGTCCGTCGCGCTCTCGTGACGGCACCGCTCGCCCTCGCCCTCGCCCTCACCGGGACGACGGTCGTGGCCACCGTCGGCGCGAGCCCCGCCCGCGCCGCGGCGGCGCCGGGGCCGGTCCAGCCGTGCGGCCCGACGCCGTCGTCCGGGTTCGCGCAGAGCGAGGTCGTCACCGGCCTCGACGAGCCGACCGTCCTCGACGTCGACGGCGCCGGCAACGTCTTCGTCGTCGAGAGCGGCACCGGCCGCCCGCTCAAGCTCGTCCCGCTGGCCTCCGGCTACGCGACCGTCGTGCTTCCCGACAACATCAACCAGGGCCACGGCATCGCCGTGGGGGCCGACGGCGACGTGTGGTTCTCGGCCGGCGGCAACAACGTCGTGTCCCGGCTGATCCCGTCGGGCTCCAGCTATGTCCTCGAGCACGCCGTGGCCTGGGGCATGGCGTACCCGGCCGCCCTGGCGATCGCCGGCCCGGAGCAGGTCTACGTGACGGCGGCCAACGGCGGGAAGGTGCTGGCCCTGACGCCCGGCAACCCCGACTGGGTCCAGACCGAGGTGCGGTCGACCCCGCCGGGCTACCAGCCGTTCGGGCTGGCGCTCGACGACGACGGCGCGCTCTACTCCACCGCCTTCAGCAACGCCACCACGAGCCAGGTCGTCCGGTCCACGCCGTCGGGCGGCGGCTGGACGCACACCGAGATCCCGGTGACCGGCCTGAGCAGCCCCCGCGGCATCGAGGTCGGCCCGGACGGCACGCTCTACGTCGCCGACACCGGCAACGACCGGATCGTGACGCTCACCCCGGCCGGGGCCGGCTGGACCCAGGCGGTGCTGCCGGTCACCGGCCTCGCCGCGCCCCACGACGTCGCCCTCGACGACGACGGGAACCTGTACGTCACCGACACCGGCAACGACCGCGTCGTCAAGCTGACCCCGCGCACCGTGCAGGCCGTCGCCGACACCGCCACCACCACGGGCGGCGCCCCGGTGACCACCGACGTCCGGGCCAACGACAACGGCGGCGGTGCGGCCCTCGCCGTACCGACCGTGGCGACGCACCCCGCGCACGGCACGGTCGCCGTCACCCCGAACGGCGCGATCACCTACACGCCGGACGCCGGCTTCTCCGGCACCGACACCTACACGTACGCCGTCCGCAACGCCGGCGGCACCGTGTGCGACACCGCCCAGGTCACCGTGACCGTGGGCCAGGACAACTCCTGCGGCCCGGTCGGGACCACCGGCGGCACCGGTCGCACCGTCATCCCGTCGGGCATCGAGTACCCCAGCCAGCTGGCGATCGACGGCGACGGCCGCCTCTTCGTCACCGACACCGACCGCGGCGAGGTCGTACGGCTCACCCCGTCGGGTTCCGGCTTCACGCGCTCGGTGGTCGCGACCGGCGTCGCCGGCGCGGCCGGCATCGCCGTCGACGACGACGGGAACCTGTTCGTCACCTCCTGGAACGCCGGCACCGTCACCCGGCTGGCCCCGTCGGGCGGCGGCTACACCAGCACGGTGGTCGCCTCCGGTCCGCTCCTCGGCCAGCTCCACGGGATCGCGGTCGCCCCGAACGGCGACCTCTACGTCTCCGCCAACACCCACCAGCTCAACCAGGGCCGGGTGCTGCGTCTGGTCGCCGCCTCGGGCTACGCCACCGAGGTCGTTGCCTCCGGTCTGACGTTCCCGCACGCCGTCGCCGTCGACCCGGCCGGCACCGCCTACGTCGTCACCGCGTCCACCGTGGTCCGGATCCGGACGACCGTCACCGGCTCCACCCAGGACGTCGTGGCGACCGGGCTCCAGGACGCCTACGGTCTCGCGGCCGACGCCGACGGCAACCTCTTCGTCGGCGACACCTCCCACCAGCGGATCCTCCGGCTCACCCCGTCGGGCGGCGGCTTCGCCTCCTCGGTCGTCCCGGGCTGGGGCGACACCGGCCCGCTGGGCATCGCGGTGCGCGGCGACGGCGTCCTCTTCGTGGCCGACGGCGGGACCAACCAACTCGTCATGCTCGGTCCCGCACGGCTCGAGGCCGGGGACGACACCACCGCCGTCACGGGCGGCGGCTCGGTGATCACCGACGTCCGGGCGAACGACACGACCAACGCGCCGCTGGCCGCGCCGACCGTCGTCGGCGCTCCGGCGCACGGCACGGCCGCGGTCAACCCCGACGGCACCATCACCTACACGCCCGCGGCGGGCTGGTCCGGCACCGACCACTACACCTACGAGGTCCGCGACACCGCCGCGCCCGCCCAGGTCTGCGACGTCGCCACGGTGACGATCGAGGTCGCCGCGGACGACGGCTGCGCGCCCCTCTCCTCGACGGCGTACGCCGGCCGCTTCGTCGCGACCCACGACCTGGTCGAGCCGACCGGCATCGCGGTCGACGCGCGGCGGATCGTCTTCATCTCCGACCCCGGCAGCCCGGCGGTGATCGGCTGGGGCCCCGGCAGCGGCCCCTCGACGATCGACTCCCGGCCGGGCCTGGACCCGCAGGGCATCGCGGTCGACGCCGACGGCAACGTCTTCTACGCCGACGAGGGCGACCACGAGATCGTCCGGCTGGACTGGTCCGAGGCCGACCACGACTACGGCACGCGCACGGTGCTCGCCGGCGACCTGCAGCGTCCCTCCGGCGTCGCCGTGGACGCCGACGGCAACGTCTACTTCACCGAGCGGGGCAGCGGCCACGTCGAGAAGCTGACGCCGTCCGGAGCGACGTACACGCGCCGGACCATCGCCGAGGGCCTCGACCGCCCGTACGGCATCGCCGTGGACGCCGACGGCAACCTGTTCGTCGCGGACCGCGGCCACGACCGGGTCGTGCGGCTGACGCCGTCCGGCGCCGACTACACGCCGTCGGTGGTGTCGACGAGTGTCGACGGCCCGACCGGCGTCGCGATCACCCCCGAGGGGGACCTGGTCATCGGCGACACCGGCAACAAGCGGGTGCTCCGGCTCGTCCCCACGGGCTCGGGCTACCGCCAGGAGACGATCCAGGCCTGGGGCGACCACGCCCCCACCTGGGTGGCGGCCTTCGACGGCGCGATCATCGTCGTCGACGCCGACGACACCGAGGTCGTCGTCCTCCCGTCGGTGCGCATCGACGCCGAGGACGACACCGCGAGCACCGATGCTCCGGACCCGGTGACCACCGACGTCCGGGCCAACGACACGTCCGCACCCGGGGGCGTCCCGCTCGGCACGCCGCGGATCACCACCGCACCGGCCGGCGGTACGGCGACGGTCGGCGGCGACGGCTCGGTCACCTACACGCCGGCGGAGGGCTTCTCCGGCGAGGACTCCTACGTCTACGCGGTGTCCGAGGACCAGGAGGCGCCGATCGCGTGCTCCGGTGCCACGGTGACCGTGACCGTCCGCAACGTGTTCACGCCGGGCTCCGGGGTGAGCACGCCGCAGAACGTCGCCCACCAGTCGGCGCTCACCGAGCTCGCGACCACCTCGGGCAAGCCCCTGGCGGCGTCCGGCGTCACCCAGGTGCGCGCACCCGGGCACGGCGCCGTCGAGATCCTCCCGAGCGGCGCCGTCACCTACACCCCGGCCGCGGGCTACAGCGGCCCGGACAGCTACGAGGTCGAGGTCTGCGACACCTCCGTGCCCCAGCAGTGCGCGGAGATCACCGTCCCGGTCACCGTCGGGACCAACACCGTGACGGCGACCGACGACGTGGCGAGCACCACCGTGGGCACCGCGGTCGACACCGACGTCACGGACAACGACCTCTCGGAGACCGGGCAGGACCTGGCCGAGCCCACGCTCACGACCGCGGCGGCGTACGGCACGGTGGTCGCCGCGGACGGCGGGTTCCGCTACACCCCGGGCGCCGGCTTCTCGGGCGTCGACTCCTACGAGTACCAGGTCTGCGACACCTCGACCGAGGTGCCGTTCTGCGACACCGCGACGGTGCGGGTGACCGTGGCCAACGTGTTCACGACCGGGGCCGCGGTCACGACCGCGCAGGACGTCCCCGTGGTCACCGACCTGGCCGACATCGCGAGCACCACCGGCAAGCCGCTGGACCCGGCGGCCGTCACCGTGGTGACCCCGCCGGAGCACGGCTCGGTCGTCGTCGACGAGGCCACCGGCGCGGTGACCTACCGGCCGGCGTCCGGCTTCCACGGCGACGACGGCTACACCGTCCGGGTCTGCGACACCTCCGCGCCGGTCCAGTGCCACGACGCCGAGGTGCGGCTCACCGTGACCGAGGACGACGAGGCCCCCGCCGCGCCGGTGATCACCACGACGACCCGCGCCCGGGTGGCGATCCCGGTCGACCGCTCCGGCGCCCCGCGCTCGGTCCGGCTCACCGACCAGGTCCGGATCTCCGGCTTCCGCCCCGGCGGTACGGCGTCCGGCCGGGCCACGCTGTACGGACCGGTCACGCGTCCGTCGGCGTCCATGTGCACCCGCGCCAACGCGGTCGGGACGGTCTTCTTCACGCCGCGCGACGGCACCCTCACCACGCCCTCGATCACCGTGCGCGAGCCCGGCTACTACACGTGGGTCGTCTCGACCACGGCCGACGAGCACAACGCGGCCGCGAGCCACTCCTGCGGCCAGGTCGCGGAGACCACCCTCGTGCACCGGCCCGCGGTCGGGAAGGTGCGCGTCGAGGCGGGCTTCTCGGGAACCCGCTCCCCGGTGGCCGGTCGCCGGCTGCGCCCGGTCCAGGTCTCCGTGCCCGCGCTCGACATGAGCGCCCGGGTCGACACCGTCGGCGCCCGCCGCGGCACCCTGCAGCTGCCCGGCACCACCCGGCGCGGCGGCTGGCTCGCCGGCTCCGCCGCTCCCGGCGAGGCCGTCGGTGCCACCGTGATCGCCGGCCACGTCTCCGACCGCCGCGACCGGCCGGGGGCCTTCGGCAAGCTGCGCCAGGCCCGCAAGGGACAGCTCGTCAAGGTCCGCGGGGCCGACGGGGTCGTCCGGACCTACCGGATCGCCTCGGTCACCACCCAGCCGCGCGGCCGCGGCCTGAGCGGCGCCTCGGTCGCGACCACGGGCGAGCACCGGCTCACCCTGGTCACCTGCACCGGCCGGGTGACCTACCGCAACGGACGCTTCCACTACACGAAGAACCTCGTGGTGACGGCGGTGCCGGTGGGCTGAGACCCCGGTGCGGGTGACATGGCGGGCGACATCCCGCCCCCACCCTTGCCCCCGCCCACCCTGGCGGCCTTCGCTTGACCTGCCGACGTACGTCGCCCGCTCCCGGGCAGACGCCGCGGCACCCGGCACCGCGTGTGGGGCGACGGTGCCGGCAGGCCGGTGCGGCCCGGACGGACCAACCCAACCCCCCCAGGTCTGTCCGGGCCGCACCTCCTCCCGCCGCCCCTGCGGCGTGCGCGATGATGGGCCCTCGAGACGGCGCCCCGGGGCGGCCCGGGGCGGCCCGGGACGTCTCGGGTCGACTCGGGTCGACTCAGGCCGAGGAGGGAGCCATGGCCGGCGGAGGTCCCGTGCTGCTCCCGCGCGCCCGGCTGCACCACACGCTCGACCACCCCGAGGCCCGGCTGAGCGTCGTCGCGGCCCCGAGCGGCTACGGCAAGACCAGCCTGGCCCGGGCCTGGGTCGAGACGCTCACCGCGACCGACGTCGTCTGGGTGACGCTCGAGAACGACCTCGAGTCCCGGTCGGCCTTCTGGCAGACCGTGCTCGCCGCCACCGGCCGGGTCGGCATGACGGGCGGGCCGGCCGCGCCGCCCGCCCTGCTCACCGAGATCGAGTCCAGCCCCGATCCCGCCGCGGTGATCGCCCGCGGTCTCGCGAGCAGCACCCGGCCGCTGCTCGTGCTCGACGCCTACGAGAAGGTCCGGGCCGCGGCCGGACAGGTCGACGACGACCTGCTGCGCCTGGTCCGCCTGGTCCCCCGGCTGCAGGTGGTCGTCACCACCCGCACCCCCGGCACGCTGGCCGGCCCCGCCCGGCGCCTGCGCGGCGAGGTGCAGCTGCTGACCGAGGACGACCTCGCCTTCACCCTCGACGAGACCCGCGACCTGCTGGCGGCCTTCGGCAGTCCCGGCGCGAGCGACACCGCGCCGGACCTGCACGCGGCCACCCACGGCTACCCGCTGGCGCTGCGGGCCGCGATGCTCGCCCGCCCCCACGACCGGGCGCGGACCACCCCGGGCCAGCACGACCCCGCCTGGCAGGCGCTGGTGGCCGAGGACCTGCGCGCCCAGCTCGAGCGCGGTGCGGCGTACGCCTTCGTGCTGGCGACCAGCGTGCCGCCGTACTTCGACGCGGAGCTGGCCGTCGACCTGGCCGCGGGAACGACCGGCGCCGCCGGTCCGGCCGAGGTCGAGGAGATCCTCGACGAGCTGGAGTGGAACGGGTTCGGCCGCCGGATCCCCTTCGCGCCGGGCCACCAGGTCTTCCAGTACGTCGAGTCGCTGCGCGACGCCGTCCTGGCCGAGGCCCGGCAGCGCCCGGTGGCCGAGCAACAGCGGGCGGCCGAGCACAGCGCGGCGTGGCTGCACCGGCACGGCAGCTACGAGGCCGCCCTCGAGATGGCCGTCGGCGCCGGCCTGTTCGGCATCGCCGCCCGGGTCTACGCCGCCGTCGTCGTCACCACCCAGGACGCCCAGTCCACCGGCCTGGTCGACCGTCACCTCGCCTCGGTCCCGAGCCGCGCGCTCACCCAGTTCCCCGCGCTCGCGTTCGGGCGCGGGCTCGCCTGCTTCCGCGACCCGTCGCTGCGCGGCGCCGCCGCCGACTACTTCCGGATCTCCGCCCGCTGGGACGGCCCGCGCTTCCCGAACCCGACCACCGGCGAGTACCTCCTCGGCCACGTCGCGAAGGTCGTCAGCCTGCGTCTGCTCGGGCGGGTCCAGGAGTCCGGCCGGGCCGCCGCCGAGGCCCTCGACTTCCTCGCGCGGATGCCCGCGGGCGAGCGCGAGGGGCTCAGCTTCCTCGGCCCGATGGCGCTGCGCCACCTCGCCTACTCCCAGTTCCTCGCCGGCGACGTCGCCGGCGCCCGGGACTCCACGACCCGCGCGGTCGCGATGGCGACCGACCCGGTGGTGCGCAACCACACCGCGGTGTACGCCGTCGGGCTGGGCGCGTTCGAGGGCCAGACCGTCCCGGCCCGCGCGGCCCGCTCGCTGCTCAGTGCGCCGGCCTGGCGCCCGGGCGAGGACCGCTCCTACGCCAACGCCCTGGGCCGGATCGGGGAGGCCGTCCTCCGGCTCGACGACGCCGACTTCGCCGGCGCCCTCGCCACCTTCGACGACACCACCTTCCGCGACACCACCGAGCACTGGCCGTTGCTGACCTGGACCCTCCTGCACGCCCACATCGGCCTCGGCTCCGCCGCCGCCGAGGCACGCCGGGTCGAGGAGCAGCTGCGCCGGACGCCGGCGCCGCCGGTGATGGGCGACAGCGTCGGCGCGGCCGCGGTCCGTGGTGCCCTCGCCGTCGCCTGGCTCGCGGCCGGCAACCACCCCCGCTCGACGGCGCTGCTGCGCTCCCGGACCGGCTACGGCGGGCAGCTCGCGCCCGCGGCGGCCCTCTCCCGCCTGCTGGCCGGCGACGCCACCGGTCTGCTCACCGCGCTGCCCGCGCTGGAGAGCCGCCCCGGGCACACGATCCGCTCGCTCGCCGCCGTCCTGGTCCTCGGCGCCGCGGCCGCCACCCGGACCGGGCACGACGACGCCGCCGCGGCCCTGCTCGAGCGCGTCCTCGCCCAGGTCGGCCCCGACGGCGCCCGCCTGCACCTGATCTACCTGCCGCCCGACGACGTCGCCGCGCTGCGCCGGATCGCGGCGAGCCGGGGCAGCCCCGCCGTCCAGGAGCACCTGGCCGCGCCGATCCCGGCCTGCTTCGACGCCGCGCCCACCGTCGTCGCGCTGACCCGCCAGGAGCGGACCGTGCTCGCCGCCCTCGCCCAGCACCCCCACCGGGGCGACCTGGCCGCCGCCCTGCACCTGTCGGAGAACACCGTCAAGACCCACCTGCAGCGGATCTACCGCAAGCTCGGCGCCGGCTCGCGCACCGCCGTGCTGGAACGGGCGATCGAGCTCGACCTGCTCTAGCTGGGTGACTTTCGGGGCGACTTGTCCCCCGGAGGCGTTGCCCGGCACCCGGTCAGGGGGTTCGGTAGAGCCGCCGCGGCCTGCTCGGCCCGCGGCATCCCCCGATCGGAGCCTTCCTCATGTCCTCACGTCGCGGCCCGGCCGCCGTCCTCGCCCTCGGCGCGGCCACCCTGGTGCTGCTCGCCGGCATCACGCCGGCGATGGCCGACGACCCGACCCCGACCCCGGCTGTCCCGGCTTCCCCGGCGCCGACCGCCGCGGTCGAGACGCCGACGCCCGAGACGCCGACGCCCGAGCCGACGCCGTCACCGGAGGCCGATCCGACCCCGACCCCGACGCCGTCCCCAGAGGCCGAGCCGGCCCCGGAGAAGGCGTCCGCGCCCGCCGCGGCCCGGCCGGCCGGCATCACCCTCACTCCCGAGACGGCCTCGACCGTCGCCGGTGAGCCGGCGTCCTTCGCCGTGTGGAGCGTCGACGCCGACGGGACGCGGCTGCGCGAGGTCACCGCCGAGGCCGACTACGAGGTCGTCGGCGGCGGGTCCTGCACCGCCGGGTCCTGCACCACGACGCGGGCCGGCGTCGCCGTGGTCAAGGCGCGGTGGGACCGCTTCTCCGCCGTCGCCGGCCTCCAGGTCACCCCGGGACCGACCGCCGGGATCACGCTGAAGCCCACCGCCGCCAGCATCGGCATCGGCGACGCCCAGGTCTTCAGCGCGCTGCGCGTCGACCGGTACGGGAACCGGACCGAGCTGGCGTACACCGTCGACTACACCGCCAGCGGTGGGCTCGCGTGCCTCGCCAGCGGGCACAGCGCGCGCTGCGAGCCGACCACCCCCGGCACCTACACCGTCACGGTCACCGATCCGAGCGACCCCGCGGTGACCGCGTCGGCCACCTTGACCGTCGGCGGCCACGTGCTCAACGGCCTCTCCGTGACCGGTCCGCCGGGCCCCGTGAGCGCCGGTACGCCGTTCGCGGTGACCGCCGCCGGCCGCACCCCCCTCGGGAACACGCTCGACGTCACCGACCGCGCCGCCTTCCGGGTCGCGCCCGTCGACGACCACGGCGTCACCGACCTCGGGGCCTCGGTCACCTGCCCGGCCGCCACCTGCACCCTCGACCGGGCCGGGCGGTACTCCGTCGTCGCCCTCCTGGACGACCCGACCCTGAGCGCCACGACCGAGGTCGAGGTCGCGCCCGGCGCACCGACCGGTCTCGTCGTGAGCCCGGCCGAGGCCGCCGTCACCGCCAGCGCGAGCCAGGACTTCCGGGCCGCGCTCGTGGACTCCTTCGGCAACCGCACGCCGGCGCCCGGGGCGACGTACACGATCGGTGCGCCGGGTATCTGCACCGACAACGCCTGCACGGCCGCCACCGCGGGGACCTACACCGTCACCGCCACCGAGGGCGGCCGGACCGCGACCGCGACCCTCCGGGTGCACCCGGACGAGCGGCCCACCGCGGGGATCGCCCGGATCGAGGTGGCCCCGACCGCGGCGAGCACGCCCGCGGGTGCGCCCGGGACGTTCGTGGTCCGGGCCTACGCCGCGGACGGCCTGCCGCTGGGCACCGTCACCGACAACGCCCGGCTCACGATCGAGGGCGCGGGCACCCTGCGGACGCCGTTCGGCGAGCGCTCCCTCCGCTGCACCGGCGCCACCTGCACCTCCACCGCCGCGGGCCGGCACACCGTGACGGCCCACCTCGGCGACCTCACCGCGACGACCACCTTCGTGGTCGTGTCCGACGGCAACCGGGTCGCGACCGGCCTGGCTCCCTCCGCGGCCGTGATCCGGGCCGGCGAGACCCAGGCGTTCGCGCCCGGGATCCTCGACACCTACGGCAACCTGGCCGAGGGGTCCACGGGCATCGACGCCCTGGAGCTCCAGGCGAGCGCCGGCGCGAGCTGCACCGGCACGGTCTGCGGGTCGACCCGGGCCGGCGTCTACGTCATCCGGATCGGCGGGTTGAACGGCCAGCCGGTCAACGAGGAGTTCCAGTGGCTCTACACGGCCCTCCTCATCGTCGTCCCGGGCCCCACCGACCGCATCGGGCTCGATCCGGCGACGGCGACCGTCCCCGCCGGCGAGGCCGTGGACCTCACCGCGACGGCGTACGACGCCTACGACAACGTGATCGGCGACGTCACCGACCGGACCGCTTTCGCCCCCGGTCCGGGCGCGACCTGCGTCGCCCAGCGGTGCTCCAGCACGGTCGCCGCGACCTACCCGGTCACCGGCACCCTGGACGGCAGGAGCGCCGAGGCACGCCTGACCGTCGTGGCGGGTCCCGTCGACCGGATCACGCTGAGCCCCGGCCGGGCCACCATCGAGGCCGGTCGCACCCGGGCCTTCACCGCCGCGGGCTTCGACGCCTACGGCAACGAGACCGGTGACCTCACCGGGGCCACCACCTTCACCAGCACCGCGCCCGGCACCTGCTCGGCCAACGCCTGCGGGGCGACCTCGGCCGGCGACCTCACCGTCACCGGCTCGTACGTCGTCCCGGCGCCGGCCGCACCGGAGCGCTTGGCGTCCGGCCGGTTCGGGGCCCTGCTCGCCGCGCCCGGCGACACGGTGACGGGGACCGCCACGCTCACCGTCACGCCTCGGGATCCCGGCACCCCGGGCACGCCGGGCACGCCCGAGGGACCCGGTGACGGCGCCAGTGACGGCAACGCCGGTCACGGCGGCGGCGGGAACCCGGCCGACGGCTCCGGCTCTGGTACTGCCGACGCCGGCGCCCTGCCCGCCACCGGCTCCGCGGTCGACGGGCGGTACGGCCTGCTCGCCGTCCTGCTCCTGGCGGCCGGGGCCGTGTGCCTGCGCCGGGCCCGGCGCGCCTAGGGTCGAGACATGTCCGTCGTGAAGATCAACGCCATCCAGGTCCCCGAGGGCGCCGGCCCCGAGCTCGAGAAGCGCTTCGCCGCCCGCGCGGGCGCGGTCGAGGGGTCGCCGGGCTTCCTGGGCTTCCAGCTGCTCCGCCCGACCGCGGGCGAGGACCGCTACTTCGTCGTCACCCAGTGGGCCGACGAGGAGTCGTTCGCCGCCTGGCGCGACGGCCAGGGCCGCGCCGCGCACGCCGAGAAGCCGGGCGAGGCGCCCCGCAAGCCGGTCGCGACCGGCGCCGACCTGCTGGAGTTCGAGGTCGTCCTCGACGTCAAGGGCGGCTGAGCAGCCGCGCCGCACGGCGCAGGTCGGCCGCCACGGCCGCCCGGCTCCCCCACGTCACCAGGCCGCCCACCCGGAGGCCGCGGACCGCGAAGTCCGCGGTCACCCGGCAGCCGGCGGCGTCCTCGTCGAAGCGCAGCTCCAGGCGGGCCCGGAACGGGCCGCACTCGCCCTCCTCGACCCACCGGTACGGCGGCTCACTGAGCGTCGTGCGCATCCGGGGCCGGATGCCGGGGACCACGGTCACGTCGGTCCACGCGCTGTCGTCGTCCCGCACCCCGGCGACCGCCCGCAGCGAGGACTGCCAGGCCGGCCGGTTGCGCGGGTCGGCGAGGTAGGCGAACGCCCGCTCCCGCGGGACCGGGAAGGCGACGACGATCCGGGTCACCCCACGATCGTGCCAGCCCGCTCCTCAGCCGGGGCGGCCGCAGCGCCGCGGACCCGGCGGCGCGGCGCCGCGGTGTGCACGATCAGCGCGAAGGCGACCAGGATCGGCGTCACCGGCGCGAGCATCTGGCCGGCCAGGAAGCCGTCGACCAGCCCGTACGACGGCGTCGCGGCCACCACGACCAGCGCCGTCACCGGCGTGGCCAGCGCGGCACCCCAGGCCAGCCACCGCCAGCGCTGCTCACCGATCCCCTGACCGGCCCGGCCCGCCCGGGCCGCGCCGGCGAGGCAGATCGCGAGCAGCCCCCAGGCGGGGAGCAGGTGCCCGGCCCAGACCATCGCGCCCGGCGCCTCGGCGGGCAGCCGGCCGAAGCGGTCGAGCAGCCACAGCGAGCCGAGCGCCGCGACGACGACCGCGGCGGCGTACTGGAGGCGGGCGTTCGGCGCGACGTCCGCGCGCCGGGTCGCCCGCTGGGTCAGCAGGAAGGCGATCGCGCCGCCGCCGGGCGCCACGATCGCGAGCGTGGAGGCGCCGGAGTCGAGGCTCGCCATGAGCTCGAGCCCCTCGTCGATCCGGCCGAGCCCGACCCACAGCACCCGCAGCAGCGGCGCGGTGAGCATGAAGGCGATGTTCATCGTCATCCAGGCGCGGTGGGTGACGACGTCGCGCCGCCGGATCGCCCACAGGGCGTAGGCCGCCGAACCCAGCGTGCCCGTGGCCAGGCCCCAGAGCTGGAGGTCGAACGCCGAGCCGCCGAAGTAGTCGATGGCCGGGCTGCCGAGCAGGAAGGCGTAGGCCGCGAGCATGCTCGTCGCCATGAGCGCGAGGTAGACCCGGCCGGCGTACCGGTGCACGGCGGGACGCCGGGCGCGCAGGCGCGGCGAGAACTGCAGCATCGCCAGGGCCAGCGCGAGCGCCCCGGTGCTCGTGTGCACGAGCATCACGACCCGGTGCTCGCGGTAGTCCTCGGCCCGCAGCTGGACCACCGACCCGTGCCCGAACCCGAAGTCGTGGCTGACGACCGCCCCCTGGAGGTGGTCCTGGAGCCGCGGTGCGTCGGCGGCGAAGAAGTGCCACCCGTAGGTGAAGGCCAGCGGGAAGTAGCCGATCGCCACGACCGCCACGACCCAGAAGGCCACCCGGGGCAGCGTCCACGCCGAGGGTCCCGGCGTCGTGCCCGAGGTCAGAGGATCGCGCCGGGCGTGTAGGCCGCCGCGGCCGGGTGCGCCTCGACGACCGCGGCGACCTGCCGGCAGACCTCCTGGGTCTGGGCGACCGCGGCACCGGTGAAGGTGATCGGCTCGGCGACCAGCGTCGCGAGCTGCTCGGCGGTCAGCCCGAGACGCTCGTCGGCGGCGAGCTTGGCGAACACGTCGTTCTCGGCCTGGCCCTGGCGCATCGCGAGGGCGGTCCCGACCGCGGCCTCCTTGATCGCCTCGTGCGCGACCTCGCGGCCCACGCCGTTGCGGACCGCCGCCATGAGCACCTTGGTGGTCGCCAGGAACGGCAGGTAGCGGTCGAGCTCGCGCTGGATCACCGCCGGGAAGGCACCGAACTCGTCGAGCACGGTCAGGAACGTCTGGAAGAGGCCGTCGACCGCGAAGAAGGCGTCGGGCAGCGCGACCCGTCGTACGACGGAGCAGGAGACGTCGCCCTCGTTCCACTGGTCGCCGGCGAGCTCGCCGACCATGGAGAGGTAGCCGCGGGTGACCACGGCGAGGCCGTTGACCCGCTCGCAGGAGCGGGTGTTCATCTTGTGGGGCATGGCGGAGGAGCCGACCTGGCCCTCCTTGAAGCCCTCGGTGACGATCTCGTTGCCGGCCATCAGGCGGATCGTCGTCGCCAGGTTGGACGGCGCCGCGGTGAGCTGGACCAGCGCGGACAGCACGTCGAAGTCGAGCGAGCGCGGGTAGACCTGGCCGACGCTGGTCAGCACCCGCTCGAAGCCCAGGTGGCGCGCCACCCGCTGCTCCAGGTCGGCCAGCTTGTCGGCGTCCCCGCCGAGCAGGTCGAGCATGTCCTGGGCGGTACCCATCGGACCCTTGATGCCGCGCAGCGGGTAGCGGGCGAGCAGCTGCTCGATCCGCTCCACCCCGATGAGCAGCTCGTCGGCCACCGTCGCGAACCGCTTGCCGAGCGTCGTGGCCTGCGCGGCCACGTTGTGGCTCCGGCCCGCCATCACGGTGGTCTCGTGCTCAGCCGCCAGCCGCGCCAGCCGGGCCAGCGTCGCGACCGCCCGGTCGCGCAGCAGGTCGAGCGACTGCCGGACCTGGAGCTGCTCGACGTTCTCGGTCAGGTCACGGCTCGTCATGCCCTTGTGGATGTGCTCGTGGCCCGCGAGCGCCGCGAACTCCTCGATGCGCGCCTTCACGTCGTGCCGGGTGATCCGCTCCCGGTCGGCGATGCTCGCCAGGTCGACGTTCTCGACGACCTTCTCGTAGGCCTCGATCACGCCGTCGGGGACGTCGATACCGAGGTCCTTCTGCGCCTTGAGGACGGCGATCCACAGCCGCCGCTCGAGGACGATCTTGTGCTCGGGCGACCAGATCTCAGCGAGGTCGGCGGCGGCGTAGCGGGTGGCGAGGACGTTCGGCACGGTCACGGTGGGCCATTCTCCCATGTGCCGGCGCCCGGGCCGATTCGCCCGCTCAGGCGCGGACGGGCCGGACCAGCACCATCTCGCCGTCCTCGGTGCTCCCCCGCACCTCGGTGAACCCGGCCTTGGCCGCCACCCGCAGGCTCGCCGCGTTGGTCGGCGCGATCGACGCCCGCACCCGTACGCCGGCCCCGTCGGCCCGCTCCAGCAGCGCCCCCAGCGCCTCGCTCGCCAGCCCGTACCCCCGCGCCGGCGCGACCAGCCCGTAGCCGACCTCCACCTCGGCCACCCCGTCGGCCGCGTCCTGCGGCGGCCCGAAGAACCCGATCGATCCGATCACCAGCTGCTGCTTGAGCGACACGATCGACCGCGGCCCCCACGGGTCGCCGTCGCGCCACAAGGTCGCCGCGCCCTCGTCGTCCTCGCGCGGGAAGTCGGCGTGCCACTCGGGACGGCGCCGGCCGGCCTTGATGTCGGCGACGGTGTCGGCGTCCCACAGGACCAGGCTGAGCCGGGTGGTGAGGACGCCGGACGCGGTACCCGGGTGCGCGCTTTCGACCATGGCGCCACTGTGCCAGGCCGATGGATCTAGGGTCACGCCATGGCCCTGGACGACGACCTGGTCGCGCGCATCACCCGCGCGGTGACGACGTACGGCGCCGGCCGGCCGATCCCGCCCGACGAGCTCGCCGCCCGGCTGGCTCCCCTCGGCCTCACCCCGGACCCGGACCTCGCCGACTTCGCGGCCCGCTGGGGCGGCTGCTTCGTCGGCGTCGCCGTGCACCTGTGGGACCACTCCTCGCTGCTCGGCCGCGAGACGTGCGTCGAGCTGACCACCTGGGCCCGCGAGGCCCACGGCGCGGTCGTCGACGGCCTCGTCATCGCCGACGACGGCGCCGGCAACCCGATCTGGATCGCGGCCGACGGCGCGGTGCGGATCCTCGACCACGACAGCGGGCGGGTGGACGCGTTGGCGCCGGACTTCCGGACGTTCGTCGCGGACAACGTGCACGCGTGAGGCGGGCTCAGGCATCGAGGAGGTCGGGCAGATCGACCGTGACGACGCCGTGGTCCGCGATCGCGATCTCGGCGCGCGGGCGGTGGTCGTCGAGGAGCACCAGCGTCTCCCAGCCCTCGTCGACCAGGTGGTGCACCTCGAGGGTGCGCCGCTCCGGATCGACGACCCAGAGCTGGCTGATGCCCGCGGCGGCGTACTCGGGTGCCTTGCGGACCAGGTCCTCGGTGCGCGTGCTCGGCGAGAGCACCTCGACCACCAGGACGGGCCGCTCGATGAACAGACCCTCGGGCTGCGTGGTGGCGTAGGCGTCGGGGATCCGGACCCGGTTGCCGGGCAGCTTGATGTTGCCGGAGCTCGAGCCGAAGAGGTTCTCGACCTGGTCGAACAGGTTGGCCAATCGGCGCGCGATGCGTTGGTGGCGCCAGATCGGGTCGGGGCTCACCACGACCACCCCGTCGACCCACTCGTGGCGGGGATGCTTCGGCGTGGCGAGGTACTCCTCCCACGACATCGGGATGTACTGCACTGCCTCCACCGAGACTCCTGACACCGAGACGGACACACCGGAACTCCTCTCCCATGATGACCCGGCCATCGGGTCGGGGAAAGGCTCACCCTCCGGGGAGGTACGCGAAACGTCGACCACGCGTTGTCCACAGACAGCGCGCTGACCTGCGGTTTCTCGAGCGCTCAGGCCTCCGGGAGCAGCATCTTCTGCCACCACACGATGTCGATCCACCGCCCGTGCTTGCGCCCGACCTCGCGCAGCACCCCCTGCCGCTCGAACCCGCACGCGCGGTGCAGCCCCTCGCTGGCGTCGTTCGGGAGCGCGATGCAGGCCAGCGCGGTGCGCATGCCGGCGGCGGTCATCCGGGCGAGCAGGTCGTCGTACAGGAGGCGGCCGAGGCCGCGACCGGTCGCGCCGGCGCCGAGGTAGACGGTGACCTCACGGGTGTGGTGGTACGCGCCGCGGTCGCGGAAGGCGCCCGAGTAGGCGAAGCCGACGACCGGGCCGCCGGGCTCGGCCTCGGCGACGAGGAAGTGGTCGCCGGGGTGGGTCGAGGCGAGCTTGGCCTCCCACACCGAGCGCGCGGGCGGGGCGACGTCGAAGGTGGCGTGGCCCTCGGCGACCTCGCGGGCGTAGATGCGCGCGACCGCGTCGAGGTCCCCGTCGACAGCAGCCCGTACGACGGCCGCCATCACTCGTCCTTGAGCGAGGCGCCCTCGATCGCACCGAGGGGCTCCGCCGCGATGTCCGTACGCCGCTGCAGCCCGTCGAAGCGGATCAGGTCGGCCGCCGCGTAGGCCCGGGCGCGCGCGTCGGCGATGTCGTATCCGATCGCCCGGACCGCGACCACGCGGCCACCGGCGGTGACGAGCGAGCCGTCGGCGAGCGCCGTACCGGCGTGGATGACGTCGACGTCGCTGACCCCGTTGGCCGCGCCGACCCCCGTGATGACGTCGCCCTTGGACGACGACTCCGGGTAGCCCGCCGACGCGAGGACGACGGTCACCGAGGCGCCGTCGCGGAAGACCGGCGCCGGCACCGACGCCAGCTCACCGCGGGCCGCGGCGGCGAGCAGCTGGCCGAGCGGGGACTCCAGCACGGCGAGCACCGGCTGGATGTCGGGGTCGCCGAAGCGGCAGTTGAACTCGATCACGCGCGGGCCCTCGGCGGTGAGCGCCAGGCCGACGTACAGGCAGCCGACGAAGGGGGTCCCGCGCCGGTTCATCTCGTCGAGGGTGGGCTGGACGACCTGCGCCATGACGGCGGAGGCGAGGTCGGTGGGCGCCCACGGCAGCGGCGAGTAGGAGCCCATGCCGCCGGTGTTGGGGCCGCGGCCGCCGTCGAAGATCCGCTTGAAGTCCTGCGCCGGCTGCAGCGGGTACGCCGTCGCGCCGTCGCACACCGCGAACAGCGAGACCTCGGGCCCGTCGAGGAACTCCTCGATCACCACGCGCCCGCAGGCCGCCGCGTGCGCCACGGCCTCGTCGCGCGAGCGGGTCACCACGACGCCCTTGCCGGCGGCGAGCGCGTCGTCCTTGACGACGTACGGCGGGCCGAACGCGTCGAGCGCCGCCGCGACCTCGTCAGGAGTGGTGCAGGTGAAGGACCCGGCGGTCGGCACGCCGGCGGCGGCCATGACCTCCTTGGAGAACGCCTTGGACCCCTCGAGCATGGCGGCCGCGCGGGACGGCCCGAAGACCGCGATCCCCGCCGCGCGCACGGCGTCCGCGACGCCCGCGACCAGCGGCGCCTCGGGCCCGACCACCACGAGGTCGGCGCCGAGCTCGACCGCCAGCGCCGCGACGCCGGCACCGTCCATCGGGTCGACCGGGTGCAGCGTGGCGAAGGCGCCGATGCCGGGGTTGCCCGGGGCCGCGTGGACCTCGCTCACCCCGGGGTCGCAGGAGAGCGCGAGGGCGAGCGCGTGCTCGCGGCCGCCGGTGCCGATGACGAGGGTCTTCACGGACGTCGATCCTAGAAGCGGCGCGTCCGGCCCGCGACCGCGCACCCCTTTCGAGCGGGTTTCCATGATCTGTCGCCACCGAGACAGATCGAGAGTACGGTCATCGTCCGGCAGCATCCACGCCGGTCCCCCTCTCGGAAGGACACCTGATGCGAAAGATCCTCGCCCGCCTCGCGCTGGCCGCCACCCTGCCTCTGCTCCTCGGTCTCCTCACTCCCGTGCCCCGTGCCGACGCGGCCCCCGCGACGCCAGCCGCGAGCGCGCTGCTCACCCAACGCGCCTACGGCTGCTCGGCCGTGGCGCTCTACGTCAAGAAGCGCGCCGACGGCTACGTCGAGGGCAAGATGCGCGTCAACTGCCCCCGCGTCATGCAGATCATGCGGGTGCGGGTGAACCTCAACCGGTGGGCCGGCGGCGGCGCGCCCGGTGCCAACTGGACCTCGTCCGAGGGCAAGACCTGCACGAACAAGTCGCTGTGCGAGTACGTGTTCAAGTCCGGCGCCAAGGACCCGGCCGGCAAGCAGAAGTATCGGTTCATGAATTACCCGGGCTCGCAGGGCACGATGGTCAGCCGTGGCCTCGAGGGCACGGACGCCTACTGCTACCTGCCGGAGGACCCCGACCTGTGGTGCACCCACGCCGACGCGACCTTCTGAGGCCACGCCGCACCCTGACCTGACCTGACCTGAGGCAGCGAACACGAACGGCCGTGGCGGACACCCGCCACGGCCGTTCGGTTGTTCGTACGCGGGTCAGCGCAGCGGGTGCCGCACGACCGCCTGCTCGCGCTCGGGGCCGACCCCGATCACCGAGATCTTGGCGCCGGAGCGCGCCTCGACGAACTCGACGTAGTCCTGCGCGTTCTTCGGCAGCTCCTCGAACGATCGGCAGCCGGAGATGTCCTCGGTCCAGCCCGGCAGGTTCTCGTAGATCGGTACGGCGTGGTGGAAGTCGGTCTGGTTGACCGGCATCTCGTCGTGGCGGACCCCGTCGACGTCGTACGCGACGCACACGGGCAGCTCGGCCAGCCCGGTCAGGGTGTCGAGCTTGGTCAGCACGAAGTCGGTGACGCCGTTGACGCGCGC
Organism: Pimelobacter simplex; assembly: GCF_024662235.1. Classification (GTDB taxonomy): domain Bacteria; phylum Actinomycetota; class Actinomycetes; order Propionibacteriales; family Nocardioidaceae; genus Nocardioides. The sequence goes on from NZ_CP096276.1 coordinate 4,080,597, forward strand.
GGCGTAGCGGGTGATGACGGTGTCCATCCAGCCGCAGCGGCGCGGGCGGCCGGTGGTGGTGCCGTACTCCCAGCCGGCCTTGCGCAGGAACTCGCCGTTCTCGTCGTGCAGCTCGGTCGGGAACGGGCCCTCGCCGACGCGGGTCGTGTAGGCCTTGGCGATCGCGATGACCTGGTCGATCCGGGTCGGCGGGATGCCGGTGCCGGTGCAGGCGCCGGCGGAGATCGCGCTGCTGGACGTGACGAACGGGTAGGTGCCGTGGTCGACGTCGAGGAGGGTGGCCTGGCCGGCCTCCATCAGCACGACCTCGTCGCGGTCGAGCGCCTGGCTGAGCAGCAGCCCCGTGTCGCAGACGTACGGCGCGAGGCGGTCGGCGTGGCCGAGCAGCTCCTCGACGGTCTGCTCCACCGAGGGGGCCCGGCGGTTGTAGATCTTGGTGAGGATCTGGCCCTTGAGCTCGAGCGCGCCCTCGACCTTGGCGGTGAGGATCTTCTCGTCGAACAGGTCCTGGACCCGGATGCCGATCCGGTTCATCTTGTCGGCGTACGTCGGCCCGATGCCGCGGCCCGTCGTACCGATCTTGCGGGAGCCGAGGAAGCGCTCGGTGACCTTGTCGATCGTCCGGTTGTAGTCGGCGATGACGTGGGCGTTGGCGCTGAGCTTGAGCCGGCTCGTGTCGACGCCGCGCGCCTCGAGGCCCTCGATCTCCTGGAACAGCACGTCGATGTCGACGACGACGCCGTTGCCGATGACCGGGGTGCAGCCGGGGGTGAGGATGCCGCTGGGCAGCAGGTGGAGGGCGTACTTCTCGTCACCGATGACGACCGTGTGGCCGGCGTTGTTGCCGCCGTTGAACTTCACCACGTAGTCGACCTGGCTGCCCAGGTGGTCGGTGGCCTTGCCCTTGCCCTCGTCGCCCCACTGGGCTCCGACGATCACGATTGCAGGCATCTGGTTGCTCCTTCGCTACAGACGGAGTCCCTCCGTCCGCGCGGACGGCTGCTCAACGCACCAGTTGTGTTGCTTCTTGCTCTCGGACATGCAACAAGCCCCGGCAAGGACCGGGGCTCGTGCAGTCGGTCGCTTCGCTCCCCTGCTGCTGAAGCATTGCGGCGTCACGTTACCAAAACGCGACCTTCCCGCTAGATTCGGGGACAACGAGAACACGTTCTACTTTCCGACGACCAGGAGCGACCCATGGGCGCCAGCCGCGAGACCATCCTCGAGACCATCCAGAAGTACGTCGACCTCGTCGCCGGCGGCAGCTCCGCCGACGTCGTCGCGCTGTACGCCGACGGCGCCACCCTCGAGGACCCGGTCGGCTCCGAGGTGCGCACCACCCGCGAGCAGATCGCGGAGTTCTACGGAACGCTCGACGGACTGGAGCAGGAGGGCCGGCTGCTCTTCGCCCGGGTCGCGGGCAACGAGGCGGCGTTCGCCTTCGAGCTGGCGACCAAGGCCGGCGACCAGACCTACACGCTGGCGCCGATCGACGTGATGACCTTCGACGACGACGGCCGGATCACCAGCATGCGGGCGTTCTGGGCCGGCGAGGACATGGTCGTCAGCTGAGTCGCGCGGCCACCTCGGCGGTGACCGCGCGGGCCAGCGTCTCGGCGGTGTCGTCCGCGCGCTCCGGGACGACGCCGTGGACGTCGCCCGCGGCGAGGAGGTCGAGCGCGCCGACCTTCTGCTGGGCCGCCATCTCGGCGGCCCGCGAGGGCTCGCCGTGCACGATCACGCTCGCGCCCTCGGGCGGCAGCGGCGAGAGCCAGCCGCGCTCGGTGGCCAGCACGGTCCGCGCCGGCAGCAGCGCCAGCGCGCCCCCACCACAGCCCTGACCGAGGATCACCGACACGGTCGGCACGGTCATCGTGACCAGGGTGGCGATGCAGCGCGCGATCTCGCCCGCGATCGCCCCCTCCTCGGCCTCCGGCGACAGCTCGGCGCCCGGAGTGTCGACGACGGTGACGAGCGGGAGGCCGAGCTCCTGGGCGAGCTTCATCCCGCGTCGCGCCTCGCGCAGCGCGCCTGGCCCCATGGGCGTCGACGGGCTCTGCCGCGAGCGGTCCTGCCCGACCAGCACGCACGGCTGCCCGTCGAGCCGGGTCAGCGCGATGAGGACCGAGTCGTCACGCTCGCCCTCGTCGGTCCCCTTGAGCCGCAGGGTGCCCGCGGCGCCGTACCGGAGGAGGTCGCGGACGCCGACCCGACCGGGCGCCCGGGTGATCTCGATGTCCTCCCAGACCGGGTGGTCGAGCAGCGTGCCCGCGACGACCGGCGTACGCCGCTCCAGCACCGGCGCGGTCGCCGGGGCGACCAGCACGCCGAGCGCGTGGTCGACCAGCGCCGGCAGCTCCTCGGCCGGGATGACGGCGTCGATGACGCCCTTGGCCGCGAGGTTCTCGGCCAGCTGCACGCCCTCGGGGAACGGGCGGCCGTTGAGCGCCTCGAACACCTTCGGCCCGAGGAAGCCCACCAGCGCGCCCGGCTCGGCGACGGTGATGTGCCCCAGCGAGCCCCACGAGGCGAACACCCCGCCGGTCGTGGGGTGGCGCAGGTGCACGAGGTAGGGCAGCCCGGCCGCGCGGTGCTCCATCAGCGCCCGGGAGATCTCGATCATCTGCACGAACGCGCGGGTGCCCTCCTGCATCCGGGTCCCACCCGAGGACGTGCTCGCCAGGACGGGCAGGCCCTCCGCGGTCGCCCGTCGTACGGCGGCGGCGATGCGGGTCGCCGCCGCGACCCCGATCGACCCCGCCAGGAACCGGAACTCGTTGACCACGAACGCCACCGGCCGCCCCCGCACCGTGCCCCGCCCGGTCAGCACGGACTCGTCGGTCCCGGCCTTGTCGGCCGCCGCCCGGAGCTCGGTCTGGTAGGCCTCGGCGTGACCAGAGATGTCGACCGGGGTGTCCCACGACTCGTAGGAACCGTCGTCGAGGACGAGGTCGATCAGCTCACGGGCGGTCCAGCGGCGAGAGGCGCTCATGCCCGGCATGCCATCACATCCCGGAGCGGTCGGCGTGGGCAACAACTGCCGAAATGCCCAGCGCACCGCGACTCACTGCTGCCCGAGGACGCCGGCGAGCCCGGCAAGAAGTCCGAGCGCGAGAGCACGGAGCACGGTGCGTGCCGTACTGGGACGGCGTCCGGCGAAGCAGCCGCAGGGCGCGTCGGGTGCCGTGCGGAGCTGTCGAGCGACGGGGGAACAGCGCGGCAACCGTGCCCGTGAGCCGGGACGGCAGCACCTGGTGCGCCACCAGGACAGCCTGAAATCGAGGGCGCCCCGCAAGGTGCAGGACGGCCGACCACCCCAGGAGCGCACTCGGCACGAGGAGCGCCAGCACGACGACGCAGGTCACCGGCGCACTCCCGCCCGCCGTCGCCCGATCGACGATTTGCGCATTACTTCCCCTTCGGAGACGGATTCTGGCAATTCGCCTGGCACGGTAGCCACCCCCAGCACAGGCAGGTGAATCCATGGCCACGACCGAGTTCAGGACCGCGGACGGCCGGCGCCTTCGGATGGCGAGCCTGACGGCGGAGTTCCCCCATCCCTGGGACGAGATCGTCAAGGTGAGCAACCGCGTTCTCGACGGCACCGTCCCCGACGAGCTGCAGATCCGCGATGTCTTCATCGCGCCGCGCGGCAATGCCGACGGGATCCTGGAGCACGTCGTCGACGCCGAGGTCACCCAGGTCCTCCAGGCCCACGAGGGCAGCCTCCACATTGCCGAGAGCAGAAGATCCGACCTGCAGGGCATCGCGTTCTGGCGCGGCCCGCACCACGAGGCACTGGTCTGGCTGCCGTCCGAGGACGACGGCGGCTACGACGATCCACTGCGGGGACTGAGCGGCCTCGCCTTCACCGACCTGCCCGACGGCCTCGAGATCCGTCCCGCGGCGGGGCAGGACTGGGTGATCAAGCCGGACCACCTCGGGATGCACGTGCCCGGGGTGGGCTCGCTGTCGGTGCGCCCCGCAGAGGACTCCCTGGCGCAGATCCCGACCTGGGCGGGGCGGCGGATCGACGTCGGCGAGCTCTGGCAGGCCCAGCACGACGACATCGAGGACCTCGCCGCGTCGACCTACTTCACCTTCGCGACCCCCACGGTGGTGGCGAACCTGTTCCCGGAGCGTCCCCGACCCGGCGGCGCGGTTCACCGCCCAGCTCACCTTCCTGGCCGGGCTCAGCCGGCTGTCCCTCAGCTAGCCGAAACGGGAGGTCACTCCATGGTTCACGACCAGCCCATCGACATCACGTCCGTCCCGTCGGCGATGCACGCACCATCGCGGCCGACCCGGTCCGGCGTCCGCGATGACGTCGTCGCCCTGCACTTCGGACGCCGGTCGCTGCTGAAGTCTGTGCTCGCCCTCGGCATCGCGATGGGCCTGGTGTCGCTCGACGGCATCGCGCGCCTGTCGAAGAGCTATGCCGCTCCCTCGAACTGGGGGGACTGCCCGAACTGGATCAATCGCAGCGGCGCCGCGCCCGACTGGGCGCGGTGCAATCCGGACGGCTCGGCGCAGGGCTACATCGGGGGGAGCTACTGCAACGCCAACGGCTACCACCGCACCGACCAGGTCGGCGACCCGCCCTACACCTTCACCCAGTACTCCAGGGAGCCCCGGTGCCTCGGGCGCAACGCGTGGGAGTGGAAGCCCAACCAGGTCCGCCCGTTCCCGGAGCCGCGCCACCGCCGCTGCTCCGACGGCGTCGTCCGGAAGTTCAACAACGGACGCCAGATCCTGGTCCACGAGTCCACCTGTCAGCGGTTCCTCTCATGACCCGCGTACGGACGCGCGGCGTCGCCGCGGCCATCGCCGTCGCCACCCTCGCGACCTCGTGCACCGCCGCCCGGCCCACGTCCACCGCTCCGCCCACCGAGCCGCCGACCTCGAGCAGCCCCTCCCGCGCTGCCCCCGCTCCGCCCGTGCCGGACAGGCTGACCACTCCGCTGCGCGACCGCGGTCCGGTGACCGGCCTCGACCCACGGCTCCAGGACCTCGACCTGCGCGACGCGCTCGAGGCACCGACGCTGGCGAGCACACCGATTGATCACGCCCTGCTCGTCGCCGACCAGAACCTGTTCGTCGAGAGGCTCGCCGGCATCAAGGCGGTCAACCAGATCTTCGTCCTGGCCCCGGACCTGACCTGGCGGAGGATCCCTCTGGCCGACTACGGCGACTTCCACCGGGAGCCCAACGCCACCGTGAGTCCCGACGGCCGACGCGTCGCGCTCTCCGAGGGGAGCAGCGGGGCGGTCTCGGTCATCGAGCTGGGTACCGGTGGCCACCGCCGCTACCCAGTGCCGGTCGACGAGGCGGCCGGGCTCGACTGGTCGCCCGACGGTCGCGCGTTGATGTTCACGTCGCGCGACAACGCGGGTCCCGGCGGGTACGAGCTCGACCTGCGCACGGGGGCCGCGATCGCGCGCACCGTCGATGTCTTCCGGTCCACCTTCAGCGGGGACAGGAGGTCCATCATCGAGATTGGCAAGGACCCCACCGGGGCGGCCGAGGTGCGCTGCTACCGCGATGGCAAGAGGACCGGGTCGCGGCTGCTGGAGTACTCGACGATCCCGCGCAGCCAGGTCACCGTGAAGGGCTACGCGGCGTTCGGGTCCTTCCCGACCCGGCGGCAACGAGCGGCGGGGCACCGCGACGGCGCCGTGGTCGTCGACCCGCGCGACGGACGCTTGGTGGCGATGGGGGTCGATCCTCGCTTCCGCGCGACCTGGACCGCCCCGGATGCGTGGATCACCGCCGACCTGCTGGCGGTGTACAGCACGCTTCCCGGGGTGCTGCGCGTGTGGAACGTACGGACCGGCGAGGTACGACGCCTCGCCCGATTCCGCAACGAGGGCGTGAACGTGTCGCTCGCACCCGAGCCGGTCGCGGACCTGCTCGCCGAGGCCGGGCGATGAGGCGAGCACCACGGATCCCGTCGATCGTCACTGTCGCGACGCTGGCGCTGACCTCCTGCGCCGGACCGACGGCACCCGAAGGTGATCGGGACCGGCGACCGACCTCGACGGCGCCGGAGACCACAGCCACGGCGATCGACAAGATCCGCGTCCCCGACCGCCTGGTCACAGAGCTCCGCGACACCGGGCCGGTGCCCGGCCTCGATCGGGATCTCCTGCGGCTCGACCTCCGCGACGCCCGGAACGCGCCCGCGCTGGTAGACGCTCCCGTGCCACACGGCCTGCTCACCGCCACCCAGGAGTCCTGGACCGAGAAGGACCATGAGCCGCTGGGCGTCGACCCGGTCCACCAGGTCTTCATCGTCACCCCGGATGCGCAGTGGCGCCGCATCCCCTTGGACGACTACGGCAGGTTCCACAGCGAGCCGGTGCCCACACTGAGCCCGGACGGCCGACAGGTCGCGATCTCCGAGGGCGGCAACCGAGCGATGGTGGTCATCGACCTGGCCACCGGCAAGCACCGGCGCTACCCGACCCCGACCAGGGACCCGGTCTTCGTGCAGTGGTCTCCCGAGGGCGACGCATTGAAGTTCGTGTCGCGCAACAAGGCCGTGTCGCTCGGGTTCGAGCTGGACCTGCGCACGGGCGAGGTCAGCGAGACGGCCTACGGCGTCGTGGGGGCCACCTACTTCAGGAACCGGCGCACGGTTCTCGAGGTGGGCGCGGACCCGGCCGGCGACGGCCAGATCCGGCGCTATCGCGACGGGGTGCGGGTGGGTGCCCAGCCGCTGGAGTACCCCCGGCTCCTGGGCCCCTCACCTCAGGCCCGTCGCTACCTCGCGTTCGGGCACGACGCGACCAAGCGCACCCGGGCACAGGGCGACCGCGACGGCGTGGTGGTGGTCGATCCGCGCGACGGCCGCCTCGTCGGGCTGCTGACGGCGGATGGCTTCCGGCGCACCTGGACCTCCCCGGAGGCCTGGATCACCCCCGCGGTGCTGGCCGTCGTCAGCTCACGACCCGGAATCGTGCGGGTGTGGAACGTCGAGACCGGCACGATGGAGCGGCTCGCCCAGTTCCGCAACCGGGGGATGCACGTGTCCCTGGCCTCCGAGCAGGTCGCGGCGCTTCTCCGCAAGGGCCGCCGATGACGCCGTTGGTCGCCGTGGTGGTGCTCCAGGGCGTCGCCCTGGTGCTGGTGGTCCTCGCACTCGTCGGGCTGCAGCAGAACCTGCGCCGCCTGGAGCGACGGGTCGCACGTGCGGGCGCGCGCCGTCGCGGTGCGACCGAGCTGACCGCGCTGCGGCCGCTGGACGGCGCGAACCTGTCGTGCGTCCTGCTGGTGTCGGACCACTGCCCGATCTGCGCCTCCGTGCTGCCGGCGTTCATCGAGCCCGGGGCCGCCGACCGATCCGTTGAGCGGCTGGTGCTCTCCCGCGTCGACCTGACCCAGCACGACGTGGGGCCGCTGCGCACCGTCGTCGACCGCGATCTGTACGACGCACTCGACCCCGGCTGGCAGCCCGCCCTGGCGATGGTGGACGCCGGTGGCGAGGTCCTGGCGATCCGCCCGGCGGGCTCGGTCGATGCGGTCCGGGCCCTCCTCGGCACGGCCGCAGAACGGGCCGGCCGATGACGCCCGGCCGGGCCCGGTCGGCGATCCACCATCCGGCGACCCCGGTGGTGGGGCTCGCGGTGGCCGCGCTCGTGGTCGCGCTGAACGATCTGGCCGCGCCGAGCGGGACCACGCCCCTCAGTACCTGGCTGGTGCTGGCGCTCGCCGCGGGCTATGCCATCTCCGGCAGCGTTTGAAGCCACAACTCAGCGATGCTGGCCTCGTCGGTCTGGCGGGGTACTTCCCAGGGATGGTTCATCGGCGGGCTCGTCGTCGGCGGCACCGCGACGGCGACATTGATCGCAGCGCTCGGCTCCCTCCCACGCGCCGTGCTCCCGGACGCGGTCGTCGCCGGTGCCGTGGTGGTGCTGCTCGGCCTGGTGCTGCTCCACGAGCTCGGGGCGCTGCACCTACGGCTCCCCCAGAATGCCCGCCAGGTGCCGGAGCGGATCGTCGAGGCAGGGCCTCGGTTCGGCGCTCTCCAGTTCGGACTGGAGATGGGCACCGGGATGCGGACCTACCTCACCAGCGCGGCGCCGTACGCCCTGCTCGCTCTCGTGGCGCTGGTCGCCGGCCCAACGGAATTCCTGGCTGCGGGCGCCGGGTTCGGGGGCGGCCGGGCGTTGATGACGCTGGCGCGCAACGGTCACCCGCAGCCACCCGAGTGGGACCGTCTCCTCGCCGAGCACGACGTCGTCCTCCGCCGCTGCCTCGTCCTCCTGGTCGTCGCTCTCGCGGCCGTCCTCGTCTGGATCCGACTCGTCCGCTGAGCCCCGCGCCCTCAGCCCCGCAGGTACGTCAGCACCGCCGACACCCGCCGGTCGCTCTCCGGATCCAGGTCCAGCTTGGCGAAGATCCCGCCCACGTGCTTGCGCACCGCCGCCTCGCTCACCACCAGCTGCTCGGCGATCGACCCGTTCGTGCGCCCCTCCGCCATCAGCGAGAGCACCTCACGCTCGCGCTCGGTGAGGGCCGACAGCGGTCCGTCGTCGCGGCGGCGGGCGAGGAGCTGGCGGACGACCTCAGGATCGACGACGAGGCCGCCGGCGGCGACCCGGTCGATGCTGTCGAGGAACTCGCGGACGTGGCCGACGCGGTCCTTGAGGAGGTAGCCCATGCCGCCCGGGCCGGGGGCGTCGAGGAGGCCGTCGAGGTAGGCGTCGGCGACGTACTGGGAGAGCACGAGGATGCCGATCGACGGGTGCGAGGCGCGGATGGCGGCGGCGGCGCGCAGGCCCTCGTCGGAGTGGCCGGGGGGCATGCGGACGTCGGTGACGACGAGGTCGGGCGGGTCGTGACGGACGTACGCCAGGAGGGCGTCGGCGGTCTCGACGGCGGCGAGGACCTCGTGGCCGGCGCGCTCGACGATGCCGACCAGGCCCTCGCGCAGGAGGGCGAGGTCCTCGGCGATCACGACACGCATCGCGGGCACTCCATCCTGACCTCGGTCGGCCCGCCGTCGGGGCTGCGTACGGTCAGGGTGCCACCGAGAGCGTCGAGGCGGGTCACCAGGCCGGCCAGGCCGCTGCCGGCGCCGATCCGGGCGCCGCCGGTGCCGTCGTCGGAGACGGTGACGACGAGGTGCTCGTCGTGCAACCAGCCGCTGACCTGGGCCGTGCGGGCGCCGGAGTGGCGGGCGACGTTGGTCAGCGCCTCGCTCACCATGAAGTACGCCGCGCCCTCGACCGGCTCCGGCAGCCGCGGGGCGTCGATGCGCACGGTGACGGGGATGGGCATCCGGTCCGCCACCTCCCGTACGGCGGCCGCGAGGCCGAGGTCGACGAGCACCCGCGGGTGGATACCCCGGACCGCCTCGCGCAGGTCCGCCAGGGCCGCCTCCACCTCACCGTGCGCCTGCCGGACCAGGTCCAGCCCCGGCCCCTCGGGTACGTCGAGCTCGGCCCGGCCGAGCGTCATGCTGAGTGCGACCAGCCGCTGCTGGACGCCGTCGTGGAGGTGCCGCTCGATCCGCTTGCGCTCGGTCTCGAAGGCGTCGACCAGGTCGAGCCGGGAGCGGCGGAGCTGGCCGATCCGCTGCTCCAGCTCGCGCTCCCCCGGCGCCAGCAGCAGCCGGGCCAGCGCCGACTGCCCGGCGGCGAGCAAGGTCAGCGCGTAGGCGCTGAGGACGTAGGCGATCGGCGCCCCGATCAGCGCCATCGGCAGCGCCTCGCCGAACGACTCGACGGTCCAGGCGAAGACGACGACCTGGTCGGCGGCGGCGAGCAGCGGCGCGAGCAGGAAGGCGCCGGTGAGCAGGACCGCGTTGAACACCACGATCGCGTCGACCAGCCAGAACAGCGTGACCAGCAGGACGACGTACCCGGCCTCGCGACCCGACGGCGGCTCGCCGCGGCGCTGGCGCACCCAGGCCCGCACCCCGCGGCCCGCCACCGGAGGACGGGGTACGCCGAGCGGCGGCGCGTCCGGCTGGACGACGCGCAGCCGGCGCCGCTCCAGCGCGAGGACGGCGACGCACAGCACCGGGATCGCGCCGATGATGACGAAGCCGACCACGAGGACCGCGGTCAGGGCGCCGGCCATCAGCAGCCCGAGCAGGACGAGGAGGAGCGCGAGGCCGACGACCGCCGTACCGGCGAGGTAGGCGAGCGAGCGCCACGGCCACGACGACAGCAGGAACCGGACCGGGTTGCCGCGCAGGGCACTCCAGGCGGTCTCCGGTCGGGGCATGCGGCCAGCCTAGGGAGCCGGTGCCCCCGACGGGGTAGCGCACGCGCTACCCCTGATCTCGCGTGCAGGCCAGCGCGCGCGGGCCCCGCGGCGACGACGCTCGATGCATGACCACAGCGACCCTCGCCCCGCCCGCGATCGTCCTCGACGGCGTCGCGCGCAGCTACGGCTCCCGCGCCGGCCGCGTCGACGCGCTCCGGGGCGTCACGCACGCCTTCGCCCCCGGGAGCTTCACCGCGATCATGGGTCCGTCCGGCTCCGGCAAGTCGACGCTCCTGCAGTGCGCCGCCGGGCTCGACCGGCCGACGTCGGGACGGGTCCTCGTCGCCGGCCACGACCTCGGGCGGCTCTCGGAGGCCGCGCTGACCCGACTGCGGCGGGACGCGATGGGCTTCGTCTTCCAGGCCTACAACCTGCTTCCCGCGCTCACCGCGCACGACAACGTCGCGCTCCCGGCCCGGCTCGCGGGCCGGCGTCCGGCGCGCGGGGAGGTCGCGGCGGCGCTGACCCGGGTCGGGCTGGAGACCCAGCAGCGCCGGCGTCCCGCCGAGCTCTCCGGCGGCCAGCAGCAGCGGGTCGCGATCGCGCGGGCGCTGGTGACCCGCCCCCAGGTCGTGTACGCCGACGAGCCGACCGGCGCGCTCGACCGGACCACCGGCCGCCAGGTGCTCGAGCTGCTCCGCTCGACCGTCGACACCGAGGGCCTGACCGTGGTGATGGTGACCCACGACCCCGTCGCGGCGTCGTACGCCGACAGCGTGCTGTTCCTCGAGGACGGCCTCGTCGTCGGGCACCTCGCCCGCGGCACCGCCGCCCAGATCGCCGCCGCCATGAGCGAGCTGGAGCGCTGATGCCCGCCACGATCCGCCTCGGTCTCGCCTCCGTGCGCGAGCACCGGGCGCTCTACGCCGGCTCGTTCGTCGCGGTCGCGCTCGGCGTCGCGCTGATCGCCGGAGTGGTCGTGCTGACGGTCTCGATCGGCGACCAGGGACCGGAGGTCCAGGACACGCTCTCGCTGCTCGGCGTGATGGCCGGCTTCGCCGGGTTCATGGCGATCTTCGTCGTGTCGAGCACCTTCGGGTTCACCGTCACCGCGCGGCGCCGCGAGCTCGGCCTGCTGCGCCTCGTCGGCGCCACCCCCCGCCAGGTACGCCGCCAGGTCCGCGTCGAGGCGCTCGTCGTCGCCGTGCTGGCGGCGGTCGCGGGCGCGGCGCTCGGCCAGCTCGTCGCGCTGGCGCTCGCCGTCCTCCTCGCCGCCCAGGACATCACCCCCGAGCGGGTGCCGCTCACCTGGAACCTTCTCCCCCTCGCGATCTCGGCCGGCTGCGGCGTCGTCGTCGCGCTGCTCGGCGCGTGGGCGGCGTCCCGCCGGGCCGCCAAGGTGGCGCCCGCGCAGGCGCTGCGCGAGTCCGCCGACACCGGCCGCCGGGTGGGCGTGGTCCGTGGCATCGTCGGCACGCTCTGCTTCGTGGGCGCTGCCGCCATGCTCGTCGGGATCCGCGCCGGCGACCCGGTGCTGGCGCTGATCCTGTCGATCTTCGTGCCCGAGCTGGTCGTGGTCGGCCTGGTCTGCTGGGGCCCGGTGCTGCTGCCGCTGGTGGTGCGGGTGCTGACCCTGCCCTTCCGCGAGCACCCGGTGCTGGGGCTGGCCCGGGAGAACGTCGGCAACCAGGCCCGTCGTACGACGTCCCTGGCCGCGCCGGTGCTGGCGATCTCCGCGATCGCGGGCTCGCTGATCCTCAGCCTGAGCTTCGCCGCCGACTGGGACCAGGGCATCACCCGCCAGCAGCTCGCGGCCCCCGTCGTCGTCACCGACACCCGGCGCGCCCCCAGCGCGCCCGAGGCGGGTGTCGTCGACGGCCGCAACGCCGTCCCCCTCGCGACCGGGGGCGAGGCGGCGAGCGACTGGACCGCCGAGGGCATCGACCCCGCGACCGCCGTCGCCACCCGCGGCCTGCGCACCCACGAGGGCGACCTCGGGCGACTGACCGGCCGGACGATGGCGATCAGCCGCTCCGCGGTCTTCGACGCCGGCTTCGGGCTCGGCTCGCAGGTGCGGGTGCGCTTCCCCGACGGCGCGCGGATGCGGCTGCGCGTGGTCGCGATCGTCGAGGACGCGGCGACCCTGCACGAGGACGTCCTGCTCCCCCGCCGGCTCGCCCGCGCCCACGGCGCGAAGCCGACCGGCACCTGGTTCGTGCTGCCCGCGCCGGGCGTCGACGCCGCCGGGCTGCGCACGGCGCTCCGGGACCGGGGCACCGGCGACGTGCTCACCGCCGAGCAGTGGATCGCCCGCGTGGACCGGGCCCAGCGCGACCAGAACCAGGTCGGCCTCATCGCGATCCTCGGTCCCACCGGGCTCTACGCCGGCATCGCGATCGCCAACACCCTGCTCATGGGCACCCTGCAGCGCCGCCGGGAGTTCTCGGTGACCCGGCTCGTCGGTGCCACCGCCGCCCAGGTACGCCGGATGGTGCTCGCCGAATCCGCGATGGTCGCCGGCGCCGCGCTCCTGCTCGGCTCCGCGGTCACGGTGACCGTCGCCGCACTGCTCCGGGCGCCGATGACGGCCGGGCTGGACGACGTACCGCTGACGGTGCCGTGGGGCAGCCTGCTCGCCATCGCCGGCGCCTGCGCGGTGGTGACGGTCGTGGCCGCGGTGCTGCCCGTATCGTGGCTGCGTGGCCACCCCTCCGCTGTTGCTGATCACCAACGGTGACGCCGGGACGGCGGACCAGGAGGCGGTCGAGGCCGCGCTCGCCGTGCTCCGCGCGCCGGCCGGCGCCGACGTCGAGGTGCGGGCCACGTCCAGCCCCGACGAGCTCGCCGACGTGCTGGCCGAGGCGGGCGAGCGCCGGGTCGTCGTGGCCGGCGGCGACGGCAGCATCCACGCCGTCGTCCAGGCGCTCCACACCCGCGGCGACCTCACCGGCCGCACGCTCGGGCTGATCCCGCTCGGCACCGGCAACGACTTCGCCCGCACCCTCGGCCTCCCCCTCGACCCGGCCGAGGCGGCCGCGGTCGTCGTCGCCGGGACCACCCGGCCGACCGACCTCGTCGTCGACGAGGACGAGGCCGTCACCGTCAACAGCGTCCACCTCGGCGCCGGCGCCGAGGCCGGCAAGCGCGGCGCCCGCTGGAAGGAGCGGCTCGGCAAGGTCGGCTACCCGATCGGCGCCGTGCAGACCGCGCTCAACCCGCCGAGCCTGCGCCTGCGGGTCGAGGTCGACGACACCGTCGTGGTGGACGTCGACCGCCCGGTCCTCATGGTCGCGGTCGGCAACGGCGCCTCGGTCGGCGGCGGCACCGAGCTCACCCCCGAGGCAGACCCCCACGACGGCCTGGTCGACGTCCTCGTCGCGACCCCCGTCTCGCCCTTGGCCCGGCTCGGGTACGTGCTGCGGCTGCCGTTCGGCCGGCACGCGGAGCACTCCGACGCGGCGATCGTCCGCGGCCGGACCGTCCGGGTCAGCGGCGCGGCCTTCGACTGCAACAGCGACGGCGAGATCGACGGGCCGGTGCGGTCCCGGACCTGGCGGGTGCTGCCGGCGGCGTACTCGATGGTGGTGCCGGGGGCCTAGCGTCCCGAGCCCGAGGTCCGGGCGCAGCAGCCGTGCGCCGAGTGCGTGCATCGCAAGGCGGCGGCGCGAGGGCATACCGGGCGTACGTCGAGCGTCGCCAACGCAGCGAGGTGCGTGCTCGGGGTGCGGGGGCGGCGCGCGGACTTCGGACTCGGGACGCGGGAACCCTAGGCTTGGGCCCGTGGCACGAGGACAGCGCAACCAGCAGGGCGACCAGCAGCAGGCCCCCAGCGACTGGGTGACCCGGACCGCCGACCTGGCGCTCCGGCACGCCGAGTCCGTCAACGGCGGGACGCTGCCCGAGCTCGTCACGTGCGCGTCCGGCATCAGCCCCTCGGGCCCGATCCACCTCGGCAACCTGCGCGAGTTCCTCACCGTGCACTTCGTCGCCGAGGAGATCCGCCGCCGCGGCATCAACGTCCGGCACCTGCACAGCTGGGACGACTACGACCGGTTCCGCAAGGTCCCCGCCGGCGTCGACCCGTCGTGGAGCGAGCACATCGGCCGACCGCTGTCCGCCGTCCCCGACCCGACCGGCGAGTTCGCGAGCTGGGGCGAGCGCTACAAGGCGCCGCTGCGGGCCGCGCTCGTCGAGATGGGCTGCGAGATGGTCGAGGTGGACCAGACCGAGATGTACACCTCGGGTGCCTACCGCGACCAGGTGCTCACCGCCATCCGCAAGCGCGGCGAGATCGAGTCGGTCATGGCGCAGTTCCGCACCAAGAAGACCGACGACGCGCCCGCCGACGACGAGGGCTCCACCGAGGGCGACCTCGCCCGGTTCCCCTACAAGCCCTACTGCCGCGGCTGCGGTCGCGACACCGTCACCCTCACGTCGTACGACGACGAGACGACCGACCTGGCCTACACCTGCGACGTGTGCGGCGACTCCTACGTCACCAACGTCGCGACCCAGAACGAGGGCAAGCTCGTCTGGAAGGTCGACTGGCCGATGCGCTGGACCTACGAGGGCGTGCACTTCGAGCCCGGCGGCGTCGACCACGCGAGCCCGGGGTCGTCCTACACCGTCGGCAAGGCGATCGTCGCCCCCGTCTTCGGCGGCTCCGCGCCGTCCTTCGTCGGCTACTCGTTCGTCGGCGTGGCCGGCATGCCCAAGATGTCCTCGTCCAAGGGCGGGGTGCCCACCGCGGCCGAGGCCCTGCGCATCCTCGAGGCGCCGATCCTGCGCTGGCTCTACGTGCGCCGCCAGCCCAAGCAGGCCTTCAACGTCGACTTCGGCCAGGAGGTCCTGCGCCTGTACGACGAGTGGGACGCGCTGACCAAGAAGGCCGCGATCCCCGAGAAGCGCGACGCCGCGGTGCTCGCCTGGGAGCGGGCGTCCGCGACCTCGACCGCGGGCACGCTGCCGACCCCGGCGGTCGTCGTACCGTTCCGGATGCTGTCGTCGGTCGCCGACGTCACCGCCGGGTCCCGCGAGATCACCGCCGCCACCGTCGGCGCGACCGAGGCCGACCTGGCCCCGCGGCTCGAGAAGGCCGCCACCTGGATCACCGACTACGTCGACCCCGAGGACCGTACGACGGTCCGCGAGGCCCCCGACACCGCCCGCCTCGCCGCGCTCGACGAGGCCGAGGCGCGCTGGCTGGGCCTGCTGCTCGACGGCCTCCCGGAGTCCTTCGACACCGAGGCGCTGACCACGCTGATCTACGGCGTCCCCAAGGTCGCCCGCGGGCTCGCCGCCGAGGACGCGCCGACCGACGAGGTCAAGGCCGACCAGAAGGCGTTCTTCAAGCTGCTCTACGAGCTCCTCGTCGCCGCCGAGCGCGGCCCGCGGCTGCCCACGCTGTTCGCGGCGCTGGGGGTCGACGACGTGCGCAGGCTGCTGACGCCCCCGGCATAGAGCCGGCACCCCGGGGTAGGGGCAGCCCATGACCGACGACTTCCTCGTCCCGGTCACCGCGGCCGGCCTGATCGACGTGATCGAGCAGATGTCCGGCCTGCCGTGGCCCGAGAACGGCGGCACCTGGATCCCCTGGGAGATCGACGGGTGCGAGGGCGAGACCGGCGATATCGCGCACGTCCTCGGGATCGGCGCGACCGCCGACCCCGCGCGGCTGCGCGAGCTGACCGCGCCGCTGGTCCGGCTGGCCGACCAGCGCTGGATCGTCCGCTACCGCTTCGACGCGAGGCTCTACACCGACCGGGAGGCGAGCGACCCCCGGATCGCCCCGGCCGCCGCCCTCCGGTCGATGGGCGTCGACACCGCCCCCTGGTGGAAGTACGGCGACGACGCGGTGCTGCTGGTCGACAACGGCGCAGCGGCCGTCGTCCTCGTGCTGCCGGCGCAGTGGCTCGAGGGGCCGAGCCCGGCGGAGCAGGAGGTGATCGACTCCGCGCTCGTCGCCGACCTCCTCTCCCGCGAGGAGCGCCGGGTGCTGAGCGCGGTGTGGGAGGTCCTGGCGACCCGCGACCCCGACGTGCTCCGGCCGCTGGCGGCGGCACGCGTCCGCATCGACCGCGCCACCGAGGACCTCGGGCTCGGCGGCGCGCTGGTGAGCAACGACAGCCACCTCGCCCACGCCCTCGACCGGATCCGGCTCTTCGAGGAGGGGCGCTGCCTGTGCGCGGCCTACCCCGGGCACTCCTTCTACCAACCGGCCAAGGAGGAGGCCGCCGGGCACGTCCGCATCGAGGAGGTCGTCCCGATCCTCGTCAACGGACGGCCCGACCGGCCGCGGCACCTCTGCGCGTGCACCGGCTGCGGGCAGCGGTGGGACGTCGAGGAGGGCGAGTACCACTACCCGTGGTGGAAGTGGACCGCGCTGGAGGCCTAGCCCCTAGCTGCCGAGCAGCTCGTCGTACGCCGTCGGGCTGGAGTCGCGCAGGAACGACGAGCAGCGCTCCCACTCGTCGGTCTCGCCGATCGCGCGCGCGGCGACGGCCAGCAGGCCGAGGGCGCGCAGGAAGCCGCGGTTGGGCTCGTGCTCCCACGGGACCAGGCCGTGGCCCTTCCAGCCGTTGCGGCGCAGCGTGTCGAGCGAGCGGTGGTAGCCGACGCGCGCGTAGGCGTAGACCGTCACGTCGTCGGCGCCGCCGTCGCGGGCCTGCTCGGCGAGGGTCGCCCAGGCCAGCGGCGAGGCCGGCAGCCGCCGTACGACGGCCGCGGGGGTCTCGCCGGCCGCGAGCAGCTCGGCGGCGGGGTCGACGGGGAGGTGGGTGGGCGGAGGGCCGGCCATCAGGTCGGCACCGGGGGTGAGGCTCATGTGTCCATTCTGGCCCGCACCCGAAGCGGTGTCGGCGGGCGGGTGTTCACTGGACTCGTGACTCGGAGCGCTCCCACCACGCCTGCCTCGACGCCGACAGGTCAGGTCGCCAACCCCTGGCCCGCGCTGTGGGCGCTCGTCATCGGCTTCTTCATGATCCTGGTCGACCTGACCATCGTCACCGTCGCGACGCCGACGATCATCGAAGAGCTCGACGCCTCGGTCAACGACGTCGTCTGGGTCTCCAGCGCCTACATGCTGGCGTACGCCGTGCCGGTGCTCATCACCGGACGCCTCGGCGACCGGTTCGGCGCGAAGTACCTCTACCTGGGCGGCCTCACGGTCTTCACGCTCGCCTCCCTGTGGTGCGGCCTGACCACGACCGTCGAGGGTCTCATCGTGGCGCGCGTCGTCCAGGGCCTCGGCGCCTCGATGATGACGCCCCAGACAATGGCGATCATCACCCGGATCTTCCGCGCCGCCGAGCGCGGCCGGGCGATGGCGGTGTGGGGCGCGACGGCCGGCGTCGCGCTCGTCGTCGGGCCGATCCTCGGCGGGGTGCTGACCGACGGGCTCGGCTGGGAGTGGATCTTCTTCGTCAACATCCCCGTCGGCGTCCTCGCCTTCGCCCTCGCGCTGCGCAACGTCCCCGCGCTGCCGACCCACCAGCACCACTTCGACTGGATCGGCGTCGTGCTCTCGGGCGGGGCGATGTTCCTGCTCTGCTTCGGCATCCAGGAGGGCCACCAGAAGGACTGGGCGGGCTGGATCATCGCGATGATCGCCGGCGGCGTCGTGCTGCTCGTGCTGTTCCTCGTCTGGCAACGGCTCAACCGCACCGAGCCCCTGGTCCCCCTCAGCCTGTTCGCCGACCGCAACTTCGCCGTCTCCAACGTCGCGATCACCTGCATGGGCGCGATCGCCGCGTCGTTCGGCTTCCCGCTGATGCTCTACGCCCAGGCCGTGCGCGGCTACTCCCCCACCCAGGCCGCGCTGCTCATGCTGCCGATGGCCGTCATGTCGATCTTCCTGGCCCGCCTGGTCGGCTCGCTCTCCGACCGGCTGCACCCGCGCAAGGTCCTCGGCTTCGGCTTCGGCGTCAGCCTGGTCGGCTTCCTGCTCCTCATCTGGCGCCTGGCCCCGGGCGTCGCCGTCTGGGAGCTCGCGATCCCGATGGCCCTGATCGGCGTCGGCAACGCGTTCATCTGGGCGCCGACCGCGACCACCGCCAACCGCAACCTCCCGATGCGCCTGGCCGGCGCCGGAGCCGGCGTCTACAACGCCACCCGCCAGGTCGGCTCGGTGCTCGGCGCGGCCGCGATCGCCGTACTGATGGACGGGCGGCTGGCCCACTACCTCCCCGGCGCCGCCGCCCACGGCGACGCCGGCGCGGCCCAGATCGCCGGCCCGCACGCCGCGGACCTGTTCAGCAAGGCCATGCAGCAGTCGATGTGGCTGCCCGCGGCGATGTACGCCGTCGGGCTGGTCGCCGTGATGTTCTACGAGCGGCCGCAGCACGCGGGCTTCGGCGAGCGGAGCGCAGACTCCTAGGACAGCACGAACCCGAACAGCGGGCTGTCCGGCGGCACGATCTCGACTCGCAGCCGCGAGTCCGCCATCCGGGCGAGCAGCCCGTCGAGGTCGCCGCGCGACTGCATCTCGATGCCGACCAGCGCCGGACCGGTCTCGCGGTTGTTGCGCTTGGTGTACTCGAACAGCGTGATGTCGTCGTCGGGCCCGAGGACGTCGTCGAGGAAGCGGCGCAGCGCGCCGGGCTCCTGCGGGAACTCGATGAGGAAGTAGTGCTTGAGCCCCTCGTGGACGAGCGCGCGCTCGACGATGTCGGCATAGCGCGAGACGTCGTTGTTGCCGCCGGAGACCACGACGACGACGCGGCTGCCCGGGGCCAGGTCGGCGAGGCCGGGCAGGCCGCCGTCGACGCGCAGGGCGGCCGGGGCGAGGGCGCCGGCAGGCTCAGCGATGATGCCGTCGACCTGGTAGAGGTCGAGCATCTCGACGCAGATCAGGCCCTCGGGGACGGCGGCGACGGTCAGGTCGACGGACGCGCGGGCGGCCGCGACGGCCGCATAGGTCAGATCGCCGACCCGGCGGACGGCGGCGCCGTCGACGAACGGGTCGACGCCGTCGAGCTCGACGGGGCCGCCGGCGTCGAGGGCGGCCGCGAGGGAGGCGGCGCCGGAGGGCTCGGCGGCGACCACGCGGACGCCGGGGAGCCGCTCGGCGAGGACGGTGAGGCAGCCGGCGACGAGGCCGGCCCCGCCGACCGGGAGGACGAGGGCGTCGGGCTGCCAGCCGAGCTCGGCCGACTGGGCGAGGATCTCGGCGGCGACGGTGCCCTGGCCGGCGACGATGCCCGGGTGGTCGAACGCCGGTACGACGCTCGCCCCCGAGGCCGCGGCGAAGTCGGCCGCGGCGACGGCCGCGTCGTCGTACGCCTCGCCGGCGATGACGACCTCGACCTGGTCGCCGCCGAGCGCGGCGACGCGGTCGCGCTTCTGCCGGGGCGTGGTGCGGGGCAGGAAGATCGTGGCGTGGACGCCGGCCCGGGCGCAGGCGAACGCGACGCCCTGGGCGTGGTTGCCGGCGCTGGCGCAGGTCACCCCGCGCGAGCGCTCGTCCGCGGAGAGCCCGGCGAGGACCGTGTAGGCGCCGCGGGCCTTGTAGGACCGCACCGGGGTGAGGTCCTCACGCTTGAGCCAGATGTCGAGCCCGGTCAGCGCGGAGAGCCGGTCGGCCCTCCGCAGCGGGGTCGGCGGGATCACCGAGCCCAGCAGCGCCGCCGCCCGGTCGACGTCCGCGGCGGTGGGAAGCGACGCGGACACCGTCAGCCGACGGTCTTGCCGGCCGAGCGCAGGTTCTCGCTGGCCTCGACGATGCGGGCGGCCATGCCGGCCTCGGCGGCCTTGCCCCAGGCGCGCGGGTCGTAGGCCTTCTTGTCGCCGACCTCGCCGTCGATCTTGAGCACGCCGTCGTAGTTGCGGAACATGTGGTCCGCGGCGGGCCGGGTGAAGGCGTACTGGGTGTCGGTGTCGACGTTCATCTTCACGACGCCGAAGTCGACGGCCGCCGCGATCTCCTCGGCCGACGAGCCGGAGCCGCCGTGGAAGACCAGGTCGAACGGCTTGGAGCCGGCCGGCAGGCCGAGCTCGGCGACGACGGCCGCCTGGGCGTCGCGCAGGATCTCGGGACGGAGCTTGACGTTGCCCGGCTTGTAGACGCCGTGCACGTTGCCGAAGGTCAGCGCGGTCAGATAGCGGCCCTGGTCCCCGACGCCGAGCGCGCGCACGGTGGCCAGCGCGTCCTCGGGGGTGGTGTAGAGCTTCTCGTCGATGGCGCCGACGATGCCGTCCTCCTCGCCGCCGACCACGCCGACCTCGATCTCGAGGATGATCTTGGCCGCGGCCGCCTTGGCGAGCAGCTCCTCGGCGATCTGGAGGTTCTCGTCGAGCGGCACGGCCGAGCCGTCCCACATGTGCGACTGGAACAGCGGCGCCTCGCCCCGGGCGACGCGCTCGGCGGAGATCGCCAGCAGCGGCCGGACGAAGCCGTCGAGCTTGTCCTTGGGGCAGTGGTCGGTGTGCAGCGCGATGTTGACCGGGTAGCTCTTGGCGACCTCGGCGGCATAGGCGGCGAAGGCGACCGAGCCGGTCACCATATCCTTGACGGACGGACCGGAGAGGTACTCCGCACCGCCGGTCGACACCTGGACGATGCCGTCGGAGCCGGCGTCGGCGAAGCCCTTGAGCGCCGCGTTGAGGGTCTGCGAGGACGTCACGTTGATGGCCGGGAAGGCGAACGAACCCGCCTTGGCGGCGTCGAGCATCTCGGCGTACTTCTCAGGGGTGGCGATGGGCATGCTGGCTGGCTCCTGCGCGGGGTCCGGTTACGACCACATCAACCTACCGTGACAACCGATCGCTGTCGGCCTGCGTATCCCTGGTTGAGTGAGTCGAGGTCGTCCGGACGGAGGCCGCCGTCGCGAGCGTCGCGAGGCGCGTGCGATGGCAAGGCGCCGGAGGGAAGGCAGGCTGGAGGCCTGTCGACCGACGGCAACGCCGCCAGCGTGCGTGCCTCGCGGCGCGCAGCAGGCGGCCTCCGTCCGGACGACCGATACATCCCCCTGGAGGAACCATGCAGGACATCAAGGACGTGCTGGACGCCGAGCTGCACACACCGCCGGCACCCACCTTCGACGTCGCCACCACCCTCGGCGCCGGCCGTCGCGCCGTACGACGCCGCCGGCTCGCCGCGGGCGGTGCGGCCCTGGCGCTGGCACTGGTCGTGGGTGGCGCGGGCGTGGCGGTGACCTCACAGTTCACCGGTGGGCAGGGCACCGACCCGGTCCAGGTCGCGGCGGGGGTCTCCGACGAGGGGCTCGCGTCGACGGACCGGTTGGTCGACGAGTCGCCGGCGGGCTACGACCCCCAGGACGACGACGTGATCCTGGTCCGCAGCGGGTGGGAGGTCGTCGAGCGGGTCGAGGACCCGGTGACCGGGATGAGCCCCGCCGCCGGCGGCGGGACGATCGCCGACTCGACGGGGTTGGCGCTGCGCAAGGGCGCGACGACCACCTGGGTCGTGCTGTGGCGCTCCGCCGAGAAGGGCGAGAAGCCGACCTCGCAGGGCGGCGGCGGGGTGGCCGAGACGGAGGCGAAGTCCGGCTACGACACCCTCACCGGCTGGCTCGACCACAAGAAGACCCTGGCGTTCACCGGGACCGCCCGGTGAGGCGCGCGGAGCGCGAGGCGGCGTACGTCGAGTTCGCCACCACCCGCCGCGACCAGCTGCGCCGGATCGCCTACAGCATGTGCGGCGACTGGCACCGCGCCGACGACCTGGTGCAGACCGCCCTCGTCCGCCTGTACGTCGCCTGGCCGCGCGTCGCGCGCAGCGGCACCGAGGAGGCCTACGTCCGCAAGATCCTGCTCAACGCGGCGATCGACGAGTCCCGCCGCGCCGTACGCCGGGAGCGGCCGACCGACGAGCTGCCCGAGGTCGCGGCGCCGGCCGGGGTGAGCGTCGAGGACCGCTCGTCGCTGGTCGCCGCGCTCCAGGAGCTGCCGGCCCAGCAGCGGGCGACGGTCCTGCTGCGGCACTGGCTGGGGCTGTCGGTGGCCGAGACGGCGGCCGAGCTCGGCATCTCCGAGGGCACGGTCAAGAGCCACACCTCGCGGGGGCTGACCGCGCTGCGCGGCTACCTGGAGGAGCCCTCCGAGGTCGAGAGCGCCTAGCCGCGCCAGGCCGTGTCGCTGCTCAGGTCCGCGTGCTGGCGGACCCAGGCATGCATCGCGATGGCGGCCGCGGCGGAGGCGTTGATCGAGCGGGTGGAGCCGAACTGGGCGATCGAGAAGGTCCCGTCGCACGTCGCGCGGGCGGCCTCCGAGAGCCCCGGCCCCTCCTGCCCGAAGAGGAAGCAGACCCGCGCGGGGAGGTCCATCGTCTCGAGGTGGGCCGACCCGGGCAGGTTGTCGATGCCGAGCAGCGGGACGCCCTGCTCGGCCAGGTAGGCGTGGAGCTCGGCGACGGTCGGGTGGTGCCGGACGTGCTGGTAGCGGTCGGTGACCATGGCTCCGCGCCGGTTCCAGCGGCGGTTGCCCACGATGTGCACCTCCGCGGCGAGGAAGGCGTTGGCCGAGCGGACGATGGTCCCGATGTTGAAGTCGTGCTGCCAGTTCTCGATGGCCACGTGGAAGCCGTGCCGGCGCCGGTCGAGGTCGGCGACGATCGCCTCGACGCTCCAGTACCGGTACCGGTCGACCACGTTGCGCCGGTCGCCCTCGCGCAGCAGCTGCTCGTCGTACACCTCGCTGCCGGGGCCCTCGGGCCAGGCTCCGGGCCACGGTCCGACGCCCACCTCGGGGGGTCCGTGGGGCATCGGGTCGTACGGCGCACGCTCCTCCCGATCCACGAACCGCACCCTATCCGTCACACCGTTGGGCGGCGGCCGGTAGCGTGGCGTCGTGAACTCGCTGGTGGCGACCCCTCTCGTGGTGCCGATGCTGCTGGGCATCAAGTGGCTCGATCCTTCGTGGCTGCAGTCCGAATACGGCACCACCTTCATCTGGATCGCGATCGCCATCGTGTTCGTGGAGTGCGGGCTGTTCTTCCCGTTCCTCCCCGGTGACACCCTGCTGTTCGCGCTCGGGCTGTTCATCGCCGGCAGCAACAAGACCGGCTACAGCGTCGTGGGCATCTCCAACGAGCCGGTCGAGCTGATCATCGCGATGGCGCTGCTCGTCGTGGCCGCCTTCGCCGGCAATGTCGCGGGCTACGAGATCGGGCGCAAGCTCGGTCCGCCGCTCTACGAGCGCGAGGGCCGGATCCTCAAGAAGAAGTACTTCGACAACACCTCGGCCTTCTTCGACAAGCACGGCAACAAGGCACTGGTGATCGGCCGGTTCGTGCCCTTCGTGCGGACCTACATCACCGTCGTCGCCGGCGTCACCCTGATGGACCGCCGCCGCTTCTTCACCTGGAGCGCGATCGGCGCCGTCCTGTGGGTCGTCTCGATCACCCTGCTCGGCTACTTCCTCGGCGCCGCGATCCCGGCGCTGGGCGAGAACATCGACTACGTCACGCTCGCCATCCTCGCCTTCTCCGCGATCCCGCTGGCGTGGGAGTGGTGGCGTCACAAGCGGCCCGCCGCCAAGCAGCGCAAGACGCTCGCCGACGGCGTCGAGAACACCCCCGAGAATTCCGTCGCCGAGGAGCGATGAGTTCATCCTGAGGTGACAGTCTTTCCCGGCATCGAGTCCACCACGACCCACCGGGAGCAACCATGACGATCAACCTCAACCCCTACATCAACTGGCGCGGCCAGGCCCGCGAGGCGATGGAGTTCTACCGCTCCGTCCTCGGTGGCGAGCTCCAGGTGATGACCTTCGCCGACATGGGCGGTACCGCGATGGGCGTCGCCGAGGCGGAGGTCGACTGGGTCATGCACTCGGCCCTGTCCGTCTCCGACTCGGTGCTCCTCATGGGCGCCGACCACCCCCAGCACGTCCCCGGTGAGCCCCAGCAGCAGCAGGTCAGCATCAGCGGACCGGCCGAGGACGAGGCCACCCTCCGCGCCTGGTGGGACGGCCTGTCCGAGGGCGCGACGATCCACCAGCCGCTCGAGAAGGCGCCCTGGGGCGACAGCTTCGGGATGCTCGAGGACCGCTACGGCGTCCAGTGGCTGGTCAACATCGCGGGCGCCCCGCAGGGCTGACCCGCCCGGCAGGACGACCGGCAGGACGACCGGCCCGCCGGGCCCGTCCAGGCCTCAGGCCTGGGCGGCCGCCCGGGCCGCGTCCAGCTCGGCCTTGGTCAGCACCGCGCGGACCTCGAGCGCGACGTCGGCCAGCGGGTTCGCCTCGCCCGGGCTGCGGTCGATCGCGCAGACCACGGTCTCGACGATCGCGCCGCCCTCGCGCAGCGCGCTCGTGGCGTCGCGCACCGCGCCGCCGGTCGTGATGACGTCCTCGATGAGCACGACCCGCTTGCCGTCGTACGACGGGCCCTCGGCGAGCTTGGCGGTGCCGTACTCCTTGGCCTTCTTGCGCACGAACACCACCGGCAGCCCGACCAGCTGGCTCACCGCCGTCGCGATCGGGATCCCGCCCATCTCGAGCCCGCCGAGCAGGTCGGCGTCCCCGGGCAGCAGCTGCGCCACCTCGCGCGCGACGCGCGCCAGCAGGAGCGGGTCGGCCTCGAAGAGGTACTTGTCGAAGTACTCGTTGCTGACCTGGCCCGAGCGGAGCGTGAACTCGCCCGTCAGGCGGCAGGTGGCGTCGATGTCGGCGGCGAGGGAGGTGTCGGTGGTCGTCACGGTCCTGAGGATAGGAGAGGACGCTGCCGCCCGCCGATCCCGGATAGGGTCGCGACGTGCCTCCGCCCGTCGAGCCCACCCCTGCCCGCGTCGCCGCCCGGGTCGCCGGCACCGGCCAGACGATCTTCGCCGAGATGTCCGCGCTGGCCGTGCGCACCGGCGCGGTCAACCTCGGTCAGGGCTTCCCCGACACCGACGGTCCGCCCGAGCTCCTCGACGCGGCCGCCACGGCGCTGCACAGCGGCGCCAACCAGTACGCGCCGGGCATCGGCGTCCCCGCGCTGCGCCAGGCGATCGCCCGGCACCAGGAGCGGCGCTACGGGCTCGTGCTCGACCCCGACACCCAGGTCGCGGTGACGACCGGCTGCACCGAGGCGATCGCCGGGGCGCTGCTCGGCCTGGTCGACCCGGGCGACGAGGTCGTGGTGCTGGAGCCGTACTACGACTCCTACACCGCGATGATCGACTACGCCGGCGGCGTACGACGCCCGGTGACCCTGCGCGCCCCCGACTTCCGGCTCGACCCCGACGAGCTCGCCGCCGCGGTCACCGACCGCACCAGGCTGATCCTGCTCAACACCCCGCACAACCCGACGGGCCGGGTGCTCGACGCGACCGAGCTGGCCGCCGTGGCCCGGGTCGCGCGGGAGCACGACCTCGTCGTGGTGACCGACGAGGTCTACGAGCACCTGACCTTCGACGGGCGCCGGCACGTGCCGCTCGCGACGCTGCCGGGGATGGCCGAGCGGACGCTGACTCTCTCCAGCGCCGGCAAGTCCTGGTCGGTCACCGGCTGGAAGGTGGGCTGGGCGACCGGTCCGGCCGACCTGGTGGCGGCGGTGGTCGGCGCGAAGCAGTGGCTGACCTACACCTCGGGCGCGCCGCTGCAGCCGGCGGTCGCGGCGGCGCTCGACGCGGGCGACGCCTTCCCGACCGCGCTGGCCGGCGACCTGGAGGCCCAGCGCGACCAACTGGTGGCCGGGCTGCGCGCGGCCGGGCTGACCACCTACGTGCCCGAGGGGACCTACTTCGCGACCACCGACGTGAGCGCGCTCGGCTGGGCCAGCGGTGGCGACTTCTGCCGTGCGCTGCCCGAGCGGGCCGGCGTCGTGGCGATCCCCTCCGAGGTCTTCTACGACGACCCGGACGCCCCCGGCAGCGGGCGGCACCTCGTGCGGTGGGCGTTCTGCAAGCGGCCCGAGGTCATCGCCGAGGCCGTACGACGCCTGGCCGGCGCCGACCTGCGCGCCTGAGCACCCCGCCGCTCAGGGCAGGAACCAGCGCCCGACCTCGGGCCGGGTGAGCAGCCAGGTCGCGGCGCCGAGCATCCCGACGAGGACCACCAGCGGCCACAGCGCGAGCGCAAAGAACAGCGCCACCGCGGCGGCGCTCGCGCCCGAGACGGCCAGGACGATGCGCGCCCAGTTGTGGCCCACGTAGGCCAGGCCGGCGAGCACGGTCGCGCCGACCGCCCACAGCGCGCCGCCCACGAAGAGCAGGTAGAGCGTGGCGACCAGCTCGGACTCGGTCAGCTGGTAGGCCTCGAGCATCTTGGGCTGCTGCTGGGTCATCTGCCGGAACATCTCCTCGCCCAGCCGCTGGGCGAAGGTCGCGCCGAAGCCGAGGCCCACGATCGCCAGCGCCGAGCTGGCCCAGGTGAGCACGCAGGCCAGGCGCAGGGCCGGCGGGCGGGGGCCGCGCTCGGCGGCGGTACGGCGACGCTGGCCCGGGAGGCGCGGCGGGATCGGCGCCGGGCCGGTGAGCGGGCGCGGCGCCGGCGCGGACGTGGACGTGGAGTCCGGGCCCGCACCGGGTGCCGGCGCCGACGCCGGCGCCGAGGGGGCCGGCGGCCGGAGCGTGCCGAGCCGCGCCGCGCGGCGCTCCTCGTAGCGCTTGACCCAGGGGCGTCCGGCGTACCAGTCGCGGGTCGGCTGGAGCCAGAGCAGCGCGACGCCGACGAGCACCATCGGCGTCAGGAAGGCGTCGGAGACCAGGCCCCCGATGAACACGAACGGGGCCAGGCCGGTGAGCACGACCCGGGCGCTGGCCGAGCGCTTGTAGACCTGGAAGCCGAGGATGGCCGAGGCCGTCGCGGCGGCCGCACCGATGATGCAGAGCACGCGCACGGCCATCGAGAAGTCGTCCGCGCTCCAGCCCATCCCGGTGAAGAGCGGGTCCTGCACGACCTTCTCGAAGCTCTCCTGGACCGTGAGGGTGCGCAGGGTCGCGATCCGCTGCCAGGCAGCGAGCACGAGGATGACCGAGCCACCGATGATCAGCGCTCCCGCGAGGGTCGCCTGTCCTGGCCGGGGCTCCTCCTTGGTCATGGGCCCATTCCACCAGACGGCTCCAGGGCCGCCCGCGGCAGCACCCGGCCCTCAGCCCCCGCCCGGCGCGAACCGGTAGCCCATGCCCGGCTCGGTGACGAAGAGCGTCGGGTGCGCGGGGTCGCGCTCGAGCTTGCGGCGGATGCTGGCGAGGTGGACGCGCAGGTAGTTCGTCTGACGGTCGTACGCCGGCCCCCACACCGCGTGGAGCAGCTCGGTCTGCCGGACCAGCTTGCCGCGGCGCTTGGCCAGCACCTCGACGATCGCCCACTCGGTCGGCGTCAGGTGCACCACGGTGCCGTCGCGGGTGGCCCGCGAGTCGCCGAGGTCGAGGACGAGCCCGTCGACGTCGAGCCGCAGCGCGGGCTCCTCGACGCCCACCCGGCGGGTGGTGGCGCGGATCCGGGCGAGGAGCTCCTCGATCACGAACGGCTTGGTGACGAAGTCGTCGGCGCCGAGGTCGAGCGCCTCGACCTTGTCGTCCGAGCCGGTCCGCGCCGAGACCACGATCACCGGGACCTGGGTGAAGGTGCGCAGCCGGCGCAGCACGGCCACCCCGTCGAGGTCGGGCAGGCCGAGGTCGAGCAGGATCACGTCGGGCATCCGCTCGTCGACGGCCTGGAGCGCCGAGCGCCCGTCGCCGGCGGTCTCGACGTCGTAGTCGCGGGCGCGCAGGTTGATCGCGAGGGTACGGCGGATCGCCGGGTCGTCGTCGACCACGAGGACGATCGTCATGCGGGGGTCTCCTCCGGGCGCGGGACGTCGGGCAGCGGGGCGGCGGGGAGCTCCAGCACGAACGTCAGCCCGCCACCGGGGGTCTCCTCGGTGGCGATGGTGCCACCCATCGCCTCGGTCAGCCCGGCCGCCACGGCGAGCCCGAGCCCGACGCCCTCCTGGTCGGGTACGTCGCCGAGCCGCTGGAAGGGCACGAACAGCCGGGCGTGCTCGGCGACCGCGACCCCCGGTCCGGTGTCGGCGATGCGGAGCGTGACCTGGTCGCCGTCGGTGACCGCGTCGATCCGGATGCGGGCGCTGGCGGGGGTGTACTTGAGCGCGTTCTCGCAGATGTTGGCGAGCACCCGGTCGAGCAGGCCGGGGTCGGCGAGCACCTCGGTCTCGGGGTCGACGGCGACCTCGATCCGCTCGCTGCCGGCCAGCGGCGCGACCGCCTGGTCGACGGCCCGGGTCAGCCCGGTCTCGGTGAGCGCGACCCGGACCGAGCCGGTGTGGATCCGGCTCATGTCGAGCAGGTTGGTGACGAGCGCGGTGAGCCGGTCGGTGGCCTCCTCGATCGTCTCCAGCAGGTCGGCCTCGTCCTGGGCCGACCACTGGACGTCGGTGCTGCGCAGGCTCGACACGGCGGCCTTGACCGCGGCCAGCGGCGAGCGCAGGTCGTGGGAGACGGCGGCGAGCAGGGCGGTCCGGGTCCGGTCGGCCTCGGCCAGCCGCAGCCGCTCGACCTCGGCCCGGGTGGCCCGGCGCCGCTCGGCCATGACGCCGGCATAGGCGGCGTAGGCGTTGAGCAGGCCGCGCTCGGAGGCGGGCAGCCGCGAGCCGGCGAGGACCAGGACGGTCTGCTCGTCGATGTCGGCGCTCATGTCGGCGGCCTCGACGCTCGCGGGCGGCGTACCGCAGGAGCCGACGACCTCCTCGCCCCCGCCGGTACGACGGATCACCGCGGCGCCGCGGGCGCTGAAGAGCTCGCAGGCCGACGAGAGCAGTCCGGCCAGGTCGTCGCTGGCGTTGAGCAGGCTGTGCGAGAGCACGGTGAGCGCGTCGGCCTCGGCGCGCGCCTTGGCCGCCTGGGCGGTACGCCGGGCCGCGATGTCGACGACCGTGGACACCGAGATGCCCACCACGACGAAGAGCAGGATCGCGATCGCGTTCTCGGGCTCGTCGATGGTCAGCGTGTAGAGCGGCGGCGTGAAGAGCAGGTTGAGCAGCACCCCGCTCAACAGCGCGGCGAGCACGGCCGGGAGCAGGCCGCCGATCAGCGCGGTCACCACGACGACGACCATGAGCGTCATCGCCTCGGTGGGCAGGCCGTGCAGGTCGTTGCTCGCCCAGAGCAGCAGGCTGAAGCCGATCGGGCCGAGGACCGCGAAGACGAGTCCCCCGATGCGGCGACCGCGGCCGAGGGTGGCGGGCGGGCGCAGCGGGTTGGGACCGCCGCGGCGGGCGTGCTCGTGGGTGACGATGTGGACGTCGATGTCGCCGGAGGCGGCGACCACCCGCTCCCCCACGCCCGGGCGCAGCAGTGCGGAGACCCGGCCGCGGCGGCTGGCGCCGATGAGCACCTGGCTGGCGTTCTCGGCGCGGGCGAAGTCGAGGATGCCTTCGGCCGGGTCGTCGCCGACGACGGTGTGGAAGGTGCCGCCCAGGCCCT
Organism: Pimelobacter simplex; assembly: GCF_024662235.1. Classification (GTDB taxonomy): domain Bacteria; phylum Actinomycetota; class Actinomycetes; order Propionibacteriales; family Nocardioidaceae; genus Nocardioides. The sequence goes on from NZ_CP096276.1 coordinate 4,110,179, forward strand.
CGGCCTTGGCCCGGAGCTGGGTGAGCCGGTCGGGGGCGATGCCGCTGAGCCCGTCGCGCCGGGTGACGTAGAGCGCCTGCCACTCGCCGCCGGCGCTGCGGCTGGCGATCCGGGCCGCGCGGCGCATCAGGGTGAGCGACTCGGGCCCGCCGGAGACGGGGACGATCACCCGCTCGCGGGTGGCCCAGGTGGAGTCGATCTCGTGCTGGGCGCGGTAGCGCTCCAGCCCCTCGTCGACCCGGTCGGCCAGCCAGAGCAGGGCGAGCTCGCGCAGCGCGGTGAGGTTGCCCTCGCGGAAGTAGCGCGAGAGCGCGGCGTCGATCTTGTCGGCGGCGTAGATGTTGCCGTGCGCCATCCGCCGGCGCAGCGCCTGCGGGCTCATGTCCACCAGCTCGATCTGGTCGGCGGAGCGGACGACGTGGTCCGGCACGGTCTCGCGCTGGCGCACCCCGGTGATCGCCTCGGTCACGTCGTTGAGCGACTCCAGGTGCTGGATGTTGACGGTGGTGACGACCTCGATGCCGGCCTCGAGCAGCGCCTCGACGTCCTGCCAGCGCTTCTCGTGGGTGCTGCCGGGGACGTTGGTGTGGGCGAGCTCGTCGACCAGGACCACCGCGGGCCGCCGGTCGAGGACGGCCTGGAGGTCCATCTCCTCCAGCACCGCGCCCTTGTAGTCGAGGCGGCGCCGCGGGACCCGCTCGAGGTCCCGCAGCGCCACCTCGGTCTTGGGGCGGCCGTGCGTCTCGACGTACCCGATGACGACGTCGGTCCCGCGCTCCGCGCGCCGGAAGCCCTCGTCGAGCATCGCGTAGGTCTTGCCCACCCCCGGCGCGGCGCCGAGGTAGACGCGCAGCTTGCCTCGGTCCATGGGCTCAGTCTGCCCGCTGCACCGCGAGGTTGAGCTCGAGGACGTTGACCCCGGGCTCGCCCAGGAAGCCGAGGGACCGCCCGGTCGTGTGCTCCGCCACGAGCCGGCGGACCGTGGCCTCGCTGAGCCCGTTGGCCGCCGCGACGCGCTCGACCTGGAGCGCGGCGTACGCCGGGGAGATGTGCGGGTCCAGGCCGGAGCCCGAGGCGGTCAGCGCGTCCGGCGGTACGGCGGCCGGGGCGACGCCCTCGGTCTGCGCGACCTGCGCCCGGCGCTCGGCGATCAGGGCGAGCAGGTCCGGGTTGCTGGGGCCGAGGTTGCTGGGTGCCGAGGCCAGCGAGTCGTAGTCGTTGGCCGAGGGACGGCTGTGGAACCACTGCGCGCCCTCGAACCGCTGCCCGAGCAGCCGGGAGCCGACCACCTGGCCGTTGCTCTCGATCGGCTGGCCGTCGGCGCGGTCGCCGAACGCCTGGCCCGCGGCCCACACGGCGAGCGGGTAGCCGACGCCGAGCAGGACGGTCATCACGAGGAGGAGCCGGAGTCCCGCGAGGGACTGGCGGGTGAGGTCAGTGAGCATGGTGATCAGCCGATTCCGGGGATGGTCGAGACGAGCAGGTCGATGAGCTTGATGCCGGCGAACGGGACGACGATGCCGCCCAGCCCGAAGACGAGGATGTTGCGCCGCAGCACCGCCGTCGCCGACGCGGCCCGGAAGCGCACGCCCCGCAGCGCGAGCGGGATCAGGCCGACGATGACGAGGGCGTTGAAGATGACGGCCGACAGGATCGCCGACTGCGGCGTGGCCAGGCCCATCACGTTGAGCCGGTCGAGCGAGGGGTACGCCGCGACGAACATCGCCGGGATGATCGCGAAGTACTTCGCGACGTCATTGGCGATCGAGAAGGTCGTCAGCGCCCCGCGCGTGATGAGCAGCTGCTTGCCGATCTCGACGATGTCGATGAGCTTCGTCGGGTCGGAGTCGAGGTCGACCATGTTGCCGGCCTCCTTGGCGGCCGCGGTGCCGCTGTTCATCGCGACGCCGACGTCGGCCGCGGCGAGCGCCGGGGCGTCGTTGGTGCCGTCACCGGTCATCGCGACGAGCCGGCCGCCCTCCTGCTCCTTGCGGATGTACGCCATCTTGTCCTCGGGCGTCGCCTCGGCGAGGAAGTCGTCGACCCCCGCCTCGTCGGCGATCGCCCGCGCGGTGAGGGCGTTGTCGCCGGTGATCATCACCGTGCGGATGCCCATCGAGCGCAGCTCGTCGAAGCGCTCGCGCATGCCCTGCTTGACGACGTCCTTGAGGTGGACGACGCCCAGCACGCGCCCTTCGGTGGCGCCCGCGTCGATGCAGCCGATCACGAGCGGCGTACCGCCGGAGCGGGCGATCTCGTCGACCACGTCGGTGACCTCGGGCGACGGGTTCGCCCCGAGCCAGGCGGCGACGGCGGAGCCGGCGCCCTTGCGGACCTGGGTGCCGTCGGCGAGGTCGACGCCCGACATGCGGGTCTGCGCGGTGAACTCGACGAAGGCCGCCCCGGCCGGAAGGTCGCGGTCGTCGGCACCCTGCGTGAGGGCGAGCTCGACGATCGAGCGACCTTCCGGCGTCTGGTCGGCGAGGCTCGACAGCCGCGCGACGTCGCGCAGCCGCTCCTCGCTCACCCCGGGGGCGGGGACGAACCGGGCCGCCTGGCGGTTGCCGTAGGTGATCGTGCCGGTCTTGTCGAGGAGCAGCGTGCTGACGTCGCCCGCCGCCTCGACCGCGCGGCCGGACATGGCGAGCACGTTGACCCGCACCAGGCGGTCCATGCCGGCGATGCCGATCGCCGAGAGCAGCGCGCCGATCGTGGTCGGGATCAGGCAGACCAGCAGGGCGACCAGGACGACGAGGTCCTGCGGGGCGCCGGCGTAGTCGGCCATCGGCGGCAGCGTGGCCACCGCGGTGAGAAAGACCAGCGTCAGGCTGACCAGCAGGATCGACAGCGCGATCTCGTTGGGGGTCTTCTTGCGCGAGGTGCCCTCGACGAGCGCGATCATCCGGTCCAGGAAGGTCTCGCCCGCGGCGGCGGTGATCTTGACGACGATCCGGTCCGAGAGGACCCGGGTACCGCCGGTCACCGCGCTGCGGTCGCCGCCGGCCTCGCGGATCACCGGCGCGGACTCGCCGGTGATCGCGGACTCGTCGACCGACGCGATGCCCTCGACGACGTCGCCGTCGCCGGGGATCACCTCGCCCGCCTCGACGACGACGAGGTCGCCGACCTTGAGCCGGGTGCCCGCGACCGGGGTCTCCGTGCCGTCGTCCCCGAGGAGCCGGGCGACCGTGTCGGTCCGGGTGGCCCGCAGCGAGGCGGCCTGCGCCTTGCCGCGGCCCTCGGCGACCGCCTCGGCGAGGTTGCCGAAGACGACGGTCAGCCAGAGCCAGATCGCGACCGAGATCGTGAACAGGCTGGGGTCGGCGACCGCGGCGACGGTCGTCGCGACCGAGCCGAGCCAGACCAGGAACATCACCGGGGAGCGCCACAGGTGACGCGGATCCAGCTTGCGGAGCGCCTCCGGGAGCTGCGCGAGCGCCTGGGCTCCGAGCAGGCGCAGGGAGGTGCGGGGGACGGCGTGGGTGGTCATGCGAGGGCCTCTGCGATCGGTCCGAGAGCGAGCGCCGGGAAGTACGTGAGGCCGGTCATGATGAGGATGACGCCGACCAGCATCCCGACGAAGAGGGGCTTGTGGGTGGGCAGGGTGCCGGCGGTCTCGGGGACCTTGCCCTGCTGGGCGAGCGAGCCGGCCAGCAGCAGGACGAGGACGATCGGGATCAGCCGGCCGAGCAGCATCGCGAGGCCGATGGTGACCTGGAAGAAGGTCGAGGTCACCGTGATCCCGCCGAACGCGCTGCCGTTGTTGTTGGCGCCGGACGTGTAGGCGTAGAGCACCTCGCTGAAGCCGTGCCCGCCCGGATTGCCCATCGCGTCGGGGGTCGCGCCGAGCGCCATCGCGACACCGGTGCCGACGAGCACGAGGGCCGGGGTGGTCAGCGTGTAGAGCGCGACGAAGGTCATCTGGCGCGCGCCGATCTTCTTGCCCAGCAGCTCGGGCGTGCGCCCGACCATGAGGCCGGCCACGAAGACCGTGAGGATCGCCATCACGAGGATGCCGTAGATGCCCGATCCCACACCGCCGGGCGTGATCTCGCCGAGCATCATGTTGACCAGGACGCCGCCTCCGCCGGCCGGGGTGAACGAGTCGTGCGCGGAGTTGACCGCGCCGGTCGACGTACCGGTGGTGGCCATGCCGAACAGCGCCGAGGCCCACTCGCCGAACCGGGTCTCCTTGCCCTCCATCGCGGCACCCGCGGCCTGCGCGGTGACCGAGTGCCCGCCGACCTCGGCCGCGGTGACCACGGTCAGCGAGACCGCCATCAGGAAGAGCATCGCGCCGAGCACGGCCAGGCCCTGGCGGCGCTTGCCGAGCAGGGTGCCGAGCGTGCGGGTCAGCGCGATCGGGATGACGAGGATCAGGAAGATCTCGAGCAGGTTCGTGAAACCGCTGGGGTTCTCGAACGGGTGCGCCGAGTTGGCGTTGAAGAAGCCGCCGCCGTTGGTGCCGAGCTCCTTGATCGCCTCCTGGCTGGCGACCGGTCCCCCGGTGAGCACCTGGTCGGCGCCCGAGAGCGTGTGCATCGTCGAGTCCGAGAACGACTGGATGACACCGCCCGCGATGAGCAGCAGAGCGCCCACGAAGGCGATCGGCAGCAGGATCCGCAGGGTGCCCCGGGTCAGGTCGACCCAGAAGTTGCCCAGCGTGCCGTCCTTGACCCGCACGAAGCCGCGGACCAGCGCGATCGCGACCGCCATGCCGACCGCCGCGGACAGGAAGTTCTGCACCGCCAGCCCGGCCATCTGGGCCGTGAAGCCGAGGGTGGACTCACCGGCGTACGACTGCCAGTTGGTGTTGGCCACGAAGGACGCCGCGGTGTTGAAGGACATCCAGAACGGCATCCCGGGCAGGTCCCGGTTCATCGGCAGGTGGGACTGCCCGATCAGGATGGCCATGAGCACCACGACGCCGACGAGCGAGAAGCCCACGACGCTGAGCGCGTAGGCCTTCGGGCTCTGCTCGACGTCGGGGCGCACCCCGCTGAGGCGGTAGACCAGGCGCTCCACGCGCAGGTGACGGGACGAGGTGTAGACGCGCGCCATGTAGTCGCCGAGGGGGACGTACACGGCCGCGAGGAGGAGGGCCAGGACTGCGACGCTCAGCAGCCCGGCAAGCGTGTCGGACATGTCTAGAAGCGCTCCGGGAGGACCAGGGCCACGAGGAGGTAGATCGCCACGGCGATCACCCCCGCGATCAGCAGGCCGCTTTCAATACTCATGTGGCCGAGCCTGGCCCGGCTCCCGCCCGGAACCCCGTGTCTTGATGCGTTCTTAGCGCCCGTTGACGCCGTCTTGCCGCCGCTGTGGTCCGGCGCACCACCCGGAGCCGCCGAGGGCTCCCCGGACCGTGGTCCGGGGAGCCCTCGGGTGCTGCGGGCCGGGCGTGCTCAGGCGGTGAGCACGAGCCCGTCGTCGCCGCGGTCGACCGTGACCGAGCCGCCGTCGGCGACCTCGCCGCCGATGAGCATCCGCGCGAGCGGGTCGCCGATCGCGGTCTGCACCAGGCGGCGCAGCGGCCGGGCGCCGTAGGCCGGGTCGTAGCCGGCGTCGGCGAGCCAGGCCCGCGCCTCCGGCGTCACCGCGAGGGTGATCCGCCGGCCGGCGAGCCGGGCCTCCAACGAGCGCAGCTGGAGCTCGACGATGTGCGCGAGGTCGTCGCGGGTCAGCGCGTCGAACGTGACGATCTCGTCGAGCCGGTTGAGGAACTCGGGCTTGAACGCCTGGCGCACGACACCCAGGACCGCCTCCTTCTGCGCCGCGGGGTCCATCGTCAGGTCGACGAGGTACTGCGAGCCCAGGTTGGAGGTGAGGATCAGGAGCGTGTTGCGGAAGTCGACCGTGCGGCCCTGGCCGTCGGTCAGCCGGCCGTCGTCGAGCACCTGCAGCAGGATGTCGAAGACCTCGGGGTGGGCCTTCTCGACCTCGTCGAGCAGGACGACCGAGTAGGGACGCCGGCGCACCGCCTCGGTGAGCTGACCGCCCTCGTCGTAGCCGACGTAGCCCGGAGGGGCACCGACGAGGCGCGCGACGGAGTGCTTCTCGGCGTACTCGCTCATGTCGATGCGGACGATCGCCCGGTCGTCGTCGAACAGGAAGTCGGCCAGCGACTTGGCGAGCTCGGTCTTGCCGACACCGGTGGGGCCGAGGAACAGGAACGAGCCGGTCGGGCGGTCGGGGTCGGAGATCCCGGCCCGCGCCCGTCGTACGGCGTCGCTGACGGCGCGCACCGCGTCGGCCTGACCGATCAGGCGGGCGCCGATGGCCTGCTCCATGTCGAGCAGCTTGGCGGTCTCGCCCTGGAGCAGGCGGCCCGTGGGGATGCCGGTCCAGGCCTCGACGACCTCGGCGACCTGGGCCGCGCCGACCTCCTCGCCGACGAGCTTCTCGGCCACCGGCTCGGCGTCCTCGACCGCCTCGACGGCCTTGATCTGCTGCTCCAGGGCAGGGATCTGGCCGTAGAGGACCTCGCTGGCGCCGGCCAGGTTGCCCTCGCGGGTCAGCTTGTCGGCCTCGACGCGCAGCTGGTCGAGCTGGCGGCGCAGCGCGCCCTCGCCCTCGAGCTCGGACTTCTCCCGCTCCCAGCGGGCCTCGAGCCCGCGCAGCTCCTCCTCCTTGTCGGCGAGGTCCTGGCGCAGGACGTCGAGCCGCTCGCGCGAGGCGTCGTCGGACTCCTTGGCGAGCGCGAACTCCTCCATCTTGAGCCGGTCGACCTGGCGGCGGAGCTGGTCGATCTCCTCGGGGCTGCTCTCGATCTCCATGCGCAGCCGGGACGCGGCCTCGTCGACGAGGTCGATCGCCTTGTCGGGGAGCTGGCGGCCGGTGATGTAGCGGTCGGAGAGGGTCGCGGCGGCCACGAGCGCGGCGTCGGTGATCCGGACGCCGTGGTGGGCCTCGTACTTCTCCAGGATGCCGCGCAGGATCTGGATGGTGTCCTCGACCGAGGGCTCCCCCACGAACACCTGCTGGAAGCGGCGCTCCAGGGCGGGGTCCTTCTCGATCGACTCGCGGTACTCGTCGAGCGTGGTGGCACCGATCATGTGCAGCTCACCGCGCGCGAGCATCGGCTTGAGCATGTTGCCGGCGTCCATCTGGCTGTCGCCGCCGGCGCCCGCGCCGACGACCGTGTGCAGCTCGTCGATGAACGTGATGACCTTGCCCTCGGCCTGCTTGATCTCGTCGAGGACGGCCTTGAGCCGCTCCTCGAACTCGCCGCGGTACTTGGCGCCCGCGACCATGCCCATCAGGTCGAGGCTCAGCACCCGCTTGCCCTTGAGGCTGTCGGGGACGTCGCCCGCGACCACGCGCTGGGCGAGGCCTTCGACGACGGCGGTCTTGCCGACGCCGGGCTCGCCGATGAGCACGGGGTTGTTCTTGGTCCGCCGGCTCAGCACCTGGATCACCCGGCGGATCTCCTGGTCCCGGCCGATGACCGGGTCGAGCTTGCCGTCCTCGGCCGCGGAGGTGAGGTCGACGGAGTACTTCTCCAGCGCCTCGTAGGTGTCCTCGGCGTCCTGGCTGGTCACCCGCCGGTCGCCGCGCACGGCCGCGAGGGAGGCGCGCAGCCCCTCCTCGGTCAGCCCGGCGTCGGTCAGCACGGTGCGCGCGCTCGACTCGACCGTCGCCAGCGCGATGAGCAGGTGCTCCGAGGCGACGTAGTCGTCCTTCATCGACCGCGCCAGGTCGAGCGCCGAGGCCAGCACGCGGGTGAGCGCGGCCGAGCCCGAGGGCTGCTGGACGGTCGCGCCGCTGGCCCGCGGCAGGGCGTCGCGCGCCGCGGACGCCGCGTGGACGACCTGAGGTACGTCGACGCCCGCCTTCGCGACCAGGCTGGCCGCGGTCCCGTCGTTCTGCAGCAGCAGCGCGACGAGCAGGTGGATGGGCTCGACGGTCGTGTTGCCCGCCGTGGTCGCGGCAAGCTGGGCGGCCTCGATCGCCTCGCGGCTACGGGTGGTGAACTTGTCGGCCCCGAACTGGCTCATGTGCAGAGTCTCTCCTGTGTCGTTGGGATGATCGACTTGACCACCTCAACGTCAGCAAAGTTGAGTCCATTCCACTCAACTCTGAGAAATCTGCGAGCGCCGTCATCCGTGCCGCACGACCACGGGCACGAACCGGTTCCGCGGCGCACCACCCTTCCGCGTGTCGGTGTTGCCGACGCCGACCACCCGCACCCAGCCTCTCGAGGGGCGTACGGGGAGCAGCCTCATGGTCGGCCCGCGGATGTCGCCCGCCGGGTCACCCGGTGGGCGGTGCGTCACGGTCGGCCCGGGCTGTCCTCCTGGTCCCCGGAGAAGGCCACGACCCCACACCGTGCTGGCCACAGGGCCGACCGCGCCTGTCCACGGTGGCACGACGCGCGACCTCCGCGGCGATTGTTTCGGTCCCGACCGGTGCTGAAACGCGGCAGGAGCGACGTCGCCGGGGCACCATGTCCTGGTGGCTCGGCACACCGATGAGATCGACGACCCCTCCCCGCTGGCGGGCGCCCGGATCGACGTGTCCGCGCGGATCGGCTGGCTGCTGCGGACGACGCGCGCCGCGGCCGGCGTACCGCTGCGGGAGCTGGCCCGGCGGGCCGGCGAGGAGAGCGCGCTGTCCCCGGCGACGCTGTCGCGGGTCGAGACGGCGGGCCGGCGCAGCGGGCGGGTGATCGCGGCCTACGAACGGTCCCTCGGGCTGCCCTACGGTCACCTGCGGGCACCGGTCGACGTCCTGGCGCGCACGTTCTCGTACGCTCCGGCCGACACCGAGCCCTATCTCCCCGAGCCGACGCTCGCCGGCTTCAGCACCGCCTGCGACGCCGTCGCGGTCGACGAGGTCGCCGGCCACGACTGGCTGCGGTTCGCGGAGTACCACACGCTGACCCCCTTCGGCCTGCCCACCGCGACGGTCCGCCCGCTGGTCGCGCGGCTGGTCGGCGAGGTCGGGCGCTCGGCGGGCGCGGCCTACCAGCTGCGCTACGAGGCGCTGAGCAAGCTCCGCTGCAGCCCGTACGGCGACGTGGTCGCCGAGGAGATCCGCCAGGCGCTCGAGGTCCCCGGCATCCAGCGCTCCGGCGACCTGCTCAGCGCGGTCACCGAGCGACCCACCCCCGAGCTCGTCACCTGGTGCGGCGAGCTGCTCGGGCACGAGTCCTGGCTGGTCGCCCGCTCCGGCTGCCTCGGCATCCAGAACATGCGCAGCGTCGGCGGCCTGCGCCGCTCCGACTGGCTGCCGCTGGTGCCGGTGTTCGCCGCCGCCTGCGACGCGGCGGCCGGCGACCCGCTGCGCCAGCCGATCCTCAGCGGCACGCTCGCGTGCTGCCCACCCGAGTTCCGTGCGGCCGTCCGGGCCCTGCTCACCGAGGAGCTGGTCGAGCCGCGCCGGGCCGCCGCCTGGAACCGCAGCCGGCGCAACCGCCACTTCGCCCACGCCTCCGCGCTCGCCGGCCAGATCACCGGGTCGAGCCAGGGCGAGACGATGCTGGCGCGTCTGCTCTTCGAGGTGCTCTACGACTTCCGCGCCACCCACGTGACGACGTCCTGCTTCCTGCTCGCCGCCTCACCGTTCGCCGACGCGGTCCGCGAGCGGCTGTGCGTCACGGCGCTCGACGGGCCGGACGAGACGACCCGGCACGGGGCGGCGTACGCGTTCTCGACCCTGATGATCCCCTTCGAGACCGCCGATCCGGTGCCGTGGCTGGCCTCCCCCGACCCGGTCGTGCGCGGCGCCGGGCTGAGCATCTGCGGCTGGGCCGGCGTCCCGCTGCCGGGCGACCTGCTCCGCAGCCTGGTCACCGCGGACGACGAGGTGGCCCGCGACGCGCTGTTCGCCGCGGGCATGTCCGAGCAGCCCGAGCTCGGCGCGCTCGCCGCGGCCCGGCGGCTACCGGCACCGGTCCGCGCCGGCGCCCGCTGGTGGGCGGCGACGGGCGGCCGGATCATCCGCTAGGGCTAGGGGCCGTTGTCGATCTCGGGCGGCGCCTCGTGCTCGGGCAGGTCGCCGCTCGCGGTCTCCTCGTCGACCAGGGCGAGCCGGCAGAACTCGTCGCCGAAGGGCGTGAGGTGGATGCTGCGCCGGACCACCTTGGCGAACTTCACCGAGTGCATCGCGCCCAGCACGTCGGGCTGCGCCTCGAGCACCTGGTACTCCAGGTGGTCGCGCACCGGCTCGCGCGAGAGCCAGATCAGCCCGAGCCGGAACAGGTTGTTGATGTACGACGGCACCTGGTCCAGGTAGCGCAGCCCGGCCCGCGGCCCCAGCATGTTGAGCCCCGGCGCGATCAGCTGGCTGTTGACCATCCCGATCGGCCCGCCCGTGCGGACGTCGACCGACGGCTGCGGCCCGTCGCGCAGCAGCATCACCAGGATCCGCGCCTCGTCGGGCGCGAGCTCGTCGAGGATCCGGTCGAAGGCGGGGTGCCGGTCGTCCTGGCTCCACACGTCGCGCGAGCGCGCGAGCAGCTCGTTGCCGCGGTCGCGCAGGGTCTGGGGGCGCGAGCCGACGACCTGGCCGTCCACGACGGGCGCGGGCGCGAACTCGCGGCGCTCGGGCGCGGCGGTGCCACCGCCCAGCGACTCGCCGGCCCGCAGCAGCGCGGTGGCCACGGGGACCCCTCCGGAGACCTGCCGGGCGACCTCGCCCAGCGCGCCGACGTACGAGCCGACGTCGCGGATCAGCGAGGCGGCCTCGTCGCGGCTGGTGACGGCCTTGCCGACGCGCAGCCAGTTGCGGGTCGTCGTACGCACGCCCCAGCCGGCGGTGTGCAGCGCGGCCGACCCGGCGACCCGCGCCAGTCCGGGCAACGACTCGGCGACCGCGGGCCCGGTGAGCGCAGGCAGCCGCGGCAGTCCGTCGTTGTCGAGGTCGTCGGTCATGGCCGCCCTTTCGGTGGTCACGGTGGTCACGGGGGGAAGCCGGGTATCCAGCCCCAATTGAAGATGCCGAGGTGGAGGAACCCGCCCGCCGCGCCCATGATCGCGCCGTGGGCGTAGAGCATCCACTCGTCCTCCTTGATCGCCGAGCGCATCATCTCGACGAAGTCCTTGGGCGGCAGCTCCTTGGTGCGCCGCGCGATCAGCACCCGGATCTTCTCCGACTGCTGGCGGCTGAACTCGGCGTCCCGGAACGGCGTGATGGTGCGCCCCACGGCCTCCTGGGCGAAGGAGTCCTTGATGCTGTCGTAACGACGTCCGCCCATCGCGACGTTGACCGCGCCGCGCAGCGGTCCGGCGGCCTTGTCGATGGCGGGGCGCATCGCGGTGGCGATCATCTGGCGGGTGCGGTCACCGCGCGGGCCGTCCATGAGGAAGTCGCCGATGCGCTCCAGCGTGATCACGTCGTCGGCGATGATCCGCGCATAGACCTCGGCGCACTCGTCCTGGCGGCGCAGGAAGAGGCCCTGCACCTTGATGCCGAGGATCCGCTTCTCCTCCGGCGGGTCGAAGATCAGCCACATGCCGAGCAGGTTGGTGGTCCAGCCGACGAAGACGCCCAGCAGCGGCAGCAGCCACCAGATGTGCCAGGTCTGGTCGATGATCGCGACCGGTACGCCGAGCAGGAAGCCGAAGATGAAGCCGAAGGCGACCATCAGGTTGAGCTCGCGCTGACCGACGTCCTTGAAGACCTTGACGACCAGCTCGGGGTTCTTGCGGAAGTGGTCGATGACCATGATCTTCGGGTCGAGCAGCTGGTCGATGTGGACGCCGATCTCGTCGGTGATCGTCTTGACCACGCCCGGCAGCTGCGCCTGCACCCGGTCGATGACCGCCTGCCGCACCGGCCGGGGCAGGTCGCGCCACAGCCGCGGGTGCTCGCGCATCATCACCTCGTCGACCAGCTCGGGCAGGTCGGGGCGGAAGACCGCGACGATGTGCTCGGCGATCTGGTCGGGCTCGAGCTGGGAGTAGAACTCCGCCGGCGTACCGAGCTTGGCGATGACCTTGTCGACCGCGATGCTGCCCATCTTGGCGGCGCGCGCCGGGACGATGCCCTGCCAGCCGACACCGCCCTCCATCAGGCCGGGGATCTCCTGGAGCTTGCGCGGCAGCACGGCGGCCACCTCGCGCAGCCCGGGCACCCGGTAGCCGTGGAAGGTGATCGGCTTGAAGAGCATCCACAGGCCCGACCAGTTGATCAGCCAGCCGATGATGCCGGTGAAGAAGGGGATCGAGATGAAGGCGAACCAGTCGACGTGGTCGACCCAGTCCTCCAGCCACCTCAGCACCGCGTCCACGCGCACCCCCTGATCCCGCGAGCCCCGCCGCACCCCATGGCACGCGACGGTCCCGACGGGTGGAGGTTAACGCGTGTTGTGGCGGACGGCACAGGGATCTCAGGTCACGGTGTCGCAGCAACCTCGACCAGCCGGGCGTCGTTCGGGACCGGCCCCAGCTCGCCCAGCGGCTGCAGCCGGTAGACGATCCGGGCCCGCACCTGCCCCGCGGTCACGAACCCGAACGTGCGCGAGTCGTCCGAACCACCCCAGTTGTCGCCGATCACCCAGTAGCCGCCGTCGGGCACGGTCGCCCACGCCGGACGGACGTCCGGTCGCAGCGAGGTGCCGTCGTCGGCGCAGCAGGGCGCGACCTTGTCGCCCGTCCGACCGGGCCAGGTCGGGTTCGCCACCACGTACGTCGTCCGCGCGCCCGCCGGGCGGACCTCGACCACCGGCGGCCCGGCCTTCTCCAGCCGCACCCGGACCTGGTCGCCCGGGAGCCCGATCACCCGCTTCACGACCGGGATCTCGCGATCGCCGAGGGTGCTCTCGATGATGTCGAAGCGAGCGATCTCGCCGGTGCCGAACGGGTCGACGAGGAGCCGGTCCCCGGTCGAGAGCGTGGGCTCCATGCTGCTTCCGGAGACCTTGACCGAGAACGCCAGCGCCGCGATCACGGCGAGCATCACGACGAAGAAGACGACCAGTGCGCCGACGCCCAGGACGCGGCGTACCCAGGGGCGACGGGACTCCGCACGGTGGCTCACGACGCGCAACGGTAGGTCATCGCGACGGCCCTCGGCAGGGGGCTCGGGCACCTGAGAAGAAAACGCGACAGGGTGTCGCGCTTTCCGTGCGATGTGTGTCACACTCCGTCACGCGTAGGCCAAGGGCATGGGGATGCGGCCTCGCTCCACCGCCGGTTCGGGAGGGATCGGCGGATGCCCTTTGGGAGGAAAGTTGAACAAGGTAGAAGGAATGGGCCGTACCCGTCTGGGTCGGTTCGCAGCCGTGACGGTTCCGGCCACCCTGCTCACCGCAGGGCTCGGCGTCGCCATGCTGCAGGGAATGGTCGGCGCCGTGCTGTCGTCGGCCGACGGGTTCACGCTCACCAGCGACCGGATCACCAGCGACGGCCTCAAGGCGCGCACCGGCGCGGCCAACGTCGCCGGGGGCAACCAGGCCACGATCTACGCCGAGACCGGGGCGAACACCAACGCCAGCGGCATCAAGGTGATCACGCCGAACGTGACCATCCCGCTGATCAACCTGCCGGCGCACCTCGAGGTGAGCTCGACCGACACCACGATCGGGCTCGGAGCGGTGGGGCTCAACGCCAAGACGCTCGACACGCCCGACGGCGCCACGCTCGGCACCACCACCATCGGTGTCGCGCAGTCCCAGGCCGGGTTCACCAACACGGCCACCGACAGCGGGTACGTCGCCGACGGGTTCGCCCTGACGAGCTCCTCGGCCGACCTGCCGAACGTCCACGCCACCGCGTACGCGATCACGCTCGAGAGCCTCGCCCTCGACAACCTGTCGCTCAAGGTCGCGCTCGGCAACTGACGCCGGCTCGTCTCAGCACCCCACCTCGTGGGGCGTGCGGCCGCGCGCCCCACGAGGCACCCGCCTTCTCGTAGGGACCTCGCATGACTGACATCGTCACCACCCCGGCGGCCGAGGCCGCCCCCGTCACCACCGTCCGGGCCAGCCGGCCCGTCGCGCTCTGGCGGGGCTTCGCCCGCTTCCGCCGGACCCGGCCGTTCTGGGGCGCGGTGATCCTCGCCCTGGGCGCCTACTTCATCGCCCGCCCGCTGCTGGGCGGGACCTTCGAGTTCTACACGACCGTCGGGGTCCGCAGCATCACGCCGCTGCTGATCGCCGGCGGCATGGCCGCGGCCGCGGGGATCGCGGTCGTCGTCCCGGCCCAGCGGCACTTCCCGGCGATCGTCGCGCTGATGCTCGCCGTCGCCTCGCTGCCCTTGGCCAACCTGGGGGGTTGGCTGATCGGCATGGTGCTCGGCATCCTCGGCGCCGGACTGGTGTTCTCGTGGACGCCGTACTCCGAGAAGCAGCTCGAGCGCTTCGCCGCCAAGGACGCCGCCCGCGCCGAGCGGCGCGCGCAGAAGCGGACCCGACGATGACCGACGCCCGGATGGGCACCCGCCGGCGGGCGCTGGTGCCGCTCGCCGGCGGGCTCGCCGCGCTGGTCGCGATGTTCCAGCTGGTGAGCAGCAACGTGCTGGCGGTGAACTTCACGACGGCGAACCAGGAGTTCGAGCTCTACTCGAACTACCTCCAGGGCGCCCAGGCCGCGGGCTTCCTCGCCACCAACGACACCGCGACCGGCCAGGACGGCGGGGTCGCCGAGCTCGGCATCCGCTCGGCCAAGCTGGCCGGGCTCTGCGCGATCGCGCACGAGAGCATCCCGGTCGTGGGCGAGGTGACGCTGATGATCCTTGCCGGCGTCCCGGTGCGGAGCTCGTTCGCCAACGGCACCAACACCACCACCGACGGCGCCGGCAACACGCTCACCTTCGACGCCAACGGACTGCTCACCGGCGGCAACCACATCACCGCGAGCAACCTGTTCGTGAACTCCCGCTCGCTCAGCGGCTTCGGCAACCTGATCAGCGGCATGAACCTCGGCCAGAGCGCCGACACCGTCGACGCCACCGCGGGGATCCAGTGGCCGGCCGGCCAGAGCAGGCCGAGCGCCGGCAACTTCGGGCTCTCCGTCGATCGCCTCAACGTGGGCGGGCTCGGCGGCGACACCTACGGCATCAACCTGCAGGGGGCGATCACGTTGCCGAACCTCAAGATCAAGGTGCTGCCCGGGCACAAGACCCAGGCCGACTGCCCGACCCAGGCGGCGGGCTGATGGCCGCCGCGGCGCAGGCGCTGCGCGTGCTCGGCGCGGGACGACGGGGCTTCCGCACGTTCCGCGGTACCCGGCCGTTCTGGGGCGGCCTGTGGTGCGTGCTGGCCGGCGCCTGGCTGGTCCGGTCGATGTACTTCTCGTTCGTGCTCGCGGTCAGCGGCGGGTGGAGCTACTCGGCCGGCTACATCCTCGGCGGTGCGCTCGTGCTGTTCGGCCTCGTCGCCTGGTTCGCGCCGCACTACCGCGGGCTGGTGGGCATCCTGGCCGTCCTGCTCGCGCTCGGCGCCTTCGTCTCGGTCAACCTCGGCGGCTACCTGGTCGGCTCGGTGCTCGGCATCCTCGGCGGCTCGATGATCTGGGCCTGGGGCGAGAAGCGGCCGCGCCGGGTCCGCGGCGGGCGCCGCCGGGCGACCACCACGACCACCCCGACGGCCTCGACGACCCCGGTGTCCGCGTGACCCTGTCGGTACGCCGCCAGCGGCTGCTGGTCGTCCTCGCGGCGCTGGCCGTGGTGACGGCCGCGGTCCTGGTCCCGCGGGTCGGCGACGACGCGCGCGGCCAGGCCCAGAGCGGCGCCTACCAGCCGTTCGCCTGCGACCAGCCGGGCAGCGCGAACCCCCAGCAGCGGCGCCAGGAGGTCCAGCTCGACAACGGCTCGGGCGACTTCAACGCCGCCGGGCGGACCTATCCCTGCCTCGCGGGCGTCCGCTGGCACCTGCAGTCGGGCAATGTCGCCACGTCCAACCCGGACGCCGCGATCGGCCAGATCCGCACGGCGTACGGCCGCAAGCTCCCCGGCACCGTCTACTACGCCGCGGCCGGCTCGCGCACCGACCTCTACCAGGTGGCGTTCAGCGGGCTGCAGTTCTGCACGTCCAAGACCAACCCGGTCTCCACCTGCCCGGCGGCGGGCACCACCGACATCCAGCTGTACGCCGACAGCGGCGACGCGCCCGCCCCCAAGTCCGCCACGCCCTACCGGCTGACGATCAAGCCCGACCAGGCGATCACCATCGGCGGCACCGGCGTCTGGACCGAGGTGCTCGCCACGGCCTCCAGCTCGTTCACCGTGCCGGTCGCCCAGCTGCCGACCGCGACCCACCTGGCCTGCGGGATCGTCGGCGGCACCGCGCGCGGTGGCTTCCTCGGCATCGGCGGCACCTGCGAGCTCAGCGCCGAGGACTTCGCGGGCGGTCTCGCCCAGTGGCTCGGCGGCGGCTCGAACTACACGCTGCTCGGGGTCAACCTCGACTTCTTCTACCTCGTCACCCACCGGCAGAACCCGACCGATCCCTACACCCAGGTCCCGGTCGACGGCTCCGGCAACCCGCTCAACTCCGTCCAGCTGCCCCACACCACGATCTCGGTCGGCTGATGGACGCCACGCCCCGCCACGGGACCCGCTGGCGCCGTACGGCGGGCGCGCTCGCGGTCTCGTTCGCCGCCCTGGCCGGCCTGGGCACCGCGACCTGGCACGAGGCGTTCGGGTTCGACGCGCGGATCATCGTCCAGGACGGCAACGCCACCTTCTCGTCCTCGCGGATCACCGCCGACGACGCCGCCTTCGGCATGGCCCCCGTCCGGCTCGGCAACGGCACCTGGAAGAACCTGCTGCGCGCCGGCTTCGCCCGCGCCTCGCTCGACGGCCTGTGCGTGTCCAAGACCGAGTCGCTCGGTCCGATCAAGGTCACCCTCAAGCTGACCGCCGGCGACGGCACCAGCGCCGCCGAGATCACCGCGGCCGACGCCGCGCTCGACGTGACCAGCCTGCGCGGGGCCGGGATCAACCTCCAGGGCAGCACCCAGATCGGGCAGGCCACGACCGACCTGACCACGGCGCCGGGCGCGCCGCCGTACACGGCGAACCCGTTCGGGGTCCCCGCGACGTACGACGGCGGCTTCTACCGCCCCGACGGCACCGGGCCGCAGGCCTACTCGGGCACCGGCAACGGCGGGCACGTCAACGGCCAGGGCTTCACCGGCATCGACGCGACGCGGGGTGCGCTGACCCAGGTCTACGGCCAGCTCTGGCAGGCCCAGGTCACCGGCGACATCACGCTGCCGAACCTGGTGATCAAGGTGCTGCCGTTCAAGGACGACATCGGCTTCAACGCCAACGGCACGACGAACGCGACCCCCGACGGGATCGACGACCGGTCGTGCTGGACCGAGGCCCGGCTCGGGACCTACCCGCGCTAGGGCAGCGGCTCAGGAGTGCCGGCGCCAGACCACGACGGACTGGCCGACCGGCGCCTCAGGCAGCGCGGGGAGGTTGCTGCGCGGCACCGGCCGGGCGGCCAGCGCCTGGCGCAGCGCCTCGTGCGCGGCGTCGAGATCGGCGACCAGCTCGGCGTTGCGCGCGCGCAGGGCGACGACGGCGTTCTCGAGGTCGAGGATCCGGCGCACCCCCTCGATGCCGATGCCGGACGCCGTGAGGTCGGCGATCTCGCGCAGCCGCTCGATGTCGCGGTAGGAGTAGCGCCGTCCGCCGCCGCCCGTGCGGCCGGGCGTGATCAGCCCGACGCGCTCGTAGGTGCGCAGGGTCTGCGGGTGCAGACCGCTGAGCTGCGCGGCCACGCTGATGACGTAGACGGCATCCTCCGCACCGGGAGGGCCCTGGGGCGGACGGACGGCGCTCATCAGCGCGCCTCGTCGTAGAGACCCGCGCGCAGCGGGGTGTCGGCGGTCGCGGCGGCGTAGGCCTCGAGCGCCTCCTTCGCCTCCGCGCCGAGGTTGCTCGGGACCTGCACCTCGACCGTGGCGAGCAGGTCGCCACGGGACTCGCCCTTGACCGCACCCTTGCCGCGGATCCGGAAGGTGCGCCCGTTGGGGGTGCCGGCCGGGACCTTGAGGGTCACCGGCGCGCCACCCAGGGTGGGCACCTTGATCTCGGCGCCGAGCGCGAGCTCGGCGAACGAGACCGGGACGTCGATCGTGAGGTTCTCGCCCTTGCGGCCGAACACCCGGTGCCCGGTCACCTTGACGGTGACGTAGAGGTCGCCGGCCGGACCGCCGTTCTCGCCCGGGGCGCCCTTGCCGCGCAGCCGGATCCGCTGGCCGTCCTTGACCCCGCCGGGGATCTTGGCCTGGATCGTGCGCGCCGACTGACCGCGCCCGGTGCCGTGGCACGTGGGGCACGGGTCGTCGTACACGAGCTGGCGGCCACCGCAGGTCGGGCAGGACTCGTTCATCGAGAACGCCCCACCGACCGAGGCGGTGACGAAGCCGCTGCCCTCGCACGTCGGGCAGACGTGCGGCTGGGTGCCGGGCTTGCCGCCGGTGCCGTGGCAAGTCGCGCAGGCACCGTCGGAGCTGATCCGCAGCGACACCGTGACGCCCTCGAGCGCCTCGGTGAAGCCGATCGTCGCCGTCGTCTCGAGGTCTCCCCCGCGCGCCGGGCGCTGGGCCCGGCGGCTCTGGGTGAAGCCTCCGCCGAACAGGTCGCCGAAGAGGTCGCCGAAGCCACCTCCGCCGCCGGCCCGCTCGCGGAGCAGGTCCTCGACGTTGACGTTGCCGCCACCGCCGAAGCCCGCACCGCCGCCGAAACCGCCGCCGGCCGGGAAGCCGCCCCGGCGGAACATGTCGCGCGCCTGGTCGTACTTGGTGCGCTTCTCGGCGTCGCCGATCACGTCGTACGCCTCGGCGACCGCCTTGAACTTGTCGTGCTTGGCGGTGTCGTCGGGGTGCGAGTCGGGGTGGTTGGCGCGCGCGAGCTTGCGGTAGGCCTTCTTGATCTCGTCCTGCGACGCGGTCTTGGCGACCCCGAGCTCCTTGTAGAAGTCCTTGGTCGCCCAGTCGGACCGGATGCCGTCGTCACTCATCGCGCACCTCCCTCCTCGTCGTTGTCGTGTCGTTCATCAAGCGGGGTCGACCACGAGCACCTGTGCCGCGCGGACCACCCGGTCGCCCATCTTGTAGCCGGCCTTGGCGATCACCTTGCAGGTGGTCACCTCGACCTCGGCGTCGGTGCCGATGTGCGAGAGCGCCTCGTGCACCGTCGGGTCGAAAGCGTCGCCGACCTCGCCGAACTTGACCAGTCCCAGTCCGGCGACCACGCGCTCGAGCTGCTCGGCCGTGGCCTTGAAGCCACCCTCGAGCGGCTCGTGCTCACGGGCCCGGTCGATCGTGTCGAGGACGTCGATGATCGGCGTGAGCGCGGCGTACGTCGCGTTCTCGCGCAGCAGCTCGCGGTCCCGGTCGACCCGGCGCTTGTAGTTGAGGAACTCCGCCTGCAGGCGCTGCAGGTCGAGCGTGCGCTCCTCGAGCTCCATCTTGGTGACGGTCAGCTCGTCGGCCTCGGCCTCGGGCACCTCGGACGCCTCGGACGCCTCGGGGCTCGCGGCCGCCTCGGGCTCCTCGCCCTCGGGCGAGGGAGCCGCAGTCTCCTGCAGCTCCCCCTCCTCCGGGGTGAGGTTCTCCTCGGTCACTTGGTGTCGCCCTCGGTGTCCTCGTCGACGATCTCGGCCTCGACGACGTCGTCGTCGGCCTCGCCGGTGGCACCGGTGGTGCCGCCCGCGGCAGCCGAGTCGGCCTCGGCGGCGGCGTACATCGCGGCGCCCATCTTCTGACTGGACTCACCCAGCTTGGCGATGGCGGCGGTCAGGTCCTCGGAGTCCGCCTCGGCGTTCTCGAGGATGCCCTTGAGCGCCTCGACGTCGGTGGTCACCTCGGCCTTGACGTCGTCCGGGATCTTGTCGCCGTTGTCGGCCAGGAACTTCTCGGTCGTGTAGACGAGCTGCTCGCCCTGGTTGCGGACCTCGACGGCCTCGCGACGCTTGGCGTCCTCCTCGGCGTACTGCTCGGCCTCCTTGACCATGCGGTCGATGTCGTCCTTGGACAGCGCGCTGCCGCCGGAGATCGTCATCGACTGCTCGCGGCCGGACGCCTGGTCCTTGGCGGAGACGTGGACGATGCCGTTGGCGTCGATGTCGAAGGTGACCTCGATCTTCGGCACGCCGCGCGGAGCCGGCGGGAGGCCGGTCAGCTCGAAGTTGCCGAGGCCCTGGTTCTGCGACCAGATGGCCCGCTCGCCCTGGGCGACCTTGATCTCGACCGACGGCTGGTTGTCGTCGGCGGTCGTGAAGATCTCGGAACGCTTGGTCGGGATCGTGGTGTTGCGCTCGATCAGGGTGGTGAAGACACCGCCCTTGGTCTCGATGCCGAGGGACAGCGGGGTGACGTCGAGGAGCAGCACGTCCTTGACCTCACCGGCCAGGACGCCGGCCTGGAGGGCGGCGCCGACGGCGACGACCTCGTCGGGGTTGACGCCCTTGTTGGGCTCCTTGCCGCCGAGCATCTCCTTGACCAGGTCGGTCACGGCCGGCATGCGGGTCGAGCCGCCGACGAGGACCACGTGGTCGATCGCGGAGAGCGCGAGGCCGCCGTCCTTGAGGACGTTCTGGAAGGGCGCCTTGGTGCGCTCGAGCAGGCTCGCGGTCAGCCGCTGGAACTCGGAGCGGGTCAGCCGCTCCTCGAAGTGCAGCGGGCCGTTCTCGCCGTGGGTGATGTAGGGCAGGTGGATCGTGGTGTCGCTGGACGAGGACAGCTCGATCTTGGCCTTCTCGGCGGCCTCCTGGAGGCGCTGGGCGGCGATCTTGTCCGCGGCCAGGTCGACGCCGTTGGCGTCCTTGAACTTCTTGACCATCCACTCGACGATCGCGTTGTCCCAGTCGTCGCCACCGAGGTGGTTGTCGCCGCTGGTCGCCTTGACCTCGACGACGCCCTCACCGATCTCGAGCAGGGACACGTCGAACGTGCCGCCACCGAGGTCGTAGACGAGGATCGTCTGGTCGTCGCCCTTGTCGAGGCCGTAGGCCAGCGCCGCGGCGGTGGGCTCGTTGACGATCCGGTCGACCTTGAGGCCCGCGATCTCGCCGGCCTCCTTGGTCGCCTGGCGCTGGGCGTCGGAGAAGTACGCCGGGACGGTGATGACCGCGTTGGTGACGGTCTCGCCCAGGTAGGCCTCCGCGTCGCGCTTCAGCTTCTGCAGGATGAACGCCGAGATCTGCTGGGGCGTGAAGTCCTTGTCGACGGGGTCGCCGATGTGCTGGGTCCAGTCGGTGCCCATGTGGCGCTTGACCGACCGGATGGTGCGGTCGACGTTGGTGACCGCCTGGCGCTTCGCGACCTCGCCGACGAGCACCTCACCGCTCTTGGCGAAGGCGACGACGGACGGCGTGGTCCGGGCTCCCTCCGCGTTGGCGATGACCGTGGGCTCGCCGCCCTCGAGGACCGCGACGACGCTGTTCGTCGTACCGAGGTCGATGCCGACAGCTCGTGCCATGTGTGTCTCTCCTCCGTGATTCGGGGTGGTGGTTCAAGTTAGTTGAGCCGGATGCACTCAAGTCTGACATAGGGTCCAACGGGTCGGACCCCGGGGTTGTTCCCGGCCGCCTGAGAAAGTGGGGCCATGAGCATTCCTCGCCTCGCACTGAACGACGGAACGTCCATCCCCCAGCTCGGCTTCGGCGTCTTCCAGGTGCCGCTCGCCGACACCGAGGCGGTGGTGACCCAGGCGCTCGAGGCCGGCTACCGCCACCTCGACACCGCGCAGATGTACGGCAACGAGGAGGGCGTCGGTGCCGCCCTGGCCGCCGCCGGTCTCCCCCGCGACGAGGTCTACGTGACCACCAAGCTCAACAACAGCTTCCACCGGCCCGACGACGTGCGCCGCAGCTTCGACGCCTCGCTCGAGCGGCTCGGCCTCGACCACGTCGACCTCTTCCTCATCCACTGGCCGCTCCCGACCCGGTACGACGGCGACTACGTCGCCACGTGGCAGGCGATGACCGAGCTCACCGCCGACGGCCGGGCCCGGTCCGTAGGCGTCTCGAACTTCCAGCCCGACCACCTCGACCGGATCGTCGCGGCCACCGGCGTGGTCCCCGCGGTCAACCAGATCGAGGTCCACCCCTTCACCACCAACGAGGAGGCCCGCGCCGCGAGCCTGCGTCACGGCGCGCTCGTCGAGGCGTGGTCGCCGATCGCCCGCGGCCGGGTGCTCGAGGACCCCACGATCGTGCGGATCGCCGAGGAGGTCGGCCGGACGCCGTCCCAGGTGACGCTGCGCTGGCACGTCGAGCGGGGCGACATCGTCTTCCCCAAGAGCGTGCGCCCCGAGCGGATGGCCGAGAACCTGGCGATCTTCGACTTCGCGCTCAGCCCCGACCAGGTCGCCGCGATCGCCGCGCTCGACGAGGGGGACGCCGGGCGCACCGGCCCGCACCCGGACACCTTCGACTGGATCCCCGGCGCGGACTGAGCCCGCGCGGGTCCGGGTCGGCGGCGGTCAGCCGCCGTCAGCCGACCTGGATCCGGATCTCGTTGCTGACGGTGCCGCTGTCGCTGTCGACGACGCGGAACCGGTTCAGCCCGCCGACGCCGGTGAAGACATAGCTGGAGAAGGTGCCGTTGGTGACGCCGACGCTGGCCGGGAACTCGGCCCAGCCGCCGTTCTCCCAGCGCTGGACGCGCAGGATCGCGCCCTCACCGCCGGGGTAGACGCCGCTGAAGTAGATCCGCTCGCCCGAGGCGACGCTCGTCTGGAGCGGCTGGAGCGAGATCTCGCCGGCCTTGGGCGACTCGCTCTCGGTCGACTCGGCGGTCGGGTCGTCGCTCGGCTCGTCGGTGCTGTCGGTCGAGGACGTGTCGGTCTCGTCGGGGTCCTGGGTGTGGAGCGTGATCAGCGGGCCGCTGGGCTCGTCGGTCTTGGCCGGCGTGGGCAGGTACATCGACTGGCGCACCGTGGTGTCGGCGGCCGCGTCACCGTCGTCGCCGCCGAAGCCGAGCACCTTGGAGCCGACCATCGCGACCAGCCCCAGGATCAGGCCGACCCCGACCGCGACGGCGACCAGCGCCACCAGTCCGTTGAGGACGGGACGGTCGGCACGGGGCTCCTGCTGGTCGCTCACCCTGCCCATTGTCCAGGGCGCCCGAAGAAATCAGAAACCGCGCGTCCAGACCACCTGCTCGTGCAGCCGGCGCGAGCGCCAGCCCGCCTCCGTCCGCACGAACGTGTGCCGGTAGAGCCCGCCCACCTCGACGACGCGCTCGCCGCCCTGGCCGTCGGAGATCCGCATCGGGTTGTGGAAGTACGCCGTCACCGCGGCCTCGTCGCGGCCCTCGGCGAAGTCGAAGGCGACCTGCCCGACCGTGTGCAGCCGGTGCTTCGAGAAGCCCGGCAGCGCCTCGGCCAGCCACGCCTTGACCACCGGGAAGGTGTCGACCACGCCCCCGCTCTCGGTGTAGTCGATGTGCGCGTCGGGCGTGAAGACGGTGTCGAGCCGGTCGAAGTCCCCCTCGTCCACGGCGAGCGTGTAGCGCGTGATCGCGTCGGTGATCTCGGCGCGGTCGATCAGCTCCTGTAGGTCCATCGGGTCTCCTCAGCGGGGCTCGAGGACGACGACCGGGATCTCCCGGTCGGTCCAGGCCTGGTAGTTGTCGAAGTCGGCGTACAGGTCGACGAGGCGGGGCCACAGCGCGGCCCGCTCCTCGGGTCCGGCGACCCGGGCGCGCACCGCCCGGGAGCGCTCGCGGGGCACGGCCACGGTGGTCGTGGGGTTCGCGACGAGGTTGTGGAACCACTGCGGGTTCTTGGGCAGCCCGCCCTGCGAGGCGACGACGACCAGGTCGGCGCCGTCGGCGAGGTAGAGCAGCGGCGTGGTGAACCGGGTGCCGCTCTTGCGGCCGACGTGGTCGAGGAGCAGCACCGGGACCGGCTTCTTCCAGCCCGCGCCGATGCGCCACTTCGCGCCGATCCGGCCGTTGGTGAGGCGGTAGACCTTCACGTTGGCCTTGGCGGCGTACTTGATGATCGTGGTGACGATCGGTTTGTCGAGGCCGTCGGGCTTCGGCTTGGTGGCTGCCATGGGACTCACTCTGGCAGAAATCTAGAACGCGTTCTAGTGTGGCGGTCATGCGCTTCTCCTTCGCCGAGGGCATGACCCACGCCGACTACTACGCCCCGCTCGCCCAGGCCTGCGAGGCGACGGGCTACACCTCGATGACCATCGCGGACAGCCTGATCTACCCGCAGGAGTCCGACTCGAAGTACCCCTACACCGACACCGGGGACCGCGAGTTCCTGCTCGGCAAGCAGTTCATCGAGACGTTCATCCTGTGCAGCCACCTCTTCGCGGTGACGAGCAGCCTGCGGCTGACGCCGTTCGTGCTCAAGCTGCCGATCCGGCCGCCGGTGCTCGTCGCCAAGCAGGCCTCGTCGCTCGCCTTCCTGTCCGGCAACCGGCTCGGCCTCGGCGTCGGCCTCTCCCCCTGGCCCGAGGACTTCGCCGCCCTCGGCGTGCCGTGGGAGAAGCGCGGCAAGCGGATGGACGAGTGCATGGACATCCTGCGCGGCCTGACCCAGCCGGGCGAGGAGCCGACCTTCTTCGGCTACCAGGGCGAGTTCTACGACATCGAGCCGCTCCAGCAGTGCCCCGCCCCGACCGAGAAGATCCCGCTGCTCGTCGGCGGGCACTCGGACGCGGCGCTGCGGCGCGCCGTCCGCAAGGGGGACGGGTGGATGCACGCCGGCGGCGACGGCGAGGAGCTCGACCGCCTGCTCACCCGCCTCGCCGAGATCCGCGCCGAGGAGGGGGACACCCGCGACGACTTCGAGGTCCACGTGATCTCGTACGACGCCTACACCCTCGACGGCATCAAGCGCCTGGAGGACAAGGGCGTCACCGACTGCATCGTCGGCTTCCGGGTCCCCTACATCAAGGGCCCCGACACCGAGCCGCTCGAGACCAAGATCAAGCACCTCGAGCAGTACGCCGAGAACATCATCGCCAAGGCGAACGGCTGATCGGCATGAGCGAGTCCCTCGGGCTGACCAAGCCCCTCCAGGACGCGATCGCCGAGGCCGAGGAGCTGATCGCGAACGCGCCGTTCATCACGACCGAGGCCGACCGGCTGGAGGGCTACGACTACCTCTCCGGCCGGATCCGGATGGCCCTCCAGACCGCCTTCGACTACGACCTGGAGCAGCCGCTCTTCATCAACCCGACGCACCAGTTCTCGCGCCAGGGCCTCGACAACCCCGACGCGGTCTACTTCCACGCCTACCTGCGCGAGGGCGTGGAGTACGTCGTCCGCGGCCGCCGCGGCACCTCCGCGGACCTCTCGTTCCAGGTGATGGGCGGGACCTACAACGCCTCGTCGGCCGCCACCTCGCTGATGGCCTTCGACGACCGCGAGCTGGAGATCGCCGACGACGGGACCTTCTCGTTCACCTACGTCGCCGAGCCCGGCGCCAAGACGCTCATCGTCCGCGAGGTCTTCAACGACTGGGACACCGAGGCGCGCGGCACGCTCACCATCGAGCGCACCGACACCCTCGGCCGGGCCCGCCGTCCGCTCTCCGCGGAGACCCTGCAGAAGAAGTACGAGGTCGCCGCCCGCTCGCTGATCGGCTCGATCCAGACCTGGTTCGCGTTCCCGCACTTCTTCCAGTTCAAGGAGCCGGTCAACACCCTCACCACCCCCGCCTCCACCCCCGGCGGGCTCTCCTCGCAGTTCTCCTCGATCGGCCACTACGAGCTCGCCGAGGACGAGGCGATGATCGTGACCGTCCCCCGCTGCGACGACTGCGCCTACCAGGCCGTCCAGATCGGCTCGAACTGGTACGCCTCCACCGACTACGAGACCCACCAGACGTCGCTGACCAAGGCCCAGGCCGTCGCGGACGACGACGGGCTCCTCCGCTTCGTCATCTCCGAGCGGCCCCCGGGCCTCGTCGACGGCGCCCCGGCCCCGACCGCGAACTGGCTCGAGACGACCGGCCACCGCACCGGCCCGATCATGCTGCGCTGGCAGCAGCTCTCCCGGGACCTCACCGCCGCGGACGGGCCCACCGTCGAGATCGTCCCGGTCGCCGAGGTCGCCACCCGGCTCGCCGGGTCGGCGGGAGGTGCGGGGCTGTCGGCCGCGGCCTACGCGGAGCGGATCGCGGCGCGGCAGCGGGCGGTGGCGCGGCGGATGATCAGCTGAGCCCGGGCCCCGCGGCCGCCCTGCTCGTCTCGGCCGTCCCGCCCGCCCCACGAACGACCGCCGCCCGTGCACACCCCGTGCCGGGCGGCGTCGTCGTCCCCAGGCCAGGTCGTCGCGGTTCGTCGATCGCCCGCGCCCGGTGAGCCTTGGTCCATGACCCACCCCGCTGACACACTCGATCCATGGCCCACCGCACCGAACCCGACGTCGCGGTCGCCCTGCTCTCCGACCACCTCACCCCGTGGCTCGCCGCCGACCTCGCCCGGTTCCGGGCCGAGGACGGCTGGGCGGTCGAGATCCTCGACGGCACGCTCGTCGTCGCCACCGACCCCGCGACCGGCCTGCCGTGGACACCCGCCGACCTCGCCCGGTTCCCCGAGGGCAACCTGTTCGAGGTCGTCGAGGGGCGGTTGTTCGTGAACGCGCAGCCCAACCCCCTGCACCAGCTCGTCGCCGACCACCTGCGCGCGCTCCTCACCGACCAGGTCGGCGCCGACCTGGTCGCGCTCCGCGAGATCGGCATGCGGCTGGACCGCTCGCTCGTCGGGCCCGACATCAGCGTGGTCCGGCGGGCCGAGGTCGACTGGAAGGCGGCCGAGCAGCCGGCCTCCGCCGCCGTCCTGGTGATCGAGGTCGCCTCCCCCAGCACCCGCCGGACCGACCGCACCCTCAAGGCCGCCGCCTACGCCGAGGCCGGCATCCCCGGCTACTGGCGCATCGAGCTCGACCCGGTCCGGGTGATCGCCTTCGGGCTGCACGCGGGCGCCTACGCCGAGCTCGGCACCTGGGGCGCCGGCCAGACGGTCGAGGTCGACCAGCCGGTCGTCGTACGGTTCGACCCGGCGGCGCTGCTGCCCTGACGAGGGAACCCTTCGGCACCCGGGAGCCGTCGTACGACCATGCGCCCGCTCGTCGTACCGACCCTCCTGCTCGCGGCCGTCCTGACCGGCTGCGGGACGGAGGCGACGACGGGCGCGACCACGTCCCCGACCGCGACGCGCCCGCCCGCAGCCGCGACCGCGACGACGACCGCCGGACCGACCCGCGGCCCGACGGGCATCGAGGCGCCCCCGCCCTTCCGGGTCCGGTACGACGACCGCGAGCTCGCGCTGCACCCGGACACCTACTGCGTCACCGGTGGGTGCGTCGACGGCGTCCTCGCGGACCCGCCCGAGGTCGGGTCGCCGGCGGAGCTGCTGATCCACGTGCCGGTGGCGCGGTTCCGGCTCCAGCCGGCGGGCCTGACCGAGGTCACCTCCGCGGGACGCGCCGGGCGCTCCGGGCGGTTCGAGGGGTGCCGGGGACGCGTGCTCACCGCGCCGGTCGAGGACCTGGGCGACGGGTGGTACCGGCTGCGGCCGTTCGGGCCCGCCGGGACCTACGACGTCAGCCTGTTCGCGTCCGGCCGGGGGGACATGGCGGGCACGCTGCGCTGGACGATGCCGCAGGCGGGGCCGATGCCGACCCCGGCCGCCCGGCTCGCGCTGATCGCGGACCACGACGGGCAGCCCGACAGCTACGGCCTGGAGCTGTCGGTCACCGGCCTCGCCGCGAGCCCGCGGCAGGCCACGGCCGAGATCGAGGTGCGGGCCGGCAACGGCCGCGGGACGACGATCACGGCGCGGCGCTCGCGCGGGTCGTGCGTCGGTGACCTCGGGTTCGACGGACCGGACGCGCCGGCGCGGGCGGCGTCCCGGCTGGGCGGCTTCCCGTTCACGATGCGGGTCACGCTCACGCTCGACGGGGTGCGGCACGTCGCGACCGCGGTCTACCCGGACGACGAGATCGACGACAACGAGCCGTACGTCGCCCTGGAGTTCACGCCTGCGCTGCCCGGTCTGTGACCTCGATCGCACCGACCCCCTTCCGCAAAACTGAAACACGTTCTACCCTGTCGGCCATGGTGGATCTGCTGACCGACAAGGTCGTCGTACTGTCCGGAGTCGGCCCGGGGCTCGGTCGCTCCCTGGGCGAGGAGGCCGCGAAGATGGGGGCCGACCTCGTCCTGGCGAGCCGTACCCCCGAGCGCCTGGAGAAGATGGCCGAGGTGGTCCGGTCCTACGGGCGCCGCGCGCTCGTCGTCCCGACCGACATCACCGACGAGGACCAGCGCAAGGCGCTGGTGGAGGCCTCCCTCGACGAGTTCGGCAAGGTCGACTGCCTCATCAACAACGCGTTCGGCATCCCGCCGATGGACCCGATCAGCACGCTCGACCTCGAGGGCCTGCGCAACGCCAACGAGACCAACGTCTTCGCGCCGCTGCGCCTCTCGGCACTGTTCTCCGACGCGCTCGCCGCGACCGAGGACAAGGTCGGCGGCTCGGTGATCATGGTCAACTCCTGCGTCATCTACAGCAGCCAGCCCGAGTACTCCGGCTACAAGCTCTCCAAGGGCACCCTGGAGCACCTCGCGCAGTCACTCGCCACCGAGCTCGGCCCGCGCGGCATCCGGGTCAACAGCGTGGCGCCGTCCTACATCTACGAGGACGTCAACAAGGCCTACTTCGACTGGATCGCGCAGGAGTCGGGCCGCACCCACGAGGACGTGTACGCCGAGAAGGCCGCGCCGACCGACCTCAAGCGGCTCGCGACCCCCGACGAGGTCGCCCGGGCGACGCTGTTCCTCGCCTCCGACCTTGCCTCCGCGGTGACCGGGCAGATGCTCAACGTCGACTGCGGCGAGTTCCACGCATGAGCGAGCCCCGCCAGCGCGCGGACGTCGGCACCTTCGAGGACATCTGCGAGGCGGCGACCCGCACCACCGGCCTGACCGACTTCGGCTTCGCCGACGCCCCAGGGCACGAGGAGGCGTTCCGGATCCTGGTCGAGGACCTCGGCTCGGCCGAGGCCGGGCTGACCGGGGTCGGCAACTACTTCATGCGCTCGCAGGTCAAGAGCGCGCTGGTGGCCCGGCTGCTCACCCAGGCCCGGTTCACCGAGTTCCCGCAGCACGCCGACGTCGCGATCGAGCGGCCGATCTTCGTGCTCGGCCTCCCCCGGACCGGTACGACGGCGCTCAGCCGGCTGCTCTGCGCCGACCCGGCGAACCAGGGCCTGGAGATGTGGCTGACCGAGTTCCCCCAGCCGCGCCCGCCGCGGGAGACCTGGGAGGACGACCCCGTCTTCAACGCCATGCAGGCGGCGTTCCGCGAGCACCACATCACCAACCCCGAGTTCATGGGCATCCACTACTCCGACGCCACCGAGCCGGAGGAGTGCTGGCGGGTGCTGCGCCAGACCGGCAAGTCGCTCGGCTTCGAGTCGCTGGCCCACGTGCCGGCGTACTCGCGCTGGCTGGCGACCCAGCCGTGGACCGACGCCTACGAGCGGCACCGCCGGAACCTGCAGCTGATCGGCCTGAACGACCAGGACAAGCGCTGGGTGCTCAAGAACCCGTCGCACCTGATCGCGCTCGACGCGCTGCTGGAGGTCTACCCCGACGCGCTGGTCGTGATGACCCAGCGCGACCCGGTCACCTCGGTCGCGTCGGCCTGCTCCCTGTCCGCCGAGGCGACCGACGGGCACTCGACGACCTTCGTCGGCGAGACCCTCGGGCGCGACCAGCTCGGCCACCTCACCCGGCAGTGGGACGCGTTCTGGCAGGCGCGGGAGAAGGCGGACGAGAGCCAGTTCTTCGACGTCGACTACCGCGGCTTCGTGCAGGACCCGGTCGGCACCGTCGGCGCGATCTACGACGCCTTCGGGCTGACCTGGAGCGCCGAGGCGCAGAGCGCCGTCCGCAAGCTCGACGACGAGTCGCGCAGCGGTCCGCGCCGCCCGGCCCACCAGTACGACCTCGCGGACTACGGCATCACCGAGGACGAGGTCCGCGCGTCGTTCGTGCGCTGACCGGGCCGGCCGGGCGGGCTCAGCCCTGGCACAGGCAGAAGGGATGACCGGCCGGGTCGAGGAAGACCCGGAAGGTCGTCCCGGGCTGGTGCTCGTGCTTGGTCGCTCCGAGCGCGAGCACCGCCGCCTCGGCCTCGTCGAGGTCGTCGACGTCGACATCGAGGTGGACCTGCTGGGGCACCTCCTGGCCCGGCCACTGCGGGGGCCGGTAGGTGTCGGGATCGACGGCCTGGAAGTGGATGTGGTGCTCGCCCGAGGAGATCGAGATCCACACCCCCGGCTCGTGGACGCGCGACGGCCACCCGAGCAGGGCGCCGTAGAACTCCGCGAGCACGCGCGGGTCGGGACAGTCGAGGACGAATTGCGGACTGCGTGCGATGGCCATGGACCGACGCTAGACCGGACCTCCGACAGAGCCGGCTGACGCGATCGCGGCGCGGGTCGCGGCGACGAAGTCGCGCGGGTCGTCGAGCCAGATCCCGAGCGCGACCGCGTCGACGACGCCCTTCGGCGTCGGGACCGGCAGGGGCTCGGCGAACACGAGCACCACGTTGACCCGGTTGTTGACCGGGACGTGGAGCTCGGTGCCGGCGTCGGTCTCGCGGGGGCGCAGGGTGCGGACCATGCCCTCGATGTCGCGGTCGTCGTAGCGCACCTCGGCGATCGCGGTCCACGGCACCGCGATCCGGGCGAGCGTGCCGAAGCGCACCGTCAGACCGGTCCGGGTGACCAGGTGCGGATAGACCTTGAGGCTGGCCAGGAGCCCGATCATCCAGACCAGGCCCCAGACGCCGACGACGAGCAGCGCGATCCGCACGCCCTCCCACGGCACCAGCACGTGGGCGATCGGGAGCTCGCACGCCGAGCCGAAGATCCACAGCCACATCACCGGCGTCACCATCCGGCTGTAGCCCCAGCCCCTCGCCCCCTCCGGTACGTCGACCCGCCGGGCGAGCCAGCGGCCGAGCGCGACGTAGAGCCGGACCTCGAGCCGGACGAAGCGGCCGATGGCGCGCAGGGCGTTCACGGCGTGCCCCAGTCCTGCTCGACGCGGGCCCGGAGCCGGTCGTTGACGAGCGTCAGCGTGCGGCGCAGGTCGCGGAGCTGGCGCTCGGAGAGCGCCCCGAAGAGGACCTCGTGCATCTCGGCGTAGCCGTCGACCATCGAGGTCAGCAGCGTGGTCCCGGTGTCGGTGAGGGTGACCAGGACGGCGCGCCGGTCGGTCGGGTGCGGGGCGCGGGCGACGTACCCGGTGGCGACGAGGCCGTCGACCAGTCCGGTGACGTTGCGCGGGGTGACCGCGAGCGCGTCGGCCAGCTCGCGCTGGGTGACCGGTCCCCCGCGCAGCACCCAGAGCAGGCGCGCCCGGGCCTCGGTGAGCCCGTCGCGCTCGAACGAGAGCTGCATGTCGCGGTGGAGCAGCACGACCAGCTCGAGGACCTGGTCGACGGCGGTGGGCTGACCCTGCTCGCGGCTCATATCGTGAAGGTACTACACGATGCAGGCAATTCACATAAGTCAGGGAGCCCGAGCGCTGGCGACAGCCGTTCTCCGCGGCCGTCCACAGGCCCGGAAGCACTGGGTTTGGGCCTCCGGCGCCGCGCGCACACCGGTGCCATGACCGTCACCGTGACCCTCGCCGTCCCCCACCGCTGGTCCACGCGCTCCGACCCGGCCTCCGGGCTGGTCCTGCACGCGCGGGCGCCCATGACGCCGCCGAGCGGGTTCGCGCCCGAGATCGTGGTCCGCACGACACCCGTCGCGGGCGACCTCGCGCGCTGGCGCGCCGAATCCCTCGCGGCCCTGGCCGGCCAGCTCGACGGCCTGGACGTCGAGGACACCGACCGGCTCGACCTCGACGGCCGCGCGGTGGTCTACCACCGCATCGGGCACCGGCTGCGGCACCGGCTCGGGACGCTGGAGGTCGTCGCCGAGCAGTGGTCCTGGCTGGTCGACGGGGTCGGGGTGACGCTGACCGGGTCGGTGGCGCGCGCCGACTACGCCGACTACGCGGACGTCTTCGAGGAGGTCGCGGCGACGTTGGTGCCGGGCGTCAGCGCGCCGCCCGGGCCCGGACCCGGATCCGGGCGCCCCGGCGCGGGACGCTCGTGATGTTGCGGACCTTGGGCACGTCGGAGCCGACCGCGGTGACGTCGTACTGGCGGAAGACCTCGCGAAGCACCTCGACGCCCTCCATGAGCGAGAAGCCGGCGCCGATGCAGCGGCGCACACCGCCGCCGAACGGAATCCAGACGTTGAGCGGCGGGGTCTGCGCGGCCGGGCCGAGGAAGCGCTCGGGGCGGAACACCTCGGGGTCGGGGAAGCTCTCGTCGCGCTGGTGGCTGACGATGATCGAGGGCCCGACGGTGGTGCCGGCCGGCAGGTCGAGGCCGCCGACGGTGGCCGGCTTCATCAGGGTCCGCACCACCATGGGGATGATCGGGTGCAGCCGCATCGACTCCTTGAGCGCGGCCTCGAGCCAGGCGTCGTCGCCCTCGTCGGCGGCGCGCTGGGCGCGGGCGACCAGGTCGGGGCGGTGGCCGATCTCGGCGAGCGCCCACGACAGGGCCGAGGCGGTCGTCTCGTGGCCGGCGAGCAGCAGCGTGACGAGCTGGTCGCGCAGCTCGATGTCGGAGAGCCCGTTCTCGCCGTCGGCGTCGTGGACCGACAGCAGCCGGGACAGGACGTCGGTCCGCTCGTCGAGGTCGTCGGCGGCGCGGCGCTCGCGGATCTCGGCGTACATGAGGCGGTCGAGCTCGACCTGGTTGTCGACCGTGCGGCGCCAGGGGCCGAGCTTCTGCAGCCGCGGGTACGCCCAGCCGAGGAGGATCGCGGGGCTGATCTCGACGGTCTGGTTGACGGCGGGCCGCAGCCGGGCCAGCCGGCGCTCGTCGGTGACGCCGAAGACGACGCGGAGGATGACCTCGAGGGTGAGGGCGTTCATCCGCTCCAGCGCCCGGAAGGTCTCGTCCTCGCGCCAGCCGCCGATCTCGTCGGCGGCGACCTCGGCGACCATCGAGCGGTACCCGCGCAGTGCGTGGCCCAGGAACGCCGGCATGAGCAGCTTGCGGGCGCGGTGGTGGTCGGTGGAGTCCTGCAGCAGCAGCGAGTGCTGGCCCATGATCGGGCCGAGGATCGCGTTGCCGCGACCGGCATGGAAGACCTCGGGGTCCCCGGCGAAGATCTCCTTGGTCGCCTCGGGGGCGGTGAAGAGCACCAGCGGGCGGCCGCCGGGCACGAGGTTGAGGGTGAACGCGTCGCCGTACCGGCGCTGGAGCCAGGGGTGGAACTGGTGCCGGAAGCGCATCAGCGCGACCGTCTGGACCAGGGCCGGCCACCGCGGACCGGGCGGCAGCTGGTCGAGAGGCACGCGCGGCAGGCCGCTCCCGCCGACGACGCTCATCGACCGGAACCGGCTCATGGTGAGCGCGATCGTGTCGTCGGCAGGGGGCGCGGGTGCGGGGACCTCGGTCGTCACGAGGTCGACGCTACTCGCTGGTAGCTCAGTCCAACAGGCCGTCGCGCCGGGCGATCGCCGCCGCCTCGGTCCGCCCGGCCGCGCCGAGCTTGCCGAGGATGTTGGAGACGTGGACGCTCACCGTCTTGGTGCTGATGAAGAGCTGCTTGCCGATCTCGCCGTTCGTCCGGCCCTCGGCGACGAGCGCGAGGATCTCGAGCTCGCGGGCGGTGAGGGTGACCGCAGGGGTCGCTCCGGGCGCGGCGGCGGGCGCCGTCGTCCCCTCGCCGACGAGGTCGGCGACGAGTGCGGGCGCGCCCAGCCTCTCGGCGAGGGCCCGTGCCGCGGCGGCCTCGTCGCGGGCCCGGGCGGTGTCGCCGAGGAGCCGGTGGATCTGGGCCGAGGCGGCGCGGATCCGGGCCTCCTCGGGGACGTGACCGAAGTCGACCGCACGGGTCAGGGCAGCCGACCAGGCGTCGACGAGCTCGTCGCGCGGGCCGGGGACACCGGCCAGCCAGCGGACCCGCAGGTGCTCGGCGAGCACCCGCGCCTCCCACATCTGTCCCTCGGGACCCCACGGGCTGCCCCGCTCACGGTGCCAGGCGAGGACGGCGTCACTGTCGGCACGGAGCTGGTCGGCCCGGTCGAGGAGGGTACGGCGCTCGGCGGCCGTGGCCCGCGGCATCGCCCGGGCGACGGCGTCGAGCGTGGTCGCGACCAGCCGCACCCGGCCGCCGAAGTGGTCGTGCCAGATCTGGGCGAGGACGCCGATCACCTCGTCGTACGTCGCGAGCGCGGTCGCCGCGTCGCCACGCAGCGCGGCCACCTCGATCTCGACCCCGGCCGCGAAGACCGCGACCCCGCCCTCGTCGCGCCACAGCCGGCGGAGCCGGGCCAGCCCGGCCCGGACCTCGTCGGGCGCGACACCGCGGGCGTTGAGCACGGCGTAGCGGGCGGGTTCGAGGATGCCGCGCGGGATGTCGGGCCCGGCCTGGTCGTCGACGACCGAGACGAGGGACAGGACGTCGTCCCAGTCGCCCAGGGCGTAGCGGATCCAGGTGAGCTGCCAGCGCGAGTCGATGACGTAGGGCGCCCAGACCAGGCCGATCCGGTCGACCCCGCCGAGGGCCGACTCGAACCACTGCACGGAGGGCGCCCAGTCGCCGGTGTCCTGGTAGGAGCGGCCGAGCAGCCACCGGCCGCGGACCTCGGCGTCGACCGCGCCGGCGGCGACCGCGTGGTCGACCGCGGCGACGAGCGCCTCGCGCAGCCGGCTCTGCTCGTCGCCGTCGGCGATCTTGACCCGCAGCCCACCGAGGGTGGTGACGATGTCGGCGGTCAGCGCCGGCATCGCGAGGCGCTCGGCGAGGGCCAGCGCCTCGGTCGCGAACGCCTCGGCCTCGTCGGCGCGGTCGGGGTGGTAGCTGACCAGGATCCGGGCGTGGGCCGCGAGGATCTTGGCGCGCAGCATGCTCTCGCCGGGCGGGCTCAGCGCGACCGCCTCGGACGAGAGCGCGACCGCGTCGAGCGCGATCTCGGTCATCATCAGGATGTCGGCATAGCGGCTGAGCATCCGGGCGCGGGCCGCGTCGGGCATCCCCTCGGGCTGCCGGGCGGTCGCCGAGAGCTGGGCGCCGAGCAGCTGGGCCGCGCGCAGCGCGTCGCCGCCGGCGGTGAGTGCGTCGGCCGCCTTGACCACGATCTTGGCGCGGTCGATGTCGATGCGCTCGCCCCGCTCGGGGTCCTCGAGCAGCTCGAGCGCCTGCTGGAAGTGGTCGGCCGCCTCGTCGGGGCCGCCCACCTCCATCGCCTCGTCGCCGGCCTCGACGCTCGCGGTCGCCGCGCGGTCGAGGTCGTTGGCGCGGCGGGCGTGGAGCGCCAGCTCGGCGGCGGTCCCGAGGCCGGGGCTGCCGGCGAGCGCGTCGGCGTACCGGGCGTGGAGCCGGACCCGCTCGCCGGGCAGCAGGTCGTCGTAGACGGCCTCGCCGAGCAGCGCGTGCCGGAAGGAGTAACGGTCGCCGCCGGCCTCGAGGACGTTCATCTCGACCGCCTGGCGCACACCGTCGTCGAAGGCCCCGGCGGAGAGGTCGGCCGTGCCGGCGAGCAGGTCGTGGGAGACCCGGCGACCCGCCACGCTCGCCACCCGTACGACGTGGCGCGCGGCCTCGCCGAGCCCGTCCAGGCGGACCAGCAGCAGGTCCGCGAGGTCGTCGGGCACGTCGGCGCAGTGGCCGGAGGCGACCAGCTCCTCGACGAAGAAGGCGTTGCCCTCGGCGCGCTCGACGATCCGGGCGACGGCACGGGCGTCGAGCCCGCGGGGCTGGAGCTCGCGCACCAGCGCCCGGACGGCCGTCTCGGGCAGCGGAGCGAGCGGCAGGCGCGCGACCTGCGGCAGCCGGGACCACTCCGCCACCTGCCGGCGCAGCGGGTGCCGGCGGTGGAGGTCGTCCGAACGGTACGACGCGACGATCGCGACGGGCTGCTCGAAGGTGCGGGTGAAGAGGTAGCCGAGCATGTCCCGGGTGGACTGGTCGGCCCAGTGCAGGTCCTCGACGACGAGGAGCACGGGCGCCTCGGCGGCCGCGGCCTCGAGCATCGCCTGGACCGCGCCGAAGGTGTCCCCGCGATCGGTCGCGCGGCGGTGCTCGTCGTCGGACTCGCCCGCCGAGCGCGTACGCCGGCCGGGCCGGAGCCGCTCGAGCGCCGGGTGCTGCGCGGCGACCTCGTCGACGAGCGCGGGCCGCTGGGTCGCGATCCGCCCCAGCACCTCGCTGAACGGGAGGTACGGCAGGGCGCTGTCGCCGAAGTCGAGGCAGTGGCCGGCCAGCACCTGCCAGTCGCGCTCGAGCGCGTGGTCGCGCAGGGCACGCAGCAGGCGGGTCTTGCCGACGCCGGCGTCCCCCGAGAGGAGCACCACCCGGTGGGGGGTGCCGGTCTCGGCCGACCGGACGGCGTCGTCGAGCACCGCGCTCGCCTCAGCGAGCTCGGCGTCGCGCCCGACCATGGTCAGGCTGCTGTGTGCGGCCACGGGCACCATCATGGCGCCGCGGACCGACACCGCGCTCACCGCGGTCACCGCGGTCACGTGCCGGCGTCTCCTGCGCTCAGCGGGAACGGCGCTCGATGCTGGGGTCGGCCGCCGCGATCCGGCGCAGCCACGACGAGCGGGTGCGCCCGGCGCGGCTGGCGGCCATGCCACGGGTGGCAAGCTGACGGCGGTAGCTGGTCTCTGCGTTGGTGAAGTAGTCGCTGCTCATGTCGTAGAGACTCGTCGTCTGAGGTAGGCACCCACATCGGGCAACCGCCTTAGGCACCCCCTCGGCCTACCTCATTTGCGGGTGGGTCGCGGGTGCGATGATGGCCCGCGATGGAGTTCGCAGAGGTGGTCCGCCAGCGCCGGATGACGCGCGCCTACGCCCCCGACCCGGTCGATCCGGCGGTGCTGGAGCGGGCGCTCGACCACGCGACCCGGGCGCCGAGCGCGGGGTTCTCGCAGGGCTGGGCGTTCGTGGTGCTCGACACCCCCGAGACCGTTCGCGGCTTCTGGGAGGCCCAGGCCGACACGAGCGCGCCGGACCGCTGGCTGGCCGGCATGATGAGCGCCCCCGTGGTGGTCGTGCCGTGCAGCCGCCGCGACGCCTACCTGGAGCGCTACGCCGAGGCGGACAAGCGGCGCGCCGGGCTCCACGAGCGCGACGAGAGCCGCTGGGCCATGCCCTACTGGCACCTCGACACCGCGATGGCCGCGCTGCTGCTCCTCCAGTCGGTCACCGACGCCGGGCTGGGCGCCTGCTTCTTCGGACTGGTGCCGAGCCGGGTCGACGCGGTCAAGGAGGTCCTCGGCCTCGTCGACACCCCCGGCTCCCCCGGCTCCCCCGGCACCCCCGGCACCCCCGGCAGCGCCGGCGAGGCGCCGCACCCCATTGGCGCGATCACGATCGGGCACCCGGCACCGGACGGCTCCGGCGCGCGGGGCTCGGCGAGCCGGCGCCGCCGTACGCCGTGGCGCGAGGTGGCCCACCGCGGCCGCTGGGGAGCGGGGTGGGCCTGATGCCGCGCAAGAGCCCGGTGGTCACCCACCTCGAGTCCGGGGACCTCGACCGGCGCGAGCCGGTGCTGCCCCGGATCGCCCGGATGCTGCGGCCCTACCGCGCCAAGATCGCGCTCGTCCTGGTCGCGGTCGTCGCGTCGGCGTCGCTCCAGTCGCTGGTCCCCTTCCTGACCCGTGCGGTGTTCGACAACGCGCTGTTCCCGCTCGACGGCGGCGGCCCGCACCTGCACCTGCTGGCCTGGCTGATCGCCGGCATGTGCGCGATCCCGGTCCTGGCCGCGCTCATCGGGATCGGCCAGAACTGGCTGACCTCCACGGTCGGCAACTCGGCCATGGCCGACCTGCGCGGCGACCTCTTCGAGCACCTGCAGAAGATGGAGCTGGCGTTCTTCACCGCCACCAAGACCGGCGCGATCCAGTCCCGCTTGGCCAACGACGTGGCCGGCGTACGGACGGTGCTGACCGACACCGCGACCACGATCGTGCAGAACACGGTGACCGTGTCGGCCGCCTTCGTGTCGATGATCGTGCTGTCGTGGCAGCTCACGATCCTCACGCTGATCGTGATGCCGCTCTTCGTGCTGCTCCAGCTGCGGGTCGGACGCCGGCGCCAGCGCCTGGCCCGCCGTACCCAGGAGTCGCTCTCCGAGATGACCGCGATCACCGAGGAGGCGCTGTCGGTCAGCGGCATCCTGCTCGCCAAGGTGTTCAACCGGTCGGAGTCCGAGGTCGAGCGCTACCGCGAGGCCAACCGCCGCCAGACCCGGCTCCAGGTCGAGCAGGCGATGACCGGCCGGACGTTCTTCGCGGTCGTGCAGACGTTCTTCGCGATCACGCCGGCGCTGATCTACCTCGTCGCCGGCTGGATCATCACGGGCGGCCTGCCGGTCGGCTCCGACGCCCTGACCGCGGGCACGCTGGTCGCGTTCACCACGCTCCAGAGCCGGCTCCAGATGCCGCTGCTCCAGCTGATGCGGGTCAGTCTCGACGTGCAGACCTCGCTCGCGCTGTTCCGCCGGATCTTCGAGTACCTCGACCTCGAGCCCGCCATCACCGAGCGCCCCGGCGCGGTCGCCCTCGACCCCGACCGGCTGCGCGGGCGGGTCGAGCTGCGCGACGTCCGCTTCCGCTACCCGGAGCCCCGGGCGCTCTCCGGCACCACCAACCGCGACCGCTTCGGTGAATCTGGCGTCAGGATCGAATCTGAACCTGACGCCACCATCGGATCCGACTGGGCGCTCGACGACATCTCGCTCGTCGTCGAGCCTGGCCAGCTCGCCGCCATCGTGGGGCC
This sequence comes from Pimelobacter simplex, assembly GCF_024662235.1. Lineage (GTDB taxonomy): Bacteria > Actinomycetota > Actinomycetes > Propionibacteriales > Nocardioidaceae > Nocardioides. Next base: position 4,148,917 of record NZ_CP096276.1, read on the forward strand.
CTCGGGCAGCGGCAAGACCACGGCGACCTACCTGGTGCCGCGCTTCTACGACGTCACCGAGGGCGCCGTCCTCATCGACGGCCACGACGTGCGCGACCTGACCCTGTCCTCGCTCGCCGACGCGGTCGGGATGGTGACCCAGGAGCCGTACCTCTTCCACGGCACCATCCGCGACAACATCGCCTACGCCCGCCCGGGCGCGAGCGCGGACCAGATCGAGCAGGCGGCACGGGACGCCAACATCCACGACCGGATCATGAGCTTCCCCGAGGGCTACGAGACGATCACCGGCGAGCGCGGTTACCGGCTCTCCGGCGGCGAGAAGCAGCGCCTGGCGATCGCCCGGGTGCTCCTCAAAGACCCGGCCATCCTGATCCTCGACGAGGCGACCTCCGCCCTCGACAACGAGACCGAGCGCCTGGTCCAGGAGGCGCTCGAGCGCGCCACCCGGTCCCGTACGACGATCGCGATCGCGCACCGGCTCTCGACGATCCAGTCCGCCGACGTCATCTTCGGGCTCGAGGACGGGCACCTGGTCGAGCGCGGCACGCACGTCGAGCTGCTGCGGGCGGGCGGCCTCTACAAGCGCCTGTACGACGAGCAGTTCTCGCGCACGCCGGCCGAGGCGCCGTGGTGCGACCCGAGGCGGGCGGACGTCCCGCTCTAGAACGCGGGCTAGGGCTCGATCAGCCCGGCCCGGATGGCGTACCGGGTCAGCTGGGTCCGGTCGTTCATCCCGAGCCGGGACAGGATGCTCGAACGGTGCTTGTCGACGGTCTTGACGCTGATCGACAGCAGCCCGGCGATCTCGCGCGAGGAACGGCCCTCGGCGATCAGCTTGAGGACCTCGTCCTCGCGCGGGGTCAGCACGGTCTCGGGGACCCGGTCGCCGCGGGCGAGGCGGTCGAGGTAGTCGCGGACGATCGCGCCCATCGCGCCCGGGTAGACGAAGGCCTCGCCGCGGACGGCGGCGCGGACCGCCTCGACCAGGTCCTCGTCGACGACCGACTTGAGGACGTAGCCGCTGGCGCCGAGCTTGAGCGCGGAGAAGAAGTACTGCTCGTTGTCGTGCATCGACAGCATGAGCACGCGCGGCGGCTCGCGGCGCCGGCCGATCTCGCGGGCGGCCTGGAGGCCGGTCATGATCGGCATCGCGATGTCGAGGACGACGAGGTCGACCTCGACCTGGCGGAGCAGGGCGAGCACCTCGGCGCCGTCGGCGGCCTCGGCGACGACCTCGATGTCGGGCTGCAGCTCGAGGATCAGCCGGACGCCGCGGCGGACCAGCGCGTGGTCGTCGGCGAGGAGGACCCGGATCGGTGCGCTCATGCGGCGGGCACCCTGAGCCGCACGGTGGTGCCGCGCTCGCCGGAGTAGACCTCGACGGTGCCGCCGACGAGCGCGGCGCGGTCGCGCATGCCGATCAGCCCGGTGCCCTCGCGGTCGGCGGTGGCGCCGCCGAAGCCGCAGCCGTCGTCGGCGACCTCGAGCACCACCTCCTGGCCGAGCCGGAGCAGGGACAGGTCGACCCGGGTCGCCCGGGCGTGCCGGACGACGTTGGTCAGCGCCTCCTGGGCGACGCGGTAGACGACCACCTCGACGTCGTGGCCGAGGTCGGGCAGCCCCGGCCCGAACGTACGGCGCACCGCGGGCCCGCCGTGCGCGGCGACATCGGTGGTGAGCGCGGCGAGCGCGGCGTGCAGGCCGAGGTCGTCGAGGACGCCGGGGCGCAGCTCGCGCGCCACCCGTCGTACGTCGTCGAGGCCGGTGCGTGCGCTCTCCCGGACCAGGGCCAGCTCGCCCTGGAGCTCGGCCGGGGCGCGGTCCTCGAGCTGCTTGAGCCCGAGCAGGACGACGGTGAGGCTCTGGCCGATCTGGTCGTGCAGCTCGCGGGCGATCCGGTGCCGCTCGGCCTCCTGGGCGGCGAGCGCGCGGGCGCTGCTGGAGCGGCGCTCGCGCTCGAGACGCTCGAGCATCGCGTGGTAGCTGCGCACCAGCTGGGCGCCCGGTCCGTCGCCCTCGGCCTCCAGCCGGCGACCCTCGCCGCCGAGCTGGACCGTCGCCATCTCCCGGATCACCCGGTCGACCGGGCCGAGCGCGCTGCGCAGGAGCGCCGCGGTGACGACGAGGACCAGTCCGAGGCCGACGACGAGCACGATCGCCTCGGAGACCACGGCCTGGCGCGAGACCCGGGCCGGGGAGAACAGCAGCACCACGGTCGCGGCGCCCAGCACGGCGCCGTTGATCAGGCACACCTTCCAGTACAGGGACGTGTTGAGCAGCCGCACTCCCCTACCCTCCCCGATGCGTGGGCACGAGGAAATGGGGGCTGGACCCCATACCGCCGACGGGCGCCGGGCGGAAGCCTGGAGACATGCCGCCGCCACTCACCCGACTCCGGCGCACCCTGGGGCGTCTGCTTGCCGTCAGGGACGACGGACACCGCCCATGGGGTGAGGGCGGCGGCACCCAGACCCTGCACGTCGTACCGCTGACGGTGCGGGCACGGACGGCCGACGCCGCCGACCTACGGATGCTGCTGGAGGTGCGGCTCGCGTCGCCCTACCCCGACCTGCCCGACGACGACCTGGAACGGATCACGTTGGCCCTGGTCATCCCCGCCACCTCCGACTGGGTACGCCGCCACGAGCTCACCGCGCTCGACGACGCCCTCGGCCCTCGCCTGCTCACCGTCGAGGACGCCGTGCGCGCGCCCATGCTCAGCCTCGGTGCCGAGCTCCTCGCCGTCGACGTGATCGCCTGCGAGCACCTGCTGGCCTCGCCGTCGGCCGAGCCCGACCAGGGAGGCCCGGATGGGCTCCGCTGAGCTCGAGCTGGCCGTCGCGACCGGGATGCTCTGCGCCGCGATCGGCTTCGCCATCGGGCTCGCGGTCGGCCGCGGACGTCAGCCGCGGTGGGCCGAGAAGGGCAGCTTCGTGCACAAGGTCTCGATCGGGTTCGCGACGCTCGACCGGCTCGACGCGGTGCTGCTGCGCTTCGAGGTCGAGGAGGAGTCGCGGCTCGCCGGCGTCGAGGTCGACGAGCTCCGGCTGCCTCCGGGCGCGGCGATCTCGCTGGTCACCCGGGGCCGCGACGCGCTCGTCCCGACCGGCCGGACCACGCTCCGTACCGGTGACCAGGTGCTCGCCGTCGCCGCCCGCGGCCAGGTGAGCGCGGTCGAGGACCGGCTGCGCTCGGTGAGCCGGTACGGCCGGCTGGCCGGCTGGTACGAGGCGCTCGAACCCAGCAGCACCGCGGCGTTCGGCGTGCGGGGGTCCGCGGCGTGATCCTCACCTCCGCCGCCCTCTCCATCTTCATCGTCGCCTATGCGCTCATCGCCACCGAGCGGGTGCACCGCGTCGCGGCCGCGCTCGGCGGCGTCGCCGCGATGGCGGTCATCGGGCTGGTCGACGCCCAGTCGGCGTTCTTCGACCACGAGACCGGCATCGACTGGAACGTCATCTTCCTGCTGTTCGGGATGATGGTGATCGTCGGCGTCCTCAAGCAGACCGGTCTCTTCGAGTTCCTCGCGCTGTGGGCCGCCCACAAGTCCGGCGGCCATCCCTACCGCCTGCTGGTGCTGCTGGTGCTGATCAGCGCCACGGTCGCGCCGATCCTCGACAACGTCACCTGCGTGCTGCTCGTCGCACCGGTGACCATCTCGGTGTGCCGGCAGCTCGGGCTGCCCTCGGCGCCGTACCTGATCTCGCTGATCCTCGCCTCCAACATCGGCGGCACGGCGACCCTCATCGGCGACCCGCCCAACATCATCATCGGCAGCCGGGCCGGGCTGACCTTCGACGACTTCCTCGTCCACTCGCTGCCGCTGACCGTGATCCTGCTGGTGCTGTTCGTCGTGATGGCGCGCTGGCTGTTCCGCAAGTCGTTCGGCGAGGTGGTCGACGTCAGCGACGTGCTCGGCGACATGCACCCGCGCGAGGCGATCACCAACATGCGGATGCTGGTGCGCTGCCTGGTCGTGCTCGGCCTGGTGATGGTGGCGTTCAGCCTGCACACGGTGCTGCACCTCGACCCGTCGATGGTCGCGATGCTCGGTGCCGGCGCGACGGTGCTCGTCTCCCGCACGGAGCCCGAGGAGTTCCTCGAGGAGGTCGAGTGGGGCACGCTCGCGTTCTTCATGGCGCTCTTCGTGCTCGTCGGCTCGCTCGTCCAGGTCGGCGTGATCGGCCGGATCAGCGAGATGGCCGCCGAGGCGATGGGCGACCGCGAGCTGCTGGCGGCGACCGCGCTGCTCTTCGGCTCGGGCGTGGTGGGCGCGTTCGTCGACAACATCCCCTACACGACGGCGACGGTGCCGATCGTCGAGGAGATGGTCGCCTCGACCGCCACCTCCGGCGCCGACAGCCCGCTGTGGTGGGCGTTCGTGTTCGGCGCGGACCTCGGCGGCAATGCGACCGCGGTCGCGGCCGGCGCCAACGTGGTGGTGCTCGGCATCGCCGCCAAGGCCGGTGAGCCGATCAGCTTCTGGCAGTTCACCAAGTACGGCGTCGTGGTCACCGTGATGACGCTGCTCGTCGCCTGGCTCTACGTCTACCTGCGCTACTTCGCGCTCGCCTAGGGCGCGCCGCCCTAGCCCAGCCCGAGGATCCGCACGCACTCCAGCGCGACGTAGAGCTCGGCCGCGTCGACGGGCCGGGCGAGGTCGCGGCCGGTGATCTCCTCGAGCCGGCGGATCCGGTAGCGGACGGTGTTGCGGTGCACGTGCAGCCGCTGGGCCGCCGTCGAGGTCGAGCCGCCGGCGGCCAGCCAGGCCCGGGCGGTGTCGAGGACGACGGTCCGGTCCTCAGGCGGCAGCGCCAGCACCGGCGCGAGGACGGCGTCGACGAGGATGCGGGCCTGGTCCGGGCTGCCGGCGAGCAGGACGGCGAGCGGGTCGGTGCCGAACCGGGCGACCGTGGCCTCGCCCGGGGACACCGCGGCGCAGGCGACCCGGGCCTGGCGCCGGGCCTCCTGGACCTCGTCGAGCCGGCCGACCACGCAGCTGATCCCGACCCGCGCGCGGGCCAGCCCGGCGAGCACGTCGACCAGGTGGTCGGCACCGAAGCCGAGGCGCAGGGCGACCACGCCCTCCTGGTGGTCGTGGTCGAGGCGCCAGGCGGAGCGGACGTTGCGCCCGCGCAGGGCCCGCTCGACGTCGGGCAGCCCCTCGCTGCCGGGCGCGGGCGACTCGGCCGACACCACGACGTACTCGGTGGCCTGGCCGAGGTCGAGCATGCCGGCCGTCTCGCCGACGTACGCCGTCGCGTCGGCGTCGCCGTCGAGCAGCGAGCCGACGAGCACCGCCCGCATCTGGCCGTCGCGGCGGGCCCGGTCGGCCATCGCGCGGCGGTAGGCGTCGGTGACGTCGGCCGCGAGCTGGTCGCTGACCGCCCAGATGTCGGCGGCAGCGAGGAGGAGCCGGTCGCGGTCCTGGGGGTCGGCCCGCTCGACGAGCACCTCCCAGATGAACCGGGAGCCGACCCGGAAGACCTGGAGCACGACGGCGTACGGCACGCCCTGCTCGGCCCGGGTGGTGCCGGTCTCGGTGGGGGTCTCGGCCGGCGCGACGTCGCCGGCGAGGTTGCCGAGGATGTAGCGGGCGTTGACCGTGCACGAGGCGGTGAGCTCGTCGTGGGAGACCGTCGTCCCGGCCTCGTAGACCGGGATCTCGGACCGGATCCGCGCCGCCATCGCCGCCCCGAGGGCGGCGGACTCGGGCAGCAGCCGGGCGCTGAGCTTGCGCACCTCGGGACTCACGTCGGGACCGGTCACAGGTCCGAGGGTAGGCCGCGCGTTGTGCATGCGCACAGACGATCGCCGGGAAACTCGGTGCCGCCAGCCGAAGCGCCGCCCCCGTCCCCCGGCCGAACCTTGGGTCATGACCACTTCGACCACCACGCGCCTGGCCGACGCCGCCGCGCCGCTCGACGTCCTGCTCGTCGACGCCGCCCTCGGCCCCTTCCGCCGCTTCGTGCCCGACGCGTCCACCGCGAAGTGGGCGCTCTCGCTGGCCCGCCGCCCCCGCACGACCGTACGACGCCTCGGCGGTCTCGCCGGCGAGGCGGCCCGGATCGCGGTCGGCGCCTCCGACGTCACACCGCGCCGCGGCGACCGCCGGTTCGCCGACGTGGGCTGGACCGACAACCCGCTGCTGCGCCGCCTGGTCCAGCTCTACCTCGCGAGCGGCCGCACCCTCGACCAGCTCGTCGACGACGCCGCGCTCGACCCGCGCGACCGGCAGCGGGTCCGGTTCCTGCTGGAGAACGTGGTCGAGGCGCTGTCGCCGAGCAACGTCCCCCTGGTCAACCCCGCCTCCGCCAAGGCGGTCGTGGACACCGCCGGCCTGAGCCTGGCCCGCGGCGCCGCCCAGCTGGTCAAGGACCTCGCCGCCTCCCCGCGGATCCCCGACATGGTCGACACCTCGGGCTTCACGCTCGGCGAGAACGTCGCGGCCACGCCCGGCGCGGTCGTCTTCCGCAACGACGTGCTCGAGCTGATCCAGTACGCGCCCCAGGCCGACGAGGTCTCCGAGGTGCCGGTGCTCGTCGTCCCGCCGACGATCAACAAGTTCTACGCGATCGACCTCGCGCCGGGGCGCAGCCTGGTCGAGCACAGCGTCCAGCAGGGCCGCCAGATGTTCGTCATCTCGTGGCGCAATCCCGACACCCGGCACGCGGCCTGGGACTTCGACACCTACGTCCGGGCGATCCTCGACGCGCTGGAGGCGGTCGAGGAGGTCACCGGCAGCGCGCGGACCGTGCTGGCCGGCATCTGCTCGGGCGGCATCCTGGCGAGCATCGTGGCGGCGTACCTCGCCGGGATCGGGCAGCAGGACCGGCTCACCGCGCTCGTCCTCGCCGTCACCGTGATCGACAACGCCGGCGCCGGCACGGTCGCCGCGCTGACCGACCCGCGCCTGGCCGAGCTCGCCAAGGCCCGCTCGGCGCGCAAGGGCTACCTCGACGGGCGGGCACTCGCGGAGGTGTTCGCGTGGCTGCGGCCCAGCGACCTGATCTGGAACTACTGGGTCAACAACTACCTGCTCGGCAAGCGGCCCCCGGCCTTCGACATCCTGTTCTGGAACGCCGACACCACGCGGATGTCGGCCGGCCTGCACGCCGACTTCGTCGACCTCGCGATGGAGAACCAGCTCACCCGGCCGGGCTCGCTGAGCGTGCTCGGCGTACCGATCGACCTCGGCAAGATCACCGTCGACAGCTATGTCGTGGCGGGCATCGCCGACCACATCACGCCGTGGGAGAACTGCTACCGCACGACCCAGTTGCTGGGCGGCGAGACCCGCTTCATCCTCTCCACCAGCGGGCACATCGCGGCGCTGGTGAACCCGCCGGGCAACCCCAAGGCGACGTACCACACCAACGACGAGCACGGCCCCGACGCGACCGCCTGGCTCAAGGGCGCGCAGACCCACCAGGGCAGCTGGTGGACCGACGTCTCGGAGTGGCTCGACGAGCGGTGCGGCGAGCGGGTGCCCGCACCGAAGGACCTCGGCTCGACCCGGCTGCGGCCGCTGGTCGAGGCGCCCGGCACCTACGTGTTCGACAAGTGACGACGCTGCGCCGGCTCACCGTCCTGGGCCACGACATCCGGGTCGCCGTACGGCCGGGGACGGAGCCGGGACCGCCGCTCCTGCTGTGCAACGGCATCGGGGCCAGCCTCGACCTGCTGCAGCCGTTCGTCGACGAGCTCGACCCGCGCGTCGGGGTGGTCCGGTTCGACGTACCGGGGGTGGGGGGATCGCCGAACCCGCGGCTCCCCTACAACTTCGCACTCCTGGCCCACGGCATCGGCCGGATGATGACCCGGCTCGGCTTCGCGGAGTACGACGTCCTCGGCATCTCGTGGGGCGGTGGGCTCGCCCAGCAGATCGCCTTCCAGCAGCCGCGCCGCTGCCGCCGGCTGGTGCTGGTCAGCACCGCCACCGGATCCCTGATGGTGCCCGCGTCGCCACGGGTGCTGCGCAAGATGGTGACGCCGCAGCGCTACCGGGACGCCGAGTACGCCGTCCAGGTGGCCGCCGAGCTCTACGGCGGGCAGATGCGCGACCGGCCCGACGACGTACGCCGGCTCATGCACGACCAGTCGCGCGTGGGCTCGCGGCGCGGCTACGTCCTGCAGCTCCTCGCCGGCGCCGGCTGGTCGAGCCTGCCCGCGCTGCCGTTCATCCGGCAGCCCACGCTGATCCTGGCCGGCGACGACGACCCGATCATCCCCCTCGTCAACGCCCGGATCATGCGCACGCTGCTGCCCGACGCCCGGCTGCACGTCTACGCCGACGGCCACCTCGGGCTCGTCACCAGCGCCGCCACGCTCGCGCCGGTCGTTGCGGAGTTCTTGCGCCCCGAGCGATAGTCGAGAGGTGGACGAGAGGGACGAAAGGGACGAGAAGGAGGCGAAGGCCGCCGCCCGGGCCCGGATCGAGCAGCAGCAGACCTGGGTCGACCTCCAGGTCCGCCAGGCGATGGAGCGCGGCGAGTTCGACGACCTGCCCGGCGCCGGCAAGCCCCTCGAGGGCCTCGGCGAGACCCACGACCCGGACTGGTGGGTCAAGCGGCTCGTCGAGCGCGAGCGCATCACCGTGCTGCCGCCCGCGCTCCAGCTCCGCAAGGACGACACCGAGCTCGACGCCGCCCTCGACCGGCTGGCCTCCGAGCGCGAGGCACGCGCCTTCGTGGAGGACTTCAACGCCCGGGTCATCCGCGCCCGCTACACCCCCGTCGACGGACCGCCGCTGATCACCCTGCCGCGCGACGTCGACGCGACCCTCGCCGCCTGGCACGAGCGGCAGGCGGCCGCGGCCGAGCGGCGCCGGGCGGCACAGGCGCTCAGCGCCGCTGCAGCTCCCAGGCGGCGCGGAGTGCTTCGCGGATGGCCGCGGCGTCGCCGCTGAGCATCGCCTGCACCTTGCGGTGCCCCTCGTAGCGCGGCGGTACGCCGAACGTCCCGGGATGCGCCGCGACCAGGTGCTCGCGCGCGACCGGGTCGGCCCGGACCACCAGCTCGTCGGCGGCGACCAGGCGGGCGACGAGGCGGTCGTCGACGTACCAGGCCGGGTGGGCGGGGGTCCCCTTGCGCCGGCAGCCCGGCAGCGAGCGCGCGAAGTCGTCGACCTCCTCGGGCGTCACCCCAGCACGCTACGCCGCGGCGGACGTCTCGGCGAGAGATCCGTCATACCCGCGAGACGTGACTCGCCGGTAGGTTGCGATCCGTGAGCCACAAGAGCGCCAAGGACTTCTTCCGACCGCTCGCCGTGGGGGCGCCGCTCCCCCTGCGCGAGATCCCCGCCCGGCCGAGCCGCGCCATCCACTTCTTCGACCCGAGCAACGAGAAGATGGCGGCCAAGATCCCCGGGATGATCGGCACGGTCGACGTGCTGCTCGGCAACCTCGAGGACGCCGTCAAGGCCGACAACAAGGTCGCCGCCCGCGAGGGCCTGGTGAAGATCGCCCAGGCCACCGACTTCGGCCCCACCCAGCTGTGGACCCGGATCAACTCCCTCGACAGCCCCTGGGTGCTCGACGACCTCACCACGCTCGTGCCCGCCATCGGCGAGAAGCTCGACGTCATCATGGTCCCCAAGGTGCAGGGCGCCGAGGACATCCACTACGTCGACCGGCTGCTCGCCCAGCTCGAGGCCAAGGCCGGCATCACCAAGCCGATCCTGATCCACGCGATCCTCGAGACCGCACGCGGCGTGGCCAACGTCGAGGAGATCTGCGGTGCCTCCCCGCGCATGCAGGGTCTCTCGCTCGGCCCGGCCGACCTCGCGGCCGACCGCAAGATGAAGACCACCCGCGTCGGCGGCGGCCACCCGGGCTACCTCGTGCGCCAGGACCCGCCGCGCGATGCCGAGGGCAACAGCGTGATCGACGCCCAGCGCGCGGTCTTCCAGCAGGACCTGTGGCACTACACGATCGCCAAGATGGTCGACGCCTGCGCGACCCACGGGATCTACCCGTACTACGGGCCGTTCGGCGACATCGCCGACGTCGTCGCCTGCGAGGACCAGTTCCGCAACGCCTTCCTCCTCGGCTGTGTCGGCACCTGGTCGCTGCACCCGAAGCAGATCGCGATCGCCAACCGGGTGTTCTCCCCCAGCGTCGAGGACATCGCCCACGCCCGCCGCGTGGTCGCCGCCATGGGCGACGGCACCGGCGCGGTGATGATCGACGGCAAGATGGAGGACGACGCCTCCCTCAAGCAGTGCCTCGTCCTGGTCGCCCTCGCCGAGCAGCTCGCCGAGATCGACCCCGAGCTCAAGAAGACCTACGACGCGATCGAGGTGCCCGCCTGATGTCCGAGTTCAAGCCGCTGCGCTCCGTCCTCTACATGCCCAGCTCCAACGAGCGGGCCCTGGAGAAGGCGAAGACGCTCCCCGCCGACGCGATCATCTTCGACCTCGAGGACGCCGTCGCCCCCGACGCCAAGCCCGCCGCCCGCGAGGCCGCGGCCGCCGCGGTCCGGTCCAGCGAGTACGGCACCCGCCACCTCGTCATCCGGGTCAACGGCATCGGCACCGAGTGGCACGACGACGACATCAAGGCCGCCGCGGCGGCCGGACCGGACGTCGTCCTGGTGCCGAAGGTGAACTCCGCCGACGAGGTCCGCCGGCTCGTGGCCGCCCTCGAGGCCGCCGGCGCCCCCGCCCGTACGACGCTGTGGGCGATGGTCGAGACCCCCATCGGGATGCTCAACGCGCTGTCGATCGCGACCGCCTCGGAGCGCCTCACCGGCTTCGTGATGGGCACCAACGACCTCGTCAAAGAGCTGTACGCCGAGCACGTCCCCGGTCGCCAGCCCGTGCTCACCGGCCTCGGCCTGGCCCTGCTCGCGGCCCGCGCCGCCGGCATCGTGATCATCGACGGCGTCTACAACGACGTGAAGAACATCGACGGCTTCCTCGCCGAGTGCGAGCAGGGCCGCCAGATGGGCTTCGACGGCAAGACCCTCATCCACCCCGGCCAGGTCGAGGGCGCCAACACCGCGTTCGCGCCCAGCGCCCAGGCCGTCGAGGACGCCCGCGGGCTGATCCAGGCCTGGGAGGACGGCAAGGGCTCCGGCGTCGTGACCTACAACGGCAAGATGGTCGAGAGCCTGCACGTCGAGTCGGCGGAGCGGACGCTGTCGATCGACGCGGCGATCCAGGCGCTGTCCGCCTGACCGCACCTCCGCTCGCGCCCCCGGGCCGGCCCGCCGTCACGGCAGGCCGGCCCGGGGCCTTTTTCGTGGTCGCGCCACGCCGAGCACTTCGGCGTGGCGCACTATTGCGCGAGCCGTAGTAGCGTGCGGCGCATGGACACCACCCAGCTTCTCCGCGGCGTGCTCGACCTCGCGGTCCTCGCGGTGGTCGAGCGCGAGGACGGCTACGGGTACGACGTCCTGCGCCGACTGCGCGCCGGCGGCCTCAGCGAGGTCGGCGACGCCTCCGTCTACGGGACCTTGCGCCGGCTCTACGCGGCGGGCGCGCTGACGTCGTACGTCGTGCCGTCGGACGAGGGCCCGCACCGCAAGTACTACGGCATCACCCCCGCCGGGCGCGACCAGCTCGCCCAGCAGGCCAAGGAGTGGATCTCCTTCGCCGACACCGTCACCTCCCTGCTTCCCCGCACGACAGGAGCCACGGCATGACCGCCTCCGACGAGACCCTCGTCCTGCACCCCGACGTCACCGCCTTCGTCGACGAGGTACGCCGCCACCTGGGCGATCTCGACGACGAGACCCGCGACGACCTGCTCGGCGGGCTCGAGGCGGACCTCGCCGACCAGCTCGCCGAGGGGACGGGCGCCCCGCTGGGCGATCCCGCCGCCTACGCGGCCGAGCTGCGGTCCGCGGCCGGCCTGCCCGAGCCGCCCTCCCCGCGCCGCCTGCGCCCCGACCCGCGCCGCTGGCAGGCGCTGCCGGGCGAGCTGATGGACCGGAGCCGGGCCTGGTTCCTGGGCTACGCCGAGTCGCCGCGCCTGCGCCCCGCGTGGGACGTCGCGGTCACGCTCCGCCCGGCCTGGTGGGCCCTGCGCGCCTGGGTCGCGGTCTCCGCGATCGACGTCTACGCGGGCTCCTTCGAGCGGGTCTCGCTGATCCCGACGCTGGGCTCGCCGCTCATCGGCCTGGTGGTGCTGGCGGTCGCGGTCACGGTGAGCGCGCTCATCGGCCTCGGGCGGCTCTGGCCCGGCTCGGGCCCCGACCGCAAGGCGGTGGCCCGCCTGCTGCTGCTCGCCGCCAACGTCTATGCCGTGGTGCTGCCCTTCGCGGCGGACTTCCAGGGCCGCGGGGTCATCGACGACACCTACGACAGCTACTCGATCGGCTGGAACGACGCGCTGCGCCAGAGCGGCGTAATGTCGAGCGGGCGGCCGGTCACCGACATCTTCGCGTACGACGCTGCGGGCAAGCCGATCGACCAGGTCCAGCTCGTCGACCAGGACGGTCGCCCGATCAGCATCCGGCTGCGCGACGCGATCCGCGACGACTTCACCGAGCGGCGCTCGGTCCCGTGCCCGGCGTACAACGGCGACACCCCCGTCACCAATGCGTTCCCGTTCGCCCGGCTGCCGCTCGTCGACGGTCGCTGCACGCCGGAGCGGGCCGCCGCCGGGGCGACGAAGCCGACGCCTCCGCTGGCGTCGCTGCCGCCGATCACTCCTGCGTGGCCGGTCCCCGAGGTCCCAGCAGCCGAGTGATCAGCTGGAGCGAGGCCCGGTCCTCGAGCCCGAGCGCCCGCACCCGCTCGACGTAGAGCCGAGCGGCTTCGCGGGCCTCGCGCTCGACCCCGGAGCCGGCGACGAAGCTGCCCGCCCGGCCGCGGGTCTCGATCAGACCGGCGGTCTCGAGCTCGCGATAGGCGCGCGCCACGGTGTTGGTGGCGACGCCGAGGTCCTCGGCGAGACGGCGTACGGTCGGCAGCCGGTCGCCCGCGCGCAGCCGCTCGTGCTCGATCTGGTCGGCAAGCTGCGACCTGATCTGCTCGTACGGCGGCACCGGGCCGCCCGGGTCGAGGACGATCACGCGGCGCCTCCCACCGACAGGACCTGACCGGCGGGGACGTCGGGCCACAGCCGGTCCCGGAAGCGGGCCCGGCCGTGCAGGGCGAGCCCCGAGGCGACGCCGGCGACGGCGATCGGGACGACCCACAGCCCGGAGGGCAGCGCGGGGTCCGCCGAGGCCAGGGTGAGCCCCAGGCAGTAGCCGGCCAGGGCGAGCTGCTGGAGCGTGGTGCGCATCCTGGCCGCCCGCCAGGCGTCCTGGAGGTAGAGGTGCGCCGCGTCGACGGCCGGCTCGGGCCGGCGGGACACGGCGACCACGGAGCCGGCGACGGCGAGCGTCACCAGCACCATCACCGCACCGGCCACCACGAGGCCCCGCTCGCCCCAGCGCACGCCGAGGCCCGCCGCACCGGCGCCGAGGAGCGCCCAGACCGCGAACGCGGCCGGCGCCGTCGGCGGGAGGTAGTCGCCGACCCGCACCGCGCGCGGGCGCGCCACGCTCACCTGTCCGGGGCGGACCGGGAAGTCGCGGCCGGCCAGCAGCAGCCGACCGACGGCGGCGATCGGGACCACGACGGCGAAGAGGACGAGCGGGCTGGTCGCCCGGTCCGGGCCGAGCAGGAACACCGCGACGACGGCGAGCGCGGCGACCGCCAGCACCCACCGCTCGCGCCGGTGGGCCCGGTCCACCGCGGCCATCAGCTCGGGCGCGATCCACAGGTCGTTGTCCTGGGCGAACCGGTGCCCGGCCCTCGTCAGGCTGCGGCGCGTCGGCAGCGCGAGCCAGGCCGCGGCGACCAGACCGGCCACCACGAGGAAGCGCTCGAACCCGTCCACGAGGGACATGCTACATAACCAGACTCTGTAGCAACACCCGTCAGGATCCCGCGAGCAGCTCCTCGAGCAGGTCGGCGACGACCCGCTGCTCCTGGGCGTAGGGGTGGTACTCCAGGGCCCGCTCGACCGGGACCAGTCCGGCGACCCACGGGTCGGCGGAGCAGATGTCGTGCCCCTCGGACGCCGTCCAGACGTCGACGTAGTCGATGCCGGCCTGGGTCGCGGCGTCCTGCTGGGCCTGGACGACGCGCTCGATGAGGTCGCGGGCGAAGGGGTAGTCGCCCTTGGCCAGCGGGAGCAGGTCGCAGGTCCCGCTGGCGGGGAACATCTGGGGGTAGCCGACCATCACGATCCGGGCCTTGGGCGCGCGCTCGCGGATCTTCTTCACGGCTTTGCCGAGGCGGCGGGCCAGCGTCGTGACCTGGGACCCGAGACCGTCGCGCGCCTGGTCGCCGAGCTCGGCGCAGGGTGCGCCCTGGCGGTCCTTGAGGGCGAGGCCGACGCAGGTGGTGACGAGGGTGCCGAACGCCTTGCCGTCGTTGCCGCCGATGCTGAGGGTGACCAGGTCGGTGTCGGCGGTGAGCGCGTCGAGCTGGGGCGGGACGGGCGCGCCGTTGGGCGGGGTCTGGGACGCGGTGAGGCTCTCGGACGTCGCCCCGCCGCAGCTCACGTCGGTCAGCTCGAGGCCGAGCCGGTCGGCGAGCAGGTGGGGGTAGTTGCCGGCCGTCTGCTCGCAGCCCTGGGCGCCGGTGGTGACGCCGAGGCGCGGGCCGGCGGTGTAGGAGTCGCCGAGCGCGACGTACCTGCCCCCCTCGGCGACGGCCTCGGTCGGGCTCGCGGTCGTCGGTCCCGGATCCGGGTCGCCGGTGCAGCCGGCGAGCAGGACGCTGCCGGCGACGACGACGAGCAGACCGCGGAAGGCGGGCTTCATGCCTGCATCTCCTCCACCCCCAGGGCAATGGTCAGTGCCAGGACGCTATCGGGGTCCTCCAACCGGTCGCCGAACAGGTCGCGCAGCTGGTTCATCCGGTAGCGGATCGTCTGGGGGTGCACGAACAGCGCGGCCGCGACCTCGTCGCGCCGCCCCTGGTGGAGCAGCCAGGCGCGCAGGGTCTCGCGCAGCTTGGCCGCCGTCGCGGGGCGCAGCTCGTCGAGGGGGGCGAGGACGGCGCGGCGCAGGTCGCCGAGGGCGTCGGGGTCGGCGGTGAGCACGAGCCGGGGCAGGTGCGCCTCGGTGTCACCGGCCAGACCGAGCTGGTAGGCCCGCAGCGCCCGGTCGTACGACGCCCGTACGTCGAGCCAGGGCCGGGCCGGGCCGACCAGGCCGGCCCGGTCGCGCACCGCGCGCAGCAGCGGCGCCCGCCGCCGGCCGTGGGCGTCGGGCACCAGCAGCACCGCGGAGCCCTCGACCTCGGGGACGTCGGCGACCTGGAGGGTGCCGCGGCGTACGGACTGCATCAGCGAGCCGGTCTGGGAGTCGGGCACGATCACCGCGGTCAGCGTCGTCGGCACCGCCCACTCCGCGCGCTCGGCGGAGGCCAGCAGCGTCGGCTCGGGAGCACCGGTGAAGAGGTGCCGGGCCAGGCGCTCCAGCATCCGCTGCCGGATCCGGCCCTCGCTGGCGGACTCGTCGCGGTGCCCCGCCACGGTGGCGCCGGAGAGCTCGTCGATGTAGTTGAAGACCAGCTCGGCGAACGAGGCCATCGTCGCGGGCTGGATGCCCTGGGCGACGGCCGCGGCGGACAGGTGCTGCCACGAGACCCGCGCCCCGATCCGGTACGCCGACAGCAGCGCGTCGATCGTGCGCCCGCTGCGGACCTCGCCCCGGCCGAGCTGGTAGGCGCCGTCGAGCGCCGAGGCCTGCGGCGCCAGCTCGTCGGGCCCGCGGCGGTCGCTGAGCAGCGAGAGGAAGCCGCCGAGGGCCACCTGGACCGCCGTCCGGATGATCTCGCCCATCGGCCCGCCGAAGGCGTCCTCGTAGGCCGGCACCTCCTGGATGATCTGCTCGACGACGTCGTCGGCGACGGCCGGCAGCTCGGCCCGGATCGCGGCCACCGTGGCCGGTGGCAGGAGCGCATCGCCGGTCCGTGACCGGCGCAGGGACCTTCGCGGCATGGAAGCGCTCCCTTTTTGTTCGTGGTGAATAAATCAGACCTGTCGATTCACCGGCTGAGGTCATGAGTTTAGCGTCATCCGCTGGGAGTCTTGGTGTTGTGAGTACGACGACCGCCGCACCTTCCGCGGCCCAGCGCCCCGCCTCGGGCCCGCGCCGGCTCCGCACCGGCCTGCGCAGCCTGCTCGACGCCGCCGTGACCCCGCTCAGCGTGGACGACCTGCTCGACCACTTCGCCCCCCTGCGCCCCGGAGCCGCTGTCGGCCTCCAGGGCCGGATCGTCTCGGTCGCCTCCGAGACCGAGGACGCCGCGACCATCGTGGTCAAGCCCGGCCGCGACTGGGACGGGCACATCCCCGGGCAGTACGTCCGCGTCGGTGTCGACGTCGACGGCGTCCGCCTGTGGCGCACCTACTCCCTGACCCACGGCCCGCGCCGCGACGGGCACATCTCGATCACTGTCAAGGCGATCCCCGGCGGTGCGGTCTCCCAGCACCTCGTGCGCACCGCGCGTCCGGGCCAGATGCTCCAGCTCGCCCAGGCCGAGGGCGACTTCGTGCTGACGCCGCCTCAGTCCGGGCAGCGCCAGAAGCTGCTCCTGGTCACCGCCGGCTCCGGCATCACCCCGGTGATCGGGATGCTGCGCAACCTCTACTCGCGCAACGAGGCCGACGCCCGCGCGGCCTACGACATCGTGCTCGTGCACTCGGCAATGAAGCGCGACGAGGTCATCTTCGGCGCCGAGCTCCGCGCCCACGCCGACGCCGGCCGGCTCCGCCTCATCGAGCGGCACACCGACACCGACGGGCTGCTCACCACCGACGACCTCGAGACCGAGGTCCCCGACCTGGCCGAGCGCACGGCGTACGCCTGCGGCCCGGCGGGTCTCCTCGACACGCTCGAGGCCTACTACGGCGAGCGCCGGCTGACCCTCCACACCGAGCGGTTCCGGCCCACCGTCGTCGACGTCGCCGCCGAGGGCGGCACGCTCACCTTCGCCGGCTCGTCCGCGGCGAACGTCGAGACCGACGGCTCCGTCCCGATCCTCGACGCCGCCGAGTCGGCCGGCGTCCTCATGCCCAGCGGCTGCCGGATGGGCATCTGCATGGGCTGCGTGCTCCCCATGAAGTCAGGCGCCGTGCGCGACCTGCGCAACGGCGAGCTCACCGTCGCGGTCCCGGGCGAGACCCACCCCGACGGCGTCAAGATCCAGACCTGCATCAGCGCCGCTGCCGGCGACTGCACCTTCGACCACTGAGGACCCGTGATGACCACGATCACCAACAAGGCCCAGAACCCCACCGCCCACCTCTCGCCCGAGGACATCGAGGCGCTCGGCGCCGAGCTCGACGCGATCCGCCAGTCCGTCCTGGACGCGCGCGGCGAGAAGGACGCGGCGTACATCCGCAAGATGGTCGACATCCAGCGCAAGCTCGAGCTCGCCTCGCGCGCCACCCTGCTCGTCAGCATCTTCCCGCCCGCGTGGGTGGCCGGCACCGTCGGCCTCTCGGTCGCCAAGATCCTCGAGAACATGGAGATCGGCCACAACGTCATGCACGGCCAGTGGGACTGGATGCGTGACCCCAAGATCCACTCCACCACCTGGGAGTGGGACAACGCCTCGACCGCCGACGGCTGGAAGCACTCGCACAACGAGGTGCACCACACCTACACGAACATCGTCGGCAAGGACAACGACCTCGGCTACGGCATCATGCGCGTCGACGAGGAGCAGCGCTGGTACCCGATGTACCTCGCCCAGCCGCTGTGGAACTTCATCAACGCCTGCTTCTTCGAGTACGGCATCGCGGCCTACGACCTCGAGCTCGGCAAGAACCTGTCCAAGCCCAAGGACAAGCGCCCCGAGTCGTTCAAGAAGGCCGCCAAGGCCACGCTGCGCAAGATCCGCAAGCAGGCCACCAAGGACTACGTCGTCAACCCCGCGCTGGCGCTGCCGACCGGCTCGTTCCTGCCCGCGCTCGCCGCGAACTTCACCGCCAACGTCGTGCGCAACCTGTGGTCGCACTCGGTCATCATGTGCGGTCACTTCCCCGAGGGCGTCGAGACCTTCGAGCTCAAGTCGATCCCGGAGAAGGAGACCCGCGGCGAGTGGTACCTGCGCCAGATGCTGGGCTCCGCCAACATCTCCGGCTCCCCGCTGATGCACATCATGACCGGCAACCTGTCGCACCAGATCGAGCACCACCTCTTCCCCGACCTGCCGAGCAGCCGCTACGCCGAGGTGGCGCCCCAGGTCCGCGCGGTCTTCGAGAAGTACGGGCTCAACTACCACTCGGCGCCGCTCCCGCAGCAGGTCTACAGCGCCTGGCACCGCGTGGTCCGGCTCTCGCTCCCCAACGGCTGGCTGGCCACCACCAACGCCAAGAACCTGCCCACGCAGCTCAAGCTGCTCTACGCGCTCGCGACGGCCGACCGTCGTACCCGCCGGGTGATCCAGCTGCGGCTCGAGCGCGAGGCCCGCAAGATCGAGGCGGCCAAGGCCGCCTGAGGCCCGGTCAGGCGTCGGCGACGTACTTGTAGCCGACGCCGTAGACCGTGACGAGGTGCACCGGCTCGGCCGGGTCGCGCTCGAGCTTGCGGCGCAGGTTCATCACGTGCACGTCGACCGTGCGCTCGAGGGCGTCGTGGTCGAAGCCGAACGCGGCCTCGAGCAGGCGCTGTCGGCTGAACACCCGGGACGGCTGCTGGACCAGCGTGCGCAGGATCCGGAACTCCGCCGGGGTGCACGCCACCGGCCTCCCGGCGAGGGTGACGAGGTGCTGGTCCTCGTCGAGCACCAGCGAGCCCGCCCGGAGCACCGCGGCGCCCGGCTCGGGCCGGGTCCGACGCAGCACGGCCTCGACCCGGGCCACCAGCTCGCGCGGGCTGAACGGCTTGGTCACGTAGTCGTCGGCACCGAGCCCGAGCCCACGCACGAGGTCGTCCTCGGTGGTGCGCGCGGTCAGGAAGATGACCGGCACCTCGCCCTCCGCGCGCAGCACGTGGCACACGTCGTGGCCGTCGAGGACCGGCATCATGATGTCGAGGATCGCCAGGTCCGGCTCCCGGCGGCGGCACTCGGCCAGCGCGGCCTGCCCGTCGTGCGCCTCGACCACCTGGTGCCCGGCACGCTCGAGGTAGGTGCGCACCAGGGCGGCGAGCTTGCGGTCGTCGTCTGCCACCAGGATCCGCGCGCCCACCCGACGATCCTGGCAGCCGGATGCCAAGAACCTGTGAAGAACCGAGCACATCGGTTCTTGACGGCCTCTTCACGTCCCGGTGCGACGGTCGCCGCATGCGAACCCCCCTCCTGCTGCCCACGCTCGCGCTCGCCGGCCTGGCGCTGACCGCCTGCACCGACGCGTCCACCCCGGCGCCGCCCGAAGCCACCGGCGCTCCCTCGTCGCAGGCTCCGGCCGCCGTGGGACCGCTCCAGGAGTACCTCGGCGTCGGCAACCGCGAAGCGGGTGGCGACGACGCCCTCGACCTGCGGATCGAGGAGGAGCTCGCCCGGTGCATGGCGGCCGAGGGCTTCGAGTACGTGCCGTACGTCGACACGAGCTTCGACGCGACGGTGACCGCCGACGGGCAGGTCCTGATGAAGCCCGCGGACTTCCCGGACCTGCCGCCCGACGAGTTCGCCGCTCAGTTCGGCTACGGCATCAGCACCAAGGACCTCGGGGCCAAGCGCAGCGCGGCGCAGAAGAACCCGAACGACGCGATCGTCGCGCGGATGAGCGTGGCCCAGCGGGTCGCCTACCACCAGGCGTTCTACGGCAAGCAGATCGCGCTCGACGAGCAGGGCTACCTGGCCGGGACGTCGATCTCGAACTCCGACTCGTCCTGCTCGGGCCGGGCCTACGCACTGGAGCCGACCGACAAGGAGCGCGCCCGGTCCGAGAAGCGGATCACCCGGGTGCAGGAGAGCTTCGCCAGCTTGCTGGACCGGGTCCGCGCGCTGCGCGAGCAGCAGGACCGCGACCCGCGGGTGAGCGCCGCGACCGCCACCTGGGGCACCTGCCTGGCCGCCGCCGGGCACCCCGGCTTCACCGCGCTCGACCAGCCCCGGGCGCACGTGCGCAAGCTCGCCGAGGGCGTGCTCGGGCCCGACCTGGACGGCACCGCCGACGCCGCGCGCCTCGCGGACCTGCGGGCGGTGGAGATCGCGCTGGCCGTCGCCGACACGACCTGCCTCGAGGCGTGGCGGATGACATACGACGTCGTGCAGCGCGACCTCGAGGAGGCCTTCGTGCGGGAGAACCTCGCGGAGCTGGAGGCGTTCCGCTCGGCGATGGCCGCGGCGGTCGCGGATCAGGACTGAGGACCGGCGGGGAGCGAGACGGTGAAGACCGTCCCGCCGCCGGGCCGGCGGGCCGCCGCCACCGCGCCCTCGTGGGCGGCCACCAGCCGCTCGACGATCGCGAGGCCGAGCCCGCTGCCGCCCGTCTCCCGAGCACGCGAGGGGTCGGCGCGGAAGAACCGCTCGAAGACCCGCGGCAGGTGCTCCTCGGCGATGCCCTCGCCACGGTCCGCGACCTCGATCAGCACCCGCGCCGCGCCGTCGCCGGCGCCGCCGGTCGTCCGGACCGCGACGCTCACCACGGCTCCGTCCGGTGAGTGCCGCACGGCGTTGGACAGCAGGTTCGCCAGCACCTGGCGCATCCGCAGCGGGTCGTGCGGGGCGGACGCCGACGCGGCGCCGGTCCGCTCCAGGGTGATGCCGCGGGCCTCGGCCTGCCCGCGCATCGCCGCGAGCGCGGCCTCGACCGTGCCGACGACGTCCCCGGGCAGCCGGCGGACCTCCAGCCGTCCGGCGTCGGCCTGAGCGAGGACGGCGAGGTCGTCGACGACGTGCTGGAGCAGGACCGCCTCCTCCAGCAGCGACTCGTTCCAGGCGTCGTCGCGCTCCAGGACCCCGTCGCGGCCCGCCTCGAGGTAGCCGCGCAGGTTCGACAGCGGGGTGCGCAGCTCGTGCGCGACGTCGCTGACCATCCGCCGGCGCTGCTCGTCGGAGACGGTCAGCGCCGCGGCCATCTCGTTGAACGATCGGCCCAACCGGGCGACCTCGTCGTGCCCGGCGACCGGCACCCGGGTGGCGAGCTCGCCGGCCGCCATCTCCTGGGTCGCCGCGGTGAGCCGGCGTACCGGGCGCAGCACGCGGCGCGAGGCCAGCAGGCTGGCGACGACGGCCGCGGCGAGGATGACCACCAGCGCGACGACGATGCGCCCACCGCCGATCCGGCTGATCAGGCCGCGCTGCACCGCCCGGGTCTCGGTCACGTAGAGCACGGCGCTCGGCGCGACCAGCGGCCGCAGGTGCCGGGTCAGCGCCGAGGTCGCGCAGTCCTCCCACGCGCGGCGCTGCGCGGCGGTCAGGTCGGGCAGCTGGATCGTCACCAGGTCGGGCGGACCGTAGAGGCGCAGCACGTCGACCGGGACGTCGCGGCGACGCAGGCAGCGGTACTCGTCGAGGGCCACGGCGTTCTGGAGGCGGGCGATGTCACCGACGGCTCCCGTCCCGGTGGCCGCGCGCGGCAGCGACCGGTCGGCGCAGTCGACGAGGACGACCAGCGTGCTCGGCAGCGCCCGCGTCCCGGCGCCGGCGGCGGACCGGCCCGAGCAGACGCCGACGGCCTGGTGGTCGCGGCGGACCGCGGCGCGCAGGCCCGCTCCGTCGGGGCGCGCCGCCAGCAGCGACGGCGGCAGCGCCAGGTCGTCGTACGCCGTGGGGGCTGGGCGACCGCCTCGGCCAGGATCGCGGCCATCGGGTCGAGCACGGCCGTCGGCTCGCCCGGGTCGGCGGCGCCGGCCGTCGGCTCGCCCGGGTCGGCGGCGCCGGCCGTCGTCCCCTCGTCGGAGCTGGCGCCGGAGCCGGAGCGGGCGAGCGGCGCGCGGTCGACGTCGGTGATCACGATCCGGCGCTCCGCCGAGGCGGCCAGCTCGGTCAGCAGTCCCCCCGCGTGCGACCAGCCGGCGCTGCCGCGGCCGTAGGCCTCCAGCCGCTGCACGATCTCCCGGTCGACGTGGGCGACGCGGACCTGCTCGCGCTCCGCGCTGAGCCGGGCGGCCTGGGTGGTGAGCAGCGCGGTCGCGACGCTGGCGACGGCGGCGACCAGCACCGAGGCGAGGATCGAGCGACCGAGCAGGCCCGGCGGGCTCACGGCTCCAGGACCCCGCGCGTCGTCACCCGGGACATCCTGGCACCGGACTGCGAAGAACATGTGAAGAAGCGGACGGCTCGTCCCGACACCGGATCTTCACAACTCGCTGCCAGCCTGCGGCCCATGATCAGAAGGTTCCGTGCGCTCGTGCTGGTCCTCCTCGGCTCGCTGCTCTTCGCGGCCGTCGGGTACGCCGCGGCGCTGGCGATGTCGCCCTCCCGCGGCGACCAGGCCGCGCCGCCCAGCGGTCCGGTCACCGCCGAGGTCGGGCTGCGCCGGCTCACCTCGTCGGTGGTCGTCCGCGGCGACGCCGGCTTCGCCGACCCGGTCGAGCTCGTCGTGCGCACGGCAGCACCGATCCCCGTGGTGACCCGCCTCCCGAAGCACCGGGGCGCCGCCGTGCGGGCGGGCGAGGTGGTCCTCGAGGTCGCCGGCCGTCCGGTGGTCGCCCTGACCGGTTCGCTGCCCGCCTACCGCGACCTCGCGCCAGGCGCCGCCGGCCCTGACGTGCGCCAGCTCGAGACGGCGCTCGCGGCGCTCGGGCTCGACCCGGGCGACGTCGACGACGAGTTCACCGCGGCGACCGGGGCCGCGGTCGGGCGGCTCTACGCGCGGCTCGACTACCCCGCGCCGCCGAGCGCGGGGCTGCCGATGAGCGAGGTGACCTACGTGCCGAGCCTGCCGCGGCGCGTCGACCGGATGCCGACCCGTCTGGGCGCGCCCCTCTCGGCCAAGCCGATCCTGCTGTCCGGCACCGAGCTGGTGGTGACGATCGGGCTCACCACGGCCGACACCGCCCTGCTCCGGGCGGGGATGCGTGCGGTCGTCGAGGTACCCGGCGGGCGGTCCGTGCGCGGCCGGCTGGGGCCGGTCACCACGACCGCGACCGGCGGGCGCACGACGGTGCGTCCGCTGCGCCTGACCGAGCGGCAGCGGCAGGCTCTGCGCGGGGCGAACGTGAAGGTGACCGTGCCGCTGCGCAGCACCGGCGGCCGGGTGCTCGTCGTACCGCTGGCGGCGTTGAGCACGGACGCCGCCGGCGCGGTCCGCGTGGTGCGGGTCGACGCCGACGGCTCGACGCAGGTGGTCGCGGTCGAGACCGGCCTGTCCGCGCAGGGCTTCGCGGAGGTCCGGGGCGACGGCCTCGCCGCCGGCGACCGCGTGGTGGTCGGCCGATGAGCACGTCCACGGCCGTCATCGAGCTCAGCGGGATCGGCCGCCGCTTCGCCGGGGACCCGCCCGTCGACGTCCTGCACGACGTCGACCTGACCATCGGGGCAGGCGAGTTCGTGGCGATCGTCGGCCCGTCCGGGTCGGGCAAGTCGACGCTGCTCAACATCCTCGGGCTGCTCGACTCCCCCACTGCAGGGCGCTACCTGCTCGACGGCATCGACACCGCCACGGTGAACCACCGCGGCCGGGCCCGGCTGCGGGCCGGGCGGCTGGGCTTCGTCTTCCAGGCGTTCCAGCTGCTGCCGCAACTGACGGTCCGGGAGAACGTCAGCCTCGGCGGGCTCTACCTCGGGCTGTCCCTGCGCGAGCGCGGCCGCCGGGCCGACGTCCTGCTCGACCGGGTCGGCCTCGGGCACCGCCGGGACGCCCGGCCCGCCACCCTGTCCGGCGGCGAGCGCCAGCGCGTCGCGATCGCCCGGGCGCTGGTGGCGGACCCGAGCGTGCTGCTCGCCGACGAGCCGACCGGCAATCTCGACACCGCGAGCGCCGCCGCGGTGCTCACCCTGTTCGCCGAGCTGCACACCGAGGGCGCGACGATCGCGATGATCACCCACGACCCCGGGGTCGCGGACCGCGCCGCCCGGAGCGTGCGGATCGTCGACGGACGGGTCGACGGACGGGTCGACGGATGAGCCGCGAGCGGGGCCGCCTGCGCACCCACCTCGGCGAGGCGATGGCCGGGGTCTCCGCCCGTCCCGGCCGGCTGGCGCTGACGATGCTCGGCGAGGCGCTCGGCCTCGCCGCGCTCGTCGCCACGGTCGGTCTGGCCACCACCGCGAGCGGCCAGGTGGCCGACCACTTCGACCGGGCCGCCGCCGACCGGGTCACGGTCCAGGTCGAGCCGTCCCGTGCGGAGCGCGGCGCCCGGCTGCCCGAGGACGCCGCGGACCAGGTCCGCCGGCTCGACGGCGTCGAGGCCGCGGGGACGCTGACCCGGCTGCCGGTGACCGATCCGGTCCGCACGGTGGCGGTCGTCGACCCGCAGGCACCGCCCGATCCCCTGCTCCCGGTGCTGGCCGCCTCACCGGGACTGCTCGACGCCGTCGACGCCCACGTCACCGGCCGCCCGTACGACGACGGGCACGTCGCCCGCGCCGACGCCGTCGCGCTGCTGGGGGCAGGCGCGGCCCGCCGGCTGGGGCTCGGCGACCTGGCGCACGGTCCCGCCGTCTTCGTCGGCGACCGGGCGCTGACCGTCATCGGCATCATCGACGACGTCAGCGGGCGCGGCGAGCTCCTCGACTCCGTCGTGGTCCCGGAGACGACGGCGGCCCGCCTCTTCGGCTGGACCGGCGCGCTGTCGCTGCAGGTCCAGGTCGCCCCGAACGCGGCCGAGACCATCGCCCGGCAGGCCCCGCTGGCCGTCGCGCCCCAGGACCCCGGGATCGTCGTCGCCGCGGCCCCACCGACCGATGCGGCGCTGCGCGACCGCGTGGAGGGCGACGTCTCGTCGCTGCTCGTGCTGCTGGGCCTCGTCGCCCTGGTGGCGGGCGGGGTCGGGATCGCGAACATCATGCTGTTGTCCGTCATGGAGCGGATCGGCGAGATCGGGCTGCGCCGCGCGCTCGGGGCGACCCGGGGCGACCTGATGACCCAGTTCCTGGCCGAGAGCGCCGTGGTCGGGCTGCTCGGCGGAATCGTCGGGACCAGCCTGGGCTTCGTCACCAGCATGCTGGTCGCGCTGAGCCGGGACTGGACGCCGGTGCTCGACGTACGCCTGCTCGCCGCGCCGCTGGCCGGACTCGTCGTCGGCGTCCTCGCGGGCGCCTTCCCCGCCTGGCGCGCGGGCTCGCTGGAGCCCGCCCAGGCGCTGCGCACCCTCTGACCGACCGGCGTCAGCCGCGCCGGCGCGGGAAGACCTCCAGCGCCCGGCGGTACAACGCCACCGCCGCGAGCTGGGAGTCCACGCCCAGCTTGCGGCGCAGCGACTTCACCTGGCTGCGAACGGTCCCCTCGGCGACGCCGGACGCGAGCGCGATGCGCTGGACCGAGACGCCGTCGTAGAGCTCGCCGAGGATCTCGTACTCGCGGTGGGTGAGCTGCTCCATGCGGCGCACGAGCGAGCGCTGCTCCTCGGCGACGTCGGCCCACTCGCGCAGGGCGCGCTCGCGCACGCGCGGCGGGGTCGGGGAGAGCCCGGCGAGCATCTGGCGGATGGCGACGGCGAGGCCGGCGGTGGAGGTCGAGGTCGGGAGCACGCCGGTCGCGCCGGCGGCGAGGACGGTGCCCCAGCGCGGGCCCGGGGCGCTGTCGGTGAGCACGAGCCAGCGGATCGGCTCGCGGCCGAGGATGATCTCGACGTCGTGGAGGAGGTCCGGGGTCTCCAGGTCGCAGAGGATCACGCCGACCGAGGCGCGGCTGCCGTGGAGGCTCTGCCGGAAGGTGCGCATGGCGCCGCGGCGCGGCCACTCGATGGGGACCGGGACCAGGCCGCGCGCCTTGAGCGCAGCAGCGATGGCCTGGCCGACCAGCCGCCGCTCAGCGACCAGCGCGACCCGGCGCGGCGGGTCGGGAACCATGGCTCAGCCGCCCTGTCCCGCCGCCGCGCCCTGCCCCACGAACAGCGCGCCGGCCCAGTCGACGCCATCGATCCCGGGTCCGCCGACGACGACGGCCCGGCCCACCGGGTGCGCCGCCGCGGCGCTCTGCTGCCAACCGATCCGGTGGAGCACCCCGTCGGGCGTGGCCCACGAGAGTGCCGTCCGGGTCGCGACCATGCCGCGCACGGTGGCCGGGTCGAAGCCCGGCACCCGTCCCGACGCGACGTAGCGCTCCGTCCCGACGATGCCGCTCTCCGGGTTGAAGTAGCGGTAGTAGAGCAGGGACGAGCCGGAGCGCGTGAAGTAGAGGCGGCCGCGGTCGTAGAACATCCCGGTCATGGCGACCAGGTCCGCGCGCCACGAGGCCAGGGGCACGATCGCGTCGGCGGTCGCCACCGCCTCCGCCGTCCCGTACGACGTCCCGTCGAACGAGCGCCGCGTGAACGTGCCGTCGCGGCTGCCGGTGTAGAGCTGGCTCCCGAGCATGAAGGCCCCGCCGACGCTCGCCCAGTCCGGTCCGCCGGCCGGTGCGGTGGCCCCGCGGTAGAGCGGTCCGGCCTGCACCGGCGTCCCCCAGCTCGGGTACGACGTCCCGCCGGTGCCGAAGCGCGCGATCCGGTCGCGCTGCTGCCCGC
This sequence comes from Pimelobacter simplex, assembly GCF_024662235.1. GTDB lineage: Bacteria > Actinomycetota > Actinomycetes > Propionibacteriales > Nocardioidaceae > Nocardioides. The sequence continues at coordinate 4,175,437 of NZ_CP096276.1, forward strand.
CGATCTCGTCGGTGTCCGAGGCGACCCACAGCCCGGCGGTGGTGACGAGGAAGTCGAAGACACCGACCCCCTTGGTGCGGCCCGGGTCCCACGAGAACGGCAGCCCGTTGCTGGGGCTGAGCGCCGCGATGCCGTCGCGACGCACCGCGCCCGGTCCGGCGCTGTTGCTGCCGTAGGAGTTGTTGAACCAGCGCTGGTGGCCGCCGACGTACACCGCGGACGGGGTCACCTCCAGCGCGGTGATCGTGTCGCCGCCGGTCCGCGAGACCCACGACGGGACGGCGTCGGCGGCGTTCTGGTTCTCGAAGCGGGCGACCGCGTCGCACGGTCCCCTCGCCCCGGAGGGCCCTCCGCTCGCGGCCACGACGAAGTAGGAGCCGTCGGGCGAGAAGTCCACGTCGCGGATGTAGCTGTAGTAGTGCCGACTGCAGTTGGGCACGTAGAACCGCGTGCGCAGCGGCGCCGGCCGGGCCTTGCGGCGGCCCAGGTCCACGACGAACAGCTGGTGGTTGCGCACGTGCTGCAGCGAGCGGAAGTTGCCGATCGCCACGAGCCGCCGCTGGTTGGGGCTGATGTCGATCTTGACGACCGTGGTCGTGCCCAGACCGCCGCGCTGCCGGCCGCGGACCGCGAGCCCGAAGTACTTCCGGGCCACGCCCGTGCGTGCCTTGAGCGTGGCGAGCGCCTTCTGGTTGCGGCCCCCGATGGTGGAGAACGAGCCGGCCACCCACAGGCGCCCGCGCTGGAGCCGCAGGTCGCGCACCGAGGCGTCGATCCGGCCGGCGTTGAACCGGCGGACCACGCGACCGTTGGTGACGACGAGCTGGGCCAGCCGGGCCCGGCGCTGGCCGCCGATGGTGGTGAAGTCGCCCCCGGCGTAGACGGTCCCGTTCGGGCCGGCCCGGACGACCAGCACGGCCCGGTTGGGGTCGGGGTGGAAGGCCGGGCTGATCCGCCCGGTGACGGCGTCGAAGGCGAGCAGCCCGTGCCGGCGCAGCGTCACCGTGCCGCCGGCGTCGCGGGCCCGCGTGAACGAGCCGCCCACCACGATCGTGCGGCCGACCTGGACCACGGAGAGCACCTGGCCGTCGAGGATGGAGGGGGTTCCTGAGGCAGGGACCGCGACGACCAGGCGCCCACCGGGCTCGGTACCGGCGTCGGCGGCCGGTACGGCCGTCAGCACCACACTCAGTGCGGAGCACCAGACGGCGACGAAGCGGAGCAGCGCGGACACCCTGACACGCTCCCTCCTGCTCCCGGCACCGACGCCGGATCAGGCGACAGTAGGCCGGTGCTCCGGACCCCGGTCGGCGCGCGGCGATAGTCACCCAAAATTGGTGAGTCCCCAGAACCCCCATCCCACGGACGCTTTGCTGCATGACGTCCACCGCGGGACCGGCGGACCGTTCGGGCCGGGTTGCGTGCCGATGCTTCGTCGTCGGCGTTGCCGGCCTGCCCTTGTGGTGGGTCCTCGGCGTCGCCTCGCTCGTGCCGCTGGCGATGGTGCTGCCACTGGGGTGGGACCTGTGGCGGCGCCGGCGGGTCGTCGTACCGCCGGGGTTCGGGTGGTGGCTGCTGTTCCTCGGCTGGGTGCTCCTCGGCATCGGCACCCTGTGGGCGACCGCGCCCGGCGCGGTGGCCGACGGCGGCACCGGCCGGCTCATGGTGTTCGGCTACCGCTTCGGCTGGTACGTCGCCTGCACGGTCGTGCTCGTGTGGCTCGGCAACATCCCCGCCCGCCTGCTGTCCGACCACGTCGTGCACCGCGTCGTGGCCTGGATCTTCGTGGTCGCGGTGGCCGGCGGCGTGGTCGGCCTGATCGCTCCCGACCTCGAGCTGACCACGCTGGCGGAGACGCTGCTGCCCGGTGCGCTGCGGGGCAACGGCTTCGTCAGCACGCTGGTCTCGGCGCAGGCCTCGGAGCTGCAACAGGTGCTCGGTGGCCTCCCCCAACCGCGCCCCAAGGCGCCGTTCCCGTTCACCAACACGTGGGGCAGCGCGATCTCGCTGAGCCTGGTGTTCCTGGTCGCGCTGCTGGTCGGCTCCCGGCGCCGGTGGCGCTGGCTGGCCGCACCGCTGCTCGCGATCGCCGCCGTCCCCATCGTGCTCAGCCTCAACCGCGGGCTGTGGCTGGCGGTCGGCGCGAGCTGCGTGGGCTTCCTCGTCCTGCTCGCCGTACGACGCCACCACCTCGCGCTCGTCACGCTGGTCGCGGCCGTGGTGCTCGGCGGCGTGGTCGCGACGAGCACCCCGCTCGGCGCGACCGTCAACGAGCGCCTGGACCACCCCCACAGCAACGACCGGCGCTCCCAGCTCCTCGTCGCGACCGTCGACTCCATGACGAACGGCTCCCCGGTGGTCGGCTTCGGCGGGACGCGCAACGTGCAGGGCTCCTTCGCCTCGATCGCGGGAGGGGCGACCCCGGCCTGCCCGGCGTGCGGCGTACCGCCCCTGGGGACGCAGGGGCAGCTCTGGCTGGTGCTGTTCTCGCAGGGCTGGGTCGGGGCGCTGTTCTTCCTGTCGTTCTTCGTCCAGGCCCTGCGCCGGACCTGGCGATGTCGCACGATCAACGAGACGGTCGCGACCTTCGCCGTCGGCATCTTCCTGCTGCAGCTGTCGGTCTACGACACCCTCGGCCTGCCGATGATGCTGGTGATGGTGGCGATCGGCCTGGCCTGGCGCGAGCAGCGCACCGGGCAGCCGCTGCGGCTGCCGAGCCGGCGGTCCTGGGTGCTCGTGGCGAGCGTCGCGCTGCTCGGCGGCGTCCTCGCGGCGGCCACGCCCTCCGGCGGCGACCCGCGGTGGCGCAGCACCGTCACGGTCGCCCTCACGCCGTCGCCGACCTACCTCGACATCGGGGACGCCGCCCGCGAGGCCGACAACGGCGGGGTGGACGTGCGCCCACCGGCACCGGCCACCGTCGACACCGAGGCGGCGCTGCTGAGCTCCGAACGACCACTGACGCTCGCCGGCGACCGGGTCGGGATCACCCCGGCCGCGCTGCGCAGCGACATCTCCGTCGCCGCGCCCCCGCTCTCGACCGTGCTCGAGGTGACCCTCACGACGCCCCGGTCCGCCGACCCGGTGGCGGCCGCGCAGGCCGTCGCCGACGAGTACCTCGCCGAGCGGACGCGCTTCCTGGAGCGGCGTCGTACCGACCTGGTGGCGCGGCTGAACGAGGAGCTCGCCGCCATCGACCCGACCGATCCGGCCTGGGCGGCCACGCGCACGTACCTGCGGGCGGCGATCGACAACCTGACCACCCACCGGCCCGCCGCGGGCTCCGTCATCCGGGTCGGTCCGGCGACCCCGGTCGGCGCCGGGCACGGCGTCCGGATCACCAGCGGCATCGGCATCGGCGTGCTGGTCGGCCTCGCCTGGTTCCGGCTCCGGAGGCGACCGTGGGAGTGAGCGGACGACCGCGCGACGTCTGGACCCGCCTGGTGATCGACCCGCTGACCGATCCCCTGGCCCGGGGCCTCGCGCGGCACCGCGCGGTGACGCCCAACCGGGTCACCGCGGTCGCCGGCGTCCTCGGGATCGCGGCTGCCGCCTGCCTCGCGACGGGGCGGCTGCGGACCGGCGGCGCGCTCTTCCTGCTGCGCTTCCTCGCCGACTGCCTCGACGGCAAGATCGCCCGCCTGCAGGGCACCAGCTCGCCGCGCGGGGCCCTGCTCGACGTGGCCACCGACGTGCTCTGCGTCAGCGCGGCGTACGCCGCCCTCGCGGGCTGGGCGATCACCCACGACCGGGCCTCCCCGGCACTCGCCGTCGCGATGCTCGGCGCGCTCGCCTGCTACGGCTGGAGCCTCGCCCAGCGCAAGCACCTCGCCGACGCCGCCGGCCTCGGCGACGGGGGCTCGCGGCTCATCGACCGCACCGACCTGCCGCTGCTGGATCCGTGGCTGCGCCTGTGCCGGCGGCTGAACATGAGCCCGGTGCCGTGGGCGGTCGAGTGCGAGACGCTCGTGCTCGGGCTGCTCCCCCTCGTGGGCGGACCGCGGTTCCTCGCGCTCGGTCTCGGGCTCGGCCTCGCGTTCTACGTCGTCGCCACCCTCGTCAACCTGCGCCGGATGTGGCGGATCGCCGGCCTCACACCCCCCGAGGAGCCGCTCGTGCTGCCCGACGTCGATGTCGTCATCGCCACCCACGACCGCCCGGTGCTCGTCCGCGAGGCGATCGCCGCCGTACGCGACCAGGACTACGCGGGACGCGTCCGCGTCATCGTCGTCTTCGACCGCTCCGCGCCGGACCCCACCCTCGTCAGCGACGACCCACGGCGTCCCGTCGACGTCGTCGCCAACGAGCGCAGCCCCGGCCTGGCCGGAGCCCGCAACACCGGCATCATGGCCGGAACCGCCGAGCTGGTGGGCTTCTGCGACGACGACGACCTCTGGCTGCCCGGCAAGCTCGACGGCCAGGTGCGCGCCCTCATGACCGGCGGCCCACCCACGTGCGTCACCGGCATCGAGATCGCGTACGACGGCACGCTCACCCCGCGCGTCCCGGCTCCCGCGGACCTCGAGCTGCGCCACCTCGTGCGCCGCCGGGTGATGGAGGCGCACCCCTCCACGGTCGTCGTACGACGGGACGCGCTGCTGACCCGGATCGGCCTGGTCGACGAGGAGATCCCCGGCAGCTACGGCGAGGACTTCGACTGGATGATCCGCGCCGCCGGAGCGGGCGGCTTCCACCTCGTCGCCACCCCCCTGGTCCGGGTGCGCTGGGGCGGCTCGCAGTTCTCCCGGCAGTGGGCCACGATCGTCGAGGCGATCGACTACGGCCTGGCCAAGCACCCCGCCTTCCACGAGGACCGCCGGGCCCTGGCCCGGCTGCTCGGGCGCAAGGCCTTCGCCCTCGCCGCCCTGGGCCGCCCCGACGCCCTCCGCTGGGCCGGCCGGACCGCACGTACCTGGCCCCGCGAACCCCGTGCCTACCTCGCCGCAGCGGTCGCGCTGCACCTCGTCAGCGCCGATCGGCTCCTCGACCTTGCTCATCGTCGCGGCCACGGGATCTGACGCTTTCGCCGCTCCCCCATTTGGGGGGCGAGATTGCCCCCTGCCCGCATTCCTTTGGAAAGGTCCCCTCCCGACGCAGGAACAGGGAGGTGACGTCGTGGAGTACGTCCGAACACACAAGATTCGAAGGATCTCACTGATCGCAGCCCTCGCTGCGGTCGTGATCGGTGGACTGGCCCTGGTGCCGTCCGCCATGTCGAGCAAGTCGGCGGGACGGTTCCCCGCCGGGACCTTCGAGAGCCACCAGGACGGGTTCGCCGGTGTCGGCGCCAGTCGGGTGAAGCTCTCGGGCAAGGGTGCCGGACGGCACCAGTCGCGGGCCCTCGTGGTCCGCACCGTCCACCGGGGCCCCGCCGTGGCCCGCAGCAGCGTGCGCTTTGGGGGGGCGCACGCCGCCGGCACCAAGTACGTCGTCCGGGCCTGGGTGCGCGCCACGTCGGCTCGCCCCGTCGCGCTCCGGGTCCGTGAGGTGACCAAGGGCAACGGCGTGCAGATGCGCGCCACCCGCGTGGTCGCCCAGCCCGGCACCTGGACCCCGGTGAAGGTCCAGATCACCGCGAAGAAGCGGGCCTCGGCGCTGACGCTGCGCTTCCGCGCCCCGTCGCTGCCGGTCGGCGAGCGGATCCTGGTGGACGACCTCCGGGTCGCCCCGGTCGTGTCCGCCAACACCACCGACGCGAACGGCACCGGTGGCGAGGGTGCCGCCGGTCAGCTGTCCAACGGCTGCGGCCGCACCAAGCGGGGCATCCCGACGTGCAGCGGCAGCACGTACGTCGGCGCGGCGCACGGGTCCAACACGGACCCGGCCACGCTGGAGAAGCAGGTCGGCGGCCGCCTCGGCGTCCGGCGTACCTACTACACCTCGACCGGGGTCGACAAGGCCGTCAAGACCGCGCAGGCCGACCTCGCGGCCGGCCGGCTGCCGTGGATCAGCTTCAAGCTGCCCTACTCGTGGTCCGACATGGTCGCCGGTCGCGGTGACGCCTGGGCCAAGGACATCGCCCGCAAGCTGTCCGCGCTCAACGGCCCGGTCTGGGTCGCGTTCCACCACGAGCCCGAGGGCGATGGCGACATCCAGCTCTGGCGCAAGATGCAGGAGCGGCTCGCGCCGATCGTCCGCAGCAACGCCTCCAACGTGGCGTTCACCGTCGTGATGACCGGCTGGAACGAGTTCTTCGGCGAGACGAAGTACCGCCTCTCCGAGATCTGGCCGCGGGGCGTCAAGATCGATGTCGCCGGGTTCGACATCTACCAGCAGTACGGCGTGGTGAAGAACGGCAAGACCACCACCAAGTGGACGAGCTTCGCCGACTACTACAACCGGATCTCCACCTGGGCGCGCTCGGCCGGCGTCGCGTGGGGTCTGGCCGAGACCGGTGTCACCGACACCGCCGCGGCCGCTCGCCCGTCCGAGATCTCGGACGCGGTGAACCTGATGGAGCAGTACGGCGGCATCGCCTACAGCTACTTCGACAGCGCGCTCAACAGCGTCGCTCCGTGGGTGCTGGGGACCGATGCGAAGCGCAAGGCGTTCGCCCGGGCACTGGCGGACTCCCCGACGCTCCGCTGAGCCCGACGCCTCACCCGCAGAGGCGCTCCAGCGCGATCAGCGTCTGGAGCGCCCGCGGGGCGAGGTGCTCGCCGCCCGGTGCGTCCAGCAGCCGCAGGTACCGGGTGAGGATCGCCACCAGGTAGAGCAGGCTGTGCACGTGCGGCTCGCCCCCCAGGCTCCGGTCTGAGTACGACGCGAGCGCGAGCGCCCGGACCACCGCGTCCGGTGACGTCGGGGTGCCGAGGTTGAGCGCGTTGACGACGTAGTGCAGGGCATCGAGGCCGGTGGGGACACCGGTCTCGAAGCGTTCCCAGTCCCACAGCAGGACCTTCGAGCCGGTGATCGCCATGTTCCACGGCGTCCAGTCGCCGTGCCAGGCGCCGAAGGCGACCAGCCGGTGACCCGTCACGGTCGCCACCCGCTCCATCGCCCGGCCCAGCCGCCCCCGCATGACGGGGTCCGCGAGCTCGCCGGCCACCTGCCACTGCCGGCGCCACCAGTCGGACGAGGCGAGCTCGCCGTCGGTCAGCCCGAACCGCGAGGCCAGCTCGCCCATCGCCTCCTCGGGCGGCGTCCAGGAGCGCCGGTGCCGGGCCCACGGCGACGGCGCGAGCGGCCGGGTCAGCAGCACCGGCCGGCCCTCCCACGACGTCCGGGCGATCAGCTCCGGCGGGATGACGTACTGGTAGCGGTGCGCGGTCACCGCGGCGAGCGCCCGGCCCTCCGCGGCCACGTCGGCGCAGGTGTTCTCGGTCCAGCCGACCTTGGCGAACGCGCGACAGGTGCCGTCGGCGTCGAACACCTGGAGCACCGGCTTGCGGTTGACCCGCGCGGTGCCGATGCTCAGGCTGAAGGTCACCGGCGTGCCGAGCACCGCCGAGAGGTGGTCGGCCAGACCGTGGTCGCCGCCGCGCACCTCCACCCGGTGCCGCAGCAGCGCCGGCACGGCGCGCACGGCGGCGCCGGCCGCGACCCGGCTGGTCGAGTCCCACCAGCTCGACCCGGCACTGACCCGGCGCAGCGAGGCGGCGGCCGCCGAGGGCGGGTCGACGGGCACGAGCACCGTCGGGACCGCGCCCCGGTGGACGACGGCGAAGCGGGCGCGCACGGGGCGGCCGTCGGCAGGCGCTCCGGCGTCCACCGTCTCGGCCCCCGGCCACAGGTCCGCGGCGACGGAGAGCAGGTCCTCAGACATCACGGCACCCACGTCACGCCGCCCGCACGCAGGCGAAGAGGTGGCGGCCGTAGTTGTCCTCGTACGGCGGCACCGCGTCCTGGTCCGGGCCGAGGTCGAGCACCTCGTCGAAGGTGGTGTGCTCGAGCAGGAACTCCCGGATGTACGTGGGATCCCAGCCGCGCAGCGACTTGCGGAACCAGCGTTCGTGCTCCTGGCCGGTGTCGAGGAAGAGCACCCGGCCGGTCGCCTGGTCGAGCAGCCGGACCAGCTCGACGGCGTCGCAGCTCCCGCGGCCCAGCACGAAGTGGTGGAGCAGGCTGAAGCACGACACGACATCCCAGGTCTCGTGGGAGCCGCGGAGCAGCGCGACGGCGTCGCCGGTCCGGATCCGCGCGGGGTCCAGGCCGTAGACGATCCGGCCGAGCGTGGCGCCGAGCGGGTCGCGCTCGATCCCCTCGGCGTCGAGGCCGAGGTCGCCGAGGTGCCGGACGAACCAGCCGTAGCAGCTGGCCACGTCGAGATAGCTCCCGGCGAGCTGGTCGCGCCCGCGCAGGAACGACTCCATCGCCTCGAGCCGGTCGACGCAGCAGCGCACGGTGGGCCAGCGCGCCTCCAGCTCGGGCGCGACGACCGGCTGGTAGAGCTCACGGCCGCCGTCGAGCCACGACATCGCCCGGAGCAGGTCCTGCAGCGGCGTGGTGATCGCACCGCGCCGTACCCGCACGGGGAGCGAGGACAGGCCCGCGGCCGCGGCGAGCGCGACCCGGTGGTGACCGTCGAGGACCTGGAGGCAGTCCGAGTCCGCCACCGGTACGGCGAGCACCGGCTGTCCCGGCGGCGAGTGCAGCGCGCCGGTCGGCAGGTCCACCGGCTCGCCCGCCGCGCGGGCCAGGAACGACCGCGCCTGCGCGACGACGCCGGCCTCGTCGGTGGCGCCGAAGAAGCGGCCGGTGCGGCGTACGCACACCCGCGCCATCCGCCCGTACGACGACGCGAGGATCGCCGCGTCCGGCACGGCGCCCGGTCCTCCCGCGGCGGCGAGGCCGAGCAGCGCCGTGTGCGGGCCGTCGACCACCCGCCGGGAGGGCCAGAGGGGGTCGCCGAGGGCGCTGGCGAAGGCGGCGGCGGTCATGCCGTTCTGGCCGCCGAGCAGCAGCCGGTCGAGCGGCACCTCACGCAAGCCCGGGTGCCACCGGGTGATCCGGGCCAGCCGGTGCCGGGCGGGCGCGGAGAGCAGGTCGGTCATCGCAGAGATTCCTCTCGCCAGTGGGGCACCCGGCCCAGGTAGGCGGCCAGTGCCGCATCGGGTGCTTCGAAGTGGTGGCGGAGCGTGGCCGCCAGGTCCGGGGGCAGCGGCGTGCCGGGCCGCTCGTTCCAGCGGCCGACCTCGGCCGGGCGGTGCACGGGGAGCCCGAGCCGGCGCTGGAGGTCGACGTAGACCTCGACCGGATCGGCGAACAGCGCGTCGGCGTCGACCACGTGCACGCGCGAGCGCCCGAGCGCGGCGACGTACCGGTCGATCTGGGCGGCGTAGTCGCCGCGCTGCAGGTAGGCGTGGTGCCGGTGCGCGAAGCTCGTCGCCCCCGGGTCGGCGGCGAGCAGCTCGGTCTGGCCGGCGGTCCGCTCGGCCTCCCGCGCCACCGCGTCCGCGAACGACAGCGTGTCGAAGCCCCGGGCGCTCTCGTGCCGGTGCGCGGAGTACGCGCGGGTCACCGGGTCGCGCACCATCACGACCACCTGGCACTCCGGCAGGTCGCGCGCGATCCGCTCGGCGGCGAGCGGGTGGAAGAGGTAGTAGCCGCTGCACTCGAAGGCGATCCGGCCGCGGGCGGTGCGGCGCAGCGGGAAGTGCGCGCGGTACCAGCGCCGGCCGTTCCCGTAGCCGTCGTCGAAGTAGCCCGTCCCCTTGTCGACGGTGGGCCTGCACAGCGCCGGGTGCTCGCTGAGCAGCCGGAAGAGCGTGGTGGTGCCGGCGCGCTGGGCGCCGACGACCAGGAGGCCCGGCTCCTGGCGCAGGTCCGCGGTCACCAGGCCCCAGGCGAGCAGCCCCGCGCGCGCCGTACGGCGCAGGGGCGGGGGCAGCCGGCGGCGCAGGCGGCCCGCGGCCTGGCGGATCATGCCGCCACCGCCAGCCGGCGCCGGGACCGGAAGCCGGTGACGAAGACGTCGACGGCGAGCCGGGTCCGCAGCCGCCACACCACGGCGGCGTACCCGAGGCCGGCGACGGCGGTGGCCACCAGCCAGCCGATCGGCGAGAGACCGGCCACGAGGGCCAGCAGCGCGACCGGCACCCCGACGCACCCGATGGGGAGCGCGGCGGCGAGGACCAGGTCGGCGACCGGCAGCCGCAGCCCGATGTCGGCGCGGAGCTGGAGCACCGCGAGCACGCAGCGCACCACGACCGCGATCACCCAGGCCACGGCCGCCCCGGCGATGCCGATCCGCGGCACGAGCAGCAGGCACAGGCCGACGTCGAGGGCGAGCGCGACCAACGTGTTGGCCAGGCTCAGGCCGCTGCGCCCGGTCATCAGCAGGAGGGTGTCCACCGGGCCCGACGCGACGGCGAGGAGCATGCCGGCCGCCATCACCACGGCGACGACGACCGCCTCCCCCTTCGTGTAAGACGCACCGAACCACCCCAGGTAGGCGGCCGGAGCGGCCGCGACGGCGAGGTAGACGGGCCAGGCGAGCAGCACGCTCCAGCAGGTGCTCACCCCGAACACCCGGGAGACCAGTGCCGGGGCGTCGTCCGCCTCGGTCGCGAGGATCATCGTGAAGCGCGGCTGCACGACGGACGAGACGGCCTGGTTGGCGAGCTGGCCGAAGACCACGAACCGGGTCGCCACGGTGTAGACCGCCGCATCCGTGGGCGAGAGCAGCCACGCGACGAGCACGATGTCGAGCCGCTGCACGCCGACCTGCGCGATCCGGGCGATCGCCCGCGGGGCGGTGAAGCGCCAGTAGTCCCGGCGGCCGACCACGGCGTCGTCGCGCGCGGCACCGGCACCGGCGCCGCGCCGGCCACGGCCGACCACGTGGCGCAGCGAGCCGAGCGCGAGCACCGCGCTGACGGCGTACGCCGCGCCCCAGGCGGCGGCGAGACCCGCACCGGGCAGGTGCAGCAGGATCGCCACCGCGACGAACGCGATCTGCACGGCGGGGCGCACGATCCGGTCGATGAGCACGGTCGCGCGGAAGAGTGCGTGGGCCCGGACGGCCGCCAGGCAAAGGTCGGTGGCGGCGGCGAGCGGGAGCGCCCACATCAGCGCCCGGGCGTCCGGCCACCACAGCCCGAGGGCGAGCGCCAGCAGCACCGCCGTCGCCAGGACCGGGACCGCGGCCGTGCGCACAAGGGCCCGGACGGCCTCCGGCCGGTCGTCGCGCAGCACGAAGCGCGCGAGTCCCGTGTCGGTCCCGAGGCCGGCCGCCGCGAGCGCGACGAGGAAGACCGCAGTGACCGCGAAGAACCGGCCGGCCGTGTCCGGCGTGACGCTGCGGGTCACGACGAGGACGAGGCCGAACCCGGCGAGGGTGCTGAGGACCGCACCGGCCAGGGTGGCCGCGCTCCCGCGCGCGACCGCCCGCAGGTGCCGGCGTTCCCCAGCGACCTCCTTCACGCGTCCACCCCCAGCAGGCCCACGACCTGCGTGTCCGTGCCGGCCGCCGCGGCGACGACCTCGTCGATCTCGGAGCGCCGGCACCGGCCGGGACGGACCTCGATCAGCACGGCCGTCGAGGCCGCGAGCAGCGCCCGGCCCACCGCCGTACCGAAGCCGGGCGAGCGGACCAGGACGAGGTCGGCGTGCTTGGCGAGCTCGGCCAGGCTGCGGCCCATCTCGGCCGACGCCGCGAGGTCGCCGAAGGCCGCCGGGTCCACCGCCGCGGTGCTGTCGTCGGCGAGCGGCCGCAACCGGCTGCGGAAGTGGCCGTCCTCCACCAGGACGTCGTCCACGACGGCCTCCTGGAGCACGAGGCTCGCCATCGCGGCGACATCGTCGGGACGGGTCAGGTCCACGCTCACGACCTCGTAGCGGGCGCGCGCGAAGGACTCCACGAGCACCGCGAACGTCAGCGCCTTGTCGCGCGCGGGTGGCGCGACGGTCACGACCGGCGGCCGGTCCGAGCCGGCAGCGAGCACCACGGATCGCGCGTGGGCGATCACGTCGCTGTCGGCCCGGACCGGGGCCCGGAGGACGCCGAGGGGCGTGGGTCCCGCATCCGCGAGATCCTCGAGCCGCCGTACGACGTCGGGCGCGATGCGCCCGGACCGGACCACCACCACGGACAGGGTCAGCAGCAGCGCCAGGACTCCCCCCAGGAGCCCCGCGCGCATCGGGCTGGCCCACGGTCCGGGTGCCGTCAGCTGTCCCGGCGTGACCACCTGGCCGGGGTCGAGGCCTACGGCCTGGACCGCGGCCAGCTGGGCGCGCAGCGAGCTGATCTGGACGATCAGCTCCTGCGCCTGCTGGTCGAGCGGACCGCGCCGCGGGTCACCGGACCCGAGCAGGTCGAGCTTCTTGACGGTCGCGTTGCGCTCGCTCTCGCGCAGCTTGACCAGCGCTTCGAGGCGCGAGGTCCGGTCGGCGATCGCGGCGACCGTGCGGGACCTGCGGTAGTCCAGGTAGACCTTGGCGAAGGCGGATGCGCGCGCGACCGCGGTCGCGTCGTCCGGCCCCCGCGCGGTGATGTCGAGCAGCTGGGTGTTGGGCGGCACGTCGACCTTGATCGCCGCGAGCAGGTCGGCCGGCGTACCGGACTCCTTCAGCGTGGTCAGGACGGTACGGGCGACCGCGTCCGACTGCAGGAGCTGGGCCTCGGTCTCGAGGTTGACCAGGTCGTCGCCGCGTCCGCCAGGGCTGTAGGCGTTGCCCTCCGACGGGTGCAGCATGATCACCGCGGTCGCGGTGTGCTGGTGGTCGCGCTGCCGCGCCCACATGGTTCCGACCCCCGCGCCGAGAACGGAGGCGGTGACGGCGGCGACCGCGGCGACCGCGACGAACCGCGGGGTGACCCTACGGAGCTGGCCCATGACACCTCCCCATCCCGACGACCGGCTCGTCGGATCGCCTCATCATGAGCGCGTCTCCCGGCTCCCGGAGGGCCCGTGCGGGGATACCCCCAATTTGTGGGAAGCCTGCGACCGCGAGCCGCGGAAAGCCCCTAGGGATGGGGGAATCCTGCCCAATATCGGTCATGCCCGCGCCAGGAGCGGTTGACACGATCGCAGGGCCCTCGGGACCGGGGGCCGTGCGAGTGCGGGGATGGGTGATGCACATGTTTTCAGCCAGGATCAGTCGGCATCAACCGGTCCCCGGCCGGCTGCGGCGTCATGTCGCATGGCTGCTCGTCCCCATCACGGCAGCCGTGATGCTCGTCTCCGCACTCGCGCCACTACCGTTCCTCACGCCCGCCGCGCAGGCCGCGCCGGGCGCGGTCGACTTCGTCGCCTCGACGAGCACCGACGGCAACCGCACCGCACACACCGTGCGGGTCCCGGCCGCCGCCCAGACCGGTGACGTGCTCGTCCTGGCCCTCACCACCAACTCGTCGACCAGCACGATCGCCGACCTGTCCGGGTGGCAGCTCCTCGCCAGCCGCGACGGCAACGGCGTGCGCAGCCGGCTCTGGAGCCGGATCGCCACGGCCGGCGACCCGAACGCCAACGTCACCGTCACGACGAGCGCCGCGGCCAAGTCGGTGATCGCGGTGAGCGTCTACCGCAGCACCGGCGCCTCTCCGTCGGTGACCGCGGTCGCCGGTGGCACGGACGCGTCCGGCACCACCCACGTCGCGCCGGCGATCCCGGTCGCCGCGGCGGGCTCCTGGGTGCTGGGCTACTGGTCGGAGAAGTCCTCGACCGACACCACCTGGACCCTGCCCGCCGGGACGACGTCCCGCGGCACCGACGCGACCACCGGCAGCGGCAAGGTCAGCGCCGCGTGGGGAGACTCCGGCGCAGCCGTCGCCACCGGCACGGCCGCCGCCCGCACCGCCACCACCAGCACGACGGCGTCCCGCTCGGCGACGTTCTCCGTCGTCATCAGTCCCGGCGACCTCACCGACAACGCGCCGACCGCCGCGTTCACCGCGAGCTGCAACGCGCTCGTCTGCGCGTTCGACGCGTCCGGCTCCGACGACCCGGACGGCGACACCCTGACCTACGCCTGGACCTTCGGCGACGGCGGCACCGGGACCGGGCGCACGCCCAGCCACACCTACGCCTCGGCCGGGCAGCGCACGGTCACCCTGACCGTCAGCGACGGCAGCCACCAGGACTCGACGACCCGCCAGGTCAACCCCGACACCGCCGTCACCTCCGGTCAGATCACCTATGTCGGCTCGGCGAGCACCGCCGGCAACCGGCCCGGTCACTCGGTGACGATCCCCGCCTCCGTCGAACCCGGCGACCGGCTCCTCCTCTTCCTCACCACCAACTCCACCGCGACCGCGATCGACAACCTCGACGGCTGGACGCAGCTCCAAACCCGCGACGGCAACGGCATCCGCGGGCGCGCGTGGACGCGCAGCGCGACGGCGGCCGACGCCGGCCGGACCGTGACCGTCACGACCGGCAGCACCTACGTGAAGTCCGTGCTGACGGTGGCCGCCTACCGCAGCACCGGCACGGCCGTGGTCGGGGCGTCCGCCCTGGGGGGTGCGGACGCCTCGGCCACCAGCCACACCACGCCGGCCGTCACCGCGGCCCACGCGAACTCGTGGCTGGTCAGCCTGTGGAGCGAGAAGTCCTCCACCGACACCACGTGGAGCCTGCCGGCCGGTACGCCGACGCGCACCCAGGCCGCCGCCACCGGCACCGGCAAGGTCAGCGGCATCCTCGGCGACTCCGCGGGCGCCGTGCCCGTCGGCCCGCTCGCCGGCAGGACCGCGACGACGAGCACCTCGGTCTCGCGCTCGATGCTCTTCTCGATCGTGCTCGACCCGGGCACCGACGCGACCGGCACCAACGAGCCGCCCGTCGCGGAGTTCTCGACGGGGTGCGCGGGCCTGACCTGCGAGATGGACGCCGCCCACTCGTTCGACCCGGACAAGGACGCGCTCACCTACAGCTGGACCTTCGGCGACGGCCAGACCGGGACCGGCGTCAACCCGTCCCACACCTACGCCACCCCCGGCACCCGGACCGTGACCCTGACCGTCAACGACGGCAACGGCCACACCGACCAGGCGACGAGCAGCGCGACCGCGGTGCCCGCGGACCCGCCTCCGGGCCACACCGCGCTGGTTCCCGACACCCCGCGCACCAACCAGCCCACCATCACCGACGGTGAGATCTGGGACATCGAGGTCGTCGGCAACCGGGTCTACATCGCGGGCACCTTCACCTCGATCCGCCAGCCCAACAACGGCGCGGTGATCAACCAGGCCGGGCTGGCGGCGTACAACTGGAGCACGGGGCAGGTCGACACCGCCTTCCGGCCGACGTTCACCAACGGCGGCGTGGACGCGGTCGAGGCCTCGCCCGACGGCACCAAGCTCTACATCTCCGGCAACTTCGGCACGGTCAACGGCCAGGCCAAGAAGGCCATCGCCCGGATCGATCCCGCCACCGGTGCGCCGATCGCGGGCTTCACCGCCAACGCCAACGGCAAGGTCAACGAGCTCGCGGTCACCAACTCCACCGTGTACGCCGGCGGCCGGTTCACCACCATCAACAACGTGCCGCGCAGTGCCCTCGCCGCCGTCGACGGCGTCACCGGAGCGGTCCGCACGGACTTCGTCCTCAACATCACCGGCGGCATCGGCACCAACGGCGAGCTCGCGGTGCAGCGGCTCAAGCTGAGCCACGACGAGGGCCGGCTGCTGGTCGTGCACACCGGCCGCCAGGTCAACGGCCAGAACCGCTACGGCGTCGCGATCATCAACACGCGCACCAACAAGCTGACGCCGTGGAAGAGCACGCTGTGGGAGGACAACCTCCAGTTCGTCGGCGGCATCCAGCGCGCCTACGGCGGCGACATCGGACCGGACGACTCCTACTTCGTCGTCACCAGCGGCTCCGGCGGCGACCGCCCGCCGATCAACGACACCGTCATCGCGTTCAAGCTCGACAACGACAGCAACGCCCAGCCGATGTGGATCTCGCGGCACTTCGACTCCGTGTACTCCGTCGCGGCGACCGAGGCCGGCATCTACATCGGCGGCCACTTCCAGTGGGCCGAGTCGGCGACGGCGCCGAAGCCGTGGCCGGGCCTGGACGACGTCGGCTACGGCACCGGGCAGGGGCTGTCGGCGTACGCGTTGGGCGACACGGTGGTCAAGCGCTTCCACCTCGCCGCGCTCGACCCCACGGACGGCCACGGGCTCGAGTGGTTCGCGCCGTCGAACTCCTACGAGGGCGACAAGCACATCGAGGCGACCTCGCGCGGTCTGTTCGTCGGGGGTGACGGCAACACCAAGGGCGGCTACAACGTCGGCCGCATCGCGTTCTTCGACTTCGCCAACGTGCCCGCGCAGAACGGCACCCAGACGGTGATCAGCACCCCGATCGAGGGCCGGATCGAGCCCGTCGACGAGCCCTACGAGATCACCGGCACGGCCACCGCGGCGTCCGGGATCAACCGGGTCGAGATCGAGGTCATGGACCGCAACACCAACCGCTACCTCAACGACGACCTGACCACCTGGGGCAGCACGACGAGCAACACGATCAACGCCACCCTCGACCCCGGCACCGGTACGTCGCGCACCTGGCGGCTCCCGCTCACGATGACCGCCAACCGCGAGCTCCTGGTGCGCGCCCGCGCGGTCGCGACCAACGGCACCGCGGACAACACCAAGGCCACGAAGAAGTACGAGACCTTCGGCACGAGCGACCGGACGCCGACGACCAGCATCACCGGACCGCCGAGCCCGCTGAGCCAGCTGACGTTCACGATCACCGGATCCGCCGCCGACGACATCGGCGTCAACGGGGTCAGCTTCACGCTGCGCGACAGCCAGAACCGCTACCTCCAGGACGACGGCACGGTGTCGGGCACCTACCACACCTTCCAGGTGACCCCGGACGTCGTCGGCGCGACCAGCACGACCTGGTCCTACGAGGTCACGGTCCCCTACGAGGACGAGTGGTGGGCGCAGGCCCGGTCCAGCGACACCGCGGGCCAGTCCTCGCTCGACACCGCCGACCGGCGCTGGATCGTGACCGAGAACGGCCAGCCGCCGTCGGTCTCGATCGCCCAGCCGGCCACCATGGTGCCGCCGACCACCGCCCAGCCGGTGACGGTGACCCCCGGCCAGCCGCTGACCTTCTCGGGATCGGCGAACGACGACCAGGCGCTCAACAAGGTCTCGATCACGCTGCGCAACAACTCGACCGGCGAGCGCCTCGCGGCCGACGGATCGTGGGGCACCAACGTGATCGCCGGGTCCTACCGGGTCTCGCCGGTCAACCTCAACCAGGCGAGCTACAACTGGAGCTACACGACGCCGTTCAACCTGAGCCCCGGGTCCTACTCGTTCACGGTCAGCGCCGAGGACCAGATCGGCCTCACCACGTCGTCGAGCAACCAGGGCCGGCTCACGCTCAACGCCACCATCCCCGGTGACAACCCGCCGAACGCCACCATCACGCCGACCGGGACGATCACCGGCCAGCAGGTGCTGCTGCTGAACCTGGCCGGCAACGCCACCGACGACAAGGGCGTGGCGCGGGTCGGCGTGGCCGTGCGCGACGCGGACACCAGCCGCTACCTCCAGCCCAACGGCACGATGTCGGCGTCCTTCGCCACGCTCGACGCCACCCTGGCCAACCCGGGGGCGACGAGCACCGGCTGGACGCTCAACGTCGCGCTGCCGACACAGGGCGACTGGAACGTCGCGGCGTACGCCTGGGACAACGCCGGGCAGCAGGACCCGTCGACGAACGGCGCCACCGCGCGCTACCCGATCTACCCGGGCGACCAGCCGCCGGTGATGAACGAGGCGCTGCTCAGCCCGACCGAGGGGACCGAGTTCCCCGACGGCAAGATCTTCGTCAGCGGCCGCGCCGAGGACGACCAGGCGATGCAGGAGGTCGACGTCGCGATCGTCAACGCGGCCGGCCAGTACATGAGCTCGTCGGGCACGTTCATCAGCACCAGCGCCAGCTGGCGCACGGCGTTCCTCAACAGCCCCGGCACACCCGGCTCGAACTTCTCCTACACGACGCCGGTGATCCCGGCCGGGGCCTACACCGTCCGGGTGCGGGCGATCGACCAGCACAACTTCGTCAGCGTGATCTACGAGCGCCACGCGACCGTCACGCACCCGCCCAACAACCCGCCGGTGGCCAGCTTCACGGTCAGCTGCACCAACAACGTCTGCGCCTTCGACGCCCGCGGCTCGACCGACGAGAACGCCGCCACGCTGACCTACTCGTGGGCCTTCGGCAACGGCAGCGGCAGCGGACCGGTCCCGACCCGGACCTACACCGCCCCCGGCACCTTCACGGTGGTCCTCACCGCCCGCGACGAGTGGGGAGACGTCGGCACCGCGACGCAGACCGTCACGATCACCACGCCGCCCGGCAACCGGGCCCCGGTCGCGGTGCTCAACCCGCCCGCCTGCTCGAACCTGTCGTGCAACTTCTCCGCGGTCGGCTCGGCCGACCCGGACACCGGCGACACGATCTCCTACCGCTGGCAGTGGGGCGACGGGACGGCCGACTCGACGTCGACCTCGCCGGCGCACACCTTCCCGGCCGCCGGCACCTACCCGGTCCGGCTGATCGTCACCGACGGCTGGGGCGCCGCGACGACCACGACCCGGTCGGTCACCGTTCCGTAAGGTTGTCAGCGACATCCAATTGTGGTGAAGATGCTCGACAAGTCGGGCTCAAAACCCAAAAATTAGGGACGTTCCGGCGTTCCGGGTGCACTCCCGCGAGTGCCGCGCATAATCGGCTGCATGGCGAGTCCGCATCCGGATCGTCAGTCCCGTCACCAGCGCACGGTGAACTCTCGGGCGGTCACTCGACGACGGTCCTTTACCCAGATCGGGGCAAGCGCGCCCCCACAAAGTCAGCACTGGCCGGCCGGCCAGGGGCTCTCCCGCCTCGCACGTCCCTCGCCCCTCGGGTGGACGCTGCTGCTGACCGCCCTGATGCTGCACCCGTACGCCGTCCTGCTCCTGCAGAGCCCGACCCTCGACCCGATGGCCGCGGCGGGTGGCGTGTGCATGGTGCTCGCCGAGCTCGTCCTGCTCGGCAGCGCGCAGGTGCTGACGTTCGACGCCCGCATCGACCCGAACCTGATGCGCTCGAGGCTCGCGGCCGCAGCCGCGCTCGTCGCGGTCCAGGACCTGCCGCTCATCGTGTGGGCCCTCGCCGACCCGAGCCAGACCGGGCAGACCTACCGCCTCTCGCTCGGCCAGTTCGTCACGTTGGCCGCGGTCCTGGCGCTCGTCGCGCACGGCGCCCGCGGCACCCGGCTGCCCCGCATGAACCCGATGGCCACCGGGCTGCTGCTCGGCCTCCTGGTGCTGGGCGTGCGGCTCACGCTGATCCTGACCGGCTTCTCGGCGTACCTCGACATCCACCGGCCCCTCGACATGGTCATGATCACCGCGACCGCCGGGCTCATCGTCCTGATGTTCATCCAGCTCGTGCGCTCGCCGCTGCCGCACTGGGCGGCGCTGCGGGTCGGGACCGGGATCGTGCTGCTGTTCGTGGCCCGGCTGTGGGCGAGCATCCTCGAGGCACCGACGCCACCGCCGATCACGGTCATCGCCCTGGTCCTGTGCAACGCGCTGATCCTGACCACGGTGAACAGCCTGCTGTTCGCCACCCTGACCGACACCCGGGACCGCGAGTCCCTCCTGCTGCACCGGGCCGCCGTCGCCGAGGCCACCGTGCAGCACGACCGCGAGGTCGTGCACGAGGTCCGCGCCGCGACCGCCGGCATCGTCGCCGGGGTGCACCTGCTGGCCAGCGACCAGGTCCCACCCGGGCCACGTCGCGACGCCCTGCAGCGGATGGTCGACGTCGAGGCCGAACGGCTGCGCCGGCGGGTCGCCGACGAGCCCGAGGAGAGCGTCGCCCACCTCTCGGTCGACGACCTGGTCGAGCCGCTCGTCATCGCCCAGGAGGCCCTGGGCCACCGGGTCACCTGGCGTCCCGGCGGGCTGCACGTCGTCGGCCGGCACGACGGGATCACCGAGGTCCTCAACATCCTGCTCACCAATGCCCACCGGCACGCGCACGGCACCGCGACCACGGTCGCCTCCCGCGTCGTCGGGCGCGACGTCGAGATCCGGGTCTCCGACCACGGGCCGGGGATCGACCCCGCCCTGCGCTACCACCTCTTCCAGTGGGGCGCCCGCGGCACCTTCTCGACAGGCCAGGGCATCGGCCTGCAACGCGCCCACCGACTGATGCTCGAGCTCGGTGGCTCCCTGCGGCTCGGCTCCGGCCGGCCCGATCGCGGTGCCACCTTCGTGGTCACCCTTCCGCACGCAGACACCGATGCCGACGTCGCCGCTCCCGCGCGTCCGCTTCGCCTCAGCTCCTCGGGCGAGCGAACGACGGGAATGGCTGGATGAACGGATCGCCTCACCGCCCGATGCGGATCACCATCATCGACGACCACGCACTGTTCGCCGAGTCCGTGGCCTTCACCCTCGAGGCCGAGGGCTACCTCGTCCGGCGGATCGACCTCGCCGACCACCACACCACGCTCGCCACGGTGCTCGCCGCGGCCGCCCGCAACGCACCCCGCATGGTGCTGCTCGACCTCAGCCTCGGCAGGCTCGGCGACGGCATGCGGCTCATCGCTCCCCTCAGCGCGACCGGTGCGGCCGTCATCGTGATCACCGGGAGCGTCGACCGCTCCCGGTGGGGCGAAGCGGTACGCCACGGCGCCAAGGCCGTCCTGCTCAAGACCTGTCCGCTGAGCGAGGTCATCGCGACCGTACGACGGGTCCGCGACGGGCTTCCCCTGATGACACCGGAGGAACGGGCCGCACTGATCGAGGTCGCACTGCACGACCGCGACGAGCTGCGCGACCTCCGCTCCCGGCTCGAACGGCTGACCCGCCGCGAGTCCGAGGTCCTCGGCGCCCTCATGACCGGCGCCCAGGTGCGGGAGATCGCGCGGTCCAGCGTGGTCTCCGAGGCGACCGTGCGCTCGCAGGTGAAGTCGATCCTCGCCAAGCTCGAGATGAGCTCGCAGATCGCCGCCGTGGGTGCGGCGTTCAAGGTCGGCTGGCACCCGCCCGAGCACTGACGCGGGGGCCGGAACGCCTGTCCCTATGCCGCATTTGGGGCATGTCGTCGTGCTCGCACCTCCCTAGGGTCTCTGCATGCGCCTGTTGCTGGTCTCGTCCTCCGGAGGACATCTCGCCCAGCTCCTGTGCCTGCGCGGATGGTGGGAGAAGCACGACCGGCACTGGGTCACCTTCGACACCGAGGACGCCGTCGCCAAGCTGGAGGGCGAGGACGTCACCTGGGCGCACCACCCCACGACGCGCAACCTGCCGAACCTGCTGCGCAACACGGTCCAGGCGCGCGCCGTCCTCCGCCGCTTCGACCCGGACCTCGTCGTGACGACGGGGGCCGCGGTCGCGGTGCCGTACTTCTGGCTGGAGCACACACACCGGCACCACGCCCGGACCGTCTACCTCGAGGTCTACGACCGGATCGAGACGCCCACACTGACCGGGCGCCTGTGCCGGCCGGTCACCGACCTCTTCCTCGTGCAGTGGCCCGAGCAGCAGCAGCTCTACCGCTCCTCCGTCGTGGTCGGTGGGCTGTGGTGAGCCCGCCGCGCCGCCGTCCGCGCGAGGCTCCGCTCGTCGCGGTCCTCGTCGGCACCGATCACCACCGCTTCGACCGGCTCGTCGCGTGGGCCGCGGATCTCCAGTACCAGGGCGCCTTCCGGGTCCACGTGCAGCACGGCGCCACCCCGCTCCCGCCGGCCATCACCGGCTCCACGATGCTCGGCCCGGACGCGCTGGCGGAGCTCCTCGACCGCGCCGACGCGGTCGTCACCCATGCCGGTCCGGGCATGATCATGGACGCCCGCGAGCACGGGCACACGCCCATCGTCGTGCCCCGCGACCCGGCGCGGGGCGAGCACGTCGACGACCACCAGCAGCGCTTCGCCCGGTTCCTCGCCCGCAGCGGCACCATCGTGACGGCGTACGACGCCACGGAGCTGCGCGCCCGCCTCGACCTCGCCGTCCTGCTCGGCCACCCGCTCCCCGCGCACCGCGCGGCCTCTCCCACGCTCGCCCGTTTCGAGGCGCTGGTCGAGGACCTCGTGCACCGATGACCGTCGTCGAGGCCCGCCTGCAGGCGCTGACGACGACCGGGACCCGGACCGCCGTCCGCCGGATCGTCCGGCACCGCACCGGCCGCCTGCTCATCGCCGGGGACGCGGTCGCCGCCGTCCTCGTCGTCTTCCTCGCCACCCTCGCCGGCGGCGTGCACCGCGGCCCCGACGCCCTGCTGTTCGTGCCGATCTGGCTGGCCGCGGTCGCCACGACCGGCGACTACCGCCTGCCCGGCTCGCTCGCCCTCCGTGGCCACCGTCTGCTCCTCGCCGCCCTCGTGCTGCCGACCGCCGCGCTCCTCACCGCCGAGGCGATCGGATACCCGCTCTCCGCCCTCACCGTCACCACCGTCTGCGCGGGGACCGCGACCCTCGGCATGGCCGGACGACGGCTGCTGCCCGCCGGGCCGTCGTACCGGGTGGTCGTGGTGGGCGGCGCCGCCGCCCTGCCCGGCCTGGTCGACCGCCTGGTCCGCACGCACCCCCACCGCTTCGCGGTCGTCGGCGCCTGCGTCGCCGCCGGAGCGCCGCCCGGCCTCGGCGACCTCCCCCTCGGCCAGGGTCTCTCCTCCTGCCCCGACATCGTCCTCGCCGGCGACGCCGACGCCGTCCTCCTCGCGCCCGACCCGGCGATCGACCCGGCCGCCGTACGCCGGCTGCGCTGGCGGCTCGAGGACGCCGGCCTCGCCGTCTTCGTCTGGGCCGGCCTCGACATCTCCCCCGCCGGCCGGACCCGCCTCGACCTCGACGACGACCTCCCCCTCCTCCACCTCGACGCCCCGCGCCGGATGGGCCCCACCCACGCGGTGAAGCGCCTCCTCGACCGCACCCTCGCCCTCCTCGCCGTCCTGCTGCTCACGCCCCTGCTGCTGGCCCTGGTCATCGCCGTCCGCCTCGACTCCCCCGGCCCCGCGTTCTACCGCCAGGTCCGCGTCGGCCGCGGCGACTCCCGCTTCACGATGTGGAAGCTGCGCACCATGCACTGCGACAGCGACTCCCCCGCCACGCTCGCCGCCCTCGCCGCCGCCGACCACGGCAGCGGCCCCCTCTTCAAGATCGCCCGCGACCCCCGCGTCACCCGCCTCGGGTACTGGCTGCGGCGTACCTCGCTCGACGAGCTGCCCCAGCTCTTCAACGTCGTCCTCGGCCAGATGTCCCTCGTCGGCCCCCGCCCCGCTCTCCCCGCCGAGGTCGAGCGCTACCACCCCGACGTCCGCCACCGCCTCGTCATGCACCCCGGCATCACCGGCCTGTGGCAGGTCTCCGGCCGCTCGGACCTGTCGTGGGAGGAGTCGGTCCGGCTCGACCAGGAGTACGTCGACGACTGGTCGCTGCTGCTGGACCTGCGGATCGTCGTACGGACGGTAGGAGCGGTGCTCCGCGGCCGCGGGGCCTACTAGGACTCGTTGTTACTTGCGAGTAGTATCGGCCCCATGAGCCACGTGACCTGCACGATCTCCGACGGCATCGCCCACGTCCGCCTCGACCGCCCGGAGAAGCTCAACGCCCTCACCCTCGACATCCTCGACGACCTGGTCGCCACCGCCCACGACCTGCGCAAGGACAAGACCCTGCGCGCCGTCGTCATCAGCGGCGAGGGTGACGCCTTCTGCGCCGGCCTCGACTTCGCCTCGGTCCTGCGCAACCCCACCGGCGTCGCCAAGGCCTTCGTCCCCCGCCCCTGGCGCGGCACGAACACCTTCCAGGAGGCCCCCTGGGCCTTCCGCCGCATCCCCGTCCCGGTCATCGCCGCCGTCCACGGCCACTGCCTCGGCGGCGGCCTCCAGATCGCCCTGGCCGCCGACTTCCGCATCGCCACCCCCGACTCCCGCTGGTCCGTCCTCGAGGGCAAGTGGGGCCTCATCCCCGACATGTCGGGCATCCAGTCCCTCAAGGAGCTCGTCGGCATCGACCAGGCCAAGCTCCTCACCATGACCGCCGAGATCTTCGACGGCTCCCGCGCCCACGACCTCGGCCTCGTCACCACCCTCTCCCTCGACCCCCTCGCCTCGGCCCTCGCGCTCGCCGACGAGCTCTCGGCGAAGTCACCCGACGCGCTCGCTGCTGCGAAGCGGCTCTTCAACTCGACCTGGAACGCGTCGGCTCGTCGTACTTTTGGGCGGGAGCGGGTCGAGCAGGCCTTCCTGCTCGCGGCACGCAACACGAAGGCGTCTCGGGAGGCGGCGTTCGGGAAGGCTTCGGCGTCGTACGGGCCTCGGGGGCGGTAGGCAGAAGGCCCCAACCGGCATGCAAACCAGCATCTGCCACGACGCCAGCAACCGACGTACCCCGGGCGGGGCCTAAGACCTTCTCTCCCAGGGCTAACTCGACCGAGACTCCAGGCGATGCCACTGCGGAGCCCGAGATCTTGCTGATCGGTCAAGGACGTGCTATTGACCCCCGCACGGTGTTGAATGGACCCATGAGTCGCTCGCGCCCGCCTCGCCTTGTCAGTGTTGGATACGAGGGTCGCGACGCTGCAGAGTTGTTGCACTTCCTCAGCGAAGCGAACGTCAACGTTCTCGTCGACGTTCGGCTGAACCCCATCTCTCGCAAGCCTGGCCTTTCAAAGACCCGACTCGCCGAGACACTGCGAGCCAACGGGATTGATTACATTCACTTCCGGGAGCTGGGCAACCCCAAGGACAACCGCGAAGCATTTCGTGCCGGTGAGCAGTCCGCCTTCGATCACTTTCGAGAGCTTCTCCGAAACGAGACCGCGGAACGGGCTCTCGGTCATGTCTCCGAGTTGCTAGATCACGAAGTGGTGGCATTGCTCTGCTTCGAGCATGACCACTCCGCATGCCACCGCGGCTTGGTCGCCGAGGCGCTCGCAGACAGGATGCCAGCGCTCTCAATCGACACCGTCTAGAGCGGCGGACTCCACAGGCCGCACACAGAAAATGCCGCTCGGCGCTGGTGCTGATTTCCAACGTAGAAGTGAATGTCCTTCTTCGTCGAATCCGTGATCTCCGACCACTTTTGCTCAATCATGGCTGCGGTGTCGTCGCCGTACCTCCTGGGCCAGGCATACCCCGCGGCTCCAAGCTCCCAGTCGATCAACTCCTGATTGTGGCCACGGCAGCCAGATTCCTGGCATAGATAACTGAACTTGATGCGAAACGGAGGTGGTTGAAGTTCAACCAGACCGTTCTGATTGAAGAGGCTCGGCTCTGTCGCAGCACGCACCTTCTCCAACTGCCTGGGGGTCCACGGAGTCCCGACCAGGACCTCCATGCTTCGAATCGTTGGTTTGATCAGACCGAATGACTCAATAGCCTGATTCATCGCACCGGCCCGGTTGCGCGCGATCAACTCGCACGTCGTAGTCGCTCCGATCAACGGCTCGATTAAGGCCGTCCGCCGTGCCCACTTCCGCTTGGTATCAATCCGCTCTCCGAGCACGAAGCCGTCAACGTCGGGTTCGTATGACTCGGGCCGAGGATCCCGCGACCCTCGGCTACGCACTGGAGCGTCCACGATCTGGTACTTCGCGAACTGACCGCTGTCCTCAAGCATCCGAAATGGCACGGGGTACAGGCGGATGAACGTAGGGGCGCGGCCGTCGTCGTAGAGCCGAACACCCGCAATACATACGGTTTCGCCATGGCGCGCCGAGGGCGCAGGGTAGGTCTTGACAGTAATGAGAACTTGGGCCATCTCACGGCCAGGCGGCAGCGACACTGGAGTTCGACTCTCTGTGAGCAGGAGTCTCAATCGTGCCTCAGAATGTCAAGAGAATCCGTGATTCAGACCGTGAGTCTCAGTCTCAAGTTTCGCGGACGCATTTATCTCGGGCAAGACAGGCCCGAGGTCCACTGGCGACCTGGCAGCCCACTCGGCACGAGGCATACGGAGGAAGCCCGCTCGAAGCCGCTCACGGTCAAGCCCGTGGCCCCGCGCCGATGGATCAGCTCCCTCGAAACGCGCTACTCAAAGCCAGACCGCTCTTGGGCACCAAGAGGAACGGCATCGCCGTACGGTCCGTGCTCGCGGTCTTGGCTCAGCGGACCACCCGCTCTCAACTTCGAGGTTACGCGCAGTTGTCACACGTGCCGGAACGCGGCTAGACGCAGAGGTGTAGAGCTCACGGCAAGATCCAACAGGTTTCCGGACTCACTTGGCGTGGACGGTCCGGTGACGGCCAAGCAACCGCAAGAAACAAACCTGCACTCCACTACCCCGCCAAGAAGCTGAACCGCACCTCCCGCACCTCGTTGTCCACGTTCAGGTCCACCAGACAAACGCTCTGCCACGTCCCCAGCAGCATCCGCCCACCCACCACCGCCACGGTCGCGTACGGCGGCACGAGCGCCGGCATCACGTGCGAGCGGCCGTGCCCGGGGCTGCCGTGGCGGTGGCGCCAGCGGTCGTCGGCGGGGAGGAGGTCGCGCAGGGTGGCGAGGAGGTCGTCGTCGCTGCCGGCGCCGGTCTCGAGGATGGCGAGGCCCGCGGTGGCGTGAGGGACGAAGACGTGGAGCAGGCCGTCCCCCCTCCCCGCCACGTACGACGAGCAGTCGGCCGTCAGGTCGAGCACGGCCTCGCGGTCGCCGGTGCGGTAGGTCCTGGTCTCGGTGTCCACGACGTCCATCCTGGCGCAGCAGCGCGATGGCCGGGTCCGCGGCAATGGCAATAACGATCGAGCGATCGCACTCACCAACCACGAGTTACTGCCTTGACTTGTCACTGCAAGACATATGATCTGACGTTCTCGGGTCTGCCGCGCTGAAAGCGTCCTCGATCCACCACCAGTCAAGCGAGTTCACCATGAGTTCTGAAGCCTCCAACGGAGCCGATGAGAGCGGCCCTACAGATGGATCTCAGCCCGCCATCGACGCCGCGTCGCTACGTCCCTATGTGTCCGTCGTCGTCCTGGTCAGAGACCACGGGGAGATGTCAGCCGCGCTGGCCCAGCTGAAATCCCGGTTGACGACCATGGCGGTGCGCGCCAGGGGCGGAACGACGGTCACCGTCACCGGTTCGGGGCTGAGCGAACCACCCACGACTCCCGATCGCCGGAATGTTGACCAAGAGTTCTCAGCAGACGCATTCGCTTACCGGCGTGTCTCACCGCCGGCCTGGGCAGCCGTCGACTCTCGCTGGCAAGACACCACACACCACCTCTGCATTTGGTGCTGGCATAAGGACTGGGTGGCAGTCAGTTGCGACGGCGCCCTGGAGACGAAACTCCAGCGCTGGCTCGACAGCAGCCCTCGACCGATGCTGCGCCGGGTCCCCGCCGGAACGATCAACGCAACGCTCCTGACCGGCGAGGCCCGCGGGTTGTGGCTACGTTCCACACAGGGGCGGCGGCGCACGAAGGCCGATGCTAAGAACTTGAGCGGACAGAGCCTTTCGGAGGCACTGAACCCGCTTGACGACAGCTCCTACGCTCTTGGCTCTGCGCGGGCCGAGATCATTCCGGACCCGGAGTTCGCCGCACTCTCGGGCATCGTTGGAGTCACCCCTCGGCGATCCAAGATCTGGTTCGGGCGGACAACGACCCTGAACGACTTCTATGACAGCTGTTCTGATCTGCTGAGCGCGTTGGCTACGAGCCACCATCGTGGAGACAGTACGGACCAGCCGTTTCCCTATCTCGCCGCCGAGGTTCACGATCTCTCGGTCGTGCATGGCGCCTACGAGATCACGTGGGTCGACGCTGACGACCTTCCCACAGCCGAGGTCGGCGCCGACCTCGTCGACGCGGCAGAGGTTCTCAGTCGCACCACCTTGACAGTCAATGGATGTACGACCGATGCCAGTTTCGTAGCCGAGGTTGCACTGGACGGCAGGCTCGGAGGAGCGATCAGCTGCACCCCAGACCGGACCCACGATCGTCTCAATCTCGACTTCCGGATCCACGGGGCACCCACTGATCCATCGCTAGTCACCAGCGTGCGCGATGCACTACGACACACGACGCTGCTGACGCTTCACTACGAGTCGGGTCACTCCGTCACCCAGGATGCGATCTACAGTACGAGTATCGATGAACATGAGTTCCGCTCATGGGACTGGCACGACTTCACTGGATTCGACGTCGGGCGGGAAAAGCCGCTCGCCAAGACGCCGCAGGCCACCCACGACGGGATCGGGGCCGACGGCGACAATTCTCTCTTCAGCTGGGTTCTCAGGACGTACGGTGATCGGGGCTTCCTGACTTGCGACGACGGCGCGAATGAGGTTGCCGATTTCGTGCTTCTCGCCGACGACGGCCACCTTTCACTGATCCACGTGAAGGCTGCGGGTTCCCGTTCGACAACCCGCAAGATGAGCGCCAGCCGTTTCGAGGTCGTCGTAAGCCAAGCAACGAAGAACGCCCGCTACCTCGATCAGGAGCGGCTGGCCACGGCGTTGGCGACGAGTCCCGTCCCAACTCCAGCAGCATGGCTCTACGGAGACCGTCAAGCCGACCGACGCGAATTGCTCGAGCATCTCGCGGCCCGCTCTCCGAGCGCGCTCACAACCGTCATCGTCGTACAACCTCATGTCACGCAGTCGGCTCGAACGACGGCACTGACCGCAGCTGCTCCGCCAGCGGAACTGAGACGCCTGCGCTTGCTCGAGACCATGCTGCACTCCGCCCGCGGCAGCATCGTGAGTCAGGGCAGCGAGCTTCTTGTGGTGGGCTCGATCTAGGTGGCGTAGATCTGGCCGACAGCAGCGCCATCGCCTCAAGACGGCGCGATGAGTGTCGAATCCGGCCCAGGTCATACGTGGAGAAGGTGAGAGCACCACCGACCAGACGGGAGCAGGGCCATGTGGGAGACCGCGAGCATCCACGAGCACCGCCAGCACCTCAGCCACGACCTGCCGTGCCCGGCCTGCGGACACGCGGCGCACACCTACCTCGCGTGCAGCGACACGTGCGCCTGCGCGCCTACGGTGATGCCGGGCGAGCTGCCGATCGCCGCCTAGCCACCTGGACGACGGCGGCCCAGGCTGCCGCCGACTGCATCGTCCAGTGCACGGGCAGCAGCAGGGCGCGGGCGGCGGTGGCGAGGCCGTGACGTCGTGCGGTCAGTCCCACCGCGGCCAGGACGGCGAGTCCGAGCCCGGTCGCGACGGCCAGTACGGCGGTGCCGGCACCGGGGGCGCCCAGGCCGTCGCGGAGGGCGAGCGCGGCCAGCGACAGCAGGGCCACGGCGTAGGGCAGGAAGACGGTCAGGGCACCGCGTCCGGCGCGGGCGCCTCCCAGCGCGGCGGCGTACGTCGTCGCGCGGGCGGTCAGCCAGTCGTCGGCGCCGAGCTCGCGGCTCCGGGTCGAGGACGACGCGAGCGTGGCCACCCGGACCGAGCCGGGCAGGTCGGTCCCGAGGACGGCCCAGCCGCCCAGCCGGCGCAGGAGCGGGAGGTGGGCGTGGACCGACGTCCGCTCGGTACGGCGGACGTCCGCGCCGGGCGTCGTCGCCGCCGTGTCGTCGAGCAGCAGTGCGCCGTCGACCTCGGCCAGGCCGGTGAGCAGGGTCCGGCGATGCCGCCAGAGCCGGTGCTGCACATCGAGGACGCCCAGGGGCGGCCGGCCGTCGGTGTCGGGCAGGTGCGGGTCGAGCTGCTCGTCGAGGTCGCCCTCGAAGGCGGCGACGGCGCGCCGGAGCTGGTCGGGCGCGGGGACCTCGTCCTCGGCGTAGGCCACCACGTAGCGACCGTGGGCCAGGGCGAGGCCGTCGTCGTGGGCGAGCTCGCGCCGGGCGAAGCGGTCGCCCGCGAGGGGGACGACGCGGACCCAGTCGGGCGGCGCCGCCCGCCGGATGCCGGCCTGCGTCGCGCCGTCGTCCTCGGCGACGAGGAGCAGCACGTCCAGCTTGGCCGCGGGGTAGTCGAGCGCAGCGAGGTTGGCCATGGCCCGCCCGGCCGCGCGCGAGCCACCGGCCAGCCGGACCAGCACGGAGTAGACCGGGAGGAGCGCGTCCGACGTCGCGCCGCCGGGACGACGTCGCAGCGCCGCCCGCACCGCCGAGGTCACCAGCGCCAGCGTCGCCAGCAGGAACAGCACGGACGTCGCGGCCGCGAGCACCGCGACCACGCCCACCGGCACGAGGAGCAGCACCGCCGCGGCAAGCGCCGCCATCAGCGCCGGACCGGCCGGCCGGACCGAGCCGACCGGGCGCGCCACCGGACCTCGCCAGGAGCCGGCACCGGATCCCCGGACGCTCCGACGCCGCGCCGCGGCCGCCACGTGGTCGAGATCGCGCTGGGTGCAGGCCACCAGCTCCAGCCGCCAGCCGGGATAGCGCTCGGCGACCTCGTCGAGCAGGTCCGGGCCGGGCCGCACCGTTGTCGCCACGACCAGCACCCGAGAGGCACCGGGACCGCACGCGACCCAGCCGAGCGCGGCCGTCTCGGCGATCTCGCCGTCGGTCGCGAAGCCGGGCTGCGGGGGTTCGCGAACCAGGTCGCGCAGCGCGAGCTCCCACTGGCGGGCCAGGGCGCCGTAGAGCTCGGGGCGCTCCAGCGACCCGCTCTCGAGGAGGTGCTGGCCGAGGTAGCCGCCCTCCGCACGCTGGCGGCGCAGCGCGTCCGTCAGCTGTGCGTCGTCGATGCGCCCCTCGCGCAGCAGGCGATCGCCGATCCGGTCCATCAGTCACCCTCTCCCGCAGCAACGCTACGGGCACCCCACCAGGGCGTCAGAGGAAGCCCCGGGAAATGTCCGATCGGACATTTCCTCAGCGCACGTCGCGCCGGAGGACCTCCTGCAAGAACTGGTCGACCTCGTCGGTCGCGTACCCCTCGCGCAGCTTGACCAGCGGGAACTGCGCCGCCTCGACGATCCCGCGCACCGACCGCCCCGCCCGGAACGCGTCTACGAGCCGGTCGAGCAGCTCATCGACCGACCGCATGTCGTAGCCCTCCCGGAACCGCACCGGCTTGAAGCGCACCTCCTCGACGAAGCGCGCGTTCTCGGCGCCGAGGCCGCCCACCTCGTCGGCGCCGTCGCCACCAGGGCCCGTGCCGTACCGTCCGAGCCTGCTCACGGGTACTCCAGGTCCACGGTCTCTTCGCTGATCTCCCACAGCCGGCGCGCAGCACCCTCGTTGCGGGCCAGCTTGCTGCGCCCGACGATGCGCGGCGGACCTGCCATCTGCTGCAGTCCGCTCGGCCCGACGAAGGTGTTGCCGGGCAGGTCGGCGGTCGCGGCCATCAGGGACGGCCAGGCGCCGGCGGCGGCCGACTGGGACACCGCCTTGACGCCGGCGTCGAGGATCGAGGCGATGCCGCCGGCGGAGCGGCCGTACTGGCCGTTGGCGGCGAGGTGGGTGCCGGCGAAGCCCGGGTGGGCGGCGAGCGCGCGGACGGGCAGGCCGGCAGCGGTCAGGCGGCGGTCGAGCTCGGCGGTGAAGTAGAGGTTGGCGAGCTTGGACTGCCCGTAGACGCGCCACTTGCTGTAGCGGCCGCGCTGCTCGCGCGGGTCGCCGAGGGGCGCCTTGCCGGCGAAGTGGTGGAACATCGAGGACACGGTGACCACCCGGCCGTCGGCGCTCTGGACGAGCTGCGGGAGCAGCAGGCCGGTGAGCAGGAACGGGCCGAAGTGGTTGGTCGCGAGCTGGAGCTCGAGCCCGTCCGCCGTCCGCGAGTACGACGTCCCCATCACGCCCGCGTTGTTGACGAGCACGTCGATCGCGCCCACCTGCGCCACCGCGGCCGCCGCGGTGCGCACCGAGCCGAGGCTGGCCAGATCGAGGTGCAGCGCCTCCAGCGCGGCGTCCGGGACCTCGCCGCGGATGGCACCGACGGTCTCCTCGACCTTGGCCGGGTTGCGTCCGGCGAGGATGACGCGCGCCCCGCGCCGGGCCAGCTCGAGGGCGGTGTGGTGACCGAGGCCGCCGAGGGTGGGCCCGGTGACGACGATCGTGCGGCCGGTCTGGTCGGGCAGGTCGGCGACGTTCCACTTGTCGGACATCGGTTCCCTCACGGAGTGGTGGCGAGCCGGGCGACGATGCTGCGCCCGAGCTCCTGGTCGCCCGAGATGGTGACGGCGCCGTCGGCGGCGGGACGGCGCCCGCCGGCGAGGACGATGAAGCTCTCGCGGTCCATGGACAGCGCGACGGTCGGTTCGGCCGGTACGTCGGGCAGCCGCCGCGCGCGGCCGTCCTCGCCGATGACGACTGCGATCGGGTCGCTGCCGGCGACGTCGAGCACGGCCGTCGTACCGACCGGCGGGGCGACGCGCTTGCCGAGGACGAACCCGAAGCCCTCGGCCAGGTAGTCGGTGGTGTGCCGGGCGGCCGCCGAGTCCATGCCACCGGGACGGCCGGTGGCGCGGCGGATGTCCTGCTCGTGCATCCACACGTCGAGGGGCCGGTTGCGCAGGAGGGTCCGCTGGTTCCAGCCGATCATCCCGAAGATGCCGGGGGCGGGCGCCGCCGCGTCGTCCGGTACGTCGGCGAGCAACGCCGCGCGTCGGGCCCCCGTGCGCGTGCGGATCTCCTCGACGATCGCGGCGGGCGCGACCTCGCGCCGGGTGACGACGCCGATCTCGGTGAACTGCCCCATCGGGCCGGTGATGTGGGGCGCCTCGCCGATCTCGGCGGTCTCGTCGGGTCCGCCGCCGAGCAGCGACTCGAGGTGGGCGGTGTGCGAGACGACGGCCTTGACGTCCCAGCCGGCCAGGTCGGTCTCCCGCGCCCAGTCGTCGGGGTCGAGCTGGTCGAGCAGCGCGACGAGGTCGCCGATCGCGCTCCACCAGGTCTCGACGTAGCCGGCCAGCAGCTCGCGGTCGCTCATGGCGCCGATGCTAGCGAGCCGGGCCGCACGAGACCGCGCAACACGTCAGCGTCAGCGCAGGTAGCGCTTCACGACCGGCACGCCGGAGCGGAAGACCAGCCGCGCGGCGTACATCGCGCGCCGTGCCTTCTGCTCGCCGCCGTTCCAGCCCCAGAACGCCCCACCCTTGGGGATCGTCGAGCTGCGGCGCACCCAGCCGTGGAAGTACAGCGTCGCCTTGCCCTTCTGCACGACGACGTCACCGCCGCCCGGGCCGCACAGGCCGCCGGTCGAGGCCCGGTCCAGCAGCACCCCCTGCGGAGCGGCGGCCCACGCGGTGAGCGAGGTCGAGCGCCGCCACGTCTGGTGATAGCTGCAGCGGGCGAAGTCCCCCTCGGAGGCGAACAGGTAGTAGGCGCCGCCGGTGCGCAGCAGCACGGGGTTCTCCACCACCCCGGGCGAGCGGATCAGCTCGACGCTCGGCCCGCGCGCCTTGCGCCCGGCGCCGTTGAGCGGCAGCAGCCGGACCGAGGACGGCTTGCCGTCGGTCTTGTAGAGCAGGTAGCGCCGCCCGCCCTCCTCGTACGCCGACGGGTCGATCACGCCGCGGCTCGGCAGCCCCGGTACGGCGACCGGGTCGCCCGCGGCAGGCACCTTGGCCCGCGCCGGGCACACCAGCGGCGCCGTGCCGACGGGCCGGAACACCTCCAGCGGACCGCGCGCGACGGCGACGCCGATACAACGACCCTCCGGGCCCAGACCCCGCACGGGGACGGCGAAGTAGAGCACCCAGCGGTCCCCGACCCGGGTCAGGTCGGCGGCCCAGATGGCGCCCTTGCGGGCCCAGGCGGGACGCTCGGCGAGCACCGGCTCGGTCCAGCGCCACGGGCGACCGGGCTCCTTGACGGCACGGTCGACCTGCTCCCCGGTCGCGACGACGACCAGCCGCTTGCCGACCGCGACGACGCTCGGGTCGCCGACGTTGCCGGCCAGGACCGGCTCCGGGTAGCGCTCCTCGGCATGCGCGGGCACGGGCCCGGACGCCGCCACGAGGGCGGACCCGAGCAGCACGGGCAGCGCGAGGAGCAGCAGACGACGAAGCACCCGCGCACCCTAGGCGAAAAGCAGCGACGGCCGCCCCGGTTTCCCGGAGCGGCCGTCGCGGTGCCGTGGACCCGAAGGGTCAGAAGGCGTCCTCGGAGAGGTCCATGACGTCCAGGTTGGCGCCCTGGGCGATCTTGAGCTCGGCCGAGAGGCGCGGCAGGTTGAGCTGGGCGAACCACTGGGCGGCGGCGACCTTGCCCTCGTAGTAGGCCTGCTCGTTGCCGGCGTCGCCGGCCAGCTTGTCGAGCGCCACCTCGGCGCCGCGGAGCAGCAGCCAGGCGCAGACGACGTCACCGAGCGCCATCAGCAGGCGCGTGGTGTTGAGGCCGACCTTGTAGATGTTCTTGATCTCGTCTTGGGCGGACATGAGGTCGTTGATCATCAGACCGACGATCGCCTCGGCGTCGGCGAGGGCGGTCGCGAGGAGCTCGCGCTCGTTCTTGAGCCGGCCGTTGCCCGCGCCGGACTCGGCGAACGCCTTGATCTCGGCCGCGAGGTGGCCCAGCGCCTTGCCCTGGTCCTTGACGATCTTGCGGAAGAAGAAGTCCTGGCCCTGGATCGCGGTGGTGCCCTCGTAGAGGGTGTCGATCTTGGCGTCGCGGACGTACTGCTCGATCGGGTACTCCTGCAGGAAGCCCGAACCACCGAAGGTCTGGAGCGACTCGGTGCCGAGCAGCACCCACGAGCGCTCCGAGCCGTAGCCCTTGACGATCGGGAGCAGCAGGTCGTTGACCGCCTCGGCCAGCTCGTCGCGCTCACCGGCGGCCTTGGCGCGGAACACGGTGTCCTGCCAGGTGGCGGTGTAGAGCACGAGCGAGCGCATCGCCTCGGCGAACGACTTCTGGGTCATCAGCGAGCGGCGGACGTCGGGGTGGTGGGTGATCGTGACCCGCGGCGCCGTCTTGTCGGCGGACTTCGTCAGGTCGGAGCCCTGGACGCGCTCCTTGGCGTAGTCGAGCGCGTTGAGGTAGCCGGTCGAGAGGGTCGCGATCGCCTTGGTACCGACCATCATGCGGGCGTTCTCGATGACGTCGAACATCTGGCGGATGCCGTCGTGGACCTCGCCGAGCAGCCAGCCGCGGGCAGCCTCGCCGCCGCCGACCTGGGCGTCGCCGAAGGTGAGCTCGCAGGTGTTGGACACCTTGAGGCCCATCTTGTGCTCGACGTTGGTGACGTAGACGCCGTTGCGCTCGCCGGTCAGCTCACCGGTCTCGACGTCGAAGTGGTACTTCGGGACGAGGAAGAGCGAGAGGCCCTTGGTACCGGGGCCGCCGACGCCCTCGACGCCCTTCGGGCGGGCGAGGACGAGGTGCATGATGTTGTCCTGCAGGTCCGACTCGGCGCTGGTGATGAAGCGCTTGACGCCGGAGATGTTCCAGGTGCCGTCCTCGTTGGGCGTGGCGAACGTCTTGCCGGCGCCCACGTCGGAGCCCGCGTCGGGCTCGGTGAGGACCATCGTGGCGCCCCACTGCTTCTCGAGCATGAGCTGGGCGATCTTGATGTCGCGCTCGACGCCGTTGGCGTTCTTGAAGACGACCGAGCCCATCGACGGGCCGGTGCAGTACATCCAGATCGGCGCCTGCGCGCCGAGGACCATCTCGCCGGTCGCCCAGACCAGGGACGGCGGCGCGGTGGTGCCGCCGATCTCCTCGGGCAGGCCGAGCGCCCAGAAGCCGGACTCCATCCAGGAGTCGTAGGACTTCTTGAACGACGCCGGGACCGGCGCGGTGTTGGTCGCGGGGTCGAAGACCGGCGGGTTGCGGTCGGAGTCGACGAAGGAGGCGGCCAGGTCCTCGCGCGCCACGCGCTCCACCTCGGAGAGGATCTCGCGCGCGGTGTCGGCGTCCATCTCCTCGAAGACGCCGGTGCCGAGGTACTCCTGCACGTTGAAGAGCTCGAAGAGGTTGAACTCGATGTCACGCAGGTTGCTCTTGTAGTGGCTCACTGTCCCACCATTTCTAGGGGTTCGCAGAGTGTGTCGTCATGGCTACTCGCCAGTAACTTCATGATACGGGGGGTGCTTGCTGCGGGCAAGCAACAGGGTGGTTGGCATCGCTCACACCGAC
Source organism: Pimelobacter simplex (assembly GCF_024662235.1). Classification (GTDB taxonomy): domain Bacteria; phylum Actinomycetota; class Actinomycetes; order Propionibacteriales; family Nocardioidaceae; genus Nocardioides. The sequence goes on from NZ_CP096276.1 coordinate 4,211,328, forward strand.
GCCCCGACCGGCGCCGATCCGGCCCGGATCACGCGGTTAGGTCGGCGAATTCACCCAAAAAGGGCCATTCGGCTCCCGGCCGAAAAGGATCGGATGGGGCGGTGAACCTCCCGCGAACATTCGGATCCCTGCTCGCCGTCGGCGCCCTCGCCGCCGGCCTCCTCGCCGGACCGGGTGCCGCGTCCCCGGCCCAGGCCGCCGACACCGGCAACGCCGCTCCCCAGCCCGGTCGCGTCGTCAGCGACGACCCCGCGTCGTTCACCCCGCACGTGATGGACGGCGCCGTCTACACGGTCAACCAGGTGGGCGACTGGATCGTGGTGGGCGGCAGCTTCACCACGGTGCGCAACGCCGGCAGCACCACGAACATCGCGCGCCGCAACGTCTTCGCGTTCCGCGCCGACACCGGACAGGTCAGCACGACGTTCGCCCCCAACCCGAACGGGCTCGTCTACACCGTCCAGCCGGCCGCCGACGGGACGTCGGTCTACCTCGGCGGCGCCTTCGACAGCGCGACGTCGGCCGGGGCGACGGTCGCGGTGAGCCGGCTCTACAAGGCCGACATCAACACCGGCAACCGGATCGCGCAGTTCCAGCCCGGCACCCTCAACGGCCAGGTGCGCGACGTCTCGGTGGTCGGCAACCGGCTCTGGGTCGCGGGCAAGTTCACCCACGTGCAGGGGCAGCCAAGCAAGGGGCTGGCCGCGATCAACGCGACGACCGGAACCCGGGACCCGTACTACGCCAGCGTCTTCGCCGGCGTGCATCGCGGCACCACCACGAACGTCCAGAAGATCGCCACCAGCCCGGACGGCACGCGCCTCGTCGCGATCGGCAACTTCGACACCGTGGACGGCGTGAAGCGCCACCAGTTCGCGGTCCTCGACATCGGCAGCGGCACGCGAGCGACGCTCGCGAACTACTACACGACCCAGTACGAGTCGCCCTGCAGCGCGTCGTTCGAGACCTACATGACCGACGTCGAGTTCTCCCCCGACGGCTCGTTCTTCGTCATCTCCACCACCGGCGCGTACGGCGGCTACGCCGCCAGCATGGCCGCCACGAGCGGCTGCGACGTGGTCGCCCGGTACGAGACGGGCGCCAGCGGTACGACGGTCCGGCCGACCTGGACGGCGTACACCGGCGGCGACACGACGTGGACCGTCGAGGTCACCCAGAACGTGGTCTACACCGGCGGCCACATGCGCTGGCAGAACAACCCCGCCCGCGGCGACGCGGCCGACGAGGGCGCCGTGTCGCGGCCCGGGATCGCGGCGCTCGACGTGCGCAACGGGATGGCGCTGTCGTGGAACCCGACCCGCACGCTCGGCGCCGGCGTGCGCGACCTGCTCGCCACGACCGCCGGACTCTTCGTCGGCTCCGACACCGACGTGATCGCGGGCGAGACCCACCGCAAGATCGCCTTCCTGCCCCTCGCCGGCGGCGAGGCGCTGGCCGACGAGCCCGAGGGGACCCTGCCCGGCGACATCTTCCGGGTCGCGAGCGGGCAGTCCCAGCTGGTGCGCACCGCGTTCGACGGCACCACCGCGAGCCCACCGGTCAACGCGCCCAACGGCACCGGGTGGGGCACCACCGTCGGGGCGTTCATGGTCAACGGCGTGCTGTACACGGCGTACGCGAACCGGACCCTGACCCGGCGCACCTTCGACGGCACCACCTACGGACCGGAGAGCGTCGTCAACACCGCCGACCAGCTCGTCTACCAGGACGACTGGCACAACGGCGACATGCCGACCCTGACCAGCCTCTTCTTCCGCGACGGCTGGCTCTACTTCACCAAGTCGGGCTCGTCGCTGCTCTACCGCCGCGGCTTCGAGCCGGAGTCGGGCGTGATCGGGCAGCAGCTCTTCTCGGTCGGCTCGGTGACCGGCGTGAGCTACACCAGCATGCGCGGGGCGTTCGTGACCGGCGGCCGGCTGTACTTCGCGAGCAGCAACGGCTCGCTCACCCGCGCCGACTGGGGCACCCACGGCGCCGTCGCCGGGACCGCCACGACGCTCGCGCCGTCCGGCTCCGGCTGGGCCTCGCGCGCCTTCTTCCTCTACCAGGGACCGCCGATCGCACCGCCCGTGAACGACCCGCCCACGGCCGCGTTCACCGTGTCCTGCACCGGTCTCGACTGCACGTACGACGCGACCGGGTCCAGCGACGACGGCACCATCACGTCCTACGCCTGGACCTTCGGCGACGGCCAGAGCACCACGACCGCCGGGCCCACCGTCACCCACACGTACGCCGCGGGCGGCGCGGTCACCGTCGGCCTCACCGTCACCGACGACGGCGGCAAGACCGGAACGACGACCCGCACCGCCCAGCCCAGCGCGGGCGCGAGCCCGATCACGCTCGTGGGGGCGACCTCGACCCAGGGCAACCGGATCAACCACCAGGCCGCCGTACCGGGTGGGGTGCAGGCGGGCGACCTGCTGCTGGCCTACTTCACGGCGAACACCACGGCGCCGACGTACAACGGGCCGGCGGGGTGGACCCCCGTCCAGTCGGCCACGGCCGGGACCAAGGCGACCGGCATGCTGTGGCGTCGTACCGCCACGGGGGCGGACGCCGGGAGCACGGTCACCGTCACCTCCAGCGCCTACGCCAAGAGCGTGCTCACCGTCGTCGCCTACCGCGGCGTCGCCCCGACCGTGACGAGCGCGATCGCCGTCCAGACGAGCGCGGGGACGGTGCACGCGACCCCGACCCTGACCGCGCCCGACGGCGCGCACTGGCTGGTGAGCTACTGGGCCGACAAGAGCAACGCCACCACCACGTGGTCGCTCCCGCCCGACGTCACCCAGCGCTCGACATCGTCGGGCACCGGCTCGGGCTACATCTCCGGCGTCCTCGCCGACAGCGCCGGCCCGGTCCCCGCCGGACCGGTCGGCGGACTCAGCGCCACGGCCGACGCCAGCGGCACCGCGGCGATCACCTTCAGTGTCCTGCTGGGGGCTCCGTAGGCGACGCGCAGGGCTTGGATACCCCGGGGGTGTCTGCCTGTTGCTCGCCGTCGCGAGCGGTGTCTGCGGCCGATCTGGCAAGGCCGAGGAGCGAAGGCGGGCCGGAGGCCCGTCGAGTCTCCGAGAACGCCGCCAGATCGAGTCGCAGGCGCCGCGCAGCAGGCGAGCAACAGGCAGATACCCCCTAGGTCGAGTGACTCGATCGAACAATCTGAGACACTGGCCCCATGCGCGTCTCCGCCAAGTCCGACTATGCACTCCGGGCGCTCATCGCCATGGCAGGCCGGTCCGACGGCCGGGCGGTGAGTGCAGAGGAGCTCGGTCGTCTCCAGGACATCCCCCACGGCTTCCTCCAGGCCATCCTCGCCGACCTCCGGCGAGCCGGCATCGTGATGTCCCAGCGCGGCCAGTCGGGCGGCTGGCGGATGGCCCGCGAGGCCGGCACCGTCTCGGTCGCCGACGTCATCCGCGCGGTCGACGGCCCCCTCGTCTCCGTCTACGGGCTGCGCCCCGAGGCGGTCAACTACAACGAGGACGCCGAGGTGCTCCAGCACGTCTGGATCGCCGCGCGCCGCGCGCTGCGCGAGGTCTTCGAGGACGTCTCGATCCAGCAGCTCGCCGACGGCCAGCTGCCCGAGACGGTCACCTCACGGACCGCCGACGACGACGCCTGGGCCCCGCACTAGTACGTCGGGCGCGAGCGCGTCTTCGGCACTTCGGGGGGCAGCAAGCTGCCCGGACCCAGCGCCTCTCGACGCGCTGCCGCGCCCCGGGCCCGGGACCGGGTCTCGTTTCCGCACCTGACCCCTCATCCCTGACCGGGCCGCACCGATCGTCCGGGCATGCGCCGTGTCCTGATGTCCCTCCTGCTCGGGATCGCGGTGGTCACCCCGGCCGCGCTGACCCTCTCCCCCGCCGCGCCCCAGCCGGCCCGGTGCGGCAGCGGTGACGCGCTGAGCTGGACGTTGCCCGGGGCGTGCCAGCACGTCGACGAGCCGCCGCCGGGGGTCGACCCGACCGAGCCGGTGAGCACGGCGGTCCTGCGGGCGCGCGACGGCGGCACCGCCGGGGCGTACGACGCGGCCGAGGCGCTCGGCGTACCGGCGCCGGTGCAGGCGGCCGCCGCGAGCCCCGCGGTGACCTGCGAGGGCGACGGGGCGAGCGGCTACCGCACCCAGGCCATGTACGTCGTCGAGGCCGGCCGCACCAACCGCTTCGCGGCGCTGCTCCCCAGCTTCCGGCTGTGGGCGGCCGGGGTGGACGACGTCGTCAACCGGTCCGCGGCGCTGACCGGCGGGGTGCGGAAGGTCCGGTTCGTCACCGATCCCGACGGCGGCACCTGCGTCGCCAAGGTGCTCAACGTGACCGTGCCCGCGGGCGCGATGTCGTCCTTCAACGCGACCATCGCGGCGGTCCAGGCGCTCGGCTACACCGACCCGAGCCGCAAGTACCTCATGTGGACCGATGCGACCGTGCTGTGCGGGGTGGCGTCGATGTACCCCGACGCCACCGACGGCCAGGGCAACCCCAACAACGGCCGCTACGCGCAGTACGCGCGGATCGACTCCGGCTGCTGGGGCTTCGGCGACGGCGCCGCGCAGCACTCCGTCGAGGCGCACGAGCTGCTGCACACGCTGGGCGGCGTGATGAGCACGGCGCCGCACGGGACGCGGGCGGGTCACTGCTGGGACGAGTCCGACACGATGTGCTACGCCGACGGCGGCGGGTTCGCGATGAAGCAGGTGTGCCCGGCCGAGCGCGAGTACCTCTTCGACTGCAACAACGACGACTACTACTCCACCTACCCCGACCCGGGCAGCTGGCTCGACACCCACTGGAACGCCGCGGACTCGCGCTTCCTGATCGGTGGCGGGGACGGCTCCGGCGGTGGCGCACCCGGTACGCCGTCCGTCCTCGGCGCGACGATCGCGGTCAACAACCCCGCCGTACCGGGGCTCTCGACGCAGGCGACCCTCGCGCCGTCACTGCCGGCCGGGCGCACGGTCGCGTCCGTGCAGTGGAAGTCCGCTCGCGCCGACTGTGTCTTCGCGAGCCCTGCCGAGCTGCAGACGGCAGTCACCTGCAATGCCACGGCGGCCGCGCCGACGACGGTGACGGCGACGCTCAAGGACTCCTCCGGCGCGACGAAGGTCGTCACGAGTCCCCTCACCTTCGCCACCGGTACCGCGCGCCCGGTCACCGTCGCCTTCCCCGCCGGGACGTCGGCCGCGGTCTGCACGGGCGCGGGCTTCCCGCTGACCGCCCGGGTCCTCGACACCGCGAGCGGCCAGCCGGTCAAGGGCCTCGCGGTGGCGCTGACCAAGCAGAGCGCGACGATGACCGCCCCGGCGAGCGCCGGCGCGCCGGTCACGACCGTGGAGGGCACCGTGATCCTCAACCAGACGGCGGCGGTCGCGACGACGTACCGTGCGCGGACGGCGGCCGGGACGGTCTACGCCGCCGGCGGACCGGCCGAGCTCGTCGCGACGCCGGGCCGCTGCGCCACGTCGCTCGCGGCCGAGATCGACCGGACCACGGCCTTCTACGGCGACCCGGTCACGGTGACCGGACGGCTCACCGCGGCGGTCCCGTCCGGGGTGACGCTGGCCGTGCGGCTCACCACGGCCGCGGGCCGGGTGCTGCCCCTGGGCTCGGCCAAGACCGGTGCGGACGGACGGTTCAGCCTCGTCGCGAAGCCCACCGAGTCGGGCGTCGTGTCGGTCGCGCTGGCGGTCTCGGTCTCCTACGCCGCTGCGTCCGCGACGGCGGGGACGCTCACGGTCGTCACGCCCACGACCCGGATCACCGGCGCCGTCGACCGGTCCGAGGTCGGCTACGGCCAGAACGTCACCGTCACCGGCCGCCTCCAGCGCGACGCCGGCGGCACCCTCAGCGCGCTGGCCGGCAAGCCGGTCTCCGTGTACGTCGCCCCGGCGGGCGGCGGCGCCGCGGTCAAGATCGGGGGCGGCACCACCAACGCGGAGGGCCGGTTCACGGCTGTCGTACCGCTCAAGGTCAGCGGGACGCTCAGCGTCACCTCGGCCGCCGCGGCCGGGCAGCCCGCCGCATCGGCCGCGGTCGGTCCGGTCGTCGCGGGCACCTGGACCACGGCGCTCACCGCGACCGCCTCGGCGAGCAGCGTGCCGGCCGGCGGATCGGTCACGCTGAGCGGCAGCGTCAGCCGTACCTACGCCGCGGCCGGCGCCACGGCGCCGTCCCCGGCGTCGGGCCTGCGACTCAAGGTGACCTTCCGGGCGACCGGTTCGGCGACGAGCACGGTCGTGGGGACGCCGACGACCACGGCGGGCGGGACGTTCACGCTCAAGGTGCTGCCCAAGGGCGCCGGCACGTGGACCGTGTCGCTGCCGGCGGTCGCCGGCTACACCGCCGCCGAGGCCGCACCGCTGACGATCGGCATCGGCTGACCCGCGAGGGGATCAAGCGACCTGGCCGAGCTTGCGCTTGAGCCGGCGGCGCTTGCGGTCGAGCTCCTCGAGCCGCACCTCGAGCGAGGCGTTGCGGCGGGCGAGGCGCTCGACCTCGCGCAGGGCGTCCGGCAGGGACTGGAAGGCGGCGGCGGTGTGCGGGACGGCGGCGAGCCCGAGGGACGCCGTACCGAAGCCGACGAGGGCGCCGAACGCCTTCCAGACCTCGGCCGGCGCGAGGCCGTCGGTCTCGAGGACGTGCAGCCGCTCGGGCTTGCGGCACGCGGCGCTCCAGCGCGCGGCGGTCGCCGCCTCGTCGTCCAGGCCCGTGGTGACCACGACGTGGACCCGGTAGCCGGCCAGGGCGTCGACGAGCAGCGCGACCTGCTCGGGCGTCGCGCCGGCGAGGAGCGACTGGCTGAAGACGAGGTCGGCACGGGCCTTCTCGGCCCGGCGCACGAGCCGGGTCCACTGCCCCTCGACGTCGGCGCGCTTGAGGCCCCAGTCCTTGTGCGCACGGGTCATCTCGACCGCCGCCCGGAAGCTCTCGGCCGTCGATCGGGCGACCGAGGCGTACCCCAGCTCGACCAGCGCGGCGTGGTGGTGGGCCAGCGCGGACTCGATCACGTCACCGGCGCCGGGCATCCCGACGTGGATCCAGGCCTGGTGCTTCTTCGCCATGACCCCACCGTGGCAGTCCCCGATGAGCGGCCCGTGAACCCGCGGTGACCGGCAGCGGTCGAGGACAGGGGTAGAACACGTTCTAAAACCGCCCTACGATGGCCCGCATGATCACCTCCGACGCCATCGTCTGGAACGCCCCCAACGACCCGCACCCGGCCCGCGCGGCGTCCCAGCGGTCCTACTCCGCGGTGGCCAAGGGCGACCTGGCCGAGTGGCTCACCGTGTACGCCGAGGACGCCGTCCTCGAGGACCCGGTCGGCCCCTCGATGTTCGACCCCGAGGGCAAGGGCCACCACGGCCACGCCGGCATCTCCGCCTTCTGGGACAAGGCGATCGCCCCGATCGGCACCTTCGAGTTCACCATCAACGACTCGTTCGCCAACCCGGGCGGCAACACCTGCGCCAACATCGGCCGGATCAAGACGTCGTTCCCCGACGGCTCGCACACGACGACCGACCTGATCATGGTCTACGTCGTCGACGACGACGGCCGGGTGAAGTCGATGAAGGCGTTCTGGGAGCCGGAGCGGACGATGGCGAGCTTCACCACCGCCTGACGAACCGCCCGATTCAGACGGCCGTCGCCTCCGCGATCCAGCTCACCAGCGGCCGGAGGCGGCGCCAGTCCTCACGGACCCGGTCGAGCAGCTCGCTGGTGTGCACGAACGGCTCGAAGCCGTACGAGCGCATGCCCAGCACGGTCTTCATCTTGAGCAGCTCGATCCGCGGGTGCTCCTTGTCGTAGCCCCGCGGCACCGTCTTGAGCCGCTCCCCCGACACCTCGAACCCACCCCGCTCCAGGTCCCGCAGGATCCGCTGGAGCACCTTGCCGGACTTCTCCTCCGCCATCGCCTCGCGCATCGCCGCCAGCCGCGGCCCCCCGGCCTCGTAGATCCCGCCCCCGACCCGGACGCCCGGCGCGGCCACCTCGACGTACCAACCGGTGGCGGCGGCGACCCCGACGAACGCACCCTGGTGGGTCTTGTAGGGCGTCTTGTCCTTGGCGAAGCGCACGTCGCGGTAGGGCCGGAAGACCTTGGCGTCGCCGAACTCCTGGGCCAGGGCGTCGGTCAGCGCGACCATCGGGGCCTTGACGGACTCGGTGTAGACGGCCTTGTGGGCCTCCCAGAAGGACTTGGTGTTGTCGACCTCGAGGTCGTCGTAGAAGTCGAGTGCGGCGACGGGAAAGCCTTCGAAGGTCACCGGAGCAGCCTAGTTGCGCACACGATCAGCTCCACCGATCGCGGGGTCACCGGAGCGCCGTCCCAGCTGCCGCGCAACCTGTCCACCGCGAAGCCCGCGGCGGCGAGCGACGCCGCGATCGCGTCCGGCGAGCGGAAGGCGAGCACGTCGCGGTGCGCGACGACCTCACCGGTAGCGAGGTTGCGCGTGAAGGTGTCGTAGGCGACCCGCGGGAGATCGACCTCGACGGTCTCGTGCCAGAACTCCACCGGACCGTCGCCGGTCTCGACGATCCGCAGGGTCGCCGCGCGGGTCCACCCCTCCCAGGCACGTGCCTGCGGGTGGCGGAACTCGAAGGCGAGGAGGCCGCCGAGGCGCAGGGCGCGCCCGGCGTCGGCCAGGACCGCGGACCAGGCCACGTCCTCGACGAACACCTGCGCGACGTGGCCGGTCATCACCACGAGGTCCGCGCTGCCGGTGGCGAGGACGTCGCTGTACCCGACCGTCCAGGCGACCCGCCCGGCGACGTCCCCGCGACCGGCGGCCACCCGGATCATCGCCGGGTCCGGGTCGACCGCATGGACCCGGAGGCCGTGCCCGGCCCAGCGGCGGGCGAGGGACCCGGTGCCGCAGCCGAGGTCGACGGCGTCGCGGGCGCCGTGGGCGAGGGCGAGCCGCTCGTAGAAGCGGTGGTCGTCGTCGGCCGGGTTCAGCTCGTCGTACGACGCCGAGAAGTCGAACCCCACGCGCGGCCGGCTCAGACGGCGGTCGGCGCGGCCACGGCAGCCGGCCCCGACGCGGGCGCCGGCTCCGGGATCGGCACGTTCCAGCGCAGCGCGTGGTGCAGCGCGACGACCATCCGGGAGTCGTCCAGCGGGTGCTCCGGGTCGTGCCAGACGACGGTCTCGTGATCGTCCTCGATCGGCGCGCGGCTCGGGATGCCCACCACCCGCCGCAGCCGGTACGTCGTCCCGTCGGCCCCGGTGAAGCGGAACGTCACGGTCGTGAAGACGATGCCGCTGCCCTCCTCCCAGTCCCACGGGTCGAGGCCGTCGTCGACGACGACCGCGGGGCACGGGACGCCGGAGGCCATGAGGGCGAGGTCGCGGGCGTAGGCGCGGGCCCGGTGCGCGGGGACGAAGAGCGCCAGCGCGAGCGCGATCGTCCCGAGCCCGGTCAGCACCCCGACCGCGGTCAGGTAGGGGCCGTCGAGGTCGTGGCGGACGACGGCGATGAGCCCGCCGAGGCCAGCGGACAGGCAGAGCGTCGCGTAGCCCTGCCACAGGGTGAGCTGCTGCGGGAACGCGTCGACCCAGAACATCCAGGTCAGCCCGCCGACGACGACGAGGACCCCGCCGACCACCAGCGAGGTCGCCGGGGCGGGTGCCTCCGCGGACGCCAGCGCGCCGTACCCGGCCAGGACCCCGCCGCAGAGCTGGAGGAGCCACGAGATCGCGGGCTTGGCCGGCTTCCGGGGCAACGGATCGACCCGGTACGAGCCCGGGTCCGGCTGGGGGGTCACCATGGGTCATTAGACCCTGGGGCGGCGCCGGCGCGCCAGGCATACTCGGCCCATGGCCAAGAAGCGCTGGCGCGACCTGAGTCCGCGGACGCGGAAGATCATCCTGGTGACCGGGGCCGTCGACGGCGCGCTCAAGGCGGTCGCGCTCGCCGACCTCAAGCGTCGCGACGCCGACGAGATCAACGGCTCGAAGCGGACCTGGGCGACCGCCCTGACCCTGCTGAACACGGCCGGCGTGCTGCCGATCGTCTATCTGGTGCGCGGCCGGAGACCGGCCGCCTGAGGGCGCCGGGCCCCGGATCCTCGGAGCGGACGACGAGGTTCGAACTCGCGACATTCAGCTTGGGAAGCTGACGCTCTACCAACTGAGCTACGTCCGCAGTGCCCCGGCTTCGCCAGGGCGAGAAGGATGCTACCCGATGGGTGCGAGCACCGGTCGCTTCGGTTCCACCCCGTCGCCCGACGAGCGTCCGGTGACCCGTCGCTTGACCCACGGCGCGAGGTGCGTGCGGGCCCAGGCGAGGTCGGCGGAACGCTGCTCGCGCGGGCTCAGCACCGGGACGTCGGCGAGCGGGAGCGGCTCCAGCTCGTGCGGTACGCCGAGCGCGTCGAGCGCCGCGATGGCGATCATCTGGTGACCGTGGGCGTTGAGGTGCAGGCGGTCGTCGTCCATCACCTCGGCGACCTTCCAGTCGCGCATCCGCCACATGTCGACCACGGTCGCGCCGTGCTTCTCGGCGATCTCGCGGACCCACTCGTTGAAGATGGCGGTCCGGCCGCGGATCACCTTGATCACGCTGTTGAGCCCCGGGTCGGCGATCGTGAACAGGACGACGTGGGCGCCGGCGGCGCTCATCCGCCCCACCGCCTCGTCGTACGACGCCGCGAGGGCGTCGATGTCGACCTTGGGCCGCAGCACGTCGTTGCCGCCGCCGTGGATGGTGACCAGGTCGGGACCGAGCGCGAGGCCGGCGCCGACCTGCTCGTCGATGATCGCGGGGAGCTTGCGGCCGCGGATCGCCAGGTTGGCGTAGCCGAAGTCGCGGCCCTCGGCGGCGGCCCGGCCGGCGAGGCCCTCGGCGAACCGGTCGGCCCAGCCACGGACGCCGTTGGGGCGCGTCGGGTCGGCGTCGCCGACCCCTTCGGTGAAGGAGTCGCCGAGGGCGACGTACTTGCTGAAGGTGCTCGTGCTCACGCGTCCCATTCTGCGCTGGTGACCGGGACCACGTCCTACACGGGTAGTGTGCGGCCCGTGCTGCTCAGCGACCGCGACATCACCGCCGAGATCGACGCCGGGCGGATCGCCCTCGAGCCCTACGACACGACGATGCTGCAGCCGTCGTCGATCGACGTGCGTCTCGACCGCTTCTTCCGGGTCTTCGACAACCACAAGTACCCCTCGATCGACCCCGCGGCGGACCAGTCCGACCTGACCCGCGTGGTGGAGCCCGAGGGCGACGAGCCGTTCATCCTGCACCCCGGGGAGTTCGTGCTCGGCTCGACGTACGAGGTGGTCACGCTGCCCGACGACATCGCCGCCCGCGTCGAGGGCAAGTCCTCGCTGGGCCGGCTCGGGCTGCTCACCCATGCGACCGCGGGCTTCGTCGACCCGGGCTTCTCCGGGCACGTGACGCTCGAGCTGGCCAACGTCGCGACGCTGCCGATCAAGCTCTACCCGGGCATGAAGATCGGGCAGTTCTGCTTCTTCCGGCTGACCTCGCCCAGCGAGCACCCCTACGGCTCGGAGAAGTACGGCTCGCGCTACCAGGGCCAGCGCGGCCCGACGCCGTCGCGCTCGTTCCAGAACTTCCACCGCACCTCGATCTGAGGATCGCGGAGGTTAGGTTAGCCTGACCTCATGACCGCCGAGCAGAACGAGTACGTCGCCAGCCTGCCCATGATCCTCGACGAGGTCGAGGTGCTCCGGGTCGAGCGCGTCTCGCCGTCGTTCGTCCGGATCGAGCTGGGCGGCCCGGCGCTGGCCGAGCTGGGCCCCGACGGCCCCGTCTACGACCAGCGGATCAAGCTGATCTTCCCCAACGCGGCCGGCGGGCTGCCGTCGTTCGCGAACGCCGACGAGTCGTGGTGGACGAGCTGGATCGAGATCCCCGAGCACGAGCGCGGCTCGATGCGGACCTACACGATCCGCGACGTCCTCGGCGAGGGTGCCGCGACCCGACTGGTCGTCGACATCGTCGTCCACGACACCGACGACGCCGATGAGAAGGACCACGAGGACGGCGCCGGCAACCGCTGGGCGCTCCAGGCCGCCGTCGGCCAGCGCCTGGTGACGCTGGCCCCGCGCAAGGGCCAGGAGTTCGGCGGCATCGAGTGGGAGCCCGGCGCCGCCCGGCGCCTGCTGCTGGTCGGTGACGAGACCGCCGTGCCCGCCATCCGCGGCGTCCTGCGCGACCTTCCGGCCGACGCCCAGGGTGCGGTCTTCGTGGAGGTCCCGGTCGACGCCGACGTCCAGGACGACGTGACCGCACCGGCCGGCGTCGAGGTCACCTGGCTGCCGCGCAACGGCGGTGCCCGGGGCGAGGAGCTGCACGCGGCCGTCCTCGCGCACCTCACCGGCACCGCGCCGGCCGAGGCGCTCACGGTCACCGAGGACGAGATCGACCCCGACCTGTGGGAGACCCCGGTCTACTCCTCCTCCGGCGAGGAGGTCGCCGAGGCGACGGCCGTGCCGACCGACGACAGCCCCTACGCCGGGCTCTACGCGTGGATCGCCGGCGAGTCCAAGGTCGTGACCGGCTTGCGTCGCAAGCTGGTCAACGACCTCGGGCTCGACCGCGGCCAGGTCGCCTTCATGGGCTACTGGCGCGAGGGCGTCTCGATGCGGTCCTAGACCGCCGCGGCCTCGCGCTCGTCGACGAGGGTGAGCGCGATGTCGACGATCATGTCCTCCTGGCCGCCGACGAGCCGGCGCTTGCCGCACTCCATGAGGATCTCGCGGACGTCGACGCCGTACTGCTCGGCGGCGCGCTCCGCGTGGCGCAGGAACGACGAGTAGACGCCGGCGTAGCCGAGGGTGAGCGTCTCGCGGTCGACCCGGACCGGACGGTCCTGCAGCGGGCGGACGATGTCGTCGGCGGCGTCCTGGAGCGCGAAGACGTCGCAGCGGTGCTCGAAGCCCATCAGGTCGGCGACCGCGACGAAGGCCTCGATCGGGCAGTTGCCCGCGCCCGCGCCGTGGCCGGCGAGCGAGGCGTCGACCCGGTAGACGCCGTTCTGGACGGCGACCACGGAGTTGGCCACCGACAGCGAGAGGTTCTCGTGGGCGTGGATGCCGATCTCGGTCTCGGCGTCCAGCACGCCGCGGTAGGCCTGCACCCGGGCGGCGACGTCGTCCATGGTGAGCCGGCCGCCGGAGTCGGTGACGTAGACGCAGTGCGCGCCGTAGGACTCCATCAGCTTGGCCTGCTGGGCGAGCTGCTCGGGCGCGGCCATGTGCGAGAGCATCAGGAAGCCGGAGACGTCCATGCCGAGCTCGCGGGCGGCCGCGATGTGCTGCGCCGAGACGTCGGCCTCGGTGCAGTGCGTCGCGATGCGCACCGAGCGGACGCCCAGGTCGTAGGCACGCTTCAGGTCGTGAACCGTGCCGACACCGGGCAGCAGCAGCGTGGTGAGCCGGGCGTTCTTCAACACCGAGGCGGCGGCCTCGATCCACGCCCAGTCGCTGTGCGATCCGGGGCCGTAGTTGACCGAGCCGCCCGCGAGACCGTCGCCGTGCGCGACCTCGATGGCGTCGACACCGGCCTCGTCGAGGGCGACGACGATCCGCTTCACGTCGGCCGGGTCGATCCGGTGCCGGATCGCGTGCATGCCGTCGCGCAGGGTGACGTCCTGGACGAAGATCTTCGTGCTCACTGGGCGGTCTCCTTCGCGGCGGCGATCCGCTCGGCGACCTGGAGGCCGGCGGAGGTCATGATGTCGAGGTTGCCGGCGTACGCCGGGAGGTAGTGGCCCGCACCGGTGACCTGGAGGAACACCGACACCTGGTGGGTCGGCCGGTCCGCGCCGTCGACGAGGAGCGTCTCGACCGGCTGGTCGGCCGGGATCTCGGTGATCTGGACCTTCTGCACGAGCCGGTAGCCCGGCACGTACGCCGCCACGTCGGCCACCATCTTCTCCACGCTGGCGCGGATCTCGTCGTGCACGCCCGGGTCGGGCGCGCTCACGAGCGCGAAGACGGTGTCGCGCATCATCAGCGGCGGCTCGGCCGGGTTGAGGATGATCACCGCCTTGCCGCGCTGGGCCCCGCCCACGCGGGTGATCGCGCCCGAGGTGGTCTCGGTGAACTCGTCGATGTTGGCGCGCGTGCCGGGGCCCGCGGACTTCGACGAGATCGAGGCGACGATCTCGGCGTACGCGACCGGGACGACGCGGGAGATGGCCGCGACGATCGGGATCGTCGCCTGGCCGCCGCAGGTGACCATGTTGACGTTCTCGGCGTCGAGGTGCTCGTCGAGGTTGACCGCCGGGACGACGTACGGCCCGATCGCGGCGGGCGTCAGGTCGATGAGTCGCTTGCCCAGCGGGCGCAGCAGCGCGTCGTTGTGGAGGTGGGCCTTGGCGGACGTCGCGTCGAAGACGATGTCGATGTCGGCGAACTCCGGCATGGCGATCAGACCCTCGACCCCCTCGTGGGTGGTCGGGACGCCGAGGTCGCGCGCCCGCGCGAGCCCGTCGGAGGCCGGGTCGATGCCGACCAGGGCCCCCATCTCGACGTGCTGCGCGGTCTGCAGCACCTTGATCATCAGGTCCGTGCCGATATTGCCCGACCCGATGATCGCGACCTTGGTCTTGCTCATGCGTTCTCCTCACTCGCGCTGCTGAAGGTGATCGAGACCGACCCGAGGCCGGCGATGGTGACGTCGACGGAGGCGCCGGGCGCGGCCGGGCGCATCGGGCCCAGCGCGCCGGAGAGGATCACCTGGCCGGCGCGCAGCGGGTCCCCGAGCGCGCGGGCCTGGCGGGCCAGCCACTGGACGGCGACGATCGGGTCGCCGAGCGAGGCGGCGCCGGTGCCGACGGAGTCGTCCTGGCCGGTCACGGTCATCGTCATCGCCGCGTCCTTGGGCACGAAGCCGTCGGCGAGGGTGCGCCGCTCGCTGCCCAGCACGTACGACCCGGCCGAGGCGTTGTCGGCGACGGTGTCGGCGAAGCTGATGTCCCAGTTCGCGATCCGGCTGTCGCAGATCTCGATGGCGACCACCGCGTGGTCGATCGCGGCGGCGACCTGGTCGAGCTCGAGGTCGCCCTCGGCGAGGTCGGCGCCCAGCACGAAGGCGATCTCACCCTCGACCTTGGGCTGGAGCAGCCGGCTGATGTCGACGGGCGCGGCGGCGTCGTGCTCCATGTCGTCGAACAGGACGCCGAGGTCCGGGGTGTCGACGCCGAGCTGCTGCTGCACGGCCTGCGAGGTCGCGCCGATCTTGCGGCCGACGACGCGGGCCCCGGCCGCGAGGCGGTGGGCGTTGAGCTGCTGCTGGACGGCGTAGGCGAGCTCGATGTCGCGCTCGCCGATGAGATCCCGGATCGGCGCGCACGGCTGGTTCGTGGCCAGGGCGGTGTGCAACCGCTCGGCCGCGGCGCCCACCGCGGCCTCGAGATCGAGGGTCGATTCGGTCATGGCGCCACTCTCCCGGGCCGGACCTCGGGGGACCATGCCGGCGTTCCACTCACCGGTACGCTGTCGTCCATGGGAGGAGCGGCGACGGATCCCGGGCTCGACACGGTGCTCGGCAAGGCGGTCGCGATCCTGCGCGCGTTCGGCGCCGACGACCGGCTGCTCCCCCTCGCCGAGCTGGTCCGGCGCACCGGGCTGCCCAAGGGCACCGTGCACCGGGTCGCCGGCGACCTGGTGCACCACCGGCTGCTCGACAAGACCGACCACGGCTACCGCCTCGCCGGCGGGCTCTTCGAGCTCGGCATGCGGGCGGCCACCGAGCGGACCCTGCTCGAAGTGGCGACGCCCTTCCTCCAGGACCTCTACGAGCGCACCCACGAGACCGTGCACCTCGGGCTGCGCGAGGGCACCGAGGTCGTCTACGTCGCCAAGATCGGCGGGCACCGGCAGGCCCGCAGCCCCTCCCGGCCCGGCGGCCGGATGCCGATGCACTGCACGGCGATCGGCAAGGCGCTGCTCGCCCACGCCGAGCCCGACGTACGGGCGGCGGTGCTGGGCGGACCGCTCCCCCGTCGTACGCCGCACACGGTGGTGGCGCCCGGCCTGCTGGAGCAGCAGCTCGACCGGGTGCTGGAGAGCGGGCTCGCCTACGAGCGCGAGGAGTCCACGCTCGGCCTGCTCTGCGTCGCCGCGCCCGTGCTCGACGTCGGCTCCGGCGCGGTGCTCGCCGCGCTGAGCGTGACCGGCCCGGTCGGCCGGTTCCGCCCCGAGGCCCACGAGAACGCCGTCCGGGCGGCCGCCGCGGCCATCGCCGGCATGCTCACCCGCCGCCCGGGGGCGGTCAGCGCACCGCCATCGTGAGGCTCGACGGCGTGCTCGGCCCGGTGTGGATCGTGACCGGCACGAGGTGGCCGACCAGGTCGGGCACCGTCGAGAGCAGGTGCGGTACGTCGAACGCCTGGACCGAGATCCGCAGCCGGTGCCCGGGCGCGATCACCGCACCCGTCGGGAAGATCTCGACGTCGACCGGCGCGACCTGGCCGCGCGGCAGCTTGGCCTTCGCCGCCCGGGTGAACGGGTGGTACGGCTGCAGCAGCTTGCCGTCGAGGTAGCGCGAGCGGCTCTTGTCGAGAGCCCGGTGCGCGATCGTCTGCCAGCCGCCGCTGATCCGGGACACGGTGCCGTCGGGGGCGACGTCCTCGACCGCGACCGACAGCATGCCGTCACCGCTGGGCGTCGAGACGTAGAGCCGCGCGTCGAGCGGGCCCTGGAAGCGGACCGCCTTGGTCATCGGCGCGGTGTCGAAGGTGACGCCGCCGAGGTCGTTGAGCCTGTTGTCCTTGAAGCACGGCAGATCCTTGAGCAGCATCGCCGGCAGGCCGGCGGTCCACTGGTTGGCCGAGCGGGTGCACAGGCCGGTGACCGGCACCGGTGGGACGACGGCCTTGCCCGCGGCCGGCGTACCGGTGGTGAGGGTGCCGGCCTTGCCGCCGAGGCTCGCCGAGCCGGAGAGCTGGAAGCTGCGGGCACGCAGGTCGGAGTCGATCCACCTGGCCTTGCGCACCCAGGCGCCCGAGCCCTGCTCGTAGTAGGTCAGCGGCGCGATCTGGTCGAGCTTGCCGTCGCGGCCCTTGAGGTACTGGTCGAACCAGCGCAGCTGGAGCTCGTTGAGCGGGCCGTAGCCGGCCTTGACCACCTCGGCACCCGCCGAGCCCTGCAGGTGGTCCCACGGCCCGAGGATCAGCTTGGCCGGGACACCGCGCTGCTGGAGCCGCTCGAACACGAGCGGGGTGCCGCGCTGGAAGAGGTCGAACTCGCCGCCCACCAGGAAGGTCGGCACGGTGACGTTGTCGAGCACCTCGATCGGCGAGCGCTCGCGGTAGAACGGGCCGTCGTACGCCGGGTCGCCGCCGAGGAGCGCCTTGCCGGCGAGCGGCAGGGTGAAGTTGAGGCCGCCCATGAGGTGGTCGAGCGCCATCTTCAGGCCGGCCTGGGGCTCCTGGAGCCCGTAGGCCGGCGGCACCACGCCCGCCGCGGTGACCAGTCCCAGCCAGAGCGGGATGAAGCCGACGTCGATCTGCCCGCCCGACGCGACCACGTCGCGGTAGACGTCCGCGGCCGGCACCTGCGGGAAGATCGCCTTGAGGCCCTGCGGCTTGCGGGCGGCGGCGAAGAGCTGTGAGATCCCCATGTAGGACGCCCCGGTCATCCCGACGCTGCCGTTGCTCCACGGCTGCCGGGCGGCCCAGGTGACGATCGCGCCGGCGTCCTTGCCCTCGCGGGCGCTGAACGCGCCCCACTGTCCCTGCGAGGAGCCCGTGCCGCGCGCGTCGACGGTCAGCTGGGCGTAGCCGCGCTTGACCAGGTACGCCGGGTCCGCGCCCGCGAGCGTCGCCCCGGCGCCCGCGGAGAGCACCGTCTTGTTGTAGGCCGTGATGGTGACGATCACGGGCAGCCGGGTGGTCACCGGCTTGCCGTCGGCCCCGGCCGGGCGGACCAGGTCGCCGCGCAGCACCACGCCGTCGTCCATGGTGATCGCGAGGTCGCGGGTGGTCGCGGTGGCGGTGTAGTCGGCGGCGCGCGGGGTCCACGGCGCGCTCGGGGCGGCCTTCGCGGCGCTCTTGGCCTGACCCTGGCCCGAGGCCTTGCCCGCCCCGGCGGCGGTCCCGGAGGTGCCGCCCGCGCGCACCTCGGCGGACGGCGCGAACCGCTGGTCGGGCGCACCCGCCGCCCGGTTCCCGGTCCCCGCCGCAGTGGCGGCCGTGGGCGCCGGGCTCGCCGGCCCGCGGCGGTCGGTGGCCGCGTCGGCGGCCGGCAGCACGAGCGCGGCGATCAGCGCCGCGGCGGCCAGGGCCGCGACGGAGCGGCGGCGCGTGGTCAGGTCGTTCATGGTGAGCCCTCCCTGGGGTACTCACCGGTAACGAGCGGGACGTGGCGTCGGTCACGCCCCGCCGCGCGGGGCGCTCAGGGCTGGTCCGGCATGTTCGTCCAGCCCTTGCCGTCGTGGCGGCGGTACCACCCCGACGCCGCGAGCGTCCCGCCGTCCACCGGGACCGTGTGCCCGGTGACGAAGCGCGCCGCGTCGCTGGTCAGGAAGTCCACCACCCCGGCATGGTCCGCGGCCTCGGCGAAGCGTCCGAGCGGCAGCCACAGCGGGACCAGGCCCTCGTCGCGGCCGCGCAGCATCGCGGCGCGCGAGGTCTGCGCGGTGTCGGTCAGGTCCGGCGCGATCGCGTTGACCCGCACCCCGCGCGGGCCGAGCTCGACCGCCATGCTCTTGGTGAAGGCCGAGACCCCCGCCTTGAACGCCGAGTACGGCGCGCTGGCCGGGATCCCGCGGTAGGCCTCCACCGTCGAGACGTTGACGATCGACGATCCGGCGACCAGGTGCGGCAGCACGGCGTACGTCATCGCGAAGACGTGGCGCAGGTTGAGCTCGTAGAGCCGCTGCCACTGCTCCGGCGTGCTGTGCGCGAAGTCGCGCGAGGCGGGCCGGAAGTCGCCCACGTTGTTGACCACGACGTCGATCGCACCGCTGATCGCGGCGGCCGTCGCGACCACCTCGGCGACGACCTCGTCCGCCGTCACGTCCCCCGGTACGACGGTGCACGCGCCGCCCGCGGTCCGCACCGCCGCGGCGGTCCCGGCCGCGGCCTCGGCGTCGATGTCGTTGAGCACGACGTGGTCCCCGCGCTCGGCGAGGGCACGGGTGATCGCGCCCCCGATCCCGCTCGCGCCGCCGGTGACGATGCTGGTCCGGTTCATCGGTCTCTCCTCTGCTCCTGGTCTGGCAGGATCGCGCCGTGCCTCCTGCGACTCCCGATCCCGCTGCGCGGCGGCTGCGCGCCCGCGAGGACCCGGCGGTGCGACGGCAGGCGATCCTCGATGCCTCCGCACGGTTGTTCGCGACCCGCGGCTTCGCCGACACCACGGTGCGCGACATCGGCGACGAGGCCGAGATCAAGTCGGGCAGCCTGTACCACTACTTCGCGTCCAAGGACGCGATCCTCGAGGCGGTGCTGCGCGAGTTCCTCACCGACCTCGGCGCCGCCACGGAGGCGATCGTCTCGGCCGGCACCCGCCCGCGCCGCCAGGTCACCGACCTGGTCCGGCACGCGTTCACGCTGATGGGCGAGCGGCCCTCGTGGGTGCTGACCTACCAGAACGAGTTCCTCCGGCTGAGCGGTCAGCCCGGCTTCGAGTTCGTCGCCGGCGAGAGCGCGCGGATCGAGGCGGCCTGGGTCGCCGCGCTCACCGCGAGCACGGAGGCGGGCGACTTCGCGGTCGACGTACCGGTGGCGGTGCGCTACCGGCTGGTGCGCGACGCCACCTGGACGGCGGTGCGCTGGTACCGCCCGGGCGAGCCGTTCGACGCCACCGCACTCGCCGAGCAGTACGTCGCCGTGCTCTACGGCAACCACGAGCGCTAGCGCGGCGGCAGCGCGTCGACCGCGGCGACCATCGCCCGCAGCATGGCGGGGACGCCGCCGCGCTCGTAGCCCAGCCGCGCGACGTCCTCGGCCGCCGGCTCGTAGGCGAGCGTCGTGCCCTTGCCGGCGACCAGGAAGTCGTCGGGCAGGAAGACGTGGTCCTCGGCGCAGACCGCCACCCGGCGCTCGGCGCCCGCGCCGGCCGCGTCGAAGAGCGCCTGGAAGTAGTCCTGGAACGACAGGTTCACGTCGCCGATGAGGTAGGCGCACCCCGCCTCTCCGTCACTGAGCGCGCCCGCGACGGCGGCCGCGACGGCGTCGACGGACATGTAGTTGGTCCCGCCGAACGGCGCGCAGTCGGGCACCTGCTCGGCCATCTCGCCGCGCGCCCAGCGCACCATCTTGGCGAACCCGCGCAGTGCCCGGCCCGGCGCGACGCCGACGACATTGGGCGGGTTGACCGCGCACACCGCGAAGTCCGGCGTCGCCAGGGCGAGGACCTCGCGCTCGGCGACCGCGCGGGCCCGGACGTAGGCGTTGGTCTCGACCAGCCCGGGCAGCACCTGGTGGTAGTAGCTGCCGACCAGGACCGCCCGGCGTACCCCTGCGGTGCGGGCCTCGGCGAAGAACGCCGGCAGGCTCGCGGTCTGCACGTCCTGCCAGGTCTCCTCCGACGCGCGCGGGCCGACGTGCCGGATGTCCTGGGCCGCGGAGAAGACGACCGCCTCGACGCCGGCGAGCCGCTCAGCCCAGCCGGGCTGCGTGTAGTCGCCCTCGACGAAGGGGTACGCCGCCGCGGGCGCGCCCGGCTCCGGACGGTTCCGCCCGGCCACTGCCACGTCGTGCCCGCGCCGGGCGAGCTCGTCGGCCACGACCGACCCGATCAGACCGGTTCCGCCGACCACCAGGACCCGCATGCCATCCTCCGTTACCTATCGAGCGCTTGTTAGATAACGAGCAGCATGGTCCGGCCGGCGGCCGCTGTCAACCGGGCCCCGGCGGCTCAGGCGGGGACGAGCGCGATGTCACCCGAGACGGTGGTCGCGCGCAGCTCGACGTGATCGGCGCCCGGCTCGGGCTGGCCGACCGGCGGCAGGGACGAGGCGACCCGGCCGGTGACGGTGCTGAGGTCGGTCCACACCGGCGTACCGGCGGGGACCCCGACGCGGACCCCGGTCGAGGCGCCCTTGACCGTGATCCGGCCGCGGCGCGCGGTGCGGACGAGGACGTCGCCCGAGCCGGTCTTGGCGCTCACGTCGGCCGCGCTGTCGCCGACCTCGACGTCGCCGGAGCCGGTCTTGACCACGACCGTGCCGAGCGCCTGGCCGAGGCAGACGTCACCGGAGCCGGTCGAGACCGAGGCGGTCCGGGCGACCCGGCCGAGGTCGACCGCGCCCGAGCCGGTGCGGACCTTGAGGTCGCCGTCGACCTCGGCGACCGTCACGTCGCCCGAACCGGTGTCGACCACGACCGTGGTCGCCTGGTCGAGGCGCACCGCTCCCGAGGCGGACTTGACCCGGGCGGTCATCAGCGAGCCCGCGGCCTCGATGTCGGCACTGCTGCTGCGCGCGACCAGGTCGCTGGCGAGCGGGATCGCGACCTCGATGAGCAGCTCGTCACCGTTGCCGAACAGGCCGTTGCGCGGCTTGGGCGCGATGACGTCGATCCGGCGCTCGTCCTGGGTGACCCGGACCTCGGCGGCCCGGGCGCCGGTGAGCGTCACCTCGGTGGTCGTCTGCTCGGCGGCCCGGACGACGATGCGGCCGCGGCCGTTCTCGACGTGGAGCCGGACCGGGCCGGGGGTCTCGAAGACCTGGCGGAGGGGTTCGTACGTGCTGGTCATGGCGTGCTCCTGGGGTTCGGGGAGGAAGAGGCGGAAGAAGTGGGAGGGGTGGGTGGGTTCAGAGCCAGCCGGTCATCCGGCGGTCGCCCGGCTTGCCCCCGAAGGGGAAGTCGCCACCGAACGGAAGGCTGGTGAGGTCGACGTCGACGTGGATCGCGCGCTCGCTGGTCGCGCCCCGGACCAGGGCGACGAGCCAGGTGTTGAGCGACTGGCCGGCCTGGGTGGCGAGCTCGTCGGCACGGGCCTTGAGCGACTCCGGGAGGCGCAGGCTGACCCGGGCCAGCCCCTCGTCCTCGTCGGGGAGGGCGGGCGCCGCGGGCACCGCCGGCGGCTGCGGCGGCACCGGGCCGTCGCTCCCGCCGGGAGCACCGAGACCGCCGAGACCGCCGGGCCCGCCCGCGTCGACGACGAAGTCGAGATCGCGCCCGTCGAGCCGGACGTCGACCCCACCGCCGGGCATCGCCGCGGTGATCTCGGTGGCGGCCTGGGAGATCGCCTCCATCACGGCCAGCCGGACCGCGGGGTCGAGCGCGTACCCGAGCCGCTCGGCGATCGCCCGCGCCTCGGGACCGGCGCTGTCGGCGGCGGCGAGGAGGTCGCGACGGAGGCTGTCGACGTACGGCGTGATGTCCATGTGCATCACTATGACGTCACTATGACGTCATTTCAACCCCTGAGTGACGTCAATCTAGGAAAGGTTGACGCCATAGACCCGTCCGCGGGCGTCGATCCAGAGCTCGACCTGCCAGCCCTCGCACCGGGCGCCGCGCGGGAAGAGGCGCACGATGTCGCCGGTCGCGGCGGCGTACGACGACGGCAGGGGGCCGCTGGTCCCGCAGGCCGCCCGGCCGGCGGCCACCGCCACGTCCCCGGTGAAGTGCAGGATCGTGGCGATCGGGTCGATGCCGCAGTCGGGGAAGCCCAGGCCCGAGCAGCCGGCCCAGGAGCCGCGCTCGTCCGGGCGGTCGTTCCACCGCGGGGCGCCGAAGTGGTCCCCGCCGCCGAGCATGTTGCGGACCCGGTCCGCGAACGCCGGCGCCGGCCCGGTGCCGCGCGCCCAGGCGACGAACCGGTCCGCGGCGGCCTCGCGCACCCGGTCGGGCCGGGGCGCGGCCTGCGCCTGCGGGGGCAGCACCGTCATCGCGATCGCGGTGATCCGGCCCTCGCCGTCGGTGGTCCACCACACCGCCTCGACCGGGCAGAGGTCGGTGCCGGCCGCCCGGTCGACGGTGACGAACCCGCGCATCTCGTCGGGCGCGCAGCCGGGGCGGCCGTGCCCGACCCGCACGGCGGGAAGCCGGGCGCCGGCGCCGAGGTCCGCCGGGGTCCGGGTGCTGAGCTCGCGCAGCAGCGCCGGAGCCGCGTGACAGGTGCCGCCGCCGCCTTCGCACAGGGTCCAGGCCGGCGCCTGCGGGTCGCGCAGGTCGGCGCCATCGACCTCGACGGCCGGCCCGCCGATCACCGAGAGCTCGACCCGGGAGGCCAGGCGCGGCAGGTCCCCCCAGCCGCGGGCGAACCGCAGCAGCTCCAGCGCGCGGCGGCTGTCCGGCTCCCCCACGCAGTCGACCACGTTGATCGGCACCGTCACCTGGAGCCGGACCTCGGCGCCCGCCGCGACCGGCTGCCCGGGCCCCGGGTTGGTCCGGGTGACGACACCCACCGGCCAGCAGCCCTCGCGGCGCTCGCTCACCCGTACCTTCAGGCCCCGGCCCTCGAGCTCGGCGACGGCCGGGTCCACCTCGGCGCCGAGCAGGGGCGGCATCCGGTCGTCGTCGTACCGGTGCTCGCGCTCGACCGGCCGCCCGTCCGGTCCGGCCGGCTGCGGCCGGTCGTCGCCCGCGCGACCGACCAGCACGACCAGGCCCACGATGAGGACGACTGCCGCGACCGCCGCGACCGCCGCGGCCGCCCCGGCGAGCAGGCCGAGGCCGCGGCGGTGCGGGTGGGGCCGGGACTGGGGCTGGGGCTGCGGGTCGGCAGGAGCGGCGGGGTCGACGTCGATCGTCGCGGCCGCTCGGGCCAGCAGCACCCGGGCCCGCTCCTCGCTCAGCTCATCGGACATCGGGGGCCTCCACGAGGGGCGCGAGCGCGGCGAGCGCGCGGGAGGTACGGGACTTCACGGTGCCCGGCGCGACCCCCAGCGCCGCCGCCGTGTCCCGCTCGGAAAGGTCCGCCCAGAAGCGCAGCACCAGCACCTCGCGGTGCTCGGGCGACAACGCCGCCAGCGCCCGTCGTACGGCGATCCCCTCGGCCCACGCCAGGTCCTCGGCCGGGCCGTCGGGCAGGGTCGCCGTCGGGAGCTCACCGTTCCAGCGGCGCTGCCGGGCGTCGTGCAGCGTGGTGACGAGGACGCGGTGCACGTAGGCGTCGGGCCGGTCCGCCGCCGTCACCCGCCGCCACGAGCGGAAGCACTTGAGGAGCGCGCTCTGGACGATGTCCTCCGCATCGGCCGCCGGGCAGCCGAGCAGCACGGCGGTCCGCACCAGCCGCGGGCGGCGGTCGGCGACGTACGCAGTGAAGTCCATGCCGGGCTCCTCCTCGGGTCACCCAGTGTGACCGGCGAGGGGGCCCGATCGGTTCCGGGCTCAGCCCAGGCCGAGGATCTCCGTGGACCGCTCCCGCATCTCGATCTTGCGGATCTTGCCGGTCACCGTCATCGGGAACTCGTCGACCAGCATCACGTAGCGCGGGATCTTGTAGTGCGCGAGCTTGCCCGTCGCGAACTCCTTGACCGCCGCGGCGTCGAGCGGGGCGGCGCCGGGGCGGACCCGGATCCAGGCGCAGAGCTCCTCGCCGTACTTCTGGTCGGGGACGCCGACCACCTGGACGTCCTCGACGTCGGGGTGGGTGTAGAGGAACTCCTCGATCTCGCGCGGGTAGATGTTCTCGCCGCCGCGGATGACCATGTCCTTGATCCGGCCCACGATGTTGGCGTAGCCGTCCTCGCGCATGACCGCGAGGTCACCGGTGTGCATCCAGCCGTCGGCGTCGATCGCCTCGGCCGTCTTGTCCGGGTCGGTCCAGTAGCCGAGCATCACGCTGTAGCCGCGGGTGCAGAACTCCCCCGGCTCCCCGCGCGGGACGGTCTCGCCCGTCACCGGGTCGACGATCTTGATCTCCACGTGCGGGGCGGCGCGCCCGATGGTCGCCGTACGCCGGTCGAGGTCGTCGTCGGCACGGGTCTGGCAGCTGACCGGGCTGGTCTCGGTCATCCCGTAGGCGATCGACACCTCCGCCATGTGCATCTCGTTGATGCAGCGCTTCATCACCTCGACCGGGCAGATCGAGCCGGCCATGATCCCGGTGCGCAGGCTGGACAGGTCGAAGTCCGCGAAGCCCGGCGTGTTCTGCATCGCGATGAACATCGTCGGCACGCCGTAGACCCCCGTGCACTTCTCGTCCTGGACCGCCTGCAGCGTGATCGCCGGGTCGAAGCCCGGCGCCGGGATCACCATCGTCGCGCCGTGGGTGACGCAGCCGAGGTTCGCCAT
Organism: Pimelobacter simplex; assembly: GCF_024662235.1. GTDB lineage: Bacteria > Actinomycetota > Actinomycetes > Propionibacteriales > Nocardioidaceae > Nocardioides. Next base: position 4,236,515 of record NZ_CP096276.1, read on the forward strand.
CACCATGCCGAAGCAGTGGTAGAAGGGCACCGGGATGCAGAGCCGGTCCTGCTCGGTGAAGCCGATCAGCTCGGTCACGAAGAAGCCGTTGTTGAGGATGTTGCGGTGGCTGAGCGTGGCGCCCTTGGGGAAGCCCGTCGTCCCACTCGTGTACTGGATGTTGATCGCGTCGTCCGGGCTCAGCGCGCGCTGCCGCTCGGCGAGCGCGTCGGCGGGGAGCCCCCGGCCGGCCTCGAGGAGGGCCTGCCAGTCGTCGCTGTCGACGTACAGCGTGCGCTCGAGGCCGGGCACCTCACCCTTGCCGGTGACCTCGTCGACCATGCCCCGGTAGTCACTGGTCTTGAAGCTCGTCGCGGCCAGCAGCAGGCGCAGACCGGACTGGTTCACGGCGTACGCGAACTCGTGGGTGCGGTACGACGGGTTGACGTTGACCAGCACCGCCCCCGCCTTGGCCGCCGCGAACTGCACGATCGTCCACTCGGCACAGTTGGGCGCCCACATCCCGACCCGGTCGCCCTGCTCGATCCCGAGCCCCAGCAACCCCCGCGCCACCTCGTCAACGACGGCGTCGAACTCCCGCCACGTCCACCGGCGCCCGCTCGCCACCTCCACCAGCGCCTCACGGTCCGGCCACCGAGCGACCGTCCGCTCGAGGTTGGCTCCGATGGTCTCCTCGAGGAGGGGCGTGGTGGTCTCGCCCGCGGCGTACGACAGCTCGGTCATGGGTCCATGGTGACGCGCGGGTGAGCGCGGTCACACCCCCCTAAAGGGGGTAGGGCCCTTCTGGAGCCGCTCAGAGGTCGAAGAGCGAGCCTGCCTCGTTGATGTCGGCGTCGGTCCGGGGCTGGTGGGTCGCACCGGAGGACGTCGGGGCCGCGGGGGCCTCGGACTCCGGCTCGGGCTCCGGCTCGGGCTCCGGCTGGGTCTCGGGCTCCGGCTGGGTCTCGGGCTCCGGCTGGGTCTCGGGCTCAGGCTCCGGCGTGGGCTCGGGCTCCGGCGTGGGCTCCGGCTCGGCAGCGACGGGCGCCGCAGCAGGAGCGGGCTCCGGAGCAGCGAGGTCGAACAGCGAACCCATCGCGTTGAGGTCCACGTCGGTCGCCGGAGCGGTCGCCGGAGCGGTCGCCGGAGCGGTCGGCGCAGGCGCGGCCTCGGCGACCGGGGCCGGCTCGGGCTCGGGCGTGGGCTCGGGCTCGGGCGTGGACTCCGGCTCAGCGGCGACGGGCGCCGCCGCCGGCGCGGGCTCCGGAGCGGCGAGGTCGAACAGCGAGCCACCGGCGTTCAGGTCGACCGCCGGTGCCGCCGGTGCCGCCGGCTCGGCCGGGGCAGCGGGGGCCTCGGCCGCGGGGGCAGGCGCGGGCGTGGGCTCGGGCTCCGGGGTGGCGAGGTCGAACAGCGACCCACCGGAACCGAGATCCACCGACTTCGTCTCGGCCGCCGGCTCCGCAGCAGCGGGTGCCGCCGGAGCGGGGGCCGGAGTGGGTGCCGGGGTGTCGAAGAGCGAGCCGCCGTCGTCGAACAGCGAACCGGAGGCCGAGCCCGAGTCGGCCGGCTTCTCGGCAGCCGGAGCCGCCGGGGCCGGAGTCGCAGCCGGAGCCGCCGGGGCCGGGGTGTCGAACATGGAGCCCGGGTCGTCGAAGAGCGAACCGCCTGCGGCGGGCTCCGCCTTCTTCTCGGCAGCGGCCGGGGCAGCCGGGGCAGCGGCCGGGGTGTCGAACATCGAGCCCGGGTCGTCGAACAGCCCGCCGCCACCGCTACCGCCGGCAGCACCAGCGGACGCCGGAGCCGACGGCTCAGCCGGAGCCTCCTCGACCGCCGCAGCAGCCGGAGCAGCCGCCTCAGCAGGCAGCGCCGCAGCAGGCGGCGCCGCAGCAGGAGCAGCCGCGGCCGCAGCCGGAGCCGCCGCCTTCGGCTGCAGCGGGGCACCTTCGCCCGGGAGCAGCTTGGTCGCCTGCTCCCCCTTCACCGACGCCAGCAGCATCTGCGCGACGTCGAGGACCTCGACCTCCTCGCGGGCCTCACCGTCGGCCTGCATCTTGGTCAGGCCGTCGGAGAGCATCACGCGGCAGAACGGGCAGCCCACGGCGACCTGGTCGGCGCCGGTGCCGACGGCCTCGGCGGTGCGGTTCAGGTTGATCCGCTCGCCGATGGTCTCCTCCATCCACATGCGGGCGCCGCCGGCGCCGCAGCAGAAGGACCGCTCGGAGTTGCGCTCCATCTCGGCGAGCTCGGCGCCCGGGAGGATCTGCAGGAGGTCGCGCGGCGGGGTGTAGACCTGGTTGTGACGGCCCAGGAAGCAGGGGTCGTGGTACGTGATCTTGCGGTCGTGCGCGCCGGCACCGGACGCCACGGGGGTCAGCTTGCCCTCGCGGACGAGACGGTTGAGCAGCTGGGTGTGGTGGATGACCTCGAGCTCGATGCCGAGGTCGCGGTACTCGTTCTTGAGCGTGTTCATGCAGTGCGGGCAGGTGGAGACGACCTTCTTGGCCTTGGCCTCGGTCAGGGTCGCGATGTTCTGCTGGGCCAGGCCCTGGAACACGAACTCGTTGCCGGCGCGGCGCGCGGAGTCGCCGGTGCACGTCTCACCATTACCCAGTACGCCGAACGAGACGCCCGCGAGGTCGAGCAGCTCGGCGACGGCGCGGGTGGTCTTCTTCGCGCGGTCCTCGTAGGCACCGGCGCAGCCGACCCAGAACAGCCAGTCGACGGACTCGAGGTCCTCGATCTGGTCGCCGACGACCTTGACCTCGAAGGGCAGGTCCTTGGCCCAGTCGAGGCGGACCGTGGGCGACATGTTCCACGGGTTGCCCTTGTTCTCCAGGCCCTTGAAGAGGCCGTTGAGCTCAGAGGGGAAGTTCGACTCGACGAGCACCTGGTAGCGGCGCATGTCGACGAAGTGGTCGACGTGCTCGATGTCGACGGGGCACTGCTGGACGCAGGCACCGCAGTTGGTGCAGGCCCACAGGGCGTCCTCGTCGATGACGAAGTCGCCGCCCTCGGGGTTGTAGAACCACTCGCCCGCGTCGACATCGGCCTTGCCGACGAGGGTGCGCTGCTCGGCGCCGCCGGCGACGGCGTACGCCTCCTCGCGCAGGGCCATCATCATCAGCTTGGGCGAGAGGGGCTTCTCGGTGTTCCAGGCCGGGCACTGCGACTGGCAGCGACCGCACTCGGTGCAGGTCGTGAAGTCGAGGATGTCCTTCCAGGAGAAGTCCCAGATCCCGCCGACGCCGAGGATGGCGTCCTCGTCGAGGTCGTCGACGTCGTCGAGGGTGATCGCCTTGCCGCCGGAGGTGAGCGGCTTGACCGCGCCGAGGGCCGTGCGGCCGGACTCCTCGCGCTTGAACCAGATGTTGAACCAGGCGGTGAACCGGTGCCAGGCCACACCCATGGTCAGGTTGGTCGAGATCACGATCAGCCAGACCATCGCGGAGACGATCTTGACCATCGCGATGAAGTAGATGATGTTCTCGAGCGAGCCGATCGAGTCGTGCCCGGTCGGGTAGAGGTTGCCGAAGTACTGCGAGATCGGGAAGTGCGCGCCGGTCGCGTGCTCGGCGTGCTCGCCGCCGTGGGCCTGGGCCAGGTTGTACTCCGCGCCGCGGATGAAGAGGATCGCGGAGCTCTCGAGCAGCACCATCGCCTCGACGAAGAAGGCCTGCCACATGGTGGAGCCGAAGAAGCGGCTCTGGCGGCCCAGCTTCGAGGGCAGGTGCGTGAGGCGGTAGTAGATCAGCGGGATGATCGCGAGCGTGCCGAGCAGGCCGAGCAGCTCGGCGACCCACTCGTAGACGACCCACTTGCCGATGATCGGGATCGTCCACTCGGCGTCGAAGAGCTGGATGAACGCCGCGGCGACCGCCGTGGAGAGGAAGAGGAACGCCGCGAAGGCGAACCAGTGCAGGATGCCGACCCACGTCCACTGGAGCATCCGGGTGTGCCCGAAGGTCTCCTTGACCATGGTCAGCGTGCGCCCCACGGGGTTGCCGGTACGCCCGGGCGCCGGCTGCCCCCGCTTGATCACCCCGAGCATCGCCAGGACGGCGCGTGCCGTCAGGGCGACGGCAACGACCGAGACGGCCAGGGAGACGACGATCGCAAGGGTCTGCATGGTGTCCAACAGCTCCTCATCCGCAGGGAGTCAGGGGCGCGCACACAGGTGTGCGCCGGACGAGCCTAGTGCCGACGGGCGGGACGGGTCGCGATAGGCAACCCTTACCTGCACCGCCCGCAGCGGGCGCGCTTCGCCGAATCCTACCGACAGGTAACTTCGGCCGCGCCGTGATCCCCGCCTCACCGGAACCGGACGGCCTTGACCTTCCCGGCGGCGCCGAAGCGGACGACGACCTTGACCTTCGCCTTCTGCTTGGACTTGGCGCAGAAGACGAACTTCGTGCCGAGGCGCTCGTACGGCTGACCGACGCGCGCCATCACATCACGCGTGCTCATCCGGGTGCGCACCATCCGCTTCGCGAGACGCTGCGCCTTGGCCTTGGACATCCGCAGCGCGGGGTTGCGGCACGAGTCGGCGCGGACGCCGTAGGTGCGCTCCCACATCTGCAGGTAGGCCTCGGCACCGCGCGCCATGTCGTCGACGATCTTGGCGCCGTCGCCGCGGCGCTGGGCGTCGGCGACCTTGCGCAGGTCCTCGACCCAGTCGGGATAGAGGCCGTACTGCGCGACGCCGTCGGTGTTGATGTCCCAGGTGCGCTGACCGGCCTTCTGCTTGTCGATCCGGACGCCGCCCAGACCGGTGAAGGGGTACTTCACCGGGTTGGGCACGTCCTTGCCGCGCGGGTTGCCCTGGGCGCCGAGGCCGTTGATGTCGGCACCGAACCCGAAGCCGAAGTAGTAGCGCGAGTCGGCCCAGCCCAGGTGCCGGCGCCACTTGGCGACGAACCCGGTCGAGTCCCCGGCGTACGGCGTGATGAAGCCGCCCGCCTTGTAGATCCGCGGGTACGTGTCCGGCGTCGACCAGGAGTGGCTGGAGATCACACCGGGGTAGCGCAGGTCCTCGATGACGTCCATCGACGCGGCGCGGGCCTTGACCGAGAGGTGGTCGGGGTCGAAGACCATCTTGCGCCGGGCCATCCCCTCGATCGTGTGCACGCCGAGCTCGGTCAGGCCGCGCTTGTTGCAGTGCGCGGGCTGCGGGTACAGCGGCAGCGCGGGCAGGATGCCGAGCACCTTGCCGAGCGCCCCGAAGAGCGCGTCCTGCTGGCCGGCGGTGATGTCGGGGATGGTGATCTGGGCGTTGTCCGCGGACTCGCCGTCGGCGGGATCGCAGTGCTCCATCGCCCAGAACGAGCCGGTCTCGAGGAAGTTGGCGGCGTTGACGAGCGGCCCGATCGCGCCCGCGTCACCGGCGACGCCGGCCAGGGCGTTGTCGAACTTGTTGACCAGCTCCATCTGCCGGACGCCGAGCCGCTGCATCTCGTCGAGGTTGGCGTCGATCTCGCCCGGCGTGCAGGCCGGCTGGTCGCGCCCGAGCACCTTCTTGTAGGTGCAGCCGAACGGGATCGAGGTCTCGATGCCCATGATCACGGCCATCTTGCCGCCGTTGATCACGCGCCGGGCCTCGAAGGGGTCCTTCACGATCCGGTAGAAGCCCTTGCCGGGGCCGCCGAACTGGGCGTCGATATAGCTCTGCATCTTCACCATGTCCGCGGCCTGGAGCCGGATGGACGTCATGTCGTCGCAGGAGTTCCGCTTGAGCGGGTAGAGCTGGCAGAGCTTGTTGTTCTCGACGAGCAGGTTGACGAACAGCCGCTGGCCGCCGCGCCAGGCCCGCTCGAGCCAGCGGTAGTAGGTGCCCTCGTGGGTCAGCGACTCCGGCGCCGGCCAGTCCTTGAAGGTCGGCCAGCCGACCGGGTCGTGCGAGGCCTTGCCGGAGAGCACCGACTCGAGCAGCGCGCCCTTGCCGCCGGTGATCTTGTGGTCGGCGCAGTCGTCGAGCGCGTACGGCGCGCCGTACTCGTGCCAGGGCCGGCCGCAGTGCACCTTGCCGCCGAGGAACTCGAAGGCCATGCCGTGGGTGTGCGCGTCGACGAACCCGCGCACCTCCTGGTACGACGTCACGCCCGCGAACGGGTCGCCCGTCACGTCGATCCCCGCCTCCGGGTACGCCGGGCAGCTGCGCGCCAGCGCCAGCCGGAACGGCGTGCCGGTGGTCCCCGAGCCGAGCGCGCCGCCGGCCTGGGCGACGAGCCCCCGGGCGCCGATCGCGAGCACGAAGCCGCGCGCGGTCTTGGTGACGGTCCAGTCGGCCTGGGCGCTCGGCTTGGCCGCGACCGCGACGGAGCCGTTGCGCTGGAGCGTGAGCTCGCCCTGCGGGGTGTGCAGCAGGTAGCCGCCGAGCCGGGTCGCCTTGAAGTAGTAGGTGCCGTAGCGGCCGGCCGGCGTGCTCAGCGTGTAGCAGCCGCCGGCCATCGCGTAGCGGTCGGCGGGCACGGCGGTGCGCGGCTGGTAGGCCCGGACCGTGGTCAGCCGCGGGTCGGGGAGGGCGCGCTGGGAGGCGACGTACTTCTCCGCCGAGCGGCGCTCGGCCGCGCTGGTCGGGTCGACCGCCTCGTCGCCGACGGCGAGGCCGCGGGAGACGTCGTTCTTGGTGGCCGGGTCGTTGTGGTCGTGCGGCGGCAGGAGCGCGTCGTCGTGCGGGACCCCGCGCTCCGACTTGGCCTGCTCGTTGGCCATCGCCAGGGTCACCGCCCCGCCACCGGCTCCGCTCGTCGGGATCGCGAGGGCGACCCCCACGACCGCCAGCGCCACCAGCGCGGCGAGCCCGACCCGGCGGGCCCCGCCCGCCTGCTCCTGCGTCACGACGTCCTCAGCCACAGCCTTACCTCCCTGTCCCCGGGCGCACCGGAGTGACCCCGATCACTCCTCAACGAGGGGGACGGGTCCAGGTCACGCAAAACGTGACACTGATTCAGGTTGTCGCCTAGGGCGTGTCTCCCAAGTCCGCGCCGTCGCGAGCGGTGTTTGCGGCCGATCTGGCAAGGCGGAGCAGTGAAGGCGGGCCGGAGGCCCGTCGAGTCTGCGACAACGCCGCCAGATCGAGTCGCAAACACCGCGCAGCAGGCGGGGACTTGGGAGACACGCCCTAGCTGTACCCGGCCAGGACGTTGGTAGCGGCGAGCCTGGTTGAACGAACGAGAACCTCCGAATGGGATGTGGCTTGTCTAAGGCCCACTCCAACCCGGAGGTTCTCGTGTCCCACGGTAGTGCCCGGCTGACCGTTCACGGTCGGCGCCTGATCGTCCAACGCCACCAAGCAGGCTGGAAACAAGCCCACATCGCTGCGGCGATGGGCGTGTCCCGCAAGTGCGTGAAGACCTGGATCGACCGCTACACCGCCGAAGGCGAAGACGGCCTGGCCACCCGCTCCTCACGCCCCCACTCGATGCCCACCAAGACCAGCAACGAGGTCGAGCAGAAGGTTCTCACCGCGCGTGCCGAGCATCGCGACGGACCCGATGTCCTCGGAGCGAAGGTCGGCGTTCCTGCCCGCACAGTGTCGCGGATCCTGCGCCGCCACCACGTGCCCTACCTTCGCGAGCTGGATCCGATCACCGGCGAGGTGATCCGATCCTCGAAGCAGACCGCGACCCGCTACGAGCGAGAGCGGCCTGGCGAGCTGGTCCACATGGATGTCAAGAAGCTCGGCAAGATCCCCGCCGGCGGCGGCTGGAAGGCTCACGGCCGCGGAGCCGGGTCGATCATGCGCGATCGCAACACCAAGGTCGGGTTCGACTTCGTTCACTCACTCGTCGACGACCACTCCCGCCTGGCCTACAGCGAGGTGCTGCCTGACGAGAAGGGCCCGACCTGCGCCGCGTTCCTCGAGCGCGCGATCGACTACTTCGCAGCCCATGGCATCACCCGGATCGAGCGTCTGATGACAGACAACGCCTGGGCCTACCGATGGTCGCTACGTGCCGTATGCGCCGAGCACGACATCAAGCAGAGGTTCATCAAGCCGCACTGTCCCTGGCAGAACGGGAAGGTGGAGCGCCTCAACCGGACCCTGACCACCGAGTGGGCCTACCGTCGCGCCTTCGCCAGCAACGACGAGCGAGTAGCCGCCCTTGCGCCCTGGCTCGAGCACTACAACACTGAACGCCGCCACAGCGCACTCGGAGGTAAGCCGCCGATCAGCCGGCTGCTACCAACCTGATGGCCGGGTACACCTAGCGGGCGTGGCGCAGGGTCCGTGCCGCCAGCAGCACGGCCACCCCGCTGAGGACGACACCGAGGAGCGAGGTCGTCGCGACGCCCGACCCGAAGGCGTGGTGCGCCGAGGCGAGCAGGGCCTCGGCGGTCCGGGCCGGCAGCTCGGTCGCGACCTGGGTGGCGCCGGCGAGGGTGTCGCGGGCGGTCGCCGCCTGGGCCGCGGTGAGCCCGTCGGGGAGCACCACCCGGTCGGAGTAGGCGTTGGTCAGGATCGTGCCGAGGATCGCGGTGCCGAGCACGGTCCCGACCTCGTAGGCGGTCTCGGAGATCGCCGAGGCCGCCCCGGCCCGGGCCTCGGGCACCGCCGAGACGATGAGGTCGTTCGACACGGTCTCGGCCGCGCCGACCCCGGCGGCCAGCAGCGCGAAGGAGACCATGATCGTGGTGACGCCGACCGTCCCGTCACCGAGCGCGATGGTGGCGTAGCCGGCGCCCGAGGCCAGCAGCGCCCCGCACACGACCACCACCGGCCGCACCCGCTGGACGATCGGTACGACGCTCAGCCCGGCCACGATCATCGCGAGCACGCCCGGCAGCAGCGCGAGCCCGGCGTCCATCGGCGCGTAGCCGTGGACGAGCTGGAGCTGCTGGGAGACGAAGAACAGGAACCCGATCAGCGAGAACACCGACAGCAGGTTGACCAGCACCGCGCCGCTGAACGCGCCCGTCGCGAACAGCCGCACGTCGATCATCGGGTGCGCGAGCCGCAGCTGGCGGCGCACGAAGACCACGATCACCACCAGGCCCACCGCGAGCGCGGCGAGGCCGAGCCCCAGCGCACCGCCCTTGGCGGCGGTCTTGATGCCGAAGACGAGGGCGAGCATCGCGACCAGCACCAGCACCGCCGACCACGGGTCGAGCGGGTGCCCGTCGGGGTCGCGCGACTCGGGCAGCAGCAAGGGCGCCAGCACCAGGAACAGCACGAGCACCGGCACCGCCATCAGGAACACCGAGCCCCACCAGAAGTGCGCGAGCAGGAAGCCGCCGACGATCGGGCCGAGCGCGGAGCCGGAGGCGAAGCCCGCCGCCCAGATCGCGATCGCCGTACGACGCTGCGCCCGGTCGGTGAAGATGCTGCGCAGGAGCGAGAGCGTCGAGGGCATCAGCATCGCGCCGAAGACCCCCAGCCCGGCCCGCGCCGCGACCAGCGCCTCGCCGGTCGGCGCGAACGCGGCGGCGACCGACACCAGGGCGAAGCCGACGCTGCCGATGAAGAGCATCCGGCGCCGTCCGTAGCGGTCGGCGAGCGCACCCATCGGCACCAGCAGGCCGGCGAGGACCAGCGGGTAGATGTCGACCATCCACAGCACCTGGGTCGCCCCGGGCGCGAGGGAGAGCGAGATCTGCGGCAGCGCGAACGCCAGCACCGTGTTGTCGACCGACACCAGCAGCACCGGCAGCAGGAGGACGCCGAGGGCCGCCCACCGCCGCGTCTCGCTTGGTTCCGCGGTCCGCCGACCGCCCCGTTCTGAGCTCATGACCCCCCAACGCCCCGTCCGCCGCTCCGGCTGCCGGGAGGTGCCGACCGGTGCGCAAAACGTCGATTGCCCGCCGGGCCGGTTCGGTCTGGGCGTCGTCGGGAAGGATGAGCCCATGCCCGTGACTCCTCGCCGCGCACTCGCCACCCTCGTGACCCTGGCGCTCGGCCTGGCCCTGGCCGCCTGCGGCGAGGACGCGGCCGGCACCCGGGCCGACCCGATGTCCTCCGGCTCCGGCGCCGGCGTCCCCGGCCCCACCGGCGAGCCGACCCGGGTCACCGACCGCGGCGACCTGTCGGTGGCCCGCAGCGAGACCCGCGAGGACTCGGTCTACCCCGAGGTCGGCGACCCGCTCGTCGACGCGCTGCACTACGCCCTCGACCTGACCTGGGACCCGAAGCAGGACCGGCTGAGCGCGAAGCAGAAGCTCACCTTCCGCGCCACCACCGACGCCGCACAGATCCCGCTCGCGCTGAGCGATGCCCTCGAGGTCTCGGCGCTGACCGTCGACGGCGAGAAGGCCGCGTTCACCGGCGCCGACGACCGGCTCACCATCGACCACCCCGTCACCGCCGACCAGCAGTACGTCGTCGAGCTGGCCTACGCCGGCACCCCGGTCCCCGCCGACGCCCCCAGCACCCGCTCGGACTTCCGCCAGGGCCTGGGCTGGAATATCACCGACGACCACGAGACCTGGACCATGCAGGAGCCCTACGGTGCCTTCACCTGGTACGCCGTCAACGACCAGCCCGCCGACAAGGCGCTCTACGACTTCACCCTGACCGTGCCCGAGCCGTGGTCCGGCGTGGCCAACGGCGTGCTCACCGACACGACCACGCGCAAGGGCATGGTCACCGACGTCTGGCACCTCGCGGAGCCCGCGTCGTCGTACCTGGTGACGGTGGCGTTCGGGCACTACCAGCGCACCGACCTCAAGTCCGCGAGTGGCGTCCCGGTCCAGGTGTGGGCGCCGGCCGACGGCGAGGCCCTGCCCGGCGGCACCGGCACCGCGCCCGACGCGATCGACTGGCTGGAGAAGACCCTCGGCCCCTACCCGTTCGAGAGTTTCGGGATCGTCGTGGTCGACAACGAGAGCGGCATGGAGACCCAGACCATGGTCACGCTCGGCAACACCGAGTACAGCCTCTCCCCCGCGGTCGTCGTGCACGAGGCCGCCCACCACTGGTACGGCGACACGGTCTCGCCCGCGGACTGGTCCGACGTGTGGATGAACGAGGGCATGGCGATGTACCTCCAGGGCATGTGGGAGGCCGAGCAGGAGGGCATCTCCATCGACCGCAAGATGGACGAGTGGGCCGGCTTCGAGGACGACCTGCGCGCGGGCGCCGGGCCGCCGGGCGACTACGACCCGCAGCAGTTCGGCGACGGCAACATCTACTACGGCCCCGCCGTGATGTGGCAGGAGCTGCGCAAGAAGATCGGCGACGAACGGTTCTTCGCGCTGCTGAAGGACTGGCCCGCGAGCCGTGAGAACCGCTCGACCGACCGCGCCGACTACCTGGCCTGGATCGAGAAGGAGACCGGCGAGGACCTCGGCGCCTTCTTCGACGCCTGGCTGCTCGACAAGCAGTCCCCGCCCCGGGCCTGAGCGGGCCGCGCGCCCGCGCACCCTTCCCAGGGACTGAAACACGTTCTACCCTCCCGGGATGCGCCTTCGCTCCCTGGCGGCTGCTGCCGCTGCCGGCGTCCTCGCCCTGACCCTCGGCACCACCGGATCCCCCTCGGCCGCGGCCGGCGGTGACCCGGCCCTGCCCGGGCTCCCGGCGCTGCCGACGATCCCCGGGCTGCCGATCCCCCCGCTGCCCACCGACCTGCTGGTCCCCCGGTTCACCGGGGCGGCCGTCACGCCGCAGCCGCTGGCGGCGCCACCGGTCCCGCAGAACCCGTTCCTCGCGCCCAACGGGCGCAGCAGCATGCACAACGACGCCTACAGCACCGACGCGTACGCCGTCTCGGGGCCGACCGGGCGCGGGCTGACGATGCGCACGGCGTCGTACGGGATCCGGGAGTGCGCGACCATCGCGTTCGATTCCCGGGACCGGATCGTCGGCCTGTGCGGTGGACTCGAGGGCTTCACGCTCATGGTGATCGACCCGGTCACCCTGCGCGCGATCTCCCAGCTCCAGCTCTCCCAGCGGGACCTGACCTCGGGTGCGAACCCGCTCACCGACATCTGCGGGGGCACGTACTTCTTCCTCGATGGCGACGACCGCGCCTTCGCGACCACGACCGACTCCGCGATCGCGGAGGTCAGCGTGACCGCCGCGGGCGGGCTCGTGAAGGGCCGGCGGTGGCCGCTGGCGTCGTACCTGCCCGAGGGGGACTGCCTCGTCGCGACCGGCGTCGACTGGTCCGGGCGCCTGTGGTGGTTCAGCCAGCAGGGCACGGTCGGCACGCTCGACCGGGCCAGCGGCGCGGTGCGCACGCTGCGGCTGCCCGCCGGCGAAGGCATCTTCAACTCGGTGTCGACCGACGAGACCGGCGGCGTCTACTTCGTCTCGACCCACCAGACCTACCGGCTCGACGCGGCCGCGGACGGCACGCCCGAGGTGACCTGGGCGATCCCCTATGACCGCGGCACCCGCAAGAAGCCGGGCATGCTCTCCCAGGGCTCGGGCACCTCGCCCACCCTCATCGGCGAGAAGTGGATCGCGATCGCCGACAACGCCGAGCCGCGCAGCCACGTGATCGTCTACGACCGGCGTACCGGCGTACCGGCCGGCCAGCGCGAGCACTGCTCGATCCCGGTGCTCGCCGACGGCGCCAGCACCACCGAGAACAGCCTCGTCGCGGCGGGCGAGTCGGTGATCATCGAGAACAACTACGGCTACGCCGGCGTGCAGTCCACGCTGCTCGGCAAGTCCACGACGCCCGGCGTCTCGCGGGTGATGATCAAGGACGACGGCTGCCGCGTCGCCTGGACCAACCCCACCGTCGCGCCGACGTCGGTGCCGAAGGCCTCGCTCGGCAACGGGCTGGTCTACGTGTACTCCAAGCCGCCGGGCAACATCCTCGACGCCTGGTACGTCACTGCCATCGACATCCGCACGGGCGAGACCCGCTGGAGCCGGCTGACCGGCACCGGGATCCAGTGGAACAACCACTACGCGTCGATCTACCTCGGCCCCGACGGGGCGCTGTACGTCGCGACGATCGTGGGGCTGATCCGGATCAAGGACTCCTGAGCCGGCGGCTCAGAGCGCGGCCGGCAACGTGGTGACGCCCTCCTCGGCGAGGAAGTGGCCGGCGCCGGGCACCACCCGGACCGGTACGCCGAGCAGGTGGGCGAGCCGGTCGGTGTGCCCGGCGGGGACGTAGGCGTCCGCGTCGGAGCGGAGCACCGTGACCTCGCCGGTCCGGGACGCGATCCGGTCGAGGCCCGCGACCGCACCGGCGACATAGGGGTCCAGGCCGGGCAGCGCGGGGAGCGGGTCCACGAACCCGGCGACGAGCACGAGGCGGCCGAGCCGCCAGTCACCGGGCAGCGCGGCGAGGTGGCGCAGCACGGTGAGGCAGCCGAGGCTGTGCCCGACGACGAGGTCGCCGGCTCCGGGTGTCCCGACCGCCGCGGCCGTGGCGGCGAGCCACCGGTCCGGGTCGGGTGAGTCCGGCTCCGGCAGGGCGGGGACGACACTCGCCCAGCCGGCCTCGGCGAGCCGTGCCGCGAGCCAGCCGAACCAGTGATCGGCCGGCGTGGCGCCGTACCCGTGGATGATCGTGGCGCGCGGCGGGGTTGCACTCGTCGTCATGGCGAGGACCGTAGGGGTTCACGCCGGCGTGAAGGTCAAGCGGAGGAACCGGATGCTGATCGGCGAGCTCGCCCGCCGCACGGGGACGTCCACCCGGGCGCTGCGGCACTACGAGGACACGGGCCTCCTCGTCCCCGACCGCACGACGGGCGGCTACCGCACCTATGCGGCGGCCGATGTCGCGCGGGTCGCGCAGATCCGGACCCTGCTCGCTGCCGGGATCGGCACCGCGACCATCCGTCGCTTCCTCGACTGCGCCCGCGAGGGCCGCCACGGCACCTATCTCGAGCTGTGCCCCGACCTGCGCGCCGAGCTGGACGCCATCGCCGCCCGCCTCGATGCCGAGCAGGCCGCACTGGCGGCTCGACGCGAGCGGTTGGCCGGACTGGTCACGGCGTCGCGATGACCGGTCCTCGCACCCGGCGCGGCGGGGTGTGGATGTCGAAGGGCAGCAGCTCCTGGCCGAGCAACGAGTGCGGCTCCTGGCCCGGCTGGACGAGCCCGAGCCGCTCCAGGAACGGGAACCGCGCCTCGGCCGCGACGAAGTGGCGCGCGGCCATCGGCGGGTGCCAGATGCTGTAGGTCCCGACGCGGCCGGCCCTGCCGCGGCGGTACCAGCCGACCGTCGGGTGGGTCAGCAGCGCCTGCCAGTCGCGCTCGGTGGCGAACCCGTCGAGCCCCGCCGGTACGGCGGCCGCCTCGCTCGCCCGGCAGGTCGCCTCGTCGGTGCGGAGCGCCCACGACGCGCGGCCGTCGTCCCAGGTGGCGGTGAGGTCGATCCGCTCGCGGCGCCAGGGCATCCCCCACAGCCGCCGCGGCAGCACGACGGTCGGGTGGTCGAAGGCGGTGCCGAGGAACCAGGCGCCGCGGACGCCGTCGCGGCGTACGTAGGCGCGGTAGTTGACCTGCCCGCAGGTGATCGCGACCCGCGGCAGCCCGCGGAAGTGGAAGCTCTCGTCGCGGAAGGCGACCGCCGAGACCAGCGCCGCGGGTCCGCCGGCGAGCTCGACCACCTCGGGCACGTAGCCCGCGGGGAGGTGCCGCGCCAGCCGCTCCGGGCTGACCCGGAACGTGGTGATCATGAAGTCGCGCAGGTCCGAGGCGGCGTGGAACCAGCGCACCCGGGGCCGGTCGGTGCCGAGGAAGCCGGCCAGCCCCGGCTGCGCGTCGTCCATGCGGCCGCGGGTCAGAAGAGCAGCGCCGTGGCGGGATCGCTGACCAGGTCGGCCACGTCGGCGAGGAACCGGGAGCCGGTCGCGCCGTCGATGTGGCGGTGGTCGAAGGACAGCGACAGCGTCATCACCTGGCGCGGGACCACCTGGTCCCCCACCACCCACGGCTGCGCCTTGATCGCGCCGAGGCACAGGATCGCGGACTCGCCGGGGTTGATGATCGGCGTCCCGCCGTCGACCCCGAACACGCCCACGTTGGTGATCGTGAAGGAGCCACCGGACAGGTCGGCCGGCTGGGTCCGTCCTTCGCGCGCGGTCGCCGTCAACGCCTCGAGCGCCTGGGCGAGCTCGACGAGCGAGAGCGCGTGGGCGTCCTTGACGTTGGGGACGACGAGCCCGCGCGGGGTCGCCGCGGCGATGCCGAGGTTGACGTAGTGCTTGACCACGACCTCCTGGGCGGCCTCGTCCCAGGTCGAGTTGAGCAGCGGCGTACGGCGCAGCGCGAGCAGGCAGGCCCGGGCGATGACGAGCAGCGGGCTCACCTTGAGCCCGGCGAGCTCGCGGCGCTCCTTGAGCCGGGCGACCAGCTCGACCGTGGCGGTCGCGTCGATCGTGACCCACTCGGTGACGTGGGGCGCGGTGAAGGCCGAGGAGACCATCGCCGCGGCCATGTTCTTGCGGACGCCCTTGATCGGCTCACGGGTCTCGCGGCCCGCCGGGTCGGCGACCACGGGACCGGGGGCGACGCGCGCGGCGGCGGGGGCAGGGGCGCCTCCGGCGGCCACGGCGAGGACGTCCTCCTTGCTGACCGTGCCGCGCGGGCCGGTGGGGACGAGCGCGGTGAGGTCGACGCCGAGGTCGCGGGCCAGACGGCGTACGAGCGGCTTGGCGAGGGCGCGGATCGGACGGGCGGGCGCCGGCGCGGCCTCCGGGACCGGTGCGGGCGCGGCCTCGGCCTCGGCCTCGGCCTCGGGCACGGTCTCGCCCTTGCGGGTGCGCCGCTTGAGCGCACGCTGCTTGGGTCCGTATCCGACCAGCGTGGCGTTGCCCTCGGGCGGCACGTTGGTGTCGATCACCTCGGGGCCGGCGGACGCCGGTGCCGCGGCCGGTGCCGCGGGCGCGGGGGTCGCGGCGGGGGCCGGCGCGGAGCCGGGCTCGCCGATCCGGATGATCGGCGTGCCGACCTCGACGGTGTCGCCCTCGGCGACCAGGAGCGCGAGCACCTCGCCGGCGTAGGGCGAGGGCAGCTCGACGATGGACTTGGCGGTCTCGATCTCGACCACGATGTCGTTGATGGCGATCACGTCGCCGGTCTTGACCCGCCAGGCGACGATGTCGGCCTCGGTCAGGCCTTCGCCGACGTCGGGGAGCTTGAACTCGTTCGACATGGGGCGGCGCTCCTCAGAACCCGAAGGTGCGGTCGACGGCATCGAGCACCCGGTCGAGGTCGGGGAGGAAGGCCTCCTCGATCCGCGCCGGGGGGTAGGGCGTGTCGTAGCCGGTCACTCGCAGCACGGGCGCCTCGAGCGAGTGGAAGCACTCCTCGGTGACCCGGGCGGCGATCTCGGCGCCGAGGCCGAGCGTCTGGTGGGCCTCGTGGACGACGACGAGCCGGCCGGTCCGGCGTACGGACTCGTGGACGGGCAGCAGGTCGAGCGGCGAGAGGGTGCGCAGGTCGATCACCTCGAGCGAGCGCCCCTCCTCGGCGGCGACGGTCGCGGCGTCCAGGCAGGTCGACACGGTCGGGCCGTAGGCGACGAGCGTGGCGTCCGCGCCGGGCCGGACCACGCGCGACTGCCACAGCGGCGCGGGCGGTGCCGCCTCGTCGACGTCGGCCTTGGCCGAGTGGTAGAGCCGCTTGGGCTCGAGGAAGATCACCGGGTCGTCGGCGTGGATGGCCTGCTGGATCATCGCGTAGCCGTCGGCCGGGTTGGAGCAGGCGACGACCTTGAGCCCCGGGGTGTGGATGAACTGCGCCTCGGGCGACTCGCTGTGGTGCTCGACGGCGCCGATGCCGCCGCCGAACGGGATCCGGATGACCATCGGGATCCGGATCCGGCCCTGGCTGCGGAAGTGCAGCTTGGCGACCTGGCAGACGATCTGGTCGTAGGCGGGGTAGACGAAGCCGTCGAACTGGATCTCGACGACCGGGCGGTAGCCGCGCATCGCCAGGCCCACGGCGGTGCCGACGATGCCGGACTCCGCGAGCGGGGTGTCGATGACGCGGTCGTCGCCGAAGTCCTTCTGGAGGCCGTCGGTGATCCGGAAGACGCCGCCGAGCGTGCCGACGTCCTCGCCCATGACGACGACCTTGTCGTCGTCCTCCATCGCGCGGCGCAGACCGGCGTTGAGCGCCTTGGCCAGGGTCATCGTGGTCATGCCGTCACCTCCTCGAACGACGCGGCGTGGGCGTCGTAGGCCGCCTGCTGGGCGGCCAGCTCGGCCGTCTGCTCGGCGTGCACCAGCGCGAACATGTCGCGCAGGTCGGGATCGGGCAGCGCATGGCACTCGCGCCGCATCCGCTCGCCGAGCGCGTCGGCCTCGGCGGCGACCGCGGCCATGAACTCGTCGTCGGCCAGGCCGTTGCGGCGCAGGTAGGCCTCGAGGCGGGCGATCGGGTCCTTGAGCTTCCAGTGCTCGACGTCGTCGCTGAGCCGGTAGCGCGTCGGGTCGTCGGTCGTGGTGTGGGCGCCCATCCGGTAGGTGTAGGCCTCGATCAGGATCGGGCCCTGGCCCTCGCGGGCCCGCTGGAGCGCGGCGCGCATCACGGCATACGTCGCGAGGACGTCGTTGCCGTCGACGCGGATGCCGGGGAAGCCGAAGCCCTGGGAGCGGCGGTAGAGCGGGATCCGGGACTGGCGCTCGAACGGCTCCGAGATCGCCCACTGGTTGTTCTGGCAGAAGAACACCACCGGGGCGTTGTAGGAGGCCGCGAACACGAACGCCTCGTTGACATCGCCCTGGGACGAGGCGCCGTCGCCGAAGTGGGCCACCACCGCGGTGTCGCGCTCGGGGTCGCCGGTGCCGACCAGGCCGTCGCGCTGGACGCCCATGGCGTAGCCGGTGGCGTGGAGCGTCTGCGCGCCGATCACGATCGTGTAGAGCCCGAAGTTGTGCTCGTCGGGGTCCCAGCTGCCCTGGTCGACGCCGCGGAAGAGCGCGAGCAGCTTGACCGGGTCGACCCCGCGGCACCACGCGACGGCGTGCTCGCGGTAGGTCGGGAAGACGTAGTCCTGGGGAGCCAGCGCCCGTCCCGCCCCGATCTGCGCGGCCTCCTGGCCCAGGAGCTGGGCCCACAGGCCAAGCTCACCGTGGCGCTGGAGCGCGGTCGCCTCGATGTCGAGACGGCGTACGAGCGTCATGTCGCGGTAGAACCCGCGCAGCTCGTCGGGGGTGAAGTCGAGGTCGAAGCCCGGATGGTGGACCCGCTCCCCCTCGGGCGTCAGCAGCTGGACGAGCTCGGGGTCGGCCGGTTCGGGGGCCGGCGGTCCGAAGACGGGGTCGGTCATCACCACTCCTTGCGTCCGTCCCGGCGGGGTCGCCGCCGCGGAACGGTTAGGGGTCGTTCCGTGGTCCGGCTCGGTCACAGGGGTGGCGTGACGTGTGATCCGGAACACACGCTCACCGCCACGATACTCGTCCCCATGTCCGACTCGTGAAGGACGGCCCGGGCGTGCGTTGCCCGGGCCGTCGTCCTGCCTACTTCTTCTCTACGTAGCTGTACCCGCTGACCAGCCAGGTGCCCGACGATCCGTCGAGCGCCCAGGTGGACTGGAGGGTCTTCTTGGTGTTGGGCGCGTAGACGTCGCCCTTGACCTCGGAGATGTCGCCGACCGTGGTCGGGTCCTCGAATGTGTACTCGGCGTTGGACATCGTCAGGTTGCCGGCGACCTTCTTGCAGCCGGCCTGGTCGGTGAACTCCGAGGCGAAGTAGTCCGGCGTGGTCAGCCCCTCGACCGCCAGGCAGTCCCCCTCGAGGAGCGAGTCGAGGAAGGCCCGGGCGGTGATCGTCGGGTCGTCGGTCGGAGCGTCGCCGAGGCTGCCCGTCGGCGAGTCGGTCTCGGTCGGCTCCTCCGTCGGCTCGTCGGTGGGCTCGTCGGTGGGCTCGTCCGTCGGCTCGTCGGTCGGGCTCTGCGAGGTCTTCTCGTCGCTGGCCTTCTTGTCGTCGTCATCGCCCTTGAACACGGTGAAGGCGAGGATCGCCGCCACCCCGAGGACGAGGACCACCACACCGGCGACGATGCCGATGATCAGGCCCTTCTTGCCGCCCCCGCCGCTGCCGCCGGCCGGCGGCGCCGGGAAGCCGCCCGGGTAGCCGGGACCACCCGGACCACCGGGACCGCCGGGGTAGCCGCCGGGCTGGCCGGGGTAGCCGCCGGGAGCGGGCGGCTGGCCGTAGGGCTGCTGGGGCGGCTGGGGCTGGCCGTACGGCTGCTGCGGCTGGCCGTAGGGCTGCTGGGGCTGCTGCTGAGGAGGAACAGGCGCACCGCCGGACGTGGGCGCGATCTGCGTCGGGGGGAGCTCGCCGGGCTGTCCGGGCGGCGGGAACTGATCACTCACTCGTGTGAGCCTAGGGAGTGATCTGGTCCCGCGCACCAGGAATCGCCGAAGCGGGCGGGAGCGCCTGCGCCGCCCACGGCGGGCGGCACGGCCGGGTGGCGGTGTCGCCCCGACCGGTCAGTACTGCTCCTGCGGGTGCGGGTAGGGGTAGGGCTCCGCGGCGGCCCGCTCGCGCCGCGGCCACAGCGAGAGCCCGACCAGGACCAGCCCGACGGGAGCGGCGACCAGGAACCCACGCGCATAGGGCGCCAGTGAGCCCACCACCGCATCGAGCATGACGCCCACCAGCTCCCGGCGGCTCGCGTCGACCTGGTCGAGCGCGGCGGTGGTCGCCGGGTCCACGGCGAGCAGGACGACGACGGCGGCCAGCGCCGCGCCCAGCAGGGCGAAGCCGGCGGTCCGCACCCGGCCGCGCCACCCGTGCGCGGCGGCGAGTCCGAGCAGCACCAACGCCGCCCAGGCGATCGGCAGCAGCCGGTTGACCCGGTCGGCGGCCCGGTACGCCGGACCGGCCTCGGCCACCTTGGCCTTGGTCTCGACCGGGACGTCGAGCGGGATCGTGGGCAGCAGCCCGACCGGGATCCCCCGGTCCTCGAGCTGGAGCAGCACCTGCGCCACCAGCGGGCTCGCGTCGACGGTGATCGAGCCCTCGGTCGACGCGTCCGGGTCGTCGAGGATCGCCAGCACCTGCTGGTGGAGGTCGGCATTGGCCTGGCGCCAGAACGTCGGGAAGTCCGGGCTGCGCACCACCTTGAGCGCTGCCGCCCGGGCCCACTCGCGCACGGCGCTCGGCAGGCCGACGGGGATGTGCTTCTGCAGGCCCTTGACCGCCGCGTCGGCCGCGGCGTCGGCGAGCACCTGCTGCACGACGGCGTCGTCGGAGAGGTCGCCGACCGTGTCGACGTACGCCTGGCGGTCGTCGACGCGCTCGGTCACCCAGGTGGCGCCGATCGCGAACGGCGCCAGCAGGGTGGCGAGCAGGACCGTGACGACTGCGGTGAAGGACCTCATCGTGACTCCCTAGTTGCCGCTGTACTCGGGCTCGGCGACCTTCCAGTCGCCGTCCTCCTCGACCAGGAGCATGTCGAACCTCCGGCTGTGGTGGCTCTCGCCCTCCAGGACCTCGTCGAGGAAGGCATCGTCCCCCTTGTAGTCCGTGGTCTGGCGTACCGACACGACCACCTCGTCGTCGCCGCGCTCGTCGACGTCGGTGATCTCGACCTCCTGGTCGAAGTTGCCGCGGATCTCGTCGAAGGACAGGTCGAGCTGGTCCTCGTAGTCCTCGGCCGCCTCCTCCTCGTCCTTCGCGGTGCTCTCGGCGAGCTCGCCGCAGTCGTCGGCGTCGCGGAGGTCGAGGAGGGCTTGCCGGGCGTCCTCGGCGGTCAGCTCGCAGACCTTGCCGTAGTCGCTCTCGAACTGCGCCTGCAGGTAGTCCTCGGCGACAGCCTCCGGTCCGCCACCGGTCAGGCCCCGGACCAGGACGACGGCCAGGACCAGCAGGACGAGCGCGCCGCCGCCGGCGCCGAGGAGCACGACGAGGGTCTTGTTGCTGCCGGAGGCGAGGGGCTGTGGTGCCGGGGGCAGCGGCGCCGGGGGCGCCGGAGGCTGCTGCGGCGGCGGGGGCTGGGTGTGCTCGGTCCACCCGGTGCCGTCCCACCAGCGCTGACCGCCCAGCCCGTCGGCGTACCACCCGGCGGGGACGGGGGGCTGGTTCGGGTCGGGCATGCGGATTCACTCCTCGAGACGGCGAGCAGCCTGCGGGCAGCGCGGACCGGGCCGCATCATGTCACGCGAGCGGAGGCCCGCCGCCGGCGCCGGAGCGCCGCGGGGCGCCGCGGAGCGGATCAGCCTCAGCCGGCGGTGATGATCGCCACGACCACCACGAACCCGATGAGCGCGATCGCCGTGAGCAGGCCCATGGTGAACCCGATCGTGCGCTTCGCGCTGGCCGGCGGGGGCGGCAGGCCCGGGCCGGTCGGGACGCCGTAGCCGGCCGGGGGGTAGCCCGGCTGTCCGGGATGACCCGGCTGACCGCCCCCCAGGTACGCCGGCGGCGGGGCCGGCTGCTGCGGGTAGCCCTGCGGGACGCCGGGCTGCGGCGGGACGCCGGGCTGCGGCGGGACACCGTACGGCGGGGGCTGCGTCATGGCCTCAGCCTAGGAGCGCGGCCCGGTCCGCTCCACCGGTTGCGCGAAATCCGTTCAGCCGGTCTGGTCGCCGGCCCGGTCGATCAGCCAGCGACCGTCCTCCTGGACGAGCTTGACGGCCGTCTCCTGGCTCTTGCCGTAGGCGGTGATCTCGACCGCGACGCTCGCCGTACCGCGGGCCTGGTCGACACTCGCCTTGCCGACGTCGTAGGTGACCTGGTTGCCGAGCTCGGTGGGGATCGCGTCGTTGGCGCAGCGGCCGTTGGCCTTGAGGTACGCCTTGGTCACCAGCTCCTCGGCGGTCGCGCAGTCGCCGGCGAACGCCGCATCGAGGAAGGCCTCGACCACGGCCGCCGGCTCGTTGGGCACGGCGGACGCGGTGCTGGTGCCGCTCGGCGTACCCGTGGCCGTGGCCGTCGCGCTCGGGCTGCTGGAGGCACTCGGGCTGCTGGGGGTGCTCGGGGCGCCGGTCGAGCGACCGGCCGCATAGGACGCGACCCGCCAGGCGCCGTCGACCTGCTCCAGGCTGAAGAGGTAGTCCGTCGAGCCCTCGGGGCTGGTGAACCGCACCGGTACGGTCGCCGTCGAGCCGTCGATGCTCCCCCGGCCGACCTCGGCGTCGACGTCCTCGGCCGAGAGCAGCTGGAACTCGTCGCTCTCGCACGGCCGGGCCGCCCGGGCGGTCTCGGTGAGGAGCTTCTCGGCCGCGGCGCAGTCGCCGTCCTCGGCGGCGTCGAGGACGTCGTCGACGACGTCCTCCGGGGATCGGGCGCTGCTGTTCCGGTCGTCCCGGTCACCGCCGTCGCCACGGTCGTCGCCGTCGTCACCGCCGGTCAGGACCAGGACCAGACCCACGACCACGCCCACGAGAGCGAGGACGCCGACGATCCCGAGCCCGATCCACAGACCCTTGCCCTTGGCCGGGCCTTGAC
Source organism: Pimelobacter simplex (assembly GCF_024662235.1). GTDB lineage: Bacteria > Actinomycetota > Actinomycetes > Propionibacteriales > Nocardioidaceae > Nocardioides. Next base: position 4,258,803 of record NZ_CP096276.1, read on the forward strand.
CTGGAGGAAGGGGCGGCGCGAACGACGGCGGCGGCCCGGGCGGCGGTGGAGGCCCCGAGGGAGGCGGCGGCGGAGGCCCGGGCGGCGGAGGAGGCAGGCTCACCGCGGGCTCACCTGCTCGAGGAACTCGCTGAACCACGACTCCAGCTCGGAGGGGTTCGTCGGGAAGTCGTCCGGCAGCAGGCCGGTCGGGAACTCGCTCGGCAGCTTCGTCGGGAACGGGATGCTCGGCAGGTCGGTCGGCAGCCCGCTCGGGAACTCCGTCGGGAAGTCCGACGGGTTGATCGTCGGCAGGTCGAGCGAGGTCGACGGCGCGTCGGTCGGCCCGTCCGTGGTGGTGGAGGTGTCCTCGCTGACCTTCTCGTCCTTGTTCTTGTCGCCGTCGTCCTTGCCGAGCAGCACGATGCCGCCGACGACCACGATCGCCAGGAGCAGGACGACGCCGAGCACGGCGATCGCGACCCGCAGTCCCTTGCCACCGCCGACCTCGAGCGAGGGCGCACCCAGTCCCGGACCCGGCCCCTGCCCCGGCGCGTACGGCGCGTAGCCCGGCGGCGGTCCGGGCGGCGGGGGCGGCAGCACCGCGGTCGGCTCCGGTGCCCCCGGGTCGCCGCCGGCCGGCGGTACGGCGACCGTCTCCCCACCGACGGGCGCAGCAGGCGCACCAGGCGTGGCCGGTGCCGAGGGGTCCGTCCGGACGTGGTCGGTCCAGGCGTTGCCGTCGTACCAGCGCTGGTTGCCGTCGGCGTCGGGGTACCAGCCGGGCTGGCTGGGCGTCGGTCCGGGCACCCGGGCCTCCTGCGGGGGTCGGTCGGAGGGGACGACCACACCGTATCCCGCGGCTCCCCCGGCACAATGAACCCATGGCCGCACCGTCCTCCGCGCCCCAGGGCCGCTTCGCGACGCTCAGCGTCGAGCACGCCTCGACGGTGTCCCGGGTCGCGGCCGAGCTGCGCCGCGCGGTGTTCGAGGGCGAGCTCGAGAGCGGTACGCCGCTGCGCGAGATCGCGCTGGCCGAGTCGCTGGGCGTCTCGCGGCCCACGGTGCGCGAGGCGCTGTCGGTCCTGGTCGCCGAGGGGCTCGCCACCCGCGAGCCGCACCGCGGGGTCGCGGTCGCCACGCCGCGGGCCGACTCGGTGCGCGACGTGTGCCGGGCGCGCTGGGTGCTCGAAGGGGCCGGGGTGCAGGCCTGGACCAGCGCCGACGACCAGCAGCGCCAGCGGGTCCGGGACACGCTCGAGGCCTACACGAGCGCGGTCCGCGGCGGGCGGGCGTCGTACGAGGAGCTCAACGAGCGCCACCTGTCCTTCCACGTCTCGCTGGTCGAGCTGACCGGCAGCCCGCGGCTGGTGCAGATGGCCGAGGCGTTGATGGACGAGCTCAAGCTCGCCCTCGCCCAGGTCGACCGGATCCGCCGCAACGCCCACGACGAGGCCGAGTCCCACGAGGGGCTGGTGACCCTGCTCGAGGCCGGCCGGATCGACGGCGCCGGCGGGGCGTACGCCTTCCTGCGCCAGCACATCGCCGACGCCGAGGTCGAGGTCATCGACGCGCTCGACCTGCGCTAGCCCGCCCTGGGCCGCCGTCAGCCGCGACTCTGCAAGGATGGCCGCATGCTGGCCTTCCTCTCCCGCTGGGCGATCACGGCCGCCGCGCTCGCGGTCGCGGCGCAGCTCCTCGGCGGCATCTGGTTCGAGGGCGCGGACTCCGGTCGCGCCGAGCTCGAGGACAAGATCCTCCCGCTGCTGCTGGTCGCGCTCATCTCGTGCGTGGTCACGGCGTGGGTGAAGCCGGTCCTCACGTTCCTGTCGATCCCGTTCATCCTGGTGACGCTGGGGCTGTTCCTGATCATCCTCAACGCGCTGCTGCTGCGGTTCACCGCGTGGCTGGCGGGCCTGGTCGACATCGGGTTCCACGTCAGCGGCTTCTGGGCGGCGTTCTGGGGCTCGATCATCATCAGCATCACGACGTGGTTCCTCGACGCCCTGGTCGGCGTCGACGACTGACGTCCCGGTGAGCGTCGTACCGCCGCCCCGGACGCCGGGGCGCTACCGCATCGCCCTCGTCTGCCTCGGCAACATCTGCCGCTCCCCCATGGCCGACGTCGTGCTGTCCGCCCGCCTCGCCGACGCCGGCCTGGACGACATCGTCGAGGTGGTCAGCGCCGGCACCGGCGGCTGGCACGCCGGCGAGCCGATGGACCACCGCGCCGCCGCCCTCCTCACCGCCGAGGGGTACGACGCCAGCCGGCACCGCGCCCAGCAGGTGCTCCCCGCCTGGCTCGACGAGCACGACCTCCTGCTCGCCATGGACGACGACAACCTGGCCGGCCTCCAAGCCCTCGGCGCCGCCGACCCGACCCGGGTCCGCCTCTTCCGCGACTTCGACCCCGAGGGCACCGGCGAGGTGCCCGACCCCTACTACGGCGGCGACGCCGGCTTCCGCGCCGTCCTCGCCATGGTCGAGCGGACCGCCGACGCCCTGACCGGTGACCTGCTTCACGTGGTGCTACCGACGGGTCACCCCTAGGTTTTGCTAGGACGTCCAAGTAAATCAGCACGGGTGCGCACGAGGCGCGCCTGCGGAGGGAGAACCAGATGACGGGCATCGAACGGGTCGGCGTGGTGGGCGGCGGCCTGATGGGGTCGGGCATCGCCGAGGTCAACGCCCGCGCCGGCAAGGACGTGGTCGTCGTCGAGTCGTCCGCGGCCGCCGTCGAGAACGCCCGTCAGCGCCTGACGAGCTCGCTCGAGCGCGCGGAGAGCCGCGGCAAGATCGAGTCGGCGGCCGCCGTACTGGATCGGATCCGGGTGGTCGACGACCTCACCGAACTGGCCGACCGCGACATCGTCATCGAGGCCATCGTCGAGGACGAGGCCGCCAAGACCGACCTCTTCCGCCGCCTCGACGAGATCGTCACCAGCCCCGACGCCATCCTCGCGTCCAACACCTCGTCGATCCCGATCATGAAGCTCGCGGTCGCTACGAAGCGCCCGAGCCATGTGCTCGGCGTCCACTTCTTCAACCCGGTGCCGGTGCTCAAGCTCGTCGAGCTCGTGCCCTCGCTGATGACCGACGCCGAGACCACCGAGCGCGCCCGCGCCTTCGTCCAGGACGACCTCGGCAAGAACGCCATCGACTGCCAGGACCGCGCCGGCTTCGTCGTCAACGCCCTGCTGATCCCGTTCATCCTCTCCGCGATCCGGATGCTCGAGTCGGGCTTCGCCACCGCCGAGGACATCGACCAGGGCCTCGTCCTCGGCGCCGCCCACCCCCAGGGCCCCCTCGCCCTGGCGGACCTGATCGGCCTCGACACCACCAAGGCCGTCGCCGAGTCGCTCTACGAGGAGTTCAAGGAGCCGCTCTACGCCGCCCCGCCGCTCCTGGCCCGGATGGTCGAGGCCGGCCTGCTCGGCCGCAAGACCGGCCGCGGCTTCTACACCTACGGCTGACCCCTCTTCCGACACCACGAAGTACGCCGGTTGCTGCACCGAAGTACGGCAGCTGCTGGACCGAGGCACGGCTGTCACCCAGGAGGGGCCACACCTCGCGCCAGCAACCGGCGCACTTCGCGCCAGCAACCGGCGCACCTCGTGGGGTGAGCGGGATCAGCCCCGCAGCCCCGGGAAGTCCTCGTCGCGGAACTCCCCCGCGGGCCGGTGACCTTCCACCTCGGCCTCCCGCTGCCGCAGCTCGACCCGCCGGATCTTGCCCGAGATCGTCTTGGGCAGCTCGTAGAACTCCACCCGCCGCACCCGCAGGTACGGCGCGAGGTGCTCCCGCGCGTACCGCAGGATCGACTCCGCGGTCTCCGCCGTCGCCTCGAACCCCGGGACCAGCGCCACATAGGCCTTCGGTACGGCGAGGCGCACCGGGTCCGGAGCCGGTACGACGGCCGCCTCGGCGACCGCCGGGTGCTCGATGAGGACGCTCTCGAGCTCGAAGGGGCTGACCTTGTAGTCGGAGGCCTTGAAGACGTCGTCGGTGCGCCCGATGTAGGTGATGCAGCCGTCCGCGTCGCGTGAGGCGACGTCGCCGGTGTGGTAGAAACCGCCGGCCATGGCCTCGGCGTTGCGGACCGCGTCGCCCTGGTAGCCGGTCATCAGCGGCAGGGGGCGGGCGGCGAGGTCGAGGCAGAGCTCGCCCTCGCCGACACCGTCGACGACGGTCCCGGTGAGTGGGTCGACGAGCACGACGGGCAGGCCGGGCAGCGGATATCCCATCGCGCCCGGAACCACCGGCTGGCCGGGGGTGTTGGCGATGCAGGCGGTCATCTCGGTCTGGCCGAAGCCGTCGCGGATGGTCAGGCCCCAGTGCTTCTCGACCTGGCTGATCACCTCGGGGTTGAGGGGTTCGCCGGCGGCGATGGCCTCGCGCAGGACGCCGGGGCCGGCGGAGAGGTCGGCGTTGATGAGCATCCGCCACACGGTCGGCGGGGCGCAGAAGGTGGTCACGCCCTCGGCCCGGATCTGCCCGAGCAGGGCGGCGGCGTCGAAGCGCGCGTAGTTGTAGACGAAGACCGTCGCCTCGGCGAGCCACGGCGCGAAGAAGTTCGACCAGGCGTGCTTGGCCCAGCCGGGGCTGGAGATGTTGAGGTGCACGTCGCCGGCCTGGAGGCCGAGCCAGTACATGGTCGACAGGTGCCCGACCGGGTACGAGACGTGGGTGTGCTCGACGAGCTTGGGCCGCGAGGTCGTGCCGGAGGTGAAGTAGAGCAGCAGCCGGTCGTCGCTGGCGTTGCCCGGGTGCGCCACCGAGGCCGGCGCGAGGTCGTACGCCGCGGCGTACGGCAGCCAGCCGGGGAGGTCGGCAGAACCGACGACCAGCCGCACCGGCGCACCGGGCACCTCGTCGAACTTGGCCGCGTCGGCGGCGTTGCAGATGACCGCCCGGGCCGCGCCGCGCTCCAACCGGTCGACCAGCTCGGCGGTGCCGACGGCGGTCGTGGTCGGCATGATCACCGCACCGAGGCGGATGAGCGCGAGCATCGACTCCCACAGCTCGACCTGGTTGCCGAGCATCACGACGACGGCGTCGCCGCGGCCGATGCCCTGGGCGGCGAGGTGGGCGGCGACCTGCTCGGAGCGGGTCACCAGCTCCCCGAAGGAGTACGACGAGCGGGCGCCGTCCTCCTCGACGATCACGAGCCCGGGCTGGTCGTTGTCGCGGGCGAAGCCGTCGAACCAGTCGTGCACGAAGTTGAACGCCGGCCCGACGTCGGGCCAGGTGAAGGCGGCGACCGCCGCGGCGCGGTCGGTGCGCAGCGTGCGCAGCAGGTCGCGGGCGGTGCTCAGGGTGGTGCTCATGATCTCCACTCTCCTCGTTCGGGGGCTCCTCACGACACCCCCGAACGAGGGCGAGGTGGGGCTCAGGTCAGCAGCGCGTTGACCGACTTCTGCTCGGTGTAGGCGTCGATCGCCGAGGCGCCGAGCTCGCGTCCCCAGCCGGACTGCTTGTAGCCGCCGAAGGGCATCGCGGTGTCGAACGCGTTGTGGCAGTTGATCCAGACCGTGCCGGCCTTGATCTGGCGCGCGGTGCGGTGCGCCTTGCTCACGTCGCGGGTCCACACCGACGCCGCCAGCCCGTACGGCGTGTCGTTGGCCGCCGCGGCCACGCCGCGCTCGGCGCTGAACGGGGTGGCGACGACGACAGGACCGAAGATCTCCTCGCGGTAGACGCTGAACGAGGAGTCGACGTCGACGAGCACGGTGGGCTCGACGTAGTAGCCGGCGTCCCCGCGGCGGCGGCCGCCGGTGAGGGCGCGGGCGCCGTCGCGCAGGCCCTGGTCGACGTAGCCGAGCACCCGGTCGAGCTGGGTCTGCGAGACGAGCGGGCCGACCTCGGTGGTGGGGTCGAGGCCGGGGCCGACCTTGCTGGCGGCGGCGACCTCGGCGACGCCCTGGGTGAACTCGTCGAAGATCCGGTCCTCGACGAGGAGGCGGGTGCCGCTGGTGCAGGTCTGGCCCTGGTTGAACAGGAAGCCCGAGGCCGTGCCGGGGATGGCGAGGTCGAGGTCGGCGTCGGCGTAGACGACCTGGGGGCTCTTGCCGCCGAGCTCGAGCGAGACCTTCTTGAGGTTGCCCTTGGCGGCGTCGACGATGAGCTTGCCGACCTCGGTCGAGCCGGTGAAGGCGATCTTGTCGACGTCGTCGTGCGCGGCGAGCGCGGCGCCGGCCTCGCCGTACCCGGTGACGACATTGAAGACGCCGTCCGGCAGGCCGCACTCGGCCATGATCTCGGCGAGGCGCAGCGCGGTGAGCGGGGTGTCCTCGGCGGGCTTGAGGACGACCGTGTTGCCGCAGGTGAGCGCGACCGGCACCTTGAAGGCGGCCATGAGCAGCGGGAAGTTCCACGGCACGATCGCGCCGCAGACGCCGACCGGCTCGCGCAGCGTGTAGGCGTGCCACTGGGCGCCGGGGGCCCACGGGACCGACACGGGCAGCGTGCGGCCCTCGATCTTCGTGGCCCAGCCGGCGTAGTACTGGAAGAGCTCGGCGACCCAGGTGATGTCGACGGCCTGCGCGACGGCGGCGGACTTGCCGTTGTCGAGCGACTCCAGCTGGGCGAGCTCCTCGGCGTGGTCGTAGATCGCCTCGCCGATCTTGAAGAGCAGGCGCTGGCGCTGGGCCGGCGTCCAGAGCGCCCACTCGCCCTCGAAGGCCTTGCGGGCGGCGCGGACCGCGCGGTCGACGTCCTCGGCCTCGCCGTGGGCGACCTGGGTCAGCACCTGGCCGGTGGCCGGGTCGCGGGTCTCGAACGTGCGGCCAGAGGCGGCGTCCACCCAGGAGCCGCCGATGAACAGGCCCTTGGGGCGGGCGAGCCAGTCGCGCACCTCGGGGAGCACGGCGTGGTCGGTGGGGACGAGCAGGTCGGTCATGGTTCCTCCGTGGGGATGACGATCGGTAGCGCCGAGCGTCGTGGCCCGGGCGCTGCGGGGGTGTTCAGGTTCTGGACATTCGCCCTAGGGGGCGAGCAGCCGGTCGAGCACGGCGGGCAGGTCGGCGAGGGCGTCGAGCGACGCCATCCGGGCGCCGGCCTCGCGGGCGAAGCGGCGCGCCTCGTCGTCGTCCGAGGCGGGCGCGACGACGAGCAGCTCGTCGAGACCGCGGGCGGCGGGCAGCGGGTCGATGTCGTCGGTGACCCGGCAGTCCGAGAGCAGCACGGTGATCCGGCGCCGGGCCCGGGCACCGGCGAGCTGCTCGCGCGCGGCGCGCAGGGCGGCGTCGAGCGAGGTCATGCCGTGCCCGCGCAGGCCCAGCACCCGTTCGACGGTACGACGCACCGGGCTCGGCGTCCCGAGGGCGACGACGGGCTCGGCCCGGCGGTCGAAGGCGACGACGGCGAGCTCGCCCCCGGACTCGGCGGCGCGCAGCGCGCACGCCGCGGCGGCCATGGCGGCGGTCGCCAGGCGGTGCCCGTCCATCGAGCCGGAGCGGTCGACGAGCAGGCACAGCGCGGTCGCCGGTCGCTCCCACACCGAGGCGGTGAGCTCGTCGAGGGACGGCGGACGGCCCTCGCCGCGGGCCACCGCGACGGCCTCCAGCGAGGCGTCGAGGTCGAGGTCGCCGCCCCGGTCGGCGCGGGCCGGGCGCAGCCGGCCGGCGCCGATGCGCCCGTGCGGACCGCTGCGCGCGCGTTCGAGCACGAGCCGTGGCACGAGGGCCTGGACCCGGGCGCGCAGGGCCGGGTCGGTCGCGCGGCTCATCAGCGCGAGCAGCGGCAGGACGTCGTCCGGGTCCTCGGCGACGGCCGCCTCGACGGCCTCGACGTCGAGCTCGCCCACCTCGGGCGAGAGCTCCTCGAAGCGCGGGTTGCGGGACAGCTCCGCGCGACCGTTGGTGCGCTCGGGTCGGCCCCGGCGGGAGCCGGGCGGAGGTGTCGGTGGGGTGCCGCCCGCCCCCGCAGGGGGCGGGCTCAGGCTTCCCCCGAGCGGGGCTCCTCCTCCGCACCGGCGTCCGAGGAGGACTCCGGGTCGGCACCGAAGTGCGCGACGTAGAGGTCGGTGATGACCTCCTCGGGCCGCCGGGTCGACGACTCGTCCACCCGGACCCGCCCGCTGAGCGCCACCAGCGCGGCGTCGAGGCCGGTGGCCCAGTGGTCCTCGGCGACGCCGCGGGCCCGGGCGAGCTGGTGGTTGATGCCGGCCAGGTCGATCGTGCCGCGCACCGACGAGCCGACCCGCAGCTCGGGGTGCTCGCGGGTGGCCCGGACCAGCGCGACCGCCCGGTCACGCCAGTCGTCGGAGGGCACCGGCGCGCGCTGGGCGAGGATCTGACCCTCCGCCTCGGCGGACTGGTAGCCCATCGCGATCCGGCAGGTGCGGTCGTAGACGGCGGACGACACGCGGGCGGTGCCGACGGCGTCGTACGGGTTCATCGCGGCGACGACCGCGAAGCCCGGGGCCGCGCGGACCGTGCCCAGCCGGGGGACGGCGATCTCGCGCTCGGACATCACCGTGAGCAGGGTGTTGAGGGTCTCCTCGGGCACCCGGTTGAGCTCCTCGACGTACAGCAGGCCGCCCTCACGCATCGCGGTGAGCAGCGGGCCGTCGACGAAGACGTCCGGCTGGTAGCCCCGGCTCAGCACGAGGGCCGGGTCGAAGTGGCCGACCAGCCGGGCCGGGGTCAGCTCGGCATTGCCCTCGACGAGGGCGAACGAGCGGTCCCGGCCGGCGGCGACCCGGCGCAGCAAGGTGGTCTTGCCGGTGCCGGGCGGCCCCTCGAGGACGACGTGGGCACCACTGGCCAACGCCGCCTCGAGGAGCTCGGTCTCCCGCGCGCGGTCGACGACGGCGAGCGCCGCGAGCACAGCAGTCATCGGTCCTCGACGCTCAGTGCTCGTGGACGACGACGCCGCGGACGTTCTTGCCGTTGAGGAGGTCGTCGTACCCCTCGTTGACCTCGTCGAGGGTGTAGGTACGGGTGAGGATCTCGTCCAGCTTGAGGTCGCCGGACTGGTAGAGCCCGAGGATCCGCGGGATGTCGACGGTCGGGTTGCAGTCGCCGAAGAGGCTGCCGCGCAGCTCCTTGCGGAAGAGCGTGAGGATCGAGCCGGGCAGCTGGATGTTCGTCTCCTCCAGCTTGTTGAGGCCGGTCAGCACGACCTTGCCGCCCTTGCCGACCGCGTTGAAGCCGTCGGAGACGATCTCGGAGGTCATCAGGCCGGGCGTGAGGATCGCCGAGTCGGCCATCTGGCCGCGGGTCAGGTTGGTGATCGTCTCCATCGCGAGCTCGGCGGACTCGAACGCGTGCGTGGCGCCCAGCTCCATCGCCTTCTCGCGCTTGTTGGCGAGCGGGTCGATCGCGATGACGTTCTTGGCGCCGGCCAGGGCCGCGCCCTGGACGGCGTTGATGCCGATGCCGCCGATGCCCATGACGACCACGGTCTCGCCGGCCTTGACCTCGGCGGTGTTGACCGCGGCACCCCAGCCGGTGGGGACGCCGCAGCCGACCAGCACGGCCTTCTCGAGCGGGAGGTCGTCGTCGACCTTGACGCAGGAGTTCTGGTGGATCACGCCGTACTGGCTGAACGTGCCGAGCATGCACATCGCGCCGTACTGACCGGCGGGGCCGGTGATCGGGAAGCGCTCGCCGGGCAGGTAGCCGTCGAGGATCGTGGCGCCCATGTCACAGATCGACTGCTGGCCGTTGGCGCAGTAGCGACAGGTGCCGCAGTTGGGGATGAACGAGCACACCACGTGGTCGCCCACCTTGACCCGGGTGACGCCGGGGCCGACCTCCTCGATGATGCCGGCGCCCTCGTGGCCCAGGACCATCGGCAGCCGGGCCTCCAGGTCGCCATGGGCGATGTGGACGTCGGAGTGGCACAGACCGGCGTGCGTGTAGCGGATGAGCACCTCGCCCTCACGCGGCTTGTCGAGGGTGAGCTCCTCGATCACGATCGGCTTGCCGGTCTCGTAGACGACTGCGGCCTTGGTCTTCATCGGGTTCTCCTGTGGGGCGGTGACGGCTCGGACGTGATGCCCGACACGCTCGCAAGACCGGCCCCGGCCGAGTGTTCAGAAACTGGACAACCCGGTACCAACCCTCCTCCGCATACTGTGACCGCGGCCACAGGGTGTGCGCCGCTGCGGGCGAGCCCCACGACCCAGGGAGTGACGCGTGACGACGGAGACCGATGCCCTCCGCGACCCGATCGCGCTGTCGTGGCGCCGGGCCGAGCTGGCCGGGCTCAACCCCAGCTCGGCGCTCGACCACCTGACGTACGCCGACGTCGACCACTCCGGTCCGCTCCAGGCCGCGGCCTCGCCCGTGCTCGACGAGCTCAACGAGCAGCTCGAGGGCACCATGTTCTGCACGCTGCTGGTCGACCGCGACGGGCGCGTCGCCCAGCGCTGGTGCGGCGACAACGGCTCGCGCCGGGCCTTCGACAACCTCGGCGTCGACGTCGGCGCCTCGCTGCTCGAGGAGGCCGTCGGCACCAACGCGCTCGGCACCGTGCTCGAGACCCGCACGAGCATCACCGTCAACGGCCGCGAGCACTTCGCGGTGCCGCTGCGCCGGTTCAGCTGCTACGGCCACCCGATCTTCCACCCGACGACGCGGCGGATCGAGGGCGTCCTCGACATCTCCGCGCTGATGGAGGACGCCAGCCCGCTGCTGCCGCCGCTGGTCGCCCGCGCCGTCGCCGACATCGAGCAGCGCCTGCTCGACGGCAGCCGGGTCTCCGACAAGCAGCTCCTCGCCGCCTTCCAGGCCGCGGGCGCCCGGCGGCGCGCGGTCCTCGCGATCGGGCACGACCTGCTCATGTCCAACCAGGCCGCCGCCGACCTGCTCGGCTCGACCGACGTGGCCCTGCTGCGGATGCTCGCCACCGACGTGCGCGACGAGGCCGCGATCGACCTGACCCTGGAGTCCGGCCTGGCCGTGCGCGTCGAGGCCACCCGGGTGGGCGGTACGCGCGGCGGGGCGCTGCTCCACGTCGAGCCGCACCGCGAGCCGCGGCCGCGGCGGCCCGTGGCCGACGTACCGGTGACGCACCTGCCGGTCCTGGTCTCCGGACCGCCCGGGTCCGGTCGCTCGACCACCGCGCGCCGGCTGGCCGACACCCAGCCGGTCACCGTGCTCAGCGCGGCGTCCGCGCTGCTCGACGGCTCCGAGGCGTGGGCGCGCGACTTCGGCGCGCTGCTGCGGGCCGGCCAGGGCACGGTCTGCGTCGACGGCGTCGACCTGCTGCCCGACGACCTGGTCGACCTCGTCGCCTCGCACGTCGCCGAGCAGCGCGCCCCCCGCCTGGTCCTCGTCTGCGGCCCGCTCGAAGGACTCACCGGACGGGCCGCCGCGCTCGCCGGCGAGTGCACCGAGCGCCGCCTGCTCACGCCGCTGGCCAGCCGGCCCCACGAGATCCCCGAGCTGGTCCGGGCGATGCTCGCCGAGCTCGGCGCCGACTCCTCGCTGCACTTCACGCCCGGCGCCCTCAGCGCGCTGTCCTCGCAGCCCTGGCCCGGCAACCTGCGCGAGCTGCGCGCCGTCGTCGAGCACGTCGTACGACGCCAGCGCACGGGCGCCGTCATCGTCGACGAGCTGCCCGAGGCCTATCGCACCCAGGAGCCCAGCCGGCACCTCGCCCCGATCGACCGCGCCGAGCGGACGGTCATCGTCGAGGCGCTGCGCGAGCACGACGGCAACAAGGTGCGCGCCGCCCAGGCACTCGGGATCTCGCGGACCACGCTCTACGCGAAGATGCGGGCCCTGCGGATCACGGTCTACTGATCGGGCGCCTGCTCCGGGAAGTCACCGGACGCCTGGCGCACCTGGCGCAGCAGCCCGTAGGCGTCCGCCTGCTGACCCTCGTCGAGCCCCGTGATCGCGAAGTCGATCGCGGTCACCGCCTTGGTCGCCCTGCGGACCGTGGCCCGGCCCTCGGGCGTGAGCCGCGCGAGCGTACGACGGCGGTCGTCCTCGTCGGGGACCCGCTCGACGAAGCCCTGGGCCTCGAGCCGGTCGATGGCGCTCGTGACCGAGGTCGGGTGCACCATGAGCCGCTCCCCGATCTTGCTCAGCGGCAGCGACCCGCTCTTGCTGAACAGCAGCAGCACGAGCACCTCGTAGCGCGAGAAGGTCAGCCCGAACGGCTTCAGCGCCGCGTCGAGCGCGGCGATCATCAGCTGCTGGACGCGCATCACCGAGGTCGCGAGCCGCATGGCGCTCGCGTCGCCGAAGTGTCGCTCCCACAGGTCGCCGGCGCGATCGATCGGGTCGAAGGGGAGCCGCGGGTCGGACATGGGGCAGACCCTAGCCTCGATCCGTGGCCGGCCGCCTACTACGCGACACCCCAGCGGCGCGCTCGCGGCGTTGCGGACGCTCACCAGTGCAACCAGGCTGCCGTCGCGCCCGCGCCTTGCGATCGCACCCCTGGAGTGCCGCTCGCTACGGCGCCCAACCACGGATCGAGGCTGGGGGCATCCCGGCTTCCCAGATTTACTAGGACGTCCTACTATTGGAAGTCCAAGGACTTTGGAGGGACGACACCCACATGGCCGAGACCACGCTGCACACGCCCAAGCACCCGGTTCGCCTGGTGACCGCGTCGAGCCTCTTCGACGGGCACGACGCCTCGATCAACATCATGCGGCGCATCTTCCAGAGCCAGGGGTGCGAGGTCGTCCACCTCGGGCACAACCGCTCGGTCGCCGAGGTGGTCGACGCCGCGATCGAGGAGGACGCCCAGGGCATCGCCGTGTCGTCGTACCAGGGCGGGCACGTGGAGTACTTCGAGTACCTCGTCCAGCTGCTGCGTGAGCGCGGCGCCGACCACGTCCAGGTCGTCGGCGGCGGGGGCGGCGTCATCGTCCCCGACGAGATCGCCCGGCTCCGCGAGTCCGGCGTCATCATCTTCTCGCCCGAGGACGGCCAGCGGATGGGCCTGCCGGGCATGGTCAACTCCGTCGTCGAGGCCTGCGACACCGACCTCTGGGAGGTCGGACCGGTCACTGCGGCCCAGGTGGTCAGCGGCGACCGTGCCGCCGTCGCCCGGGCGATCACCGGCGCCGAGACCGGCCGGCTCGACGCGGCGCTGCTCGACGAGCTGCGCGCGACGGCCGCGGCGCGCGTCGTACCGGTGCTCGGGATCACGGGCACCGGCGGCTCCGGCAAGTCCAGCCTCACCGACGAGCTCGTCCGCCGGCTGCGCACCGACCAGGAGGACAAGGTCCGGGTCGCGGTCGTCGCCGTCGACCCCACCCGGCGCAAGGGCGGCGGCGCGCTGCTCGGCGACCGGATCCGGATGAACAGCCTCGACCTCGGCACCACCACCGGCACCCAGTGGGACCGCGACCGGGTCTACTTCCGCAGCCTCGCGACCCGCGGCGCGCACGAGGTGCCCGAGCACCTCACCGACGTGCTCACCGTGCTCAAGGCGGCCGGCTTCGACCTCGTCGTCATCGAGACCCCCGGCATCGGCCAGGGCGATGCGGCGATCGTGCCGTTCTGCGACGTCTCGCTCTACGTCATGACGCCCGAGTTCGGCGCCGCCTCCCAGCTCGAGAAGATCGACATGCTCGACTTCGCCGACGTCGTCGCGATCAACAAATTCGAGCGCCGCGGCGCGGCCGACGCGCTGCGCGACGTGGGCCGCCAGCTCGTCCGCAACCGCGAGGCCTTCGGCAAGCAGCCGACCGACATGCCGGTCTACGGCACCTCGGCCGCGACCTTCGACGACGACGGCGTCACCGCGCTCTACCAGCACCTGCGCGGCCTGCTCGCCGAGCAGGGCCTGGCCGTCGCCGAGGGCCACCTCGCGCCGGTCACGACCAAGAGCTCGACCCGCATCCAGCAGGTGCTGCCGCCCGAGCGGGTGCGCTACCTGGCCGAGATCGCCGGCTCCGTCCGCGACTACCACGCCGAGACCGACACCCTGGTCGCCCAGGCCCGTCGCGCGCAGCGCTTCGCCGCGGTCGCCGCCGAGGTCGAGGTGGCCGAGGTCGCCGAGCTCGCCGCCCAGGCCGAGCGCGACCTCCCCCGCGAGGTCGTCGAGCAGGTCGCCTCCTGGCCCGCCACCGTCGAGGCCTACCAGGAGGACACGGCCCAGAACGGCCGGATCTCCCTGTCCGGCAACCGGATCCCCCGCGTCGCCGTCCCCCAGTACGACGACCACGGCGAGCTGGTCCGCTACTGGCGGCGCGAGAACCTGCCGGGCAGGTTCCCCTTCACCGCCGGCGTCTTCCCGTTCAAGCGCGCCGACGAGGACCCGGCCCGCATGTTCGCCGGCGAGGGCGACCCGTTCCGCACCAACAAGCGGTTCAAGCTGCTCTCCGAGGGCCAGCCCGCGACCCGCCTGTCCACCGCCTTCGACTCGGTCACCCTCTACGGCCGCGACCCCGACGAGCGCCCCGACATCTACGGCAAGGTCGGCACGTCCGGCGTCTCGGTCGCCACGCTCGACGACATGAAGGCGCTCTACGACGGCTTCGACCTGCTCTCCCCCACGACGTCGGTCTCGATGACGATCAACGGCCCGGCCCCGACCGTGCTGGCGTTCTTCCTCAACACGGTGATGGACCAGGCCCGCGAGCGCGGCATCGACCCCGCCGAGGCGCTCAAGACCGTGCGCGGCACGGTCCAGGCCGACATCCTCAAGGAGGACCAGGGCCAGAACACCTGCCTGTTCTCCACGGAGTTCTCGCTGCGCTGCATGGCCGACATCCAGGAGTGGTTCATCCAGCAGCAGGTCCGCAACTTCTACTCGGTCTCGATCTCCGGCTACCACATCGCCGAGGCCGGGGCGAACCCCATCAGCCAGCTCGCGTTCACGCTCGCCAACGGCTTCACGTACGTCGAGTCCTACCTCGCGCGGGGCATGGACATCGACGACTTCGCGCCCAACCTGTCGTTCTTCTTCTCCAACGGCATGGACCCGGAGTACTCCGTGATCGGCCGGGTCGCCCGCCGGATCTGGGCGGTGGCGATGAAGGAGCGCTACGGCGCCAACGAGCGCTCCCAGAAGCTGAAGTACCACGTGCAGACGTCGGGCCGCTCGCTGCACGCGCAGGAGATGGACTTCAACGACATCCGCACCACGCTCCAGGCGCTCATCGCGATCTACGACAACGCCAACTCTCTCCACACCAACGCCTTCGACGAGGCGGTCACCACCCCGACCGACGAGTCGGTGCGCCGGGCGCTCGCGATCCAGCTCATCATCAACCGCGAGTGGGGCCTGGCGATGAACGAGAACCCGGTCCAGGGCTCCTACGTCATCGACCAGCTCACCGACCTCGTCGAGGAGGCCGTGCTCGCCGAGTTCGACCGGATCTCCGAGCGCGGCGGCGTCCTCGGCGCGATGGAGACCGGCTACCAGCGCGGCCGGATCCAGGACGAGTCGATGCTCTACGAGCACCAGAAGCACGACGGCACGCTGCCGATCATCGGCGTCAACACCTTCCGCAAGCCCGGCGGCGACGAGATCCCCGTCGTCCTCGAGCTGGCCCGGGCGACCGACGGCGAGAAGCAGTCCCAGCTGAGCCGGGTCCGCGACTACCAGGCGGCCCACAGCAGCGCCGCCGACGAGGCGCTCGCCC
The DNA here is from genome assembly GCF_024662235.1 of Pimelobacter simplex. Classification (GTDB taxonomy): domain Bacteria; phylum Actinomycetota; class Actinomycetes; order Propionibacteriales; family Nocardioidaceae; genus Nocardioides. The sequence continues at coordinate 4,274,341 of NZ_CP096276.1, forward strand.
GGCTCAAGCAGGCGGCCGTCAACGGCGACAACGTGTTCGCCGTCCTCATGGACGCCGCCCGGGTGTGCTCGCTGGGCCAGGTCACCGAGGCCTTCTTCGAGGTGGGCGGGCAGTACCGCCGCAACGTCTGAGAATTTCTTTTCCGGCTCGTGTCGAAAGCGGCGACCGTCGTTCGACGTAGGTTCGACAGCAGCACGAACCTACGAACGAAGGACTGATCCGCATGACGCGCTACATGGGTCTGGTGAAGATGGCCGAGGGCATCACCGAGCCCCCGCCGCAGGCGCTGATGGACGCGATGGACGTGTTCATCGCCAAGTCCGCCGCCAACGGGAGCTTCCTCGACGGTGGCGGTCTCTTCGGGACCGAGGACGCGGTCAACTTCGTCATCCGCAAGGGTGAGATGACCCGCGTCGACGGTCCCTACGCCGAGGCCAAGGAGGTCGTCGGCGGCTGGGCGCTCCTGCAGTTCGAGAACGAGGAGGACGCCGTGGAGAACATGCGCGAGATGGCGCAGCTCCACGTCGAGCACTGGCCCGAGCAGGAGCTGGTGATCACCCTGCGCCAGGTCTCCGAGGGTCCCCCGCCCAGCGAGTGAGACCGCGGAGTGCCGGGTCCCTGCGGACCCGGCGCTCCCAGGACCCGCCCTAGGCTGGCCTCATGCCCGAGGTCAGCCCGTCCGACGCCGTCGTCGAGGTCTGGCGCCGGGAGGCGCCGCTGCTCATCGCGGCGCTGACCCGGCTGACCCGGGACGTCTCCCTGGCCGAGGACCTCGCCCAGGACGCCTTCGTGACCGCGCTCGAGCAGTGGCCGGACACGGGCGTCCCGGCCAACCCGGCAGCGTGGCTGATGACGACGGCCAAGCGGCGGGCCATCGACGCCTTCCGGCGCGCCGACACGCTGCGGCGCAAGACCGAGGAGCTCGAGCGGACCGCCGGAGAGGCGGACCCCATGCCCGACCTGGACGCGCACGTCGACCACATCGAGGACGACGTCCTGCGCCTGATCTTCCTGTGCTGCCACCCGGCACTCACCCCCGAGTCCCGCGCCGCCCTGACCCTGCGGATGGTCGGCGGCCTGACCACGACCGAGATCGCCCGCGGCTTCCTGGTCCCCGACGCGACCATGGGCCAGCGGATCTCGCGGGCCAAGCGCACGCTGACCGCCTCCGGCGCCCAGCTCGAGATGCCCACCGGCGCCGACCGGACCGCGCGGCTCGACGACGTGATGGCGGTCGTCTACCTCGTCTTCAACGAGGGGTACGCCGCCACCTCCGGCGACGAGTGGGTCCGCCCGGACCTCGCCGCCGAGGCGATCCGGCTGGCCCGGATGCTCGCCGAGCTGGCGCCCGACGAGCCCGAGGTGCACGGCCTCCAGGCGCTCCTCGAGCTCCAGGGCTCCCGGCTCTCCGCGCGCACCGACGCCGCCGGCCGGCCGGTCCTGCTCGACGACCAGGACCGCGACCGCTGGGACGCCCTGCTGATCCGCCGCGGTCTCGCCGCGCTCGGCCGGGCCGAGGCGATCGCCACCCGCGGCGTCCCCATCGGCCGGTACGTCGTCCAGGCCGCCATCGCCGCCGAGCACGCCAAGGCGACCACGCCGTCCGACACCGACTGGCCCCGCATCGCCCGCATGTACGACGTCCTGGCCCAGGCCGCGCCCGGCCCGGTCGTCGAGGTCAACCGGGCGGTGGCCCACGGCCGCGCGGCCGGCCCCGACGCGGGCCTCGCCGTGCTCGCGGCGCTGCCGCCGGACGCGCTGCCCGACTCCCCGCTGGTGCCCAGCGTCCGCGGTGACCTGCTCGCGCGCGCCGGGCGGGCCGACGAGGCGGCGGCGGAGTTCGCCGAGGCGGCCCGTCGTACCCGCAACGCGGGCGAGCGGGCGCTGCTGGAGCAGCGCGCCGCCGCCGGCCGGCTGACGTAGGGTTCGAGCGTGCGGCAGGTCAAGGTCGTCAAGCAGCCTCCCTACGCGGTGGGATCGGTCGACAAGGCCCTGCGCGTGATCATGCTGCTCCAGGAGCGCGACAGCGTCCGGCTCGCCGACGTCGCCGAGCTGCTCGGCACGTCGCCCTCGACGGCCCACCGGATCATCTCGACGCTCGTCTACCGCGGGTTCGCCGAGCAGGACGCCTCGCACCGCTACCGCCTCGGCCCGCGGCTGCTGGGCGCGCGGCGCGAGGCCGACCACCTCGACGACCTGCTCCAGCGGCACCTGACGACGCTGCGCGAGGAGACCGGCGCGACCGTGAGCGCGATGGCGCTGGAGGGCCGTGCCGTGCGCATCCTGCGCACCGTGGTCGCCACCCGCGGCGACCACATCTCCGAGCGCACCGGTACGACGCTCCCCGCGGTCGAGGCCTCGTCCGGCAAGGCCCTGCTCGCCCAGCTCGCGCGCGCCGACCTGCACGCCCTGCTGACCGGGCACCACGCCGCCCGCCAGGGGGAGAGCATGACGCCGGCCCGACTCGAGGCGCTCGAGGCCGAGCTCGCCCGGGTCCGCGACGAGGGCGTCGCCTACAACCTGCGCCGCACCGAGGCGGACCTGGTCGCGGTCGGCTGCGCCGTGCCCACGCGCACCCGAGCACCCTGGCTGGGGCTCGCCGTCTCGCTGCCCGCGGCCGAGGCCGACGGCGTCCGCGACCGCCGGCTGCACGCGGCGCTCTGGGACACCGCCCTCCGGCTGGCCCGCGATCTCGACGCCGAGGCACCACTGGATTCTGCATGACGGAAGGTGCGGGAGCCCGACCCGAGGCGTCCGTACGTTCCACCGCATGGCTGACCCCGCACTGCACTACATCAACGGCGAGCTCGTCGGCTCGGCCGCGAGCGGCACGGCGACCGATCCCGCCACCGGCGCCCCGATCGGCACCTTCGCCGACGGCGGCGCCGACGACGCGGCCGCCGCCGTCGCCGCGGCCCGCGCGGCCTTCGACCGCACCGACTGGTCCCGCGACCGCGCGCTGCGCCACCGCGTCCTGCTCCAGATGGCCGACCTGCTGGAGCAGCGGTCCGGGGCGTTCATCGAGGCGCTGGCCCGCGAGAACGGCAAGACGCTCGCCGAGGCCGGCTTCGAGATCAGCCTGACGATCCCCAAGCTGCGCTACTACGCCGCTCTGACGCTGACCGAGGCCGGGCGCGCGGCCGAGGTCGCCCCCGGGCTGATCCAGCGCAGCGTGCCCCAGGCCGCCGGTGTCGCCGGCGTGATCGTGCCGTGGAACTCCCCCGTCGTCCTGGCCGTCCGCTCGTTCGCGCCCGCCCTGGCGGCGGGCTGCACGGTCGCCATGAAGCTGCCCGCCCAGACCGGTCTGGTCAACGGCATGCTGCACCAGCTCCTCGCCGACACCCCCGACCTGCCGGCCGGCGTCGTCAACTCCGTCACCGAGTCCGGCTCGGCGCTCGCCGAGCTGCTCGTCGCCTCGCCCGACGTCGACGTGATCAGCTACACCGGCAGCACCCAGGTCGGCCGGATCATCATGGCCGGCGCCGCGGCCCGGCTGAAGCGGGTCTCGCTCGAGCTCGGCGGCAAGTCGCCGATGATCGTGTTCCCCGACGCCGACCTCGACGTCGTCGTCCCGACCCTCACCGCGGCGGTGACGACCTTCGCCGGCCAGTTCTGCATGACCGGCAGCCGGATCCTCGCCCACGCCGACATCGCCGACGAGCTCGCGAGCCGCCTGGTCGCGTCGCTGTCCGCGGTCACCGTCGGCCCCGGCACCGACCCGGCCAGCCAGATGGGCGCCATGATCGACGCCGCCAACGCCGCCCGGGTCGACGCGACCGTCCAGGCCGCGCTCGACGACGGCTCGGCCACCGCGCTGCTGCGCGGCGGTCAGCGCGCGGGCACGGCGTTCTACGAGCCCAGCCTGCTCGCCGTCGGCGACGTCACCGCGCCGATCGTCCAGCACGAGGTCTTCGGCCCGGTGGCCACCTTCGAGACGTTCACCGGCGAGGACGACGCGGTCGCCCGCGCCAACGCCACCGACTACGGCCTGGCCGCCTCGATCTGGAGCCGGGACGTCGACGTACCCGCCCGGGTCGGCCGCCGGCTCGAGGCCGGCACGGTCTGGACCAACGCGTGGGCGGTGGTCACCGACTTCTTCGAGGAGGGCGGCTTCAAGCAGTCCGGCGTCGGCCGGCTCAACGGCGTCGCGGCGCTCGGGGAGTTCCAGGAGATCAAGACCTACGTCCAGGCGTACGCATGAGCACCGCGGCCTCCCCCCTCCACATCGCCGCCGTCGAGTCCCCCGACCAGCCGGTCGTCAGCCCCGCCCTCGTCGAGCTCTACCGCGGCTTCGAGAGCGAGCTGCTCGTCCCGCTCTGGACCGAGATCGGCGACCTGATGCCGGCCCACCCGCGCTCCCGCGCGGTGCCGCACCGCTGGCGCTGGCAGGCGCTGCGCGCGCTGGCCGAGCAGGCCGGCGACCTGGTCCCGGTCGGCCGCGGCGGCGAGCGCCGGGCGATCGCCCTGGCCAACCCGGCCCTCGGCGGGCGCCCGTTCGCGACCCCGACCCTGTGGGCCGCGATCCAGTACCTCATGCCCGGCGAGGACGCCCCCGAGCACCGGCACACCCAGCACGCCTTCCGGTTCGTCGTCGAGGGCTCCGGGGTCTGGACGGTCGTCGGCGGCGACGTCGTCCCGATGAACCGCGGCGACTTCCTCCCCCAGGCCGGCTGGAACTGGCACGCCCACCACAACGCCACCAGCGAGCCGATGGCATGGATCGACGGCCTCGACATCCCCCTCCAGTACGTCGTCGACGCCCAGTTCTTCGAGTTCGGCCGCGACACCATCAGCGAGGCCGAGCGGATCACCCCCGAGCGCTCGCGCTCCGAGCGGCTCTGGGCCCACCCCGGCCTGCGCCCGCTCGCCGCGACGCCCACCGGCCCCGGGACGCCGCTGCTGTCCTACAAGTGGGAGCACACCGACCGGGCCCTGGCCGACCAGCTCGCGCTGGCCGCCGACGGCCACGCCGGCTGCGTCGCGCCCGGGCACGCCGCGGTCCGCTACACCGACCCCGCCACCGCGGGGGACGTGCTGCCCACGATCCGCGCCGAGATGCACCGGATCACCCGCGGCACCGAGACCGCGCCGGTGCGCGAGACCGGGTCGTCGGTCTACCAGGTCTTCGACGGCTCCGGCACGGTCACCGTCGGCGACGCCACCTGGACCGTCACCCGCGGCGACCTGTTCGTCGTGCCCTCGTGGCTGCCGTTCTCGGCCCGCTCCGAGGCCGGGGCGTCCGACTCCGACTCCGGAGCCCTCGACCTCTTCCGCTTCTCCGACGCGCCCGTCTTCGAGGCGCTCCGGCTCCACCGCACCCAGACCCACAGCAAGGACGACTGATGAAGCTCGCCACCCTCCGCACCTCCACCGGCACCCGCGCGGTCCGCCTCGACGGCGACCTCCTGGTCGACCTGGGGTACGCCGACCTCGGCGCCTACCTGGCCGCCGGATCCCCCGAGGCGCCGGCCGGCGCGACGAGCGGCGCGACCACCTGGCCGGTGGCGGACGCCGACTTCGCGCCCGTCGTACCGAACCCGGCGAAGGTGATCTGCGTCGGCCACAACTACACCAACCACATCAAGGAGATGGGGCGCGAGCTGCCGGCGTACCCGACGCTCTTCACCAAGTTCGCCGACAGCCTGATCGGTGCCGGTGACCCCCTGCGGGCGCCGGCCGAGTCGTCCGACATCGACTGGGAGGTCGAGCTGGTCATCGTGATCGGCCAGGAGGTGCGCCGCGCCTCCGCGAGCGAGGCCGAGGCCGCGATCGCCGGCTTCACGGTCATGAACGACATCTCGATGCGCGACTGGCAGTTCCGCACCATCGAGTGGACCCAGGGCAAGATCTGGGAGGCCTCCACCCCGGTCGGGCCCTACCTGGTCACGCCCGACGAGGTCGGCGGCGTCCGGCCCGCGCTCCGGGTCTCGACCACGGTCGACGGCGAGCTCGTGCAGTCCGACGACACCGGCACGCTGCTCTTCGACCCGGTCGCGCTCGTGCAGTACATCTCGACGATCACGACGCTGCGCCCCGGCGACCTGATCGCCACCGGCACCCCGGCCGGCGTCGGCCACGCCCGCGACCCCCAGGTCTACCTGCGCCCGGGCCAGACCGTGGTGGCGGCCATCGACGGTCTCGGCGCGTGCACCACGCTGGTCGAGGCGGGCTGATGGCGCGAGCGGCGGCGACCGCGCTGACCTGGATGCAGGACGGCACCTCGCTCTTCCTCGACGCCGTCGACCACCTGGGCGAGGACGACTACGCCGCGCCGAGCGGGCTGCCCGGGTGGTCCCGCGCCCACCTGGTCGCCCACGTGGCGGCCAACGCCGACGCGCTGCGCAATCTCGTCCACTGGGCGGCCACCGGTGTCGAGACGCCGATGTACGCCTCGCCCCAGCAGCGTGCCGACGACATCGCTGCCGGCGCGCTGCGGGCGCCGGCGGACCTGCGCTTCTGGGCGCACTCGTCGGCGGCGGCGCTGGCCGGCGACCTGAGCGGCCTCGGCGGTCTCGACGAGGCGCCGTGGCAGGCGCCGGTGGTCACCGCGCAGGGACGCACGGTGCCCGCCACCGAGATCCTCTGGATGCGTGCGCGGGAGGTGTGGATCCACGCCGTGGACCTCGCCACCGGGATCGGCTTCGCGGCGCTGCCCGCGGACTTCCTCGACGAGCTCGTCGCCGAGATCGTGGCCCGGCGCGGGCTGGACGCCGTCCCGGCCGGGCCCCGGCCCGACGTCGCGGCCTACCTGGCGGGACGGCCGCACGGACTCACCGGCGCGGCCGCCCTCGGTCCCTGGCTCTGAGGCCAAGGATCAGCGCAGGACCTGGCGGATCTCGCCGATCCCCTCGACCCGCGACGCCAGGACGTCGCCCGCGGCGAGGTAGCGCGGAGGCGTCCGGCCCATGCCGACGCCGTCGGGCGTGCCGGTGAAGATCACGTCGCCCGGGTAGAGCTCGACCACACGCGAAAGCTCGGCGATCGTGCTCGGGATGCTCGAGATCAGGTGCCGGGTCCGGCCGTCCTGGACGACCTCGTCGTTGACCGTGCAGCTGAGCCGCAGGTCGTCGGGGTTGACGAGCTCGTCGGGCGTCACCAGCCACGGGCCGACGGGCGCGAAGCCGGCGAACGACTTCCAGAGGCTGAACTGCGGAGCGGGTCCGGCGAGCTGCCGGGCCCGCTCGGACAGGTCCTGGCCGACGCTGAGACCGGCCACGGCCGACCAGGCGTCGGCCTTGGTCAGGTCCCGGCCGCCGTAGCCGAGGATGGCGACCACCTCGACCTCCCAGTCGATGTCGCCCTCGGGCAGGTCGACGACGACGTCCGCGCCGGTCAGGCTGCTCGCGAACTTGGTGAAGACCGGCGGCAGTCCCTCGGGCCGGCCGAGGCCGGTCTCGTCGGCGTGCGCCGCGTAGTTGAGCCCGATCGCGAAGATCTGGCGGGGCCGCGGCGACGGGCAGCCGAGCGCCTCGCGGCGCACGGGGACGTCCCACACGGGCTCCCACTCGTCGTACCAGGCGACGAGCTCGGGCCAGCGCGGGTAGAGCAGCGCGAGGTCGGCGTCGAAGAGCCCGGCGCTGGCGGTGGCCAGGTCGGCGGCCGTCGTACCGTCGGGGCTGACGAGGACCGCACGGTCCTCGTGGTGGGCGATGCGCATGGATCTGTTTCTCTCTGGGTCAGGGTCGCGGCCGGCGCCGTTGCGCCAGCGCGACCGATGCGTTGTGGGCGAGCAGGCGGAGCTCGCGCACGTGGCGGGTGAACTCACGGGGGGCGTTCTCGCGCTCGACCGTCATCGCCGCGACCACGCGGCCTAGGGGGTCGAGCACGGGCGCGGCGATCGCGTAGTGGCTGAGCCGGTGCTCCTCCATCTCGGTGGCATAGCCCTGGGCCCGGATCAGGCTGAGCTCGGCGCGCAGCTTGCGTGGGTCGACGATCGTCTGCGGGGTGTAGCGCGGCAGCCGGGCGGCGACGATCCGCTCGACCAGGCTGGGCGGGGAGAACGCGAGGATCGCCTTGCCCATCGCCGTGCAGTGCACGGGGATCCGCTGGCCGTCGCGCAGCGGGTTCTCGGCGTGGACGTCGGTCGAGGCCTCCAGCAGGTAGAGGACCTCCTCGCCGTCGAGCATGCCGAGCGCGACGGTGCCCTGGGACTGGTCGCGCAGGATCCGCAGGAACGGCTTGATCTGGCGCCGGATGACCCGCACCCGCGGCACCAGCTCGCCGAGCTCGAAGAGCCGCGGCCCGAGCTGGTACGCGCGGTCGGCGTGCTCCAGCACCCGGTGCCGGACCAGCGCCTGGGCGAGCCGGTAGACCGTCGTCTTGGGCAACCCGGTCCGGGTCACCAGCTCGCCCAGGGTCAGGCTGTCCTGGTCGTGCCCGAAGGCGTCGAGCAGGACGAACAGCCGGTCCAGGTAGGTGTCGGCACCGTCGGGGGAGGTCACGGCGCGGCCGCGACCGTCCCGCCCGCGACGACCCGGTCGAAGAACGCCAGGATCCTCTCGTTGACGGCGTCCGGGCGGTCGTTCTGGCACTGGTGCCCGCAGTCCTCGAGCTCCTCGTAGACCGCGTGCGGCAGCATCGCGGCGAGCTCGCGCGCCTGGCTGATCGGCGCGAACTTGTCGTCGAGGCCCCACAGCACGTGCTGCGGGAAGGTCGCCGTCTCCAGGCGGCCCCGGAGCGAGAACCGCTGCCACAGGTTCGGGTCCGTGGCGAGCCGGCGCTGGTAGGCGCCCATCGAGCGCCAGGCGTCCATCGCGGCCGGCTCGGCGGCGATCTTGACCCGGGCCTTGACCAGCTCGTCGCTGGGCGGGGTGTGCAGCAGACCCTCGAGGAAGGCGCGCAGTGGCGCCTCGGTGCCGTCGAAGGCCTTCAGTGCCTGGCGGGCCGGCAGGTGGTCGGGGTTCGCGATCCCCATCGCGTAGGCGACCGTGCCCGACGAGAGCGTGAACAGGCCGAGGACCTGGTCGGGGTTGTCGAGCGCGAACTTCGTGGCGACGTACGCGCCGGCGGAATTGCCGACCAGGCCGACCGCCTCACCGCACAGGGTGTCGACGAAGTCGCGCAGCTGGCGCGCGTGCGCCTCGTGGGAGAAGTCCGCGCCCTTGGGCCGGTCGGACCAGCCGTAGCCGTAGAGGTCGGGCGCCAGCACCCGGTAGCGCTCGGCGAGCGCCGGGATCGTGGCGGGCCAGGAGAACCGGGCGGCCGCGCCCGGTCCACCGCCGTGGAGCAGCACGACCGGCGTTCCTTCGCCCGCCTCGAGGTAGTGGGTACGCCGGCCGTCGGCGAGCCGCACGAAGCGGCTGCTCCAGCCCGGGGCCGCGCTCACGACAGCGTCCACTGGCCCACGGCCATGCCGAGCACCGCACGGTAGAACGGCTCGTACTCCAGGAAGTCCGGCTCGACGCCGTCGCCGACCGCGCCGGCCAGGACGACGGTCTGGCGCAGCTCGACCTGGCCGTTGGCCAGCAGGTCGTCCGAGGTGAGCTCAGCCAGGCGCGAGCCCTGGCCGGCCCGGAGGTCCGCGACGACCTGGCGGTCGAAGTCGGCGCTGATCGAGCCCAGCGTGAACGGACCCTCGTAGTGCTTCCACGGGTAGCCGGCGGTGAAGTGCGAGAAGCCGCCCGAGGAGTAGAGCATCACCTTGCGGTCGGGGGCGTAGGACTCGATGGCCTCGCGGATCAGCTGGCCCACGCGGTAGCAGCGGCTCGGGTTGGGCCCCGGGTGGTGGATCGAGTTGAGGAAGACCAGCACGACGGTGGTCTCGCCCTCGGGGTCCAGGTAGCGCAACGGCTCGTAGTGGGCGTGGTCGCGCAGCCGTCCGTCCGCGAAGCCCTCGGTCCAGGCCATGTCGACGTCGGCCGCGACGCAGGTCTCGAGGATCCGGCGCGAGAGCTCCTGGTCGGAGCGGTAGGTGACCGGGTCGCCGGACTCGCCCGTGATCGTGAACTCCGCACCCGTGTAGACCGCGAACTGCGGACGCAGCGGGTCGGTGAAGTTCTCGTCCTGGTCGTCGCCGACGAGCACGAGGACGTCGGGCCGGTCGGCGCGCACGGACTCCCGCAGCGCCTCGAAGCCGGCCTTGATCGGCGCGTGCCGGACCAGGTTGTCGGCCAGGGTCTCGGCGAGCGCCTCGGGCTGCTCGTCCGGCGCCGGTACGCCGTTGAGCCGCTCGTAGTTGCGCCGGGTGGCCTGGCGCCGGCGGTCCCAGTCGTCAGGGGTCAAGAACGCGTAGGCGTGCGAGGACACCATCGCCTTGGTCAGGTTGGACATCTCTCTCGTTCCTCTTGGTGGGCCACCCTCGTGGCCGGGTGGGTCAGGGCAGGGCGAGCAGCAGCAGGCCGCCCAGGACGGCGGTGTTCTTGATGAGCTGGGTGAGCTCGCGGCTGCGCTCGGCGCCGTCGGCGGCCCGCCAGAAGGCGTGGCCGCCGACGGTCGTCAGCGCGAGCAGCACGATCAGGGCGGAGGCCACCCAGGTGCGCTGCCAGCCGGTGACGAGGACCAGACCGAGCAGCACCATCGCGATGCCGTTGGCCCGGACGGCGAGCAGCGGCGGGTTGCCGAACCACGCCGCCTTGGCGCGGCGCGGCTCCGGGTCGCGAGCCGTCGCGGCACCGTTGACCACGAACAGCAGCGCGATCAGCGCGCGGGCGACGAGCTCACCCACGGGCGGCTTCCTCGACCCGGCGCCGGTCGGCGACCTCGGCCGCGATCCGGCGCGGGTCCTCGCCCTCGGCGATGACCTGGGCGATCACGTTGATCTCGGGGAAGCCGTTGTCCTCGGGCCGGTGCACCGTTCCGGGCGCCGGCTCACCGGCGTCGATCCGCTTGATCGCGTCGAGCATCGAGCGGCGCAGCGCGATGACCGACCGGTCGCTGTAGCCGAGGTTCTCCTGGAGCCGGTCCTGGATGGCGCCGCCGGACTCGCAGATCACGGCGTCGTGGATCTCGAAGCCCAGCCCGAGCCCGTTGGTCGGCAGCGCACTGGCCATCTGCGGCCGGTTCTGCAGATGGTGGTTGGCGCGGGTGCGCTTCATCCGGTAGCCCGGCAGCAGCTCGTCGACGCCGACGAGCGCCTTGGCCAGGCGCGCCTTGTCGACCGCCTCGTCGCGGCGGAAGACCAGCACGAACTTCCAGTGGTTCTCGTCGTCGACCGGAACGTGCCAGTGCACCTGGTGGCCACCGATGCCCTGGACCGCCCCCGGGAAGACCGCGACGTTGGGCAGCAGGAAGGACTGGATCTTGAGGTACCTGCCTTCGGGCGCCTTCCGGGTGGTGAACTCGGTGAACCCGTAGTCGGTGTACTCCACCTCCATCTCGGGCGCCTTGTCCTCGTTGATCAGCTCGACGGCGTTCTTGGACCCGCCCGGCGCGCTCTTCTCGAGCTCCTGGTGGCTGTGGGTCTCCTCGGGGTAGAAGACGTGGAGGAAGCCGAGGTGCGACTGGTCGAGGTTGCCCTCGTTGGCCTGCAGGTGGTTGCACTCGTGGAACACCTTGGTCACGAAGGTGTTCTCCTCGCCGTAGCGGAGGAACTCGTAGTCGGGGAACTCCGGCGGCTCACCCTCGCCGAGGTAGGCGAACAGCAGCCCGGCCCGCTCGACGACCGGCGGCGCGTGCAGCCTGATCCGGTCGGCGAAGCCGCGACCCTCGGGCTCGGGCGGCTGCTCGACGCACTGGCCGGTCACGTCGTACTTCCAGCCGTGGTAGAGGCAGCGCAGGCCCTCGGGCTCGCACACGCCGTAGCTCAGGTCCGCGCCGCGGTGGGCGCAGAGCCGCGCCATCAGCCCCGGTACGCCGTCCGCGTTGCGGAAGACGACGTAGTCCTCACCGAGGATCGTCAGCGGCAGCGGCGCCTTGTTGTCGACCTCCTCCGACAGCGCGACGGGCTGCCAGTAGCGCCTCATGAGCCGGCCGCAGGGGTCCTGCGGGCCGGTCCGGATCAGCTGGTCCATCACATCCTGGGCGAACATGCTCGTTGTCTCCGTTCTCTGTCGCTACGCGCGGGCCGCGAACGCCTCGGTCAGCACGCCGACGGTGGTCAGGTCGACCTCGGCGCCGACCAGCGGCGGGTCGTCGGGGCGGGAGGTCTCGATCTCGAGGAGCCGGCCGCAGGCCGGGCAGGCGTACATCTGCGAGCGCAGGTCGCGGTGCAGCCGGATCTCGGTGCCGAGCTCGGGAGCGTCGATCGCCAGCACGCCGGCGTACTCCTTCCAGCTCTCGGCGGCGGGCGCCAGCGCGTGCCCGCACCGGCAGGCCACCACGGCGTCGTCGACCGTGCCCTCGATCCGCAGCGCGTCACCGAGCAGCGCGAGCGTCGGGCGCGGCTCACCCGCGGCGGCGACCGGCCCCTCCTTGGCCCGTGGCCAGGCGCGGCGCAGGGCGCGCACCTCGTCACGACGGGTCCGGGTGCGCTCCTCGTCGACCCGGCCGCCGGCAAGCACCACGCCGTAGATCTGGGTGGCGGTCTCCGCGCTGATGACCTCCTGGGCGAGGTCGGCCTGGACGTCGGCGGGGTCGCGCTCGATCGGGTCGCCCCAGCCACCGCCGGCCTGGGGGAACCAGAAGAAGACGTCGCCGGCCTGGAGCATGAAGTCGGCGGTCTTGGCCTCGGTCTCCTCGACCGTGCCGGCCAGGCGGTCCATCTCGAGCGGCACCTCACCGCCCTCGACGTGGGACCAGAAGTCGCTCCCCCGTACGACGACCCGCGCGTTGCAGCGCGCCGGGTAGCCGCCGAAGATGCCCGACGCCGTCGGCACCTCGAAGCCGTGCCCGCCGACCGCCGCGCGCAGCCAGTGCGCGTGGTGCAGCGTCATCGCCGCCGACGCGCTCTGCCCACCGCGCTGACGCCCGGGTCCGCCCGAGTCGGGCAGCAGCCGCCGGTAGAGCCACAGCAGCGGCATGATCATCTCCTGGGCCTCGACGTTGGGCACCTGGCAGTGGCTGATGCAGCGGTGCCCCTGGGGGCTCAGCCCGTCGCGGTGGGCGTAGGCGCCGCCGCCGGTCTGCATGGCGTCGAGCACGATCCAGCCCGAGTAGTCGCCGTACTGGTCGATGCCGTTGGGGCAGAACAGGTCGGTGCCGCCGGCCGGCGAGGCCTGCGCCTCGTCGATATAGGTCGGGTGCGTGGCCATCAGCTTGGACACGGCCTCGGTCGTGGTCATCTCGGCCATCCAGATGCCGCCGAGCGGGCCCTGGCTGCACGCGGCGGGCGGGAGCGAGGTCAGCAGCGTGCGGTCGGGGCAGACGATCTCGATCGCCCGCAGCGCCCCGGAGTTCCAGGGGATGTCGAAGGCCAGCAGCGGCAGCACCCCGGCGTAGACGCCCGCGAGCAGGCCGGTGCGGGTGCAGTTGACGAAGCCGTGGGCCTCGGGATCGGTGCCGGTGAAGTCGAAGCGCAGCGCGTCGCCGGTCTTGGTCAGCTCGAGGTTGACCCGGTGCAGCGTGTTGGTGTGGCCGTCGTGGTCGAGGTACGAGCGCGCCCGGAAGACGCCGTCGGGCAGCTCGCGCAGCCGCTCGCGCACCCGCGCCTCGCTCAGGTCGAGCAGGCGGTCCATCACCGACAGGACGGTGTCGAGGCCGTAGCGGGCGACGAGCTTGCCGAGCTCCGTCGTACCGACCCGGTTGGCGGCGATCAGGCCGCGCAGGTTGAGGCTGAGCGCGTCGGGCAGCCGGCTCATCCCGGTGATCATCGACCAGACGTCGGTGCGCACCTTGCCGCCGTCGACCAGCTTGACCGGCGGGATCTGGAGGCCCTCCTGGTAGATGTCGCGGGCCTGGGGCATGAAGCCGCCGTGCTCCATGCCGCCGATGTCGAGCTGGTGGCTGCACGCGCCGGCCCAGGCGACGAGCCGCCCGTCGTGGAAGATCGGCTGCAGGATGCCGATGTCGGGGGCGTGGAGCGCGCCCTTGTGGGGGCTGTTGAGCACGAAGCAGTCGCCCTCGTTGATGCCCGGGTCCTCGGCGCAGTCGGCGATGACGTGCTTGACCATCTCCGACATCGACGAGGCGTGGTAGATCACCGTGCGGCCCATCGCGACCAGCTGGCCGTCGGCGCGGTAGAGACCGACGTTGAAGTCGTCGGCCTCGCTGACGATCGGCGAGCCGGAGACGGCCTTGAGGGCGACCGCCTGCTCGGTGTTGATGGACTCCAGGCGGTGCCGGATGACCTCGAAGGTGATCGGGTCGACGTCGGTCTGCTGCAGGGCGCTCATCGGGCGGCCTCCTCGGCGCTCGGGTCGGTGGGGATGTGGATCGAGAGGTCGCCGGAGGCGTGCATGAGGAAGGTCTGGCCGGGGCCGACCACGGCGGTCGTGCCGGGGTACTCGACGATCGCCGGGCCGGCGATCTCCTCGTCGAGGGGCACCTGGCCGGCCAGGTAGATCGGGGTGCTCACCGCGCCGCCGGCCTCGAAGAAGTAGACCTCGCGGGTCCGGACGGTGTCCGCGCTCTCCCAGTCGGGCCGGCGCCAGGCGACGTCCGGGGTCGGGATCATCCCGTCGACCCGGACCGTCGTCACCTCCACGCCGGAGCCCTTGAGCGCGGTGCCCGCGCCGTAGATGCCCTCGTACTGCTCCTGGAAGCGCTCGACGAGCGCGTCGAGGCCCGCGGGCGTGAAGTCGTCGGCGCCGATCGGCACGTAGAGCTCGTGGACCTGGAGGCGGAAGCGCATGCCGACGTACCGGCTGATCTCGACGTCGTCACCGAGCGCCGTCCGGGCCCGGCCCTCGAGCCGGCCGACGGCCTCGCCGAGCAGGCCGGGCTCGACGTGGTCGGCCAGGTGCTCGAAGCCGGCGGGCGTGTGCCGGCCGAAGGCGGCCGAGAAGGAGCGCCGCCGGTCGGCCAGCGCGCAGCCGAGCGCGGAGTGCGCCGTCGCCGTGCTCGGTACGACGACGTGCCCGATGCCCGCGGTCGCGGCGAAGCGGTAGGCGTGGACCGGACCGGCCCCGCCGAACGCGAACAGCGCGAACTCACGCGGGTCGTAGCCGGCCCGCAGCGTCGTGCTCCGCAGCACGTCAGCCATCTGGTTGTCGGCGACCTCGCGGATGCCGGCCGCCGCCTTGAGCACGCTGAGGCCGAGGGGGCGGGCGACGTGCTCCTCGATCGCCTGCTCGGCGAGGGCCCGGTCGAGCGGCATCCGGCCGCCGAGGAAGTAGTCGGGGTCGATGACGCCGAGCACGACGTCGGCGTCGGTGACGGTCGGCAGCGTGCCGCCGCGGCGGTAGCAGGCCGGCCCGGGCTGGGCGCCAGCGCTCTCGGGGCCGACGCTGAGGTGGCCGTCGCGGACCCGGGCGATGGAGCCGCCGCCGGCGCCGATCGCCTCGACCCGGATGCTGGTCAGCGCCACGTGGTAGCGGCCCACCGAGCGGCTCGCCTCGAGCACGGGCTCGCCGTCGAGCACCATGCCGACGTCGAAGCTCGTGCCGCCCATGTCGGTCGTGACGACCTTGTCCAGGCCCATCCGGCGGGCCAGCTTGGCCGAGGCGAGCACGCCGCCGGCCGGTCCGGAGGTGAGCAGGCCGGCGGAGCGCTCGGCCGCCTCGGCCGCGGTCAGCACGCCGCCCGCGGAATCCAGGATCGTCGCGGTGTCACGCAGGCCCGCGGCCTGGACGGCCGCGTCGAGCCGGGAGACGTAGTCGTGGATGACCGGGCCCAGGTAGGCGTTGATCACCGTGGTCGACGTCCGCTCGTACTCGCCCAGCACCGGGATCAGCTCGGAGGACAGGGTGACGTAGGCCCCCGGTGCCTCCTCGCGGATGAGCTCGCGCACCCGCTGCTCGTGGGCGTCGTTGCGGAACGACCAGAGCAGGCTGACGGCGAAGGCGGTGACGCCCGCGTCGGCGTACGCGCGGATGGTGGCGCGGGTCCGCTCCTCGTCGAGCGGCACGATCACGGTGCCGGTGTAGTCGACGCGCTCGTTGACCTCGCCGACCTGGTCCGCCTCGATGATCGGCACCGGGAGCGAGCGCTGCGAGTAGTGCGATCCCTCGGCGACGGTCAGCCCGGTCCAGCTCGCCATCGAGCGCTGGAGGCGCAGGATGTCGGCGAAGCCGCGTGTGGTCAGCAGCGCCGTCGGCGCGCCCTGGCGCTCGATGAAGGCGTTGGTCGCGGCCGTCGTCCCGTGCGCGAAGTAGCCGATCTGCTGCATCAGCCTGGCCAGGTCGCCGTGGGGCGCGGCCACGGCGAGCGCGTCGAGCACGCCCCGGGTCCGGTCCTCGGGCGTGGTCGGCGACTTCTGCACGTGCAGCGACCCGTCCGCGCCGATCAGCACCGCATCGGTGAAGGTGCCACCCACATCGGTTCCCGCTCGATAGTCCACGTTCTCTCCTCCTGTGGCGTCCATCACGTCGTGGGGGGAGCGTGCCGATGCGGGCCGGTCGTCTCCAACGGAGAGTTCCGCGTCGCGGTACCGACGGTGCCGAGATCGGGCGAATCTCGCCAAGAGGTTCCGCATCACGGAACTTTGTGGTTCCGGTCACCTCGGCGTGGTGATGCGATCGGCGGCATCCCTCCCGTCCTGCCCCGAGGAGCCCCCGTGCCGAACGCCCGCCCCGCCCCTGACCCCGACCCCGCCGCCCTGCGCGAGGAGGTCGCGGTCGCCGGCCGGGTCCTCGGCCGCGAGGTCGGCGACGACTACGTCTGGGGGCACGTCTCACTGCGCGACCCCGCGGGCCGCGGGGTGTGGATGAAGCGCAACGGCATCGGCCTGTCCGAGGTGGGCGCCGGCGACGTGCTGCTGGTGGGCTGGGACGGCACGGTGCTCGCCGGCGACGGGCCGCGGCACCTGGAGTACCCGATCCACACCGAGGTGCTGGCCGCGCGCGACGACCTCGCCGCGGTGGCCCACGTGCACCCCGCGGCCGCCGTCGCCTTCGCCACCCTCGGCGTCGACCTGCTGCCGCTCTCGCACGCGGCGACCCTGTTCGCGGACCGGCCCGTCGGCCGCTTCGACCGGACCGGCGACCTCATCGTCTCCCCCGAGCTCGGCGCCGCCGTGGCTGCGTCGCTGGCCGGCACCGAGGCGGCCTTCCTGGTCAACCACGGGGTCGTCACCGTGGGGGCCACGCTGGGCGAGGCGGTGCTCCGCGCCGTCGTCCTCGAGGAGGCCTGCCGGGTGCAGCTCGCGGTCCTGGCCGCTGCGGGCGGCCGCGCCCCGGCCAGCTCGGACGCGGCCGAGGCCCGCGCCAAGCGGGACCGGGTCTGGGGGCCCGCCAACCGGGAGCACGCCTGGCAGTACCTGCTGCGCCGGCACGCCACCTGAGCCGCGCGGGTGGCTCAGTGCAGGTCGGCGCCCGGCCCGTCGTACGCCGTCTCGCCGCCGTCGACGTGCACCACCGTGCCGGTGACGAACGAGGCGCGGGCCGAGAGCAGGAACGCGATCGGCTCGGCGACCTCGCCGGGTCGGCCCACCCGGCCCAGCGCGGTGAGCCGGCCGACCATCGCGACGAAGTCGTCGGCGGGCACGCCCGGCGGGGCGTCACCGCGCAGCATCGGGGTGTCCACCGGCCCCGGGCTGACGCAGTTGACCCGGATCCTGCGGCCGGCGAGCTCGCGCGCGCAGACCAGGCTCCACCGCACCAGGGCGGCCTTGGAGGCGGCGTAGGCGCCCATCCCCGGATAGCTGCGGTGCGCCGTGGACGACGCGACGGTGACCACAGACGCGTCCGCGCCGAGCAGCGGCAGCAGCGCGGTCACCAGGTTGCTCGCGCCCACGACGTTGACCGCGAGGAGCCGCTGCCACGTCTCGGCGTCGACCTTGCTGACGCGCTGCATGTGGGCCGCGCCGGCGGTGAGCACCAGCCCGTCGAGCCCGCCCCAACGCGCCCGTACGACGTCCGCCAGCCGCCCGCAGGACCCCGCGTCGGTCACGTCGACCACGGCGTCGGCGCCCGCGGTCCGGTCGGCGACCAGCACCTCGGCCCCCTCGCGGCGGGCGACCGCCACCACCCCGGCACCGATCCCCGACGCCCCACCCACGACCAGCACGCGCCTGCCCTCGAGCTCCATGGCGGCAGCCTCCGGCCGCCGTACGGGCGGGACAAGGGTGGGTGCCGCCCAGCGAACCTCAGCGCGCGCGCAGGGTGACCGAGGGCGCGACGCCGTAGCGGTCGCGGTAGGCGCCGGCGAACCGGCCCAGGTGGCTGAAGCCCCACTGGTTGGCGGCCTCGGCGACGCTCGTCGCGCCCCCGCCGAGCAGGTCGGCGTGGACCCGCTCGAGGCGGATGAGCAGCAGCTGCTGGCTCGGGGTGCGGCCGAGGTAGCGCTGGAAGCCCTGCTGGAGCCGGCGGATGCCGACCCCGGCCTCCCGGGCGAGCTCGGCCGCGGTCCAGTCGCGGGCCGGGTCGGCCTCCATCGCCTCGACCACGCGGGACACGATCCGCGGGCGGACCGTCCCGCAGCCCGGCTCCTCGGGGAAGCACGCGGCCACGAACGACGCCGTGAGCGTGCCGGCCAGGCGGCGTCCGACCCGCTCGTCGCGGGCCAGCGTGGGGTTGCGCAGCACCTCGGTGCCGATCG
The DNA here is from genome assembly GCF_024662235.1 of Pimelobacter simplex. Classification (GTDB taxonomy): domain Bacteria; phylum Actinomycetota; class Actinomycetes; order Propionibacteriales; family Nocardioidaceae; genus Nocardioides. The sequence goes on from NZ_CP096276.1 coordinate 4,292,851, forward strand.
AGGCCAGCAGCCCGATCCAGGCCCGGCCCGACTCGGTGCGCAGGTCCACCTGGGCCGGCAGCCGGTCGGTCGGCAGCCCGACGAGCGCGGTCACCTCGTCGGCGAGGTAGCCGCGGTCGATCCGCATGCCGACGATCGAGCAGTCGGCCGACCACCGGGTCATCCGGGTCTGCTCGTCCGGCGGGCACACCGTCGCCTGGCCGTCGAGGGAGAGCACGTGGTGGCCGCCCACCTGGGCCTCGAGGACGCCGCTGCGCGGCACGTTGATCGCCCAGGCGCCGGGGTGGTCGGACTCGACGGCGACCTCGGAGCCCCAGCCGATCCGGGCCAGCCGGACCGGGCCGAGGTCGACCGCGCGCAGGTCGGCCGGACCGGCCGGACGCCGCTTCACGACGAGGTCGTGGGGGAAGTACGCCCGCGCGACGGCGTCGGAGAAGTCGCCGAGCTGCTCGGACGACGCGGTCAAGGTGCCCGTCATGTCGCACCTCACCCCCTCAGTGACGCCCCTCACACTACCGAGCCCGGATCATCCGCAAAACGCACTCGGCCCAACCCGGTGCGCATTCCGGACAGCCCCTTCGCGCAGCGGATCGCCGCAGGCGTCGTACCGGCCTAGCGTCCCGGTCCACTCGCCCCCTGATCATCCGAACCGAGGAGGACCCATGGACCCGCGGACCCTGCGCTCGACGTTCGGCCGCTTCGCCACCGGCGTCACCGTCGTCACCTGCCGTACGCCGGACGGAGCCCACCACGGCGCGACCGTCACCGCGTTCACGCCCATCTCGCTCGACCCGCCGCTCGTCCAGGTCGCGCTCACCCGCACCTCCAAGGCGGCGGCCTTCCTCGACGGCGCCGCCTTCGCGGTCAACGTCCTCGCCGACGACCAGGTCGACGTCGCGATGCACTTCGCCGGCCGGCCTAGCCCGGACCCGCTCCCCTGGGCCGCCGGCAGCACCGCCCCCACCCTGCGCGGCACCGCCGCCACCCTCGTGTGCCGCCCCTGGCGTACCGACGACGGGGGCGACCACCTGCTCTTCCTCGGCGAGATCGTCGAGGTCCACAGCACCGGCCGGCGTCCGCTGCTGTTCAGCGACAGCTCGTTCCACCACCTCGGCGACCGCTCGTCCGACGTCATCTGGCTCGGCTGCCAGGACGACCCCCACACCGGATGGTTCGGCGCACCCGTGCCGGCCGACACCCACTACTGAGGAGAACCCGATGACCGACACCCTCGCCCCCGAGACCGCCGCCGGCGACGGTCCGCCGACCGTCAACCCGGCCGCGAACGCCCCCGCCAACCAGCAGACCAACTTCGCGTCCCGGCCGATGACCGGGGACGAGTACATCGAGAGCCTCCGCGACGGCCGCGAGATCTACCTCCACGGCGAGCGAGTCAAGGACGTCACCACGCACCCGGCGTTCCGCAACCCGGTCCGGATGACCGCCCGCCTGTACGACGCCCTCCACACCGGCCCCCACGTCGACGAGCTCACGGTGCCCACCGACACCGGCAACGGCGGCGTCACCATGCCCTTCTTCAAGACCCCGACCTCCTCGGCGGACCTGCTCAAGGAGCGCGACGCGATCGCCCGCTGGGCCAAGATGACGTGGGGCTGGATGGGCCGCAGCCCCGACTACAAGGCGTCCTTCCTCGGCACGCTCCACGCCAACAAGGAGCTCTACGCGCCGTTCCAGGACAACGCCGAGCGCTGGTACCGCGAGTCCCAGGAGAAGGTCCTCTACTGGAACCACGCGATCATCAACCCGCCGGTCGACCGCAACCTGCCGCCCGACGAGGTCGGCGACGTCTACATGAAGGTCGAGAAGGAGACCGACGCCGGCCTCGTCGTCTCCGGCGCCAAGGTCGTCGCCACCGGCTCGGCGATCACCAACTACAACTTCATCGCCCACTACGGCCTGCCGATCCGCAAGAAGCAGTTCGCGCTCATCTGCACCGTGCCCATGGACGCGCCGGGCATCAAGCTGATCTGCCGCTCGTCGTACACGGAGCAGGCGGCCAAGAACGGCGAGCCCTTCGACTACCCGCTCTCGAGCCGGATGGACGAGAACGACACCATCTTCGTCTTCGACAAGGTGCTCGTGCCCTGGGAGAACGTCTTCATGTACGGCGACGTCGACCGGATCAACGCGTTCTTCCCGCAGTCCGGCTTCCTGCCCCGCTTCACCTTCCAGGGCTGCACCCGCCTCGCGGTCAAGCTCGACTTCATCGCCGGCCTGCTGATGAAGGCCCTCGACGCCACCGGCTCCGGCGACTTCCGCGGCGTCCAGACCCGCGTCGGCGAGGTCATCGGCTGGCGCAACCTCTTCTGGTCGCTCACCGAGTCGATGGCCCGCGACCCCGAGCCGTGGGTCGGCGACGCCGTCATCCCGAAGCTGGAGTACGGCCTGACCTACCGGATGTTCATGATCCACGGCTACCCGCGGGTCAAGGAGATCATCGAGCAGGACGTCGCCTCCGGCCTGATCTACCTCCCCTCGGGTGCCGCCGACTTCAAGTCGCCCGAGGTGCGCCCGTACCTCGACAAGTACGTCCGCGGCTCCAACGGCATCACCGCCGTCGACCGGGTCAAGGTGATGAAGGCGCTGTGGGACTCCATCGGCTCCGAGTTCGGCGGGCGCCACGAGCTGTACGAGCGCAACTACTCGGGCAACCACGAGAACGTGAAGGCCGAGCTGCTCTTCGCCGCCCAGAACCGCGGGCACGTGGCCGCGATGAAGGGCTTCGCGGACGAGTTCCTCGCCGAGTACGACCTCGACGGCTGGACGGTCCCCGACCTGTTCTGAGGCGGACGCCTCAGGCGACCAGGACGCCCTGCTGGTCGAGCTCGTCGTGGCCCTCCGGGGTTGCGGCGGGCTCGACCGGCGCGAGCACCCAGTTGGCGACACCCGCCAGGACGACGACCGCGGCCGCGACGATCGGCACGACCAGCGCGGCGTCGGTGCCGAACCGGTCCGCCAGACCGCCGGTGACCGCCGAGGCGGTGGACTGCCCGACGATCACGGCCGAGCCGAGGATCGTCATCACGGTCGCCGAGCGCCCGATCGGGCTGCGGACCGCGCCGAGGCTGTACTGGGTGACCATCGTCGGGCCGATGCCGCAGCCGATCACCAGCAGCACCAGGCACATCCCGAGCACCGACGACGCCAGCGGCAGCAGCAGCGCACCGGCCAGCATGGTCAGCGCGAACACCAGCCACCGCGCACGCAGCGAGAAGGACGACGGGAACAGCGCCACGCCCAGCGCCAGCGACGCGGAGCCGATGCCCATGACGCCGTACACGAGGCCGGCGGAGGCGGCACTGCCGTGGTCGGCCATGAACGACGTGAGCGAGGTCAGCATCGAGCCGAAGAACAGCCCCACGCCGAAGATGCCCGCCACCACGGCCAGCAGCGCCGGCCGGGTCAGCTCGCGCACGGGCGCGGGGACGATCGCCTGCTCGCCGTGGCCGGCCGCGAGGGCGGCGGACGGGTGCAGCGCGAACGCCGAGACGAACACCAGGGTCAGCACTGCCGCACCGGCGACGGGGGCCCACGGGTCGAGCGTCGTACCGAGGATGCCGACGACGAACGGGCCCACGATGAAGACGATCTCGTCGGCCGCCGACTCGTACGCCATGGTCGCGTCGAACGTGCGCGAACGACGTCCCGGCGCGATCTTGGAGCCGATGATCTGGACCAGCCGGCTGCGCGACATCGGCGCGATCTGCGGCGCGCTCGCCCCGACCAGGAACGCCACCGCCAGCACCGCGACGCCCGGCAGCGGGCTGTAGACCACCCACGCCATGAGCGCCAGCGCCGACGCCGACGCGACGCCGCTCGCCAGCAGCACCCGCCGCTGCCCGTAGCGATCGGCCGCAGCCCCCAGCAGCGGACCCACGCACGCCGCACCCAGCCCGACCAGCGCCGAGTTGAGGCCACCGAAGGCCAGCGAGTCGCGACCGGCGACCACCAGGGTGAGCACCCCGACGACCATCATCGCGTAGGGCAGCCGCGCCACGAGCGCGATCGGGAAGTACGACGGACCGGTGGCCCGGACCAGAGAAGGCGCGTGATCGCTCATGACCTCGACTCCAAGGGGTGGAACGGTGCCGCCTTGGACCGCCGGTCTTGCTCCGGCGCGAGGTAGATGCACCCACGGATGGGAACTACTCCGTCCAGGGTACGCCTGCGTGTCGCCCGCCAGCCAATCCCCGGACGGACTCGCTAGGGTCCGGGGTATGAGCACGCAGCCGACGTACGACCAGCTCGCCCCGCTGCCCGCCTTCGCGGTCCAGCCGGTCCCCAGCGCCTTCGAGGACAGCAACGGCTTCCTCAACGTGCGCCACTACCTCGGCATCGGCAGCGAGGGCCTCGACGAGTCGCTCTACGACCTCGGCATCCCGTTCAACTGGCCGGTCCTCACCGGCTTCGCCTGCCTGTCCGCCGAGCACCACCTGACCTACCTGCACGAGCTGCGCACCGGCGACGAGATGTCCGTCCGGGTCCGCCTCCTCGGCCGCGCCGAGCGCGCCGCCCACGCCCAGGTCTACGTCCTCGACGACACCAACGGCCGCGTCGCGTGCGTCTTCGAGGAGATCTTCCTCTGCGTCCGCCTCGAGGACCGCAAGACCGCGGCCTGGCCCGAGGACATCGCCAAGGGCCTCGACCAGCGCATCGCCGAGCACGCCGACCTCCCCTGGGCCCCGGTCACCTCGGGCTCCCTCGCCCTCCGCTGATCCCCCACCCCGGCGAAGGGGCACGTTCCGGCGCTCGAGGGAGCACGCTTCCGCCCCGGCCTGCCGCTTCGTGCGCCCTCGGCCGCCGGTTCTCGCTCCTTCGCCCGCCGGTTCGTGCCCCTTCGGCGGGGGGTGGGCTACTTCCAGACGCGGACCCAGTCGACGGTCATCGTCGCCGAGGTGGGGGTCTGGGCGGTGATGGCGTTCCAGGCGCCGCCGAAGACCTGGGTCAGGACGACGTAGAACGGCTGGTCGAAGGGCTGCGGGGCGGTGAGGGGCGAGGCCGGGGTCCAGGTGTGGGTGTAGCAGACCCGGTTGTCGTAGAGGAAGCGCATCGAGGTCGGCGTCCACTCCACCGCGTAGCGGTGGAACTGGGAGGTCGCCAGTATCCGGCAGTTGTAGCCGGTGCTCAGGCGGGTGTCCTCGCCGGCGTAGTGCACCGACGGGTAGACCCGGGAGGCGTCGGCGCTGAACCACTCGGCGACGTCGACCTCGCCGGAGTTCGGCCAGCCGCCGTAGGTGTGCTTCTGGGGGTAGAGCCAGAGCGCGGAGTGGATGCCGGTGATCGTCGTCGCCGGCATCTTGGCGCGGAACTCGAAGCGGCCGTAGGTCTGGTTGAACAGCCCGTAGCTGCCGATCGTGGCGGCCGTGCGCTCGGTCGTGTACGTGCCGAACGGGCTCTGGCACTGGAAGTACGACGACTCCTTGCGCGAGGTCAGCAGGAGCTGCCCGCCGCTGACCCGGACGTTGTTGGGGTTGTTGACGTAGCAGCCCTTGCCGAGCGCGCTGATCCCGGTGACGGCGGTCTCCTGGACCACCCACTTGGTCATGTCGAGCGCGGTCCCGTTGAAGTCGTCGTCGAACGAGCAGGTGTAGCGGCCGCCGCCCGTCTTGACCGGGCGCTCGCCTCCGCACGTGGGCGCCTTGGTCGTGGCCGGGGCCGCCGCAAAGGTCACCGGTACGACGGCCGGCGGGGCGCTGCTGACCACCGGCGCGAGCGCCGCGGTGGCCACGGCGGCGGTCCCGACGGCGCACAGAAGTCGAAGACGGAGCATGACGACCCTTTCTCTCCCCCAGCAGCGATCCGGCCGAGCCTGACGGCTTCCCATGCGGCCGGATCACGGGGTCGACGCCGATCCTTGCGTAAAGAACTGCGCGCTGGCTAGAGGGAACTGGTCCGAAGGGAGTGGTACGAACGGACTATGCCGCAGGCAGCGACCGTCAGCCCCGCCCCGGCCCGTGACCTAGCCTGAACCGGTGAGCGGCACCCCTGCGACCCCCGTCGACGACCTGGGCGACGCGGTCCCCCTGACCGCCCCGGCAGCCCGGATCGTCTCCCTCGTCCCGTCGATCACCGAGGCCCTCGCCCGCGACGTCCCCGAGCGCCTGGTCGGCGCGACCGACTGGTGCACCCACCCCGCCGACCTCGACGTACGACGCGTGCGGGGCACCAAGAACCCGGACCTCGCCGCGATCCGCGCGCTCGCCCCCGACCTGGTCGTGGCCAACAAGGAGGAGAACCGCGAGCTCGACGTCCGCCGCCTGCGCGAGTCGGGGGTCGCGGTGTGGGTGACCGACATCGAGACGGTGCCGCAGGCGCTCACCTCCCTCGACCGCCTGTACGACGGCCCGCTGGCCCACGCCCACCCGGACTGGCTGCGCCAGGCCCGTGAGCGCTGGGACCGGCCGCTGCCGCCGAGCCGCGGGCGGGTCGTCGTACCGATCTGGCGGGACCCGTGGATGGTGGTCGGCCCGCGCACCTACACCGGCGACCTGCTGCGCCGGCTCGGCTGGACCAACGCCTTCGACGACGGCGCCGAGCGCTACCCCCACGTCGAGCTCGCCGCGCTGGACCGCGACGACGTCGACCTGGTGCTGCTGCCCGACGAGCCCTACGTGTTCACCGCCGAGGACGGGCCCGAGGCGTTCACCCGGGTGCCGACCGAGCTGGTGTCGGGCCGGCTGCTGACCTGGTACGGCCCGGCCATGGTCGCGGCGCACGACGAGCTCGCCCGCCTGGGGGCAGGCCGCTCGGGGATGTAGTGGCGATCACAGCCCAGGTCACCGACTCGTAACCGTCGAGCGGCCGCGCAGAAACCTGCGCCGCGCAGGCTGGACGACATGAACAACATCGAGGAGCTGAACCCCGAGGACCGCACCGTCGCCCGTCGTGCCGCGCTCCGCAACCGGCACGCGGCCGGCCTGTCCCGCCTGATGGAGGAGCGCGGCGACCTGCGCGGCGTGCACCCGCTCGCCGACTTCGTCGACGACTCCCTGCGCTGGACCGCCTGACCACCTGGCTGGCTGACCACCTGGCTGCCTGACCGACCCACCGTCCACTTCCCCCGATCGCCGGTCCGGCTCGTCACGCACGAGCCGGGCCGGCGGTGGTGCGTCAGCGGCGGCGGCGCGCCGTACCGAACATGCCGCGCGCGATCTCGGCCGCCGCGGTGCGCATGAACTGCTTGAAGGCCGAGGACTTCACGACGTCCTTGACGATCTCGCCGGCCCCGCCGCCGTCGTCCTTCTTGGCCTTGGGCGCGGACTTGCCCGTGCTCTTGCCGGCCGGCGCGGACTTGGCCGCCTCGGCCGCCTCGGCCGCCTTGGCGCCGTCCTCGAGCTTCTTGGCGAGGATCTCACGGGCCGACTCGCGGTCGATCACGTCGGCGTACTTGGTGGCCCGGGGGCTGGCCTTGACCGTGGCCTCCATCGACGCGGTGGTGCTGGGCGCCATCAGCGACTCGGGCGCGCGCAGCCGGGTCCAGGCGACGGGCGTCGGCGCGCCCTTCTCGCCCATGACGGTCACGATCGCCTCGCCGATGCCGAGCGTGGTGATCACCTCGCCGAGGTCGGCGTACGCGCTCTTGGGGTAGGTGTTGACGGTCGCCTTGAGCGCCTTGGCGTCGTTGGGCGTGTGGGCGCGGAGCTGGTGCTGGATCCGCGAGCCGAGCTGGGCCAGGACGTCGTCCGGTACGTCGGTCGGGCTCTGCGTCACGAAGAAGACGCCGACCCCCTTGGACCGGATGAGCCGCACCGTCTGGGCGATCGACTCGAGGAACGGCTTGGAGGCGTCCTTGAACAGCAGGTGCGCCTCGTCGAAGAAGAACACCAGCTTGGGCTGGTCCACGTCGCCCACCTCGGGCAGGTCGTGGAAGAGGTCGGCGAGGAGCCACATCAGGAACGTCGAGAAGATCGCCGGGCGGTCCTGGAGGTTCGGCAGCTCGACGAGGTTGATCAGCCCGCGCCCGTCGGCCGCCTGCTGGAGCAGGTCGGCGGAGTCGAACTCGGGCTCACCGAAGAACGCCTCGGCGCCCTGGTCGGCGAACCCGATCAGCTCGCGCAGGATCACGCCCGCGGTCGCCGACGAGAGCCCGCCGAGCTCCTTGAGGTCGGCCTTGCCCTCGTCGCTGGTCAGGTGCTGGACGACGGCGCGCAGGTCGGACAGGTCGAGCAGCGGCAGGCCCTGCTTGTCGGCGTAGTGGAAGACCAGGCCCAGGCTGGACTCCTGGGTGTCGTTGAGCCCCAGCACCCGGCTCAGCAGGATCGGCCCGAAGGACGTCACGGTCACCCGGATCGGGATGCCGATCCCCTGGCCGCCCAGCGCGTAGTACTCCACCGGGAAGCCGGTCGCCGTCCACTCCTGGCCCACCGACTTGGTACGGGCCAGCAGCTTGTCGTTGGCCTCGCCGGCGGTCGCCAGGCCGGACAGGTCGCCCTTGATGTCGGCCGCGAAGACCGGGACGCCGGCCGCGCTGAGCTGCTCGGCGAGCAGCTGGAGGGTCTTGGTCTTGCCGGTACCGGTGGCGCCGGCCACCAGGCCGTGCCGGTTGAGCATCGCGAGCGGGATCCGGATGGTGCTGCCGGTCAGCTCGTCGGGACCGGCCATCAGCCCGCCGAGCTCGAGGGCCGGGCCCTCGAAGGCGTAGCCGGGCGCGATCGCCTGCTCGATCGGGTTGGTGCTCGCGGGCGCGGTCTCAGGCGCGGTCTCAGGCGCGGCGGCCGGCGCGGTCTCGGGCGCGGCGGCCGGTGCGGTCTCGGGCGCGGCGGCGGGTGCGGTCTCAGGTGCTGCGTCGGGAGTGGGCGTCTGCTCCTGGGTCATGTGCGGAACTCTAGGAGATTCCGTGAAGACCGAACATGCCACCGGCGCCTGTCTGCACCCGACCCGTAGACTCCGAAGCCGTGATCTTCAAGCGCGTCGGGGACGGTCGTCCCTATCCCGACCACGGCCTCACCTCCAAGGGGTGGGCTGCCGTGCCGCCGCGCCAGATCCGTCTCGACCAGCTCGTCACCACCAAGGACACGCTCCAGCTCTCGTCGCTCCTCGACGAGGACTCGACCTTCTTCGGCGACCTGTTCGCCCACGTGGTGCTGTGGCAGGGCGACTACTACCTCGAGGACGGGCTGCACCGCGCGCTGCGGGCGGCCCTCCAGCAGCGGCACGTGCTCCACGCCCGCGTGATCCGGATGGAAGGCTGACGACGTGGCCCTGGACGTGCGGGAGAACAGCCGCTCCGCCATCACCCTGGCCGTGCTGGCCGTGCTCTTCCTCGGTGGGGTCATCTGGGCCTGGTCCCAGATCGCCGAGCCGTTCCCCGAGAAGGTCGCCGCGCAGCCGTGCACCGACACGCTCATCCCGGCCGGGGACGACGTCGCGCCGCCCCAGGTGATGGTGACGGTGCTCAACGCGGGCGGGCCCAACGGGCTGGCGGGCGACACCCTGTCCAAGCTCGAGACCTTCGGCTTCGTCAAGGGCAAGCTCGGCAACGCCCCCGACAAGACCGGCGCCGTAGGTGCGCAGGTGTGGGCGAGCGACCCCGGCGACCCGGCGGCGCTCCTGCTGGCGTCGTACCTCGGCAAGAACGTCGACATCGTCGACCAGCCCTCGGGCTACCCGGGCGTGACGATCGTCGTCGGCAAGCGCTTCCAGGGCGTCAAGAAGGGCCAGGACAAGGTCACCGCCCAGAAGGACTCCCACATCTGCACGCCGCCGCTGAGCAGCCAGCCCGACAGCGTCAGCTGACGGTCCGCGCGCTCAGTCGTGCAGCCACTGCGCGAGGCGCCCGCCCGAGCTGACCTGGCGCAACCGGCGCTCGGTGTCCTCGCGGAGCTTGCGCGGGGTGACCACGATCAGGTCGTCGCCGTGGCGCAGGACGGTACGCCGCTCGGGCACCAGCGTGTGCCCCTCGCGCACCACCATCGCGACGTTGGCGCCGAGCGGTAGCCGCAGCTCGCCGACCTCGACGCCGTGCATCTTGGACGACGGACTGATCGTGATCTGGAGCAGGTCGGCGGCGACCCGTTCGAGCGGGGCCGCCTCGACGTCGATCCCCCGCGGCTCCGAGCGCCGCGCCACGCGCAGCAGGCGCGCGGTCAGCGGGAGGGTCGGGCCGGTGATGAGGGTGTCGATGACGACGAGCACGAAGACGATGTCGAAGAGCCGGGTGGCGCCGTCGACGCCCGCGGCGAGCGGGATCGTGGCCAGGACGATGGGCACCGCGCCGCGCAGGCCGGCCCAGGAGATGAAGGCCAGCTCGGGCAGCTTCATCGGCTTGACCACCGCGCTGACGAGGACCGACAGCGGACGGGCGAGGAACGTCAGCAGGAGGCCGGCGACGACCGCCATGCCGACCGTCGCCCACGAGAGCCGCTCGGGCGAGAGCAGCAGGCCGAGCATGACGAACAGCCCGATCTGGGCGAGCCAGGCCAGGCCTTCGACGAACGAGCGGGTGGCCGCGCGGTGCGGGAGGTCGGCATTGCCGAGCACGAGCCCCGCGACGAAGACCGCGGCGAAGCCGCTCGCGTGCACCTCGGCCGCGGCGCCGTACCCAATGAAGGTCAGGCAGAGCACGGCGATCGGGTAGAGACCGGACGCCGGCAGCGCCACGCGCCGCATCACCCAGGCGCCACCGAAGCCGGCGGCGAGGCCGATCCCGACGCCGGCGACCAGCTCGTAGACCATGATCCCGGTCGTGCCGAGCAGTCCGTGCTCGCCGACCGCGCCGGACGAGACGAGGGTGACCAGGACGACGGTCGGGGCGTCGTTGAGGCCGGACTCGGCCTCGAGTGTCCCGGTGATCCGCTTGGGCAGCGGGACCACGCGCAGCACCGAGAACACCGCGGCGGCGTCGGTGGGCGAGCAGATCGCCCCGAGCAGGATCGAGAGCTGCCAGGACAGCCCGAGCAGGAAGTGCGCGCCGACAGCGACGACCACGATCGAGACGAGCACGCCGAGGGTCGCCAACGACAGCCCCAGCCGCATCGCCGGGCGCGCGTCACGCCAGTTGGTCGTCAGGCCGCCCTCGGCCAGGATCACCGCCAGCGCGCCGAAGCCGAGCGCGTGCGCGAGCTGGGCGTCCTCGAAGCCGATCCCGAGACCGGCCTCGCCGAGCGCGACACCCATGAGCAGGTACACGAGGAGGCTGGGGAGACCCAGCCCGAAGGATGCGCGCACCGCCAGCACGGCCAGGAAGGTGACCCCGGCGCCGATCAGCAGGAACATGTCGAGCTGGTGGACGTCGAACGTCAAGAGGCAACTCGGCTTTCGTCGGGTGGCGGGACCGTAGTCTATCGGTAGAACATGTTCTAGATTGAGCCCGTGAGCTCGCACAACGACAACCTCCCCGCCGGCCTGGCCATTCCCGCCGCGCTGCCTGCCGACGTCCTGACCCCCGACACGGAGCAGTACGACGTGGTGGTCGTCGGCTTCGGCATCGCCGGTGGGTGCGCCGCGCTCGAGGCCGCCCGGAGCGGCGCCCGGGTGCTGCTGCTGGAGAAGGCAGCCGTCCACGGCGGTACGTCGTCCATGTCGGGCGGGCACTTCTACCTCGGCGGCGGGACCGCCGTGCAGCGGGCCACCGGCCACGACGACTCGGTCGAGGCGATGGCCGGCTACCTCATGGCGAGCACGAAGGACCCCGACGAGGAGAAGATCCGCGCCTACTGCGAGGGGTCGGTCGCCCACTTCGACTGGCTGGAGGCCCTCGGCTTCGAGTTCGAGCGCTCGTACTTCCCCGGCAAGGCGGTCATCCAGCCCGGCACCGAGGGCCTGATGTTCACCGGCAACGAGAAGGTCTGGCCGTTCCGCGACCAGGTCGCACCGGCACCGCGCGGGCACAAGGTCCCGGTCCCCGGCGACACCGAGGGCACCAAGATCGTGATGGACCTGCTGCGCGAGCAGGTCGAGAAGGCCGGCGTCGAGGTCCGCTACGAGACCGGCGCGACCAACCTGGTCGTCGACGGCGACCCGGCGAGCGGCCGCGTGGTCGGCCTGGCCTGGAAGTCGTTCGACAAGACCGGCGTCATCCGCGCCGGCGGCGTGGTCGTCGCGGCCGGCGGCTTCGTGATGAACGCCGACATGGTCGCCCGCTACACGCCCGCGCTGGGCTCCAAGCTGTTCACCCTCGGCTCGACGTACGACGACGGCCTCGGCATCCGCCTGGGCGAGTCGGTCGGCGCCGCCCTGGAGAACATGGAGGAGCCGTTCATCACCGCGCCGTTCTACCCGCCGTCGTCGCGCTGCAAGGGCATCATCGTCAACAAGGACGGGCAGCGCTTCGTCGCCGAGGACAGCTACCACGCGCGGACGTCGTACCACGTGATGCAGCAGCCGGACGCCGTCGCGTACCTCATCGTCGACAGCGAGCACCTGGGCGAGGACCACATGCCGCTGGTGCCCCTCAAGGACGGCTTCGAGACGCTCGAGGAGATGGAGGCCGGGCTCGGCATGCCGGCCGGCTCGCTCGTCAAGACGGTCACCCGCTACAACGACAACGCGGCGGCCGGCGAGGACCCCGACTTCCACAAGCACCCCGACTGGATCGCCCCGCAGACCGCCGGACCGTGGGCGGTCCTGGACCTGTCGCTGGGGGTCGCGCTCTACGCCGGCTTCACCATCGGCGGCATGGCGACCACTGTCGACGGCGAGGTACGCCGTACGGACGGGTCGGTCGTGCCCGGCCTCTACGCCGCGGGCGCCTGCGCGGCGAACATCGCCCAGGACGGTGCGGGCTACTGCTCGGGCACCCAGCTCGGCGAGGGCTCGTTCTTCGGCCGCCGGGCGGGGCGGCACGCGGCCGGGTGACAGTTTCGCCGGTTGACCGGCGAAACTGTCACCTGACCGACGAAGTTCCGTCGGTCAAGTAGGAGTTTCGCCGGTCAACCGGCGAAACTTGTGACTGGAGGGACCACCGTGACCGACCGCCTGACCGCCGCCGCCCGGGCGAACGTCCCGCCGTTCCACGTCATGGACCTGCTCGCCGCGGCGGCGGAGCGGCAGCGCACCCACGGCGACCTGGTCAACCTCGTCGCCGGCCAGCCCAGCACCGGCGCGCCCGCGGGCGTCAGCGCGGCCGCGATCCGGCTGCTCGGCAGCGGCGACCCGCTCGGCTACACGACCGCGACCGGCGTCGTCGAGCTGCGCGCGGCGATCGCCGGGCACTACCGGCGTACCTACGGCGTGGCGGTCGACGCCGACGACGTCATCGTCACCACCGGGTCGAGCGGCGGCTTCCTGCTGGCGTTCCTCGCCGCCTTCGATGCGGGCGCGCGGGTGGCGATCGCCCGGCCCGGCTACCCCTGCTACCGCAACGTGCTCAGCGCGCTCGGCTGCGACCTGGTCGAGATCCCGACCGGCCCGGCGACCCGCTTCCAGCCGACGCCTGCACAGCTGGCCGAGGCGCACGCGCAGCAGCCGCTCGACGGCCTCGTCGTGGCCAGCCCCGCCAACCCGACCGGCACCATGCTGCTGCCCGACGAGCTCGCCGCGATCGCCCGCTGGTGCGAGGAGCACGGCGTCCAGCTCGTCTCGGACGAGATCTACCACGGCATCCAGTACGCCGGCTCCCGGTCGAGCAGCGCGTGGGAGACCTCTCGCGAGGCCATCGTCTTCGGGTCGTTCTCGAAGTACTTCTCGATGACCGGCTGGCGCCTGGGCTGGATGCTCGCCCCCGAGCGGCTCCGCCGCCCCGTCGACGTGCTGACCGGCAACTTCTCGATCTGCCCGCCCGCGCTCGCCCAGCACGCCGCGCTCGCCGCCTTCGACGACGCGTCGTACGCCGAGCTCGACGGGCACGTCGCGCGCTACGCCCACAACCGCGGCCTGCTGCTCGACGGCCTGCGCCGGCTGGGCATCGACCGGCTCGCCCCGGCCGACGGCGCCTTCTACGCCTACGCCGACGTCGGGCACCTCACCACCGACTCGATGGCCTACTGCCGCGACCTGCTCGCCCGCACGGGCGTCGCGGTCGCGACCGGCGTCGACTTCGACACCGTGGACGGCGGGCGGTTCCTGCGGTTCAGCTTCGCGGGGACGGCCGACGACATCACGACCGCGCTCGACCGGCTCGACGGGCGGCTGTGAGGGCCGCGTCCCCGGACCCCCAGGCCGTCGTCGACGAGCACCGGGCGGCGCTCGTGCGCGGTGAGCGCCGGGTGCTGCGGCTGACCCGGTCGGGTGAGCCGCACAGCTATGCACCCGACGAGATCGGCCTCGGCCCGGTCGTGTCGGGTACCCAGGTGACCAGCTGGTGGGGCTTGTCGGTCCTCGCCGCGCTGCTGGCGGCGGTGTTCGCGGCGTCGTGGCTGATCGTGCTGCTGCCGGTCGCCGACGGGCACGGGCCCGCGTGGGGCGGCCTCGCGGTGACCGCGCTCAGTGCCGGGGTGGGTTGCTACGTCCTCCGGCTCGCGCACCGGCAGCACCGCGCCCGCCGGGTGCGCCGGCTGCGCGGCGTGCCGGAGCCGAGCGACCTGCCGGTACCCGACCGCTGGGCCGACCCCGCGGCGCCGGACCCGCGCGCCCGATCGTGGCGCCGGCGCCCCTGGTGGTGGGTGGCGGCCCGCGCGGCGCTGAGCGGCATGTTCGTCCTCGCCGCCATCGGGGCCGGATCGGCCGGCGTGCTGGCGACCGCGGGCGCCGGGCTCGTGCTCACCGTCGTGGTCCCCGTCGCCGCCGCCGCGCACCGGGTCACCCGCCGCCGCGGCTAGGGCCCGGGCGGGACGAAGCCCAGGCGTCGCGCCGCCGCCACCGCCGCCGGTACGACGCCCGCCGCGTCGAGCGTGCCCGGGAGCCGTCGTACGGTCCAGCAGGCGGCGAGGTCGCCGACCACCTCACCCCACATCCCGGTCTCCTCGACCAGGCTCCCGCCGCGGCGCGTGGCGGCCGCCGGGACGCCGGCCGGCGCAGGGAGCAGCAGGGCGGCGCGGACCCAGCCGTCGACCGGCGCGACACCGTCGGCGAACCAGGCGAGCCGGGCCTCGGTGGCGAGCCCGTCGACCCGGCCGCGCAGCACGCCCTGGGCCCGGCCGGGCACCGGCTGGTCCGGGAAGGCGCGGTGGAAGGCGTCGGGGTCCTCGAGGGTGAGCCCGAGCTCGGCGGCGGCCTCGCGGTAGGCGCCCCACCACGCGCCCGAGAGGACGTCGAGCAGGCCGGGCGCGGTCCACGCGGGGTCGGCCCACGCGGGCGGGGGCAGGGCACTCCCCACCGGCGCCCGTACGGCGAGCGGGGCGCAGGCGTCGCGCAGCCCCCGGGCGAGCGCGGCGAGCGCGGCCACGAAGGCGTCGGCCTCGTCCGGGGCGGCGTACCCGTTGCGGACGAGGGCGACGTGCCCGCCCGCGACGACCACCTCGACGAAGGGGTGCGGCAGCGCCCGGAGCGCGGCGCCCGCCTCGCCACCGAGCCAGGTCGCGATGATCTCGTCGAGGACCGGGTCGGTCTCACCGGCCAGCCGGAAGCCCTCCAGCCCGAGGTCGGCGAGGTCGCGCGAGCCGGACGACGGCAGGCGGTCCGAGCGGCGCAGGCACAGCCGCGGCAGCAGCGCGGCCTGCGGGACCCGAGCGGCGCCGCGGGTGGCCGGCACCCAGACCGCGTCGCGGGCGAAGGGCTCGTCGCGGGGGCCGTTGTCCCAAGTGCCCAGCCACTTCCAGGTGCCGCCCGAGCGGACGTCGTGGAAGGCGCCGTCCATCTCCGGGCCGTCGGTGCTCACCGCGACCTCGTAGAGCTGGTGCATCACCGCCGCGAAGACGTCACCGGCCAGGACGCCGCGCGCGCAGCTGAAGAGGTGCTCGGCCCACATCGGTACGACCGACGCGAAGCCCGACGGGACCTGCTGGCCGAGGTACTCCCAGCCCGCTCCGGAAGCCCAGCCGGACAGGTCGGTCGCGGGCTCCCCGCGGCGTGCGTCGGCGACGTCCTCGGGCGCGAACGCGGCCCGGCTCCGCGCCGTCACTCGTGGTGCTCGCGACGCACCCAGCCGAGAGCGGACTCCGCGATCGCGAAGCGGATGACAGCATGACGGGAGCCGGTCATGGATCGAGGATGACTCAACGAAGGCGTCCGTGAGGGCGGAATCCCCCAGGTTTGACTCGGGGCGGGAACGGGAAGGGCGCGACTCATGTACGGCGACAGCGAGATCATCCGGCGCCGGGTCGCGCAGCTGCGCGACCAGGGCGCCGACGTGCGCGCCCTCGCCGACGAGCTGGTCGCCCGGGTCGAGGCGCTCGGCTGGACCGGCCGGGCCGGCGACGCGATGCGCGAGCGGGTGACCGACCGGGCCAGCCACCTGCGGATCGCGGCCGAGCGCCACACCGGCGCCGCCGACGCCCTGGCCGACCACGCCGAGGCGGTCGACGCCGTGCGCGACGAGATCGGCGCGACCGAGACCCGGGTGTCCGCGCTGGTCGCCGACGCCCAGGGCCGGATCGCGGCGATCGCCACCCGCAACGAGGCCGGGCACGGCCCGCGGATCACGCCCGACCCGCTCGACGAGACCCTCGCGGCGTTCACCCCGCCGCCGTCCGGCCACCGCGACTGGCTGGGCGTCGACGTCCCCGGCCTGGAGCGCTGAGCGCGTGCCGACCATCGACCTCACGACCGTCGCCACCCGGCCGGCGTCCGCGCTCGTCGCCGCGCCGCGCCGGATCGGGCTCACCCTCCCCGAGCTCCAGCACGCCGCCCGGCTCGCCGGCGGGGCGCCGCTGCCGTTCGAGGTGGCGCCGCCGCGCGACACCGACGCCATGCAGGCGCGCCTGGGCCGCAGCCCGGCCACCCTCGACGACCAGGCATACCGCGGCGTCGTCGCCGCGCTCCACGATCCCGACGAGTCGCTGGCCCGGCGCGGACTGCTCGACAGCACCCGCCTCGACCCCGGCCTGGCCGGCGCGATCGGACTGCTCGCGGCCCCGCGCCTGGCGCTCGACGTCGACGTCTCCATGGCCGGCGTCCAGGCCAAGGTCTGGCACCGCCAGGACGGCAGCGCCGTCGCCTCGCTCGCGACCGCCGACGGCATGGTCTTCGAGCTCGGCTGGTTCGGCACCGACGCCTGGCCGGCCGAGCTGGCCCGGATCGCGGTGCCCTCCGAGGAGGTCACCGTCGAGCGCTCCGCCGTCCCGTCGTACGTCGACCTGCCGTTCGAGCTCGCCGACGCCGCCGCCGAGGCAGGCAGCGCCGGACGCGGCGACCTGCTCCCCGTGCTCGTCGCCCGCCACACCGGCCGGGTCCACGGTGCCGACGGTCCGCTGGCCGATGACGTCGTCGTCCGGGTCCTCACCGCGCTCTCCGGCGAGGCCCGCGGCCGGCTCCGCGCGCTCGTCGCCGACGTCTCGGGCGACGCGGTCGACACCGTCGGCGTCGTCTCGTGGTCGCTGTTGGCCGACGGCTGGCGCGCGCTGCGGCCGCATCACGCCGACGGGGCGCTGCGGCTCGAGGTCCGCGCGGTCGGTCCCGACGACCTCGCCGCCGTGGTGGCGCCGGTGCTCGGCGAGGCCGCGCGATGACCGCCGGACGGCAGACCCCGCCGCAGACCACGCCGCAGACCCCGCCGCCGACCGCGGTCGAGGCCGCCGACCTCGCCGACAAGTACGACCAGATGCTGCGCCTGGCCGACCTCTTCGACGACGCCGGCGCCCAGATGCGGAGCTGGGCCCAGCTCGGCCGCGACGTGCTCGCCGATCCCGATGTCGCCGACTCGGCGCCGCTCTCGCCCACCACCTGGGCGACCGCGGACGACGAGGTCCGCGGCGCGACCACCGGCAAGGGCGGCCTGCTCGGGCGTTCCATCGAGCTCGACGCCGACGCCCTGGTGCTGCGCGCGACCGTGCTCACCTACCGCTGGATCGACGACCTCCAGGCCGCGGCCTACCAGACCCTCGGCTCGATCGCGGGCAAGGCGATCGGCTACCTCGCCCCCGAGGTCAACCTCGGCGGCGCGATCGTGGCGGCCGGCCTGATCGAGACCGACGCGCTCGACCGCGACGGCGTCGCGGCCTACCTGGGCGAGCTGGCCGAGGCCAACCCCGAGCTGATGGAGCACGTCACCACCGGTGGCGGCGTGCTCGACAGCCTCCAGATGCGCGGGCTCCTCACCGCCGGCGTGCATTCCGGGGACTCCGGCGCCGCGGCCCGCTCCGGCGGCCTGCGCGCGTGCGGCATCGCGCCGCTCACCGACGACTGGGCCGCCGCCCTGCGCGACGTCGCGGTCGACCTCACCGAGGCCCCCGACGCCACCACCGCGTCCGCGAGCGGGACCGTCGCCGTCGAGGACGACCCGGACGCCGCGCCCTCCGGCCTGGGCGACCTGATGACCCTCCTCGCCCGCGCCGACGCCGACGAGCCCGTGCGGGTGCTCCGGGTCGCGCCGGGCCGCCTGGTCGCCTTCGTCTCCTGCGGCGGTACGACGACGCCCGCCCCCGGTCGCCTGCGCCTGGTCTCCGGCGACGCCTCCGGCCAGGCCGGCGCGGTCATCCGCGCGCTCGGCGCCGCCGTCGAGCCCGGACCCGCGCCCACCCGGGTGATGCTCGTCGGCCGTGGCAGCGGCGGCGCGGCCGCGCTCGAGGTCGCCACCCGCACCGACCTGCCCGGCTTCGTCGTCGACCAGGTCGTCACCGCCAACGCCCCGGCGGCCCAGCTGCCCGCGCTGCCGGCCGACGTCCAGGTGCTCTCGCTCGAGGACCGCACCGACCCGGTCGCACTGCTCGGCTCGCTCATCAACGCGGGCACGCCCAACCGGGTCACCGTGGTCTACGACGCCGGCACCGAGCCCGGCGTCCCGGCACTCGTCGCCGGCGGCCGCGCCGCCGACCGCGCCGACCACCCGGACCTGCGCGCGGCGCTCGACCGCTGGCGCGCAGCGGGCTACCTCAGAGGCTGAACCCGCCCGGCAGCCGCCCCGACGTCCGCTCGTGGCGCACCGTCCACTCGGTGCCGTCCGGCGCCCGGTGCGCGATGCTCGCCCGCTTCTCGTCGGCCCGTCCCTGGCGCAGCGCGGCCAGCACGGCCGTGCGCCCCGCCTCGGCATCGGCGACCCGGACGTAGACGTTGAGCACCAGCGCACCGTCCGAGCCGCGCTTGCCGCGGTCGTGCCCGTCGACGTAGCCCAGCCCGCGCTCGTCGAGCACGGCCGCCAGCCACTGCCCCGCGTGCTCGACCAGCCAGTCGTCGCGGCGCTTGGTCTGCGAGGCCCACTGCACGACGAGCCAGTCGAGCGCGGCGTCGTCGACCTCGGCGAACCCCTCGGCCAGGTACGGCGCCGCGAGCTCCGCCGCCGTCGTCGCCTCGCCCGCGAGGCCGAGCTCGGTGACCTCGCCCGCGCGGCCCACGACACCCTCGCGCCGGACCCATGCGCCCGTCGCCTCGCTCACCCAGAGCTGGACGAACCTGCGGGGCTCACCGGGCCGGATCAGCTGCATGGCGGCCGAGGCTACCCGGCAGCCGGACCACGCCCCCGACCAGGCAGGCGGCGATCGGGACCAGCGGGAGGTACCAGAGGATCGCGCCGTCCCGGGCGATCCCGAGCGCGGCCAGCGCACCGAGACCGCCGCACACGCCGAGCACCGCCAGCACCGGCCGCCAGGCGGCGGGCGCGGGCCGCGGGTCCGCCGCGGGCGTCTCGAAGCGCCCCACGAGCGCGACCGCACCGGCGGTCAGCAGCGCCAGCACCCCGAAGTACAGCGGCCGGGTCGCCCACCAGCCCGCGGTGTCGGGCAGCCGGTGCAGGCCGAGGCCGTCGAGCGCCAGGGAGCCCGCGACGAGGACGCCGAGCATCGTCAGGTGCCACAGGTAGATGCTCATGATCCGGCCGTTGACCAGCACCGTGGCGACCCACACCCGGCGCCGCGCGACCAGCCGTCGCAGCAGCGGCTCCAGGCTGAGCACGACGCCGGCCTGGAGCAGCCCGAGGAAGCCCTGGGTGACCCGGGTCGGGTAGGCGTTGTCGATCTCGTCGGTGCTGACGCCGACCATCGAGACCGCATAGGGGCCGTGGACCGTGAGCAGCCACAGGACGCCGAGCCCGAGCACCACCAGCGCCAGCCGGCGACCGGCCGAGGCGAGCCGTCCGTCGAGCCAGGCGTAGCCGAGCATGTGCACCGTCGACCACACCACGACGTAGTTGAGGAAGCCCACCGCGAGCAGGTCCCGGCTCACGCTGACGTAGTCGACCAGCCCACCCAGCGCCAGCCCGCCGGCGACCGCCCACCAGCCCGCCCGCTCCCACGCGAGCAGGGTGAGGGGCGCGACCGCGACCACGACGACGTACGCCGCGAGGAACCAGGTCGGCACGAGCGAGGCTCGGCTGGCGATCCGGAGCAGGTCCGGGTCGGCGCCGAGCGCGTGCGCCGCCGGTGCCAGGACCGCCCAGAACACCATGAGCGGGAGCACGGGCAGCACCAGCCGGCGCAACCGGGACCGGAGCCAGCCGCCGTACGGCTGGGCGCGGCGGCGGGCCGAGCGCCACGACAGCGCGTTGGCGTAGCCGCCGACGAGGAAGAACACCGGCATCACCTGGAGCACCCAGGTCAGCGGGTGGGTCCACGCGGCGAGGTCGAGCAGGTCGCCGCGGTGCAGACCGCCCTCGCGGTCGACGTACACGGCCGCCATCAGCCAGTGCCCGAGGACGACGACCAGGATCGCGACCGCGCGCAGCAGGTCGACGACCCGGTTGCGCTCGGGCGGGGTGCGGTCGGCGAGGGCGGCGGCGGAGGGCAGCAGGGCGTGGGACATGGGAGAGATCCTGATCACCCGAGCGCCGTCCAGGCTGGGCACGAGTACTCAAATCTTCGACGAATCGCTTGACAAAACCCCGGTCAATGTACGCAACATGGTGTTGCGCTAACACAGCGCATGCTCCTGATTTCGATGACGAGAAACGGACCGACGACATGACTGCGACCGCCGACACCCCCGTCGACACCCCTGTCGACACCACTGGCCTGAGCTACCAGGACACGCTGCGCGTGCTGTCCGAGGCGTCGGTCCACCAGCACTTCGACGCCTTCCTCGACATCGCCTGGGACAGCCCCGAGCTCGAGGTCGTGCCGAACGACCCGCGCTGGATCCTCCCCGAGATCGACTCGCTCGGCGGCACCGACTGGTACCGCTCGCTCCCGCAGGAGCGCCAGATCGAGATCGGCATGTACCGGATGGCCAACATCATGAAGGTCGGCCTCCAGTTCGAGCAGCTGCTCATCGCCGGCGTGATGAACCACCTGATCGGCATGCCCAACGGCCAGGCGGAGTTCCGCTACTCCACCCACGAGGTGACCGAGGAGTGCCACCACACCCAGATGTTCCAGGAGGGCGTCAACCGGATCGGCATCGACGTCCAGGGCGGCCCCGGCTGGTTCGTCAAGGTCGCGCCGCTGCTCACCCTGGCCGGCCGCGGCCTGCCCAACGTCTTCTTCATGGGCATCCTGGCCGGCGAGGAGCCGATCGACTACCTCCAGAAGTCCGTGCTGCGCTCGGGCCACGAGATGCACCCCATGGTCACCCGGGTGATGCAGATCCACGTGGCCGAGGAGGCCCGCCACATCGGCTTCGCGCACTCCTACCTGGTCGAGCGCTCCAAGGACTACGGCACGCTCCAGCGTTTCGGGCTCTCGCTCGCCTACCCGCTGATCATGCGGGTGCTGTGCGACGTGATCATGAAGCCCACGCGCAAGATGCAGAAGGACCTCGACATCCCCAAGAGCGTCATGCGCGAGGTCTACTGGAAGTCCGACAAGTCCGAGAAGCTCCTGCGCGACACCTTCGGCGACGTGCGCATGCTCGCCGACGAGCTCGGCCTGATGAACCGCGTCTCGCGCCGCGTGTGGCGCCTGCTCGGCATCGACGGCCGTCCCTCGCGCTTCCGCAGCGAGCCCAAGTCCGCCGCCGTCTGAGCGGACCGCGGACCCACCATGGCCTACGTCGTCACGCAGTCGTGCTGCGCCGACGCCTCGTGCGTCGTCGCCTGCCCGGTCAACTGCATCCACCCCGCTCCCGGTGAGCCGGGCTTCGGCACCACCGAGATGGTCTACGTCGACGCAGACTCCTGCGTCGGCTGCGGGGCCTGCGCCACGGCCTGCCCGGTCGGCGCGATGGTGCCGGACGCGGCGCTGACGACCAAGCAGCTGCCGTTCCTCGAGCTCAACGCCGCCTACTACGACGCCTTCCCGCACGCCGACCGGACGCCGGTCGCGCTGGTCCCCCAGCAGCGCCGGCTCACCCGCACCGGCCCGTTCCGGGTCGCCGTGGTCGGTGCCGGGCCCGCCGGGCTCTACACGGCCGACGAGCTGCTCAAGCACCCCGAGGTCGGCGGCGTCGACGTCTACGACCGGCTGCGCACGCCGTACGGGCTGGTCCGCCACGGCGTCGCACCGGACCACGCCTCGACCAAGCTCGTCACCCGGCTCTTCGAGGCGATCGAGCGCCAGCCGCGGTTCCGCTACTTCCTCGACGTCGAGGTCGGCGCCCCCGACCGGGCCGACGCGGTGACGCTCGCCGACCTGCGCGCCCACTACGACGCGGTCGTCTACGCCGTCGGCGCCTCCGCCGACCGCAGCCTCGACATCCCCGGCGAGGAGCTCGCCGGCTCGGTCCCCGCGACCGCCGTCGTCGGCTGGTACAACGGCCACCCCGACCAGCAGGCGCTGGACGTCCCCCTCGCCCACGAGCGGGCGGTCGTCGTCGGCAACGGCAACGTCGCCCTCGACGTGGCCCGCATCCTGGCCCGCCCGATCGACGTGCTGGAGCGCACCGACCTGGCTCCCGGCCCGCTCGACCAGCTGCGCGCCAGCGCGGTCCGCGAGGTCGTCGTGCTGGGCCGGCGGGGTCCCGCCCAGGCGGCGTTCACCGTGCCCGAGCTGATCGGACTGGCCGCGCTCGACGACGTCGACGTGGTCGTCGAGGCCGACCCGGCGCTGCTCACCGGCGACGACCAGCGCAGCACCCTGCTGCGCGAGCTCGGGGAGCGCGCCCCCTCGGGCGACGCCGGCCGACGCCGGATCGTCCTCGCGTTCACCTCCTCCCCCGTCGAGGTCCTCGGCGCCGACGGCCGGGTCACCGGCGTCCGGGTCGCCCGCAACGAGCTCGTCGCCGACGCCGACGGCACGGTCCGCGCCGTCGCCACCGACGACGTCCGCACCATCGAGGCCGGCCTGGTCGTCCGCTCCGTCGGCCACCGCGGCCGCCCCGTCGCCGGGCTGCCGTTCGACGAGCGCACCGCGACCGTGCCGAACCACGAGGGCCGGGTCGAGCCCGGCCTCTACGTCGTGGGCTGGATCAAGCGCGGCCCGACCGGCTTCATCGGCACCAACAAGACCGACGCCCAGGAGACCGTCGAGACGATCCTCGACGACCTCGACGCCGGACTCCCCGCACCCACCGGCTCAGCCGCCGAGCTCACCGCCCTCGTCACCGCCCGGTACCCCCAGGCCGCCGACCTCGCCGCCTGGCAGCGCCTCGACGCCGCCGAGCGCGAGCGGGGCGCGCAGGCGGGCCGGCCGCGGGCCAAGATCACCGACGTCGCCGAGCAGCGCTCGGTCGCCGCGACTCCGGTCGCGACCCGGCGGCGCGGGCTGCTTCGTCGTACGGTGTCGCTGACATCGTGACGATGCGAGGAGGTGTCGCCGTGGCGACCGGCAACGGGAGACGCGATTCGACCGACGGCCGCAAGCGGCGTTGGCAGCAGCACAACGCCGACCGCCGGCAGGCCGTCATCGACGCCGCCCTGACGGTGCTCGCGCGCGACCTCGAGCCCGGTGCCGAGCTGAGCGTGCAGCTGATCGCCGACGAGGCCTCCGTGCACCGCACCGTGCTCTACCGCTACTTCGAGGACCGCACCGACCTCGACGTCGCCATCCAGCAGGAGATCTGCACCCGCGCCGGCGAGCTCCTGCTCGCCGCGGTCACCCTCGAGGGCACCCCGCGCGAGATCGTCGAGCGGATCGTCCACGCCTACGTCGGCTGGGGCGCCGACAACGTCGCCCTGATGAGGTTCGCCGAGCGCGACATCGCGGGCGCCGCGTCCAAGCCGCTCGACGTCGCGATCGGCCAGATCGCCGAGCAGATCGAGCTG
Organism: Pimelobacter simplex; assembly: GCF_024662235.1. Lineage (GTDB taxonomy): Bacteria > Actinomycetota > Actinomycetes > Propionibacteriales > Nocardioidaceae > Nocardioides. The sequence goes on from NZ_CP096276.1 coordinate 4,316,912, forward strand.
GTCATCGGCGGCTTCCTCGCCGTCCTCGAGGCCGACGTCGAGGAGGACGACCGCGACGCCCTGACGCCGTGGGTCTTCCTGCTCGTCGGTGGCGTGATGGCCGCCGTCCGCAACTGGAGCTCCCGCGAGGAGCTGCGCCCGCCGGCCCCCCAGTTCACCCGGCTGCTGGCCGACGTGACCTGGCTGCAGATCGAGGGGCTCGCCGCCTCCCGCAACATCGAGGTGCCCGACCTCCCGGTCGAGCAGCTCCTCAACCTGAAGGAAGCGTAGATGTCCGACTCCGTGGAGCACCTCGACGTCCTCATCATCGGCGCCGGCCTGTCCGGCATCGACGCGGCTTACCACGTCGGCAAGGCCTTCCCGGCCCGGTCGTACGCCATCCTCGAGATGCGCGACGCCCTCGGCGGTACCTGGGACCTGTTCCGCTACCCCGGCATCCGCTCCGACTCCGACATGTACACCCTCGGCTTCGGCTGGAAGCCCTGGAAGGGCAAGAAGGCCATCGCCGACGGTGCCGACATCCGCGCCTACCTCCAGGAGGCCGCGCGCGAGAACGGCATCGACCAGCACATCCGCTACCACCACAAGCTCGTGCACGCGGAGTTCTCCACCGACGACGCGCGCTGGACCGTCACCGTCGAGCGCACCGACACCGGCGAGACCAAGCAGATCACCGCGGGCTTCCTGTGGTCGACGTCCGGCTACTACCGCTACGACGAGGGCTTCACGCCCGACTTCGAGGGCATCGGCGACTTCCAGGGTCAGGTGATCCACCCGCAGCACTGGCCCGAGGACCTCGACTACCAGGGCAAGAAGGTCGTCGTCATCGGCTCCGGCGCCACCGCCGTCACGCTGATCCCGTCGCTGGCCGAGAGCGGCGCCGGGCACGTCACGATGCTCCAGCGCACGCCGACGTTCATCGTCAGCCAGCCGCTCACCGACCCGATCTCCTACCGACTGCTGCAGACGCTGCCCGACAAGGTCGCCGGCAAGCTCGTCCGCGGCCGCTACCTCGCGATGACGATCGGCTTCTACGAGTTCTGCCGCGCCCGGCCGCGCGAGGCGCGCGCCCTGATCCGCCGGATGTCCGAGCGCCAGCTCCCCAAGGACGTCTCGTACGACGAGCACTTCACGCCGCCCTACGCCCCCTGGGACCAGCGGCTGTGCGTCGTCCCGCGCGGCGACCTGTTCAAGGCGCTGCGCCGGCACACCGTCGACATGGTCACCGACCGCATCGCGCGCTTCACCGACAAGGGCATCCTGCTCGAGTCCGGCCAGGAGCTCGAGGCCGACATCATCGTCACCGCGACCGGCCTCAACCTCCAGGTCTTCGGCGGCGCGACGCTCGCCGTCGACGGTGCCGAGGTCAAGCTGCCCGACACGATGGCGTTCAAGGGCATGATGCTCAGCGACATCCCGAACTTCGCGTTCATCGTCGGCTACACCAACGCGTCCTGGACGCTCAAGGCAGACCTCGTCTGCCAGTACGTCGTCCGCGTGCTCCAGCACATGGACAAGACCGGCACGCGCGTCGTCGTACCGCGCCGCGACCCGGCCGTCGCCGAGGAGCCGTTCCTCGACTTCGAGGCGGGCTACGTCATGCGCTCGATCGAGCAGTTCCCGAAGCAGGGCTCGGTCGAGCCGTGGCGGCTCAAGATGAACTACTTCAAGGACCTGCTGGTCTTCCGCAAGCCGGTCGAGAACGAGCCGCTGGAGTTCACTGCCTGACCCGTGCCCACCGGCCTCACCGCATCACCAGGCGAGCTCGTGCACGAACTCGCTGAGCTGGGTGAGGTTGCGGCACTCGATCATCCGCACGATCTCGGCATAGGTGGGGGCCGCGGAGTCACCGGTGCCCCAGTTGCGCTGGTGCTCGGGGTTGAGCCAGAAGGTGCGCTTCACCGAGCCCGTGAGCTGCCGGAGGGTGTCCTCGTGCAGGTCGCTGTAGTTGGAGCGCGCGTCGCCCAGGATCAGCAGCGTGGTCTTGGGGGTGAGCGCGTCGGCGTGGTTCTCGGCGAACTTCGTGAACGCCCGGCCGTAGTTGGTCCGGCCCCACAGCGCCGCGTGACTGGCGCTGGCCGCGAGGTCGGAGAGGACGTCGACGGGGTCGGCGCCCGGGCGGAAGTGGCCGGTCACCTCGTGCACGTGGTCGATGAACGTGAACGCCCTCATCGACTGGAAGACCTCACGCAGCGCGAACACGAACAGCAGCGTGAACTGGGCGAAGTTGGCGACCGATCCGCTCACGTCGCACAGCACGACCAGGTCGGTGCGGTGCGGGCGCTTGGGCCGGTGGTGCGTGGTGATCGGGACGCCGCCGGTGGCGATCGACGCGCGCACCGTACGACGGAAGTCGAGCGGCGCGGTCCGCGCGTGCCGGGAGTGCTGCTCCTTGGCGAGCCGGGTCGCGAGCCGGCGCGCGAGGGGGAAGATCTCCTTGCGCATCTCGTCGAGGTCGGTACGCCGCGCGGCCATGAACGCGAGCTTGTCGATGCTCGGCCGGATCGCGACGTCGGCGACGTGGTCGGGCCCCTTCTCCTCGGCGATCCGCCGGCGGGCGTCGTCCTCGACGAGGGCCGTGAACGCGCCGATCCGGCGACCGGCCTGGCGGCGGGCGTCGTCCTCGTCGGCCCCGGCGTTCATCAGACCCGCGACCAGCCGGTCGATCAGCTCCTGCGGGGCGACCCGCTGGAGCGCGGTGTAGGCCGACCACGACGACAGCCCCGGCCCGCGACCGGGCATCGCGCCGAACGTGCCGACCATCTCGGCGGCCATCTGGCGCAGCTGGGCGTCGTCGAGCTGGGCAGCCTCGAGCGCCTCGGCCAGCCGGTCGCGGAAACCCACCAGCGCGGTGGCGTTGTCCTTGCTCGGGCCGGCCGCGTCGGCGTCGTCCGCGTCGGCGGCCGCTGCGGCGCCATCGCCCACCATCGCGGGGAAGTAGACGTCGAAGAGCGCGTCGAAGGTCGTGCGCTGGGCCTGCTTCTTGACCAGCGTCGCGGCGAAGGCGTCCCGGACCGTCGTACGGTCGGACCAGTGCACGGCCGCCAGGGCCGCGACGGCGTCGATGTCCTCGGCGAGCGACACCGACAGCCCGGCGCCGCGCAGCGCCTCGACGAACGCGAGGTGGCGGTCGAGCAGCCCGGACTGGTCGGTGCGGTCGGTCATGGCGTCCTCAAGCCCGGGCGAGCTTGAGCTCCTTGACCGCACGCTCGTGGTCGGACTGGTGCTTGAGGACGGCGCCGAGGGTGTCCTTGATCGCCTTCTCGTCGAGCTCGCGGATCTCGAGTGCGATGAGCGTGCGCGCCCAGTCGACGGACTCCGCGATCGACGGCGCCTTCTTGAGCTCGAGCTCGCGCAGCCGGCCGACCGTGGCGACGAGCTGCTCGGCGATCCGGTCGTCGAGGGCGGGCACCTGCTGCTGGAGGATCTGCCGCTCGCGGGCGGCGTCCGGGTAGTCGATGTGCAGGTAGAGGCAGCGCCTCTTCACGGCCTCGGAGAGCTCGCGGCTCGCGTTGGACGTGAGCACGACGTAGGGACGGCGGGTCGCGGCGACCGTGCCCAGCTCGGGGATCGTGACCTGGAAGTCGCTGAGCACCTCGAGCAGCAGGCCCTCGACCTCGATGTCGGTCTTGTCGACCTCGTCGATGAGCAGCACCGTCGGCTCCTCGCGCCGGATCGCGGTGAGCAGCGGCCGGGTCAGCAGGAACTCCTCGGTGAAGATGCTCCGGTCCAGGTCCTCCCATGGCCGGGATTGGTGGTCGCCGTCCCCAGTGGTCCCTGGTCCTGCCTGTGCCTCGGCGCCGCTGGCTTGGATCGCAAGCAACTGCTTCTTGTAGTTCCACTCGTAGAGCGCGCGGGCCTCGTCGAGCCCCTCGTAGCACTGGAGCCGCACCAGCTCGGCGCCCGTCGCGCGCGAGACCGCCTTGGCCAGCTCGGTCTTGCCGACACCGGCCGGACCCTCCAGCAGGAGCGGCTTCTCCAGTGCGCCCGCGAGGAACGTGGTGGTCGCCGTCGCTGCGTCCGCGAGGTAGCCGGCACCCTCGAGCCGGGCCGTCGCGTCGGTCGGTGAGTCGAACCAGGTCATGCTCATGGACCCATCCTGCCGGTAGCCGACCAGTCGTGACCCGGCGCCGTCCAGGTCGTTGAGATCACGACGGACCGAACGTGGACGACCAGACCGGACGAGGGGGACGAAGGTGCGCGACACCATCACGCCTCCCCGCTGGTTGCGGGTCGGCGTCCACTCCGTGCGGACGGCGACCACGGTCGCCGCTCTCACCCTGCTGGTCGGCTTCGGCGCGGTCGGTGTCGTCTCGACACCCAAGCCGAGCGCGCCCTCCACCCAGCTCGGCCTGTCGATGGGACCGCTCGACGCGTTGATGGAGCAGAACCGCTGCTCGGTCACCGGGTTCGACCGCGACGTCATCCCGAGCACCGCGATCGTCCGGACCCCGGCAGGAGGCACCGAGCTGGTGTCCTTCGACCGCGGCTGGGCGGTCTTCAGCGGAGAGGCCGCGGGCGAGCTCGTGGCCGTCTGCCTGGGTCCGAAGCCGGGCGCCGCCCCGGACGGCGGCGTACCGAACTTCCGGTGACCTCGACCAAAATGCGTGTCCCTCGTATCGCTCCTTGTCAAGTCGAGGCAGAATAGGCGCTGTGGACACACACCTCGCGGAATTGAGCCGCACCATCGACGCGGCAGAGCTCGGCCGCCGCATGCGCATCGCGCGTGTGGCCGCCGGGATGACCCAGGCCCAGGTCGCAGGTGACGACGTCTCGGCGGCGTACCTGTCCCGGATCGAGGACGGCCAGCGCCGTCCGGAGGCCGGCCTGCTCGAACGAATGGCGAACCGGATGGGCGTCACGCTCGAGGACCTGCTCCTCGACGTCCCCCGGGACAAGGTGCACGAGCTGCGCCTCGCCGTCGACCACGCCCGGCTGAGCCTGATCTCCGGTGACCCCGACGGCGCCCTGGCCGCGGTCGGCGCGGTGCTCGACGACCCGGCGACCGAGCGGATCGACTTCGTGCAGCGCGCGGCGCGCCAGGTCCGGGCCGGAGCGCTCGAAGCGAGCGGCGACCTCGACGGCGCGATCCTCCTCCTCGAGGACCTCACCTCGGCCCCGACGCCCGACGCGGGCTGGCTCGAGGCGCTCGTCGCGCTGTGCCGGTGCTACCGCGACAGCGGCGACCACACCCGCGCGATCAGCATCGCCGAGCGCTCCGCCACGATGATCGACGAGCTCGGCCTGTCCGGGCTCAGCGAGGCCGTCGAGCTGACCGTCACCGTCGCCGGCGCCTACGAGCTCCAGGGCGACACCGGCCAGGCGATGCGCATGTGCGCACGCACCCTCGAGGCCGCCGAGCAGCACGACTCCGCGGTCGGCAAGGCCACGGCGTACTGGAAGGCGAGCCGGGCCGAGGCCCAGCGCGGCGGCACCCAGGCCGCGCTCGAGCTCTCCGACAAGGCGCTCGCCCTCTTCGCGCTCAGCGACGACAACCGCAACCTGGCCACGCTGCGCGCCCAGGTCGCCAACCTCCAGCTGCTCTCCGACCCGGCCGACCCCGCCGCGGCCCTGGCCACCCTGGCCGGTGCCGAGCAGGAGCTCGCCTGGTCCGGCGCCTCCGCCACCGAGGTCGCGCTCGTGCACCTGACCCGCGGCAAGGCGCACTTCGCGCTCGGCGACCACGACGCCGCCCGCTCGTGCGTCGAGAAGGCCACCGCCACCGCACCCGAGGACGCCTCGGTGCTGCGCGCCTCCGTCTCGGTGCTGCGCGGCCGGATCGCCTTCGCCGACGGCGACCGCGAGGCCGCCCGCGAGCTGTTCCGCGACGGCGTCACCGCGCTGACCGCGGCCGGCTCCGACCGCCGGGCCGCCCAGCTGTGGTTCGAGCTCGCCGAGCTCCTCACCGAGGTCGGCGACACCGAGGGCGCCGTCCAGGCGTTCCGCAGCGCCGGCGCCTCGACCGGCCTGCGCGTCCCGGCGCGCACGTCGGCCGCCGTACCGCAGCGCTAGCGCTAGCGCTGGCCCGGGCGGCTGCCCGGGCTCAGGCTGAGCCCGTTCACTGCCACGTCGTCGACCGTCGAGCCATCGCGAAGATGGCCTCGACGGTCGACGGTGGGTGGATCTCCCCGTGCCGCCGCAGCCATCCCGCCAACCGGCGCCGCGGGACGACGGCCACGCCCGCCGGCTGGCTCTTGACCACCACCTCGTCGGTGTTGACCGGCACCACCAGACCACCGACGTGGACCGGGTACCCGCACGCCGCGCTCAGCAGCCGCCCGGCCCGCTCCGCCTCGTGCCGCGCATTGCGGATGTAGGGCTGCCGCGTCCCGTTGACCAGCAACGTCTCGCCGCCCACCCAGATGCTCGCGCCCGGGTGGTGCTTGGTGTTGACCGTGAACACGCCCCCGGGCCCGATCACCAGGTGATCGATGTCGCTGCCCCGGTTGCCCACCGGGATCGCGTGCAGGAACCGCCACCGCCCGTCGTCCCGGGCCACCTTGGCCAGCTGCGCGGCGACCTGCTCCTCCCCCACCGCGCCCAGCCGCCACGCCCGCTCGTCGGTGTGCACGCCCAGCACCCGGGCCAGCACCGTCTTGATCGGCGCGGCCGCGCGGGCCGCCTCGGCCTGCTCGCGGGCGGCGGCGCCGGGAGGAGTCGTCGCGAGGTCGATCCAGGGCAAGGGGGCGACGGGCTCGGGGTCGGGCTCGGGCTCCGGCTCGGGGGCGCGCCCCGGCTCGGGGCGCGGTGCAGCAGGCAGCGGAGCGGGCGGCGCGGGGGCGGTCTGGTGGCCGCCCTTCCAGTCGGCGACGGCCCGCAGCAGCAGCGCCTCGTCAGCGGGCGTGCTGGGGTGCGCGGTGTCGGCGACCAGGTCCCAGTAGCCGACCTTGGCGCCGTCGGCCAGCTCGACGTACAGGCGGTCGTTGCCGTAGCGGCGCCACCGCTTCACGACCCAGATCGGGTCGCCCGCACCCGCGACGTCCATGACAGCATGATGAGGCAGTTCCAGTCAGACCGCGTGCTGGGGCCCGCCTGGCGAGACGGCGCGGGCCCCGGCCCGACCCCGGCCCGGCCCCCGGGCGGGGTCAGCGCTGGGCGGCGCGGACCTCGGCCAGCTGGCCGAGGTCGAAGTACTCCTCGATCCGGGTGATCCGCCCCTCGGCGACGTACCCGCGCAGGATCGCCGGCACCCGGGCCGACCGCCCGGCCCGCTCGACCACGATGTCGTGCTGGCGCAGGAAGCCGTCGGCGAGCGCGACCGTGCGCACGGCGTCGTACTCGAAGCGGTCGTAGCGCTGCGGCAGGCTGCCGAGCGTGGCGAGGTTCTCGTCGACGTCCTGCTCGTGGTCGTCCCAGTTGTGCCAGATCCGGGCGTCCTCGGCGTAGAGCGCGCGGACGGCGTCGAGATCCTGGGCGGTGGCGGCCGCGAAGAAGCGGTCGGAGACGTCGATCATCGGCTCAGGCAAAGCGCTTGCCGATCCAGGCCTCGATCAGGTCGGCGACCTCGTCGCGCGCCCCGTCGTTGAGGAAGTAGTGGTCGGCGTCGAGCTCGTGGGACTCCTTGTCGCTCGCGCCGAGCAGGTCGTGGATGGCCTGCGCGTCGCTCGGGAAGACGCCGGTGTCGGCATTGCCGTTGACCACGAGCGCCGGGACGGTGATCTTCGGCAGGTGCGCGTGGGCGCGGGTCTGGGAGTCCTCGAGGCTCCACAGCGACAGCCAGGTCCGCAGCGTGCACGCCGAAGCGATGCCGTAGACGGAGCGGTTCGCGCGCTCGGGAACACCGGCGTAGCAGCTGTTCGGCTCGCGCCGGGTCGGCTCCAGCGTCGGGTCGACCATCCGCGGGTCGGCCCACGTGCGGGCGACCGAGAACGGCCGGTCGTGGTAGCCGGCCGCGGTCAGCCGGGCCAGCTCGTCCTTGACCCAGCGGGTGATCCGGTGGTTCCGCGCTTCCTGGGCCGCCCGGTAGCGCGCGACGAACGCGTCGTCGTACGCCGGGCCGTTGGCGGGGTTGAACAGGTCGAGCTCGGGATCGGTCGCCAGCGGGTCGCTCTCGTCGGTGACGGACCCGTCCATCCACGCGGTGAGGACGTCGGGGCGCCCGAGGTGCGCCGCCGTCGAGAGGTAGCCGTCCGCGAGCGGCAGGTCCTCGACACCCCGGGCCAGCTGCATGCCCGGCAGCGCGGTCACCATCGGCTCCACCGCCTGCGACTGGTACGCCGCCATCAGCGAGCCACCCCCGGAGTTGCCGAGCAGGATCACCGTGTCGACCCCGGCCTCCTCGCGCAGCCACCGGACGCCGACGCCGATGTCGCTCAGCGCGTGGTCGAGCAGGAAGTGCGCCTCGTCCCCGCGGAACCGGGTGTTCCAGCCCAGGAAGCCGAACCCGCGCTCGGCGAGGAACGAAGCGAGGTAGTGCTCCGAGAAGTCGATCTGGTAGTGCGTCGCGATGATCGCGACCTTCGGCTGCGTCCCCGCCCGCCGGTGGTAGATGCCCTGGCACGGGTGGCCACCGGCGCCCGCGCGCGGGAGGTTCAGGGACGGCAGGCCGACGAAGGTGCGCTCGATGGTCGACATCTCACTCCTAAATACGAATCTGATGTCAGGTTTGTATCAGAGCGGGACGGCGACGTCCAGGGTCAGGCCGGGACCGGCTCCTCCCGCGGCTCCTCGGTCACGCGTGAGTCCGTCAGCGTCAGGGCGCCCCAGCCGGCGACGATCCCGACCACGACGGCCAGCACTCCGTAGATGACGCGCTCGCCGTGGAAGAACGACGCGACGAGCTCGCTGCTCCACACCCCCGGCGGCAGGCTCGTCGTGACCAGAGCCGCGACGAGGGTGCCGACCACCGCGGTGCCGACGCTCGTACCGACCTCCTGGGCCGTGTCGTTGAGCGCGGCGCCGAGCGAGGTCCGGTTGCTGGGCATCGCGCTGACGAGGGCCACCGCACAGATGGTCATCACCGTGCGCAGGCCGATCGTCAGGACCACCATGCAGGCGGCGATCGCGGGATAGCCGTGGTCGACGCCCCACGCCAGGCCCGCGAGCGAGCCGGCCAGGAGCGCCGCGCCGACGAGGCAGGCGACCCGGTGCCCGAGCCGCTTCGCGAGCTGCTCCGAGACCGGCGTCGCGACGATCATCGTGACGATGAGCGGGAGGTTGGCGAGGCCGGCGCGGACCGGGCTCCAGCCGTAGGCGTACTGGAAGTGCAGGATCAGGCCGAACATGACACCGGCCATCGCGATCGACGTACCGACCTGGGCGAGGGCGGCCCCGCGGACCGTGCCGTCGGAGAAGACCCCGAGATCGAGCATCGGCGCCGCCGTACGCCGCTCGTGGCGGACGAACGCGACGAGCGCGAGCACCGCCGCCGCGACCGAGCCCAGCGTCACGACCGACACCCACCCGTGCTCGACACCGCTGGTGAGCGCGTAGCAGGCGAACCCGATCGCCGCAATGCTCAGCACCGCGCCCGGCAGGTCGAGGCGCTCGCTGGTCAGGTCCTCGGGGCGGTCGGGGGCCACGCCGATCCGTACCCCGATCCAGGCGATGAGCGCGATGGGCGCGTTGACGACCAGCAGCCACTCCCAGCGCACGTGCGCCAGGGCCGAGCCACCCAGCAGCGGACCGAGGATGAAGCCGCTCATCCCGACGACGATCATCAACGTCATCGCCCGCATCCGCAGCGCCTGGTCGTCGAACAGCCGGAACACCAGCGAATTCGTGATCGGCGCCATCGCGGCCGCCGCGACACCGAGCGCCGCGCGCAGCGCGATCAGCTCACCGGCCGACTCGACCGCGACCACCGCGAGGCTCACGACGCCGAACACGGCGAGCCCGACCAGCAGCACCCGGCGCCGGCCGAGCCGGTCGGCCGCGGAGCCCGCCGTCAGCAGGAGCCCGCCGAACGTGAGCGAGTAGGCGCCCGTGACCCACTGGAGCGCGGTCGTCCCGCTCCCCAGGTCGCGGCCGATCGTGGGCAGCGCGATGGTCAGGAGCGTGTTGTCGACCATCTCGACGAAGAAGGCCAGGCAGAGCGCGGCCAGCGGGATCCACGCCGCCCGGAGGGAGGAGTAGGTCTGCGCGCCGGCGGCGGACGGCGCCGCGGCCTGCGGTGCGGCCGCGGTGGCGGCGTGGGGAGCGGGTTCCATCGGACACCTCCAGTGGTATCGAACAGCGTTCGATTCTCGAACGACGTTCGATACGATAGAACGGTGTTCGATGCGAGGCAAGACCACGGCGCCCGATGTGATGGGATGAACGACATGGCAGCACCGACGAGGCGGACCCCGGCAGGAGCGCGCCCCGGCGGACGGCGCCGCGCGTCGCACTCCCTCGAGGCGGTGATCGGCGAGGCCGTGGCACTGCTCGACGAGGCCGGCGAGCCGGCGCTGACCTTCCGCGCACTCGCCGCCCGGCTCGGCGGCGGCGTCGCCAGCATCTACTGGTACGTCGCCAACAAGGACGAGCTCCTCGACCGCGCCACCGACCACGTCCTCGCGGGCGTGCTCGTCGACACCGAGGCGTTCGCCGGCAGCCCGGACCCGATCGACGACCTCCGCTCGATCGCCGTGTCGCTCTTCGGCACCATCGTCGAGCGGCCGTGGCTGGCGGCGTACTTCATGCGCGACACCGGCACGCAGCCCAACGGGCTCCTGCTCTACGAACGCATCGGGCAGCAGGTCCTCCGCCTCGGCCTCACCCCGCGCCAGAGCTTCCACGCGGTGTCGGCGATCCTCGGCTTCGCCATCGGCATCGCCGCCGACCTCGGGCAGCAGCCGCCCCAGGAGGTGCTCGACGGCACGGTCGGGCGCGACGAGTACCTCAGCCGCTACGCCGACCAGTGGCGCGGGCTCGACCCGGCGTCGTACCCGTTCCTGCACGAGGTGGTCGACGAGTTCGAGGGGCACGACGACGCCGACCAGTTCCGCGCCGGGCTCGACCTGCTGCTCGCCGGACTACGCCTCCAGGCCGAGCAGGCGCGCTAGTCCGCCGGTCGGCCAGTCCGCTGGTCTGTCAGTCCGCTAGTCCGCGGTCCAGTAGATCGCGTGGTACCAGGCGTTCGCGAGCGTCGCGATGCACGCCTCGTCGTTCACGTCGGCGGCCCGCCCGTTGGCGAGGTTCTCGTAGCAGAACATGTTGAGCATCGCGACGATCGCACCGGCGGTCAGGTTCGGGTCGACCCCGGGGCAGAAGCCCCGCTGCTGCGCCCGGGCGACCGCGCGGGCGATGCCCGACTCGGCCTCCATGCAGATCTCGTCCCAGACCCGCGAGAACTCGTCGTTGATCATCGCGAGCTGGAAGACGCCGACCATCTCGGCCATCCGGGCGCGGTAGGTCTCCCAGTGCGCGCGGGCGGCGGCCTCGATGCGCTCACGGGGATCCGAGCCGACGTTCTGCTCGGCGACCTGGAGCCGGTCACGCGCCTCGTCCTGGAACTGGCGGGCCCAGTGCTCGAGGAGCGCTTCCTTGGAGTCGTAGTAGTTGTAGAACGAGGCCGGGGACTTGCCGGCCTCCTTGACGATGTCGGACACCGTCATCTTGAGGAAGCCCTTCTCGGCGATGACCTTGCGCGCGGCAGCGTCGATCGCCTCGAGGGTCTGCCGGCCCCGCTTGGTGGGGCGGGGCGCCTGCGTGCTGGTCACAGGTCAGTTGTACCGGAACCGGGGCGCCGATCCGGCAGAGCGGGGCGACTCTTGCGTGGAATTCGAACCTGGTGTTAGTTTCATACCTGAATCTGATGTCAGTATCAGTTTCTGCGACGAAAGGCAGGCAGGTCGATGAGCGGCAACGCCAACACCCAGTTCGAGCTCCGCGGCTTCAACCACGTGGCTCTGGTGTCCTCGGACATGCAGCGGACGGTCGACTTCTACAGCGGCATCCTCGGCATGCCCCTGCTCAAGACGCTCGACCTGCCCGACGACCTCGGCCAGCACTTCTTCTTCGACGCGGGCAACGGCAACTCGCTGGCGTTCTTCTGGTTCCCCGACGCCCCCGACGGCGTCCCGGGCATCTCGGCGCCGGTCGAGAAGCCCGGCTTCGGCGAGTGGACGAGCGCGATCGGCTCGCTCAACCACGTGGCGTTCGACGTCCCGCCGGAGAAGTTCCAGGAGTACCGGGCCAAGCTCAAGGCGGCCGGCGTGCGGGTGGGGCCGATCGTCAACCACGACGACAGCGCCTCGCAGGTGGCGGCGGAGATGCACGACGGCGTGTACGTCCGGTCGTTCTACTTCCAGGACCCGGACGGGGTGCTGCTCGAGTTCGCGTGCTGGATGCGTGCGTTCAACGCCGACGACCTCGGCACCGCGCCGCGCACCGCCGCCGACCGGAGGCAGCCGGCGGCCGTCACCGGCTGACCCGGTGGGTCCCCGCACGCTCCTCGACAAGCTCTGGGACGACCACGTCGTCGTCCGCGGCAGTGACCGTGGCGGCGGCCCCGACCTGCTGTACGTCGACCTCCACCTGCTCCACGAGATGACCTCGCCGCAGGCGTTCGCCGGGCTGCGCGCGGCCGGTCGCGGCGTACGCCGTCCGGACCTGACGGTCGCGACCGAGGACCACAACGTCCCGACCACGCCCCTGCTCTCCGGGGGACTCGACGGCGTGCTCGACCCGCTGAGCCGCCTCCAGATGGAGACGGTGCGGCGCAACTGCGCCGAGTTCGGGGTTCCGCACCACCCGCTGGGATCCGCGGGCAACGGCATCGTGCACGTGATCGGTCCGGAGCAGGGGCTGAGCCAGCCGGGGCTGACGATCGTGTGCGGCGACTCGCACACGTCCACCCACGGCGCGCTGGGAGCGCTGGCGTTCGGGATAGGGACGAGCCAGGTGGAGCACGTGCTCGCCACTCAGACGCTGTGGATGGAGCGGCCGCGCAGCTTCGAGGTGCGGGTCGACGGCGTCCTGCGGGCGGGCGTGACGGCCAAGGACCTGGCGCTGCACGTGGTGCGGGCGATCGGGGCCAACGGCGGTGCCGGCTCGGTGCTGGAGCTGCGCGGCAGCTGCATCGAGGCGCTGGGCGTCGAGGAGCGGATGACCCTGTGCAACATGAGCATCGAGTGCGGTGCCCGGGGTGGGGTCATCGCGCCCGACCGGACCACGCTGGCGTACCTCGAGGGGCGGCCGTTCGCGCCGACCGGAGCGGCGTGGGACGCGGCGACCGACTCCTGGCGGACGCTGCGCAGCGACGACGGCGCGGTCTTCGACCGCTCGATCACGATCGATGCGGCCGACGTCTCCCCGACGGTCACGTGGGGCACCAACCCGAGCCAGGCGGTCGCGCTCGACGACGTCGTGCCGGAACCCGCACCGGGCGACGAGACGGCGGCGCGGGCACTGCGGTACATGGGCCTCTCCTCCGGCACGCCGATGCGCGCGATCGCCGTCGACACCGTGTTCATCGGCTCGTGCACGAACGGCCGGCTGGAGGACCTGCGGGCCGCGGCGGATGTGCTGCGGGCCAACGGCGGCACTGTCGCCGACGGCGTACGGGCGCTGGTCGTGCCGGGGTCGGCGGCCGTGGTCCGGGCAGCGGAGGCCGAGGGGCTGGACCAGGTGTTCACCGCGGCGGGGTTCGAGTGGCGTGGGTCGGGCTGCTCGATGTGCACCGCGATGAACCCGGACGCCCTCGGGCCCGGCGTCCGCTCGGCGTCGACGACGAACCGCAACTTCGAGGGACGCCAGGGCGACGGCGCCCGGACCCACCTGGTCTCGCCGCCGGTGGCGGCGGCGACGGCGATCCGGGGCCGGTTGAGCGCGCCGGAAGACCTCTAGAAACCGGCGATCCCGGCTCTCAGAAGGTCGCCTCGCGGGTGCGGACGAGCCCGGTCAGCGTGGCGTTGACCGGCGCGGTCCGCCCGACCTTGGCGGCCTCGCGCGGGATCGCGCCGTTGATCACGGCGATCTCGCTGCGGCGTCCGGCTTCGTGGTCGAGCAGGGCCGAGGGCTTGGCGGCGGGCATCTGGGCGCCGAAGTCGCGCACGTGCACCACCGGGTCCGGTACGTCGATCCCGATGCCCAGCGCCCGCGCCGTCTCCCACGCCTCGGTGGCAGCCGCCCGGCTGATCGGTCCCATCTCGGGATGGTCCATCACCTCGCCGACGGTGAGGCCGGTGAGCGCGCAGGGGGCGCTGTAGGCGACATTGCAGATGAGCTTCTCCCACTGCATCGCGGCGATGTCGCCGACCGCGGCGGCGTCGAAGCCGCCGGCCCGCCAGGCGGCGGCGATCCGCTCGACGTCGTCGGCGGGAAGACCACCACCGGAGACGCCGTCGTAGGCACCGAAGCGCAGCGCCTTCATCGCGTTGTGGTGCACCCGGCCGGGGCCGGTCAGGGAGGCGCCGAAGCCGCTGGCGATACCGACGGCGAGGCGGCCGGCGCCGAGCACGCGGGCGACCTCCTCGGCCGAGCCGAGGCCGTTCTGGATGGTGAGGACGACGGTGTCGTCGTCCAGCAGCGGAGCGAGTCCGGCGGCGGCCGACACCACATCGGCGGCCTTGACGGCGAGCACGACGAGGTCGACCGGTTCGGCGGGTGGGGCCTGGAACGCCCGTACCTGCGCGGTTCTCTCGCCGTCAGGGCCCGAGAGGGCGAGTCCGTCACGGGCGATCGCCTGGACGTGGTCCGCCCACGCGTCGACGACGAGGAGGTCATGGCCGGCGCCGGCGAGGCGGGCGGCGTAGACCGATCCCATCGCGCCGCAGCCGACGACGGCGATCCGCAAGGGAGTGGCGGCCATCAGGCGACCAGCTTCGCGATCTCGTCGCCCAGGCCGACCTTGGCCTCGAGCCCGAAGCCCGGGTGGTCGGCCGGGCGGATCAGTCCGTCGGCGAGCACGCAGTCGTCGCTGTAGCCGCCGAACGGCTGGAAGACACCGGGATACGCCTCGCACCCACCGAGGCCGAGGCCGACGACGATGTGCAGGTTGACCAGGTGCCCGCCGTGCGGGACGGCAGCGCGGCGGTCGAACCCGGCCTCCTCCATGAGCGCGACCATGGCGGCGTACTCGGTGAGCCCGTAGCTCAGCCCGGCGTCCATCTGGAGCAGGTCGCGGTCGGGCCGGACGCCTCCGAAACGCAGCAGGTTGGCGACGTCCTGGCGCGAGAAGAGGTTCTCGCCGGTCGCGATCGGCCCGTCGTACGCCGCGGTCAGCTCGGCCGTCAGGGCGTAGTCGAGCGGGTCGACGGCCTCCTCGTACCAGCGCAGGCCGAGCGGCGCGAGCGCCTCGGCGTAGGCCAGCGCACGCTCGCGGTCGAACCGGCCGTTGGCGTCGACGGCGACGCGGTCACCGGCGCCGGCCGCGGCGACGGCGGCCTCGACCCGGCGCAGGTCCTCGGCGAGCGGGAGCCCGCCGATCTTGATCTTCACGGCGGGATAGCCCGCGTCGAGGTAGCCGCGCACCTCGTCGGTGAGCCGGCCCAGGTCGTCGACGGCCTGGTAATACCCACCGGCCGCATAGACCGGAACCCCCTCCAGCACGGGGTTTCGGCCGTGCGCCCGCGCGATGGTGGCGTACGCCGGCTCGTCGTTCACCTTGGCCAGCAGGTCCCAGCACGCGAGCTCGACGGCACTCGCGGCCGCCGCTCGGTCACCGTGCCCGCCGGGCTTCTCGTCGCGCAGCGCGCAGCCGAGCACCCGGGCCGGGTCGAGCAGGCCGCCGTCGGGATCGAGCAACGACGAGGGGTCGGCGCTCAGCAGGCGCGGGATCATCCGCTCGCGGAGGATGCCGCCCTGCGCGTGCCGGCCGATCGAGTTGAACGCGACACCCGTCAGCGGCACCCCGTCGCGCACGACGTCGCTGACCACGGCGACCAGCGAGACCTTGTGCTCAGCGAAGCTGACGACCGCGTTGGCGATGTCCCCCTGCAGGGGTACGTCGACCTCGCGGATCTCGGTGATGCGCACTTCTTCCTCATTTCTAGGGGGTTTCCCGGGATGGGGTGGTGGAGCGAGGGCTGCTTCAGCCGCCGGCTCGCTCCATGGAGACGGTGAACTCGAAACGGTCCGCCGGGTGGACGGAGACGGTCACCTGGGCGACGTCGCCGCCGCGCTCGACGTAGCGGCGCACGATCTGGAGCGCTGGGCTGCCGATCTCGGCCCGCAGGACGTCGGCCAGGTCGGCCGACAGGGAGCAGGCCCGGATGCGCTGGTCCACCCGGACCGTCATCCGGCCGGTGCACTGCTCGACGATCTCGTTGATCAGCCCGTCGGGACGGGCCATCCGGTCACCGATGACGAGGGCGACGTCCGGGTCGAGGTAGACGTCGGTGTGGCAGAGGGGGCGCTGCTCGTCGAGACCGCCGACCTCGTCGAGGCGCAGCATCCGCAGGTGCACCCACGGCCGTCCGGGCTCGCAGCCCAGCAGGGACGCGAGATCGGCGTCGGCGACGACCTCGCGCTGACCGAGCACGCTGCGGCGGGTCTCGGTGGAGTACTGGACGAGCTCGTTCATGGTCGTCACGGTGCGGGCGTACCCCGTCGTGGGCCGGACCGCCTCGACCCGGGTGCCGATCCGGCGGCGGCGCGAGACCATGCCGAGCCGCTCGAGCGAGTCGAGCGCGGAGCGCACGGTCGCCCGCGAGACGGCGTACGCCGACGCGAGCTCGACCTCCGGCGGCAGCTGCGAGCCCACCGGGTAGGTCGCGTCCTCGATCCGGCGCGCGAGCGACCGGGCGACCTCCTCGTAGCGTGCGACCACTGTGCTCCCCCTTCTTCTCTGCGTCCGTCAGGCGATCTCGCGCGAGCGCCCGGCCCAGTACGGCGCCCGCAGCTCGCGCTTGAGCAGCTTGCCGCTCGGGTTGCGCGGGAGCGCCTCGACCAGGTCGACCGACGTCGGGCACTTGTAGTGGGCGAGCCGCTCGCGGCAGTAGGCGACGAGGTCGGCCGGGTCGGGCCGCTCGGCTGCGGGGATGACGACGGCCTTGACCGTCTCCCCCCAGCGCTCGTGCGGCACACCGATGACGGCGACGTCGCGCACGCCGGGGTGGGTCATCAGGACGTTCTCGACCTCGACGGGATAGATGTTCTCGCCGCCCGACACGATCATGTCCTTCACCCGGTCGCACAGGAACAGGTAGCCGTCGGCGTCCTGGTAGCCCGCGTCACCGGTGCGGAACCAGCCGTCGTCGCGCAGCACGGCGCTCAGCTCGCCCGGCTGGTTGCGGTACCCGGCCATGATCAGCGCGCTGCGGGTCCAGACCTCTCCCGTCTCCCCCTCGGCGCAGCGCTCCCCCGTCGCGGGGTCGAAGACGCCGAGCTCGACAGTGGGGACGGCGACGCCGGCCGACGCGAGCCGCGCCCCGCCACGGCGGTGGTCCTCCGGCCCCAGGAACGTGATCGGACCGCAGGTCTCGGTCATCCCGTAGCTCTGGACCAGGTCACAGCCGAACAGCTCGCGTGCGGCGTCCGCGACCGTGGGCGACATGGGCGAACCGCCGTAGATGAGCGTGCGCAGCCGCGGGTACGCGCGTTCGGCCGCGCCGGGGTGCTGCACGAGCGCCTGCACGACGGCGGGCACGGTGAGTGCGTGGTCGACGCGTCCGTCCGCGAAGACGCCGAGGACGAGGTCCGGGCGGATGTCGAGCACGTAGAGCGAGGTCGCGCCGAGACCGAGGCAGTAGAACACCCAGCCCGTGCCGGACAGGTGGAAGATCGGCGCCGGCACCATGACGACGTCGCCCTCGGCGATGTCCCACGGCGCGGGCGCGGCGAGGTTGGCGGCGACCGCCCGGTTGGGCAGCTCGACGCCCTTGGGCCGGCCGGACGTGCCCGAGGTGTAGATGAGGAACGCGATGTCGTCGGGCTCCGGATCCAGCGCCGGTACGGCGACCTGTCCGGCCAGCCACGCGTCGTACGGCTGCTCGTCGCCGCCGGGCAGCAGCACCCGGGCTGCGCCGTCCTCCGGGACGGGACGGCCCAGCAGGGGCAGGAACTCCGCCTCGACGACGAGGACGGCCACGTCGGCGTCCGTCAGCACGGCCGTGGTCTCGTCGGCGCTGAGGCGCCAGTTGAACGGGATGGCGGCGGCCCGGCGGAACGACGCGGCCGCGAGCACCTCGGCCCAGGTGACCGCGTTCTTGCCGATGAAGCCGACCCGGCCGCCCGGGCCGACGCCGTGGGCGGCGAGGCCGCCGGCGAGGCGGCTGCTCGCATCGAGCCAGCTCGCGAAGGTGTGCTCCGCGACGCCCTCGACGGCGACGGCGGGCGCGTCCGGCCGCACGCCCGCCCAGTGGCGCAGCATGCTGCCGATCGATCGGTGGTGGTCCATCGGGTCCTGCCTATCTCGTCGGGGGAACGGTGTCCACGAGCCGGCGCCGCAGGTCGACCTTCAGCACCTTGCCGAGGGCGTTGCGAGGCAGCGCGTCGATGACGGTGTAGTCGCTGGGGCACTTGAAGCCGGCGAGCCGTGCGCGGCAGAACGCTCGCAGTTCCTCGGGGTCGAGGGTCGCCACGTCCGGCTCCGGGACGACGAACGCGACCGGCGTCTCCCCCCAACGCTCGTGGGGACGGGCCACGACGGCGACCTCGGCGACATCGGCGTGCTCGAGCAGCACCCGCTCGATCTCCGCGGGGTAGATGTTCTCGCCGCCGCTGATGATCATGTCCTTGGCGCGACCGACGATGCTGAGGTAGCCCTCGGCGCTGAGCACACCCACGTCACCGGTGCGGAACCACCCGTCGTCGGTGAACGCACGACGCGTCTCCTCGGGGTCCTTCCAGTACTCGGCGATCAGGTTCTCGCTGCGGACGAGGAGCTCTCCCGGCGTCCCGGCCGGCAGGGCCGCATCGGAGGCGTCGACGATCCGGGCCTCCCAGCCGAGCACGAGCTGGCCGGCGGACGCGAGCCGTGCGGTGCCGGCGACGTGGTCCTCGGGGCGCAGCACCGACAGGAAGCCCTGGAGCTCGGTGCTGCCGTAGATCTGCCGGAAGCGGCCGCACACCCGGCGCAGCGCACGCTCCAGCAGCTCGGGCGCGATGGGCGCGGCGCCGTACTGGACCTCGCGGAGACTGGAGAGGTCCGCGTCCTGGCGCCGGGTCTCGAGCGCGTCGACGAGCATCTCGATGATCGTCGGCGCCGCGGTGAAGAAGTTGATCCGCTGGCCGGCGATCGTGTCGATCACCCGGTCGACGTCGAAGCCGTCGTGGACGACGAGCGTGCCGCCGGTGAGGAAGCACTGCATCGCCTGCGCGAACCCGGCGAGGTGGAAGAGCGGCATCATCACGAGGTGGTTGCTGCCGCGCACCTGGTCGCCGATGTCGATCGCGAAGCCGGCCAGGTTGCGCACGAGCGAGCCGTGGTCGAGCGGGATCACCTTCGGCCGCCCCGTGGTGCCGCTCGTGTGCATGAGCATCGCGACCTCGTCGACCTTGAGCCGCTCGTCCGGCCGGGCCGGTACGGCGCCCACGAGACTCGCCGCGGCGAGCCACCCCTCGGTCGCCGGACCGTCCACGACACAGGTCGCACCCGGCACCAGGCCGATCAGCCCGGTCGACGTCGGGTCGGCGAACACCGCCACAGGTGCGGTCATCTCGACCAGCTCGGCGACCTCGGACGGGGTCATCCGCCAGTTGAGCAGCAGCGGCAGCGCGCCGATCCGCACCAGGGCGAGGGTCTGGACGAAGAGCTCCGCGCTGTTGCGCGAGAGCACCGCCACGACGTCGCCGCTGCGCACACCACGGTCGTGCCAGCCCCCGGCCCGGGACTCGACCAGGGCGTGCAGCTCGCCGTAGGTCAGCGCGCCGCGGTCGTCGCGGATCGCCACCGCGTCGGCGTCCGCGCTGGCCCGCCAGTCGAGCACGTGGATCCAGGTCTGCATCAGGCCACCTCCGCCAGGACGGGTTCGGGTACGGGCTCCTGCGCCGGACGCCGGCGCCGGCCACCGACCAGCAGGCCCAGCACCCGGTCGAGCCCACCGCGGGCGAACATGATGACCACGATGAGCAGCCCGCAGTAGACGAACACACTCATCACGTTGGCGTCGATGCCGCCCTCGCCGACGGGCGAGAGGAACGGCATCCGGTCGGCGTACTGGCCGAGGACGCGGGGCAGCGCCGTCACGAAGACCGCGCCGGCCACGGCGCCGCGCACACTGCCGAGGCCACCGATGATGATCATCACCAGGTAGTCCGTGGAGAGCTGGAAGCCGAACGCCTGCGGCGTGACGAACTGGGCCGTCAGCGCGACCAGCACACCGGCCGCACCGGCGTAGAGCGCGGCGAGGAAGAACGCCGCCGCCCGACCCCGCCGGACGTCGATCCCCAGCGCGGACGCGCCGATCTCGCTCTCCTTGACCATCGCGAGCGCGATGCCGGGGCGTCCGCGCACCACGTTGCGTGCGGTCACGAAGGCGACGACGAGCACCAGCAGCGCCAACCACCAGAGCTTCTCGGCGGCTCCGAAGGGCACCTGCGCGACGACCCACGGCTCGGTGTCACCGAGGTTGATGCCGAAGATGTCGAGCTCGGGCACCGCGCGCCCGACGTACCCGCCGCTGATGCCGCCGACCTCCTGCAGCACGTGCTGCCAGATGAAGACCAGTCCGATCGTGACGACCGCGAGGTAGAGCCCGTTGACCCGGCCCGAGAGCGGGCTCAGTACCAGGCCACCGAGAGCCGCGAGGCCGATGCCGCCGAGCACCGCGAGCGCCGGCGGCCAGCCCAGGCCCCAGGCGAGCTCGCTCGGGTCGGACGCGAGCACGACGTATCCGTAGGCACCGATGCCGACGAACACCGCGTGGGCCAAGGAGATCTGGCCCGCTACGCCCACCAGGAGGGTGAGCCCGATGGCCGCGACGCCGGCCGCCATGGCGAGCGCGCCGAGCTGGAGCCAGAAGCCGTCGAGGTAGTACGGCGCGACGAGCAGCACGACCAGCAGGGCCGCGACGAGCACCCGCCCCCTAGACACGCTGCACCTGCTTGGCGCTGAAGAGCCCCTGCGGCCGCAGCAGCAGGACGACGAGCAGCAGCACCCACGCGGAGATCCCGGACAGGTTGTGCGCCCAGCCGCCCAGCGAGCCCTCGTACGTCGCCGCGAACGCCTCGACCATGCCGAGCATGACCCCGCCGACGAGTGCGCCGCCGACCGAGCCGAGGCCGCCGATGACAGCGGCCGGGAAGGCGCGGAAGGCCGTGTCCGCCAGCGCAGGCGTCACGCCCGGCGTCGGGAACGACGCGAGGAAGAGGCCCGACAGGACGGCGAGTGCGCCGCCGATGGCCCAGCTCGTCCACGACACCGCGGAGAGCCGGACGCCCATCAGGGCAGCCACCTCGCCGTCCTGGTTGCTGACGCGCATCGCCAGCCCCCAGCTGGTGAAGCGGAACAGCAGCAGGAACACGGTGATCGCGAGCACCGCCACGACGAGGGCGATGAGGCGCACGGTCGGCATGGTGACGGCGCCGATCTCGACGACGTCGTTGCCGATCGGGTCGCGCAGCGGCAGCGTCTCGGTACCGATCCGGCGGCTGATCTCGGTCACGACGAGCAGGTTGAGGCCGAGCGTGAGGATCGTCAGCGTGACGTGGTCGTGGGTGCGGCTGTTGCGCAGGAACACCGTCTCGGCGACGACCGCGACGAGCGCACCGGTCAGCAGTCCGGCAAGCACGCCGACGAGGTAGCCGTGGTCCTCGCTGACCACCGAGGCGACGTACACGCCGACGAGGAGGAAGGCACCGTGGGCGAAGTTCAGGACGCCGGTGGCGCGGTAGATCACGACGAAGCCGAGCGCCATCACGGCGTACAGCGCGCCGAGCGAAAGGCCGCTGGCCAGCGCGTTGAGGAGGCTATCCACGAGCGACCACCTCCGCACGGTCCTCGCGCTCGTCGCGCTCGTCGCGCTCGTCGCGCTCGTCGGTCAGCTCGATCGGGTCGGCGCCGAGGTAGGCGGCGATCACCACCGGGTCCTGCTGGATCCGGTCGGGACGATCGTCGGCGATGACGCGTCCCGACTGGAGGACCGTCACGTGGTCGGACAGGCTCATCACCAGCTCCATGTCGTGTTCGACGAGCAGCACGGTCAGCCCGAACTGCTCGCGGCACTCGCGGATGCGCTCGCCCAGGGCGCGCGACTCCGCATCGTTCATCCCCGCGACGGGCTCGTCGAGGAGGAGGACCTCGGGCTCCGCGCAGAGCGCACGGGCGATCTCGGTCTTCTTGCGCAGGCCATAGGGGAGGACGCCGACCGGATCGGCCAGATGTCCCTCCAGACCGAGGATCTCGGCGACCTGCCGCACCACCCCGTCGTCCGTACGGCGTTCGCGGCGCGCCGCCGGCAGGGCCAGCGCCGTGCCGAGGAGTCCCGCACGGGTGCGGTGGTGCCGGCCGAGCCGGAGCACGTCGGCGACGGTGAGCGCGTCGGGCAGGACCAGGTTCTGGAAGGTCCGGGCGACGCCGCGGCCGATGATCCGGTGCCGGGGCACGCGATCGAGCCGCTCCCCGGACAGCCGCACCGTGCCGGCAGCCAGGGGGTAGAGGCCTGTCATCGCGTTGAAGCAGGTCGACTTCCCCGCTCCGTTGGGGCCGATGATCGCGTGGATGGTGCCCGGCGCCACCGAGAACGAGACGTCGTCGAGCGCGACCACGCCGCCGAACCTGACGGTGAGGCCCTCGGCCTGCAGGATCGGCTCAACCATGGGCGTTCGCTCCGGTCGGCACGGCTGCGGCCGTGTGCTTGCCGAGGCTGACCGCGAGCAGCAGGTCCGACGAGGCCAGCTCGTCGGCCGGACCGTCGGCGACGATCGTGCCCCCGTGCATCAGGTAGGCGTGGTGCGCGACCGACAGCGCGAGCTTGGTGTTCTGCTCCACCAGCAGCACGCTCGTGCCGGACCGATTGACCTCGCGGACGGTGTCCATGATCTGCCGCGCGACCAGCGGGGCGATGCCGAGCGACGGCTCGTCCATCAGCAGCACCCGAGGGCTGCTCATGAGCGCCCGGCCGATGGCGAGCATCTGCTGCTCACCACCGGACAGCAGCGCGGCGGGCTGCTGCGCCCGGTCCGCGAGGACCGGGAACAGCTCGTGCACCCATGCCTTGGTCTTGCGCGCCTGGATCCGCGAGCGGACCGACAGCGCGCCGGCCGCCAGGTTGTCCTCGACGGACAGCTGGCCGAAGACCCGCCGCCCCTCGGGCACCTGGACGATGCCGGCGCGGACGATCCGGTCGGCCCGGCTGCGGGTGAGGTCGAGGGCCTCGCCGTGCGCGGTGCCGGCGACCACGCGGCCGCCCTGCCCACCGAGGATGCCCGACAGGGTGCGGAGCAGCGTCGTCTTGCCGGCACCGTTGTTGCCGAGCAGGGCGACGATCCGCCCGTCGTCCACCCGGAGGCTGACGTCGTGGAACACCTCGGCGGCGCCGTAGCGCACGGCGAGACCCTTGACCTCGATCATCACGGACCTACTTCACGTAGCCCTGCGCGTCGGCGTACGCCGCGGCGGCGTCGCTCTCCTCGGGACCGGCGACGATGACCGCGCCACCCTCGGCCTTCGGGTCCGGCTTGAGGATGAAGCTCGCCAGCGACGGTGCCGCGCCGGGCGTCGAGTAGTCGAGGTCCACGCCGAGTCCGTCGGTCTCGATCTTGCCGACCTTGGCCATCGAGGCGGTGATGCTCTGCGGCGTCAGGTCACCGTCGTCGCAGGCCTGCTGGAGTGCCTTGTGGAGCACGCCCGCCATCAGGTAGCCGGCCGCGACCGGCGCGGTGATCGGGCGGCCGTCGGCCTGCTTCTCCCAGGCGGCGAGCAGGTTCTGGACCGCCGGGGCGTCGGAGCTGAACGGCGCGCTGTTCGACGTGAGCACGACGTGGTCGACGATCGCGTCCTTGGCGGCGCCCTGGACGTCGCCCTGCGAGAGGAGGTTCGTGGCGAGGATCGTGACGTCGTACCCGCTGGCAGAGGCGACGGACGCGGCCGAGACGGTCGGGCCGCCCGCCGTACCCATCACGATGACCTTGGCGCCCGCCCGCTTGAGGGTGTTGACCTGCGAGGTCGCATCGGTGGCGGTGCTGTCGATCTTGGTGTGCTCGACCTTGAGCCCGAAGTGCTCGGCCGCGCCGTCGACGCCCTTGGTGACCGCCTCGCCGATGCCGTTGGGGTAGGCGATGACGCCGATGGTGTCGCCCTTCGCGAGCGTGCCCTCGTCGACCAGGTGGCTGATCCCGTTGACCGCCTCGACGTCGTAGGGCGTGCCGGGCATGAACGCCTGGTGGACCGCGAGCAGCAGCGGGTCGTAGGAGCCGGCCATGACGGCCAGGCCGTCCTTCTTGAGCCGGCTCTCGAGCGTGATCGCGTCGGTGCCGGGCGAGAGGTTGGCGACGGCCGCGACGTCACCGCTGAGACCGGTGTACTGCGTCATCGTCTCCTGCGAGTTGTACTTGTTGTCGCGGGCCTCGATGGCCACCTGGCGCTCGCAGACGCCGCCGTCGGCGTTGACCTTGTCGAAGTAGAGCTTTACGCCGGCCACGCCGTCCTGGCCGAGACCGCCGATCGGGCCGCTGAGCGGGACGAGCGCGGCCAGCGTGATGCTGTCCTTGGTGACGCCGGCGCCCATCTTCACGCCGTCGGCGCCGACGCCACCGGAGGCCTCGTCGGCTTTGGACGAGCAGGCCGAGACCGCCAGGCCCAGGGCGAGCGCGGGGGCGACGGCTTTCACGAACGTTTTCATGTGTTCTCCCAGGTACGACGGTGTGACAGGTGAGATGGGCTCGTCTGGCGCGCCCGGACCGCGCGCAGGACGCTTCTTAGGAGGGGCGGCGCTGGTTGACGGCACGGACGGCGATCAGCGCGGCGGCACCGGCCAGGCAGACGGCGAGTGCCGCTGCCCCGGACCAGGCCGGCAGGTCGATCCCGAAGGCGGCGTCGAGCGACCAGCGCCCCGGGCCGACGAGGGCGAGTGTGGCGCCCGCGATGCCGAAGGTGAGGGGCAGCTCGAAGCCGCGCTGGGCCGCCCAGACGCCGTACGGCCAGTGGACGGAGCAGGCGACGACCATCACCGCAGCGACGATCGCCCCGGCGAGCGGGGTGACCAGCCCGGCGATGAGCAGGACCGCGCCGACCGTCTCGGAGGCGGCGGCGATGACCACCATCGGCCGCCCCGGCCGGTAGCCGACCCGGTCGAAGATCGCGGCGGTCGCGGCGAGGCCGTCACCGCCGAGGCGGCCCAGGGACTTCTGCACCGCGTGGCCGAGGACGAGGAGCCCGACCGCGACCCGCAGGACGAGGAGGCCGGCGTCCGCCGAGGCGCCCTCCTGCAGTACGTGCGCGACCAGCGCCATCCCTCGACCTCATTTACGAATCTGATTTCAGGTTTAGGTATGTATATGACGCACGTCACGGCTGCGTCAAGGTCCGGACCAAAAGAAGATGGGCCCCCGCCGGAAGCGGGGGCCCAAAGGTGCGGACCTAGAGAGGTGCTCGGTCAGCGGCGCAGGAAGGTACGCCCGATCGCGTCGAGGAGCGGGTTGCTGCCGTCGGGCAGTGCGCCGTAGTTGAGCGTCCAGACGATCGTCCCGCCCGCTCCCCCGGCGGCGACGTAGTCCGCCTTGGCCGCGATGGACTCCTCGTCCTCGTAGGACAGGAAGCCCGCGGGGTTGCGCGGCGGCAGACCCGGCTCGGTGGGCGGCACGTAGCCGCCGCCCCCGTAGGTGCGGTACGTCGACGAGGCGTCGGCGTCGAAGCGCCGGGTGCCGTGGTCGAGGTAGCCCATCTCGACCAACCGCGTGTACGACAGCGCGACGTCGTTGGTCTCGTAGATCTCGTTGGTCTCGGTGGACTGGCGCGGTCCGGTCACGTTGGGGCCGAAGTAGATGCCGTAGAGGCCGATCCCCAGGCCGATCTTGTCGCGCGGCGCGCCGGTCGCGACGTACGCGTCGATGCTGCTGTCGATGCTGACCGGCGTGGCCGGCGACTCGTCGTCCAGCGCGCCGGAGAACCAGGAGCTCCAGCCGTCGCGGTTCCACGTCGTACCGATGCCGTAGGACATGAGGTTGTACTGGTCGACCAGCCACGTCATCTCCGCCTGCCAGGCGTCGACCTTGCCGCCGGGCTGCAGGTGGTTGGTGTTGACCGGGTAGCCGGGGAAGGTGATCAGGCCGGGCTGCGCGGCGTACCGCGGGCGGGTGGCCATCTCGGCCCGGACCTCGACGACGAGGGCGCTGAGCCGTCGGACCGCTTCATCGCGCGAGATCCGGACGCCGCACTCCCAGGCCTCGCCGCCGAGGCAGTTCTCCCAGTCGACGTCGACGCCGTCGTAGTCGTGCGCCACGAGGTAGTCGACGAGGTTGCGCACGAACACCGGGCGCACCGCATCGGTCGTCGAAGCCACGAACCCACGGCCGTCGAAGCCGTCGCCGCCGAGCATCAGCAGCGCCTTGGCGCCCGCCGCGTGCGCCCGGTCGACGAGGTAGTCCTCGACCGTCGTCCCCGGGTACGGCGACGCGGCCGGGTCGTGCGCGGAGCCGGCGCCAGGCACGACGGCTCCCGGGACACCGTCGAGCGAGCCGCCGCCGGGCGCGACCCGGCCGAACACGAAGTGCGACAGGTCGCTCATGTCGACCTCGTGGGGCGCGTACTCCTGGTCCCAGAACCAGCCCGCGTAGTAGCCGGTCACCCACGGCTTCGCGGACCGCGCAAGGAGCGCGACCGTGGTCGTCGCCGCGGACGCGCCCGTGGCCTGGACCCGGTAGGTCGTCGTCGCCTCGGGCGTGACCAGGAAGCTCGCCCGGCCGGTGCGGTTCTCGACCGCCGTGCCCAGCGTGTGCCAGTGACCGTCGGCCTCGCGCCGCTGGAAGACCACCGTGGCCCCCGGCCGCGCGGGTCGGCTGGTCGCGGTGAGCGGGACCCGGGTGTGCGCCGTGGTGGCGACGGGCGCGGACGCGGTCGTCGTACGGACGCCGGGGCGCACCCGCACGAGGACCGGACGCGAGGTGCGCTCGCCGACGCGGACCCGGAACCGGGTCTGCTCCGGCACGCGCACCCGCAGCACGAACCGCCCCACGCGGTTCGCCCTCACCTGCTGGTCGCGCACCCATCGCCCCGCCTGCTCCCGCTCGAGCTCGACGAGGGGGCGGGCGGACGTCGTACGGGTGCGGCCGCGGAGGATGACGACCGCCCCCGGTACGACGGGGCCCGCCGGGCCGGTGAGGTCCGGCGCCGGCGGGCGCTGTGCCGACGCCGTCATCGGCGTCCCCAGGACGAGCAGGAGGCTCGCGACCAGCGCGAGCACCCCGGTCGCGACCATGGGGACGCGGGGGCTAGGGAGAGCGAGACGGCGTGGCACGGGCTCCACAGTGGGGTGCCCGGTGACCCGGGTACCAGGGGCAACCGCCCCGGATCACCGGGACTCGGGGTCCCGGCGCCGACGGTTCCGTCGTACCCGGGTGACGCCGACCAGGCGCGGTCCGGCGAGCCGCGCCTCGACCCGTCGGGCCTCGCGCATGACCGGCTGGGCGACGTACTCGCCGAGGATGACGCCGGACGCGAGCGCGATGGCGATCGAGGCGGCGGTGACCATCGCGAGGAGGCCCTGGGCGGCTTGCTGGCCGCCCTCCTCGCCGAGCAGGAAGAGGCCGCGGTAGATCGACAGGCCGGGCAGCATCGGCACGACCGCCGACACCACGACCACCAGCGGCGGCACCCGGAACTGGCGGCCGACCGTGTAGCCGAACAGGCCGATCACGAACGCCGACAGCCCGACCGCCCAGGTGCGGCCGAAACCGGCCTCGCCCATGATCTCGGTCGCGGCGAGCGCCGTACCTCCGAGGAGGCCGACGGGCAGCAGGGTCCGCAGCGGCGCGTACGACGCGAACGCGAACGCCGCCGCCGCGATCGCCCCACCGACCCCGACCGCACTCACCCCCACGAGGTCGAAGCGCGGCAACGTCAGCCGCGGCACCTCCAACCCCACCGCCGCGCACAACGACAACCCGCCACTGACCCCCGCGATGATGCCCGCCGTGGCCAGCACCGCCTCGAGGATGCGGGCCCCACCGGTCACGAAGAAGCCCGACAGCGCATCCTGGATCGCCCCCATGAACCCGATGCCCGCCAGCAGCATGATGATGTTGGCCGTCACGACCAACGACGCGTTGAGGTGCAGCCACGGCTCGGCCAACCGCGTACCGAGCGCCGCCAGCACCGTCGCGACCACCCCACCCGCCACCTGCTGGTAGAAGAGCGGCAGCCGCCGCCGCGTCATCAGCAACTGGAGCCGGTCGATGCAGATCGCCGCCAGCATCGCCACCAGCACCACCACCAGGTTGCCGCCGAGCTGCAGCCCGACGCCCGCACACATCAGCCCCCACCCGAGCGTCGCCGCCCACCGCGGCCGCGCGTGCCCCGACGACACGATCTGCGCCAGCCGGTTGCGCGCCTCCTCGAGATCGACGTGCCCCGCGACGACGTCCCGAACCAGGTGATCGACCCGGGTCAGGTCCTCGTAGTCGATCTCCCGCTGCGTCACCTGCCGGATCTGCACCACCGGCGCCTCATCGGCCCCCTGCTGGACGCTCATCGCCAGCGACGTGAACGTCACGTCCACCTGGGTGTGCCGGATGCCGAGCGACCGGGCGACGGCGCGCATGGTGGCGACGACGTCCGGTGCGCCGGCGCCGGAGGAGAGCAGGACCTCGCCGACCTTGAGGCAGAGGTCGAGCGTGCGGTGGAGAGTCCGCAGGTCGTCCATGGGGACATGGTTTCAGGTCGGGGCGGAGGACCGTGCCTGCTGGGCCGTATCCGGTCCGGCCCAGCCAGCATCGGACAATTCGAGAAGGGCATTCTCTCTGTTAGTTCTAGCCGCATTTCTTCTGGATTCGACTAGCATTTTCTCGTGAGATCCGCGCGAAATGGAGTTCGTCGGGCACAGCAGACCCTGGCTGACGCAGCACGGCGCTCCTGGGGCGATATCCCGCGGCGCTCGCGCACGGTCGTGTTTGTCGCCGTCCTCGTGCGCCACCATGACGAGATCCTCGCGGTCAGGTCGCGCGGGGGGCGTCTCGTCGCGCCCGGCGAGTACCTATGCGGCGGCCAGCTGCCGATGGACGTCACGATGGTTCAGTTCGTCCGTCATACCGGCGTTCGACTCTCGAGCGCGCGCATCGAGACCCTCGTCTCAGATGCGTTCTACCGCGAAGTCGTCATCGGCGTCAGCGGCACCCTCTCCGACGCAGCGATTGCCGCCATCGGAAGCGATTCCAGAGCTCTATGGGTCGATCGTGACGAGCTCATCGCGATCGACCGCCACGCCGCCGCGGCGTTGAACGTTCCTCGGAGGTCGTGGCCGGCGGCCTGAGCTCGTCGTCTCTGGTCGCGCCCACGGGCACCGGCGACATGTACCGCGCCAACGGTCCGCGGGTCACGTCATCGGCAATCTCACGGGCGCAGATCGCAAGATCAGCCGGCGACAGATCGTCGGAGTACAGGATGATCGCGATCAACGCCGCGTACTCCTGTTCCTTCTGATCTGTCGTCGGGAGCACACTTCGCAGCGTGGACAGGAGCAACCTCACCCGTTGCGGGTAGAGGCTCCGACGCGCATCCGCGACACTCCGAAGGTTGCAGTCCCAAGCCAGGTCCCAAGCGACGTCGAGGAGATGCGGCGGAACGCTGAGACCGCTGAGCGCGACCTGCTCGGAGAAGGTCGCGGGGTCCAGCAAGGCATTGTCCTTGCTCACCGGGATGGAGCGCCGCACCGACTTCTCTTTGGCAACCGCGTCGTCATCCAGTGACCCGAGCTCGAAGATCTCGGCCACGCCGCTGACGTAGATGCCCGCGTCGACCGCAACCTGGGGCATCAGGAGCGGCGCCATGTCAGGAAAAGTCCAAGCTGCTGGGCCGCCGCCGTCGCGGGCGGCAGGATCCTCGTTCGCGGACATCCGACCAGCTCCTTCCTCGGTGCCCATCATGCACCCTGCCCCGTAGCGTGCGCCGGGCCTTCGAATATTCCGAGATCGCTGAGCGGGTTGCGTGAGACGAAGTGCCGATAGATCGCCACCCGCGAGAACCAGGAAATGCTGCCGGCGATCGCTACCCACGACATTCCGAGAATAAGAGCCAGCCATTGCCGGTACAGGGCGTGCTCGGAAATCTGATCGAACGGCACAGGATCGTGACTCCCGGAGAAGAGGAACAGAACCGACGCACCAATCGCGAAGCCCAGGGTGGCCAGGGGCAGCATCCGCGAGACTGCCGCATAACAGTGCGGGGTCGCCAGCCCGAGTCCTAGCCAGGCTGACAGCGCTGCCGGGACGCTCAGGAGAATCGCGACCACGTCGGTCGACTCGACCACCGCACCCTCCACGAGGCGCGCGGTCGCGGCCAGGAGAGTCACGGCAACCCCGCCCCACGCGACCAGGGTGGCGGCCGCCACCTGACCAGGGGGGCGTTCGAAGAAGCTCGCCACGTAGTGCGCAGTCGACAGCCGGGCGTTGATTCCCAGACGGGCGTCACGATGCCCCGAGACGTAGAGGTGCGAGAACCGCTGGCCATTCCGAGGCGTGAGCTTGCAGGGCACCTCGGTGCCGATCCAGTCACCCTTCGAGTCGATGAGGCGCTGAGCGGCGAGATAGGTCCCCTCGGGACCGAGCACCTCGAGGTGGTAGCTGCGCGCTCGGTTGCTCGATGCCAACGGGATGGAGATTCGCACGCTTCTCACCCCCAGCTGGGCCCGCACCCATTCGGAGAAGCGCTCTCGCCGACCCTGACCGTAGGACAGGATCGGCACGATCCGGCGCTCGATCACGATCCGAACCAGCCGGCTACCAGCGAGGTCGTACTGGTGAGTTGCCCAGACAGGGTCGATCATCACGACGAGCGGCCGGGTACTGATCATCGCTTCGAGAAAGCCGCAGATGAGGTCGACCTTCTTGGCGTTCGCCTGAGTCTTGTGCGACTGAATCTCGGTGGTGATCATCTGGCACAGATTCGTCGCTTCGGCTCGGTCATCCTCGCGATAGTCGGTCAAGCAGAGGAACCGGAGAATGTCCGCCTGCTGAAGAGCAATGGCGTGATGCACGATCGGGTCGAGGGTCTGAAGAAGCGTCCTGATCGCCATCCACGAGTGCGCGACGGTAGCCGCGTGCGAGAGAGGGGAGAGGGGACGCCCCTCGGGTCCTGACACGCCCAGGTAGTTGGTGAGCGTCGACTTCACCACCAGGTCGATCGGCACTGCCACCTGCGCCGCGCTCAGCTTCTTCGGGATGGCGATCAGCTGATCTCTGGACTGGCTGTAGGCACGCGACGTCGGATTGATCCGGTCGGACGCCCGGACGGTGTACCGATAGGGGTCGAGCGCCATCTGCAGGTAATAGGCAGCGGCGTCCGCAGACATCTCATCGCCCTCGACACGCATCCGCCGGACGAGACTCAGGGCGGGCGCAGACGGGACGGTCGGGCTCGGATGCCGAGGCGTGCGGCGCGTGTGGTCCCACAGCGTGAGGACCAGATAGGTGCCGCCCGCGAACCCGTTGACGGCTACGCCCACCACCAGGAGCGGCGCCGAAAGGTTGACCAGCGTGGTCCATGCCAGGACGGCAGCCGTGACGAGGCCGGTGCCGACCAGAAGCCAGAGGCGTATACCGAGGACACTCCGAGGAGACTTCGAACGACCGGACACGTCACCTTCCTCAGCAGTCGGGCCGACGGGCACGACGCGCCGGCAGCCCCGACAGAATGCCCCCGTTCAACCAGAATTGCCAGGAAAACTTCCAGACCAGACCCACGGCTGCACGCTCCATGGGCCGCCCACGGCACTGACGTCGGGAACGAGAAAGGGCCCCGAGCGCTAGTGACTCGGGGCCCTTCTCATGGTGCTGGCGGTGGCGGAGGGATTTGAACCCTCGGTGGGCTTGCACCCACAAACGCTTTCGAGGCGTTCTCCTTAGGCCGCTCGGACACGCCACCGCGGGGAACCTTACCGGAGCGCCGCGCCACGCCCGAAATCGACCTCGCGATCCCTCCGGAGGGGCCGATGCAACGTCCATGCAACGTACGACGAGCAGAGTCGCGGGGAGAGACCCTGGTCACATGGGGGACGACGTTGTCTACTGAAGTCATGAGTCCGGACGCCGCGCGGCCGCACATGCGGGCCGAGGTGGCGGCGTCGTGGGAGCGCTCGGCGGCGGCCGGGGTGGAGGTCGGGCAGGGGGATGCGCCGATCACGCTGGAGACGCCGGACCTGCGGGGGCGGCGCGAGGCGCATCCGCTGGCGCGCGTGTTCCCGTTGCTGGACGACGTCCTGGGGCGCGAGGTGCGCGACTGCGGGGCGGTGATGGCGCTGGCGGACGCCGAGGGGACCCTCCTGTGGGTCTGCGGGACGCCGGAGACCCTGCGGCAGGCGGAGCGGATCGGGTTCGTCGAGGGCAGCAACTGGGACGAGCGGCTGGTCGGGACCAATGCGCCGGGGTTGGCGCTGGCGACCGGGCGTGAGGCGCTGGTGACGCGCGAGGAGCACTTCCGGTCGGCGGTGCGGTCGTGGAGCTGTGCGGCGACGCCGATCCACGATCCGCTGACCAGCCGGTTGCTGGGGGTGCTGGACGTGACGGGCGGGGATGCGCTCGTCGTACCGCAGACGATGGCGATGGTGCGGGCCGCGGCGCGGCTGGCCGAGGCCGAGCTGGCCCGGCAGGCACCGCCGCCGCCCGCCCCCACCGA
Organism: Pimelobacter simplex; assembly: GCF_024662235.1. Classification (GTDB taxonomy): domain Bacteria; phylum Actinomycetota; class Actinomycetes; order Propionibacteriales; family Nocardioidaceae; genus Nocardioides. Next base: position 4,349,541 of record NZ_CP096276.1, read on the forward strand.
CGCCCGTACGACGGGCGTGCGCCTCCTCCTCGAGCTGCTCGGCCACGACGAGGCCCTCGTCACCGTGGACGACGGCCGCGCGCGCCTCTCCCGGATCCGGCTCAGCCGCCGGCACAGCGAGATCGTCGCCCTGCTCGCGGCCACGCCCGGCGGCCTGACCGGCGACGAGCTCGCCGTCCTGCTCTACGAGGAGGACGGCGGCACCTCCACCCTGCGCGCCGAGCTCAACCGGCTGCGCGGGCTGCTCGGCGACGAGCTGCTCGCCTCGCGTCCGTACCGGCTCACCGCTCCGGTCACCGGCGACTGGCTGGCGGTCGAGGCGCAGCTCGCGGCGGGCGACCTCCGCGCCGCCATGCAGGGGTACGGCGGCCCGGTGCTGCCCCGCTCGACCGCACCCGGCATCGTCGCCCTGCGCGAACGCCTCGCCGCCTCGGTGCGCCAGGCGCTGCTGCGCTCGGGCACGCCCGAGCTGATGTCGGCCTGGACCCGCTCGGGGTGGGGCCGCGACGACTACGAGATGTGGCTGGCCCAGCGGTCCGCCGTACCGGCGACGTCGCCGATGCGCGCGCTGGTCGAGGGTCAGCTGGCCCGGCTCGACGCCGAGCTCGGCTGACGCAACGCACCCGCAACGTTCCCGCTCCTAGCGTCGTGACCGCCGTCACAACGACGGCGTTCCGACGACACACTGGAGCACGCACATGACCGTCTACGCAGCACCCGGCCAGCCCGACTCGCTGGTCACCGTCGCGCCCCGCTACGGCCACTTCATCGGCGGCCAGTGGGTCGACCCGATCCAGGGCGACTACTTCGAGAACATCTCGCCGGTCAACGGCAAGCCGTTCACCGAGATCGCCCGCGGCACGGCCGAGGACGTCGAGGCGGCGCTCGACGCGGCGCACGCGGCGGCGCCGGCGTGGGGACGGACCTCGACGACCGAGCGGTCCAACATCCTGCTCAAGATCGCCGACGTGATGGAGGCGAACCTGACCGCCATCGCCGTCGCGGAGACCTGGGAGAACGGCAAGCCGGTACGCGAGACGCTCGCCGCCGACATCCCGCTCGCGATCGACCACTTCCGCTACTTCGCGGGCGCGCTGCGGGCCCAGGAAGGCTCCATCGGTGAGATCGACGAGAACACGATCGCCTACCACTTCCACGAGCCGCTGGGCGTGGTCGGCCAGATCATCCCGTGGAACTTCCCGATCCTGATGGCGGTCTGGAAGCTCGCGCCCGCCCTGGCCGCCGGCAACGCCGTCGTCCTCAAGCCGGCCGAGCAGACGCCCTGGTCGATCCTCAAGCTGGTCGAGCTCGTCGGGGACCTGCTGCCGGCCGGTGTGCTCAACATCGTCAACGGCTTCGGCGTCGAGGCGGGCAAGCCACTGGCGTCGTCGCCGCGCGTGGCCAAGGTGGCGTTCACCGGCGAGACCACGACCGGGCGCCTGATCATGCAGTACGCCAGCCAGAACATCATCCCGGTGACGCTGGAGCTCGGCGGCAAGAGCCCGAACATCTTCTTCGAGTCCGTCGCCAGCGACCGCGACGCCTTCTACGACAAGTCGCTCGAGGGCTTCGCGATGTTCGCGCTCAACCAGGGCGAGGTCTGCACCTGCCCGAGCCGCGCGCTGGTGCAGCGCAGCATCTACTCCGACTTCGTGCACGACGCGGTCAAGCGGGTCGAGGCGATCAAGCAGGGCAACCCGCTCGACGACACCACGATGATCGGCGCGCAGGCGTCCAACGACCAGCTCGAGAAGATCCTGTCGTACATCGAGATCGGCAAGGAGGAGGGCGCGAAGATCCTCACCGGCGGCGAGCGCGCGATCCTCGACGGCGACCTCGCCGGCGGGTACTACGTGACGCCGACCGTCTTCGAGGGCGACAACTCGATGCGGATCTTCCAGGAGGAGATCTTCGGCCCGGTCGTCTCGCTCACCGGCTTCGACGACGAGGCGGACGCCCTCAAGATCGCCAACGACACGCTCTACGGGCTCGGTGCCGGCGTCTGGTCGCGCGACGGGGCGCAGGCGTTCCGCGCCGGCAAGGCGATCCAGGCGGGCCGGGTGTGGACGAACAACTACCACGCCTACCCGGCGCACGCGGCGTTCGGCGGCTACAAGCAGTCGGGCATCGGCCGCGAGAACCACAAGATGATGCTCGACCACTACCAGCAGACCAAGAACCTGCTGGTCTCGTACAGCCCGGACGCGCTCGGCTTCTTCTGATGGAGCGCGTCGCGGTCACCGGTGAGGCGGCGGAGCTCCTCCGCCGCCTCACCGAGGCGCACGGTCCGGTCATGTTCCACCAGTCCGGCGGGTGCTGCGACGGGTCGGCGCCGATGTGCTACCCCGACGGCGAGTTCCTGCTGGGCGACGCCGATGTCCACCTCGGCGACCTCGACGTCGGCCTGGACCGGCCGGTGCCGGTGTGGATGTCGCGCGCCCAGCACGAGTACTGGTCGCACACCCACCTCACCATCGACGTCGTGCCCGGCCGGGGCGCGGGCTTCTCGCTGGAGGCGCCCTACGGCGTCCGGTTCCTCATCCGCTCGCGCCTGCTGACCGACCGAGAAGTCCGAGCAGACGGGTGAGGGCCGGCGCCCCGTCCGGCACCGGTACGACGGGCCCGAACGCCGGTGCGCGCATCGCCACCGCCTCGGGGGTCGAGAACGGCTCGGCGAACGCCAGGCACACCGCCACGTCCTCCTCCCGTACGACGAACGGCCGGCCGAGCGCCGTCGCCAGGTCCCACCCGTGGACGACCACCTCGTCCAGCGCGACCGCGGCGGCCTCGGGCGCCGGCATGAGGAACGGCCCCGCCTGGGTCTCCCCCTCATAGGCCGCCGGCACCGACCAGGCCGCGGCGAGGTCGGCCAGGTCCGTGTCGATCCGCGTGCGCCAGCCCGGCTCGAGCCGGGAGGCGTCGCCGCTGCCGCCCTCCTCGGAGCCCGGCACGGGCTGCTTGCGGGCCGCGCCGGCGAAGGCGATCGCCAGCCCGCCGACGTGCTCGACGAGGTCGCCGACGGTGTAGTCGGGGCAGGGCGTGGGGGCGCCGAGCTGGTCGTCGGTGACCGAGGCGACCAGGTCGCGCAGGGTCGCCGTGGCCGGGACGAAGTCGATGAGGTCCATGACATCCTGACCGCCGCCGGGCGGCCGACTCATCGGTGCTCGGCGAAGAACCCGTCGAGCAGCGCGACCGACTCTGCCTCGAGCACCCCGGCGACCACCTCAGGGCGGTGGTTGAGCCGGCGGTCCCGCACGACGTCCCAGAGGGAGCCGACGGCGCCGGCCTTGTCGTCGTACGCGCCGAAGACGACGCGGTCGACCCGGGACAGCACGGCGGCCCCGGCGCACATCGTGCACGGCTCCAGGGTCACGACCAGGGTGCAGCCGGTCAGCCGCCACTCCTCCCGGGCGCGCGCGGCCTCGCGCAGCGCGACCACCTCGGCGTGCCCGGTCGGGTCGGCGTCCCGCTCGCGGACGTTGCGGCCGGTCCCGACCACCGCACCGGACGCATCGAGCACGACCGCGCCGATCGGTACGTCGCCCGTCGCGAGCGCCGCCGACGCCTCGGCCAGGGCCGCCCGCATCGGCGCCTCCCAGGCGCGCCTCACGCCGAGGTGAGGCCGACGACGTCGTCGAAGAGGTCGCCGAAGCCGAGGCCGCGGGCGATCTCGGAGAGCATCTCGTCGGGGTAGAGCTCGTCGTCGTCGAGGATCGCCGCCAGGTCCATCGCGTCGACCCCGAGGTCGCTGAGGAGCTCGAGGTCCCCGGCCGGCTCGGGATCGTCGTCGTCATCGACCACGGGCAGCCCGAGGTGCTCGACCACGATCGCGGCCAGCTCCCACTCGGTCGCCGCGGTGATGTCGGAGAGCATCACCCGGGTGCGCGCCCCGGCGACGCGGACCACGACGAAGAAGTCCTCGTCGACGGCGACCATGCCGACCGCACCTCCGTCACCGGGGAACCGGCGCAGCGCCGAGGCGAGCCCGTCGACGTCCGTGGCGTGGTCGGGGGTCAGCTCGGCGACCCGCCAGACGCCTTCCTCGCGGTAGGCGGCCAGCGCGAAGTCGACGGCGTCGCTTGCGGGCATGTCCTCAGCGTGACACGGGATCGGGCACAGGACCAGAGGATTTCGGCGGGGCACTACTAGGCTCACGCCATGCGCACCATCGTCGTGGACCACCCGCTCGTCGCCCACAAGCTGACCGTGCTCCGGGACAAGGACACCGACTCCCCCACGTTCCGCTCGCTGGCCGACGAGCTGGTGACCCTGCTCGCCTACGAGGCGACCCGGGACGTGCGGGTCGAGCCGACCCGGATCGAGACGCCGGTGGCGCCGACGACGGGGATCCGGCTGGCGACGCCGCGCCCGCTCGTCGTACCGATCCTGCGGGCGGGGCTCGGCATGCTCGACGGCATGATGCGGCTGCTCCCGACCGCCGAGGTCGGCTTCCTGGGCATGGTGCGCAACGAGGAGACTCTCGAGGCGACGACGTACGCCGAGCGGCTGCCCGAGGACCTGTCCGGGCGCCAGTGCTACGTCGTCGACCCGATGCTCGCGACGGGCGGCACGCTCGCCGCGGCGATCCGGTTCCTCGTCGACCGGGGTGCCGACCACATCACCGCGGTCACCCTGCTCGCCGCGCCCGAGGGCTGCGCGCGCCTGGAGCAGGAGCTGGCCGACCTCGAGATCCCGGTGACCGTGGTCACCGCGGCCATGGACGAGAAGCTGAACGAGAAGGGCTACATCGTCCCGGGCCTCGGCGACGCCGGCGACCGCCTCTACGGCATCGCGGCGGGCTGAGAAGCCACACCAGTCCCGCTGGGCGCAACGGTCGCGCCCTAGATGTACGTCACACGTAAGACGCCCCCCGTAAGAGGGTGCCCTCTGTGTAGGTTGACTCGCGTTTATCCACAGAAGGGCTGGAGGCTTGATGCTCATCGGCATCCCGCGCGAGTCGAAACCGGGCGAATCCCTGGTTGCGGCGACCGCCAAGACCGTATCCCAACTGACCAACCTCGGCTACGACGTGATCGTCGAGTCGGGCGCCGGCGACCACGCCGACCAGCCCGACACCGCGTTCACCGAGGCCGGAGTGCGGGTCGGTACGACGCAGGAGGTGTGGGCCGCTGACGTCGTCGTCAAGGTCAACGCCCCCACGGACGAGGAGATCGGCCGCCTCAAGCAGGGTGCGACGATCATCTCGATGATGGCGCCGGGCCGCAGCCCGGAGCTGATCGACAAGCTCCAGGCGCAGGGCGTGACCGGCCTCGCGATGGACGCGGTCCCGCGGATCAGCCGCGCGCAGTCGATGGACGTGCTGTCCTCGATGGCCAACGTCGCGGGCTACCGCGCCGTCGTCGAGTCGGCCCACGAGTTCGGCCGGATGTTCACCGGCCAGGTCACCGCCGCGGGCAAGATCCCGCCGGCCCGCGTCTTCGTCGTCGGCGCCGGTGTCGCCGGCCTCGCCGCGATCGGTGCGGCGTCCGCGATGGGCGCCATCGTGCGCGCGTTCGACGTACGCCCCGAGGTCGCCGAGCAGGTCGAGTCGATGGGCGCGCAGTTCGTCCACGTCGACATGGAGCAGGAGGTCTCCTCCGACGGCTACGCCAAGGAGATGTCCGAGGCCCAGGTCGCCGCGACCGCCGCGATGTACGACGAGGAGGCGCGCGCCGCCGACATCGTCATCACCACCGCGCTGATCCCGGGCCGCCCCGCGCCGTCCCTGATCACCGCCGAGACCGTCGCCGGCATGCGCAACGGCTCGGTCATCGTCGACATGGCCGCCGCCAACGGCGGCAACGCCGCCGGCACGGTCACCGACCAGAAGGTCGTCACCGACAACGGCGTCACGATCCTGGGCTACACCGACCTCGCCGGCCGCCTGGCCGCGCAGACGTCGCAGCTCTACGGCACCAACATCGTCAACCTGCTCAAGCTGCTGACCCCGGAGAAGGACGGCAACCTGACGTTGGACTTCGACGACGTCGTGCAGCGCGGCATCACCGTCGTACGGGATGGCGAGTCGACCTGGCCGCCGCCGGCCGTGCAGGTCTCGGCGGCCCCGGCCGCCGCGCCCGCCGCGGCGGCTCCGGTCAAGGAGACCAAGCCCCCGATGTCGGCCGGCGCCAAGGTCGGCCTCGTGCTCGGCGCCATCGGCCTGTTCTGGCTGGTCAACGCGCTGGCGCCGACCGACGAGCTGCGCCGGCACTTCACCGTGCTGATGCTGTCGATCGTGATCGGCTACTACGTGATCGGCAAGGTTGCGCACGCCCTGCACACCCCGCTGATGTCGGTCACCAACGCCATCTCGGGTGTCGTGGTCGTGGGCGCGCTGCTGCAGGTGCCCAGCAACGACAACCTCGTGCTGGGTCTCTCGCTGGTGGCGATCCTGCTCGCCTCGATCAACGTCTTCGGTGGGTTCGCGGTCACGCGCCGCATGCTCTCGATGTTCAGCAAGGGAGCCTGATCCATGGACATCACCTCGATCACCGGAGCGGCGTACATCGTCGCCGCCCTGCTGTTCATCCTGTCGCTGGCGGGCCTGTCCAAGCACGAGTCGGCCAAGAACGGCCTGACGTTCGGCATCGTCGGCATGGCGGTCGCCCTCGTGGCGACCATCGCGCTCGTCATCGACGCGAGCGAGTTCATCGACAACCGCGCGCTGGTCATCGTCCTGATGCTCGCCGCGGTCGCCATCGGCGCGGCCATCGGCCTGTGGCGCGCCAAGATCGTCGAGATGACCGGCATGCCCGAGCTCATCGCGCTGCTGCACTCGTTCGTGGGTCTGGCCGCCGTCGCGATCGGCTGGAACGGCCACATCCTCGGCTCGCACGAGCCGCTCCCGAGCCTGGTCAACATCCACGAGGCCGAGGTCGCGATCGGCATCTTCATCGGTGCGGTCACCTTCACCGGATCGATCGTCGCCAACCTCAAGCTCTCGGCGAAGATGAAGTCCGCCCCGCTCATGCTGCCGGGCAAGAACTTCATCAACATCGGCTCGCTCGTGCTGTTCGCGATCCTGACGATCGTCTACGTGAGCCTCGACGAGGGCACCGGCCAGGACATCATCCTGGTCGTCCTCACCGTCCTCGCCCTGGCCCTCGGCTGGCACCTCGTCGCCTCCATCGGCGGCGGCGACATGCCGGTCGTGGTCTCGATGCTCAACTCGTACTCCGGTTGGGCCGCGGCCGCCTCGGGCTTCTTGCTCGGCAACGACCTGCTCATCGTCACCGGTGCGCTCGTCGGCTCCTCCGGTGCCTACCTGTCGTACATCATGTGCAAGGCGATGAACCGCTCGTTCATCTCCGTCATCGCCGGCGGCTTCGGCATCGAGGCCGGCCCCGCCGAGGACAAGGACTACGGCGAGCACCGCGAGATCCAGGCCGACGCCGCCGCCGAGCTCCTCGCCAACGCCTCGTCGGTCGTCATCACGCCCGGCTACGGCATGGCCGTCGCGCAGGCGCAGTACCCCGTCGCGGACCTCACCGCCAAGCTTCGCGCCAAGGGTGTCGACGTACGCTTCGGCATCCACCCCGTCGCGGGTCGCCTCCCCGGCCACATGAACGTGCTGCTGGCCGAGGCCAAGGTGCCCTACGACATCGTGCTCGAGATGGACGAGATCAACGACGACTTCCCCGAGACGGACGTCGTCCTGGTCATCGGCGCGAACGACACCGTCAACCCGTCCGCCGCCGAGGACCCCAGCTCCCCGATCGCGGGCATGCCGGTCCTCGAGGTCTGGAACGCCAAGGACGTCATCGTCTTCAAGCGCTCCATGGCCGCCGGCTACGCCGGTGTCCAGAACCCGCTGTTCTTCCGCGAGAACAGCCAGATGCTGTTCGGCGACGCGAAGGACCGGGTCGAGGACATCGTCCGCGCGCTGGACTGACCCAGCCCGCACCCACGCACAACAAGCCAGGGGCCCGGATCCACCAGGATCCGGGCCCCTGGCCGTCTGCGGGCGGAGGCGCCGAAGGCGCCGGAGGTGGCGGCCGCACCGCGGCGGCGCGGGCGGAGCCCGTGCCGTTGTCGCGCCGCCCAGCCGCCGTCAGGGCCCCGCAGTCAAGGACGCCCGAAGGGCGCCGCGAAGCGGACCGAGCGGCGAGGGTCCTTGACGCCGGGAGACGGCCGGCTAAGCGCGGCCGCCACCGCAACCCAGCTCACCGGCCACCCTGCGACCTCGCCCCAGGAAACCTGCACCCTCAGAGGGCCAACCCTGCTACTTCGCCCGCCGGAACGTGCCACTTCGCGGGGCAACCCCGCGACTTCGGCGGGGGCGGGTGTCAGAGCTGGATCTCGGCGAGGGTCTCGTACCGAGGCGTACGGCGAGCCCCCTCGCCCAGGTGCGACGCGACGACCGCGACGGCCCCCACCGACCACTCCGGACCCTCGTAGGTCTCCAGCAGCCGCACCCAGCTGGTCAGCTCGGTCGGCCGTCCGCCGGTCCGGGCGACGGTGACGTGGGGGCGGAAGCGCTGGCCGTCGACCTCGATGCCCGAGATGACGGCGGCGTTGCGCGCCCGTACGGCGAGCTGGGCGAAGGGGGCCGTGCCGGTGACCCCGGTGGCGAGGATACGGCCCTCGGCGACGTTCGGGAACACGACGGCGCCCGCGAGCTGTGCCGGTGCCGGGGTGATGTCGTCGAGGGACTCGGCGAGGCGGTCGACGTAGTCGTCGACGCGGGGCTCGGGGACGGAGGCCATGAAGGCGAGGGTGAGGTGGAGCTGCTCGGCGCGGGTCCAGCGGAAGTCGGCGGCGGCGCGGCGGGGCTCGAGGAAGGCGTCGAGGTGGTCGACGGCGTCCGGGGTGGGGATGACGGCGGTGAAGATGCGCATAGGTCGAGGAACCCTAGACCTGGGTGCCGACCAGCTGGCCGATGCCGTGGGTGACGAGCATGGCGAGCAGGCCGCCGAGGACGTTGCGGGCGACGGCGCGGCCCGGGGAGCCGTAGCCGAAGCGGGCGCTGGCCCAGCCGGTCACCGCGAGGGCGAGGACGACGGCGCCGACGGTGACGCCGACCCGCAGGTCGTCGCTGACGAACAGGATCGTGAGCAGCGGGAGCAGGGCGCCGAGGGTGAAGGAGAGCATCGACGCGAGCGCGGCCATCCAGGGGTTGGTGAGGTCGTCGGGGTCGATGCCGAGCTCGACCTCGGCGTGCGCGGCGAGGGCGTCCTTGGCGGTGAGCTGCTTGGCCACCTCGAGGGCGAGGTCGGGCTCGAGGCCCTTGTCGACGTAGAGCCCGGCGAGCTCGGCGAGCTCGTCCTCGGGGTCCTCGCGCAGCTCGCGCTTCTCCTTGGCCAGGAGCGCCTCCTCGGAGTCGCGCTGGGTGCTGACCGAGACGTACTCGCCGGCGGCCATGCTCATCGCGCCGGCGGCGAGCCCGGCGACGCCGGCGATGAGGATCGCGGACCGGTCGGTGGTCGCGCCGGCCACGCCGAGCACGATGCCGGCGGTCGACACGATGCCGTCGTTGGCGCCGAGGACGCCGGCGCGCAGCCAGTTGAGCCGGTTGTTGAAGCCCTGCTCGTGGGGTTCGTCCTCGTGGGGGCCGAGCTCCTCCCCCTCAGGACCGGTCTCGGTCGTCGCGCCGCTCACCCGCCCATGATCCCCTGCGGGAGGCCCTCTCCGCGACCGCCTTAACCGGGTACGACGCCCAGGTGGTCGCGCAGCGCGGCCATCGAGCGGTCGAGCAGGTCCTCCAGCTCGGCGTCCTCGTCCCCCAGCCACGCCTCGTAAGCCGTCATGGCGAGCGCGAGCGAGACGTGCGCGACGAGCTGGGGACGCAGGTCTCCCGGCGCCTCGCCGGTGCGCTCGGCGACGTAGTCGGCGATGACCGCGCGCCAGTCGGCGTAGCGCAGCACCGAGTGCGCCTCGAGCTCGGGCGTGGTGAGGATCAGGCGCATCCGGTCGCGGTGGCTGGGCCGGGCGTCGCCGGGGAACCGGTTGAACGCGATGACGGCGCGGTGCACCGCCTCGTGCAGCGGCAGGTCGTGCGGCTGGGCGGCGAGCAGCTCGCGGAACCCGGCGAGGGTGAGGTCGAAGCGGCCCCAGGGGATGTCGTTCTTGGACTCGAAGTACCGGAACAGCGTGCGCCGGCCGACGCCGGTCGCCCGGGCGATGTCGTCGAGCGTGGTCGAGGCGAAGCCGCGCTCGGTGAAGAGCGTGAAGGCGGCCTGCTCGATCGCGGCGTGACTGGTCGCGACGGGGCGGCCCCGTGCGGACGTCCGCGCTGCTTCGACCATGGCGCCGCAAGTTAGCACGGCGCGAGCCTTCCTTTTTGACCACGAGTGCCATTAGTGTGTCCGGCACCACAGGTCAACCAAGGAGGTGTGCCATGAACCCCGAGAACGAGCACCAGGACGAGCTCGTCGCCGAGGACCTCATCGAGGAGGTCTCGATCGACGGCATGTGCGGCGTCTACTGATGGACGCCCTGCTGGGAGAGCCGTGGACGCTCTCGCCGTCGGTCGCGCTGCGCCCCGAGCCCTTCGGCGCGCTCGCCTACCACTTCGGCAACCGCAAGCTGACGTTCCTCAAGCGACCCGAGCTGGTCGCGGTGGTCCGCGGTCTCGCCGCGGCCCCCGACGTACGGACCGCCCTGGAGAACGCGGGCGTCCCGGCCTCCCAGCACGCCACCTATGCGGCCGCCCTGCGCGGGCTGGCCGCGACCGACATGATCCGCCCGCGCCCCGTCGGCGCGATCGCCGAGGAGAAGAGCGCATGACCCTCGCCCCCGAGCGGCCCCAGACCGGCACCCTGGTCCAGCAGTTCGAGTACGGCCTCGACGCCCCGATCTGCCTCACCTGGGAGCTCACCTACGCCTGCAACCTGGAGTGCGCGCACTGCCTGTCGAGCAGCGGCCGGCGCGACCCGCGCGAGCTGTCCACCGAGCAGTGCAAGGCCGTCATCGACGAGCTCCAGCGGATGCAGGTCTTCTACGTCAACATCGGCGGCGGCGAGCCGACGATCCGCCCGGACTTCTGGGAGCTCCTGGAGTACGCCGTCGACCACCAGGTCGGCGTGAAGTTCTCCACCAACGGCGTCCGGATCACCCCCGAGCGCGCCCGCTTCCTGGCCAGCACCGACTACGTCGACGTGCAGATCTCCCTCGACGGCGCGACCGCCGAGGTCAACGACTACGTGCGCGGCCCGGGCTCCTACGACACCGCCCTGCGCGCCCTGCAGAACCTGCAGGACGCCGGCTTCCAGGACGCCAAGATCAGCGTCGTCTGCACCCGCCAGAACATCGGCCAGCTCGACGAGTTCAAGGCCCTCGCCGACCAGTACGGCGCCACCCTGCGCCTGACCCGGCTGCGCCCCAGCGGCCGCGGCGCCGACGTCTGGGACGAGCTGCACCCCCTCCCCGAGCAGCAGCGCGAGCTCTACGACTGGCTGATGGCGCACACCGCCGACGGCGAGCAGGTGCTGACCGGCGACTCGTTCTTCCACCTCGCGGCGTTCGGCGAGTCCCTGCCGGGCCTCAACCTGTGCGGCGCGGGGCGCGTGGTCTGCCTGATCGACCCGGTCGGCGACGTCTACGCCTGCCCGTTCGCGATCCACGACAACTTCCTGGCCGGCAACCTGATCGAGGGCGGCTTCCAGCAGGTCTGGCAGACCTCGCCGCTGTTCCAGGAGCTGCGCTCCCCCCAGACCGGCGGGGCGTGCGCGAAGTGCCAGTTCTACGACTCGTGCCGCGGCGGCTGCATGGCCGCGAAGTTCTTCACCGGGCTCCCGCTCGACGGCCCCGACCCCGAGTGCGTCCAGGGGTACGGCGAGCAGGCGCTCGCCGGCGACCGGGTGATCCCGCCCGCGAGCCAGGACCACTCCAAGACCAACCCCACGCGCAACCAGCCGGTGATGCTCACGCTGCTCACCCGCCCGCCGGTCTCCGACTGCGCGGAGAGCCCGCTCGCCGGCTTCGTCCCCGACCAGACCTGAGGAATCCCGCACCATGAAGATCGAGAACCCCTGGAAGCAGAACCCCTGGTTCGAGTCCGTCGCCGTCGCCCAGGAGCGGGCGCGCAAGCACCTCCCCCAGCCCGTGTACGGCGCCCTGGTGGCCGGGTCCGAGCGCGGCCAGAGCGTGAGCGACAACCAGGCCGCGTTCGCCGAGCTCGGCCTCGCCCCGCACGTCGTGGGCCAGCTCCCCGAGCGCAGCCAGGCGACGACGGTCTTCGGCCACACCCTCGGCAGCCCGGTGATCATCAGCCCGACCGGCGTCCAGGCGGTGCACCCCGACGGCGAGGTCGCCGTGGCCCGCGCGGCCGCCGCCCGCGGCACGATCATGGGTCTGTCGAACTTCGCCTCCAAGAGCGTCGAGGAGGTCACCGCGACCGGCGCGACGACGTTCTTCCAGATGTACTGGACCGGCGAGCGCGACACGATGATCCAGCGGATGACCCGCGCCCACAACGCCGGCGCGAAGGGCCTGATCGCCACGCTGGACTGGTCGTTCTCGATGGGACGCGACTGGGGCAGCCCCGAGATCCCCGAGAAGGTCGACCTCAAGGCGATGATCCGGCTCGCGCCCAAGGTCGCGACCAAGGGCCGCTGGATGTGGCAGTTCGGCCAGCAGTTCCGCCAGACCGGCAAGCTCCCCGACCTGACCGCGCCCAACCTGGCGCCTCCGGGCGGCGAGGCGCCGACGTTCTTCGGCGCCTACTACGAGTGGATGACCACGCCGCCGCCCTCGTGGGAGGACGTCGTGTGGATGCGCGAGACCTGGGCCCAGATCAGCGGTACGCCGTTCGTGCTCAAGGGCGTGTGCCGCGTCGACGACGCGCTGCGGGCCGTCGACGCCGGTGTCGCGGGCATCTCGGTCTCCAACCACGGCGGCAACAACCTCGACGGGACGCCGGCCGCGATCCGGATGGTCCGCCCGATCGCCGAGGCGGTCGGCGACCAGATCGACGTCGTCATGGACGGCGGCGTGCGGCGCGGCTCCGACGTGGTCAAGGCGCTCGCCCTGGGTGCCAAGGCCGTGCTCATCGGCCGCGCGTACCTGTGGGGCCTCGCGGCCAACGGCCAGGCGGGCGTCGAGAACGTCCTCGACGTGCTCTCCGGCGGCGTCGACTCCGCGCTGCGCGGGCTCGCGCTCTCCTCGACGAGCGAGCTGCGGCCCGAGCACCTGCTGATCCCCGAGGGCTTCGACCGGGCGCTCGGCGTGCCCGAGCCGGCGACCGCGAGGCCGTGACCATGGAGCGGGCGCTGGCGGCAGCCACCTCCCCCGGCCTCCCGGCCGGGGCGACGGTGCTCGTCCCGGTCGGCTCGATCGAGCAGCACGGGCCGCACCTGCCGCTCGACACCGACACGGTCATCGCGACCGCGGTGGCGACCGAGGCGGCCCGACTGCTGGCGCTGCGTGACTATGACGTGCTGGTGGCGCCGGCACTGTCGTACGGCTCCAGCGGCGAGCACCAGGACTTCGCCGGGACCAGCTCGATCGGGACCGACGTGCTGCACCAGGTCGTCGTCGAGCTCACCCGCTCGATGCGGACCTGGGCCGCGCGGGTCGTGCTCGTCAGCGCCCACGGCGGCAACCTGACCGCCCTGCGCGGCGCCGTCCGGCAGCTCGCCGACGAGGGGCACGACGTGTCCTGGGTGGCCTGCGCGACCGAGGACGTCGACCTGCACGCCGGGCGGACCGAGACCTCGCTGATGCTGCACCTCGCGCCGTGGAACGTCCGCGTCGACCGTGCCGAGGCCGGCAACACCGGCACGATCGAGGAGCTGCTGCCCGCGATGATCGCCGGCGGCGTCAAGGCGGTCTCGCCCAACGGCGTGCTCGGCGACCCCGCGGGGGCGAGCGCCGAGGAGGGCGCCGTCGTCCTGGCCTCGATGGTCGGCGACGTGGTCCGCGCGGTGGGCGGATCCTGATGGACGGCCGGGCCGGCCGGGTCGTCCTGGTCACCGGTGCCGCCCGCGGGATCGGCGCGGCGACCGTGCGCGCGCTCGTCGCGCGCGGCGACCGGGTGGTCGCGGTCGACGAGCTGCCGCTCGACGACGGTCACGACGGCCACGACGGCCACGACAGCCACGACGGCCACGACAGCCACGCGGACCACGCCGACGTCATCGGCTGCGTCGCCGACGTCCGCGACCGGGCCGCGCTGGCCGGCGCCGTCGACCTCGCGCTCGACCGCTGGGGCCGGCTCGACGCCGCCGTCGCCGCTGCGGCGGTCGTCGCCGGTGGCCGCCCCCTGTGGGAGACCCCCGAGGCCGATCTCGACCTGCTCTGGGACGTCGACGTCAAGGGCGTGTGGAACACCGCCGCCGTCGCGGTCCCGGCGATGCTCGCCGGTCCGGACCCGTCGGGCGGCCGGTTCGTCGCGGTCGCCTCCGCGGCCGGGCACCACGGGCTGCACCACCTGGCGGCGTACAACGCGGCGAAGCACGCCGTCGTCGGCCTGACCAAGGGCCTCGCCGCCGACCTGGTCGGTACCGGCGTCACCGCGTGCGCGGTCTCCCCGGGCTCGACGCGCACACCGATGCTCGACGCGACCGCGGCGCTCTACGGCCTGTCCGACGTCGAGGAGTTCGCCGGCAACCAGCTGCTGCGGCGGCTGCTCGACCCGGCCGAGGTCGCCGCCGTGATCGCGTTCTGCTGCTCGGTGGAGGGCGCGGCGGTCAACGGCTCGGTCGTCCACGCCGACGGCGGGTTCGCGCCGTGAACGACGCACTGCCCGACGGGTTCGCGGTCCGGCTGCGCGCCGACGTCGAGCGCGCGGACGGCGGCGACCTGCTCGTGGGCGGCTCCCCGCTGCGGGCGCTGCGGCTGACGCCACGCGCCCGGTCCCTGATGGACGGCGACGACCTGCTCGTGCGCGACCGCGCGAGCGGACTGGTCGCGCGGCGGCTCCTCGACGGCAACCTCGCCGATCCCGTCCTCACCGGACCGGGCCTCGACCCGGGGCTGCTCACCGTCGTCGTCCCCGTGCGCGACCGTCCCGAGCAGCTCGACCGCGCTCTCGCCGCGGTCGCACCCCTGGCCACGATCGTCGTCGACGACGCCTCCCGCGACCCCGAGGCGGTCGCCCGGGTGGCCGCGGCGCACGGCGCGTCCGTCGTCCCGCTCGACGTCAACGTGGGCCCGGCCGGAGCCCGGAACGCCGGCCTGGCGCGGGTCCGCACCCCCTATGTCGCCTTCGTCGACTCCGACGTCACCGTCGACGCCGCCACGCTGCGCCGGCTGGCCCGGCACTTCGAGGACCCCGCCGTCACCCTCGCCGGCCCGCGGATCACCGGCCGGGCGCGGAGCGCACGCCCCCGCTGGTTCGAGCGGTACGACGAGCAGGCCTCGTCGCTCAGCCTCGGCACCCGCGCGTGCGCGGTCCGCCCCGGAGCCGCTGTCGGCTGGCTGCCGAGCGCCTGCCTGGTCGCCCGTACCGACGCGATCCGTCCCGGCTTCGACGCCGCGATGCGCGTCGGCGAGGACGTCGACCTGGTCTGGCGCACCGTCGCCGCGGGCGGGGTGGTGCGCTACGACCCCGACGAGGTGGCCGCGCACGACGTACGGCCGGGGATGGGCGGGTGGCTCGGCCGCAAGTTCGTCTACGGCACCGGCGGCGCGCCGCTCGCCGCCCGTCACGGCGACCGGATCGCGCCCGCCGTGCTCTCCCTGCCGATGGCCGGCGCGGCGGCGGCCCTGCTCGCGCGGCGCCGCTGGTCGGCCCCCGTGGTGGCGGCCGGACTCGCGACCGGGCTCGTCTCGGTCGAGCGCCGCCTCCCCGTGGAATCCGGACGACACCGCCTGGCGGCCGGACTGGTCGCCCGCGGCTTCGGCTGGGCGGTCCGCCAGGAGTCCGCGCTGCTGCTGCGGCACTGGTGGCCGCTGACGGTGGCCCTGGCCCTGCCGAGCCGCACCATGCGGCGCATGGTCGCGACGGCGCTCGTCGTCGACGCCGTCGTCGCGCGGGTGGAGCACCCCGGTGCGCCGTACGGGCTGGTGGCGCGGCGGCTCGACGACCTCGCCTACGGCGCGGGCCTGTGGGCCGGCGCGCTGCGGGCCCGGTCGGTCCGGGCGCTGCTGCCGCGGCGCCCGTAGGACTGCTCCCCACCGAAGTGGGCCGGTTGCGGGCACGAAGTGGGTGAGTTGCGGACACGAAGTGGCGAAGTTGCGGGTCCGAGATGCCGTGATCGTTCGGGCCCTGCCCATCTCGCGGCCGCAACCGGCGCACTTCGTGCCCGCAACCCCCGCACTTCGGCAGGATTGCGGGCCGACCTCAGACGGGGAGCTCGAGCTTCTCGAGCAGGTCCGCGCGCGGCGGCACGAAGTAGTCGATGTTCACGCACGGCCCCTCGGTGGGCTCGACGTAGTGCTCCGCGCCTCGGGGGACGAGCAGGAACGAGCCCGGCCGCATCTCGTGGGCGACCCCGGCGACGTGGTAGTTGCAGCGGCCCGAGGCGATGAACACCAGCTGGTCGAAGTCCTCGTGGGAGTGGGGGTTGAGCGTCATCCCCACCTCGAGCTCGTGGTGGGCGATGAGGACCTCGTCGGTCGCGAAGATCCGGCGGCGTACGCCGGGACGGATCTCGCGCTGGGGCAGGTCGTCCCAGTTGACGACCTTGCCGAAGAGCGAGGGGTTGAGCGCGGTCATGCGTCCTCCTGGGGAGTGACGGCCCGGAGGCCGTGGGCGAGCAGCTGCAGGTCCGAGCTGACGACGACGTACGACGCGGCGTCGAGCCCGAGCCGGGAGACCTCGGCGAGCGCGGGCACCCAGCCGCCGAAGGCGACGCCGGCCTCGTCGGCGGCGGCGCGGACGGCGTCGACCGCGGCGGCCAGGGCGTCCGGCGCGGGCAGGCGGAGGCTGACGGCGAGGTCGGTGGTGCCGACGAAGGCGACGTCGAGGCCGCGGACGACGTCAGCCAGGGGCTCGGCGACCGGGGTCTCGATCTGGCCGACAAGCAGCGGCGGGTCGGCGTCCTCCATGCGGAGGAACTCCGCGAGCGGGACCGCCCCGAAGGCCGCCGCGCGGTTGGCGAGGCTGACCGAGCGGGTGCCGACCGGCGCGAACCGGCAGCACTCCTGGAGCCGCTCCCGCTCGGCGACGGACTGGAGCGTCGAGAGCTGGAGGCCGGCGGCGCCGTTCTCCAGCAGGCGGGCGACGAGCGGGGCGTCGACCACCGGCAGCCGCACCAGTGCGGGAAGCCCGCAGAGGGCGGCGTGCCGGACCAGGCCGATCGCGTCCCGCTCGGTGAGCGTGGAGTGCTCCAGGTCGACCACGACGAGGTCGAGCCCGGAGCGCGCGGCCAGCTCGACGACGTCCGGGGTGGGGAGCTTGACGAAGGTGCCGGTCAGCCGGCCCTCCCCCGCCAGTCCCTCCCGGACCCGTCGCCGGAGCTGGTGCACGGTGCTCACGCCGACGCGCCACCCCGCCACGGCGTGGTCTCGACGAGCGCGCCCTTGTGCACGACGGTGGTCGGCTCGAGGCGCGGCGCGACGATCGAGTTGCCCGAGGCGTCGGGCAGGGTGACCTCGGCGGTCTCGGTCAGGACGGTGACGTTGGCCATCCCGCCGACGTCGAGGCGGCCGTAGCCTTCGCTGTCGAGGCCGAGGACCTGCGCCGGGACGATGGTCGCGCGGCGGATGCACTCGTCGAGCGGGGCGCCGAGGGCGCGCAGCTTGGAGATGCTGGTGACCAGGTCGAAGACCGGGCCGCGCCAGTTGCGGGCGCTGGTGTCCGAGCTGAGGATGTCGGGCAG
This sequence comes from Pimelobacter simplex, assembly GCF_024662235.1. Classification (GTDB taxonomy): domain Bacteria; phylum Actinomycetota; class Actinomycetes; order Propionibacteriales; family Nocardioidaceae; genus Nocardioides. The sequence continues at coordinate 4,367,243 of NZ_CP096276.1, forward strand.
GAAGCCGTCGGCGATGGCCTCGCGAGCGACGTTGAAGCTCAGGTTGCTCTTGCCGTGGGCGGAGTCGAAGAGGACGCCGCGCTCGCGCGCCGCGCTGACGCCCGGGAGCACCTTGCCGTTCTCGTCGAGGATGCCGTGCGGCTTGCCGGTGTAGCAGTGGGCGACGATGTCGCCGGCGCGCAGGTAGTCCAGGACGGCGGGGACGGGCTCCTCGGTCTCGCCGATGTGCACCATCAGCGGCAGGCCGGCCTGCTCGGCCAGGCTGACCGACTTCTTCAGCAGCGCCTGCCAGTGGTGGCCGACGACGTCCTCGGAGAGGCGGATCTTGAAGCCGCGGACGATGCCCGGGTGGTTGGCGGCGGCCTCGAGGGCGTCCTCGACGACGAGGGTGTCGGGGTTGAGCAGCTCGCCGAAGCGGAAGTCGATGAGGCCGAGCACCGAGACGTTGAGGAAGTTGACGACGCGGATCTCGTTGGCGTCGACGACGACCTTGCGGAAGGCGTCGAACGTCGAGGCGCCCGCCGTACCGGCGTCGGCGACCGCGACGACACCGCGGCGCAGGTGGGCCTCGTCGGCGGGGGCGCCGACCTTCGAGACGTCCTGGAAGATGTGGCTGTGGCCCTCGACCAGGCCGGGCACGACGGTCGAGCCGGCGCAGTCGACGACCTGCGCGCCACCGGCGGCCAGGTCCGGGCCGATCGCGGCGATGGTGCCGCCGCTGATCGCGACGTCAGCACGCTCGTTGCGGCCGTTGGCCGGGTCGAGGACGGTGCCGCCCTTGAGAACGAGGTCGTACCCCTGGTTGTCGGACATCTGCTGACTCCTAGTGAAGGTGGTGGCTGGGCCTGGGTGGAGGGAGAGGGCGTTCGGCTCAGCCGGACGACGTGCCCACGGTGGTGACGAGAGGAAGCACCGGACCGACCTCGATGCGGATCCGGTCGCCGGGGACGAGGAACCGGTCGAGGTCCTGGCCGGTCCCGGCGGGGGTGCCGGTGAGGACGACGTCGCCGGGCTCGAGCGCGGCGTACCAGGAGATCCGCGAGACCAGGTCCGGGATCGCGAAGATCATGCCGGCGCTGGTGTCGTCCTGGCGCAGCTCGTCGTTGACCCAGGTGCGCACCGGGATGGACTCGGCGTCGGCGAGCTCGTCAAGCGTGCAGACCGACGGGCCGAGCGGGTTGCAGCCGGGGAAGCTCTTGGCGAGCGTCGGAGCGGCGGTACGCCGCATCACGTCGCGCGCGGTCATGTCGTTGGCGGCGGTGATGCCGGCGACCGCGGCCCAGACGTCCTCGGGCGCGGCCCGGTGGAGCCGGCTGCCGATGATGACGGCGATCTCGCCCTCGTAGTCGAGCTGCTCGGTCGCGTCACCGGGGACGGCGACCTCCTCGTCGGGCGAGAGGAGCGCCGAGGAGGCGGCCAGGTAGAGGATCGGCTCGGTCGGCAGGTCACGGCCGGCCTTGGCCGCCTTGGACCGGTAGTTCAGGCCCACGCCCCAGATCGCCCGCGGCCGGCCCAGGGGGGCGAGCAGGCGGACCTCGTCCGCCGGCACCCGCCGGGTGACGGCGCAGTCGTCGAGGCAGGCGAGCGAGCCAGTGGCCTCGACGACTGCGCCGAGATCGGGGAAGGGGCTGTCGAGGAGGGCGATCTGGTCGCCCTCGACTCGTCCGAGCCCGTGCTCAGTGGTCACCGCGTGCATGGCGGCTATCTTTTATTGCGAGACGGCATCATGTCAAGTGAAACGCATGCGAGATGGGTCGCCCCTCGCCAGCACCTGTCGAGAAGGACGGAAACCCTCCTGGGGACAGGGATTCCGGCGCATTTTCGGGCAGCACGAACACCCGGCACCGCGCCGCGGTACCGGGTGTTCGATGGGGGGTTGTGGGGTTAGAGGTCCAGCACCAGCTTGGGCGTGCAGGACCGGCTGACGCAGATCATGATCGACCGGCCGGTGGCCCGCTCGGTCTCGCTGAGCACCTCGTCACGGTGGTCCGGGGTGCCCTCGAGGACGCGCGTCTCGCAGGAGCCGCAGAAGCCCTTCTCGCAGTCGTAGGCGATGCCGGGCACGGCCTCGCGCACGGCCTCGATGAGCCGCTTGTCCACGGGGACGTCGACGGTGACGCCCGTGCGCGCGAGCTCGACCTGGAAGGGCGTGTTGCCCTCGGTCGAGGTGAGCCGCGCCTCCATCTCGTCGCTCGCCGCGAAGCGCTCGACGTGGAGGTCGCTGCGCCGGCCGAGCTCGTCGCACAGCCGCTGCACCTCGGCGATCATCGCGCCCGGACCGCAGCAGTAGATCGCGGTGCCGGGAGCGGTCGCCTCGATCGCGCCCTGGAGGTCGGGGAACCCGTGCTCGTCCTGGGGGACCAGGTCGACCCGGATGCCGGGCAGGGCGGACAGCTCGTCGGCGAACGCCATCGTGGCGCGCGAGCGGCCGCCGTACAGGACCCGGGCGGTCTTGCCCTGGGCCGAGATCGACCGCGCCATCGCGAGCACCGGCGTGACGCCGATACCTCCGGCGACGAGCAGGTAGTCGTCGGCCGCGACGAGCGGGAAGTGGTTGCGCGGACCGCGGACGGTCAGCTCGCGCCCCGCGACCGCGACCTCGTGCAGCTCCTGGGAGCCGCCGCGCCCGTCGCGCTCGCGCAGCACCGCGATCCGGTAGCTCGCGCCGTCGTCGGGGACGCCGCACAGCGAGTACTGGCGCAGCCGGCCCGAGGGCAGGCGCACCTCGAGGTGGGCACCGGGCTCCCAGGCGGGCAGGACGCCGCCGTCGGCCGCGCGGACCGTGACGGCGAGGACGTCCTCGGCGACCAGGTCGACGGCGTCCAGGACGACGTCGTAGGTCTCGTTGCTGCCGCGGCTGGCGGCGGTGAACTGGTCGACCTGGTCGCCGACCCGCGGGCCGGGGGTGAAGGTCGCCGGGATGACGTCCCAGCCCATGTGGTTGCCGCGCGAGGCGTAGCCGACGACGTGGTCGCGGTCGACCTTGTAGTCGGGCATCCGGGTGAGGACCTGGTGGATCATCTCCTGGAACATCGCCCGCGCCAGGTGCGCGCCCGGGCAGCGGTGCGTGCCGACGCCGAACGTCAGGTGCCGGCTGGCGTCGCGGTCGAGGCGGACCTCGTGCGGCTCGCTGAACACCTCGGGGTCGTGGTTGGCCGCGAACCAGGGGACGAGCACGCGCTCGCCGGCCTTGACCGGGCAGCCGCCGATCTCGGTGTCGGTGGTCGTCGTCCGCGACATCGCGGTGACCGAGCCGTAGCGGCGCAGGAACTCGTCGGTGCCGTCGACCAGCAGGTCGGGCGCGTCGATGAGCTGCTGGCGCATCTCGGGGTGCTCGTCGAGGTGGACGAGGACCGAGCCGGTCAGCGAGGTCGTCGTGTCGACGCCGCCGGTGATGGCGATGCCGATCACCGAGAACAGCTCCTCGTCGGTGAACGCCGAGCCGTCGGCCTTGCGCTCCTCGATGAGGCGGCTGATCACGTCGTCCTGCGGCTGCGCGCGGCGCTCGGTGATGAGCTCGGCGAGGCGCTTCTCCATGTAGGCCATGCCCTCGTACGCGCGCTGGGCGCGCTCGCTGCCCGGCTCGGAGGTGAAGACGTCGTGGATCGGGCGACCGATCCGCATCCAGTCCTCCTCGGGGAAGCCGATCCAGTCGAGGGTCACCGCGCTCGGCAGCGGGTTGGTCAGCACCTCGACCAGGTCGACACTGCCGGACTCGATGAACTGGTCGACGATCCGCGAGGCGTGCCGCGCGATCATCGGGCGCAGCTCGTCGACGGCGGCCGGCGACAGGATCAGGTCGAGCAGCCGGCGGTACTCCACGTTGTCCGGCGGGTCCATCTCGAGCGGGTACTGCATGTTGCCGCCGAACGGACCGCTCGGGATCACGATAGCGGTGCCCTCGAGCCCGCCCGCGGCGCGCGTCGAGGAGAACTCGGCGTCGTTGCGCGCGACGTGGAACACGTCGGCGTAGCGCGTCAGGTAGACGTAGCCGTTCTCGTGTGCGGTCGACCTGCCCACGGGACACTTCTCCCGGAAGGCCGCGTAGTAGCCGACGATGTCGTCGCGGGCCTCCGCCGAATGGTGGTCGAATTCCTCGTAGGTTGACATACCCGTCCTTCATGGCCGTACGTGTGAGCGAACTCTCAACCGAGACTAACAGCGTCTCGCAAGGCGAGTCAACGTCTTGCATTGCGCAATGGCTCGCCCTGCTTTACCGTCGGGGTGAACCCGCACGTGCCCGGACCAGAAGGACTGCAAAATGCGAACCAGAGGCGCCATCGTCCGCACCGCCCCCGGCCCCTACGAGGTCGTCGACCTCGAGGTTTCCGACCCGGCCCCCGGCGAGGTCCAGGTCCGCCTGGCCGCCGCCGGCCTGTGCCACTCCGACGACCACATCGCCGTCGGCGACTCCCCCGTCGCGATCTACCCGTTCGCGCTCGGGCACGAGGGTGCCGGCGTCGTGACCAAGGTCGGCGCGGGCGTCGACGACCTCGCCGAGGGCGACCACGTCGTCTTCTCGTTCCTGCCCGCCTGCGGCCGCTGCCGCTGGTGCGCCTCCGGCATGCAGAACCTCTGCGACGACGGCGGCAAGGTCTGGATGCCGCCCGAGGTCCCCCGCGTCCACCTCGCCGACGGCGGTGCGCCGGTCGGCCAGATGTGCGGCGTCTCGGCCTTCATGGAGACCACCACCGTCTCGGCCCGCTCGGTCGTCAAGGTCGGCAAGGACATCCCGCTCGACAAGGCCTGCCTCGTCGGCTGCGGCGTCGCCACCGGCTGGGGCGCCGCGGTCAACTCCGGCGCCGTCCGGCCCGGCCACGTCGTCATCGTGATGGGCATCGGCGGCATCGGCATCAACGCCGTCCAGGGCGCCGTCCACGCCGGCGCCACCACGGTCATCGCCGTCGACCCGGTCGAGTTCAAGCGCGAGGAGGCCAAGCGCTTCGGCGCCACCCACGCCTTCGCCACCATGGACGAGGCCGCCGAGATCGCCCGCCAGCACACCAACGGCCAGGGCGCCGACTCCGCCATCGTGACCGTCGGCGTCGTCACCGGCGACCACGTGGGTGCCGCCTTCAGCGCGATCCGCAAGGGCGGCACCGCCGTCGTCACCGGCCTCGGCAACAACGCCGCCGTCGGCGCCCCGATCAGCCTCACCGAGCTCACGCTCTACCAGAAGCGCATCCAGGGCTCGCTGTTCGGCGAGTGCAACCCGACCGCCGACATCCCCGCGCTGCTCGACCTGTACCGCGCGGGCATGCTCAAGCTGGACGAGATCGTGACGCGCACCTACACGCTCGACGAGATCGGCCAGGGCTACGAGGACATGCACGCCGGGCGCAACCTGCGCGGTGTGGTGCTCTTCGACTGACGCCGACCCCCGGCGCCACGCCGCGCCCGGACCGCAGCCGCGGTCCGGGCGCGGTGCGTTTTCACAGACAGTCGTCGAGCCGCCGCGGCGGGCACAGCGCGATGCCGGAGCCGCCGACCGCGGTGTAGCGGGTGCCGCCGACGCGGTAGTCGATCGCGGCACCCGACCAGCGCCACACGCCCGTGCGGACGGCGCGCACGCGGAGCAGCAGCGCCGCCTCGTGGCCGGGCTCGAGCCGCGCCTGGTCGACCGGGACGGCCCGGCGCCACATCGGCAGCCACTCCCGGCTCCAGTGGCCCGCGCCCAGCAGGTCCTTCGGGGCCGGCGCCGGGCCGAGGTCGAGCACCCGCAGGGCGAGCAGCTCGGCCTGGTCGGGCCGGACCACGCCGCCGACGAGACGTCCGGCGTCGAGCTCGGCGGTCCGGTCGCCCGTGTTGGCGATGGTGACCGCACCGAACAGGGCCTGCTGACCACCGCGCAGGCTGCTCCCGTAGGTGGAGCCCGCACCCGCGATCGACACCGGCCCGTCGATGCGGGCGCCCGAGACCGGGTCGAGGGCGGGGCCGCGGTCGGCGGCGAACCCGCCGGTCATGACCACGGCGAGCAGGACCGCCACCACGCGAAGCATGCGCCTTCCCTTCGTCCGGGAAGGCGCATGCTAGCGGGGAACGGCTACCGCACGGGTGCGAACGGCTGGCCCAGGGCCAAGGGTCTCTTCGACCGGGCGCCGAGGACGGCGAGCGACGCCAACGCCAACAAGTACGGCGTCGCCGCGAGCAGCTGCGGAGAGGCGCTGTAGCCGATGGCCGGGAGGGCCAGCTGGAGACCCTGGGCGACACCGAACACGGCGCACGCGCCGATCACGCCGCGCAGCATCCAGCCGCCGAAGATGACGGCCGCGATCACGATGTAGCCGCGGCCGGCGGTCATCCCCGAGGTGAACGACCCGGCCTGGAAGACCGACAGGTAGGCGCCGCCGATGCCGGCGCAGAAGCCGCAGAAGAGCAGCGCCTGGCGGCGCCGGGCGTTGACGTCGATGCCGGTCAGGTCGCCGGCCACCGGGTCGTCGCCGGCGGCGCGGAGCTCGAGGCCCATCCGGCGCCGGCGTACCCACCAGATCAGCAGGAGCAGCGGCACGAGCAGGTAGACGACCCACGGCTGCACGAAGAACGCCTTGCCGATGATCGGCAGGTCGGACAGCAGCGGGATCCGCCAGGGCGAGCCGCCGGGGATGTCGAGCGCGGAGGTCGACAGCAGGTAGTTCGTCACGCCGAGCACCAGGACGTTGAGCGAGAGCCCGACGACGTAGGTGTTGAGCTGCAGGCGGTGGCTGAGGTTGCCGTGCACGAACGCGATGAGCATGGCCGCACCGATGCCGCAGAGCAGGCCGACGATCGGCGAGCCCGACTCGGTGGCGCCGTACGCCGCCGCGAAGGCCGAGCCGAGCATCATCCCCTCGACGGAGAGGTTGAAGGTGCCGGCCCGCTGGGCGACGTACTCCCCCAGGCCGGCGAACAGCAGCGGCACGGTCAGCGGGACCGACGCGGTGAGGATCGTCTCCAGATCCGTCGTCAGGTTCATGTCAGGCCACCTTCACGGTGCGGCGCAGCCGCCGGCGGCGGACCGCGGCGAGCAGGACGGGGGGACACAGGAGCGCGACCACGATCGCGGCGGTGATGACGTTGACGATGTCGACGGGGATGCCGTCGCCGCCGAGCAGGCCGCCACCGGCGACCATCGCGCCGAAGACGAGGGCGAGCAGGACGCTGACACCCGCGTTGGTCCGCGCGGCGAGGGCGATGAGCAGGCCGTTCCAGCCGATCGAGCTGGCGACGCCCGGGTTGAGCTGGAAGCTCTGGCCCATCAGGATCGCCGCGCCCGCGGCACCGGCGAAGGCACCGGACGCCGCCACGGCAAGGGAGCCGAGGCGCGGGGCGCTGATGCCGATCGTGCCGGCCACGGTGGGGTTCTGGCCGAGGATGCGCAGCCGGTAGCCGGCGTGCGCCGACGAGAGGAACCACGCGACGAGGATCGCCGCGACGAGCGCGAGCAGGAACGCGAAGGGCACCGCGACGCCGAGGACGTCGATCGTCGGGAGCATCGCCTTCTCGGGGACGCGCGGCGACTGGGACGCCGTACCGGCGCCGAGGGTGCCGCCGCCCTTGTCGTGCAGGGGGCCGTCACCGCTGATCAGTCCGGTGAGGAGCTGCTCGGCGAGGAACACCAGCAGCAGCGAGCTCACCACGATGTCGACGCCGCGGCCGAACTTGAGCAGCGCGGCCAGGAAGGCCCAGGCGCCACCGGCGGCCGCCGCGGCGAGGAAGGCCAGCGGGATCACGACGATGCCGGGGCCGTCGACGAAGAAGACCACGAACCCGGCGCCGATCGCGCCGAGGGTGACCTGCCCCTCCTGGCCGATGTTGAACTGGCCGGCCCGCATGCAGATGACCGCGCCGACCGCGACCAGCAGCAGCGGTGCGGCGGCGGTGAGCATGTAGCCGATGGAGATGCTGTCGCCGATGCTGCCCTCGAACAGGTCGCCGAGGATGACGCCCGGGTCGTGCCCGGTCGCCCAGCCCAGCAGCAGACCGACGCTGATGCCGAGCGAGAGGAAGCAGAGGAACGCCAGCACCTGCTCGATCGCGGGGCGGGTGCTGGAGCGCAGCATCCCGACCAGGCCGCCCATCGCGGCGTCGGGGCCGCGTCGGGCGCCGCCGCGCGGCGGGGGTGGGGTCGCGTCCTCCTGGACCGGCGACTCCGAGACGTCGGTGCTCATGCGCTGACTCCTCCCATCAACAGACCGAGCTTCTCGGGGTCGGCCTCTGCACGGGCCAGCTCCCCCTGGATCCGGCCTCGGTAGATCACGGCGATGCGGTCGGAGAGCTGCATGATCTCGTTCAGGTCCGACGAGATGAGCAGGACGGCGACGCCGGCGGCAGCCGCCTGGCGCATCCGCTCGTGCAGGTCGGCGACCGCGCCGACGTCCAGGCCCCGGGTGGGCTGGGCGAGCACGAGGACCGCCGGTGCGGCGGACATCTCGCGCGCGAGCACGACCTTCTGCTGGTTGCCGCCCGACAGCGAGCGCATCGGCTGGTCGACGGAGGCGACGGCGATGTCGAACTCCTCGACCAGGCGCTCGGCCAGGCTGTGCAGCTTGCGGCGGGAGACGACACCCGCGCGCGAGAGGGACTTCAGTCCCGCCAGCGCCAGGTTGTCGGCCACCGACATGTCGAGGATGCAGCCGGACGTCTTCCGGTCCTCCGGTACGACGCCCACGCCGGCCTTGCGGGTCGAGCCCGGCCGCCCGACGGCGATGCGCTTCCCGTGCACGCGGACCTCGCCCCCCTGCAGGGAGAGCGAGCCCGCGAGCAGCGCGGACAGCCACTGCTGCCCGTTGCCCTCGACCCCGGCCACGCCGACGATCTCGCCGGCCCGGATCTCCAGGTCGAGGGAGTCGAGCGCGCGGGTGCCGTCGGCGGACGCCGTGGCGCCGACGATGCTCAGCACCGGCGGGGTGTCGAGCTGCTCCGGCTCGGCCGCGGCGGCGGGCGCGTCCGCGACCGGCGCCGTACCGGCGCCGATCGCGGCGGCGACGTCCGCCTGGGCCGCACTGGGCAGGTCGCGCCCGATCATGTGCCGGGCGAGCTCGGCGACCGGCGTCTCCTTGGGGCTGACCCGGGAGACGACACGGCCGCCGCGCATCACCGTCGCGTTGTGCGACACCGCGGTGATCTCGGCCAGGTTGTGGCTGATGAGGATCACCGAGCACTCCTCCTGCTCCACCAGGCCGCGCAGCATGGTGAACAGGGAGCGGGACTCCTGCCGGGTCAGCACCGCCGTCGGCTCGTCGAGGACGAGCAGGCGGGGCCGGTCGATCAGGCAGGTGACCAGCTCGACGCGCTGCTGCTCGCCGACGCTGAGGTCACCGACCATCGCGCGCGGGGAGACCTCGAGGCCGAAGCGCTCGCTGACCTCCTCGATCTGCGTGATGGTGCGGTCCCGGTCGACCCGGCCCTCGCCACTGAGGACGACGTTCTCCCAGACCGAGAGCGTCGGGATGAGGCTGTAGTGCTGGTGCACCATCCGGACGCCCAGGGCACGGGCCGCGTTCGGGTCGCGGATGACCGCCGGCTCACCGGCCAGCGACACCTCTCCGCGATCCGGGCGGACCAGCCCGAGGAGGATGTTCATCAGGGTCGACTTGCCGGCGCCGTTCTGGCCCAGCAGGCCGTGGATCTCGCCCGGCGCGACCTCGAGGTCGACGTCGAGGCAAGCCGGAACCCCGTTGAAGTGCTTGGTGATGCCGGCCATGCGGAGCGCCGGGATCACCGTCTCCGCCTCCGGTCGGGAAGCCGCTGTCATCACCGGATCAGGACGCCCCGGCCATGGCGAACACGTCGATCTTGCCGGCGTTGAGGTCGGCCTGGGCCTGCTCGATCGCCGCGTTCATCGGGTCCTTGCCGTCACCGGCGTCCGCGCACGGGTGCACGGCGGGGACGGGGTCGACACCGAGGCGCCAGTTGCGGGTGACACCGAGCTCGAGCTTGCCGTCGGCGTACATGTCGAGCATCGGGGCCAGGTAGTAGCCGGGCGCGAAGATGACCTCGCCGATGAACGAGCCGTCCTTGGAGTCGCAGAACGACTTGGGCGAGCCGAGGACCGGGATGCCGGCCTCCTTGGCCTTCTTGGCCACGGCGACGGTCGGGGCGCCGAAGTACGGGTAGATCGCGCCGATGCCCTGCGAGACCTGGGCGTTGAAGCCCTCGACGGCCTTGCCCACATCGAGCTGGTCGCCGGTGTACGTCTCGACGACGTCGGCGTTCGGGACCTGCGACTTCACGCCCTCCTTGAACACCTTGCCGATCGTGGTGTTGAAGGGAGCCGCGATGCCGGACAGGAAGCCGGTCTTCTTGATGTCGTTGGCCTTCATGTAGGCGCCCATCGCGACACCGGCGACGTACGCGTAGCCGAGGCCGACGTCGTACGACTGGGTGAAGGTGGCGTCCTGCTCCGGCGAGCCGTAGCCGCCCTGCAGGTAGAAGAAGGTGTCCTTGCAGATCGGGTTCTTGGCCGCGGTGACGGCCTGGGCGAGCTGCGCGTCGCCGATCACGATCATGTCGACCCGCTGGCGGCAGAGGTTCTCCGCCGCGGTGACCGCCTGGGTCAGCGGGACCAGACCCTGGACCGTGTACTCCCAGTCGTGCTTCGAGGCGGCGTACGCCACCGCGTCAGCGGTGCTCTGGTAGTACGTGCCGTCGTTCGTGTCGCCCGAGGTGATGACGCCGATCTTGACCTTGCCGTCGCCGTTCTGGTCCGGCTGCTTGGCGGGGACCTGGCCCTCGCCTGCCCACTCCGGCGAGGTCGCCGTGCCGGGCTCACCGATGGCGGCGCCGCGCGCGACGGCGAAGGGGTCCGGGCCGTCGAAGCCCTTCTTCTTCGGCTCGTCATCGCTCGAACCACAGCCCGCCACAGCGAGCATCGCGACCGCCATGCAGGCCGCGTAGAACTTCTGGATTCGCATCTTTTCCGCCCTCGATCCATCCGAGTAGTGCGTGACTGCGGGTCGTTCCGACCTAGGTCCGAGTGCCTTGCCGGCCGAGCCCCGGGACTGCGCCAGCATGCACCAGCGCGTCTCGCAATGCAACACATCATCTTGACTAATGTGATCAGCCGGTCGGACGATCGGAGCGTGACCACGGCTGAGAAGACCCCCCTGACGACCGCTCCGAGCGGCGACCACTCCGGCACGTTCATCGGCGGCGCGTGGCTCGATCGCGCCACGTCGTTCCCCTCCGTCGACCCCGCCACCGGCGAGACGTTCGGGCACATCTCGGCCAGCGAGGTCGCCGACGTCGACCGCGCCGTCGCGTCCGCGCGCGCGGCCGCCCGCACGTGGGCCAGGACGTCGCCCTCCGAGCGCGGCGCCATCCTCGGCCGCTGGGCCGGGCTCGTCTTCCAGAACATGCACCGGCTCGCGGCGCTCGAGGCCCGCGACGTCGGCAAGCCGCTCTCCGGCGGCCTCCTCAACGTCCAGATCGCCGGCTCCATCCTTCAGTTCACCGCCGGTGGCGCGGACAAGATGACCGGCGCGACGCTGCCGACGCGCTCGCCCGACTACTTCGGCTTCACCCGCCGCGAGCCGCACGGCGTGTGCGCGATCGTGCTGCCCTGGAACGTCCCCGCGGTCCTCTGCGCCGCCAACCTCGCGCCCGCGCTCGCGGCCGGCAACGCCGTCGTCCTCAAGCCGTCGGAGGTCGCCCCCCTGGTGATCCACGCGCTCGTCGAGCTCGCCGAGGAGGCCGGTCTCCCGGCCGGCGTGCTCAACGTCCTCACCGGCGTCGGCGTCGAGCTCGGCGCCACCCTGGTCAGCCACCCGGGCATCGACCACATCAGCTTCGTCGGCTCCGTCGCCACTGGCCGCCTGGTCATGCAGGCCGCCGCCCAGAACCTGACCCCCATCAAGGTCGAGCTCGGCGGCAAGTCGCCCAACGTCGTCTTCGAGGACGCCGACCTGGACGTCGCCGTACCGGCCATCGTCCGGTCGATCACCGAGAACGCCGGCCAGAACTGCAACGCCGGCTCCCGCCTCCTCGTCCAGGCCGGCGTGGCCGACGAGGTCCGCGCACGCGTCGTCGCCGCCATGTCGGAGATCCGGATCGGCGCCTGGCACGAGGACCTCGACATGGGCCCCCTCGTCAACCCCGTCCAGCACGAGCGCGTCAGCGGCCTCGTCACCGGCGCCCTCGGCGACGGTGTCGAGCTCGTCCTCGGCGGCGAGCGCCCCGCGGGCCGCGACGAGGGCAACTTCCTCGCCCCCACGGTCCTCTCCGTGACCGACCGCAACGCACCGATCGTCGGTCAGGAGATCTTCGGCCCCGTCCTCACTGTCGAGACCTTCACCGACGACGCCGACGCGCTCGACCTCGCCAACGGCACCGACTTCGGCCTGCTCGCCTGCATCTGGACCAATGACGTCTCGCGCGCACTGCGGATGTCGTCCGAGATCGGCGCCGGCCAGATCTCGGTCAACCAGTTCTCCGACGCGGGCGTGATCGGCATGCCGTTCAACATGGCCAAGCAGAGCGGGTTCTCGGCCGGCAACGGCTACCGCGCGCTGTACGAGTTCAGCCGCGAGAAGGCCGTCGCGGTCAAGCTCCTCGGCTGAGCCTCAGCCGCGGCGGACCCGCGGCGACAGGAACCGGCGCTCGTCGACGCCGGTCGCCTGGTCGCTGCGGGTCGTCTCGGTCGCGTCGTCGGGCACGACGAGGGACACACACGCCCGGTCGGTCCGCTGCCCCCGGCCCGGGCAGCGGACCTCGGTGCGCTCGGCCTTCCTGTACTTCTCGTCGAAGAGGCTGACCTAGCGCAGGTTGGGGAAGCGCGCCGCCGTGACCAGGAAGCGCCGCGCCGCGACCGTGGGGGTCGACAGAACTCTGGCCGTCCGTCGTGGTCACGGCGACGTCGCCGACCGCATCGTGCCGGACCCAGCGCTCGGCCTGCTACGCCGGCCGAGGTGGCGGCACCCGCGCCGCCAGGTGCCACCTCCCCGGCGACCCCCTACTTCGTGCTCACGAACGACGGCACGAAGTCGCTCGGGGACGGCGGGTCGTCGAGGCGGTCCTGGTCGACGAGAATCGCGCCCATCCGCTCGAGGGCGTCGGTGTCGACCTTGGCCTCGTAGATGTTCTCGGGCAGCGTCGCGAGGACGGCGGCGTCCTGCTTGCACTGGGCCGAGGCGATCTTGAAGCGCTCGTCGTCGTTGGCGGGGTCGTTGAAGGCGGCATTGGTCTCGATCAGAGCCTCCTGGAAGGCCTTGATGTCCTTCTCCCTGCCCTTGGCCTCCTTGCCGGTGGCGACGTAGCCGGCGAAGACGAGGCCGTTGCCCTCGCCGACGGCGACGTACGGGTCGCCGAGGCTGACCAGGCCGAGCTTCGGGTCCACGTTCTGCGCGGGGACCTGGGCGGCGGCGACCTTGCCGGTGGCGACAGCGGACGCGAGCTCGTTGAAGGGCAGCGCGACGAACTTGACCGAGGCCGGGTCGCCGCCGGTGAGCTTCATCCACTGGCTCGTGACGATCTGGTTGATGCCGCCGACCTCGTTGACGCCGATGGTCTTGCCGTTGAGCCCGGCGGCGTCGGTGATCCCGGCGTCCTTGGCGACGACCATGGCGTTGGCGGCGTCGGCCTCCTCGGTCGTGGTCTCGTAGGCGGTGGCGATCCACTTGAGGTCGAGGCCCTGGTCGATGGCCAGCATCGTGGAGAACGGGTTGGCGAACGCGAGGTCGATGTCGCCGCTCTGGAGCGCGGTGAGGGCCGCGGCACCACCGGTCGACTTCACCAGGTCGACCTCGACGCCGTGGTCGGCGAAGAGGCCCTTCTCCTGGGCCCAGTAGACGACCTCGTTGCAGAGGCCGAGGGTGGTGACCCGGAGGGGGCCGTCTCCGTCGCCGTCGTCGGACGAGCCGCAGGCGGCCAGGGCCGTCGTTGCGGAGAGGCCGAGGACGGCGGCGACGGCGATCCGCCGGCGCAGGGAGGACGAGGACCGGGGTGCACTCATGATGTGCCCTTTCAGTGGGAGGGAGTGTCGGGCCGCATGACGAGGCGGAAGACCTCGCTGCGGAGCTTGGCGAAGCGGGCGTCGAGCTTGGTCTCGACCTGGTCGCGCGGGCGCGGCAGGTCGACGGTGAGGTCGGCGGCGATCCGGCCCGGGTTGGCTGCCAGTACGACGATCCGGTCGGCCATGTAGACCGACTCGTCGATGTCGTGGGTCACGAAGGCGACCGTGACGTCGTACTCGTGCCGGACCCGGAGGACGAGGTCCTCGAGGTCGGCCCGGGTCTGGGCGTCGACGGCGGCGAACGGCTCGTCCATCAGCATCACGGTCGGCTCGGTGACGAGCGCCCGGGCGATGGCGACGCGCTGCTGCATGCCGCCGGACATCTCCCAGGGGTACATCTCCCCCTTGCCCGCGAGGCCGACGGACTCGAGGGCGTGCTCGACGCGCGTGCGCTGCTCCTCCTTGCCGAGCTTGGCCGCGTTGAGCGCGGTGGTCAGGTTGCGGCGCACGCTCATCCAGGGGAACAGCGAGCGGCTGTAGTCCTGGAAGACGACGGACAACCCGGCCGGCGGCCCGGAGACCGGCACGTCACCGAGCCGGATCTCGCCGCTGCTGGGCTTGAGCAGCCCGGCCATCATCATGAGCAGGGTCGACTTGCCGCAGCCCGAGGGCCCGACGATGCTCACGAACTCCCGTGCGTGCACGGTCAGCGAGGTCTCGGTGAGCACCTCCTTGGCCTCGGCACCGCGGCCGTAGGACTTGCGGACTCGGTCGACGACGACGTTCATCGGTTCACTCCCTGTGGGGCCGGCGGGTCACAGCGCGTCGAGACCGGTACGGCGCTGCCAGCGCAGCAGCCGGGTCTCGACCCTGCCGAAGGCCAGGTTGAGGACGATCCCGATCAGGCCGATCAGGACGAAGGCGGACCACATGTCGAGGTAGCGGAAGCTCGACTGCGCCACGACGATCTGGAAGCCGAGCCCCTCGGTGGTGGCGTAGAGCTCGGAGATGACCATGAGGATCAGCCCGATCCCCAGGCTCACCCGCAGCCCGGCGAGGATCTGCGGCGCGGCGGCCGGGACGATCACCCGGCGGTAGAGCGTCCACCGCGACACCCGCATGCTGCGCGCGCTGCGCAGCCACATCGGGTCGACGCCGGCGACGCCGTCGGCGGTGTTGATCATGACGACCCAGACGCTGCCGAGGAAGATGAGGAAGACGTTCATGTTGCTGGCCACGCCGAAGATCTGGACGGCGACCGGCAGCAGCACCGTGTTCGGGATGGCCGCGAAGAAGCGGACGACCGGACCGTACATCTGCGCGATCACCCGGCTCCGCCCGAGGACGACGCCGCCCGCGATGCCGACGACGACGGCCAGCCCCCAGCCGCGCGCGAAGCGCGACAGGCTGGTCGTGACCTCGCTCCAGAACAGGTCGGAGAGGAAGAGGTGCGACGCCGGCCCGCCGAGCCAGACGTCGCCGAAGTTGCCGAGGATCCGCGAGATGGGCGGTACGAACAGCGATTCGCTGGTGCGGCCGTAGATCTCCCACAGCACGAGCACGAGCGCGAGGAGCCAGAGGTTGCCCACCCCGGCGAGCGCGCGGCGCAGCGTCCTAGTCATGGTGCACCCACCTCACGAGACGGCGCTCGGCACGGACCAGTGCCGAGTAGAGCAGCGCGCCCGCCGTGCCGAGCAGGAGGACGCCGGCGTAGACGACCTCGGGCCGCGACGCCTGCGTGTACTGGACGAGCACCGTGCCGACGCCGTAGCGCGCGCCGAGCAGCTCGGTGGAGATGACGACGACGAGGGCGATGCCGACGGCGACCCGGACGCCCGTGAGGATCGAGGGCAGCGCGCTCGGCAGCGTGACGAGCGCCTGCTGCCGCCACCAGCCCCACCGCAGCGAGCGGGCGACGTCGCGGCGCATCGGCTCGGTGGTGGCGACGCCGTAGATCGTGTTGATCAGGATCGGCCAGACCACGGCGTAGAGCGCGATGGACACCTTCATCTCCATGCCCAGGCCGAAGATGAGGACGCCGATCGGGATGAGCGCGGTCGCGGGGACCGAGCGGAACGTGTTGACCACGACCATCGTCGGACGCTGCAGGAACGCGAAGCTGCTGGCCACCAGCCCGACCGCCACCGCGATCAGCGAGCCGACGAGGACCGTGATCCCGGTCGCCGCGGCGCTGTCGACGGCGCCGGCGAGGAAGTCGCGATCGCCGAGGATGGTCGGCAGGGCGCGGAGCACCGACCACGGCCCGGGCAGCGACGAGCGGGGTACGACGTCGAGCGCGCCGAGCAGCTGCCACAGGAGCAGCAGGCTCAGGACGCCGGCGGAGCCGAGCGCGAGCGGGCCCGCTCGGCCGGCCCAGTCCGCGCCGCGGACGGCTGCGTGGTCGGTCTGCATCGGACCCCCTGGCGAGGACGCCGATCTCTCGGCGACGTGACCCGCGTCACGTTCCGACCGAACCTAGGGGCCACGCGCAATCGTGTCAACATGCAAGTCGATATCTCGCATGGCAATACGGGGCAGATCCGCCGTGGGCGCCGCTGCAGGTGGGCGGACGCCGCTGTAACACGCCGTCCACCTGCCCAAAACGGCAGTAACACGCCGTCCCAGCGACGGGGACGGCGTGTTACAGCACCTCTCTCAGTGGCAGGCGGCGCCGCCACCGCCGACGGCGGCCTCGACCTGCTCCAGCACCGGCCGCACCTCCTCGAACCGGGCGAGCCGGTCGGGCAGCGTGGTCCAGATCCGGGTGGCGATCTCGCGGGCCTCGGCGCGGATGGCGTCCTCGTCGATGCCGGGGAAGGAGCGGTCGACGAGCACCGGCTGACCGGCCACGTAGACGCTGCGCACGGCGGAGCCGAGCTCGGCGTACGCGAGCTGGTGGCGCAGCTGCTCGGCGGGCGCGGGCCAGACGTAGTCGGTGTCGATGACCGTCAGGTCGGCCTGGGCGCCGACGGCCAGGCGGCCGACGTCGGCACCGAGCGCAGAGGCACCGTGGTTCCAGCACATGCCGAGACCGTCGTTGGCCGTCGGCCAGGTCTCCGGCGGGCCCTGCACCCGGTGCAGGATCGTCGAGAGCTTGAGGGTCTCGAACATGTTCTGGGTGTCGTTGCTGCTGGCGCCGTCGGAGCCGATGGCGACCTTGGCGCCGGCCTTGAGGAGCGCCGGGACGGGCGCGACGCCCGCGCCGAGCTTGAGGTTGCTCGCCGGGTTGTGGACGGCGACCGCCTCGGTCTGCGCGAAGAGCTCGATCTCCTCGGGGCTCAGCCAGATCGCGTGGGCGAAGGACGCCCAGTCCTGCAGGGCGTCGAGCTTGGCGAGGAACTCCACCGTCGAGAGGCCGTAGCGCTGCTGGGCCATCCGGATCTGCGACTGCGCGGAGAGCAGGTGCGTCTGCATCCGTACGCCGCGCGTGCGCGCCGTCTCGACGCTGGCCTCGAACAGCTCGGTCGAGCAGCGCGGCAGCGAGGACGGGCCGAGGAGCGGCTGCAGGAGCGGGGACTTGCCCTGCCAGCGGTCGACGAACCGGTTCGCCGCCGCGAGGACGACGTCCGGCTGGGCGACCGGCGGCTTGCGGAGCTCGGCCCCGCCGGGCACCAGGTCGACCGGGATCGACGAGAAGAAGTCGAGGTCGGAGTACTGGATCGCCACGTTGGCGCGGAAGCCGAGGTCGGCGTACGCCTGCATGATGGCGTCCATGCCGTCGTCGACCCACTCGTTGTCCGAGCGAGCGCAGTCGAGCACGGAGGTCGCGCCGCTGCGGACCATCTCGATCGCGCCGACCATCGCCGAGACGTAGAGGTCGCGCGGCGAGAGCCGGGCGCCCGCGCCGCCGTAGCTGGCGACGACCATCCACGCGTCGAGGGGCAGCGCGTCGCACAGGCCCTTCTCGATGGTCTGGTTGGAGTGCGTGTGCGCGTTGACCAGGCCCGGGATGAGCAGGTCGCCGCCGAGGTCGGTCGACTCGGCCGCGCTCGCGGCGGAGCCCGCCTGGGCGAGCCAGCGGTCGGCGGCGCCGGGGCCGAGGTCGGCGATCACGCCGTCCACGACCACCAGGTCGCCGAGCTCACCGCCGTGCTCGAGGTCCAGCAGCCGGGCGTTCCGCAGCAGCCGTGTCGTCATCCTTCGTCACCCTTCGATCGTTCCCAGTTCGCCAGTGCCGTCCGGAACTCCCGCTGCGCCTCCGCGCCCGAGAGCTCGCCCGGCCCGCCGTACGGCGAGGGCTCCGGGTCGACCTCGACGACGAGCATCGCCGGTCCGGGTGCTGCCTCGAGCAGCTCGCCGAGCAGCTCCGGGAGCTGGTCGGCGGGTGTGTCGCGTACGACGGTGCGCGCGAACGGCCAGCCGGCCCCCCGCGCGATCGCGGCCAGGTCGGCGAGCGCGCCGGCCGCGAGCGGCTGGCCCCCGCCCGTCTCGTACCGGCCGTTGTTGAAGACGACGACCCGCAGGTTGGCGGGTGCCGCGTCGGCGAGCGCGAGCAGCGAGCCCAGGTTCATCACCAGGTCGCCGTCGCCCTCGAGGAGCAGGAAGTCCAGGTCCGGCCGGGCCAGGGCGGCACCGAGCGCGAGGCCGGGCGCCGCACCCATCGGGTCGGACGCGTAGAACGTGGGGTTCGGCCCGCCGTGGTCGCGCCAGGCGCGGCCGGCTGTGCCGAGGCTCGCGATGACGACGTGGCCGGGCGCGGCCGCGGCGATCGCGCCCGCGACGTCGGCGCGCCTCACGCCTGCTCCCCCACGAGGGCGCGACGGGAGCAGAGCAGCACGACGGGACGCCGCAGCAGCCAGGCCTGCTCGCTGGCCTTCTCGAACAGCCAGTCGTCGGCAGGACCGTCGACGTGGTGCACGGTCAGGCCGGCCGCGGCGGCCACGCCGGCGGTCACCTGACCCTTGTACATCTGGTAGTAGAAGCCGTCCTCGGCGCCACCGCGCGCGGCGGCCACGACGACCAGCGGCAGCTCGTGGTGGTGGGCGAACGCGGCCAGCACGTTGGCCGACAGCAGCACCCCGGCGTTCTGGCACAGCACCGCCGAGCGCAGGCCCATCAGGGCCGAGCCGCCGGCGATCGCCACGGCGTCGTCCTCGCGCGTCACCCGGACGTCGAGGATGCTCGGGTCGGCGACCACCTCGCCGATCAGCGGGCTCAGCCAGCTGTCGGGCAGGTACGCCGCGAGGCCGACGCCGCCGGCCTTCAACCGGTCGACGATCGCCGCACTCCGCGTGGTCGCGATATCGACGTCAGTCATCGCCACTCCTCATCTCACGTTCTGGCCGAGCAGCTGCTCGGTTGCTTGTCGGGCCAGGCCGATGGCGGCGTCGAGCTTCCATCGGTTCCCCGGCAGGGGGTGGGCCTCCCAGGAGAGGTCCTGGTCGAGCACCGCGGCCACCGAGTCGGCCGTCGGGACGGTCCCGGCCAGCGCACGCCCGAGCCGTGGCGGCTGCCAGGGTTTGGGGGCGAGCCCGCCGAAGACGTAGCGCGCGGTGGTCCAGCGGCCGTCGGCCCCGGGGCTCGCGCACGCGGCGAGCGAGACGAGCGCGAAGTCGCCGTCCCACTGCTGGAGCTTGAGGAAGGTGCCCCGCGCCGCCAGGGCGGACGCCGGCAGCACGACCGCCTCGACCAGCTCGCCGGGACGCAGGTCGAGCTCGCCCGGACCGGCGTACAGACCGGTGATCGAGACGCGGCGGCTGCCGTCGGGGCCGGTGACCACGACGGTCGCCTCCAGCGCGTCGAAGACGGTGGCGAGGTCCGAGGGCGTGACCGCCTGGCAGCGGTGGCCGCCGATCGCGGCGTGGTGCAGGCGGTGGTCGCCCTCGACGGCGTAGCAGGGGCAGCTGACGCCGCCGCGCTTGTAGCAGTCGAAGCCGTTGCGGAAGAACCAGCAGCGCTTCTCCTGGCCGAGGTTGCCCGCGACCGTCGCCACCTCGCGGATCTGGGCGGAGGCGATGGTCGCGACCGCGTCGGCCACCATCGGCACCCGGTCGGCCGCCCAGGCGGCCAGCTCGGCGAGCGTCACCGCGGCACCGATCCGCCAGTCCCCACCGGGCTCCTCGTCGATGCCGCGCAGGGCGGCGATCTTGCCGGTACCGACGAGCACGGTCGGGAAGAGCAGCTCCTGGTCGCGCTGCACCAGGACGTCGGTGCCGCCGCCGATCGCCGTCGCGTCGGGCGAGGCCAGCTCGGCCACGGCCTCCGCGACCGTGGTGGGGAGTGCGATCCGCTCGACCGGTCGCGGCGTACGGCGGCGCGCGAAGCGCGTCCCCCAGCGGTCGAGCAGCAGGTGGATGCCGTAGGGGTAGAGCGCGCGGAAGAGCCCGATCTGCCAGCGCGACGGGCGCCGCGCGAGGTGGTGGCGCCGTGCGGCGGCGCCGTCCTTCTCGCGCAGCGCGGCCAGGACGACGTCGGGCGTCAGCGGCAGCTCGCGGAAGCGGATGCCGGTCGCGTCGTAGACGGCGTTGAGGAGCGCGGGGGCGGCCGGGATGAGCGCGATCTCCCCGACGCTCTTGGCGTTGAAGGGACCGGCGGGCTCGGGGCCCTCGACCAGGCCGACGTCGATCGACGGCACCGTCGTGGCCCGCGGCAGCGGGTAGTGGACGTAGCCGGCGTTGACCAGGCGACCGCCCTCGTAGTGGAGCTTCTCCCCCAGCGCCGCACCCAGGCCCTGCACGGCACCGCCGATGATCTGGCCCTCGACCAGCGCCGGGTTGATCGCCTTGCCGATGTCGTGGATCGCCGCGTAGTTGAGCACGCTGATGACACCGGTACCGGGGTCGACCTCGACCTCGATCGCGTGCGCCGCGTAGGCATAGGTCGCCGAGATGTTCGGCCGCTCGATGCCCGTCCAGTAGGGCTGCATCTTGGGCTCGACGTACTCGGTGTCGATGCGCAGAGCGCCGTCGACGAGGTTCTCGATCGGGATGCTGTCGGTCGCGGACGCGACCGTCCCGTTGCGCAGGGTCACGTCGTCGGCGCCCAGCTTGGCCGCGCCGAGCTCGCACAGCCGCTCGGCCATCGCCTCCGCCGTCTGGCGTACGGCGTGCCCGCCCATGTGCGTGCCGCGCGAGGACCACGCGCCCATGTCGGGCGGGGTCTCGTCCCAGTCGGACATGATCACGCTGACCCGGTCCATCGGTACGCCGAGCACGTCGGCCGCGATCTGCCCCAAGATCGTGCGCTGACCGGTGCCCGCGTCGGCACCGCCGAAGCGGACGACGACCTCGCCGGTGGTGCGGACCTCGACGCCGGCCGCGCTCGTGTTGCCGCCCGGGTAGGCGTAGGAGCCGCTGGCGTGCATGCCCGACGAGACGCCGACACCCCGGTAGGGACGGCGTTCCGGGCCGCGCTTGGCGTCCCAGCCGATCCGGTCGCGGACCTCGGCGAGGCACTCGCGCAGCCGGTTGGAGCCGACCTGGGAGCCGGAGAGCTGCGTGGTGTCGGGCAGGCCGGAGTTGCGGATCCGGAACTCGATGGGGTCCTGGCCGCACTGCTCGGCGAGCTCGTCCATGAGCGTCTCGAGGCCGATCGCCGTCTGCGGCTGGCCGTAGCCGCGGAACTGGCCGCCGGGCACGAGGTTGGTGTCGACGAGGCGGGCGTCCCAGCGCACCGCATCGGGGCGGTACATCGAGCCGAGCTGCTTGATGCCGGCCCGCATCACCGAGGGGCCGTAGTGGTTGTAGGCACCGTTGTCGACGTCGATGACGGCGTCGAGGAAGCAGAGCCGGCCGTCGGCGTCGGCGTGCGCGTCGAGCCGGGTGGTGAAGGCGTGGCGCGGCTTGGTGAAGGCGAACTCGTCGGCCCGGCTGAGCTCGAGCAGCACCGGGCGGCCGCACTTCATCGAGAGCGCGGCGGCGAGCGCCTCGTGCTCGGAGATCTTGGACTTGGAGCCGAAGCCGCCGCCCACGGCGACGTCGCGGCAGACGACCTGGTCGAGCTCGAGGCCGAAGAGGTTGGCCAGCTCGTGGACGACGAAGTGCGGCGCCTGGCTGGAGGTCCACATCTCCAGGCGCTCGTCGTGCCACCACGCGATGCTCGTGTTGGGCTCCATGCACGCGTGGTTGACGCGCGGGTAGCGGAACGTGCCGCCCGCGGTGAACGCGGCGTTGGTCCGGGCGAGGTCGACGTCGCCCCAGTGCTCGGCGGTCGCCACGGCGACGTTGGGCGCGTCCGCGCGCTGGTGCAGCTGGGGGGCGCCGGGGGCGAGCGCGTCGGGGACGGTCAGCACGGCCTTGCGCCGGCGGTAGCGGACGCGGATCGCGCGGAGGGCCTCGTCGGCCGCCTCGGCGGTCTCGGCGGCGACGGCGGCGACCTCGTGGCCGACGTACAGGACCCGGTCGACGGCCATCGGCGGCCGGTCGGAGTAGGGGCCGCCGCTGTGCTCGTAGAGCCGGTCCTCGGGGAAGTCGGCGGCGGTGACGACGGCGTGGACGCCGGGCACGCGCAGCGCGGCGGAGACGTCGAGCCGCTTGATGTCGGCGTGCGGCAGCGGGGAGCGCAGGACCCGGGCGACGAGCGTGCCCGGGGGCGGCTCGTCGGCGGCGTAGCGCGCGGTGCCGGAGGTCTTCTCCTCCCAGTCCAGGGGGCGAACGGACTGCCCGATGGCGTTCATCGCGCGGCCTCCCTGGAGCAGTGCCTGGTCTGCGCGACGGCGCAGACGGCATCGACGATCTGGCGGTAGCCGGTGCAGCGGCAGACGTTGCCCGACATCTCGCGGACGATCTCGTCGCGGCTGCGCTCGACCGACTCGCGGAGCACGGCCTCGGCGCGGACCACCTGGCCGGGCGTGCAGAAGCCGCACTGGAAGGCGGCATGGTCGGCGAACGCCGCGCGGAGGTCCGCCGCGTCGTCGCCGAGCCCGGCGGCCGTGGTCACCTCGTCGGTGACCAGCGCCGCCAGGGTCGTGCAGGCCAGCACGGCCCGGTCACCGACCAGGACCGTGCAGGCTCCGCACTCGCCGCGCCGGCAGGCGCCCTTCGCGGCGAAGTTCCCGGAGGCCCGGAGGACGTCGAGCAACGTCTCCCCGGGCGCCCCGGCCGGGACGACGTCGCCGTCGACCCGGAGGTCCTCAGCCATCGAGGGCGGCGGTCAACCCAGGAAGGTCGGTGACGACGCCGTGGAAGCGCTCGATGCTCGCCAGGGTCGCGGCGTGCGCGGCGTCGTCGGAGTCGGCCACGCACTCGGCGGGGACGACGACGTCGAAGTCCCGGGCGTAGGCGTCGCGGATGGTGGAGTCCACGCAGAAGCTGGTCGTCGTACCGAGCACGACCAGGACCTGCACGTCCTTCATCCGGAGCTCGACCTCGAGCGTGGTCTGGAAGAAGGCGCTCGACCGGTGCTTGACGACGACCTCGTCGCGGTCCTCCTTGATCGCCTTCATCTCGTCGAGCAGCTCGGCGTCCCAGGTGCCGCGGCGGCACAGCTCGAGCTTGACGCCCCGGCGCTCCAGGTGCGACGGGATCCGGCGCCGGCTGCGCAGCACGTCGTCGTCGTAGTGGACCTGCTGGGTGAACCACACCGGGATGTCCAGGCGGTGCGCCAGGTCGATCGTCTTGGTGACGTTCGGGATGATGTCCTGCGGGTTCTTGACCGCATCGGCACCGAACGCCTGGCCTCGCGACCCCTCGGGGTGGCAGAAGCCGTTCTGCATGTCGACGACGAGCAGACCCACGTCCCGCGGGTCGAGCTTCACGCTAAGCGGCATGCCAGTTCCTCTCCTTGTCCTTGTCGGGTTCCGGCTTCACGACCACCTGGCCGCTGCCGGGCTGGGCCAGCACCTCGCCGTCCCGGTAGATCACGTCACCGCGGCGCATCGTCAGCGTCGGCCAGCCGCGCAGCGGCACGCCCTCGAAGGCGCTGACGAACTCGCTCTGGGTGACATCGGGACCGACGACCTTCTCGGTCTCCATGTCGACGATCACGAGGTCGGCGTCGGCGCCGACCTGGATCGAGCCCTTGGTCGGCGCGAGGCCGAACAGGCGGGCGGGGTTGTAGGCCATCGTCTCGGCGACCTTCTCGATCGCGATCCGGCCCTTGAGCACGCCCTCGGTGAGGACGACGGGCAGCATGGTGGCGAGACCGGCGAAGCCGGGCGCCTCCTCCCAGATGCCCTTGCCGGACTTGGGGATCGGCACGTGGTCGGAGCCGATGGTCGAGATCCAGCCCTCGCGCAGACCGCGCCAGAGCTCGGCCTGGTGCTCGCTGTTGCGCAGCGCCGGGGCGACCTTGCCGACACCGGAGCCGGCGAGACGCGCGTCGTCCGCGGTCAGCGCCAGGTAGTGCGGGCAGGTCTCCAGCACGACGGTGCGGCCCTTGCGGCGCGACTCGGCGGCCGCGTCGACGGCCATGCCCACGGTCGTGTGCGGCACGTAGAGCGAGCACTCCTGGAGATCGGCGAGCCAGATCGCGCGGAGCAGGTCCTGCTCCTCGACGAAGTCGGGACGCGAGGCGCTGTAGGCCGCCAGGTCGTCGCCGCCGGCCTCCTTGACCTTGGCGGTCAGGTGGCAGACCAGCGAGTCGTCCTCGCAGTGCACCATGCACCAGCCGTAGGGGCCGAGCTCGCGGATCTTCTCCATCGCGGCGTAGAGCACGGCGTCGTTGACCGACACCAGGCCGATGGGGTTACCGGGCTCGTAGCCGCCCATGTAGAACTTGAAGCTCGTCACGCCGAACTCCTCGGCGTAGCGGGGGATCTCCTCCACCTGCTCCATCGACGAGATGATGAAGTGGAACTGGGTGTCCACCAGCATGCGGGTCTTCGCGGTCTCGAGCTCGGCCGGGAAGGTGTCGAAGAAGGTCGACGGCGAGCGGCGGTACTGCAGCACGGTGGTGATGCCACCGACCGCGGCGCAGGCGGTCTCGGAGGCGAAGATCTCGGACAGCGGGCGTCCGCCGCCCAGGTGCACGTGCGGGTCGACCAGACCCGGCAGGACGTACCTGCCCTGGGCGTCGATCCGCTCGTCGGCCTCGGGGAGCACGCTCTCGTCGGCGACCGCGACGATGCGGCCGTCCTTGACCGCGACCGCCGCGTCGAACACGCCGCTCGGGCTGACGATCCGCCCGTTGGCGACGATGGTGTCCACGCGCATCTGACCTCCAGTTCCCGCTCTCGTCGAAGAGCGCAACCTCGCCTCGTAGACGCACTGGCAGGAGATCTCGGGTGGCTGTCGGCCGCACACCCGGCGCGCAGTGCGTCAGGGCTGTAATCGACTCCCCGGCAGGGAGGCGATGCCGTCGTCGACGACTCTAGTGAGCCGGCACACACACGTCAAGCATGCGTGATGACGTCTTGTAATGCGATATGTGTCAGGTTGCGTCTTCGCCGAGCGCGGGCAGCACCGTGTCGACCAGGTAGCCGCGCAGAGCAGGCACGTCGGACGTCAAGGTCCGCCAGACCCGGCGCGGATCGAGGTCGTCGTACTGGTGCGCGGCGAAGTTGCGCATCGCGATCATCAGCCGCCACGGCTGACCGGGGAAGCGCTCCAGGATGTCGTCCGGGATCCGGTGGACCGCCTCGCCGATCCGGACCAACCCCATCTCCACCGCCCACTGGGTTCGCACGTCCTCCGCGAAGGCCCCCGCCTCCGACGGGGCGAGCTCCGCAAGTACGTCGCACACCCGGACGACGCGGGCAGCCGCATCACGTGCCTTGGCGACACCGTCACTGCTCACACCGCGACCGCTTCGGCGAACAGTCGCGAGCGAAGCGGCTCACGGAGCCCATCGGCGGCGATCACGTCGACCGGCACCTGGAGGAGGTCGGTCAACGCCAGCCGGAGGCCGACCTCGTCGAGCAGGCTCGCCTCGTCGGTGAAGTCGACGAGCAGGTCGACGTCGGAGCCCGGCTGGTCCTCACCGCGCGCCACCGAGCCCACCAACCGCGGTGCCGTGGCGTGGTGTGCCGCGACGATCGCCCGGATGGATGCGCGATGCCAGTCGACCCGAGCCGACGGACGGCCCAGGAGGGCACGACGGAGCCGCTCCTCGACCTCGGGGCTGGGGACTCGCCGACCGTTCTCGTAGGCCGACAGGTTGGGCTGCGGGACGCGGGCAGCGGCGGCCAGCTCGGCCTGGGTCAGCCCCGCCGCGCGCCGTTCGGCCCTGATGTCCACGCGTCGATCGTAGCCGGATATATCGACCTCGATAAGGGAGACGGGCACGGCGCCGGTGCTCAGTGGTGGTGCTCGTGGTCGTGCCGGGCCCGCGGCGGCCGCTGGTGCGGGTGGTGGTCACCCGCGAGGAGGGCCGTGTAGAGCTCCCGATAGCGCTCCAGCTCGGCCAGGTCCACGACGTCGCGCCGCGGATCGGAGGACGATCGTACGCTCTGCGGGCCGACCCGGACGGTGTCGATCCCGTGCTCGCGCAGCACGACCCCGTCGGTCGAGCCGGTCCAGCCGGTGATCGGTGCCGGCGGCTCGCCGAAGACGTGCTCCCACGCGTCCTGAGCCGCCCGTACGACGGGCGCGCGGGCCTCGGTCGCCTGGGCACCGTGCAGCCACTCGACCTCGACCGCGCAGCCGCAGCCGGCCAGCGGGGTCGCCGCCAGCAGGGCGTGCAGGCACGCGGTGAGCTCGGTGGCCAGCCGCGACGGGCGCTCACCGGGCACCGTGACGACGTACAGGTCGAGGAGGAGCTCGGCGGGCAGCAGGTCCGGCTTGTCCGGCCAGCCGGCGCGCAGAGCCCCCACACCGACCTGGGCGCCGACCTGACCGACCGGCGCGCGGCTGGAGAGGTAGCGCTCGCGCCATTTGTCCACCGCGTCGAGGACGACGCCCGCGTGCCGCAGCACGCCGCCCGGCGGTGTCGCCGAGTCGGGCGCGAGCGCGGCGCCGGAGGTGCCGGTCACCCGGACCTGGAGGTACGCCGCGCCGGGTTCCTCCCAGAGCAGCCCGCGCGGGCCGCCCTTGGCCACGATCGCGGAAGGGATCTCGGGGGCGTCGGCGAGGAAGGCGCGGACGCCCTCACCCCGTCCGCCGCGCCGGTGCGTGCCACCGCCGGCCAGCAGGAGCGTGCCCCTGCCGGCGGCGACGAAGGCTGCCACCGCGGCCGCCGCCGGCGCTCGGGCCACGCCGAGCCCGAACCCCTCGGCCGTGCCGTCGACGATCCGGAGTGGACCGACCGGGTCGTCGCGGCCCGTGACGAGGGGATCGGAGATCCCGTCCCCGTCGAGGGAGGTGTCGAGGTGCGAGTAGAGCAGCGGCCCCGGCCCGGCGTACGCGACCAGGTTGGCGCCCTCGGCGCCGTAGGGCTGCACGGTCCAGGTGATCGCGGGCCACCGCTCACCGCACCACTGCGCCAGCGCCGTGGCCGCGAGTCGCTCGCGGCCACGGGGCGCCGGCGTCTGGTCGAGCACGCCCAGGAGCTCGACCAGGGTGTCGCTCAGAAGCGTCCCCAGTCGTCCGAGGCCGGCCGCCACACGTCGATGTTGCGCGGGTCGGCGGGCATCTTCCGGGCCCGGTGCGTCTCGTGCTCCTCCGGGGTGAACACCCGGTGGCTGTCACAGAGCTCGAAGCGCGGACCGAACTTGGTGTCGTGCAGGTAGAACGCGATGGACGTCGACGCCGAGTGGTTGACGATGTCCGACGCGATCGGTGCACCCTTGTAGAGGGCGCGGGCGCGCATCCGCATGACGTGGTCGAGGCTCTTCATCGCGAAGCAGAGGTGCGCGACGTAGTGCTCGTCGTTCTTCTGGATCGCGAGGCTGTGGTGGTAGCGGTCCTCGCAGCGCAGGAACGTCGCCGAGCCGACGATGTGGTCGGACGGGATGAAGCCCAGCACGTTGATGTAGAAGTCCAGCATCTCCTCGTACTTGGTGGTCGCGAGGAAGGGGTGGACCAGGTCGAGCGGGCGGATCTCGATGCTCGGCGGCTCGGCGTACTCCTGGAACTCGGTGAAGAGCTCGACGAGCAGACCCTCGGGGTCGGCGAGCGCGAAGCCGTTGTCGCACAGCGCCTGCTGGCGCTCCTGGAGCGGGAGGATCTCCTGGCCCGCGGCGATCGCGCGCTGCTTGATCTCCTCGAGCACCTCCTCGCTCTCGACGCTGAAGCCGACCGCGGTGGTCCAGCCGTCGGTGCGCTCGGGGGCGCTGATCAGCTCGATCGCGTGGTGCTCGATGTCAGCCCGGAGGTAGGCGTACTCGTCGGTCTGCTGCTCCAGCTGGAGCCCGACGTGATACTGCAGGAAGTCGATCGTCGCCTGCATGTCCGGAACCTCGATGCGGGCGTACTCCATGCCGAACGGCCCGCGTGGACGCTGCGTCACGCGTCCCTCCCTTCCCGCGTCGCCCTCGGGGCTCGCGAACTCGTAGGCGACGATCGCCTGGTCGGCGATCACCGGCCGCCACTTCTCGCGCACGAAGGTCTCGTGCGACTCACTGTTGAGGTAGGCGAGCAGGTCCTGCTCGTCGGGGAACTCGACCGACATCCCGTGGGTATAGGTCTGGTCCCGGCTGCTGATGTTCTCCCCCATCGACCAGTGCCGCATCGCGGGATAGCGCTCGGGGAAGGTCTCCAGCTCCGCGAGGATCGCCTGCCGGGTCCCCGCGGGGACCTCGTCGGCGAACCGGAAGAGCAGGGTGTGTCGGATCATCGGCGCGTCTCCTAGAGGATGAAGCTCAGGCGGGCGCCGACCGGCAGCGCCTCGTGACCGAGGATCGTCCGGCGCAGGCGGTACTTGAGGCCCTCGTCCGTCGGGACGACGACGTGCTCGTACCAGCCGACGTAGGTGTCGAACTGCCCGTCGCGGGCGCGGTGGACGACGAACGACGCACGGATGCGCAGGGTGCCGTCCTCCTCACCCGGGAAGAGCCGGACGTTCGAGACCAGGCGGTGGGTGCGCGAGTGCGGGTTCTCCGCGTGCGCCTTGCGCGACTTGAGCCGCTTGACCCGGGCCTTGATGAGGTCGTAGTCGTCATCGACGAACGAGCCGCCGGTGTGGAGCGACCAGCCGCGGTAGTCGGTGGTCGGCACCTCGTAGCGCGCGCCCTCCTCGAAGAGCGCGAACCAGCCGTCGTAGTTCCACGAGTCGAGGATGTCGGCCTCCTCGTAGAGGAAGTCCTCGACCTGGCCGCGGGTGATGGTGCGGCCGGCGACCTCGATCGAGCCGCGCACGTCAGCCTGCGTCATCGCACGTCCCTCCCCTCGAGGAAGCTCTCCGGGCGGTTGCCCGTGACCTGGAGGCCGCCGTCGACGACCTTCTCCCACTCACGCCAGAAGCCGCGCATGGCGCCCTCGTCGATCGAGCGGCCCTGCTCGCCCTTGACCTCGTCGCGCATGCCGCGCGACATGTCGCTGTAGTCGAGCTCGCCGGCACCCTTGGTCGCCTCGATGCCGCGCTGGACGGCCTCGTACGCCTCGATGTCGTCGGGGGTGGCCAGACCGCCGGGTCCGACGAAGCTGACCACGGTCTTCATGCGCAGCGCGCGGGACTCGGGGTCCTCCTCGCGCGGCACGAGCTGCCAGGCGCGGACGTCGGTGTGCCCCGGCGCGACCGGCTCGAGCTGGCGGATGGAGAGGCCCTCGATGTCGAAGAGCAGCAGGTTCGGGAAGACGAAGAGGATGTGGCTCTCGTCGGCGATGTAGTGCGCCCGCTCCTCCCCGAGCCGCTCGACCATCTCGGCGCGGTGCTCCTCGGTGCGGACCTTCTCGGCCTCGCCGAAGCGCGGCTCCCAGATCATGCTGATCCGGCCGCCGTGGCCGGTCAGCACCAGCAGGGAGTGCCCGTTGCCCAGGTTGTAGGCGAACTGGTTGTCGTCGGTGACCGCGAAGCCGGACTCGCGCAGGTAGCCCACGAACGTGTTGTGGGTCGGCGAGAAGTGATAGCCGTCCATCGCGTTCTCGACGGCGAGCTTCCAGTTGCCGCGCACGCTGTAGAGCTGGACGCCGGGCAGCGTGGTCACGCCGGAGGCGTGCTGCTGCTCGATCATCGTCATGTAGTCGGCGGCGTCGCCGAGGTGCTCCAGCAGCGGCGGCACGTCGGGGTTGAACGAGATGAAGACGTAGCCCTCGTGGATCTCGAGGCGGGGCACCGAGCGCAGCATCATGTTCTTCTGCAGGGACTCGATGTCCTCGTACGCGCCGTCGTCCGGGATCGCCGCCACGGTGCCGTCGTTGTTGAACGTCCAGGCGTGGTAGAAGCACTGGAAGCGCTTCTGCGAGCCCTCGTTCTCCCGGCACAGGACGGTGCCGCGGTGGGGGCAGGAGTTGAGCCAGGCCCGCACCTCGCCGTCCGCGTCGCGGCAGAAGATCAGCGGCCGGCCGGCGATCGTCCGGACCTTGAAGTCGTTGGCGTTCGGGATCTCCGTCTCGTGCCCGAGGTAGAGCCAGGTCCGCAGCCAGATGTTGACCCGCTCTCGCGCGAACATCTCAGGAGAGCGGTACGCCTCCCGATTCACGCGGAACGTGAGCTCGTCCCAGTCCTCGACGAGCATGGGACCTGCCGCTCGCTCGGACGCTTCGCTTGGCATGCCGTCGCTCCTTCACCCTCATCACGTTGAGTCACTATCGCGAGATGCCATCTCGCGATGCGACATAGCCTCGCCCACCCCGCAGGGACTGTCAAGGGGTCGTCGCAAAGCCATGACGGGTTGACGCCGACGCCCTTCTGGGTTCATTGTCGTGTCTTGTAATAAGAGACGCTATCTCGGCCTGCATAACGAACGGAGTCGCCGTGCCCTACGTGATCACTGGTTCCTGTATCGACGTGATGGACCGGTCCTGCGTGGAGGAATGTCCCGTCGACTGCATCTACGAGGGCGACCGGATGCTGTACATCCAGCCCGACGAGTGCGTCGAGTGCGCGCGCTGCGAGCCGGTGTGCCCCCAGATCTCGATCTACCACCACGACGACCTGCCCGACGAGTCGAAGGACTACGAGCGGATCAACGCCGAGTTCTTCACCGACCTCGGCTCCCCCGGCGGTGCCCGCAAGGTCGGCCGCACCGGCGCGGACCACCCGGACGTCGCATGAGCGCCACGTCCCCCGCCCCGGTCGCGGGCGCGACCCACGAGGTCGACCTGCTCATCGTCGGCGCCGGCCCGACCGGCCTGTACGCCACCTACTACGCGGGCTTCCGCGAGCTGAAGGTCGCGCTGCTCGACGCGCTGCCCGAGGTGGGCGGCCAGATCGCCGCGCTCTACCCCGAGAAGGCGCTGTACGACGTCGCCGGCTTCCCGGCCGTGCGCGGCCAGGAGCTGGTCGACGCGCTGCACGCGCAGGCCCGCTCGGCCGACCCGCTGCTGCTGCTCGGCCGCACCGCGGTCGGCCTCGTCGAGCACGAGGACGGCGTCGAGGTCACCACCGACACCGGCGAGACGGTCCGCGCGGGCGCGGTCCTCATCACCGCCGGCATCGGCAGCTTCACGCCGCGCGAGCTGCCCGTCGGCTCGGAGTACCTCGATCGCGGGCTGCGCTACTTCGTGCCCCGCCTGGCCGAGCTCGCCGACCAGGACGTGCTCGTCGTCGGCGGCGGCGACTCCGCCCTCGACTGGGCCCTCGGCCTGGAGTCGATCGCGCGCAGCGTCACGCTGGTCCACCGCCGACCGCAGTTCCGTGCGCACGAGCGCAGCGTCGCACAGCTGCAGGAGTCGAGCGTCGAGGTCCTCACGCCGTACGAGGTCGCGAAGGTGTCCGGCGAGGAGGTCATCGAGGAGGTCGTCATCGAGACCCGCGACGGCGAGAGCCGCACCCTCACGGTGCAGGCCGTCGTCGCCGCCCTCGGCTTCATCGCCGACCTGGGCCCGATCGACGACTGGGGTCTGGAGCAGGAGAAGCGCCACATCCTGGTCGACCGCACCATGCGGACCAACCGGCAGCGGGTCTTCGCAGCCGGCGACCTCGCCCACTACGAGGGCAAGGTCAAGCTGATCTCGATCGGCTTCGGCGAGGCCGCCCTCGCCGTGAACCACATCACCGCGCTGGTCCGGCCCGGATCAGCGCTCACGCCGGGGCATTCGTCCGACCTCTGACGACACGGGGGCCGCGCCGACCGAACCGGATCGGCGCGGCGCCCACCCCGTGCGATACTCCGTCGAGCCCGTGCCCCGATTCGAGGTCCCATTGACTGCCAGCAAGAGCCCCAAGCGCGAGACGAGCGAGACCGCTCCCACCATCCAGACGGTGGAGCGGGCCGCGGTCGTCCTCGGCTCGTTCACGGTCGCCAAGCCCTACCTGAGCCTCAACGAGCTCACCGCATCGCTCGGCACCAGCAAGGCGACCGCGCACCGCTACACCAAGGCGCTGCGCGCTGCGCACCTCCTCCGGTACGACGAGCGCACCGCCCTCTACTCGCTCGGCCCCCAGGTGCTGACGCTCGCCGCGTCCGCCCGGGCCGGACTGCCCATCGTCGCGGCGGCCGAGCCCTACATGGAGTCGCTGCTGCACGAGGTCGACGAGACCGTCGTCCTCTCGGTGTGGGACGGCGAGACCGCCACCGTGGTCCGCTCGGTCGACAACACCGACCACATCATCCGGATCGGCGTCCGCTCCGGCGCCCGGCTCGACCTCACCGACTCCGCGCAGGGCCGGGTGTTCTGCTCGTTCCTGCCCCCGGACCAGGTGCCCGGTCTCAAGTCGATCCTGCGCCGCGCGCCCGAGCTGGGCGAGGAGTTCGAGAACATCCGCGAGCTCGGTCTCTCGCTCAACTCCCCCGACATCAACGGCGTGCGCACCATCGCGGCGCCGATCTTCGAGGGCGGCACCATCGTCGCGTCGATGGCGATCGTCGGCACCGCCGTCACCGTCTCGGCCGATGTCGACAGCCCGATGGCGCGGGCCCTGCTGCGCACCACGCGCGACCTGTCCGAGGGTCTCGGCGGTCACTGAGCACCACCCCTGACGACGCGAACCCCCGACGCCCGCTGGGCGCCGGGGGTTCGTGCGTTCGGGGGACTCAGAGGCCGAGGTCGCGGCCGATGAGCTCCTTCATGATCTCGTTGGAGCCGGCCCAGATCTTGGTGACCCGGGCGTCGCGCCAGGCGCGGGCCACGCGGTACTCGTTCATGAAGCCGTAGCCGCCGTGCAGCTGGACGCAGTGGTCGAGCACCTCGCCCTGGACCTGCGAGGAGTACCACTTGGCCTTGGCCGCGTCGATCGCGGTGAGCCGCTTCTCCGAGTGCGCGAGCACGCACTTGTCGATGTAGGCCTCGGCGACCTCGATCCGGGTGACCAGGTCGGCCAGCAGGAACTTGTTGTGCTGGAAGGTGCCGATCGGGGCGCCGAACGCCTGGCGCTCCTTGGCGTACTGGATCGTCTCCTCGAGGATCTGCTTGGCGTGCGCGACGTTGGCGACCGCGCAGCCGAGCCGCTCCTGGGGGAGCTTCTGCATCATGTGGATGAAGCCCATGTTGAGCTCGCCGATGATCTCGGCGTCGGTGACCCGGACGTTCTCGAAGAACAGCTCGGCCGTGTCGGACTCCTCCATGCCGACCTTGTCGAGCTTGCGGCCGCGGGAGAAGCCCTCCTGGGTCGCCTCGATGCCGAAGAGCGTGATGCCCTTGGGGCCCTTCTCGGGGTCGGTGCGCACGGCGGTGACGAAGAGGTCGCCGGAGTAGCCGTTGGTGATGAAGGTCTTGGAGCCGTTGATGACCCACGCGTCGCCGTCGCGCACCGCGGTGGTCTTGAGCGCGGCGAGGTCGGAGCCGCCGGAGGGCTCGGTCATGCCGATGCCCAGCAGGATCTCGCCCGAGGCGACGCCGGGGAGCCAGCGCTGCTTCTGCTCCTCGGTGCCCAGCTCGACGATGTATGGCGCCGTGATGTCGGCGTGGATGCCGTGGCAGGTCGGGTACGCCGCACCGACCTTGGCGAGCTCCTCCTGCAGGACGGCGTTGAACCGGAAGTCACCGGCCTCGGCGCCGCCGTACTGCTCGGGGACCTCGAGACCGAGCAGGCCCTGCTTGCCGGCCTCGATCCAGAACTCGCGGGGCAGCGCCTTGGCGGCGATGTGCTCCTCGGTGTGCGGCAGGACCGAGCGGTCCACGAACTCCTTGACGGACGCCCGGAATGCCTCGTGGTCCTCGTCGTAGATATCGCGCTTCATGTCCCGGACTCTACTCGCGAGTCACATGGCCGGTCGTTGTCCCCGAGCACAACAATCGGGGGGCGATCGTTGGTCCCGGAGCACGGTGCGCGGCAAGGATTGGGGGCCGACCCTGACGCGCCCCGGCCGCGCCGTTCGTAGCGTGCCGGACATGTCTCGATCTCGCTGGTTCCGCCCTGCCCTGGTGCTCCTGACCGCCGCCGCGCTCCTCCCGGCCACCCCGGCGCTCGCCGCCGCGGCCGCACCGAAGCCGGTCGCGTCGGCCGCCCCGGTGAGCGTCGCGGAGGGTGCCGGTCAGGCGGTGGTCGTGGTGCGCCTGACCAAGAAGGCGCGCAGCAACGTGGCGATCTCGTGGGCGACCGTGGCGGGCAGCGCGCGGGCCGGCAGCGACTTCCGCGCGGCCCGCGGCAAGGTCGTGGTGAA
Organism: Pimelobacter simplex; assembly: GCF_024662235.1. Taxonomy (GTDB): domain Bacteria; phylum Actinomycetota; class Actinomycetes; order Propionibacteriales; family Nocardioidaceae; genus Nocardioides. The sequence goes on from NZ_CP096276.1 coordinate 4,401,628, forward strand.
GAAGGGCCGCAAGGTCGCCCGGATCACCGTCCGGCTGGTCGACGACCGGGTCGCCGAGCCGACCGAGAGCTTCACCGTCGCGCTCCGCAGCCGGGCCGCGAAGATCCGCACCCCGCGGGTCGCCGTACGGATCACCGACGACGACAGCAGCCCGGTCCGCTTCCCGCAGACCATCACCGGGACGGTCTCGGGCCGGACCAAGACGGCCGTCTACCCCGGCGGCACCGTGCCCGACTCGCTGCACGTGGAGTGGAGCGGCACGATCACCTACGTCTTCCAGAAGAACGACCCGGTGCTCGGGACGCCGTGGCGCGACCAGCAGGTGCACTATGTCGTCCAGTCGGCCTCGATCAGCTGGACGGCGAGCGGCACCTGCACCGGCGCCGGCACCCTCACGGGGAGCCAGCTCACCGGCGACTTCACCGTCGACGACAGCGCCACCGGCCCCGGGCACGACGTCGACCCGCGCTACTGGGACTACGCCATCTACCTCGCGCCCCTCACCGGCACCGGCAACATGCCGGTCACCTGCGGGCCCAACCCGGGCAATGCCGCGGGCCGCGTGGGACAGGGCGGCAACGGGGGCGCGCTGGTCTACAACGGCTACGCCACGCCCGACCAGCCGGACCGGCTGCGCTACTCCACCGACCGCTACACGTACGCCGGCACGGCGAACCCGCCGGCGCTGACCTACGACAACACCTGGAACCTGACCGGCAGCGGGGTGGCGGCGTACTGACGCCCGATCCGTCAGCCGGCCGAGACCAGCTCTCCGCAGCCGCAGGCCGCCTGCACCTCGGCGTACAGGTCGGTGCCCTGCTGGCCCCACAGACCGTTGACCACGAGCGCGGTCGGGCCCGCGACCAGCGCCTGCTTGTCGTCGTACAGGTTGTCCTGGGCGTAGGCCCGGGCCGCCTCCGGCGTGGGCATCTCGACCCAGATGATGGTCTGCGAGAGCGCGGGCAGCCCGATGCCGACCGCGTCCTGGTCGCCGTAGCAGTCGAGCTGGCGGAAGTCGACCTGCCCGGGTGCGCCGGTCTCGTTGGTGCCCCACTTGATGATCGCGCACGACGGGTTGTCGCTGGTGAGGTCGGCGGCCGCGGTCTCGACGACGGCGAAGTCGAGGCGGGCTGCGGGGTCCGCCGCGACGCTGGCCGGCTCGGTCGGCGTGGTGGTCGCCGTGGTCGCGGTGGTGGTCGGCGTGGTGGACGGGGCGGAGTCACCACGGTCGTCACCACCGTCGTCGGACGAGGAGCAGGCCGCCGTCGCGAGGAGAAGGAGGCTGGTCATGAGCAAGGGTGCGGCCGTACGGCGCAGGGCAGTCACGCCCCCATCCAGCCAGCCCCGGCGAGGTGACCGCATCAGGGAACGACCCCAATCCTCGGCCGGCCCGCACTACGCTGCCTCCGTGGCCAGCGGTCGACTCGTCGAGAGGGAGGCCAGCCTCGCTCAGGCCGGCGCCGCCCTCGACCGCCTGCGCGCCGGGACCGGCGGAGCGCTCTGCCTGCTCGGGCCCGCCGGGGTCGGGAAGACCGCGCTGCTCACGTCCGTCCTGACCGGTGCCGACACCGGGGCCGGCGGCCTGCGAGTGCTGCGGGCGACGGCCGGCGAGCTCGAGACCCACACGCCGTACGGCGTCGTGCGGCACCTCTTCGGCCGGGCGCTGGCCGGGCTCGACCCGGCCGCCCTCGACGGCCTGGGCGGGATCGCGCACGGCGCGGCCCGGGCCGCCGTCGACCTCGTGCTGCACCGCGGGGAGCCGGTCGACGACCCCTCGATGATGCTCAACAGCCTCTACTGGCTGCTCGACGGGCTCGCCGCCGACGGTCCGCTGGTGCTCGCGGTCGACGACGCGCACTGGGCGGACGAGGCGTCCCTGCTGTTCTGCCAGCACCTGCTCAACCGGGCGGGCGAGCTGCCGGTGCTGCTCGTGGTCGCGGCCCGCGACATCCTGCCCGAGCGCCGGAGCCCGGCGCTGGCGGCACTCGTCGCCGGCGCCTCCCGGCTCGACCTCGCGCCGCTGAGCGTCGCCGGGGTGCGCTCCTGCCTGGCCCAGCTGGGCCACGACGAGATCAGCGACGAGCTCGTCGCGGCGTGCGCCGACGTCAGCGGCGGGAACCCGTTCCTGGTCACCGCGCTCGCCGACCTGCTGGGGACGACGGACGTCCGCTCGCTCGTCCCCCGCACCGTCGTCGACACCGTCGTGCAGCGCCTCACCGCCCTCGGTACGGCGGAGCAGGCGCTCGCCCGCGCGGTGGCGACCCTCGAGTCCGCACCCCTGCGCATCGCCGCCGGCCTGGCGGACCTGAGCCCCGAGCGGGCCGGCATCGCCGCCGACCGGCTGCGCGACGCCGGGCTGCTCTCGACCGACCGGCCCCTGGAGTTCCGCCACGCCCTGCTGCGCAGCGCCGTCGCCGCCGCGACCGGGGCCGCGACCCGCGACGACCTGCACCGGCGCGCCGCCCGCGCCCTCGCAGACGAGCCGGACGGCCTGCACCTGGCCGCCGGCCACCTCCTGGAGGCCGAGGGCGTCGGGGACCCGTGGGCGGCGAACCTGCTGCACACGGCGGCCCGCGCGGCCCTCGCCGACGGAGCGCCCCAGGCGGCGGCCGACCTGCTCCGGCGCGCGATCGCCGAGCCGCCGCCGGCCGCGGACCTCCCCGAGCTGCTGGTCGAGCTGGGCACCGCCGAGCTGCGGGCCGGCGACCCGGCGTCGGTGAGCACCCTGGAGCGCGCGGGCCGCGGCGTGACCGACCCGGTGCTGCGGGCGCAGTGTGCGATCGGGCTCGCCGCGGCGTACCACGTCGGCGGGTTCTACGAGCGCTCCGTGCCCATCCTCAGCGACGCGCTCGCCGGCCTCGGGCCCGAGCACGGCGACCTGACCCTCGTCGTCGAGGCCGAGCTCGTCGCGGCCGCGCTCTCGGCGCCGGGCCGGGTCGACGAGGCGCGCACCCGGCTCGCCCGCCACGGCCACCTCGCCGGTACGACGCCCGGGGAGCGGCTGCTCCTCATCCACCAGGCCTCCGTGGCCAACGCGACCGAGGCGCCGATCTCCGTGGCCGGCGACCTGGCCCGGCGCGCGATCGGCGACGGCGCGACGCCCGAGCAGGTGACGAACCCGTTCGCCTGGACCCTCGCCCGGATCCACCTCGCCTGCGCCGGCGAGTACGACGCGGTCGCCGTCCTCTGCGCCCAGGGCCTCGACCTCGCCGCCCGGTCCGGCTCCGTCCCGCTCTACGCCGCCGCCTCGGTCACCCGCGGCTGGGCACACCTGTGGGCCGGGCGGATCGACGACGGCGGCACCGACTTCGCCGAGGCACTGCGCCACGCCGAGGTCGTCCCCGGCGGGCAGCTGCTCCGCCTCATGGCCTCGGCCGGCCTCGCCGAGGCGCTGCTCGCCCAGGGCCGGCTGGCCGAGGCCGTCGCCGCGCTCGACCACGTGCCCGACGACGTCGCCGAGGACCGCAACCACGCCACCGGCATCCACCTGCTCCGCGCCCGCGGCCTGGTCCGCGCCGCCACCGGCGACCACGCCGGCGCACTCGCCGCGCTGGACACCTGCGGCGAGCGGCTCGCCGCCCTCGCCATGGACTCCCCCACCTGGTGCGCCTGGCGTCCCGCCGCCGTCGAGAGCCTGTGGGCCCTCGGCCGGGTCGACGAGGCCCGCACCCTCGCCGCCGTCGAGCTCGCCTGCGCCGAGGCCAAGGACGCCGCCGCCGTGCTCGGCCAGGCGCTGCGGATCTCCGGCGAGGTCGCCGACGACACCGAGGCCGGGCTCGCCCTGCTCGCACGCTCGGTCGCCGTCCTCGACGGCTCCGAGGCCCGGCTCCAGGAGGCGCGCTCCCGGGTCGCGCTCGGCGCCGCGCTGCGTCGTACGGGGCGCCGGGTCGAGGGCCGCGACGAGCTGCGGCGCGGCCGCGAGCTCGCCCACCGGCTCGGCGCCGTACCCCTGGCGGAGCGGGCGGCGACCGAGCTCGCCCTCGCCGGCGGCCGGGCCGGCCGGATCGAGCTGACCGGCGTCGCCGCCCTGACCTCCGCCGAGCGCCGGGTCTGCGCGCTCGCCGCGACCGGGCTGCGCAACCGCGACATCGCGCAGCGCCTCTTCGTCAGCACCAAGACCGTCGAGGTGCACCTCTCCCGGGCCTACCGCAAGCTCGGCGTCGGCCGCGACGGGCTCGGGGCGCTGCTCGCCGAGGCCTGAGCCCGGCGGGCGTTCGGGTTCGTTCGGGCTCGGTTTCCTGCCGGCACGCCTGGGGCAGGGTCCTGCGGCATGAGGATCCCGGGACTCCGTCGTACCGCGCTCGTCGCCGCCCTGGCGGCCGCGCTCGCCCTGCCCACCGGCGGCCTGCCGACCGCCACCCCGCCGGCGAGCGCCGCGGTGCTGGCCGGCTCGGTCGTCGTCTACCAGTGCGGCACGTCCGTGTGCGCGATCGACCCCGACGTCCCCGGCTCGCGCCGCGTGGTCCGGGCCAACGCCAAGCCGGCCGGCGTGACCACCGACGGCCGGACCGCCGGGGTCGTCGACCGCTCCACCCAGACCGTCAGCGAGATCGCGCTGGCGCCCGGCGGCCTGACCCGGACCATGGCCACGCCCGGCGCGGCCGATCCGCCGGACTTCGCCGCCATCTCCGGCTCGGGCGGCGCCACCGCCTGGGTCTGGTACTACGCCTCGCTCGGCTGGTACGCCCGGGTCGCCCCGGCGGGCGCGCCCTCGACCGCCCAGGCGTCGTCGACGATGCAGCTCTCGATCGGCTGGAAGGGCGACAAGCTCATGAGCACCCACCGCGGTACGACGAGCTACGGCTCCCGCATCTGCCTGGAGGTCGCGGGCGGTCCCGGCTGCGACACCCAGCTCGCGGTCGACCCGGACCTCTCCCAGCAGACGGCGTTCCCCGACATCAACGCGGCCGGCACGATCGTCGCCGTCCGCGGCCCGGAGTCGACCGGCTTCGGCCTGCCGTACTACGGCGCGCTGGCGCTCTACCGGACCGGCTCGACGACCGGCCCCGACCGGCTGCTCACCACCGGCCAGGACACCCACCCGGAGTTCAGCGCCGAGGGCGACCGGATCGTCTTCGAGCGCAAGGACCAGGGCATCTGGGTGATCAACACCAACGGCACCGGGCTGCGCAAGATCGCCGACGGCACGATGCCCTTCTGGGGCGGTGCCCGCCGGGCCCTCGGACCGGCCCTCGCCGTCACCGGCGCCCGTCCCGTCGTCCTCGCCAAGAAGCGGCTCGTGCTGAGCACCCGCTGCCCCGCGGCCAACACCTCCGGCTGCACCGGCACGCTGACCGTCACCGCCCGCGGCAAGGTGGTCGCCCGCGGCGGCTACCGGGTCGCGGCCGGGCGCAGCGCCGCCGTCCCGCTCCGGCTGACGGCCAAGGGCAAGGCGCTCCTGCGCACGTCCCGCAAGGTCAAGGCGACGGTCCAGGCCACCGGCACCGTCCCCGCCGGCGCGACGGCCCGGGCGGTCGTGACGATCAAGCGGAAGCGCTGATACCTACAATCGCGGCATGGCCGCCCACGACACCCGTCTGCTGCTCCTGGGTGCCGTCGCGCTGTTCGAGCCGGTCAACGGCTACCAGATCCGGCGCGAGCTGCTCTCGTGGCAGGTCGACGAGTGGGCCCACGTCAACCCGGGCTCGATCTACAACGGCCTGTCCACGCTGACCAAGCAGGGCCACCTGGTCCGCCACGACCTGGTCGACGGCGGCCGGGAGGTCGCGGTCTACGAGCTCACCGACTCCGGGCGTACCGAGCTCGACCGCCTGGTCCGGGCCGGGCTCGAGGAGGTCAGCATCGTCGACCGCACGGCGTTCAGCGCCGCCTTCGGCCTGCTCCCGCTGATCCCGGTCGACCGGGCACTGCGCTCGCTCATCACCCGCCGGGTCGCCCTCGAGGGGATCGTCGCCCAGCTCGCGACGCCGGAGGCCCCGGCCGAGACACCGCCCCACGCGCTGCGGACCGTCGTCCTCTGGCTGGACGTCGCGGTGGCCGAGCTGGCCTGGCTGCGCGAGACGATCGAGCAGCTCAAAAAGGACGAGCTGCGCCTCGACCCGGCCACCTGGGCGCCGCCCGCGGACGACCCGGGGTGGCAGATGAACACCGACCGGGAGCGCTACCGTGCGCTGCTCGGGCGCTGACCGGCAGCGCTCCCGGTGCGGTGACGGTCGCTACGCGACCTTGACCTTCCTGGTCACCGAGCCCGCGGCGACACCCGTCGTGCCGGCGTAGGTCACGGTGATCGTGCGCTTTCCGCGCTTGAGCTTGACGGTGCCGGAGGCCTTGCCGCCGCGCAGGGCGATCGTCTTGACCACCTTGCCGCCGTCGCGGATCGTGACCACGCCGCCGAGCGCGGGGACGCCCGGGGCCGTGACGACGACGCTGATCGCGACCTTGCGCTTGGCGCCCTTGCGGCTGACCTGCTTGGCCTTCCAGCCGATCGCGGGCGCGGCCTTGGCGATCGTGACGGCGGCCGACCGGGTGGTCGTGTCGGCGTGGCCGGTGCCGCTCAGCGTCGCGAGGACGTCGAGCCGCTTGCCGGCGTCGGCCGGCAGGACCTGGTAGCGCTCGCTCGTCGCCCCGCGGATCGCCACCCCGTCCCGGAACCACTGGTAGGTCGTGCGGTCCGGGCTCGGCTGCGCGACCGGGGCGGCGGCGACCAGCGTCGTGCCGACCCTGGGCGTGCCGGTGATCCGCGGCGCGGACACCACCTGGTAGCCCGGCGTGTCCGTGACCACCGGCGTGGCGTCGGAGGTCTCGGCCTGGATGCGCTCGTAGCCCTCCTTGTCGGCGTACACGAGGACGGTGATGCGCTTGCCGCGGTCGGCCTCCTGCACGACGTACTCGCCGCGGGCGTCGCTGGTCCGGCGGTAGGCGCCGTCGGCGTACCAGTCGTAGCGGTAGGTCGTGGTCGTCGGCACGGCCGACACGTCGACCGCGGTGAGCGTCGAGCCGACGTACGGGCTGCCGGCGATGCGGGGCTTGGAGATGGACGTGAACAGCCGGCCCTTGACCTGGACCTGCGGGGTGTCGCTGAAGGCCGTGCCGTACGTGCCGTTCGTGGCGTTGGTGCGGAACACCAGCGTCGAGCCGATGTCGGCGTTGGTCGGCGTGTAGGTCAGGCCGGTGCCGACGGTGCTGACGACCTCGTCGGTCACCTTGAGCCACTGCCCGGTCTTGGTGACGGTGTCGGTCGGCCCGAACGTCGCGTGCGTGGCCTGGATCGTGGTGCCGGCGCGGAAGACGTTGCCGGGCAGCGTCGTGACCGTGGGCGCGGCCGCGACCCCGAGGCGCCGGAAGCCCTGCACCAGGAAGTCCCCACCCGCGACGACGGACACGGCGTTGGAGCCCGACGGTGCCGGCGAGCGGCGGATCCCGGTGGCGCCGGATCCCCAGACGCCCGCGACGGGCGACTGCTCCGACGTACCGGCGGAGAAGCCGTCGCCCGCGGCGATCTGCACCCACCGGTCACCCGGCGCGAGCGCGGGGATGTTGAGGGCGCCCTCGGCGTTGCTGCCCCAGGCGACGATCTCGCCGTCCTCGGTCAGCGCGAGGGCGTGGTGCTCGCCCGCGGCGATCTGGACGACCTTGCGGCCGTCGAGCGAGGCCGGCACCTTGGCCGCGCCATAGGTGTTGTCGCCCCAGGCGTAGACCTTGCCCGAGGTCGAGAGCGAGACCGAGAAGCCGTTGCCGGCCGCGATGTCCTTCATCGTGCCCAGCAGCACCGAGGTCGGCGGCAGCGTGGCGCCCGTCGCGGCCCGGCCCCAACCGGCCACCTTGCCCGTCGACATCAGCGCGAGCGCGTGGTCATGACCCGCGGCGACCTTGGCGACGTCACCGTCGACGATCGGCTGCGGCACGCTGTCGAGGCTGTACGGCGTGCTCCCCCAGACCCGGATGTTGAAGTCGTCGCCGAGGACCACGTTGAACCCGTCGCCGGCCGCGACGTCGATCGTGCCGAGGTTCTGCAGGTAGTCCGGCACCGAGCCCTCGCCGTGCGTGTTGTCGCCCCAGGCGTAGAGCTTCTTGTCGGTGGTCGCCGCGACGCCCTGGTGCTCGCCGAGCGAGATCGACTGGACGACCTTGAGCCCGCTGCGCAGGTCGGCCGGCAGCTGGGTCTGGCCGTAGTCGTTGCTGCCCCACGCCTGCAGCGCGCTGGCCGAGTACGCCGGGACGGCGTGCCCCGGGGGCGCCGCGGCCACGGTGGCGCCGGCGGCGAGCGCGAGGGTCGCGAGCCACGTGGCCGCGCGGGGCGAGAAGGGCTGACGTCGCGCCCGGTCAGGCGCTGTCGTGGTGGACATGGTCTCTCCTTGGGTGTCGTCGACGGACGCACACGTCGCGACCGTCCCGGTCAGGCTCGGACGAGGCACTGGGAGCCGGCTGGGAGCCGGTTGGGGCCGCGGCCCCCGCACCACCGGAAATCCCTCGCCGATGAATCACTGTCGGTGGCATGGTCTGTGCTGGGGGTGGCGGGCTGCGCGGCGCCGATTGACAGCGCTGTGTTCAATCTTGAATACTCGCCATATTCAACCTTGACTACGAGGGGATCGAGATGATCGAAGCACGAGGACTCGTGCAGACCTTCCACACCGGACAGGGCAAGCAGAAGCGCGAGGTCCACGCCGTGCGCGGCGTCGACCTCGACGTCGCGGAGGGCGAGGTCGTCGGCTTCCTCGGCCCCAACGGCGCCGGCAAGACCACGACGCTGCGCATGCTCACCACACTGCTGCGCCCGACCGCGGGCACCGCGACCGTGGCCGGCTTCGACGTCGCGACCCAGGCCGTCGACGTCCGGCGCAGCATCGGCTACTGCTCCCAGGTCGGCTCGACCTTCTCCGGTGCCTACGCCGGCGACGAGGTCGTCGACCACGGCATGCTCTACGGGATGTCCAAGAAGGCCGCCGTGGCCAAGGGCCAGGAGCTCTTCGACAAGCTCCAGCTCGAGGGCCTGTGGCGCCGGATGCCCAAGAACATGTCCGGCGGCCAGAAGCGCCGCCTCGACATCGCGATGGCGCTCATCCACTCCCCCGGACTGGTCTTCCTCGACGAGCCGACCACCGGGCTCGACCCGCAGGCGCGGATCAACCTGTGGCACCACATCGCCGACCTGCGGGCCAAGGACGGCGCGACCGTCTTCCTGACCACGCACTACCTCGACGAGGCCGACGCGCTGGCCGACCGGATCGTGATCATCGACAAGGGCGAGATCGTGGCCAGCGACACCGCCGACAACCTCAAGGCCGCCGTCGCCGGCGACCTGGTCGACCTCGAGGTCGGCTCCGACGAGCAGGTCGCGATCACCCGCGACAAGCTCGGCTCGATCAGCGCGGACGTCGAGGTCGACGGCCGCCGGGTCCGCGGCCGGGTGGCGCGCGCCGGCAAGGCCGTGCCCGGCCTGCTGCGCGACCTGGAGACCTCCGGCGTCTCGCTCGAGTCGATCGAGATCGTCCGGCCCACGCTCGACGACGTCTTCCTCACCCTCACCGGGCGCTCGCTGCGCGACGCCGAGGCCGCGGCCGAGGCCAAGGAGAGCCCCGACGAGGCCGCCGACGCCGCGACCACCGAAGGAGCCCCGGCATGAACACCTTCTTCCGCGAGTCCTGGATCGTCTTCAACCGCCAGCTCCGGATGAACCTGCGCAATCCCGCGTGGGTGATCATCGGGATGCTCCAGCCGGTCCTCTACCTGCTGCTCTTCGGCCCGCTGCTCGAGCCGGTCATCGCCCAGCTCGGCGGCAACAAGTACACCTGGTTCGTGCCGGGCATGCTCGTCCAGCTCGGCATCTTCGGCGCCTTCTTCGCCGGCTTCTCGCTCATCGGCGAGTGGCGCGAGGGCGTCATCGAGGCCGAGCGGGTCACCCCGGCCCACCGCTCCGCGCTGCTCTTCGGGCGCCTCTACCGCGACCTGCTCCAGCTGTTCGTGCAGGCCGTCATCCTGATCGGCCTGGGTCTGGTGCTCGGCATGGACGCCTCCTTCGGCGGCATCGTGCTCGGCGTCGTGCTCACCCTGATGCTCGGCGGCGCCTGCGCCGCGGCGTCCAACGCACTCGCGCTCACCACCAAGAGCGAGGACGTGATGGCGCCGGTCATCAACGTCGTGATGATGCCGGTACTGCTGCTCAGCGGCATCCTGCTCCCGATGAGCTTCGGCGCCGGCTGGCTCGAGCGGCTCTCGGACTTCATGCCGATCAAGCACATCGTCGACGCCGTGCGGGCCTCGTTCTTCGGCGACTACGACAGCTCGCTGCTGTGGGGTGTCGGCTGGACGGTCGTGCTCTTCGGGCTCGCCGTCTGGTGGGGCACCTCGGTGTTCAAGAAGGAGAACGCCTGAGCTGAGCGCGCCCCCGGCCCGCCCGGGGGCGCGCCCGAGGCGCCGGGCTCGTCGCGCAGGAGCAGCGCGAGGCCGACGCCGATCGCCGCGGCGGCCAGCGCCGCGACGATCATCAGCAGCCACCACTTTCCGGTGCCGGTGCCGCGCCGGGCGGGTCCCGGAGCCGGCGCCGACAGGTAGGCCGGCGGCGGCGCATAGACCGGAGGCGCCGCCGGAGCAGGAGCAGGCGCACGCACGGGCGGCGGGCTCGGTGGTCGGGCCGGAGGCCGCACCGCGGTCGGCCCACCCACGACCGGCGTCGCCGGTCCGGGCGTCACCGGCAGCCGCAGCGCCGCCTGCAGGTCCGCGCTCATCTCGGCCGCCCGCTGGTAGCGCTCGCCCGGCTCCTTGGCCATCGCCGTGCGCAGGATCCGGTTGGCCGCGTGCACCATCGGGCTGCCGCCGGCCAGCTGGGGCACCGGCTCGCGCACGTGGGCCGCGACGAGCTGGTAGTCCGACCGCCCCTGGTACGGCGGCGCCCCGGTCAGCGCCACCCACAGCAGGCAGCCCAGCGCGTAGATGTCGGTCACCGCGCCCGCCCGGGCGCCCCCGTGCAGCTCGGGCGCCATGTACGTCGGCGTCCCCGCGGTCGTCGTGCTGAACAGGGTGGCGTCGGCGTTCATCCGCCGCGCGATGCCGAAGTCGGCGAGGTAGGCCCGCACCGAACCGGGCCGGCGCCGGACCAGGACGTTGCCGGGCTTGATGTCGCGGTGCACGAGTCCGGCGTCGTGGGCGTCGGCCAGGCCGCTGGTGACCTGCTCGATGATCTCGAGCCCCTCGACCAGCGAGGGCGTGCCCTCGGTCCGGATCAGGTGCCCGAGGTCGCCGCCGGGGATGAGCTGGCTGGCGAGGTAGAGGTAGCCGTCCTCCTCGCCGTGGGCGTAGACCGCGACCACGTGGGCCGACTCCAGCGAGGCCTGGGCCCGCGCCTCGCGGGTGAACCGGGCGCGGAACTCGGGGTCGTGGGCGAACAGCGGCGCGATCACCTTGAGCGCGACCTCGCGGCCGAGGTTCTCCTCGAGCGCCCGGTAGACCACCCCCATGCCGCCCTGACCGAGCTGCTCGATCAGCCGGAAGCGCCCGATCCGGGCGCCCGGGCCGAGGTCGCCGGGCGGCTGCGGGAAGGACACCCCTCCGTTTTACCGGACGGAGATGTCAGGCGCCCGCAGGCACCGGCTCCCGCTCGCCGGAGGACGCGCTGCCGGCGTCGTCGTCCGGGCCGCCGCCCTCGCGGAAGCCGTGCCGGTCCCACCAGCGGGCCAGGGGTGCGGGCGCCCACCAGTTCCAGCGGCCGAGGAGCTTCATCGTGGCCGGCACCAGCAGCGCCCGGACGACGGTCGCGTCGACCAGGATCGCGACGAGCATGCCGAGGCCCATCATCTTCATGAACACCACGCCGCTGAGGCTGAACGCCCCGATCACGACGGCGAGCAGGAGCGCGGCGCTGGTGATGATCCGGCCGGTCTTCTGCACACCGGTCTGCACGGCGAGGTCGTTGTCGCCGGTCGCGTCCCACTGCTCGCGCACCCGGGACAGCAGGAACACCTCGTAGTCCATCGACAGCCCGAAGAGCACGGCCAGCATCACGATCGGGTTGGTCATGTCGAGGAAGCCCTGGGGCGTGAACCCCAGCAGCCCGGACAGGTGGCCGTCGCTGAAGATCCAGGTGACGACGCCGAAGGACGCGGTGATCGAGAAGGCGTTCATCAAGATCGCCTTGAGCGGCAGGATCACCGAGCCGAAGGCGAGGAACAGCAGCACCAGCATCACGCCGACCACGATCAGGCCCATGAGCGGCAGGTGGTCGCCGACCGACTGGGCGAGGTCGACGGTGTCGGCGGTGAGCCCGCCGACGAGCGCCTCGGAGCCCTCCGGCGCCGGGACGTCGCGCAGGTCGCGGACCACCTGCTGGGAGGCCTCGGTCTGGCTGTTGCCGTCCCACGCGGCGCGCAGCAGCGTGGTGCCGCCCTCGCTCACGACGGGACGGACGTCGACGACGCCGGGGACCTGCTCCAGCCCCCGCGTGTACGTCGCCAGCGCGCTCTCGTCGGCGCCCTCGACCAGGATGTTGGCGGTCGAGCGCTCCGGGCCGAACTCGCTGTTGAGCCGCTCGGAGGCCTGGTGCGACGGGGTGTCGTCCGGCAGCACCCGGTAGTCGACGCTGCCCCACTTGACCCCGAGGAAGGGCGAGGCGACGGCGAGCAGGATCGCCGCGACCGCCACGGCCACCACGACCGGGCGGCGCATCACCGCGCGGGCCAGCCGGGCCCAGGCGCCGTGGTCGCTCTCGGTGGGCGTCGAGCGCTGCAGGAACGGGATCCGGACCGCGTCGATCCGGGCGCCGAGCAGGGCGAGCGCGGCCGGCAGCACCGTGAGCGCGGCGACCATCGCGATGAGCACGGCCGCGATGCCGCCGTACCCGATGGACTTGAGGAAGGTCTGGGGGAAGACGAGGAGCGAGCTCATCGCCGCGGCGACGGTGAGCGCGGAGAAGGCGACGGTCCGGCCGGCGGTCGCCATCGTGCGCACCAGCGCCCGCCGGGTGTCGTCGGGAGTGCGGGCGATCTCCTCGCGGAAGCGGGAGACCACGAAGAGCGCGTAGTCGATCGCCAGGCCCAGCCCGAGCAGCGTGATGATGTTGGGCGCGAAGATCGAGACGTCGACGAGCTCGTTGAGCCCGGCGATCGTGGCGCGGGCGCCCAGCACCGCGACCGCGCCGACGAGCAGGGGCATCAGCGCGGCGACCACGCTGCGGAAGATGATGAGCGAGAGCAGCAGCACGACCGGCATCGAGACCAGCTCGGCGCGCAGGAGGTCGGACTTCGTCTCCTCGTTGACGTCGCTGTAGACGGCGTACGGTCCGGCGAGCTCGGTGTGCAGCGTGCTCTTCTCGACCGCCGGGCGCAGCTCGTCGAACGAGTCGATGAAGTCGTTCTGGCTGCTGCCGGCGAGCGAGACGTAGACGGCCGTCGCGTGCCGGTCGGTGCTGACCATCGCGGGGTCCTGCACGTCGTACCAGGTGGCGACGGAGACGACGCTGTCCTGCGGGATCGCCGCGACCGTACGGCGTACCTCGGCCTCGAAGGCGGGGTCCGAGACGGTCGCGTCGTCGCTGGAGAACAGGACGATCGTGTCGATGGAGCGGTTGCCGAAGGCGGCCCGCTCCTGGACCAGCTCGCGGGCCGACTCGGTGCCCGGGTCGTCGAAGCCGCCGGCGGCGAGCTTGTCCTCCAGGCCGACGCCGGCCAGGGCGGCCAGGGCGGTGACGCCCAGCCCGACCAGCAGCACGGCCACCGCACGGCGCACGACCAGGGCGCCCCATCGCTCGATCATGGTCAGTCCTCCGAAGGCGCAGCAGTGATGCGGGATCAGGTCAGTTAACAGGCATAACGGTAAACGCCGTTAACGATCGTGTCAACGCATCACTGCCACGCCCCGAGCCAGGGTCGGCTCAGCCGCGGGCGAAGGCGATCACGAAGCCGCCGTCCTGCGGTGTCACCTGGACGAAGACGTCGCCGGCCGTCGCGGTCACGATCGACCGGCCGATGCCGTCGGTCTCCCGGGTCGCCTCGAACGAGGCGAGCGCGCTCTCGTAGCCGGCCAGGACCTCCTCCTCGGAGGCCTCGGTGGCGTAGGAGGCGGTCTCGTTCTGCCCGCCGATGGTCTCGCTGGTCAGGCAGAGGACCGCCTCGACCGGCGGGTCCGGGAAGCCGTCGGGCAGCAGCGTGACGTCGCCGAGGTCGGGCGTGCCGATCGCCAGCGGGAACGGCTCCTTGCATTCCTCGGGGACGTCGCCGAGGACGTCGTCGCCGCCGTCCCCACCGCCGTCCCCACCCCCGTCCTCGGTGACGGCCGGGCCGCCACCGTCGGCGCCCGGGGTGGGCTCGGTGTCGTCGTCGCCGCACCCGGCGGCGATCAGGGCGAGGGCCGCCAGGGCGGCGGCGAGCGCGGTCCTCATCGGCGCACCTTCACGATCCGGCTGGTCGCCACGGCGTTCTGGAAGCCCGCGCGCGCCACGCTCACCCGCACGCTCAACCGGTGCCGGCGGTCGGCCTTCTTGACCTTGTACGTCGCCGCGGTCGCCCGCGGGATCGCCCGGCCGTCGCGTAGCCACTGGTAGCGCAGCGACGTCGGCTGCGGGCTCCAGGTCCCGGGCCGCGCCGCGAGTCGCACCCCGGGACGCACCGCGCGGGGCGCCTTGATGCTCGGCGCCGCCTGCACCGCGAAGCGATGGGTCGGCCGGGTGCTCTGCAGCGCGGCGTTGCTCCAGTACGGGGCCCGGGCACCAGGAACGGCGAGCGTCTCCTGGACCGAGCAATCGAGCGGGTCGTCCTTGACCCAGACGCCGCCCGGCCCGGCCCAGGCCAGCGCGCTGCTGTCGGGCGCGAAGGTCGGACTGGCGAACTCCGCGCTCGTAACGCCGGTCCAGCACTGCTGGGTCGGCCAGGTCGGCCGGGGACCGCTGAGCACGTTGCCGTTGACGCTCGAGATCATGATGTGCGCCTCGCCGCCCTCACCGCGCGTCGACGCGAACGCGGTGCCGTCGCGCGAGACGGTCGGCTCGAAGAGCGGGTGGAAGTCGGTGGACGACTGCGCGTCGTGGAACCAGAACTGCTGCTGGCGCGCCAGGTCGAAGAGGTGGATCGAGTCGAAGTCGGTGCCGTTGAGGACGAGCCGGCTGCCGGTCACCCACGACGGGTTGTCGTAGAACGCCACCCCCTGCTGGGTCGCCGGCGTCAGCACGGTCGCGGCGCTGACGGCCGTCACCCAGCGCTCCCGGCAGGCGCTGCCGTCGGGCGGGCAGGTGAAGTGCTCGTAGGTGTAGGTGATCTTGGAGCCGTCGGGCGAGATCGTGGTGTCCGCGATCGTGCCGCCGATCGGCTGCTTCGAGGAGTCGCGCAGGTCCGGCGGGTCGAACGAGCTGAGCACCGTGCCCCACTGGTCCATCCGGTAGACGACGCTGCCGCGCGCGGCGACGACGATGCCGTTGTCGGCGCTGCTCGGAGAACGCCACGGGTTCGCGGAGGTGCCGTTGGTGGTCAGCCGGCGCTCGCCGGAGCCGTCCGGGCGGGCGACGTACACGTCGTGGCCCTTGAGGTAGACGATCGTGCCCAGGCTCGCGGGCGCCGCGGCGCCGGCCGCGGCTGCCGCGGCCGGTGCGGCCGGCAGGGGGGCCGCCGCGACCAGGAGGGGGAGCGCGAGGAGTGCGCTCGCGCGGAGTAAGCGGGAATATCGCATGGCCCCGAGGCTGCGGTGCCCGGTGACCCGGAACCCAGTGCCGCACGGCCCGACTTCCCGGGCGCCGACCGCTAACGACGTAAACTATGGTGTCAGCCTGTCACTCTCGAGGGAGCACCCATGGCCCATCTCCGCGCACCGGTCACCCGGCGCGAACGCCAGCGCCAGGCGACGTACGACGAGATCGTGGAGGTCTCCTCCGCGCTGCTCGACGAGGGCGCCGACCTGTCCCTGCGCGCGGTCGCGGGGCGGATGGGGATGACGGCTCCGGCGCTCTACCGCTACGTCGCGAGCTACCAGCAGCTCGTCGACCTCGTCGCCTTCGAGCTCGACAAGGCGGCGACGGCGGAGTGGGAGCAGGCCGCGGCGCGGTTCCCCGAGGACGACCCGGCGGGCCGGCTCGCGGTCGCCTGCGTCCGCTTCCGGCACTGGGCACTGTCCCGGCCGCACCAGTTCGCGCTGGTCTTCGCCAACCCCATCGCCGAGGCCGACACCGAGCGCCGCGAGCTGCTCACCCTGGCCACATCCGGGCACTACTTCACCGACCTGCTCTGGGACATCTGGGAGAAGTACCGCTTCCCCTACCCCCGCCTCGACGAGCTCGACCCGGTCATCCGCGAGTCCGTCCTCGACCCGCTGATCCCGGCCAAGGCCGAGCACATCGCCCCGGCCGAGCGCGGCCTGCTGTGGATCTACATGCGCGCCTGGTCGGCCCTGTACGGCGTGGTCACGCTCGAGTCGACGGGCCACTGCGACCCGCGCGTGATCGCCTCGGGCCAGCTGTTCCGGGCCGTCATCCTCGACTGGCTGGGACCACTGGGCCTCGACGGCGAGCGCGCCCGGCTGACCGCGATCATCGACGAGGAGCTGGCCCGGACGCCGGCCTGATCCCTCACGCCACCCACGGCGGGAGGACGGGCTCGCCCGGCGTCCCCTCGTCGGCGATCGGCACGGCCCGGCCGCGGCCGGCGCCGCACACCAGGAACTCCACGTCGTCGGCACCGGCCGCGATCCGGCGCTGCACACCGGCCGGGAAGGTCACCGCGTCCCCGGGCGCCAGTCGCTCCTCGGCGCCGTCGCCGGCGACCGTCGGCTCCCCGGCGAGCACCACCCAGACCTGCTCTACGTCGAAGAGGTGGCGCGGACCCTGCTGACCCGCGCTCATCGCGACCCTCCAGACGCTGAGGTCCGCGGTCGCGCTCAGCGTCGGCGAGGCGAGCGTGGTCATGACGGCGTTGGGGGTGGCCGAGACGCGCTGCTCGGCGGGGCGGGTGATGCGCACAGGGGCCTCCAGATGGTCAAGTTGCTTGACCATCAACGTACGGCGGCCGCACGGAATGGTCAAGCAGATTGACGATCACCAGACCGGGCGCACCCCGCCCGCGGGCGCCGGGGGCGCCACGGCCAGGTAGGTGGCGAGCGCCTCGGTCAGCGCGGCGTACCGGCGCGCCCCGACCGTCCCCGCCACCTCGTCCTCGACCGTGCGCCAGGCCTGGTCGGCCGTCGCGAGCACGGACCGGCCGCGGTCGGTCGCGGTCACCTCGCGCGCTCGCCGGTCGGTCGGGTTGACCGCGCGCGCCACCAGTCCCCGGCCCTCGAGCAGGTCGACCATCTGGCTCGCCGCCTGCTTGGTCACCTGGAGCAGCTCGGCCAGCCCCCCGACGCTGTACGGCGCCCCGGCCACCGCGCGCAGCAGGTAGGCATGGGCGGGCTTGAGCTCCTCGCCGAGCAGCTCCGCGAGCACCTCGGCGTGCCGGTCGGCCAACGCCCGGAAGGCGAAGGCGAACTGCATCCCGAGGTTCGGCTCAGCCATCAGCCCATCAGCCCATCAGCCCCAGAACACCTCGCGCACCCAGGCCGGCACCAGCTCGCCCGCCTTGCCCTGGCGCGACTCGTGGAAGAAGTGGCTGCCCTCGCTCGGCTCCAGGTTGAGCTCGAGCGTCCGGGCGCCGTGCCGGCGCGCGTGCTGGACGAAGCCGGCGGCGGGGTAGACCGCGCCCGACGTCCCGACCGAGACGAACAGCGAGGCGTCCGAGAGCGCGTCCGCGATCCGGTCCATCTCGTAGGGCACCTCGCCGAACCAGACGACGTCCGGGCGCAGGTCGGCCACGCCGCACTTCGGGCAGACCGGCTCGTCCGCGAGGGTGCCGTCCCACGGCACGATCGCGCCGCAGGAGCGGCACATCGCCTTGAGCAGCTCGCCGTGCATGTGCACGACGTTGCGCGATCCGGCCCGCTCGTGGAGGTCGTCGATGTTCTGGGTGACGACGAGCAGCCCCTCGCCGAGCGTCTCCTCGAGCTCGGCCAGCGCGCGGTGCGCCGCATTGGGCTCGACGGTCCGCAGCGCCGCGCGCCGGTCGTCGTAGAAGCGCTGCACCGTGGCCCGGTCGCGGTCGAAGCCCTCGGGCGTCGCCACGTCCTCGACCCGGTGGCCCTCCCAGAGCCCGTCGGCGTCCCGGAACGTCGGTACGCCGCTCTCCGCGGAGATGCCGGCACCGGTGAGGACGACGATCTGAGGCACGAACGGAGGCTACCTGCCTCGCTGGTGACCGCCGTCACCCGTCCGTGCCCCAGACCGTCCCGGCGCCGGATCGCTCAGTCGAGCAGCGCGACGACCGTGCCCGCCGCGACGGTCCGGCCGCCCTCACGGACGGCGAACCCGAGCCCGACCTCCATCGCGACCGGCTTGCCGAGCTCGACGACGACCTCGACGGTGTCGCCCGGCGCGACGACGGCGACCTCCCCCAGGTCCATCCCGCCCGACACGTCGGTCGTGCGGAAGTAGAACTGCGGGCGGTAGTCCGCCGCGAACGGCGTGTGCCGGCCACCCTCGGCCGTGCTCAGCGCGTGCAGGTTCGCCCGGAACCGGGCGTGCGGCGTGACCGAGCCGGGCGCGACCAGCACCTGGCCACGCCGGACCTCCTCACGTCGTACGCCGCGCAGGAGGATGGCCGCGTTGTCGCCGGCCTGGACCTCGTCCAGCGTCTTGCCGAACGTCTCCAGCCCGGTCGCCACGCTCGCGACCGTCGGACCGAGCCCGACGACCTCGACCGCCTCCCCCGCACGCAGCGAACCGCGCTCGACCGCGCCGGTGACGACCGTGCCGCGCCCACTGATGGTGAGCACGTTCTCGATCGGCATCAGGAACGGCTCCCCGAGCTCGCGCTCAGGGACCGGCACGTAGTCGTCGACCGCCTGGAGCAGGTCGCCGACCGACCGGGTCCAGCGCGGGTCGCCCTCGAGCGCCTTGAGCGCGGAGACCCGCACCACGGGCACCTCGTCGCCGGGGAAGCCGTACTCGCTGAGCAGCTCGCGCATCTCGAGCTCGACCAGGTCGAGCAGCTCGTCGTCCTCGACGGCGTCCGACTTGTTGAGCGCGACGACGAGGTACGGCACCCCGACGCGCTGCGCCAGCAGCACGTGCTCGCGGGTCTGGGGCATGGTGCCCTCCTGCGCGGAGACGACGAGGATCGCGGCGTCCACCTGGGCGGCGCCGGTGATCATGTTCTTCACGTAGTCGGCGTGCCCCGGCATGTCGACGTGGGCGTAGTGACGGGTCGCCGTCTCGTACTCCACGTGCGCGATGTTGATCGTGATCCCCCGCTGGACCTCCTCGGGAGCGCGGTCGATCCCGTCGAAGGCGACGAAGGTGTTCTGGGTCGGGTCGGCGTCGGCGAGCACCTTGGTGATCGCTGCGGTCAGCGTGGTCTTGCCGTGGTCGACGTGACCCATCGTCCCGATGTTGAGGTGCGGCTTGGTCCGCACGAACTGGCCCTTGGCCATGGTGGTTCTGCTTCCTTGCTGGTGGTTCGTCGGCGTACGACGTGGGCGAGGGCGTGCCAGACCGCTCGCGCCCGGGACCGGGTGGAACCGACCCTCCTCCTTCGGTCCCGCTGGGGCGGGAGGAGGGTCAGCGTCGCGCGCCGGCGAGCGAGAACGACAGGTTCGCGGCACCGGCGCAGCGCGCTGCGACCGGCAGGACTGCCGGGAGCGCGGTGGTGGCGGCGAACATGCGGATCACGATAGGCAGCAACACCGCGGCGTTCCACCGGATTCCCGGCGGCTCAGCCGGCCAGGCCCTGGCGGCACCACGCGACGTTGGCGCGCAGCCGCTCGTCGTCCGGGCGTACGGCGAGCGCGCGCTCCGCGGCGGCCAGCCCCTCGTCGTACCGGCCGGTCCAGTAGGCGCTCACCGCGACCTCGTCCCAGGCGCGCCAGGTGTAGGTCGGGGCGTCGACGAACAGCGCCTCACCCCCGGGCATGGGCAGCGCGGCTGCGGCCCGGGCATAGAGGAGCGCGACCTCGTAGCGCTCCCGGGCGCGCTCCAGGCGGGCCGCCTCGACGAGGGCCTCGGCCCGCCAGGGGCAGGCCTGGAACGCCGCCAGGAAGGCGTCGACGACCTGGTCGACCGGCGCACCGAGCCGCTCCCGCAGGCGGGCGGACTCGAACCGCGCGCACCAGCGCTCCTGGTCCCAGCCCGCGGGGTTGGCGATCCGCACCGCATAGGCCGCGAGCGCCCGCTCCGGCTCCCCGGCGTCGCGCCAGGACTGGGCGAGGTAGAACTGCAGCCGCGGGGAGTCCGGGTCCACGCGCAGCGCCCGCTCGATGAGGGCGGCGTCCTTGCGGTAGGTGTCCGGGTCGCCGGCCCGGGCGCCGTCGTGCCGGACCAGCACGCCCGGTGCGTCGAGGGTGCCGAGCGCGGCGCCCGGCAGGTCGAGGTACTCGTGGATCGGTCCGTTCCACCGCCACGGGTCCTCCAGCCGGACCAGGCACAGCCGGGCATAGCGCGCGTCGCCGTACGCCACCGGGAGGTGGTAGCCCGACGCGGTCAGCGCGGGCCGGACCGGCGGCAGGTCGCGCAGCTGCTCGTCGGCGTCGATCCACAGGGCGTAGTCACCGGCGCCACGGTGGGCGCTGGCCCGGGCGAGGTCGAGCACCTCCTGCCGGTTGTGGCCGAAGTCGACCCACGGCCGCTCGACCAGCTCACCGGGGATCCCGGCCAGGGCCTCGCGGACGAGGTCCTGGGTGCCGTCGCTCGACCCGGTGTCGGCGACGACCCACCAGTCCACGAAGGGACGCACGCTGTCGAGGCAGCGCCGGATCACGTGCGCCTCGTCCTTGACGATCATCATCAAGCCGATGCCCGGCACGCGTGCTCCCTCCGTGGACCTGGTGGTTCGCTCTCCGCGGTGGGTCAGCCGACCCGGACGAGCTGCAGGCTCGCGCCGGTGCCAGTGTCGAGCGCCAGCGCGCCGAGCAGGCCGTAGGCCTCGACCGAGATCGTGTCACCCGCGGCGAGGGTCAGCACCGCAGAGCCGCCCCAGCTGCTGGTCGACACGACAGTCCCGTCGTCGAGCGAGGCCACGGGCGCACCGTTGAGTCGCGCCCGGACGCTCGCCAGCAACCCGGCGTTGCTCTGGACCCGGAACGACACCTGGTAGTCACCGGCCGTGGCGACCGTGAACTGGGTGCTCGTGCCGTCGACCACGACGTCGTGCGACGCGGTCGTGGTCGGGAACGGGATGCTCGTGCCGCCGAGCACGACCGCGATGACCCCGCCGGAGTTGTTCGCGTACGAGCCATAGGCGGGCGCGACGCCCGCGCCGTCGACGCCCGCGATGCCGGTCGGGCCGGTCGGGCCGGTCGGGCCGGTGGCACCCGTCGGGCCGGTCGCGCCGGTGGCGCCGTCGAAGCCGTCGTTGCCGTCGAAGCCGGTCGCGCCGGTGGCGCCGTCCGAGCCGTCCGTGCCGGTGGCGCCGGTCGCGCCGGTGGCACCCGTCGGGCCGATCGGGCCGGTGGCGCCGATCGCTCCGGTGGCGCCCTGGACGCCCTGGAGGCCGGTCGCCCCCGGGGTGCCGTTGGCACCGGTGGCGCCCTGAGCGCCGGTGGCACCGGTGGCGCCCCGCTCGCCCTGGGCACCGGGCACGCTGACGCCCGTCGTACCGATGCGCCACTTGATCTGGCGCTCGCCGGCCTGGCAGCGGCGCTCGGCGCCGTTGACCAGCCAGCGGCCGTTCTTCTGGACCAGGCGCAGCGCGCCGGTGTCCCGGTCGTAGCAACCGATGACCTGCTTGACCTTGGGCGCCGCCGACGCGACGTCGGCCGAGGCCGGGACGCTCGGGAGCAGCGTGGCCGCGGTCGTGGCCATGACGGAGACGGAGTAGAGGCCTACCTGGCGCCATTTCTTGTTCATCAGCATGAATTCCTCGGCGAAACGGACCCGGGAGCCTGGCCCTAGGGGGTGAGAACGCAGCGGGCAGCACCGTCGCTGCCCGAGCGCCCCATCGGCGCCGGCCCGGCCGATCCGAGGAATCTGGCGAAGCCTTCTCAAGCGGGACCGGGTCCCGCCGATGAGGCGGACGTGCCCGCACTCGTCTCGCTCGTCCCCCGTCCCTCCCGCGCCCTGGTCGCCCTGGCCCTGGCCGGCACGGTGCTGCTCGCCGGCTGCGGCGGCGGGGGCGACGAGGACAAGGACAGCCGCCCGGCGGCGAGCGCCACCACGGCCACGGCCGACACCCTGGTCGCGACCGGCGTGGAGCAGCTGGCCGCGAAGGACGTCGACGGTGCGCGCCGCTCCTTCCAGGCCGCGGTCGCGCTGGAGCCCGAGCACGCCCGGGCCCACTACAACCTCGGCTACCTCGCGCAGACCCAGGACCGCGACGACGCCACCGCGATCGAGGAGTACCAGCAGGCGATCGCCGCCGACCCCGAGCTCGCGCCGGCCCTCTACAACCTGGCGCTGCTCACCGAGCCGGCCGACCTCGAGGCCTCCGTCGACCTCTACCGCCGGGTCCTGGAGGTCGCACCGGAGGACGCGCCGGCGTACCTGCGGCTGGGCTACGCCCTGCGCCACCTCGGGCACGAGGCCGAGGCGAAGAAGGCGCTCGCCCGCGGGATCGAGCTCGACCCCGCGCTGAAGGACGTCCCTCCGCCGTCGTACGGCGGCTGAACCAGCACCATCCCCAGGACGACGAGGCGCCGCCTCCCCTAGGGTGGTCGTGACGAGTCGGCGGGTTCCAGACCTCTGGGAGGTCCAGTGTCGTTGCAGGTCCACGAGCGAAGGTTCCGGGTGCCGGTCGAGCACCGGTTCCTCGGCCTCGACAAGCGATCGTTCCCCTTCGCGTTCTTCGTGATCGCGGTCTTCCTCCTCTCGACCGTGGCGATCCCCCTCGTCGACAAGGCGATCGACTGGGACGACCCGGTCCGGGCCGGCGACGAGCTGGCCCTGACCGCGACGATCGGGTTCACACCGACCACCGGCTGGGAGATCGAGTCCGGCTTCCGGGCTCCCGCGAGCGGCACCCCCGGCCAGAGCGGCCCGGCCGCGGTCACCAGCGGCGGCGTCACCTTCTCCGCCGTCCCGGACAAGTTCGACGGCACCCCCGCGGCGCTGCTGAAGCAGATCCAGAAGGTCACCAGCGCGACCGACGACCCGACCTTCCGCGTCGACGACGACCCCACCACCCTGACGACCTCCTCCGGCGAGGTCGGCGTCCTGCAGACCTACAGCAGCGTGCGTGGCGACGGCCTGATCGCGGCCTTCGTCATCGACGGCACCGGCATCAAGGTCACCGCCTACGGACCGCCCGCCCAGATGAAGACCGCCGTCTCCGACATCCACGCCATGATCACCAGCATCCGCAGCACCGGTTCCGAGGGGAGCGGCTCGTGAGCACCGACGCCGACCAGCGCCGTACCGAGGCGCTCGAGACCTCCGCCTGGGGCGAGCGGTTCACCTTCTTCCAGCCCCAGAACCTCTGCTTCTGGGTCTTCCTCGCCCTCACCGGCGTCGGTCTCGTCCACGTCTGGTCGTACTTCGGCCCCAAGGCCGGCTTCTACGCCGAGGCCTTCGTCGTCGCCGCGATCCTCTGCGGCCTGTGCGGGGCGGCCTGGGTGTGGTGGTTCCACCACATCGACCGCTGGGAGCGCCAGCCGCGCGGCCTGGTCGTCGCCGCCCTGATCTGGGGCGCGGTCCCGGCGACGTTCGGGTTCGCGATCACCGTCAACGGCGCCATGCTCAGCATCTACCCCAAGCTGTTCGGGCAGGAGTGGAGCGCCGACTGGGCGGCCGGCCTGACCGCGCCCTTCACCGAGGAAGCCGCCAAGCTCTGCGGCTTCCTGCTCATCATGGGCCTGGCGCCGCGCCTGGTCCGCACCGCCAACGACGGACTGATCATCGGCGCCTTCGTCGGGCTCGGGTTCGCGGTCTTCGAGGACTTCCTCTACGCCGCCAACAGCACCGCCACCGCCTTCGGCACCGACCCGGTCGGCAACGCGGTCCAGATGTCCTTCACCCGCATCGCCTTCAGCTTCGTGTCCCACCCGCTCTTCAGCGCGCTGGTCTGCAGCGGTGCGATCTACCTGATGGGCACGGCCGCCCAGCCCCGCAGGATCGGTCGCGGCATCGCCCTGGTCGTCGCCGGGATGTTCCTGCACTTCACCTGGGACGACGCCGGCGGCCTCGGCAACGGCAGCGGCCTCCAGACGTTCGCCGTGATGGCCGGCTCGATCATCCTGGCGATGGTCCTCCTGCGCTGGGCCTTCCGCGCCGCCGCGCCGCGCGAGCACCAGTTCATCCGCGACATCCTCGCCCCCGAGGTCGCGGCCGGCGTGGTCAGCGACGCCGAGATCGAGGCCGTCGTCGACAAGCGCCAGCGCAAGGCCTACCGCAAGGCCGCCCCGAACCACCACGCCCGCCGGGCCCGCAAGCACCTGCGCCACGCCGTCCTCGACCTCACCCACGACATCGCCTCGGCCCACCACGGCAATGCCGACACCGGTGCCGTCGACCAGGCCCGCGCCGAGGTCGTCCGCCTGCGAGCGCTCGCCGAACCGGATCAGCCCGCCGCGGGCACCCTCCAGCCGACCCGGTGAGCGGCGCCGACCGCCGCGATCTGCGAGCACAGCTCGAGCTTGGCCAGGATCGACTTCACCTGGCTGCGCACCGTCGCCGGTGAGACCACGCCGGCCCGGGCGATCTCGCCCACCGGGTCACCCCGCATCAACGCCCCCAGGACGGCGGCTTCCCGCGGCGTGAGCCGCGCCAGCCGGCGCCGGATCTCGCCGGTCTCGGCGTCCTCGCGGCGCGCGAGCTCGACCAGCGCGGCTCGCTCGGCCGCGGGGATCAGCGGTTGTCCGCCGCTGACCCGGTGCACCGACGCGAGCACCCGGTCCAGCGGCCAGCTCTTGGGCACGACCCCGGCGGCGCCGTGGCGCAGGCACTCCCCCCAGCACGCGCGGTCCGGGCTCCCCGTGAGCACCAGGACCCGGACGCCGGCGGCGCGCAGCGGGCCGACCAGCCGCAGGCCGTCACCGAACGGCCCGAGCCAGCGATCCAGCAGCGCCACCTGGGTGCCACCGCGGACGGCCTGGTTCAGCACGGTCGCCGTCGAGGCCCGCGGGTCGCCCACGTCGACCAGCCGGACGGCGTACCCCTGGGCCTGCAGGGCGAGCCCGACCGCCTCGGCGAACAGCACGTGGTGGTCGATGATCGCGAGGCGTGGTGCGGTCGATGTCCCCATGTCGCCCTCCCTGACGAGCAGAGGCGGTGAGGCTAGACGTCGCGCTTTCACAACCGCGGGTGGGCCGTTGTGAATTGCTCGGGCACAATCCGGAGCGTGCTGCTGCGCAAGATCACGGGCTCGATCGCGGACTTCCACGCCCGCCCGATCCCCGAGGACCTGACCGAGGCCGAGGCCTGGTCCTTCACCCCCGACCACCCCGCGCTCGTCCTGGGCAGCGCCCAGGACCACACCGTCGCCGACGCGGACGCCACCGCGGCGGCCGGCGTCGACGTCGTACGGCGGCGCAGCGGCGGCGGCGCCGTCTACGTCGACCCGGCCCGGAGCGTGTGGCTCGACGTCGTCGTGCCCCGCCACGACCCGCGGTGGAGCGACGACGTCCGGACGTCCGTCTACTGGCTCGGCGAGGCCTGGCAGCGCGCGCTCGCGACGCTCGGCGTGACGACCGAGCTCTACCGCGGCGGTCTCGAGCAGACGCCGTGGGGCCGGCTCGTCTGCTTCGCCGCGCTGGGGCCCGGCGAGGTCCTCGTCGACGGCCGCAAGCTGGTCGGCATCTCGCAGCGCCGGACCCGCGCCGGGGCGCGCTTCCAGTGCATCGCCTACGAGCAGTGGGACCCCTACGACGTGCTCGACCTGGTCGCCCTCGACGCCGACGAGCGGCGCCGCGCGGGCGCCGATCTCGCCGGCCGAGCCACCGGTCTCGGGCCGCACCTGGCCGCGCTCCGGGACGCCATCGAGAGCGAGCTGCTAGGCACCTGATCCATGCACTGAGAGCATGGGCCCATGGAGCTCGAGACGATCCGTGCATTCCTCGCCGTGGCCGACGGCCACACGGTCACCGAGACGGCCGAGCGCGTCCACCGCACCCAGCCCGCGGTCTCCCGGGCCCTGGCCCGTCTCGAGCGCGAGGTCGGAACGCCGCTCTTCCAGCGGGTCGGACGCGGGCTGACCCTCACCCCGGCGGGCCGGGAGCTCGCCCGGCACGCCCGCGAGGCGGTCGACGCCTACGAGCGCGGCCTGCGGTCGGTCCAGGACCTCACCGCCCCCGACGCCGGCTTCGTCCCCGTCGCCTTCCTGCACACCCTCGGCACCTGGCTCGTGCCCGAGCTGATCCGCAGCTTCCACGTCGCCCGGCCGCACGTGCGTTTCGACCTGCGCCAGCACGGCGACGCGGGCCTGGTCGACGACCTGCTCGGCGGCATGGTCGACCTCGCGGTCACCGGCGACCGGCCCGAGCACCCCCAGCTCGACAGCCGGCGGCTGTTCCTCGAGCCGCTCCGGCTCGTCGTCCCGCCCGACCACCGCCTCGCCGGACGCCGTACGGCGCGGCTGCGCGACGTCGCGAACGAGCAGTTCATCGTGCTGCGGCCCGGCTTCAGCCTCCGCGCCGTCACCGAGGACCTCTGCGCCCAGGCCGGCTTCGCGCCCCGGATCGGGTTCGAGGGCGAGGAGGTCGAGACCCTCCGCGGGCTCGTCTCGGCCGGCCTGGGCGTCGCGCTGCTGCCCGAGCCACGCAGCACGGCGGCGCCCACGACGCCGTACCTGCGGGTCAGCGACGTCAACGCCGCGCGCGAGATCGGCCTGGCCTGGGTCAAGGGCCGCACGCTGCCGGCGGCGTCGGCCGACTTCCGCACCCACACGCTCCGGACGAGCCGCAAGATCCATGCGCTCTGATCATTGTTTGGTCGCAAACTAGGCATTGGACGCATGAAGATTCCCGGCTGAGGATGGTGCCGCCCGCACCATCGACCGACAGGACCCGGGATGACCGACATCGACCCCGCCGAGACGCAGGAGTGGCGCGACGCGCTCGCGGCCGTCCTCGAGTTCGAGGGCGAGGCACGGACGAAGTACCTGCTCGACCAGGTCCTCGAGGAGGCGCAGCGCCTGGGCGCACGGGTCCCCTTCGTCGCCACCACTCCCTACGTCAACACGATCGCGCCCGGTGACGAGCCCCAGCACCCGGGCGACCGCGAGATCGAGCACCGGATCCGCTCCGCGATCCGCTGGAACGCCCTCGCCCTGGTGCTGCGCGCCAACAAGGACTCCACCGAGCTCGGCGGGCACCTCTCCAGCTTCCAGTCCGCGGCGACCCTCTACGACGTGGGCTTCCAGCACTTCTGGCACGCGCCCACCGCCGAGCACGGCGGCGACCTGGTCTACGTCCAGGGCCACCTGTCCCCCGGCATCTACGCGCGCGCCTTCCTCGAGGGCCGGCTCACCGAGGCCCAGCTCGACAACTTCCGCCAGGAGACCGGCGGGGACGGCCTGTCGTCGTACCCGCACCCGTGGCTGATGCCCGACTTCTGGCAGTTCCCGACGGTCTCGATGGGCCTGGGCCCGCTGATGGCGATCTACCAGGCGCGGTTCCTCAAGTACCTCCACGCGCGCGGCCTCGCCGACACCGCCCCCCGCAAGGTCTGGGCCTTCCTCGGCGACGGCGAGACCGACGAGCCCGAGTCGCTGGGCGCCATCTCGATGGCCGCCCGCGAGAAGCTCGACAACCTCGTCTTCGTCGTCAACTGCAACCTGCAGCGCCTCGACGGCCCGGTGCGCGGCAACGGCAAGATCATCCAGGAGCTCGAGGGCGTCTTCCGCGGCGCCGGGTGGAACGTCATCAAGCTCGTCTGGGGCTCCGGCTGGGACCAGCTCCTCGCCCAGGACACCAGCGGCGCCCTCAAGCGCCGGATGATGGCGTGCGTCGACGGCGAGTACCAGACCTTCAAGTCCAAGGACGGCGCCTACGTCCGCGAGCACTTCTTCGGGGTCGACCCCGAGCTCGCCGCGCTGGTCGCGGACTGGTCCGACGACGAGATCTGGCGGCTCACCCGCGGCGGCCACGACCCGCAGAAGGTCTACGCCGCCTACGCCGCCGCCGCGGCCCACACCGGCAGCCCGACGGTCGTGCTCGCCAAGACGGTCAAGGGCTACGGCCTCGGCACCGCCGGCGAGGCGCAGAACATCAGCCACCAGGCCAAGAAGGTCGCCGAGCCGGCGCTGCGCGCGTTCCGCGACCGGTTCGCCATCCCGATCGCCGACGAGCACCTCACCGACCTGCCCTACCTGTCGTTCCCCGAGGGCTCGCCCGAGCACACCTACCTGCACGCCCGGCGCCAGGCGCTCGGCGGCTACCTCCCCGAGCGCCGCCGTACGTCGGCCGCCCTGGCGGTCCCCGGCGTCGAGGCGTTCGCCGCCCAGGTCGCCGGCTCCAACGGCCGCGCGATCTCGACGACCATGGCGTTCGTCCAGATCCTCACCAAGCTCCTGCGCGACAAGGAGGTCGGCAAGCGAGTCGTGCCGATCGTCCCCGACGAGGCGCGCACCTTCGGCATGGAGGGGCTCTTCCGCCAGGTCGGGATCTTCTCGCAGAGCGGCCAGCTCTACACGCCCGAGGACGCCGAGCAGCTGATGTTCTACAAGGAGGACGCCAGCGGCCAGATCCTCCAGGAGGGCATCAACGAGCCCGGCGCGATGTCGTCGTGGATCGCGGCCGCGACGTCGTACTCCAGCAGCGACACCCCGATGATCCCGTTCTACATCTACTACTCGATGTTCGGCTTCCAGCGGGTCGGCGACCTCGCCTGGGCCGCCGGCGACATCCGGGCCCGCGGCTTCCTCGTCGGCGGCACCGCCGGGCGCACGACGCTCAACGGCGAGGGTCTCCAGCACGAGGACGGCCACAGCCACCTGCAGGCCGCGATGATCCCCAACTGCGTCGCCTACGACCCGACCTACGCCTACGAGCTGGCGGTCATCGTCGCCGACGGCCTGCGCCGGATGTACGCCGAGCAGGAGGACGTCTTCTACTACCTCACGCTCATGAACGAGAACTACGAGCACCCGGCGATGCCCGAGGGTGCGACCGAGGGGATCCTCAAGGGCCTCTACGAGCTGCGCCCCGCCGAGGGCACCGCCCAGGTCCAGCTCATCGGCTCGGGCACGATCCTGCGCGAGGTCCTCGCCGCCGCCGACCTCCTCGCCGCGGACTTCGGCATCGAGGCCGACGTCTGGAGCGCGCCCAGCCTCACCGAGCTGCGCCGCGACGGTCTGGCCACCGAGCGCTGGAACACCCTGCACCCGCTCGAGGAGCCGCGCACGCCGTACGTCGCCGCGTGCCTGGACGGCCGCCCCGGGCCGGTGATCGCCGCGACCGACTACATGAAGGCCTACGCCGACCAGATCCGCGCCTTCGTGCCCGGCGACTACACCGCGCTCGGCACCGACGGCTTCGGCCGCTCGGACTACCGCCGCAACCTGCGCCGCCACTTCGAGGTGGACCGGCACTTCATCGCCGTCACCGCCCTGCGCCGGCTCGCCGACGAGGGCACCGTCACCCCCGCCGTCGTCGCCCAGGCGATCGAGAAGTACGGCATCGACCCCGACCGGGCCGACCCGGCCCACGCGTGAGGACAGCAACGATGGAGATCAAGGTTCCGGACATCGGGGACTTCACCGACGTCCCCGTCATCGAGGTGCTCGTCGAGCCCGGCAGCGTCGTCCGGGCGGAGGACCCGCTCATCACGCTGGAGACCGACAAGGCCACGATGGAGGTGCCCGCGCCGTTCGACGGGACCATCGTGTCGCTGTCGGTGGCGGTCGGCGACAACGTCAGCCAGGGCAGCGTGATCGCAATCGCCGAGGTGGCGGCCGCGGAGGCCGCCCCCGAGCCCGCCCCCGAGCCGGCCCCCGCTGCCGCCCCTGAGCCCGTCGCGGCACCGGCGGCCGAGGCCGTCGTACCCGAGGCGGCCGAGCCGACCGGTGGCCTCCGCGCCACCCCGCTCGTCCGCCGCCTCGCCCGCGAGCTCGAGGTCGACCTCACCGCCGTCCGCGGCAGCGGCCCCCAGGGCCGGGTCACCAAGCAGGACCTGCTCGCCCACCACGCCCAGACCCTCGCCCCCGCCGCCGGTACCGGCTCCGCGGCCGGCACCGGGATCCCCGCCGTCCCCGAGGTCGACTTCGCCAAGTTCGGCCCGGTCCGGACCGTGCCGCTGTCCCGGATCAAGAGGATCTCCGGCCCCCACCTGCACCGCTCCTGGCTCAACGTCCCCCACGTGACCCACGCGGACGAGGCCGACATCACCGACCTCGACGCCTACCGCCGCGAGCTCGACGAGGCCGCCCGCGCCGACGGCTACCGCGTGACGCTGCTGAGCTTCCTGCTCAAGGCCGCCGCGGCCGCGCTCCGCGAGCACCCCGAGGTCAACAGCTCGCTCTCCGGCGAGAACCTCGTCCTCAAGGACTACGTCAACATCGGCGTCGCCGTCGACACCCCCGACGGCCTCGTGGTGCCCGTCGTGCGCGACGTCGACCGCAAGGGCATCCTCGAGCTCAGCCGCGACCTCGCCGACCTGTCCGCCCGGGCCCGGGACGGCAAGCTGAGCGGCGCCGACCTGCAGGCCGCCACCTTCACCATCAGCAGCCTCGGCGGCATCGGCGGCACCCACTTCACCCCGATCGTCAACGCCCCCGAGGTCGCCATCCTCGGCGTGGTCCGCTCCAAGACCGCTCCGGTCTGGGACGGCGAGACGTTCGTGCCGCGCCTGATGCTCCCGCTGTGCCTGTCCTACGACCACCGGGTCGTCGACGGGGCGCTCGCGGCACGGTTCACCGCGCACCTCGCGCACCTGGTGGCCGACGTACGGCGTCTGGTGCTCTGAGCCTGGCGGCTGGGGCGAGGGCGGCGGCTAGGCGAGCAGCCCGAGCCGCCGCGCCTCGACGACGGCCGCCTGCCGCGTGCCGGCGTGCAGCCGGGCCATCGCCGCCCGCAGGTAGCTCTTGACCGTCGGCACGGACAGCCCCAGGTGCTCGGCGATCTCGGCGTTGCGCAGGCCGAGCGCCACGAGCTCGAGCACCTCGACCTGGCGCGGCGTGAGGACCGCGTCGGCGTCCTCGCCCGGCGCCGCGCTCGCCGGTACGGCGCGGATCGCGTCGGCCGCCAGGAGCATCCGCAACCGCAGGTCGACCTGGTCGCGTACGTCGAGCTCGTGGGCCACCTGGCCCGCCTGGTGCTCCAGGAAGCGGGCCATCTCGGGCCCGCGCGCGGGTGAGCGGGTGCCGGCGTACAGCAGGCCCCGCATCCGGCTGCGGACGACGATCGGCGCGACCGCGAGGGTCACGATGCCCTCGCCGAGGATCTGGGCGTCGAAGTCGTGGGTGATGTCGTCGGAGGCGCCGTAGTCGTCCACGGCGAGGGCCTGCCCGGTGTCCCAGCTGCGCCCGCCGAGCCCGCGGGAGGGCCGGAGCACGATCGAGGTCAGCCGGCGCGTGGCGGCGCCGGCGACGGCGGTGACGCGCACCTGGCCCTGGTCGCAGAGACCCGCGAAGGACACGGCACCCCGGATCGCGCCACGGACCTCGCGACTCGCCTGCCGCAGCAGCGCGACGTCGCTCGGACGCATGAGATCCACGGACACCACTACCTACCTTCGAACGTGCCGACGAGCGCTGGAGCCACCTGAACATGTGGCACAGACCACGACGGTAGCCGCGATTCTCGCGGGCCCACCCCCTGGAGGCAAGAGCAGATGACCGCCCCGACCGACGCAGCCACGCAGCCGCTGCCCGCCCTCGTCCCGCCTGCCGAGCTCGCCCGGCACGCCAACCTCCAGCAGGACGCCTACGAGCGCGCGGCGGCCGACCGGCTCGGCTTCTGGGCCGAGCAGGCGGCCCGGATCGACTGGGCCGAGCCCTTCACCGAGGTGCTCGACTGGTCGAACCCGCCGTTCGCGAAGTGGTTCGTGGGCGGGCGGCTCAACGCGGCGTACAACTGCGTCGACCGGCACGTCGAGGCGGGCGCGGGCGACCGCGTCGCCCTGCACTTCGTCGGGGAGCCCGGCGACGAGCGCGACCTCACGTACGCCGACCTCAAGGACGAGGTCTCCCGGGCGGCGAACGTCCTCACCGACCTCGGCGTGCGGGCCGGGGACCGGGTCGCGCTCTACCTCCCGATGATTCCCGAGGCGGTCGTCGCGATGCTGGCGTGCGCCCGGATCGGCGCCCCGCACACCGTGGTCTTCGGCGGCTTCAGCGCCGACGCGCTGGCCAGCCGGATCGCGGACTGCGAGGCGAAGGTCGTCATCACCGCCGACGGCGGCTACCGCCGCGGCACCGCCTCCCCACTCAAGCCCGCCGTCGACGAGGCGCTCGCGACGCTGGGCGCGAACAGCCCGGTCGACCACGTGCTCGTCGTCCGTCGTACCGGGCAGGACGTGCCGTTCGACGACGCCACCGACCTGTGGTGGCACGAGACGGTCGCCGCCGCCTCGCCCGAGCACCTGCCCGAGGCGTTCGACGCCGAGCACCCGCTCTACGTCATGTACACGTCCGGCACGACGGGCACCCCCAAGGGCATCCTGCACACGACCGGCGGCTACCTCGTGCAGACGGCGTACACCTTCTGGGGGGTGTTCGACCACAAGCCCGGCGACGTCTACTGGTGCACCGCCGACATCGGCTGGGTGACCGGTCACTCGTACCTCGTCTACGGCCCGCTCGCCAACGGCGCCACCCAGGTCCTCTACGAGGGCACCCCGGACACGCCGCACCGCGGCCGCTGGTGGGAGATCATCCAGGACAAGGGCGTCACGCTCTTCTACACGGCGCCGACGGCGATCCGGACGTTCATGAAATGGGGCGAGGAGATCCCCGAGAAGTACGACCTCTCCCGCCTGCGCGTGCTCGGCTCGGTCGGCGAGTCGATCAACCCCGAGGCGCACCGCTGGTACCACCAGCACATCGGCGGCGGCGCGGCGCCGATCGTCGACACCTGGTGGCAGACCGAGACCGGCGGCCACATGATCAGCCCCCTCCCCGGCGTCACCACCGCCAAGCCCGGCTCCGCCATGACCCCCGTGCCCGGCATCACCGCCGACGTCGTCGACGACGCCGGCCGCTCGGTCGCCCCCGGCGAGAGCGGCTACCTCGTCATCCGCGACCCCTGGCCCTCGATGCTCCGCACGATCTGGGGCGACGACGAGCGCTACCGCGCCACCTACTGGTCGCGCTGGGACGGCATGTACTTCGCCGGCGACGGCGCCCGCCGCGACGAGGACGGCGCCATCTGGCTGCTCGGCCGCGTCGACGACGTCATGAACGTCTCCGGCCACCGCCTCTCCACCACCGAGATCGAGTCGGCCCTCGTCTCCCACCCCTCCGTCGCGGAGGCCGCCGTCGTCGGCGCCACCGACGAGACCACCGGCCAGGCCGTCGTCGCCTTCGTCATCCTGCGCGAGTCGGTCGACGCCCCCGACGACGAGGTCACCGCCGCCCTCCGCAACCACGTCGCCCGCGAGATCGGCCCCATCGCCAAGCCCCGCCAGGTCATGGTCGTCCCCGAGCTCCCCAAGACCCGCTCCGGCAAGATCATGCGCCGCCTCCTGCGCGACGTCGCCGAGAACCGCACCGTCGGCGACGCCACCACCCTCGCCGACAGCTCCGTCATGGACCTCATCGCCGCTGGCATGACCACCCCCACCCCGGGAGCCGACGACTGATGCGCCTGCTGATCATGGGCGCCCCCGGCGCCGGCAAGGGCACCCAGGCCGTCGCCCTGGCCGCCCTCGTCGACGGCCCCCACATCTCCACCGGCGACCTGTTCCGCAGCAACATCGCCCAAGGCACCGAGCTCGGCCGGCTCGCGGAGAAGTACATCTCCGCGGGCGAGTACGTCCCCGACGCCGTCACCGACGACATGGTCCGCGACCGACTCGCCGCGCCGGACGCCCGCGAGGCCTTCGTCCTCGACGGCTACCCGCGCACGTCCTCGCAGGTCGCCAGCCTCGACGCGCTCCTCTCCGAGCGCGGTCTGGCGATCGACCGCGCCGTGGAGCTCGTCGTACCGGAAGAGGAGCTGGTGGACCGGCTCGTCGCCCGGGCGGCGGTCAGCGGGCGCAGCGACGACACGGCGGACGTCGTACGGCACCGGTTGGGGGTGTACGCCGCGCAGACGGCGCCGCTGTTGGCGTCGTACGGAGGGCGGGGGGTGTTGCACCGGGTGGACGGGACCGGGTCGGTGGAGGAGGTGCGGCAGCGGGTCGCCGAGGTCGTGCTCCGGAACCTGGCCAAGGCCGCCGCGCCGTAGATTGCCGCCATGGGATTCGGGCGCGAGGCGAGAAGGGTGCGGGACGAGACCCTGCCCCACGCCCAGCGCCTCCGGGCGCTCGAACAGTGCCTGGAGTGGACGCAACCGATCGGGTTCCACCCGTCGTGGCACTACCTGGAGGTCGCCCTCGGCGTACCGCGCGAGGGCATCGACTTCCTGGTCCCCGCGATCGACCTGCTCGAACGGGAACGCACCCGGCACCTCGAGCTCGACCGGCGCTACGCGACCCTCCGGCGCCGGCTCAAGCAGCAGGGCTCACGCGTGCCGCGTCCCGACACAGCCACCCCGACCTCACCGGCGCGGTGGCACGGAGACGAGCGCCAGGCCGCGGCCCATGCCCTGACGTGGTGGCTCCAGCACCACTCGCCGGCGGACTTCGCCGGCCGGCCCGAGGCCGAGGTCGCCGTCGACGCAGCACGCGTCCTCGCCGCCGGGGAGGGCGTCACGTCACTCGACGTGGTCGCGCTCCAACGGAGTCTCGTCTGGGCGCGCCGGGCCACGACGGAGCACCCGCGCGCGCACCAGGTGCTCTACCTCCTCGAGCAGATCTACGTCGCGCTCCGCGGCGCTCCGGTGGTCGGCTGTCCGTGGACCTTCACCCCGTCCCCCGATGACCAGGAACGCAGGCAGGCCGTGGCGCGTACGTGCTTCCGCGTGCCGCTCGGGCTCTGGCGCAGCACCCCTCGCGAGGACATGGTGGCGCTCCTCAGCGGGGCAGCCGGAGACCTACTGGTGCTCGGGTACGACACTCCCGCGCTCCGGGAGGTCGCCGGCCTGTCTCCGGGCGACTCGATCTACCAGGTCGAACCCGTCGTCTCCGCGGCCCTCGAACAGCTCGGGATCGATGACCTCCTCAGCACGCCGGCCGTCCGCGCCGGCCTCGAGGCCCGTCTCGAGCTCTACCTAGCGGGCGAACTGGCGCTGCGGGAGCTCTCGTCGTGGGCCCACCGGGCGATCGGTCACGACGGCGCGGACGACCTGCAGCCCTTCGCGTACCTCGATGACATCTACGACGTCTGGGAGTACGCCGGCCGCGATCTGCAGCACCTCGATGCCGTGACGCGCGAGGCAGCGCGTGACTTCCTGGCCGGCCGCGCCGTCCCCCGCCTCGACATGCTCGAGCCGCCCGCCCCGGGACCTACGAGCTGATCAGGGGCGGAACGTCGTCCTCACGCAGCCCACGGAGATGCGCCCGGATCCGTTCGTCAACAGCGGGCCGTTGCTCCGGGGCCTCGTCCCAGGCATGGAGCAGCGCCACCAGGGCCTCGCCCCCGCCAGGCTCCCAGAGGTCCTCGTGATCGCCGATGATCTCGAGGACGTGCTGCGCCGATGCATAGGGCCGATGGGTGCCGTCCATCCGGTCGACCGCCCACCAGATGCTCTCCCAATGTCCGCGCCACGGATCCTGCTCGTAGGGGGAGCCCAGGTTCCGGACCGGATACCCGAGCTCGGCCAGGACCTCCGCGAGGCGTACCTCCCCTTCGAGTGCCTGCCGGGGAGTCAGCGACGCCATCTCGCGCAGCAGCGGTGAGTCGTAGCCGTCCACCAACCACTGGGCGGCGACCATCGCCAGGTCACGGTCCGGGATCACGCGGCCGCGCGAGGCCTGCTCAGGCGTGACGTCGCGGGAGGTCATCGGGGCTCAACAACGATCCCGGCCACGCGATGGTTGGCGTTGGTGGTCGACGGGGTCCGACGACTCTCCTGCCACGCTCTTGCCACGCACCGAGCCTTCGTCAGGACCGCTCCCAGGGCGAGGGTCCGATGTCGGGTGTGCGCCACCACAAACGCCGGGGTCGTCATGGGGCCACGGAACGTCAGAAGGACGCGTTCGTGCGGCGGGAAGTCGTTGGACATGGCCTCCGGCTCGACCATCACGGAGAAGGGCGTGTCAGCGTCTCCCTGCACGAGCATCCGGGTGATGCGGGCATCAGCAGACTCATCGCCTCGGGCGCCGAGTTGCTCTTCGACATCACGTTTCTCATCCCGACGACGGGCCCGCGAGGCCCACTTCTTGGCCTCATCCGCGTGCCCCCAGAAGCCGTGCTTGCGCGACATGTCGCGAGCACCGTCGTGCTCGGTCCTTCCACGTCCAAGGGCCACCCCCAGAGACTATCGCTCGCTGGGTCGCCCGGATCGGCGTCGCGATCGAGGAACTAGTCGGGCGCGGGACATCCGGGAACGATGAGATCGTTACTTCCATGAAGTGGATGCGTCGCAGCGACTCCGCGCATCGCAGCGCTCCGGTCCAGGACCCGGCAATGGCAGGTGCGTTCTGGGACCTGCGTGACCACGCGCACGACCACCCGGATGAATGGGATGGAGTCACAGCCGAGGTCGTCTTCCAGGCCGTGGCCGCGGTCATCGAGCGCGCAGCGGAGTCTGGCACAGCGATTGATTGGTCCGCGATTCCCTCGTTGGTCGCGGCTGGGGTACTGGGCCGAAACGATCCGGCGCCGCTGTCAACAACGGACCCCAACGAGGCCGTGCAGGGGCAGAGAATCACCGGTATCAACTCCGTGCACGACTTCATCGAGGTGCACATGGACGACGTCATCCTCACCGGATACACCCAGCCGTTCGGGATCATCGGATGCGCAGGGGTCGGGCCCTCCTCGATTCCACGCTTAGTCGGCAAGGTCGTTGAGGAGCTGTCAGTCGTTGAGGGCGAGTACGTCGCCATCGACTCGGGCGAGAACAGACTGGCCTTCCCGATCGGCGGCCCGTCCGCCAAAGGACCGGAGTCCGTCCGCCTCTACCGTCCCGCGCACCACGAACTCGGCATTCCGAGCGCGCACTGGATCTGGTGACGACAATGCGCTTCGGTTCGCGGCTACCCCACGGGTTGCCTCGAGGTTGCTCAATCCGACGACAGGTCACTCTTCATCCGCGTGTTGAACGACTGCATCGGCGCACGAGCACCGCGCGGCGCGCCGCGGGGGCTCTCGACCTACTGGATCGACAGGCTCTGAAGGTGTTCCGCCCCCACCTCCGCGGTTCCCAGGCGTCTGCGATCTTCCCCGGCTACGCGTCGTACCTCGAGCTCGTCGACGGACTCGTCGAGGCACGTTTCAATTACGACCCACCCGACAGGACGCCTACACCGCAATCGTCCAGCGCCTCGACGGCGCCGAGCACACCTACGAGGCCGAGCCGTCGGGGCCCGACTCGATCCGATGAGTGGCATTGCCAGATTGCGCCTGCTACCGGTTCGGCCGATGATCGGCGGGTGCAGCCGAGCGCCTATCTCTCGTGGGTCAAGAGCCTCGACTTCCTTCGACAGTGCCTCCG
Source organism: Pimelobacter simplex (assembly GCF_024662235.1). Taxonomy (GTDB): domain Bacteria; phylum Actinomycetota; class Actinomycetes; order Propionibacteriales; family Nocardioidaceae; genus Nocardioides. Next base: position 4,439,152 of record NZ_CP096276.1, read on the forward strand.
TGTTCCTCCTGCCCTGAGCAACGCGACGACACTCGTGGCAGCACGTCACCGCTGGGGACAGCACCTTCAGTGCCGTACGTCTATGCATGACCTCCTTTTCACTGTTCCCGGAGACGAGTTCCCGTTCACCGCCTCCGTGGTCGTTCACGTGGATGGACCGCGCCATGTCGTCCGCCGGACGGCTGGTGGCGATGTTCACGAGGTCGAGTGCACGGCGGACGACGTCGATCGCGTGGTGGACGAGGCCCTTGAAGCGCTGCTCGCTCCCATCCAGGTGTGTCGCGCTTGCGGAACCCCGTCTGCCAGCCCGGACTTCACCGCGGTGTTTGAACGGATGCACTACATCTGCTTCCACTTCGAGTTCGAGCACGGCGACGCTGACCGCGATCAGGCGTGCGGTCTGGCGGGTTGCCCCGCCGGATGAGGTGACGTCACGGCCGCTCGACCACGCTGTCGCGGTACGTCTGCCAGGCGCGAAAGCTCTTGCCTGACGCCTCCGATGTGAAGAACTCGCCCGCAGAGCAGTCGATAGCGCGGCGACCGAGACGTGTGAGGAGCGCGTCGATGAAGTCCACGACGGGGCCTCCGCCGCGGACGTGCGACATCATCGAGTCCACGACCTCTTCGCTTCCCATGTTGAACTCGATGACGAAGTCGGGAGCCGCCAGTTCGCCCCAGGATGGGTCGGAGAAGTCGGCGCTGGGTGCCACGTCGCGAACCACGGCGATCAACTCAGATCGGTCGCCAAGAGGCTGAGGCTGGAAGTCATCGGGGATGTCGGCAACCGAGGAGGCGTCGGTCGGCAGGTCCATGATCGAGATGTCCCAGCTCACGCCGCCATCCTGCACCAGCGCACGCCAAGTGCGTGGGTTCCCTCAGAGGTAGTCAAAGAAGCGTGTCCACCACGTTGCGCCGTGTCGAGCATCAAGAGCAGCGAGCGCGCTCGGTCCGTCGTAGTCGTTCCAGAGCGGTGCTTCGGGAACGACCTGGTACCCAAGAGAATCGAGAGTGGCGTAGATCCGAGCCGCATCCCTGGCCGCCAGGCGCTCCTTGAACTCGTCCTGTGAGTACGCGCCTGGGTTCGTCACCGCGACGGTCGCCAAGCTCCCGAAGTTGCTGACAAAGACGACCAGCGGTTCGCCAGTTTCAGTCGCGGCCGAAGGGATGCTGACGCGGGCGTGAAGGCTTGCGTCCTCGACGTGTCGATCTGCGTTGGTTCGGCAGGCGAAGGCTGCGTCAAGGCGACCCACGAGCTCATCAAAGAGTTTCCGGGTAGCGTTGTGGTCGAAATCGGACGGGACCTCGAGATGGTCGGGATCATCGAGCGACCGAAGCAATGACCACATCAGCTCGCCGTCGACAACGCACGCGTATGGATCCGGCCGGCCAGTCGGCGCGGCGCGAACCTCGTCCCACTCGTAGCCGCGATCCTCCAACTCGGCACGGAGTTCATCCACCGACGTCACGAGCACCGTCATCGGCCACGACGGGTAAGAGTCCCCGGGAGTGGTGGGGTTTGAGGGAGCAGCGGCGGGGCGTCAGCACGTAGACGGCCATCGGCGGGATCTTCGGTGTGTACGGCCAAGCACCCACTGAAGAAAGAGGTCCACCGATGGCCTTGCCCCAGTCTGCCCTGTCCGAGATCCTCGAGGCGTTCCGTGCCGGTGATGGCGTCGATCTCATCCGTGATTCGGTCCGGCTCGCGCTCCAAGAGCTGATCGAGCTCGAAGCCACCCAGCAGATCGGCGCGGCGCCCTATGAGCGCACCGAGGACCGCACAGCCGAGCGGAACGGCCACCGTCCGCGGATGCTGACCACCAAGGCCGGCGATGTCGAGTTGCGCATCCCCAAGCTGCGCAAGGGCTCGTTCTTCCCGATCATCCTCGAGCCGCGGCGCCGTATCGACCAGGCGCTGTACGCGGTAGTCATGGAAGCCTACGTCCACGGCATCTCCACCCGCTCGGTCGACGACCTGGTCGAGGCGATGGGCGGCAGCGGTGTCTCCAAGTCCGAGGTCTCCCGGATCTGCGCCAACCTCGATGAGCAGGTCGGCGCGTTCCGCACCCGCAGTCTGGATCATGTCGAGTTCCCCTACATCTACCTCGACGCGACCTACCTCCACGTCCGTAACGCCCCGGGCAAGGGCGGTCAGGTGGTGTCGATGGCGGTGGTCGTCGCGACCGGCGTGAGCGCGACCGGGGAGCGGGAGATCCTCGGCCTAGATGTCGGCGACAGCGAGGACGAGGTCTTCTGGCGCGCCTTCTTGCTCAGCCTCAAGCAGCGCGGCCTGGCCGGCGTGCAGCTGGTCATCTCAGACCAGCACTCCGGACTGGTCAAGGCGCTGGGCCGGGCGTTCCAGGGTGTCGCGCACCAGCGGTGCCGGGTCCACTTCGCGCGCAACCTGCTCGCTCACGTGCCCAAGGGGCAGGCCGAGCTCGTGGCGACCGCGTTCCGGATGATCTTCGCCCAGCCCACGCCCGAGGACGTCCACGCGGCGTGGGACAAGACCCGCGAGGAGCTCGCCGCCCGGTTCCCCAAGCTCGGTCCGTTGATGGACGCCGCCAAGGCCGAGGTCCTGGCCTTCACCGCGTTCCCGCGCGAGCACTGGCGCAAGGTCTGGTCGACCAACCCGTTGGAGCGCGTGAATAAGGAAATCAAGCGCCGGGCCCGGGTCGTAGGCATCTTCCCCAACGCCGCCGCCGTCATCCGACTCGTCGGAGCCGTGCTGATCGACATGCACGACGAATGGATCGCCGGCGAGCGCCGCTACCTCTCAGAAGGCTCCATGGCCAAGCTCTACGAGACCAGCAATACTCACCCCGTCGCCGCCATCGACAACGGCGACGCGTAGGCACCGAGGGTCACCTCAAAGCCCACCACCCCGCGGGGCTCTGTCCCACGACGGCGGCTCCTGCGCGCCGCGCCAGGTCAGATGCACCAGCGCCACGGCACCGTCGCTCAGGCGAAGGAGAGCGTCGTCCCGCGCGGGAACGCCCAGCCCGATGATCTCCCATGCGCGACCGTGGAGAACGTGGCCAGGTGCGATCTCTCGGCGCAACTCCCTCCTGTGTCGGGCCACCAAGGTGCGGCGCGCGACTCGGTCGCGCCGCCGCCGGAGGTCGATCCAGCGCTCCGGAAGGTCCAACGAATCGATCCACGACGTCACGGCGCCTCCTCTCCAGCAGCGTCCTGCGCGCGCAGCCGCCCGCCTGTCACGTGCGGAGCTCGCCTTCGTGCACACAAAGATCGATGGATCGGCCATCGAAGGTGAGTGCCAAGCCGACGAGTTCACCAACTTCACTTCGGATTGCCGCGCACCATTCGAGACGCCGACCCACAAGACCCGAGAAGGGCTCCTCACTGCTCGCCTCCCGGAGCGTCCAGCGCCCATCCGGGTCGATGTAGTCGTACGACACGAGCCAGGACTCATCACCCGCTCGGGTCAGGTCGATGTCCAGACACCAGTCGGTCGCACCACTGAGGAACAACCCGACCCCACCATCGAAGCGAAGATGAGCCGGGCCAACGCGGGGGTTGCTGGAGCCACCGGCATCGGTCCAAGCAAGCCGCTCCACGGCGCGAAGACGCCGACCAACCGCATCGCCGCCAAACCCTCGCATGGCCGTCGCGGTCCGCGCCGCCAGCTTCCTGACTGTCGGCCAACTGGAGTCGTCGAGCCACGCCTGGTCAGATGACGTTGGCTCCTGTCGCTCCGTAACCGCCACCACTGCACGGACGACCGACCGGACTGCCGCTGCCTCGTGTTCGTCGAACAGAAGCGCCCCGATGTCCTCCTTGGGGTCGCGTACGTCCCAGAAGGTGTCGTCCACGAGCCAATGAACCGCTTCGGTCAGTGTGGGCCACTCCGCCGACGGGTTCGGACCGGCCAAGATGTCGAGCGCGTTGAGCACGTCCTCGCGACGGTCCGGCCACTCGACTCCCATGCCGAGATGGTGTCACCTACGTCGTCGTACGGCCTCGCTTTCCGCCTCTGACCTGCAGAGCCACGCCAGATCAGTAGTACCACGGGTACGGCGACCAGTCCGGCTCCCGCTTCTCCAGGAACTGGTCGCGCCCCTCCTGCGCCTCATCAGTCATGTACGCCAGCCGCGTCGTCTCCCCCGCGAACAGCTGCTGCCCCACCAGCCCGTCGTCCAGCAGGTTGAACGAGTACTTCAGCATCCGCTGCGCCGTCGGGCTCTTGCCGTTGATCAGCCGCCCCCACTCCAGCGCGGTCGCCTCGAGCTCGGCGTGCGGGACGGCGCGGTTGGCGGCGCCCATCCGGACGGCGTCGTCGGCGGAGTACTCCTGGCCGAGGAAGAAGATCTCGCGGGCGAACTTCTGGCCCACCTGCCGCGCCAGGTACGCCGACCCGTAGCCGCCGTCGAACGAGCCCACGTCGGCGTCGGTCTGCTTGAACCGGGCGTGCTCGGTGGAGGCGAGGGCGAGGTCGCAGGTGACGAACAGGCTGTGCCCGCCGCCGGCCGCCCAGCCGGGGACGACGCAGATGACGACCTTCGGCATGAACCGGATCAGGCGCTGGCACTCGAGGATGTGCAGGCGGGCGAGGCGGGCCTTGTCGATGGCGCTCGGCTCCTCGGCGCCGGTGTCAGCGGCCCCGGCCGACACGTCCTCGTACTGGTAGCCGGCGCGGCCGCGGATGCGCTGGTCGCCGCCGGTGCAGAAGGCCCACTTGCCGTTCTTGGCGCTCGGGCCGTTGCCGGTGAGCAGGACGCAGCCGACGTCGGCGGACTGGCGCGCGTGCTCCAGGGTGCGGAGCAGCTCGTCGACGGTGTGCGGCCGGAAGGCGTTGAGGACGTCGGGGCGGTCGAAGGCGATCCGGACGGTGCCGTGCGCCTTGGCGCGGTGGTACGTCAGGTCGGTCAGGTCCTCGAACCCGGGGACGACGTCCCACTGGCTCGCGTCGAACGTCTCGCTCACGCCCTCGATCGCACTCATGGGCGCTCACGCTAGTCCGTGGGCGGCTCAGCCGAGCTGGCGGCGTACCTCCGCGGCGACGGCGGCACCGTCGGCGCGGCCCTTGACCTGGGGCTGGACGATGCCCATGACCTGGCCCATCGCCTTGGGGCCCGCGCCCGCGGCGCCGAGCTTCTCGACGGCGGCGGTGACGATGGCGGCGATCTCCTCGGGGCCCATCTGCTCGGGCAGGTAGTCCTGGATCACGGCGGCCTCGGCGCGCTCCTTGGCGGCCATCTCGGGGCGGTCGCCCTCCTCGAAGGCGACCGCGGCCTCGCGGCGCTTCTTGCCCTCGCTGGCGAGGACGGTGAGCACCTCGTCGTCGGTCAGCTCCTTGGCGACCTTGCCGGCCACCTCGGCGTTGGTGACCGCGGTCAGGATCATCCGCAGCGTGGACGAGCGGACGTCGTCGCGCGCCTTGATCGCGGTGGTGAGGTCGGCGCGGAGGCGGTCCTTGAGGATGCTCATGCCTTGATTCTGCCTGCCGTGTGTGAGGCTTGCCGAATGGGATTCGCGCGAGGCCTGCTGCGCGCCGCCGGCGCCGGCGGGATGCTCGGCACCGCGGTGACGTCGTACGCCCTGTGGGAGGCGCGTCAGTACACCCTGCGCCGCTACGACATCCGCACGCTCCCCGCCGGGATGCGCCCGCTGCGGGTGCTGCACCTCAGCGACATCCACATGACGCCGGGGCAGCGCCGCAAGCAGGAGTGGATCCGCTCGCTGGCCGCGCTCGAGCCCGATCTGGTCATCGACTCCGGTGACAACCTGGCGCACCAGGGGGCGGTCGGTCCCGTCCTCGACAGCCTCGGCGGGCTGCTCGACCGGCCCGGGGTGTTCGTGCACGGGTCCAACGACTACTTCGAGCCGCGGCTGCGCAACCCGTTCGCCTACCTCCTGCCGGACAACGGCAAGCGGCACACGCACGTCCCCCAGCTGCCCTGGAAGAACCTGACCGCCGGGCTGACCGGCGCCGGCTGGCTCGACCTGACCAACCGCCGCACCACGCTCACCGTCGGCGAGACGGTCCTCGCGTTCGCCGGGGTCGACGACCCCCACCTGGAGTACGACGACCTGGCGGCCGTCGCGGGACCGGCCGACCCGGACGCCGACGTGCGGCTCGGGATCGCCCATGCGCCGTACCTGCGGGTGCTGGACCAGTTCGCCGCGGACGGCTACGACGCGATCATCGCCGGGCACACCCACGGCGGCCAGGTCTGCCTGCCGTGGCCGGGCGGCGCTCGTACGCTCGCCACCAACTGCGACCTCGACGCCGCCCGCGCGCGGGGCCTGCACCGGCACCCCGCCGACTCCCGTCCCGGCGATCCCGGCTCGTCGTGGCTGCACGTCTCGGCCGGCATCGGGAGCAACCCGTACCTGCGCATCCGCGTCGCCTGCCGACCCGAGGCGACCCTGCTGACACTGCTGCCCCGGGGCTGAGCGCCACGCGTCACGGGGGTCCCCGATTGCAGGTCGGGCCGCTGGCTCCGCTATGCTCCCAGGCTTGTGAGCAGGCCCGGCAACGGGACGGACTCATGGCGGGCTGTGGCGCAGCTTGGTAGCGCGCCTCGTTCGGGACGAGGAGGCCGCAGGTTCAAATCCTGTCAGCCCGACCGCCGCCGGTGGACCCACGATCGCGTGGGTCCACTGGTCGTTTTAGACCGTGTCACCCTGCGCCGCGTAGTAGTCCCGCTGCGCCGGGAAGTAGTCGTCGAAGTCCGGCAGCGCCGCACCGGTCATCGACGCGACGAGCTGGTCGAGGTAGTACTCCCAGCCCGGGCCGACCTCCCCCACCGCGTCCGGAGCCACGCGGTACATGACGAAGCGCAGCTCCGTGCGGTCCTCCCGGCCCTCGGCCGCGGTCAGGTCGACGGAGAGGTCCCAGGAGCCCATCTCGTCGGCGGTCAGGACCCGGAGCCGGCGCGGCTCGTCGCACTCGGTGATCGTGACGTCGGTCCACGGCGAGCCCTCCTCGAACCCGAGCTGGAGCCGTACGGTCTCGCCCACCGCGCCGACGCCCTCCCAGCGGCCGAACCAGCGGGCGGTCCGCTCGGGCTCAGTGACGGCGGCCCAGGCGTCCGCGGGGGCGCCGGGGAGGGTCCGGGTGAGGACGAGGTCGTGGGCGTCCCCGTTCGGGACGAGGCGGCCGGTGGGCGTAGGCGTGGTCATGCGGAGTTCTCCTTGACGGCGGGGGTGGGTTCAGGGGCGGCGGGTTCGGCAGCAGCGGCCGTACGTCGTTCGCGGCTGGTCCGGGCGACCTCGGTCGCCAGCGCGTCGAAGCGCTCCGGCAGCGCGAACGCGGGGCCGAGCAGGCGGTCGAGGTAGCGGGCGAGCTCGGCCAGCGGCTCCCGGCGCAGGGCGTAGATCCGCTGTCGCCCGGTGACGGTCGCCTCGACCACCCCGCACTCGACCAGGACCCGCAGGTGCTTGCTCACCGCGGGACGGCTGATCGCGAAGTGCTCCGCGATCCGTCCGGCCGGGAGCGGGGAGGCGTGGAGCAGCTCGAGGATCTCCCGCCGGACGGGGTCCGCGACCGCTCGAGCTCCCTGCATCCCGAAAGCGTAACCGATTGGCTACGCATTTGGCAGGGGCGCCCGATTTCGCCCATCGGCCTCCCGGTCGTGGGCGGTACGTTCGTGACACACTGCATGCCATGTCTGACGAGCAGGACAAGCTGAAGCTCAGCTTGGAGCCGCCCAAGCTGTTCGGGCGGAAGAAGAAGCCGGCCGACGCCGGCGCCGACGCCCCTGAGGCCGACGCGCCCGCCCCGCCGGTCGCGGAGGCGCCCGAGCGTCCCGCTGCTCGTCCGACCCCGGAGCCTGAGGTCGAGCCCGAGGCCGAGGCCGAGGTTGAGCCGGAGGTCGAGGTCGAGGCGGAGGTCGAGCAGACCGCGGTCCTCGACGAGATCGTCGCCGAGCCGGAGCCCGAGCCGGAGCCCGAGCCCGAGCCGGAGCCCGAGCCGGAGCCCGAGCCGGAGCCCGAGCCGGTCGCCGTGGCACCCACCCCTGCCCCCGCGCCCGCGCCCGCGGCCAAGCCCAAGGCCGCCCCCAAGCCGACCCCCAAGCCAGCCCCCAAGCCGGCCCCGACCGCGACCGCCCCGACCCCCACCCAGGTCGAGCCCGAGCCGGTCGACCAGGCCGCGCTCGAGGACGCCGAGATCGCCGCGCTGGCGACGTCCGGGTCCGGCCCGCTGCTGAGCCTCTACCGTGCCGCGGCCCTGACCGGACTGGTCGTGGGCGCGGCGATGGTCGTCCTCACCTGGCTCTCGCTGCGCGGCTGCGAGGCGATCCGCGGTACGGCGTCCTGCGGCGGCGGACCGGGCTTCCTGCTGCTGGTCGCGACGTTCGCGCTGTGCGTGCTGCTGGGGGCGCAGCTGCTCAAGGCGTTCTCGATCCCGGATCCGGGCAGCAGCAGCTTCCTGGCCGTCGGTCTGGTCGCGGTGGTGGCGCTGCTGTTCCTGATCGACTTCCTCGACCACTGGTCGACGCTCGTCCTGGTGCCGCTGCTGAGCATCGCGGCGCACCTGGCGTCCGTATGGGTCACCAAGACGTTCGTCGATCCCGAGGGCGCCTGAGCGCCCTCGGGATCTCGGTAGCGCGGAGGCTCAGCCGCGGGTAGCGGCGATGAGCTCCGCGATCTGCACGGTGTTGAGCGCGGCGCCCTTGCGCAGGTTGTCGTTCGAGACGAACAGCGCGAGGCCGCGGTCGTCGTCGACGCCCGGGTCCTGCCGGATCCGCCCGACGTACGACGGGTCCTTGCCCGCCGCGGCGAGCGGGTTCGGGATGTCGGCGAGCTCGACGCCGGGGGCGGTGGCGAGTAGCTCGCGGGCCCGCTCGGCGCTCAGCGGCGAGGCGAACTCGGCGTTGATCGCCAGCGAGTGCCCGGTGAAGACGGGCACCCGGACGCACAGGCCCGAGACGCGCAGGTCGGGGATGCCGAGGATCTTGCGCGACTCGTTGCGGAGCTTCTGCTCCTCGTCGGTCTCGTTGAGGCCGTCCTCGACGAGGTTGCCGGCGAACGGCAGCACGTTGTAGGCGATCGTCTTCTTGTAGACGCCCGGCTCGGGGAACGCGACGGCCTCGCCGTCGTAGGCCAGCTCGCGGGCCTTGTCGCCGGCCGCGGTGACGCCGGTGGCGAGCTCCTCGACGCCGGCGATGCCCGAGCCCGACACGGCCTGGTACGTCGACGCGATGAGCCGGACCAGTCCGGCCTCCTCGTGCAGCGGCTTGAGCACCGGCATCGCGGCCATGGTGGTGCAGTTGGGGTTGGCGATGATGCCGCGCCCGGCCGCGATCACCTCGGCCGCCGCCTCCGGGTTGACCTCGGAGACGACGAGCGGGATCGACGGGTCCTTGCGGAAGGCCGAGGAGTTGTCGACGACGATGACGCCGGCGTCGACGAACCGGGGCACCAGCGCACGCGAGGCGGTGGCGCCGGCCGAGAAGAGCGCGATGTCGAGACCGGTCGGGTCGGCGGTGTCGGCGTCCTCGACAGTGACCTCACGGTCGCCGAAGGCGAGCACCTTGCCGGCCGAGCGGGCCGAGGAGAAGAAGCGGATCTGGTCGACGGGGAAGTTCCGCTCGAGCAGGATCTGGCGCATGGCGACGCCGACCTGGCCGGTCGCGCCGACGACTCCGATGTTGACGCCCATGGGTCAGCGCCCCGTTCCGCCGTACACGACGGCCTCGATCTCGTCCGAACCCAGGTCGAAGGCGGCGTGCGCGGCGTTGACCGCGTCCTGCACCTGCGACTCGGCGACGACCACCGACACCCGGATCTCCGAGGTCGAGATCATCTCGATGTTGACGCCGGCCTCCGAGAGCGCCTCGAAGAAGCGCGCGGAGATGCCCGGCGAGGAGCTCATGCCGGCTCCGACGATGGACACCTTGCCGATGCTGTCGTCGTACTGGAGGCCGTCGAAGCCCACCTCGGCCTTGAGCCGGTCGAGCGCGGTCATCGCCGTCTGGCCCTCGCCGCTGGGCAGCGTGAAGGAGATATCGGTGAGGCTCGTCGCGGCGGCCGAGACGTTCTGCACGATCATGTCGATGTTGATCTGCGCGTCGGCGACGGCGCGGAAGATGGCCGCGGCCTCGCCCGGCTTGTCCGGTACGCCGACCACGGTGATCTTGGCCTGGCTGCGGTCGTGGGCGACACCGGTGATGATCGCGGCTTCCATGGATCCTTCTCCCTCGGTGGGCACGGCAACGTCCTCGGCCTTGACGACCCAGGTGCCCTCCTTCTCGGAGAAGGACGAGCGGACGTGGATGGGCATGTCGTAGCGGCGGGCGTACTCGACGCACCGCAGGTGCAGGATCTTGGCGCCCTGCGCGGCCATCTCGAGGGTCTCCTCGTAGGAGATGCGCGGGACCTTGCGGGCGTGCGGCTCGATCCGCGGGTCGGCGGTGAAGATGCCGTCGACGTCGGAGTAGATCTCGCACACGTCGGCACGCAGCGCGACGGCGAGCGCGACGGCGGTAGTGTCGGAGCCGCCGCGGCCCAGCGTGGTGATGTCCTTGGTCGTCTGGGAGACGCCCTGGAAGCCGGCGACGATGGCGATCGCGCCCTCGTCGATCGCGGTCTGGATCCGGCCCGGCGTGACGTCGATGATCTTGGCCTTGCCGTGCTCGGCGTCGGTGATCACGCCGGCCTGGGAGCCGGTGAACGAGCGCGCCTCGTGGCCGAGGTCGTGGATCGCCATGGCCAGCACGGCCATCGACATCCGCTCACCCGCGGTGAGCAGCATGTCGAGCTCGCGCGCGGGCGGCAGCGGCGAGACCTCGTTGGCGAGGTCGATCAGCTCGTCTGTCGTGTCCCCCATCGCCGAGACGACGACCACGACCTGGTGGCCGGCCTTCTTGGTGTTGACGATGCGCTGCGCGACGCGCTTGATGCCGGCGGCATCGGCGACCGACGAGCCGCCGTACTTCTGCACGACAATGCCCACTCCGGACTCACTCCTGGCGATTGGGGAAGGAACGAGCCCGATTCTACGAGAGGCCGCTACGCCTTTTCGCCGCTGTCCAGCGCCGCGGCCGCCACCTGGACCAGCTCGAGCTCCTGGGTGGTGTCCAGGTCGACGTCGAGACGGTCGTGGGCGACCACCGAGAGCAGGGCCTTCATCGCCGATCCGGCCAGCGCGCCCCACGAGGAGACGTAGGAGAACTGCCACCACCACAGGGCCTCCTCGACGTCACCGGCGTCGTGGTGGCGTACGCCGACCGCGAGGTCGGCCGCGATGGAGGTCAGGTCGTCGGAGAGCAGGCCCTCGACGACCTCGGGGTCGTAGGGGTCGAAGACGTAGCTGTAGGTGTCGAGGTCGCCCAGCAGGCTCGCCAGCTGGAGGCGCAGGCCGTCGAGGTCGGGGTCGGGGCCGTCGTCGGGCTGGTACTCGTCGCGCGGCGCGAAGTCGCGGTGCACGCCCAGCCGGGCGCCGGTGAGCGAGATCTGGCCGATCTGGAGCAGCAGCAGCGAGACCGCCTGGCCGCCGGTCGCCTCGGCCGCGACGACCCGCAGGCCGTCGAGAAAGGACCGCACGGACGCCGCGATGTCGTCGGCGAGCCGGACCGTCTCGGTCTCGACCGCGATCAGTGCCTCGAGCGCGGCCAGCCCCGGGAGCTGGTCGTTGCTCTTCCTCGTGGTGTCGCTCATGTCGCTGCCTGCCTTCCTACGAATGCTCGGCCCAGGGTGACCTCGTCGGCGTACTCCAGGTCACCTCCCACCGGAAGTCCACTTGCCAAACGTGTCACACGCAACCCCAGCGGTCCGAGCATCCGGGTGAGGTAGGTCGCGGTGGCCTCGCCCTCGAGGTTGGGATCGGTGGCCAGGATCACCTCGGTCACCGCGCCGTCGCCGAGCCGGGTGAGCAGCTCGCGGATGTGGAGCTGCTCGGGACCGATGCCGTCGATCGGCGAGATCGCCCCGCCCAGGACGTGGTAGCGGCCGCGGAACTCACGGGTCCGCTCGATCGCCACGACGTCCTTGTACTCCTCGACCACGCACAGCACCGACGGGTCGCGCCGCGGGTCGCGGCAGATCCGGCACTGGTCGTCCTCGGCGACGTTGAAGCAGATCGAGCAGAACTTGACCTTGTCCTTGACCTCGATCAGGACGTCGGCGAGGCGGCGTACGTCGGCGGGGTCGGCCTGGAGCAGGTGGAACGCGATCCGCTGGGCACTCTTCGGACCGACCCCGGGCAGCCGCCCGAGCTCGTCGATGAGGTCCTGGACGACGCCTTCGTACATGGTGCGGTCGCCGTTCTAGAAGCCGAGCTGACCGGGGCCCGGGCCACCCTGGCCCGGCAGACCACCGAGGTCCGGCATGCCGCCGGCCAGCGGGCCGAGCATCTGCTCGGCGAGCGCGTCGACCTTGGTCCGGGCGTCGCGGAAGGCCGCGACGACCAGGTCGCCGAGGTCGGCGAGCGCCTCGGCGTCGGTGCCGTCGAGGGCGTCGGGGCTGATGCTGACCGCGGTCAGCTCACCCGAACCGGTGATGGTGACAGTGACCGCGCCCCCGGCGACGGTGCCGTCGACGGTCGCGTCGGCGAGGCGCTGCTGGGCCTCCTGGAGCTGGTCCTGCATCTGCTGGGCCTGCTGGAGCAGCGCGCCGAGGTCGAAGCCGCCGGGGCCGCCGGCCCCACCGAGACCACCGGCGAGGGCGTCGAACGGGTTCTGGCTCATGGGATTCGTCTCTTCTCTGGGGTTCTGTGGAGCGGCTTGCGGACGTGCGGGCGTGAAGGGGCGGCGGGTCAGCGGCCGCGGGGGATCTCCTCGATCACCTGGGCGCCGAGCTCACGGGCGAGGAGCTCCGCACTGGACTCCTCGTCGACCTCGGCGTCGGTGTCGAGGTTGACGTGGGCGTCGGGGTCCTCGGGCGGGGCATCGGCCTGGGCCTGGGCTTGGGCCTGGAAGTCGGCCATCCGGGGGCGGCGCGGCGTGGGCTCCGGGCCGGGACCAGGGCCGGGGTCGGGCGGGTAGCCGTCGTCGGGCGGCGGCGGCTCGGTGGCCCACGGCGGCGGGTCGTTGTCGGGGGCAGCTGCGGCAGGCGCGGCGGCCGAGGTCGAGGCCGGCGGCTGGGCGGGGGCGGCGGACGGGGTGGGCTCCGGCGACGCGGGCGTCGCCGGACCGGTGGCGGCGACCTCGGGCCAGCCTCCTGCGGACGCACCGGCGTCCGGCCCGGTGGCGGGAGCCGGGGACGGGGTGGGAGCGGGAGCGGGCGCCGGGGGCGGCGGACCCGCGGACGGGTTCGCGCCGGGGTCGATGATCGCCTCGACCCGGACGTTGGCGCCGATCTCGTCGATCACCGCCTGCTGGACGATCTCGGCGTGCCCGCCGGTCTCGAACGAGCGGCGCGGTCCGTCGTTCTGGAAGCCGAGGCTGAGCACGGATCCGTTGAACCCGACGACCTGGGAGTTCTGGGTGAGGTGGATCCAGGTGACCCGCTTGACGCTCTTGACCCGGTCGATCACCGACGGCCAGAGCCGGCGGACGTCGACGAGGGTGAGGCCGCTCCCGGTGGCAGCCGGCTCCGGCGCCGGCACGGGCGGGGGCGCGGGAGCCGGCTCGGGCTCCCGCACCGGCTCGGGCTCGGGCTCGGGCTCCGGCGGGGTGCCGCGGCAGCGGGCACCGGCACGGGCACCGGCACGGGAACGGGCGCCGGGGCCGGGGCCGGGGCCGGGGGCCGCTCCTCGGCGAGCTCGGGCGCGGCCCGCTCGGCGCGCGAGGGTGCCGGCCGGTCCTGCGCCGGTACGGCGGCCGGGGCCGGCGCGGGCGCCGCCTCCGCGGACGTCGTACCGCTGATCGAGGCGCGGCGCTCGAGCCGGTCGAGGCGGGCGAGGACGCCCTCGGTGGTGTGGTCGGCGGCGGGGAGCAGGATCCGGGCGCAGATCAGCTCGAGCAGCAGCCGCGGCGCGGTGGCCCCGCGCATGTCGGTGAGCCCGGCGGCGACCAGGTCGGCGGCCCGAGTGAGCTCGCCGCGCCCGAAGGCGGTCGCCTGGGCGACCAGGCGGTCGGCCTGGTCGCTGGCGACGTCGAGGAGACCGGACGCCGCGGCGTCGGGCACCGCGGAGATGATGACGAGGTCGCGCAGCCGGCGCAGCAGGTCCTCGGTGAAGCGGCGCGGGTCCTGGCCGGTCTCGATCACCTTGTCGACCACGCCGAACACCGCCGAGCCGTCGCCCGCGGAGAACGCCGAGACGACGTCGTCCAGGAGCGTGTCGGGCGTGTAGCCGAGCAGCCCGCTGGCCAGCTCGTAGGTCACGCCCTGCGGCCCGGCACCGCCGAGCAGCTGGTCGAGCACGGAGAGGGTGTCGCGCGCCGACCCCGCCCCCGCCCGTACGACGAGCGGCAGCGCCGCGGGCTCCATGGCCACGCCCTCGCGCTCGCACAGCTCGGTCAGGTACGACGTCAGGAGCCGCGGCGGGATCAGCCGGAACGGGTAGTGGTGGGTGCGCGAGCGGATGGTCGGGATGACCTTCTCGGGCTCGGTCGTGGCGAAGATGAACCGCAGGTGCGGCGGCGGCTCCTCGACCAGCTTGAGCAGGGCGTTGAAGCCCTGCGTGGTGACCATGTGGGCCTCATCGATGATGTAGACCTTGTAGCGGCTCTTGACCGGCGCGAAGAACGCCTTCTCGCGCAGGTCGCGCGCGTCGTCGACACCACCGTGCGAGGCGGCGTCGATCTCGATCACGTCGATCGACCCCGGGCCGTTGCGGGCCAGGTCGCGACAGCTCTCGCACTCACCGCACGGGTCGGAGATCGGGGCACGTTCGCAGTTGAGGGCGCGGGCCAGGATCCGCGCGCTCGTGGTCTTGCCGCAGCCGCGTGGGCCGGAGAAGAGGTAGGCGTGGTTGACCCGGTTGCCGGCGAGGGCGGCGCGCAGCGGCTCGGTGACGTGCTCCTGCCCGATCACCTCGGCGAAGGTCTCGGGCCGGTAGCGGCGGTAGAGCGCGAGCGGGGAGTCCACGTCAGAACACTAACCACCCGGTCCGACACGGGACAGGCGCCGTCCCCCCAGAACGCGAAGGCCCCCCGTGCACCCGATAGAGCTCACTTACCCTTGCTGCCTTCCGGCCCTGGGGGAGTTGGGTGAGATACCGCCGCACGGGGGGTTGCGATCACTTTAGAGGATGGGCCCGCGAGGGCTCACATCAGCGTCGCGCTGACGCCGCCGGCCGGGTCCCCGGAGCGGGCGCCAGTCCCGATTCCACCTCCCCGTCCATCTGCCGGTAACCTCCTCCGCGGAGGTATCGCCTAGTGGCCTATGGCGCTCGCTTGGAAAGCGGGTTGGGTTAATAGCCCTCGGGGGTTCGAATCCCCCTACCTCCGCCGATCGAACGGCGCTGACCTGCGGGTCGGCGCCGTTCGCGGTTTTCGGGCTCAGCGCCGCCGCGACAGCAACGGCCGCAGCACGATCAGTACGACGAGCGCCGCGCCGCCGCCGAGCCCCCACCAGACCGCGTCCTCGCGGGCGCCGGCCAGGACGTCGGCCTGCTCGCGCGGGGGCCGGGCGGGCGTCATCGGGTCGGCGTCGGGGACGGGGGCGGTGTCGATGCGGCGCTGGACGGCCTCGACGGGCTGGACGACGCCGTAGCCGGTGACGGCGCTGGTGCGGCCGCCGCTGCCGCTGGCGGTCTGCTCGAGGCGGCGGGTGAGGGTGGCGGCGTCCTCGTCGGGGTGGGCCGACCAGACGAGGGCGGCGACGGCGGCGACCTGGGCGGCGGCCCAGTGGGTCGAGGGGGTGGTCAGGGTGCACCAGCCGCCGTTGAGGCCGCGGGAGACGGCGCCGGCGCCGGGGGCGGCGAGGTCGATGCGCGAGCTGCGCAGGACGGTGCCCGCGGTGGGGTCGGCGACGCCGACGGCCAGGACGCCGGGCGCGGCGGCGGGCCAGACGATGCCGGCGGCGTCCTCGCCGACCTTGTCGTCGGCGAGCTGCTCGGGGAAGGTGCCGGCCTCGGGTCGGTCGCCGGAGGCGGCGACGACGAGGGCGCCGGAGGCGACGAGGCGGGCGACCTGCTTCTCGAGCGCGGCGGAGTGGGGGACCTGGGTCGGGACCAGCACGACCAGGCGTCCGCGATAGGCGCCGGACCGCTGGTCGGCGATCCGGTCGAGCGTCCCGGCCAGGCCGGACGCCATCGGGACCACCTCGCCGTCGGAGCGTTGGGACGCCGGGGCCGTGTAGAAGGACTCGGACAGGACCGTGGCCTCCGGCGCGATGCCGACGTCGACGCGGACCGGGGCGGCCTGGTCGCGGCCGCCGATGATGCCGGCCGCGGCGAGCCCGTGCCCGCTCGAGGTGCCCGGCTGCGCGGCGTCGGGTGAGCTGAACGGCGTGTCGACGACGACCACGGCGACGCCCGCGCCCGCCTTCTTGCCGCTGAGCGCGCGGGCGGCCTCCTGGGCCTGGGGGACCTGGAGCCGCTCGTTGGCGGCGTTGGAGCCGCCCACCGTGAGCTGGTCGGCGTAGTCCTCGGTGACCGACGGGCAGTCCGGGCCGGTCGGCTCGGCAGCACCCACCACGCCCGCCACGCCCGCGCCGGCCGCCGCGGGCGCCGGTGCGGGCACCGCGAGGCTCAGGGCAACGGCCGCGAGCGCGGTCGCTAGGTGCCGCACGTCCGGGTCCGGGACGGCGGGCAGAGGGCGGCGTCGATCGAGAGCTCCGGGCCGTCCTCGAAGAGCTTGTTCCACACATCCGGTACGACGACGGCCGGCACCTTGTCGTAGCCGAGCTTGCCCAGCTCGTCCCGGCCCGCCACCTGGTAGCTGTAGCCGCGGTCGTCGATCAGGTGCAGGGTGCCGTCGGCGGAGGTGTTCCAGTCGGCCGAGCGGACCAGCGCGCCGCGGCCGGACTCGACGTCGGCCTCCTGGGCGCCGGGGACGACGTCATCGGCGGCGACCGCGCCCTCGGGATCGGTGGCGAGCACCACGGCGGGCTGCTCCCCCTTGGCCGTGACGAGCTCGGCGCAGACCTGCTGGGTCGCGCCCGGCGAGCCGGAGATCAGGTCGGTGGGCCACGAGGCGCCGGCATAGGGCGAGTCGGGGACGACCCGGTAGCCGACGCCGTCCTTGGGCGTCACCACCGCAGGCTGGCGGGTGCCGGCCAGCACGCCGGCCGCGAACTCGGTCAGCTCGGCCGGACCGGCCTTGGTGATCACGTAGGAGGCGCCGGACTTGGTGAACACGTCACCGACAGCCGCGCCGGGGAAGCTCGGCAGCCCGGCGTCCTCGCCGAGGCCGGTGACGCCGAGTCCCTCGGCGTCGAGCGCACCGCCGGGCGGGAACAGCTCGAGCCAGGCGTCGGGGACCTCGATCTCGTTGCCGGGCTGGACGTTGAGGGCCGTGGTCAACGGCCCGGAGTCCAGGTCGGGCAGCAGGTAGCGGTAGGCGCGGCGCGGGTGCCCGGGCACCTCGGCCTCGGCGATGAGGTAGGTCTTCTTGCTGGTCGTCCCGGTGACCACGAAGCCCTGGTCGGGCGTGGTCGTGACGCCGGGCCGCTCCCGGACCGCGGCGCGGACGCCCAGACCGGTGCCGGTGCAGGCGGTCCAGCGCGAGTTGACCAGCTGGTCGGCCAGCGGCACGGTCGCGGGGGCGTCGAGGATGCCGATCGGCGGCCCCTTGGGCTGCGAGGCGATCTCCTTGTCGGGGACCTTGCGGGCCTTGATGTCGGCGCCGAGGATCAGCTGGGCCGAGGTGACGTTGATGACCGGGCGGATGGTCGGCTCGCCGGGCACGAGGTCCTGGTCGAGGATGACGTAGAGCGCGCCGCGCTCGTCGCTGACCAGGCCGGGCTTCTTCCAGTCGACCTCGGCGCGCTGCGAGAGCGTCCCGGCGATCGCGGCGCCCGCGACGAGCAGGATCGCCAGGGCGACGCCGCCGACGATCATCCGGCCGGGCCGGGCGGGCTCCACCTCGCGGCCACCGGGTGCGCCGGAGACGAAGGCGGTCACGAGCCGGCGGCGGCTGAACGAGTACGCCTCGACGAGGTCCTTCTTGGTCGCCATCGTGGTGCCGCTCAGCCGACCCAGTCGCGGACCTGCGCGAACAGCCCGGTCGCCACGACCAGGAGCGGCAGGAGGGTCAGCAGGGCGACGGACTCGAGGACGTCGCCGAGCCGGCCCCGTCGTACGGAGGGGGCGGCGGGGCTGAGCGTCGCGACCAGCAGCACCGCGCCGATGACGGCGAGGACGACGGCGAGCGTGGGCCGCCAGTCGGGGTGGAGCACGAGGACGGCGAGCGCGGTGGCCGCGATCCCGGCGATGCCGGAGCAGAGGCCGACGAGGACCTCGCTGCCGGTGCGGTACTGCCGGGTGCGAAGCATGACGATCAGGCAGGCGTCGACGGCGAGGAGGGTGCCGGTGACGCCGAGGCTGACCGCGAGCGGGGAGACCAGGACGAGCAGCAGGCCGACCGTGCCGGAGATCGCGAGCAGGATCTCGTGGGCGATCCGGGCGTCGGCGGCGACCCGGCCGGGCTCGATGTCCTCGGGGTCGGAGGTGATGTCGGCGGGCGTGAAGAGCTGGTCGACCCGGGTCGACGTGGCGCCCAGCGCCAGCCACGGGAAGACGCTGCCCGCGAGGACGACGAACGCCAGGACGGTGGTGAGCAGCGCGGCCGGGGCGATGCCGTCGGTCGCCGAGCGCAGGTAGAGGCCGACCGCCAGCGCCAGCGCGCCGACCACGACGGGCGGGAACACGAGCGTGCGGCCGGGGCCGAGCCCGATCAGGCAGATGACGCCCGCCACGAGCGCTCCCGCGCCGGCGGCCGCGAGCGGGTCGGCGAACCACGAGGTGGTGCCGGAGGTGAGCATGACGCCGGCGATCGCGGCATAGCCCGCGCCCAGCCAGGCCACCCCGACGCCCGCCTCGGGCTCGCGCTGGGCCCGGGAGAGCACGATGGCGCCGGCGCACAGCACCAGCGCGACGAGGGCGGAGGCGGCCGCGGCCAGGTCGGAGCCACGCTGCACGAGCAGGGCCGCGGCGCCGAGGGCGAGGAACAGACCCGCCGCCACGAGCGCCGTACGGCGTCCGGTGGCCGGGCGCCACGGCTGGAGGTCGTGCTCGACGACGTCGGTCATCGCCTCGACCACGTCGTCGTAGACCCGCGGGGCGGGGTCGTCGACGCCCGCGGTGACGGTGAGCAGTCCGCCGTCCTCGATGCCCTGGAGGGTGAGGCCGGTGTCGAGCGCGAGCCGGCGGCCGTCCGACGTACCGACCCGGTAGCCGCCATGGACGGTGGCCGGGTCGAGCAGCCCGACGCTGCGGGCGAGCTCGGGCAGCAGCTCGGCGACCGGGACGGCGCCGGGAAGCACGAGGTCCACGCGCCGGGTGCCGGACGTGACGGTCACCCGCACCAGTCCGGACGCGACCGTGCCGGCCGTCCGCGGCGTCTGTGTCATGTGCTCAACCCTTCCCGAGAGCCCGGTTCCGCATCGTACGAGAACAGCACGTGAGGGACCGACACACGGTGTGTCGATCCCTCAGTGGCCCTTGGTCGGCAGCGCGGCGGGAGGCGCGTCGCGGGCAGCTTGCTGCCCCTCGTGCGCCGGAGACGCGCTCGACCCGACGATTCAGAAGTCGAAGCGGGCGGCGCCGCGCTTGTCGGCGGCCATGTACTCCGCGTTGGAGGTGTAGACGCTCTTGTGGCTGTCGTCGAGCAGGTCGCGCATCTCCTGCATCGCCCAGTCCCAGGCGGCCTTGGCCTGGCGGTAGGCCTCCTGCTGGGTGCCGCTCCACGTGGCGACGTGGGGGGCGACGTCGGACTCGAGGCTGTTGAGGCTCTCGTCCATCTTCTTGACCGTGGCGTACATGTTCTGCGCGGCGGTGTCGAGCTCTGCGTGGTTGACGCGAAGTCCGTCGAGGCTCATGTCGTGATCTCCTGGTTCGGTGGTGTCGAGAAGTAAGGGGGCCGCGACTACTGCTGGCCGAGGCGGTTGAGCAGGTTGTTCATGCCGGCGCCGGCCTCTTCGTCGACGGCCTTGTTGTCGGCCTCGGTCGCGGTGAGGGACGCGTGGAACTTGTCGAGGGCGGTCGTGACCACCTTGTGCTTCTCGGTCCAGGCGACGTGGAGGGTGTGGAACGCCTGGCCACCGGCGCCCTCCCACTTGCCGCGCAGGGCCTGGATCTGGCCGTCGAGGGTGTTCGAGTGGTTGCCGAACTCCTCCTTGGCCTGGACGACCCGCTCGGCGATCTGCTTGAGAGCGCCCTCTGCGTGGCCGAACTCGATGTTCGATCCCGTCATGTCTCTGCTCCTTGGTCGTGGGGCGGTCGAGCCGCCGTTACGGTTCTCTCGTTGACGCCGCTCCCGAGCACTGCCAAAGAGCCGACGCGAGGGTGCTACCCCTGGCGCGGCGGGGGCTAAACCTCAGCCGGTGACTTCCCACAGGAATCGGAAGAACCCGACGGCCACGACGAGGGAGCCCACGGCGAACGCGCCGCACAGCGCCTCGGCGATCTCGGCCCGGCGCGACCACCACGCCGAGCGCCAGCCGCGGCCGACCACGACGGCGACCAGGACGAGGACCACGGCGAGCGCGACGGAGGTCAGCGCGATGAACGTCGCGGGGCCCGTCGTACCGGGGCCCGCGATGCCGAGGACGACGACCGCGAGCGCGACGAGGGCGTAGACGCCGGCGATCCGGAGCAGCCGGCGCGCGACGGCGTGGCGGTAGCTGCGGGCCGCGAGCAGCAGCGTCGCACCGCCGAAGCCCACCAGGCACCGGGCGCCCGTGCGGTCGAGCGGGAGACCGGCCGTGGCCAGCAGCAGGGGCGCGGCGAGCAGCACCACGACGAGGATGGCGACCGAAGCGGCGGTCACCGTGCGGGTCCCGCGGGCCGCGACGGCCTGGACCGCCTGGGGCGGGACGACGATCCGCCCGCGCCGCCCGGCGGGACGCTCCCGCGCGGACCACGCGGTGACGGCGAGGCGTTCGAGGTCGAGGAGGTACTGGTCCGGTACGTCGACCGCGATCTCGGGCACGAACCGGGCCGCGAGCACCGCGGCGAGGAAGAGCACCGCCCACACCACCTGGGGCGCGACGCCGGTCAGCGCACCCAGCGCGGCGAGCACGAACGAGCCCGCGCCGACGACCATCCAGACCCGCAGCCCGTCGACGGCGGTGTCCCCGGGATCGGCGAGCGCCCGGCCCACGGCCGCGGCGATCGCGGCGCCCAGCGCGGCAGCACCGAGGACCGTGGGGAGCCGCTCGGGCAGGGGGTCCCAGACCAGGGCGAGCACGCCCGCGGCGGCGAAGGCGGGCGCCGCGAGCACCCGCTGGGGGGCGAGCGCGCCGAGCGGCAGGCAGCCGACCACGGCGGCCACGAGCAGCACGGCGGCCACCGGCCACCGCTCGCTCTCGGGCAGCTGGGCGGCGCACCAGCCCGCGACGAGCGCGACGGCCACGGCGACACTCAGCCAGGCCGCCGACCCACCACCCGGGACGACGCCCCGCTCGCCCGACTCGCCGGATCCCGCGCGCCGCCGGGGCGGCGCGGGCCGGGCGGCGGGGTCGACCGCGACGAGCACCGCGCCGGCGACCAGCCCGGCGCCGGCCACGGTGGTGGTGAGCTGGAGCGGGGCTCCGGAGCGGCCCACGAGCGGCAGCGCGACCGGGAGACCCGCCTCGAGGGCGTAGGCGCGGGCGACGTCGCCGAGGGTCGCGTCGGTGGGCACGGTGAGGTCGAGGACGCCTTGTGGACCGTGCACGGTCAGCGCGGTGACCGAGCCGGCCGCCGGCGGCCGGGACGTCGTCCCCGACATCGGACCTCCCGAGAGATGGTGGGCCGGTCGAGGTTCACGACCGACGTCGGCAGGGTAACCCTGTTCCGTGCCACCTGTACCCGTCGGACCCTCGCCCTATCATCGTGCGCGTCGCATGACCGGGCATCGACGACAGGGGACACCGTGACGATGGGCATCCAGCAGGGCGGCGCACAGGGGCGCCGGGCGGCTCCGGCTGCCCCGGACCCCTCGGCGGGGGCCGGCAGCCTGACCCAGCGCGGCAGCCGCGGCGAGCGGCCCGACCTGCCCAGCGGCCAGCTCCAGATCCAGCCGCCGCCGCAGGTCCAGCCCAACGAGGGCGCGGCCGGCGTCGCGATGAACGCGATCCCGATGCTCGGCAGCCTCGGCTCGATCGTGCTCGTCGCCAGTCTCGGCAACTCCGGCGGCGGCAACCAGGGGCTGCGCTTCATCGCGGCCGGCATGTTCCTCTTCGCCACGCTCGGCTTCATCGTCGTCCAGATCGACCGGCAGCGGAAGCAGCGCCAGCAACAGGTGAGCGGCTCGCGCACCGAGTACCTCCGCTACCTCGCCACCGTCCGCAAGGTCGCCCGCGACGCCGCCGACCAGCAGCGCCGGGCGCTGACCTGGTTCCACCCCGCGCCCTCCGCGCTGCCCTCGATCGCCGAGGACCGCTCGCGGGTCTGGGAGCGCTCGTCGTCCGACCCCGCCTTCCTCCAGGTCCGCTACGGCGTGTGCGCCCAGCCGCTGGCCCTCGAGCTGGTCCCGCCCGAGAGCGCGCCGATCGACGACGTCGACCCGGCCGCCGCCTCGGCGCTGCACCGGCTGCTCGTCGTCCACCGGCTCCAGCCCGACCTGCCCGCCTCGCTCGACCTGCGCGCCTTCGACCGGGTCGAGGTGTGCGGCGACGAGGAGGAGGCGCGCTCGCTGGCCCGGGCGCTGCTGTGCTCCGCGGCGACCTTCCAGTCACCCGAGAACCTCCAGGTCGCGGTGCTCGCCAACGACCAGACGCTCGCCCACTGGGACTGGGTCAAGTGGCTGCCCCACGCCCACAGCCAGCACCACAACGACGCCGTCGGCCCGGCGCGCATGGTCACCACGTCGCTCCATGACCTGGCCGCGATGCTGCCGCCCGACCTCACCGAGCGGCCGCGCTTCGGGGCCGACGAGCGGGCCGCGATCCCCCACATCATCCTGGTCACCGACGGCGGCGAGCTGCCGCCGGGCAACCACCTCATCCCGTCCGACGGGCTGCACGGCGTGACCGTCGTCGACCTGCCCGCGCGCTGGGGCGAGCTCGACAGCCCGACCGCGCTGCGCCTCGAGATCGAGGACCACGTCCGCGACGCCGAGACGGCGCCCGACGAGGTGCCGCTGGTCGCCGTACGGCTGCGGACCGAGCCGGTGCGCGCCAAGGGTGACCAGTGCGGCCCGGCCACGGCCGAGGCGCTGGCCCGCCGGCTGACGCCGCTCTTCACGCCCAGCGCCGGTGCGGCGGTCGGCGAGGACGCGGTCGACATCACCGCGCCCACCGACTTCATGGACCTGCTCGGCCTCGGCGACGTCCGTACGTTCGACCCCGCCGCGGCCTGGCGGCCCCGACCCTCGCGCGACCGGCTCCGGGTGCCGATCGGCGTCGGCGACGGCGCCGGGCCGATCCACCTCGACATCAAGGAGTCCGCCCAGCAGGGCATGGGCCCCCACGGCCTGGTGATCGGCGCGACCGGCTCCGGCAAGTCCGAGTTCCTGCGCACGCTCGTGCTCGGGCTCGCGATGACGCACTCCCCCGAGCAGCTCAACATGGTGCTCGTCGACTTCAAGGGCGGCGCGACGTTCGCGGGCATGGCCGAGATGCCGCACGTGTCCGCGGTGATCACCAACCTCGCCCAGGAGCTCACCCTCGTCGACCGCATGCAGGACGCCCTCTCCGGCGAGATGGTCCGGCGCCAGGAGCTGCTCCGCGAGGCCGGCAACTTCGCCTCGATCCGCGACTACGAGAAGGCGCGGACGTCGGGCGACCCGGCCTCGGCCCACCTGGCCCCGCTGCCCTCGCTGTTCCTCGTGGTCGACGAGTTCTCCGAGATGCTGTCGGCCAAGCCCGAGTTCATCGACCTCTTCGTCGCCATCGGCCGCCTGGGCCGCTCGCTCGGCCTGCACCTGCTGCTCGCCTCGCAGCGGCTCGAGGAGGGCCGGCTGCGCGGGCTCGAGTCGCACCTGTCCTACCGGATCGGCCTGCGCACCTTCAGTGCCCAGGAGTCGCGCGCCGTGCTCGGCGTCCCCGACGCCTACGAGCTGCCGGCCGTGCCGGGCCTGGGCTACCTCAAGCCCGACCCGACGACGATGACCCGGTTCAAGGCGGCCTACGTCTCCGGTCCGCCCGAGGCGGGCCGGCGCCGGGTCGACCGCGACAGCGGCGGCAAGCTGCGCGGCATCCTGCCGTTCACCATCTCCGAGGTGCAGACCTTCGACGAGCCCGAGCCCGACGACGGGTCCGCGACGCCCGCCCCGGCGAGCGACAGCGGCGAGACCCTGCTCGACGTCGCCGTACGCCGGATGGACGGCCAGGGTCCGGCCGCGCACCAGGTCTGGCTGCCGCCGCTCGACCAGCCCGACACGCTCGACCAGCTCATGCCCGACCTCGCCGCGCACCCCGACCTCGGCCTGGTCTCGCTCCAGTGGCGCAACGCGGGCACGCTCGTCGTACCTCTGGGCACGGTCGACCGCCCCCGCGAGCAGCGCCGCGACACCCTGACCGTCAGCCTCAGCGGCGCGGCCGGCCACGTCGCCGTCGTCGGCGGTCCGCGCAGCGGCAAGAGCACCCTCCTGCGCACCATCGTGACCAGCCTGTCGCTGACCACGACGCCGCTGGAGTCGCAGTTCTACGTGCTCGACTTCGGCGGCGGCACGTTCGCCCCGATGACCGCGCTCCCCCACGTCGCCGGCGTCGGCACCCGCTCCGAGCCCGAGGTCGTGCGCCGGATCGTGGCCGAGGTCAAGGGCATCGTCGACCGCCGCGAGCGCTACTTCCGCGCCCAGGGCATCGACTCGATCGAGACCTACCGCAGCCGGCGCTCCCAGGGCCGGGCCGACGACGGCTACGGCGACGTCTTCCTCGTCATCGACGGCTGGGGCACGCTGCGCTCGGACTTCGACGACCTCGAGCTCGAGATCCAGCAGCTCGCCGGCCGCGGACTCACCTTCGGTCTCCACGTGGTCACCGCGGCCGCCCGCTGGCCCGACTTCCGCGCCGCGATGCGCGACCTCATCGGCACCCGCCTCGAGCTGCGCCTGGGCGACCCGATCGACTCCGAGATCGACCGCAAGATCGCCGCGCTGGTCCCCAACAACCGCCCCGGACGCGGCCTCGTGCCCGGCAAGCTCCACTTCCTCGGCGGCCTGCCCCGGATCGACGGCAACGGCTCGGCGACCAGTCTCGGCGACGGCGTCGACGCGCTCATCTCGGCCGTCGCCGCCGCCTGGCGCGGCCCGGCCGGCCCCAAGCTGCGGCTGCTGCCCGACCGGATCAGCCTCGCCGACGTCCGCTCGCTCGCCGGTACGCCGCCGGCCCGCCACCTGCTCCTCGCCATCAACGAGAAGGAGCTGGCCCCGGTCGCCCTCGACGTCGACGCCGAGCCGCACCTGCTGCTCTTCGGCGACGGCAAGTCCGGCAAGTCCGGGCTGCTGCGCACCTACATCCACGAGGTCATGCGCACCCGCACCTCGGCCGAGGCCCAGGTCGTTCTCGTCGACTACCGCCGCTCGCTGCTCGGCGAGGTGCCCGAGGAGTACCTGCTCAACTACCTGACCTCGGCCACCCAGGCGCAGCCGGCGCTCAACGACCTGGCGACGTACCTGCAGAACCGGATCCCCGGCCCAGACGTCACCCCCGACCAGCTCCGCAACCGCTCCTGGTGGTCGGGCGCCGAGGTGTTCGTCGTGGTCGACGACTACGACCTGGTCGCGACCCAGCAGAGCTCCCCGGTGGCGCTCCTCCAGCCGCTGCTCGCCCAGGCCCGCGACGTCGGCCTGCACCTGGTCGTCGCGCGCCGCTCGGGCGGTGCCTCGCGGGCGCTCTACGAGCCGGTCATCCAGACCATGCGCGACCTCGCCATGCCCGGGATCCTGCTCGCGGGCAACCGCGACGAGGGCGTCCTCCTCGGCAACCTGCGGCCCGGCCCTGCCCAGGCCGGACGCGGGCGCCTGGTCACCCGCGACCGCGGGGCCGAGGTGGTCCAGCTCGCCTGGACCGATCCGTCACTGTGACGCCGGAGCGGTGACCGGTTCGTCGGCGGGGTCGTCGGCCGGGGCTGCGATGAGCGCCGCGATCGCCGTCGTCACCGGGACGGCGAGCACCAGGCCGATCGAGGTGACCAGCGTGCGGATGACCTCCTCGGCGAGCTGCTCGGTGTTGAGCAGCTCGAGCAGCGGGCGGTCGTAGACGCGCAGCAGCATGAGCAGGATGAGCGTGGTCCCGGCGTACGCGAAGACGATCGTGTAGATCGTCGAGGCGATGTGGTCGCGTCCGATCCGCATGGCGCTGGCGAAGATCTCGGCGCGCGAGGCGTCCGGGCTCGCCGCGCGCAGCTCCCAGACCGCGGAGGCCTGCGTGATCGTGACGTCGTTGAGGACGCCGAGCCCCGCGATGACGAGGGCGCAGCCGAACAGGGCCTGGAAGTCGAGCTCGCCGAACGTCGCGAGGATCGCCCCGCCCTCGTCGCTGATCCCGGTGAGCCGGGCGTCGCCGAGGGCGAGCACGCCGATGCCGGCGGTGAGCACGATGCCCAGGATGGTCCCCGCGAGCGCGGTGCTCGTGCGCAGCGAGAACCCATGGGTCGTGTAGAGGACGACGAACATGATCGCCGAGGCACCGGTCAGCGCGATGCCCACGCCGGGCGAGCCGGCGAGCAGGGCGGGGAGCATCCACCACCAGAGCACGGCGCCGCCGAAGGCGAGGCCGAGCAGCCCGAACAGGCCGCGCCACCGGGCGATCGCGAGCACCACGACGATGAAGAAGAGCGCCAGCCAGAGCAGCGTCCCGGTGCGCTCGGTCGCGAAGTAGGAGTACGCCGCGCTCGCGTCCTCGCCCGCCTCGGGCGGAGCCGGCGTACGGAGCAGCTCGACCTTGTCGCCCTCGGCCAGCCCGGAGTCGATCACCTCGGGCGGCACCTGGACCTGGATCGGGCCGTCCTCGCCGGCCACCTTCACGGTGAGCGTGCTGCAGCCGGAGCCGTCGGGCAGACCGGTGCCGGGGCAGCGCTCGGCGACCTTCGTGATGGTCCCGGTCGGGAAGGTCACGCCGGGGGCGGCGAACTGCGCGGCGGGGCCGCCGGCCTCGGCGCTGCGCTCCACGGTGTCGCCCGGCGGCCACCACGCGACGATGCCGACCAGGGTGCCGGCCAGCACGAGCGCCAGGGCGGAGAGCAGGACGGTGCGGGCCGTCGTACCGACACGGATCTGGTGGTCGGGTCCGCTGCCGGCACGGTGGGAGTGGCTCACGCGGACCACCCTGTCACGGCGCCGGGGTCAGGCGGCGAGGGCCTCGGCGCGCATCTCGCGGACCGTACGGCGGAGCACGAGCCGCGGTCCGGTGAAGTACAGCGCGGCGCCGAGCAGGTTGAGCACGATCGCCAGCGCCACCCACAGCGCCCGGCTCTGGCCGGAGCGGCGCCACGTGGTGGCCCGGAAGCGGAACATGTCGACGATCGCGAGCAGCGGGATGCCGAAGATGATCGCGTAGATCTTGAGCATGTCCATGACGCCCGCATCGTCGCACGGGTATGCCGTCCGGCGCGGTGGAACCGTCCGGGACAATGGGCCGGGTGAGCGCCCGCGTCCCCGTCACCGCCCTGACCGGCCACCTCGGCGCCGGCAAGACGACCCTGCTCAACCGCCTGCTCCAGCGACCGGGCGCGCGGATCGGCGTGATCGTCAACGACTTCGGCGACATCAACGTCGACGCCGGCCTGGTCACCGGGCAGGTCGACGAACCGGCGTCGATCGCGGGCGGCTGCCTGTGCTGCCTGGAGGACGTCTCCGGGCTCGACGCCGCGCTGGACAAGCTCAGCCAGCCGCGGCTCGCGCTCGACGCGATCGTGGTCGAGGCGAGCGGGCTGGCCGAGCCGGGGGCGCTCGCGCAGATGATCGCGGCGAGCCCGGTCGCGCGGGTCCGGCCCGGGGGCGTGATCGACGTGGTCGACACGGTCGAGTACTTCGCGACGCTCGACGACGGCGGGATGCCGCCCGCGCGGTTCGCGGTGGCCACGCTCGTCGTGCTCAACAAGTGCGACCTGCTCCCGGAGGCCGAGCGCGAGGCGACGCTCGCCGCGATCGAGGCGCGGGTGCGCGAGGTGAACCCGACCGTGCACGTGGTCCGTACGTCGGGCGCGCGGATCGACCCGGCGCTCGTCCACGACGTCGCGATGAGCGAGGACCCGCCGGACCAGCTGCCGCTCGGGGCGCTGCTGCGGGCCGAGCGGGCGCAGCACCACCACGAGGACGAGCACGACCACGAGCACGGCCACGCGGCGTCGGCGTCCTACCGGGTCGAGGGGCCGGTCGACCCCGGCCGGGTGGTCGACCTGCTCGAGGACCCGCCGGCGGCGGCCTACCGGATGAAGGGCACGCTCGCGATCGCGACCGAGCCCGGCCGCACCAAGGGCTATGTCGTCAATGTCGTCGGCCGTCAGCTCCACGTGGCCGCGCTCCCGACCCCGCCCGACGGCGGCGAGCTGGTCGCGATCGGGATGGGTCTGGACGCCGACGCGGCCCGGGCCCGGCTCGCGGCGGCGCTGGTGCCGGCGACCGAACCGGACCCGGACGGTCGCCGGCGGCTGGAGCGGCTGCGCCGGCTCAGCGGCTAGCTCCCGCGGCCACGCGCGCCCGGAAGGCGCTCGCCGCCCGGAAGGCCGGCGCGGTGGTCGCGGCGATCTCGATCGGCTCCCCGGTCTGCGGGTTGCGGCCCTGACGGGCCGAGCGCTCGCGGGCCTCGAACGTGCCGAACTCGGCGATCCGGACCTGCTCGCCCGCGGCGACCGCCGTCACGACGGCGTCGAGCGCGGCGGCGACGGCGGCCGTCGCGGTGGCGGCGTCGAGGCCGGCGGTGCGGGCGACGTGGTCGATGAGCTGGTTGCGGTTCATGGTTCTCTCCTCGGGGTCGGGCGGTGGAGCGGGTCGCTCACCAGCTGGACTTCGTGATGCCCGGCAGCTCGCCGCGGTGGGCGAGCTCCCGGAACCGGATGCGGGACAGCCCGGCCTTGCGCAGGTAGCCGCGCGGGCGGCCGTCGACCTGGTCGCGGTTGCGCAGCCGGGTCGGCGAGGCGTCGCGCGGCAGCCGGGCGAGCGCCGCGACGGCCGCGGCGAGCTCGGCCGAGCCGGGCTCGGCCGCACGGACCTGGTCCTTGAGCGCGGCCCGCCGCTCGGCGTACCGGACGACGGTGGCGCGGCGGCGCGCCTCGGCAGCGATCTTGCTCTGCTTGGCCACCCCTCAGCGCTCCTCGCGGAACTCGACGTGGCGCCGGACGACCGGGTCGTACTTGCGTAGCGTCAGCCGGTCCGGGTCGTTGCGGCGGTTCTTGCGGGTGACGTAGGTGTGGCCGGTGCCCGCGGTCGAGCGCAGCTTCACGATCGGCCGGACGTCGGATCCCCTCTTCGCCATCAGATCTCCCCTCGTGCGCGGAGGTCGGCCACGACGGCCTCGATCCCCCGCTGGTCGATGGTCTTGATGCCGCGGGCCGAGACCCGCAGCGTGACGTGCCGTCCGAGCGACGGCACCCAGTAGCGCTTGCGCTGGAGGTTGACGTCGAAACGACGCCGGGTCCGGCGGTGCGAGTGGGACACCCGGTTGCCGAACACGGGTCGCGCCCCGGTCACCTGGCACAGCGATGACATCCGCTTCCTTCCTGTCGTATGATTGAGAACGATTCTCATTCTAATCTAAGGAGCAAGCCATGAGGAAGGGCATCCACCCCGACTACGGACCCGTCGCCTTCCGCGACCGCGCGACCGGCGACCTGGTGCTCACCGGATCGACCCTCGCCGCCCGCGCCGACGGCACCACGGTCGAGATCGACGGGGCGGCGTACCCGGTCGTCGACGTGGACGTGAGCATGCACAGCCACCCGTTCTGGACCGGCCAGGGCCGGGTCCTCGACAGCGAGGGCCGGGTCGAGGCGTTCGAGCGGCGGTACGGGCGGGCGGCGGGCCGATGAGGGTTCCCGTCGTCCTGCTCGCGGGGGTGGACCCCGACGCGATGGCCACGACGATGGTCGGGCTGCAGTTCGACCTGCCCGGTGCGGTCGCGTGCCGGCACACCATCGACGTCGAGCGCGGGGTGCTCACCCGCACGGTCAGCGACCTGTCCGGCGTGATCGAGACCCACGAGACCCTGCTCGAGCACGCGTGCGTCAGCTGCGCGATCCGCGAGGACATCCTGCCCACGCTGGAGCGCCTGGCCCGCGACGGGCGCTGGCACAGCATCGTGGCCCACCTGCCGGTCGGCGCGGAGGCCGCGCACCTGTGCGCGGCACTGACCTGGGACACCCGGCTGGCCCGGTTCCTGCGCGTCTCGGCCGTCGTCACCGCGGTCGCCGGGCAGCACCCGGTCCGCGACCTGCTCGGCGACGACCTGCTGGCCGACCGCGGGCACCACTGCGCGCACGACGACCGGCGCGGCGTGGGCGAGGTGCTCGCCGCGATGATCGAGCACGCCGACGTGGTGGCCCTGGACGACACGTTCGCCCCGGTCGCCGCCGGTCTGGTCCGCAGCCTCGCCCGCCCCGACGCGGCGGTCGTGGACGGCGTGCACCGGCTCGGCGGCGAGACGTTGCTCGGGCGGCTGCACCAGCACTCCCGGACCGAGGCCTGGACCAGCCCGGTCCGGACCGACGCGCTGCCCGTCGTCCCGGCCGAGGGGGTCTGGCAGCTCGACCTGCAGTCGCTCCAGCCCTTCCACCCCGAGCGGCTCCTGGAGTCGCTCGAGCGCCTCGGCGCGGGCGCGCACCGCTCGCGCGGCTGCTTCTGGCTGCCCACCCGCCCCGGCCGGGTGCTGGAGTGGGACGGCGCCGGCGGCCAGCTGAGCATCGGCGACCACGGGTCGTGGGGCACCCGGCGCCCGTTCACCCGGATCGTGGCGACCGGCGTCGGCGTCGCACCCGACCACCTGCGCCCGGCGTTCGCGGACCTGCTCGTGGACGCCGGCGAGTCCGGCGCTCACGCCGACACCGAGGACGGCTTCGAGCCGTGGCTCGGCCCGATCCGGAAGGCGGCGTGATGGCGGTCCCCAAGCGGCGTACGTCGCGCAGCAACACCCGGCACCGCCGGGCGCAGTGGAAGGCCGCTGCCCCCGACCTGGTCCCGGTCGTCGTCGACGGCCGCACCCACCGGGTGCCCCGGCGCCTCGCGGCGGCGGTGCACGCCGGGCTGGTCGACCCGAGCACGGGAAGGAGGATCCCGCGATGAAGGTGCGCAACTCGCTGCGCTCGCTCAAGAAGCAGCCCGGCGCCCAGGTCGTACGACGGCGCGGCCGGACGTACGTGATCAACAAGCAGAACCCGCGGATGAAGGCCCGCCAGGGCTGACCCGGCGACCGGCCGGCCGATTCGGTCCTCGGGTACCGCCGATCGGCACCCGAGACCGAGGGGTGGGCCGACGGGCGTGCCTAGCGTCGAGAGCATGATCCGCCGTCCCGTCGCCGCCGCCCTGCTCGTCTGCTACTCGGTCGTCGTCGCCCGGCTCACCCTGGCCGATCCGTCGGCGGGGCGCTGGGCGTTCGACCTCGGCTGGGACGCGGCGGACGTCGCCAGCGGCGGCCGGCTGAGCTGGGACCAGACCGAGGCGCTGGCCAATGTCGCGCTGTTCGTGCCGGCCGGCTTCCTGCTCGCGATCGTGCTCGGGCGCCCCCTGCTCGCGGCGGCGCTGACCGTGCTCGCCTCGGCGTGCATCGAGCTGGCCCAGCAGCAGTTCTTCCCGAGCCGGGTGCCGACCCTGGCCGACGTCTGGCACAACGGGCTGGGCGGGCTGATCGGTGCGATCCTGGCCGCGCCGATCAGCCGGGTCCGCCGGCCCCGCCGACCCAGTGGGCGGACCGCCGTCCGAGCAAACTAGAACGCGTTATCGTTTCGCCATGAGCGAGAGCGCACCCCTCCAGCCGGAGTACGACGTCGTGGTGGTCGGGTCGGGCGGCGGCGCCCTGACCGGAGCGGCCCTGGCAGCCACCGCCGGGCTGAGCACGCTGGTCCTGGAGCGGACCCCGCTGATCGGCGGGACCTCCGCCTACTCCGGCGGCGCCTGCTGGCTGCCCGGCACCCAGGTGCAGCAGCGGGCCGGGCTGCCGGACTCGACCGAGGGCGCGCGGGCCTATCTCGCCGCCGTCCTCGACGACCCCGACCAGGAGCGCGTCGAGGCGCTGCTCGCACAGGCCCCGCGGCTCGTCGAGCAGCTCGAGGCGGACCCGCTCATGGAGCTCGAGTGGATCCCGTTCTCGGAGTACTACGACGCGCCCGGCCGGGTCCCCATGGGCCGCTCCATCCAGCCCAAGAGCATCCGCCGCGACGAGCTCGACCCCGCGGTCACCGCGATCCTGCGCCCGCCGGTCGAGCGCGACCGGGCCGGCCGACCGGGCCGCTCGACACTGTCGGGCGGCCAGGCGCTCATCGCCCGGCTCGCGGCGATCACCGCCCGCGAGGGCGGCACGATCGCGACCTCGTGCTCGGTGACCGGCTTCGAGCGCGACGCCGACGGCCGCCTCACCACCGTCCGGTACGACGGCCCCGACGGCCCTGCCGAGGTCCGGGCCCGGCGCGGCGTGCTCATCGCGGCCGGCGGGTTCGAGGGCAGCCCCGAGCGGCGTGCCGAGCACGGCACGCCCGGCCGCACCGCGTGGTCGATGGCCCCGCGCGGCACCAACACCGGCGAGGTGATCGACGCGGCCGCCGCGATCGGCGCGGCCACCGACTGGTCCGGCGAGGGCTGGTTCTGCCCGGGCCTGCTCCAGCCCGACGGCAGCGGCGCGTTCACGCTCGGCTTCCGCGGCGGGCTCGTCGTCGACCAGACCGGGCAGCGCTACGGCAACGAGTGCCTCCCCTACGACCGCTTCGGCCGGGTGATGGCGCAGGCGCCCGAGCGGACGCCGTCCTGGTTCGTCTTCGACAGCCGCGAGGAGGGCCGGCTCCCGGCGATCGCGATGCCCGAGGGCGAGCGGGCCGAGCACCTCGCCGCCGGCACGTGGGTCGAGGCCGCGACCATCGAGGAGCTGGCCGCCCGGACCGGGCTCGACCCCGCGGCGCTCACCGCGACCGTCGCGCGCTTCAACGCCTTCGCCGACAACGGCAAGGACGAGGACTTCGGCCGCGGCGAGGACGAGTACGACACTTTCTTCGCCTCCGCCGGCTCCCCCAACAAGGCGCTGGTGCCGCTCGACCAGGGGCCGTACACGGCGGCGAAGATCGTGCTCTCCGACCTGGGCACCAAGGGCGGCCTGGTCACCGACGCGAGCGCGCGTGTGCTCGACGAGACGGGCGCGCCGATCCCCGGGCTCTACGCGGCCAGCAACTCGACGGCGTCGGTGTTCGGGTCGGCGTACCCGGGGCCGGGGGCGCCGCTGGGTGCGGCGATGACGTTCGCCTCGCTCGCGATCGAGGACCTGCGGGGCTGAGGGGCCGCGGGCGGCTCAGCTCTCGGCGGCCAGCCGCTCGAGCACGGTCGTCGCGAACCGGCCCAGGCTGCGCACCTGGTCGCCGCTGAGCCCCTCGAAGAACAGCTCGCGCACGAGCGCGACATGACCCGGCGCGGCCGCGGAGATCGCGGCCAGGCCGGCGTCGGTCAGGTCGACGAAGGCGCCGCGCCGGTCGTCGGCGCAGTGGCGACGCTCGACCAGGCCGCGCGCCTCCATGCGGGAGACCTGCTTGGAGACGCGGCTCTTCTCCCACTGGAGCCGCTCGCCGAGCTCGAACATCCGCAGCGAGCGGTCGGGGACGTCCTGGTCGGTCAGCGCGACGAGGATCTCGTAGTCGGACAGCGACAGCCCGCTGGCCGCCTGGAGCTCGCGGTTGAGCCGCGCGGACAGCTGGGCGTTGAGGTCGACCCAGGCCCGCCAGGCCAGGGTCTCCTCGTCGTCGAGCCAGCGCGTCGTCGTACTCACGGGGCCCATTCTAGCCGAGAATGTTGACATATCCACGATCTCAGAGGATGGTGGTTGACATGGCAACAATCGACCTCGACGCGATCACCAAGGATCGCGAGCGCATCAAGAAGGAGTACCTCACTCCCGAGGGCGAACGGCCCGAGAGCAGCGCCCGCGGCATCCACCACGCCGCCCTGCTCTCGTCCGACGTCCGGCGGACGATCGACTTCTACCAGGGGCTCCTGGAGTTCCCGCTGACCGAGATCTTCGAGAACCGCGACTACGCCGGCTCCGACCACTTCTTCTTCGACGTGGGCGCCGGCAACCTGCTCGCCTTCTTCACCCTGCCCGGCCTCGACCTCGGGCCGTACGCCGAGGTGCTCGGCGGTCACCACCACCTCGCGATCTCGGTGACCCGCGAGAAGTGGGACTACCTGCGCGCCAAGCTCGACGACGCCGGCGTCGACTACCACCTGGAGTCGAAGGTCTCGCTGTACTTCCCCGGGCCGGACGGCGAGCGCCTCGAGCTGCTCGCCGACCCGCTCGGAGAGATGTACGGCACCAAGGTGCTGTGAGCCGGGCGGCCTAGATCCAGCCGCGGCGCCGGAAGACGCCGTACAGGCCGAGGCTGACCATCGCCATCAGGAACAGCGCGAACGGGTAGCCCAGCTGCCAGTGCAGCTCGGGCATCTCGTCGAAGTTCATGCCGTAGACCGTGCCGATGAGCGTCGGCGCGAACAGGATGGCGGCCCAGGCGGAGATCCGCTTGACCTCCTCGTTCTGGTCGAGGCTGGCCTCGGTGAGCGCCTTCATCTCCTCGTTCTGCTGCTGGGCGACGAGGGTGGCGTTGACCGTCATGATGTCGCGCAGCAGCTGGCGGAAGCCGTCGACCTGCTCGATCACCTGGGTCAGGTGGTCGTCGACGTCGCGCAGGTAGCGCTGGAGCTCGTCGTCGGTGCCGTACTTGGCGAAGCCCGCGGTGAGCCGGCGCAGCACGGTGGCCAGCGGCCGGGTCGCGCGCTGGAACTCGATCACCTCGCGGGTGAGCTCGTAGATGCGGCGGGACACGGCGGGGTCGCCGCGGAAGACCTCGGTCTCGATCTCGTCGATGTCGTTCTCGAGGCCCGCGACGACGGGCAGGTAGCCGTCGACGACCCGGTCGAGGACGGCGTACAGGACGGCCTCGGGGCCGAGCCGGAGCAGGTCCGGGTTGCTCTCCAGGCGGCGGCGGACCGCGGCGATGTCGGGCGCCTCGGCGTGCCGGAGGGTGACCACGAAGTCGCGCCCGACGAAGACGTGCACCTCGCCGAACTCCACCTCCTCGCGGTCGTCGACGTAGCGCGCGGCCCGCAGGACGACGAACAGCGTGTCGTCGTAGCGCTCGATCTTGGGGCGCTGGTGGGCCAGGATCGCGTCCTCGACGGCCAGCTCGTGCAGGCCGAACTCGTCGGCCAGCGAGGCCAGGTCGTGCTGGTCGGGGCGGTAGAGCCCGATCCAGGCGACGGCGTCGTCGTTCTCGCGAAGCGCGTTGAAGCTGTCGGCCAGCGTCGCCGGCGAGGCGACCCGGTCGCCGTCGACGTACACGGCGCTGTCGACGAGGGTCGCCCGGTCGGGCCCGCGGCGGTCGTCGCGGGGGGCCGGGGTGGACGTGGGGCGGGTCGGCTCAGCGGGCAGCTGGAGGCGTCGTACCCGACCCGTCAGGGTGCGGATCGGCTTGAAGGACCGGTTCTCGGACATGCGGCATCCTCAGGGTGCGGAGGGCGCACCCGGACGCCGGCGTGACGCATGGTCACGAGCGAGCGCAGAACCGAGCGGGACCCTCAGGGACGGTCGAGCAGAGCGGGGGTACGACTGGGAGGTTGGCCTTCCATCGCCGACCACCTCCTCGCTCCGGACTCCTGAGGTCGGGGTCAGCATAGGCCCGCGCATCGCCCCGGAGGTAACCGCCGAGGGTCTCCCGCGGGGCCGCTGCGCCGCGGCTGTGACTGAATCCACGCGTCCAGCGCTCGGCCCGATTAGCCCTTGCCCCAGGCGGGGGGCCTACCATCAAGCGGCTTTTGTCGACAGTTCATAGGGGAAGCGTTGAGCACCACCGAAGACAAGTTCACTCGCTGGAAGCACCACGAAGAGCTGGCCGAGGCGATGATCCCCATCGTCGGCAAGCTCCACCGCGAGAAGGATGTGACGATCCTTCTGCACAGCCGCTCGCTGGTGAACAAGTCGGTGATCAGCATCCTCAAGACCCACCGCTACGCGCGCCAGATCGACGGCGTCGAGCTGTCGGTCGTCGACACCTTCCCCTTCCTCGAGGCGATCGCCGCGCTCGACCTCGGCGCCGCCAAGGTCGACCTCGCGCTGCTGATCCGGGCCTACCGCGCCACCGACGGTGCGCAGTCGATCCCCGAGTTCACCGCCGCCGCGCTCGCCGAGGCGACCGGTGACAACAAGAGCCCGGCACCCTGCCCGCAGGACGTCGTCCTCTACGGCTTCGGCCGGATCGGCCGCCTCGTCGCGCGCCTGCTCGTCGAGAAGTCCGGCTCCGGCAACGGCCTGCGCCTGCGCGCGGTCGTCGTGCGCAAGGCCAAGGGCGACGACCTCAAGAAGCGCGCCTCGCTGCTGCGCCGCGACTCGATCCACGGTGCCTTCAACGGGTCGATCACGGTCGACGAGGAGAAGAACCAGATCATCGCCAACGGCAACGTGATCCAGGTGATCTACTCGAACTCGCCCGCCGAGATCGACTACACCGAGTACGGCATCGACGACGCCATCCTCATCGACAACACCGGCATCTGGCGCGACCGCGAGGGTCTCTCGCAGCACCTGCGCCCCGGCATCGCCAAGGTGCTCCTGACCGCGCCGGGCAAGGGCGACGTCCCCAACATCGTGCACGGCGTCAACCACCTCGACGTCGACCTCGACGAGACGGTGCTCTCGTGCGCGTCCTGCACGACCAACGCGATCGTCCCGCCGCTCAAGGCGATGGAGGACGAGTTCGGCATCACCCGCGGCCACGTCGAGACGGTCCACTCGTTCACCAACGACCAGAACCTGCTCGACAACTTCCACAAGGCCGACCGCCGCGGTCGCTCCGCGCCGCTCAACCTGGT
The DNA here is from genome assembly GCF_024662235.1 of Pimelobacter simplex. GTDB lineage: Bacteria > Actinomycetota > Actinomycetes > Propionibacteriales > Nocardioidaceae > Nocardioides. The sequence goes on from NZ_CP096276.1 coordinate 4,476,081, forward strand.
CATCACCGAGACCGGTGCCGCCTCGGCCGTCGCCAAGGTGCTGCCCGACCTCGACGCCAAGATCACCGGCAACTCGATCCGCGTCCCCACGCCGGACGTCTCGATCGCGATCCTCTCGCTGCAGCTCAAGCGCGAGACCACCCGCGACGAGGTCAACGCCCACCTGCGCAAGGCGTCGCTGACCGGCCCGCTGGCCCGCAACCTCGACTACACGACCGCCTCGGACGCGGTGTCCACCGACTTCATCGGCGCCCGCGCGGCCTCGATCGTCGACGGCGGCGCCTCGATCGTCGACGGGGACTCGGCCATCCTCTACGTCTGGTACGACAACGAGTTCGGCTACTCCTGCCAGGTGCTGCGCACCGTGCAGTACATCTGCGGCGTCGAGTACACGACGCTCCCGCGGGTCTGACCGCACCCGGTCACCGGCGCCGGTCCGCGCCCCTTGTGTGGGGGTGTGGGCCGGCGCACACTGGTTGTGAGGGGCCCTCTCACCGGGGAGCCACCGAAGGGACCGGAACCATGAACGAGCGCCACGAGTCCGGCGTCGACACCTTGGCCGACACCGTCATCCAGACCCACGCGGTCCTCTACGCGCGGATGCACAGCGCTTCCTCCTGCCGCCCGACCCGGGACCGCCCCCGCGCCCGGCAGACCGCCACCGACCCGTTCCTGGCGAGCACCAGCCGGCACCTCTCCGCGGCCAACGCGGTGCTCGGGCCGGCCGCGCGCCACCACCTCGACCACGGCGGCGAGCGGGCCCACGACTTCGCCCAGCAGTGCCGCCGGCTCGAGATCGCACTGAGCCAGGTCAAGGCCAAGCTCTACGGCTCCACGTTCGTCGTACGGCGTCCGTGGGACTCGATCTGGGAGGAGGTCGGCCGCGAGCTCGCCCGGACGCGCACGCTCGAGGCGCAGCTCGTGACCGACCTGGGCACGGCCGCCGCGGAGCGCTGCGACGAGTTGGCCGAGCGGCTCTACCGGACCGAGCGCCGGGGGCCGACCCGGCCGCACCCCTACCTGCCCCACCGGGGCGTGCCCGGACGCATCGCGCGCCGGGTCGCCGTCCGGGTGGACCGGTTCTGGGACACCGCCGAGGGCCGGATGGTGCCCGACCCGGTGCGTCCCGAGCGCAACCGCGACGGGCGTCTCGTGCAGTACCTGCTCGCCGACCCGCACGTGTCCTGAGCCCTGCTCCCGCGGGGTGTTACACGGGTGCGGCGTGAGCATGCCCACGCCCGTTACGTGACGCGGGCCACTGCGCTTGCTCTTGCAAGCACGGTGGAATCGTCCGTCCTCCCGTCCGGGAGGCCGCTCCCGTCGCGCCGAGGCCCGCGCACGACGGAGGGTGACATCGACACCGATGAGGAGAGCGCGGGCACGGGAGACCCAAGCAGTACGCCGGACCACGCTGGTCCGGCTGGGGGCGAAGGATTCGTTCCGGGGCACCAGCAGCCCAAGCCCGACAGGTCATCTTCCGCAGGCGTCGCTGACGAAAGACCACGATGTCCTTCACCCTGCCGCGCGCTGCCGCGCGCCTGCTCCTCGTCCCGGTCGCCCTCTCGGCGTTCCTGGTCACGGTGCCCTCGGCCCACGCGAACGAGACCTTCGAGTCCGCCTCCGGTGTCGCCACCGACGCCGGCACCCAGCGCCAGGTCGACGAGGGCGAGCGTGCCGCGCACCTCGCCGCCCGTCGCGGTGAGCGCGTCATCGCCAAGGCCCGCTCGCGCGCCGGCGACCCGTACCGCTACGGCGCCGCCGGCCCCAACGCCTTCGACTGCTCGGGCCTGGTCCAGTGGACCTACCGCCAGGTCGGCAAGCGCCTGCCGCGCACCTCGGGCGCCCAGGCCGGCGCCACCCGCCGGATCGCGCACCCGCGCCGCGGCGACCTGGTGTTCTTCACCAGCGGCGGCCACGTCTACCACGTCGGCATCTACGCCGGCAGCCACACGATCTGGCACGCCTCGCGCCCCGGCGTCCCGGTCCGCAAGGAGCGGATCTGGACCGGCTCGGTCTTCTACGGCCGCGTGCGCTGACCCCGGTAGGGTCCGCCGTGTGACCGTGTACGTCGACGACATGCAGCTCGAGGCCGTGGTCGGCCCCGTCGACGGCGTCTGGTCGCACCTGCTCTCGGACCTGCCCGGCGAGGCCGGCCGGCGCGAGCTGCTCGCGTTCGCCGAGCGGCTCGGCATCGAGGCGCGCTGGATCCAGAAGCCGGGCACGGCCCGCGAGCACTTCGACGTCACCGAGCCGACCCGGCAGCGGGCGCTCGCCCTGGGGGCGAGGCCGATCCGCTACGGGCGGGCGGTCGCGGCGATCACCCGGGCGAAGCGGGACGCCGCCGGCCCGGGGCGAGCGGAGCTCAGCGGCCGGTGAACTCCGGCGGACGACGCTCGACGAAGGCGGTCATCGCCTCGTCGAGGTCGTCGCTGAGCAGGAACGCGGCGTTCCACACGGCCGTGTAGCGCAGGCCGGCCTCGACCCGCGGCGCGCGCTCGGCGTCGAGGACGTCCTTGATGCCGCGCAGGACGAGCGGCGAGTTGGCCGCCATCCGGGCCGCGAGGTCGGCCGCGGCGCTCCGGGCCTCGGCGGCGGTCGGGTGCACGTGGTTGACCAGGCCGAGCTCCGCGGCGCGTACGGCGTCCACGTCGTCGCCGGTGAGCGCGAGCTCGCGCAGGTGGCCGTCGCCGATGACGCCGACCAGGCGCTGGAGGCTGCCGAGGTCGGCGACGATGCCGACCTTGGCCTCGCGGACGCTGAAGACGGCGTCGGCCGAGGCGATCCGGACGTCGCAGGCGACGGCGAGGTCGACACCGCCGCCGATGCACCACCCGGTGACCGCGGCGACCGTCGGCTTGCGCAGGCCCGCGACGACGTCGAGGGCGCCCTGCCAGCGCCGGACCAGCGCGAGGAGCTCCTGGCGGGCGCCGGCGTGGGTCGCGCTGCGCAGCGGCGCGAAGGTGCCGGCCGCGGCGCCCAGGTCGAGGCCGTAGGAGAAGTGGTCGCCCGCGCCCGCCAGGACGACGGCGCGCACGCTGTCGTCGGCGTCGAGGTCGGCGAAGGTCGCGGCCAGCTCGGCGAAGAAGGCGTCGTCCATGACCGCCTTGCCGCCGGGTCCGGCCAGACCGACGGTGGCGACGGCTCCGTCGCGGGTGAGGGTGAAGCGGGGCTCGCTCATGCGGTGACCTCCGTGACGATCTCGGAGAGCCGGCGCACCTGGGCGACCCGCTCCGCGTCGCCCGCGGCGAGCGGGTTGAGCAGGAACGTGCGGACGCCGGCCGCGTGGAACTCGCCGACCTGGCGCCGGACGGAGTCCTCGTCGCCCATCAGGGTGACCGCCTCCACCAGCTCGTCCGGTACGGCGGCCGCCGCCGCGGCCTTGTCGCCCGCCAGGTAGCGGTCCTGGATCTCCTTGGCCTCGGCCTCGTAGCCGTAGCGGCAGGCGAGCTGGTTGTAGAAGTTCTTGTCGCGCGCGCCCATGCCGCCGATGTAGAGCGCGAGCTGGTTGCGCACCGCCTGCACGGCCTCGGCCGGCGGCTCGCCCAGGTGGTAGTGGATCTGGAGCTGGATGTCGAGCTCGCCGAGCGCGGGATCGCGCCGCGCGAAGCCCTCGGCCAGGGGCTCGCCCCAGGCCAGGTCGCGCTTGGCCGGGTGGAAGAACAGCGGCTGCCAGCCGTTGGCCAGCTCGGCGACGAGCGCGACGTTCTTGGGGCCGAGCGCGGCGACCGAGATCGGGATCTCCGAGCGCACTGGGCGGTTGATGATCTTGAGCGGCTTGCCGAGGCCCGAGCCGCCCTTGTCCTTGGTCAGCGGGATGTCGTAGTACTTGCCCTCGAACTCGACCGGCTCGCGGCGCCACACCTGGCGGCAGACCTCGATCACCTCGCGGGTGCGGCCGAGCGGGGCGTCGTACTTGACGCCGTGGAAGCCCTCGATGACCTGGGGCCCGCTGGCGCCGAGGCCGAGGGTGAACCGGCCGTCGGAGACGAAGTCGAGGCCCGCGGCCGTCATCGCGGTCAGCGACGGGGTGCGGGTGTAGATCTGGAAGATCGCCGACATCAGCTCGAGCCGGTCGGTCTTGGCCGCGATGTAGCCGAGCTGGCTGACCGCGTCGAACGAGTAGGCCTCGGGCATCGCGACCAGGTCGAGGCCGTTGCGCTCGTACTCCTGGAGGAGCTCCACGGTCTCGGCGAAACCGCCCGAGTAGTCGATGATCATGCCGAGCCGCATCACGCCTCCAGGTTGTCGAGCGATTGCCGGGACCTGGGACGGGAGCGTAGCCCGCGGACCCGACCCACTAGATTTCAGTGCGTGTCCGGCATCGCTCACCTGCTCCAGCGCCACGGAGCGGGCGACGTCAGCGACGACGCCGCGGTCCTCGGTGCCTACTCGTCCGACGCCTCGCTCTACCGCGTCCCCCCGGTCGCCGTCGCGTTCCCGCGCTCGGCCGACGAGGTCGCCGCGATCCTCGCCGCGGCCCGTGCGGAGGGCCTGACTCTCACCGCCCGCGGCGCCGGTACGTCGGTCGCGGGCAACGCGATCGGGCCCGGCGTGGTCGTCGACTTCAGCCGGCACCTCAACCAGGTCGTCTCGGTCGACGTCGAGGCCGAGACCGCCGTCGTCCAGCCGGGCGTCGTGCAGGCCGCACTGCAGAAGGCCGTCGCCGGCCACGGGCTGAAGTTCGGGCCCGACCCGTCGACCAGCACCCGCTGCACCATCGGCGGGATGATCGGCAACGACGCGTGCGGCGCGCGCTCGCTGGCCTACGGACGCACCTCGCACAACGTGCGCGGCCTGCGCGGGCTGCTCGCCGACGGCACCCCCCTCGTCACCGGGTACGACGCCGCGGGCAAGCCGGTCGCCAGCGCCGAGGGCTCCGACGTCCTCGACCGACTGCGCGGGCTGGTCGCCGACGACCTGGGCACGGTGCGCACCGAGTTCGGCACGTTCGGCCGGCACGTCTCGGGCCTCGCGCTCGACCACCTCGTGCCCGAGCGCGGCTTCGACCTGACCCGCGCGCTGGTCGGCTCCGAGGGCACGCTCGCCGTGCTCACCGAGGCCACCGTGCGGCTGGTCCGGGCGCCGAAGGCGTCGCTGATGATCGTGCTGGGCTTCCCCGACTTCCCGACCGCGGGCTACGCGACGACCGAGGTGCTCGCGTTCGAGCCGTCGGCGTGCGAGGGCCTCGACCGGCGCATCGTCGACGTGATCCGCGAGCGGCGGGGTCCCGACGCCGTCCCGCCGCTGCCGGCCGGCGACGCCTGGATGTTCGTCGAGCTCTCCGGCGACGACCCCGATGACGTACGACGCCGCGCGGACCAGCTCGCCGCGGCGGGCCTCGGCGTCTCCGCGCTCGTCGTCGACGACCCGCGCACGGCCGACCGGCTCTGGAAGATCCGCGCCGACGGGGCCGGCCTCGCCGGGCGGGCGCCGTCCGGCAAGCCGGCCTGGGCCGGCTGGGAGGACTCCGCCGTGCCGCCCGAGCGCCTGGGCGAGTACCTCACCGCCTTCGAGGGCCTGCTCTCCGCGCACGAGCTGACCGCGATGCCGTTCGGCCACTTCGGCGAGGGCTGCCTGCACGTGCGGATGGACTTCCCGTTCGCCCGGCCCGACGGCGCCGACCGCTTCCGCGCCTTCCTCGAGGAGGCGGCCGACCTCGTCACCTCGCTCGGCGGCTCGCTCTCGGGCGAGCACGGCGACGGCCGGGCCCGCAGCGACCTGCTGCCGCGGATGTACTCCCCCCGCGCGCTCGGCCTGATGGCCGCGGTCAAGGACCTCTTCGACCCGACCGAGGTGCTCAACCCCGGCATCCTCGTCGACGCGGCGTCGAGCACCGACGACCTGCGCTACTCCTCGACGACGCGGCTGACCAAGGGGCTCGCGTTCGCCTACGCCGACGACGGCGGGGACTTCGGCCAGGCGGTGCACCGCTGCACCGGCGTGGGCAAGTGCCGCGCCGACAACAGCGGCTCGGGCGGCGTGATGTGCCCGTCGTACCAAGCGACGAAGGAGGAGATCCACAGCACGCGCGGCCGCGCCCGGCTGCTCCAGGAGATCGTCAACGGCGACAGCGACGTGTCGTGGGGCTCCCCCGCGGTGCACGACGCGCTCGACCTCTGCCTGGCCTGCAAGGGCTGCGCCTCCGACTGCCCGACCGGCACCGACATGGCGTCGTACAAGGCCGAGGTGCTGCACCAGACCTACAAGCGCAAGATCCGGCCGCGCTCGCACTACTCGGTCGGCTGGCTGCCGCGCTGGGCCAAGGTCGGCTCGGCGATGCCGCGCTTCGCCAACCGGTCGATGGACGTCGGGCCGCTGCGCAAGGTCGCGCTCAAGGCGGCGGGCGTCGACACCCGGCGCCGGATGCCGGCATTCGCGCGGCGCACCTTCCGGCGTACGTTCGGCGGCGCCGCGGGCACCGGCACGCCCGTCGTGCTCTTCGTGGACTCCTTCACCAACCACTTCGCGCCCCAGGTCGCCGATGCGGCGGTCGAGGTGCTGCGCGCGGCCGGGTACGACCCGCGGATCACCCGGCAGCAGGAGTGCTGCGGGCTGCCGTGGATCAGCACCGGCCAGCTCGACGGCGCGGCGAAGCGGATGCGGGGCATGGTCGACGCCCTCGCCGCCGACGCCCGGGCCGGCGTACCGATCGTCGGGATCGAGCCGTCCTGCACCGCCGTGCTGCGCCACGAGCTGCGCGAGCTGGTCCCGGGACCGGACTCCGACGCCGTCGCCGCCGCGACCCTGACCCTGGCCGAGGCGCTCGCGAAGGCCCCGGACTGGACCCCGCCGGACCTCAGGGGCGTCCGCATCGTCGCCCAGCCGCACTGCCACCACCACGCGGTGATGGGCTGGAACGCCGACCGGACGCTGCTCGAGAAGGCCGGCGCCCAGGTCGAGGCCGTGGCCGGCTGCTGCGGCATGGCCGGCAACTTCGGCGTCGAGCAGGGGCACTACGAGGTATCCGTCGCGGTCGCCGAGCAGAACCTCCTCCCGGCCCTTCGCGCCTCGGCGGGCGAGGCCCGGCGGGTCGTGCTGGCCGACGGCTTCTCGTGCCGGACCCAGGTGGGCGAGCTCGCGCCCGACGAGGCGCCGGTGCACCTCGCCGAGCTGCTCGCGCGCGGGGTCAGCGGGCGCTGAGCCACTCCTGCGTCCGCACGTCCAGCGCGGCGCGGGCGTCCTCGTCACGCGCGGCCTCGGACGGCTCGACCGGACGGCTCTTGCGGTAGTAGCCCGACGCCGCCGCGGGGTCGGTCGCGATCCGGACCAGGTGCTCGGCCGACGCGGCCGGGGACATCAGGCTGCGCCGCTCCAGGGGCAGCGCGAGCCGACGGAGGCGGCGCAGCAGCGGGCGGGTCTCCAGGCCGCGGTCGGCGATGTTGGTCGACACCGCGCCGGGGTGGGCCGCCAGCGCGCGGAGGCCCTGGTCGCCGTACTGGGCGGCGAGGAGGGCCGCGTGGTGGACGAGGCCGAGCTTGGAGGTGCCGTACGCCGCCCACGAGTCGTACGGCGCGTCCTCGCCCAGGAGCCGGTCGGTGGTGCCGCGCTCGTGGAGCTGCGAGACGACGTGCAGGACGGTCGGCTCAGGAGCCGCGAGCAGCAGCGGCAGCAGCGCGGTGGTGAGGTCGACGGTGCCGAGGTAGTTGGTCCGCCAGTGCACCTCGTGCCCGTCGACGAGCTGCGGTTCCTTCCACCGCGACCCGAGGTCGAGGTGGATGCCGGCGCTGTTGACCAGGAGGTCGAGCCGGTCCGACCGCTCGGCGTACGCCGCGGCGAAGGCCGCGACCGACCCACGGTCGGTGAGGTCGAGCGTCGCCCGCGTCGTGGTGGTGACCTCCCAGCCGGCCGCCGTCAGCGCGTCGGCGACGGCGCGGCCGATCGAGCCGGCGCCGGCACCGGTGACGACGGCGCGACCGGCGTCGCCGGCGTTCACGCCGTCACCAGACCACGCCGCGGTCGACGACGAGGTTCGCGCCGGTGACCGAGGCGGCGGCCGGGGAGGCGAGGTAGAGCAGCGCCTCGGCGACGTCCTGCGGGGGCATGAAGCCGGGGATCACGGAGGTGCTGCGCGCGATCAGGTCCCAGTTGGTGTCGGCGGGCAGCCCGGCCGCCGCCGCCTCGACCATCGGGGTCGCGATCCCGCCCGGGGAGACGCAGTTGACCCGCACGCCCTTGGTCGCGAACTCGACCGCCAGCGCCCGCATCCCGAGCAGCAGCGCGGCCTTCGACGCACAGTACGGCGCGTTGTAGGGCTGCCCCATCACGGCCGAGATCGACGCGACCGAGACGACATTGCCCTTGCTCTCGACGAGCGCGTCCGCGAACGCCTGGGCCAGCATCAGCGGCGCGAGGGCGTTGACGTCGAAGTGCTTGCGCAGCAGGGCGGCGTCGAGCGCGCCGAGCTCGGCGAACTTCTGGATGCCGGCGACATTGCAGAGCACGTCCAGGCCCCCGAGCTCCTCCAGCGCACCGGCGACGAAGGCGTCGCGCGCGGCGTCGTCGGCGAGGTCGCAGGCGGTGACGCCCTCGGCCGGGACGACGTCGGTGGCGACCACGCGGGCCCCCTCCTGGCGGAACAGGTCGGCCACGACCTGCCCGAGGCCGCCGGAGGCTCCGGTGACGACGACGCGGCGTCCGGTGAAGCGCTGGGCGCGGGCTGCGTTCGGGTCGGTCATGCGCGGTCCTCCTGGCTCGTGGCGCCGCGGCGTGCGGCGTTCCGCGAGAACAATAGAACGTGTTCTAGTCGACGTCACGGCATCTTAGGGTGCCCTCAGTTTTGCCACCTACGGTGGTTGCCATGTCATCCAAGAAGCTCGGTTCCCGGAAGATCCTCATCCTCGGCGGCGTCCTCGTCGCGCTCGTGATCGTCGCCGTCACCGTCGGGCCCTGGGCCTACGGCAAGTTCGTGGTCGGCGAGCAGCCCGACGAGCTGACCCTGCCCGCGGCCGGCAGCTCCGCCGACGCGAAGCCCGACACCAGCGCCGCCACCGACGCACTCGACGGCGCATGGACGGTCGGCGCGGACTCCGCGGCCGGCTACCGCGTCGACGAGGTGCTCTTCGGCCAGAACGTCACCGTGGCCGGCCGCACCGACCAGGTCGAGGGCAGCGCCACGGTCGCCGACGGCGTCCTCAGCGCCACCACGATGAGCGTCGACATGGCGTCGGTGGCCACCGACGAGTCGCGCCGGGACGCGCAGTACCGCGACCGGATCATGGACACCGCGACCTACCCGACCGCGACCTTCACCCAGACCGCGCCCGTCGAGCTGCCGGCCACCGGAGGCCGGTTCACCGTCACGGTGCCCGGCGACCTCACGGTCCGTGGCGTCACCCGCGCGGTCGAGGTCGAGCTCGACGTCCAGGCCTCCGGTGAGGCGCTCGACGTCGCGGGCAGCATCGACGTGGTGTTCTCCGACTACGAGATCCCCGAGCCCGGCTTCTCCGGGATCTCGGTCGACGACCACGGCAAGATCGAGTTCCTGCTGAAGATGGCCCGCTGAGGCCGTCGGCTCACCAGTCCTGCCACGGGATGATCGTGCGCAGCGGGGTGCTCAGCAGCACCTCCTCCGACGCGGCGGCCTCGGCACTCAGGCCGCCGGCCAGCTCGGCGGTACGGGCGTCGATCGCCGCGGCGGTCGGCAGCGGGTCGCCGTCGAGGTAGGCGAGGCGGATCCGCAGCGACTCCGGGGGGTCGGGGGTCTCGGTGGCCAGCGGCAGCGACGGGTGCGACTGGTGGTGGGCGAACGAGAACGTCCACGCGCCGGCCACCCCGTCGAGGTCGAGCAGCGCCGGGACCAGGCTGCGGTCCTGCCAGGCGTAGTGCTCGTGGGTCGCGCCGCTGTGGGGCGCGGCGTGGCGCGAGAGGGTCAGGTGCAGGCCGCGGTTGGGGCGGTAGGGCAGCACCTCGGGCGAGACGAGGGCGGAGGGCGCGGCGTACCCCTTGACGGGGCGGAAGAACGACAGCAGCTTGCGCTGCACGCCCGGGATGAGCGGCCCGCGGCCCCACTGGAACGAGTCGGAGCCGAGGTCGGACCACTCCCGCAGCGCGCGCTCGACGGGGTCCTTGAACCAGTACATCGCCACGTAGTCGGTCGCCGCGTGCTCGTCGGACGCGACGCCGCCGCGGTAGTCGTCCGGGCGCGCCCACCGGTCACCCCACAGGACGCCGGGCAGCGCCAGGTTCTCCGGCCGGTGGTCGAGCTGGTGCCACTCGTTGTAGGCGCGGTGCTCCTCGGCGCCGGCGCCGGCGAGGGTCACGAACGAGAAGAACACGAGCGGGCTGGTCACGGCTGCCTCCTGGCGAGCGGTCGGCGGTGGGGTACTCTCGGAAACCAAGCAAGCACTTGGTCTATCAGAGGACCGGGCCCCGAGGGAAGAGGCACCCGTGAAGATCGGCATCAACAGCCCCGTCGTGGTGCAGCTCCCCGGCGCGTTCTCGCCCTGGGAGGCCGAGGCCGGCATCGACGAGCTCGGCGCGATCGCCGAGACGGCCGACGCCCTCGGCTTCGACTTCCTGACCTGCAGCGAGCACGTCGTCGTGCCGACCGACATCGCCGCCCAGCGCGGCGCGACGTACTGGGACCCGCTCGCCACCTTCGGCTACCTCGCCGCCCGCACCACCCGGATCCGGCTCGCGACCCAGGTCCTCGTCCTCGGCTACCACCACCCCCTCGCCATCGCGAAGCGCTACGGCACCCTCGACCTCGTCAGCGGCGGCCGGCTCGTCCTCGGGCTCGGCGTCGGCTCGCTCGAGGAGGAGTTCACGCTGCTCGGCGCGACCTTCGAGAGGCGCGGCGAGATCGCGGACGACGCGCTGCGGGCCTTGCGCGCGTCGCTCTCGCAGGAGCGGCCGTCGTACGCGGGGGCGCACTATGCGTTCGACGACGTGGTCGTCTCGCCGCACGCCGTCCAGGCCTCGGTGCCGCTGTGGATCGGCGGCCGTACGCCGCGCTCCCTGCGCCGCGCCGTCGAGCTCGCCGACGGCTGGGTCCCCTTCGGCCTCGCCCCCACCGAGCTCGCCACCCTGCTCGGCCGCTTCGACCTCCCGGCCGGCTTCGAGGTCGTCCTCTCCCCCGACCGCGCCCTCGACCCCACCCGCGAGCCCGGCGCGACCGCCGACGCGCTCGGGGTCCTCGCCGAGGCGGGCGCGACGGCGGCGTCGGTGCGGGTGGCGGCGGACTCGGCCGGGCACTACCGGGAGCAGCTGGCGGCGCTGGCGGCGTACCTGCCCGCGAAGTAGCAGGTTTCGCCCCTCGAAGTCGCACGGTTCGGGCAGCGAAGTCGCAGGTGGGGGCGGCGAACGTGGCCCGGGGGTCGAGTCCGGGCCACGCATGGGCCGCACCGCCTCAGGAGTGACCCAGGTCGAGCCGCGCCCAAGGGGGGCCGGGGTGCGGCTCGACCGATCCGCATCCTGCCCTGCCCCCCGCCCACCCGTACGACGCCCGCAGCGATCTCACCCGCTTGTTCACCCGTTGCCCCGGGGCGAGCGCGAAGGCTCAGCGGCGCTGGGGTCCGTCGTGGAGCAGGCCGAGCTGGATGCCGCGCTCGATGGCGGCCTCGCGCGAGTTGATGCCCCACTTGCGGTAGATGCTGCGCATGTGGGACTTCACCGTCTCCGGCGACAGGTGCAGGACGGCGGCCACCTGGCTGCGGCGCGGATGGTCGAGGGTCGCGCGGAGGACGGCGATCTCCTGGCCGGTCAGGGGGACCGAGGCGACGCCGGCGTCGACGGGGCCGACCAGGTCCACCGCCAGGTACGACGAGGCGCCGGGTCGGTCGGTGGTGTGGGCGAAGTCGCGCAGGCTCTTGAGGTCCGCGCCGGGGACGTGGAGGAGCAGGGCGCGGGCGCCGTGCTCGTCGTACAGGGCGGCGGCGCGGTCGAGGAGGGCGCCGGCGGCGTCGGTGTGGCCGGCGCGGAGGGCGGCGGCCGCGCCGAGGGTGGCGAGGCTGGTCCGGGAGCGGATGCTGTGGCCGGGTTGGGCTTCGAGGCGGGGGACGAGGTGGAAGGCGCCGGCGGGGTCTCCGGCGGTGAGGCGGGTGAGCATCTGGGCCGAGGCGAGCTGGCCGGGCCAGCGGGTGGGGACGCGCAGGAGGGCGGCGGCGTCGCGGGAGCGGCCGTGGGCCAGCCAGGCGACGGCGAGGAGGCCGCGCAGCATGCTGGTGCCGAGGTTGTCGCCGATGCCGGGCGGACTGGGGGTGCGCTGGAGGGCGTCGGCGATCCGCTGGGCCTCCGCTCCCCCTTCGCCGAGGCCGAGGCGGGCCTGGAGCATGGTCCAGGTAAGGAAGGGCCAGAACTCGGCGGTGTGGATGAAGGACTCGCAGCCGTCGTACTCGGCGAGGGCGCCGGTGAAGTCGAAGTCGTCGAGCTTGAGCATCGCGTTGCCGATCCGGCCCAGCGAGTTGACGAAGGTGTGCGCGTGGTCGCGCGGCCAGGCGGCGGGGTCGACCAGGCGGGCGATCTCGGCGGCGTCGCGGGAGCGGCCGTCGATCGCGGAGAGCCCGACGCCGTAGACGAGCGTGTAGTTGCGCGACCAGGGCATCGTCGCGGACGCGATGGCGCGCGAGATCACCTCGTGGCCGCGGTCGATCTCGCCGACGGCGAAGAACGAGTAGCCGATCTGGCGCAGGCCCATCGCGCGCAGCTCGACCATCCGGCGGTCGTCGCCGATGTCGATGTCGTCGTAGTAGTCGAGCGCGCCCTGGCCGGCCGCGGCCGACTCCAGGTAGCGGCCGACGTAGCGCAGGCACGCGGTCTTGGCCGAGCGCTGGAAGAAGGACGCCGGCCGGTCGAGCTGGCGCCAGTCGTCGCTGGTCTGGTCGGCGGTGCGGACCAGGAACTCGACGGCCGCGCCGCGGGTGGCGGGATTGCTCAGCAGGGCGAGGCCGCGCGCCATCGCGAGCATCGGGTGCCTCATCAGTACGGCGCGCGGGATGCGGCTGAGCTGCAGGTCGAGGTGGTCGGTGGTGTAGCTCTCGGGCGAGCTGAGCACGACGCTGCGGAAGATCCGGCTGGCCAGCTCGTAGCGGCCGGCGTCGACGGCGAGCTCGAGGGCGAGCTCGTGCTCGTCGTGCTCGTAGAGCCAGGTCGCGGCGATGCCGGCCCCGCGGCGGTGGCGGTCGGGGTCGCTCGTCATCAGCTCGCTGCGGACGGCGTCGCGCAGCGAGTCGACGTACTGGAAGACCGGGCGGTCGGCCAGGTAGGGCACCCAGCGGCCGAAGCCGTTCCACTCGAGCTCGGCGACGACGGGGGCGGCGTCCTCGATGCCGGTGAGGGCCTGCGCCAGCTCGAGGTCGAAGTACGGCGCCAGGACGGTGTCGCGGACGAACTCGGAGGTGAGCGAGTCGTCGAGCTGGGCGCTGAGGTCCTGGGCGACGATCGTGCGCCACTCGACGGAGTCGCGCGAGGGCAGCCGGCTGCGCGCGCCGAGCGCGAGGCTCGCGGCGCGGATGGCCAGCGGGTAGCCGCGGGTGTCGCGGTGCAGGTCGCCGGCCACGCCGCGGACGATGTCCGAGCCGTGCTCGGCGAGGAAGAGCGCGGTCTCCTCGGCGGTGAACTGGAGGTCGTCGTCGGTGACGAGGCGGACGTCGCCGCGGACCCGGCGGGCCGGGTCGGCCAGGCTGGTCGCGGCCCGGGTGGTCACCACGACGCGGAGGTTGGGCAGCAGCGCGGTCAGCCGCAGGATGTCGTCGTCCACCTGGGCGGTGGCGTCGCGGACGTGCTCGTAGGCGTCGAAGACGAGCACCACCGGGCCCTTGCCGGCAAGCAGGTCGCGCAGCACCGGTACCGGGTCGTGGTGGGCGTCGACGTCGTTGGCGACGACGTCGGCGCGCTCGGGCGAGAGGTGGCCGAGGCGGCGCGCGGACGCGATCACCGTGGTCCAGAAGGCGTGGTCGGACTCGATGCCGGCGTTGAGCGCGACCCAGACCAGGCGCTCACCCGGGGGCCGCTCGCCGGCGGCCCACTGCCGGACGAGGGTGGTCTTGCCGAAGCCGGACGGAGCCTGCAGCACCGTGATCGGTGCCGGGTCGAGGTCGAGCAGCGCGAGCAGGCGGGACCTCACGATCGCGCTGCCGCGGGCGTCGGAAACTCGGCCGCTCGGGGGGAAAGCCGCCATGTGCGCATGCTGCCCTAATCGTGATGGTGCGGGACCACCGGGGTGAGCGGCGTCGGTACGCCGTCACCCCGGTGGTCACCAGGGGTTTCGATCAGGCGATCGGGGTCGCGATCACGACCTGGTTTCTTCGTGTAGTGGAACCGGCCGTTGCTGTAGCGGACCTTGCCCGTGCAGGTCACCAACGTGAGCTGGTGAGCACCGGTGGTCGACACCGGAGCACCGGTGAAGCCCTTGGTCCGCTTCTGGGTGTAGACCTTGGTGATCCGGTACTTCTGCACCTTGCCGTCCGTGCCCCGCACGGTGACGACCTGGCCCACCTTGGCCTTGTTCAGCTTGCCGAACGCACCGGGCTTGTCGTGCCGGTCCGAGACGTGACCGGCGATGACGGTCGCACCGACGGCCTCACCCGGCATGGCCGACTGCTGCAGCCAGCCGCCCTTGCGGACGTCGTCCGGGATGACCATCGCGCCGCGACGGATGCCGACGACGTCGATCTTGGCCTTCATGCCCAGCGCCGGGATCGCGACCTGGGCCGGACGGGCCTGGCGGCCGAAGGCCGACGGGTCCACGCCGGCGAAGCCGGTCTCGATCTTGATCTTGCCGACCTCGGCCCGGTGCACCAGCGTCGTCTCCGCGGCCAGGCCGCAGGCGTGCGTGGCCGCGCTGTTGCGCCGGTCCTCGGAGGTCGCGACCACCCAGGTGTAGTAGCCCGGCTTGCTCACCGACACCGCCGGGCTGCGGAAGGTGCCGCTGCGCGGGGCGAAGGTGACCGAGCCGGCCCGCTTGGCCGGGATGCACGCGATCGAGGCGCGGTCGGTGAACGGGCCGTACAGCGTGGCCGTGCCGGTCGCGTCGCCACCGGGCAGGAAGCCGGTGAGCGTGATCTCGTCGCGCAGGGCGACCGCCACGGGCTTGCCGCCCTTGGCGACCTTCATCGCGACCTTGCGGTCGGCGCGCGTGGTGAGCACCGGGGCACCGAGCGGGCCGGTCGCCGTGGTGAGCGTGTTGCTCGGCTCGGTCACCGGCTGCGGCACCTGCCCACCGCGGGTCGGCCCCTGGTAGGTCACCGACGCGGTGTTCTCGACGCCCCCGCGCACGACGTCCTCGTGCGTGATCGTGTACGTCGCCGTGAACTCCGCCTGCGCACCCGGGGCGATCGTCGCCACGCTCGCCGGCGCGACCGCCGAGAGACCCGGCAGCGCGTCGGACACCGAGATGTCGTGCGCCGTGGCCTTGCCGTGGTTGGTCACGGTGAAGGTGTAGGTGAGCACGTCACCGTCGTCCGCCTTGCCCTGGGGGGCGACGTCCGTGGTGAGCCGGGCCGACTTCACGATCTCGAGGTCGGCCTCGGCGTCGGCGATGTCGACCTCGGCCGTGGAGCCCGGTCCCTCGGGCGAGACGACCTCGCCGCCGTCGGGGTCGGTCGCCTTGGCGGTGGCGGTGTTGACCACCTTGCCGCCGGCGTCGACGTCGGCCTGGGTGACCGTGTACGTCGCGGTGAACTCCGCGTCGTCACCGGCCGCGAGCGTCGCGACGCTGGCCGGCGTGACCGGCGAGAGGCCCGGCAGGGCGTCGTCGACCGACACGTCGTCGACCGCGACGTAGCCGGAGTTGTGCACGACGAACGTGTAGGTGATGACGTCGCCCGCGTCGGCCTTGCCGGCCGTGCCGTGGTCGGTGGTCAGCGCCGCGGTCTTGGTGATCTCGATGCCAGGCGTGCTCGGGCAGCCCGTCACCATCTGCGGCAGGCCCCAGCCGTTGGCGGTACCGGCCGTGAGCGGCAGAGCCGCGGCGTCGAAGCCGGCCTCGGCCGGGTCGGCGGCGTCGGGGCTGGCGATCACGCCGAGCGTCGCTGCGCCCCGGTTCACGACGTACATCCGGCCGTCGGGTCCGCGCTTCACCTGGCCGCCGCTGGCGTGGTACTGGCCGAAGTCGAACTCGGTCGCCTTGACGGCGGCACCGTCCGCGGCGCCCGCGATGTCGTAGCGGAACAGGTGCGCGCCGCCGAAGATGCGGGTGGCGTAGACGTGGTCACCCGACGGGGAGAAGTCGGCGGAGTACATGTTGCCGCCCACCCCGGTGGGGGTCGACCACTCGAAGCGCTGCGCGAACCGGCCGGTGCCGGCGTCGAAGTCCATCAGCCGGATCCGCGAGGCGCCGGCGTTGTTGCCGGTGGCGAGCAGGACCGACGACAGGTCGGGGCTGAGGTTGAGCGTGCCGTACTGGTTGTAGTTCGGCGTCGGCATCACGCTGATGACGGAGTCACCTGCGGTGAGCGGGCCGGCGCCGTCGGGGTCGGCCGGACCGGCGCCGTCGAAGAGGTACGCCCGGATGTTGGGCGAGGACGCCTGCGCGGTGACGACCCAGAACCCGGTGCCGGCGGCGTTCGGGATCGCGGTCAGCTGCTCGGCCGCACCGTTGGCGGGCGCGAGGTCGACGTTCTTGGTCGCCGTCACGTCGCCGAGGCCGCCGTCGAGGGCCATGTCGACCACCGAGTAGCTGAGGTGACCGCTGCCGCCGACCTCGGAGGCACCCGTCGTCGCGACGACGAAGTACTTGCCGGGGTCGGTCAGCGACGGGAACGCCGCGACGGTCTGGGTGGCCGAGGCGTTGCCGGTCAGGCCGGCGCCGTTCGGCATCACCTGGTGGTTCTTGTTGAGCACCTTGACGCCGTCGGACCAGAACAGCAGCTTGCCGGCGGAGTCGGTGATGACGGTCGTGCCCTCGACGGCGTTGACGCCGGTCGACGGCGTCGTCGTCGGCAGCGCGCTGCCGGAGGTGCCGAAGTCGAGCCCGGCGCCGTTGCCGAAGTGCCACCAGCGCTGGGTGGCGCGCGCCGCGGCCGGCGCACAGCTGACCTTGGGCAGGCCGCGCTCGGTCACGGTCAGCGTCGCGCTGCCCGGCGGGTTGAGACCGACGAGGTCGTCGACGTTGGCGGCGGCGTTGGTGAACGTGTCACCGGCCTCGGCCTCCGGCGTCACGACGTCGATCGACAGCGTGCAGGCGGCCTGGCCGGTCGCGAGGTCGCCCTCGAGCGAGATGCTCCCGGCGCCCGGCGTACCGCCGCCGGTGATCGCGCCGTTGCCGCAGTCGGTGGTGAAGCGCGGGTCGGCGGCGATCTCCATGCCCGTGGGCAGGTTGTCGGTGAACGACCAGCCGTTCTTCGAGGCGAGCTCGGAGGTGTTGGTCACCGTGAAGGTGAGCGTCGTCGGGAACCCGGCCGGGGTGCCCTCGGCGCCGAACGACTTGTCCAGCTGCGGCGTCGCGTCGAGCACACGGATGTCGTCGAAGGCGTGGTCGTTGCCCGAGCCGCTGGCCTGCTCGTTGCGCAGCACGATGCCGAGGCTGGAGCCGGTGAAGAGCACCGAGCCGTCGGAGTTCACGGTGCGGCTGCCGTTGGGGCACGGGTCGGCCGCGGCTCCGCTCACCGGGATCTCGGCGTTGCCGTCGTCGAGGTAGAAGCGCAGCAGCGGGTGCGCGGCGTGGCAGTTGACCACACCGACGTTGACCGAGAACGTGAGGAACTTGTTCTCGACGTCGAGGGCCAGCGGCGCCGCGGTGCGGAACTCGACCTTGTTCGCGCCCGGGTCACCGGCGGTGAACGCCGCCACCGCGTGGTTGGCCTCGTTCGGCTGGGTGCCGTTGTGGGCGCCCAGCCCGGTCGCGAGGTTGCGCAGCTGGGCCGCACCGGCCGGGCTGCCCAGGGCGGCCTGGTCGGCGTCGGACGTCGTGCCGTCGAGCACGAAGCCGTTCGACTGGGTCGGGTCGGCCCACGCGCCCTCGGCGGCGTAGGTCTCGCCGTCGGCGCCGACGTAGTCGCCGAGAACCTTGACCTGGCCGTCGGCCATGGCGTTCTCGAAGTCCTCGTGGAAGAGGACCTGGGGAGCGGACGGCGTACCCGGGTTTCCGGGGGCCGCGGCGGCAGGTGGCGCGAGCGCCACTGCCGGGAGGACGGCCGTGGCGCCGGCGATGACCGCCAGTGCCAGACCGGGGACGAGCTTCTTCACGGTGGGAGACCTTCCGTCAAACGTGAACTACTTGGGGGGACTCGAGGGCAGGCGGACGCCGGGGTGGGGGGCAGAGCTCAGCACGCTCCGAGATCGCGTGGCAGACCGATTGCTCCTAGGCATATCGAGGTCTGCCGGGACAAGGGCACGGTCGGGGGAAGGACCTCCCCCGGAACTTCACCCGGTCGTGCCGTGGCGCTGGATCAGCGCGGGTCCGACAGCGTGGTGCTGAGCCCCGCGAGCACCCCGCGGAGGTGGGTCAGGATCTCGATCTCGGCGTCCGGGGCGAGGGCCGCCTGCGCCGCGGCGATCTCGCGCTGGAGCCGCCAGAGCCGGTGCTGCACGAGCGCGTCGAACTCCGTCGTACGCCGGACGACCGGTCCCAGGCTGCTGCCCTGCATCTGTCCACCTCTGCTCGTCCGGAGCAGCGCGACCCGGGTCATGCCGCTCGGGCCGCGCTGCACGGGGGACGCTCCGAAGGTCCCGCGGCCACCGTGCCCCGCCGGGACAGCACCGGCATCACGTTCGCGCGGGTGTCACCCGCGATATCACCCGGGTCAGGGCAGCGCGATGGGCGCCACGGTGAGCTCCAGCCGCGCCCGCTCCGGGTACGACGACTGGCGCCGCGTCTCGTCCTCGACCGCGACGAAGGCGTCGACGACCGACGAGAAGGGTCCGGTGAAGTAGATCGACCCGTCCTCGGGGTCCCGGGCCACCATGATGTGCGGCCCGTCGGCGAGGTCGGTCGTGGCGCGCGCCAGCAGGCGCTGGACCCAGTGCTCGATGAGACCCGGTTCCGATGTGTCCATGTCGACTCCCTCCCACCGAGGGGTCCGGCCTCCCAGCCCGGACCCCTCGGCCCCCCTGCTTGCTCCCTGCAGAGAAGACGCGATCCGGCGCCGTTCATGACGCGACTTCTCAGGTCAACCAGCGCACGAACTCCTCGACGCTCCGCGCGCCGCGCGGCCCGACGAAGATCCGGCTCTCGTCAGCGGGCGCCTCCGGGTCGCAGAGCACCGCGACCTGGGTGCCGGTCGCGGGCTGCTCGGCGACCGGGATCGTGCACGGCGGGCGGGTCCAGCGGTCGGTGCCGGCGGCGTCGATGAAGCGGACCGTCAGCCGGCTGGTCGCGGTGACCTCGCCGGCCACGATCCGGCCGGTCTCGAGCAGGTCGGCGATCCGGGCGGTCCGGGCGCGGTGCCGGCGGCGGACCTCGACGGCGATCGCGAGCGCGAGGAGGGCGAGCACCCACGCCAGGATCGGCCACCAGACGTCGACGCGGTACCAGATCCAGTGCGTGGTGCCCCAGGCCTCGTCGTCGCCGAACGTCGGGTCGGTGCGGGTGCCGACCGCCACGGGCGCGGTCATCTGCGGACACGCCAGCGTCACGCCGACGGCGGCGCCGACCGCGGCCACGGGGATCGGGCCGACGACCGGGTAGCGCAGCCGTGAGCCCGGCGCCGACCGGACCAGGACCGTGCTGAGGAGGCCGAGACCGAGCACGGCGCACAGGCCGACCGGGAACATCCAGAACCACGAGTCGAGCCGCGAGTCCCAGCCGGCGAAGACGCCGTTGAGCTTGCTGATGCGCATGCTGTCGAGCATCGCGACGATGCCGGCGCCGGTGAGGGCGGCGGCCAGCCCGGACAGGGCGAGCACCGTGACGAGGGCGGCCGGACGGAGCGGGCTGCGGCGCAGGCGCGCGATGCGCTCGGCACGGACCTGGACAGGATCGATCGTGCTCATCGGCGCCTCCGAGTCGTCGGGGGCCGGACCCTACCCCGCGGGGACCGGTCTCAACCGTGCACGGTGCGGTGGAGCTCGGCCATCCGGGCGTCGAGCTCGTGGGCGACCCGGGCGGCCGCGGAGAGCTCGTCCATCAGCTCGGCGGGGACGTCCTTGTCGTACTTGTAGTAGATCTTGTGCTCGACGCTGGCCCAGAAGTCCATCGCGACGGTCCGGATCTGGAGCTCGACCGGCACCGTGCGGGCCGCGTCGGAGAGGAAGACGGGGACCTCGACGATCGCGTGCAGGCTGCGGTAGCCGTTGGGCTTGGGGTGCGCGATGTAGTCCTTGATCGTGCGCACGGTGACGTCCGGCTGGGTCGTGAGCATGTCGAGGACGTGATAGGCGTCGGAGATGAAGCTGCACACGATCCGGACGCCGGCGATGTCGTTGATCTGGGCGCCGATCGCGTCGGGGTCGAGCGGCTCGAGCGGTACGCCGAGCCGGGCCGCCTTGGCGCGCAGGCTCTCGATCGACTTGAGCCGCGAGCTGACGTGCTCGATCGGGCTGCCGGTGCCCCGGAAGGCGAGCTCCTCGCGCAGGATGTTGATCTTGGTCAGCATCTCGTCGAGGCCGAACTTGTAGTGCAGCAGGAACTGCCCGAGGGCGCGGTCGAACCCGGACGGCTCGTCCGCGGACTCCTCTCGTGACGGAGCGCTGGCAGTGGTCACGAGACGAGTCTGCCCGGTGGCCGGTGACCGCCCGGAGGCGGCCACCGGCCTCAGGCGATCAGCTCACCGCGTCGAGCGCGTCGAGCACGCCCTCGCCGTAGTAGCTGTTGTTGCGATCGGACCCCACGCACGGCGCGCCGGCGGTCGTGGTGCCACAGGCATGGTCGTCGGCCTGGGCGCGCAGCTTGGCGACCATCTGGGCGGGCGTCCAGCGCGGGTGCACCGACTTCATCAGGGCCAGGACGCCCGCCACGTGCGGCGAGGCCATCGACGTACCCGACTTGAGGCCGTAGCCGTTGCCGTTGACGATGGTCGACAGGATCCGCGAGCCGGGGGCCGCGACGTCGATGACGCCGAGACCGCGGTTGCTGAAGCCGGACAGCCGGTTCTCCAGCCCCGTGGTCGGGAACCGCTCCAGCGACGACACGGTCACCACGCCCGGCAGCTCGGTCGGGATGTCCTGGCAGCCGTTGTTGAGCGTGCGCTCGACGGGGGTGCCGTCGTCGGGGCTGCCGCTGTCGGTCGTCTTGTTCGCCAGGTCGTACGACGAGTTGCCGGCCGCCGCCGCGTGGACGACGCCCTGGTCGGTCGACCAGGCCACCGCGCGGCGGACCGCCTCCTTGGCGGCGTACTGGTCGGGCTGGTCCTCGCAGTAGAACTCGAACGGGTCGACGTAGTAGCTGTTGTTGGTCACGTCCATGCCGCGCTCACCGGCCCACATGAAGCCGCAGACGGCGTACTCGGGGTAGATGAAGCCGTCGTCGTTGACCACCTTGACCGCGGCCATCCGGACGCCGGGGGCCACGCCCACGATGCCCGTTCCGTTGCGCGCGGCACCGATCGTGCCGGCGACGTGCGTGCCGTGGTCGCTCGTGGTCGGGTACCAACCGGTCGGCGAGCGGTCCGGGCGGCCGGCGTCGCTGCAGTTGACCGAGTCCCGGACGTCGATATTGGCGGCCAGGTCCGGGTGGTCCGGGTCGATGCCGCTGTCGAGGACGCCCACGACGACCCGGCGGGAGCCGTCGGTGATCTCGTGGGCCTGGTCGGCCTTGATCATCTGCATGTCCCACTGCTCGGCCTCGCGCGGGTCGGGCGCGACGGCCACGGTCCGCTCGCTGCCGGCGCCGTCGGTGTCCCGCTGCGGGGCGGCCTTGCGGAGCTGACCCTTGCCGGGGCCCCACGGGGACGCGACGCCCTCGGGCGTGCCCTCGCTGACCGGGACGGTGCGGGTCGCACCGACCGACTCGAGCGCGTGGCCCGCACGGCGTCGTACGTCATCGCGGAAGGCGGCACGGTCGCTGTGCGCGACGACGACGCCGATCTGCGGCCAGGTCTGGATCACCACGCCGCCGGACGCGCGCACGGCACGCTCGACGAGGCGGGTCTGGCCCGGGTTGGCGTGCTTGGCGTTGAGGACGTAGGCCGAGACGGCCCCGTCCGGGGTGCTGATCGGCACCGGGGTCGACGGCGGGCCGTCGGCGTCTCCGGAGCCGGGCCCGGGAGCCGCGGTGGCTCCGGGCGTGGACACGGCGAGGCCGGCCAGGGTGAGGCCGGTGGCTGCCGCGAGGACGACGGCGCGGAGCCGTCGGTTGCTGCGCAAGGACATGGATGTCCCCTTTCCGAGAGGCGCGGGTGTGCGCCTGCGCATCTTCACACCTCACTGTGTCCTGCGTCACGTGGGGTGGCGGTCCCCCGCAGGACGACCGGCGCGCCGCGGTACGTCGGCACGCGCGTCCCCGCGTCGTACGCTGCCCGGGCGGCCCGGCCGATCCGCGGGGCGTGCGGCGGTGAGGTGTCGGCGGTACCGGTCGCCGCGGTGGCGTGGGCCAGCGTCGAGACCGCCCGCAGCGCCTGCCAGACCACGTCGGCGTCGGCCCGGACCCGCGGGTCGTCGTACCCACCGACGGCGAGCCGGCCCGGCTCCCGGTCGATGCCGCGCAGCACCTGCACCTGGGCGGTCTCCGCGCCGGGCGCCACATCAACCGGCAGCGGGAGCACCGCCTGCAGGCCGCCGCAGTCGAGCGCGTCGGGCAGGCTCGCGTGGCGGTGCCGCTCGGCCGCCGCGGGCGGGCCCGGCGGGACGCACCACCACCCGGCCCCGGGCAGGCCGCGGGCGACCGCCTCGCCGAGGGCCTCCTCGTCGGCCGGGAGCAGCCACGTCGTCGTCTGCCTGCTGCGCCGGGTGCCGCTCGCCATGGCCCGACCCTACGAGGAGCCCGGACCGGGCCTGGCCTACCGTGTCAGCCGTGTTCCTCTACGAGTTCGAGGGGCGTCGCCCCCAGGTCCACCCCGAGGCGTTCGTCGCCCCGACGGCGACGCTGATCGGCGACGTACGGGTCGAGAAGGGCGCGAGCATCTGGTACGGCGCCGTCCTGCGCGCCGACATCTGCACGATCATCGTCCGTGAGGGCTCCAACGTGCAGGACAACTCGGTCGTCCACGGCGCCCCCGAGGTCACCGTCGAGATCGGCCCGCACGCCACGATCGCCCACGCGTGCGTCTTCCACGGCGACAAGATCGGCGAGAAGTCGCTGCTCGGCAACGCCAGCACCATCCTCGACGGCGCGACGATCGGCGCGGGCAGCCTGGTCGCGGCAGGAGCGGTCATCACCCCCGGCAAGGAGATCCCCGACGGGGTCCTCGCCGCGGGCGCGCCGGCCGAGCCGAAGAAGCCCATCGAGGGCACCGGCGCGCAGTTCTGGATCGAGACCAACGCGCCGTACTACGCCGACCTCGCCACCCGGCACCGCAAGGGCGTCGTCGCCGTGCCGGAGGACTAGGTCGGTTCCTCACCCACTGTCGCGGCCGACGTCCTCCCGGCGTCTGGACTGGCGGCACACGCCACGCGGAAGGCCTGCCGCCACGGCGCGACGAGATGGACGGCAGCGACCAGCAGTACCAGTAGTGCGAGCGCGCTGACACTCGACAGCAGCGGCATCTCCGCAACCAGCAACTCCCTCATCTGACTGCTCTCGTTCGGCAACCAGTCCTCGAGCATCGATGTCGCCACGACCCTTGGCGGTGCGACCTGGTGCAGCACGAAGTCGTTGACAACGAAGGTCGCAATGCCCACCAGCATCCATCGGATCGACGTCGGCGCCCCCTGCAGGAGCCGATGCGCCTGCACCAGGCTCGCGTAGCAGGTGGCACCGGTCAGAGCCACGAGACCGAGACCGAGCTGCACGGCCACCATGTCGGCGTGCGGCGTACCGCCGTCCGTGCCCGCCCGGCTCCACCCGAACCCCACTCCGAAGGTCAGCACAACGACCGCAGCACAAGTCTTGCCGACAGCATCGAGGAATCCGACCGACTGCACGACGCCAAACCACAGCTCCTGGACCGCTCGCCGTACGGTCCAACCGGTCACCAGCACGCGAATCGCAACCATGAGTCCCACCAGAAGCGTCCAGATGACCGACGCCCAGAGCAGCAGATGGAGGGCGGCCGTACCCAGGAACGGGACCATCCATCGCCCACTCTCCTCGTGGAGCATGCGGACGCCGACCCATCCGACCAGCACAGGACTCAGCAGCAATGTGGCTACCGCCAGGAGACCGTAGAGACGCGCCACGGCACGGAACCCAAAGATCCCGTCGGACCAGGACCAGGCGCCGTCGAGCCAAGCCTCTGCCGCGCGGGCCTCGATCCCAGCCTTCTCCCTCAGCCGTTTCACGGACATCTGTGCGACCTCCCGAGATCTTCAGTGACACCACGTCACAGTGAAGCACCCGGCAGGCACAGTGTGGCAATGACGCGGTGTCAGGACGGTTCGCGGCCGCGCTATAAGGTGCCTAGGTGTCGCGCGACAACAGCTCCTCGTCGATCGGCGCGCAGTACCGGACCCTGACCGAGGGCCTCCAGAAGCGGATCCCCCCTTATGCCGCGACGCTCCTCGGTACGTGGGCCGTGGTGTGCGCCGTCACCGCGCTCTTCCCTCCCCTGCGCCACGCGGTGCGGCCCGAGCTGTTCTGGATCAACGAGAACTTCCTGCTGCTGCGGCCGAACCTCGCCTACGCCACCTTCCTCGGGCTCCTCGCCGCCGCGCTCAGCACGCGCAAGCGCGCCGGCTGGCGGGTGCTCGTGGTCTTCCTCGTCTTCAACCTCGCCGATGCCACCGGTGACCTGACCACGCGCTCGCGCAGCGGGCTCGCGGTGACCGTCGCGATCGTGCTGCTGGTGCTGGTCCTGCTCGCCCGCAAGGGGTTCACCACGCGGGTGCGCTCGCGGTCGGTGATCAAGGCGGGCGTCGTCCTGGCGTGCACGCTCGCGGTCAGCATCGGGATCGGCTTCCTGCTCATCGAGGTGCTGCCCGGCACGCTCCCGGCCGACCAGCGGCTGCTGTGGTCGGTCAACCGCGCGACGGGTGGCATCCTCGGCCCGCGCGCCTTCGACGGGCACCCGTCGGAGTGGGCGAGCGACTTCATCGGCTTCCTCGGCGCGGTCTCCCTGCTCGGCTCGTTCGCCGTGGTCTTCCAGTCCCAGGCGCTCGACGCCGTGCTGCGCCGGCCCGAGGAGCGGGCGATCCGGGCGCTGCTCGACGAGTACGGCCGGGGCGACTCGCTGGGCTACTTCGCGACCCGCCGCGACAAGGCCGCCATGTTCTCCGAGGACGGCCGCGCGGCCGTCCTCTACCGGGTCGAGATCGGCGTCTGCCTGGCCAGCGGCGACCCGATCGGCGACCCCGGCGCCTGGCCGTCGGCGATCGCCCGCTGGCAGCAGTACGCCGACGACCACGGCTGGTCCCAGGCGGTTCTCGGTGCCAGCGAGCGCGGCGCCCAGCAGTACGAGCGGGCCGGCCTGACCGCGCTCCAGCTCGGCGACGAGGCGATCATCGACGTCGCGACGTTCAACCAGAACCGCAACCGGCTGCGCCCCGTCCGCCAAGCCGTACGACGCGTCGAGCGCCAGGGCATCACCGTCCGGATCCGGCGGCACCACCAGGTCCCCGAGGACGAGATGGACCTGATCAGCGAGCTCGCCGAGCGCTGGCGCGGCGACGAGCCCGAGCGCGGCTTCTCGATGGCGCTGGGCCGGCTGGGCGACCCCGAGGACGGCGACTGCCTGCTCGTCGAGGCGCTCGACCCCGACGGCACGGTCGTGGCCCTGCTCTCGTTCGTGCCGTGGGGTCGCTCCGGCATCTCGCTCGACCTCATGCGCCGCGACCCGGAGGCGCCCAACGGCGTCATCGAGTTCCTGGTCAGCACCCTGGCCGAGCGCGGCGGCGAGCACCGCGTCGCGCAGATCTCGCTCAACTTCGCCGTGCTCCGCTCGGTCTTCCAGGAGGGCGCCCGGATCGGCGCCGGTCCGGTGCTGCGGGTGCTGCGCAAGGTGCTCCTCGTGCTCTCCCGCTACTGGCAGCTCGAGGCGCTCTACCGCTCCAACGTGAAGTTCGAGCCCAACTGGCTGCCCCGCTTCCTGTGCTACGACGACGCCCGGATGCTCGTCCGGATCGGCGTCGCGTCCGGCATCGCCGAGGGCTTCGTCAACGTGCCCGGCTGGACCCGGACCCGCCGCAAGCTCGTGCCCGAGGCGCTCCCCGAGGCCCGCGCCGACCAGATCGTCGCGTCGGTCTGCGAGCACCAGGCCCAGCGGGCGCGCGGGCGGCGTCCTCCCGAGCAGGTGCGGGTCCGCCTCGAGCGGCTCGCCGAGATGTCCGAGGCGGGGGTGCAGGCCTACCCCGCCTCGACCGGGCGTCCCTCGTCGGTCACCGACGCCCTCGCCGCCCCCGACGGTACGACGGTCACCGTGGCCGGTCGCCTCGTCGGCGTCCGCAACCACGGCGGCGTCCTCTTCGCCGAGGTCCGCGACTGGACCGGGCTGGTCCAGTGCGTGCTCCAGGGCGGCACCGAGGCCGGGGCCGAGCCGGACCTGCGCGCGTTCGTCGCCCGCTGCGACCTGGGCGACCTGGTCGAGATGACCGGCGACCTCGACCTCACCCGCACCGGCCAGCGCTCGGTCTTCGTCTCCTCGTGGCGGATGCTGGCCAAGTGCCTGCACCCGCTGCCGAGCCGGGTCAACGGCACCCTCGCCCCCGAGGTCCGGGTCCGCCAGCGCCACGTCGACCTGGCCCTCAACGACGACGCCCGCGAGCTGCTGCGCCGCCGCGGGACCGTGATCCGCCAGATCCGCGAGACCCTCCACGCGCAGGGCTACCTCGAGGTCGAGACGCCGGTCCTGCACACGGTCCACGGCGGCGCCAACGCCCGCCCGTTCACGACCTACAGCAACGCCTACGACCTGCCGCTCTCGCTGCGGATCGCGCCCGAGCTCTACCTCAAGCGCCTGTGCGTCGGCGGCGTCGACAAGGTCTACGAGCTCGGCCGGGTGTTCCGCAACGAGGGCGCCGACCGGACCCACAACCCGGAGTTCACCGCGCTCGAGGCGTACGACGCGTTCGGCGACTACACGACGATGAGGCACCTGTGCCGCGAGGTGATCGTGGCGACCGCGATCGCCGCGCACGGTGAGCCGGTGCTGGTGCGCCGCGACGACGACGGCACCGAGGAGCGCTTCCCCATCGGCGGCGAGTGGCCGGTGGTGACCGTGCACGCGGCGGTCTCCGCCGCGGTCGGCGCCGAGGTCGACTGGAGCACGCCGCTGGAGACGTGGCGCGAGCTCGCCGTACGCCACGGCGTACCGTCGGGAGAGGACCGCACGGGCGACCAGATCGTCCTCGACCTGTACGAGAAGCTGGTCGAGCCCCACACGGTCCACCCGACCTTCTACGCCGACTTCCCGACCTCCGTGTGCCCCCTGACCCGATCCCGTGACGACGTGCCGGCGCTCGCCGAGCGCTGGGACCTGGTCGCCTTCGGCATGGAGATCGCCACCGCCTACAGCGAGCTGACCGACCCGGTCGAGCAGCGCCGCCGGCTCGAGGAGCAGTCGCTGCTCGCCGCGGGCGGCGACGCCGAGGCGATGGTGGTCGACGAGCAGTTCCTCCAGGCACTCGAGTTCGGCCTGCCGCCGACGGGAGGAATCGGGATCGGCGTCGACCGCCTGCTCATGCTGCTCTCGGGCGAGTCCATCCGCGCGACGCTGGCGTTCCCCCTCGTCCGCCCCGGTACGACGACGGAGGTGCCATGAGCGCGTTCCGGCGCCGGCTCGCCCGGCGGGTGTCCATGGCGCTGCTCGTCACCGGCGGGGTCGTCTACGCCTCGTGGGTGCTGCAGTTCGTGCTGCCCGTGCACATCGACCCGGTGACGAGCTTCATCAGCGAGCTCTCCGCGGTGGGCCAGCCCTTCCGGCGGGTGTTCCGCACCCTCGACCTGATCGGCGGCGCGCTGCTCCTGCTCGGCGGAGCCGCCGCGTGGTGGCAGAGCCGGCGCTGGCCGGGCGTCTGGGCGCCGCTGGTCGTGCTCGGCACCTGCATCGTGCTCGAGGCGCTGCTGCCGCTCGAGGAGTCGTTCACCGACGTCCAGCTGCCCGACCCGGGCACGAGCTCGTGGTGGGCCCGGATCACCGAGCCGCACGGGGTCATCAGCTTCATCGAGACCAACGCCTTCCTGGTGCTGCTCGTGACCTGCACCCTGGCCCTGCGCCGGATCGACGCACCCGTGCGGCGCCGCCGCGCGCTGGCTGTCGTCGGCGTGGCCGCCGCACTCAGTGGTCTAGTCGATGCCGTGCTCACCGCAGCGCTCCTGGTCAACGGTGACGCGGTCGCCCTCGGCCTGGTTCAGCGTCTCGGGGTCACGTTGACCGCAACCTGGCTAGCGTTGGCGCCGACCTGGCTCCTGTGGGTCACGCTGCACCGTCGGCGGCACCGGGAGTCCGCCGCTCCCGCGGCCACCGGCGACCCCGAGAGGGGGACGCCGCCCTACGACCAGCAGCGGAAGGTGTCCTGAATGACCCTGGAGGTACTGATCGGCGGCGGCCGTGACGAGGCGCAGGTGCGCAGCCTGCTCGCCCCCTTCATCGACGAGACCGGCAGCGGCGAGGTCGTCGCCGTGGTCGTCGACGACGGCGAGGGCGTGGACCTCGACCGCTGGCGCGGCGTGCTCGCCGGCGCCGCGTCGGTCCGGTGCGTGGTCCTCTCCGCCGGACGGCCGCTGGCCGAGGCGGACGTCGCCGGCGCCGCGGGCGTCTTCGTGGCCGGCGGACTGACCCCGCTCTACGCCGAGCTGGTCACCCCGGCCCGGGCCGCACTCGCGACGGTCCCCTATGCCGGCTACTCCGCGGGCGCGGCCATCGCCGCCGAGCGGAGCCTGGTCGGCGGCTGGCTGGTCGACGGACGCCCGGTCTGCCCCGACGACGCCTCCGAGGACCTCGACGAGGTCACCGTGGTGCCCGGCCTGGGCCGGGTCGGCTTCGCCGCCGACGTGCACGCCGCCCAGTGGGGCACCACCTCGCGGGCCCTGCACGCCGTCGCGGCCGGCCGGGTCGATGCGGCGTGCGCGATCGACGAGCACACCGCCGTGGTGGTGCGCGACGGTACGGCCCGGGTCACCGGCGCGGGCTTCGCGCGGTGGATCGACGCCGGCGGCGTACGGGTCGAGGCCGGCGCCTAGGGGCACGTCCCGGCCGTCAGCGCGGCCCGTCAGCGCGGGCCGTCAGCGCGGCCGGGGCCGGCGTACCACCGTCGGCGGCAGGCCCCACTCGTCGCCGCCGAGCCGCGACAGCGGTGCCAGGAGGTCGAGCGCGGGCCGGTCGTCGACCAGCACCGCGGGGTCGACGGTGACCGCGACCAGGTCGCCGAAGACGACCGTCGAGTCGCCGATCGGCAGCGTCGAGTGCAGCCGGCACTCCAGCGAGGCCGGCGACGCCGCCACCCGAGGCGGTACGACGACCGCGCTCGGCGCCATCGCGATCCCCAGCTCGGTCGCCTCGTCCACGCCCGCCGCATAGGTCGCGCTCGACGCGTTGACCTCGTCGATGAGCGGCGCGCTGGCCAGGCTGATCGTGAACTCGCCGGTCTCGAGGACGTTGCGCAACGTGTCCTTGGCCCCCACCGACGTGAACTGCACGATCGGCGGATCGGCGCTGGCCACGGTGAAGAACGAGTGCGGCGCCAGGTTGCCGACCCCGGCCGCCGACCGACTGGCCACCCAGGCGATCGGCCGGGGCACGACCAGCGCCGTCAGCAGCCGGTAGGCGTTGACGTCCGGGTCGCCGGGACGCAGGACGAGGTGGTCGCGGGCCATGCTCCGATCATGCCGCGTCGGGTGCGGCGCGAGGGGACCGGATCCGGACGTACGTCCGGATCTCGCGCCCGTCGGGGCCGATCTCGTTGACAGCGCGGCGCGGGCCTCGGAGATTGGGGCATCCGGTCGCAGCGGCGTGCACACCACCCCCGCCGCTGCGACCGGCGCCAGGTCGCAACACAGGGCGGCCATTCGTTACCGCGGGGAAATCGCCGACGCGGGGGACCGTCACACGCGCTGCCTAGAAACAGGGGGCCATCTCTCTCCCCCCATGGAAAGGCACTGCCCCCGCATGCAATTCTCCACCCTCGGGCGCCGCCGGCTCAGCCGCGCAGCCGCCCTCCCGGTGGCCGTCGGACTGGGCATCGGGGCCCTGTCGGTCACGCCTCCGGCCACGGCCCTGTCCAGCGTCACCACCGCCAACGGCGCCACGGTCACCGTCAACGACGCTCGTCGTCCCGGCCTCGACACCGGCTCGATCCGCAATGTCAGCGGGTCCCGGATGGAGGGCTTCGGCAACGTCTTCCTCCACGTCGACGCCCCCGCCGGCGAAGCGCCCCGCATGAACGATCAGATGATGCGCGGCTTCGGGCTCACCGCGTCCTCCCCCGGCTCGTACCGGTCGACCGCGTCGGTCCGGCTCGGCGACGTCCTGATGACCCGCAAGGTCCAGGTCGCGACCGGGACGAGCACGACGAGCTTCTACGACACCTACACGAACGCGGCCACCGAGCCGGTCACGGTACGGGTCTCGTTCGGCGGCTCGCTGGGCTCCGGCCTGACCGCGAACGGCTCCCCCAACAAGGCGACGGTCAGCGCCACCAGCAGCGGCGACGCCACCGTCGACACCACCGACACCTGGATCGCGGCCACCACGCCGGGCAACACCCGCCCGACGGGCGTCGTCGTCGGCGCCGGCACCGACGCCCTCGGCGACCAGCAGTCCGACCCGTTCACCACGGCGTACGTGCCGACGGGCAGCCGGGCCAACGACATCGGCTTCGTCCGCGAGCTCACCATCGAGCCCGGCCGGACCGCCTCCCTCATGCAGTACGTCGTCGTGGGCGCCCTGTCCGACACCACCCAGATCGCCACCGACACCGCGGCCCTCGCCACGACGCCGGACTTCTCGAACCTCACCGTCGACGAGATCTGCACGCTGCGCAACTGGGACCTCACCGCCTACCAGGCCGCCTGCGCCGGCGCCGAGCCGCTGCGGCTCCCCGCCGCCGCGCCCGACGCGATCTCCTCGACCGACGTCGCCTACGACGTCACCGGCAAGACGATCGCCGACCTGCAGGCCGCGATGACCTCGGGGGCGACCACGTCCGTGGCGATCACCAAGGCCTACCTCGACCGGATCGAGGCGTACGACGGCGGCCCGTTCGGCTTCCACGCCTTCATCACCGTCGCCAAGACCGCCGTGGCGCAGGCGATGGCGGCCGACGAGGCGCGCGCGGCGGGACGCACGGGCGACCTGCTCGGCGTACCGATCGCGTTGAAGGACCTCTACGACACCAAGGACATGCCCACCTCCGGCGGCACCCTGGCGCTGAAGGACTGGGAGACCGGCGCCGACGCCTGGCAGGTCGCGCGGCTGCGCGAGGCCGGTGCGGTGATCATCGGCAAGACGAACCTCTCGGAGTTCGCGAACTCGGGCTCGTGGAGCGAGAGCGGCTTCCAGCAGACCTGGAACGCGCTCTACCCGTCGAAGTCCTCGTTCGGCTCCAGCGGCGGCTCGGCCACCGCGGTCCGCGCCGACCTCGCCCCCGCCGCGATGGGCACCCAGACGGGCGTCTCGCTCTACGCCCCCTCGACCGGCGCCAGCCTGGCGACCTTCCGGGGCACCGACGGGCTCACCAGCACCAACGGCGTGATGCCGCTGACCTGGGCGACCGACTACGCCGGCCCGATGGCCAAGACGGTCACCGACCTGGCCTCGCTGCTCGACGCCACCGCGACCCGGACCACGGGCAACAACCCCGACGACCTGCTCACCGCGCGCGTCGACAACGACCTGCGCCCCGCCGAGTGGAAGAGCGCGCTGCGCCCGGACGCCCTGCAGGGCAAGGTGATCGGCTACGTACCCGCCGCCTTCCAGTCGACCGCCGTCACCGACGACACCGCCGGCCAGGTCGCGCTCGCCCAGGTCCGGGCCGCGATCGAGGCCTCCGGCGGCACCCTGGTCCCGCTCGCCACCGCGCAGACGGCACCGCCGGCTCCGGCCGGCAGCTTCCCGACGTCCGGCAGCGCCGGCGCCGAGGGCTGGGAGCGCTACATCGCGGAAGCGCGTCCGGGCACCTTCCCGTACACGACCAAGCAGCTCATGGAGAACCCGGCGAACCTGCCGTACAACGTCTCGGGCAACTACACCGCGCAGCCCATGGACGACATCAGCGTCACCAACCTGCTCGCCCGGCGCGACGCCTACAAGCAGACCGCCGCGACGTGGATGGACACCGCCTTCGGGGCCGAGCCGGTCGACGCGGTCGTCTACCCGGGCTTCCTGACCAGCATCGGCAACAACGACGCCACGTCGGCGGTCTTCTCCTCCGACCGCGCGTCGGGCGTGATCACCCAGACGGTCGGTCTGCCCACCGCCATCCTCCCGATCGGCAAGAACGACGAGGGCCAGTCCAACAACGTCCAGATCGTCGGACGGGCCTGGGACGACGCCGCGGTCCTCGGCATGGGCTACGCCCTGGAGCAGCGGACCAAGGCCGCGACGTCCACGACCTTCGCTCCGGCGCTGTCCTGGCGGGGACCGGCCGCGTCGGTCACCGCGGTGAGCCTCGGCGCCACCGCGACGACGTACGGGAAGGCGACGACGGCGACCGTCACCGTCACCGCCGACCCGTCCGCCACGGGTGCCGTCGAGGTCGAGGTGGCCGGGCAGACGGTGCGCGGCACCCTCGCCGCCGGCACCGCGCGGCTCACCCTCCCGGCGACCCTCCCGGTCGGCACCCACCTCGTCACCGCCCGGTACGCCGGCTCGGCCGAGGTCGCCGCGAGCGCCGCCACCACGACCCTCAAGGTCGCGCGGGCGGCACCGAAGGTCGCCGTGAAGCTCAAGAAGAAGAAGGTCACGCCCCGCCAGCGCGCCCGGCTCGCGGTGACCCTCACCGGCATCCCGCCGGCCGGCGCCACGGTGCTGGTCCACGACCGCGGATCCGTCATCCGCACCGCCAAGGTCGCGGCCAACGGCAAGGTCGTGGTGACCCTGCCGCGGCTCAGCCGCGGCCGGCACGTGCTGCGGGTCTCGGTCGTCGCGGGTGAGGGCTACCGGGCGGCGTGGAGCCCGAAGGTGACACTCGTCGTGCGCCGCTGACCGCGGCCGCACGGCTCGGGGAACCGACCCGGCCCCTCCCCGTGGGGGGCCGGGTCAGACCGGGCGGTGGGGACGCCCGGGGTGGGCCGCCCGGCCTGACGTCCGCACCGTAGGAAGACGAGACGTCGCGTCGCGGACAGTCCGGGCCCGCGGCCGTGCACCGCACGCGGCGTCTGCCCGTCTCCTGCCGGACGCACTGCCCGGACCTGCCCGCAGAATGGTGATTCCGGCGCCGGTCAGCCGGTCGGCGGCGCCGCCGTCCAGTCGTACGCCGACAGGTCGGTCAGCAGCGGCGCCGGACCAGCCGCCGCGTCCCCCCGCCGGGCGCGCCGCCACTGGAGCGGCGTCACGCCGACCTCCCGGCCGAACGCCCGGATGAACGAGTTCGCGCTGAGGAACCCGACCTGCAGCCCCACCTCGCCCACGGGCAGCCGTGGCTGGTCGAGGAGGACGCGGCGGGCGTCGAGCAGCCGGGCCCGGCGCAGGTAGCCGGCCGGCCCGACGCCCTCGCGGGAGAAGACCATCTCCAGGTAGCGCCGATCGACCCGCAGCTCGCGCGCCACGTCGTCGATGGTGAGCGACGGGTCACGACGGTGCTCCTCGATGAACCAACGGGCGTGCGCGGCGGTCGCCGCGCCGCTCAGCAGCGGGCGCGAGCCCTCCGGGTAGACCATCGGGTAGAGCACGCCGCGCACCAGCTCGCCGACCAGGCGCTGCTGCCCCTCGGCTGCCTCCGCCCCGAACGAGCGCCGCCGCCCCACCAGCCCGGCGAGGTGGCGGGTCAGCGGCCCCACTCCCCGGGAGCCGGGTGACACCGCCACGCTCGTGGTGGCGCGCAGGGCGCGATCGGGCAGCCGGGTGTGCGTGCGGGGGAGCCGGGCCACGAGCATCTCGTAGCGGTGCCGGAGCCGGAGCTCGTAGGGCCGGTCGCCGTCGATGAAGTAGCCGCCCCCACCCGGCACCCGAGCGGTCCGCTCCCCCTGCCGCGTGGCGCCACCGCCCCGGATGAAGGCGGCGAACATGAACACGTCGCGCGGCTCGCCCGCGGCCAGCCGGCGCGGCCGGGTCACCGACAGCCGCGTCGAGCCGACGTGCGTCACGCCCAGGTCGCCGAGCGTCCTCTCGACGAGCGCCCCGCGGAACGGCCCGCTCGCGACCGCGCGGTGGGGCACGTACGCCGCCCCGCACATCGCGGTCCAGTCCTCGATCGAGTCCAGCTCGACCCGGACGACATCATCGACATCATCGACTTCCGCCTGACCCGTCACGCGGCCCCCAGCCAGCACCGTTCCACCGCCTCTCGTGGGCAGCAGTGATGCCGTCCTACCCGAAGAGGCCAACGGCGAAGCTCCCCGTGGTGCCCGCGGAGGCGCCGCGGGGAGGGCAGACGGTCGCCGGTCGTGCCGGGACCTGACACGACCGGCTGGTCCGGCTAGCCCAGCCGCGCGCGCCGTACGTCGCCCTGGGCCGCGGAGAAGTCCGTGACCACGTTGGTCTTGCGCGCGCCGATGAAGAGGTCCGCACCCCGGCCACCGGTGAGCCGGTTGCGCCCGGGCCCGCCGACGAGGACGTCGTCCCCGCCCTTGCCGATCAGCCGGTCGTCGCCGCCGCGGCCGAAGATCAGGTCGGTGCCGGGCGTCCCGACGAGGCGGTCGGCGCGGGCGGTGCCGGCGATCACCCAGAAGGTCAGCCGGGCCGTGCGGCCCTCGACCCGGGCGGTCACGGTGACCTGCGCACGACCGGCGACACCGGCCCGCGGAGCCACGACCAGACGGCGCTGGACGCCGGTCCCCCGGGTGGCGGGAGCCGGCAGCAGGCGGCGCTGGGAGGACGTGACGGCGATCGTGGCGCGCTCGGCGCCGGTGCCGCGCAAGGTGAGGCCGAGGGTCACCCGGTTGCCGGTGGCCGCGACGGGCGCGGCGGTGAGGGTGAGCGGGACGGCCTGGGGCGGGACGACCACGACCGGGCGGGTCCAGGTGATCACGACCTGGCCGTCGCCGTCGTTGACGCTGCCGTCGTTGACCGCGGCGACGAGCTCGGCGTCGGTCACCGAGGGTGCTGCGTAGGCGCTGCCGCCGCCACCGCCGCCGCCGGCACCACCGCCGCCACCGCTCGGGCTGCCGCCACCGGCGCCACCGCCGCCGCCGTGGCGACCACCGCCGGCACCACCGCCGGCGCCGCCGCCGACCGCCGTACCGCCGGTGGTGACACCGTTGCCGTCACCGCCGGCGCCGCCCGCGCCCGTCGTACCGACGAGGCCGGGGGCACCGCCCTGCTGGGCCGGCGGGTACGGGTTCACGCCGGGGGCGCCGCCGGCGCTCGCGGTCGCGCCCGAGCCGCCGGGCGCACCGCCTCCGCCGCCGCCGTTGCCGGCGTCGGCACCGGTCTCGCCGCCGCCGTTGCCGCCCCCGCCGCCGAGAGCGTTGCCGCGGCCGCCGTTGCCGCCCGCGCCACCTCCGCCGGGGCCGATCAGCACGCGGGCGTCGAGGTCGCAGGTGAGGGTGGCGCAGCCACCGGGTGCGGTCCGGACGTCCGAGGACCCGCCGCCACCGGCGCCGTTGCCGCCGTTGCCCGGGTTGGAGCCGCCCGCGCCGCCGGCCGCGTCACCGGGGGCGCCGGGGACGCCGCCGTTCGAGCCGCCGAAGCCGCCCGGCGCACCGGAGCCGCCGGACGGGCCGTTGTTGAGGCCACCGGTCGCGCTGGTCGCGGTCGCGTTCGCGCCGGCGCCGGCCACGTTGACCTGGAGCACCGCGCCGGACGTCGTCGCGACCGTGCCGCGCGCCTGTCCGCCCGCGCCACCGGGGTTGCTGGCCAGCGACAGCGCGTCGAACGACCAGCGGCCGCCGCGCGCGCCGGTCACCTCGACCTCGAGCGCGCTCACGCCGGCGGGGACCTTGAAGACGTCCGAGCCGACCTCGTCGTACGTGCACGACGAGGTGGGGGCGTCGACGAGGACGCCGCTGCTGCCGCACGGACCGCTCGGGACGGGCGGGGCCGCGGGGGCGGCCGACGCCGTGGCGACCGGGGCCGCCGTGAGGCCG
This sequence comes from Pimelobacter simplex, assembly GCF_024662235.1. GTDB lineage: Bacteria > Actinomycetota > Actinomycetes > Propionibacteriales > Nocardioidaceae > Nocardioides. Next base: position 4,512,169 of record NZ_CP096276.1, read on the forward strand.
GCGAGGACGAGCGCGGCAGCGGTGACCGCGGCGCTCCGGGTGGTTCGGGGCATGCGTGATTCCTTCGGTACGTCGGGGGCCGAGACGGGAGGTGGGCGCGCGGCTAGTGCGCCGAGGGGGAACGGTCCATCAACCGCCGGCCGGCGAGCCCGAGCGCCATCCCGACGACACCCGCGCCCGCACCCCACAGGAGGTGCCCGCGGATGTAGAACCACATGCCGCCCAGCACCGTCCCGAGGCCGGATCCGCCGCCCAGGTGGTGCAGGAAGGGCGAGAGCACCCCGACCAGGTGGATGACCGGCGCGAGCGGCAGCATCAGCCAGGGGTGCTCGCGGACGAGGGGGACCTCGGCGAGCCGGTCGATCAGCATCGCCGCCGCCAGGTAGGGCAGCACGTGCGTGCCCATCGTGGGGTCGACGAAGAGGATCACGCAGCTGCCGCCGGCGGCGACGCGCAGCGCCGTACCGGGGCGGTCGAGGCACCAGCGGGTCGCGATGAGCACGCTGAGCCAGAAGATCCCGCGATGCCCGGGCAGGCCCCAGGGCGTGCGGTGCAGCTGCTGGACGGCGACCGCCGCGATCGCGGTGGCCATGACCGCCGTCGCCGCGAGGCGGTGCACCCACTGCCCGTGCGGGACGAGGGCCGCGGGCAGCGCGCGCCCGCCACGGAACCGGTCATCGATCAGCACGGACACGAGCGCCACCCTAGTCCATCGAAGACGCAGACGCGTCTCAGATCGATACAGCATCTCGCATCTGCGGCGAATGTGGGAGGATCCTGCTTCAGTTGCGGACAACGAAGGATGGCCCGGATGACCTCCCCCGGCGCGGTGCTGCTCGGCATCGACGACACCGACAACGAGTCGAGCCCGGGGACCGGGTACCTGGCCCAGCAGCTCCTCCAGGAGCTCGACGCGCTCGATCTCGCCGCCCCGCTCGGCGCGACCCGGCACCAGCTCCTGGTCGACCCGCGGATCCCCTACACCTCCCACAACTCGAGCGCCTGCCTGCTCGTCGCGCCGGCGGACGGGGTCGGCGTCGACGCGCTCCACGACGCCGCTGCGGACTTCCTGCGCCGCTACAGCGCCCCCGGCTCCGACCCCGGCCTGGCCGTCGCGCGCAAGGCCGACGTCGCCGACGAGGTGGTCGCCTTCGGGCAGCGCGCCAAGGTCGACGTCCTCGACCAGGACCTCGCCCACGCGACCGCCCGTCGTACGGGGACGCTGCTGTCGGGCCTCGGCGGCACCGAGGACGGCGTCATCGGTGCCCTGTCCGCGGTCGGCCTGCACCGCTCCGGCGCCGACGGGTTCTACCTGTGGCTCGACGGCATCCGCGGCTTCCGGGCCGGCCGCTACCGGATCGAGGAGCTCTATCGCCTGCTCCACCTCAGCGACGCCCGCACCCTCGCCGGCACCCGGCCCGCCGAGGGCACCCTCGTCGACGTCGACCCCTGGGTGCGCCCGCTGCACCTCGAGGACGGCCCGGTGCTGCTGCTCGACGACGCGTCGGGCTGGCGGACCGCACCCAAGGCCGAGGTACGACGGCATTGAGCCCGGCGCTCCGGTCCGCGGCGCTGGCCGTGGCGGGGGCGGTCGGCCTGGCCGCCCTGTCCGCCTGCGGCGGGAACAACGACGCCCAGACCGCCCGTGACCCGGTGACGGGCGGGGCGTCCCGGTCGGCCTCGCCGACGCCCACCCCGACGCCCACGGACTCGACCGCGCCGCCGACGCCCACGCCACCGACCGCGACGACCTCGGCGGGCGGGACGCCCGCGGCGCCCGCCGTCACCGTCACGGCCACGACCGCCACGACGGCCGCCTCGACCGGCCGGCCCGCACCCCACGCCTCCCTGGTGCCGGCCTCCCCGGACTCCTCACGCCCGACCCCCGCGGCGACGCCCACGCGCACGCCCACCCCGACCCCCACGCCGGCCCCGGTCACCTGCACGACCCGCACGTTCACCGCCCCGGGCACCCACACCGTGCGGATCACCTTCCGCCCCGGCGCCCGCGCCGCCACCACCGTCGACACCGTGCTCCACGGCGCCGGCGGCGGCGGTGGCCGCGGCCCCGGTCCTGGCGGCACCGGCGTCCCACCCCCGCCGGACGGTCCCGGTGGCGGCGGGGGCGGCGGCGGAGGCGCCGGAGCCCTGGTCGACACCCGCGCCGTGCTCGTCCCGTCCGCCTGGGCCACGCCGGTGCTGACCGTGGTGGTCGGCGCCGGGGGCCGCGGCGGGTACGGCGGCGGTGGTCCGGCGATGCCCAACGCCAACGGCATCGCCGGCGGCGCCACCACCCTCGACGGTCCGGGCATCGGGCTGTCCGCGGGCGGCGGCTCCGGCGGCACGACCGGCAAGGGCGGCATGGCCGGCTCGGCCGGCGGTGCGGGCGGGAACGGCGGGAGCGCCGCCGCGGCCACGGGCGGGTCGCCCGGCGCGTCCGGTACCGACGGCGGTGCGGGCGGCGACGGCTTCGGCGGCACCGGAGGGAGCGGCGGACCCGCCCCCTACGGCGCGGGCGGCGACGGCGGCACGGGCGGCTCCCGCGCCGGCGGCTCGTACGACGGCCGCGCGGGCGCCGCTCCGGGTGGGCCACGGTCCGCGTCTGCGGCCAGGTGGTCGTCTCGTGACGCGCCGCCACCGGCTCGTCCTTCCCACGCTCGCGCTGCTCCTCGCGGGTCCCGGTCTGGCCGGCTGCTCCGGCGGCGACAGCGACGGGCGCGGGGCCGATGCGGCCGCGGCGGCCGAGGTCGCCCGGACCCCGGACCTGCGCAGCTGCGGCACCGACTGCACGATCATCACGCTCGACGAGTCCGGCACCGCGCGGGTCGAGATCGAGCCCATCGGTGACGGCACCACGCTCGGCTACGTCCTCGCCGGCGGCGGGGGCGGCGGCGGGCGCGGACCCGGTCCGGGCGGCACCGGGAGCGGCAGCGGCGGCGGCGCGACCGGCGGCGGTGGGGGCGGAGGCGGCGGGGCCGGCGAGCAGCTGGCCGGCACGACCGGGCTGACCGACCTGAGCGACGCGTCGTCGTACGTGCTGACGATCCGGGTGGGCCCCGGCGGCACGGGGGGCATCGGCGGCGGCGGACCCTCGTCCCCCCAGGCCGACGGCACCGACGGTACGGCGACGAGCCTGTCCGCACCCGGCCTCGACGTCTCCGCGCGCGGCGGCGCCGGCGGCCGGTCCGGCCAGGGCGGCCAGGCCGGGGCCGGGGGCGGCACGGCCGGCACCGGCTTCCCCGCCGGGGCCGACGGGAAGCCCGGCGGGCACCTCGCCGGCGGCCGCGGCGGTACCGGCGGCCGGGCCGAGCGCGGGCACGGCAGCGGCGGCGACGGCGGGGAGGGCGGCGCCTTCCCCGGCGGCGCGCACAACGGCGCCGCGGGCGGCACCGGCCACGCCGAGATCACGGTCCGCGGTGCCCGCGTCACCGTGGCGCGCTGAGACACGCCCTAGGCGAGCGGCGTACCGAGCACCAGGTCGATGTCGTAGGCCGTGTCGAGCACGGTGATCGCCCGCGCCCCCATCTGTCCCTCGCGCGCCGCGACCGACAGCACGTAGCGCCCGTTGGACGGCCGGGTCATCTCGTAGCGCCCCTCGTGATCGGTGCGCAGCGAGCCGACCACCTCGCCCGACTGGCGGGTGAGCACCACGAGCGCGTCGACGAACGGGGCACCGTCGGCGTCGGTCACGTTGCCGGTCAGGGTGAGCCGGGCGCGCAGCGCGATCGGCGGCAGTGGCGCGGTGTTGTCGAGGTGCATGATCCGCGAGCGCGGCTGCCAGCCCTCGGCGGTCGTCACCACCAGGTAGTCGCCGGCCTGCGGGATCGCCACGGTGAACCGGCCCTCGGTGTCGGCCTGACCCCAGTCGACCGCCTGGCCCTCGCGGGTGAGGACGGTGACCACGCCGTTGCGGATCGCCCGCGCCCGTGTGTCGACGACCTGGCCCCGGACCACCTGCGCGTCGACGCCGGTGTGCTCGGATCCGGAGCGGTCGGCCTCGACGGAGTACTCCCGCATCCGCAGCATCGGTACGCCGAGTGCGACCGTCACCGCGGCGCAGGCCGCCGCCAGCCAGAAGATCAGCGTGAACGCCGACTGCGTCGGCAGCGCGAGACCACCGACCGTCATCACCGACGCGGTCGTGATGGCGGCGGTCGCGGCGCTCGCGGTCGACGTACCGAGCGAGCGGAGGAGGACGTTGAGGCCGTTGGCCGAGGCGGTCTCCGTGACCGGGACGGCGCGCATGATCAGCGTCGGCATGGCGCTGTAGACCAGGGCGGTACCGATGCCGACGAGCACCGAGCCGATGACGACCTGGGCGAGGTCGTCGCTCCAGAACACGCGGCCGACGTACGTGACGGCCATGATCGAGGCGCCCGCGATGAGCGTCGCCTGCGGTCCGAGCCGGCGGGTCAGCGTCGCCGAGATCGGCGCCATCAGGCCGAAGGCAGCGGCGTTGGGCACCATCCACAGACCCGCGTGGAGGATGTCGAGCCCGAGGCCGTAGCCGGTCCCCGTCGGCATCTGCAGGAACTGCATCGACACCAGCATGTTGACGTACATCGCGAAGCCGGCGAAGACCGACGCGACGTTGACGAGGAGCACCGCGCGCCGCGACGCCACCCGTACGTCGACCAGCGGCCGCGGCGTCCGCAGCTCGAGCGGCACCCACGCGGCGAGCGTGACGAGACCGCCGGCGACCAGGCCGAGCGTGGCCGGCGACGTCCACCCCCACTGCCCGCCCTTGGTGAGCGCGACCAGGATCGCGGTCAGCGCCACCGACAGCAGGATCGCGCCACGTACGTCGAACGCACCGCCGGTCCGCACCGGCGACTCCGGGATGATCGCCCGCGCGCCGATCATCAGCGCGACACCGACCGCACCGGTCAGCCAGAAGACCGCGTGCCAGTCCATGTGCTCGCTGATCAGGCCCGACAGCGGCAGCCCGGCGCCCGCCCCGATCGCGAGCGTCGCGCTCATCATCGCCACACCGAGCGGCACCCGGTCGCGCGGCAGCTCGTCGCGCATGATCGCGATGCCGACCGGCACCAGCGCCATCCCGACGCCCTGGAGCGCCCGCGCCGCGATGAGCAGCGGCAGCACCTGGCTCAACCCACCGAGCAGCGAGCCCGCCACCGACACCGCCAGCGCGAGCAGCACCATCCGCCGCTTGCCGTACATGTCGGCCAGGCGCGAGATCGTCGGCGTCGCGATCGCGCCGGTCAGCAGCGTCGCCGTCACCAGCCAGGACGCACCGCTGGCCGACGTGTCGAGCAGCCGCGGCAGCTCGGCCAGCAACGGCAGGAGGATCGTCTGCTGGAGCGACACGACGATGCCGCACAGCGACAGCATCACGACGATGAGGGTGGGATTGCCGCGAGTCGGCGCGACGCCGGTGGCCGGTTCGGCTGAAGCCGTGGCGATGCGGGGCGGCACGCTGACCTGTCTCTCGAGTTCGTGGTGCCTGCCATCGTAGTGGTGACAACCGGCCGGCCCCGCCGGGCGTCGTCCTCACCATGAGCTCCCGCCCGCGATCCGTCACCCGCCGCCGGGTCCTCACCGCCGGTGCCGCCGCCGGCACCACCGCCGTCCTCGGCGGCGCGGCCCTCGCCGGCGTCGAGACCGAGGTGCTCCCGGGCAAGGCCTGGCTCTACCACCACCTCGGCCACGACGGCCCCGACGGCGTCCCGCCGGACGTCGTCCCCGCCCCGGTCACCACCGGCGCCTTCGACTCCGCCGCCCGCGGCCGCCAGGTCGGCTGGTCCCTCGCCCGGCCGACGTCGTCGTCCTCGTCATCGCTGCCGCTGGTCCTCGCCCTCCACGGCCGCGGCCAGGACCACACCAGTGCCTTCCGCGCCGACCGGATGGGCCTCGACCGCTACCTCGCCGACGCCGTCGCGCACGGCGTACCGCCCTTCGCGATCGCCAGCGTCGACGGCGGCGCGTCGTACTGGCACGACCGCGGGGACGGCGACCACGCCGAGACCATGCTCGTCGACGAGCTCCTCCCCCTCCTCGCCCGCGAGGAGGACATCGCCACCGACCGGATCGCCCTGATCGGCTGGTCCATGGGCGGCTTCGGCGCCCTCCACCTCGCCACCGCCCTCGGCCCCACCCGCGCCGCCGCCGTCGCCGCCCTCGGTCCGGCCCTCTGGCACACCTACGACGAGACCGCACCCGGCGCCTACGACGACGCCGCCGACTTCGCCCGGGTCGGCGTGATGGGGCGGCAGGACGAGCTCGCCGGGATCGCCGTACGGGTGGACTGCGGGAAGGGCGACCCCTTCTACGCCACCACCCGCGACTACGTCGACGGGTTCGCGCCGGAGCGGGCGCCGGCCGGCGGGTTCGAGCTGGGGGACCACGACAGCGGGTACTGGCGGCGGATGGTGCCGGGGGTGCTGCGGTTCCTGGGTGAGGGGCTGGCGGCGGGCTGAGGGCCTACGCCGGGGTCACGGGGTCACGGGAGGGCACGAGGGTCACGGGAGGCTCTCGCACGCCTCGCCGTCCCCGTCGAGGTCGAGGCGGTGCGGGTCGGTCGGGTCCGCGTCGAGGAGGCGCTGGGCGTCCGCCTGGCTGGTGAAGTCGGTGCAGTCCCGGTCGGCGAAGATCCGGTCGTTCACCCCGGTCACCTGCCCCACTCCCCACACGGTGACCGCGATCAGCAGGCCGCTCACCACGTTGGTGCCGATCGACCACGCCGCGTCGACGGACCGCTCCTTCGGGGTCGGCCGGGGCTCGTCGGTGTTGGTCCTGGCGTTGGTCCTGGTCGTGCTCTTCGTCTTGGCCACGGCCGTGATCGTGGCCGCCCGGCGGCCCGGCTCGGGGCCGTTCGCGACAACTCCGGACGCCCGTCCGGAAACACCGCACTCCCCTACGAGGCGTCCCGGTCGTCGCTCCCCAAACCCGCCTCCCGCGCCCGCACGATCAACGCCCCCCGATCCGGTACGGCGAGCTTGGTCACGACGCCCGACAGGTAGTTCCGCACGGTCTTGGGCGAGAGCACGAGCCGGCGCGCGATGGCGTAGTTGTCGTAGCCGCGGGCGACCAGGTCGAGCACCTCGCGCTCGCGGTGGGTGAGCTCGGGGAAGACGACCGGGCCCGTCGTACGGGCGCCGGAGAGGAGGTCGACGGCGCGGCGGCCGATCTCGGAGGCGAGCAGGACGTCGCCCGAGGCGACGGCGCGCAGGCCGCGCTCGATCTCGTGCGGAAGGGCACTCTTGAGCATGTAGCCGCGGGCGCCGGCACGCAGGGCGGCGAAGAGCGAGTCGTCGTCGCCGAGCATGGTGACGACGAGGACGCCGATGTCGGGGGCGTCGCGGGCGATGCGGCGGGTGGCCTCGATGCCGGTGCCCTCGCCCAGGTCCAGGTCCATCAGTACGACGTCCGGCCGGGCGCCCAGCACCCCGGCGACGGCCTCGTCCTCGGTGCCCGCGCAACCGGCGACCTCGAAGTCGTCGATCGAGGCGAGGAAGTTGACCATGCCGTGCGCGAAGACCGGGTGGTCGTCGACGACGAAGACCCGCACGGCACTCATCTGGCCGACGCTAGGAGGTCACGCGGCCCGGGTTCCAGGGCCCTGCGTCCCGGCTCTCCGGGCCGTCTCGTCCCGGGTCGCACGGGCGCTGGTCCGGGCGTCCGGACTGCGGCACACTGCCGGTCACCGCTACCGCAGAACCAGCGCACAGGAGGGCAGATGGGCACCGCGACGACCGTGCGCGCCACCCTCGTCCTGCTCCTCTCGTGGGGGCCCGCGGGTCCTGGTCTCCTCCTCTCGTACGGCGCCCCGGAGAGCCTGGAGGCGGTCGGCACCTTCAGCGTCGCCCTCGCCTTCGGTGGCGCCGCCGCGCTGCTCGCGGCGGCACCCGGGCCGGCGTTCCGGGGCGGGGGCGGGCCGCTCGTCGTACCGACCTTCGCGGTGGCCGCCGTGGGCGCCGGCGCCTCGACGCTCGCCGCGGGGCTGCGGAGCCGCGCCATGGCGGGCGAGGGCGGGCTGTGGCTCGACCTGCTCGAGGTCGCCTGGATGCCGGGCGGGCTGACGATCGCGTGCGTGCTGAGCGCCGCCGTGCTCACCGGGTCGCGCGCGTTGCTGGCGGCCGGCGCGGTGGTCGCGGCCGGGGTGACCGCGACGACCACGGCCGAGATGCGGCTGCAGCGCGACATCCCGCTCGACATCGTGCTGTGGGCGCTGTGGCTGGCTCTCGGGGTCGCGTCGGCGGTGATCGTCGTGGTGGTGGCGCGGCGGCGGCGCGCTCCCGAGCGGCAGATCGCGGTGTGGCTGGCGCTCGCCCATGCGGCGGTGCTGGTGTGCGCCGTGGGTGCCTATGTCGTCGACGACGCGAGCGGTACGACGTCCACCAGTGCGACCTTCGCGGCCACCTTCCTGCCGGCCGCGGTGACGTTCGCGGCGGCGGCCTTCCTGCTCACCGCGCTGACCGGCGAGAGTGCCGCGGTCGCGCCGGCCCTCGCCCGGGTCACCGTGTGGGTCCTCCTCATCGCCGCCCTCCTCGTGGCGTACGGCGCCGTGGCGGCCCTCGCCGCCAAGGTCGCCCCGCTCACCCCGACGAGCGGCGGCATGATCGCGGTCGTCGTCCTCGCCGTCGGGGTGGGCCCGACCCGCCGCTGGGTGCAGCGCGCGGTCGACCAGCTCCTGTACGGCGGCTCCGCCGACCCGAGCGCGCTGCTGCGCAAGGTGAGCGAGGAGGTGGCCGCCGGGGCCGAGGACGCCGGTTCCCTGGACGCCCTGGCCGAGGCGCTGCGCCGCTCGCTGCGGCTCGGCGGGGTCGCGATCCGGTCGGCCGCACCGGGTGGTCCGGCGGTCGTCGCCGGCACGGTCGACCCGGCGACGTCGGTCTCGCTCGAGCTCGTCGCCGCCGACGGCCCGTGCGGCGAGGTCGAGATGTCCGCGGAGTGGGGCCGCGACGTCGAGATGCGCACCCTCGCCGCGCTGCGCCGGATCGGTGGCGTGCTGACGGTCGCCGTGCGGCTCGCGGAGGTCAACGACGACCTGCTCGAGGCCCGGCGCCGGGCGAGCGAGATCGCCGCCAGCGAGCGGCACCTGGCCCGTACCGAGATCGAGGCGACCGTCGAGCCCATGCTGGTCCGCATCCGCGACGACCTCGGCGGCGTCGCCGCCGGGGCCGACCCGGCCGACGAGCTCGCCCGCGCCGGTACGGCGCTGCGCGCGGCCACCACCCACGTGCGCGACCTCGCCCGCACGCTGCTCCCCGGATCGCTCGACGCCGGCGACCTCCCGGGCGCCCTCGGCGAGCTGGCCGCGCGGTTCGACATACCGGTGCTGCGGGCCGACGTCGCGCACCCGCCCGAGCGACCCGAGGTCGTCTACCACCTCGTCGCCGAGGCGGTCCTGCGCGCCCGGCGCGACGGCGGGATCGAGCGCGTCGAGGTCGCCGTCGTGGCGCCGGACCGCTGGACGCTGCGGCTGCTCGGCGACGCCGACCGGACCACCTCCCTGCGCGCGGCGCTGCTCGAGCGGGCCTCCGACGCCGGCTACGGCCACGTCGGACCGGACGACGGCACCACGCTCCACCTCGCCCGGAGCGAGCCCCGGTGAGCCGCCCGCCCGTCTGGCGTTGGGTCGCCGCGGTGCTCGTCGTCGTCACGTCATGGGGGCTCGCGGGCGGCTCCGTGGCAATCGCGTGGGCGTTCCAGCTCCCGGCCGCGCCGGTGCCGGGCACCTTCCTCGCGTCCTCGCCCCCGGAGGCGCAGGCGCACTTCGACGACATCGGCGTGACGGTCGCCTTCGTCTACGCGCCGCTCGCCGCCGTCCTGCTCCTGCGCCGCCCGCAGCCGGTCGCCGTGGTGATGGCCGTGCATGCGGTCGGCTCGGGCCTCGCCGCCTTCGGCGTCCAGTACGGACTGCTCGCCGCGGACCGCCCGGGCCTGCCCGGCGGCGGCTTCCTCGCGTACGCCGGCGGCTGGGGCTTCGTCCCGGGCACCTTCCTCACCGCGATCGTCCCGGTTCTCCTGCTCCCGGAGCCGGCCCGTGTGCTGCGCCGGGTGCTGGTGCCGGTGGTCGCGGTGGCGACGGCGATCGCGACGCTGACCTCGCTCACCCACCAGAGCCCCGGGATGCTCCGCAATCCCCTCGCGCCGGACTGGCCGTCGTACCAGACGGCGGCGCAGGACATCTACGCCGTCACGGCCGCCGTCGCGCTCTCCTCGTCGCTGGCGGTGATCGTGGTGATGGTCCGGCGGCTGCGCGCGGCCACGCCGGACGAGCGCTCCCCCGTGCGCTGGCTGCTCGTGGGGCACGTCTTCCTCACCGCGTCGTACCTCGTCACGGTGCTGCCCGCGTCGCTCCAGCTCGCCGCGCCGCTGTGGGCGTTCGCCACGATCGCGCCGATCATCGGGCAGATCTTCTATCCCTCCGCGATCCTCGTGATGGGCCTCCAGCACCGGCTGCGCGGCGTCGACGTCGCGGTCAGCACGGTGCTCACGACGAGCATCGTCGCGGTGCTCGCGGCGGGCGCCTACTACGTCACCGTCACCGTCCTCGAGTACGCCGGCGAGGCCAGCGCCGCCGCCGGATTCACCACCGCGGCGGTCATCGCCGTCGCGCTGCTGCCCGCCCACAACGTCATCCAGCACCGGGTCGACCGCCTCGTCTACGGCGAGGCCGGTGCCCCCGAGCGGCTAGTCGCCGACCTCGGTGCCCAGGTCGGCGAGATCGCGACGGGCGACGACGGCGTCCGCGCGCTCGCGGCCGCGCTGCGCACGACGCTGCGGCTGGGCTCGGTCCACATCGGGCCGGCGCCCGCGGCCGACGTACCGGAGCCGGTGGTGTCGTTCTCCCTCGACGCGGACGACGACGCGCTGCTCGTGGTGACCGGTCCGGCCGGGGGGCTGCCGATCGGCCGTCGTACCCGGGAGGCGATCGGGGACCTCACGCCCGTCATCGGCGCCGTGGTCCGGCTCGCCGCCGCGGCGACCGCGCTCGACACCGCCCGCGCGCTGGCCGCCGACGCCCGCCACGCCGAGCGGCGGGCACTGCGCCGCGAGCTGCACGACGGCCTCGGACCGGCGCTGTCCGGCGCCGCCTTCTCGGTCGCGGCCGCCGCCAACCTGCTCGCCCGCGGCGACCGGCCCGGCGCCGTCGCCGCGGTCGCGCGGGTCCAGGAGCTCCTCGACACCCAGGCCGCGACGCTGGCCAACCTCGCCGTCGGCGGACCCGCTCCGGTGCGCGACCTGGGCCGCGCGCTCGACCAGCTCGTGACGTCGTTCGAGGGCGCCGGACCGCGCCTGGACCTCGACACCAGCGGCGAGATCTTCCTCGATCCTCACCGCGCCGGCATCGTGCACCGGATCGCCTCCGAGGCCGTGCACAACGCGGTCCGGCACGCCGACGCGTCCGCGGTGACCGTCGCGCTGGGCGCCGTACCGGGCGAGGTGCTGCGGGTCCAGGACGACGGCCGGGGCATCGACCGCACCGGGCCCGAGGGCGTCGGGCTCTCCTCGATGCACGAGTGGGCGGCCGAGGCCGGCCTGGAGTGCTGGGTCACCGCCCCCGCGGACGGCGGCACGCTCGTCGTCGTACGACTGACCCGGAAGGAGGCGCCCACACGAAGGTGATCCCGCGCCCTGCCCACCGGGACGCCGGGACCGCGAGCCTCGGCAGCATGTCGATCTCACTGTCCGCCGCCACCACCGCCCCGCCCCGCACCACCCGGCACTGGGCCGCCGCCGGCGTCCTCGCCGGGGTCGCCTCGCTCGCCAGCGTGCTCCTGTCGCTGGCGCTCTCCCGGCCCTACGAGGAGGGCAGCATCGTCACGCCCGCCCTCATCGAGGCCGGGCTCGAGGACAAGCGGCCCCTCCTCGTCGCCTTCCACGTCACGACCGTCGCCGCCGCCCTGCTGCTCGTCGTCTTCGCGGCCGGGCTGCGCCGCCGGATCCGGTCCAGCCACGCACCCCAGGCACTCGCTCCCGACGTCGCCTTCGCCGGCCTGCTGCTCGTCGCCGCGGCCCAGCTGCTGGGCAGCGGGCTCGACACCGAGTTCCTCTTCGGCATCGGCGACAAGGCGGTCAACCTCCCCGAGGACGCCAGCACCTACTCGCACTGGATCGCCACGATCCCCTGGCTGTGGGCGGGCGGAGGGCTCGCCGGCCTCGCGGTCGGGGTCGCCTCGCGGGCGGGCGTCGTACCGCGGTGGGTGGGGGGCGTGGGCTTCGTCCTCGGGGGCCTGGTCGTGCTGATCGCCCTGTCGCCGCTGCAGTACCTCGCCGCCCTGCCGGGCGCGCTGTGGCTGCTGGTGACGGCCTTCGGGTTCGCGGCGAGCGACCGTCGCCAGCTGACCTCAGCTCAGCCGATCGTCGCGGCGTCGATCACGAACCGGTAGCGCACGTCGGAGGCCAGCACCCGCTCGTACGCCTCGTTGACCCGGTCCGCCGCGATGACCTCGATGTCCGCGCCGATGCCGTGCTCGGCGCAGAAGTCGAGCATCTCCTGGGTCTCGGCGATGCCGCCGATCATCGACCCGGCGAACGAGTGCCGTCCGTAGATGAGGGCCATCGCCTCGACGCTGAACGGCTTCGGCGGCGCCCCCACGTTGACGAAGGCGCCGTCGACGGCGAGCAGCCGCAGGTAGGCGTTGACGTCGAGGCTCGCGCTCACCGTGTTGACGATGAGGTCGAACTTCCCGGCGAGCACCTGGAAGGTCGCCGGGTCGGAGGTCGCGTGGTAGTGGTCGGCGCCGAGCCGCTCGGCGTCCTCCTGCTTCTTGAGCGACTGCGAGAGCACGGTGACCTCGGCGCCCAGCGCGTGGGCGATCTTGACGCCCATGTGCCCGAGCCCGCCGAGGCCGACGATGGCGACCTTCTTGCCGGGACCGGCGCCCCACCTCTTCAGCGGCGAGTACGTCGTGATGCCGGCGCAGAGCAGCGGAGCGGCCGCGGCCGGGTCGATCCCCTCGGGCACGGAGAGCACGAAATGCGCGTCGACGACGACGTGCGTCGAGTAGCCGCCCTGGGTGGTGGTGCCGTCGCGGTCGGTGACGGCGTAGGTGCCGACGCCGCCCTTGAGGCAGAACTGCTCGTCGCCGTTGCGGCAGTTGACGCACTCCCGGCACGAGCGGACGAAGCAGCCGACGCCCACCCGGTCGCCGACCTGGTGGTTGGTGACGTCCGCGCCGATCTCGGTGACGACGCCGACGATCTCGTGGCCGGGGACGACGGGGAACGGCTGCGGCCCCCAGTCACCGCGGACGGTGTGGATGTCGGAGTGGCAGATGCCGGCGTACTCGATGGCGATGAGCACGTCGTTCGCGCCGACCGCGCGGCGCTCGATCGTCAGCGGGGCGAGCGGCGCACCGCTCTCGGGAGCGGCCCAGGCGGCAACGCGGGTGCGGTCGTAGGTCATGGGAGATCTCCTCGTCACTTGGTTCTCTTGAGCTCGTCAGCGAGTGCGCGGGCGCGCTCCGACTGCTCCGACGCGCGGGCGTCGTCACCGTCGGCCACGGCCTGCCAGACGTCGATCTTGAGCTCGACGTAGCGCCGCCGTACGGCGAGCAGCTCGGCCTCGCGGGCCAACCGCTCCCGCTGCGCCGTGAGCAGCCCGATCTGCTGCTCGGCGGCCGTCGCACCGGCGGCGGCGTTGGCGACGTACTGGCGCATGTCACTCACCGCCATGCCGGTCGCGCTGAGGCACGCCACCCAGGTCAGCAGGTCGAGGTCGTCCTCGGTGTAGACCCGGTGCCCGCTGCTCGCGGACCGGCTCACCGGCGCGACCACGCCGATCGACTCGTAGTAGCGCAGCGTGCTGGCCGGCAGACCGGTCAGGGCCGCGGCCTCTTTGATGGAGAAGGTCCGGCTCCGGGTCTGCGCACTCACTTCATCGAGGCTAGGAACTTCAAGTACTTGAAGTCAAAGGTGTGGGAAAGGTGCAGGATGCTCGGCTCGCGGAAGAGGACCAAGAAGCTCGACGACCTGATGGCGCGGCTCAGGCCCGACCTGAGCCGGGAGTCGCTCGGCGTCGGACCCGCCTTCCCCGGCATCGCCCCGAACCCGCTCCTGAGCAGCGCCGCCCGCAAGCGCAAGGCGGAGCTGCGCACGGGTGCGCTCGCGCTCGGCGTCCTCGTCGACTGGCGCGAGGTCAGCAGCGACGGCAGCCCCCGCGTGGTCCTGGTGCTCGACGTGGAGACCCCCGACGGCACCGCGTTCCGCGGGATCGCCGACGAGGACCTCACCATCACCGAGCTCACCCGGCTCGCTCCCGGGCAGACGCTCCCCGTGCGCTACCGACCGGCCGTGATGGACCACTACGTCGCCCTCGCCCGGGACGCCGACCCCGCCCAGGTGCAGGGGCTCTACGACCGCAGGTAGGCCAGGACGGCGAGCACCCGGCGGTGCCCGCTGTCGGACGTGGCGAGCCCGAGCTTGGCGAAGATGTTGCCGATGTGCTTGCTGACCGCGGCCTCGGTGACGACCAGCCGCTCCGCGATCGACCCGTTGTCGAGCCCCTCGGCCATCAGCCCGAGCACCTCCCGCTCCCGCGGGGTGAGCGACTGGACCGGGTCGTCGGCGCGACGCCGGCTCAGCAGCTGCGAGATCACCTCGGGGTCCATGACGGTGCCGCCCGCGGCGACCCGGCGCAGCGCGTCGACGAAGGCGGCCACCTTGCCCACGCGCTCCTTGAGCAGGTAGCCGAGCCCGTCGGCACCGCGCGCGAGCAGCTCGCCGGCGTACCGGTCCTCGACGTACGCCGACAGCACGAGCACCGGGAACCCGGGACGACGGGCGCGCGCCTCGACCGCCGCCTTCAGCCCCTCGCTGGTGTACGTCGGCGGCATCCGCACGTCGAGCACCGCGGCGTCGGCGTGGTCCAGGTGGGCGAGGAAGTCCTCCGCGTTGTCGACCGCGGCGACCACGTCGAAGCCCTCGCTGCGCAGCAGCAGGGCCAGTCCCTCGCGCAGGAGGGTGTCGTCCTCGGCGATCACGATCCGCATGCCAGCTCCGCCCTCACGTTCGTCGGTCCGCCCTCGGGGCTCACCACGGTCATCCGTCCCTCGAAAGCCTCCACCCGTCGCCGCATCCCGGCGAGGCCGCCCCCCGGTCGCTCCACGGCACCGCCGCGGCCGTCGTCCTCGACCTCGACGACGAGCCACGCGTCGTCCACGGCGACCCGGACGTGCACGGCACGCGCCGCGCTGTACTTGTTCACGTTGTTGAGCGCCTCGGCCACGAGGAAGTAGCTGGCGGACTCGAGCGCCGCCGGCACCCGGCCGATGCCGTCGACCGTCAGGGTGCACGGCACCACGCTGCGCCCGGCCAACGAGGCGAGGGCGCCCTCGAGGCCGAGCTCGTCGAGGATCGGCGGATAGATGTCGTGCACCGTCCGGCGCAGCCCGGCGAGCGCCTCGGTCGCCGCCTCCTGCGCGCTGCGCAGCTGTGGCAGCCCGTCGCCTCCGGTCTCGAAGGCGCGCTCGGCGAGGCCCATCATCATCACGACGCTCACCAGCCGGTTCTGGGCGCCGTCGTGCAGGTCGCGCTCGATCCGGCGGAGCTCGGCACCGTGCGCGTCGAGAGCCGCCGCCCGGCTGAGGGTCAGCGAGTCCACCCGGGCCCGCAGCTCGAAGCGCCGGTCGGGCGTCAGCAGCCGGGCCGAGACCGCCGCGACCCCGCGCGCCGCGGCGAGCACCAGGAACCACGAGAGCACGGCGTACGCCGCCGCGACCAGCGGCATCGTCGCGGCCAGCCCCCACGAGGTCACCGGGTACGGCGCCACGACGGGCTCGTCGGCCGGCACCAGGAACCAGTAGAACGGCACCAGCAGCGAGCTCACGACGCCCAGCGGGATCGTGATGCACACCAGCGTGACCGTCAGCGTGGGGACGGCGTGGACGACGAGCCACCCGAGCTCGCGACGGGTCTGCCGCGAGAACGCGAAGTGGAGCCGGGCGTCGATCGTGCGGTCCGCCGGCTCCTGGCTGCTCGGACCGGGGATCGGCGCACCGCGGAACGCCCCGATCCGGGTGCGGGCGCGCTCGGCCCAGCGCCGCAGCAGCCGCGCCGCCTCCGGGAGGACGAGCACGCCCCCGGTCAGCAGCATGAGGGGGGCGAGCAGGAGGAACGCCATGAAGAAGAGGGTCGAGACGGCGGACGCCCCGGCCTCGACGGCGAGGAACCGCCAGCTGCGGGCCCACGCGCGCAGCCGGTCCGACGTCATGGGACCAGTCTGCCCGGCCTCGCCGTCCGGCACGGTAGAGCCAGCTCCACCATCGGAACGGTAGCCAGCAGGATTCTGCCGCGCGGCCGGAATTCCTAGCGTGGAAGCATGATTCGACGAGACCGCGCGACCACCGTCGCCGCTCCTCCTGTGCCCACCACCGGCGAGGCCCTCCGCCTCGACGGCGTCGTCAAGAAGTACGGCTCGGGCGCCTCCGCCACCGTCGCCCTCCGCGGGGTCGACCTGGCCCTGGCGCCGGGCTCGTTCACCGCGATCATGGGCCCGTCCGGCTCGGGCAAGAGCACGCTCCTGCACGCCGCTGCCGGCCTCGACCGCCCGACCAGCGGCAGCGTCCGCCTGGGCGGCACCGAGATCTCCGGCCTGCGCTCCGCGCAGCGCACGCGCTTCCGCCGCGACCACGTCGGGTTCGTCTTCCAGGCCTACAACCTGCTGCCCGCCCTGACCGTCGAGCAGAACATCACGCTCCCCCTGCTGCTCGCCCGCAGCTCGATCGACGCCGGCTGGCTCGACTTCCTGGTCGCCTCGGTCGGCCTCGACGAGCTGCGGCACCGCCTGCCCAGCGCGCTGTCCGGCGGCCAGCAGCAGCGGGTCGCCATCGCCCGCGCCCTGGTCACCCGGCCGCACGTCGTGTTCGCCGACGAGCCGACCGGCGCCCTGGACTCGCGGACCGGCAAGCAGGTGCTCGACCTGCTCGCCCACACGACGCGCGAGCTCGACCAGACGGTGGTGATGGTGACGCACGACCCGGTCGTGGCCGCCCACGCGGACCGGGTGATCTTCCTGGCCGACGGCGCGTTCGCGGGACACCTCGACGGTGCGACGCCGGCCCGGATCACCGAGTACCTGACCGGGCTGGGTGAGTGGTGACGCGCCCGGAGCGGCCCCGGCCGGGCGGCCTCGTCCGCGCCGACCTGCGCCGCCACCGCGCGAGCTTCGCCGGCGTCGCGGTCGCCATCCTCGTCGCCACCGTGCTGGTGACCGGGCTCGGCGTGCTCGTCGAGTCGGGGATCCGCGGCGGACTCGCGCCGCAGCGGTACGCCGGCGCGGACGTGGTCGTCACCGGGCAGCAGAAGGTGCCCGTGCCCGAGGACCTCGCGATCAGCCTCACCGAGCGGGCACCGGCCCCGGACCCGGCGTCGATCGCCGCCGTGCCGGGCGTGACCCGCGTGATCGCCGACGTCACCGTGCCGCTCGTGGACGGCCGGAACGGCGCCGTCGTCGAGGCGCACCCGTGGTCGGCGGCCCGGCTCACCCCGTTCACCCTGGCCGACGGCAGGGCACCCGACGGGGACGACGAGGTCGTGGTGACCGCGGGCAAGGCGGCGGTCGGGGACGACCTCCCGCTCGCCCACGGCGGCGTCCGGTCGTCGTACCGGGTGGTGGGGGTGGCGTCCGCCCCGGCAGGCGTGGAGCGGGCGAGCCACGTGTTCCTGACCTCGTCGCGCATCGCCGAGCTGGATCCCCACGACGGCGCCGCGCAGACCCTGGGCGTGTTCACCGACCGCTCCCCCGAGGACGTCGCCGCGCGGATCCGCGACCGGCACCCCGACCTGACGGTGCTCACCGGGGCGGCACGCGGTGATGCGGAGTTCCTCGACTCGGGCTCGTCGCGCGCGACGCTCGTCGCGATCGGCAGCGCCTTCGCCGGCACCTGCCTCCTCGTCGCGCTCTTCATCGTCTCGGGGACGCTCTCGCTGTCGGTGCAGTCGCGACGCCGTGACTTCGCCCTGCTGCGCGCCGTGGGCGCGCTGCCGCGGCAGATCCATGCGCTGGTGGCGCAGGAGGTGCTCGTCGTGGCCGCGGTGGCGGCGCTGCTCGGCGTCGGGCCCGGCTACCTGCTCGCCGGCGTGCTGCGCCGCGCGTTCGTCGCCGGGGACGTGATCCCGGCCGACTTCGCTCTCGCCTACAGCCCGGTCCCGGCGCTCGCCGCGCTGGTCGTCGTCCTCCTGACCGCCTGGGGCGCGGCGCGCATCGCCGCACGCCGCCCGGCGAACCTCGACCCCGTCGACGCCCTGCGCGAGGGCGCCACCGGCCCCGCCACCGTGAGCACCGCCCGGATCATCGGCGGCGTCGTGGTCCTCGCGGCGGGGCTCGCCCTCTCGCTGGTCCCGCTGTGGCTCGACGGCGAGGCCGCGGCCGCCGCCTCGGCCAGTGCGGCTCTCGTGCTCATCATCGGCGCGGCCGTCCTCGGACCGTGGCTGGTCGCGGTCGCCGTCCGGGCAGCGGGGGAGCTGCTGGGCCGGACGTCACCGTCCGCCTTCCTCGCCACCGCGAACGGACAGGCGAACAGCCGCCGGCTCGCCGGAGCGGTCACCCCGATCGCGCTCGGCATCACGCTCGGTCTCGTCCAGCTCGGCGCGCCCGCGATCATCGCCGACGAGGCGGCGTCCCAGGCGACGGCGGGCGTCACCGCCGACCTGCGGGTCGTCGCGCCGGCCGGACTCTCCGCGCCGGCACTCGCCTCGGTCGCCGACCTGCCCGCGGTCTCGGCCCTGTCCCCCGTGACGGTCAGCCAGACCGTGCTCGACTACCGGACCTTCGACGGCACCGACGACCGCAGCGAGCAGGTCCTCCAGGGCATCGACCCGAGCACCTCCACCGGACTGCTCGACCTGCAGGTGCGCGAGGGCACGCTCGACGACCTCGACGGCGCCGCGAGCGTCGCCCTGAGCACCGACGCCGCGCGCACCCTCCGGATCGGGCTCGGCGACGAGGTCACCGGTCGCTTCGGGGACGGCGCCCCGCTGCGCGCCCGGGTCGTCGCGATCTACGAGCGCGGACTCGGCTTCGGCGGCGTCACGATGGAAGAGGCCGCCGTCCGCCCGCACACGACCAGCGGTCTCGCCACGTTCGCGCTGGTCTCCGGCGACGACCCCGGCGCCGCCCGCACGGCCATCGCCCGCCTCGGGCTGCCGGTGACCGACGGCTCCGGCGAGGCCGCCGGCGCGGACGCCCAGCGCCAGCAGGGTTGGGTGAACCTGGTCGCCCTGCTCGTGATCCTCGGCTACATCGCGATCGCGGTCGCCAACACCCTCGCCATGGCCACCTCGGAGCGCTCGCGCGAGCTCGCCCTCCTCCAGCTCGTCGGAGCCGGCCGCCGTCAGGTGCGGAGCATGATGCGCCTCGAGTCGGTCCTCGTCGCCTCGATCGCGGCGCTCCTCGGCATCGCGCTCGCGCTGCCCCCACTCGTGGGGATCAGCATCGGCATCTCGGGCCGGCCGCTGCCCGCCCTGCCCCTCACCGGCAGCGCGGTCGTCGTCGCCGCGATGTCCGCCCTGGCGCTGGTGTCGCTGGCCGTCGCGACCCGCGCCGCCATGCGGACCCAGCCCATCACCGAGATCGGGTCACGGCAGTAGGGCGTCCCGCTCCGCCGCCTTGCGCGCCACGTAGAAGTAGTTGAACGGATCGCTGCGGATCTCCAGCACCTCGACGTCCGACAGCCCCGCCTCCTCGAGCATCCGTACGGCGACCTGCCGCCCCCACACGGTCCCCAGCCCCGCCCCGCCGTCGGCCAGCGACACGGTCATGCAGTGCATCAGGCTGATCGTGTAGAGGTAGGTGACCCACGGCAGGGCGAGGTTGTGCTCCACCCCGGACTGGGCCTTGATGTCGACCATCAGCAGCAGGCCGCCGGGCCGCAGCGCGGCGGTGATGCCGGCGAGGACCCGGTCCGGGAAGGCCTGGTCGTGGATCGCGTCGAAGGCCGTCACGACGTCGTACCGCTCGTCCTCGTCGAGCTCGGCGACGTCGCGGACCTCGAAGGTCGCGTTGGTCAGCCCCCAGGCGGCGGCCTCGGCGCGGGCCGCCTCGATCGGCTCGGCGCCGAGGTCGTAGCCGACGAAGCGGCTGGCCGGGTAGGCCCGGGCGAGCAGGTTGATCGCGTGCCCGGCGCCGCAGCCGATGTCGGCGAGGGTCGCGCCGCGGGTGAGCAGGTCGTGGAGGCCGGGGACCGCCGGGACGACCACGTCGAGCAGACCGCCGTCGTGGACCGCGGCCGCGTCCTCGGCCATCAGCTCGTGGAACCGCGGGAAGCGGTCGTAGCCCAGACCGCCGCCGTCCCGGAACCGCTCGCGCAGCTCGGGCTCCACGCCCGCGAGCATGGTGAGCATCTTCATGCTGCGCGCGAGGTTCACCGGTCCACCGGACGGCGTCAGGCAGGCCGCCCGCTCGGCCGGCAGCGCGTAGTGCCCCGTCGCCGGGTCGTACGTCGCGACGTCGCCGGCCACGATCCCGTCGAGCCACTCGCGCAGGTAGCGCTCGTCCACGCCCGCCGCCGCGGCGAGCGTCGCGGTGTCCGCCGGACCGGTCCGGGCCAGGACGTCGAGCAGGCCGAGCTCGTCGCCGATGCCGAGGAGCAGGTTCAGGGCGGCGTCCTCGCGCACCCGGATCATCCGCTTCTGGAACGCCTTCGCGGCGTCGCGGTCGAAGGTGGTCATCGCGCTTCTCCTTGCTTCGGGGGCGTCGGGGGCGGGCGTCAGGGGCGGGGCGTCAGGCGCCGAACAGCCGGGTCACCCAGTCGATCGCCTCGGCCCGCACCCGCTCCAGGCCGGCGCGCACGGCGTCGTCGTCGGGGCGGGGGTGCTGGCGGTCGAGGGCGTCGCTGGCGAGCTGGCGCACGCCGTACACACCGGCGAGGTAGGCGGTGTCGGGCAGCCGCTCGCCCGCGGTCGGGTCCCACTCCTGGTGCTTGGTGCGCAGCACCTCGGCCAGCGCGCCGAGGGCGACCCGGCGCCGTTCCCGGGCCGGCCAGCCCATGCCGTCGAGCTCGACCTGGAAGGCGCGGGCGACGACCAGGTCGGCGGTGAGCGCGTCGAAGTACGCCGCCATCACCGACTCGACGTACCCGTGCCAGGTGCCGTCGAGGGAGGCCACCGACATCAGCCGGGTCAGCAGCACCTCGATGAACCGGTCGTACGCCGCGAACACCGCGTCGGTGCGGACCGCGAAGAGGTCGTAGTACGCCGTCAGCGAGATCCCCGCGCGCTCGCACACCTCACGCGCGCCGGTCCCGCGGTCCCCGCGCGCGGCGAGCAGCTCGGTGACGGCGATCATGATCCGCTCGCGCTGAGCCGCCTGCACCTGGTCGCGGGCGATGTTGTGGCGCCCACGCGGGAGTGGCGCCGGGTGGGTGAAGAACACCCCGTCGCAGATCGCGGCGACCTCCGGCTCGCTCGGCACGGCCACATCATGCCCCACTCCCGGCAAAGGCGTGACCGCGGTCACTCGATTGAAGTACAGTCTGTTACTCCACTCCACTGCTCCCAGGAGTCCTGATGCGTCTCACCCTCCGCCGGCGCCTCGCCGTCGTCGCCGCGGCCGCCCTCGCGGTCCCCGTCCTGACCGGCGGCCCCGGCCCGTCGTCCGTCTCCGCGACCGCCGAGGCCGCAGCCCCCGTCCCGCCGGTCCGGCCCGGACTGGCCGGCACCGCGGGCTTCATGGCGACCATCCGGGACCTGGTCGGCTTCGCACCGCGCACCACCGGCTCCCCCGGCGGCTTGCGCACCGCCGAGTACGTCGCGCAGCGCTTCCGCAAGGCCGGCCTGACGAACGTCCACTACGAGACGGCGACGTCGTACTCCTGGAAGGCCTCGGCCAGCTCGCTCAGCGTCGCCGGCCGCCGGATCGACTCGTTCCCGATCTCGCACTCCTTCATCGTCGGCCCGACCACGCCGGGCACCCGCACGCTCGGCCCGCAGGGCCGGACCGCCGAGGTCGTCGACATCGGCGGCCGCGACGTGGGCAGCACCGACGTCCGCGGCAAGTGGGTGCTCTTCGACCTCAACTTCAAGCTGCCGCTGGCCGGGCTGCTCCCGTTCACGACGTTCCTGTGGGATCCCTACCTGCGCCTGCTCAACCCGAGCGCGCTGCTGAGCGCCAACCCCTACCTCACCAACCAGGAGAGCGTCGTCAAGGCCGCCCAGAAGGGCGGTGCGCTGGGGGTGATCGGTGTCCTCGACGACTACTTCGACTCCAACCGCTACCACAACGAGTACTACCGCCGGACGCCGATGACGGTCCCCGGCGTGTGGGTCACCAAGAAGGACGGCGCCGCGCTCCGCGCCGCCCTCGGCACCACCCGGCGCGCCACGATGAGGCTCACCGTCGAGCGCAAGGCGGTCACCGCCCGGACCGTCGTCGGCTTCCTGCCCGGACGCACCAAGGACACGGTGATGGTCCAGTCGCACCACGACTCCCAGGGCCCCGGCGCGGTCGAGGACGCCACCGGCACGTCCGAGGTCATCGCGCTCGCCGACTACTACGGCGCGCTGGCCAAGAAACGCGGCTACCAGCCGCGCCAGAAGACGATGATGTTCGCGACCTTCGACACCCACTTCACCGGCTACCAGCAGCACCAGGCCTTCGTCGAGAAGTACATCACCAAGAAGCAGACGCCCTACCGGATCGTCGCCAACGCGACCATCGAGCACGTCGGCAAGCGCGCCGTCGTCGACAAGGACGGACGGCTCAAGGTGCTCGAGCAGCACGAGCCGCGCGGCATCTTCGAGAACGTCAGCCTGCCGCTCAAGCTCAAGCTCGACGCCGCCATCGTGCGCAACAACCTGCACACCACCGCGGTCCTGAACTCCACGCTGCCCGCCAAGCTGCTCGGCGGCATCCCGACCGACGCCTCGTTCGTGCTCCAGGCGGGCGTTCCGGTGATCAGCCTCATCGCCGGCCCGCTCTACATGTACGACGAGGCCGACACCATCGACAAGATCGACCAGACCCAGCTCCGCCCGGTCGCCGTCTTCTACGCCGACATGCTCGACGTGCTCGACCGCACGGCCAGCAACCGGATCGGCCAGGGCCTGCGGTGAACCGGGCGCTGCGCCGGATCGCGGCCGCGGGCGCGACCGCCGTCCTGCTGCTGGCCACGGCTCCGGTCACCGCCGCGGGCCCCCGCCCCGGACCGCGCCCGGGCACGCTCCTCGACACCTCCGCCGCCGGCCGGACCAGCCAGGTCGCCGGCGCCGGCCGCGTCGTCGAGGTCCGCTACACGACGAGCACCGCGGCGGGGCGCGTCGTACCGGCGACGGGGCTGGTGCTCGTCCCCCGCGGCCGCGCCCCCAAGGCCGGCTGGCCGCTGGTCGTCTACGGCCACATGACGACCGGTATCGCCGACCGCTGCGCCCCCACCAACGGCACCCCCGGTCACCCCGAGCTGCGCCGCATGCAGCAGGGCGACGACCTCACCCGCAGCCTCCTCGCGGCCGGCGTCGCCGTCGCCCGCCCCGACTACGAGGGCCTCGGTACGCCGGGCGCCCACCCCTACCTGCGCGGCGCCTCCCTCGGCCGCTCGATGGTCGACCTCGTCGCCGCCACCCGCACCCTGGTCCCCCTCAACGGACGCTGGGTCGCCTCCGGCCACTCCGAGGGCGGGGTCGCCGCCCTCAACGTCGCCGACCGCCGTCGTCCCCTCGTGCCGGGCATGCGCCTCATGGGCGTCCACGCGATCACCCCCGTCACCCAGATGGAGGTCCTCGTCCGCACCCTGCGCCCCCTCCCCGTGGCCGTCGCCCCCCTCACCGGCGAGCTCGTGGCCCTCGCCGCCCTCATCATCAAGGGCCAGGCCGTCGAGGACCCCGCCGTCCAGCGCCTCGCCCTCGACGGCGGCCTCAGCCCGCGCGCCCGCGCCCTCTGGAACCAGCTCGACCAACGCTGCCTCGCCGAGCTCGCCGCCCCCGACTCCTGGGGCGGCCTCGCCCCCGCCCGCCTCCTCGGCCCCCGCGGCAACGAGCTCGTCCGCGTCGTCACCACCCAGCTCGCCCAGGACGACGTCCGCCGGCTCCGCCTGCGCCCCCTCCCGGTCCGCATCGAGGAGGGCCTGGTCGACGCGGTCGCGCCGTTCGTTTTCACCGAGCAGCTGGTCCGTTCCTACCGGCGCCAGGGGCTCGACGTGACGCTCGGGCGCTGGCTGGCGGGGCACTCGGAGACCAACTCGGCGTCGTACTCGGTGGGGGCGGCGACGGCGTGGATCCTCGCGCAGCTGCGACGCTGAGCCCCGGTCGCGCGGTTGCCAGGGGCGCGCACCGTCCCTAGCGTTCGGGGATGAGCGCGGACCTCCTGTTCCTCCCGGACGGCAAGAGCTTCGACCTCACCGACATCGTGTTCTACGCCGACCGCGATCGCCGCTCGCTCGACGACGCGCTGGCCGAGGCCGACCTGCTGGTGAGCTGCCCGCACGCCGGCAGCGCGATCCCCGGCGAGCTGCGCCCGTACCTGGCGCCGGGGTTCACCCGCCGGCTCCAGCTCGACTACACCGACTGCACCACCGCGGCGATCGTCCGCCGCTGGGCCGAGCTCGACCCCAGCATCGTGTACGTCGAGAACCCGCACCCCCGCCTCGTCCGCGACCCCAACCGCGCCCGTCCCGACGACCTCGCCGCGTCCCTGGCCGAGGCGCTGCGCCGGGTGCGCGACGCCGGGCCGTTCCAACCGGTCGACCTCACCGGGGTCGACGCGATCCGTCCCGTCACGTTCTCCTTCTTCCCGATGCTCGCCGTCCCCGAGGACGACGCGGGGATCGCCCGTCTGGTCGACGCGTTCGTCGACGCGGGGAGCCGTGGGGTCGACGTCTACCAGCGCACCCGCAGCGAGCTCATCGAGCGGATGGCCGCGAGCACGATCGCCGGGCGCTCGGCGTCACGCAGGTTCACGACCCTCTCGTTCCACGACACGATGAACTGCACGACCACGCGCGACGGCGCGGTCCGGGTCGAACGGGCCCCGGCGGACCGCCTCCCGCGGGTGGTCGCCCTCTCCAACCGTGGCGACGCCCACGGCGACCCCACGGCCGACGGGACCGTCACGATGGCGCCCGAGCGGATCCGGCTGCTGGCGCAGGCGCACCGGTCGGGCTTCGCCGTGGCCAGCCCGGACGACGTCCTGCTCAACCAGCCCTACCTCGGCAGCCAGGAGATCATCAGCGCCGGCGCGCGGTTCCGCGAGCTCGGCGACGAGGCCGGTCGCGCCGGGGTCACGCTCGACGCGGTCCAGGCCGAGTTCCTCCGCGAGCTGCTGCTCGGCGCCGCGGGCACGGCCCACATCTCCGCGCCCGGGGACGACTGGCCGGAGCCCGATCCCGAGCACGTCGACCGGATCGCGCGGGCGTGCGTGACGTCCTGGGCCGACTACCGCGCGCTGCTCGACGGCGCGTGAGGGTGCGGGCCGCGAGTCAGCCCAGGACCGCGCCCAGCAGCGCGCCCGCGGCGACCGTCGTCACGGTCAGCACGACGGTCGGGATGGCGAACGAGTGGTCGACCAGCCGGGTACCGAGGCGGGTGCTCCCCGACTCGTCGAAGTTGGCGGCCGCGATCTGGGAGCCGTTGGTCGGCAGCAGGTAGATCCCGGCGAAGGCGCCCGACCACATGCCCGCGACCAACCCGGGCGCGAGGCCCGCGGTGAGGCCGATCGGCACGATCGTCCGCGTCGCCGTGGACTGGCTGGTGGTCAGCACGCAGACCACGAACACACCGAGGGCGAAGATCCACGGCGCGTTCTCGACCAGGCTGCCGACGTTGTCGACGATCAGGTCCGTGTGGGCGGAGATGAACGTGTCGGTCATCCAGGCGAGGCCGAACAAGGCGATCGCGGAGACCATGCCCGCCCGGAAGACGGTCTGCTCGGGGATCGCCGCGACCTTGGGGCGGGAGACCAGCAGGATCAGGGTGCCGACCACGAACATGATCATCTGGATGATCGGCGTCATTCCCAGCGGCGAGCCGTCGGCGCCCTCGGGCCGCAGGTCCTTCCAGAGACCGAGGACGACGATCGCCGCCACCCCCAGCAGGAAGAGCAGCGCGGCGTTGCGGCCGGCCGTCGTGGCCTCGACCGCGACGCCCTTGGCCGCATCAGCACCCGGCGCCCCGATCTGGCCGGACCGGATCCGCTCCTGGATCTCCGGGTCGTCCTCGATGTCGGCACCGAGCCGGTTGACGACCAGCGACGTCAGGACGATGCCGATGATCGCGGCCGGGAGGGTGATCTTGATGATGTCGAACATCTCGAACCCGTAGGGCGCGACCTCCGTCAGCGTGACCATCGCCGCCATCGCCGCCGAGACCGGGCTGCACGCCAGCGCAACGCCCGTGACCACGACCGAGAGCGACAGCGGCCGTGACGGGCGGATGCCGTTGCGGTAGCTGAGGTCGCTGATCACCGGGAGCAGCGGGTAGAGGATGTTCGAGGTGCCCGCGCCGACCGAGAAGAGGAATGCCACCAGCGGCGCGATCAGCGTGATCTGGCGTGGCCGCGCCGCGATCAGCCGGGCCGCCACCGTGACCAGCCAGTCGATCCCACCGGCCAGCTGCATCATCGACGAGGCGAGCACGACCGAGAGGACGATGAGGAGCGCGTCGACCGGCGGGCTGCCGACGTCCTCGCCGAAGACGAGGACCAGGACGGCGACGCCCGTGCCGCCCCACAGACCGAGACCCACACCGCTCGAGCGGGTGCCCATCACGATGGCGCCCAGCACCACGGCGAGCTCGAGGACCACCACGACGTCGTCCATGTCCGTTCTCCTCTGGAAAGGAGCCGACCGAGGAGGCCGACTCAGGTCACGGTAGCGACGATCCGGCCCGCGGTCGCGCGACCCGCACCAGCACCGCCGCCACCGCGGCGAACGCCAGCGCGATGGCCACCACCCAGCCGGCCACCGCGAGGTAGCCGCCGTTGTCCGGGTTGAGGAACGGGTAGGGGTACCAGCCGTCACGGCCCTTGATCTGGTCGTGGACCAACGGCCCCCGCACCAGCGTGTACGCCGCCCACGCGATCGGGAACACCAGGATGACGCCGATCCGGCTCCAGGGCTGGGCCCGGCGGCCAGGGGCGAGGATCCAGTCGAGGACCACGACGACGGGCCCGACGACGTGCATCACCTCGTTGGTCCAGCTCGGGACGTCGCCGCCGCCGGTGACGGCGAGGCCGCGCAGCAGCAGGTTGTAGACCAGCCCCGTGATCCCCATGTACGTCGCCACGGCCACCCGGGTGCCGCTGAGCCAGGCAGGCTCGGCGCCGGTGCCGGTCCCGGTGTGCAGCAGCAGGCGCGCGGCGCCGAGCAGGAGCAGGGCCGCGGCGGCGATGTTCGACAGGATCGTGAAGTAGCTGAAGAAGTTGACCCACAGGGTCGCCCGGTCGGCGTACCCGGCGGCGTCCCAGGCGTCGACCGATCCGGACAGGGTGACCACGGTGGCGGCGACGATTGCCACCCCCATGCCCAGCCGTACGGCGGCCCATCCGAGGCGTGCGCGGCTGCGGAGCGGCAAGGTGAGCTCCCGATTCACAGGGGGACGTCGTGCAGGTGACCGGAGCAGCCTAGAGGCGGATTCCGGGCCGCGGAAGCAGCCC
Organism: Pimelobacter simplex; assembly: GCF_024662235.1. Taxonomy (GTDB): domain Bacteria; phylum Actinomycetota; class Actinomycetes; order Propionibacteriales; family Nocardioidaceae; genus Nocardioides. The sequence continues at coordinate 4,539,719 of NZ_CP096276.1, forward strand.
CCGTTCCTACGTATTTCACCCGATGTGGCAGGCCTCCCCTCCTCCCTAGCGTGTGCGGCGCGTCACAAGCGCTGGCGCCGCAGACCTGGAGGAAGCATGGACGAACTACTGGACGCGGGAGCCGCGTCGATCGCCCGCGCGGTGCGCAGCCGAGCGGTGTCTCCCGTCGAGGTGCTCGACGCGACGCTGGCTCGTCTCGACCGGCTCGACCCGGTGCTCAACGCGGTCACCTTCGTCGCCCGCGACGAGGCGACGACGCGGGCGCGTGACCTGGAGCGCCGGATCGGGGCCGGCGAGGACGTCGGCGTGCTGGCGGGCGTGCCGACGTTGATGAAGGACCTCTTCGGCCACAAGCCGGGCTGGCCGGCCACCTTGGGGCAGGTCCCGGGGCTGCTGGAGCGCAGGGCGACGGGGTGGAGCACCTTCCCGGCCGCGATGGAGGCGGCCGGCGCGATCGTGGTGGGCCAGACGAACAGCCCGGCCTTCGGCTTCCGCGGTACGACGGACAACGCCGTGACCGGTCCGACGCGCAACCCGCACAGCCTCGACCACAACGCGGGTGGGTCCTCCGGCGGCAGCGCGGCCGCGGTGGCCGGCGGCATCGTCCCGGTCGCGGGGGCCACCGACGGGGGCGGCTCGATCCGGATCCCGGCGGCGTGGTGCGGAGCCGTCGGCTTCCAGCCGTCCCCCGGCACGATCCCCTTCGTCACCCGGCCGAACGCGTTCGGCCCCTCGCTCTTCCTGTACGAGGGCCCGATCACGCGCAGCACCGAGGACTGCGCGCTCGCGCTCACCGCGATGGCCCGTCCCGACGTACGCGATCCGTCGAGCACCGGCACCGCGCCACCGCGGTTCGCCGAGCACCTGGGGCAGCAGTCGTTGCAGGGCGTGCGGATCGGCTTCACGCCGGACTTCGGCCTGTTCCCCGTCGAGCGCGGGATCGTGCAGGTCTTCCACGAGGCGCTTCTCGCGCTGGAGTCGCTGGGTGCCGAGGTCGAGGAGGTCCGGTTCGGCTGGCGGCACAGCCACACCGAGCTCACCGACACCTGGTGCCGTACGACGGCGGTGGGCGTGCACGAGGGGCTCGGGCAGCTGCGCGACGAGGGCTACGAGCTCGCGGCGCTCGGGCTCCCGGACCAGCTCCTGCACTGGGCCTCCCGGGTGCCGGCCCTCCGCGTCGACGACCTGGTCCGCGACGCGCAGACCCGCACCCACGTGTACGACGAGATGCACGCGGCCTTCGCGACGTACGACCTGGTCGTCTCGCCGACCGTGGCCGCGATGCCCGTGCGCAACCGCTCGGACGGCGACACCGTCGGGCCGTCGAGCATCGAGGGCGAGCCGGTCGATCCGCTGATCGGCTGGTGCATGACCTACCTGACCAACTTCTCGGGCAACCCCAGCGCATCGGTGCCGATGGGGACCGTCGACGGCCTCCCGGTGGGGATGCAGGTCACCGGTCCGCGGCACGGCGATGTCGCCGTCCTCCGGGCGATCTCGGCCTTCGAGGCCGCCCGGCCGTGGCCGCTCAGCGCCCACCTCACCTCGCAAGGAGACGCGGCATGACCCTCCCCGCCACCGGCCTCACGGCACCGCCCCCGCCCACCGAGCCCGAGCACTCGGTGCTCTCCGAGGAGTACGAGAACACGCCCGTCCCGCTGAGCGCCCGGCGCTCGCTGATCTCGAACGTGCTGGTGTGGATGGGGTTCCCGATGATCCTCACCTGCGCCGTCTCGGGCGGCCTGATCGTCGCCGCCCTGGGGCTGGCGCACGGTGCGCTGGCGATCCTGGTCGGCAACCTCGTGCTGTTCGCGTACACCGGGCTGATCGGGATCGTGTCGACCCGGCACGGCCTCAACTTCCGCCTCCAGTCGGCCCTGACCTTCGGCGCCAAGGGGTCCACGATCATCACCGGCTCGATGGCGACCATCGTCGTGGGCTGGTTCGCGGTGCAGGTGGCCCTGACCGGCGAGAGCATGGCCGACGCCTTCGACGTCAATGTCGTCGTCGTGACCGTCGTGGCCGGACTGCTCTACACCGGGTTCACCGTGCTCGGCGTCAAGGCGCTGACGCTGATCGGCTACGTGTCGATCCCGTTGTTCCTGGTCTTCGGGCTCTGGGCCGCGATCGACGCGACGACCTCCGCCGGCTGGTCGGCCGTCAGCTCGTACGACGGCGACGGGTCGCTGACCTTCGGCTTCGCCGTCACGATGGTGATCGCCCTGTTCGTCGACGGCGGCACCATGACCGGCGACTTCAACCGGTGGGCCAAGAACACCCGCCACTCGCTGATCTCGACCGCGGGCGCCTTCCCGTTCGCCAACTCGGTCTCGATGCTGCTGGGCGGCCTCATCACCGCGGCCACCGCGTCGGCCACCGATGCCAACTTCTTCGGCAGGTTCGCCGACCAGGGCGGTCTCCTCGCCGTGCTCGCGATCCTGCTGCTGTTCATGAACCTCGGCAGCGTCTGCGCGCACAACCTCTACCTGTCCGCGGTCGGCTGGGCGAGCCTGACCCGGCGGAGCATGCAGCTGGCCGCCACCGTCATCGGCGTGCTCGGGATCGCCATCGCGATCTCGGGCGCCTGGAACCACTTCAGCACCTGGCTCTCGCTGCTCGGCGTGCTCGTGCCGTCGCTGGGCGCGGTGATGATCGTCGACCAGCTCGTCGTACGCCGCACGGAGTGCGCGGTCGTCGCGTCCGGCTACCGCGTCCACGCCTTCGCCGGCTGGGCGCTGGGCAGCGCCTGCGCAGGGCTCGCGGAGGCCTTCGCGCCGCAGCTCTCCACCGCGGTGGTCGGCATGGTCGCGGGCGCGGCGGCGTACCTCGTCGTGCACCGGCTGTTCTCGGGCGACGGGGGTCCGTGGCCGCCTCCGGCTGCGTAGAGTGCAGGGGGCGCACGGAGGTGGACATGGGCAGCGGGTACCCCGCATCACAGGCGATCGAGGCCGCGTGGCGGGTCCCGGGGATCGTCGCCGGACTGGCGCCCGCTGCCGAGCGCGCCGAGGCCGTGTTCGACGAGCTGCGCCACGTCCTCTCGTACGCCGCCGTCCAGCTGGCCCGGTGGGATGCCGCACACGGCACCCACCGAGTCATCGCCAGCCGGGGCTACCCGGACGCCGTGCTGGCCTCGCTGCACAGCGACCTCTACCGCAACGACCGGGTCTGGCCCGTCCTCGCCAACCAGCACGGACCGGTCTTCTGGGACGACTGCCCCTTCGACCGCAAGGGATCGGGCTTCTACACGACGGTCCTCGAGCCGCACGGGTACGGCGAGGGCGCGACGATGCTGCTCCGCTCCCCCGAGGGCGACTACCTGGGGATGCTCACCCTCAACATCGAGGACGTCCGCGCCCCCATCGAGGGCACCCGGTCCCTGCTGGGCGTCGCCGGCGCCGCCCTCTTCCCCCTCGTCGCACCGGACCGCAACGCCCACGCGCTGGTGCTGCAGTGCGCGCCGGACGCCGACGCCGTCGCGGTCCGCGACGCCCAGGGCGACTGGCAGCCCCTGCGCGACTGGCCGATGCCGCCGGCCGAGCTGCTGGCCCACCTCGACGCGAGCCCGGCGCTGCCGGCCCAGGCCCGGTTCCCGTGGTTCGACGAGCGCGAGCGCGGCCGGGGCGTCAGCGCCCACGTCCAGGTGCTGCCGACCGGCGACCTGACCTATCCGACCGTGCTGACGCTCCAGCGGGCGCGGACGCCGTTCGGCCTCACCCGGCGCGAGGTCCAGATCCTCTCGCTCGTGGCCCGCGGCCTCTCCAACGCCGAGATCGCGGCCTCCCTGCACCTGAGCGTCCGCACCGTCGGCACCCACATGGACCACGTCCTGTGCAAGCTCGAGGTCACGTCCCGCACGGCCGCGGCGATCAAGGCGATCGACCACGCCGTCCTCGCGGTGCACCCCGGACCGGCCCCGCGGCCGCGCTGACCCGCGGTCACCCCGCCAGGTACCAGGCGGTCGCCGCCACGAGTCCCGCGCTCAGCGCGACGAACGACAGGTACGAGCCACCCCGGAACCACGCCTTCTCGTGCACGGTCTTGGAGAACGCCATGGGCAGGAAGGACAGCGGGTTCACGATGCCGCCGAAGGCGACGGGCAGCACGACGTACCAGGGGATCGAGGGCACGGCCAGGCCGACCGCCACGAGCAGGGCGCCCATGATGATCCAGTCGAGGTGGACCTGACGCAGCCGGTGCGGGTCCACCACGCCGAAGCGCCGCAGGGAGCCGGGGCGCTCGACGGCCGCCGCCAGCGCGAAGCCGGAGACGGCGCCCAGCGAGATCGAGACCAGGCCGATGCCGACCAGGCCGTCCGCGCTCACACGTCCTCCGGAGCGGTCGCCACGGTCGCCACGGTCCGCAGCCGGCGGCGGTCGACCGTCAGCCGGAGGACATCGGGACGCGCGTAGTGGCCGGTCGCGTCGAGGTCGAGGTGCAGGCCGGGGAGCCCGTCGACGTCGAGGTCCGCGTAGACGATCCCCTCGACCCCGCGCTGCGGCTCGAGGATCCACTCGCCCTCGGGTCCGATCACGGCGGAGCCACCGGCGAAGTAGTGCTCGCCCGGGCCGACCCGGTGGTCCTCGCCGAGCGCGGCGGCGTACTCCTCGCGCATGTCCTCCGGCACGGCCTCGTAGGGCAGCAGCAGGCCGGCGGCGATGACGTAACAGCGTCCCTCGAAGGCGTAGGACCGCGCGGCGAGGAGGTGCTCCTCGGTCAGGTCGGGCCACACGGCGACGTGGATCTGCTCGTAGTCGGCGTGGAGCGCGGCGCGCGCGAGCGGGTTCCAGTGCTCCCAGCAGACGAGTCCGCCCACCCGGCCCACGGGCAGGTCGACGGCGCGCAGCCCCGCGGCGTCGCCGGGCGCCCAGACGATCTTCTCCGCGTGCGTGGGGACCAGCTTGCGGTGGACGTTGACGACCTCGCCGTCCGGCGCGATCGTGACGAGCGAGTTGTAGAGGGTCCCGCTGCCGCGCTCGGAGCGCTCGTTGACGCCGATCACGACCGAGACGTCGTGGGTGGCGGCGGCGCCGCGGAGCGCGTCGATGTCGTCGGGGACGACGACGCTCTCGCGGAGCATCGCGGCGTACAGGTCGCGGGCCCGGCGGTTCCCCCACGAGGTGCAGGAGAAGGCCCAGCCGGGGTACCCGGTGAGCCACGTCTCCGGGAAGACGACCAGGTCCGCCCCGCCTGCGGCCGCCTCGGCGATCGCCTGCGCGGCGATCTCCAGGGACGCGGTCAGGTCGTGCAGCCGGGCGGGCCGCTGCACGATCGCTGCTCGTTGGGTCATGCCGGACTCCTCTTGCTTGTGGGGCTGTCGGGTGGGACAGTACCCCAGGCCCTTATCGATCGATAAGGAGCCATGAGAGAAAGGTCCCCCCGTGGTTGACACGACAGCGCGATCCGCGGATCAGCAGCTCGAACAGCTCGGCTACCGCCCCGTCCTGCGCCGGGGCCTCGGCGTCTGGTCGACGTTCTCGATCGGGGTCGCGACCGTCGCGCCGGTGGTCGGGCTCTACGCGATCGTGCCGCTGGGCCTGATGACCGCAGGCCCCGGCTGGGTCTGGGTGCTCGGCGCCTGCCTGCTCCTCCAGCTGTGCACGGCGCTCGTGTTCGGCGTCCTCGCCGGCCGCTACCCGATCGCCGGCGGCCCGTTCCAGTGGGCCCGCCGCCTCGTCGGCCCGCGGTACGCCGTCTTCACCGGCGTCACGTACGTCGTCGCGGTCTCCGCCGCCCTGACCACCGTCACCTACCTGGCGGCCCCCTGGCTCTCCCAGCTCCTCCTGGACCGCCCGGTCTCCGGCGTGGAGCAGGCCGTCTGGAGCGCCGCGCTGCTCCTGGTCGCGCTCGGCGTCAACAGCCTCGGCGTCGGCGCCACCAAGGCGCTCGTCAACCTCGGGATCGTCTGCGAGATCGTGGCCTCGCTGGTGCTCGGGCTCGTCCTGATCATCGGCTTCCGGCACCACGACTTCAGCGTGCTGTTCACCAGCGCCGGCTCCCTCGCAGCCGAGGACGGGAAGTCCCTGACCGCCGTCCTCGCAGCCTTCGCCGTCTGCGGCTGGGCGTTCGTCGGCTTCGACGCCGGCGCCTCGGTCGCGGAGGAGACCGTCGACGCGAGCCGGAGCGTGCCGCGGGCCGTCGTCTCCGCCACTGCTGTGGTCGGCCTCGTCGTGATGGTGGTGGCGATCGCCGTCATCCTCAGCGCTCCGGAGAACGGCCCTCTCACCCCGGCGGCCGTGGCCGACCCGATCCTGCACACCGTGCTCGCCAACCTCGGCGACTGGGCCCGGATCCCGTTCCTGACGCTGGTCTGCATCACCTTCGTCGCGTGCGTCCTGTCGATGCAGACCTACCTGGGCCGGGTCATCTTCGCCGCCGCGCGCGAGGGCGTGCTGCCGCGGAGCCTGCGGCTCGACGACGTCACCCAGCGCAGCGCCGCACCCGTCCGCGCCATGGCGCTGGCCAGCACCCTCGCTGGGCTCGGCCTGCTGCTCGGCCTCAACCCCCGGGCGATCGGCACCATGATCACCTTCGGGACCGGCGGGCTCTACATCACGTTCTTCCTGGTCGTCGCGGCGACCGCCTTCGCCCTGCTCACCGGTCGCTGGCGCCCGCTGCCGACCCGCCGCGCCGAGCTGGGCTTCCGGGTGATCGTCGGGATCGCCTTCACCTGGCTCGCGTTCGAGGTCGTCAACATCGCCTGGCCGCGCAGCATCCTGGCGGCGCCGGGTGCGTCGACGTTCGAGATCTGGGCGGTGTCGATCGTGTTCAGCATCGTCGCCGTCGGCACCGGGCTGGCGATCCTGCTCGGCCGGCCCGAGCGGCGGATGCGGCCCGTCCCCGAGGACCGCCCCTAGGGTGTGGCGGCCCGCAGCCCGCGCAGGATGAAGTCCGCGCCCTGCCGGGCCGCCTCCTCCGGCGACGTCGCGAGGCCGAGGGTGTTGAGGTTCATGTGGCTGATCGTGATCCCGGCGATCATCGCCTCGGCGACCACCGGGTCGATCGCGACGAACTCACCGGCGGCGATCCCCTCGGCGACCAGCGCCTGCAGGATGTCGGCCAGCTCGCCCAGCTTGGCCGCCCACGCCTCGAAGCCCGGCTCGTGCACGAAGTCCGACGCGTGGGCTCCCGCCAGTGGGATCGCGCCGGAGTGGATGGCCAGCAGGTCGTCGTACACGTAGGTGTGGAGGCGCTCCGCGGGCGAGCCCGGCGCGGCGAGCGCGGCCCGGGCCTTGACCAGCGTCTCGTCGAGGCTGACCGCCAGCAGGTTCTCGGCGATCGCCTGCTTGGACTTGAAGAAGTGGAAGAGCGCGGGTTGGGTGACCCCCACGCTCGCGGCGATCTGCCGAGTGCTCGTGCCGCGGTACCCGTGTCGCCAGAAGAGGATCGACGCCTGCCGGAGGATCGACTCCCGGGTCTCGCTCACGCAGCCCGCCTTCGCTCGGCAACAGGCACGTCGGTGAGCATAGACGGCACAGGGACAAAGCCGGGACACGGAAGGGACAACACCGAGGACAACGGTCGTCGCCCGCGGGACGAACCGCCTCCTAGCGTCGCCGCATGACCTCACCGGACCGGAACCGCAGATCCCCCCTCGCCCTGGCCGCGACCCTCCTCACCGCTTTCCTGGTGTGGCGTGCCTCAGACATTTCGGACAGTGGATCAAATAAGGTCCATTCCGAAATGGAGGTAACTAGTTAATGCCGGAAAAGCGTCGAAAGTTCACGCCTGAGTTCAAGGACGAGGCCGTGAAAATGGTGATCGAGTCGTCTCGTTCGATCGCCGAGGTCGCCCGCGAGATCCACGTCAATGAAGGCACGCTGGGAAACTGGTGCGCGAAGTACCGGGAGGCGAACCCCGAGGAAGAGTCGCCACTGTCGATATCGGAGCGTGCCCGACTTCGTGAGCTCGAGAGTGAAGTTCGCGAACTGCGGATGCGTAACGAGTTCTTGGGAAAAGCGGCGGCCTTCTTCGCCCAGGAGTATCGGTGAGCGCGAAATACGAGTTCATCGACGCGCAGAAGGCGCACTATCCGGTGGTCAAGATGTGCGCCTGGGCCGGGGTGTCCCGGTCTGGCTTCTACGACTGGGCCGACCGGCCCGCCTCGGCCACCGCACAGCGTCGCGAGCGACTCAAGGCCGTGATCGAGGCCGTCTTCGACGACTCCGACGCCACCTACGGCTACCGGCGGATCCACGCTTCCCTCGGCCGCATGGGCGAGGACGCCAGCCCGGAGCTGGTGCGGGGGCTGATGCGCGAGCTCGGACTGGTGCCGTGCCAGCCCCGGCCGTCCCGGCCGACCACCACCATCGCCGGCGACGCCGCCGCAGTGCCCGACCTCCTCGGACGCGACTTCACCGCCCACGCGCCGGGAACCAAACTCGTCTCCGATATCACCTACATCGGCACGGATGAGGGCTGGTTGTACCTGGCGACGGTGATCGACTGCGCCACCAAGGCCTGCATCGGCTACGCCATGGCCGACCACATGCGCACCTCTTTGGTAGTCGAGGCATTGGATATGGCCGCACGCAACTACACCCTGGAATCACAATGTGTGATCCACTCGGATCGCGGAACGCAATACATGAGCGACGAATTTGCCCGCGCAGCCTCACGACTCGATCTTCGCCGGTCGGTGGGTAGAACTGGGATCTGTTTCGATAACGCGTTAGCCGAATCGTTCAACGCAGCGGTGAAAGTCGAACGGGTCAATCGCGTGACCTATCCCACCCGCGACGAAGCGAGGAAAGACGTGGCCCGGTACATCGAATTCCGCTATAATCGCCTACGTCTTCATTCAGCACTCGGCTACCGCACCCCACAAGAGGTCCACGACGAGTACTGCAACCAGCAGCAGGCAGCGTAAAAACACAATTAATCACTGTCCGAAATTTGCGCGGCAGCCCAGTGGCCTTCGCGTCCCCCGCCCAGGCCGCCGCCGGGGAGTGGCAGGACGGCACCAGCCAGTCCGACACGATCATCGACTGCCTCACCCGCCTGCCCTCGACCGGCGTCACCGCCAACACCGGCTGGTGGTCCCCGACCGGCGAGGTGCCGAAGGTGGGCGAGCCCTTCCTCCTGCACGGCTACATCGGCCTCGTCGGCCTGCCGTGCAGCAGCGGCGTCGCCGTCCTGCCCGAGCTCGTCTTCGACGAGACCGCCTTCGGCTACCCCGACGAGCCGGTCAAGTGGGGCATCAACGACATCGACGACCCGACCCCGACCTTCTCCACCGACCGGGTCGAGCTGACCCGCGGCCCCAACGGCGGCATCGCGATCGCCTCGGTCGGGGGCCGCGCGATCACCCTCGAGCGCGGACAGATCTTCGAGTTCCAGGTCCCCGTCGTCGCCAAGCGCGCCCTCAAGGGCACCGCCACCCGCGCCCCCAGCTGCCCCGGCCGCACCGCCGGCACCAAGCCGTGCGCCGTCGCCGAGAGCGGCGACCACCTGCAGGTCGCCTTCAAGGTGAGCGGGCACGGCGGCAACAAGGCGTACGTGACGCCGTACGTCCCGCTGTTCGCGACCGGCTCCGGCGGCACCGGCGGCGGCGTGGTGGCCAAGGTCGCCTCGACCACCGCGGCGACGTACAAGGTGGCGGCGCGCAAGAAGGGCACCGCGACCGTCACCGTCCGCGCCGGCAAGACGGCCACCGGGCGGGTCGTCGTACGGGATCTTGCTCGCGGCGGCCGCGTCGTCGGCCAGAGCACGCTCACGGCGGGCCACCGCGGCGTCGTCCGCGTGGTCGTCGCCAAGCTCGGCAAGGGCAAGCACCGCCTCGTCGCCCAGTACGCCGGGTCGCCGACCGTGAAGCCCTCGAGCTCGGCCGTGCGGTCCATCCGGCTGCGCTGACCCCGCACCCTCACCCTCGCCGCGAGGCCCCGACCTGTCTTCCGCAGGCCGGGGCCTCTCGGCCATCCTGGACCGGTGTCCGCACTCGCCCCGCACGACGAACGCCTGCTCCTCGCCGCCATCGACCTGGCCCAGCAGGCCCGCGACCACGGCAACCACCCCTTCGGCGCCCTGCTCGCCACCCCCTCCGGCGACGTCCTCTGCGAGGCCGAGAACACCGTCCTCACCGACCGCGACGTCACCCGCCACGCCGAGCTGAACCTGGTCAGCCGGGCCTCCCGCACCCTCACCCCGGACCAGCTCACCACCGCCACGCTCTACACCAGCACCGAGCCCTGCGCGATGTGCTCGGGCGCCATCTACTGGAGCCGCATCCCCCGCATCGTCTACGCCTTCGGCTCGGACGAGCTCGCCGCCCTCGCGGGCGGCGGTACGGAGCTCACGCTGCACCTCTCGAGCCGCGACGTGTTCGCGGCGGGGGCGCCCGACGTACGGGTGTCGGGGCCGCACCTGGGAGAGCGGGCGCGGGCGGTGCACGAGGGCTTCTGGGCGTAGGCGAGCGCGGATGCTCCACCGCGGTCAAGCATCAAAATGGCCCTCCGCCACGTCTTCGCTGATCTCGCTGACGGCCTCCGAGCTGTTGGCGCTGGTGCGCTCGACGGGTTGGCGTATCCGTGATCCGCGCGACAACCCGGCTTGGCCTGCCGACAAGTCCAGCGTCGTACCGATTCCTCGCAGGTAGCGGTCTCTGGTCCCGGGAGCTATCAGAGCGCCACCGGCGTCAAGGGCTTCGTCGACCGCCCGCTCGTAGGCATCCGGGATCCTCGCGACGTAGTCATCGACGATGTCCATGAAGGAGGCGTCGTCGACGCCGGCTTCGTCAGCGCATCGCTGGAGATCACTCCGACCGATGTTGCGCAGCCGGTAGTCATTGCCGATCTTCATCGCAGTCTTGCCCTTGTAGAAGATCTTCTCTGGCCCCAGCAGAAGAGACCCCGAGGTGAGGTCATAGAGCGGAGCGAGACGCGCCCTGTCGCCCACCAGGAGAAGGCTGTAGTTCTTGGCATGAGCGTCCACCCCGGCGGTGAGCCAGTTGTAGATGAGGGAGCGCACGAAGAGTTCACGCGAAGGGGCCACATCGCTCGGGTGCAGACCGGAGATCAACTTGTTGACGTCCGCGACCCCAGGTCCTCCGTCGTTCTGATACTTCACCTTCCTCGTACGGCCCAGGGCCTGACAGAGGTCTTCCTGGTGAAAGCGACGGGTACCCATGGGGTCGATGACGCGGTCGTACCTCTCCACGACGAGCGCCGTCTGTGCGCCGAATTGCATGATGGCCACGGCAGCGACACTGAGACCGAGGTGCTGGGCCGCACGCATGGAGACGAACTCGGCCACATCGGCGTTGGCAAACCGAGCGACTCCGACCTTGAAGATGTGCGTACTGGCCGCGCGGCCACTCGGCGCCGCCCACGAACCGTCCTGCTGTCGAGCCAGCGCAAACTTTCCCTGCGCACCACCGAGCGACCAACGACCACCGTGGTCGTCTGCGTTCCAGGAGGTGACGTCACGGCGCAGCGATGCCAGGCGGGCCTCTATCTCCGCTTCGCCGACTCCCTCATGTCGTCCTGTTTGATTGGGGATCAGCCCGACAGGAACGACCTGGACAGCGCCGGCGCAGTCGATACCCATGCCTTCGAGCAGGTTGAACGGCGAAGGCGACGGCGCTTCGAAGTCAGTCGCCCATCGTTGCCGAACCTCGTCGTCATCGGGAAGAAGGTTGTCGAACCACGGCGCGACGACATCGTCGCCGTACTCGGCTTGCTGCTTGGGCATGGAGCGCGAGAGCGGCGTCGCGCCCCTGCGGTTGCGATAGGTCTCGTCGTAGGCGAAGCGAAGGCTTCCCTTGCGGTCCCTCGAGAGAGTTCCGGCGTGCTCGCCTTCAATCCAGACGGCGAGGTCGTCAGCCACCGAAGATCCCTCGGAAGGGATCCTGCTCGGTGTCGACGAGATCAACAGCGAGACCGACGGCTTGGACAGCCCTGATAGCGAGTCCGATTCGCGACGTCGGCGACCCTGACTCGAACGCGATCACCCATTGCCTGGTGACGCCGACAAGTGCCGCGAGATCCGCCTGCGACATTGCTGCTCGCAGACGCGCTTGTTTCACGAGCGCCCCCATCTGCTCCGCGTTGGTGGCGATCACGTCTTCCTCCATTGTCGGCGTTCGTTGACATCGCAGCCGATGTCAACTGTGGTTGACATCTTGCGGGATGTCAACCACGGCTGACATCACCGCCATGTCTTCTCTAGCAGACATGGATCGCACCAGCTGCGAAACGCCAGCCCCACTGGCTTGGAGAAAGGAGAACGTGACGTCGTTGAAGAGCACCCACTGAGTCGGCGACACCGAGCCGAGGCACGGGCTCGCTCGGCGGTCCTACCTGCGGCGAGGGTGCAACCGTGCGTTCTCACCGGCCGTCAGGCCCGGCGAAGAAACGGGTCTGACCTACTCGGAGCCGCCTGTCGGAATCGAACCGACGACCTAGTCATTACGAGTGACTCGCTCTACCGACTGAGCTAAGGCGGCGTACGCCGGTCTGCACCAGCGACCGCGGCAGCATACCGGGACCGGCCCCGAGACCGGGAATCCGGGTCGGCTTCAGCAGGTCAGGCCGTCCTGGGGGACCTTGCCGTCGATGAGGTAGGCGTGGACGGCGTCGTCGATGCAGCTGTTCCCCTTGTTGTACGCCGTGTGCCCGTCCCCCTCGCGCGTGACCAGGACGGCGGACTCGAGCTGCTCGGCCATCGCCACCGCCTCCTTGTACGGCGTCGCGGGGTCCCGCGTGGTGCCGAGGACCACGAGGGGGGCCGCGCCGGAGCCGTCGATCTTGAGGTCCGGCTCGTCGGTGGCGGTGAAGGGGTCGCCGTCGCAGGCGGTCAGGCCCCAGGCGAAGACCTTGCCGAAGGTGGGTGAGGCCTTCTCGAAGTCGGCGAACTGGCCGGGGACCTGGTCGGGCGTGATGGACCAGGGGTCGTCGAGGCAGTTGATCACCGAGATGGCCTCGAGGCTGTTGTCGGTGTAGCGACCGCCCTCGCGGGAGCCGTAGAAGTCGGAGAGCTGCAGGAGGGTCGAGCCGTCGCCCTTGAGGGCGGCCTTGAGGCCGTCGTCGAGGAAGGACCAGTTGTCCTTGGCGTAGAGGGGGGTGATCAGGCCGTAGAAGGCGAGGCCGACGGTGAGCTTGCGGCCCTCGGCGTCCTTGGTCTCGAGCGGCTTCGCGTCGATGTCGTCGAGCAGGCCCTTGATGGTCTTCAGGCCGGCGTCGACGCTGTCGCCGAGGAAGCAGTCACCGTCGGCGACGCAGCTGCCGACATAGGAGCGCAGGGCGGTCTCGAAGCCGGCGGCCTGGCTGAGGGCGCCGTCGCGCGAGGACAGCGAGGGGTCGATGGCGCCGTCGAGGACGAGGCGTCCGGTGTTCTCGGGGTAGAGCTCGGCGTACGTCGCGCCGAGGCGGGTGCCGTAGGAGAAGCCGAGGTAGTCGAGCTTGTCCTCGCCGAGGGCGGCGCGCAGGACGTCCATGTCGCGGGCGGCCTCGACGGTGCTGACGTGGGCGCCGAGAGTGCCGGAGCGGGCCTTGCAGCCGGCCCAGAAGTCCGCGGAGTTCTCGGTGGCCTGCTTCAGCTCCTCCGGGGTGTCCGGGTCGGGGTCGGCGGCGATGTAGGCGTCGAGGGCGGAGTCGCTCAGGCAGTCGACGGGGGCGGACTTGCCGGTACCGCGGGGGTCGAAGCCCACGATGTCGTACGCCGCGCGCAGCTCGGGCGCGAAGTAGTACTGCGCGTCACGGACGGTGGAGGTGCCCGGAGCACCGGGTCCGCCCGGGTTGATCACCAGGGAGCCGATCCGGTCGCCGGTCGCCTTGGCCCGCTCGAGGGCGATCTCGATCGAGCCGTCGCCGGGCTTCTGGTAGTCGATGGGGACCTGGAGGGTGGTGCACTCGTCGGCGCCGCAGGCCGACCAGCTGAGCTTCTGCTGGTAGAAGTCCTCCATCGTGCGACCGTCCGCGCCCTGGGTCTGCGCGGGGGGCGGCGTGGAGGAGTCGGCGGCCGGCTCGTCGGAGTCGCCGCCGCTGGTCAGCAGCACCACTCCGATGCCGACGCCGCCGGCGAGCACGAGGGCCCACACCACGACGACCGCGACGATCAACTTCTTGCTCACCAGCAGCTCCTCATCGTTGTGGCGCCTTCAACGCCACCATCATCGACTCCAGGGCCAAAGCCACCGGCACGTTGAACTCCAGCATCTGTTCCCGCGCGGCGAAGATCCAACCGATCCTGCGGAGGTTCAGCTCGGGGGTGGAGGTCTCGACGATGGTCTGGACCTGTTCCCGGATGTCCTCGTTGACCAGCTCGCCGGGGGCTCCGGTCGCGAGCGCGATGGCGTCGCGGTAGACCGACATCAGGTCGGTCAGGCCGCGGTCGACGACGTCGAGGTGGCGCCGCTTGGCACGGGTGCGCTGGCCCTTCTCGAGGGCGGCGAGGGCGGGGCCGTACTCGCGGGGGCGGCGGCCGCGCTCGACCACGCCGTAGGCCGCGTCGAGGTCGACCTTCTCGCGCGCGTCGAGCTCGGCGGTGATCGCGTCGGCCTCGTCCTTGGCGGCGCTCGCGAGGCGCGTGGCGGCGTCCATGCAGCGGCCGAGGGTGGTCAGCCGCACCGGCATGCTGACGACCTCCTGGCGCCGGCGGCTCACGTCGTCGTCGAAGGCCAGCGCCCGGGCCCGGCCGATGTGTCCCTGGCTCGCTCGCGCCGCGTACGTCGCCCGCCCGGCCTCGACGCCCCGCGCCTGCAGGAAGCCGGCGACCTCCTCGGTCGTCGGCGTCGCGAGGGTGACCAGGCGGCAGCGCGAGCGGATCGTGGGCAGCACGTCCTCGACGGTCGGCGCGCACAGCATCCAGATCGTGCGGCCGTTGGGCTCCTCGATCGCCTTGAGCAGGGCGTTGCACGCCTGCTCGGTGAGCCGGTCGGCGTCCTCGACGATGAGGATCTGCCAGCGGTCGCCCATCGGGCTCAGCGACGCCCGGCGGACCAGGTCGCGGACCTCGTCGACGCCGATCGACAGCTTCTGGGTGCGGATCACCGAGACGTCGGCGTGCGAGCCGGCGAGCACGGTGTGGCAGGTGTGGCACGTGTCGGGGCAGTCGGGCCCCCGTCCGCCCTGGTCGCACTGGAGCGCCGCGGCGAACGCGATCGCCGCGTTGGACCGTCCCGATCCCGGCGGACCGGTGAACAGCCAGGCGTGGGTCATCCCCTGGCCGGCGACGGCCTTCTCGAGCGCGGCGACGGTCGGCTTCTGCCCGACGAGGGTGTCCCAGACGCTCACGGTGCCATCCTCCGTGCCTGGGCCAGCAGCGGCGCCACCCGCGCCGCGATGAGGGCGGCGATCTCGTCGATCGTGCCGCGGGCGTCGACGACGAGGTAGTGCGCGGGGTCGTGCGCGGCGAGGTCGAGGAACGACTGCCGTACCCGCTGGTGGAAGGCCAGGCCCTCGCCCTCGATCCGGTCGCGCTCCTCGAACCGGCCCAGGCCGGCCTCGGGCTCCAGGTCGAGGACGACGGTCAGGTGCGGGCGCAGGTCGCCGGTGGCCCACCGGGAGACCTCCTCGAGCTCGTCGCGGTCGAGCGCGCGGCCGGCGCCCTGGTAGGCGAGGGTCGAGTCGACGTACCGGTCGGTGATGACGACCTCGCCGCGGTCGAGCGCGGGCAGCACGAGGGTCTCGACGTGCTCGGCCTTGTCGGCGGCGTAGAGCAGGAACTCGGTCTTGTGGGCGAGCTCGCCGGTCTCGGGGCTGAGCACGATCCGGCGCAGGTCCTTGCCGACCGGGGTGTCGCCGGGCTCGTGGGTGAGCCGCACGGCGTAGCCCTGCTCGGCCAGCCGGTCGCGCAGCAGCCGTGACTGGGTCGACTTGCCGCCGCCCTCACCGCCCTCGAAGCACACGAAGACGCCGGTCGAGGTGTAGCGGCCGGGATAGCGGGTCACGGGTTGAACCTACGAGACGGGTCCGACACGTGCCACGTCCGGGGCGACCGTCCTACGCTCGCGTTGTCATGTGGACCACCAAGACCGCCCTCGGCGTCGTCCTCCTGCTCGTCGGCGGTGCCGCCCTCGGCTGGTGGCTCCTGCGCGACGACAGCGTCTCCCACGCGCTCCCGGCGCCCCGCGACCTGGCCGCGGTCACCCGGGCGATCACGGACGCCGTCCCGCCCGCGCAGCGCGACGCGGACGTCCCCGGCGTCACCGTCGGCGTGAGCAAGGACGGCGAGGTCGCCTGGACCCGCGGCTTCGGCGTACCGGAGGACCAGCTGCTCCAGGTGGGCTCGATCTCCAAGACCGTCGCGGCCGCGGCCGTGCTCACCCTGGCCGACGAGGGGATCCTCGACCTCGACGCGCCCGTGTCGTCGTACCTGCGGGCGTGGCGGTTGCCCGCCGAGTTCCCCGACCCGGACGCGGTCACCCTGCGCCGGCTGCTGTCGCACACCGCCGGCATCGGTACGCCGGGCTACCGCGGGCGCCCGGCGGTCCGGCCGCTGCCGACGACGGCCGAGGCGCTCGACGGCATCCGGCAGAGCGAGGAGCCGGGCACCTACGCCTACTCCGGCGGCGGGTTCACGATCGCCCAGGAGGTGGTCGAGGAGGTGACCGGGGAGCCGTTCGCCGACGTCGTGCAACGGACCGTGCTCACACCCCTGCGGATGACCGCGAGCGGCTACGCCTGCCCCGGCGCCACGCTCCGGTACGCCGAGGCCGCGGCCGCCGGCCTCTGCGCGACCGCCGCCGACCTCGCCCGGTTCGCCGGCTGGCTCGGCTCCGCGGACCCGCGCGCCGTCCGGATGCGCACCCCGGCCGCCGGCACCGACGGCCGCTACGGCCTCGGCACCGAGATCGGGGACGACGGCGCCACCGTCGGCCACCTCGGCGTCAACCGTGGCTTCCACGCCGAGCTCCGGGTCAACCCGGCGGCCGGCGTCGGCCTCGTCGTCCTCACGGACGGGGACCGCGGCGGCGAGGTCGTCGCCGCGGTGCTCGGCGCGTGGCAGGACGCGGGCTAGGCCTTCTTGGCGGCCTTCTTGGCCGGCGCCTTCTTGGCCGCGGCCTTCTTGGTGGTCGTCTTCTTCGCAGCCGCCTTCTTGGCCGGCGTCTTCTTCGCGGCGGCCTTCTTCGCGCCCTTCTTGGCCGCCTTCTTGGCGGGGCCCTTGGCCCGGCGCTCGGCCAGCAGCTCGGCGGCGCGCTCGAGGGTGATCTCCTCGACCGAGTCGTCCTTGCGCAGGGTCGCGTTGTACTCACCGTCGGTGACGTACTCGCCGAACCGGCCGGCCTTGACGACCACCGGCTGCCCGGAGACCGGGTCGTTGCCCAGCTCCTTGAGCGGCGGCGCCGCGGCGGCCCGGCCGCGCTGCTTGGGCTGGCTGTAGATCTTGAGCGCCTCGTCGAGCGTGATCCCGAAGATCTGGTCCTCGCTGGTGAGCGAGCGCGAGTCGGTGCCCTTCTTGAGGTACGGCCCGTAGCGGCCGTTCTGGGCGGTGATCTCCTCGCCGTCCTCGCCGGCGCCGACGACGCGCGGCAGGGCGAGCAGCTTGACCGCGTCGCTGAGCGTGACGGTGTCGAGCGACATCGACTTGAACAGCGAGCCGGTGCGCGGCTTGGCGCTCTTGGGCGCGTCCTCCGGAAGCACCTCGGTGACGTAGGGACCGAAGCGGCCGTTCTTGGCGACGACCTGCAGCCCGGTCTCGGGGTCGACGCCGAGATCGATCTCCTCGCCGGCCGGGTTGGCGAGCAGCTCCTTGGCCTTGGCCACGGTCAGCTCGTCCGGCGGGAGGTCCTCGGGCACGTTGGCGCGCTTGGCGAACGCCGCGCCGTCGTCGCCGGGGCCCTCGAGGTAGGGACCGTACTTGCCGACCCGCAGGTGGATGCCGTCGTCCTCGTCGCCGACCGGGAAGGTCGCGAGCTCCTTGGCGTCGATGTCGCCGAGCCCGGTCACCAGCGGCTGCAGGCCCTCGAGGCGGTCGGAGCCGTAGTAGAACTCGCTGAGCTCGCTGACCCGGTCCTTCTGGCCCTTGGCGATGTCGTCGAGGACGGTCTCCATGCCCGCGGTGAAGTCGTAGTCGACCAGCCGCGAGAAGTGCTCCTGGAGCAGTCGGATCACCGAGAACGCGATCCACGCCGGCACCAGCGCGGTGCCCTTCTTGTAGACGTAGCCGCGGTTGAGGATCGTCCCGATGATCGACGCGTACGTCGACGGGCGGCCGATCTCGCGCTCCTCGAGCTCCTTGATGAGCGTGGCCTCGGTGTAGCGGGCCGGCGGCTTGGTCTCGTGACCGTTGGCGCTCAGCGACGCGGCCGAGACCCGGTCGCCCTCGTGCAGGTTGGGGAGCCGCGTCTCCTGGTCGTCCTTGGCCGCGTTGTCGTCGGTGCCCTCGACGTAGGCCTTGAGGAACCCGTGGAACGTGATCACCCGGCCGGACGCGGAGAAGACGACGTCCTCACCGGTGCTCGCAGCGCCGCCGAGGCGGATCGTGACGGACTGGCCGACGGCGTCCTTCATCTGCGAGGCGACGGTGCGCATCCAGATCAGCTCGTAGAGCCGGAACTGGTCGCCCTTGAGACCGGTCTGGGCCGGCGTGCGGAACGAGTCGCCCGCCGGACGGATCGCCTCGTGCGCCTCCTGGGCGTTCTTGACCTTGTTGGCGTAGGTGCGGGGGGCGTCGGGGAGGTACTCCGCGCCGTAGAGCTCCTGCACCTGTGCCCGCGCCGCCCCGATGGCGCTGCCCGACAGCGTCGTCGAGTCGGTACGCATGTAGGTGATGAAGCCGTTCTCGTACAGTCGCTGCGCGACCGACATCGTCACGCTCGAGCTCATGCCGAGCTTGCGGCTGGCCTCCTGCTGGAGCGTGGTCGTGCGGAAGGGGGCGTAGGGGGAACGGCGGTAGGGCTTGGACTCGACCGACCGGACGTCGTACGTGCTGTCGGCGAGGCCGCTGACGAGCGCCTGGGCCCGCCGCTGGTCGAGGTGGACGACGTCGGCGCGCGCCTTGAGCTGGCCGTCCTGCCCGAAGTTCGAGCCGCTCGCCACCCGCGTCCCGTCAACGCTGTAGAGCTTGGCCGGGAACATCCGCTGGTCGTGCGCGGAGCCGGCGTCGAAGGTGCCCTCGAGGTCCCAGTAGGAGGCGACCTTGAAGGCCATCCGCTCCTTCTCGCGGTCGACCACGAGCCGGGTCGCGACGGACTGGACGCGGCCGGCGGACAGACCCGACATCACCTTGCGCCACAGCACCGGCGAGACCTCGTACCCGTAGAGACGGTCGAGGATGCGGCGCGTCTCCTGGGCCTCGACGAGGTCCATGTCGAGGTCGCGGGTGTTGGCGGCGGCGGCCTGGATGGCCGCCCGGGTGATCTCGTTGAAGGTCATCCGCTTGACCGGGATGCCCTTGGGCTTGAGCTCGTCGAGGAGGTGCCAGGCGATCGCCTCGCCCTCGCGGTCCTCATCGGTGGCGAGGTAGAGCTCGTCGGCGTCCTTGAGGAGCTGCTTGAGCTTGGCGATGTGGGACTTCTTGTCGCGCGGGACGATGTAGTACGGCGTGAAGTCGTGCTCCACGTCGATCGCCAGCCGACCCCACGGCTTGTCCTTGATCTTGGCCGGGGTGTCGGCGGCGTTGTTCGGGAGATCCCGGATGTGGCCGATGGAGGACTCGACGACGAAGCCGTCGCCGAGGTACCCGCCGATGGTGCGGGCCTTCGCCGGCGACTCGACGATCACCAACTTGTGGGACACGGAGACCTTCTCTGCTACTTGTGCGCTGCCTGATCCGGCGGTTCACGGTAGCGCGTGGTGTCCAGCAGGGTGGCGAGCGGCGTCCAGGTGGGACGGTCGGGGAGGCCTCTCAGCCGACGGAGATCTCCCCGATGACCTGCTCCTCCTGGGCGATCCGGGCGTCGTCCCCGATGGGCGCGACCCCGATGAAGACGCCGTACGACGCCGGGTCGCCCGTGTCGACGATCACGACGGTGGTGACGTCCCCCTCGATCGGGAGGCCCTGGCCCTTGACCCGGATCTCCGAGGTGATCCGGTAGGCCGGCTTGCCGTCGACGGAGATCTCCTCACGCTTCAGGTCCGTGCGCTTCGAGAAGCCCTTGTAGATCTGGTCGTTGGTGGTGAGGCACTGCATGATGATCTCGGCCGTGGAGTCGACGCCCTCGAAGCCGTGGGCGCGCGGGATCGCACCGACGCCGTAGAGCGAGATCCACTTCTGGGGCACGACCTCGGCGACCTGGGAGATGAACCCGTCGGCGTAGGTGTGGGCCGGCGACTGGCGTGCGTCGGTGGTGTAGCCGTCGAGCTTGGGGATGCTGAGACCGCCGCCGGTGAGCGTCGTGGCGCTCGGGTCCGGGGCAGTGGCCGGCTCCGGCTTGCCGCCGGTGCACTGGATGCCGGTCGGGCGCACGGTCGACGAGGTCTCGTCGGTCGGGCCGTCGCTGGTCTGCGACGTGGGGTCGTCGGCCTTCTTGTCGCCGCCGCCGCCGTCGTCGTCACCGCTGAGCGCGCGGATGCCGAAGAAGCCGCCCACGCCGAGCAGGGCCAGGACGAGGACCGCCGCGACGACGATGCCGACCGTCTTGCCGGTGCTCCCGCCGCCGGTACCGCCGGTGCCGCCCGTCCCGCCCGGGGGCGGGGTCGGGCTCCAGGCGGGCTGGGGCTGCTGCTGGTACTGCGGCTGCTGGTACTGCGGCTGGTACGGCTGCTGCTGGTACGCCGGCTGGGCCGGGGGCAGCGCGGTTGCCGCGGTCGGCGGGACCTCCGGTGCCGGCGGGGCCGGAGGCGTCGCGGGAGCCGAGGAGGCCGCGCCGCCGCCGGACGGCTGCGTCGTGGTCATCTGGCTCCACGCCTGGCCGTCCCAGTACCGGTAGGTGTCGGGCGCGCCAGCGGGGTCGGGGTACCAGCCTGCGTTCGTCACGCGCCCAGTCTGCCGCACGGCGGCGTGGTCACTCGCCGGGCGCGAGGAACCCTTCGGCCACGAGCTCGGCCAGCTCGGGCAGGTAGACCTCCCGCAGACCGGCCGGGTCGCGGTCCAGGAGCTGCCCGACGGCGTCGACCAGCGGGCCCACGGCGAGCTCGCCGTCGCACGCGCCGGCCACCGCGGCGACGACCGTGTCGACCTGGCGGGCGCGGCGGAA
Source organism: Pimelobacter simplex (assembly GCF_024662235.1). Taxonomy (GTDB): domain Bacteria; phylum Actinomycetota; class Actinomycetes; order Propionibacteriales; family Nocardioidaceae; genus Nocardioides. The sequence continues at coordinate 4,560,792 of NZ_CP096276.1, forward strand.
CCCGCGCTGCTGGCGGAGCACGATCGTGGCCGGGTCCTCGCCGCCGACGGGCCCGGAGGTCTCCTGGACGACGTCCTCGCGCAGCACCAGGTGGGAGCCGGCGTCCAGCGACCGCGCGGCCAGGGACGAGTCGGCCCACGCCGAGATCGCCGGAGCGATGGGCTGCTCGACGTCGTACGGCCACTCGAGGAGATCGCGGACCAGCGCGCCCGGCGCGACGTCCGCGCGCCGGCGCAGGTTGAGCCAGCCGAAACCGACGCCGGCCACACCCTGCTGCTCCAGCCAGGACAGCCACGTGTCGTAGCGCCGGCCGTAGGTCGCGGGGTCACCACCGGTGGCCGGGTGGTGCCCGGAGTCCTTGAGCCACAGCTCGACGTACGACGCCGGGTCGAGCACCTCGCGCTGGACCACCAGCGCGTCGCACTCGTCGGGCAGCCAGCCGCCGATCCGCTCGTCCCAGGGCCGGTCCTTCTCGATGACCCAGTTGGCGAGCACCTGGCACCAGCCGCCGTCGGTCAGGTGGTCGGGCGCGGTCCGGACGATGTGCTCGACGACCTGGTCACCCGGCAGCCCCGAGTCGCGGTAGACGAGGCGCTCACCGGTCGCCGGCGAGATCACGAACGGCGGGTTGGTCGCGATCAGGTCGAACCGCTCCCCCGCGACCGGCCCGAAGAACGACCCCTCGCGCACCTCGACCTTGTCGTCGACGTCGTTGAGCGCCGCGTTGAACCGGGCGATCGCCAGCGCCCGCTGGTTGACGTCGGTCGCGACCACCCGGTCGCTGTGCGCCGCCAGGTGCAGCGCCTGGACCCCGCACCCGGTCCCGAGGTCGAGCGCGGTCCCCACGTCGTGCCGCAGCGTCAGCTGGGCCAGGCTCGACGACGCCGGGCTGATCCCCAGCACGTAGTCACCGGTCACCGCCGTCGGGATCCCGTCCAGCCCCGGAGTCAGGTCGCTGACCACCCACAGGTCCCCCTCCTCCGACCCGTAGGGGCGTACGTCGAGCCGCGCCGCGACCTCCCCCACGCTCTGCACCAGCGCGCCCGCATTGGCCAGCCGGTCGACCAGCCCGGGCAGCGCCCGCTCCGCCTCGGACACCGGCACCGCGGCCTGCAGCAGGAAGAGCCGGACCAGCGTCGCCAGCGGGCTCCCGTCCGTCGTACGGCGCAGGCCGGGGCGGGTCTCGTTGCGCGAGAGCGCCTGGTGCGCCTCGGGGCCGAGCAGGTCGCTGACGGCGTCGTAGGTGAAGTCGGCGGCGAGGAGGGCTTCGCGCAGGGGCGCGGCGAGGGCGACGGGCAGCACGGGGCCACGCTACGGCGTGGCCGGCCGCCGCTTCGCGTGGGCCAGCTCCGCGCGGAGATCGTCGCAGTAGGCGGCGATCCGGGCGCGCTGGACCGGCGTCACCCGGCGCAGCTGCAGGTCGAGGACCGCATGGGCCTGAAGCCGGTCGAACCCGAACCGCTCCTGCAACGCGGCCGCGGCCGCCTCGTCGTCCTCACCCGGGTCGTTCCGCTCGGCCTCGGCATCGACTCCCAGGAGCACGTCGAGCACCGCGTGCGGATCGGCCAGCGCCTCGGCGACGGCGCCGTAGAGGCGGAGGTCCTCGGTGGCGCGCTGCGCCACGACGTCAGGATCGACGTCGTCGTACGACGTGCCGCGAGGCTGCGACGGAAGCGCCCGGTCCGCCTCGGTCGGCACGAAGAACCCCATCTCCAGCGACGGATCGACCTCCAGGTCGCTCCACTCCGCCCAGGAGCCGAGATCCTCCCGGGCGGCGCGGACCACGAGTCCCAGCTCGGCATCAACGGTGATGGTGGGCGAACCACCTTTGACCTCGGGCGCGGAGAACTGCCAGCTGGACCGGTTCTCGTGAACGACCGGACGCAGCGTGCTGGTGACATGCTCCGGGGCCTTCGACAACCAGGTCGTCCAGTACTCCCGCGGGTCGAGCAGCAGTCCCTCGACCTCGGCCGGAATGCCGCCGAAGTCCCGGGGCCGCTCTCCGCCGGGGAAGTACCAGACCCGTCGGTCGCCGGCGACCGTCATCCCACGGCCGGACGCATCCTCGACGCGGGCGAGGTCCCGTAGCCGCCAGATCCGCCGCTCGCGCACCAGGGCACCGTCCTCGACCACGGTGAACGTGCCGCGATAGCCCCGCACCGGATCATTGCCGGCGACCAGCAGGTCGATCAGCTCCTCCAGCGTGGGGGCGGCGGAAGGTTGCTCAGAGGACATCCACGCAGTCTCACACCCCTGGCCGCACTAGCGCCGTACCCGGATCACCAGCGCCGTGCTCGCCGCCGACGTCGCCTGGCTGCCGCCGTAGCGCACGACGAGGCGGTGCTTGCCCGCCTTGAGCTTCTTCAGGCTCACCACCACCTTGCCGCCGCGCAGCGTCCCGCTGCCGACCTTGCGGCCCTTCTCGGTCACGGTCACGACGCCGGACGCGACGCCGCGGGTGGGCTTCACGACGACCTGGACCTTGGCCTTGCGGCGAGAGGTGGGGGCCTTGCCGACCGCCTTGGCGCTGACCCGGGCGGCGACCTTGAGCGAGGTGACCGTGCCGCCGAGCGTGCCGGAGCTGCCGGACAGGCCGCCAGGCATACCGCCGGTGGTGCCGCCGATCGGCCCGGTCCCGGTCACGCCGCTGCCGGAGCTCGCGATCGTGAACGTCTGCAGGGGGCCGTAGACGGTCGAGCCGCCGGTGGGGGTGAACGCGCCGCGCCAGTAGTTCTTGCGGCCCGGCACGATCAGGCTCGCGAACGGCGCCCAGTCGGTCCAGCCGTAGACGGACGACCCGAAGTTGGCCGGCACCGGCACCTCCACCTGGTACGTCGGCTGGTCGAGGCCCGTCGCGAACTCGATCCGCAGCACGCCCGGCCGGTTGTTCGTGATCGCCTGGAACTCCGACACGATCCCGTACGGCGTCACCCCGCCGTCGGGGTTGTGCGTCGCGGCGACGGTCGACGGGTTGTCGTACAGCACCTGGTACGACGGCGTGGCCGGCGTCCCCCCACCGCCGGCGACCGCGAACACGTAGACCGGCGCGCGCAGGGCGACCGTGCTGTCCGAGTTCCCGTCGAGGGTGTCGAGCGAGATGTTCAGGTTCGCGCCCGACACCGGCTGCGTGGCGCGCACCGGGAACTGGAACTCCCAGCGCCCACCCTGCGCGACCCCCCACAGGCCCTGGTCGCGGTTGTTGGAGTACGTGCCGTTCGTGAGGTTCCCCCAACCCGGGCAGCCCTGCATCGGCGCCGGTCCGCCGGACCCGTTGTAGCCGCAGCGGATCTGCTGGGAGGTGTCGAAGACGACGCCGGGCGGCAGCGCGATCCGCGGGCGGAAGTAGGTCCCCCCGAGGCAGGGATTGCCCAGGCCGTGGACGGAGTAGTGGATCCAGAACGTCTGCCCCACCGCGGGGACGCCGCTGTCCGGGTCGGCCCAGTAGCCGGCGTACGCACCGATGCCTGCCTCGGTGTAGGGCGTTCCCTGGATCAGGCCGATGCAGTTGACGACCTGCGTGTAGCCGATCCCGCCGTCGTACCAGCCGCCGGGGCGATCGGCCGCGCTCGCGGGTGAGGGGTGCAGGAGGCCGGTCCCGAGGAGGAGCGCGACGAGGACGGCGACGAAACGCAGGGCTCTGGTCACCGCACCATTCGGCCAGGAGGGGCGGCAGCTCCGCGTCAGGGGAAGACCCCTAGTTTTCGGGGATCCCTAGCGGACCCGCGCCGCGCGGGCGATGCCCCGGCCGGCGACCGCGGTGCGGAACCGGACCGACGTACGGGCGCCGTACTCGATCGTGGTGGCGACGCCGTGCCGGCCGAGGGTGCTGTCGTACCAGCCGGTCAGCGTCGGCGACACGGTCCCGGACGGGTTGCCGACGCCGAAGTGGCGGCGCGGGAGGTGGAGGTTGCGGGCGAGCCGCTTCTCCCAGCGGACGTCGCGGCCGCTGCGGCCGATCCCGCGCAGGGGTTGGTGGATCGAGGCGATGTAGTCCGGAGCGACCTGGCGCAGGAACGCGATCATCGCCTGCGTCTCCGGCTCGCTGGCCGGCCGCGGACCGCCCCAGTAGCGGGTGCCGCGCCGGGCGCTGGACCAGCCGCTGGTGGGCCAGTTGCGGTTGAGGTCGACCCCGTGCGCATTGGTGCGGGTACGACGAGCGGCGCCGTCGGGGTTCATCGTCGGGATCACCCAGATCCCGGTCCCCGGCTTGGGGGTGAGGTGCTTCTTGAGCCAGCGCGCCGTGGCGGGTCCGGCCTTCTCGTCGCCGTGCATCTGCCCGAGCACGAGCAGGACGTGGGTGGCATCCGGATCACCCCGGTAGAACGCGCGGATCGGGCGCCCGCGCACGGAATGCCCGATCACGGTGCGCGTCAGCGCCTGCGGGGCCGCGACGGCGTTCGGGGCCGACGGTGCGGTCGCCTCGGCGGCGGGCGACGGTACGACGGCGGCCGCGCCGGCGACGGCCACGAAGGTCGCCGCCAGCGCGGCCAGGGTGCGCCGCACGCTCAGACGGCCTCCGTCGCGGCGGGCTCGGAGGCGCCGTCGTCGATCGCGGAGGACCGCTGCTTGGAGATGTAGACCGCGGCGAAGATGCCAGCGGCCGCGGCCAGCGCGATGAGGATCCGGACGACGTCGTTCTTGTCCTCGCCGTAGGAGAGGCTGACGACGGCGCCCACGATCAGCAGCGACACCAGGTTCATCACCTTGAGGAGCGGGTTGATCGCCGGACCGGCGGTGTCCTTGAACGGGTCGCCGACCGTGTCACCGGTGACCGTCGCGGCGTGGGCCTCGGAGCCCTTGCCGCCGTGGTGACCGTCCTCGACGAGCTTCTTCGCGTTGTCCCAGGCCCCGCCGGCGTTCGCGAGGAACACCGCCATCAGCGTGCCGGACGCGATCGCGCCGACCAGGAACCCGGCGAGCGGACCGACGCCGAGGCCGAAGCCCACCGCGATCGGGCTCAGGATGGCGAGGATGCCGGGCGTCGCCAGCTCGCGCAGCGAGTCGCGGGTGACGATGTCGACCACGCGGCCGTACTCCGGACGACCCGTGCCCTCCATGATCCCGGGGATCTCGCGGAACTGGCGGCGTACCTCGTAGACGACCGCTCCCGCCGCCCGGCCGACGGCGTTGATCGCCAGGCCGGAGAACAGGAACACCACGCCCGCGCCCAGCAGGGCGCCGACGATCAGCTTGGCGTCGTAGACGAGGAAGTCGTCGTACAGGACGTCGCCGGCCTCGGCGAACGCGCTCTGCGTGTACGACGCGAACAGCGCGCTCGCCGCGAGCACGGCCGTGGCGATCGCGATGCCCTTGGTGATCGCCTTGGTCGTGTTGCCGACCGCGTCGAGCTCGGTGAGGATCTTCGCGCCGTCCTCGCTCACGTCGCCGGACATCTCCGCGATGCCCTGCGCGTTGTCGGAGACCGGGCCGAACGTGTCCATCGCGACGATGACGCCGACCGTGGTGAGCAGACCGCAACCGGCCAGGGCGACGGCGAACAGCGCCAGGCCCGTGGAGCCACCGGCGAGCAGCGCCGCGCCGAAGACCGCGGCACCGATCACGATCGCCGTGTAGACCGCGGACTCGAGACCGACCGAGAGACCGGACAGGATGACCGTGGCGTGGCCGGTCAGCGAGGTACGGGCGACGTCGTTGACCGGGCGGTGCTCGGTGCCGGTGAAGTAGCCGGTGAGCGCGAGGATCGCGGCGGCGAGGACGATGCCGATCGCCACCGCCCCGGCGGCGAACAGCTGCGGCGAGAGGTCCGCCTCGACGCCCGTGCCGAGCTCGGACCAGTCGCTCGGGAGGTAGACGAAGGCGGCGATCGCGCTCGCGACCAGGCCGACGGCGGCCGAGAGGTAGAACGCCCGGTTGATCGTCTTCAGGCCACTCTCGCCGGCGCGGGGCTTGGTGAGGTAGACGCCCGCGATGGCCGAGAGGGCACCGATCGCCGGGACGATGAGCGGGAACACCAGGCCCTGGTCGCCGAAGGCCTGCGACCCGAGGATCAGCGCGGCGACCAGCGTGACGGCGTACGACTCGAAGAGGTCGGCCGCCATGCCGGCGCAGTCGCCGACGTTGTCGCCCACGTTGTCCGCGATCGTCGCGGCGTTGCGCGGGTCGTCCTCGGGGATGTTCTGCTCGACCTTGCCGACGAGGTCGGCACCGACGTCGGCGGCCTTGGTGAAGATGCCGCCGCCGACCCGCATGAACATCGCGAGGAGCGCGGCGCCGAAGCCGAAGCCCTCGAGCACGTTGGGCGCCGTCTCCTGGAAGACCATGACCACGACGCTCGCGCCGAGCAGGCCGAGACCCACGGTGAACATGCCGACGAAGGCACCCGTGCGGAAGCCGATGTTCATCGCCGGGTCGCGGCCCTGCTCGTTGGCCGCGGCGGCGACGCGCAGGTTGGCGCGCACCGCGAGCGACATGCCGAGGTAGCCGACCGCCCCGGAGAAGCCCGCTCCCACGAGGAAGAAGACCGACCGGGCGATCCGGACCCCCCACTCGGACTGCAGACCCGTGGCGCCGTCGGCGGTATGGGCTGGCAGCGCGAGGAGGACGATGAACGCGATGGCCGCGAAGATCGTCAGGGTGCGGAACTGCCGGGTGAGGTAGGCGTTCGCCCCCTCCTGGACGGCCTGGGCGATCCGCTGCATGTTCGCGGTGCCCTCGCCGGCGCGGAGGACCTCCGATCTGAACAGCACGGCCATGCCCAGAGATCCGAGAGCGATCACGGCCACGATCGCCACCAGGGCGAGGTCGCCCCCGGTGACTTCGACATCGACGACGAGCGGACGGGGCATACGACTTGCCTCCTGGGGGAGTTCAGCTTCGGGTCAGGGAAGACCCAGGTCTGAGATCGTGGCCCGGAGTCTACGCAGACTGTGGCGTAGAACACATGGACGTTGTGATGTGAGTCACACGTCCCGGGCGTGTCTCAGCGCCGTCTCAGCGCACGCGGCTGTGCCAAGCGCCCATCTGCGCGGCCTCGGCGACCCGCTCCGCGACCTCGTCGAGCTCGTCGAGCTCCTCGTCCAGGAGCCCGACCGTGACCCGGACGAAGGCGCCCTCCCCCGCGAACACCTGGAACGGCCCGCCCGGCATCACGCCGATGCCCAGCGACGCCAGCCGCACCAGCGCGGCCGACTCGTCGCGGACCGGCACCCACACGTTGAGCCCGTCGCGCCCGGTCACCTCGATGTCGTGGCGCCGCAGCACCGCGCAGAACGCGGCCCGCCGCTCGGCGTACGTCGTCCGGGCGGCGGCGACCTGGGCGACCGCGGCGTCGTCGGACAACAGCTCCAGCAGCACCCGCTGGAGCAGCCGGCTGCTCCAGCCCTGGCCCAGCTGGCGCAGCCGCGCGATCCCGGCGAGCACCTCGTCGGGACCGGACACCGCCGCCAGCCGCAGGTCGGGACCGTGGGACTTGCCGAAGCTGCGGATGTGCACCGTCCGCTCGGGCAGGAACGCGCCCAGGCTGACGTCCGGCGAGGTGCTGATCGCGCCGGCGGAGTCGTCCTCGACGACCAGCACCGGCGACGGCGCCTCCTCCAGCACCCGGGCGAGCTCCTCGGCGCGCCGGGGCGTGGTGGAGATGCCGGTCGGGTTGTGCGCCCGCGGCTGCAGGAAGAACGCCCGCGGCCCCTTGGCCAGCGCCGCTTCCAGCTCGGCCGGGACGACGCCCTCGTCGTCGAGGCGGACGCCGATCACGCCGACGCCGGCGGCCTCGAAGATGTCGAGCGCAGGCGGGAACTCGGGGTGCTCGACGACCACCGTGTCGCCGTACTGGAGCTGGGAGCGGACCACCAGCTCGACCGCGTCCATCGCGCCGTCGACGATCGCCAGCGAGGACGCCGGGGTCGGCCAGTCCTCCAGGATCAGCTCCTGGAGCTCGGGCAGCACCGGGTCCTCCAGGTAGCTCTCCGAGGCACCCGCGGTGCTCAGCACCTGCAGCGCGGTGGTCAGCGAGGGCAGCAGCGCGACGTCCGGGACCCCGGTGGACAGGTCGAGCGCGAACTGCGCCCGCGGGTCGACCACCCGCCGGATCCGGCCCTCGGCCGGCTGCGCCTGCTCGGCCACGATCGTGCCGTTGCGCCCCGCCGTCCGGATCGCGCCCGCCCGCGCCAGGATCGACCACGCTGCACTCACCGTGGTCGGCGAGAGCGCCAGCTCGCGGGCGACCGTGCGGATCGGCGGCAGCCGCTCCCCGCCGGTCAGCTCGCCGTCGCGCAGGGCCCGGCCGACGGCGGCCGCGAGTCCCCGCGCCGTCGGCTCGTCGAGGCGGGCCTCGATGGCCGAGAGCAGCTCACGCACGGTGGCGGGCACGCGGACGTCGTACGGCGTGCCGGTGGCCGGTCAGGCCAGAGCGGCGTCGGCGGAGTCGTGGATGACGAAGACCTTCGCCAGCCCGGTGATCTTGAAGATCTTGAGCAGCCGGTCGGCGTTGCAGACCAGCTCGAGCGAGCCGTCGTGGGCGCGGACCTTCTTGAGGCCGCCGACCAGCACGCCGAGACCGGTGGAGTCGAGGAACTCGACGCCCTCCATGTCCACCACGAGGTGGTACGTACCCGCGGCGACCAGCTCGGTGATCGTGTCGCGGAGCTTGGGGGCGGTGTAGACGTCGATCTCGCCACCTACGGCAACGACGGTGCGCCCACCGACCTCGCGCGTCGACAGTGTCAGATTCACGACCCTCACCCCGGGAGTACTCACCTACGTATGCAGTGGCACTCATCAAACCATGTCGGCCGCCCGGGCGCACAGCGAGTGCGGAATCCGCGGGAACGGGAGCGCGTCCCTCCGACCCTCTTCCTGCCGCCTCCCCGGCCCTCTCCGCCGCGTCGTGTTCCGTTGTGTCGGGGGTGGTTGCGACAATCGAACCGTGACCGCGCAGCCCGATCTCCGTCTCCCGGCCGCCGCCGGCCGACGGGACCCGATCGCGCTCCTCGACCGGCTCACCGCGCTCCCCGGACGGGCCGAGCGGCTCACCCACCGCCGTGAGGTCCCGGCGCGGGCGGCGGTCCACGCGGACTGGCCGGCCTGGGCCGACCCGGCCGTCGTCGCGGCGTACGAGGCGCGCGGCGTGGTTCGCCCCTGGGCCCACCAGGTCGCCGTCGCCGAGGCGGCCCACCGCGGCGAACACGTCGTCGTCGCCACCGGGACGGCGTCCGGCAAGTCGCTGGCCTACCTCCTGCCCGCGCTCTCCGACATCCGCGCCACCCGCGGCCCGCGGGGCCAGCGCGGTACCGCCGTGCTCTACCTCGCGCCCACCAAGGCCCTCGCCCACGACCAGTGGTCGGCCATCCACGACCTCGGGCTCGACGTCCGCGTCGCCACCCACGACGGCGACTCCACGCCCGAGGAGCGGGAGTGGACCCGCGACCACGGCGAGTACGTCCTCTCCAACCCCGACATGCTCCACCGCTCGCTGCTGCCCGGGCACGAGCGCTGGACCCAGTTCTTCCGCTCGCTGCGCTATGTCGCCATCGACGAGTGCCACCACTACCGCGGCGTGTTCGGCGCCCACGTGGCCCAGATCGTGCGGCGGCTGCGGCGGGTGTGCGCGGCCTACGGCTCCTCGCCCACGTTCATCCTGGCCTCGGCCACCGTCGCCGACCCCGACCTCACCGCGCGGCGGATGACCGGGCTCGACGTGACCGCCGTGACCACCGACGGCTCGCCCCGCGGCGCGCTCCAGGTGGGGCTGTGGGAGCCGCCCCTCACGTCGTACCGGGGGGAGAACGGGGCGCCCGTCCGCCGTCCCGCCACCGCCGAGACCGCCGACCTGCTCGCCGACCTCGTCGTCGAGGACGTGCGCACCCTCGCCTTCGTCCGCTCCCGCCACGGCGTCGAGACCGTCGCCCAGCGCGCCGGCGAGCTCGTCGCCGAGGTCGACCCCTCGCTGGCCGGCCGGGTGGACTCCTACCGCGGCGGCTACCTCCCCGAGGAGCGCCGTGCGCTCGAGGAGGACCTCCGCAGCGGCCGCCTGCTCGGCATGGCCGCGACCAACGCCCTCGAGCTCGGCATCGACGTCAGCGGCCTCGACGCCGTCGTCGTCACCGGCTACCCCGGCACCCGCGCGGCGTTCTGGCAGCAGGTCGGCCGCGCCGGGCGCGACGGCGGGGGCGCCCTCGGCCTCTTCGTCGCCCGCGACGACCCGCTCGACACCTACCTCGTGCACCACCCCGACGCCCTGCTCGGCCGCCCCGTCGAGGGCACCGTGTTCGACACCGACAACCCCTACATCCTCGGCCCCCACCTGTGCGCCGCCGCCCAGGAGCTGCCCGTCACCGTCGCCGACGCGCCCCTGTTCGGCCCCCGCATGCGCGAGGTGCTCGGCTCCCTCGTCGAGCGCGGACTCCTGCGCCGCCGCGCCGCCGGCTGGTACTGGACCGACCGCTCCCGCGCCGCCGACCTCGCCGACATCCGCTCCGCCGGCGGCGCCCAGGTCCAGCTCGTCGAGGGCGCCACCGGCCGCGTCGTCGGCACCGTCGACGGCAGCCGCGCCCACAGCACCGCCCACACCGGCGCGATCTACCTGCACCGCGGCCAGACCTGGCGGGTCGACGAGCTCGACCTCGACGAGCGCGTCGCCACCCTCAGCCAGGTCTCGGTCGACCACACCACCACCGCCCGCGACATCACCGACATCCGGATCGTCGCCGAGCGCGAGCACGTCGCCTGGGGCCCTTGCCAGGTCTCGTTCGGCACCGTCGAGGTGACCAACCAGGTGACGTCGTACCTCCGGAGGCGGCTGCGCACCGGCGAGGTCATCGACGAGACCCCCCTCGACCTCCCCGCCCGCACCCTGTCCACGGCCGCCGTCTGGTGGACCGTGCCCGACGAGGTCATCACTCCCCTGCTCGCCCGCGCCGGCCTCGACCTCGCCGACCTCCCCGGCGCCGCCCACGCCGCCGAGCACTGCTCGATCGGCCTCCTTCCTCTCTTCGCAACCTGCGACCGCTGGGACATCGGCGGCGTCTCCACCGCCCGCCACCCCGACACCGGCGTCCTGACCGTCTTCGTCCACGACGGCCACCCCGGCGGCGCCGGCTTCGCCGAGCGCGGCTACCGCACCGCCGCCTCCTGGCTGCGCGCCACCCGCGCCACCATCGCCGCCTGCGAGTGCACCGCCGGCTGCCCCTCCTGCATCCAGTCCCCCAAGTGCGGCAACGGCAACGACCCCCTGGACAAAGCGGGCGCCGTGGCACTTCTCGACGCGTTGCTCACCGCCGCACCCCCCGACGTGGCGTAGCCTGCGGCCATGCTCCTGCTCGGACTCGTCGTACTGGTGCTCGGAGTGCTCGGGCTCGTCCTCAGCTTCTTCGGCGCCAGCATCGACTACAACCATCGTTCGGCGGAGATCCTCAACATGGACGTCGCCCCCCGCACCCTCGTGCTCTGGGGCGCGATCTCCATGCTGCTCACCGTCCTCGGGCTGTGGATGATCAAGGGCGGGATGAAGCAGGGCTGGAAGCGCCGCAAGGAGCACAAGCGGCTTGCTGAGCTGTCGGAGAAGCTGGATGAGGCTGATCTCGAGCGGCGGGGTGAGCGGCGGGACGACGGGGACAGCTGACTGGTCTGCCCGGCTGACCGTGCTGCTCGTCTGAGCGTGCTGAGCGTGCTGGGCGGCTGACCGGGCTGAGCGGCTCGCCGCTCAGGGGGTCGAGGGGCCGGCGCGGGCTGAGGCCGTGAGGTCGTCTTGGCGGCCGAACCAGCGGGGTCCCTGCACTGCTACGGCGACGACGACGTCTGGTCCGACGCGGCGGCAGGAGCGCAGGGTGGCTCCGTTGGCGCTGGCGACGCGGGCGGCCGTCGTACAGGGGGCGGGGGCGGGGGCGGGGCCAGAGCCCTGTCCGGACTGAGCCGCAGCGGCCAAGGCGGCCAGGTCGGCGGCGGCCTGGGCACGGCGGTGGTCGACGACCAGGGCGCTGAGACCTGCGGCCGCGGTACCGGCCAGGAGCAACACGCCTGCCATGGCGACGGTCAGCACGGTCGCGGCACCACGCTGGGTGGCGTCCACGTCGTCCATGCCATCCACGCCATCCACGCCATCCACGCCGGCCGCGTTGGCCGCGTCGGGATGACCGGCGTGGTTGCGACTGCGGCTGCGGCGGTACCGATGGCGGCTCCAGGCGAGCCGAGCGCGGAGGGCTGCGAGCATCGCCGGAAGTGGGGTCATTGGGGGCGGCCGGAAGAGGCGTCTGCGCTCCGGTGTGGTGGGGCGGCGGGCGATCATGGGGCCTTCTCCTCGGTCAGGGCGACGGCTTCGGCCCGCAGCTCGGCGCCGGGCAGGGAGTGGAACAGGCCTCCGGGGCCGGCGATCCGCCCGCGGGCGTGGACGACGACCTGGTCGCCGTCGTGGGTGACGGAAAGGCGGACTCCGTCGGGAGCGACCTGACGGCCGAGGGCGAGTGCTGATCCCGGGTCGTCGCCGCGGGCGAGGGCGCGGGCGGTCTCACGGGCGGCGTCGACCGTACGGACCTGGCCGACGGCGACCGCGAGCAGCCAGACGAGGCCCGCGGTGACGAGCAGCAGGATCGGCAGCGCGAGAGCGAGCTCGGCGGTCACGGCGCCGCGTTGGTGGCGCCGGTCCCGACGCGGCTGCCCACGCGAGTACCGGTGCCGTCGCGGGCTGGTCAGGGGACGACGAGGCACGGTGCTCATCCGAGCTGGAGGACCGACAGGACGCGGTCGAACAGGCTGGTGATGAGGCGGCTGCCCAGGCCTCCGGTGAGCAGCTTGAAGAGGAGGCCGGCGAAGCCGGCTCCGGCCGCGGTGGCGACGGCGTACTCGGCGGTGGTGACGCCGCGTTGATGGCTGCACGGTCGAGGGCGTCGGGGGCCGCTGCGGTGAGGCTGGTGACGGCGGCATGGGACGGACGGCCCGGGACGGCGGTCGCGGGAGGGGTGGTCGGACGGGTGGGACGGGTGGTGGGACATATCGCTCCGATCGTCGGGGCCGCGGGTGCGGCGGTGGTGGAGGGACGAGCGTGCGCGGGGATGGGGCCGGATGGGGTGGGGGCAGGGCGGGGCTGTGGAGGGGAAGGGGTGGGAAGGCGGGGTGGGGAAGGAGGGGGGTTGGGAGTGGGGCGGGTGGGGGCGGTGGGTGTTCAGACGATGGAGATGGCGAGGGAGACGGCGAGCGGGACGATGCCGAGCAGGAGGAAGGCGGGGAGGAGGCACAACCCGAGCGGTACGGCGGCGCGTACGCCGACTGCCCGAGCCCGGTCCTCGGTCTCGGCACGAGCGTGGGCGGCGAGGTCGGCGGCGAGGCGTTCGACCGCGGCGACGACCGGGGCTCCGGTGCGGTGGGCGCGGGCGAGGGTCCGGCCGAGGGGGGCGAGGTCGGGGTCGTGGGCGAGGCCGGTCCAGGCGGCAGCGACGTCCCCGCCGAGGCGGAGGCGGGCGGCGGTGGTGTCGAGCCGGGCCGCGGCGGGGCCGGGGAGGGCCCTGCAGACGAGGTCGATGGCGGCGGCTGGGTCCAGGCCGGAGCGGAGGGCGGCGGCCAGGAGAGTGACGACGTGGGGGAGGTCCCGGCGGACCTCGTCCCGGCGGCGCCGGACGGCGGGTGGCTCGAGGCGGGTGGCGGCGATCCAGGTCGCGGCGGCTGCGGCGAGACCGGCGGGGAGGGCGAGAAGGCCGCCGAGGAGGGCCGCGGTACCGGCTCCGGCGAGGACGGACCAGAGCGGTCGGCCGCGGCGGAGCAGGCCTGGCGCGGCATCCGCGCCCGAGTCAGGAGCGGGATCGGGGCGGGAGGCAGGGCCGGGACCGGAGCTGGAGGGCGGGGCGAGCCGGGGGCGTGGGGGCAGGAGCAGGAGGAGCGCGGCGGCGACCGCGATGGCATGGGCGAGCGCGAGGGCAGTCATGAGAGGCGGTCGACGTCGCGGGCGAGGGCTTCGATCCAGGTGAGGCCGGCGTACCCGAAGGCGAGGCCGGCGGTGAGACAGGCGAGGCCGGCGGGCTGGGTGAGGAGGAAGCGCCACGGCCCCGGCCCGGATCCGGACCCCGACCCACCGGCCCCGGAGGCGATGAGGAGGGCGAGGAAGGGGAGGGCGGCGAGGAGGCGGGCGGTGGCGCGGGCGGAGGCGAGCTCGCCCGCGACGATCCGGCGGGTGTGCTCGGCGGCGCGGAGGTCGGCGGCGGTGCGGGTGAGGACGTCGGCGAGGCCGTGGCCGGTGCGGTGGGAGACGTGCCAGGCGGCGGCGACGATACGGAGGGCGTCGGCGCCGGGGGTGGTGGCGAGAGTACGGAGGGTGGTGGGGACGTCGCCTCCGGTGGCGGCGGCGCGGGCGGCGGGGGCGATGGGCGGCCACTCGGCGGCGGCGTGGTCGAGGGCGGCGGCGGGGGTCTGGCCGGCAGCGAGCTCGGCGCGGAGGACGTCGCAGAGGTCGATGACGCGGCGGCGGAGGTCGGTGGCGGCGCGGTCGTGGCGGCGGGCGGCGAGGAGGCGGAGGGCACCGGTGACGAGGGCGGCGGCGAGGGCGGCCAGGAGCACGGTTCGTGGGGAGACGGCGGCGGTGGTGGCGAGGAGCGGGAGGGCGAGGGCGGCCAGGATGAGCGGGGAGCGGCCGTGCAAGCGGCGCGGGGGGCGTGGCCTGCCGACGAGGGGGAGGCGCGGGTGCGGCGGGACCAGGAGGAGGACCGCGGCGGTGACCGTCAGGGCGACGGCGATCACGCCGGGCCTCCTCGGAGCAGGGCGCGGAGGGCGCTGACGGCGGCCTCCGGGCCGGGCACGGCTGCGGCAACCGCTCCGGCAGACGAGCCGGCCGGGAAGGTGAGGGCGGGGACGGTACGGACGAGGCCGGTGCGGTGGTCGCGGTCGAGGACGGCGATCTCGCCGAGGCGGCGGAGTCCCGACCCGCGGTCCCGTACGACGTGCAGGACGACGTCGAGGGCCGAGGCGAGCTGGCTGTGGGCCGCGGGGCGGTCGAGGCCGGCGCTGAGGGCGAGCGCCTCCACCCGAGCCGGTACGGCGCCCGCCGAGTTCGCGTGCAGCGTCCCGCAGCCCCCTTCGTGCCCGGTGTTGAGCGCGGCCAGCAGGTCGACGACGGCGGCGTCGCGGACCTCGCCGACGACGAGGCGGTCGGGACGCATCCGGAGGGCTTGGCGGACGAGGTCGCGCAGCGAGACGGCGCCGGAGCCCTCGATGTTGGCCGGGCGCGCCTCCAGCGCGACGACCTGGGGGTGGGCGGGACGGAGCTCGGCGGCGTCCTCGACGACGACGATCCGCTCGGTGGGGTCGACGGCGGCGAGGAGGGCGGCGAGGAGGGTGGTCTTGCCGGTGCCGGTACCGCCCGTGACGAGGAAGGCGGCGCGGGCCGCGACGAGGGCGTGAAGCACGTCGAGTCCCTCGGGGGTCAGCGCGCCGGCGGTGCGGAGCTCGTCGAGCGAGAAGCCGCCGCGGCGCGGGACGCGGAGCGAGACGGCCGTGCCCGGGTGGGCCAGCGGGGCGAGGACGGCGTGGCAGCGGGTGCCGTCGGGCAGGCGCACGTCGGCGTAGGGGGACGCGTCGTCGAGGCGACGGCCGCCGCTGGCGACGAGGCGCTGGGCCAGGCGGCGGCAGCTCTCCTCGGAGTCGATCCGGACCTCGGTCTGCTCCAGGCCCCGGCCACGGTCGATCCGGACCGGGCCCGGTCCGTTGACCAGGACGTCGGTGACGCCGGGCAGGCGCAGGAGGGGGTCGAGCGGGCCGGCGCCGATGATGTCGCGGCGCAGCGCCTCGTAGACGGCGAGCACCGCGGCGTCGCCGACCGGGCGGCCGGCGGTGCGCAAGGCTTCGGCAACCCGGTGCGGGCTGAGCGCGCCGGGGCCGGCGGTGAGCCGGAGGCGCGCCTCCTCGACCAGGGCGGCGAGGGCGGGGGCGTCCGCGTCCATCAGGCCACCGCCTCGCCCGCCGGGCGGGCTGCCGCAACCGCGGCACCCGGGCCGGCCGCCGGCTCGCCGAGGATCCCCGCGACGGCCCGGGCGAGGGGCCCGCGCAGGGAGCGGAGGGGTCCGAGGCCGAGGTCGACCGCCTCGGCCAGCCCGCGCTGGTCGCGCATCTGGACCAGGACGGGCAGCCCGACCGCGCGGGCGACCTCGTCGGGCGCGAACGCCTCGCCGCGCAGCACCAGGGCGGGATCGGCGTGCTCGGCGAAGCGGGTCCGCATCCGGGCCGCGCCCGCGACGCCGGTGACGCTCGCGAGCGTGACGACGAGGAGCTGGTCGCAGCGGGCGGCCACCTCGTCGACGAGGGGGTCAGGCGAGCGGGGCAGGTCGACGACGACCACGCGGTGACCGCGGCGGGCCGCGGACAGCACCTCGCGCACGGCGAACGCCTGGAGGGAGGGGACCCGGGCGTCGACGTGCCAGGAGAGGACCCCGAGCGAGCCGCGGCGGGGCAGGGCCTCGCGCAGGGCGCGCGCGGAGAGCCGCCCGGTGGTCCGGCTCAGGGTGTCCCAGCGGAAGCCGTCGCGTCCCTCGAGCCCGAGCATCCGGTCCAGGCCGGGACCCTGGGGGTCGCAGTCGACGACCGCGGCCGCTCCCGAGCGCGCCGCCCACTGGCCGAGGGCGCAGGCGAGGGTGGTCGCCCCGGCCCCGCCGCTACCGCCGACGACGCCGATCACCCGTCCGCGGTCGGGCTGCTGCTCGGTGAGGTCGGCCAGCTGCTCGACCAGCCAGCCCGCGGATCCGGGCAGCTCGACGACCTGCTCGGCACCGAGGTGGAGCGTCGTGCGGAAGAGGTCGTCGGGAGCCCGCTCGCGACTCAGCACGAAGACGTGCGGCCGGGACTCGGGCGCCACCTGCGCCACGGCGGCGGCGAGGTCGGCGCCCACGAGCACCACGGAGGCGCGGCTCCAGGTCACCAGCGCGGTCAGGGGGTCGCCGGCGATCTCGGGGGTCACGTCGGCCGCGGCGGCGAGCGGGAGGAGCTCGGCCAGGAGGGCGTCATCAGCGGTCACCACCAAGGGCGGCCCGTCCGTACGACGACGGGCGGGCCAGGACGGGTTCGAGGGTCGGTTGCGGGTCATGACGACCTTCTCGCCCGGGCCCGCGAACCCCACGCCCCAGCGGCGCGGAGCTGTGGACGAGCGGCCCCGGACGGCGCGCTGTGCACGGCTGGTGGACCGGCCTGCGACGGGTGCGACCTACGATGGTCCCCATGGCCTCCGCGGGTACGCCGCCGACCGCTGCGTTCTTCGACCTCGACAAGACGATCATCGCCAAGTCGAGCGTGCTGGCCTTCAGCAAGCCGTTCCAGGCCGGCGGCCTGATCTCCCGCCGCGCGGTGCTGCGCTCGGCGTACGCCCAGTTCGTCTTCATGGTCGGCGGGGCCGACCACGACCAGGTCGAGAAGATGCGCCAGTTCATGTCCCAGCTGTGCGCCGGCTGGGACGTCGCGACGGTCCGCGAGATCGTCGCCGACACGCTCCACAACGTCGTCGACCCCCTGGTGTACGACGAGGCGGTGCGCCTCATCGAGGAGCACCACGCCGCCGGGCGCGATGTCGTCATCGTCTCCACGTCGGGCAGCGAGGTGGTCGAGCCGATCGGCGCCCTCCTCGGCGCCGACCGCGTCGTCGCCACCCGGCTCAAGGTCGAGGACGGCCGCTACACCGGCGAGATCGAGTACTACGCCTACGCCGAGGAGAAGGCGAACGCGATCCGCGAGCTCGCCGAGAGCGTCGGCTACGACCTGGAGAACAGCTACGGCTACTCCGACTCGGTGACCGACGTGCCGATGCTGGAGGCCGTCGGCTTCCCCCACGCGGTCAACCCCGACAAGGAGCTGCGCAAGGTCGCGGCCGCCCGCGGCTGGCCGGTGCTGGTCTTCACCCGGCCGGTCGCGCTGCAGTCCCGGCTGCACCTGCCACCGCCGAAGCCGACCCTCGCCGCGCTCGCGGTGGGCGGTGTCGTCGCGGTCGGCACCGCGGTCTGGATCGGCGCCCGCCGCCGCACGTTCAGCGACTGAACCGGCAGGCGGCCCCAACCGGCCACACTCCCCCGGCCACGCCGAAAAGACAACCCTTGAAGGTGCCTCGGCAGCGGCGTACAAAGGACTTCAAGAACTCAAGAGCAACACGTGATCCCGGTACCCACGCGGCGATCCACCCTTCCTAACAGGGCGCTGAAACTCGGAAAATGTCCGGGGCAGCAATTACCGGTGCACGCCTGGTAGCCATGGTTCACGTGTCAGCGGTGGCACCCGAGACGTTCGTCGGCTCGGGTGCCACCTGCATGTACGGGCTATTCCGCGTCCCGCACGAGCGGGCTCGCCTCGGCGGCCGCCGCATAGGCCTCGGTCGCGTACAGCAGCCAGGCGTGCATCCCGGCAGGGCCGCCGCCGGCCCAGCCGCGCAGGTTCGACTCGTACTGGGGCCGCAGCGCCAGGTGCGCCGCCTCCGGTACGACGAGCGACTTCTCGTCGACGCCCTTGGCCGCCAGCACCAGCCGCTCCGCGGCCCGCGCCACGACGCCGTTGTGGGAGCCGAACGGCGCCGCCGTGACCAGCTCGGCATGGACGACGGCCGCGACCGCGAGCGCCGGTGCCTCGGTGGGCGCGGTGACCAGCTCGGCGATCCCCCGCAGCTTGGCCGCGGACTCGCCGTCGCGGGGCCGGCCGAGGAGCTCGTCGGGCAGCACCCCGCGCGCGGCCAGGGTGTGCATCCGGGCGAGCGCCTGGAGCGGCTGGCGGCGCAGCACCGGGACGAGCGAGAGCAGCTCGGTCGCCAGCCGTACGGCGTCCGCCGCGATCTCGTCCCCCTCGCCCGCCCGCACCTGCGCGAGCGTCGCCGTCGAGCCCTCGAGGACGGCGCTCGCGTGGGCACCGCGCAGCAGCGACTCGGCGGTCAGGTCCGGACCGGTCCGGCGCAGGCCACGGTCGCGCAGCAGGACGTCGATGCCGTCGCGGGCCGCGGCGAAGCCGGACGGGACGCCCTCGAGCGAGACGAGCCAGGCATGGGGGTCGGAGGTCACGGCAGCAGCCTAGGAGGGTAGAAAGGTAGACAGCCACGAAGGTAGAAGGTAGACTCCGTGGCGGAGGTCGAGATGAGCCTGAACATCAAGAACGAGCGGGTCCATGCACTCGCCCGCGAAGCGGCGCGGGTGACCGGAAAGAACCAGACGAGTGCGATCGAGGAGGCGTTGGAGTTGCTGCTCGCGAGATACGGGAGCGATCCGGTGGCCGCGGACCGGGAACGGCGGATCGACATCATCCGCAACCTCGCACTGGAGTGGAAGGAGCGTCCCCGGGCCGAAGGGGACGACCGGATCTGGAACGAGGACGACCTCTACGACCCTCAGACGGGATTGCCCGCATGATCGTCGACACGTCCGCACTCGTCGCGATCCTGCGCGACGAACCCGAACGGGAGGAGTTCGCCCGCCTGCTGCTGAGCACGTCGGCACGGATCTCCGCGGCCAACTGGCTCGTGGCGACGATGGTGGCCGACGGCTCGGGGGACAACGGCGCGGGCGACCGACTCGACCGGATCGTCGAGACCGCCGGTCTCGCTATCGAACCGGTGACCGAGACCCACGCGCGGGCGGCCCGGATCGCCTTCCGTCGCTACGGTCGCGGGTCAGGCTCACCAGCCCGGCTCAACTTCGGTGACTGCTTCGCCTACGCGCTGAGCGCCACCTCGGGCGAGCCGCTGCTGTTCAAGGGGGTGGACTTCACGCACACCGACGTCCTCAGCGCACGCTGAGCGTGCCTCCACGATCCGGGGGCCGGCTCGCCGTACCCTCGGCGGGATGGCTACCGACTCCACCCCCAGCGCTGCGCCCGGTCTCTGCTTCGGGGCCGTGGCCGAGGCGTACGACCGCGGCCGCCCGGGCTACCCGCGCGAGGCCGTGGCGTGGCTGACCGGCGACGAGCCGCTGTCGGTGCTGGAGCTGGGCGCCGGGACCGGCAAGCTGACCGAGCACCTCGTCGCGCTCGGGCACGACGTGCACGCCACCGACCCCGACCCGCGCATGCTCGACCGGCTGGCCCTGCGGCTGCCCGAGCTGCGGGTCTCGCAGACCAGCGCCGAGGAGATCCCCGCCGCCGACGCGACGTACGACGTCGTGGTGGTCGGCGAGGCCTACGCGTGGTTCGACCACGACCAGGCCCTGCCCGAGATCGCGCGGGTGCTCAAGCGCGGCGGCTCGCTGGCGTTCGTGCGCAACGTGCGCGACGAGCGGATCCCGTGGGTCAAGCGGCTCGGCGGCCTGATCGGTCGCCAGAGCGCCGGTACGGGCGTGGGCGACGAGCTCGAGGCGTCGCCCTACTTCGGGCCGGCCGAGGAGACGACGTTCAAGCAGTGGCAGGTCATCGACCGCGCGTCGGTGCAGGACCTGGTCCGCTCGCTGCCCGACGTCGCCGGGCTCGAGCGCAGCGCGCAGGAGTCGCGGATCCGCGAGGTGCTCGCGTTCTACGACGACTTCGGCCGCGGCATGGACGGCATGCAGCTGCCCTACGTCACGGAGTGCTTCCGCGCGGTCGTCGGCATCCAGCCCAAGACCGTCGCGAAGAACCCGGAGCCGGTCGCCGTCGACGGCGGCCCCGAGACGGCCGAGGGCACCGAGCGTGCGGAGGGCGCGTCGGCCGCCGGCGAGTACGCCGGTGAGTACGTCGGCGAGCCCACCGTCCCGGTCGCGCTGGCGCCCGCCGTGGAGCCGCCGGCCGACGACGACTCCGGCATGCTGCTCATCGACTTCCGCTGACCTTGGCCCTCGCTCCGGCGAGGTAGCGCGTGACATAGGGCCGCACGGGCTGGTCGGCCGCGTCGCCGATCCCGATCAGCACCCGGTAGACGAGTGGGCCGAGGAAGTCGGTGACCGCGGCGTCGAGGTCCGTGCTCGCCGGCAGGTCGCCGCGGTCGAGGACCCGCTGGAGGACCGGCCGGCCGCTCGCGACGAGCGGGTCGCCGTCGCGCAGGAGCGCGGCGATCTTGGCGTCGTGCTGGGCCTCGCCGAGCAGCGCGCGGTAGGCGAGGCCGGCGTGGGCGGAGCCGAGGAAGGCCAGGACGGCGCTCGCGTAGGCGCTGAGCTCGGCGGCGGAGCTGCGCCCGGGCGGCGTGCGCAGCTCCCCCGCGGCGTCGTGGGTGGTGGCTTCGAGCAGGATCTCGGCCTTGGACGACCACCAGCGGTAGACGGTCTGCTTGCCCACGCCCGCCCGGGCGGCGATGCCGGTCATCGTCATCGCGGCGTAGCCCACCTCGACGAGGAGGTCGTCGACGGCGTGGAGCACGGCGGTACGGGCCGCCTCGCTGCGGGGGCGACCGAGGGCCGGGGGCAGCGGACTGCTCATGCGCGCGATCCTAGGCGGCGAGGGCCACGGGACGGCGGGCGCTGCGGAGGGTGAGCGCGCCGACCACGGCGACGAGCACCGCGGCGGCGGCGACGAAGACCAGTCCGGCGTCGCGCAGCCCGATGGCGCTCGCGAGCAGGCCGACACCGATCGCCGGGACCGCGAGCATCAGGTAGAGCCCGGCGAAGAAGGACGACGACACCGCCCCGCGGCTGGCCGGCTCGGCCTGCTCCACGGTGAGCGCGAGGCCGGCGTTGAGGCACAGCCCGCTCGCGAGGCCGAGGACCGCGGCGGCCACCAGCAGGGGGACGAGCAGGACGGCGGCGAGGGCGAGCGCCAGCGTGGCGGCGGCGACCACGAGTCCGGTGCAGCCGACGACGATCGCCGTGCGCGGGCCGGTGCCGCGGGCGGCGAGCTGGCCGAGCGCCATCCCGCCGAAGGCGAGGAAGACGACGAAGCCGGCGAGCGCGTGGCTGTCGTGGTGCAGCGAGCGGGCCAGGAAGAGCGACGAGACCGCGGTCAGCACGCCGATGGCGGCGAAGCCGCTGCCGGCGGCGAGCACCGCGCGGACGAAGGCGCCGCGGATCTCGGCCGGGACGGACAGGCGCTGGAAGCGCACGCTGACCCGGCCGGTGCGCTCCGGCGCCGGGACGAAGGCGTACAGGCCGGCCGCGGCGACGACGGCGAGGGCGAGGTGCACGCCGTAGGGGACGACGAGGGGCGCGCCCGCGAGCTCGGCGACGATTCCGGCGAGGAGCGTGCCGACCGCGAGGCCGCCGGCGTTGGCGCCCACGGCGAGCGCCCCGGCCGTCGTACGGCGCTCGGGGGCGAAGGCGTCGATGAGGGCGGCGGTGCCGGTCCCGCTCATCAGTCCGGCCGCGAGACCCGAGACGACGCGGGCCACGACGAGCAGCGGGAGCGAGGGCGGCAGCAGGAAGAGGACGGCGCTCAGACCGGCGAGGGTGGTCGCGGCGACGAGGACGGGACGCCGGCCGACCTGGTCGGAGAGCCGGCCGAAGCAGAGCAGGGCGCCGACGACACCGAGGGCGTAGACCGCGAACAGGATCGTGACGGTGAGCTCGGAGAAGTCGAGGCGCGCGGAGTAGATCGCGTAGAGCGGCGTCGGGAGCGTCGTACCGAGCATGGTGACGAGGAAGGCGAACGCGATCGCGGCGATCGCGGGAGGGGACACGGGCTGGGGCGGGTTCATGGGGGTCTGCCTTTCAGGAAACGAGACGCTCTGTCTCGTTTCTCGACGCTAGCAGAAACCGAGACGGAGCGTCTCGTATTTGTGAGCAGCGGCACCCCGCTCCGCCGGTGCATGATGAGTCCCATGCGGACGGAGCGGCGGTGGCGGCGCGGGCGCGGGCGGCTCGGGAGCGAGGCCGACCGGGCGGCGTTCCGGGCGCTGCACCAGGCGTCCCTGGCCGCACCGGCGCTGCGCGAGGGACTGACCACGGCGAGCGCGGAGCGGGCCGTGCGGCACCTGCGCACCCTGCTCGGTACGCCGGCCGTCGCGATCACCGACACCGAGGCGGTCCTCGCCTGGGACGGGCTCGGCACCCACCACCTCGACCAGGCCCCCGTGGTCGGACTGCTCGCGATCGAGAAGGGGGCGACCCGGACCGTCGATCGCAGCCAGCTCGGCTGCTCGGTCGGCGGCTGCCCGATCCGGACCGGTGTGGTGAGCCCGCTGGTGGTGGAGGGGCGGGTGCTCGGGACCGTCCAGGCGTTCGCGCCGACGCCGACGGCGGGACTGGTCCGGGCGACCGAGGAGGTCGCCGAGTGGGTCTCCGGGCAGCTCGCGCTGGCCGAGCTCGACGCCCACCGCAACCGGATGATCGAGGCCGAGGTCCGCGCACTGCGCGCCCAGATCAGTCCGCACTTCGTCTACAACTCGCTCAACGCGATCGCGAGCTTCGTCCGGACCGATCCCGACCGGGCGCGCGAGCTGCTGCTGGAGTTCGCGGACTTCACGCGCTACTCCTTCCGGCGGCACGGGGAGTTCACGACGCTGGCCGAGGAGCTGCGCTCGATCGAGCGCTACCTCCTGCTGGAGCAGGCGCGGTTCGGTGACCGGCTCCAGGTGACGCTCAACGTGGCGCCGGAGGTGCTGCCGGTCGTCGTACCGTTCCTCTGCATCCAGCCGCTCGTCGAGAACGCCGTCCGGCACGGTCTCGAGAGCATCGAGCAGACCGGCCAGCTGACGATCGTCGCGCACGACCGCGGGCACGAGGCGGTGCTGGAGGTCGAGGACAACGGGGTCGGCGAGGACCCCGACAAGGTACGACGCGCGCTCGCCGGCGACGTCGCGCTCGACTCGGTCGGCCTCGGCAACGTGGACGCACGGCTGCGCGCGACCTTCGGTGACGACTACGGTCTGGTCGTGGAGACCGCTCCGGGGGCCGGGACCAAGGTGATCGTGCGCGTGCCGAAGTTCGCGCCGGGGGTGAGCGTGTGAGCGGCCTGCGGGTGCTGGCGATCGACGACGAGCGCCCGGCTCTGGACGAGCTGACCTACCTGCTGCAGGCCGACGACCGGGTCGCCGAGGTGGTCGCGTGCCAGTCGGCGACCGACGGGCTGCGGATCCTGCGCGAGCGCGAGGTCGACTGCGTCTTCCTCGACGTCCAGATGCCCGGCCTGAGCGGGCTCGAGCTGGCCGAGGTGCTCGGCCGGTTCAAGCAGCCGCCGCCGGTGGTGTTCGTGACCGCGCACGAGCAGCACGCGGTGGATGCCTTCGACCTGCACGCGGTCGACTACGTGCTCAAGCCGGTCCGGCCGGAGCGCCTCGCCGAAGCCGTACGACGCGTGCTCGGCGGCACCGCTCCCCCACCGCCCGCGAGCGACACCCAGGTCGCGGTGGAGCGCGGCGGCGTCACCCGGTTCGTCGACCGCGGGGACATCACGCACGTGGAGGCGCAGGGCGACTACGCCCGGCTGCACACCGCCAACGGCGAGGCGTACCTGGTCCGGGTGCCACTGACGACGCTGGAGGAGGAGTGGGCCGAGGCCGGGTTCCACCGGATCCACCGCTCGTTGCTGGTCGCCCTCGCCC
This sequence comes from Pimelobacter simplex, assembly GCF_024662235.1. GTDB lineage: Bacteria > Actinomycetota > Actinomycetes > Propionibacteriales > Nocardioidaceae > Nocardioides. The sequence continues at coordinate 4,585,123 of NZ_CP096276.1, forward strand.
ACGTCACCGAGGTCCGCACCGAGGCCGGGCGCACCTCGGTACGGATCGGGGCGACCGAGCTGCCCGTCAGCCGGCGGCACACCCGCGGGCTGCGCGACGTCCTGGTCCGGCGGGCGCGCGCGGGCTCATGACCGAGCGGGTACGGGTCACCGGGCCGCCGCGGCACACCGCCGCGGCCGCGGGCCGACCCGCGAGCCGGCTCGGCGACGTCCACGAGCAGACCGCGCTGGGCGACGTCTACCTGCGCTCGCTGCTGCGCGAGCAGCTCGGGCTCGCCGCCCGGGTGCTCGGCGTCCTCGCGCTCACCCTCGGCGTCCTGCCGATCGCGTTCCGCCTCGCCCCGGGGCTGGCCGACGCGCACCCACTGGGGATCCCGCTGCCCTGGCTGTTGCTCGGCGTCCTGGTGCACCCGTTCCTGCTGCTCCTCGCCTGGCGCTACGTGCGCCGGGCCGAGCGCAACGAGCGCGCGTTCGCGGACCTCGTCGGGGGCGAGGAGCCGTGAGCTCGGCCGCCGTACCGGGGCTGGTCGCGGTCGTCCTGGTGACGCTGGTGACCCTGGCGATCGGCATCTGGGGGCTCAAGGTCTCGCGCACGACGAGCGACTTCTTCGTGGCCTCGCGGACCGTGCGGCCGGGGCTCAACGCGTCGGCCATCGGCGGGGAGTACCTCTCCGCGGCGTCCTTCCTCGGCATCGCCGGGCTGCTGCTCGTCGGCGGGGCGGACATGCTCTGGTACCCCGTCGGGTGGACCGCCGGCTACCTCGTGCTCCTCGTCTTGGTGGCGGCGCCGCTGCGCCGCTCGGGGGCGTACACGCTGCCCGACTTCGCCGAGGCGCGGCTCGGCTCACGCACCGTCCGCGCCGCCTGCTCGCTGCTCGTGGTCGGCATCGGCTGGCTCTACCTGATCCCCCAGTTCGAGGGCGCCGGCCTGACCCTGCGCACCGCGATCGGCGCGCCCGAGTGGGCCGGCCCGGTCGTCGTCGGCGGGGTCGTGCTCGCCAACGTGACCGCCGGCGGGATGCGCTCGGTGACCTTCGTCCAGGCGTTCCAGTACTGGCTCAAGCTGACCGCGATCCTGGTGCCGGTCGCCGTCCTGCTCGTGGTGTGGTGGGGCGACGGGCGGCCGAGCAGTCCGGCGGGCGCCGACGGCTGGTCGATCCCGGTCGCGGGGGACGGCGGGATCGGGCTGTACACGACGTACTCGCTGATCGCGGGGCTGTTCCTCGGCACGATGGGCCTGCCGCACGTGGTCGTGCGCTTCTACACCAACCCCGACGGCCGCGCGGCCCGCCGGACCACGGTCGTCGTCCTGGCGCTGCTGGGGCTGTTCTACCTCTGGCCGCCGGTCTACGCCGCCCTCGGCCGCGTGTACGCCGGCCGGCTGGTCGACGAGGGACGCTCCGACGTCCTCGTGCTCGAGCTGCCGCGCCTGATGCTCGGCGGCCTCGGCGGCGACCTGCTGACCGGCCTGGTCACGGCGGGCGCGTTCGCCGCGTTCCTGTCGACCTCGTCGGGACTCGCGATCGCCGTCTCCGGCGTGCTCACCCAGGACGTCACCACGCGCCTGGTCGGCGAGCGGCGCGGTGGGGTCGCGGCCTTCCGGCTCGCGGCGGTCGTCGCGGTCGTGATCCCCGTCGTCGCGGCCCTGCTGGTGCGCAACGTGGGGGTGGCGCAGTCGGTGGGCCTGGCGTTCGCGGTGGCCGCGTCGACGTTCTGCCCGCTGCTGGTGCTCGGCATCTGGTGGCGGCGGCTGACCGACGCCGGTGCGCTGGCCGGGCTCGCCGCCGGCGGGCTCGGCGCGGGCGGGGCGGCGATCGCGACGCTGGCCGGCTATGCGCCGGGGGGATGGACCGGGGCGCTGCTCGCGCAGCCGGCGGCGTGGAGCGTGCCGCTCGCCGTACTGGTGATGGTGGGGGTGTCGCTGGGGACGGCGAGCCGGGAGCCGGTGCATGCGCGGCGGTTCCTGGTGCGGTTGCACACGCCGGAGACGTTGGGGGCGGACCGGGGGTGACGGCGCTCGCCGGCTGATCTGCGTAAGGACGCGCGTGGTTCTGCGTCCCTCCAGTGGCCCCGGCGCCGAGGCCGTCCCTCCCGGACAGGCAGCGCACCACGGAGCTGCTGAGCGGCTGCGCGTCCCCACGGCGCGCAGCCGCTCAGCGAACGGACCAGCAGGTGATCGACGGCGGCTTGGGGGATTTCCCACCGAAGCCGCCCATTGCCCCTTCTTGTCCCCCTACGGTGTCGCGATGAGCTCCCTCGGCGACGTCCTTCCTGCCGTCCCGCCCGCAGCACGACCGTCGCGTCGCCGCCGCCGGACGGCGCTGCTCGCGGCGGGCGCCGTGGGCGCCGTCGCGGTGGTCGGGGGCGGAGCCTGGGCCTGGCGGGAGTGGTTCGCCCAGGGGCCGCAGGCGGCCGAGGCGCTGCCCGCCGACACCGTGGCGTACGTCGCGGTGGATCTCGACCCTCCGGGCGGGCAGAAGGTGGCGGCGTACGACACCTTGCGGCGGTTCCCGAGCCTGAAGAAGCACCTCGGGCTGGCGAGCCAGGACGATCTACGACGCTCGCTCGTCGAGCAGGTGATCGACGACAACGGCTGCGGCCTCGGGTTCGACGACTTCGACGGGTGGGCGGGCGACCGGGCGGCGCTGGCCGTCGTACCCCAGGACGAGCTGGAGCCGGTCGTCGTCGTCCAGGCGGGCGATGCCGACGAGGCGCGCACCGGGCTGGCGAAGGCGCTCGCGGGGTGCGAGGACGAGGTCGGCTTCGCGACCGGGGACGGTTGGGTGGTGCTGGCCCGCACCGAGACGGTGGCGCGCCAGGTGCTGGCCGACGGCCGGAAGGCGCGGCTGGCCGAGGACCGCACGTTCCGCGACCTGACCGGCGCCGCGGGCGACCCGGGCGTGGTGACGCTCTACGCGTCCCCGGAGGCGGGTCAGGCCGTGCTCGCCGAGATCGCGGAGGATCCGTTCTTCGCGCTGTTCGCGTTCGGGAGCCTCGGCCAGGTCGATCCGATCAGCTCACTGCTGGCGTTCGCCTCGTTCCTCTCCTTCGACCTGGAGGAGGCGGACGACCACGCGTTCGAGACCGAGGACGACTTCGAGGACGACTACGAGGAGAGCTACCTGGACGACCTGGTCCCCGAGGAGCTGCGCAAGCAGCTGGCAGCCTTCGCCGGGCTGGGCGGCGTGGCGCGCTTCGAGGACGGGACGCTGGAGCTGGAGGTCGTGGCCGACCCTGCACTGCCCAGCTCAGCCGTCCGGTACGACGGCCGCGACGCTCTCGCCGCCGTGCGCGAGCTGCCGGCGGGTGTCGCGCTGGCGTTCGGCGGCGGGTTCGCCGACGGCTGGGCCGAGAAGGCGGTCCAGGAGAACTCCGGCGTCACCTCCGCGAAGGCGTTCGAGAAGGCGACGGGGCTCGGGCCCGCCGACCTCGCGGCGCTGGGCGGCGACCGGGTGGCGTTCGTCGCCGCGGCCGACTTCGTCGCGCGGCTCGACTCCGGCGGCCCCCGCGAAGCCCCGCTGGCCGCCCGGGTGACCGGCGATCCCGAGACGATCGAGGCGGCCCTCGCGAAGCTGCGCACGGGCATCGGCCCCGAGGTGGCGCCGTTCCTCGCGTCGCGGCGGGTCGACGGCGGCGTGCTCATCGGGCCGAGCGCGGCGTTCCTCGACGAGCTGGCACGTCCGCAGGCGAACCTCGGCGACGACGAGCGCTTCCAGCGGGTGCTCCCGGACGCCGCGGAGGCGACCACGCTGACCTACGTCGACTTCGACGCGGGTGACTGGCTGGTCGACTTCGCCGAGGGCGACCTGCGCGCCACCGACATCGCCCCGCTCGACTCCGCCGGGCTCCTCGTCGCCGACGACGGCGACCGGCAGCGACTGGTGCTGCGGGTCGCCTTCGACGAGTAGCCCGGCGCCGACCGCCCAGCCGACGAGGTCAGCCGGTGAACTCGGCCGGGTGCGGCCCCACCCGCCCGTCCCGCTCCAGCCCGTCGACGGCGGCCAGGTCCGCCGCGGTCAGTTCGAAGCCGTCGAGGTCGAGGTTGGCCGCGATCCGGGACGGGGTGACCGACTTGGGGATGACGACGCGGCCCTGCTGGAGGTGCCAGCGCAGGATCACCTGGGCGGGCGTGCGGCCGAGGCGCTCGGCGATGGTGGTGATGGTCGGGTCGGTGAGGAGGGCGCCCTGGGCGAGGGGGCTCCAGGCCTCGGTGACGATGCCGAGGGCGGCGTCGGCGGCGAGGATGTCGCGCTGCTGGAGGGCGGGGTGGAGCTCGACCTGGTTGACGGCGGGGACGGTGCCGCCGAGGCCGGCGACCCGGTGCAGGTGGTCGGGCAGGAAGTTCGAGACGCCGATGGCGCGGACCCGGCCGGCGGCGTACAGCTCCTCGAGGCCGGTCCAGGCGTCGAGGTAGCGGTCGTTCGCGGGGGCCGGCCAGTGGATCAGGTAGAGGTCGGCGTGGTCGAGGCCGAGGCGCTCCAGGCTGGCGTCGTAGGCGGCGACGGCGGAGCCGTGGTCGCTGTTCCAGAGCTTGGTGGTGACGAACAGCTCGTCGCGGGCGAGGCCGGAGGCGGCGAGGGCGCGGCCGACGCCCTCCTCGTTGCCGTAGATCGAGGCGGTGTCGATGCTGCGGTAGCCGACCTCGAGGGCGGCGCTGACGGCCGCCTCGGTCTCGTCGTTCGGGACCTGGAAGACGCCGAAGCCGACCTGCGGCATGACGACTCCGTTGTTGAGCGTGACCTGCATCTGCATGGGATCCTCCTGGGGTACGGGGTGGGTTCAGGCGGCGACGGGTGTCGCGACCGGAGCAGGGGTACGACGCAGCTCGCCGCCGGGCGCCAGGGCGGCGACGACGAGCACGACGAGGCCGGCGGCGGTGATGGCGGCGCCGGCCCAGAGGGGTGAGGTGTAGCCGAGGCCGGCGGCCAGGGTGAGGCCGCCGATCCAGGCACCGAGGGCGTTGCCGACGTTGAACGCGGCGATGTTGGCGCCCGAGGCGAGGGTGGGCGCGCGGTCGGCGTACGCCATGACGCGCATCTGGAGGCCGGGCACGGTCGCGAAGCCGACCCCGCCCATGAGGACCAGGGCGATCACGGTGAGGACCGGGCTGCTCGCGGTGAGCGCGAAGCCGGCCAGGACCACGATGAGGGCAGCGAGGACAACGAGCAGCGTGCGGACCAGGTCGCGGTCGGCGGCCCGGCCGCCGAGGACGTTGCCGGCGACCATGCCGGCGCCGAAGAGGACCAGCAGCAGGGGGACGGCGCCGGAGGCGAAGCCGCTCACCTCGGTGAGCGTGAAGGCGATGTAGGTGAAGCCGCCGAACATGCCGCCGTACCCGAGGACGGTGACGGTGATCGAGAGCCAGACCTGGGGGCTGCGGAAGGCGGCGAGCTCGGCGCGGGGGCTCGAGGCGGGCGCCGCGCCGCGGGCGGCGGGGACGAGGGCGGCGATGCCGACGAGGGCGAGGACGCCGATCACGGTGATCGCCCAGAACGTCGAGCGCCAGCCGGCGGCCTGGCCGAGCAGGGTGCCGAGGGGGACGCCGAGGACGTTGGCGAGGGTGAGTCCGCCGAACATGAAGGCGATGGCGCTGGCCTTGCGCTCGGGCGCGACGAGCTGGGCGGCGACGACGGAGCCGATACCGAAGAAGGCGCCGTGGCACAGGGCCGCGACGACGCGGCCGGACATCATGGTGGCGTAGTCCGGCGCGAGGGCCGAGATCAGGTTGCCGAGGATGAAGAGCACCATCAGGCCGAGCAGCGCGGTCTTGCGCGGCACCCGGGTGAGGGCGAGGGTCAGCACGATCGCGCCGACCGCGACGCTGAGCGCGTAGCCGGAGATGAGGTAGCCGGCGGTCGTCTCGGTGACGGCGAAGTCGTCCGCGACCTCGGGCAGCAGGCCCATGATCACGAACTCCGTCAGGCCGATCCCGAACCCGCCGATGGCGAGCGCCACGAGTGCGACTGGCATGGGCAGTTGCTCCTACGAAGAGAGAGGTGCGGTGAGTAGCGTGGGGAGATAGTCGGCGTCTGCATTAGTTGCACACGCGCCTTATCGATAGTTGCACACGCGCACTATCCGCGCAACTCAGGTATGCTGAGCCGGGCAGGGACCGACGAGAGGAGCCCCGATGGGCATCGCCGACGACGCCGTGGAGATCCGCGCGCAGGGCTGGCGCACGCTGGCCGCCGTCCACGGACTCATCGAGGCGGCGCTCGAGAAGGCGCTCCAGCGCGAGCACGGCCTCTCCGTGGTCGAGTTCACCGTGCTCGACGCGCTCAGCCGCCAGGACGGCTGGCACATGCGGATGCAGCAGCTCGCCCGTGCGGCGGCGCTGTCGGCGTCCGCGACGACCCGGCTGGTCACCCGGCTCGAGAACCGCGGGCTGCTGACCCGGATCCTGTGCGCCGACGACCGGCGCGGCATCTACACCGAGCTCACCCCGGCCGGACGGGCGCTCCTCGCGAAGGCGCGCCCCCTCCACGACGAGGTGCTGCGCACGACGCTCGACGAGGCACAGGAGATCCCCGAGCTCGCCGGGCTCGCGGGCTTCGTCGGCTCGGTCGCCGCGAGCTAGGCCTTGGCGACGGTGCCGTCGGCGTCGCGACGCACGGCGTCACCGACCTCGACGGCGTTCCAGACGTCCTTGTCGACGCGGGCCTTGACGATCGCGCCGCCGGTGGTGCGCACCTTGAGCCGGCGGTACATGTTGGCTCCGTCGTAGAGCCCCCGCGACTTCTTGACGACGACACCTTCCCAGGCCTCGGTCATGACGGTCTCCTCTCCGAGGTTCGACGAACCCGTCAGGACCGACCTTAGTCAGGCGACCGCAAGCGCGGGGGCGAGCGCGCGGACGCGGTCGACGACGAGCTCGGCGACGCGCGGGTGCGGGCCGATGACGTCGGCGACGACGCAGGCACCGGCGGCGAGGGCGTCGTGGCGGGCCTTGCGGTGGAAGTGCCCCGTCGCCAGCAGGTACGACGACACGGCGTCACCGCGCCGCACGACCTCCGCGAGGCGGGGTCCGCGCCCCGACAGCGTCGCGAGGCGCACGGGCGCACCCCAGGCGTGGGCGAGCAGGTGGGCCTCGTGGTCGAGGTCGTCGAGCGCGGCCGGGTCGGAGGAGCCCGCGGCGACCATGACGACGGGCTGGCCGGGCAGGGCCCCGGCGGCGCGGAGCCGGTCGACCTGGGCGGCCGCGAGGTGCGGGTCGGGACCGAGCGCCGGGCCGAGCCGGACCAGGTCCGGGCGGGCGCCGGCCGCGACGGCGGCGGGGAGGTCCTGGCGCAGGTGGTAGCCGGTCGAGAGCAGCAACGGTACGGCGACCACCGGGGTCGTCGCCGCGCCCACGACGTCCGCGAAGAGCGGCGCGCACAGCTCGACGTACGACGTCGTGGCGGTCCAGCCCAGCCGCTCCCCCGCGACCCGCGTGATCACCCGGGCGACCTCGTTGCCGGCGGCGGTGCGGGTGCCGTGGGCGACGGTGACCAGGTGCGGCGCGCTCGTCACGACGCGACCGCCAGGCGGTAGCCGCGCTTGACCACGGTCTGCACGACACGGGTGCCGAGGGCGGCGCGCAGCCGGGCCACGGCCATCTCGACGGCGTGCTCGGAGCCGGCGGTGCCCGAGGGCAGCGCGACGAGCAGGTCGCGGCGCGAGACGACGGTGCCCGGGTTGACGAGCAGGGCCTGGAGCACGGCGTAGGGCGCGGGCGAGAGCTTGACCTCGACGCCGTCGAGGAGCACGTCGTCGCCGTGGAGCAGGAGGGTGTGGCCGGCGACGTCGATCGACGTACCGGCGGCGCGGGAGGGCAGCTCGGCCTCGAGCTGCTTGACCATCGCGGCGAGCCGGGAGCGGTCGGGGTAGATCGACGGCACGCCCCACATCTCGAAGGCGGCGGCGGTGACCGGCCCCACGCACGAGGCGATGACGTCGGCCTGGAAGGCGCTGACCACCTCGTCGCGGTGGCCGGTGGTGCCGGCGGCCTCCATCATCGCGGCGATCGCGGGCGCGGCGGTGAACGTGACCGCGTGGACACGGCGCTCGGCGACGGCCTCGATCAGGCCGAACATCGGCTCGGGGTCGGCCGCGCCCTCGACCCGGTAGACGGCGACGGTGGTGACGTCGGCACCGAGCCGGCGCAGCGCGTGGGCGGCGAGCGAGAGCGACTGCCCGTGCTCCTGGACGACGATCCGCCGGCCCTGGAGGTCGCGTCCGCGCAGGTGCAGGAGCACGTCCTCGAACGCCTCGGACTCCGGCGCCCACAGCTCGCGCAGGCCGAACCGGCGCAGCGCGCCGACGCTCTTGGGCCCGCGGGCCAGGATCTCCGCGCCGGACAGGTGGGTGGTGAGGGCGTCGAGCCGTCCCCAGCGCTCGGCCGCGGTGAACCAGGACTTGAGGCCGATGCCGGTGGTGGCGACGAAGATGTCGACCGGCTGGGCCAGCACCTCATCGGTCGCGGCGCGCAGGCCCACCTCGTCGATCCGGTTGGGGTCGACGGACAACGCCGGCGCGTGGACCACGGTGGCGCCGCGCCGCTCCAGCAGCGCGATCTGCTCCTCGGCCCGCCGCGCCGCGGTCACGCCGATCGTGAATCCGGACAGGGGCAGGTCAGTCACGACGCGATTGTCTCGCGCCGCGCGCCCACCACCACAACGCCGTCGACCACGCGGACGTCGTACGTCGGTACGGCGACCGCCGGGTCGTCCAGGCAGACGCCCGTGCGCAGGTCGAAACGCTGCTTGAGCAGCGGGCTCGCGACGAACGGGACGTCGGTCTCGTCGCGCGCCGTCGTGCCGACGATCCCGCGGGAGAGCACGGAGGCCTGCCCGAACGGGTCGAGGTTGGCGAGCGCGAAGACCTCGTCGTCGTAGGTCCGGAAGACGGCGACGTCCTCACCGCCGACGAGCGCGACGACGCCGGACTCGCGCTGGACCTGGTCGAGGCGGCACACCGCGGTGCCGAGCGTGAGCGTCGTCGCGCGCGCCTCCTCCTGGAAGGCGATCGCGGGCGCGGCCATCCCGGGCGCGTTGACGAAGGAGACGAACCGAGCGAGCTTGTCGGGGTCGTCGATGGTCGCCTTCCACTCGTCGAAGTAGGAGTCGACGTGGCGCGCCATCGCGGCCTCCAGCTCGGCGCCGAGGCCGAGGACGTCGTCCACGACGACCGCACGGACCCGGTCCAGGCCGCCGATCTCGGCGACCCAGCTCGCGGTCCGCTGCAGCCGGTCGGCGGTGCGCACGTAGTACATGAGGAAGCGGTCGAGGTAGCGGACGAGCTCCTCGTGCGAGAGATCGCCGGCGAGCAGCTGGGCGTGGGCGGGGACGGCGCCGCCGTTGCCGCCGACGTAGAGGTTCCAGCCCTTCTCGGTGGCGATGACACCGAAGTCCTTGCCGCGCGCCTCGGCGCACTCCCGGGCGCAGCCGGAGACACCGCCCTTGAGCTTGTGGGGCGAGCGCAGGCCGCGGTAGCGCAGCTCGAGCTCGACGGCGAGGCCGACCGAGTCCTGCACGCCGTAGCGGCACCAGGTGGAGCCGACGCAGGACTTCACCGTGCGCAGCGACTTTCCGTAGGCGTGGCCCGACTCCATGCCGGCGTCGACGAGCCGCTTCCAGATGGCCGGCAGGTCCTCCATCCGGGCGCCGAAGAGGTCGATCCGCTGACCGCCGGTGACCTTCGTGTAGAGCCCGTAGTCGCGGGCGACCTCGCCGATCACGATCAGCTTGTCGGGTGTCACCTCGCCGCCGGGCAGGCGCGGGACGACGGAGTAGGTGCCGTTCTTCTGGAGGTTGGCGAGGTAGGCGTCGTTGGTGTCCTGGAGCGTCGCGTTGGCGCCGTCGAGGACGTGGTGGTTGAGCAGGCTGGCCAGGATCGACGCCACGGCGGGCTTGCAGATGTCGCAGCCGCGCCCGCGGCCGTGCCCGGCGACGATGTCGTCGAAGCGCTGGTAGCCGTGCACCGCGACGACGTCGAAGAGCTCCTGGCGGGTCAGCGCGAAGTGCTCGCACAGCGACTTGTCGACGGTACGCCCGGTGGCGGCGAAGTGGTCCTCGACGATCTTCTTGACCACGCTCTTGCAGGACCCGCAGGTGGCACCGGCACGGGTGCACGCGGTGACGCAGCCGGCGTCGTCGCAGGATCCGCCCTCGGAGACGGCGGCGACGATCTCGCCCTTGGTCACGTCGTTGCAGGAGCAGACCTGCGCCTCGTCGGGCAGACCGATCTCGGCGGCGCCGCGCCCGGCCGGGAGGATGAGCTCCTCGGGGTTGTCGGGCAGTGCCATGCCGGAGCCCACGAGCGGGCGCAGGACGCCGTACGCCGAGGCGTCGCCGACGAGGATGCCGCCCAGCAGCTCGTAGCGCCCGCCCTCGTCCTCCCGGACCACGAGCTTCTTGTAGACGCCCGCGACGGCGTCGGCGAAGACCACCTCGAGCGCGTCCTCCGCGGTGGCGAAGGCGTCGCCGAAGGAGGCGACGTCGACGCCGAGGAGCTTGAGCTTGGTCGACATGTCGGCGCCGGTGAAGGCGCCGGCCGCGCCACCGAGCAGGGTGTCGACGACGACCTCGGCCATCGCGTAGCCGGGCGCGACGAGGCCGTACATCCGGCCGCCGGGTGCGGCGCACTCGCCGATCGCCCACACGTGGGGGTCGGAGGTGCGGCACTGCTCGTCGACGAGCACCCCGCCGCGCTCGGCGAGGTCGAGGCCGGCGGCCCGGGCGAGCGCGTCGCGCGGGCGGATGCCGGCCGAGAAGACGACGACCTCGGCGGCGAGCGGCTCGTCGGCACCCTGGAAGCGCAGCCCGGCGACCCGGCCGGCCGCGCCGACGATCTCCTCGGTGACCACACCCGTGTGGACCCGCAGGCCGAGGTCGCCGATGTGGCGGGCGAGGGTCGCGCCGCCGGCATCGTCGACCTGGACCGCCATCAGGCGCGGCGCCATCTCGACGACGTGGGTCTCGACGCCCAGCTGGTGCAGCGCGTTGGCCGCCTCCAGACCGAGCAGGCCGCCGCCGATCACGACGCCGCTGCGCGCGCCGGCGCAGGCCGCGCGGATCGCCTCCAGGTCCTCGATCGTGCGGTAGACGAAGACGTTGCCGAGGTCGTGGCCCGGCACCGGCGGCACGAACGGTGCCGCGCCGGTGGCGAGCACGAGCTCGTCGTAGGGGTGGACGGCGCCGTCGGCGGTGACGACGGTGCGGGCCTCCGGGTCGATCGCCGCGGCCTCGGTGTCGAGGTGGAGCGCGACCCGCGGGTCGTCGTACCCGCCGTCGGGGAGGAACGAGAGCGCCTGGGCACCCACCTCGAAGTAGGACGTCAGCGCCACTCGGTCGTACGCCGGACGCGGCTCCGCCCCGAGCACCGTGATGTCGTGGGTCTCGGTGAGCCCGCGCTCGATCGCCGCTTGCACGAAGCGGTGGCCGACCATGCCGTGGCCGACGACCACCAGGCGGCGGCGCTGCTTGCGGAGGTGCTCAGGTGCCATCACAGGCGTCCTTTCGTGGCGAGGGCCGGGCGGCTGGCGAGCAGCTGCCGGACCGTGCTGGCGCAACCACCGCAGCCGGTGGTCGCGCGGGTGGTGTCGCGGACCTGCTCCAGCGAGGAGCAGGCCCGGATCCGGCCGGCGGTGACGCCCGCGCAGGCGCACACCTCGGCGTCGTCGGGGAGCGTGCGCTCCGCGGCCGTGGGCTCCGGGAGGAGCAGCCGGCCGGGTTCGCCGGGACCGAGCGCGGTGCGCCGGTCGAAGTGCTGGGTGATCAGGCCGACCCGGGACAGGTCGCCGACCAGCGTCGCGGCGACGATCCGGCCCTCGCGCACGACCAGGCGACGGTGCGAGCCGGAGATCGGGTTGGCGACCTCGACGACCTCGCCACCGGCGGCGACCTCGGCCGCGGAGTCGCCGAGGACGGCGACGTCGAGGCCGGTGGCGCGGAGCCGGGCGACGACCCGGCTGCCGTCGTACCGGGTGGCCTCGCCGGCCAGGACCCCCGCCAGGACGCCGGCCTGCTCCCAGGCGGGTGAGACGAAGCCGGTCGTGCGGCCGTCGTGCTCGGCGCAGTCGCCGAGGGCGTGGACCGCCGGGTCGGTGACGCTGGCCAGCCGGTCGTCGACGACGATGCCGCGGCGGACCTCGAGCCCGGCACCGCGGGCCAGCGCGGTCGACGGGCGCCCGCCGGCGGTCAGCACGACGAGGTCGGTGTCGAGCGAGTAGCCGTTGTCGAGCCGCAGCGCGACCCGGCCGGCAGACGGGTCGTCCGGGCGGTCGAGGAGCCGGACGGCACGGGCGCTCGTGTAGACCGCGACGCCGAGCCGGCGCAGGTCACGGGCGAGGATCCGGCCCGCGGCGGTGGTGAGCTGCTGGTGCAGCACGTGGTCGGCACCCTCGACGATCTCGGTCACGATGCCGCGCGCACCCAGCGCCCGCGCCACCTGCAGACCCAGCAGGCCGCCCCCGACTACGACCGCGCGGCGGCCGGTGGGGAGCGCGGCGACCAGGCGCTCGCAGTCGGCGAGCGAGCGGAAGGCGTGCACGGCGTCGTGCAGCGCGCCGTCCGCGCGCACCAGGCCGCGGATCGGCGGCAGCGTGGGGATGGCGCCCGTGGCGAGCACCAGCGCGTCGTACGGGAGGCGGGTGCCGTCGGCGAGCACGACCTCGCGCCACGCGCGGTCGATCCCGCTCACCCGCGCGCCGCGACGCAGGTCGATGCCGTGGTCGTCGTACCACTGGGGGGAGCGGAGCGTGAGCGACGACGGCCGGTAGGTGCCCTCCAGGACCGCGGACAGCAGGATCCGGTTGTACGGCGGCGCGTCCTCGTCGCCCAGCACCGTCACGGCGAGCGAGCGGTGCGCGCCGCGCGCGACCAGCTCCTCGACCAGCCGGGTCGCGGCCATGCCGGAGCCCACGACGACGACGCGGCGGGGGCTCGGGTTCATGACGCCCATGCAACGGGACGGAGGTTTCGCTCCGGGTGCGTCGCGCTGCACCACGATGTCAACGAGTCCTCACGGCCTCACCGGACGGCGCCCACCCCCGAGGGAGGATGACGTCATGCCCGCACCGGCCCGGCGCCTCGGAGCGCCCCGGAGCACCTACCTCGCCGGTGTCCTCGTCGCCGCCGGTGTCGCCGCGCTGGCCCGGCTGCCGTTCCTGGGCCGACCCCTGAGCGCGGACGAGGCGGGCTACTGGCTGCTCGCGCGGGACTGGTCGCCCGGCTCGTCGCTGTACGGCGACTACTGGGTCGACCGGCCGCCGCTGCTGCTCTGGCTCTTCCGGCTCGGCGGCGAGCTCGGCGGGGCGAGCCTCCCGGTCGACGGGCTGACCGTCCCGGGCGTGCGCTGGGTCGGAGTCGTCGCCGCGGCCCTGACCGTGCTGCTGGCGGGCCTCCTCGCGGCCCGCGTCGAGGGACGGCCGTCGCTGCTCGCTCCGGTGCTGGCCGCGGCGCTGCTCTGCTCACCGCTGCTGGGCATGCCCGAGGCCAACGGCGAGGTGCTCGGCATCCCGTTCGTGCTGCTGGGGCTGGCGGTCCTGGTCGGCACGCTCGGGGCGCCCGCCGGGCGTCGTACGCTCGCGCTGACGGCGGTCGCGGGCGGGGCCGGGATGGCGGCCGCCCTGGTGAAGCAGAACCTCGTCGACGCTCTCGTCTTCGGCGTCGTCGTGCTCGTGCTCTCCCACCGCGACGTCGACCGGATCGGCCGGCGGCTCGCCGCGCTCGCCTCAGGCGCCCTCACCGTCCTCGGTACGGCGCTCGCCGGCGCCGCCGCCCAGGGCACCACCCCCGCCGAGCTGTGGGACGCCGTGGTCACCTTCCGGATCGAGGCCTCCGCCGTGATCGGCTCGTCCGCGTCGGCGGCCACCCCCCAGCGGTTCGGCGAGGTCGCGGTCGCGTTCGTCGTCAGCGGGGCGGCCGCCGTGCTCCTGGCCACCGTGGCCGTCGTCGGCCGGAGGATCGCCGGCCCGGGCCCGCGGGCGGTCCCCGTGGCCGCGCTCGTCCTGGTGGCGTGGGAGGTCGTCGGGGTCGTGGGCGGCGGGAGCTACTGGCTGCACTACCTGACCGGGCTCCTGCCCGGGCTGGTGCTGCTGGTCAGCGTCTCCCGGGCGCCGGTGCCCGCCGGCCCGGCCGCGCCCGCGATCCCCGCCCGGACCGTCGGCCGGACAATCGTCGGCGCCTGCGTGGCGCTGGCCGTCGTCTCGGCCGCGATCGCCTGGGGGCACCAGGTGCGCACCCCGCACCGGATCGACGCCGATGCCCGGACGGAGACCTGGCTGCGCGCCCACGCCGACCCCGGCGACGGGGTGGTGGTCACGTTCGGCAACCCCCAGGTGGTCGCCGGCAGCGGGCTGCGCAGTCCCTACCCGCACCTGTGGAGCCTGCCGGTGCGCGTCCGCGATCCCCACCTGAGCACGCTGCAGCAGGTGCTCGGCGGCCCGGACGCCCCGCGCTGGATCGTCGTCTCCGGGCACGGGGTGGCGACCTGGGGCATCGACCCGGCGGCCGCGCGACGGGTCGAGGACCGCCTGCACCAGGCCTACGTCGAGCGCGCGGGCTTCGGCGTCCTGCACGTGTGGGAGCGCCGCGCGCCCTGACCCGGCGGCTTCATCTTCGCTTCATCGAGGAAATCCTACGGTCCGGGCATGCGCACCGTGATCCCACCGGACGGCCCCGCATGAGCCCGCGGGCCTGGGGCCGGCTGCGGTTCGCGGCGTCGTGGCTCGTGGCGCTCGGCCTGGTCGTGGTCGTCGTACCGCGGGCGGTGAACGTGTCGTGGACGGGCGTCCTGCCGGTGCTGCTCGCGATCCCCGTCCCGGCCGTGCTCGGCCTGGCCGGGCTGTGGCTGCTCGGTCTCTACGTCCACTCGTTCGTGCTCACCGCGGCGGCGCCGAGCCTGACCCACCGCCGCGCGCTCACCCTCAACGTCACCGGCAGCGCGGTGGCCAACGTCATCCCGCTCGGTGGCGCGGCCGGCGTCGAGCTCAACCGCCGCATGATGAAGGCCTGGGGCATCAACACCCGCTCGTTCACCGGCTACACGCTGCTCACCAACCTGTGGGACACCGGCGCCAAGCTGCTCCTCCCCCTCGTCGGGGTGCTCGCGCTGACCCGGGCCGGCGAGGCGGTGCTGCCGCCGCTGCGCGATGCGGCGCTGATCGCCTCGGGCGGGTTCGTGCTGCTCGTGGCGGCGGCCGGGGTGCTGCTGGCGACGTCCCGCGGGGCCGGGCTGATGGGCGGCGCGCTGCACGACGTGCGCCGTGAGTGCACGGCGCTCATCGCCCGCGGCTGGGTGCGGATGTCCCTCGGGATCACCGGGTACGTCGCCCTCCAGTGCCTGCTGCTCGGCCTCTGTCTCCACCTCACCGGCGCCGGTACGACGCCCGCCGACGTGATCGCCGGCTTCGCGGTCGAGCGCCTGGTCACGATCGTTCCGGTGACCCCGGGCGGGATCGGGCTCGCGGACCTCGGCCTCGCCGGCGTGCTGCTCGCCCTCGGCGGCGACCCGGCCGGGGTGGCCGCGGCGATCGTGCTCTACCGGCTGTTCGTCTTCGCCGTGGAGATCCCCGTCGGCGGGGGCGCCCTCGGCCTGTGGCTGCTCGGGCAGCGCCGGAGCGCACGGCGCTCGGCCACGCCGGGCCTCGAGCTGCGCAGCGGCCCGGTCCGCCGCGTCGCCCACGTCACCGACGTCTTCCTGCCCCGGCTGGGCGGTATCGAGACCCACGTCGACGACCTCGCCCGCCACCAGCGCGCGGCCGGTCTCGACGCCGAGGTGCTCACCCCTCCGGTCCCGGGCGCCGTCACCGATCCCCCCTGGGTACGACGAGCGCCCGTGCGCGAGGCCCGGCGCGCCATCCGCGAAGGCCGGTACGACGCGGTGCACGTCCACGTCTCGCTGTTCTCCCCCTACGGCCTCGGTGTCGCCCGCGCGGCCGCCGCGGCCGGCGTACCGACGCTCGTCACCGTGCACTCCCTGTGGACCGGCGCCGGTGGGGTCGTCCGGCTGGCGGCGCTGGCCTGGCTGCGCCGCTGGCCGGTCGCCTGGTCGGCGGTGAGCGAGGCCGCGGCACAGGTGTGCCGCCGGGCGCTGGGCGGCGCCGAGGTCGCCGTCCTGCCCAACGCCATCGACGTGGATCGATGGCGCCCCGGACCCGCGGCCCTGGGGGGTGCCGCGGACCACCCGGTGGTGATCGTGAGCGTGATGCGGCTGATGCCGCGCAAGCGCCCACTGCAGCTGCTCAAGATGTTCCGGGAGGTCCGCCGACTGACCCCGGGACGCGACGTCCGGCTGGTCGTCGTGGGCGACGGGCCGCTCTGGGGGCGGGCCGATCGCTACGTGCGCCGGCACGGGCTGAGCGACTGCGTGACGATCACCGGCCGGGTCAGCCGGCGCGACGTGCGCGACGTCCTGCGGACCGCGTCGCTCTACGTCGCGCCGGCACCACGCGAGTCCTTCGGGATCGCCGCGCTGGAGGCCCGCTGCGCGGGTCTGCCGGTGGTGGCCCACCGCGGCAGCGGGGTCACCGAGTTCGTCCGGGACCGGGTCGACGGGCTGCTGGTGCACGACGACGCCGAGATGGCCGTCGCGCTCGCCGACCTGGTCCAGGACGACGGGCTGCGGACGCGGATGGCGGCGCACAACCGCCGGGTCGCCCCGCCGCTCGACTGGTCGGACGTCCTGGAGCGCACGTCGACGCTCTACGGCGCGGCCGTCGTACCGGTCGCGGTGGGGGCCTGAGGTGACCACGATCGTCTCGCTCCACGCGCACCCCGACGACGAGGCGCTGCTGACCGCCGGCTGGTTGGCCCAGCGCTCGGCCGCCGGGGACCGCGTCGTCCTGGTCTTCGCGACCGACGGCGACGCCGGGCTCGCGGCGGCCGCCCAGCACGGCGACCTCGGCCGGACCCGTCGCGGCGAGGCCGACGCGTCCGCGCAGGCGCTCGGCGCCGCGCGCGTGGTGTGGCTCGGGTACGCCGACTCCGGCATGGCCGGCGCACCGACCGACGGCTCCGGCCGGCTCGCGGACGCCGACGTCGACGAGGTCGCCCAGGCCCTCGCCGCCCTGCTCGACGAGGAGGACGCCGACCTCCTCACCGGGTACGACGACCGCGGTGGCTACGGCCACCCCGACCACCTGCAGGTGCACCGGATCGCCCGCCGCGCCCAGGACCTCGCCGCCCGGCGACCGCTGCTCCTGGAGGCGACGATCGACCGTACGTGGCTGGTCCGCCTGCTCCGCGTCGCGCGCCCGCTGGCGAGTCGGCTGCCGGGGCTCACGCTGCCGGGCGACGACATCTACTCCGCGCGCAGCCCCGCGCTGCTGCGCATCGACGTGCGGGACCGGCTCGCGGCCAAGCGGGCCGCGCTCGCCGCGCACGCCTCCCAGGCGGGCGGGGGTGTGCGGACGATCCGCCTGCTGCTCGCCCTGCCGCGCCCGCTGGCCCGGCGGCTGCTGGGTGTCGAGTGGTTCCTGCGCGTGCCCTGACCGGGACGCTCAGCCGATGACCTCGGCCGCGCACACCTTGAACTCCGGCATCCGGCTCGACGGGTCCAGCGCGTCGTTGGTGAGCCGGTTGGCGCCGACCCAGTGGAAGGGCACGAACACCGTGTCCGGGCGGATGGTCGTGACCACGCGGGCCGGGGCGGTGAGCTCGCCGCGCCGGGTCCGGACGACGACCGGGCCGCCGTCGGTGGCGCCGACCCGCTCGGCGAGCAGGGGGTGGAGCTCGACGTACGGGCCGTCGTCGGGCAGCGAGCGGATCCGCCGGGTCTGCGCGCCGGACTGGTACTGCGCGAGCACCCGGCCCGTCGTCAGGTGCACGGGGTAGTCGGCGTCCGGCTGCTCGGCAGCGCCGGCGTGCTCGGCGATGACGAACCGGGCCCGGCCGTCGGGCGTCGCGAAGCCGTCGGCGAACATCCGCGGGGCGCCCCAGAAGACGCCTCCCTCGGCCCGGATCCGGTCGTAGGTGATGCCCGAGTAGTCGGCGCGGCCGCCCGCCGAGGCGCGGCCCAGCTCGGCGAAGACCTCCTCGGGGTCGGTCGCGAACGGGACCGGGGCGTCGAGCCGCTCGGCCAGCCCGGCGATGACGTCGAGGTCGCTGCGCACCCCCTCGGGCGGGGTGATCGCGCGCTGGCGCAGGACCACGCGGCCCTCCAGGTTGGTCATCGTGCCGGTCTCCTCGGCCCACTGGGTCACCGGCAGCACGACGTCGGCGAGCGCGGCGGTCTCGGACATCACGAGGTCGCAGACGACGAGCAGGTCGAGGGCCTCCAGGCGCCGGGTGATGTGGGTGGCGTTCGGAGCGGAGACCACGATGTTGGACCCGTGCACCAGCAGCGCCCGCGGACCGCCGGGCGTCCCGAGCGCGTCGAGCAGCTCGTACGCCGAGCGCCCCTTGCCCGGCAGTGACGCCGGGTCCACGCCCCACACGGCCGCGACGTGCGCCCGGGCGGCGGGGTCGTCGATCATCCGGTAGCCGGGCAGCTGGTCGGCCTTCTGGCCGTGCTCGCGCCCGCCCTGGCCGTTGCCCTGACCGGTGAGGCAGCCGTAGCCGGCGTACGGGCGGCCGGGCATGCCGAGCGCGAGCGCCACGTTGATCCAGGCCAGCACCGTCGCGGTGCCCTGGGCGTGCTGCTCGGCCCCGCGGGCGGTCAGCACCACGACCCGGCCGGCGCCCGCGAGCAGGTCGGCCAGCGCACGCACCTCGTCGCTCGCGACACCGGTCACCCGCTCCACCCGCTCGGGCCACCACGCCGCCGCCGAGCGCCGTACGGCGTCGAAGCCGGTGGTGCGCGTGGCGACGTACTCCTCGTCGACCGCACCCGCCGCGTCGAGCAGGTGCAGCACGCCCAGGGCGAGCGCCAGGTCGGTGCCCGGGACGGGCTGCACGAACAGGTCGGCCCGCTCCGCGGTCGGCGTCCGCCGCGGGTCGACGACGACCACCCGGCCACCGCGCTCGCGGAGCCGGTCGAGGTGGCGCGCGGCCGGCGGCATGGTCTCGGCGAGGTTGGAGCCGACCAGCACCACGACGTCGGCCTGCTCGATGTCGGCGAGCGGGAACGGCAGCCCCCGGTCGATGCCGAACGCCTGGTTGGCCGCACTCGCCGCAGAGCTCATGCACCACCGGCCGTTGTAGTCGATCTGGCTCGTGCCGAGCGCGACCCGGGCGAGCTTGCCGAGCTGGTAGGCCTTCTCGTTGGTCAGCCCGCCACCCCCGAAGACGGCGACCGCGTCGGCGCCGTGCTCGGCCCGCAGCGCGCGCAGCCGCCCGGCGACGAGGTCGAGCGCCTCGTCCCAGCCGGCCGCGCGGAGCGTGCCGGTGGCCCGGTCGCGGACCAGCGGGGTGGTCAGCCGCTCCCTGCTGCCGCGCAGCTCGCCCGCCGTCCAGCCCTTGCGACACAGGGCGCCCTCGTTGACCGGGAACTCCTCCCAGGCGCGCACCTCGATGCCCGCGCGACCGGCGCGCGCGACCCGCATCCCGCACTGGAGGCTGCAGTAGGGACAGTGGGTCTCGGTCACGCTCATGGGGCCATTGCACGGCGCCCCGATTTCGGGACCGCGAGCGCTGGGTGCACCCCCGCGTCAACGTCTCCTCACGGTCTCACGGGACGACCCGGCGTCGGCGACCTCTGCCGGCGATGAGAACCTGTCCCTTCTCGGAGAACCGCCACCAACCCCCCGTGGCCGCGTCTGAAGGAGTGCTCGTGACCGCCCTGAACCCCACCTTGCAGCCGATCTTCGACGAGATCCTGGCCCGCAACCCCGGCGAGACCGAGTTCCACCAGGCCACGCGTGAGCTGCTCGACAGCATGGATCCCGTCGTCCGCCGGCACCCGGAGTACACCGACGCCGCGATCATCCGCCGCATCTGCGAGCCGGAGCGCCAGATCATCTTCCGGGTCCCGTGGGTCGACGACGCCGGCCAGGTGCAGCTCAACCGCGGCTTCCGGGTCGAGTTCAACTCGGCGCTCGGGCCGTACAAGGGCGGCCTGCGGTTCCACCCGTCGGTCTACCTCGGCATCGTGAAGTTCCTCGGCTTCGAGCAGATCTTCAAGAACGCGCTCACCGGCATGCCCATCGGCGGCGGCAAGGGCGGCTCGGACTTCGACCCCAAGGGCCGCAGCGACGCCGAGATCATGCGCTTCTGCCAGTCGTTCATGACCGAGCTCTACCGCCACATCGGCGAGTACACCGACGTCCCCGCGGGTGACATCGGCGTCGGCGGCCGCGAGATCGGCTACCTCTTCGGCCAGTACAAGCGGATCACCAACCGCTACGAGTCGGGCGTGCTCACCGGCAAGGGCATCGGCTGGGGCGGCTCGCTCGTCCGCACCGAGGCGACCGGCTACGGCACGGTCTACTTCGCCAACGAGATCCTCAAGGCCCGCAAGAGCTCGTTCGAGGGCAAGACCGTCGTCGTCTCGGGCTCGGGCAATGTCGCGATCTACGCCGCCGAGAAGGCCATCGAGCTCGGCGCCACCGTCGTCGCGTGCTCCGACTCCAGCGGCTACGTGGTCGACGAGAAGGGTCTCGACCTCGATCTCCTCAAGGAGGTCAAGGAGGTCCGCCGCGAGCGGCTGTCGGCGTACGCCGAGGCGCGCGAGTCGGCCCGCTTCGTCGCCGACGGCGCCGTGTGGGACGTCCCCTGCGACATCGCGCTCCCCTGCGCCACCCAGAACGAGCTCGACGGCGACCACGCGCTGGCCCTGGTCCGCAACGGCTGCACCGTCGTCGCCGAGGGCGCCAACATGCCCTGCACCCCCGAGGCCGTGAAGGTCCTCACCGAGGCCGGCGTCGCCTTCGCCCCGGGCAAGGCCGCCAACGCCGGCGGCGTGGCGACCAGCGCGCTGGAGATGCAGCAGAACGCCTCGCGCGACTCGTGGACCTTCGCCCACACCGAGGAGCGGCTCGAGGAGATCATGGTGGGCATCCACGCCCGCTGCCTCGAGACCGCCGACGCCTACGGCGTGCCCGGCAACTACGTCGCCGGGGCCAACATCGCGGGCTTCATCCAGGTCGCCGACGCGATGCTGGCCCTCGGCGTCATCTGAGGCCGGGCCGCACCAGGCTCACACCCCGGTGTACGTGCGTCCCCGGCGCACGTACACCGCCCAGGTGACCAGCGCGCACAGCGCGTAGAACGCGGTGAACACCGCGAAGGCGCTCTTGGTGGCGGCCAGCGGCTCGCTCACCCACGGGCTGTTGAACGTGATCGGGATGAGGAAGCCGCCGATCGCGCCGACGGCGCCGATGATCCCGACGGCGGCGGACGACGTACGGGTGCCGTCGAGGAGGGCGAGCTCGCGCTCCGGGCTGCCCGCGGCCGTGGCCCGCACCGCGTCCGAGCGGTGGATCGCCGGGATCATCTTGTACGTCGAGCCGTTGCCGATCCCGGTGCACGCGAAGACGACGAGGAAGACCCCGAGGAACAGCGGGAAGACGTCGGCGTTGGCCTCGACCGCGGCCACCTGGGCCTCACCCACCTGGGCCGGGATCGGGGTGAGCAGGCTCAGCGTGCCGAGGATCCCGATCGTGCCCAGCACCAGGCCGCCGAAGGCGATCAGCGTGACCCGGGCGCCGCCGAAGCGGTCGGCGAGGTAGCCGCCGAACGGCCGGGTGACCGAGCCGACGAGCGCGCCGAGGAAGGCGTAGTAGGCGAAGTTGATGCCGGTCCCCGGTGCGCCCGGGCCGGCCTGGTGCCAGAAGTTGAGCTTGATGAGCAGCGGCATCGCGGCGGAGTAGCCGATGAACGAGCCGAACGTGCCGATGTAGAGCAGCGCCAGGACCCAGGTGTGGCGGTGCCGGACGACGCCGAGCTGCTGGCGGACGTCGGTGCGGGCGTTGGCCAGGTTGTCCATCCGGAAGCAGGCGGCGAGGACGGCGACCACGGCCAGGCCGGCGTACACCCAGGCGGCGCGCTCGAGGTGGACGCCGCCCGCGCTCGCGGTGACCAGGCCGAACAGTCCGGCGCCCCCGACGAGCACCGGCAGGAACAGCTGGATGATCGCGACGCCCAGGTTGCCGCCCGCCGCGTTGAGGCCGAGCGCGGCGCCCTTGAGGTGGGCGGGGTAGAAGAAGTTGATGTTCGCCATCGAGCTCGCGAAGTTGCCGCCGCCGAAGCCTGCGGTCGCCGCGATCACGCAGAACACCCAATAGGGCGTGCTCGGCTGGGTCACGAACCACGCGAACGTCAGCGTCGGCACGAGCAGCAGCGCGGCGCTGACCATCGTCCAGTTGCGCCCGCCGAAGCGGCCGACCGCGAGCGTGTAGGGCACCCGGATCAGCGCGCCCACGAGGTTGGGGATCGCGACCAGGAAGAACAGCTGCTGCGGCGAGAACGTGAAGCCCTGGGCCAGCAGGAACGCCGAGCTGACGCTCCAGATCAGCCACACCGAGAAGCCGAGGTGCTCGGCGAAGATCGACCAGACCAGGTTGCGCCGGGCGATCGGGGCGCCGGTGGACTCCCAGAACGCCGGGTCCTCGGGGCGCCAGTCGTCGATCCACCGACCGCGGCGGCGGGCCGGGGCGAGCAGATCGGTACGTGGGCTGGTGATCGTCATCGGGACTCCTGCGGTCGAGCGACTGGTCGCCCTCAGCCTGAGGCGGCTCCGTTTCGCCCTGCGGTGCCCGCGGATGTCGTCAGGTCAACTCCTGCTCACGGGCTCACGCGTCCATCAGGCCGGACTCCCACGCCCGCGCCGCGACCTCGACCCGGTTCCGGGCGTCGAGGCGCTGCTGGATGCTCGTCAGGTGGGCCTTCACGGTGCCGAGCGCGATGTGGAGCTCGGCGCAGATCTCGGCGTTGGTGCGCCCCCGCGCCACCAGCCGTACGACGTCCAGCTCACGGGCGCTCAGCTCGGGCAGCGGCCGCCCGGTCCGGTGCGCCGGCCCGCGGGTGCGCTCCAGCAGGGGGACCGTGAGCTCGGGGCTGATCAGCGCGTCACCGGCCGCGGCGGCGCGCACGGCGGCGACCAGGAGCGCGGGGCCGGAGTCCTTGAGCAGGAAGCCGTAGGCGCCCGCGGCGAGCGCCTGGTCGACGTACTCGTCGTGGCCGAAGGTGGTCACCACCACGACGTTGGTCAGCGCACCGACCTGGGCGGCGACGTCGAGCCCGCTGAGCCGCGGCATCCGGATGTCGAGCAGCGCGACGTCGGGCCGCAGCCGCCGGATCGCCTCGACCGCGGCGACGCCGTCGCCGCACTCGGCGACGACCTCGATGTCGTCCTGGGCGCCGAGGATCATCGCGAACCCGGTCCGGACCATCTCCTGGTCGTCGGCCAGCACCACCGTGATCGTCATGGGCCCTCCCGGGGCAGGATGAGCTCGGTCTCCCAGGCGCCACCGGGCGCTGCTCCGGCGCGCAGCGAGCCGCCGAGCAGCTCGGCGCGGTGCCGGACCCGGGCCAGGCCGGAGCCGTTGCCGGCGCCGACCCCACCGGCGGCGACACCGTCGTTGCGCACCAGCAGACGGATCCCGTCGGGATCCGCGGTCCGGTCGAGCCGGACCAGGACGACGGTGGGCCGAGCGTGCCGGTGCACGTTGGTCAGGCTCTCGGTCAGGGCCCGCTGCAGCACCGCACCGGCGGCTCCGGGAGCCTCGGCGGAGCCGGGCAGGTCGATCTCGATGTCGACCCGGGCGTCGGTGGTCGTCGCGAACCGCTCGGCCACGTCGTGGAGCGCGGCCAGACCGGCGCCGGGGGCCGAGGCGGGTGCCTCGCCGGACTGAGCAACCAGTGCCCGGATCTCGCCGAGCGCCTCGTGCGCGGAGCGCTCGATCCGGGCCAGCGCCTCGGCGGACCGGGGATCGGTCGAGACCGCGCCCGCGGCCTGGGCGAGCACCACGATGCCGGTCACCTCGTGGGCGACGAGGTCGTGCAGGTCGGCGGCCATCCGGGCCCGCTCCTGGGTCCGCATCAGCTCCGCGGCGGCGGCGACCCCTTCTTCCTGGGTGCGCACCAGGGCGCCGATGGCGAGGCTGACGGTGCAGGCGGTGAGGCTCGCGAGCATGAGCAGCGGGCCGATGCCCTCGTACCAGAGGCCCACGGGCTGCCCGACCGCGAGGAGGACGGTCAGCCCCACCAGCAGCCGGTCGGCCGGGCCGCGCTGGCGCCAAGCACCGACGCCGGTGAGGAGGACCAGGCCCCAGGTGAGCGTGGCGCTCCACATGCCGTCGAGGGCGAGCACGGTGCCGAGGGCGGCGGCGAGGACCAGCCCGGCGGCGTACCAGCCGCGGGCGAGGGGGCGGCGCTGCGGACGGCCGACCCAGGCGCCGATGGTGAGCTCGGCATCGACGTGGAACGCCGTGCCGAGCACCATCGCGAGCAGCACCAAAGGGTTCGCCCACGCGACGAGGTCGAGGAGCAGCACCAGCGGCAGCGGAACCACCACCAGCCGGCGCAGCCTCGTCATGTCCGTCACCCTACTGAGCGGGGCCGGCTCAGCCGGCCATCCGGACGTCGCGGCTGATCAGCTCGACGAGGACGCCCTTGGGCACGGCCGTGGCCTCGCCGACGAGGCTCTGGCCCGGCAGGGACGGCGCGGTGACGGTGCCGAGGTCGGGGCCGCCCTGGGTCGTGACGGTGACCTTGCCGCCGGAGAAGCGGGCGTGGAACGCCAGCTCCTTGCCGTCGACCGTCGCCCGCGAGCTGTAGGAGCCGTCGGGGTTCTCGATCGGCTTGCCCGCGCCCGGGTAGGGCAGGGTGAGGAACACCCGGACCCGGCCGGCCCGGTCCTTGTTCAGGTCGAGGTTCTGCACGAGCAGCTGGGCGGACGCGCCCTGCTCGGCGGTGTCGATGTCGACGTACGCCGTGGAGACCTCGTCGTTGTTGCGCGAGACGACGTACGGCCGGCCGCGCAGGTTGACGTGGGTGACGTCGGCGCCGGGCAGCGCCTTCTCGACGCGCTCGGTGAGGTCGTTGGTCAGGGAGCGGGCACTGGCCTGCTCGGCGACGGCGACACCTCCGACGAGGACGACCGGGACGGCGAGGCTGGCGATGATGGGCATGATGCGCATGGTTCTTCCTTCTCTGGTTGGGTTTCTTGCTTCGTGGGGGTTCAGGAACGGGCGACGGCGAGCAGCAGCGGACGGCTGCAGCGCACGGCCAGCAGGACGCCGGCCAGGCCGATCGCGGCGGTGAGGGCGAGCATCCCGACGCCGGAGGCGGAGACCCCGCCGCCCTGGAGGGTGAGCGGTGCGGCGGCGAAGATGCCGGCGCCGGTCGCGAGGGCGGTGCCCACCACGACGGGGACCAGGCTCTCCAGGGTCCGGGCCCGGTCGAGCACGGTGACCGGGACGCCGGCGTGCCAGAGCCGGCGGTAGGTCTCGCGCCGGTCGAGCGTGGTGGCGGCGACCGTGATCGCGGTGGCCGACGCGGCGACGAGGAACGAGGTGAGCAGCACGACGAGGGCGGCCACGGCGAAGTCCTCGGGGAACTGCGCGTCCCGGCTGGCGACGTCCGCGCCGCTCGCGGCGGGAGCCCCCGGGAACGCGGCGGCCAGCGCGCCCCGGGCCTGGTCGGCCGCGGCGGGCGCCGTGGGCAGCCGCACCTGGAGCGTGGTCGTCTCGGTCCCGGCGGCCGAGACCGCCCAGAGGACGTCGGGGTCCCCGACCCGGACGGGCAGGTCGAGACCGGCGGTGCGCAGGGCGTCCTCGGCACGATCGGCAGCGGCCCGGGCGCCGTCCGCCGGGACGACGACCTCGTAGGTACGGGCCGTTCCGGTCCCGAGGTCGCCCGCACCGGCGACCTGGAACAGCGCCAGGAAGCCCGCGACGAAGGCCGCCAGCACCACACCGGACACCACCCGCCAGACCGCACGGGGGTCGTCGAGCACCCGGCGGGCGGCGAGCAGCAGGCCCGGTCCGCGACCGCGGGAGAGGACCAGCATGATCCGGCCGAGCAGCGTCACGACGAGCGGACCGATCACGTTGAGGACGCCGAACAGGCCGGCGAACACGATCATGACCAGCACCAGGCTCGCACCGTCGCTGCGGGCGACCTGGCTGAAGCCGACGACCACCAGCGCGGCGACGGCGACCCGCCACCAGCCGGGGCTGCGCGGCGTGTGGGCCTGGACGACGGCGAGCGGGTTGCGCAGCGCGGCGCGCAGCGTCGGGGCGGCGCTGGCGGTCAGCAGCAGGCCGGCGCCGGCGACGAGGCCCAGCCAGGCGAGCGCGTCGAGCCGCAGGTCGCCGGTGCGGAACCGGCCCCCGCCGACACTCACCCGGGCGACGAGCGGGGTCAGCGCGAACGTGACGAGCCAGGCCGCGGCGGCACCGGCGACAACGACGAGCCCGACCTCCAGGGCGAGGCAGCGTCGCAGCAGACCCGCCGGGGCGCCGGCCAGGCGCAGGGCGGCGAAGCGCTCCGAGCGGCGTCGGGCGCCGAGGCGTACGGCGGCACCGCCCAGCGTGAGCACGGGCACCACGAGCAGGACGGCCGCGATCCAGCCGAGGGCGACGTACTGGGTGCCCTCGGACTCCTCACCGGACGCCGTCCCCGCGAACCCGTCGATCCGGGTCGGAGCGACGAGCGTGCCGTGGGCGACAGGGTCCTGCCAGGTGGGGGTGTCGCGCAGCGTGCGCACCGGGACACCGACGACGGCGACGAGCTGGTCCGGTCCGGCGACGACGTCGTCGCCCAGCGTGGCGGCCCCGGAGTCCTTGCCGCCGAGGGCAGCGGCCTGGGCCGGACGGTCGGCGAGCAGCGCCCGGAGCGCCGGCGACCACGCGGCCTGTCCCGGCGCGGGGAACGCCCGCATGCCCGGCGGCACCGGCAGGTCCGCGGCGTCCGCACCGGGCAGCGCGGCGAGCCGGACCACCTGGACCGGGCGGCCGTCGACGTACGTGGTGCTGAGGGACTGCACCGCGGTCGCGGAGTCCGCGGCGGCGGCCGCGGGCCGGGTCCAGTCGGCACGGTGGTCACGCTCGGAAAGTCCTTGGATCGCGCCCAGCGTCAGCGCGACGACGGTCAGCGCCAGGGCGACGGCGAGCACCGACAGGGCGAGCGTCTGCCGGTCCCGGCGGCCGCCGCCGAGCAGCAGCCGGCGGCTGAGGTCCAGCGCGGGGCTCATCGGACGGCTCCGTCACGGAGCGTCACGACGCGGTCGCAGCGGGCGGCGATCTCGGGGTCGTGGGTGACCACGACGAGCGTGACGCCGGTGGCGCGCTGCGCGTCGAGCAGCAGCCCCATCACCTGCTCCCCCGTACGACGGTCCAGCGCCCCGGTCGGCTCGTCCGCGAACAGCACGGTCGGCCGCGGCACCAGCGCGCGAGCGATGGCCACCCGCTGCTGCTGGCCGCCGGAGAGCTCACCAGGCCGCCGCTCCTGCAGGCCGTCGAGACCGAGCGGCGCGAACATCGCAGCCGCCGCGGCCTGCGCCTCGCGGGCAGGACGCCCCTCGAGGAGCAGCGGCAGCGCGACGTTCTCGACCGCGGTCAGCTCGGCGAGCAGCTGCCCGGACTGGAACACCATCCCGAACGTGCCCCGCCGCAGCCGGGCCCGCTCCTCCGCGCCCGCCTTGGCGACCGCGACCGGGGCACTGCCCGCAGCGGCGAGGACGACCTCGCCCGCGTCCGGCACCGCGATCCCGGACAGGACGTGCAGCAGCGTCGTCTTGCCCGACCCGGACGGACCGGTCAACGCGACCGACTCCCCCGACGCGGCGGCGAAGTCGACGCCGCGCAGCACCTGCTGGTCGCCGTACGAACGAACGATGCCGCGGGCCCACAGGGCGGCCGGCGGACGGGGCGTGATCTCCTCGAAGCTCATGCCGACGACGTTAGGAACGCCGGCAGGTGCGGCCCATCGGCCGTTGGTCCACGCTCTGGTGGGGGTCCTCGGCCGTTCGGCCTAGGGGGTGTCTCCTAGGTCGTGGCGGTGCGGAGCCCCCGGGCGAGGTCGAGCGCCCGCTCCCGGTCGAGGAAGAAGAACTGCGCGGGCTTCTCCGAGATGCTCGTCCGCAGGTCCACGAGCGGCCCCCGCTCCGCGCCGAGCCGCTCCATGAGCCCGACGGAGGCGGTGTTGCGGGCGTCGGGCTCGAAGACGATCCGGCGGCAGCCGGGCAGGTGCGCGACGAAGTCCATGCCGGCCGCGAGCACCTCGGGCGTGCGGCCTGCCCGGTGGTGGTCGTCGGCGAGGAGCAGGTGGACGCCGACGTCGCCGGGGCGGCGCTCGTACCACTCGCCGATCTCGTCGACCGCCGGGTCGTAGGTCTGGAGCAGGCCGACGGGGTGGTCGTCGAGCACGAGCAGGTACGCCGCGAGGTGCGGCTGCTCGGCGATGTAGGTGTAGACGTGCGCCACGTCCTCGACCGCGTGGTCGGCCATGCCCCAGAACGCGGCCCGTGGGGCGCTCACCCA
Organism: Pimelobacter simplex; assembly: GCF_024662235.1. Classification (GTDB taxonomy): domain Bacteria; phylum Actinomycetota; class Actinomycetes; order Propionibacteriales; family Nocardioidaceae; genus Nocardioides. The sequence goes on from NZ_CP096276.1 coordinate 4,613,464, forward strand.
GGCGTGCAGCAGCGCCGCGTCCTCGGCCGGTACGACGGGGCGGATCGTGACGGTCACAGGGGCTCCTTGATCGGGACGGTCCCGCCGGCGGCCCAGACCGCCTGCTGGTCGTGGTGGTACGGCGACGCGGGGTCGCCGGAGGCGCCGAGCGGCACCACCCAGCGGCTCTCGCCGGCCAGGTCCCAGACGTAGCGGGCGACGGGGCCGTGCACGCACGCACCGGTGCCGCCGAGGGCGCGGGCGGCGAAGACGCAGTCGTCGTCACCGGGGACGGCGACCGAGGGGATCGGCTCGGGCGCGGGGAGGCCGAACTGCTGGTGGGGTGTGAGCGGCACGATGACGTGCTCGATGCCCCATGCCGTCGGGGGTTCGGGCCGCGTGGCGACCTGGTCGAGAGCGACCGCGACGACCTGGAGGACGTCGATGCCGAACGGCTTGTCCGTGGCCAGGATCGCCGGCAGGCACAGGCGGAGCCGGCCGCGCAGGTCGAACCACGGCGCGAACAGGTCGCCGTAGGGGGAGCCGTCGACACCGCGCAGCAGCGGCGCGTCGTGCAGGCCTTCGACGACGGCGGCACGCACCGCGGCGAAGAGGGCGGCGTCGACGCTGTCGGTGGCCATCGACCGGTCCCAGGCGAGCAGCCGGTCGCGCAGCGCGGCCGCGGGGCCGGTGAGGTCGACGAGCGTGGCGACGGTGTCGAGCAGCGCCGCACCGGCGTTCTGCCGGACGTCGGCGAGCACCGCGGCGGCGCCCTCGACGTCGATCGGGCCGGCGGCGAGGCGCTCGCGCAGGAGCGCGCGGATGCGGGAGGCCCGGTGCGGTGGGGCGAAGTCGCTGCCGACCCGGGCGAAGTCGGGCGTGGCGCGGTCGTTGGCGGTCACCAGCAGCGGGCCGGTCCGCCGTGGCAGGTCGGTGACCCAGCCGGTCCAGCGTCCGTCGGGCGCGCGCTCGGGGATCCGGCCGGCGACACGGTGCTCGACCGCGCCGTGGACGTCGGCGACGAGCAGGTTGTCGACCGGGCCGACCCAGTGGCCGGTGAAGGCACCGGTCACGTCGGCCGCGGTCCGCGCCCGCAGCAGCGGCAGGATCGCGTCGAGGCCCAGGTCGCCCAGCACGTACGCCGGCGTGCGCAGGCTGAACGTCTCGGCCTCGCCGGGGCCACCGATGACGACAGGTCCGCGCTCGGTGACGAGCACCTCGACCTCGTGGACGTCGTAGGTGCTCTCGCCGGTGCGCACCCGGATCTGCTCGACCCGGCGGCCGACCGGCTCCCACCCGGCGGGACCGCGCGCGATCACCGTGCCGTTGCGGCGCTCCAGCTCCTCGACGGCGATGTCCTCGTCGTCGGCGACGGCGTTGGTGATGCCCCAGGCGACCGCGCCCGCGTGGGCGAAGTGCTGGACGCCGGGGACGCCGGCGAACGTCAGCCCGCGGACGTCGAAGGAGTCGTCGGGGTCGGTGCAGACGAGCCGCACCTGGGCGTAGCAGCCGGGCGCCTCGATCACCCGGTGCGGGTCGCCGGCGAGGATCGGCAGCCCGCTCGCGGTGAGCGTGCCGTCGACGACGAAGGCGTTGCTGCCGCCGGGCAGCCCCTCGGCGCGGAAGAGCTCGACCCACTCGGGTCCGGCGGTCGCGGCGAGGTGACGGCGCCAGAGCTTGCTCGGGAAGCCGGAGAACAGCAGGTGCTGCGCGGCGAAGACCGCGAGCGGCGTCCACGGGTGCCAGCGCCGCTCCAGGACCTCGTTGACGCCCTCGACGTAGGCGTCGACGAACGCACGGCTCTCGGCCGACAGCGCGGCGTACGCGCGCCGGGCGATGTCGGGCAGCAGCGCCCGGCGGGCCAGGACGTCCCACTCGAGCGCGGCCGCGCCGAACACCTCGGCGCACGTCCCCTCGCCGCGGCGGCGCTCGACGTCGAGCTGCCAGGCCCGGTCCTCTGCGGTCGCCCGGCCCTGGGCCCGGGCTACTGCGAGCACGGAATCGCCCACCACGTGGGGGATCCCGTGCTCGTCGCGCGTGATCGTCATGGCGCGACCGCGACCGGGTTGGCGAGCGTGCCGGCGAAGATCAACGACTCCGCCTGATCCGTGAGGTCGACCATCTGAAGAGTGTTGCGCAGCTGGAGCCGGTTGAGGCAGCTGTGCCGGAACTCCGGCCGGAGCAGGTCGTAGCGCGCCGCCGCCTCGGCCAGCTCGGGGTGGTCCGCGGCGTGCTCCTCGATCGTGGCCCGGGCGATCGCCCAGAACTCCGTCTCGAGGAGCATCCCGTCGTCGTCCAGGATCGCGGCGACGAAGCGCAGCACGCCGTCGAAGACGTCGGTGTGCACGGCGAGCGCCTTGACGTCATCCGGGAACGAGCCGCGGATCCGCTCGACCTCGGCCGGCAGCGGCAGGTCGCCCATCACGGCGACCTCCTCGCCGATGTCCTTCATGAACGCGCCGACCGGGACGTGGTCGCGCAGCCGCAGCAGGAGGTTCTCGCCGTGCGGCATGAACGCCAGGTCGTAGGCGTGCAGGCAGTGCACGAGCGGGCGCAGGTAGGCCCGCAGGTAGGCGCGCACCCACGTCGCCGCGTCCACGGGCGAGGCCTTGATCCACGCCGTCACCAGGGCGTCGCCGTCGGCGTCGCGGTGCAGCAGCGCGGCCATGGTGGTGAGCTGCTCCCCCGCGGGCGTGCGCGGGACCGGGCTCTCGCGCCACAGCGCCGCGATCATCTTCCGGTACGGCGACGGCCCGGCCGTGCGGTGGAAGGCATCGCCCGTGTAGCCGATCGCCGCCAGCTCGCGCAGCACCTCGAAGCCGCACCCGCGCAGTTCGTCGTCGGCGTGCACGACCGAGGCGACCCAGTCGTTGATCGCCGGCGTCGCCGCCATGTAGGCGGGCGAGAGCCCCCGCACGAAGCCCATGTTCTGGATCGCGAGCGCGGTCTTCACGTAGTGCCGCTCGGGCCGGCTGCCGTTGAAGAACGTGCGGATCGACTGCTGCGGGTGGTGGTCGTCCTCGCCCTCGCCGAGGTGGACGAGGTCGCGCCGGGCGACATCGGGCGCGAACGTGATCGCCAGCTTGTGCTGCCACTGCCACGGGTGCACGGGCAGGTAGCGGTAGTCGGCCGGGTCCAGGCCGAGCCCGCGCAGCCGCTGCGCGAAGCGGTCGCGGACCGACGGCGCCAGCTCGCCGTCGTACAGGGCGGCCTCGGTGCCGTCGGCCGCGAGCGAGAGCGGCGCCAGCGCGCGCCGGGCGGCGAGCCAGTGCAGCCGCACGGGCTGCCCGGTCTCGGGCGCGTAGGCGCGGTAGTCGTCGAGGGAGAACCCGATCCGCCCGTTGTTGGCGACGAACGCCGGATGTCCCTCGGTCATCGCCGACTCCAGCTCCTGGTAGCCGGCGTCGACCAACCGCGCGACCGGCACCCGCCGGTGGCGCAGCTTCCAGGTGCCCGCGGCCAGCGTGGCGGCGAGCTCCTCGAGATAGGTCGGCAGCAGCTGGTCCGGGATCCCCAGCGTGGGCGCCAGCTCGGCGACGAGCTCCTGGGCGTCCGGGGCGGCGACCGCGCCGTCGCGGTGCCGCTCGATCGACGCGGCATCGACGACCCAGTGGTCGAGCAGGTGCCGCCGCGCCGCGAAGGTGTACGACGACGGGCCGGCCACCACCCGCCAGCGGTCCTCGCCCGGCACCGGTGTCGGCACGACCAGCCGCTCGTGCGCGAACTCCCCCAGCGCCTTGGCGACCAGGTGCCGCTGGGCGCGGTCCATCAACGCGGGCGTCAGATGGTCCGCCCCGGTCGCGGTGGCGAACGCCTCGCGGGTGCAGGCCGAGAGCATGCTGGTCTTGGCCTCCAGCGCGACCTCGCGCAGCTCGACGAAACCGGCCGCGATGTTCTTGGCGCGGATGGCGTCGTTGCGCACGTCGGGCTCGACCACGACCCGGCGCACGGCCGGATCGGCGAAGCAGTGCGCCACCACGGCGGTGAACACCCGCGTGGTGAAGCCTGGCTCGGGCTGCCCGACGGGGGGTGCGACGAGGACGTGCATGCCCAGGTCCCCGTCAGCGATCTCGGGCAGCCCGGCCAGGGGCGAGAAGGCCGGGTCGTAGGTCTCGGCGAGGAACGCCGGGCGCCCGTCGACCCGGCCCAGCCAGGCGTGGTGGTGGGCGTTGGCCGCGATGCCGTCGTACTCCTCGCGGACGTCGTCGCGGCTCGCGCCCTGCATCATCCAGTAGACCGAGCGGGGGTGGGTGACCCACGCGTGGAGCAGGTCGAGGTCGCGCTCGACGTCGACCGGCTCGATCGTGATCACGACACGCTCCGCAGGTGGTCGGGGACGCCGAAGGTCTGCACGGCGATCCGCTTCTCGACCGGGTAGACCTCGCGGCCGAGCATCGCGGCGAGGATGACCGAGTTGCGGTAGGCGCCCATCCCGAGGTCGGGCGCGAGCAGCGAGTGGGTGTGCTCCTCGGCGTTCTGGACGAAGATCTCGCCGCCGCGGACGTCGACCGAGTAGTCCCCGGCGACGTCGTAGCGACCGCGCTCGTCGTACCGGATCCGGTCGCGGACGCCGTCGAGGAAGGCCGGCTGCGTGGGGGCGTAGCCGGTCGCCAGCACCAGGCCGCCCGTGCGCAGGCCGAACCGCTCGCCGGTCTCGGTGTGGAGGAGGTCGAGCTCGCTCCCGCCGCGCCCGGACAGCGGCCGGGCGCCGGTGACCTCGGTGTTGGTGAGCAGCGTCGTGCGTGGGCCGACACCGGTGACCCGCTGCTGGTAGTGCTGGTCGAAGATCGCGTCGACCAGGTCGCCGCTGATCCCCTTGAACAGGTGGCGCTGCTCGCGGGCCAGCCGGTCGCGGGTCTCCAGGGGCAGCGCGCGGTGGTACTCGCCGTACTCGGGCGAGGTCATCTCGAGGGTGAGCTTGGTGTACTCCATCGGGAAGAACCGCGGGCTGCGCGTGAGCCAGACCAGCTCGTATCCGTGCTCGGGCGCCTCGGCCAGCAGGTCGCTGTAGATCTCCGCCGCGCTCTGGCCGCTGCCGACGATCGTGATGGTGTCCTGCTGCTGCAGCGCGGCCTTGTGGGCCAGGTAGTCGGCCGAGTGGGTGACCGTGCTGCCGTGGCGCAGCAGCGGGCGCAGGGGCTCGGGCACGCGCGGCGACGTACCGATGCCGAGGACCAGCCGCCGGGTGCGGAAGACGTCGCCGGTCCCGCTGCGCACGACGTACGCCGACCCGTCGTGCTCGACGGCGGTGACCTGCTCGCCGTAGCGGACGCCGTCGAGGCGGTCGGCCGCCCAGCGGCAGTAGTCGTCGTACTCGCGGCGGAGGGGGTAGAAGCTCTCCCGGATGTAGAACGGGTAGAGATTGCCGGTCTCCTTGAGATAGCTGAGGAACGACCAGCGCGAGGTCGGGTCGGCCATCGTGACGAGATCGGCGAGGAACGGGACCTGGAGCGTCGCGTCGTCCAGGAGCATCCCGGGGTGCCAGTCGAAGCGGTCCCGGGCCTCCAGGAAGACGCCGTCGAGGTCGTCGCTGCCGCGCAGCGGGTCGGCGAGGCAGGCCAGGCCGAGGTTGAACGGGCCCAGGCCGATGCCGACGAAGTCGTGCGTGATCACCGCGCCGCCTCCAGCACCGGCCGGGGCGCGAGCCGGGCGCCGGCCTCGCGGACGAGGTCGAGGATCCCCGTGATGTCCTCGACCGTCGCCATCGGGTTGAGCAGCGTCAGCTTGAGGTGCTGGATGCCGTCGACCTTCGTGGCCGCGACCATCGCCCGGCCCGAGGCGTAGAGCTCCTCGCGGATCGCGTTGTTGAGCACGGCGCTGCGCTGGTCGTCGAGCGCGGCACCGCGCGGGACGTAGCGGAAGACCAGGGTGCTCAGCTCGGGCGCGGCCGCGAACTCGAGGTCGTCCGCGTCGCGGTGGGCGTCGTGCACCGCGGTGGCGAGGTCGATGACCGCGTCGACGTACGCGCCGACGAGGTCGGGGCCCATCGTCCGCAGCGTCACCCAGAGCTTGAGCGCGTCGAAGCGGCGCGTGGTCTGCAGGCTCTTGTCGACCTGGTTGGGGTTGGTCGCCTCGCGCGGGTTGAGGTAGTCGGCGTGCCAGGTCGCTGGGCGCAGCGTCGCCCGGTCGCGCACGATGATCGCGCTCGACGAGACCGGCTGGAAGAACGTCTTGTGGAAGTCGATGGTCACCGAGTCGGCGCGCTCGATCCCCTGGAGCCGCTCGCGTCGCGTCGGCGAGACCAGCAGGCCGCCACCGTAGGCGGCGTCGACGTGGAGCCACGCGTCGTACGCGAGGGCGAGGTCGGCGATGGGCTCGAGCGGGTCGATCGCGCCGAAGTCCGTCGTACCGGCGGTGGCGACGATGGCCATCGGCCGCAGGCCGAGCGCGGTGCAGGCCGCGAGCGAGCGCTCCAGCGCCACCGGGTCGAGCCGGTGCCGCTCGTCGGTCGGCACGCTCACCACCGACTCGTCACCGAGCCCGAGCAGCCGCGCCGACTTCTGCACCGAGAAGTGGCTCTCGGCCGACGCCAGGATCCGCAGCCGCTCGGCCGGGACCCGCTCGTGCCGCCCGCGCGCCAGCAGCAGGCCCTGGAGGTTCGACTGGCTGCCGCCGCTGGTGAACACCCCGTCGGGGTCGCTCCCCTCGCCGTACCCGATGCGCTCGGCGGCCCACTCGACGAGCCGCCGCTCGATGAAGGTCCCCCCGACGCTCTGGTCGAAGGTGTCCATCGAGCTGTTGACCGATGCCACGAACAGCTCGGCCAGCAGCGCCGGCACGACGACCGGGCAGTTGAGGTGCGCGGCGTACGACGGCTCGTGGAACCACACCGCGTCGTCCAGCCACAGCCGCGACATCTCGTCGAGGACCTGGCCGGTATCGGCCAGCGGCCGGTCGAGATCGACCGCCGCGACCCGCGCGGCCGCATCGGCCGGCGTCGCGCCGGTGGCCGGTCCAGCCACCCCCTTGAGGTGGCGCAGCAGGTGGTCGAGACCCTCGCCGAGGGAGGCCGCGTAGTGGTCGGCGTGAGCGGGGTGGAAGACGTGGTGCAACGGGAGCTGGGGCACGACAGGCTCTCCTAGTCCGAGATCAGGTAAGCCTTACCTAAGCAGCATCGCGGGGTGGCTGTCACCCCCGTCCCGGGTGCTGAGCATCACAGGCCGGGCGGGCCGGAAACCCGCGCCAGGATTGGTGAACCTTCGCCGCGGATCAGCGGACGAGCTCGTCCTCCACGACGTCCTCACCGGGGCCCACGACGGCGCTCGCAGGGATGGCGTAGCGCTGGCAGAACGTCTCGGCGTCCAGGCCGAGCAGGGCGGTGCGCAGCTCCAGCAGCCGCTCGGAGATCAGGCGCTCGCCGGTCTCGGGAAGGTCGCGACGACCGTGTCGTCGTCGCGGCGTCGAGCCGGAGGACGAACCAGCGAGCAGCCACCGTGTCCGCGTGCATCGCCCGAGCCTACGGGCCCGCCGAGCGCCTCAGCTCAGCCCAGGTACTTCTCCCACGGCCCGGTGATCGCGAACGTCAGCCCCGGCGTCTGCATGTTCACGAACAGCACCTTGCCGTCGTCGGAGAACGTCGGCCCGGTGAACTCCGAGTCGTTGAGCATGTTGCGCGCGATCGCCTGCGCCGGCCCGTACGGCGCCGCGGACAGCACGTGCGAGGCGCCGTTGCCGTCCTCGGCGAGCACGAGGGTCCCCCACGGGGTGAGCGTGACGTTGTCGGGGCCGTCGAAGGTCAGGTCGTCGTAGCGGGCGGCGGCGCCGGAGGACGCGGTCTTCTGGTGGGGGAAGTAGGCGACGAGCTGGATGGTCTCGGCCTCGTAGTCGTAGAACCAGACCATCCCGTCGTGAGGGACGGCGTCCGCGGGCAGGTCGCCGTCGGAGAAGGCGTAGGAGTTCACGACGTAGCAGCCGCGCTCGTTGCCCCACACGCCCTCGAACTTCTTGCCGCGGGTGACCTCGCCGTCGGCGAGCTGCTTGCGGCAGGACGTCGTCCGCGCGTCGCGGTCGGGGACCTTCTTCCAGCGGACCGGGAAGGGGAGGCCGAGCTGGGCGGAGGTCAGGTAGGCGACGTCGGGGAGGACCGAGCCGTCGGGCATGAGGATCTGCATGGCCTCCAGGACGCCGGCGTCGTCGGCCAGGCGGTCGGCGAGGCCGGCGCCGAGCTTGGTGCCGCGCGGGGCGGTCCAGCGGTAGAACAGGCCGTTGGGGCCGGAGGCGTCCTCGGACAGGAAGATGTGCTTGCCCGCGGCGTCCACGGCGAGCGCCTCGTGGGCGTAGCGGCCGAGCGCCTTGATCGGCTTGGGCAGGGTGCGGCCGTCGTGGAAGACCTCGAAGACGTAGCCGTGGTCCTTGGCGTAGGTGCCGCTCTTGCCGTTGCCGCTCCAGGTCTTGCCGGCGCGGTCCTCGGTCTCCTCGCAGGTCAGCCAGGTGCCCCACGGCGTCGGTCCGCCGGCGCAGTTGGTGGAGGTGCCGGAGATGGCGACGTGCTCGCCGAGGTTGCGGCCGCGGCTGTCGGTCTCGATGACGGTGCAGCCGCCCGCGTCGAGCGCGCCCTCGTCGTACACGGTGCCGCGCAGGTGGGGGACGCCGAGCGGCGAGCCGGCCTTGAGCTCGTGGTTCTGGATGAGCCGGTAGCGGCCGCGGCCGACGGTGAACGCCGCGGTGCCGTCGTGGGCGTTGGGGGTGACGCCGCCGTCCTCGAGGCGGGTCACGCCGGCGCGGGTGATGACCGTGTAGGCGAAGCCGGCGGGCAGCGCGAGCAGCCCGGCCGGGTCGTCGGTCAGCGGCGGGAACGGCGTGACCTCGCGCCGGTGGCGACCGTGGCCGTGACCGGGGCCGGGGCCGTGCCCGTGACCGGGGCCGCGGTGGTCCGCGGCGGACGCGGCGAGGGAGGGCACCGCACCGGTGACGGCCAGGCCGACTCCGGCGGCGGCGCCGCCGGCGAGCATCGAGCGACGGGTTGCAGTCATGACGTCAGGCAAGCCCCCGACGGTGGCGACACCGCGAGCGTGCGTCGTCCCGCAGGTGAACGACGGCCGACCGTTCGTCGCGCCGGACCGACCGCTCGTCGACTGCCCGGCCCCACTCGGCGCGCAGCCGGACCGGACCCCTGCCGGGGTGACCGCGGTCACTCCTAGCGTCGGGAACGCCCGTGACCCCGGTCACACCCGCCCACCCGAGGAGGTACGCCGTGACGTCCGACATCTCGCCCCACGACGTGGCCGCACGCCACGATCCCGTGTACGACGAGCTCCACGCCGCACCGGAGTTCGCCGAGCTGAGGCGGCGCTACCGGGGCTTCGTCTTCCCGGCCACCCTCGCCTTCCTGAGCTGGTACCTGCTCTACGTCGTGCTCTCCAACTGGGGTGGCGGCTTCATGAGCCAGAAGGTCGTCGGCAACATCAACGTGGCGCTGGTGTTCGGCCTGCTGCAGTTCGTGACGACGTTCGCGATCGCCTGGCTCTACAGCCGCTACTCGACGAGCCGGCTCGACCCGCTGGCCCGGACCCTCGACGAGCGGTTCATCGAGCTCGCCGGCAAGCCCTCGGACGGACGGAGCGACCACTGATGAACCACCAGGCACTCACCGCGATCCTCTTCCTCTCGGTCGTCGCACTGACCCTCTTCATCACCATCCGGGCGAGCCGGCAGACCAGCGGCGCGGCGGACTTCTACGCCGGCGGCCGGTCGTTCTCCGGCTTCCAGAACGGTCTCGCGATCGGCGGCGACTACATGTCGGCCGCGTCGTTCCTCGGCATCTCCGGCGCCATCGCGCTGTCCGGGTACGACGGCTTCCTCTACTCGATCGGCTTCCTCGTCGCCTGGCTGGTGGCGCTGCTGCTGGTGGCCGAGATGCTGCGCAACTCGGGCAAGTTCACGATGGCCGACCAGCTGGCGTACCGGATGCGGCAGCGGCCCGTCCGCACCGCCGCGGCGACGTCGACCGTGACCGTGTCGATCTTCTACCTGCTGGCCCAGATGGTCGGCGCGGGCAGCCTCGTCGTGCTCCTGCTGGGCATCGACAAGGACAACACCCTCGCCGTCAGCGCGGTCATCGCCGGCGTCGGCGCGCTGATGATCGTCTACGTCACCGTCGGCGGCATGAAGGGCACCACCTGGGTGCAGATCGTCAAGGCCGTGCTGCTGATGGTCGGCTCCGCGGTGATCGTCGTGCTGGTGCTGGCGAAGTTCGACTTCAACCTCTCCGACCTGCTGGGGGCGGCGTCCTCGGCGTCGGGCAAGGAGGGCTTCCTGGAGCCGGGCCTGAAGTACGGCATCGACACCACCCACAAGCTCGACTTCCTCAGCCTCGGCATCGCGCTCGTGCTCGGTACGGCGGGCCTGCCGCACATCCTGGTGCGCTTCTACACGGTGCCCACCTCGCGGGACGCGCGGAAGTCGGTGCTCTGGGCGATCGGCCTGATCGGCGTCTTCTACCTCTTCACGCTGGTCCTCGGCTTCGGTGCCGCGGCGCTGCTCGACACCGGCAAGGACAGCGAGGTCGCGGCCAGCGGCGGCAACCTCGCCTCGCCGCTGCTCGCCGAGGCCGTCGGCGGCGGTGCCGGGTCGACCGGAGGCGCGATCCTGCTCGCGGTGATCTCGGCGGTCGCCTTCGCGACGATCCTCGCCGTGGTCGCGGGCCTCACCCTGACCTCGTCCACCTCGGTGGCGCACGACATCTACAACTCCGTGCTCCGCAAGGGCAAGGCCACCGAGAAGGAGGAGATCCGGGTGACCCGGTACGCCGCGGCCGGGCTCGGTGTGATCGCGATCCTGCTCGCCATCCCGGCCCGCAACCTCAACATCGCGTTCCTGGTGGCCCTGGCCTTCGCGGTCGCCGCCTCCGCGAACCTGCCGGCGATCGTCTACAACATGTTCTGGCGGCGCTTCAACACCCGCGGTGCCACCTGGAGCATCTACGGCGGTCTGCTCTCCTGCGTGACGCTGGTGTTCTTCTCGCCGGTGGTCTCCGGCAAGCTCAACGCCGACGGCTCGAACGCGGCGCTCTTCCCGGCCGGCGTGGACTTCCACTGGTTCCCGCTGGAGAACCCCGGCCTGGTCTCGATCCCGCTCGGCTTCTTCTTCGGCTGGCTCGGGACGGTGACCTCCAAGGAGCCCGAGGCCGAGGAGCGGTTCACCGAGCTCGAGGTCCGCGCGCTCACCGGGGCCGGCGCCGAGCAGGCCGTCGCGCACTGACCTGGCGGCCGAGACAGCGACCAGGGGCCGGGGCGGGCACGATGCCGTCCCGGCCCCTAATGTGAGCAGGACCACCCGTTCCGAACGTCGAAAGGCACGACCGTGAGTGACACCGAGGAGACCCTGGCGAACCTGCTGCGCGAGGACCGTCGGTTCGAACCGCCGGCCGAGCTCGCCGCCGCCGCCAACGTCAAGGCCGACGCCTACGACGCCGCGCGCGCCGACCGCGACGCCTTCTGGGCCGCGCAGGCCGAGCGGCTGACCTGGGCCACGCCCTGGGATCGGGTCCTCGACTGGGACAACCCGCCGTTCGCGAAGTGGTTCGTGGGCGGCACGCTCAACGCGGCGTACAACTGCGTGGACCGGCACGTCGAGGCCGGTCGCGGCGACAAGGTCGCGATCCACTGGGTCGGCGAGCCCGAGGGCGACACCCGCGACCTCACCTACGCCCAGCTCAAGGACGAGGTGTCCCAGGCCGCCAACGCGCTGACCGCGCTCGGGGTCGGCACCGGCGACCGGGTCGCGATCTACATGCCGATGATCCCCGAGGCGATCGTGGCGATGCTGGCCTGCGCCCGCATCGGCGCGCCCCACACGGTCGTGTTCGGCGGCTTCTCCGCCGACGCGCTCGCCTCGCGCATCGACGACTGCCAGGCCAAGGTCGTCATCACCTCCGACGGCGGCTACCGCCGCGGTGCCCCGTCCGCGCTCAAGCCCGCGGTCGACGAGGCCCGCACCAAGACCGACAAGATCGAGAAGGTCCTCGTCGTGCGCCGCACCGGCCAGGACGTCGCCTGGGACGACGGCGTGGACGTGTGGTGGCACGACGCCGTCGGCGGAGCCTCCACCGAGCACACGCCCGAGGCGTTCGACGCCGAGCACCCGCTCTACGTCATGTACACCTCCGGCACGACCGGCAAGCCCAAGGGCATCCTGCACACCACCGGCGGCTACCTGACCGGCGCGTCGTACACGCACCACGCGGTCTTCGACCTCAAGCCCGAGACCGACGTCTACTGGTGCACCGCCGACATCGGCTGGGTGACCGGGCACTCCTACATCGTCTACGGCCCGCTGGCCAACGGCGTCACACAGGTGCTCTACGAGGGCACGCCCGACAGCCCGGAGCCGGGTCGCTGGTGGAAGATCATCCAGGACTACGGCGTCACGCTGTTCTACACCGCCCCGACCGCGATCCGCTCGTTCATGAAGCAGGGCCGCGAGGTCCCCGACCGCTACGACATGTCCTCGCTGCGGATCCTCGGCTCGGTGGGCGAGCCGATCAACCCCGAGGCCTACGTCTGGTACCGCCACGTCATCGGCGGCGACCGTACGCCGGTCGTCGACACCTGGTGGCAGACCGAGACCGGTGCGGTGATGATCTCCCCCCTGCCCGGCGTCACCGCGGGCAAGCCGGGCTCGGCGATGACCGCCATCCCCGGCATCGAGGCCGACGTCGTCGACGACGAGGGCCGCTCGGTCCCGAACGGCTCCGGGGGCTATCTCGTCATCACCTCGCCGTGGCCCTCGATGCTGCGCACGCTGTGGGGCGACGACGCCCGCTACGTCGACACCTACTGGTCGCGGTTCAAGGCACAGGGCTACTACTTCGCCGGCGACGGCGCCAAGAAGGACGAGGACGGCGACATCTGGGTGCTCGGCCGGGTCGACGACGTCATGAACGTCTCGGGTCACCGGCTCTCGACCACCGAGATCGAGTCCGCCCTGGTCTCGCACCCCAAGGTCGCCGAGGCGGCCGTCGTGGGCGCCTCGGACCCCGACACCGGCCAGGCCGTGGTCGCCTACGTCATCTTGCGCAACGAGGCCGGCGACGGAGGACCCGACATCGTCAAGGAGCTCTCGGACCACGTCCGCAGCCAGATCGGCCCGATCGCCAAGCCGCGCCAGATCATGATCGTCCCCGAGCTGCCCAAGACACGCTCGGGCAAGATCATGCGCCGGCTGCTGCGCGACGTGGCCGAGGGCCGCACGGTCGGGGACACGCAGACGCTCGCGGACGCCTCGATCATGGACCTGATCTCGGCCGGCCAGGCCACGTCGACGGAGGACTGAGCGTCAGGACGTGAGCCAGCCGCGCACCGCGGCGGCGAACTCCTCGGGGGCGTCGGACTCGACATAGAGTCCGGCGCCCTCGACGATCACGGTGGTGTGGTCGGGGAAGCTCGCCTCCAGGCGCTCGCGCTCCTGGGGCCGGAAGACCCGGTCCGCACCGCCCCACACGATGAGCAGCGGCAGGTGGGACAGACCGGCCAGGCCGGACTCGACCTCGGCGAGGAACGACCGGCTCGCCGTGATCCGGCTGGGGAGCACGGCGGCCGCCTGGCGCCGGGCGGGCGTGGCCTGGGCCTGGCGGTAGTGCGCCATCTCGGCCGCGGTGACCTTCCGCCGGCGGTGGCCGGTCGGCACGAAGGCGTTGACGACGAGGTTCAGCCGCCGGGCGAGGAAACGCAGCGGGCTCGACCCACCGATGCGGGAGAAGAACTCGAAGTAGAGGTCCCCGTTGACCGGCCAGGCCCAGGTGTTGGCGAGCACGAGCCGCTCGAACACCTCGGGACGCCGCCGCGCCACCGCGAGCCCGATCGGGCCACCCCAGTCCTGGCCGACCAGCGTGACGCCGTCGAGGCCGAGCGCGTCCGCGAACCCCGCGACGACACCGGCGTGCTCCTCCGGCAGGAACCGGTAGCCCGGCGCCGGGCTCGACAGGCCGAAGCCCGGGTAGTCGAGCGCGATGCAGCGGAAGTCGGCGCGCAGCGCGGTGATCACGTCGCGCCACAGGAAGGACCAGGTCGGGTTGCCGTGCAGGAGCAGCAGCACCGGGCCGGTCCCCTCGTCGACGTAGTGGACGGTGTGCCCGTCCACCTCGACGAAGCGGCTGCGGAACGGGAACAGGTCGTCGTCGACCCAGGCAGGACGGGTGCGCAGGGCGGGCTGCTCGGCCATGGGGAAGGTCTCCTCTGTCGGCAGGCACGGGAGTAGACTTGAAATTGTCAGACTCACTTGAGAAAAACAAGTAGGTGCCCGTGAAGAGCTACGGTCAGTTCTGCGGCCTCGCCCGCTCCCTCGACACGGTCGGCGACCGGTGGAACCTGCTCATCGTGCGCCAGCTCCTCATCGGCCCGGCCCGGTACGGCGACCTGCGCGCCGGCCTCCCCGGGCTCGCGACCAACCTGCTCGCCGACCGGCTGCGCGACCTCGAGTCCGCCGGCGTCGTACGACGCGAGGTGGCCGCCAACGGCAACGCGGTCGCCTACGCCCTCACCGAGTGGGGCGCCGAGCTGCGGGAGCCGATCGAGGCCCTGATCCGCTGGTCGACCCCGCTGATGGTCGAGGGGCCCCGTACCGACCACTTCGACCCGGGCTGGCTGCACGTCGCGCTGCCCGCGCTGCTGCGCGAGCGGGCCCGGGGCCGCCGTACGGTGACGATCGGGCTGGCCGTCGACGGCGCTCCCCTCCTGCTCCGGGTCAGCCGGTCCGGGCCCACCGTCGAGGCGGCCGACGGGCGGGCGGTCGACGCCACGGTCCGCACCTCGGCCCACGTGCTCCTCGGTCTCGCCGCGGGGGCCCTCACCCTGGCCGATGCCCAGGCCTGGGGCGCGGTCGAGGTGGAGGGCGACCTGGACGCCGTGCGCGAGGTCCTCGCGGGTGCCGCGTAGCGTGGCCCCGTGCCGTCCTACGCGCCCGTCGACTGGTCCGCGCTGCCCGCGCCCCTCGCCGACTTCTGGTCCGAGTACCACCTCTGCACGCTGAGCACGCTCGACCGCTCCGGTGCCCCGCACGCCGTCCCGGTCGGCGCCACGCTCGACCCCGACCTCGGCTGCGCCTGGATCATCACGCGCCGCGGGTCGCAGAAGGTCCGCAACATCCTGCGCGACCCCCGCCTCACGATCACCCAGGTCGACCGCGGCCGCTGGGCATCGCTCGTCGGCACCGGCGAGGTGCTCGAGGACGAGGAGTCGATCGCCCGGGCCTGCGAGCGGTACGCCGCCCGCTACCGGACGCCGACGCCCAACCCCGAGCGGGTCGCCGTACGGATCAGCGTGGAGCGGGTGCTCGGCTCGGCTCAGGTGCTGCCGGACTGACCTCCGCCGCGGCCGGGCGTCCCCGCCCCGCGAGCAGCAGCAGCCCGACACCCACGACCGCGGCGACCATCGACGCGACGAGGATCCCGACCTTGGCGTCGTCGGTGAGCACGGGCGAGCCCGGGAACGACAGCCCGGCGATGAACAGCGAGACCGTGAACCCGATGCCGGCCACCGCGCCGACCCCGATGACCTGGAGCCAGCCGGTGCCCTCGGGCATCCGGGCGATGCCCAGCCGGACCGCGACGAAGCAGGCCAGCGCGATGCCGAGCGGCTTGCCGAGGACCAGTCCGGCGCCGATGCCGAGGCCGACGGTCGAGGTGAGCGCGTCGCCGAGGACGCCGCCGCCGAGCGCGACGCCGGCGTTGGCGAGCGCGAACACCGGCAGCACGACGTACGCCGACAGGGGGTGGAGCCGGGTCTGCAGCCGCTCCACCATCGGCACCGACTCCCCGATGAGGAAGCGCAGCCGGCGCAGCTCGTCGGCGTCGAGCTCGTTGTCGCGCAGCCCGTCGACGGCGTAGTCGGTGGCGACCTCGGGCCGCAGCAGCGCCCCGGCCGGGGTGAGCAGGCCGATCGCGACGCCCGCGAGCGTCGCGTGCACGCCGGACTCGAGCAGCGCGAACCAGGCGCCGACGCCGATCACGACGTAGACGGGGACCGCCCAGACACGCAGCGCGCGCAGTACCGCCATCAGCGCGATCAGGGCCACCGCGACGGCGAGCCACACGAAGGAGACGTCGGCGGTGTAGAAGACGGCGATCACCAGGATCGCCCCGATGTCGTCGACGATCGCGAGGGTGAGCAGGAACAGGCGCGCCGCCGACGGGACCCGGCGCCCGAGCAGGCCGAGGACGCCGACCGCGAACGCGATGTCGGTCGCCATCGGGATGCCCCAGCCGGCCCCCGTCTCGGGACCGCCGGCGATCACGACGTAGACCAGCGCGGGCACGACCATGCCGCCGACGGCCGCGACGATCGGCAGCGCAGCCGTGCGCGGGTCGCGCAGGTCGCCGTGGACCATCTCGTGCTTGATCTCCAGGCCCACGACGAAGAAGAAGATCGTCATCAGGCCGTCGTTGACCCAGTGCTGGAGCGACTCCTCGATCCGCCAGCTGCCGATCTCGAGCGCGATCGGGGTGTGCCAGAACCGGTCGTAGCCCTCGGCCCAGCCGTGGAACGGCAGGTTGACCCAGAGCAGCGCGGCGATCGTGGCCGTGAGCAGCAGCACCGAGCCCGCGGACTCGATGCGGAGGAACTCGCGCACCGGGCGGCCGACGTACTTGGCGAGGGGCTTGTCGCTCGCGGTCCAGACCGGCCCTTGGCGCCAGAGGTCGTCGGAGGGGGGCGGGGTTGCGGGCACAGAGAGCTCCTGGTGTCAGGTGGGGTCGGGCATGCACATGCCGACCAGACTTCCCGGCTCACCTGCCGCCCATCGTATCGGGAGTCGCTCCCTAATCGGTAAGGTCGGCGCCATGGCCATCGAACCGCTCCGCGAAGAGCCGACCATCGGGCGCCTCATCAAGGACGCGCAGACCGACTTCTCCACGATCATGCGCAAGGAGATCCAGCTCGCCAAGGCCGAGCTCAAGGTCAGCGTGACGGCCGGTGGCGTCGGGCTCGGTCTGGTCGCGGCGGCGGGCTTCCTGCTGGTGCTCGCGGTGATCATGCTGTCGGTGGCGATCGCCTACTTCATCCACTGGAACGGCCAGGGCCTCAGCCTGCACTGGGCCTTCCTCATCGTGTTCGGCTTCTACGTCCTCCTGGCCGCGCTCCTGGTCTTCCTGGCGGTGCGCAGCTTCAAGAAGGTCAAGGCGCCCGAGCGCGCCATCGAGCAGGGTCGCGAGATCCCGCGCGCCCTCAAGGGCCAGGCCCAGGCCTGATCCGACGAAGGACGAGGGGGTCCGATGGCGCGGCAGCCGGTCGTCGCCGGTAGGGCCGAACAGCTGCTCGGCTCGGCCGTGGTGGCGACCGCGCCCGTGGCCGGCGGCGACATCTCGACGGCGGTCAAGCTGCGGCTGTCCAACGGCCGGACCGCCTTCCTCAAGACGCTCACCAATGCACCGCCGCGGTTCTTCGCGACCGAGGCCGCCGGCCTGCGCTGGCTCGCCGACGGCGCCGACGACGGCGGGGTCGCGACCCCCGAGGTCCTCGCCGTCGACGACGACTGCCTGATCCTGGAGTGGGTCGAGGCAGGGCGCCCCCACGCCGAGGGAGCCGGACGCTTCGGCCGCGCCCTCGCGGCCACCCACGCCCGCGGCGCCGACGCCTTCGGCGCTCCCGACGACGGCTACATCGGCCGGCTGCCCCTGCCCAACCGGACGCTGCCGACCTGGGCCGAGTTCTACGCCGAGCGGCGGATCGCGCCCTACCTCAAGGTGCTGCGCGACAAGGGGATCGTCTCGGCCGAGGACGCCGCCACCGTCGAGGCGGCGGTCGCGCGCGGCGCGGCCGTCGTACCGGACGAGGCGCCCGCGCGCCTGCACGGCGACCTCTGGAACGGCAACGTCATCTGGACCAACGACGACCGTGCCGTCGTCGTCGACCCGGCCGCCTACGGCGGGCACCGCGAGGTCGACCTGGCGATGCTGGCGCTCTTCGGACTCCCCCAGCTGCCCCAGGTGATGGCGGCCTACGACGAGGCCGCCCCGCTCGCCGATGGCTGGGAGGAGCGGCTCGGGTTCCACCAGCTGTTCCCGCTCCTCGTGCACGCCTGCCTGTTCGGGGGCCAGTACGGCGCCCGCGCGGCCAAGGTCGCCCAGCGCTACCTCTGACCCTGCCCCCTCCGCCGAAGTACGCCGGTTGCTCCCTCGAAGTGCGCCGGTTGCACCGTGCAACCCCCGCACCTCGAACCAGCAACCGGCACACTTCGTGCACCTCTCAGCCCGCACTCAGGGGGTTGGGCCATGATGGGGGCGTGTCCAGCCGCTCCCCCGTGCCCCACCGCGTCCTCGTCGTCGACGACGACCGTGCCGTGCGCGAGTCGCTGCGGCGCTCCCTCGCCTTCAACGGGTACGACGTGCACCTGGCCGGCGACGGCGCCGAGGCGCTGGCCGGCATCGGGGCCGTGGCCCCCGACGTGGTCGTGATGGACGTGATGATGCCCAAGCTCGACGGGCTCGAGGCGACCCGCGCGCTGCGGGCCGCGGGCAACGACATCCCGATCCTGGTGCTGACCGCGCGCGACGCCGTCGGCGACCGGGTCGAGGGCCTCGACGCCGGCGCCGACGACTACCTGACCAAGCCCTTCGCGCTCGAGGAGCTGCTGGCCCGGCTGCGCGCGCTGCTGCGCCGGGTGACGCCCATCGAGGACGGCGCCGAGGAGGAGGTCCTCTCCTTCGCCGACCTCACCATGAACGTCACCACCCGCGAGGTCCGCCGCGGCACCCGCCTCATCGAGCTGACCCGGACCGAGTTCACCCTGCTCGAGATGTTCCTGCGCCGGCCCCGGCGGGTGCTCGACCGCAGCTTCATCCTCGAGGAGGTGTGGGGCTACGACTTCCCCACCACCGCCAACTCCCTCGAGGTCTACGTCGGCTACCTGCGCCGCAAGACCGAGGCCGAGGGCGAGACGCGCCTGATCCACACCGTCCGCGGCATCGGGTACGTCCTGCGCGCGACCGAGTCATGACCGGCTGGGGTCTCGCGGTCGGCCCCGGCGTCGACGGCCGCTGGCACTACCGCCGCTCCCTCGCGAGCCGGGTCATCTGGCTGACCACCATCGCGGTCGCGATGTCGGTGGCACTGGTCGCGGTCGGCGCCTACATCACCGCGCGGGTCCAGATGCAGCAGGCGCTGGACGACGCGCTGGTCTCGCGGGCCCAGAGCGCGGCCAAGTCCGACACCCTGCTCAAGGCCGGCGCCGCCGGGGTTCCTCCCTGGGCGCTGGGCGCCGGCGACGTCCGGATCGCGTTCCTCTACTTCGAGGGCACGCGGGTGATCCTCGACCGCGGCCCGGACATCGAGTTCGGCGAGGCGGAGCTGGCGGTCGCGCAGGGCGAGCGGTCCGAGAGCCTGCGCACCATCCTCATCGCGGGCGCGCGCTACCGGATGGTCGCCGTCCCGGTCCGGAGCAAGGCCGGCCTCGCGCTGATCATCGCCCAGCCCCTGGCCGACCAGGACCGCACGCTCGCCCGGCTCGGCTGGGTGACGCTCGCGTTCGGCATCTTCGGCGTCCTCGCGGCCGGCCTCGGCGGTTGGGCGGTCGCGAGCAACGGCCTGCGCCCGGTCCGCCGGCTCAGCGCCTCGGTCGAGGAGATCGCCCGCACCGAGGACTTCACCCCCCTGCCCGTCGAGGGCGACGACGAGGTCGCCCGCCTCTCGACCGCCTTCAACCACCTCCTCATCGCGCTCGACGCCAGCCGGGTCCGACAACGCCAGCTCGTGGCCGACGCCAGCCACGAGCTCCGGACGCCGCTGACGGCGCTGCGCACCAACATCGACCTGCTCACCATGACCGCGCGCGGGGACGGCGGGCTCGAGGGCCTGCCGCCCGAGGCGCGCGACGAGCTCCTGGACGACGTCCGTGCCCAGATCGAGGAGCTCACCACGCTCATCGGCGACCTCACCGAGCTCGCCCGCGACGAGCCGATCCCGATCCAGGTCGAGCCGGTCGACCTCGCCGACGTCGTCGACCACGCCGTCCAGCGCGTACGCCGGCGAGCGCCCGGCATCACCTTCGAGGTCTTCACCCGCTCCTGGTGGGTGATCGGCGAGGACGCCGAGTTGGAGCGGGCGGTGACCAACCTGCTCGACAACGCCGCCAAGTGGAGCCCCGAGGGCGGGCAGGTCGACGTACGCCTCAGCGACGGGGTGCTCACCGTCGACGACCAGGGCCCCGGCATCGCCGAGAACGACCGGGCGAGCATCTTCGACCGGTTCTGGCGCTCGCCGGACGCCCGGACGATGCCCGGCTCGGGCCTCGGCCTGGCCATCGTGCGCCAGGTCGCCGAGCGCCACTCCGGCTCGGTCCACGCCACCGCCAACGCCAGTGGCGGAGCACGCCTCGTGCTCCGCATCCCCGGACGGGAGAAGAACCCCCATGTCACGACGTAGCGCCGTCCCCTTCCAGCTCGCGGGAGTCGCCGTGCTCGGCCTGCTCCTCGCGGCCTGCGGCGGCGACAAGGTCGGCCCCAAGCCGGACCTGCCGACCACGACCCCCGCGTTGTGGAACCCCTGCGACTCGCTCGACACGACGTTCGTCCAGCGGCAGTACGGCGTCGCCACCACCAAGCACGCCGGCTCGCCGACCAAGCCCGAGTGCCGGTTCACGCCCGAGGACGAGAAGTCGGGCGACCCGGTCGTCACCGCCAACTACATCCTCTTCCCGGGCACGCTCGACGACGCCTGGAAGACGATGGGCCAGCGCGACGACGCCGACGTGCGCCGGCCCAAGATCGACGCCGCCGACGACGCCCGGATCGTCGTCAACGCCACCAAGAAGCAGCTCTACGTCACCGGGTTCGTCCAGAACGGCGTCCTCATCCAGCAGGTCGACGTCGTCGACCCGAAGCCGTACGACGAGGCCAGGATCGTGCGCGCGGTCGAGGAGACACTCACCCTGCTCTCGCGCCAGGCCGACGCCAAGGAGGTCGGCAAGACGCCGGAGCCGAGCCCGTCCGCGGGCTAGCCCGGCGATGAGTCGGCCGGCCGGCCGCGGTCGGTACCGGCATGGACACCCTGAACCTCGCGGAGCGCTACGCCGCGCCGCCGATCGCCTGGTCCGAGGTCACCGGCCTGGTGGACGCGGGCTACGCCCAGGCCACGGTGGACGCCGGCCCCGGCCGGCACACCTGCTGGCTGACCAGCCTCAACGCCGACGGGAGCCCGCACACCAACGCGGTGGGCGGCCTGTGGCGCGATGCTTCCTTCTGGTTCGTCACCGGGCTGAGCACGCGCCGCGGGCGCAACCTCGCGCGTGACCCGCGCTGCACCCTGGCGCTGAGCCTGCGCGAGCTCGACCTCGTCGTCGAGGGTCGCGCCGCGCTGGTCACCGACCCTGCCGACCTGACCGAGCTGGCCGCGCTCTGGAACGCCGAGGGCTGGCCGTGCGAGCTCGACCCCACCGCCGAGCCCGGCCCGGCGCTCACCGCGCCCTTCAGCGCACAGTCGGCGGGCGGACCGCCGTGGCACGTGTTCCGGCTCGTCGCGGCGTCGGCGCACGCCGTGCAGACGGTGGAGCCGCACGGCGCGACGCGCTGGCGGTTCTAGGGCGTGTCTCTCAAGACCGCGCCGTCGCGAGCGGCGTTTGCGGCCGATCTGGCAAGGCGGAGCAGCGAAGGCGGGCCACATCGACAACAGAGCCCGTCGAGTCTGCGACCCCGTCACTCGCGAGCCGCCAGATCGAGTCGCAAACGCCGCGCAGCAGGCGCGGACTTGGGAGACACGCCCTAGGGGTTGATCGCCTGGAGCAGCCGGGCGGCCTTCCACTCGGTCTCGGCGTGCTCCTCGTCGAGGTCGCTGGCGACGGTGATCCCGCCGCCGGTGCCGAGCACGTACTCGTCGCAGCCGCCCGCCGTCACCAGTGACCGGATGATGACGCCGAGGTCGGCCCGGCCGTCGCCGGAGATCCAGCCGAACGCGCCGGAGTAGGCCCCGCGCGGGCTCGCCTCGACCTCCTCGATGATCTCCATCGTGCGCAGCTTGGGCGCTCCCGTCATCGATCCGGCCGGGAAGAGCGCGCGCAGCGCCCCGACGGTCGTGACGTCGTCGCGCAGCCGGCCGCGCACCGTCGAGACGAGCTGGTGGACCGAGGCGTAGGACTCCACCTCCATCAGCGCCGGTACGGCGACCGTCCCGACGTCGCACACCGTCGCGAGGTCGTTGCGGAGCAGGTCGACGATCATCAGGTTCTCGGCCCGGAACTTCGGGTCGCTCGCGAGCCGCTCGCGCGCCTCGGCGTCCTCGGCCGGCGTGGCGCCGCGCGCGGTGGTGCCCTTGATCGGCTTGGTCTCCAGCGTGCGGTCGTCGGTGACGAGGGCGTAGCGCTCCGGCGACGAGCTGAGCAGCCAGGCCCGGGCGCCCGCGACGTCGTGCTGGAGGAAGCCCGCATAGGGCGCCGGGTTGAGCGCCCGCAGCCGCAGGTACGCCGCCGCGGGGCTGAGCGGGCTGCTCGCCCGGGTCCGGTAGGTCAGGTTGACCTCGTAGGAGTTGCCGGCGTGCAGGTGCTCCTGGACCGTCGCGAACGCCGCGGCGTAGGCCGCGGGCGTGGCCACCGGTGGCGGCGCACCCCCCGCCCCCAGGCTGGTCGCGGGCGGGGTGATCGGGTGCTCGTACTCGCGCAGGTGCGAGGGCCGCAACCACACGGCGTCCGGCAGGTCCGGGTCGGGCGTGGCGGGGAGGTCGGCGCGGGCGGCGTACCCGAAGTAGCCGAACCACTGGTCGGTCGGGCTCCCGGCCGCGAGCTCGGCCTCCAGCACGGCGAACGGGTCGTCGCCGACGACCTCCGCCCGCCCCCCGGCGTGCCGGGTGACCTCGCGCCGCGCGGCGTCGTAGGTCAGCGAGACGTCGTCGTCGTCGAGCCAGCCGAGGATCGACCGGCGCCGCGACCAGTCCCGCGCACCCCCACCGTCGAGCCACACGCAGCGGTCGTGCCGAGCCTGGATCCGGGCGAACGCCTCGGCGGGGTCGCCCTGGGTCACCATCGGCCGAGGAAGTTCTCGACGAGGCGAGCGCCGTGCTCGGTGAGCACCGACTCGGGGTGGAACTGCACGCCCATGATCGGCAGCGTCACGTGTTCCACGCCCATGGTCAACCCACTGCGCTCGTCGACCGCCGTCGCCCGCAGGCTCGCGGGCAGCTCGACCGCCGCCAGCGAGTGGTAGCGGATCGCCTCGAACGGCGACGGCACCCCCGCGAACAGCCCCGTCCCGTCGTGCCGGACCCGGGCACTGACGCCGTGGCCGGGCGCGACGCGGGCGACCCGGCCGCCGTACGTGGTGACGATGCCTTGCATGCCCAGGCAGACCCCCAGCACCGGCCGGGTCCCGGCGGCCAGCGCCGCCCGGCCGACGGCGAAGTCGCGCTCGTCGTCAGGGTGACCGGGGCCGGGCGAGAGGACGACATACGCGTGGCTCAGGACGTCGTCCGCGGCGACCTCGTCGTGCTGGACGACGGTCGGCAGCACGCCGGTGACGCCCGCGACCAGGTGCACCAGGTTCCAGGTGTAGGAGTCGTGGTGGTCGACGACCACCACGTCCGGCGCGCTCAACCGGGGCTCACAGCAGGACGGCGGACACCAGGTCGTGCACGATGTCGAAGCCCCGCTCGGTGAGGATCGACTCGGCGTGGAACTGCACGCCCCGGTAGTGCGGGCCCGCGAGGGCGTCCACGTCACCGGTGGTCGCGTCGGCGTCGACGCTCACGCCGGGCGGCAGCTCGTCGCCGGGCGCGACCCGGCCGACGAAGGTGTTGTAGAAGCCGACCTTCTCGGGGCGGCCACCGAGCAGCACCGAGGCCTGGGTGCCCTGGAAGACGATGTCCTTGTAGGCGAGCGGGATGCCGAGCTGGTGGCACAGCGCCTGGTGGCCGAGGCAGACCGCGACGAACGGCTTCTCGTGGGCCAGCAGCCAGGAGACGGCGGCGCGCAGCTGGGCCATCTTGGGGTCGGCGTCGTCGCGGGGGTCGCCCGGGCCGGGACCGACGATGACGAGGTCGTAGCCGTCGAGGACGCCGTCGGCATAGTCCTCGTGCCGTACGACGGCGCTGGTCATGCCCATCCGCGCGAGCATGTGGCGCAGCATGTTCACGAAGTCGTCCTCGCCGTCGAGGATGACCGCGCTCTTGCCCGCCAGGCGCGGGTCGGACGGCGTGCCCGCCTGGTCGGCGAGCCAGAAGCCGGAGAGCCGGTTGTTGCGGCTGTTGAGGGCGATGAGGACCTCTTCGTCGGCGACGAGGGTCGCGACGTCGGTGGTCGGGATCGGCGCGGGCGGCACCAGGCCGAAGGCGGAGAGGATGCCGCCGGCCTTGGCGTGCGTCTCCGCCACCTCGTACGCCGGGTCCGAGTCGCGCACCAGGGTGGCGCCCGCGGTGACCTTGAGGCTGCCGTCGAGCGCGACGTCGGCGGTACGGATGACGATCGGGCTGTCGACGACGGGGGCGCCGTCGGCGTCGCGGCCGAAGAGGGCGAGCGCGGAGGCGTAGTAGCCGCGGCCCTCGGGTTCGTACTGCTTGATGAGCCGGCAGGCGTTCTCGACGGGCGAGCCGGTGACCGTGGCGGCGTACATGGTGTCGCGCAGGACCTCGCGCACGTCGCGGGTGGTGCGACCGGCGAGGAGGTACTCGGTGTGGATGAGGTGGGTCATCGGCTTGAGGAACGGCCCGAGCACCTGGCCGCCCTCGGTGCAGATGTCGCACATCATCTTGAGCTCTTCGTCGACGACCATGAAGAGCTCGTAGATCTCCTTCTCGTCGCGCAGGAACTCGCGCATCCGCGCCTCGGTGCTGCGGGTGTCGCCGGCGGGCGGGCGCAGGTGGAAGGTGCCGGAGATCGGGTTCATCCGCACGTCGCCGCCGTGCACCGAGACGTGCCGCTCGGGCGAGGCGCCGATGAGGAAGCGGTCGCCGGTGAAGAAGACGAACGTCCAGTACGCCCCGCGCTCGCGCTCGAGCAGCCGGCGGTAGACGGTGAGCGCGACCTCGGCGCTCCAGTCGGCGACCACCGCGCGGTAGTTGCGGCCGACGACGAGGTTCGCCCCCTCGCCCTGGCCGATCTCCTCGTCGATGATCGAGGCGACGATCTTGGCGTACTCCTCGTCGGAGGTCTCGAAGCCGCCACGCTCGGTGAACTCGACGGGGACCTCGTCGATCGCCGCGACCACGTCGGCCACGGAGAACTCGTGCTCCTCCTGGACGTCGACGACGACGAGCGGCGTACCGTCGTCGTGAGCGTCGAAGCCGCGCTCGGACACCTGCCGGAAAGGTACGGCGACCAGCCGGTCGCAGATGTGCCCCGGCTCCGGAACCCCCGTCTCGAGCGGGATGTCCATGATCGACTCGACGATGCTGCGGGTGCCGCCGAGGACGCCGACGGTGTCGCGGTCGCCCGCCCGGGTGGAGCGCCGGATGATCGCCCAGGCCTCGTGCCCCTGGACGGCCGTGATGGCTTCCCGGGCGGTGAGGGGGGTGCTGGGCTGATCAGACATGGCACCGATTCTAGGAGTGGCGAGGATGCGGGCGCGCCCGCGTCCGGAACGGGAGCTCCCCTAGACCCCGAGCGCGACGAACGCCGCGGCCGTGCCGGCGGCCACCGCATCCCCCGCCGTACGACGGCGCACGGCGAGCAGCGCCGCCGCGGGGTCGCTCCCGGCGGCCAGGGCCGCGTGGAGGTCGACCATGAGCGCGGCCGTGGCCGCGTCGTTGACCTCGCCGACGCTGCTGACCAGGCCCGCGGTGCCGAGCGCGAACAGGGCCGCGGCGAGACCGAGCAGCTCGTCGGCGCCGACCGGGGCCAGGACGCCGGACTCGCACGCCGACAGCACCACCCGGTACGGCGCCCGCGCGAGCCGCTCCAGGTCGTGCACGGTGAGCGGCCCGTCCGCCAGGTCGAGCGCGGAGAACAGCGGGCTGTCCGCGCGGAACCGTCCGTGGGTGGCGAGGTGGGCCAGCCGGGCGCCGTCGAGGTGAGCGAGCACGGCCTCCACGGTGGCCCGGTCGCCGTCGAGCAGCACGGCCTCGGGGTGGCGGGCGGCGAGGACCGGCACCTCGGCCCCGCCCGAGGCCAGGTCGGGCCCGGCGACGAGCACGGTGCCGACGTCCGCACCCGCGCCCGGGCGCGCGGCCCGGGCCCGCAGCCACTGACCGGCGGACGGGACGACCGCGAACGGGCGGGCGTCCAGCGCGGGCAGCAGCGACCAGGCCAGCCCGTGCAGGCGGGCGGTCGGGGCGAGCACGACGGGACCGTCGGGCAGCAGCCGGACCGCGTCGCCGAGCACCGCCTCCTCGAGCCGCCGGCCGATCGCGGCCGGGTCGGCGGGGCGGCCGCGGGCGGCCCGGCGCAGCAGCATGCCGGCCGGGCCCAGGAGGGCGGTGACGTCGGCGGTGGCGCCGGCCACGCGACGCCGTACGGTCCCGCGGTGGGCGACGAGGACGTGCAGCACCCCGTCGACGTCGACGAGCTCGACCAGGCAGGTGTCGTCCGCGGCGGTCGCGGCGAGGACCTCGTCGACGCTCACGCCCCGGTGCCGCGCGGCCGCGGCCGTCTGTTGGTGGCTCTCGGCCCGGACCGCGCGCTCCAGGCGGCGCCGCTCGCGCTCCAGGTCCTCGACGGGGGCGCCCTCGCGCCGCGCCTCGGTGAGCCGGCGGCCGTTGTCGCGCAGCGCGGCCAGCGCCGCGGAGGTGCTCCCGGCGTCGGAGGTCGCAGGCGGCTGGGCCAGCGCGGTGGCGCGGGTCCGCTCGCTCCAGCGCAGCAGGCTGCGGGGGTCTTGAGCCGCGTGGCGCAGCGCGAGCGCGGTCAGCTCGCGGCCGTGGGCGGTCGCCAGGGCGCGCAGCTCGGACGAGCCGATCAGGCGCCGGTGCTCGTCGAGCGCGTCGAGGCCCGCCGCGGCCGCGCGGAGCACGCCGCCCCGGTCGCCGTACGCCTCGCGGTCCAGCGCCCGGGCCTGCCAGGCACCCGCCCGCACCAGCGCGTTCGGGTTCCGGCGGTACGCCGCGGCGCGCTCCCACGCGCCGTGCCGCGCGTCGGCAGGCCCCAGCCGTCCGGCCAGGGTCAGCGCGAGCGGAGCCTCGTCGGCCCCCTCCGCGTCGAGCGCGTCGGCGACCGCGCGCGCCTCGGCCGGGCCACCCCGGACCTGGAGGGCGACCAGCCGCGCTCGCAGCGCGAACCAGGTCCGGCCCTGCCGCACGAAGCGGTCCCGCGCGGCCCGCGCCTCGACCAGCGCCTCCTCCGGCGCACCGGCGGCGAGCAGCGCCTCGGCCAGCGCGAGCCGGAACTGCGCGTCCTCGTGCGGCGCCAGCGTCGTGCTCGCCCCGTAGTCGCGCAGCAGCCGCGCCGCCTCGGGAGCCAGCCCCGCCCGGCGGTACGCGGCCGCGTGGAGCGCGACCGCCTCGAAGCGCGAGGGCCGCCCGGCCGCGCGGTGGGCGGCCAGCACCTCGCCGTAGATCCGCAGGCAGGCCGCCAGGTCGCCCCGCGCACCGGCGATCTCGGCGAGGTTCTCGACGGCCTTGAGCCGCTCGACGGCCGCCCCCTCGGCCGCCAGGACCCGCTCCCCCGCGACGACCTCGCGCTCGGCGAGGTCGACCTGGCCGAGCGCGAGATGGACGTGCCCGAGCCAGATCCGGGCCCGCGCCTCCCAGAGCGGCAGCCCGGCCTCGGCGGCGCCGTCGCGGGCGGCGGTCAGCACCGGCAGCGCGTCGGCGAACCGGCCGACCACGGCCAGCGTGCCGCCGTACCGGAGCTGGACCTGGGCGCCCACCGCCCCCTGAGCCCCCGCGCAGGCGCGGGTCAGGTCGGCGAGACCCGCGGTGGTCCGGCCCGCGAACACCAGGGTGGTGCCGTACGTCGCCCGCACGTCCCGCTCCCGATCGGCATCTCCGCTCCGCCGGGCGTCCGCGATCCCCGCGCGTAGCGCCGCCAGCGCCTCGGGGATCCGGCCCCGGTCGCGGTGCACGATGCCCAGCGCGTGGTGCGCGAAGGAGCGGGCCCTCGGGTCCGACGTACCGGCGAGCAGGGCCGTGGCCCGGCGCACCGTCGCGTCGGGGTCCTCGTTCGCGAGCCCGAGCAGCTCTTCCACCGACTCCATCGACGACCTCGCATCCTTGTCCGGCCCGCGGAGCGGGCACTACGGTAGCGCCGCCGGGAGTCCGCACCACCGGCTCGGACCACAGGAGCGGCCATGAACGATTCCGTCCGTCCCCCCGCGCCGGGAGCGCGCCTGAGCCCTCGGGACGCCGAGCGGCTGCGCATCCAGGTCGGCGTCATCCGCAAGGCGATGAAGCACAAGATCGGCACCGGCCCGGTCAAGGGCTCGGTCCCGCCCCGTGACGACGAGGCGCACTACCTCTTCCGGGCCGGGCACGCGCTGGTCCGCGAGAAGGACGCCGCCCGCATCGACCGGTTCTTCGCCGCCCGGGGCAAGGAGTTCCGCGGCGGCCTGGTCCGCAAGGAGACCCGGATGCCCGGGCTCACCCTGGTCGCGCTGCCCCAGCGGCTCGACGGGCGCGACGACGTCCTGGCCACGCTCGACGAGCTCGACCGCGACCTCGGCCCGGGCCTGGTGACGCCGGACCACGTCGTCTACGTGACCCCGACGGGCACCCTGTGCCCGGCCACCGAGCCGATCGCCGGCAAGGACCTGCCGGACGCCGTCTTCCCCCCGCCCTCCTGCGATCCCTCGATCGGCAAGGGCGTCCGGGTCGGGGTGGTCGACACCGGGATGTGGATGCCGGCCGTGACCAGCCCGGTCACGCCCTGGCTCGACGGGGTCGTCGCCGACCCGGCCGACCAGGAGGTCGTCGACCCCGCCGACATCCATCCCTACGCCGGCCACGGCACCTTCGTGGCGGGCGTGGTCCGCTGCCTGGCGCCCGGGACCCGGATCGAGGTCGAGGGCGTGCTCACCCACGGCGGCGCGGTGTTCGAGTCCGACATCGTCGCCCAGCTCGACGAGGCGCTGCGCGACGACGACCACCCGCAGCTGATCAGCATCTCCGCGGGCACCCACACCCGGCGCGACTTCGCGTTGCTCGCCTTCGAGATCCTGGCCGCGGCGCACGGGCTCGACGACGGCGAGGAGACGCTCGTCATCGCCGCGGCCGGCAACGACGCCAGCAGTGACCGGTTCTGGCCCGCGGCGTTCCCGTGGGTGGTCTCGGTCGGCTCGGTCGATCCCGACGGCGCGGTCTCGGACTACTCCAACGTCGGGCCCTCCTGGGTCGACGTCTACGCGCGCGGGCGCGACCTGGTCAACGCGTTCCCGCAGGGCACCTACACCTGCTACGAACCACCGCACCTGGGCGAGGTCCGGGAGTTCGACGGCCTCGCCCGCTGGAGCGGTACGTCGTTCGCGACCCCCGTCGTCACCGGGCTCGTCGCGGCCCGGATGAGCGCGACCGGCGAGCCCGCGCGGACCGCCTGGGCCGCCGTGCATGCGGCCGGCACCCCGTCGGTCGACCCGCGCGGCGGGCACATCACGACCGTGGGACCGCTGACCTGAGCCTGGCTCAGAGGGTCACCCAGGGCGTGGTGAGCACGCGGTCGTCGCGCTCGACCACCACCCGCAGCGGTCCCAGCGTGACGCCCTCGACCCGGAAGAAGCCGGACACGTCGGCCCGCACCGCCACCGGCGCGGCGTCCGTCCGCTCCAGGCGGACCACGGCGCCCGGCTCACCGACGACCTCGCCGAGCAGCTCGCCGCCGGCGAGGTCGTGCTCCAGCTCGAGGGTCAGCCCGGCCTGTTCGAACGACAGCGTGCGCGGCCCTGCGGCACCCGCGTCCGACGAGCGGACCGCGGCCCCCGCGTCGAGCGCCGAGTCATGCAGCAGCGCCGCCAGCTCGGCGTCGACCGCACGCCAGGTGAAGGCCGCGCGGGCGGCGTCCCGGCGGCGCTGGGGGACGGCGGCCCCGTCGGCCAGCGCCCGGCCCAGCAGCGCGAGCAGCTGGTCGTCGCTCAGGTTCTCGTGCTCACTCATCCGAGCCTCCCCACGAGGTCGGGGCCGAGCCCGCGCAGGGCGCGGGTCCGGCGCAGCTGGTCCAGGGCGCGGGCCCGGGTGGGCCCGATGCTGCCGATCGGCATGCCGAGCAGGCGGCTGATCTCCTCGTAGGCGACCGGCGGGTCGGCGAGCAGCAGCAGGAGCAGCTCGCGCCGCGCCGCGGGCAGCTCGGCCAGCGCCTCGGCCAGCACGTGCACGCGCTCGGCGTCGAGCAGGCCGGCATCGGTGGTGTCCTCGGTGACCGCGTCGAGCCCCGCGTCGTCCTGGGGATCGACCGGACGGACCCGGCCGCGGGCGGCGAGCAGGCGCAGGCACTCGTTGCGGGTGGTGGTCCGGATCCAGCCCGGCAGCGCGTCCGGCTCGCGCAGGTCGCCGAGGTGCTCGACCAGCCGCAGCCACACCGTCTGGCTGACGTCGTCTCCGTCGGCCTCGGTGAGCCGGTGGCGCCGGACGATCGCCTCGACGAGCGGCAGGAAGCGGTCGACGATCGTGTCCCACGCATGCTGGTCTCCTTCCCGCGCGGCGGGGACGAGCATCGAGAGCGGACCGGTCACGGGGGCATCGTCCCGCACAACAGACCCCCGGGCCAGCAGGCGTGATACATCGAATCTCCGGGTATCAGGAGCCGCATGCCCCCGCTCCTCCTTCCACCTGCGGTTTCCCCGTCCGCAGTCCCGGAAGGACCCCCTATGAGCTGGACCGAGACGCACGAGCGCCTCCGCATCATCCGCGAGGTCGAGGCGGTCGCCGCCGCCGACATGAGCGGCGCGGTGCCCTGGCGCGTGGAGTGGCAGCGGTACTTCGACGGACCCGACGGTCTCGTCGCCGCGCTCCGGGCCCGCTGGCTGCGCATGTGCGAGGCCCAGCTCGACGCCGCGCAGGGCGAGGACCAGCTCCACGACGCGCACCGCCGGCTGCGTCGTACGGAGTCCGGGGTGCTCGAGATCCTCCGCAACGTCGAGGCGCGCGACGGCGCCGACCTCGACGTCCTCAGGCTGGCGGGCCCGCGCCGCTCTTCCACCCTCCTCCCGGAGCGGGCCCGCCACACCTCTCCCCGACGTGGGGGCGCGGCATGAGCCTCGGCGCGACGTACGTCGCCGCGACCACCCGGCTGCCGCTGCTCGACCGGCGCGAGCGCCAGGTGCTCCAGCTCGTCGCGCTCGGCAGGAGCCGCGACCAGATCGCGGCCCAGCTCTACCTGGATCCGGTCGCCGTCGAGGAGCTCTGCACGCGGATCTTCGCCACCCTCGAGCTGACGCCGACACCGCACCTGGACCGGCGGGTGCTGGCGGTGCTCACGCTGGGCCAGTCCGCTCCCTAGACCCGACGGCGACGCGGACCGCCTCCGCGACCCGGCCTGTGGGGGGCCGGGTGCGGGGCGGGACGCGACCAGACCCCGTGCCCGCGCACCCGGGATGACAGGTGCGGTGGACACGGGGCCGGCGGGGCCGGCGACCGGGTGGGGCCAGGTCGCCGGCCCTTCACGGCCGACTCGATGATGGGGACAGGGCGAGCGACGGCCGTGGTTCGGGGGCGTGCGGCTAGCGCACGACGGCCAGGACGGCAGGACCGGCGAAGGCGAGCACGACGAGCGCCGCACCGAGCACCACCTGGGCCCGGGCCCGTCGCGAGCGGCGATGCCGGCGCCGGACCGGGCTGGTCGTCATCTGCATGCTGGTGCTCTCCTCGTGGCGCCGGTGTCGCTAGCAACCTAGGGACGCCGGGGCGGGCCTCACCAGCGATCTCCGGCGGGCGTGCGCAAAACGCCGATCCCACGGGGCGTTCGGCGACAGCAGCGGTCTGAGATGCGCCTCAGATCGCCGATTTGCGAACAGTCGTCGACGTTCTGCGATCCCCGCCCCCCGCGCTGCGTTGGGCGCGAGTGTGAGGAAGGAGCACCCGCCCGAGGACCACGCCCGGCTCGACGTCGCGGGAGGCGACGCGTGGGCGGAGCTGGTCGCCGGCGCCTTCGTGCCACTGCGCGTCGACACCGACGAGCCCGGCTTCCGCGGCGCGATGCGCGAGCAGCTGGTCGGCGACCTCGCGATCAGCCAGGTGGCCTCGACCCGGGTGACCGTCTCGCGCACGGCCCGGTCGACGGTGACCGATCCGCGCGAGGTCGTGATGCTGTGCCTGTTCCTGCGGGGGAGCGGTACGACGGTCCAGGACGGCCGGATCACCCAGTTCACCGGGGGCGGCGGTTTCCTCCTCGACGGCGACCAGCCCTACAGCCTGCGCTTCTCCGACGGCAACGAGGTGCTCGCCCTGCGCCTGCCCCGGCAGTACCTGGAGATCAGCAACCACACGCTGGGCCGGCTCACCAGCCGCGAGGTCCCCAAGAGCGCCGCCGGGCTCAACGTGCTGCGCCGCTACCTCTCCGGCCTGGTGGCGATGCGTCGCCCTCTGCCGCAGGAGCAGCTCGAGCAACAGCACGAGCTCGCGCTCGAGCTGCTCCACGCCGCGCTGCACCCGATGGTCTACTCCGAGCACTCCCGGGCGTTGATGAGCGGCGCCGCCATCTTGGCCAGCGCCCGCTGGTTCATCGACGTGCACCACGCCGATCCCCGCCTGACCGTCGAGGACGTCGCCCGCGAGTTCATGGTCTCGCGCCGGCACCTCGAGACGCAGTTCGCGCGCCTCGGGCCCGGACCGGCGGCGTACCTGCGCCGGGTGCGGCTGCGCCACGCCGCGCGGCTGCTCCGCACCGGGCGGCGCGGCCAGGTGGCGGCGATCGCGGCGGCGTCCGGGTTCAGCGACGTCAACACGTTCGTCCGGGCCTTCCGCCGCGAGTACGGCGCCACGCCCGACGAGTGGCGCCGCAGCGAGCAGCGCGGGCCCCGCCCCGGGGCCGCGGAACGCCGCAGGACCGACCTGCTCAGCGACCTCAGCGGCTTCGACTGGACCGATCCGGGCTTCGACGCATGACGAAGCAAATCGACGATTTGCGAACAATTTGCCGCGTTTTGCGAACAGAAGGCGACCGCGCATGGTTAGCAGGGTGTGGACGACATCCTGCCCAACGAGCACCTCGCCGTGACTGGCCTCGACGAGTGGTCACAGCTGTGCAGCACCGCCTACGTACCGCTCAAGGTCAGCGCCACCCGCGACTTCCGAGGCGCCCTGCGCGAGCGCGAGCGTGGGCCGCTCAGCCTCAGCCAGGTCAGCGCGACCCCCTCGACGGTCCAGCGCACCAGCCGGCTGGTCACGACCGACCCGCGCGAGGCGCTGCTGTTCGCGGTCTTCGTGCGCGGGCGTGGGGTGATCTCTCAGCACGGCCACGAGGACCCGGTGCGGTCGGGGAGCGGCTACGTCCTCCAGTCCGACCAGCCCTACGGCCTGAGGCTGCACAGCGACAACGAGATCCTCATCCTCCGCACGCCGGCCGAGCTGACCGGGCTCGCCCCGGCCGTGCTGCCCACGATCGCCGGGCGAGTGCTGCCACCGGGCACCGCCGAGCTCGAGGTGCTCACCCGTGAGGTCGCCACCGCCCTGCTCGGAGAGCAGCCCGCGCCGGGGCCCGAGCTCCTGCTCGATCTGCTCCGGGCCGTGACCCACCGCACCCTCTACGGCGATCGCTCCCGGCCCTACCTCAGCGGCCCGGCACTGTGGGCCAGCGCGCGTTGGTACCTGGAGCGCCACCACAGCAACCCGCGGCTCAACCTCGACGACGTCGCCGCCCGGTTCATGGTCTCCCGGCGGCACCTCGAGCAGCAGTTCGTGCGCCACGGCGCCGGCCCGGCGGCCTACCTGCGCAACGTACGCCGCGAGCGCGCCGCCCACCTCCTGCTGGCCGACCGCTCCACCACCGTCGCCCGGGTGGCCCGGTCGGCGGGCTTCGCCGACGTCGACACCTTCATCCGCGCCTTCCGCCGCCACCACGGCCAGACCCCCGCTGAGTGGCGCCGGCACCAGCCGATGACCCCGAGCGGCAATGCCCGCGCGACGCGGCAGCCGTCCCGGACGCCGGCGATGCTCAGCGACCTGCGGCGCTGGACGAGGCCGGCGGATGCTCCGTTTCTCGCACCCCCCGGACACGAGAAACGGAGCACGCCCACGTCGGAACCTTGGAGAGGGACGACGCCAGCGGGCCCCGGGCACGCGATGAAGGGAGACGGGCCCGGGGCTCGGTGCTCACGCTAGACAGACGCCCCCACCGAGGGCCACGCCAGCGGCCGGACTGTGCGCAAATGGTCGATTGCTCCCCCGTCGCACCGCTCAGGAGGACGCCGGACCGCCGCTCTCCTCGGCGCGCAGGGTCATCTTGCGCAGCAGCCGGTTGACCGTGGCCAGCTCGCGCGCGGTGAGCGCGTCGGCCAGCGCGTGCTCGGCGTCCCCGCGGATGTCCATCGCCCGGCGCCACACCGCCAGGCCCTGCTTGGTGACGTCGACGATCACCCGGCGCCGGTCGTCGACCGACGGGATCCGCCGGATCCAGCCGGCCTTCTCGAGCCCGTCGAGGCGCCCGGTCATCCCGGCGCCGGAGACGCCCACCTCGGCGGCCAGCTCGGTGGGCGAGGCGGAGCCGGGGGTGTCCCGGATCATCAGCGCGTGCAGGGTGTCGTACTCGAAGTCGGTCAGGCCGACCTCGGCCAGCGCCGCGGCCTTGGCGTCGCGCAGGTGGCGCGCGAGCCGGCCGACCCGGGTGAAGACGCCCTCGACGTCCTCGTCGAAGTCGAGGTCGAGCCAGTGGTCGCGCCACCGGGCGACGTGCCGGTCGGTCCAGTCCTCCACCATGGCTGGAGCGTAGCGCCGGACTCCTTCGGCGACCGAATACTTCGCTTGCGAATACTTAGGCGGCGAAGTATCTTCGATCGGTGACCCCGCCCGACAGCGCGACCGAGACCGCGACGACCCCCGTCGTCCCGTCGCCGCTGGCCTCGCGCGACTTCCGCGCGCTCGTCGGCGGCGTGGCGGTGGGCGCGCTGGGCTCGGCGATGACGCCGGTGGCGCTGGCGTTCGCGGTGCTCCACCTCGGCGGCTCGGCGACCCAGCTCGGCCTGGTCGTGGCGGCGTTCTCGGCGGCCGAGGTCGTCACCATCCTGTACGGCGGCGTGCTCGGCGACCGGCTGCCCCGCCAGCTCCTCATGCAGGGCTCGTCCGCAGCGACCGCGCTCAGCCAGGCCGTCTGCGCCGCGGTCCTCATCACCGGGCACGGCTCGATCCTGTTCCTCAGCCTGATCGGCATGGTCAACGGCTGCCTCGGCGCCCTCGCCCAGCCGGCCTCCAGCGCGATGACGCGCGCGACGGTCACCGAGGAGCAGCTCCCGCGCGCCGTCGTCCTGCGCAGCCTGGCCAGCCAGACGGCGTCCGCGGTGGGCTTCGCGCTCGGCGGCGTGATCGTCGCCTTCGCCGGGCCGGGCTGGGCGATCGCCGTCGACGCCGGCACCTACGCGGTCGCGGCGATCCTCTTCTCGCTGATCCGGGTGGCGCACACGCCCTCGGGCTCCCGCGAGCGGATCCTCAGCGAGCTCGCCGACGGCGCCCGCGAGGTGCTGCGGCACACCTGGCTGTGGCTGCTCATCGGTCAGGCGCTGCTCTACCACCTGTTCTACGGCGGCGCGCAGGGCGTGCTCGGACCGATCGTCGTCGGCGACACCTGGGGTGCCGAGGCCTGGGGCTGGGCGCTCTCGGCGCTCATGGCGGGCTTCGTCGCCGGCGGCCTGGTCGCGCTGCGCTGGCGTCCGCGGCACCTGCTCCGCTGGGGCGTGCTGATGCTGTCGCTGACCGCGGCCTTCCCCCTGGCGATGGCCCTGGCCGGACAGGTCTGGCTGGTGCTGCTCGGCGCCTTCGTGCACGGCGTCGGGCTCCAGCTGTTCAGCGTCGCGTGGGACCTGGCGATCCAGGAGAACATCGCGCCCGAGATGCTCTCCCGGGTCTACTCCTTCGACCTGGTCGGCTCGTTCGTGTGCCGTCCGCTCGGCTACGCGCTGACCGGGCCGGTCGCCGCCCTGGTCGGCGTCGACCTGTGGCTGGTCGTCATCGCGGCGGTGATCGGGCTCAGCTCGCTGGCCGCGCTCAGCGCGCCGTCGGTGCGCGGCCTGACCCGTCGTACGACGGTCGAGCCGCTCACGCCTCCACGGTGACGGCGACGACCGCGTCGTCGGGCCCGAACCGGACCGCCGGCCAGTAGCCGTCGAGGAAGTGCTCGCCGCAGGTGTCGTCGAGGTGGATCGTGACGGAGCCGTCCTCGTGCGCGACGAGCGCGCTCACCACGAGGTCCTGGGCGGCGTCGTCGAGCTCGGCGACCGGCGGCTCGTCCTCGCTGAACTGCCGGACGACGGCGTCCGTCGCGGTCCGGGCGTGGACGTGCAGCGCCGCGACGACGTCGGCCAGGCGCTGCTCCAACGCCTCGGCCCGGGCCGGGTCGGTGGTGTCGACGAGGAGCTCGGGGGTCACCCGCGGCACGGTACCGCTCAGCGCAGCCGGGCGGTGCGCGGGACCACGAGCGGGGCGCCACGCTCGCCCGTCTCGACCGCGAGGATCGCGTGGTGCGAGGTCGTCCCGAGGATCGCGGACTGGTTGGCGACGAGCAGCCGGGTGCCGAGGAAGGTCGCGTTCGACGGGCTGTCGAACGGCACCGGGGAGCCGTTGCTGCCCGCGAGCGGAGCCCGGGGGAAGCGGCTGAGCACGCGCCCGTCGGGTCCGAGCTTGACGATCTGGTTGGTGCCGAGCAGGGCGACGTAGACGTTGCCGGAGCGGGCGATCCCGAAGCCGTCGGGGAGGTCGAGCGGGCCTGACGTCCAGACCGTGGCGAGCTTGCCGGCGCTGCCGTCGGCCCGCACCGGGATCCGGTAGAGGTGGCCGCGGAGCAGGTCGAGCGGGTCGGTGGTCGTCTGCTGCGTGACCAGGAACGAGCGCCGGGCGGCGTCGTAGACCAGGCCGGTGGTGCCGAAGCCGGCCGCACCGGCCAGCTTCTTCGAGCGGAACCACGGCCGCGGTGTACCGCCGGCGGCGGGGATCCGCCAGATGACGTCCTGGCCGTAGTCGCTGACGAACAAGGCCCCGCCGGGGCCCCACGTCGCGTAGTTGGGGATCGGCTTGCCGCCTCGGGCCAGGGCGGGCAGCGTCGCCTGCACCTTGAACCGTCCGGTGCGGGTGTTGAGCGTGAGCACCCGGGACCGCGACTTCTCCAGCAGGACGAGGCGTCCCCGCGCGTCGGACGTGGCGACCTGGACGCCGTGCGGCTTGGCGAGGTCCTGGCCGGGCACGGTCCACGAGCGCAGCAGGGTGCCGCTCGCCGTCCACTCGAAGACCCGCGAGGCGATCTTGTCGCCCATCGGGTTCGTGTAGGTCGCGGCGTAGACGCGGCCGTTGGGCGCCACGTGGACGTAGGCCGGGAAGCCCGGCGCGCCGACGCGCGCGAAGACGCGGGTCTGCCACGGCGGGGCTTCCGCGGCCGATGCGGGCGCGACGAGAGCGAGCGCGGCGACGACGGCGAGCGCGAGGAGGCGGGCGATCACAGCTTGTCCAGCACCTCGATCGCGGCGCGCTCGCCGGAGCGGACGGCGCCGTCCATATAGCCGTTCCAGTAGGTCGAGGTCTCGGTCCCGGCCCAGTGGATCCGGCGGAACGGCGTCCGGATGTGCCGGCCGTGCTGGGTCATCACGCCGGGGGCGTAGATCGCGGTCGGCCCACCGCCGGTCCAGCGCTCCTTGGTCCAGTCGTGCTCGGTGTACTCGATCGGGCGCAGCGCCTTGTCGCCGAACATCCGGGCGAAGCCCTCGAGGACGGCGGTCCGGCGCTCGGCGACCGAGCGGGTGCCGTACTGGCGCCAGGTCGAGCCACCGACGAAGGCGAGCAGGATGCCGTGGCCGGTGTCCTTGACGCCGTTGTCGAAGGCCGCGCGGACCGCGCCGGAGTCGGCGATGCCGAAGCCGGTCAGGCCGTCCTCGCGCCAGAACGGCTTGTCGTAGACGGCGTCGCACTTCATCAGCTTGCCCATCTGGAGGTGCTGGAGGAGCGCGCGGCGACCGGCCGGCAGGCCGGGGGCGAAGTCGATGCCGAGGACCTGCTTGGGCGGCGCGGCGACGATCACCCGGCGGGCCTGCACCCGCCCGCGACGGGTGTGCACGCGCACGCCGTGCCCGACGTGCTCGATCCGGGTCACGGCCGCGCCGAGCGCGACGCGCTTGCCGAGCTTCTTGGCCAGCAGCAGCGGCACCCGCTGGGAGCCGCCGACGAAGCGGCTCTCCTGGGCGCCGTCGACGGTGTCGGAGTTGCGCTCGAACGTGCCGATCGTGGCCTCGTTGCCCGAGCACGCGATGTAGTGCAGGACGAAGAGCAGCGAGAGCTCGTCGGGGTCGGAGCCGAAGCCGGGCTGGGTCCAGGCGCGGATGAGGTGCTCGACCCCGCGGCTGTTGATCGTGTTGCGGCGCAGCCAGTCGCCGAGCGTCGTACGGTCCCACTCGGCGGCGCGCGGGTGGGCCCACGGCGCGTCGACGGGGACCTGGGCGGCGAAGGCGTTGAGCCGCTTGAGGGCGAGGGCGGCATCGAGCAGGATCGTCGGGTCCGGCGGGATGGTGCCGGTGAACTCCTGGCGGCCGAGAAGCGTGGAGATGTAGACGTTCTTGCCGGTGACGTACTCGTCGAAGGTCGCGACGCCGAGCTGGCGGGCCAGGCGCTTGATGTGGTCCTGGGTCGGGCCGACGAAGGCGCCGCCGGCCTCGATCGTGCCGCCGCTGCGGAGCTCGTGGTTGAGCACCCGGCCGCCGACCCGCTTGCGCGCCTCGACGACGAGCACCGACTTGCCGGAGCGGGCGACCTGGCGCGCCGCGACCAGCCCGGCGATGCCGGCGCCGACCACGACGACGTCCACCTTGCGGGGCAGCCGGCCCTGGAGCGTGGCCGCGGTGACCTCCTGCTCGAGGGCGTCCGTGGCGAGCAGGCCGATCGCGGCCGCACCTCCGGCCAGGACTCCACGACGACCCAGCGGACTCGAGCTCAGCGTGCTCACCGGCACCTCCGAAAGATGAATCTGTGTCAGGTTCGGCTTCGGAGGCTACACTGCGCGCATGTCCTCCGCCACCGTCGACGGCCCAACGAACGAGCCGCCGCGCGGTGCCGCCGGTCCGACCCGGCGCCGGCTCCCCACCCAGGCGCGGTCCCGCGAACGCGTCGAGCGGATCCTCGACGCCGCCGCCCAGCTCGTCGTCGCCGAGGGGGTCGAGGGACTCACCACGCGCTCCATCGCCGAGGCCGCCGGGCTGCCCGTGGCCTCGCTGTACCAGTACTTCGCCGACAAGGAGTCGGTCCTCCTCGCCCTCTGCGAGCGGGACATGGCCGAGATGGACGACCAGGTCGCCACCGACCTCGCCCGGCTCGCCGAGAGCGGCGAGCTCACGCTGGGCGCGATGATCGACACCGCGATGCGCGCGTTCGTCACCGTCTACCACCGGCGTCCGGCGTTCATGCAGATCTGGATGCGCGGGCGGACCAACGCCGCCATCTACGACTACGGCCGCCACCACAACAAGCGGATCGCCGAGAACCTCCTCGCCTTCGGCGTCGACACCGGCCTCATCGCGACCACCCGGTTCGCCCCCGAGCAGCTCGTCGCCGTCGCCGAGCTCGCCGTCGAGGTGGGCGACCGCGCCTTCCAGCTCGCCTTCGAGGGCGACCCCCGCGGCGACTCCTTCCTCGTCGACCAGGCCATCGAGCTCGTCACCGGCTACCTCGACCGGATCGCGAGCGAGCAGTGACCGACGCCCTCCGGGCGGACGTCGCCGCGGCGGCGCGACGCCTGGCCGAGGCCGGCCTGCTCGTCGGCACCGCCGGCAACGTCAGCGCCCGTACGGCTGACCTGGTCGCCATCACCGCGACCGGGGTGGCGCTCGGCTCGTGCACGCCGTCCGAGGTCACCGTCGTGTCGCTGACCGGCGCGGTCGTCGAGGGGACGCTGGCCCCGACCAGCGAGCTCGCCCTCCACCTCGGCGTGTACGCCGACGGGCCCGCCGCCGCGGTCGTCCACACCCACGCCCCCTTCGCGACGGCCGTGGCCTGCGTGCTCGACGCGCTGCCGGTGCTGCACTACCAGCAGCTCGCGCTGGGCGGCGAGATCCGCGTGGCGCCGTACGCGACCTTCGGGACGGACGAGCTCGCCGGACACGTCCGGGCGGGCTTGGAGGGACGCTCCGCCACCCTGCTGGCCAACCACGGCTCGGTCACCGTCGGCGCCTCGCTCGACGCCGCCGTCGAGAACGCGCTGCTCCTCGAGTGGCTGTGCCAGCTCCACCACCGCGCCAGCGCGCTCGGCGCCCCGCGCGTGCTCACCGAGCAGCAGCAGCTCGACGTCATCCAGGCCGCGCTCGCACGCGGCTACGGCACGCCCCAGGAGATCTGAATGACCATGACCGTCGCCGCCGTGGGCGTGCACGTCCTCGACACCCACGTGCTGGGGATCTCCTCGATCCCCGAGGGCTCGGACGGCCAGCTCGTCGACACGATCCGGATGTCCGCCGCGGGCACCGCCGGCGGGACGGCGCTCGTGCTCGCCCGACTCGGAGCCACCGTCCGCTCGTACGGCGCCGTCGGCGACGACCCGGTCGGCGACACGCTGCTGGCCCTGCTGGCGCGCTCGGGCGTCGACGTCGGCGGCCTGGTCCGCAAGCCCGAGGCCCAGACGTCGGCATCGGTGCTGCCCGTCCGTCCCGACGGCGCCCGCCCGGCCTGGCACTGCATCGGAGCGAACGGCGCCTTCACGCTCGCCGACCTGCCCTCCGACGTCCTCGACGGGGTCACGCACCTGCACCTCGGCGGGCCGGAGTTCCTCGGCGGCGACGCGGCCGGCGAGCTGCTCGCCCGGGCGCGGGCCGCGGGGATCACCACGTCGGTCGACGTCCTCGCGCCGGGCGATCCGGACATGCTCGCCTGGATCGCCGCCGCCCTCCCCCACACCGACTACCTCCTGCCCAACGACGAGCAGGTGCTCGGCTTCACCGGCGCCACCTCGCTCGCCGACGGCGCCCGGGCCCTGCTCGACCAGGGCGTCGGCTGCGTCGCGGTCACCCAGGGTGCCCGCGGAGCGCTCGTCGCCCAGGGCACGGACGTGACCGAGGTGCCGGCGTACCCGGTGGCGGTGGTGGACACCACCGGCTGCGGCGACGCCTTCTCGGCCGGCTTCCTGCGCGGCCTCTCGCTCGGCCGAGACCCGGTCTCGGCCGCGGCCCTCGGCTGCGCCACCGCCGCCCAGGTGGCGCAGGGGCTCGGCAGCGACGCCGGGACCTACGACCTCGCCTCGGTCGAGGCGCTCACGGCCTAGGCCCCGAGGTGGCACGATCGGCACATGGCAGGCACCACCAGAACCACCCCGGGCGTCGAGGGCCGGGCGCTCAGCCGGCTTCCGTGGCGCCAGCGCAACGCCTGGCTGATCCCCGGCATCGCCGGCGGCATCGCGAACCTGGTCGCGCCCATGATCGGCTCGCCACGGGCCGCCTGGGGGCTGGCCGGGGTGATCGGCGGCGTGCTGTGGCAGCTCGCCTACCGGCGCGACCTGGTCGAGCGGCTGACGTTCCCGGTGGCCTTGGTGACGGTGTCGGGCGTCATGGCGCTGCTCCCGAACGCGACGTTCGAGATGACGGACCGCGGCGTGGTGTTCGGGCTGGGGGTGCTCGTCGGGTTGGTGTGGACCGAGCACTGGTCGAGGTGGCGCGACCGGAGGCCGCAAGGAGCGGCGTGATCGGGGCGCTCGCCGCCTGACAAGGGGCATGCGCCCCCACGACCCCCGGCGCAGCGGCAACCCGGCGCGCCGAGCGAGCGCCGGCGCCGTGGCACGATCGCGTCCATGGAGACGACGCCGGTGATCCGCCCCCAGACCCCCCAGGACGACGACGCGGTCGCCCGCCTGGTCGCCCAGGCCTTCGGCGACGAGGGTACGGCGGTCGTCGACGTCTGGGCCGACGTGGTGGCGCGCGGGCTCGACCGCGCTCAGCTCGTGGCCGTCGAGGACGACGACGAGGGCCGCGTGGTCGGTCACGTGGGTCTCAGCCACGGGTGGCTGGATGCGCGGCAGGCGCTGGTCGACGTGCTGGTGCTGAGCCCGCTGAGCGTCGCGCCCGACCGCCAGGCCGCCGGGATCGGTACGGCGCTCCTGG
The DNA here is from genome assembly GCF_024662235.1 of Pimelobacter simplex. GTDB lineage: Bacteria > Actinomycetota > Actinomycetes > Propionibacteriales > Nocardioidaceae > Nocardioides. The sequence goes on from NZ_CP096276.1 coordinate 4,655,477, forward strand.
CCGCCGCGGTCGCCGAGGCCGAGCGGCTGGGGGCGCCGGTGGTGGTGCTGGAGGGCGATCCGGGCTACTACTCGCGGCGCGGGTGGGTGCCGGGCGCGGAGCACGGGATCGAGGCGCCGTCGGCGCGGATCCTGGGGCCGGCGTTCCAGGTGGTGCTGCTGGACGGGCACGAGGAGTGGATGACCGGCCGCGTCGTCTACCGCGAGGTGTGGTGGGAGCACGACGCGACCGGCCTGCGCGACCCGCACCTGGCGCAGGTCGAAGAGGTGCTCACGCGTCGTAGTCGACCCGCAGCTCCTCGGTGACGGGGTGTGCCTGGCAGGTGAGGACGTAACCGTCGGCGACCTCGTCCTCGTCGAGCACGTGGTTCTGGTCCATCACGGCCTGGCCGAGCACGACCTTGGCCCGGCAGGTGCCGCACGCCCCGCCCGCGCATGAGTACGGCGGATCGATCCCCCGCTGCAGGGCGGCGTCGAGCACCGAGTCGCCCGTCGAGGTGAGCGGGAAGGTCGTCTCGGTGCCGTCGAGGGCGACCGTGACCTGGCTGGTGATGTCGGGCAGCGCGAGCGCGGGGCCCGCCACCACGTGGAAGACCTCGGTCAGCACCTGCCCGGTGCCGGGCACCCGGCCGAGCGCGTCGCGGACGTCGTCGACCATCTCCTGCGGGCCGCACAGGAACCAGGCGGCGACGCCGGCCGCGTCCGGCACGAGCTCGGCGACCAGGGCGGGCGTGATCCGGCCGGGGACGACGCCGGGGGCCGTCTCGCGGGAGCGCACGTGGTGCACGACCAGGCGCTCGCCGTACCGGTCCTGCCAGGCGGCGAGCTCGTCGGCGAACATGGTCGACGCGGCCGTCCGGTTGCCGTAGACGAGCGTGAACCGGCTGTCCGGCTCGGCGTCGAGGGTGGTCGCGATGGTCGACATCAGGGGGGTGACGCCCGAGCCGGCGACCACCCCCACGTGGTGCCGTACGGCGGCCGGGTCGAGGCGGACGTGGAAGGCGCCGGCCGGCGTCATCACGTCGAGCAGGTCCCCGGCGACCAGCCGCTCGTTGACGTACGTCGAGAACTGCCCGCCCGGCACGTGCTTGACCGCGACCCGCAGGGTGCCGGGTCCGTCCGAGGCCACCGGCGCGACGAGGGAGTAGCTGCGCCGCACCTCCTCGCCGTCGATCACCGCACGCAGCGTGAGGTGCTGCCCCTGCACGTACCGGTACGACGCCACGAGGTCGTCCGGCACGTCGAAGGTGATCGCGACGGCGTCGCTGCTCACCGGCTCGACCGCGCGCACCCGCAGCGGGTGGAAGGTGGGCCGGCGGGTGATCTCGTCGGTGAGCCGGCGCCAGGTGCGGTACTCGCTGGGTGTCAGCGAGCGGCCGAACCACGTGGAGATGGCGGCGTTGCGGTCGAGGTAGGCCTGCTCGTTGCGCCGCCACGCACGGATGTAGCGGTAGAACGGGATGCTCGGGTGCAGGTGGTGCACCAGGTGGTAGTTCTGGTAGACGAACAGCGGCGTCAGCAGGCCCTCGCCGCCGACCCGCACTCTGGTCGCGCGGTACTTGTCCTCGCGCTGGGTCACGGTGAGCCCGTGGTGCGGCAGGTAGTCGAACCACCAGGCCAGGATGAGCATCCCGATGCGCTGGGGCAGCAGGAACGCCCAGAACAGCTCGCTCCCGTAGCCCGCGGCCGCGATCGCGACGAAGCCGCCGATCACCGCGGTGAAGAGCGTGAAGGTCGCGGCCACCTCGCGCCGCGGGCGGTCCCGCAGCCGGCTCAGGTAGAACACGACATACCAGATGTCGATGGTCGCCCAGCGCAGCGGCAGCTGCCAGGCCGGCCCCTCCTCGCACCAGGCGTCGGGGTCGATCGACTTGGGCTCGTTGGTGTTGCGGTGGTGCTCGATGTGGATGAACTTCACCAGTGGGTACGTCGCCCACGGCACCACGAGCAGCACCGAGAGGTGCCCGAGCGCGTTGTTGGCGCGGGTGTGGGTGCTGATCGCGTGGTGGGTCGACTCGTGCAGCACGCTGAACATCAGGAACGTGACCGCGGCGCCCATGGGCACCGTCAGCCAGGGCGTGAGGCCCCACACCAGCACGCCCGCCATCTCGACGGCGAACAGCGCCAGCGTGCCGACGTACAGGGCGACGGTGGGCCAGGCCATCGCCGGAACCCGCTCACCGGGGTCCGGCAGTCCCGAGACGGACTGGGGGAGCTGAGCACGCGGCGCCGCCGGGGCGGTCGTGGTCGGAAGGCTCTGCATGGGACGTGAACGTAGGAGCCCGGACCCCCTCAGGGCCTTGGACGCCAGTCCCAAATTGCACCCTGCATTTGTCCGCAGGCCCGTACCTGCGGGGATGCGCGGTCCCGAGACTGGGCGCCATGACGACGATCGCGGTCGAGAACCCTGCCACCGGACAGGTCATCGGCACCGTCCCCGACCTGAGCGCGGACGACGTCGCGGCCGCGGCCCGCCGGGCCCGCGCCGCGCAGCCCGCCTGGGCCGCCCTCGGGTACGACGGCCGCGCGGCCGTCCTGCGCCGGATGCAGCGCTGGATCGTCGACCACACCGACGAGGTGGTCGCGACGATCTGCGCCGAGACCGGCAAGGCCTACGAGGACGCGCTGCTGGCCGAGGTCAACTACGGCGCCGCGGCGTTCGGCTTCTGGGCCAAGGAGGCGCCGCGCTACCTGGCCGAGACCAAGATCCGCTCCAGCCAGCCGCTCGTGGCGGGCAAGCGGCTGGTCCAGCGCTACAAGCCGCTGGGCCTGGTCGGCGTGATCGGGCCGTGGAACTACCCCCTGACCAACTCGTTCGGCGACTGCATCCCCGCGCTGGCCGCGGGCAACGCGGTGCTGCTCAAGCCGTCGGAGGTGACGCCGATGACCTCGCTGCTGCTCGCCGAGGGCCTGGCCGCGTGCGGCCTGCCGGACGGCGTCTTCGGCGTCGTCACCGGCCGTGGCGAGACCGGCGCGGCGCTGGTCGACGAGGTCGACATGGTCATGTTCACCGGCTCCACCGCGACCGGACGGCGGGTCGCGGCGCGGGCCGCCGAGCGGCTGATCCCGGCGTCCCTGGAGCTCGGCGGCAAGGACCCGATGATCGTGCTCGCCGACGCCGACCTCGAGCGGGCGGCCACGCACGCGGCGTACTACGCGATGTTCAACTGCGGCCAGACCTGCATCTCGATCGAGCGCTGCTACGTCGAGGAGCCCGTCTACACCGCGTTCGTCGACCTGGTGACCGCCAAGGTCGAGGCACTGCGCCAGGGCGTCCCGGGCGGACCGGGCAGCGTCGACGTCGGCTCGCTGACGTTCCCCCCGCAGGTCGACGTCGTCGACCGGCACGTGAGCGAGGCGCTCGCGGCGGGGGCACGGGCGCTGACGGGCGGCGTACGCCCGGAGCGCGAGGGCCACTGGTACCCGCCGACCGTGCTGGTCGACGTCGACCACTCGATGGCGATCATGCGCGAGGAGACGTTCGGCCCGACCCTGCCGATCATGGCGGTGCGCGACGCCGACGAGGCCGTGCGGCTGGCCAACGACTCGGAGTACGGGCTGTGCGCGTCGGTCTTCGGCCGCGACCTGGCCCGCGCCGAGGACGTCGCCCGCCGGCTGGAGGCGGGTGCGGTCACCGTCAACGACGCCGTGGTCAACTACACCGCGCTGGAGCTGCCGATGGGCGGCGCCAAGCCCGCGTCGGGCATCGGGCGCCGCCACGGCAAGGACGGCATCACGAAGTACTGCCGGCAGCAGTCGCTGCTGGTCTCGCGCCTGCACCTGCGCCGCGACGTGCACACCTATCCGTACCGGGGCGGGCGCACCCGCGCGATCAAGTCGCTGCTGGGTCTGCTGAACCGCGGGCGGCCGGGACGGTCATGAACGCCGCGTGGCAGCGCAGCGCGACGTCGACGGCGGTGGCGTACTCCCCCAGGCGCCGGCCCATGAGCTCCTCGGCGCGCTCGACCCGGTAGCGCACGGTGTTCTTGTGCACGAGCAGGTGCCGGGCCGCGCCGTCGACGCTGCCGGTCGAGAGCAGCGCGCGCAGGGTCGCGCGCAGCCTCTCGGCCTGGTCGTCGGGCGCGGCGAGCCGGCCCAGGGTGCGGTGCACGTAGCGCCGCATCGCCTCGCCGTCGCCGATCAGCGTCATCAGCTCGACGTCGGTGAAGAACGTGATCGGCGCGGGCCGCTCGGCGGCGAGCACGAGCCGCTGGGTCGCCAGCGCCTCGCCGTGCGAGGAGCAGAAGCCGTCGACACCGGGCGCCGGAGCACCGATGGTGGCGAGGATCCGGCGCTCGCTCAGCCAGCCGGCGCAGTCGGCGAGGGGCGTGAGGTCCGGAGCGTCCGACGAGGTGATCCAGGCCCACAGGTCCCGTCCGCCGGGGTGGACGACGAGCGGCTGGCGCAGTCCGAGCGCGGCGGTCAGCGACTGCGCGGCCTGCGGCAGGTCGGCGATCCGGGTGTCGTCGTCGGTGTGCAGCAGCACCGCCGTCTGGTACGCCGACACCGGGTGCCCGCCCAGCCCGGCGGAGATCTCGTGCGGGTCGACCGCCGTACCGGCCAGGACGGCGCGCACGACCTCGAGCCGGCGGGCGGCGTCTCCCTGGCGGATCCGCTCGACCTCCTCCTGGTAGAGGCTGACCGACTGCTCGACGGAGCGGTCGAACCACATGCTCGACCGGGTCCAGAAGTGCACGAGGGCGTCGGCCTCGGCCACGCCGGAGGCGGTCGCCTCCTTGACGGCGGCGGTGATGAACTCCCATACCGCCTGCTCACCAGCCGTGTAGATCTGGAAGATCACCGGCAGCGGGTAGCCGTGCTGGGCCACGACCAGCGGCACGTGGCGCGCCTCGTGGACCAGGTGGAAGGTCTGCTCGGGCTGGCCGAGGTTGGCCAGGAACGAGCGCCAGTGCGCGTCGCAGGCGTCGCGCACGACGCCCTGGAGCGCGGCGTCCTCGCGGACCTCGGGCACCTGGTCGACGATCCGGCCGAGCACGTGCGCCACCCATGCGTCGACGGCCGCGCCCTCGGACTCGACGCCGACGAACTCGCCGACCCAGCGGCGCAGGTCGCGGTCGAAGGACACCAGCATCAGAGCGGCTTCAGGCCGGCGATCTTCCAGCCCCCGCCCGCCGGTTCCATCGTGACCTCGACCCGGCTGCCCGAGACCGACGAGTCCTTGGCACCGGTCGTCGTGGTCTGGGTGAGGAAGAGCAGGACGACGACCCGGTCGCGACCGCCCGAGACGACACCCGCGGCGCTCACGGTGGCGGCGGTGCTGATCGTGCGCTTCGAGGCGTTCGGCTTGACGACCTCGTCGAGGATCTTGCCGTAGTCGTCGGCGAACGAGCCGGTGGTCTGGGCGCGGGCCCGGGCCAGGTCGTCGTCGAGCGTCGCGGCGTCGTAGCTGAGCAGCTCGGGGACGCGCTTCTCGGCGGCCGCCAGGGCCCCGGCGCGGGCATCGGCGGTCGCCGTGGCCCGGTGCGCGCCCACGCCGGCGACGACCGCGGCGACGAGGGCCAGGACCAGGACCGCTCCGGCGACGAGGCCGGCGCGCTGCTTGAGGGCGCTCATGCGACAAACTCCAGTCCGGCGACGAGCCAGTCCCCGTCGTGCTTCTGCAGGTCCACACTGAGCCGGTAGTTGCGCGGTTCGGCGGTCTTGGTCTGCTTGTTCTGCACGGTCCCGGCCGCCGCGACGATCACGGTCGCCCGGTCGCCGGCGAGCTTGACGACGCCGGTCGAGACGGCGTCGCCGCTGGCCTGGACCTGGTTGTCGGCGAGCGCCTTCGTGAGCCGCTCGGCCTGGGCCTCCAGCTCCTTGCGGAACTCGGCGGTCGCTCCGGCGAGCAGCTTCTTCATGTCCGCCTCGGACGTCGAGCCGCTGATGTCGATGAGTCCCTCGACCTCGCTGGTGGCCGCCGCGGAGGCCGCGGCGATGTCGTCGACCCGGCCGCGCTCGTCCTGCCAGGCCAGCGCCCGCTGGCCGGCGAAGACGAGCAGGGCGACGGCCAGCAGACCGGCGGCGCCGACGGCGTACCGGCGGCGGGCGCTCATCGGAGCCCCAGGGGTGCCAGCACCAGGATCTTCCACAGGTCGTCTCCCTCGGTCTCGTCGGCCGGAGCCGTCGCCGTCTTCTCGCCCCCGCGGCCGACCGCGAGGTCGTAGGCGACCGTGCCACCGGACTCGGGCCAGATGCCGTTGCGGAACCGGATCCCGCACGCGGCCGGCGTCGGGCCGCGGTCGGTGCCCTGCGGGCACGGCAGGTTGCGGGCACCGCGGATGGCGGTCGGGTGCTCCGGCGGCAGCTCGCAGTGGGCGAGCGTGTCGACGTCGCGGACCTCGGTCGCGCGCGGGTTGCGGCGCTCGCGCGCGTCGAGGTAGCCGCTGCGGCAGGTCGGCGGGTTGTTGAGCGCGGCCCGCAGGTCGAGCTTGACGTCACCCTCCGCGGCACGCGGGTTGATCGCCGACTGCAGGCGGGCGACCAGCGACGGGTAGACGACGAGCGTCTGGCGCACCTGCGGCAGGTAGGTGTTGAGCACCTGCGCATTGGTCGTCAGGTTGGCGAGCATCATCGGCAGCACGGGCTGGAGGTCGCCGATCGTCGCGGTCGCCGCGTCGAGGCCGCCCGGACCTGTCTTGAGCAGCCCCCGCAGGGCGGCGCTGTTGTCGGCGGCGAGGACGCCGGTCACCTGGTCGAGCTGCCGGGCGTAGTCCTTGGTCGCCGGGCCGAGGTCGCGCTGGGTCTCCAGCACCGGCTGCAGCGCGGAGATCAGCGACGTGGTCGCGTCGATCTGGGACTGCGCCTCGGTGAGCAGCTTGCCGGAGGCGTCGACGAGCTCGTTGAGCTGCGGCCCGGTGCCGCCGAGGCCGTCGTCGACCTGGTCGAGCACCCGCTTCGTCGCCTCCTTGGGGACCGACTCCAGCAGCCGGTTGACCGAGTCGAGGACCGGCGTGATCTGGGGCATCTCGACGGCCCGCTCGCGCGGGATCTCAGCACCCTCGGCGAGGACGTCGCCGTCCTTCGGCGCACCACCGCGCGGGTCGACGAGGTCGATGTACTGCTCGCCGATGGCCGACGTGCTGTGCAGCTCGGCCGAGGCCCCGGCCGGGACCTTCGCGTCGTTCTCCAGCCGCAGCGTGGCGATGGCGCCGTGCTCGGTGACCTCGAGCTTGGACACCTCGCCGACCTCGACGCCGCGGTAGGTCACGGCCGCCTTGGGATAGAGCCCGCTGGCGTCGGCGAAGTCCACCCGGACGTCGTACACGCCGATGCCGAGCATCGCCGGCACCCGTGCGTACTGGAAGAACGCGAGCCCGAGCGCGACCGCCGCGAGCACCGCGAAGATGCGGAGCTGGCGCTTGATCAGAGGGGTGAGCAGCATCAGCAGGCTCCCAGGATCTTGCCCAGCAGACCGCAGCTCTTCGGCTCCTCGGTCGGGGTGGGCGTGGGGGTGGGCGCGGGCGCCTGCGTCGGGCCGTCGGTGGGCGCGGGCGTCGCGGGGGCGGTCGGCGTACCGCCCGGGGGCGGAGCCAGCGGACCCTCGACGGGGTCACCGGCCTGGAGCGCCGGCGGGGTGCCGATGAGTCCGAGCCAGCTGCCGAGCAGGCTCTGGCCGCGCAGGTCGAGCGTGGCGAAGAGGTTCGCGTAGTCGCCCTTGAGCGCATTGCGCGCGGTCATCACCGGGAACGGGATCGTCAGGCCGATCTTGAGCGCCTCGGGCAGCGACTCGCTGGCCTTGCCGAGCTGGGCGAGGATCGGGCCGAGCGCGTCGAGGTTGGCGAGCAGCGCCTCCTCGCTCGCCCGGATGACCCGCACCGCACGGTCGCCGGCCCGGCCGGTCGTGGTGACCGCCTTGACCAGTCGGTTGCGCTCGCGCTCCAGCACCTGCAGGCCGGGGGTGATCCGGTCGATCGCGGTGGCGATCCGGTCCTGGTCCTTGCGCAGGCCGGCGCTGAGGCTGTTGAGCGAGTCGAGCGCGGTGACGATCTCGGTGCGGTTGGCGTCGAGGACGGCGAGCAGGTCGTTCGCCCGCCGGATCAGGCCGCGCGTGTCGGGGACCCGGTTGCGCAGCGCGGTCGAGAGCTCGCCGGTGATCGTGCTGATCTGCGAGAGACCGCCGTTGTTGAGCAGCAGCGCGACCGCGCCGAGGACCTGCTCCGTCGCGGGATAGGTCCCCGTCTGCGCCACCGGTACGACGGCCCCGTCGGCCAGCCGGCCGCCCGCGGACTCCTGCGGCGCGGCCACCTCGACGTACTGGGCGCCGAGGAGGGTCTTCTGCCCGATCGAGAACACCGCGTCGGCCGGCAGGGCGACGTCGTCCAGGAGGTGCAGGGTGACCACGGCCTCCCAGCCGTCGGTGGTGATCTCGCCGACGGTGCCGATCACGACGTTGTCCTTCTGGACCGTCGAGTTCGGGACCAGGTTCTCGATCTGGTCGAAGTGGACCTCGACCGTGTAGCCGTCGTCCCCGACGGCGACCTGGCCGGGCAGCGTGTTGTCGTTCGGCTGGATGTCGCAGCCGGTGGTCAGCAGCGCGGCGGCGAGCAGCGCGGGCACCAGCCGGCGCGTCCAGGTGCGGGTCCGGGTCATCGCCGGCCTCCCGTCAGGTCGAGGCCCAGCAGGTCGGCGAGCGGCTGCAGCACCTTGGCGCACTGCTCCGCCGTACCGCCGACCCCGAGGACCGCGCCGCACAGCAGCTGCGGCACGTTGTCGAGCGCCGAGAGCGTGGCGCGTCCGGTGATCGCCTGGCCCTGGATGGTGTTGCTCAGGTCGATGAGCGCGTGCGGCGCGACGTGCAGGACGCCGGCCATCTCGTTGGACCGGTCGGCCAGGGCGGCGGCGAGCAGGTTGACGTCCTTGGTGGTGCTGCGCAGCCGCTTGCGGTGCTTCTCGAGGTAGGTGTCGGTCGCCGCGAGCACCTTGGCCAGGTCCTCCAGCGCACCGCTGAGGTGGGTCCGGTTCGTCGCGAGGACCGCGCTCACGTCGTCCAGCTCGGTCGTGAAGCCCCGCACCGCGGCGTCGTTGAGCGCGAGGTTGCGGGTGAAGGTGTCGAGGTTCTTGATCGTCGCGAACAGGTCCGAGCGACCGTCCGAGAGTGCCGTCGCGGCGCCGCGCAGCTCGGCGATCGAGGTGCGCAGCTGGGTGGAGTTGCCGTCCTTCAGGCTCTTCTCGAGCGCGGTGATCGCGACCGCGAGCGGGCCCGCCTTCTTGCCGGCGTCGGGGCCGAGCGTGGTGGCGAGGTCCGTGAGCTGCTGCTTGACGTCGTCGAAGGTGACCGGGACCGCGGTCTTCTCCAGCGCGATGGTGGCGCCGTCGGCCATCCGGTCGCCGCCGTCGTACACGGGCTCGAGCTGGACGAACCGGCCGCTGACCAGGCTCGGCGAGACGATCGCGGCGTGCGCGTCTGCCGGGATCGGCTGCCCCGAGTCGACCTTCAGGGTCACCAGGACGCCCTTCGGCTCGTTCTCGATCTTGTCGATCGTGCCGACCTTGACGCCGAGCACCTTGACGTCGTCGCCGACGTTGAGGCCCTCGGCGCTGGCGAAGTACGCGCGGACCGTCGTGCTGCCGCTGTCGCGCTGCCACAGGAGCACCCCGGCCACGAGGGCGGCGACCACGAGCGCGAGGAGGATCTTCTTCACGGTCACGGGATCACTCCGGACAGGATCGGGGCGAGGGTGCCGGGGGCGGTGAGGTTCTGGATGTACGCGTCGAACCACGGGCCGCTCGAGATCGCCTCACCGAAGGCGGTCGCATAGCCGCGCAGGCCGTAGATGCTGTCCTGCAGGTCCTTCTTGTTGCGGTTCAGCACATCGACGACCCCGTCGAGCTCGTCGAGCGCCGGGCCGAGCACGTCGTCGGTGTCCTTGAGCAGCGCGCGGAGCTCGGTCGACAGCGCCTGCGCGCTCTTGAGCAGGCTGACCACGACCTCCTGCCGGGCGTCGAGCTCGCTCAGGAGGGAGCGGCCCGAGCCGAGCAGGGAGGCGATCTGCTGGTCCCGGCTGGCCAGCACACCGGTCACGTTGTCGGCGTGCGCGACGAGCGAGCGCAGCTCGTCGTCGTTGGACGAGACCGCCCGGGACAGCGCGGTGATGCCGTCGAGCGCGGGACCGAGGTCGGGGCTCGACGCGTTGAGCGTCGTCGAGGCCTGGTCGAGCGCGGCGGCGAGCTGTGCCTTGTCGATGTCCGCGGTGGTCTCGGTCAGCTCGTTGAGCGTGCTCGTCAGGTTGTACGGCGACGAGGTCCGCTCCAGCGGGATCGCGTCGCCGGCGCGCAGCTCCCCGCCCCCACGCGGCTCCAGCTCGACGGCGGCCCGGCCGAGCAGCGTGATCGTGATGATCCGCGCCTCGGTCTCCTCGCCGAGCACGATGTCCCCGTCGGTGAGCACGATGTCGGCGACGACGTGCTGCCCGTCGAGCTGCACCGCACGGACCTTGCCGACCTGGGCGCCGGAGATCATCACGGCATCCCCGCCCTTGAGCCCACCGGCCTCGGCGAACTGCACGTGCAGGACGTCGCTGTTGCCGATGAGCGGCAGCCGGTTGATGTTGAGCGCGGCGAGCACCGCCAGCACCAGGACGACCGTCCCGACGAGGCCGCGCACGGCGAGCCGGTCGGGGCTGATGACCCGCGTCATGACTTGCACCTCGGAGCGTCGGAGTAGATCCACGGGGTGATGACCTGGGCCTTGCCGAGACCCGTCTCGATCCGCACGCCGCAGAGGAAGAAGTTGAAGAAGTTGCCGTACGACGCGGTGTTCTGGATCGCGCGGTAGTGGCTCGGCAGGTTCTTCAGGACGGTCTGGAGCACGTCCGCCTTGCGGTTGATGCCGCGCGCCGAGAGGGCCAGGCCCTGCAGGTCGGTGCGCAGGTCACCCCGCGCCCGGCTGGCGAGCGAGGCGGCGTCCGTCGCGAAGCGGTCGATCCGGGTCGCCGCGTCGAGCACCTGGGTGTCCTGCTTGTCGAGTCCCTCGAGCAGGGTGTCGAGGCGGTCGAGCATCAGGCCCACGGTCTCGCCGCGGTCGTCGATCGTGCCGAGGACGCTGTTGAGGTTGCGGATCACCTGGCCGATCACCTCCTCGCGGCCGCCGATCGTCGTGGTGAACGACGCGACGTGCTGGACGAGGGTCGCGACCGCCGCCTGCTGACCCTGGAGCACCTGCACCAGCTGGCCGGACAGCTCGTTGACCTGCGTCGGGCTCAGCCCCGCGAAGAGCGGCTTGAAGCCGTTGAGCAGCGTGTCGAGGTCGAGCGCGGACGCGGTCTGGGCGGCGGGCAGCGTGCCGCCGGCCGCGAGCGGCTCCGCGGCCTCGCCCTCGTTGTCGCCCGGGGTGAGCTGGACGACCCGGTCGCCGATGAGGTTGCGGTACTGGATCGTCGCGCGGGTCCCCTTGGTCAGCCGCTGGCCCTCGCGGACGTCGAAGGTGACGAGCACGGTGCTGTCGCGGCGTACGTCGATGCCGGTCACCTTGCCGACGTCGACGCCGGCCACGCGGACCTCGTCGCCGACGGCGAGGCCGGACACGTCGTCGAAGACCGCGCGGTAGTCGTCCCGGCCGCCCGGGCGGTACTCGCCGGTGACCGCGGCGACCCAGACCGTGAACACGGCGGCGACGACGAGGAACGAGGTGAACTTGATGAGGTCGGAGCGCTGGCGGCGCTTCTCCGGGCTCAGCCGGTGGGCCCGGTTCGTGGCACGGTTCGTCACGGGAGGTTCGTCCCTCCCTTGAGCAGGCCGAGCAGCGTGTCGACGACCGCCTGGCTCGGCGTGGGCTGCGGACCGACGTACGGGTTGGCTCCGGAGCGGAACGACGGCGGCGGCACCATGCCCTCCTCGGGGGTGACGTAGGGGAGCCCGTAGCAGGCCGGGCCGTTGTCGGCACCGAGCTGCGGCAGGTTCTCCTCGTAGGTGTACGGGTCGCGGCCCGGCACCACGCGGGTGTACGTCGTGACGCCCGGGTGGGTGCCGCCGACGGCGGCCTCGGCGAGCTTGTTCGCCGACGCCAGACCCATCAGGAGGCAGGGCAGCTCGGGCGAGTACCGCTCGGCCACGGCCGAGACCGGCTGCAGCAGGCGCAGCGAGGTGACCAGGCCCTGCTCGGAGTCGCGCAGGAGCGTGCCGGCGCTGTCGCTGAAGCCGGTGAGGCTGCGCTCCAGCGCCTGCAGGGAGGCCTGCTGCTTGACCAGCGTCTGCGAGACCGTACCGGCCTGGGCGAGCGCGTCGACCAGGTCCGGCCGGGCGATCGCGTAGACGTCGGCGACGTCGTCGGCCACCCGGAGGTCGGCACTGAGCGTGCGCAGCGACGGGTTGAACGAGCGCAGGTAGGCGTCGGTCTGGGTGATGAGCGCGCCGATCAGCTCACCGCGCTGCTCGACCGCACCGGCCACCGCGGTGAGGGCGGAGTTGACCTCGGCCGGGCGGGCGACGTCCAGCACCTTGGTGAGGTTCTCGAACGCCTCGTCGACCTCGACGGTCACCCGGTCGGCCGGGATCACCGCACCGGCGCGGATCTTGGCGCCACCGCCGCTGTCGGCCGGCGGCGTGAGCTGGACGTACTTGGCACCGAACGCGGTCGGCGGGACGATCTGCGCGGTGACGTCCGCGGAGACCCGGTCGACCTTGTCGGCGTCGATCTTGAGCTCGATCCGGACCTTCTCGCCGTCCGACTCGACCTTGCCGACGCGACCGATCTCGACGCCGCGCAGCTTGATCGGCGCTCCCGAGGCGAGCGTCAGGCCGGCCCGGTCCGCCTCGACCGTCACCAGGACGTTGTCGTCGAAAGCCCCGCGGTACTTGGCGATCGTGCCCGCGATGAGCGCGGCGACGAGCGCCAGGAAGATGAACCCGTAGACGACCTGGCGGTCGATCCGGTGGGCAGAGCTGCTCATGCGTCCCTCACCCCGCGATGTGGACCGACGGACCGCCCCAGACGGCGATCGCGAAGATCAGGTCGATGAACATGGTGCAGATGAGCGCCGAACGCACGGCCTTGCCGACCGCCTTGCCCACGCCCGCGGGCCCTCCCGACGCGCGGAAGCCGTGGTAGCAGCAGATCGAGACGATGACGAGCGCCATCAGCGCGACCTTGATCATCGCCAGGAACAGGTCGCTGGAGATGAGGAAGGTGTCGAAGTAGTGCTGGTAGGTGCCCGGCGCCTGGTCGTACCCGACCGTCACGACCAGGTACGTCGCGAGCCAGCACATCATCAGCGCGATCGCGAAGAGCGGCACGACGGCGACGAGGCCGGCGATGATCCGCGTGGTGACCAGGTAGGGCACCGGCGGGACCGCCATCACCTCGAGCGCGTCGATCTCCTCGCTCACCCGCATGGCGCCGATCTGCGCCGTGAAGCCGGCGCCGACGGTGGCGGTGAGCGCGATGCCCGCGATGATCGGCGCGACCTCGCGGGTGTTGAAGTACGCCGAGAAGAAGCCCGACAGCGTCGAGACGCCGATATTGTCGAACGACGTGTAGGCCTGCAGGCCGACCTCGATGCCCGAGGCGGCGGTGAGGAAGCCGATCACCAGCACGGTGCCGCCGATGAGCGCGAGCGCACCGGACCCGAGGGAGACCTCGGCCAGCAGCCGGACGACCTCCTTGGGGTAGTGCTTGAGCGCGCGCGGCATGTGGGCGTACGCGTTGCCGTGGAAGGTCAGCTGGTCGCCGAGGTTGCGCAGCGACGTCGTGGGCTTCGCCAGGTGGCGGGAGAGCTGGGACATGGGTACTCAGGCTCCGAGCTTGATCTGCAGGAACAGGGCACTGATCACGCTGTTGGCGGCGAAGAGCAGCATGAAGGCGAAGACGACCGTCTGGTTCACGGCTTCACCGACACCCTTCGGCCCGCCCTTGGCGTTGAGCCCGAGGTAGCAGGCGGTGAGGCCGGCGAGCATGCCGAAGACGGCGGCCTTGGCCTCGGAGGCGAGGAAGTCCGGCAGCCCGACCAGCAGCGTCAGGTCGGACAGGTAGAGCCCGGGGGTCGCGCCCTGCAGGACGACGGAGAAGAAGTACCCGCCGACCAGGCCGACGACGGTCACCATGCCGTTGAGCGCGACACCGACGAGCGTCGACGCGATCACCCGCGGTACGACGAGCCGCTCGATCGGGTCGATGCCCAAGGTGACCATCGCGTCGATCTCCTCGCGGATCTTGCGGGAGCCGAGGTCGGCGCAGATCGCCGTCGCTCCGGCGCCTGCGACGACGAGCACGCTCACGATGGGCCCGATCTCGCGGACCACCGCGACGGCGGCGCCGGCGCCGGCGAGGTCGACCGCGCCGATCTGGATGAGCAGCTGGTTGACCTGGAAGATGATGACGACGCAGAACGGGATGGACACCAGCAGCGCCGGGCCGAACGAGACCGTGGTGATGAACCAGGCCTGGGAGATGAACTCGCGGAACTGGAAGCGCCGGGTGAACATCTGCGCGAAGACCTTGCCGACGAAGCTGTAGAAGTCGCCGAACGTGCCGAGCGTCTTCATCAGGAAGGTCGAGCGGAGTGCATCCCGGGCGACCTGGCGGGACTCCTCGGTCAGGCCGGCGGGAGCCGCGGTCACGCGGTCGCCTCGCTCGGCTCGCCCTGGTCGCTCGTGACGACGTAGAGCGGGAGACGCAGCGCAGCCGGTGCGGTCGGGGGCACAGCCGGCCGCACCGGCGCGATCGGGGAGAGCCGCTCGTAGCCGGCTCCGAGCGCGGGCCGCTGGTCGGCCTCGCCCTGGTTGGGCCACACCGCCATCGCGCGCTCGGCCTGCGCGGTGATGGTGAGGCTGGGGTTGACACCGAGGTTCGCGGAGATCGCGGCACCGTCGACGACATGGAGGCCGGGGTGGCCGTAGACCCGGTGGTAGGCGTCGATCACGCCGTTCTCGGCGGAGTCGCCGATCGGGCAGCCGCCCAGGAAGTGCGCGGTCATGGGGATGTTGAAGATCTCGCCGGCGCTGCTGTAGGAGCCGCCGTCGATCTTGTCGCTGATCCGGCGCACGACCTCGTTGCCGACCGGGACCCACGTCGGGTTGGGCTCGCCGTGACCCTGCTTCGAGGTCAGCCGCACCTTGCGTCCGCGCCGCTTCGGGAAGACGGTGATCGAGTTGTCGCTCGTCTGCATGACGAGCGCGATGATCGTGCGCTCGGGCCAGCTGCCGAGACCGGCGTACGTCGAGAGCAGCAGGCCCGGGTGACGCACGGCCTGGCCCAGCCAGCGCAGCCAGCGCGGCACCCGGCCGCCGCCGTCGGTCATCAGCGTGAGCAGCAGGCCCATCAGGCCCGAGCCCTTGCCGTAGCGGACCGGCTCGACGTGGGTGACCTCGTCGGGGTGGATCGACGAGGTGATCGCGACGCCGTGGTGGAAGTCGTGCTGGTCCTTGCTGCGCAGCTTGGTGCTCGACGCGCACAGCGCCTCGGAGTTGGTCCGGGTCAGGTAGCCGAGCCGCTCCGAGAGCCGGGGCAGGTCGCCGGAGCGCCGCATCCCGTGCAGCAGCTCCTGGGTGCCCCAGGTGCCGGCCGCGACCACGACCTGGGCGGCCGCGATGCTCGTCGTACGCCGGGCGGAGCCGCCGGAGCGGTGGGTCACGACGTCGTACCCGCCGCCGGAGCGGGGCTTGATCGCGGCGACCGTGGTGCGCTCGCGGACCTCGGCACCGAGCTTCTCGGCGAGGTAGAGGTAGTTCTTGAGGAGCGTGTTCTTCGCGTTGTGCCGGCACCCGGTCATGCACTCGCCGCACTCCAGGCAGCCGCGGCGCTCGGGCCCGGCGCCACCGAAGTACGGGTCCGGGATCGCCGCGCCCGGCGTACCGAAGCAGACGCCGACCGGCGTCGGGCGGTAGGTGTCCCCCACGCCCATCTCGTCGGCGACCTGCTTCATCACCTCGTCGCTCGGCGTGACGGTCGGGTTCTGGACGACGCCGAGCATCCGGCTGGCCTGGTCGTAGTACGGCGCCAGCTCGGCCTTCCAGTCCGTGATGTGCGCCCACTGCGGGTCGTTGTAGAAGGCGTCGGACTTGGGCTGGTAGAGCGTGTTGGCGTAGACGAGCGAGCCGCCGCCCACACCCGCGCCGGCGAGCACGACGACGTCGCGCAGCAGCCGGATCCGCTGGATGCCGAAGCAGCCCAGGCGCGGCGCGAACAGGAACTTGCGCACGTCCCACGACGTCTTCGCGAACTCGTCGTCCTCGAAGCGCCGGCCGGCCTCGAGCACGCAGACCCGGTAGCCCTTCTCCGCGAGGCGCAGCGCCGTCACCGAGCCGCCGAAGCCGGAGCCGACGACCACCACGTCGTACGCGAAGTCTGCGGCGCGGTCGTCTGCGTGCATGGCGAAGCACCCCCATGAGAACGGCCGAGCCCCTGTGCCGGGCTGACCTGTGAGCGCCCATCTCACTCGGTGACGGGGGTCACGCTCTCGTGGCGGCGGTCCAAAGATGGACTAGGCCTTTGTCCCGGTGCACAAAGACGCAGGTCACGCCCTAGGGGGTGACCTGCGGGTCCGCGTCGTCGCGAGCGTCTCCGGCGGCCGATCTGGCAAGGCGGAGGAGCGAAGGCGGGCCGGAGGCCCGTCGAGTCTCCGACAACGCCGCCGGATCGAGTCGCCGGTGGCGCGCAGCAGGCGCGGATCCGCAGATCACCCCCTAGGGTGACCGGGTGAGCAGCGAGTCGATGCCGTCGGACCTGGCACCCTGGCTGCTGGCGTACGTCGCCGAGCAGGCCCAGCCCGACGAGGTCGAGATCTGGGTCGACCGGGTGACCAACGCGATCCTCACCGAGATGCCCGAGGTCGGGGCGGTCGAGGGGCTGCCCGAGCAGGTCCGGATCACCGTGCGCGAGCACTGGCTCGCGTTCCTCGGCGACTTCGCGCAGCCCGAGCAGCACTTCCACCTCGTCGAGGCCGCGCGCCGGCTCTCGGTCGAGCTGGCCGACCGGCAGCTGCCGCTGGAGATGCTCATCCGGTTCTACCGGGTGGCCCAGCAGGAGGTCTGGGACTACGTCAGCGAGCTGATCAAGGCGCTGCCGCCGGGCGACTTCGACCGAGCCGACCTGCTCATGTACTTCTGGAACCGGGCCGGCGTCTGGCTCGACCAGTCGATCACGGAGTCGATCGCGGCCTACCAGGCCGCGCGCTCGCGGGTCCTGGCCGGAGCAGCGGCCCAGCGCTACGAGTCGGTCCGCTCGATCCTGGCCGGTGAGCTCGGCGACGCTCGCGAGGCCTCGTCCGCCCTCGGCGGCTACCCGATCTCGGTGCACCACACGGCCGTCGTCCTCTCCGTCGGGGACGCCGAGCGCGCCGGGACCCTGGAGCAGCTCGCCACCGAGCTCGCCCGCCGCATCGGCGCCGCCAGTCCCCTCGTCGTCAAGCCCGGCGGCCGCCAGCTCTGGATGTGGCTCGGCACCCGCGACGCCCCCGACCTGACCGCGCTCGCCGCCCTCGCCGCCACCCCCGGCTCGCTGGCCCACGAGAGCGTGGTCGTCGGCGTCGGCTCGGCCACCCCCGGCATCGCCGGCTTCGTCGCCTCGCACCGCGAGGCCCAGGGCGCCCTCCGGGTGACCACCCCCGACACGTCCGGCTGGCTCGCCCTCTACACGGACGTCGAGCTCCCCGTCCTGCTCGGCTGCTCCCCCGAGGTCGACCGCTTCGTCGCCCGCGAGCTCGGGCCGCTCGTCGGCGAGGACGAGAGCACCCAGCGGATCCGGGAGACCCTCACGGCGTACCTCGACAGCGGCGGGAGCGCCGAGGAGGCGGCCCGCGCGCTCGTCGTCCACCGCAACACGATCCGGTACCGGCTCGGGCAGGCCGAGGAGATGCTCGGCCACCCGATCGCCCGGATCAGCCCCCAGCTCGCGGTGGCGCTGCGCCACCACGAGCTGTTCCACCGGGCCTAGCCGCCCTAGCCCTCCAGGGTCAGGGCCAGCACCGGACAGGCCTGGACCGCGGCAAACACGTGCGCCCGGTCGGCCTCGGGCGGCGCCTCGTCCAGGACCTGGACCAGCTCGTCGTCCTCGTCCACCTCGAAGTAGTCGTTGGCCATGGACTCACACATCCCGAGGCCCTCGCACTTGGCCTTGTCGGCGACGATGCGCATCACGCACCGACCTTGTGCCGCGGCTCGACGGCCTTGAAGTCGACCTTCTCGCGCACCCCGCAGTCGGGGCAGCACCAGTCGTCCGGGATGTCCTTCCAGGCCGTGCCGGCGGCGAACCCCTCGAGCTCGTTGCCCTCCGCGACCTCGTAGGTGTACTGGCAGCCGGGGCACTGCGCGGCGAGCACCTCGCCCTCGAACTCGTGGGCACTGGTGTCGGCCTGGACGGCGGCCTCCGCGGCGACGACCTCGGCCGGCACGGGGTACTTGCGCAGCAGCTTCTCGCGCTTGCTCGCCAGCACGTTGGCCTGGCGGATGTCGCCGTCGTAGTGGGCGACGACGCGCTTGTCCATGAGCGCCCGGAACGCCGGCGGGAACAGCGCCACGACGATCATGCCGGTGTAGCCGGTCGGCAGCACGGGAGCGTCCTTGAAGTCGCGCAGCGTCTGGTAGCGACGGGTCGGGTTCGCGTGGTGGTCGCTGTGCCGCTGCAGGTGGTACAGCAGCACGTTGGTCGCGATGTTGTTGGAGTTCCACGAGTGCGCCGGCGTGACCCGCTCGAAGCGCTGCTTGCCCTCCGCACCGACCTTCTGGCGCAGCATCCCGTAGTGCTCCATGTAGTTGACGACCTCGAGCAGCGAGAAGCCGACGACCGCCTGCAGCACGAGGTACGGCAGCAGCCCGAGCGGGTTCACGTCGTACGCCAGGCCGAGCCAGAGCAGGAGCCCGCCCCAGAGCGCCACGGTCATCAGCCACGCGTTGAGGACGTCGTTGCCGAGGTGGAACGGGTGCGTGCTCTTGCGCTGGTAGCGCTTGGCCTCGAGCTCCCACGAGCTCTTCAGCGAGCCGGCGACGGTGCGCGGCCAGAACCGGTAGACGCTCTCCCCCATCCGGCTCGACGCCGGGTCCTCGGGCGTCGCGACCCGGACGTGGTGCCCGCGGTTGTGCTCGATGTAGAAGTGGCCGTAGAACGTCTGCGCCAGCGCGATCTTCGACGCCCAGCGCTCCACCGACTCCCGCTTGTGCCCGAGCTCGTGCGCGGTGTTGATGGCGACGCCACCGACCACACCGATCGAGATCGCCAGGCCTACCTTGGCCGCCACGGTCAGGTCCGCGGTCGCGAGGAACCACATCGCGATGACGAAGCCGACGTACTGGACCGGGAGGTAGAGGTAGGTCACCCACCGGTAGAAGCGGTCGTTCTCCAGCGCCTCGATCACGTCGTCGGGCGGGTTGGTGCTGTCGTACCCGGCGACGAGGTCGATGAGCGGGATCAGCGCGAAGAACATCACCGGCGTCAACCAGAACCACAACGAGCGGTCGGTCGCCTCGAAGAGCGCGATCCCCACGAGCGGCGTGGCCGGGACGACCAGCCCCAGGATCCACAGGTAGCGCTTCTTGTCGCGCCAGGGAACGGTCGTGCCGTCCGTTCCACGCGTTGCGTACTTCGCCATCGGGTGCCTCCTCGGATCGGGCGACGGCTTCGTCGTCGTACCGTCAACGGTCGCAGCGAGGCACCCCACCGCTCTCGGGCCGCCTGCACAACCTTGTGCGGGGGCGTTGGCAGGTTGCACAACGGCCCGCGGGGCCGCCCCCCCTAGGCTCCCGCCATGGCTCGCCAGTACCTCGACGACGCGCGCGGACCCGACGGCGTACGGGTGACGATCGCGATCGAGCCTGGCGGCGCCCGCCTGGAGCGCACCAGCGACCGCCTCGGCGTGCGCGTGCGCGTCCCCCGCTGGATGCGGTGGCTGCGCCCGCACGTCCTCGGGCCGTTCGCCGCACGTCGTACCTGGGTGGTGGACGTGGAGGCGGACTCCGGCTGGCGCGTGCGCCTGCGTCGCCCCGAGCGCCACGACGCCGTCCACCTGGCCAAGAGCCTCTGGCACGAGGTCAACGAGGGCGGCCTGCCCGCCCTGGAGGCAGCCGTCAGCGCAGCAGGCTGAGCAGGCTCAGCAGCACCGGCACCGCGAACGCGAACAGCAGCACCCACGCCACCACCCGGTGCGAGCGCTTGCGGCTGTCGAGCGCCCCCGCCAGCTCGAGCATCGCGCCGTCGGGGACCGACCGGCTCAGGCCCATCCGGCGCGCGTCGTCGGGGATGTGATCGGCCTGGGTCCAGGCGACGGCTCCCCGGTCGTCGGGGCCGTCGTCGTCGCGGCGCTCCATGGCGCGGATCGTACGTCCTATCGGACGGGACCGACAGAGTGCCCAGTCAGTGTCGGCAGCATCGGGGCCGGCGGACCCTCGAAGCCGCACGTCACTCCCGTCTGCGTGGCATGGTCGACCTCCACGGTGCGAGACCAGCATGACCTCTGCAGAGAGTCCCTCATCACATGTCGCCGAGAGCGCGCTCTCGGCGACACCGACTGGGGTCGCCTGACCGACCGAATCACCACATGGCGGGCGCGTTTCAGTTCTGGGTACCTCCGTGGGACCCGCCGTCAACAGGCCTAGGTCAGCTCGAACCATTCCATGGCTTTGCTCCAAACTGCGTCGAACTCTTCCGCAGTGATCTCCTCTGCCAAGAACTGACGGTCATCGTTGATTTCGTCAAGGGACGGCACTCGATCCAGCCCTAGGAACGTCCTTCCGGTTTCAATACCGTTGCCAGCGAGGTCGAGATGACCGTCTGCGTACTCGTCGACTTTTCGAGTCTCCCAGCCGTCACCGTCAATCTCGCTGAACAGCACAACGGGAAACTCCGCGAGGCCGTGTCGCCAATGGACGCGTTGGTACCTCACTAGTTCCACCCTGCACTAACAAGGCGCTTGGTGATGTCCAGCGGCTCCCCAGACTGATTCACGTACACCCCTTCCCGCCCCTTGACAATGCTCAGACCTGAAACGTCGATCTCCAAGAAGTTGGTGAACTTCCGACCCTGAAACGGAATGCCCAGGAAACAGGCCGAAAGCTGAGCACAAGTCTTCGTCCCGGGAAGAATATCGGTGAGATACTGACCATCGCCGTACCGTGCGTCCTTAGGACTGACCTTTTTCAAGGACGGGTTTAGTTTTCCGCTGTCAAGAATTCCTCGCATGCCGGCTTCGTCAGTGTAGTGGAAGAGGCTCAGTCCACCCTTTCCTGCTGCGGGCGCGGTGCGTGCCGCCCTCGCTGCCGTCGCTGCCATGCCTCCACTGACCGCTGCGAGCGCGATGTCGGCAGCGAGCCACGATGAAGCTCCCATCAGCACCGATGCCGAGCTCAACGGTCGGAAGTACGTGGGGCTGGGCGGCTATCAGCTCGAAGCCGGGCCCAACAAGGTCAAGATCAGGTTTCCTGACGCCTCTGCTTCCACTCCGGCGACGGTGAAGCTCGACTATCTTCGTCTGACACAGATCCGGTCCGGCGAGTACTCCTCGCTGCAGGCGGCGTTCAACAACGACGGCATCGTGAGTGAGAGCTGGTTCAACCCGATGGGGCTGGAGCCGGCTCGACCTGCGGTGGGCAGCCAGCCAGCCCAGCCCAACCGAGCTCTCTCCCAGCAAGCTCTCGCCGCCGCCGGGGTCGTGCCTGGCCAGAACCTCACGGCCACGTTCAGTGACAATGCGGGCGCGCCCGCGACGGCGACCTTCGCGATCCCGGCACAGGGCGCCGATGGGCTCGACAACGTCATCGCGGCCGGCCAGGAGATCTCCCTTCCCAATGTCGTCGCGGACCACGTCGACCTGTTGGTCGCGGCGTCGTGCGGCAACGTCAGCCCGGAGCTCTTGCGCCAGTTCGACCTGCGGCAGCTGGCCGAGGGCGGTGGGGAACCATCGGTTCGGAACTACATGGTCCCGTACACGGTTCCCGAGTGGCGCGACCCCTTGACCGCCACCAACGACCCTGCGCCGGCGATCAGTCTCAACCGGTTCGTCAGTGGCGCCACCGCAACGGTCGTCAACGCTCCGGCCGGCCTGTACGTGATCGAGATCGACGTCCTGGCAGGCCTCAAGGGTCGTCCGCTCAAGAGCATCACCCTGCCCAGCACGGGCGCCACGCTCACGACGACGGCGTCCGGTTGTGACCAGCCGCGGCTCCACGTCTTCTCGATCACCACGAGAAGCGATCAGTGACAGCCACGAGATCCTGAGCCCGAGTGCCCCGGCAAGCCAGCCGGGGCACTCGGTCTTTTCTCAGCTGATCGTCGTGAGCAGCTGCGTCGCCCGAGTCAGTACGACGTACAACGTCGCCCGCCCCGTCTGCGACTCGTCCTCGATCTCCTGAGGACGCACCACCACGATGCCGTCGAACTCCAGCCCCTTGGTGTCCAACCCCGTCAGTACGACGACCCGGTCGTCCCCCGAGGGCGTCACCGACGAGTCCACGGCGGCGCGGGCGCCGGCGGCGTCGTCGGCGAGCTCGGGCCAGGAGGCGAGCCAGGCGTTGACCTCGGAGCGCCGGGCCACCGGTACGACGATGCCCACGGTCCCCGAGACGGCCTCGGCGAGCTCGAGGACGGCTGCGCGGGTGGCGGACTCGAGGTCGGCGCCGTCGGCGAGGACCACCTCGCGCGGAGGCACGCCCGTACGGCGGACCGCGTCGGGCAGGTCGGCGTCGAGGCCGACGCGTTCGGCGTAGGCGGCGGCGTGGGCGTAGATCTCGGCCGAGTTGCGGTAGTTGGTCGAGAGGTGGAAGCGGTGGATCTGCTTGCGCTCGAGGGCTTCGCCGCGGGCGGCGTCGGACTCAGCGGGGACGGGCCAGGAGGACTGGGCGGGGTCGCCGACGATGGTCCAGGAGGCGGTGCGGCCGCGGCGGCCGACCATGCGCCACTGCATGGGCGTGAGGTCCTGGGCCTCGTCGATGAGGACGTGGGCGTAGCCGTCGTCCTCGATGCTGCTCACCGGGGGGCGCCAGGCGCGGCCGGCGGGGGCGTACTCGCGCTCCGAGGCGGTCATCAGCTCCTGGATGTCGACGGCGCCCTCGATGAGGGCGAGCGGGTCGTCGCGCTCGTCGTCGGCCTTCTGGGGGACGTCGCCGAGGGCGTAGCGGAGCTCGTCGAGCAGGGGCACGTCCTCGATGGAGATCTGGCCGCTGATCGCGCGGGTGGGGTCGAGGCCGGCCCAGGACTTGGCGAGGAGGCGCTGCTCCTCGGCGCTCAGGATGCCCTCGGAGACCCGGGCGAGGAGCTCGGGGTCGCGCAGCCAGCAGAGCACGGTGGCGGCGTCGAGCGGCGGCCACCAGGACAGCGCGAAGTCGAGGAAGTCCTGGCGGGAGAGCATGTCGTCGTTGAACTTCTCGCGGCCCTGGTCGCGGCCGCGCTCGCCGCGGACCTGGCGCCAGAGCGCGTCGAGCAGGGCGTTGGACACGCGCGGGAGCTGCTTGTTGCGCAGGCCCTGGGACATGAGCTGGCGGCGGACCTGGCCGAGCCGGCCGCGGTCGAGCACGAGCCGGTCGTCGCGCCAGAAGACGCGGTACTCGCGGGGGCTGCCGGGCGCCTGCTGCCGGGCGGTACGACGCATCACCTCGGCCATGCGCGCCGAGCCCTTGACGTCGGCGACGGCGGGCTCGTCGTGGCGGGTGGCGCGCACCTCGTCGACGACCTCGCCGAGGCTGCGCAGGGCGACGGCGGTCTCGCCGAGGGAGGGCAGCACGCGCTCGATGTAGCGCATGAAGACGCCCGAGGGGCCGACGACGAGGACGCCGCCGCGCTCGTAGCGCTGCCGGTCGGTGTAGAGCAGGAAGGCCGCGCGGTGCAGGGCGACGACGGTCTTGCCGGTGCCCGGGCCGCCGGAGATGCTGACGACGCCCTTGGAGGGCGCCCGGATCGCCTTGTCCTGCTCGGCCTGGATGGTCGCGACGATCGAGTGCATCGAGCGGTCGCGGGCGCGGGAGAGCTGGGCCATGAGCGCGCCCTCGCCGATGATCGGGAGCGCGCGGCCGGCCTCCTCGGCGACGGCCATGCCGTCGGCGTCGAGCAGCTCGTCCTCGACCCCGACGACGGAGCGGCCGGCGCTGCGCAGCACCCGGCGGCGCAGCACGTGCTGGGGCTCGGCGGCGGTCGCCTGGTAGAACACCGCGGCGGCGGGCGCGCGCCAGTCGATCAGCAGCGAGTCGTGCTGGTCGTCGCGCAGCCCGATCCGGCCGACGTAGCGGGGCTGGACGTCGACGGCGGCGTCGAGGTCGAGCCGGCCGAACACCAGGCCCTCGTGGGCGGCGTCGAGCTGGGCGATCCGCTTCGCGGCCTGGAAGACCATCGCGTCCCGCTCGACCAGACCACCTTCGTGCCCGAGGTGCGCACGCGAGTGCCCCTCACGGGCGAGCGACTGGGCGGCCTTGCCGGCCTGCTCCAGCTGCCGATAGACCCGGTCGACGAAGGCCTGTTCTTCCGCGACCTCGCGCTCCACCAGCTCGTCTGCCACCGACGTGACCCCTACCGTCCGCACTCGTGTTCTGACCACCACATCCCCGATGCGGCAAGCCACCAACTCTACAGGCCGGGACAGAGCCGTAGCGCGCTGCCAGGTTGTTGGTTGAATATCAGCAAGGCATCGCTGCGTCCTAGGGGGGAACACGATGAGAACGACGCCTGCGGCTCCGCCGCGCAAACCGAACAAAAGAGGGGTGGCAGCTCGCGAGAAGCTGCTCTCCACCGCGCTGGAGATGCTCGGAACCGGGAGACCGGAGACCGTCTCCATCAACATGGTCGCCAAAGAGGCGGGGCTCAGCTGGGGCTCGGTCCAGAACCTCTTCGGCGATTCCGACGGGTTCTGGTCCTCGGTGGTCGAGCTGATCATCGACGCCGGACCCCAGCTGTGGGCCGCGCCGGAGAGCGCCACCGTGCAGGGCCGGGTCGCCGAGGTGGCCCAGCTCTACCGCTCGGTGCTCGCCTCGCCGTACGGCGTCGCGATCGAGACCGTCCGGGCCGGGCTTCCCCGGCCGCTCGACGTCCTCGCCGAGTCGCACCCGCGCACGTCCGCCTCGCTGGCGAGGCTCGACGAGCTGTGGGCCGAGGCCTTCCTGCACTTCTTCGCCACGCTCGACGGTCCACCGGTCGACGCCGACCGCGCCTCGGACGTGGCCGCGCTGCTGCCCAGCGCCCTGCGCGGACTGCGTGCCGACGAGCAGTTCGGTACGACGGTCGACACCGACCGCGCGCACCGGACGCTGGTCACCGCGCTGACGACCTACCTGGAGGGATGAGCCGGGCGGACCCCGGCAGGATCAACCGGCCAGCAGCGCGCGTGTCGGCGCGATGACGTCCGCGCCGAACCGGGCGATGCCGTCGAGCTTCTGCTCCAGCGGCGCGTGCTGCGGGTAGTAGTACATCCACGGCATCGTCAGGCACATCGTGACGCCGCCGCGCGAGGCGCGGGCGAAGTCCTCGGGGAGCAGGGCGTCGGTCAGCGCCGGGGCGACCGCGAACGGCTCCTCGGGATCGCGGCCGGCGGCCCGGCGCATCTCGCGCAGGCGCTCGCCGATCGCGATCGCCTCGTCGACGGTCGCCATGTCGCCGATCCAGCCGTCGTTGCGGGCCGCGCGGCGCAGCGCGACGTCGGACATGCCGCCGACCCAGACCGGGATCGGGCCCGGCGGCTCGGGCTTCATGACGAGGCGCTCGCAGCGGTAGAACTCCCCGGCGAACTCGGTCCAGCCGGGCTCCCAGAGCTCGCGCATGAGGTCGAGCCCCTCGTCGGTACGCCGCCCGCGGGTCGCGAAGTCCTCCTCGAGGAGCTCGAACTCGTCACGGCACCAGCCGACGCCGATGCCGAGCGCGACCCGGCCGCCGGACAGCGCGGCCGCCGTACCGACGGCCTTGGCGACGATGAACGGGTTGCGCATGGCGGCCACGTAGATCGAGGTGAAGAACTGCATCCGCGTGGTCACCTGCGACAGCGCCCCGATCGTCACCCACGGGTCGGGCCAGTCGACGTCGGTCTCCCAGCGCCGCCGCCCGTCCGAGGTGTAGGGGTACGGCGTCTGGATCGTCTCCAGGTCGACCACGTGGTCGGCCAGGCTGAGCGCGCTGATCCCCGCTTCCTCGGCGGCCCGCGCGAGCGGGACCAGCTGGTCGATCGGGTGGTAGGCGGTCACCATCGCGAAGTCCACGCGCGCAGCCTAGGCCAGAACTAGAACAGGTTCTAGAGGGTGACGCTGTGAACCGCCTCCTCGACCAGGTCCGCGATCGCCGCGGGCTGCGAGGCGAGCGAGGCGTGGCTGGCGGCGAGCTCGACGGTGCCGCGGGGCTCCATCCGCGCCGCCATCCGGCGCTGGTTGTCGGGGTGGATCATCCGGTCGTCGGCCGAGACCTGGTACCAGGACGGCTTGTGCCGCCAGGCCGGGTCGGTGACGGTGTCGCCGAACGTGCTGCCCAGCGGCGCCTTCTGGGTGACCCCCATGACCAGGGTCTCCTCGGCCGGCAGGTCCTGGGCGAAGCTCTCGCCGAAGAGCTCCGGCTTGATCCACAGCCGCCCGTCGGAGTCGGGCTCGATGTTGGCGAACGCCGCCGGCGGGTGCTCCTCGCTGATCTGGCCGGCGCTCTCGCCGGCGTCCGGCGCGAACGCCGCGACGTAGACCAGGCCGGCCACGTTGGGCAGGTTGCCGGCCTCGGAGATCACCGCGCCGCCGTAGGAGTGGCCGACCAGGACGACGGGTCCGTCGACCTGGCGGACCAGCTCCCGGGTGCGGGTCGCGTCGTCGGCCAGCGAGGTCAGCGGGAGCTCGACGGCGCGCAGGCCGCGGTGGCCCCGGCGGTCGAGCTCGACGATCACCTTGGCCCAGTGCGCGGCGCCGCCCCAGAAGCCGTGGACGAGGACGATGGTGGGAGTGGACATGGTGGCTCCTCGGTCGTGGTGCGCCGGTCGGCGCTGAAGTAGGGTGCTGCCACGCTAACGAGATGACCGAGCAAGGAACCATGCCCGTGGCGCCTGAAAACATTGCCGTTCCGCTTGACGGGGTCGACGCGTTGACCGACACGCCGGGCGACACGCCGGCCGACGCGTTGTCCGCGGTGCTCGAGATGATCCACCTGCGCGGCGCCGACGTGACCTCGGTCCGCGAGGAGGGCCGGCGCGTCGTACGCCACCCGCGCGGCGACCGGGTGCTGCACCTGGTCGTGACCGGCACCGTCGAGCTGCGCACCGGCGACGGCGCCACGAGCGTCGAGGTCGCCGCCGGCGACCTCGCGCTGATGGCCCGCGGCGGCGCCCACCGGCTCCACCCGGGGCCGGGCGCGCAGTGGCTCAGCGGCCGATTCCTGGTCGACGAGGGCCTGGCCGCGCCGGTGCTCGCGGTGCTGCCGCCCGCCGTCCTCGTCCGCGCCGCCGAGGGCCCCGACTGGCTCCCGCTGTGCGCCCGCCTGCTCGCCGTCGAGGTCGGCGACCCGCGGCCGGGCTCGCACGTGATGGTGTCGCGGATCCTCGACCTGCTCTTCATCCAGGCCCTGCGCGCCTGGTCGGCCCAGCAGAGCGCCGGCGCCGGCGGCAGTGGTTGGCTGGTCGCCGCCCTGGACCACCAGCTCGGGCCCGCCCTGACCGCGATCCACCTCCGGCCCGAGCACCCGTGGACCGTCGACCAGCTCGCCGACCTGGCGATGCTCTCCCGGGCGGCGTTCGCGGCCCGCTTCGGCCGGCTCGTGGGCGAGCCGCCGGGCCGCTACCTCCAGCGGATCCGCCTGGCCCGCGCCGCCGAGCTGCTCACCACGACCACCGACCCGGTCGGCGCGATCGGCCGCGCGGTCGGGTACGCCTCCGAGGCGGCGTTCTCCCGCGCGTTCTCCCGCGAGCACGGGACCGGGCCCCGCGCCTGGCGGAGCGGAGCCGGCCGATGAGTCTCGACCTCACCCCTGCCCTCCCCGACACCGCGGACGGCGGCCGGCTCGGCGGCGCACCCCCGCGGGCCGTCGAGGACCACCCCTGGCTCGCCACGCACCGCTACGTGCTGACGCTGCCGGCCGGATGCGCCCCGTGGGCGGCCGGCCGCGAGGTCTCGGTGCTCCTGCGCGCGGGCTTCGACATCGGCGACGACGACCTGACCTACCCGGCGATGGCGATGCGGGCGCTCGTCCACCCGCCCTCGCCCCGCGGCGACCGGACCGGGCTCGGCTGGCCGGGGCTGCGCTCGACGGCCCTCGTCCCGGCGTCCGGCCCCGCGCCCGCCCTGGTCCGGGTCGCCGACGCGCCCGTGCTCATCCAGGACGAGCCGTCGTACGCCGCCGCGGTCGAGGCCGACGGGCACCGCTTCCTGTTCCAGGTCGACGAGGACGGCTGGCCGGTCGACGGGCCGCTCGAGGACGTCGTCGAGGAGTACCTCTGGGGCTACGGCTCGGTCTACTTCTACGGGACGCCCGGCGACGACGGCCTGGTCGACGAGGTCGTCGCCGGGTTCCTCGACTTCTAGCCCCGGCCTAGCCCTTCTTGCGCGAGAGGAACGCGGTCATCGCCTCGCGCGCCTCGTCGGAGCCGAACAGCCGGGCGCTCAGCTCGACGAGCTCCTCGCCCTTGGCGTCGATGCGCTCGAGCAGCTCGGCACCGAGCAGCTTCTTGGTCTCGCGCAGGCCCTGGGCGGCGCCGGTCGCGATCTGGCCGACGACCTCGTCGACCTGGGCCTGGAGCGTCGCGGCCGGGACGGCGTACGTCGCGAGGCCGTAGTCGCGCGCCTCGGCACCGGTGAACACCTCGCCGCCGAGGGCGGTGAGCGCCGCGCCGCGCGGGGTCATCCGCGGGAAGACGGTGAGCGAGATGACCGCCGGGGTCAGGCCGAGCTTGACCTCGGTGAGCGCGAAGGTGGCGTCGTCGGCGACGACCACGATGTCGGAGGCGGCCACGATGCCGATGCCGCCGGCGCGGGCCGCGCCCTCGACCACGGTGACGACGGGCTTGGACAGCGCGACGATCTGGCGCTGCAGGCCGACGATCGCGCGGGCGCCCTCGTGCATCGGGACGGTCGCGGCCTCGGAGAGGTCCGCGCCCGAGCAGAACACCCGGCCCGAGGAGCGCAGCACGACGACGCGTACGTCGTCCGCCGCGTCGGCGGTGCCGAGGTGGGCGATCAGCTCGGTGACGAGCTGGCGGGAGAGCGCGTTGCGGTTGTAGGGCGAGTCCAGGGTGATGGTCGCGACGCCGTCGGCGACCTCGAGGTGGACCAGCTCCGCGGGTGCGTCAGTCATGCGGCTCATCCTGCCCCACGCCGTTCAGGCCCGATCGGGCGTCTCGACGCAGTCGAGCGCGGCCAGGTAGCCGAACACGAGGGCCGGGCCGATGGTCGCGCCGGGGCCGGCGTACGTGTGGCCCATGACGGCGGCGCTGGTGTTGCCCGCGGCATAGAGACCCGGGACCGGCGTCCCGTCGGCGCGCAGCGCGCGGGCCCGCGGATCGGTCCGGATGCCGCCCTTGGTGCCGAGGTCCGCGGGCACCATCCGGGCGGCGTAGAACGGCGCCTTCACGAGTGCGCCGAGGCTCGGGTTGGGCTTGTTCGTCAGGTCGCCGTAGTAGTGGTCGTACGCCGATTCCCCGCGGTGGTGGTCCGCGTCGACCCCGTCGCGCGCGAAGGCGTTGAACCGCGCGACGGTCGCGGCCAGCCCCGCGGCGGGGACCCCGATCTCGGCGGCGAGCTCGTCCAGCGACGCCGCCTTCGTGATCGCGCCGCCGGCCAGCCACGACTTCGGCAGCGGCCGCCCCGGCTGGACGCCGGCGAACAGGTAGCGGTCTCGGTAGGTCTGGTCGAAGACCAGCCAGCACGGCAGGTTCTCGGCGGCATCGGCCGGCCCGGCGCCGCGGCCGTGGGTGCCGCCGAACATGCGGTGGGTCGCCTCGACGTACGGCAGCGACTCGTTCATGAACCGCTCGCCGTGCCGGTTGACGATGATCCCGCCGGGCAGCGAGCGCTCGGACAGCGCGAACCACGGCCCCTTGGGCAGCGGGATCGACGGCGCCCACCAGGCGTCGTCCATCAGGTCGGTGGCGGCGCCCGCGACCTGGGCCGCCCGGATCCCGTCGCCGGTGTTGGTCGCGACGCCGAGCGAGAGCTCCGGCCCGGCCGGCTCCCGCTGATGGGTACGACGCAGCTCGGCGTCGTGGTCGAAGCCGCCGCAGGCGAGGACCACTCCGCGCCGCGCCCGCACCACGGACCCGGCTCCGGTCCGGACGCCGACGACCCGGCCGTCCTCCTCGACGAGCCCGGTCATCGGCGTCCCGAGCCGGACCGGGATACCGAGCTCACGCACGCCCACCATGAGCGAGGCGACGAGCGCGCTGCCCAGGCCGACGAGCCGGCGCCGGCGCAGCCGCGCCCACGCGAAGCGCAGCCCGATCCGGGCCATGTGGAGCGGGCCGCGCCAGTGCCGGCGCCCGGTGCTGAGCCAGCGGTAGTCGGACTGCAGGACGACGACGTTGAGCGGCGTCTTCGTGTAGAACGGCTCCATCGTGGCCAGGTCGTCGCCGATCCGGCGCGCGTCGAAGGGCCGCGGCTCGGCCGAGCGCCCGGCGGCGCGACCACCCGGCGCCTCGGGGAAGTAGTCGGCGTACCCGCGCACCCAGGCCAGGTCGAGCGCGGAGTGCTCGGCCAGGTAGCCCATCGCCTCGGCACCGCGGTCGACGAAGGTGTCGATGCGGTCCGGGTCGACCTCGTCGACGATCGCGTGCAGGTAGCGCCGGGCCTCGTCGAGGTCGCCGGCCGGGACGTGGGCGCGGACCGCCGGGTTGCCCGGCACCCAGACCCCGCCGCCCGAGCGGGCCGTCGTCCCGCCCCAGCGCTCGGACTTCTCCAGCACGACCACGCGCAGGCCGTGCCCGGCGGCGGTGATCGCGGCGGCCAGCCCGGCCGCACCGGAGCCCACCACCACGACGTCGAAGGTCTCGTCCACAGCACCTCTCCTCTTTGGGAGTTGATTGCAAGTTGGGAGTTTCTATCAACTTGCGAGCCGCTCCGCAACCTGCGAGCCTGCCCGCATGCCTTCGCTGCGCGCCCGCAACCGCGCCCGGGTGCGCCACGAGATCCAGGACGCGGCCTGGCGGCTGTTCGCCGAGCAGGGCTTCGCCGCGGTGACCACGCAGCAGATCGCGACCGCCGCGGGCGTCTCGACGAGCACCTACTTCCGGCACGTCGCGAGCAAGGAGGACCTGCTCCTGCAGCCGCTGCTCGCCAGCAGCGCCGACATCCTCGCGGCGTACGCCGCCCGGCCGGCCGACGAGCCCGTCGCCCGCGGCCTCGCCGCGGCCATCCGCGGCCGGACCGCCGAGGCCGCCGACACCGACCTGCGCCGCTGGCGCGCGGCGATGCTCACCGCCCCCGAGCTCGGCTCCCGGGTGACCCTGATCGCCGACGCCGACCGGGGCGAGCTGGTCCGCCTGGCCGCCGACCGCCACGGCTCGGGCCTGGTCGTGCACCTGGTCCTCGCCGCCGCGGAGTACGCCTACAGCCGCTGGATCGACCCCTCCGCCGGGGAGCAGTCGCTCGTCGCCCTCATCGACGCCGCGCTCGACGAGACGCTCGCCGGTGACTGGCGCTAGGGGGCGGCTCGCACGTCGGCGTCCGGGCCGCGCCCTAGAGGTCCGTACTCATGCGCTCGCCGCTCCCGAGGAGCACGGTGAGACGGTGAAGCCGCCCCTCGTGCTGTCCCTGCTGACCTGCGCCCTGCTGCCCCTCGTCGCGGCGTGCGCCAACCCGAGCCACGCGAGCGAGGCCGACAGCCTCCGCGAGCGGCTGGCCGAGCTGCCCGGCGTGGCGTCGGCCGACCTCGACTACACCGAGCCGATCACGCTCGACTCGGGCAAGCTGGCGCTCACCGTCGCGCTGGAGCCCGAGGCCGAGGCGTCGGCGGTCGTCGAGGTGGTTGCCACGACGTACGCCGCCTTCGCGGGCACCCACCACGCCGAGGAGGGCGACCTCGACATCAGCTGGCGCGACGACGTGGTGCACCTGCGCAGCTTCGAGCCGGAGGCCGACCTGGACGACGTCCGGGCCGCGGCGCAGCGGGCGGTCCCCGTCCTGGAGCGCGAGTCCACCCGGGTCGACCTCGAGACCCAGGACGTCGACGCCGCGCCCCACGTGCGCACCCTGATGACGGTGACGACCGCGCCCGGGGTCGACGCGCTGCTGGCCGCGCTGCCCGGCCTGGAGAAGCGCTACGGCGACCTGCCGCAGACCGACTGGACCGTCCAGGCCGACCCCGAGGGCTCCTGGACGCTGCACTCCTCCGGCGGCCTGCCCGGCACGGACCAGCTGACCCTGTTCCACCGGCTGCGCGCCGGTCTCCCCCAGGGCGCCTCGATCTGGCTCGGCGACGACGACTGGGCCAGCGTCGCCCTCCCCGCCGGTACGTCGCCCGACGCCACCGCGGCCGTCGCCGAGCGGCACCTCGGCATCCTCGGCGGGCCGGGCACGGCGTCGTACGACGTGCAGGTGGGGGACGAGCTCGCGCTGTCGATCATCGACGGCGAGTGCTCGTTCGGCACCGGCCCGATCGGCGCCCTGCTCGACGGCGTCTACGCCGACGGGTGCCGTACGGTCGCGCCGTCGGCCTAGGCCTCGGGGATCGGCTGCTTCGGCAGCTTCTTGACCCGCGCCCGGCGCCGCGGCCGAGCCGGGATCATCGAGCGCATCTCCTCGAGCTTGCCGAAGCAGAGCAGCCGGTCCTCGGCCTGGAGCACGTGCCGGTCGAACGGGTTCGGGATCACGGTGGTGCCGCGGTGCAGGGTCAGCACGGTCATGTCGCGCTCGCGGATCCCGGACTCGCCGAGGGTCTTGCCGACGAGGTCCGCGTCGCCGTGCACGACGATCTCGGCGACGCCGTACCCGGTCGAGACGCTGAGCCGCTCGCGCACGTCGATCTGGGGGAAGGCGACCTGGTTGTCGATGTAGTCGATGATCGCGCCCGCCACGTCGAGCTTGGTGGCGCTCTCGATGCCCTCGAGGCCTGGGGAGGAGTTGACCTCCATCACCAGCGGCCCGTCGTTGGCCTCGAGCATGTCGACACCGGCGACCTTGAGACCCATGATCTGGGCGGCCCGGACGGCGATCTGCTCGTACTCCGGGTCGAGGTCGACCCGCTCGACGCTGCCGCCGCGGTGGACGTTGGAGCGGAACTCGTCGCCCTGGGCGACCCGCCGCATCGCCGCGACCACGCGGTCGCCCACGACGAGCGCCCGGACGTCGCGGCCCTTGGACTCCTTGACGAAGCGCTGGATGAGCACCTGCTGCTTGGTGCTCTGGAGGGTCTCGATGATCGCCTCGGCGACCTTGATGCTCGGCGCCAGGATGACGCCGATGCCCTGGGTGCCCTCGAGCAGCTTGATCACGACCGGTGCCCCGCCCACCCGCTCGATCGCGGGGATCACGTCGGCGCGGTCGCGCACGAACGTCGTCGCCGGCATGCCGATGCCGTGCCGGGACAGGATCTGCGTCGCGCGCAGCTTGTCGCGCGAGTTCGCGATGCCGTTGGCGGTGTTGGGCGTGTAGACGTCCATCTGCTCGAACTGCCGCACGACCGCCGTACCGAAGTAGGTGATCGAGTTGCCGATGCGTGGCAGCACCGCGTCGTAGTCCGAGAGCTGCTTGCCCCGGAACTGCAGGTCGGGCTCGTCACCGGACAGGTCGATGGAGAACCGGAGCGTGTTGAGCACCTTCACCTGGTGCCCCCGGTCGAGGGCGGCCGTGCGAAGGCGCTGGGTGCTGTAGGACCGCGGAGCGCGGGAGAGGATCGCGAGCTTCATTCCCGACCTGATTGGATTGCGGTGTGGTCAGGCCCCATCTAATCAGTTCCCCGGTCACGGCCGGGTGGCGCGAGTGGGTGCGCCTGCCCGGGCTCGGCGTGGGACCGGTCAAGGCCAAGCTCGACACCGGCGCCCGTACGTCGGCCCTGCACGCCTTCGACCTCGAGGAGCTGACCCGCGACGGCGCCGACTGGGTGCGGTTCTCCGTCCACCCCTGGCAGCGCTCGGCCGAGGACGCCGTCCTCGTCGAGTGCCCGGTCCACGACCGCCGGCTGGTGCGCAGCTCCACCGGGCACACCCAGGAGCGGATCGTCGTCCTGACCGACATCGAGCTGCTCGGCCACACCATCACCACCGAGATGACCCTCACCCGCCGCGACGCGATGGGCTTCCGGATGCTCGTCGGCCGCGAGGCCCTGCGCCAGGGCTTCCTCGTCGACGCCCGCCGCTCGTACGTCGGCGGCCGCCCGCCCCGCAAGGTACGCCGCAAGAACCGAGGCCGTGATGGCACTGCGTGAGTCCTTCGCGATCGGCAACGTCCGCGTCCGCGCCGGCTCGACCAAGGAGGTCGAGCTCCCCATCACCCGCCTGGTCACCGGCGGCGACGTCAGCCTCCCCGTCCGCGTCGTCCACGGCCGCGAACCCGGCCCGACCGTCTGGGTCAACGCCGCCATCCACGGCGACGAGGTGCTCGGCGTCGAGGTGATCCGCCAGGCGCTCGCCACCCTCGCGGCGCGCACCTTCCGCGGCACGCTGGTCGCCGTACCGGTGGTGAACGTGCTCGGCTTCATGACCGGCGAGCGCAACCTCCCCGACCGCCGCGACCTCAACCGCTCCTTCCCCGGCTCGGCCCGCGGCTCGCTGGCCAGCCGCATCGCCCACCTGTTCATGACCGAGGTCGTCGCCAAGAGCGACGTCGGCATCGACCTCCACACCGCCGCCGACCGCCGCAGCAACCTCCCCCAGATCCGCGCCGACCTCGACGACCCCCGCACCCGCCAGCTCGCCGAGGCCTTCGGTGCCCCCGTCATGCTCCACGCCCGCCTCCGCGACGGCTCCCTGCGCCAGGCCGCCCGCGACCGAGGCGCCACCGTCCTGCTGTACGAGGCCGGCGAGGCCCTGCGCTTCGAGGAGGAGCCGATCGCGGTCGGCGTGGCCGGCGTACGCCGGGTGCTGGCGGCCCTCGACATGATCGACCTCTCCCCCGGCGAGGAGGACGGCCGTACCGCCCCCGTCGAGTCCCGCTCGAGCGCCTGGGTCCGCGCCCGCGGCACCGGCATCCTGCACCTCGAGGTCCACCTCGGCGAACGCGTCGAGGAGGGCCAGCGCCTCGGCGGCCTCTCCGACACCTTCGGCCGCCGCGTCCGGCTGGTGCACGCCGACCGCTCCGGCATCATCATCGGCCTGACCCGGGCACCGATCGTCAACGCAGGCGACGCGCTCGTCCACATCGCCTCCCCGGTGGAGTAGCCCGGCCCGCCCAAGCCCGCCGCACAGCGGCGGCAAGGCGGCGAGGCGGAGGTGGCGGCCGCACAGCGGCGGCGCGGGCGGAGCCCGTGCCGTTGTCGCGCCCGTCAGCGCGGCCGCCGCCGCAACCCCGCTCACCACCCAAGCAAGCCAGCAACCTCGACGCAGCAACCCAACGACTTCGCGCCAGAAACCCCGCAACCTCGACCCAGCAACCCCGCGACTTCGGCGGCAGGACCATCCGAACCCACGGTCCGCACCGAACCCCTGCCATGCCCCTCCCCCGTCCCCGCCGCCCGAGGCTCCCGAAGCATCCCCAGTGGCCCGGGTACGGCGTCCTGGCGACCCTCGTCGGCATCGGCCTGGCTCACCTCGTCGCCGCACTCACCCACCCCGCGTCGTCGCCGGTCCTGGCGGTCGGGTCGGCGGTGATCGACCTGACGCCGACGCCGCTCAAGGAGTGGGCGATCCGGCAGTTCGGGACCGCCGACAAGGTGGTGCTGGTCGGGTCGGTGCTGGTGGGGGTGCTGGTGCTGGCGGCCATTGCGGGGGTGCTGGCCCGGCGCCGGCTCGCGGTCGGGGCGGGGGTGCTGGTCGTGCTGGTCGGGGTGGCGGTCGTGGCGGTGCTGTCGCGGCCGGAGGCGGGGGCGCTCGACCTGCTGCCCTCCCTGGTGGCGGCGGTGACCGGGCCGGTGGCGCTCGCGCTGCTCGCCCGGGCCGACCGGGCCGCGCGGGAGGGGCGGCGGGCGGGACGGGGTGCGGAGGGACGGCGGGCGCTGCTGCTGACCGCCGGGGTGCTGGGCGTGCTCGCGCTGGCCGGGGGTGTGGCGGGGCGGTTCGTGTCCTCGCTGCGGCTGCGGCCCGAGGACGTGACGCTCCCCCGGCCGGCTGATCCGGCGCCGCCGCTGCCGCGCGGGCTGGACGACCAGGTCCCCGGCATCACCCCGTTCCGTACGCCGACCGGCGACTTCTACCGCGTCGACACCCGGCTGGACGTGCCCGTCGTGGGCACCGACGACTGGACGCTCACCATCGACGGTGATGTCGACCGGAAGGTGACGATGCGCTTCGACGAGCTGCTGGCGATGCCGATGATCGAGCGCGACATCACGCTGACCTGCGTCTCCAACAGCGTCGGCGGCCCGTACGTCGGCGCGGCGCGCTGGCTCGGCGTACCGCTGCGCGACGTGCTCGACCGGGCCGGCATCGGCAGCACGAAGGCCGACCAGATCCTGTCCACCGACGTCGACGGGATGACGATCAGCACCCCGCTCGACCTCGCCCTCGACGGCCGGGACGCGATCTTGGCGGTCGGCATGAACGGCAAGGCGCTGCCCCGCGAGCACGGGTTCCCCGTGCGGATGGTGATCCCCGGCCTCTACGGCTTCATCAGCGCCACCAAGTGGATCACCCGGCTGACCCTGACGACGTACGCCGAGCGCGACGCCTACTGGACCGAGCGCGGCTGGGCGACCGACGCCCCCATCAAGATCTCCGCCCGGATCGACACCCCGCGCGCCCTCGCCGCGCTGGACCCCGGCGACGTCGTCATCGGCGGCGTCGCGTGGGCCCAGGAGCGCGGCGGCGTGGCCGGCGTCCAGGTCCGGATCGACGGCGGGGGCTGGGTCGACGCCCAGCTCGGGCCGAGCGGCGGGGACGACTACTGGCGCCAGTGGTTCTACCGCTGGAAGGCGGAATCCGGCTCGCACCGGATCGCCGCCCGCGCCCGCTCCGGCGACGGCGAGCCGCAGACCGCGGTCCGCGCCGAGCCCTTCCCCGACGGTGCGAGCGGGCTCCACGAGCTCATCGTCCAGGTCGGCTGAAAACCACCGGAAAAAACACCCATCCGGTCGCCCCACGGCACCGAATCACCTGCACAGCACGCTCCTACGGAAGGTCCCACCATGAAGCTCCACCGCCTCACCCGCACCGCCGGCGTCACCGCCGCCGCACTCGCTCTCTCCGTCTCGCTGGCTGCGTGCGGTGACGACGGCGGCGACACCAAGAGCACCGACGACAACAGCTCCACCCCGATGACCTCCGACAGCCCGACCGAGCAGGCCGACGCCGGCTCGCAGACGTTCGGCCCCGGCTGCTCGAAGATCCCGACCTCCGGCGCCGGCTCGTTCGACGGCATGGTCAAGGACCCGGTCGCGACCGCTGCCAGCAACAACCCGCTGCTCAGCACCCTGGTCACCGCGGTGACGAGCATCGACGGCCTCGCCGACACGCTCAACGGGGCGCCGGCGCTGACCGTGTTCGCGCCGTACAACGACGCGTTCGCCGCCATCCCGGCCAAGGACCTCAACGGCATGGTCGCCGAGGGCAAGGCGAAGGGCCAGGAGAGCGCTCTCTACAAGGTCCTCGCCCACCACGTGCTCGGCGCGAACGACGACCCGACCGCCGTCGTCGGCAAGCAGAAGACCCTGCTCGGCGACGAGCTGACCGTCTCCGGTGACGCCGAGAGCGGCATGACCGTCTCGGACGGCACGGTGACCGCGAAGGTCCTCTGCGGCAACATCCCGACCGCCAACGCGACCGTCTACGTCATCGACAAGGTGCTGACCGGGATCAAGTGACCCCTCGCCAGCAGCCCTGAGAACCGGAAGGATCACGGCATGGACCCGGTCCCCGGCGACCCGGCCGGCGCCCCCCACGCGGGGGCGCCGGCCGGCGGTCGCAGCGCCGACCTCGGCGCCCTGCTCAAACGAGCGGCGCGCGGGGACAAGACGGCCTTCGCCGAGCTGTACGACGCCACCGCCCCCCGCGTGCACGGCCTCGCCGTCCGCGTGGTGCGCGACCCGGCGCAGGCCGAGGAGGTCACCCAGGAGGTGTTCCTCGAGATCTGGCGCCAGGCGAGCCGGTACGACGCCTCGCGCGGCTCGGCCCTCGCCTGGATGATGACGATCACCCACCGCAAGGCGGTCGATCGGGTCCGCAGTGCCGAGGCCGCGACCCGGCGCGACCTGACGTACCACCAGACGAACCAGAGCGTCGAGCACGACGTCACCGCCGACACCGCGCACGCCTCGCTCGAGGCGCACCGGGTGCGGGCGGCCCTGACCCAGCTCACCGACGTCCAGCGCGAGGCGATCGAGCTGGCGTACTTCGGCGGCTACACCCACACCGAGGTGGCCGCCCTTCTCGACCTCCCGGTCGGGACAGCGAAGACGAGGATCCGCGACGGCCTGATCCGGCTGCGCGACACGATCGGAGTAGGCCGATGACAACCGATCACGACCACACCCTGTCCGGCGCCTACGCCGTCGACGCGCTCGACGCGGACGAGCGGGCCCGGTTCGAGGCGCACCTGAGCCACTGCCCGGACTGCCGCGCCGAGGTGGACAGCCTCCGCGAGGCCGCCGCACTGCTCGGCCTGGGCGACGAGGTCGCCCCGCCGCCGGCGCTGCGCGACGACGTCCTCGCGGGCATCGACCGGATCCGCCCGCTGCCGCCGCTGACCCGCGAGCCGGCCACGGTCACGCCGCTGTTCCGCCGGCTGCCGACGCTGCTCACGGCCGCCGCGGCCGTCGTCCTGCTCCTCGGGGTGGGCCTGGCGGTGCTGCGGCCCTGGTCCGACGACCCGGGCGCGCAGCCGCCGACCGCGGCGGACCGGATCCTCGCCGCCGCCGACGCGACCCATGTCGAGAAGAGCTTCCCCGACGGCTCGCAGGCCACGATCGTGCTCTCCCGCAGCCAGGGCAAGGCGCTCATCCGGACCAAGGACATGGCGCCCGCCCCGGACGGCAAGGTCTACGAGCTGTGGCTCCAGACGCCCGCCGGCAAGATGGTCCGGGCCGGGCTGATGCCGGACGAGCCGGACACGACGTACATCCTCGACGGCGACGCCGCGGAGGCCACCGGGGTCGGGATCACCGTCGA
This sequence comes from Pimelobacter simplex, assembly GCF_024662235.1. Lineage (GTDB taxonomy): Bacteria > Actinomycetota > Actinomycetes > Propionibacteriales > Nocardioidaceae > Nocardioides. The sequence goes on from NZ_CP096276.1 coordinate 4,694,523, forward strand.
GCCCGACGGCGGCTCGGAGCAGCCGACCACGCAGCCGATCGCGGTCTTCCCCCTGGAGTCGTGATGTCCACCTCGACCCCGCGGCGCCTCGCCGTGGTGGGTTCCGGCGTCGCCGGACTCACCGCCGCCTACGTCGCCTCCCGTCCCGGCAATGACGTCCACGTCACCGTGCTCGAGGCCGACGACCGGCTCGGCGGGCACGCCGACACCCATGACGTCACCGACGCCGCCGGCCGCGCACTGCGGATCGACAGCGGCTTCATCGTGCACAACCGGCGCACCTACCCGGTGCTCGGCCGGCTGTTCGACGAGCTCGGCGTGCCGACGCAGGACTCCGAGATGTCGATGTCGATCAGCGACGAGCGCACCGGCCTGGAGTGGGCCGGCGCGCTCGGCCGGCGCGGGCTGTTCCCGTCGGGCGCCGGCAACCACCGCAACCCGGCGTACCTGCGGATGCTCGCCGAGGTGCCGCGCTTCCACCGCGCCGCACGCCGGCTGCTGGCGAACGGCCCCGGGGACCTGACGACGCTCGCCGCCTTCCTCGACCACGGCGGGTTCTCGCCGTACTTCCGGCGGCACTTCGCCGAGCCGCTCGTGGCGGCGGTGTGGTCGTGCGACCCGGACACGGCGCTGGACTACCCCGCGGCGTACCTGTTCGCGTTCCTCCAGCACCACGGCATGCTCGCCGTCTTCGGCTCGCCGACGTGGCGCACGGTGACCGGAGGCTCCGGGGCGTACGTCGCCCGGGTCGCCGACGCGATCCGGGCCTCCGGCGGGACGATCCGCACCGGGACCCCCGTGCTCTCGATCGAGGAGACCGGCGACGGCGTCGAGGTCAGCACGGCCGCCGGCCGCGAGACGTACGACGCCGTCGTGGTCGCCACCCATCCCGACCAGGCGCTCGGGATGCTCTCCGCGCCGACCCTCCTGCAGAAGGAGGTGCTCGACGCGATCCCCTACTCGACCAACACCGCGCTGCTCCACACCGACGCCCGGCTGATGCCGCGCGCCCGGGACGCCTGGGCGTCGTGGAACTTCCGGCGCCCGCGGATCGCCCAGGAGCAGGTCCAGGTCACCTACGACCTGACCCGCCTGCAGCGGCTGCCCACCGACACCCCGTACCTGGTCACCCTCGGTGGCGAGGACGTGGTCGACCCGGCGACCGTGCTGGTCCGCCGCGACTACGCGCACCCGCGCTACACGCCGGCCTCCGTCGCCGCCCAGGCCCGGCTGCCCGAGATCGACACCGACCGCCTCGTGTTCGCCGGCGCGTACCACGGCTGGGGCTTCCACGAGGACGGCGCACGCTCGGGCCTGCACGCCGCGGAGCGTCTCGGGCTCGCGTGGGAGGACGCCGGTGCACCGGCGGCGACGTCGTACGCGACGACCCTGGTGCACCGGCGGCGCGAGCCGGTCCGCAATGCGTTCACGCTGCGCTCGCACCTGAGCGTGGTCGACCTCGACCGGGTCGCTCCCGACGGCACCGTGGACGGCGTCCCCGGCCGCTTCGAGGGACGCGACCACTTCGCCGGCGACACCGCGAGCGTGCGCGAGGGCCTCGACCGCTTCCTCGCCGAGCACGGCCTGGACGCCGGCCTGCGCGGCGGCCGGGCGCTGATGGCCGCGCAGCCGCGGGCGTTCGGACACTGCTTCAACCCGATCTCGGTGCACTGGTGCTGGCCGCCCGGACGCCCGGACGGCGATCCCGCGGCGACCGTCGTCGAGGTGCACAACACCTACGGCGACCGGCACGCCTACCTGCTCGACGGTCCCGCCACCGCCGACGGGCGGGTCGTGGTCGACAAGGCGATGTACGTCTCGCCCTTCCACGGCACCGACGGTCACTACGAGGTGCTCGCCCCTCCGCCCGACCCCGAGGACCACCGGCTGCGGATCGCGGTCCGGCTCGTCACCGAGGACGGCGCCCGGTTCGACGCCGCCCTCGACGGGACGCCGGCCGCGCCGCCGCGGCTGCCGCTCGCAGGACTGCGCGGAGCGGCCCTGATCCGCGCCCACGGCATCGCGCTGTGGGCCCGGCGGGTACCCGTCCAGCCGCGCCGCGCGACGGTGCAGACCGCGCAGACGCCGCAGACCGCGCTCGCCCCGATCCGCACCGGCGGCTTCGCGGCGCGGGTCGCCGAGCGGCTCTTCCGGGCCGCGATCGGGCGGCTCGACGTCACGGTCCGCCTGGAGCACGCCGACGGCCGTACCGAGGAGCTCGGCCGCGGCGGCCCGGCGATCGTCGTGCACCGCCCGGACGAGATGTTCGCCCGGACCGGACGCGACCAGCTGATCGGCTTCGGCGAGGCCTACCTGACCGGCGCCTGGGCCGAGGACGGCGTCCCCGGCGACGGCGTGCTCGGCGCATTCCTCACGGTCCTCGCCGCCGAGCTGACCACGCTCGTGCCGCGGCCGCTCCAGCGGCTGCGCGGGGTCGTCGTCACCCGCCTGCCGCAGAGCCAGCGCGGCACCCGGGACAACACCCAGGCCAACGTCGCGCACCACTACGACCTGTCGAACGACCTGTTCGCGGCCTTCCTCGACCCCACGCTGTCCTACTCCAGCGCGCTCTTCACCGACCCGGACCCCGCCGTGGCCGCCACGGAGGACCTGGTCGCGGCCCAGCACCGCAAGATCGACCGGCTGCTCGACCAGGCCGGCGTGGGTGCCGGCACCCGGCTCCTGGAGATCGGCACCGGCTGGGGCGAGCTCGCGATCCGGGCCGCGGCCCGCGGCGCCGACGTCCGCTCGATCACGCTGTCGGTCGAGCAGCAGGAGCTCGCCCGGGAGCGGATCGCCGCCGCCGGGCAGGCCGACCGGGTGCGCGTCGACCTGTGCGACTACCGCGCGCTGCTCGACGAGCCCGGCGCGGCGTACGACGCGGTGGTCTCGGTGGAGATGATCGAGGCGGTGGGCCAGGAGTTCTGGCCGGCGTACTTCCGCACGCTCGACCACGTCCTGGCGCCCGGGGGGCGCGTCGCGATCCAGGCGATCACGATGCCGCACGACCGGATGCTCGCGACCCGCTCCACGCACACCTTCATCACCAAGTACGTCTTCCCCGGCGGCGCGCTGCCGTCGGTGCGCGCGATCGACGAGGTGACCCGGGCGCACACCACGCTGCGGATCACCGACGACCTGGCGATCGGCCCGCACTACGCGACGACCCTGCGGCGCTGGGACACGGCCTTCGTGGCCTCCCGGGACCGGGTCCGCGCGCTCGGCTTCGACACGACCTTCGAGCGGATGTGGCACTTCTACCTGGAGTACTGCCGTGCGGGCTTCGCGGCCGGCTACATCGACGACCACCAGCTCACCTTCACCCGACCGGACGAGGAGTCCCGATGACCGCCGCCGTGCTCGCCGACGCGCTCCGCCCGTTCGTCGGCGGAGAGCTGCCCGTCCGCCTCGTCGCCTGGGACGGCACCACCGCCGGTCCCGACGACGCCCCCGTCGTCGAGCTGCGCTCCCCCGACGCGCTCCGCCGGCTGATCCGCCACCCCGGTGAGCTCGGCGCCGCCCAGGCCTACGTCACCGGCGAGCTCGACGTGCCGGGCGACCTCGACGCGGCGCTCACCCACGCGTTCGCGGTGGCCCGTTCGCGCGGGCTGTCGGGACGCCGTCCGTCCGTCCGGGCGATGGCCGGCGCCCTGCGCGCCGCGATCGGCCTCGACCTGATCGGCCGTGCGCCCGCGCCCCCGGCCACCCAGGCCCGCGTGCGCGGCCGGCTGCACAGCAAGGACCGCGACCGGCGCGCGATCAGCCACCACTACGACACGACCGCGGACTTCTACTCGCTGATCCTCGACGAGCGGACGATGGCGTACTCGTGCGGCTACCACGCGTCGCCCGACCAGCCGCTCGCCGACGCCCAGGAGGCCAAGCTCGACCTGGTCTGCCGCAAGCTCGGCCTGGAGCCGGGGATGCGGCTGCTCGACGTCGGCTGCGGCTGGGGCTCGCTGTCGCTGCACGCCGCCGAGCACTACGGCGTGCAGGTCGAGGGCGTGACGATCTCCGCGGAGCAGCAGCGGTTCGCGGTCGCCGCGGCCGAGCGCCGGGGCGTGGCGGACCGGGTCGACATCCGGCTCTGCGACTACCGCGACGCCGTGCCCCTCCGGGGCGCGGAGTACGACGCGGTCGCCTCGCTCGAGATGGGCGAGCACGTCGGCGAGCGCAACTACCCGTCGTACGCGCGGGTGCTGCACGACGCCGTCCGCCCCGGCGGCCGGGTGCTCGTCCAGCAGATGTCGCGGACCGGGCGCTGGCCCGGCGGCGGGCCGTTCATCGAGTCGTTCATCGCCCCGGACATGTACATGCGGCCGGTCGGCGAGACCGCCGCGCTGCTGGAGCGCGGCGGGCTGGAGGTCCGCGACGTGCACGCCCTGCGCGAGCACTACGTGCTCACCGTCGCCGGCTGGCTGCGCCGCTTCGAGGACAATATCGACGCCATCACCGCGCTCGTCGGCGACGAGCTGGTCCGCGTCTGGCGGCTCTACCTCGTCGGCGGCTCGATGGCCTTCCGCGACGGGCGGATGGGCGTCGACCAGATCCTCATGGTCCGCCCCGGCGCACCCCACTCCCTCCCGCCGGTGCGCTGATGTCGACCACCGCCGCCGTCCTCACCTCGCTCGCGACCGCGGTCGCGGTCGCCGCCCTGCTCATGACCGCGACCGCCGTCGTCGCCCGCCGCCAGGGCCGCGTCGTGGTCGTCGACATCGCCTGGGGACTGGGCTTCGTGCTCATCGCCCTCGCCTGTGCCGTCGTCGCCGTGGCCTCCGGGTCCGGCGACGCCCTCCGCTCGGGGATCCTCGTCGTTCTCGTGACCGTGTGGGGGCTGCGGCTGGCGGAGCACGTCCGTCGCCGGAGCACGGGCCACACCGACGAGGATCCCCGTTACGAGAAGGTCCTCGGCGGCCGCCTCCCCGACGTCGGCCTCGCGGTCGCCGTCCGCAAGGTGTTCGCCGTCCAGGGCCTCGCCCTCGCCGTGGTCGCGGCCCCGGTCGCCGTCGGCGTCGTCCTCGACGTCCGCTGGTGGCCGGTCGTGGTCGCCGGTGGCGTCGTGTGGGCGGTCGGCCTGGTCTTCGAGGCGGTCGGCGACGCCCAGCTCGCGGCGTACCGTGCGCAGCCGCGCGACCAACGCCCCCAGGTGCTCGACACCGGGCTGTGGGCGTGGACCCGGCACCCGAACTACTTCGGCGACGCCTGCGTGTGGTGGGGCCTGTGGCTGGCCGGCGGGCTCGCCTCGGGATGGGTCGTGGGGCTGGCGACGCTCGTCGCCCCGGTGGCCATGACCTACTTCCTCAGCGAGGCGACCGGGGCCCGGCTGCTGGAGCGGACGATGATGGAACGGCCGGGCTACCCGGCGTACGCGCGGCGCACGGCGCGGTTCTTCCCCCGGCCGCCGCGTGGGGGGCACCGGGCCAGGTCCTAGGGTTTGCTCGTGAACACGGACGAGGAGTACCTGCGCCTGGCATCGGCCGACAACTTCCGCGACGTCGCGGGCTCCGGCTACGCCACCACCGACGGGAGCCGGCTGCGCACCGGCGTGTTCTACCGCTCCAACGACCTGCGCCTGACCGACGACGACCACGGCCGGCTCGGCGCGATCGGGCTGCGCGCCGTGATCGACCTCCGCTCGCCCACCGAGGTCGACCTCCACCCCGACCCGGACGTCCCCGGCGCCGAGGCCCTGCACTTCGATGCCATCGGCATCCCGATGGAGCGGATGTCGGGCCTCCAGCGCCGCGAGGACGCGGTCGCGCTGATGGACGACGTCTACCGCACCTTCGTCACCGAGGACCGCTCCCGTACGGCGTTCGGCGGCGTCCTGCGCCAACTCGCCGTCGGCGGCCCCCAGCTCTTCCACTGCTCGGCCGGCAAGGACCGCACCGGCTGGGTCTCGGCCCTGCTGCTCCACATCGCCGGCGTCGACGACCCGACGATCGAGTCCGACTACCTGCTCACCAACGCCCGCAGCGCCGCGAGCCGGGCCCGGGTGGAGGCGGAGATCGCCACCCACCTGGGCCCGGACTCGGTCGCCGTCTACGAGCCGACGCTCGTCGTCGCCACCGAGTACCTCGACGCCGCCTGGACGGCGGTCGACCGGCACTTCGGCGACCGGACGTCGTACCTGCGGGACGGGCTGGGGCTCGACAACGACGTGCTCGGTGAGCTGCGGGCGATGCTGCGGGTCACTCCGTAGCGTCGAGCAGGACCTGCTCCGCGGCGATGGTGGTGTCGTCGCCGTGCCCGGTGTGGACGACCGTCTCGCCGGGCAGCGAGAACAGCTTCACCCGGATCGACGACTCCAGCGTGGGCCGGTCGCTGTAGGAGCGACCGGTCGCGCCGGGGCCACCGTGGAACAGGGTGTCGCCGGTGAACACGCAGCCCAGGTCGGGGGCGTAGAGGCACACCGCGCCCGGAGCGTGGCCGGGCGTGTGGATCACCTGCAACGTCGTCCCGGCCACCTCCAGCGTCTGACCGTCGGACAGGTCGACGTCCCACAGGTGGTCGGTGTGGGTCAGCTCCCACAACGGCTTGTCGTCGGGGTGCAGCAGGATCGGCGCGACCGTGGCCTCCCGCAACGCCGGGGCCACGCGGACGTGGTCGTCGTGGGCGTGGGTGCAGATGATCGCCTTGACCTTGCGGCCGCCGACCACCTTCAAGATGTCCTCGACGTCGTGGGGGGCGTCGATGACCACGCACTCGGCGTCGTCCCCGACGACCCACACGTTGTTGTCAACGTCGAAGGTCTCGCCGTCCAGGCTGAAGGTGCCGCTGGTGACGGCGTGGTCCACTCGAGCAGCCATCAGATGATCACGACCGAGCGCAGCACGTCACCGTGGTGCATCTTGGCGAACGCGGCCTCGATGTCGTCGATCCCGATCTCCTCGGTCACGAACGCGTCCAGGTCGAGCCGGCCCTGCTGGTACAGGTCGACCAGCATCGGGAAGTCCCGGCTCGGCAGGCAGTCGCCGTACCAAGAGGACTTGAGCGCGCCACCACGTCCGAAGACGTCGATCAGCGGGATCTCCGGCACGGTCATGTCGGGGGTCGGTACGCCGACCAGGACCACGGTGCCGGCCAGGTCACGGGCGTAGAACGCCTGCTTCCACGTCTCGGGACGACCGACCGCCTCGACCACCACGTCGGCACCGTCGGCACCCTCGTAGGTCTCCGCGCAGATCCGCTTGATCTCCTCGACCGGGTCGACCTTGCTGGAGTCGACCGTGTGGGTCGCCCCCATCTCCTTGGCCTTCTCCAGCTTCTTCGCGTCGATGTCGACCGCGATGATCGGCGAGGCCCCCGCGAGCGCGGCACCCGCGATCGCGGCCACCCCGACACCACCGCAGCCGATCACCGCGATGGACTTGCCGCGGGTGATCGCACCGGTGTTGATCGCGGCACCGATACCGGCCATCACGCCACAACCCAGCAGACCGACCGCGGCGGGGCGGGCGGAAGCGTCGACCTTGGTGCACTGACCCGCCGCGACCAGGGTCTTCTCGGCGAACGCACCGATCCCCAGCGCCGGCGAAAGCTCGGTGCCGGCATCGGGTCCGTCGGCGAGCGTCATCTTCTGCTTGGCGTTGTGGGTCGCGAAGCAGTACTGCGCCTCACCGCGCTTGCACGCCCGGCACTGACCGCACACCGCACGCCAGTTCAGCACGACGAAGTCACCCGGCGCGACACCGGTCACGTCCGGTCCGACGGCCTCGACCACACCCGAGGCCTCGTGCCCGAGCAGGAACGGGAACTCGTCGTTGATCCCACCCTCGCGGTAGTGCAGGTCGGTGTGGCACACCCCGCAGGACAAGACCTTGACCACCGCCTCACCCGGGCCCGGGTCCGGAACGTTGATCGTCACGACCTCGACCGGCGCGCCCTTGGCGCGAGCGATGACGGCCTTCACCTGCTGACTCATCTGTGGTTGCTCCCTCTCTCAGAGATCCAGAACGATCCGTGTCCCGCGGCAGCGCGACACGCACGGCATGACCATCTCACCACTCGCCCGTTCGTCGTCACTGAGGACGTGGTCGCGGTGGTCCGGCTCGCCCTCCAGGACGACGGTCTCGCAGGTGCCGCACACGCCTTCCTGGCACGAGCTGAGCACCCGGATGCCGGCGTCGGTGAGCGCCTCCAGCATGGTCTGGTCGGCGGCCACGGGGATCTCGGTGCCGTCGGCGATCTCGACGACGAACGCGTGGTCCCCCTCCCGTACGGCGTCGCCCGCGCCGGTGAACCGCTCCAGGACCAGGCGGGCGCCGGGACGTGCCTCGGCGTACTCCTCCAGGGCGGTGAGCAGGGGCGTCGGGCCGCAGGCGTAGATGTCCGCGGCCGCGCCGCCGAGGCCGTCGAGGGTGGCGGCGAGGTCGATCGGGCCGCCGTTGGTGTCGACGTGGCGGACCACGCGGTCGCCGTACGACGACAGCTCGTCGACGTACGCCGCCGCGGCCTCGCTGCGCGCGAGGTGCAGCAGCCGCCAGTCGGCGCCGGCTGCCGCGGCCGCCGCGGCCATCGGGAGGATCGGGGTGACGCCGATGCCGCCGGAGACGAGCACGATCGGGCGGGTGCCGACGACGAGCTCGAAGTTGTTGCGCGGCGCCGAGGTCACCAGCTCGTCCCCGACGGCGAGGGCGTGGTGCACGTGGCGCGAGCCGCCGCGGCCGGCCGCCTCCTCCAGCACCGCGATCCGCCAGGTGGCGTCGCCGGGGGCCGAGCACAGCGAGTAGGAGCGGACCAGGTCGGGCGCCAGGACGAGGTCGACGTGGGCGCCCGGCGTCCAGCCCGGCAGCGGCGTGCCGTTGACCGGGGCGAGGACGAGCTCACGGACGCGCTCGGCGACCTGGCGGGCCGCGGTGACGCGCACCCGGACGTCGCCGGTCACGAGAGTCCCTCGACGGTCGCGACGACGGTGCCGGAGCGGACGAGCTCGACCGCGCGGCGCAGCCACGGGTAGAGCACGCGGTCCTGGGTGAGGTGGGTGACCGACTGGCCCTGCTCGTCGGACGACGACCGCACGAGCGCGCGCACCGCGCGGCTGGACGGCGCCAGGCCGTCCTCGGTGACCTCGTCCTGGAGGATCCGCAGGTCGAGCGCCTGGGCCGCCATGAGCAGCTCGATCGCGACGACGGCCTCGATGTTGGCGACGACCTGGCGGGCGTGCCGACCGGCGTTGTTGGCCATCGAGACGTGGTCCTCCTGGTTGGCACAGGTGGGGATCGAGTCGACGGAGTCGGGGTGCGCGAGCGTCTTGCAGTCGGAGACCAGCGCCGCGGCGAGGTACTGCGGGAGCATGTAGCCGCAGTCCATGCCGACCTGCTCGCTGTTGACGAGCATGTCCGGCAGGCCGCGGTTGAGCGTGCCGTCGTCCATCCGGAACAGCCGCCGCTCGGTGATGTTGCCGATCTCGGTGACGGCGATGCTGAGGAAGTCCGCGGCGAACGCCATGTACTCCGCGTGGAAGTTGCCGCCGGAGACCGCCTTGAGGGGGCGCGGCAGCGCCGGGAAGATCAGCGGGTTGTCGGTGGCGGCGTTCATCTCGTTCTCGACGAGGCCCGAGACGAAGCGCAGCGTGTCGATGATCGGGCCGAGCACCTGGGGGACGCAGCGCAGCGAGTAGGCGTCCTGCGGGGGCTGCCGGACCGGGTCGTGGTCGCGGTCGCCGTCGGTCAGCGTGGCGCCCTCCAGCAGGCCGCGGATCCGGGCGGCGACCTCGATCTGGCCGGCCTGGCCGCGGGCCTCGTGCAGCTCGGCGATGAACGCGTCTCCGAAGCCCTTGAGCGCCTCGATCGACATCGCGGCGGTGATGATGTTGGTGTCGAGCAAGGTCTGCGCGTCGTGCAGGGCGAGCGCCACCTGGGCGCACGAGAACGACGTCCCGTTGAGCAGCGCGAGGCCCTCCTTGGCGGCGAGCGCGATCCGGTCCAGGCCGGCGGCGGCCATCGCCTCCGCCCCCGGTACGACGCGCCCGTCGGCGAGCACCTCACCGGAGTTCCGCACGTCCTCCTCGGCGCTCTCGCGCCCCTCGACGCCGCGCGTCATGACGAGGGCGAGGTGGGCGAGCGGGATCAGGTCGCCGGAGGCGCCGAGCGAGCCGTACTCCGGGATCGCCGGGTGCACGCCCGCGTTGAGCATGTCGACGACGAGCCGGGCCACCTCGGGCCGGACGCCGGAGTGCCCGGAGAGCAGGCTGACCGCGCGGATGAGCATGGTCGCGCGGACGAGCTCGGTGTCGACGTACCGGCCGATGCCGGAGGCGTTGCTCAGCACCAGGCGGCGGGAGAGCTCGGCGGCGTCGGCCGGGTCCGCGAACGCCTGGCGTCCGGCCAGCGAGCCGAAGCCGGTGTTGATCGAGTAGATCGGGCGCTCCAGGCCCGCCGACTCGACCCACTCCTGGCTCGCCCGCAGCCGGTCGGCGACGGCGTCGTCCAGCTCGACGCGCGCGCCGTGGCGGGCGACCGCGACGAGGTCGGTCAGGGAGAGCCGGGCGCTGCCGAGGACGACGACGCGGTCGCCGGCGGTGGAGGTCTGCGTCATGGGCCCATCGTCGGGAAGCGCGCAAGGCCCCGGCAATATTCATTCTCATGGGGCGGGAACCTCCGTTGTTCCACCCCTCCGGGCGCTCCTAGCGTCCCGCCATGCACCTTGCCGACGACCCGTACGACGACGCGAACCTCACCGACCCGTACCCGCTCTTCCAGCGGATGCGCGAGGCCGGGCCGGCCGTCTGGCTCGACAAGTACGACGTCGCCGCGTTCACCCGGTTCGCCGAGGTCCGCGAGATCCTCGTCGACCACGAGACGTTCATCTCCGGCGCGGGCGTGGGCCCGCGCAACTACCACCACCAGCCGCCGTGGCGGAAGCCCGGCATCCTCGACTCCGACCCGCCGATGCACACGCCGTTGCGGGCCGCGATGGCCGACGTGATCAGCCCCCGCAACATGCGGCCGCTGCGCGCGGGCTTCCAGGAGTTCGCGACACCGCTGGTCGACCAGCTGCTCGACCTGCGCGAGTTCGACGCGATCACCGACCTCGCCGAGCTGTTCCCGATCCGGGTCTTCGGCGACGCGGTCGGCATCCCGCGCGAGGGCCGCGCCGAGAACCTGCTCGCCCACGGCGCGATGAACTTCGCCCAGTTCGGGCCCGAGGACGCGCGCTACGAGCAGTACATGAAGGCCGGCGAGCACACCATCGAGTGGACGATGCAGAACTGCGCCCGCGAGAACCTCTCGCCCGACGGCCTCGGCGCCAAGATCTGGGCGCACGCCGACGCCGGCGCGATCGAGCCCGAGGAGGCTGCCGTCCTGGTGCGGGCGCTGCTCTCCGCAGGGCTCGACACGACCGTGATCGCCATCGGCAACACCCTCGGCTGCCTGGTCGCGAACCCCGACCAGTGGGACCTCGTGCACGCCACCCCGCGGCTGACCAAGTTCGCCATCGACGAGGCGCTGCGCTTCGACTCGCCCTTCCAGTCGTTCTTCCGGACCACCGCGCGCGACGTCGAGATCGGCGGCGTCACGCTGCCCGAGGACAGCAAGCTCATCGTCTTCCCCGGCGCCGCCAACCGCGACGTCGACCGCTTCGGGCCGGACGCCGACCAGTACCGCATCGAGCGCGAGGCCGGCGGTCACCTGACCTTCGGCATGGGCATCCACCAGTGCGTCGGGCAGCCCGTCTCGCGGCTGGAGATGGAGGTCCTCTTCGGCGAGCTCGCCCGGCGGGTGCGCTCGATCGAGCCGGCCGGCGAGCCCGTCCCGTTCCTGCACAACACACTGCGCGGGCTCAGCTCGCTGCCCGTGCGTATCGTGCCCGCGTGAGCACCTCAGCCTTCGTCACCGCCCTGACCGACGAGCTCGGGGGGCGCTGCCGGGTCATCACGGACGCCGACCTGCTGACGTCGTACCGGCAGGACATGGCGACGGTCGTTCCGGGCGGGATGCCCGCGGCCGCCGTGCTGCCGCGGACGACCGCCGACGTGTCGGCGGCCCTGCGCCTGGCGTCGGAGCACCGGGTGCCCGTCGTACCGCGGGGCGCCGGGACCAGCCTGGCCGGCGGCGCCAGCGCCGTCGACGGCTGCCTCGTGCTGTCGACCGAGGCGATGACGACCATCCGCGCGCTCGACCCCCTCGACCGCACCGCCGTGGTCGAGGCCGGCGTCGTCAACGCGCACCTCGACCGCGCCGCCGCCGAGCACGGGCTGATGTACGCGCCCGACCCGTCGAGCTTCGAGATCTCCACGATCGGGGGCAATGTCGCCACCAACGCCGGCGGCCTGCGCTGCGTGAAGTACGGCGTCACCCGCCAGTCGGTGCTCGGCCTCGAGGTCGTCCTGCCCGACGGCCGCATCGTCGAGACCGGCGCGGCCACCACCAAGAACGTCGCCGGGTACGACCTCACCGGCCTGCTGGTCGGCTCCGAGGGGACGCTCGCCGTCATCACCGCCGCCACGGTGCGCCTGCACCGACGGCCCGTCGTACCGCCGACGACGATCGTCGCCGCCTTCGACGCCCTCGACGCCGCCGGAGCGGCCGTCGCCCGGATCGTGGCGACGGGCCCCGAGGTGCTGCTCATGGAGCTCCTCGACGGGACGACGCTGCGCTCGATCGACACCTGGAAGCGGATGGGCCTGTCCGGGATCGAGGCGATGCTCGTCGTCCAGGTCGACGGCCGGATCCCCGCGGACGCCGAGCTCGTCGCCGAGCTCTGCGCCGGCGCGGTCGACGAGCCCGCCGTCTCGACCGACCCGGCCGAGGCCGACGAGCTGCTCGCCATCCGCCGCCTCGCCTATCCCGCCGCCGAGCGCCTGGGCCAGTGCCTGGTCGAGGACGTCGGCGTCCCGGTCTCGCGGCTGCCCGAGATGATCCGCCGGGTCGAGGCCGCCGCGGCCCGCCACGGTGTCACGGTGCTCACCGTCGCCCACGCCGGCGACGGCAACCTGCACCCCACGTTCGTCTTCGACCACGGCGAGACGGGGATCCCCGCGCCCGTGGCCGCGGCGGCCGACGAGGTGTTCGCAGCCGCCCTCGAGCTCGGCGGGACCATCACCGGCGAGCACGGTGTCGGCGTCCTCAAGCGGGACTGGCTGGAGCGCCAGGTCGGCCCCGACGCGATGGCGCTCCAGCGCGCGGTCAAGGCGGCGTTCGACCCGCTGGGGCTGATGAACCCCGGCAAGGTGCTCGCCTGAGGTCCTCAGGACCAGGCGGCGAGCACCTCGGCGAGCACGGCCCGCAGGTCCGGCTCGCCCACGGTGATCCGGACGCCCTCGCCCGCGAACGGCCGCACCAGCAGCCCGTGCTCGCGGCAGAGCTCGGCGAACGGCGCCGCCCGGTCACCCAGCGGCAGCCACACGAAGTTCGCGTACGACGCCGGGACGGTCGTCCCCCGCGCCGCCAGCAGCGCGCGCACCCGCTCCCGCTCGACCCGCGTGTCGAAGACCCGCTCCTCGAGGACCTCGGGGTGGGCGAGCGAGGCCAGGGCGGCCGCGACGGCGACCGTGGAGACCGGGAAGGGCGGCAGGACCGAGCGCACGGCGCCCGCGACGGCGGGCGCGGCGACGAGGTAGCCGGCGCGGAGGCCGGCCAGTCCGTGCGCCTTGGAGAAGGTCCGCAGCACGACGACATTGCCGCGGGCGACCAGCGCGGGCAGGACGGCGGTCTCGGGGCGCGGGCGCTCGTCGTACTCGGTGTAGGCCTCGTCGAGGACGACGAGGACGTCCGGCGGGAGGGCGTCGACGAAGGACACCAGCGCGTCCCACGGCACCACGGTCCCGGTCGGGTTGTTGGGGTTGCAGACGAGCACGATCCGGGTGGCGGGGCCGACGGCGGCCGCCATCGCGGGCAGGTCGTGCGCGCCGTCCGGGCTCAGCGGGACGCACACCGAGCGGCCGCCGGCGACCTGGACGCTGAGGGGGTAGGCCTCGTAGGAGCGCCAGGCCATGACGACCTCGTCGCCCGGCCGCAGGTAGGCCATCAGGAGCCGGTCGAGCAGCGGCAGCGCGCCGTCGCCGACGGCGACCTCCGCCGCCGCGACGCCGAGGGAGCCGGCCAGGGCGGTGGCGAGGTCGGAGCCGCCGATCAGCGGGTAGCGCGACGAGCCGCCGACGGCGGCCAGTGCGGCGGCCCGGACCGGTCCGGCCAGGCCGCCGGGCGCCTCGTTGGAGGAGGCCCGCACCCGGACCGGGACCGGTCCGGGTGCGACCGACGAGTACGCCGCCAGGCCGGCCAGCTCGGGCCGGGGCACCGGTCCGGTCGTGACCGTCACGCGAGCACCTTCGAGAGGAACGCCTGGGTGCGCGCCTCGCGCGGGCGCTCCAGGACCTCGGACGGCGGTCCGGACTCGACGACCACGCCGCCGTCCATGAAGTAGACGCGGTCGGCGACCTCGCGGGCGAAGCCGAGCTCGTGGGTCACCACGATCATCGTCATCCCGTCCTCGGCGAGCTGGCGCATCACCGCCAGCACGTCGCCGACGAGCTCGGGGTCGAGCGCCGAGGTCGGCTCGTCGAAGAGCATCAGGTCGGGCTGCATCGCCAGCGCGCGGGCGATCGCCACCCGCTGCTGCTGGCCGCCGGAGAGCTGCGAGGGGTAGTTGTCGACGCGGTCGGCCAGGCCGACCCGGCCGAGCAGGTCGCGGGCGCGCTGCTCGGCGACCGAGCGCTTCTCGCGACGGACGACCATCGGGCCCTCCATCACGTTCTCCAGCGCGGTCCGGTGACCGAAGAGGTTGAACCCCTGGAAGACCATGCCGATGCCGGAGCGGCGGGCGGCGACCTCGCGCTCGTTGAGCTCCTTGAGCTTGTCGCCGTGCGGCCGGTAGCCGACCCGCTGGCCGCCCACCCACATCTCGCCCCGGTCGAACTTCTCCAGGTGGTTGATGCAGCGCAGGAAGGTGCTCTTGCCCGAGCCCGAGGGCCCGAGCAGGCAGACCACCTCGCCCCGCTCGACCGACATGTCGATGCCCTTGAGCACCTCGACGTGGCCGAACGACTTGTGCACGTCCCACGCCTGGAACATCGGCTCGTCCGCGACCTCTGCCTGGGCGCTCATGCGACCGCCTCCCCCTTGCGTGCCATGCGGCTCCCCTTGCGGCTCACCCGGTGGTGGGAGAAGCCGCGCCCGAAGTGCCGCTCGATGAAGAACTGCCCGACGGAGAGCACCGCCGAGATCGCGAGGTACCAGAGCGCGGCCACGATGAGCAGCGGGATCGTCTGGTAGGTCCGCGAGTAGATGAGCGAGGCCGAGGTCATCAGCTCGCTGTAGCCGATGACGAGGACGAGCGCGGTGTGCTTGAGCATGCCGATGGTCTCGTTGCCGGTCGGCGGGATGATCACCCGCATCGCCTGCGGCAGCACGACCCGCCGCATCACCTGCGAGCGCCGCATGCCGACCGCGCTCGCCGCCTCGGCCTGGCCCGGCGGCACCGACAGGATGCCGCCGCGCACGATCTCGCTCATGTACGCCGCCTCGTTGAGCCCGAGGCCCAGCAGCGCCGCGGTGAGCGGCGAGATGAGGTCGTTGGCGCTCCACGAGAAGCTGCCGGCGCCGATGGTCGGGTAGAGGGCGCCGAGGAAGTACCAGAAGAGCAGCTGCACCAGCAGCGGCGTACCGCGGAAGAACCAGGAGTAGGCCCACGCCGCCGACGACAGGATCGGGTTGGGCGACAGGCGCAGCACCGCGACGACGACGCCGAGCACGACACCGATCGTCATCGCGGCCACGGTCAGCATCAGGGTGCGCCCGACACCCTGGAGGATCGGCTCGGCGAACAGGTAGTCGCCCACGACGTCCCACTGGAACCGCTCGTTGCCGACGACCTGGGTGATCGCACCGGCCAGCAGGACCAGGATCACCGCGGCCATCGCCCAGCGCCCCGGGTGCCGCGTGGGGACGACGACCCGCGCGTCCCGCGCGAACGCGGGACGAGCGGGCGTGTCGGTCACGGGGGACGCCGTCACTGGGTGCCGCCGTTGACCGGGAAGGCGTCGACGGCACCGCTCTCCAGGCCGTACTTCTCGAGCGCCTTGAGGTAGTCGCCGTCCTTCAGCAGCGCCTCGAGCGCCTTCTGCACGGCCTGCTGGAGCTCGGTGCTGCCCTTGGCGAACACGATGCCGAACGGCTGCGACTCGTACGGCTTGCTCATCACGAGACCCTCGGTCTGCGAGGCGGCGTACGCGCCGGGTGCGCTGTCCATGAGGACGGCGTCGACGCGGTCGTTCTGCAGCGCGAGGATGACCTGGTTCTGGCCCGGGAAGACGATCGACTCGATCTTGTCGTCGCCCGCGGCCTCGCACTTCTTCGACTGCTCCTCGGCCTGGGCGACCTCGGTGGTGCCCTTGACGATGCCGACCGTGGTGCCGCACATGGCCTCGAGGGTCGCGTACTTCTCGGCGTCGTCCTCGTGGGCGAGCACGCCCGCACCGGCGGCGAAGTAGTCGACGAAGTCGACCTCCTTCTGGCGCTCCTTGTTGTCGGTCATCGCCGACATCGCCATCTCGTAGCGACCCGAGACGAGGCCGGGGATGATCGCGTCGAAGGCGATGTTCTCGAACTCGATGTCGATGCCGAGCTGCTTCTCCAGGCCGTCCGCGATCTCCCGGTCGATGCCGAGGACGGTCTTGTTGTCGGTGTCGTAGAACTCGAACGGCGGGTACTCGACGTTGCTCGCGATGGTGATCGACTTCTTGTCCTGGAGGTCCTTCGGGAGCGCGCTGTGGAGCGGGGCGGACTTGTCGAAGGACGGGTCGTCGTTCGCTTCGCTGCTGCCGCCGCAGGCGGAGAGCAGCGCCGGCAGGGCCAGGGCGAGGGCGGCGGCCGAGAGGGTGAGGTGGCGGGGTCGCGTCATGATGCGTGCGCTCCTTGAGGTGTCGTGGATCACAGGAGGATCCGGCCCCGGGGAGGTCGGCAACAATCGCCGTTCCCATGGCGTGGGAAACGGCGGTTTCGGCCCTGTTAAAGCTCGGACTACTTCTCGAGCTCGGCGGACATGTCCGCCGCGGCCGAGCGCAGGAGGCGGGTCGCCCGGCGTACCCAGTCGGGGTTGTCGCAGCGGTCCGAGGGCCCGGCGAGGGTCAGCGACGCGGCCACCTCGCCGTTGCTGAAGACGGGGACGGCGACCGCGATCGCGCCCTCCTTGAACTCGCCGCGGGAGACGGCGAACTGGTCGCGTCGTACCTGGGCGAGGACGGCGGGCAGGTCGGCCGCCCGGACGGTCGCCTCGGAGTAGGCGACGAGGTTGGCGAGCGCGACCTCGACGATCGGCCGGGGCGCGTAGGCGAGGAGCAGGCGCTGGCCGGCGCCGGCGTAGAGCGGGAGCAGCTCGTTGATCCGGAAGGCGTAGTGGTCGGGCGCGGTCGAGACCGACTGGCGCAGGCAGATCGCGTGGGAGCCCGCGCGTACGGCGAGCACGGCGGTCTCGCCGGTCTGGTAGGTCAGCGTGCGCAGGTACTCACCGCAGATCTCCGCCAGCCGGGTGTGGGTCAGGTGCTCGCCGGAGATCTCCATCAGCCGCCAGCCGGGCACGTAGACCCCCTGGGACTCCTCGATCAGTCCGTAGTCGCGCAACGAGCGGACGTACCGGTACGCCGTGCTCGTCGCCAGCCCCAGCTCCTCGGCGACCTCCGCGACGGTCACCTGACCGTTGCGGGCGATCGCGATGAGGACGTCAAGTCCGCGGGTGAAGGAGTTCTGCGCCATGACCGTGCTGCCGGCTCAGATCGACGGCGGCGGGGGCAACCGGAACGGCTGGGTGGGCTCCTCGGCGGCCTCCGGACGCGGGGGCCGGCCGGGGATGTGCTGCTTGTGCACCTTCTCGGTGCGCGGGTCGAGCACGATCTCGTGGGAGTCGCCGTCGCGTCCGTCGAAGCGCACCGCGACCGTCTCGAAGCCCTTGTGCCGCTGCATCTGGGCGTACATGGCGTACGCACGGCGGTCGGCCTCGGTGAGGTCGACGGAGTCGGTGAACGGCGTCAGCAGGGCCCGCGGCCACAGCTTGCGGGCGAGGACGACGTTGACCTCGATACCGAGGACACCCATCACCGCGCCGATGTAGAGCAGGCCCATCAGGCCGAGGACCAGGCCGAACGTGGCCATGTTGTTGCGGTCCGTGCTGGCGACGACGTTGGTGACGTAGGCCGTGCCGATCCACTGCAGGAACTGCCACATCACGGCGACCGTGAACCCGCCCGGTGCGGCGCGGATGCCGCGGTCCCGGATCGCGCGGGCCGCCGCCATCCGGAGCAGCACGGTCATCACCGAGCCGAGGATCACCACCGTCAGGAGCCGCACCAGCCAGTGGAACCAGGTGTGCCGGGAGAGCGCGCCCACCAGGTTGGTCTCGGTGAGCACCGCCGAGCCGACCGAGATCGCGAAGATGAAGGTGCCCGCGACGAGCAGCAGGAAGAGGCTGTTGACCCGGGTCATCAGCGGGTGCGGGCGGCTGTTGCGCGGCACCGCCCAGGCGGCCGACTGGACGTTCTGGAGCGCGAGGCCGAGCCCGAGCGCGCCGTACAGCGCCGTCAGGGAACCGACGATGATGCCCCCGGTCGACCCCTGGATCCCGGCCGGCCGGCCGAGCGCGTCACCGATGATCGGGAACTGGCCGAGCGCCGAGTCGAGGACCTGCTCCTGGAGGCGCGGGTTGCCGTCGAGGAAGAAGCCGAGGATCGACGTGGCGAGCAGCAGCAGCGGGAAGATCGAGAGGAACGCGTAGAACGTCAGGATCGCTGCCAGGTAGTTGCCCTGGTCGTCGAAGAACTTGTAGATGACGGCAAGCGGAAAGCCGACAACGGAATTCTTCCGTTGCCCGCGATCGATGTTGCCGACGACACCCACGGCCAGAACCTACGGCATCGCACCGCTCACGCTCGGGAGGGTCCTCATGCCAGCAGCGCGGCGATCCCGATCGCGACCGGCGCCGAGGCCAGCGTCGAGACGAAGATGGCGTCCCGCGCGAGCAGGATCGCCCGGTCGTAGCGCATCGCCACGACGAACACGTTCTGCGCCGTCGGCAGCGCCGACAGCAGCGTCACCGCGAACAGGTCGTGCCCGTCCAGACCCACCACGAACCGCCCCACGACGTACGCCGCCACGGGCTGGACCACCATCTTGAGCGTCGTCACCGTCGCCAGTACCCGCGGCGTCACCCCACGCCCCGGCAGGGGGCCGAGGCGGAGCGCGACGCCGTACGCGATGAGCATGGCGGGCACCGCCATCCCACCGACCAGCTCGAGCGGCGCCTGCACCGGGTGCGGCAGCGAGGTGTCCGTGGTCGCCAGCAGGAGCCCCGCGAACGACGCGATCGTGAGCGGGTTGGTGACCGGCCGGGACAGGATCTTGGCGATGCTCGGCCGCTCGGGACTGGTGACCACGTCGAGCACCGTGAGCGCCAGCGGCTGGAGCACCAGCAGCTGCATCAGGAGCGCCGGCACGACCAGGGCGGCGTCCCCCAGCGCGTAGGCCGCGATCGGCAGGCCGAGGTTGCCCGCGTTGACGTACGCCGAGCACAGGCTCGCCACGACCGTCGTACCGGAGTCGAGGCGGCGGGCCCGCGCGATGACCACCATCAGCCCCGCACTGACGATCACGCCCGCCGCCGTCGCGACCAGCGGACCGGACAGCACGCGGGAGGGATCGGAGTCGGCCAGGACGGTGACCAGCAGCGCCGGGCTGGCGAGGTAGAACGAGGCGAGCGACAGGCTGCGCTGGCCGTGGGCATCGACGATGCCGCGGTCGGCGAGGAGGGCGCCGAGGGCGATCACGATCGCGATCGTCGCGAAGCCTTCGAGGACACCTCCCACGGGGTGATCCCATCACCCCGGGCGCGGCGTACGGGACCGGGGGTGGTCGGGGCCTCAGGCGAGCAGGCGCTTGCGCGCGATCCCGAGATGCGCGTCCGCCAGCCGCTCGAGCTGGCTGTCCGCGAGCCGGACCAGGTCGTCCAGCAGGACGGCGTCGAGGCGGGGGTCGGCGTCCGCGACGGAGCGGAGAAGCTGCCAGCCGGCGCGCTTGCCGAAGACGGCGATGCGGAGCGTCTCGATCTCGACGACGTCGGTGAGAGCGCCCACGCGGCTGGGGGGTGGCGCCGCCCGCGGCCATGATGGTCCGGAGGCTCTCGCGCTCGGCGGTGACCTCGACGGCGATCTCGCCGACGCCGGCCGCGACGAGCAGGTCGGGGTGGTGCGGGCGACGCGGTGGGTCAGCGAGACCCGCGGTCGGACCGCGACGCCCCGTCAGGTCGGCTGGCCGGCCCCGCCGTCGGTCTCGTCCTGCCGCCGCTGCTGCTCGTGCCGCTTGCGCTGCTCCTCAGCCCGCTCGCGCACCTTGCGCAGGAACTCCTCGTCCTTGGCCGGGTCCTCGGACGCGAACCGCCCCCGCCGCTCGTACTCCGGGAACCCCGGCGCCGCGCCCTCCAGGCGGGTCATCGGGCGCTCGGCGGCGGGGCGGCCGGCGACGAGCCAGGCGATGGAGCCGGCGAGGGGGAAGAAGAGCACGATGAGGAGCCACCAGGTCTTGGCGAGGTGGCGGATGCCGTCCTCGCGCGAGGTGATCACGTCCACGACGCAGAAGAGCCAGAGGATGAGGATCAGGACCGGGGGCAGCAACCGCAGCATGGCGGCATTGTGCCCGGATCTGCCCGCCGGCGTCCCGCGAATCTCAGGGCGTCTGGACGTCGAGGTCGCCGGCGGCGTGGGCGCGGCGGAGGGCGACCTTGTCGAGCTTGCCCACGCTCGTGTGCGGCAGTACGTCGACCACGGCCCAGCGCTCGGGCACCCACCAGCGCGGGACCTGCTCGGTGACGGCGGCGCGCAGGGCCGGCAGGTCGAGGTCCAGGCCGGCGCCGGCGCCGGCGACGACGGCGAGGGGGCGCTCGTCCCAGCGCTCGTCCGGTACGCCGATCACGGCGGCCTCCGCGACGCCGGGGAGGCCGCTGATGAGGTTCTCCAGCTCGACCGACGAGATCCACTCGCCGCCGGACTTGATGACGTCCTTGGCCCGGTCGGTGAGGCGGAGGTAGCCGCGGGGGTCGACGGTGCCGACGTCGCCGGTGCGCAGCCAGCCGTCGTGGAAGCGGTCGGCGCCGGCGCCGTCCAGGTACGACGCGCTGACCCACGGGCCGCGGACCTCGATCTCGCCGACGGTGGTGCCGTCGCAGGGCAGCTCGGTGCCGGTGTCCGGGTCGACGAGGCGGAGGTCGACCCCGGCGAGGAGGCGGCCCTGGCTGAGGCGGGCGGAGCGCTCCTCGGCGGGGGTCGTGCCGGGGAGGGGGCGGCCGACGGTGACGAGGGGCGAGGTCTCGGTCATGCCCCAGCCCTGGAGCACGGTGATCCCGTGCCGGTCGAAGGCGTCGAGCAGCGCGGCCGAGACGGCGGCGCCGCCGATGACGACCTGGCGCAGGTGGGGCAGCGGCTCGGGGTCGACGTCGAGTGCGCGGGCCACCTCGGACCACACCGCGGGGACGCCGTTGGCGAAGGTCACCCGCTGGCGGCGCAGCAGCGCGACCATCTCCTCGGGCGGCGGCACCCGGCCGGGCAGGACGAGGTCGGCGCCGAACCACCAGGCGGCGTACGGGTAGCACCAGGCCGTCGCGTGGAACATCGGTACGACGACCAGCAGCCGGTCCTCGCTCCCCAGCCGCAGCGCGTTGGTCGAGGCCGCGGACAGGCACTGCAGCAGGATCGAGCGGTGGCTGTAGACGACTCCCTTGGGGTCGCCGGTCGTGCCCGTGGTGAAGCAGATGCTGGCCGCCGTGTCCTCCGCGACCTCGGGCCAGGGATAGGTCGCGGGCCGGCCGGACACGAGGGCGTCGTATGCGTCGTCGGGACCGCCGACGACCACGACGTGGTCGACCTCCGGCAGGTCGGCCAGCAGCGGCCGGACCTGGTCGACGAGGTCCGCGGCGACCAGCAGCACCCGGTCGTGCGCGGCGGCCAGGGTGTGGCGCAGCTGGGCCGCGGAAAGCCGCGGGTTGGCGGTGTGCAGGACCGCACCCATGGCGGGGACGGCGAGGTACGCCTCCAGGTGGGCGCGGTCGTTCCAGAGCAGCGTGCCGACCGCGGTCCCGGGGGTGACGCCGAGCCCGGCGAGGGCGTGGGCGAGCCGGGCGGCGCCGGCGGCGACCT
Source organism: Pimelobacter simplex (assembly GCF_024662235.1). Taxonomy (GTDB): domain Bacteria; phylum Actinomycetota; class Actinomycetes; order Propionibacteriales; family Nocardioidaceae; genus Nocardioides. Next base: position 4,716,640 of record NZ_CP096276.1, read on the forward strand.
CCGCGAAGGTGAGGGTGATGTCGGGTTCACCAGCGCTGCCGGCGACGACCACCTCGCGGTCGGCGTGCCAGCGGGCGCCGTGCTCCAGCAACCGGGCGATGGTGAGGTCGCCGTGGCCCATCGTGGTGCTGATCATGGGTGCTCCTGCAGGTCGTCGGTGATCGCGCGGTGCTCCGCGCGGGTGAGGGGGAGGTCGGCCGCGAGGACCGAGGCGGCGAGCGTGGCCGGACGCCGGGCGCCCGTGACGACGCCGACGTGGTCACCGAGGCCGAGCAGCCAGGCGAGCAGCACCGTCGGCACCGGTACACCGTGCGCCCGCGCCGCCCGGCCGGCCTCCGGGCTGAGCCGCTCCACCGCGCCCGGTGGCCGCACGCCGCCGAGCGGCGAGGCAGCGAGCAGCGCGATCCCGTGGGCCGCGGTGAGCGCGACCAGCTCGGGCGCGGGCGGAGCGGCGGCCGAGAAGGGGTTCTGCACCGCCGCCACGGGGACGACGTCCAGCGCCTCGCGCACCTGGTCCGCCGTCACGTTGCACAGCCCGACTGCACCGACGAGACCCTCGCGGCGCAGGTCCGCGAGGGCGCCGGCGCTGTCGGTCAGCGGCACCCGCGGGTCGGGGAAGTGCAGGTAGTAGAGGTCGATCCGCTCCCGGCCCAGCAGGCCGAGGCTGCGCCGGCAGTCCGCCCGCAGCGCGGCCGGGGAGGCGTCGACCAGGTAGCGGTCGCCGTCGCGGAAGTGCCCGCCCTTGGTCGCGACGAGCACCTCGTCCCGAGCGCCGGCGCCGGCACCGAGCCGATCGAGCACCCGGCGCACCAGCCGCTCGTTGTGCCCCTCCACCCCGCGGGTGGTGTAGGCCCGGGCGGTGTCGACGTAGGTCACGCCGGCCTCGATCGCCTGGGCGAGCAGGCGCTCGGCCGGGCCGTCGTCCGCCGGGTCGGTGATCGACCATCGGGCACCGCCGAGGCCGACCCGGAGGACCTCCCGGCCGGCCACGGCGAGCGTGCGCCGAGGCGTCACGACGCGCCGGGTCCTAGGAGGTGGCGGTGGCCTGGCGGACCCTCTGGCGCTGGTGGCCCAGGCCCTCGATCTCCAGGTCCATCACGTCGCCCTCGGCGAGGTAGGGGAAGCGGCCCGACAGCGCGACGCCCTCGGGGGTGCCGGTCAGCACGAGGTCACCCGGCGCGAGGTACACGTGACGGCTCAGGTGCCGGATGATCTCGGCGACGGTGAAGACCATGTCGGCGGTCGAGGAGTCCTGGCGCGGCTCGTCGTTGACCCACGAGCGCAGGCGCAGCGCCTGGGGGTCGATCTCGTCGGCGGGACGCAGCACCGGCCCGACGGGGCAGAACGTCTCGGCCGACTTGCCCTTGGACCACTGGCCGCCGGAGTGCTCGAGCTGGCTGGCGCGCTCGGAGAGGTCGTTGGCGATGACGTACCCGGCGACGTACGCCAGCGGGTCGGCGTCGTCGGCGAGGTGCCGCGGGGTGTCCTTGATGACGACGCCGAGCTCGACCTCCCAGTCGCTGCGGGTCGAGCCGACCGGCAGCAGAACCTGGTCGTCGGGTCCGACAACGGTGCCCGGGTGCTTGTAGAACAACACCGGGACGGCGGGCGGCTCGGCGCCGGACTCGGCAGCGTGGGCGGCGTAGTTCATGCCGATGCAGCTGACCGCCTGGGGGCGGGCGATCGGGGCGCCGATGCGCACGTCGTCGGCCAGCGCGAGCGCGGGGAGCTCACCGGCGGCGAGCGCCGCACGGGTCCGGGCGATGCCGTCGGCGGCGAGGAAGGCGCCGTCGATGTCGGCGGTCAGGCCGCGCAGGTCGTACGTCGTCCCGGCGTCGTCGCGGACCGCCGGCTGCTCGGTACCGGGCGCGCCGTACCTGAAGAACTCCATGGGGGAACTGCTCCTTGTGGTGCTGGTGGTGGGTGGGCGGGGTCAGGCGATCCGCGCGGCGATGGCCGCGGCGGCGTCCTGGAGCGAGCGGATCGCCTGGGCGATGAGCTCGTCGGTCTTGCGGACGTCGGGGATGGAGACGCTGATCGCGGGCTGGTGCTCGGCGGTCCGCGCGAGCGGGACGGCGACGCAGAAGACACCGGGCGTGTACTCGGCGTGGTCCTCGGCATAGCCCTGCGCGCGGATCTCCTGGATCTCGGCGAGGAGCGCCTCGGGCCCGGGCAGCGTGGTGCTCGTGTAGCGGGTGAACGGCTCCTCGCCGACGCGGCTCAGCACCTCGTCGTCGTCGAGCGTGCTCAGCAGGGCCTTCCCTATCCCCGTCGCGTACGCCGGCAGCCGGGCGCCGACGTGCGAGGCCAGCCGCAGCTGGTGGTCGGGGTCGACCTTGGCGACGTAGACGTTGTCGGCACCGTCAAGCACCGCGAGCTGCACGGTCTCGTTGAGCTCGTCGCGGACCGCGGCCATGTAGGGCAGGGCGAGGTTCTCGATCGACGCGGCGCTGAGGTAGCTGCGCCCCGCCTGCCAGAGCCGGATGCCGATCCGGAACCGCTTGGTCGTCTGGTCGAGGTCGAGGAAGCCGCGCATCACCATCGTGTGCAGCAGCCCGTGGGTGCTGCTCTTGGGCAGCCCCATCTTCTGCTGCACCTCGACCAGGGTGAGCCCGTCGGGGTGCTCGGTGAGCAGCTCGAAGATGAGCAGCACCCGGTCGGCGGACTTGACCGGGGCGCTCATCGCGGCACCGGGGCGACGACGTGGTCGGGGAAGCGGGTGAGCTGTCCGGCGTCGTAGAGGGTCAGCGCGACGTCGGCCGTACGGCGCACCCGGTCGTGGGCGGCGAGCGCCTCGTAGATGTTCTCGCAGATGCCGATGGGGTGGTCCTCGCGGAGGTTGCGCTCGGTGAAGTAGGCGTCGGTCATGGTGACCACGCCGGCCGCGGTGTCGACCTCGACCGCCATCGACGCGCGATGGTGCGAGCCGGTCCACCAAGTGCGCAGCCCGGGGGCGATCTCGTCCTCGTCGTCGAGCAGCCGGACCCGGTCCCAGGCGGGGCCGGTGAGATGTGCGACGACGTCGGGCGTGAGCGAGGTGTCCCGGTTGTCGTGCGGGTGCCGGTGGCTGGTGTGGAAGTGCGTCCACCCGCGCCGGGTGATGCAGATCTGCGCGTTGTCGAACGCGAGCACGTTGGCGGTCGTGTAGAGCTGCAGCGGGGTCAGCAGCACGTGCGTGATGCTGTCGAGCGGGACGCCGAGCGCGTCGAGCTGCGCGGGCAGCCACTGCCCGGGCTCGCGGCGGAAGGCCGCCCGCTCGCCGAGGAAGGCCGCCCAGCCCTCGTTCATCGCGGTCAGGTCCTGCGCCGGACCCGTGCCGACCAGCGCCCGCACCCCATCGCCCTCGATGAGGAAGGCCTGGAACGCCAGCTCGTACCACTGGTCCCAGTCGGACATCCAGTAGACCTCGGGCCCGGGGACCTCACCGGTCCCCAGCGGCAGGATCCGCACTCCGAACGTCATCGCTCCTCCTTCTCCCGGCTTCTCCCCGACCACGTGGGTCAGGGCATCAACAGTGCTTTGGTCGTCTCGGTGACACCCGACATGAGACTCGTGAACACCTCGGCCCCCTCGGCGAGGGGGAACGTGGTGGCCCAGTCCAGCCGAACCCGGGGCGCCAGGTCGAGTGCTTCGTCGAAGTCGCGCGGGGTGTAACAGTAGGAGCCGACGACCCGCTTCTCGGCACGGACGATCTCCTGGCCGTCGAATCCGGCCGTCGCGCTGAGCAGTCCGATCCACACGGCGGTGCCGCCCGGGCGCAGGAAGTCGACCGACGCCTGGTGGGTCGCGGCGGCTCCGACGGCGTCGATGATCGCGTCGTAGCGACCCTCCAGCGCGACACCGGTGTGCGCAGCGCCGAGGCTCGCGGCGAGCTCGAGCCGGCCCGGGGCGAGGTCGGTGACGGTGACGTCGGCGGTGTGCTGCAGCGCGACGAGCAGGCAGGTCAGGCCGATGGTGCCCGCGCCGAGGATCGCGACCCGGCTGTCGGGGCCCAGACCGGCCAGGCGGACGGCGTGCACGGCGTTGGCGAGCGGCTCCACCAGCGCCGCCTCGGCGAAGGAGAGCCCCTCGGGCAGCTCGCGGACCGCGCGCTCGGGGACGACGACCCGCTCGGCGAAGGCGCCGGGGGCGTCGATGCCGATGATCGCGCGGGTCTCGCAGAGCTGCTCGTCGCCGCGGGCGCACGCCGCGCAGGTGCCGCAGCTGAGCAGCGGGTTGACGGTGACCCGGCGGCCGTCGGCCGTCGTACCGGAGAACTCGTGGCCCATGACCAGCGGCGGCTTGCGGAACTCGGTGTGGGTGATCCCGTGCAGCTCGCTGCCGCAGATGCCGGAGGCGACGACCTGGATCTCGATCTCGCCGTCGCCCGCCACGGGTTCGGGGACGTCCTGGAGCTCCACGACGCCGGGACCGGTGAACACGAGGGCCTTCATCGCGCGGCGTCCTCGAGCAGGGCGGCGACCTTGGCCGCGGCATGCAGGCGCAGCTGGGGCAGGGACTCGGTCGACAGGTAGGCGATGTGCGGGTTGACGAGCACCCGGGGGTGCGCGGCGACCTGCGCGGCGATACCGGTGGGCGGCTCGCTGGTGAGCACGTCGAGCGAGGCGAAGCCGAGCGTGCCGGCGTCGAGCGCCGCGAGCAGCGCGTCCTCGTCGATCAGCGCACCGCGGGCGGTGTTGACGACGTGGCCGCCCTCACCGAGCGCGGCGAGCACGGTCGCGTCGACCGCACCGGAGGTCTCGGCGGTCGAGGGCATGTGCAGGGTCAGGTGGTTGACCGCGGCGGCGAGCTCGGCGAGCGTCTCGTGCCGGGTGACGGACGCCGGGATGTCGGTCGCGAACGGGTCCCACACGTGGACCGGGAAGCCCAGCGCCGAGACGCGGTCGGCGACCGCGCGGCCGATCCGGCCGAAGCCGGCGATGCCCACGGGGTCCTGGGCCGGCGGCAGCGGCGCGGCGATGCCGGCGGTGCTCCAGCCGGCGTCGGCGACCCGGCGCGCGGCCGCGGTGAGCCGGCGGCTGTGGGCGTAGATCGAGGCGGCGGCATGGTCGGCCACCTCGGCGATGCAGTAGTCGTCGACGTTGCTGACGGCGACGCCGTGGCGGGCCGCGGCATCGAGGTCGATGTTGTCGAGGCCGATGCCGTAGCGCACGACGGCCCGCAGGCCCGGCAGCGCTGCGAAGACCCGCTCGGTCATCGGCGCCCACTGCACGAGGATGCCCTCGGCGTCCTGGGCGGCCGCGATCACCTCGTCCTCGGTGAGCACGCCGGCGAGCGTCACGTCGTACCCCTCGCCGAGCGCGGCGCGCTCGTGGGACCCGTCGCCCAGATTGGTGTCGGTGATGACGATTCTTCGCATGGGAACTCTCTTGTCGTGTCGGTAGACGCCGGGGCTCAGGCCGAGCCGGCGAAGCTGGAGGTGTCGCCGAGCCCCTCGGGGCCCATGGCGAGGTAGCCGCCGTCGACCGGGAGGTCGACACCGGTGATGAAGCTGGCGTCGGGCGAGCACAGGAAGCCGATGGCGGCCGCGACCTCGGCGGCCTCGCCGAGCCGGCGGAGCAGGTGGAAGCGGCCCCAGACCGGCTCCCAGCGCTCACGCCCGCCGTCGGCGGCCGCGGCGGCGACCTCGGGGGTCCAGATCCAGCCGGGCGAGACCGAGTTGACCCGGATCCCGTCGGCGGCGAGGTCCATCGCCATGCAGCGGGTGAGGCCGACGATGGCGCTCTTGGTGGTGTTGTAGGTCCAGCGCTGCGGCTGCGCGATGTGCGCGGAGATGCTGGCGGTGTTGACGACCGCCGCGCCCTCGGCGCGGGCCAGGTGGGGGTGCGCGGCCTGGACGACATTGCTGATGCCGCCGACGTTGACCCGCAGGACGGCGTCCCACTCGGCCGGCGTGACGTCGAGCCCGCGGGCCAGGAAGCTCGCGGCGCAGTTGACGACGACGTCGATGCCTCCGTGGGTGCCGGCCACCTCGTCGACGGCCGCGCCCACCCGGTCCCGGTCGGCGACATCGACCAGGAACGGGTGGATCCGTGCCGACCCGGAGGAAGGAGTCTCGGCGATGTCGAGCGCAGCCACGGTGTAGCCCCGCGCCGCGAACAGCTCGGCGGTGGCGCGGCCGATGCCGGAAGCGGCGCCGGTCACGAGGGCGACCTTCGGCCGCGATGCTGCGTTCTCCATGGTGTTCCCTTCCTCCGGGTCGGTTCCGTCAGGTGCTTACTTCGAGAGCCACACGTTGTTGATCGTGGGCACCGTGAACCGCAGCCGGCTCGGCTCGTCGAGGTCGGCGCTGTGCACGTTCTTCGACCAGACGAAGCCGATCGGCTGGCTCGTCGTCCACACCCACGGCAGCTCCTCGGTGAGGATGCCGTCGGCGGCGCTCCACAGCTCCTTGCGCTTCGCGGGGTCGGCGGTCAGCCGCGCGTCGTCGACCAGCTTGTCGAACTCCTTGTTGGCGAAGCCGGTGCTGTTGAGGTCACCGGTGGAGTAGAAGAAGCGGTACGGCAGCAGGTCGGGCGTGAGGAAGCCGGCCATCGTCCAGCAGGCGGCGTCGTACTTGCCCGCGATGAAGTTGGTGACCGCGGTGGTGCTCTCCTGCACGTCGACCTTCACGTCCATGCCGGCCTTGGCCAGCTGGCGCTCGATGACGTCGGTGGTGTTGACCGTCGGGCGGCACATGTAGGTGAACGAGACGTCCTTGCCGGTCTCGGCCTCGTACTCGTCGACGAGCTTCTTGGCCTCGTCGAGGTCGAAGCCGGGGTCCTGGTGGTCGTTGTTGAACGCGTCGTCCTTCGGGAAGAGGTTCACAGCCGGCGCGGCCATGCCCTCCTTGGTGAGGTCGACGATCTCGTCGCGGTCGAGCGCCATCGAGACGGCCTTGCGGATCCGGATGTCGTCGAACGGCGCCTTCGTGGTGTTGAGGACGATCGAGTCCTGGTCGCTGCCGACACCCTGGACGAAGTTGACCGAGGCGTCGTTCTTGGCCTGCAGCATGATCGTCGGGTTGATCGTGGAGGAGTAGTCGATGTCACCGGCCTGCAGCGCCTGGAAGCGGGCCTGCTCGTCCTCGATCAGGCGGATCTGCACCTTGTCGAGGTACGGCTCGTCCTTGCCCCAGTACTCGGGGTTGCGCACGAGCACGGTGTCCTTGCCCGGGCCCCAGGACTCGAGCTTGTACGGGCCGACGCCGGCCGCGTGGCTGGTGTAGTCGTCGCCGAACTCCTCGAGCGCCTTCGGCGAGGCGATGTAGCCGGCGGTGCCGCTGCCGTCGTAGGCGAAGGCGTAGGGCAGGCCCGCGTAGGCGTGCTTGAGGTTGAAGACGACGGTGGTCGCGTCGGGCGCCTCGACGGACTCCACCGACGAGAGCAGCGACGCGGCGGTCGACGCGGTCTTCGGGTCGAGGTGGCGGTCCATGTTGAACTTCACCGCGGCCGCGTCGAAGGGCGTGCCGTCGCTGAACTTCAGCCCCGACGGGAGCTTCATCGTCCACTGGGTGAAGTCGGCGTTGGGCTCCATCGACTCCGCGATGTTGGGAGCCGGCTCGTCACCGAGCTTCTCCACCTTCATCAGCGTGTCGTAGATGGCGTAGCCGGTCAGCGCCATCGCGTTGGCCGAGCCCTTGGCGGGGTCGAGCGTGGTCACCTCCGAGCTCATGCCGACCTTGAGGGTGCCGCCCGACTGCGGGTCACCGGAATCGGAGCTCGAGCCGCCGCCCGAGCAGCCGGCGAACAGCACGACGCCCGCTACCGAGGCAGCCATCGCGGTCCGGAGGCGTCCGAGCCCGCCAGATCCGAATGTGGTCATCTCTTCTCCTTGTGATCGACGCACGTCGGCGTGCGTTGGGATGCAGGTGCTGATCGGGGGTGTCAGGCACCCAGCGGGTGCAGGCAGGCGGCGGTGTGGGCACCTGGCTGCAGTTCGGGTCGGGCGGCACGGCAGTCGTCCTGCACCAGGGGGCACAGGCCGGCGAACCGGCAGCCGGGTTCGGCACGGCCGTCGACCGTGCCGGTCGCGGGCCGCATCCGCAGGCCCGTCGCCGTGGTGGCGGACGGGGCGAGCGTCGGGACCGAGTCGTGGAGGATCGCGGTGTACGGGTGCCGCGCGTGGTCGGTGACCGCGGGGGTGTCGCCCTGCTCGACCACCGTGCCGGCGTACATCACGGCGGTGCGGTCGCAGAGCGTCGCGACCACCGAGAGGTCGTGGGAGATGAAGAGCATGGCCAGTCCCTGCTCCTCGCGCAGCTCGGCGAGCAGCTCGAGGATCTGGGCCTGGATCGACACGTCCAGCGCCGAGACGGGCTCGTCGCAGATGAGCACCTCGGGGCGCAGCACGGTCGCCCGGGCGATGGCCGCGCGCTGGCACTGACCGCCCGAGACCTCGGACGGACGGCGCTGCGCCATCTGCGGCGAGATCCCCACCCGGGCGAGCTCCTCGAGCGCACGCTCGCGACGCTCGGTCGCGTTGCCCTGCTTCCACACCCGCAGCGGCTCGGCCACGGAGTCGAGCAGCGAGCGGCGCGGGTTGAACGAGCCGGCGGGGTTCTGGAAGATCGCCTGCACCCGGGGCGCGAGCGAGCGACGACGGCCCGGCGTCACCGGGGCGCCGTCGAGCAGCACCTGGCCTGACGTCAGCCGCTGCAGGCCCATCAGGACCCGGGCGGTGGTCGACTTGCCGCAGCCGGACTCGCCCACCAGGCCGAGGATCTCGCCGCGGCGCAGCTGCAGATCGACGCCGTCGATGGCCCGGAACTCGTTGCGGTCGGCGTCGCGGAAGGTGACGCCGCCGCCGCGGACCTCGAGGACGGGAGAGGTGGCTGTGGTCATCGCGCGACCTCCGTGGGGTTCCAGCAGGCGTAGGCGTGGTCGGGTACGTCGGCCGAGGGCTCCAGCACCGGCACCTGGTCGGCGCACGCGGCGACCGCGTGCACGCAGCGCGGCGCGAACCGGCAGCCCGCCGGCGGGTTCACCAGGTCCGGCGGCAGGCCGCCGATCGGCTTGGGCAGCGCACGGTGGCCGTGGTCGATCCGCGGGATCGCGGCGAGCAGCGCGCTGGTGTAGCGCATCCGCGGCGAGCGGAGGACGTCGTCGACCTTGCCCTGCTCGGAGATCCGGCCGGCGTACATGACCGAGACGGCGTCGGTGTGCCGGGCGACGACACCGAGGTCGTGGCTGACCATCACCAGGCCGATCGAGAGCTCGCGGCACAGGTCGTCGAACAGCTCGAGGATGCGCGCCTGCACCGTCACGTCGAGCGCGGTGGTCGGCTCGTCGGCGAAGAGCAGCGACGGGCTGTTGGCGACGGCGATCGCGATCATCACGCGCTGCCGCATGCCGCCGGAGAGCTCGTGCGCACGGGACTTGAAGCGCCGCTCGGCCTGCGGGATGCCGACCATGTCGAGCAGCTCGATCGCCCGGGCGCGCGCCTTGGTCTTGTCCATCGCCGGGTCGCGACGCAGGGTCTCGACGATCTGCTGGCCCACGGGGGTGATCGGGTGCAGCGAGCTCAACGGGTCCTGGAAGACCATGGCGATCTCGCGGCCCCACAGCGCGCGGCGCTCCTTGTCGCTCATCGCGAGCAGGTCGCGGCCGCGGAAGGTGATCTCGCCGGAGATGCGGGCGTCCTTGCGGCCGAGCAGGCCCATCGCCGTACGGGACAGGACGGACTTGCCCGAGCCGGACTCACCGACGATGCCGACCCGCTCGCCGCGGGCGACGTCCAGGCTGACGCCGTCGACGGCGCGCAGCGGGCCGTTGGCGGTGCGGAACTCGACGACCAGGTCGCGGACCTGGAGCAGCGGCTCGGCGGCGCTCATGCGCGGGCTCCCGTCGCGGGGTCTCCGTCGACCAGGAAGCGGTCGGAGATGAGGTTGAGGCTGAGGATCGTCAGCAGCAGGAAGGCGCCCGGGACGAGGATCAGCAGCGGGTCGGTGGTCATGTAGATCCGGCCCTCGTTGATCATCCCGCCCCAGGTGGGCTGGGTGCGCGGGACGCCGATGCCCAGGAAGCTCAGGCTGCCCTCGATGAGGATCGCGCGGCCGATGCTGACGAAGCCGAACGCGAGGATCGCCTCGGAGATGTTGGGCAGCACGTCACGGCGCATGATCGACAGGACCGGCGTGCCGATCACCTCGCTGGCTTCGAGGTACTCCGTCTCCAGCAGGGCGAGCGTCTGGGCGCGGGCGAGCCGGACGAACACCGGGAACATCGGCACGGTGATCGCGATCATCACGTTGGTGACGCTCGCGCCGAGGAAGGACGCCAGGCCGAGGGCCAGCACCAGGCCGGGGAAGGCCAGGATGACGTCGACCACGAACGAGATCACCGCGGCGATCGCGCCGCCGTAGTAGGCCGACAGCATGCCCAGCGGTACGCCGATCAGCGCGGCGATGAGCACCGAGCCGACGCCGATGAGCACGGAGACCTGGGCGCCGTCGAGCGCACGTGCCAGCAGGTCGCGGCCGAGGTTGTCCGCGCCGAGCCAGTGCTCGGGGCTGAACTTGGCGAACCGGCTCTCGGCCCCGATGTCGAGGGGGTCGATGCCCCGCAGGGCCGGCAGGACGAGCATCCCGGCGACGAGCAGGACCAGCCAGCCGGCGGAGAGCCGCTCGGCGATCGTCCAGCGGCCGCCGCGGCGACGACGGCGCTTCGCCGGTGCCGGCTCGGGCGTCGGGACGGGAGCGGGCACGGGTGCGGTGGCGGTCATCGGGCACCTCCTCGGCGCGACGAGGCCAGTCGCGGATCGATCACGGGGTAGAGGACGTCGACCAGCGCGTTGACGAGCACGAAGGAGGTCGCGATGACGAGCACCAGGCCCTGGACCTCGACATAGTCACGGGCGGTCACGGCGCCGGCGAGCTCGTCGCCGATGCCGGGCAGGCCGAACAGCGACTCCACGACGACGGTCGAGCCGATGAGCATGCCCACCGTGACGCCGATCTGGGTGCTGAGGCCGAGCAGGCTGGGGCGCAGCGCGTGCCGGAAGGTGATCCGGGTCAGCGAGAGGCCCTTGGCGCGGGCGACCTCGATGTAGTCCTGGCGCAGCGTCTCGACGAGGTCGGCGCGCAGCACGCGCTGGTAGAGCGCGAACGACGTACCGGCGAGGGCGATCGCGGGCATGATCAGCGACGACAGGTGCGGCCCGACGCCATCCGACCACGGCGCGTAGCCGTTGGCCGGGAACCAGCCCAGGTGCACCGAGAGGATCCAGATGAGCACCACGCCGACGACGAAGTCCGGCGTCGAGAGCGCGGTGAACACCCACAGGCTCAGCGCCCGGTCGGTGCCCGTACGACGGCGGTGCGCGGCGACGATGGCGGCGGGAACCGCCAGGCCCAGCGCGATGATCTGGCTGAGGAGGATGAGCTCGACGGTGACCGGGGCCCGCTCGCCGAGGATCTCGGTGACGGACTGGCCGGTCCGGTAGGACTCACCCAGGTCGCCCTGGAGCACGCCGCCGATCCAGTGCCCGAAGCGCTCCAGCGTGGGCAGGTCGAGGCCGAGCTGCGAGCGCAGCGTGGCGACCGCCTCGGGCGTCGCCGAGTCGCCGAGCATCAGCCGGGCGGGGTCACCCGGGAGCAGTGCGAGGCTGAAGAAGCAGAGCGTCGAGACGACCAGCAGCACCGCGAGGAGCCGCAGGACCTTGAGGCCGACGCGGAACAGGCGCGCGCGGTTCACGGACGCCCCCGGACGAGGGAGAGCCGGTGCGTGCCGGGCGCGAGGTCGGCGCTGGTCGCGGCGCCGTCGAGCTCCCAGCCGTCGGGCGCGGTGAACGCGACCGTCGCGCCGGCGGGGACGACGACCTCCTGGGCGACGCTCTCGCCCTGGTGCACCCAGCGGCTGCCGACCCGGCCGAGCGCGCTGTCGTGCACGGCGCCGGCCCAGCCGAGGCGCTCGGAGTAGACCGGGCGGACGTCGATCCGGCCCGCGGCGAGGGCGCCGCCGACACCGATGCCGGCGATCTCCTCGAAGAGCGAGGCACCGACCGCGCCGAGCGCGCAGTGGTTGAACGAGTTCATCTGGGCGGTCGAGAGGGTGGCGTCGGGGCGCAGCCCGTCCCACTTCTCCCACACGGTGGTCGCGCCGCGGGCGGCCATGTAGAGCCAGCCGGGCATCTCCTCGCGCAGCAGGACGTCGTACGCCAGGTCGGCGTGGCCGTGCCGCATGAGGGCGGGCATGACGTGCTGGACGCCGTGGATACCGGTGGTGACGTAGCCGCGGCTGCGGACCATCGCGGCGAGCCGCTCGGCGGCCACGGTCGCGTCGTCGCCCTCGAACAGGCCGAAGCCGATCGCCTGGGCGTAGACGGTCTGGGTGGCGCCGGCGATCTCGAGGCCGTCGCCCACGAACGCCGTGCGGTACGCCGCCCGCACCTCCTCGGCCCGCTCGTCGAGGCGGCGGGCCTCGGCGTCGCGACCGGTCCAGCGAGCGATGTCGGCGAGCTGGCGCAGCGAGCGGTAGGTGTGCGCGGTGCCGACGACGGGGCGCGGCGCGGTCGAGCGCGCGCCGGTCCAGGCGAAGCCGGGGTGGGTCGGCTCGCCGTCCTTCTCGGGCAGCGAGAGCCAGTCGGCGAAGTCCGCGCCGACCGCGTTGACCCGCAGCCCGTCGGGGTTCTCGCGGTCGACGTGGGCGCAGAAGCGCTCCAGCGCGGGGAAGATCCGGTCGACGGTGGTGAGGTCGCCGTACGTGTCGGCGAGGACGTGGGACATCCGCACGAAGCCGTCGGCCCAGCCCGGGGCGCCCGGCCGCTGGTTGCCCGGCGGCACCGGCGGGACGTACGACCAGACCTCGCCGTCGGGGCCCTGGGTGTCGGCGATGTCCTGGACGAACTTGCCCAGGAAGGCCGCCACGTCGAGGAAGTAGCGCGCGGTCGGGGAGATCACGCCCGCGTCGCCGAGCCAGCCGAGCCGCTCGTCGCGCTGCGGGCAGTCGGTCGGCACCTCGATGAAGTTGTCGCGCACCGTCCACTCGACGGCCGACGCGAAGGAGTTGAGCAGCGCGTTGCTGCTCGCGAACCGGCCGACCTCCTCGGGCAGCGCGGTCAGCGCGAGCGCCTCGACCTCGACGTCGGCGGGCAGCTCGTAGTTGCCGTAGGGGTTGTCGCTCGGCAGACCCCAGATCTCGGCGTAGCGGAAGCCGTGCACGGTGAACCGGGTCTCCAGCACCTGGCGGCCCTCGCCGTCGCCGGCGATCCGGTCCTCCTGGAAGGCGCCGCGCAGGTTGTCGCGGTAGACGAGGTCCTCGGGCGTGAGCATCTCGCCGTGCCGGACGACGACCTCGGTGCGCGGCAGCAGGGCGGAGGTGATCCGGGTCCAGCCGACCAGGTTCTGGCCGAAGTCGAAGACGACCGGGCCGCGGCCGTGCTCGCGCACCAGCTCGCCGGTGCGGACCTCGAGGACGCTGACCGTGTCGTGCGGCTGGGGGGTGATCTCGGGGAGCGGGTCGGGCGTGACCTCCTCGGCGGACGCCCAGGCGCTGTCGTCGTAGCCGGGCTCGGTCCAGCCGTGCGGCTCGCGACGCAGGTCGAGGATCTCGCCGCGCAGCATGTCGGTGGCCCGGACGGCACCGGTGCCGGCCCGCCACTCCTCGGACGTGCCGAGCAGCGGGGTGCGCTCACCGGTGGCGGTGGTCGCCTCGAGCTGGAGGCGCAGCGCGGGGCGCTCGCCGTAGAGGCCGGGGTAGCGCAGCAGGCCGACCCGGCCGGCGTACCAACCCTTGGCGAGGGCGACCGCGATGACGTTGCGGCCGGGGCGCAGGAGCGACTCGACGGCGAAGGTCTGGTGGTGCACGCGGACGCCGTACTCGGTCCAGCCGGGGCGGAGCAGGTCCTCGGTGGTGACCTCGGTGCCGTTGACCCAGATCCGGTAGATGCCGAGCGCGGTGACGTAGAGGCGCGCGGCCTCCGGGACCTCGGCGAGCTCGACCTCCCGGCGCAGGTACGGCGCGGGGTCGTCGGTCTCGCGCGCGAACGGGTTCGCCGGGGCGGCGATCCAGGGCGCCGGCCAGGCCGCGGCGTCGGCGAGCCCGAACTCGACGGTCGCGGTCTCGCTGGTCCACGCACCGTCGGCGCTGCGCACCTGCCACTCCAGGCGGCGGGCGGTCGCGGCGACCTCGGCCGGGAGGACCGCGACCGGACGGTCGGCCGCGGTCCTCCAGACCTGCTCACCGGCGAGCGTCGCCTCGACCACGAAGCCGGTGCCGGGCGCGTGCTCGGCGCCGGGCTCCCAGGTCAGCGTGGTGGCGCGCACGGGCAGCCCGAGCGCGTGCCGGCGGAACCCGGCGCGCAGGCGGTGGTCGTCGCGTGCGGGGAGCCCGGCGGCCACGCTCTCGGCCGGGACGGCCAGCGGGACGAGGGCGGTCGGCTCCTCGACGGGGACCTGCTTCACGACACTCTCACTTCCTCTCGGGCTTGCTCCCGACGGGCACGCGCAGGACACGTGAGGGCAGGCCGCAGTGCCCGCCGGCAGGCGGTGGCACAGGGCCTCGGATCCCTCGCGATGTCCACCGTCGTCCGGCAACGGACGTGCTCGGCGGATGACATCACCCTCGTGTATCGTCCATCACATGTCAAGTATGCGAACCAAAGTTCAAGGATATGAACTCGTGGCGATGCCGCGGACGCCGCGCCGGTTCCCCCGCTGGGGCGACCTCGCGCCGCTCATCCGGTTCCGCCGTCCGGCCTTCGGGCGCCGCCACCGGCTCGCCCAGGCGCACACCATCGAGGAGCTGCGCGCGATGGCCCGGCGGCGTACGCCGCGCGCGGCGTTCGACTACACCGACGGCGCGGCCGACGCCGAGATCTCGCTCGAGCGCGCCCGCGCGACGTTCCGCGAGCTGACCTTCCACCCCGAGATCCTGCGCGACGTCAGCACCGTCGACACCGCGGTCGACATCCTCGGGGCGAGCAGCCGGCTGCCCTTCGGCATCGCGCCCACCGGCTTCACCCGGCTCATGCACACCGAGGGCGAGATCGCCGGTGCGGTCGCCGCCCAGCGCGCCGGGATCCCCTACACGCTCTCGACGATGGCGACGACCTCGCTCGAGGACGTCGCCGCCGCGGCGCCCGGTGCGCGCCGCTGGTTCCAGCTCTACATGTGGACCGACCGGGAGCGCTCGCTCGGGCTGGTCGACCGGGCCGCGGCGGCCGGCTACGACACGCTCGTCGTCACGGTCGACGTACCGGTGGCGGGGGCACGGCTGCGCGACGTCCGCAACGGCATGACGATCCCGCCCACCCTGACCCCGCGCACGGTGCTCGACGCGATCCCGCGGCCGCGCTGGTGGGTCGACCTGCTCACCACGCCGCCGCTGACGTTCGCCTCGCTCAACAGCTGGTCGGGCACGATCGCCGAGCTGCTGGACGCGATGTTCGACCCGTCGGTGTCCTTCGACGACCTCGCCTGGCTGCGGGAGCGCTGGCCCGGCAAGCTCGTGGTCAAGGGCATCCAGACCGCCGAGGACGCCCGGCGCGCCGTCGATGCCGGCGCCGACGCCGTCGTCCTGTCGAACCACGGCGGCCGCCAGCTCGACCGGGCGCCCGTCCCCCTGACGCTGCTGCCCGCGACCCGCGCCGCGCTGGGCACCGACGCCGAGATCATCCTCGACACCGGCGTCATGCACGGCCAGGACATCGCCGCCGCGCTCGCCCTCGGCGCCGACTTCGTGCTCATCGGACGGGCCTACCTCTACGGCCTGATGGCCGGCGGGCTGCCCGGCGTCGAGCGCAGCATCGAGATCCTGGAGACCCAGCTCGCCCGCACCATGCGCCTGCTCGGCGCGCGCTCGGTCGCCGAGCTCTCGCCGCGCCACGTCACCCTGCCCGGGACGGCGCGGTGACCACTTCGCCGACCACCTCGCTGACCGCCGCCTGGCGCGCGCGGGTGCTCGCGGCACCGGAGCGGGTGGCGCTCAGCCACCGCGGCCGGCGCTGGAGCGCCGCCGAGCTGGACGCCGACGCCACCGCGCTCGCCGCCGACCTCGCCGCGCGCGGGGTCGGCGCCGGCGACCGGGTCGCGCTGCACCTGCAGAACGTCCCGGCCTTCCCCCTCGCGCTGCTCGCGCTGTGGCGACTCGGCGCGGTCGGCGTCCTGGCCAACCCGATGTACCGCGACCGCGAGCTGCACCACCTGCTCGACGACTCCGGCGCGGTCGGCGTGATCACCTCCGCGGCGGACGTCGAGGTGCTGCGTCCCGCCGCCGAGGGCACCGCCGTCGGCTGGTGGCTCGGCGTCGCGGACGACGACCCGACGCTCGCCGATGTCGTCGCGGCGCACGCCGGGGCGGGCGTCGTCGTACCGGAGGCGGAGGTGGGACCCGGCGATATCGCGATGCTGACCTACACCTCGGGCACGACCGGGCCGCCCAAGGGCGCGATGAACACGCACGCCAACGTGCTCGCCACCGTCGAGGCCTTCGGTGCATGGATCGAGCTCACCGACGACGACGTCGTCTACGCCGCCGCCCCGCTCTTCCACATCACCGGCGCGGTCGCCTCGGGCGCCCTCGCCCTCGTCGGCGGCGCCACCCTCGCCCTGTCGGGCCGGTTCGACCCGGCAGACGCGGTGACCACCATCGAGGCCGAGGGCGCGACGTTCACCATCGCCTCGATCACCGCCTTCCACGCCATCGAGCAGGTGGAGTGGGCCCGCCGCAGCCACTTCGCGTCGCTGCGCGCCGTCTACACCGGCGGCGCGCCCGTCCCCCAGGCCTCGCTCGACCGGTTCCGGGACCGCTTCGGGATCGCCATCCACAACGTGTACGGCATGACCGAGACGACCTCGGCCGTCGTCGCCGTACCGCTCGGCGTCACCGCCCCGGTCGACCCGCTCTCCGGCGCCGTCGCCATCGGCCGCGCCCTGCCCGGCGTCGGCATCGAGGTGGTCACCGACGAGGACGACCCCGCCGCCCCCGGCGAACCCGGCGAGCTCGTCGTCACCGGCCCCCAGGTCGTCCCCGGCTACTGGCAGAACCCCGAGGCCACCGCCCGCACCCTGCCCGCGGGCCGGCTGCACACCGGCGACGTCGTCGTGATCGACATCCACGGCTGGATCTACCTCGTCGACCGGCTCAAAGACCAGATCAACGTCTCCGGCTACAAGGTCTGGCCCCGCGAGGTCGAGGACGTCCTCTACGAGCACCCCGCCGTCCACGAGGCCGCCGTCGTCGGCCGCCCCGACGACTACCGCGGCGAGGCCGTCGTCGCCCACGTCGTCCTCGCCGCCGGGCGCAGCGCCACCCCTCGCGAGCTGATCGCGCACACGCGCAGCCGGCTGGCGGCGTACAAGGCGCCGCGCGAGGTGCACGTGGTCGCCGAGCTCCCGAAGACCGCCACGGGGAAGATCCGCCGCGACGACCTCCGGGGTTGAGCTCCAAGCCCGCGAAGGGGCACGGTCCGGCGGGCGAAGGAGCAAGTTCCGGCGCCCGAAGGTGCACGGCGGCGATCCCTCGACCGCCGGAACGTGTCACTTCGCCCGCCGAAACGCGCCCCTTCGCGCGCCGGAACGCCGGCTCAGTAGGACTTGGGGAGGCCCAGGGAGTGCATGGCGACGAAGTTGAGGATCATCTCCCGGCTCACCGGCGCGATCCGGCCCAGGCGGGCGGCGACGAGCATGTTGCCGAGGCCGTACTCCTGGGTCAGGCCGTTGCCGCCGTGGGTGTGGACGGCGACGTCGGTGGCGTTGCAGGCGACCTCGCCACCGGCGTACTTGGCCATGTTGGCGTACTCGCCGGCCGTGAAGTCGTCACCGGCGTCGTAGAGCGCGGCGGCCTTCTGCCAGAGCAGGCGGGCCTGCTCGAGCTCGATCTTCACCTTGGCCAGGGGGTGCGCGATGCCCTGGTGGGCGCCGATGGGCTGGTCCTTCCAGACCGAGCGCTCCTTGGCGTAGGTGACGGCCTTCTCCAGCGCGTAGCGCGCGATGCCGCACGAGAAGGCGCCGCCCATGATGCGCTCGGGGTTGAGGCCGGCGAAGAGCTGCCAGAGGCCGCCGTCCTCGTCGCCGACGAGGGCGTCGGCGGGGACCCGGACGTTGTCGAGGAACAGCGTGAACTGCTTCTCCGGGGCCTGCCAGGACATGGGGATGGGCTGCTTGGTGAACCCCTCCGCGTCCGTCGGTACGACGAACAGCGCGGGCTTGAGCTTGCCCGTCTTGGCGTCCTCGGTGCGGGACACGATGAGCACCGACTGCGCCTCGTCGACGCCGGAGATGAACGTCTTCTGCCCGTTGAGCACCCACTGGTCGCCGTCGCGCGTGGCGGTCGTGGTGATCTGGTGGGAGTTGGAGCCGGCGTCGGCCTCGGTGATGCCGAAGGCCATCAGGTGCGTGCCGTCGGCGATCGCGGGGAGCCAGCGCTGCTTCTGCTCCTCGGTGCCGCAACGGGTGATGATCGAGCCGCAGATGGCGGGCGAGACGACCATCATCAGCAGGGGGGCGCCGGCCGCGGCCGACTCCTCCAGGACGGCGGCCAGGTCGGCCATGCCGCCGCCACCGCCGCCGTACTCCTCGGGGATGTTGACGCCGAGGAAGCCGTTGCGGCCCATCTCGAGCCACATCTCGGTCATCTTGCCGCCCTCGCGGGCCTGCTTCTCGACGTACTCGCGGCCGTACTTGCTGGCGAGCTTCTTGACCGACTCGCGCAGCGCCACGCGCTCCTCGGGCTCGGTGAACATCGTCTGGGTCATGCGTCCTGTCCTTCGGAGTCGGTCTCGGTGGCTTCGACGACGGCGAGCACGGCGCCCGCCTCGACCTGCTGTCCGGCGGACGCCGACAGCTCGGTGACGGTGCCCGCGTAGGGCGCCGCGATGGTGTGCTGCATCTTCATGGCCTCCATCACGAGGATGGGCTGGCCCTCGGCGACGACGTCCCCGACCGCGGCCCGTACGGCGATCACGCTGCCCGGCATCGGCGCGAGCATCGATCCGGCCGCGACCTGGGTGGACGGGTCGACGAAGCGGGGCTTGCGGCGCAGCGCGACGTGGCCGAGCGAGGACTCGACGTCGACCCGGTCGCCGCTGGTGAACACCCGGAAGGTGCGGGCGACCCCGTCGACCTCGATCTCGACGACGTCCGGCCCCGCCGCCGTGACCACCACGCACTCGAGGTCGGCGGAGCGGAACGAGCGGCCGCCGTACCAGTGGACGGGGAGCTCGTCCTCGCCGTGCAGGAACGTGGTGACCTGCGGACCGGCGACGACATTGCGCCACCCGGACGGGATCCGGCTCTGGACGGGCCGGGCGAGGCGGGCGGCCTCGGCCAGCGCGACCGTCGCGGCGAACGCCGAGAGCTGCGCGGTCCCCTCACCGCCCGGGGACGCCGCGAGCGCGGCCAGGTCGGCGGTGTCGAGCCACGTCGTGTGCATCGCGCCGCTGGTGAAGACCGGGTCGCGGAGCAGGTTGACGAGCAGGTCGCGGTTGGTGACCAGGCCGTGCAGCTCCGCCTTGGCCAGGACGCCGGCGAGCTGGCGCAGGGCCTGCTCGCGGGTCGGCGCGTGCACGATCACCTTGGCGATCATCGCGTCGTAGAAGGTGCCGATCTCGTCGCCCGAGCCGACACCCGAGTCGAGCCGCAGGCCGTGGGCGGCCGGCCCCTCGAAGGTGCTGACCACGCCGGGGATCTCGAACCGCAGGATCCGGCCGCTCTGGGGCTGGTAGTCGTGCGCCGGGTCCTCGGCGTACAGCCGGACCTCGACGGCGTGCCCGTGGGGCTCCCCCACGGCGACGGCGGGCGAGTGCCCCTCGGCGACCGCGATCTGGAGCGCGACCAGGTCGACGCCGTAGATCGCCTCGGTGACGGGGTGCTCCACCTGGAGGCGGGTGTTCATCTCCAGGAAGTAGAAGCGGTCCTTGGCCGGGTCGTAGAGGAACTCGACCGTCCCGGCGCCGCGGTAGTCGATCGCCTCGGCGGCCGCCTGGGCCGCCTCGTGCAGGGCGGTACGGGTCGCGGACGGCAGGCCGGGGGCGGGCGCCTCCTCGATGACCTTCTGGTGGCGGCGCTGCACCGAGCAGTCGCGCTCACCGAAGACGATCGTTCCGTCGGCGGTGCCGAGCACCTGGACCTCGATGTGGCGCCCGTTCTCGACGTACGGCTCGACGAAGACGGTGCCGTCGCCGAACGCCGACTCCGCCTCCGACTGGGCCGTCTCGATCTCACCGGCGAGGGCGTCGAGCGCGCGGACGATCCGCATGCCGCGGCCACCGCCGCCCGCGCTCGCCTTGACCAGGAGCGGCAGGTCGTCGGCCGTCGCGCTATCGGCGGTGAAGTTGCCGAGCACCGGGACGCCGGCCGCCTCCATGAGCTTCTTGGACTCGATCTTCGAGCCCATCCGCTCGATCGACGACGGGTCCGGGCCGACCCAGGTCAGTCCGGCCTCGGCGACCTGACGGGCGAAGGCGGCGTTCTCGGACAGGAAGCCGTAGCCAGGGTGGATCGCGTCGGCGCCGGCCTTGAGCGCGGCGGCGATGACGAGGTCCCCGCGCAGGTAGGTCTCGGCGGGCGTGTTCCCCGGCAGCCGTACGGCGGCGTCCGCGTCGCGCACGAACGGCATCCCCGCGTCGGCGTCCGAGTGCACGGCCACGGTCTCGATGCCGAGGTCGCGACAGGTGCGGAAGACCCGGCGGGCGATCTCGCCGCGGTTGGCGACGAGCAGTCTGGTGATGGTCACGGGAAGGCCCTCACATCCGGAAGACGCCGAAGTTCATGGCGCCCTCGATCGGCTGGTTGTCGATGACGGACAGGCAGATGCCCAGCACCGTCCGGGTGTCGCGCGGGTCGATCACGCCGTCGTCGTAGACCATCCCGGACAGCACGTACGGCAGCGACTGCTCCTCGATCTGCTCCTCGACCATCTGCTTGATGGCGACGAAGCCCTCGGCGTCGAAGGGCTGGCCCTTCTTCTCCGCCGACTCGCGCGCGACGATCTCGAGCACGCCGGCGAGCTGGGCGGGGCCCATCACCGACGACTTGGCCGAGGGCCACGTGAAGAGGAAGCGCGGGTCGTAGGCGCGCCCGTTCATGCCGTAGTTGCCGGCACCGTAGGACGCGCCCATGATCACCGTCAGGTGCGGGACCTTGGAGTTGGAGACCGCGTTGATCATCATCGCGCCGTGCTTGATGATGCCGCCCTGCTCGTACTCCGCGCCGACCATGTAGCCGGTGGTGTTGTGCAGGAAGAGCAGCGGCGTGTCCTTCTGGTTGGCGAGCTGGATGAACTGAGCGGCCTTCTGGGCCTCCTCGCTCATCAGGACGCCGCGCGCGTTGGCGAGGATGCCGATCGGGTGGCCGTGGAGCTTGGCCCAGCCGACGCAGAGCGCCGAGCCGTAGAGCGGCTTGAACTCGTCGAAGGCGACCTCGTTGGCCGGCCCCGTCCCGTCGACGATCCGGAGGATCGCCTCGCGCGGGTCGAACGGCTCCTTGAGATCGGTGGGGATCAGGTCGAGGAGGTCCTCGGGGTCGAGGTCGGGCTCGGCGAACGCCTCGGTCGGTACGTCGCCCTGCTTGCGCCAGTTGAGCCGGGCCACGGCGCGCCGCGCGAGCCGGATCGCGTCGTGCTCGTCGACCGCCAGGGCGTCGGACAGACCGGAGACCCGCGAGTGCATCTCGGCGCCGCCGAGTGTCTCGTCGTCGGACTCCTCGCCGGTCGCCATCTTGACCAGCGGCGGGCCGGCCAGGAACACCTTGGCCTGCTCCTTGACCATGATCACGTAGTCGCTCATGCCGGGGACGTAGGCGCCGCCCGCGGTGGAGTTGCCGAAGACCACCGAGATGGTGGGCTGCTTGCGGGCGCTGGACCGGGTGAGGTCGCGGAAGCCGCGACCGCCGGGGATGAAGATCTCCTTCTGGGTGGGCAGATCCGCGCCGCCCGACTCGGTGAGGTTGATCGTGGGGAGGAAGTTCTTCTCGGCGATCTCGGCCGCCCGGAAGGACTTCTTCAGCGACCACGGGTTGAGCGCGCCGCCCTTGACCGTCGGGTCGTTGGCGACGATCAGGCACTCGACACCCTCGACCACGCCGATGCCGGTCACCAGGGAGGCGCCGACGGCGAAGTCGCTGCCCCAACCGGCCAGGGGCATCAGCTCGAGGAAGGCCGAGCCCTCGTCGACGAGCAGGTCGATCCGCTCGCGGGCGGTGAGCTTGCCGCGGTCCTTGTGGCGGGCGATGTACTTGCCGCCGGCCTCGACCGCCTTGGCCTGCTCGGCGTGCAGGTCGGCGAGCTTGGCCTCCATGGCCGTACGCCGGTCCTGCTCGGGCGCCTGCTCCGGCGCCTCGGTCTCCGTCGTCGTCATGACTCCACCACCGCCTTCATCCTCTCCAAGGTCGTGCGCATCCCGCGCTCGTTGGTCTTGCCGCGAAGCCGCCCCAGGACGAGCCAGTAGCCGCGCATGAACCAGGCCGGCGTGAGCCGGAAGTACTCGGTGACGCTGGTGCCGCCGTTCTCGGCCTGCATCCGGTAGCCCCACGTGTTGAGGGCGTTGCCGTCGAGGCCGACGGCGAACTCGAACACCTCGTTCTGGTCGGCCTTGGTCACCGTGCACGGAGTCCAGTACGTCGGCCCGACGCCGTTGCGCTTGACGTGCCCGCGGAAGCGCGCGCCCGCCACGGGCCCGGTGGCGCCGTGGGTCCACTCGGCCTCGAACGTCTCGGGCGAGAACTCGCCGATCCGGGTGACATCGCTGACCAGCGCCCAGACGTCCTCGACGGGCGCCTTCATGTGCACCGTCACCTCGCCGCCCAGCGGCTTCAGCACGCCCATCAGGCGTAGCCCAGCAGCTTGGCGGCCAGGTCGGTGAGGACCTCGGTCGCACCGCCGCCGATCGGGAGCAGCCGGACGTCGCGGTAGTGCCGCTCGACCTCGGACTCGCGCATGTAGCCCATTCCTCCGTGCAATTGGACCGCCTGGTCGGCCACCCACACCGCGGTGTCGACGGCGGTCTGCTTGGCCAGGCAGGCCTCGGCGATGACGTTCTCACCGGCGACGTAGCGCTGGGCGACCTCGAGCGTGTAGCCCCGCGCGATCGCGACCTGGCGGTGCATCTCGACGAGCTTGGCCCGCACCACCTGGTTCTTGACCAGCGGCTTGCCGAAGGTCTCGCGGTCCTTGCAGTACTGGACGCTCAGGTTGAGGCAGCGCAGCGCATGGCCGTAGCCCATCAGCGCGAGGAAGATCCGCTCGGTGACGAAGTTCTCGGCGATGTAGTAGAAACCGTGGTTCTCCTGGCCGACCAGGTTGCCGACCGGGACACGCACGTCGACGTACGACAGCTCGCCGGTGTCGGAGGCGAGCCAGCCCATCTTGTCGAGCTTGCGCGAGACGGTGAAGCCCGGCGTCCCCTTGGGCACGACGATCATCGAGATGCCGTGGGCGCCGGCCTCCCCCGTACGGACCGCCGTGGTGACGAAGTCGCCGCGGACGCTGGAGGTGATGAACGTCTTGGCGCCGTTGATCACCCAGTGGTCGCCGTCGCGAACGGCGCGGGTGGTGATGCCGGCGACGTCGGAGCCGGTGCCCGGCTCGGTGACCGCCATCGAGCCGATCAGGTCGCCGGCGAGCGTCGGGCGGACCCACGCGTCGACCAGCTCGGGGCTGCCGTTCTGGATGATGTGGGGGATCGCGATGCCGTGGGTGAACGCCGAGGCCATCGCCCCGCCGGACCAGCCGGCCTCCATGAAGCCCTCCTGGGCGGCGCAGATGTCCATCAGGTCGCCGCCGTCGCCGCCGACCTCCTCGCTCACGCCGACGCCGAGCAGGCCCGCGTGGGCGAGCTTCTTCTGCAGCTCGCGGGGCAGCTCGCCGTCCTTCTCCCACTGGTCGAGGTGGGGCGTCACCTCGCGCTGGGTGAACGCGATGGCGGACTGCTTGAGGGCGCGCTGCTCCTCGGTCCAGCCGTGGTCGAAGGTCGTCATACCAAGTCCTCCTGGATGTGGACGATCCGGCTGCGGACCCACTCGCCGAGGCCCTTGGCCTGGGGGTCGAACCGGGTGGACGCGGCGACGCCGTCGCCGAGCAGGCCGTGGATCACGACGTTGACCGCGCCCAGGTTGGGCAGCACGTAGACGTCGATGTCGAGGTCCTTGGCCTCGGGCACGAGCTCGCGGACCTTGCGGTCCTTGACGATCTTGGCGAGCCACTGCACGCGCGCCTCGTAGCGCTCCGAGCCGTCGTTCTTGACCCAGAGGCCGAGGTTGGCGTTGCCGCCCTTGTCGCCCGAGCGCGCGTGCACGAACGTGCCCAGCGGCATCCGGCGGGTGATCGTGTCCGCCGGCGCCGGGTACGGCGACGGGCGCTTGCCGAGCGCCGGGTCGAGCTCGGCCGGGTCGGCGAACGTGGTCGGGTCGGCGATGACCTCGCGGGTCCCGTCGTGGTGGACGACGGTGTGCTCGACGGCGCCGCGGTCGACGTACTCGGGGCGGTAGATGCCGAACGGGCTGGGCTTCTGGGGCGGCGTCGTCATCGTGAAGCCCGGGTAGCTGGCGAGCGCGAGCTCGACCGCCGGTCCGGTGAACGGCTTGCCGAGCGGACCCGCCTCGGGGTCCTTGCCGATGCAGCGCAGGATGACCGAGGCGCCCTCCTCGGTGTCCGCATCGCCCGTCCGGGCGGGGGTCTGGGTCCAGGTGACGTCGGCCGCGGTGAGCTGCGGGTCGAGCTGGCTGCGCAGCCACTCGGCCTTGGCGTCGATGTCGAGCCCCGTGAGCACGAACTCGACCTGGTTGCGGTAGCCGCCGAGCGTGTTGACCGCGACCTTGAGCTGCTCGGCCGGCGCGGCGCCGGTGACCCCGGTGACCTCGACCCGGTCGGGTCCCTGCTGGTGGAGCCGGATCGAGTCGAGGTGCGTGGTGACGTCGGGGTTGAGGTAGCGCGTCGTCTGGATCTCGTAGAGCAGCTGTGCGGTGACCGTGTCGACCGTGACCGCGCCGCCGGTGCCGTCGTGCTTGGTGATCACGCTGCTGCCGTCGGCCGCGACCTCGGCGATCGGGAAGCCGAGCGGCGTCGTCATCGGCGCACCCGCCCGGAACAGGTCGGTGAACCCGGAGAAGTTGCCGCCCGTGGCCTGCGTGCCGCACTCGATGACGTGGCCCGCGACGACCGCGCCGGCCAGCGCGTCGTAGTCGGTGGGGGTCCAGCCGTGGTGGGCGATCGCGGGGCCGACCACGACGCTGGCGTCGGTGACGCGGCCGGTGACGACGACGTCGGCGCCGTTGCTCAGCGCGGACGCGATGCCGAAGGCGCCCAGGTAGGCGTTGGCGGTGAGCGCGCCCTCGAAGAGGTTCGCGGAGCGCAGGTCGTCGCCCTCGACGTACGCCACCTTGGCGCCGGTGCCGAGCGCCTGGATCTTGGCGGCGAGCGCGGCGGGGTTGAGCCCGCCGGCGTTGCTGACGATCTTGACGCCCTTGTCGAGCGCGAGGCCGAGGGTGTCCTCGAGCTGCTTGAGGAACGTCCGCGCGTAGCCGAGGTCGGCGTCGCGCAGGGTGTCCATGCCGAGGATGAGCATGGTCAGCTCGGCGAGGTAGTCGCCGGTGATGACGTCGACGTCACCGCCCTCGAGCTGCTCGCGCAGGGCGGAGAGCCGGTCGCCGTAGAAGCCGCTGCAGTTGGCGATCCTGATCGGCTGGGTCATCGGGGGTCCCTCCCGCCGCCGGCCGGGCCGGCGAAGGCCTGGGCGATGGTCAGCCACTTCTCGGCGTCGTCACCGACCGCCTTGAGGCCGGTGTCGTCGCGGTGGATGCGCTGGGTGACGAGCTGGCAGAACTCGTAGGAGGCTCCACTCACCCTCTGCGGAGCGTCAGGTGGTCCCCAGGTCCACAGGGCTCCAGAGGGCGCGGTCAGCTCGACCCGGAACTCCTCGGCGGGGGCGTCGAGCCCGTTGTTGGCGTAGGCGAAGTTGCGGGTGCGGACGCCGATGTGGGCGACGTGCTTGATCCGGTCGGTCACCTCGGGCCGTACGCCGAGCGCGTCGTACACGTCGAGCGCGTGGGCCCAGGTCTCCATGAACCGCGCGGTCGCCATCGAGGTCGGCGCCATCGGGGGCCCGAACCACGGCATCTTCGCGCCGTCCGGGTAGTCGCGCAGGGCCTGGACGAGCGCCGGCCGGGCGGCGTCCCAGCGGGCGAGGAGCTCGTCGGGAGCCGCCGCGCCGATGCGCAGCGCCTCGGTGTCGACGAAGCCGGTCGGGTCCTCGATCGCCAGCAGGACGACGGCGTCCCAGGCCTGCTTGCCGGCGTCGTCGGCGAGCGCACCGGCGGCGAGGACGGCGACCTCGTCGGTCCAGAGCAGGTGCGCGACCGTCGTCGCGACGTCCCACCCCTCGGCCGGCGTGGTCGTGCGCCAGGCGTCGGCGTCGAGGGCGGCGACCGTCGTACGGAGCTGGTCGCCCTCGGCACTCAGGTCGGCGATCACGTCGTCGAGGACACTCATGCGTCGTCTCCTTGCGGGTTGCGGAGCGCGGCATCGAGCGTGCGCGCCCACTCGGTGAGGATCCGGCGGCGACGGCGGGCGTCGTCACCGAGCGTGTTGGCCAGCCCCAGACCGCGGACCAGGTCGAGCGTCGCCTGCACCAGCTCCCGCGCCCCGGACCGCGCCTCGTCGATCCCGAGCAGCTCGACCGTGAGCCGGTGGGTCTCGCGCCCGAGGTGCTGCTCCAGCGGCGCGACCGCCTCGTGCAGCGTCGCATCGGTCCGGGCCGCGACCCAGAGCTCGAGCGCCGCGGTGAACACGTCGGAGGCGAAGTGGTCGCCCAGCATCTGCACGACCGCCTCGGTCCGCCCCTCCCCCTGAGGCAGCCGCGCGACCGCGGCCTCCAGGTCGGAACCCCGGATCGCGGTCAGGTGAGCGACCGCCGCGACCACGAGGTCGTTCTTGGTCGGGAAGTGGTGCAGCTGGGCGCCGCGGCTCACGCCGGCGCGCTCGGAGACGAGGGTGGTCGTCGTACCGCCGAAGCCCTTCTCGACGAGCAGCTCGACCGTCGCGTCCATCAGCCGCTGCCGCATGACGCGGGTCCGCTCCTCCTGGGGGACGCGGGTGGTGGCGCTCACGGGGTCAGCATGTCTCGGGAGAAACAAACAGTCAAGCCTGACTTTAAGTGGGGTCGCGCGAAGTGGGGAGGTTGCTGGTCCGAAGTGGGGAGGTTGCTGGTGCGAGAGCTGACGCGCTGTCGGTTCTCGGACCAGCAACCGGCCCACTTCGTGGCCGCAACCTCCGCACTTCGCGGGTGCTCGAGGACCGGCCCCCGGCTACGCTCGCCGCATGCGCCGCGACGCCGACCCGCTGACCGCACGGACCGCCGTGCTGGTCGCCGGGCTGCTCGCCGGGCTCCTCGCACTGCTCGCGACGCCCGTCCTGGTCGCCGACTCGCCGGCGTCCGTGGGCCTGACCGTGCTCGCCCTCGCGCTGGCGCTCGCCGCGCTGATCCACCTGGCCGTCGCCGGCACGCTCGCCCCGAGCCCGGTCCCGGCCCACCTGCGTGCCGGGCGCCCCGCGCCGGCGCTGACCTCGCGCTTCACCGACCCGGTGCACCACCCGGTCCGTCCGCGCGCTCCTGGGGCGGTCTGACGCTCGCGTCCGCGAGCCACGACCCCACCCTTCCCGCACGTCCCCAGGAGTCCTCGCATGTCCCCTCTCGCCCCGCTGTCCCCTGCCCTCGCGAGCATCGTCGCGGGCACCCACTCCCTCGCTGCCGCACTCGGCCTCGACCCCGCGGGTGGCGCCGCCTGGCTGCTGAGCATCGCGGGGGTGGTGGTCGTCGTACGGCTGGCGCTGCTGCCGCTCGTGGTGCGCGGTGTCCGCCAGGCACACGCCGGAGCACGCGCCCGGCCGCACCTGAAGGAGCTCACCGACCGCTACCGCGGCAAGACCGATCCCGACAGCATGCGCGCCTTCCTCGCCGCCCGGCGCGAGGTCAACGCCGAGCACGGGATCTCCCGGCTGGGGTGCCTGCCCCTGCTCCTGCAGATCCCGGTCTGGATGGCGCTCTACCACCTGCTCTCCCGGGTCGCGGACGGCGCCGCGGTGGGTGCGCTCACGCCGGCGCTCGTGGCCTCGTTCGGCGCGGCGACGCTGGTCGGCGTACCGCTGACGGCGCACGGGTACCTCGGCGGCGGGGCGGCACACCTGGCGGTCGTCGCCGCCCTGGCCGGTACGGCGGCCGCGCTGAGCTTCGTGACCCAGCGCTACCTGGTCGCGCCCACCACCCTCGCCGCGGACCTGCCCGACGCGATGGCCCGGGCCCAGCAGCTCGCGCCGGTGCTGTCGGCCGGCGGGATGCTCGTCGCCGGCGGGGTGGTCCCGGTCGCGCTGCTCGTCTACTGGGTCTGCAATGCCGTATGGACGCTGGGTCAGAGCGCCGTCGTGCTGCGGTGGTTCCCGACGCCGGGCTCACCGGCCGCCCTGGCCCGGGCCCGGGCCGCGGCGCGGGGGTGAGGGGTCCCCTCGACGCCCACCGCCCAGGCGGCTCCGGTGCGCGCACCCGACGTCATCACCCGGGACGACGTCGTGCGGGCCTTCCCGGCCTTCAAGAAGGTCCCGATCTCGCGCTTCCCCGGGCGCACCTTCCCGGCCAGGACCGAGGAGTGCACGACGGGACCGGAGGTCACCGGCACTTCCGGCCGCGTGGTCACCGGGTACGGCGACCGGCGCTCGGTCACCGCCCTGCTCGTGAAATTCGCGACGAAGGCGCAGGCAAAGGCGGTCTTCGCGGGCTTCCAGCGCTTCGTCCGCGGCTGCCGCCAGTACTGGGCCGGGGTCGACACCGCGCTGCGCCCGGTCAAGGTCCCGCGGCTGGGCGACCAGCGGCTCGGCTACCGGCTCACCGCGACCTTCCGGCCCGAGCTCCACGAGCCGACCATCTACAGCCGCGTGGTGCTGGTCCGCGACGGCAAGCGGCTGCTCCTGCTGGGCATCGACCAGCCCACGAAGGTGCGGGCGGCGCCGTTCGCCCGCCTGGCCCGGGTCGCCGTTCGCAAGATGGGCTGACCCGCCGCCGTCCTCAGTCGACGCGGGCGGCGAGCGGCAACCGGCTCCGGGCCGCGGCCCCCACGATGAGCGCGGTCAGCAGCGGCAACCCGAGGACCACGGCGCCCAGGAGGGGCCACGGGATCTCGAGGAGGGTGCTGCTGGTGGCGTCGTCGTAGGTCAGCGGACGACTGATCGCGACCCCCGGGATGAAGCCGATCGGGGCGCCCAGGAGCGCACCGACGAGCCCCACCACCAGCGCGTACGATGCCGCCACCCCGCGCCGCGTCCGGGGCCGGGCACCGACGGCCGCCATGGTGGCGAAGTCGGGCCGGGCGTCGGAGAGGGCGAGGAAGGTCGCCGTCAGGGTGCCGCCGAGCATGAGGATCCCGCCGAGCACCGCGAGGACCAGCTTGATGATCTGGGTCGCGGCGTCGGGCTGGTAGCCGCGCTCGACCTGCAGCTCCACGTTGGCGGGGCTGGCGGCGAGCTGCTCGTTGACGTTCTTGAGGGCGGCCCGCTCGATCGTCGGCCGTACGGCGAACGCGGTCGTCGCGGTCGGCAGCCGCAGCTTCTCGGCGGCCGCGGGCGAGAGCACCGCAGCCACGGGCGACGAGCGCTCGGGGACCCGCGCGGCGACGGCCGGGAGGTCGGCCTTGCGCAGGTTCGTGATCTCGCCGCCCCCGAACGGCACCTCGCCGACCTCGACCGTCAACCGGTCCGCGGGCAGCGCGTTCTCGTTGCGGTTGCGCAGCACGACGATCCCGCCGTCGGCGAGCACCCGGTCGGCCGCGGCGCGATCGTCGCTGCGGGTGCCGAGGTAGTCGGGCAGCCCGTCCGCGACGACGTACGACGTCCCGAGCATCCCGAGGTAGCTGGTGTTCACGCGCTGGTCGCCGTGCGCGAGGCCGATGTCGAGCGAGTGCTCCTCGCTGTCCATCACGACGCCGGTGACCCGCTCGCGCGGGGCGTCGGGCAGGCCCTTGCGCAGGATCTCCTCGACCTCGTCCACGTTCGCGGGGGTGGCGTCGGTCGGCAGCGGCACGGCGCCGTAGCCGATCGGCAGCATCGGCGCGTAGCCCTGCTCGTCGGAGGCCGCCTGGCTGGAGACCGCGATGCCGAGCGCGATCACGCCGGCGACGGTGGCGCCGACGGCGGCGATCGCCGGGACGGTACGCATCCGGTGCCGGGCCGCGTCGCGGGCGGCGAAGCGCAGGGGCAGCGGGAGCCGGGCGGCGAGCCGGGCGAGGCCCGCCACGACGACCGGGACCAGGAAGATCATGCCGACCACGGAGATGATCGCGGAGGCGCCGACGAGCAGCGCGGAGCTGCCGCCACCGGGCCGCGAGCCCACCACGGAGCCGGCCACACCGAGCCCGATCAGGACCAGGCCGACCACCGGCGAGCGGCGCGAGGGCCGGCCCTCGCCACGACGACCGGCGAGCACGGCGACGACGTCCTGGCGCGAGGCCGCGAACGCGGGGACGACGGCCGCGAGCACCGCGGACACGAACCCGAACCCGGCGACCAGCGCGAGCAGCGCCCACGGCACCTCGAAGGGACCGAACCAGGCGGCGTCGAGCCGCTGCGCGATCGGTATCGCGAGCGTCGAGCCGGCGATCCCGAGGACCACGCCGAGCACCCCGCCGATCAGACCGACGACGACGCCGGAGGCGAGGACGGTACGCCGCGCCTGGGCCGGCGTCCCGCCGCTGGCCGCGACGAGGGCGAGCGTGTGAGCCTGGGCGCGCGCCCGGACCGCGAACGCCGGTCCGGCCAGCAGCACGACCTCGAGCAGCACCATCGCGACGACCAGCCCGAGCACGGTGAGCGCGGTGTTGTCGCCGTCGTCGCCGCCGCGCATGTCGG
This sequence comes from Pimelobacter simplex, assembly GCF_024662235.1. Lineage (GTDB taxonomy): Bacteria > Actinomycetota > Actinomycetes > Propionibacteriales > Nocardioidaceae > Nocardioides. Next base: position 4,747,440 of record NZ_CP096276.1, read on the forward strand.
GGGCCAGCGCGGACTCCGGCGGCGGGTCGGTGAGGACCTGGCGCGAGGCGACGAGGACACCGAGCTCGTTGAGCCTGAGCACGTCGGACCAGGTCACCGGAGCACCGCCGACGAGCAGGTCGGGCGGACCGTCGTCGGCCGTCGGCTCGCCGACCGCTCCGGGCAGCACGCCCGCCCAGGCACGGGTCCGGCTGTCGGCGTAGTCGCCGACGCCGACGATGCGCAGCTCGCGCGGGACCTTGGTGCCGTCGGGGGCACGCTGCTCGAGCACGAGCTTCTCGCCCAGCCCCGGACCGCGGTCGGCGAGGGCCGCGTTGACCACGACCTCGTCCTTGGCGCGGGGGAAGCGCCCCTCGGCGAGCCGGAACAGCCCCTCGGCGAGCGGGTGCCGCAGGTCCACCACGAGCAGGTTCGTGCCGGCGATGCCGTGGTCGGTGCGGTAGTCGGAGGACTCGTGGCGCACCGGCAGCAGCGGCCGCTCCCCGAGCACCGTGCGGATCTCGGCCTCGGTCGCCGGGGTCTCGTTGTCGGCGCCCCAGGACGTGCCGTCGGCGGGGTCGAACTCCTGCGCCACGTCGCGGGTCTGCTGCGGGGTCAGCAACGCCTCCGCGCCGCCCATCACCCGGGTGACGCTCTCGGCGGAGCTGACGTCCGACGTACGCCACACGACCGTCGCGGCGGACACCGCCATGACCGGCCCGCAGATGAGGACCAGCATGAGCAGGGTCTGCCCCTTGCGCCGCCAGGCCTCGCGGCGGGCCAGGCGCAGCGCGACCCGCCAGCCGCCGAGGCTGCTTCCCGTGGCGCTCATCGGGCCGCGGGCTCGGTCAGGGTCTCGGCCCGGTCGGTACCGGTCTCGTCGACCACCACGCCGTCGCGCAGGAACACCACCCGGTCGGCCCACGCCGCGTGGCGCGCCTCGTGGGTGACCAGGACGCCGGCCGCACCGGCGTCGCAGCGCGCCCGGAGCAGGCGCAGGATCTCCTCGCCGGTCTCGGTGTCGAGCGCGCCCGTGGGCTCGTCGGCGAGGATCAGGCGCCGCTCGGCGACGACCGCACGCGCGATCGCGACCCGCTGCTGCTGACCACCGGACATGTCGTCGGGGAAGCGGTCGGCGAGGTGGGGGATGCCGACCTCCTCGAGCGCCTGGAGCGCCTCGGCCCGCGCCTGGCGCGCGGGGACGCCGTCGAGCTCGCGCGGGAGCGCGACGTTCTCGGTGGCGGTCAGCGCGGGGATCAGGTTGAACCCCTGGAAGACGTAGCCGATCGACGTGCGCCGCATCCGCGCCCGGTCCGCCTGGCCGAGCCGGGCCAGGTCGGTGCCCTCGACGGTGACCGCGCCGCTCGTGGGCTGGTCGAGCCCGCCGGCGATGGTGAGCAGGGTGGACTTGCCCGAGCCCGAGGGGCCCATCACGGCGACCAGCTCGCCGGCGTACGCGGCGAAGGAGACGCCGCGCAGCGCCTGGACCTCGTGGGGCGCCTCGCCGTGCACGCGGACGACATCGGTGAGCTGCAGGACGGCGGTCATCGGTCGGCCTCCGGACGGTTCGGGGTGGTGGGTCGGGGGGGGTGGGCGGCGCGGGAGCTCAGCCGGGCGCGGGCGTCGGCGAGCCAGCGGCGCTCGGCGCGCTCGAGGCGGCGGGCCGCGTGCTCGTCGTACGTCGCCGGGATCATCGGGTGCTCCGCTCGGCCTCGGGGGCGACCACGGCGGCCGGCGCCTGGTCGGCCCGCTCGGCAGCCGCGCGCCGCAGCCGGGCCTCGCAGTGGTCGAGCCAGCGCACCTCGGCCTCGGCCCCGAACACCAGCGAGTCGAGCACCAGGCTCCACGCCAGCTCGGCCGGCGCCGTACCGGTGGCCTGGCGCTTGAGCCGGGTGTAGTCCTGCAGCGCGGTCATCGTGGCGCTGCGCTGCTGCTGGATCACCGTCGCGACGTCCACGCCGGGCACGGTGACGGCCAGCGCGAGCTTGATCGCCAGCTCGTCACGCGGCGGCTGGGTGCGCGCGACGGGCGTGGTGAACCAGCTGGCCACCTCGTCGCGCCCCGCCTCGGTGATCCGGTAGATCACGTGCCCCTCGGCGTCCTCCCCCGCCCCGAGCGCCAGCCCATCCCGCTCCAGCCGGCTCAGGGTCGTGTAGACCTGCCCGACGTTGAGCGGCCAGGTGGTGCCGGTGCGCTGCTCGAACTCCACGCGCAGCTGGTAGCCGTACATCGGCTCCTGCTCCAGGAGGGCGAGGAGGGCGTGCTTCACGGACATGCGGGGGTCTCCGTCCAGGGTTACATACTGGGTATGGGGATATGTATACCCGGTATGTGGTCGCCGGTCGAACCGGCGCGCTCCCTCCTGTGGCGCAGACCCTCGCCGTCAGGGGTGACCGATCGCCAGCGACGACGACCCGGCCGGCGGGATGTTCTTCCACAGCGCCGCCGAACCCGCGGTGGCACCGGTGACCTGGACCGGGTCGTCCTCGTAGAAGTAGTCGAGGGTGGTGCACATGGACCCGGTGGGGATCGTGGACACGACCAGACCGGTCGACGACGCCTTCGCCTTGAACACCTGCGTCAGGGGGTCGAACGTGCCAGTGATCCAGCCGGTGCCGGTCGTGGTGGTAGCCGTGTCGGTCGCACCGCCGATGTAGAACTTGCAGCCGGCCACGTCGACGTACGCCCGGATGTCGTAGATCTTGGCGGGATACTCGGCGATCGCCCGACGGCTGGAGGTGCCCGTCGCGCTCGGGACGACGACGGGGTCGCCGGTGATGGCGAACTTCCAGGTGCCCAGCGGAGTCACCGTGGAGGGCCAGACCGGGTGCGAGCAGCCACTGCTCATCGTGCCCATCGAGGCGGCCGCCGGGCCGGTGCTCCCGGTCGGCGCCGCGTAGGCGCGGCTGGTCCCCGGGCTGGTGACGGTTCCACTCAGGGTCGCCGACGTGCAGCTCAGCGAGAACGGCCCCAGCGGGAAGTCGATCTTGATGGTCCCCTGGTTGACGAAGCTGACCGCCGGTCCGCCGCTCGGCTTGTAGGTCGTCCAGGCCTGGGCCGAGGTCCCGGTCAGGGCCAGCAATGCGCTGGTCGCGGCGGTCACGGCCAGCACGGCCCGGGTGACGCGGTGAGTGATGGCCATGGGGGGTCTCCTCGGGTGCGGCGGATCCACCACTGTCAGAGTCCGGGGGCGCCGCGTCAACGCCCACTCATCGATCCCTCACCAAGTCCGGACGCCCGTCCGGTGGGCCACACTGACCCCATGGCGAAGACGATCCTCATCACCGGCGCGTCCAGCGGCCTCGGCGCCGAGATGGCCCGCCAGCTCTCCGACCTCGGGTACGACGTCGCGCTAGCCGCGCGTCGTACCGAGCGGCTGGAGGAGCTGGCCGGCGAGATCACCGCGAAGCACCCGGAGCGCAAGGTCGCCTACCGGGCGCTCGACGTGACCGACCACGCCGCGGTGTTCCGCGTCTTCGGTGAGCTGCGCGACGAGCTGGGCCGGCTCGACCGGGTGGTCGTCAACGCGGGGCTCGGCAAGGGCGCCAGGCTGGGGACCGGGCGCTTCGACGCCAACCTGGAGACGGCGATGACCAACTTCGTCGGCGCGCTCGCGCAGACCGAGGCGGCGATGGAGATCTTCCGGGCCCAGGAGGCCGGGCACCTGGTGATGGTGTCGTCGATGTCGGCGATGCGCGGGATGCCCTCGTCCATGACCACGTACGCCGCCACGAAGGCGGGCGTCGCCCACCTGGCCGAGGGGCTGCGGACCGAGCTGCACGGCACCCGGCTGCAGAAGAAGATCAAGGTGACCGTGCTCTACCCGGGCTACATCCGCTCGGAGATGAACGACCAGGTCGAGCAGTCGACGCCGCTGATGTCGTCGACCGAGAAGGGCGTGCGCGCGATGGTCGCCGCGATCGAGAAGGAGGTCGCCGACGCGTGCGTGCCGCCGCTGCCGTGGGCGGCGATGGCGCCGGTGATGAAGCACGCGCCGCTCGGGGTGCTCAAGAAGCTGATCTGAGCACCCCGGGCGGCGACGTCCTCAGGGCGCGGTCGCCGTGTCCACGTACACGTACGTCGAGCTCGGCGCCCCGTCGTACCCGAGCAGCCCGAAGTAGTGCGCGTCCGCGTCGAGCCCCGTCCACGACAGGTCGAACGAGGTGTCCTTGCCCGTGCTCACCGGGACCGGGTCAGGGTCGACCTTGAGGTTGCCGACCGAGGGCGAGCCGCCGAGGTCGTAGACCCGCAGCGAGTACGGCACGGGGGTGCCCTGGTCGCCGGCGGCAAAGGCGTCGACCTCGACGAGGTAGGTGCCGGCGGGGGCGTTCTCGAGCGAGAAGGTCTCGCCGGAGGACGGCGTGGCGATCTCGCCGGCGACGGCGGTGACCGAGCCGGGGTCGCAGGTGCGCGACTTGTAGACGTACATGTCGAGGTCGCTCTTGGCGTCGGGGGCGACGAGGTCGAACTGGGCGAGGTCGTTGCCGGCGCCGATGGTGACGCACTCCAGGGCGTAGTCGCCGACCTCGATGGTGCCCTCGGCCACCTGACCCTTGACCAGGCCGGCGCGGGCGACGGCGAGGTCGCCGGTGAAGCCACCGGTGACGGGGACCGTGACCGAGCCATCGGTGCCGGTGCCGGCGACCGAGGTGGGGGCCTTGACCGAGACCGGGCGCAGGGCGACGGGGAGGCGCACGGTGGTCGGGCCGGTGAGGGTGATGTGGCCGAAGGCCCACTCGCTCAGGGGCGCGGTCGTCCGGTCGAATCGGAAGTCGATCGACGTCTCCTGGCCGGCCCGGCGGGCCGTGACGGTCGAGCGGCTGGCGCTGCTCCGGAAGCCCGGTACGTCGACCTTGACCCGCCAGGTGCCGCGGCGCGCGGCGGTGAAGGTGCGGCTCAGCGTCGCCGACGTCATCACGTGGCCCTCGGCGAGCGAGGGCAGGTTGACGGCGTTGGGGGCGAGGGCGGGGACGCCGGTGTCGAGGCCGAGGCCGGTGACGTAGCCGCGCCACTGCTCCCAGTCGGACAGGACGAACAGGCCCGGGTCGAGGAACTCCTTCGGGTCGACGTGGCCGGCGCCCTGGGCGAACAGGTCGCGGGAGCGCTTGCCGGAGGCGTCCTTCAGGTCGTAGGCGGTGGTCATCATCGCGGACTTGATCTGCATGGGCGTCCACGCCGGGTGCACGCCCTGGACCAGCGCGGCGAGGCCGGCGACGTGGGGCGCGGCCATCGACGTACCGGAGTAGAGGTCGTAGTCGCGCCCGTGGTTGGACGGCGGCGCGACCGCCGCGAGGACCGAGACACCGGGCGCCGCGACGTCCGGCTTGAGCAGGTCGCTGTCGTCGGAGGCGGCGGGGCCGCGCGAGGAGAATCCGGCGATCTGCGGGACCGGGGTCACGGTGCCGGTCTGGTTGCCGAGCACGAAGCTCACCGTCGCGTCGGCTCCGGCGGCGGCGAGGTAGGCGCTGACCTTGGGGGCGTCGACGTGCGACACGTGCACCGTCGGTACGGCGTGGAAGTCGGCGTCGAGGCTGCCCTCGGTGACGTTGACCAGCAGCATGCCCACCCCACCGGCCCGCTCGACCTCCTCGCTCTTCACGACCCGGTCGACCCCACCGCGCTCGCAGACGACGACGGTGCCGGCCACCTTGGCCGGGTCGAGGCTGTCGGGCGCACAGAGCGCGGTGCCGTCGCCGGCGTCGGCCGCGGAGACGAGGCGGGTCGAGGGCAGCGCGGTCGCGCTGATGGAGGCGCCGACGAGCTTGTCGCCGTTGCCGAGGACCGCGGTGTTCTCGAAGCTGTGGTGGGTGCTGGCCGCGACCGTGGTCACCCACGGGCTGTTGTGGGCGACGGTCGAGGCGCCCGGGCCCTCGTTGCCGGCGGAGGCGGCGACGAAGACGCCCGCCTCGGCGGCTCCCTCGAAGGCGATCTCGGCCGCCTCGAGCGTGGTGTCGGTCGGCCCGGAGATCGAGTAGTTGAGCACGTCGACGCCGTCGGTGACCGCCTGCTCGATCGCGGCGACCAGGTCGGACGTCGTCCCGGAGGCACGACCGTCCTCGGTGGCCCAGAGTGCCTTGTAGACGGCGATCTTGGCGCCGGGCGCGACGCCGCTGATGTCGCCGAACCTGATCCCCTCGGTCGCGACACCCCGGACCGGGTTGCCGGCGGCGGTGGACGCCGTGTGCGAGCCGTGGCCGTTGCCGTCGCGCGCGGAGAGGTAGTCCTCCTCGAGCGTGCGGTTCTCGCCGTAGCCCTTGACGAAGGAGCGCGCCGAGATGAGCTTGCTGTTGCAGTCGGTGACGGCGAACTCCTCGCCGACCTCGCACTCGCCGCGGAAGAGGTTGCCGTCGGACTTCTTCATCGACGTGACCCGGCCGTTGACCTTGAGCCCCCAGCGGCCCTGCGGCTTGGTGGTGAGCGGCTTGCCGGAGAACGACTTCGACTCGGGCCAGATGCCGCTGTCGATGACACCCACGACGACGCCGTCGCCGGCGCGGTCCTGGCCGCCGACCTGCTTCCACACACCGCGCTTGCCGGTCAGGCCCAGGAAGTCCGGGGTGTTCCAGGTGTCGGCGTGGACGATCGTGTCCTTCTGGACCATCAGCACACGGCGGTCGGTGGCCAGCTCGGTCGCCTGCTTGGCGGTGAGATCGGCGACGAAGCCGTTGGCCGAGATCGTGTAGTGCTCCTCGACGTCGAAGCCGAGGTCGTCGGCGAGCCGGTCGTGGCTGCCCCGCAGCTTCTTCGTGTACGACGCGACGCCGCTCCCCTTGGCGTCGAACTGCTTGCCCGTCGCCGCCCGGGTCTTTCCGTACGTCGACGCCCCCGGCGCCGCGAGCATCACGACGTAGCGCCCCGCCTGGTAGCGGGTCAGGTCGTCGCGCTGCGCGGTGAGTCCGGCGCCGTCGTCCGCGCCGGGACCGGGATCACCCGGTCCGGACGGGTCCGCGAGGGCCGGTGAGCCGAGCGTGAGGGTGAGGCCGAGCACCGATGCCGCGGCCACCACGAGTCTTCCCGAGACGTGCATGAAGTTGTCCTCCGGTCCGAGATGGCGGCAGGCTGGAGGAGCCTGCCGTGGCGAAGATCGTCCGCCACGCGTCACACCCAATCGGCGGTCGGGGCCGCTCGTCAAGGGCCTACGCTGCGGTGCGTGGCGATCCCCCCAGCCGTGCTCACCGTCCTGCGGACCTCGGTCGCCCTCGCGCTCGTGGCGCTCGGCGCGGTGCTCGCGGTGCGGCCGTTCGCCTCGCTCGCGGTGCTGCTCCTCCTCGTCGTGGTGGGCCTCGTGGGGCTCGCGGCCGGTGAGCTGATCGACCTCCCCGACGACCCGGTGCACCGCCGGATCGGCCTGGCTCGGGCCGGACTGGCGCTGCTGGCGGCCGTGGTCCTCGTGCTGTGGACCGGCGCCGGGATCGTCGCCGTCGTCCTGGTCGTCGGCGTCGGCCTGCTGGCGCACGGCGTCCTGGACCTCTGGACCGCCCGGCGGCTCCGCGGCACCGAGCGCTGGAACACCGCGCTGGGCGGCGTCGCCTCGGCCGCGCTCGGCCTGCTCGCGCTGGCCTGGCCCGACGTGAGCGTCGTGCTGGTCGGGGTGCTGTTCGGCGTCCGGCTGGTGCTGCTGGGGGCGCGGGTGCTGACCGGCCGCAGGCGGAACGGCCGCAGCGTCGCCGGCAGTGCGCTGGTCGCGGCGCTCGCCCTGGTCCTCCTGGCCGCCGGGCTCACCCTCGACCGCGCCGCCCCGCGGCCGGACGCCTTCTACACCGCGCCCGCCACCGTGCCGTCCGAGCCGGGCCGGCTGGTGCGCAGCGCGCCGTTCACCCGCGACATCCCGGACGGCGCGCAGGCGTGGCGGATCCTCTACACCACCACGCGCGACGACGGCGTGCCCGCGGTGGCGAGCGCACTGGTCGTCGTCCCCCGGGAGCGGCGCGGTCCGCTGCCCGTGGTCACCTGGGCGCACGGCACCACCGGCATCGCGCGCGGCTGCGCACCGACGCTGCTCGACCCGTTCGCGTCCGGCGCCTTCTTCGCCATCGACGAGGTGCTGGCGCAGCGGTGGGCCTTCGTCGCGACCGACTACGTGGGGCTGGGGACCGCGGGCCCGCACCCCTACCTGATCGGGCAGGGCGAGGGACGCTCGGTGCTCGACGCGGCCCGGGCCGCGCGCGAGCTGGCCGAGGCCGGGCTCGGCGAGCAGACGGTGGTCTGGGGACACAGCCAGGGCGGGCACGCGGCGCTGTGGGCGGGCGCCCTGGCGCCGTCGTACGCGCCGGACGTACGGCTCGACGGCGTCGCGGCACTCGCTCCGGCCGCCAACCTGCCGGCGCTGGTCGAGAGCCTCGACGAGGTGACCGGCGGCGAGATCTTCGGGTCGTACGTGATCGACGCCTACGCCCGTGCGTACGACGACGTACGGCTCGCCGACTACGTCCGCCCGATCGCACGCCCGATCGTGCGCGAGATCGCCGCGCGCTGCCTGAGCGAGCCGAGCACGCTGATCTCCGTCGCCACGGTGCTCTCGCTCGACAAGTCCGTCTGGTCGGGCGATCCGAACCAGGGCGCGCTCGCCGCCCGGTTGCGGGAGAACGTGCCCGCCGGCCCGATCACCGCGCCGGTGCTGCTCGCGCAGGGCGCCGACGACACACTCGTCACGCCCGCCGCGCAGGACGCGTACGTCGCCGAGCGCTGCGCGGACGGGCAGGCGCTCGACCACCGCAGCTATCCGGGGCGCGACCACCTCAGCCTGGTCGCGGCCGACTCGCCGGCCATGGCCGACCTGCTGGCCTGGACCGAGGAGCGGTTCGCCGGTCAGCCCGGCCGCGACACCTGCTCGTAGGCCCGCGGCTGCACGATCTCGAGGTCCATCCCGGCCACCGTGTGCGACAGCCCGCGGTGCTCGCGTCCGCCGGCGGCCGCCGCGACCGAGATGATCCCGAACAGCAGCAGCGCCAGGCCCGACCACGCCTGCGGCGTCGCCATCAGCGCGATGAGCGGGCCCACCCCGGTGAGCAGCTTGAGCACCCGCCCCAGGAGGGTGGGACCGCGCCGGGCCACCGCCCGGACCGAGACCGCCCACTCGCCGACCGTCCGGCCGCCGAGCAGCACCGCCGCCGCCTCGACCGCGGCCGGAACCCCCCACTGGAGCAGGCGTTGCGGCTGGGCGCGGAGGTCCTCGAACTCGACGCCGACGACATAGAGCTGGAACGCGCGGTAGGCGACGACGAGCGCCGCGCCGGTGAGCACGACGAACAGGACGTCGCACACCATGCCGATCATCCGGCGGCCGAACGTGATCGACGTCGGCCACACCACCTCGGGCCGGGTCCGGCGGATGAAGATCGCGGCGACCAGTGATCCCGCCGTCGCACCGAGGGTGTTGAGGATCAGGTCGTCGACGTCGAAGAGCCGGTAGGCGCAGTCGTAGAGGTGCCACACGCCGGTGGTCTGGGTGGTCTCGATGAGCAGCGAGACCCCGAAGCCGAGCACCGTCGCGACGACGAAGCCTCGCCGGGCGATCCGGCGTACGAAGTAGCCGAGGGGGACGAACAGCAGCACGTTGAGCGCGACCTGCAGGAACGCCGGGTCGCGCACCAGCGCCGACAGCCCGGCCCGCGAGCCGCCGTCCCCCCAGGCGATCGCGCCGATGGTGTCGAACGGCGTCGTCTGCCGGCCCACGCACGTGAAGTCGCCGTCGACCGGCATCGGGAGCAGCGTGTAGGTCCACAGCGCCAGTCCGTAGACCGCCACCGCCAGCAGGGTGAGCAGGTCGCGCGGACCCAGCCGGCCGTCGCGGCGGTACTCCACCGCCGCGACCGGGAGCAGCAGCACGACGGCCACCACGCTGCCGAGCGCGGTGGCGATGAAGCCGTTCATCACCTGGTCGGACATGGGCTCACCGGTAGGTCAGGAGGTCCGTGCCCACGTGGGGGTGCTCGTTGAACGTCAGCAGCCGCGCGCCCGTCTTGCCGACGATGACCCGGCTCACCGAGGTGTTGGCGATGACCGTGTTGAACCGCGCCCACACCTGGCCGAGCAGCGTCTCGGCCCCCGCCTCCGGTACGACGAGCAGCGCGGCCAGCGCGGCGATCACGCCCCCGGACGTGACGACGAGCGTGGGCCCGGGGTGCGCGGCGGCCGCGTCGAGGGCGGCCCGGGCGCGCGCGACGAAGTCGCCGTAGGGCTCGGGGTAGCCGGCGTCGGGACCGGCCGCGGACCAGTGCGCGGTGGCGATCTCGAACTGCTCCTGGAAGGCGCGGCGGTCGATGCCGTGGTCGACGACACCGCCGGTGAGCGCGGCATGGCGCGCCAGCACGGCGGTGTGGTCGAACTCCGCCCAGTCGGGGTCGACCTTCGCGGTGACCGCCAGCCCGGCGCCCTCGGCGAGGGCCTCCCAGGTCTCGCGGTGCCGGCGCATCCCGCCGTGCACGGCGGACCCGGGCAGCGGCCCCTGCTGGGCGGCGAGCCAGCGGCCGAGCGTGCGGCCCTGCTCCCACCCGGTCTCGGACAGGACGTCGTAGTCGTCGGCGCCGAAGGACGCCTGGCCGTGGCGGACCAGCAGGAGGACTCCCATGACGCCCCCTAGCCGAACAGGATCCGGCGGCAGCGCGCCTCGAGGTAGCCGACGGCCGGACCGAACGCGGCGTACGCCTCGTTGGTGGTCTGGCCGGTGGCGTAGCGGTACCAGATCTGCTGGGCGATCACGGCGAGCCGGAACAGGCCGTAGACCTCGTAGAACCGCAGCTCGTCGTCGGTGAGGGTCAGGCCGCGGCGGGCCAGGTAGGCGTCGACGAGCTGGCGGCGGGTCCACATGCCCGGCGTGGTCGTCGGCTGGCGGCGGAACGCGAGGAAGAAGTCGTCGTCATCGGCCTGGACCCAGTAGGCCAGCGTGCAGCCGAGGTCCATCAGCGGGTCGCCGACGGTGGCCAGCTCCCAGTCGAGGACGCCGACGACGCGCGTCGGGTCGTCCTCGGCGAGGACCAGGTTGTCGAAGCGGAAGTCGTTGTGGATCATCGCCGAGCCGGCGTCGGCCGGCTGGTGCTCGGCGAGCCATGTCGTGATGTCGGACCAGTCACCGGTGTCGTCGGTGCGGGCGTTGGCCAGCCGGGTGGTCCAGCCGCCGATCTGGCGGGCGACGTACCCGTCGCCCTTGCTGAGCGCGGCGAGCCCGGGGACCGTCGCGACGTCGATGTCGTGGAGCGCGACGAGCGTGTCGACCGCCGCGGCGCAGAGCGCGGACGCCTGCTCGGGGGAGACCTCGAACCCGAAGTCGCGCCGCGGGATGCGCCCGTCGAGGCGCTCCATCACGTAGAGCTCGCTGCCGATCGGGCTGTCATCCTCGGTGGCGTAGGCGACCATCGCCGGCACCTGGGGGAACACGGGCGCGAGCGCGTCCTGGATCCGGAACTCCCGGCCCATGTCGTGCGCACCCCTGGCCTTGGTGCCCACCGGCGGACGGCGCAGGATCAGCGCCGGCCCCTCGGCCATCGTCAGCAGGTAGGTCAGGTTCGAGGCGCCGCCGGGGAACTGCCGCACCTCGGTGATCAGGCCGCGCCCGAGCCACGCCTCGACGGCGGCGACGTCGAAGGCGTCCTCGTCGCGGACCGGACGGGAGTCGTCACTCATCGGCGATCGCCTCCAGCTTGCGGGCCTGCGCGCGCATCACCGCGTCGTACGACGCCCGGTCGGTCACCTTGAGCGCGTAGGCGCCACGCGCCGCCTCGTCGGGAACGATCAGCTCGTCCCCCGCCGCGACGCCCGCCAGCACCGCCGCCGCGATGTCGTCGGCACTGATCGGGCTGTCCTCGACGAGCCGCGTCATCACCGTCTGGAGCGCCGTGTCGCTGCCCTCGGCGTGGGCCATCAGGTTGGTGCGGAAGTACGACGGGCACACGACGTGCGCCGTCACGCCGTAGGACGCCAGCTCGTGGCCGGTCGTCTCGGTCAGCGCCACGACCGCGGCCTTGGTCGCGTTGTAGCCCGCCATCCCCGCCGGGTGCACGAGCCCCGCGAGCGAGGCGATGTTGACGATCCGGCCGCTCCCCTGGCGCTTGAACAGCGGCGTGAACGTCGCCGTACCGCGCACGGCGCCGAGCAGGTTGATCTCCACCAACCGCTGCCACTCCTCGATCGGCGCCACGTCGAGCCGCCCCCCGCCCGCGATGCCGGCGTTGTTGACGAGCACGTCCAACCCGCCCCACGTCGCCTCGACGTGCTCGCGCGCGGCCGCCCAGTCGGCGTCGCTGGTGATGTCGAGCGCGAGGATGCCCTCCCCCGCGGCCCGATCGGTGCGCAGCACCTGGGCGCCGTCTGCCTCCCAGGCGGCCGCGAGGGCCGCGCCGAGCCCGGAGGCGGCGCCGGTGACGAGGACTCTCAGTGGTGCGTCGGTCACCCGGCCGACATTAGTGCGTCCGCCTGCCGGCTACGGGTAGAGCCCCCGCGCCAGGTGCGCGTTCGCGACCGTCTCGACCGCGAGCGTGGTCGCCGCCTGGCGCAGCGAGATGTCCCGCCGCTCGGCGTACGCGACGACGCCCTCCCAGGCGACCTGCATGCGCTCGGCGAGGCGGGCGTTGACGTCGTCCTCGCTCCACCAGTAGGCCTGGTTGGCCTGCACCCACTCGAAGTAGGACACGATCACGCCGCCGGCGTTCGCCAGGATGTCCGGTACGACGAGCGCCCCGGCGTCCGCGAGCACGGCGTCGGCCGCGGGGGTGGTCGGGCCGTTGGCGCCCTCGGCGATCACGCGGGCCCGGACCCGGTGGGCGTTGTCGGCGTTGATGACGGCCTCGACGGCGGCCGGGACGAGCAGGTCGACGTCGAGGTAGAGGAGGTCGTCGCCGGCGTCCATCGGCTCGGAGGCGGCGAAGCCGACGACGCTGCCGGTGCTGTCGACGTGCGCCATGAGGGCCGGTACGTCGAGCCCGGCGGGGTCGTGGACCGCGCCGTACTGGTCGCTCACGGCGAGCACCCGCACGCCGGCGTCGGCGAGCAGGCGGGCCGCGTCGCGGCCGACCTTGCCGAAGCCCTGCACCGCGGCCGTGGCGCCGCGGACGGTGATGCCGCGGTGGCCCAGGGCGGCGAGCGCCACGTGGACGACGCCGCGCGAGGTGGCGCTGGCGCGACCGAGGGAGCCGCCGAGGGCGACGGGCTTGCCGGTGACGACGCCGAGCACGGTGTGGCCGCGGTTGACCGAGTAGGTGTCCATCATCCAGGACATGACCTGCTCGTCGGTGCCGATGTCGGGCGCGGGGATGTCGGTCGTCGGGCCCAGCAGCGGCATCAGCTCGGAGGTGTAGCGCCGGGTGACCCGCTGCAGCTCGCCGCGCGAGTACTGGCGCGGGTCGAGGGTGACACCGCCCTTGGCGCCGCCGTAGGGGATGTTGACCAGCGCGCACTTCCAGGTCATCCACATGGCGAGCGCCCGGACCTCGTCCAGCGAGACGTGGGGGCTGAACCGGACGCCGCCCTTGGCCGGGCCGCGGGACAGGTTGTGCTGGACGCGGTGCCCGATGAGCACCTCGACGCTGCCGTCGTCGCGGCGCAGCGGGACCGACACGGTCACCTCGCGGCGCGGGGTGGCGAGCATGTCGAGCATGCCGGGACCGAGGTCGAGCAGCGCGATCGCGTCGGCGAGCTGGCTGCGCGCGGCGACGAGCGGGTTCCGGTCCTGGACCGGGGCCGCGAGGGTGGCGGTCATCGGCGCGCTTCCTCCAGCACGGTGCGCAGCGTGGTGACGAGCAGGTCGATGTCGGACTCGGTGGCGACCAGCGGCGGCGCGAAGCGCACCGTCGAGCCGTGCGTGTCCTTGGCCAGGATCCCGTGCCTCATCAGGCCCTCGCAGACCTGGCGGCCGGTGAGCAGGCTCGGGTCGACGTCCACGCCGGCCCACAGCCCCCGCACCCGTACGGCGACCAGGCCGCTGCCGATCAGCTCGCGCAGTCCGGCCTCGAGGCGGGCGCCGAGCACCTGGGCGCGCTCCTGGAACTCGCCGGTGGCGAGCAGCTGGACGACCTCGTGCCCGATCGCCGCGGCGAGCGGGTTGCCGCCGAAGGTCGAGCCGTGCGTCCCCGGCCGGACGACGTCCAGCACGGCACGGTCCGCGGCGATGGCGGAGACGGGGTAGAGCCCGCCGCCGAGCGCCTTGCCGAGCACGTAGATGTCCGGGACGACGTCGTCGTGGTCGCAGGCGAAGGTGCGTCCCGTGCGGGCCAGGCCGGACTGGATCTCGTCGGCGACCATGAGCACGTTGCGCTCGGTGCACAGCGCGCGCAGCGCCGGCAGGAAGCCCTCCGCCGGGACGACGACGCCCCCCTCGCCCTGGATCGGCTCGAAGAGCACGGCGACGGTCGAGTCGTCGATCGCCGCGGCGACGGCGTCGATGTCGCCGTAGGGGACGCTGACGAAGCCGGGCGTGAACGGGCCGTAGTCCGCGGTCGCCTCGTCGTCGTCGGAGAAGCTGACGATCGTCGTGGTCCGGCCGTGGAAGTTGCCGTGCATCGTGATGATCTTCGCCGTGCCCGGCGTGACGCCCTTGACCTGGTAGCCCCACTTGCGGCTGACCTTGATCGCGGTCTCGACGGCCTCGGCGCCGGAGTTCATCGGCAGCACCATGTCCTTGCCGGTGAGCCCGGCGAGCGCCTGCGCGAACGGGCCGAGCTGGTCGTTGAAGAACGCCCGGCTGGTCAGGGTGAGGCGCTGGAGCTGGGCGGCGGCGCGCGCGACCAGACGCGGGTGGCCGTGGCCGAAGTTGAGCGCGGAGTAGCCCGCGAGGCAGTCGAGGTAGCGGTTGCCCTCGACGTCGGTCACCCAGGCGCCCTCGCCGGAGGCGAGCACCACCGGGAGCGGGTGGTAGTTGTGCGCGGCGTGCGCCTCGGTCAGCGCGAGGTGGGCCTCGGTCGAGCCCTGGCCGGCGCCCTCCGGCGGCGTCGTCCCGGGCGTGCTGGACACAGCGGTGGTCGTCGTCATGCAGATAGAATGATTCATTCCACTTTGGTTCGCAAGGGGCTATTCTGAAATCTCTGTTACGAAGGAAGGAATCCCGTGGACTCGATCACCCGTGTGCCGGCGCCCGTCAACGAGCCGGTGCTCGACTACGCCCCCGGCAGCCCCGAGCGCGCCGCGCTCAACGCCGCTCTCGCCGACCTGGCGAGCCGCTCCGAGGAGCTCCCCCACGTCATCGGCGGCCGGCCGGTCACCGGCACGGGCGCGCCGATCGAGGTCCGCTCGCCCCATGACCACAAGCTGCTCCTGGGCACCCTGCGCAACGCCACCACGGAGGACGCGCACGCCGCCGTCGCCGCCGCCCGCACCGCGGCACCCGCCTGGCGCGCCCTGCCGTACGACGAGCGCGCGGCCGTCTTCCTCCGCGCCGCCGACCTGCTGGCCGGCCCGTGGCGGGCCCGGCTCGTGGCCGCCACCATGCTCGGGCAGTCCAAGACGTCGTACCAGGCCGAGATCGACGCGGCCTGCGAGCTCATCGACTTCTGGCGCTTCAACGTCCACTTCGGCCGCGAGGTGCTCGCCGAGCAGCCCGTCGCCAACAGCACCGGCATCTGGAACCGCACCGACCACCGCCCGCTCGAGGGCTTCGTCTACGCGATCACGCCGTTCAACTTCACCGCCATCGCGGCCAACCTGCCCACCGCGCCCGCCCTCATGGGCAACACCGTGGTCTGGAAGCCCAGCCCCACCCAGCAGCGCGCCGCCTCGCTGACCATGGACCTGCTGCGCGAGGCCGGCCTCCCGCCGGGCGTCATCAACATGGTCACCGGCAACGGCCTGGCCGTCAGCGAGGTCGTGCTCGACCAGCCCGACCTGGCCGGCATCCACTTCACCGGCTCCACCCCGACCTTCCGGCACCTGTGGCGCGAGACGGCGCAGCGGCTGGACACCTACGCGTCGTACCCGCGGCTGGTGGGCGAGACCGGCGGCAAGGACTTCGTGCTCGCCGCCCCCGACGCCGACCCGGTCGCGCTGCGCACCGCGCTGATCCGCGGCTCCTTCGAGTACCAGGGCCAGAAGTGCTCGGCCGCCTCGCGCGCGTACGTCCCCTCCAGCCTGTGGGAGCAGATCCGCGACGACCTCGCCGAGACCGTCGACGCGCTGCCCATGGGCGACGTGCGCGACCACCGCAACTTCATCGGCGCGGTCATCGACGAGCGCGCGTTCGCCAAGCACCGCGCCGTCCTCGACGAGGCCCAGGCCGACCCGAAGGTCGAGGTCGTCGCCGGCGGCACGTACGACGACAGCAAGGGCTGGTTCGTCCGGCCCACCGTGCTGCGCATCGACGACCCCGAGCACCCCGCGTTCAGCACCGAGTTCTTCGGGCCGATCCTGGCCGTCCACGTCTACGACGACAGCCTGCCCGGCGCCCTCGACGCGATCGCCGACCTCGTGGACGCGACGTCGCCGTACGCGCTGACGGGGGCGGTGTTCGCGACCGACCGCACCGTCGTCCACCGGCTCTCGGAGCGGCTGCGCTTCGCGGCCGGCAACTTCTACGTCAACGACAAGCCCACCGGCGCCGTCGTCGGCCAGCAGCCCTTCGGCGGCGGCCGTGCCTCGGGCACCAACGACAAGGCCGGCGCCGCCACCAACCTCCTGCGCTGGACCAGCCCCCGCTCGATCAAGGAGACCTTCGTCCCTGCCGTCGACCACGCCTACCCGCACATGCAGGACCCCCGCGAGGTCGACCTCACCGACCGGGTCTGGTGATCTGGTGCTGATCGGGCCGGGCCGGCACGCCCGCGTTGATAGGTTCGGACAGTGACGGACATCCCTGGTGGGCATGCGTCGGTGCGCAAGCTGCTCATGGCGACCCTCGACGAGCTCAGCAACAGCGAGCGCAAGGTCGGCCGAGCGCTCCTCGCGCAGTACCCGACCGCCGGCCTGACCACGGTCGTCGACCTCGCGTCGGCGGCCTCGGTCAGCCCCCCGACGGTGGTGCGCTTCGTGACCCGCCTGGGCTTCCCCGGCTTCCCCGCCTTCCAGCGGGCCCTGGTGCACGAGCTCAACGGCGAGCTGGGCTCGCCGCTGAAGCAGTACCCCGAGAAGGTCGGTCCCTCCGAGGAGGGCGTCCTGACCGAGACCCACCAGGCGTTCGCGGCGATGCTCTCGGCGTCGTACGACGAGCTGCCGGAGTCGGAGTTCGCCAAGCTGGTCAAGCTCCTGTGCGACCCGGGCCGCGAGGTCCGGGTCGCCGGCGGCCGGTTCAGCAGCTCGGTCTCGGAGTACCTCGTCGCCCACCTGCGCCTGCTTCGCTCGGGCGTCCACCACGTCAGCAACGACGACCTCGATCGTCGTACGACGATGGCGGACGCGTCGGCCAGCACGGTGTTCGTGATCTACGACTACCGCCGCTACACCGAGCAGAACCTCGTCTTCGCCGAGCGCATGGCCGCCCGCGGCGCGACCGTCTGCCTGATGACCGACAACTGGCTCTCGCCGATCGCCAAGATCGCGCGCGTCGTCCTCCCGACCCGCGTCGACTCGGCCTCGCCGTTCGACTCGCTGGTCGCGTCGATGGCGCTCACCGAGAGCATCGTCGCGGCGGTCGCGGCCGAGCTCGGCGAGGCGGGCGTCAAGCGGCTGGAGCTGCTGGAGGAGTCCGCGGAGTAGCCCCCCCCCCGCGAAGTGCGGGGGAGCAACCCCCGCACTTCGTGGGTCACCTGACGATCGCGAACCCGTCGTCGCACTCGGGGGCGCAGCCCAGCTCGCCCCACTGCTCCGGCTCGCCGAAGGACGTCCCGTCGGAGAGCTGGACCCAGAGGACGAGGCCGTCGTCCTTGGCGCCGTTGTTCTCGCGGTAGCGGAGGGTGACGAAGTCGGCGTCGCCGTCACCGTCGACGTCGCTGAGGCCCTCGCCGGCGATGCCGCTGTCGTAGAGCGCCTTGCGGGCGTCATCGGTGGCGACCTGGGCGGAGAACCAGCGGGTGCGGGGGGCGACGGTGTCGTCGACGATGTCGTAGACGAAGATCGCCCGGCCGGTGGCGTTGGCGGCGACGAGCTCGTCGGCACCGTCGTGGTCGACGTCGCCGGGGAGCCAGGAGACGAGGAGCGGGTTGACGGCGGCGCCGCCGATGACCTTGCTGCTGGCCTCGACGAGCTTGCCGTCCTCGGGCCGGAGCACCCGCATGATGTTGGCCTCCTGGGCGTCGTCGCGGGCGAAGTAGACGACCTCGTCCTTGCCGTCGCCGTCGAAGTCGCCGGCCACCGGGAGGCTCTGGGACAGGGGCGCGGTGTACCACTGCTCCGGGGCTGCGAAGGCCTTGTCCCCGGCGAGCGCGACGTGCAGGCCGTCGGCGTCGTCGGAGGCGTCGCCGAACAGGATCAGGTCGTCCTTGCCGTCGCCGTCGAGATCGCCGGCCGCGGCGTTGAAGTCCTTGATGTCGAACGCCGGGTCGAGGTCGAGCTCGGCCGTCCACCGCTCGCCCTTGCCGGGCACGACCACGATGCTCATCCGGTCGTCGTCCTCGTCGAGCCACACGACATCGGTACGACGGTCGCCGTCGACGTCCGCGAGGAGCGGGCGGCCGACCTCGGCGCCGGCCCGGAGGGGCGAGCCGAACTGGACGCCGGTCGACGGCACCGTCCAGGTCGAGAGCGGGCTGAGCGCCTCGAACCGGGTCTGGTGGATCAGTACGTCGCCGTAGTCGTCGCCGGTCAGGTCGCCGGCGATGCCCGCGTCGGGCTCCGCGGCCGGCTCGTCGTCGTCGCGGGTGAGCAGCCAGCCGGTGATCCCGCCCGCGACGAGGACGAGCGCGAGCGCGACGATCCCGGCCACGACCAGCGGACCTCGGGAGCGCCGCGACGACGAGGACGGAGCCGACCGCGGCGGCGGAGGCGGGGGCGGCGGCCCGGCCGGAGCGCCCTCGAGGGTGTCCGGCGGGGCGAGGGCGGCGAGCCGCTCGAGGTCCTCGCGGAAGGCGGTGGCGTCGGGATAGCGCCGGGCCGGGTCCTTGGCCAGCGCCCGGCCGAGGACGGCGTTGACCTCGGTGGTGAACGCCGAGTCGCCGGCGAGCCGTGGGATCGGGGCCTGCTGGTGGGCGAGCGCCACCTGGACCTCGCTGCCCTGGTACGGCTCGCGCCCGGTCAGGCAGGCCCACAGCACGCAGCCGAGGGCGTAGACGTCGCTCGCGGGCGAGGCGGGCGCGCCGTCGGAGCGCTCCGGCGCGAGGTAGGACCAGGAGCCGGCGACGGTGCCGGCCGCGGTGGGGGCGGGGCTGTCGATGCCGTCGGCGCGGGCGATCCCGAAGTCGCACAGGTAGCCGTGCTGGTCGGGGGTCCCGGGGTCGCGGATCAGGATGTTGGACGGCTTCACGTCGCGGTGGACGACGCCGGCCCGGTGGGCGTCGGCCAGTCCGCGCGCCAGCTGGGCGCAGAGCTGGAGTGCCTGCCGGGCCGGCATCGGGCCGCGCTCGCGCAGCCAGCTCCACAGGTCGCGGCCGTCGACGTACTGCGTGACGATGTACGGCGTCCCGTCGACCTCGTCGTGGTCGTGGATCGTGATCACGTGCGGCGAGTCGAGCCGGGCGAGGACCGCGGCCTCGTCCTGGAAGCGCTGCCGGAACTCCGGCGACCGGGCGAGCGTCCCGGTGATCACCTTGACCGCGACCGTCCGCTGGAGCCGCGGATCGGTCGCGGCGAAGACGACGCCCATGCCGCCCTGGCCGAGGACCCGGTCCAGGTGGTATCGGCCGAGCTGGTCGCCGACGCTGGGCACGCGCATGAGATCTCCCCCGAGGTGAGTGGTCAGACGCGCCCCATTGTGACTCAGCCGCTGACGCTGCCCACCGGCTCCTCGGTCCGCGTGGCGACAGGCGCGGTGCCGTCACCCGCCGCCCGACGGGTACGACGACGCGGGATCCGCAGCTCGCGCACCCCCATCAGCCCGTACGGCCGCTTGATCAGCACGAGCAGCAGCACGGCCGCGACGATCAGGTCGGCGACGCCGGCCGGCAGCTCGTTGCCGCCGGTGAACTGCCCGTCCTGGAAGCGCCGCAGCACCTCCTGCAGCGCGCTCACGGCCAGGGCGCCGACGACGGCGCCGCTGAGCGAGAGGTAGCCGCCGAGCACGATCATCACGACGAACGAGAAGGTCGCGGTCAGGAAGAACCCGTTGACGTTGAACGACGTGAGGTAGCCCGCGTAGAGCGCGCCGGCCAGGCCGCACACGAGCGCGCTGAGCACCCAGGCGGTCGCCCGGTGCCGGCCCACGGCGATGCCGGAGGCCTGCGCGGCCCAGAAGTCCTCGCGGGAGGCGCGCAGCTGGAGGCCGCCGCGCGAGCAGCGGTAGAGCCAGGCCACCACGACGGCGCCCGCGGCGACGCCGAAGGCCCACCAGGTCGTCGTCCCGCGGGGGATGCCGATCATGCTCGACGAGCCGCGGGTGACCTCGGTCCAGCTGTTGAGGACGTTGTAGGTGATGAGCAGCATGGCCAGCGTCGCGATGCCCGACTGCAGGCCGCTGAGCCGGGCCACGACGGGCGCGGTCACCAGGCCGACGACGGCGGCGACGAGACCGCCGGCGAGGAGCGCGACGGGGAAGCTGCTGTGCACCTCGGCCAGCCACGACAGCCAGCCGGGCAGGTCGGAGAAGAGCGTCTTCTTCAGCGGCACCGGGATGGTCAGGTACGCCGTCGTGTACGCCCCGGCCGCCATGAACATGACGTGCCCGAACGACATCACCCCGGAGTTGCCGGAGAAGACCGACAGGCCGACCACGAAGACGACCGAGACGAGCGCGAGCGTCGCCACCCGCGCCGTCGTGACGTCGCCGGTGACGCCGACGAGGGCAGCGAGCAGGACGAGGCCGACGAGGATCACGGGCGTCTGCACCGCGGCGAGGACCCGGTTCTGGTTCTTCACGAGACACGCACCTTCGCGCCGGAGAGGAGGCCCTGGGGCCGGACGACGAGGACCGCGATGAGCGCCGAGAACAGGAAGGCGTCACGGAACGCGATCAGGTCGGTCGGCAGCAGCGACTCCAGGAGCGCCGTGGCCGCACCGAGCAGGAAGCCGCCGAGCGCGGCGCCCTTGAGGCTGCTCATCCCACCGAGGACGGCACCCACGACGCCGATGAGCATCGGCTGCAGGCCCATGTCGGCGCCGACCGAGCCCTGGCGAGCGACGAGCACCGCGCCGCCGATCGCCGACAGCACACCGACGATGACGAAGGCGGCGGGGATGACGAGGTTGGCCTTGACGCCGAGGCTCGCGGCCATCCGGAAGTCCTCGGCCGCGGCACGCAGCTGGATGCCGAGGCTGGTCCGGCCCATCAGCCACGCGACCACGAGCAGCATCACGCCGCACAGCACGAGGGTGACGAGGTCGAGCACGCTGACGTCGGCGCCGAGGATGTTCACGCGGTGCGACAGGAAGCGCTCCGGCGGTACGCCGCGGGTGCGGGGCAGCACGGTCATCCGGGCCAGGCTCTGGAGCGCGAGGCTGACCGCGAAGGACGCGATCATCAGCGTCACCGGGTCGGCGTTGCGCAGCGGGTGGAAGGCGAGCCGCTCGCTGATCAGCGCCACCACGACGGCGAAGACGATCGCCATCAGGAGCGCGAACGGCCAGGGCTGGTCGCGGAACAGGTACATCGCGAACGCGCCGGCGAGGATGAGCTCGCCGTACGCGAAGTTCATCAGGCCGAGCACGCCGAACAGCAGCGCGACGCCGATCGTCAGCAGGGCGTAGAGCGCGCCGAGCCCGACCGCGTTGATCAGGAACTCCAGGATCATCGGGAGACACCCACTTCAGCAGGAGAGAAGCCGAGGTAGTCGACGACGGCCGGCATCCGGCCGAGCTCGGCCGCGGTCCCGCTGCCCAGCACCTTGCCGGGTGCCTGGAGCACGTAGGAGCGGTCGGAGACCTCGAGCGAACGGACGGCGTTCTGCTCGACGAGAAGGATCGTCATGCCCTGCTCGCGCAGCGCGACGACGACGTCGAAGATCAGGTCGACGACGATGGGCGCCAGGCCCAGCGTCGGCTCGTCGAGCAGGAGGATGCGGGGGTTGAGCAGGAGCGCCCGCGCGATCGCGAGCTGCTGCTGCTCACCACCGGAGAGCAGGCTGGCACCACGGTTCCAGTAGGTGCGCAGGATCGGGAACCGCTCGAGCTCGCGCTCGATGTCGGCCGCCACCTGCGCCTTGTCCTTGCGGGTGACCGCGCCCAGGCGCAGGTTCTCGCCCACGGTGAGGCTGGCGAAGATGCCGCGGCTCTCGGGGACGTGCGAGACGCCGGCCCGGATGGTCGACCACGACTTGCTCGCGACCGAGGTGCCGTCGACGGTGATCGAGCCGGACGCCACGGGCACCTCGCCCATGATCGCCTTGACCAGGGTGCTCTTGCCGGCCCCGTTCTGGCCGATGAGCGAGACCAGCTCGCCCTCGCCGACCTCGAGCGAGCAGCCCTGGACGGCCCGGACGGAGGAGCCGTACTGGAGGTGGACGTCCTCGATGCGCAGGACCATGTCAGTGTCGCTTTCCGAAGTAGATCTCGATGACCTGGGGATCGGAGCGGACGGCCGCCGGCTCGCCCTCGATGACGGTCCGGCCGCTGTCGAGGACGTGCAGCCGGTCGCAGGTGCCCATCACCACGGACATGTCGTGCTCGACGAGCAGGACGCCGCACTCGCGCCGCTGCGCGAAGCCGCGGATCGCGGTGATGAGCTCGACCGCCTCGGTCTCGTTCTGGCCCGCGGCCGGCTCGTCGAGGAGCAGGAACCGCGGCCGGGCGGCGAGCGCGCGGGCGATCGCCGTCGTACGGACCCGGCCGGCCGTGAGCTGCTCGGCCCGGTCCTGGGCGACGCCGTCGAGCGCGAGCTCCTCGAGGATCTCCTCGGTGAGCGCCCGCGCCTCGCGGCGCCGCAGCCCGGCGCCGAGCGCCGCGGCCTCGACGTTCTCGCGGACCGTGAGCCGGCCGAAGACGCGCCCGCTCTGGAAGGTCCGTACGACGCCGCGCCGGGCGCGCTGCCGCATCGAGTGCCGGGTGAGGTTGACGTCGTCGAGCCAGATCGTCCCGGACGTCGCGCGCAGCATCCCGCTCAGCAGGTTGAGGGTGCTGGTCTTGCCCGAGCCGTTGGGCCCGATCAGGCCGAGCACCTCACCGCTGCGCACCTCGATGGAGACGCCGTCGACGGCCTTGACGCCGTCGAAGTGGATCCCCCCGTCGGCCATCCGCAGCACGGATGACCGACGGGAGAGCTGGGTGACGGTGGTCATGACGCGCAGGAGTTGCCGTCGCCGACGTCCGGGATGGAGTCGACGCGCTGCTGTCCGGCGAAGGTCATCGCACCGTTGGCGACCTGGACGACGGTCATCGGCATGTCGATGATCTTGTGGCAGGTCGTGGAGAAGTAGGCGACGTCGCCGATCGGCGTCTTCACCGAGCCGTCGCCCTCGAGCGCGGCCTTGAGGTCGCTGCCCGAGAAGGACTTCGCCTTGCCGGCGGCGTCCGCGATGGCGGAGACCATGTTGTAGCCGAGCAGCGCGTAGCTGGACGCCGGCTCGGACTTGTACTCGGCCTGGTAGTCCTTGACGAAGGCGTCGAGGTCGGCCGAGTCGGCGCCGGTGCAGTACACGTAGCAGGCGAAGCCGGTGTAGTAGATGTCGCTGGCCTTCTCACCGACGACGTCGAGCAGCACCTGGCCGTCGAGCGCGGCGGGCCCGACGATCGGGACGGTCACGCCGGCCTCGCGGAGCTGGCGGATCGCCGTGGCGCCACCGGGGTTCCAGCTGGCGACGTAGACGAAGTCGGGCTTGGTCGACAGACCCTTGAGCCGGCTCGCCTGGCTGCTGATGTTGACGTTGTCGCCGCCCGGGAAGGCGTCGTCGCCGACGATCTTGCCGCCGAGGTCCTCGAACTTCGCGGTGAAGTAGCGGCCGGCCGACTTGGTGTACTCGATGCTCTCGTCCTGCAGCACGTACGCCGTGCGCCAGCCCTTCTCGTAGGCCCAGGCCGCGCCCGAGGAGCCCTCGACGTCGCTGCCCGCGTTGGCGGAGAAGACGTAGTCGCCGAGCGTCTTGGTGTCGGCCATCTTGGGGTCGCCCGCGCAGATCGAGACCGAGGGGATCTCGGAGGCCTGGGCGACCGAGGCGCCGGGGGCGCTGAGGTCGAAGTCGCAGGGGGTGACGAGCAGGTCGATGCCCTCGGCGATGAGCTCGGTGGCCGCGGTGCCGACGGTGTCGGGGTTGGAGCGGACGTCCTTGCTGATCACCTTGATCTTCTTGCCGTCGATGCCGCCGCCGTCGTTGAGCTCCTTGATCCGGAGCAGCGCGGCGTTGCCGGGCTCGACGTCGAACGGCGCCATGTTGCCGCTCTGGCTGAGGGCGAAGCCGATGACGAGCTGGTCGTCGTTCCCGCTCGCGGAGTCGGAGCCGCCGGAGCAGGCGGCGGTCAGGACGAGGGGGGCGACAGCAGCCGCCACCAGGGCCTTACGGCCTGAAAAAGGGCGCGCGAAACCAAGCATGGGTCCTACCTAGGGTGAGAAGAGGTGGGGTCGGAGTGGTGGTGGAAGGGGCGAAGCGCCGAGGGGACGAGCTAGGAGACGGCGGCCCGCAGTGCGACCCGGACGCACTCGATGGTGGTGGCGACGTCGGCCTCGGTGGTGGCCGCGTTGAGGCGGCGGTCCCCGGTCGGGAACGCCGGCTCGAGGACGCCCTGGGCGAGCAGCGAGGCGTGGTAACGCCCGTACATCTCGCCGTCGGACTGCATCGCCTCGCGGAAGTTGGTGGGGAGCTCGGGACGGAAGTAGACGCACCACTCCGAGCCGAGGCCGGTCACGGTCGCCGGGGCGCCCGTCTCGGCGATGGCGTCGGCGATGCCGGTGCGCATCTGCTCACCGCGCGCGTAGAGCGTGGTGAAGATGTCGTCGCTCTCCATGATCTGCATGGTCTTGTTGGCCGCGGCGAGCGCGTACGGCGAGGCGTTGTACGTCCCGTCGATCGTCGCCTCGGTCTTGCTGTAGGCACCGAGGTGGCCCATCAGCGCGTCGATCCCGGCCAGACCGGCGAGCGAGTAGCCGTTGGCGACGGCCTTGCCGAAGGCGGTCAGGTCGGGCGTCACGCCGCAGATCGACTGGTAGCCGCCGATCGCCGCGCGGAAGCCGGTCTTGACCTCGTCCATGACCATGACGACGCCGTGGGCGGTGCAGAGCTCGCGGAGCAGCTCGAGGAAGCCGGGCGCGGCCGGGACGCAGCCGAAGCTGTGCACGTAGCCCTCGGTGAACGCGGCGGCCAGCTGGTCGCCGTACTGGTCGAAGGCGGCGCGAAGGCCGGCCGGGTCGTTCCACTCGACGACGACGACGTCGGCGACCACGGCCGGGTGCAGCCCGCCGCCGTTGGGGGTGTTGAGCGCCGAGCCCTCGGTGAGGTCCTTGCGCGAGCTGCCGACGGCGACGTGGTCGTTCCAGCCGTGGTACGAGCCGTGGAACTTGAGGACCTTGAGCCGGCCGGTCGCGGCTCGGGCGACGTGCACGGCGTGCATGGTCGCGTCGGTGCCGGAGGTGCAGAAGGCGACCTTGTCGGCCGACGGCATGACCGCGCAGATCCGCTCGGCGAGCTCGGCCTCGCCGGCCTGGGGGCCGACGCCGGTCAGGTCGCAGGTGTTGGCGGCGGTCAGCACGGCCTCGTTGACGCGCCGGTCGCTGTGACCGAGCACGATCGGGCCCCAGGCGTTGAGGTAGTCGACGTACTGCCGGCCCTCCTGGTCCCAGATGTAGGCACCCTGGGTGCGGACGAAGACCTGCTTCCAGCCGACCCGGTGGCCCGACGAGACGCCCCGCGGTACGACGGCCTCGGAGCGCCGCCAGGTCGCGGCCTGGTCGGCCGCCTGGTCGGTGGTGGTGGGCTCAGACAGAGTGGACACGGTCGGGGGCTCCTTCGGAGGCGGCGGCGGAGGGGGTCAGAGCAAGGTCGGCGAGCAGGGCGGCGCTGAGCCGCTCGGCCACCATCACCACGGGCAGGTGGGTGTTGGCGGCGGGCACCTCGGGGATGACCGAGCAGTCGAGCACCCGGACGTTGTCGAGGCCGTGCACGCGGCCGCGCTGGTCGACGACCGCGCCGAGGTCGTCGGCGCGGCCCATCCGGGCGGTGCCGACGGCGTGGAAGTAGTCGCCGATCGACGAGGTCAGCCAGGCGTCGTACGTCGCCGGGTCGTCGAGCGCCGACACGTGGGTGCCGGCGGCGTCGATGAAGGCCTCCTCGACGATCTCCTGGAAGGGCGCGGTCGCCAGCAGCCGGCGCGCGACGTCGACCGCCTCGCGCATGACCTGGCGGTCGCGGTCGGTGGTGAGCATCCGCTCGGCGATGACCGGCGGGCCGGTGGGGTCCTCGGGGTTCAGCCGGACCTCGCCGGTGGAGGTCACCGTCATCACCGCGGCCATCACCACGGCGTGGTGGGCGGGCGAGGTCTCGGAGAGCGCGCCCTGCATGGGCAGCACGTGGATGTCGCCGTCCTCGATGCTGGACGACGTCCGCACGACCGCGTTGATGCACGGCTGCCCGGCCCGCACCTCGCGGGCCTCGGGGCGCAGCGCCAGCAGGATCGAGGCGGCCGGGTGGTCCTGGAGCCCCTTGCCGACGCCGGGCCGGTCGCAGCCGCTGCGGAGCAGGATCGCCGGGGTCTCGACGGCCCCGGCGGCCAGCACCACGTGGTCGGCGGGCAGCGGGGTGCCGTCGACCAGGACGACGCCGACGACGGCGTCCCCCTCGCGCAGCAGCCGGTCGACGCGGGCCTCGGTCCGCAGCTCGACGGTGCCGCGGTCGAGCGCGGGCCGCAGGTAGACCTCGGCGCTGGAGCGGCGGCCGAGCGCGTCGGCGTTGCGCCACAGCGTGCCGCCGCCGTCGTCGGGGGTCAGGGTGTCGACGCCCGTGGTCAGGCCGAGCGCGCCGGCGGCGTCGACGAGCGCCCGGTCCATCGGCGTGTAGTCCTCGGCCGGGGTGGCGACCAGGTCGCGGGCGAGCCGCTCGAAGGTCGGCGCGACGGCGTCCCAGGACCAGTCGTCGAGGCCGTAGTGCTCGGCCCAGCGGTCGTAGTCGCGCGGCAGCCCGGGCAGGGCCAGCATCGCGTTGACCGACGACGAGCCGCCGACACCGCGGCCGCGGTGGTACTGCCGCGGCGCGTCACCGGCGAGGCGGGTGGCGACCAGGCCCGGGTCGAAGGCCTCGGGCGAGACCATCGCGTCCATCCAGTTCGCCGAGGCGAGCCGGGTGCCGGTCGCGGTGCCCTGCCAGTCGGGGCCGGCCTCGAGCAGCACGACCTCGTGCTCCTCGCTCAACCGGGCGGCGGCGACGCAACCGGCGCTGCCGGCTCCGACGATGATGATGCGTGCCATCTGCTCTCTCCGTTCCGTGGGTCGCCAGGCGGGTCAGCTCGCCGGCGGGACGAAGAAGTGCGGGTTGAGCACCATCAGGTCCTCGCGGCTCAGCTCCGAGATCGAGCTGCGCCCGATACCGAACATGGTCTCGCGGATGCCGCTGCGCAGGATCTGCAGGACCTCGTGGACGCCGTCCTCGCCGTTGACCGCGAGGCCGTAGAGGAAGGCGCGGCCCACGAAGACGGCCCGGGCACCGAGCGCGAGCGCCTTGACGACGTCCGAGCCACGGCGGATGCCGCCGTCGAGGGTGACCTCGACCTGGTCGCCGACCGCGTCGACGATGCTCGGCAGGTAGCGCAGCGGCGAGGGGCTGCCGTCGATGTTGTTGCCGCCGTGGTTGGAGATGCCGATGGCGTCGGCACCCAGGTCGACGCAGAGCTTGGCGTCCTTGACCGTGTTGATGCCCTTGACCATGAACGGGCCGCCCCACAGCTCACGGAGCCACTTGACGTCGTCCCAGGTGGGGGCGGGCGTCTCCTCGAAGCGCGACCACGCGGCGCCGAAGTACGGCGTCGAGCCGTCGAGCTCGAACAGGTTGGGCACCTTGAGGTCGGGGATCCGGCCGCGGCGCAGGTAGCTGCCGAACCAGAGCGGCCGGGAGAGCGCCTCGGGCGCGAGCTCGGTCATCGTGCGCAGCTTCATGTCGCTCGGCGGGGCCGGGGGCACGCCCCAGTCGCGGCGCGGGGTGTGCGACCAGTCGAGGGTGACGATGAGCGCCTTGGCGCCGGCGGCACGGGCCGCCTCGACGCGGGCCTCGATCTCGGCCTTGGTGCCGACCCAGTAGAGCTGGAAGATCGTCTTGTCGTTGGCGCGGGCGACCTCGGTGACCGGGTCGGAGGCCCACGAGCTGAGGCCGACCGCCGTCCCGGCGCGGGCGGCGGCGCGGGCGACACCGATCTCACCGTCGGGGTGGATCGCCTGGGCACCGACCGGGGAGATGACGACCGGGAAGTCGATGTCGAGACCCAGCAGGGAGGTCTTCAGGTCGATGCTCGTCGGCCGGTCGAAGACCGTGGGCGAGAAGCCGAGCTCGTTGAACGCCTGGATGTTCTCGTCCAGCGTCCAGCCCTGCTCGTTGCCGGCCTTGACGGCCAGCCAGACCGCACGCGGCAGCCGACGCTTGGCCAGTCGCTCGGCCTCCGCGAGGTTGCGGAACCGGATGCGCTTGCTCATCGGGGAACTCCTTCGACAGTGGTGAGACCCGGATCACCGTAGGCTGAAACGTTTCTTACGGCAATACCCTTCGGAGAACTTTCTGTAACGGCCGTGCCAGTCCCGCGCACCCGGGATGAGATGATCGAGAGCAGCACAGATTCGTAACGTCCATTGCAGAACCGATCTCTTGACCTGATCCTGTAATGCGTGTACCAATCGTGCTAGCCGGTGCGCGGACGTACCTGCTCCCGACCGAGAAGGTGGACGATGACCCCCGACCAGACGCTCTTCGTCGCGACCAGCGACCTCGCCGGCCAGCTGCGCGGACGCTCGGTGCCCGCGGCCGCCGCGGACTCCGTCCTCCAGCGCGGCGTCGGCTGGGTTCCCGCGGACCTGGCCATCACCGCCTTCGGCACGATCGCGCCCAACGTCTTCGGCTCGACCGGCGACCTCAAGCTGATGCCCGACGCCTCGACCCGGGTCGAGATCCCCGCCCGCGGCGAGGACCCTGCGGTGTCGCTGGTGCTCGCCGACCAGACCGAGTCCGACGGCTCCCCCTGGGCGTGCTGCCCGCGGACGTTCGCGCGCCAGGCACTCGACGACCTGCGCGCCGCCACCGGGCTCGAGGTGACCGCCTCGTTCGAGCACGAGTTCATGGTCGACGGGCTGCCCGCGACCGCGCCCTTCTCGTTCGCCCGGCACCGCAGCATCGAGCCCTTCGGCTCCGAGCTGGTCGCACTGCTGGCCGCGACCGGCCTCCAGCCCGAGAACTGGCTCCCCGAGTACGGCGCCGACCAGTTCGAGGTGACCCTCGAGCCGGCGCCCGGCCTGGCCGCCGCCGACCGCGCCGTGCTGGTCAAGGAGCTCGTCCGCGACCTGGCCCGCCGGCACGGCCGCACCGTCACCTTCGCCCCGCTCACCCACCCCGACGGCAGCGGCAACGGCGTCCACGTGCACCTCTCGCTCCAGACCGCCGACGGCGCCCCGGCGCTCTATGACCCGGCCGCCCCCGCGGCGCTGAGCGAGGTCGGCCGGCGCTTCGCCGCGGGCATCCTCGCCCACGCCCAGGCGCTGCTCGCCTTCACCGCGCCCAGCCCGGTGTCGTACCTGCGGCTGACCCCGCACCGCTGGAGCGCCGGCGGCGTCTTCCTCGCCGAGCGCAACCGCGAGGCGCTCCTGCGCATCTGCCCGACCAGCACCGCCGGCGGCGGCAACCCCGCGCGCCAGTACAACCTGGAGTTCCGCGCCGCCGACGCGACCGCGAACCCCTGGCTCACCCTCGGCGTGCTCATCCGGGCCGGCCTGGCCGGCATCACCGGCGAGCTGCCCGACCCGACCATCTGGCCCGAGACGGTCACCGAGGACGAGCTGGCCGGCGTACCGCTGCTGCCCAAGGACCTCCCCGCCGCCCTCGACGACCTGGCCGCCGACCCGGTCGTCACCGGCTGGTTCCACCCCGACCTGCTCGACACCCACGTCTCCGTCAAGCGCGCCGAGCTCGCCGCCGTGGCCGAGCTGTCCGACGTCGAGCGCTGCGCGAGGTTCGCCGATGTCTACTGATCCCTCCCCCGCGCTCGCCGAGGCGATCGGCGCGCTGCGCCTGGTCGACCACCACGTGCACTCCGCGCTCGCGGCCCCCGTCGGGCTGGCCGAGCTCGGCGACCTGCTCACCGAGTCCGACCGGCCGGCCGCGGCCGGCACCTCGCCCTTCGACACCCAGGTCGCGTTCGCCGTACGACGGCACTGCGCGCCGCTGCTCGGCCTCGACCCGCACGCCCCCGTCGAGGACTACGTCGCCGCGCGCGCCGCACTCCCCACCGACGAGGTCGACCGGCGCCTGCTCGGCGCGGCCGGCGTCGAGCGCTGGCTGATCGACACCGGCTTCCGCGGTGACGCCCTGGTCAGCCTCGACGACTTCGGCGCCCGGGTCCCCGGCGCGTCCGTCGAGGAGATCGTTCGCCTGGAGACCGTGCTCGAGTCGGTGGCCCGCGACGGCGACGCCGCCGGCCTCGAGGACCGCTTCCTCGCTGCTCTCGCGCGCGCCACCGCCGGCGCCGCGGGCCTGAAGTCGGTCATCGCCTACCGGCACGGCTTCGAGTTCGACCCTGCGCGGCCCTCGTCCGACGAGGTTCGCGAGGCCGCGTCGCACTGGCTCGCCGCGCTCGAGGACGAGACCGTCGTCCCCCGCGTCGACCACCCGGTCCTGCTGCGGATGCTGCTCTGGCACGGCATCGACACCGGCCTGCCGATCCAGCTCCACGCCGGCTTCGGCGACCCCGACCTCGACCTGCGCCGCTGCGACCCGCTGCTGCTCGCCGACTGGCTGCGCCTCGTGGAGCCGTCGGGCAGCGACGTCCTGCTGCTGCACTGCTACCCCTTCCAGCGCCAGGCGGGCTTCCTGGCCCAGGCGTTCCCGCACGTCTACCTCGACGTCGGTCTCGCGGTGAACTACACCGGCGCCGCCTCCCCCGCGGTGCTGGCCGAGTCGCTCGAGCTCGCGCCGTTCGGCAAGGTCCTCTACTCCTCCGACGCCTGGGGTCCCTCCGAGCTGCACCTGCTCGGTGCCGTGCTCTGGCGGCGCGGGATGACCGAGGTCCTCTCCCGCTGGGTCGCCACCGGCGAGTGGTCGGTCGCGGACGCGGTCCGCGTCGCCACCCTGGTCGGCCGCGACAACGCCGAACGCGTCTACGGAGGCCGTCGTGGCTGACATCTGGGCCGTCCTCGACAGCCACCTCGCCGAGGCCGCCGTGCTGCGCCAGGCCCTGCACCAGCAGCCGGACCTCTCCGGCGACGAGTCCCTCACCCGCGACCTCGTGCTCCAGGCGCTGCCCGGTACGTCGACGCCGGTCAAGGTCGCCGAGACCGGCGCCGTGCTCCGGATCGGCGGGCCCGGCCCCTGCGTCGGCGTCCGCGGCGAGATGGACGCGCTGCCCGTCACCGAGGCGACCGGCGTCCCCTGGACCTCCCAGAACCCCGGTGTCATGCACGCCTGCGGGCACGACGTCCACCTGGCCGCGCTCGTCGCGGTGGCCCGGACGATCCACGAGGTCGGCGCCCCGGTGCCGCTGCTCGTCGTGCTCCAGCCGCGCGAGGAGACCTATCCCTCCGGCGCCAAGGACATCGCCGAGCACGGCGTGCTCGACGCCGAGGAGTGCGTCGTGATGATCGGCGCCCACATCCAGCCGGCGCTGCCGGCCGGCGTCGTCGCCTGCGTGCCGGGCGGGGTCAACGCCTCGTCCGACGAGTTCGAGATCGTCGTGCGCGGCGAGTCCGGGCATGCGGCGTACCCGCACCTGGCCGACGATCCGCTGCTCGCCCTGGCCGAGACCGTGGTCGCGCTCCAGAGCGTGGTCAGCCGGTCGGTCGACCCGATGCGCTCGGCCGTCGTGGGCGTCTCGTCGTTCCAGGCCGGCCAGGCCGCGAACGTCGTACCGGACGTCGCGCGGGCCACCGGCACCATCCGGGCCCTCGCCTCCGAGACCCGCGCCCTGCTCCACGAGCGGATCGTGTCGGTCTCCGAGAACATCGCCCGCGCGCACGACTGCGAGGCCGAGGTCCGGATCACCGTCGGCGAGCCGGTCCTCGAGAACGACCCGCGCCTCGTCGAGGTCGTCGCCGCCCAGCTCAGCTCCC
This sequence comes from Pimelobacter simplex, assembly GCF_024662235.1. Lineage (GTDB taxonomy): Bacteria > Actinomycetota > Actinomycetes > Propionibacteriales > Nocardioidaceae > Nocardioides. The sequence goes on from NZ_CP096276.1 coordinate 4,779,577, forward strand.
AGGGCATGCCGGTCTCGACCGACCTGCGCTCGCTCGGCGCCGACGACTTCTCGTTCTTCTCCGAGCGGATGCCGGCGACGATGATGTTCGTCGGCAGCGAGACCGACACCTCGCTGCACACGGCGACCTTCCTGCCCAGCGAGGCGGACCTGCGGGCCGTCGCGCGGGCGCTGCTCGCGGGCTACCTCGGCGGCGCGGCGCGGGTGGCCGAGGGGATCGTCACGCCCTGAGCTCAGGCCGCCACCACGGCGACCACGGCCGCGCGTCGTACGGGATCGGCCCAGCGACGCGCGGCCCGCACGATCCGCAGCGCCGAGACGGCGAGCAAGACCGCCGCCGCGGCGAGGAGCAGGTCGATCCGGGCCGCACCGGCCAGCCCGCCGAGCAGCAGCCCGGTCAGGGTCGTGGCGACGGCGAGCCGGATCGAGTAGCCGACCATCGCCAGCGGCGGCGCCGGCGTGGCCCGTGCCGAGCGGAGGTCGACCGCGTGGGGCCGAGCCGCGGACCAGCGCAGCGCCGCGGAGACGGCCTGGCCGACCACCACCGCGAGCGCGAGGACGACGGCGAGCGCCTCCGCCGCGGACGGCCGCCCCGCGCGCACCGCCCCCAGCACCAGCGTGAGCAGGCCGCCCCCGAGGAGCACCTCGGCCAGCACCCACACCCGGGCGGCCACGACCGTGCCCGGCGGCACCGGCAGCGACTCGCGCCAGAGCAGGCCACGGCCGTCGAGGCACCACAGGTTCACCCCGAAGAGCAGCACGCAGCCCGACGCCACCAGGCCCGGCATCAGCACGAGCATCGGCCACTCCAGCCCGCCCGCCAGGGCGACCGCACCCGGCGCGACGCCGAGGAACAGCGTGCCCCGGCGCAGCGGGACGCTGCGCCACACCGAGGCCCGGTCGATCCGGCGCACCATGGCCAGGTCCGAGGCGGGCGTCGGCCGGGCGGGATGGAGCCGGGTCTCACGGCGTACCTCGTCGCGGGGCGCGAGCCGTGCGGCCGCCACGGCGAGGACCCCGCCGAGGGCGACCAGGGCACCGGCCGCGACGAGCAGCAGGACCACGGTGCTCGCCCGCGCCCCCGCTCCGCCGTCGACGATCACCGCGGCGACCGGCAGCGTCGGGGCGAGGCCGACACCGGCCAGCGGCAGCGCGAGCCAGGCGAGGACCCGGCGCCGGCGCAGCCACTCCGCGGCCCAGCCGACGGCCTGGGCCAGCGCGGTCACGGCGAGCAGCCAGGCCAGCGTCACCGGCTGGGCCGCGACGCCGCCCGTCGCGGCCACCAGGCCGAGCAGCGCCCACGCCTGGATCAGCCAGCCCGCGCTCAGCGGGGCGAGCAGCAGCGCGCCGAGGTGGTCGGTGACCGGGCCGACCGGGTGCACCGCGGCCGGGTCCCGGGCCAGCAGCTCGCGACCTCCGCCCGCGGCCACCGCACCGCCGACGGCGACCAGGACGATCGCGGCGAGTGCCGGGCGGACCAGCCGGTCGAGGTCGCCGGGCACCGCGAACGCGGCCGGCAGCGTCGCCGCGGCCACGGTGACCACGACGAGCGCGGCCAGGGCGACCGCGACGGTGCGTGGGCGTCGTACGGTGGCGGCGCGGAACCACAGCAGGTGCCGCAGGTCCGCGCCCGAGCGGCGCAGCTCAGGCCAGGAGAGCGCGGTACGCACGGGCGCCCTCGTCGCCGCTCATGAAGCCGGCCGGCACGGTCGCCATCCGGACCCCGCCACGCAGCACCGCGACCTCCGCGCACACCTGGACCGCGAGATCGCGCAGGTGGGTCGAGACCAGGACGCCCGCACCCCGCGAGCGCGCGTCCTCGATCACGCCGAAGGTCGCCTCGACCCCGATCGGGTCGACGCCGTCGAAGGGCTCGTCGAGCAGCAGCACCGCCGGCTCGTGCAGCGCCGCGAGGACCACGCTCAGCCGCCGGCACATGCCGTGGCTGAAGCCCGCGGTCACCCGGTGCGCCACGCCGCCGAGGTCGAAGGTCTCCAGGAGCCGGCGCCCGCGGTCCTCCCAGCCGGTGAGCCGGCGCAGCCGGGCGCTCAGCTGGAGGTGCTCCCACGGCGTCGCCCGCGGCACCAGGCCGCCCACGTCGGGGCAGTAGCCGACCGCACGCTTGGCCTCGAGCGGCACCGCCCGGATGTCGTACCCGGCGACGTGGGCGGTGCCCCCGCTCGGCGGTACGACGCCCGCGAGCACCCGCATCGTCGTCGACTTGCCCGCGCCGTTGCGGCCGAGCAGCGCCAGCGCCTGGCCCGGCTCGACCCGCAGGTCCACGCCCGCCACGGCCTCGACCGTCCCGAACCGCACGCGCAGCCCGGTCACCTCGACCGCGGGCGTCGTCACGACTCCCACGCCGGTGGGATCGGCACCGCCGGTCCGGACCTGAGCGGTCCGTGCGGACCGGGCCGCCCGGTCAGGAGCAGAGGCCCGCCTTGTCCCGCTCCTCGGCGGACAGCCCGCCGCCACCGGTGGCCTGCCCGCCCGGCTTGCCCGACGGCGACGCGGTGGCCGAGCCCGACGGCGTCCCCGAGGGCGTCCCCGACGACGAGGCCGCGCCACCGGACGGCGACCCGCCCGCGCTCAGCGAGCCGGCCAGGAACTCCCGGGTGAGCGGCTTGTCGTCGATGACCAGCGGCCACAGCCGCTTGACCGACGGCAGCCACTCGACCCCGCCGCTGACCTTGTCGGTGTCGAGCGTCCACGGCGTGGTGATGAACTTGATGTCGTCGGGGTCGATGCTCTTGGCGCTCGTGGCCACCTTGGCCATCTGGGCGACGGACTTGAAGTCGGTCTGGAGCTGGGTGGTCGCGGCGTCGATGAAGCTGACGATCCGGTCGGGCCGGGCGAGCATGCCGCCGCTGAGCGCCTTGTCGATCATGGCGCCGATCAGGGCCTGCTGGCGGCGGGTCCGGTAGGGGTCGATCCCGTCGCTGACGCCGTAGCGCACCCGGGCGTAGTCGAGCGCCTCCGCGCCATCGACCTCGCGGGTGCCGGCGTCGAGGTGGATGTTGCCGGTGGTGTCGTTGATCTCGCGAGGGACGCAGATCTCGACGCCGTCGAGCGCGTTGACCATGTCCTTGAACTGGCTGAAGTCGACGACGACGAACTTGTCCACGTGGATGCCGGTGAGCTGCTCGAGCTGCTGGCGGGTGCAGCCGGGGCCGCCGACCTGGTACGCCTGGTTCCACTTCTCGTACGTCGTCGCGGCCGGGATCTCGCTGCCGTCGGCCCGGTAGCAGGTCGGCCGCATCACCGCCGTGTCGCGCGGGATCGAGATGCCGTAGGCGAACGTCCGGTCGGCCGAGAGGTGGAAGAGGATCGTGGTGTCGGACAGGCCGCCCCCGGCCTCGCTGTCGATCTTGCAGCCCGCGCAGTCGCGGGTGTCGGTGCCCATCACCAGGATGTTGAGCGCCTTGGTCTTCTGGACCGGGCGGTTCTTGCCGATCACGTCCGGGTGCTCGAGGTTGCCGTTCCAGTCGTTGTAGACGAGGACGACGCCCACACCCGTGAGGAGCGCGAGCCCGAGCAGGCTCGCGGCGATCACGCTGAGCACCGTGCGGCGCGGCCGTTCCATGTCCGGAAAGGTACCGGGCCGGTCCGAACGAGTTGCCTCGTTCGGACCGGCCCGTGGTCCCGCAGGTGGCTCAGCCGTGGCTCAGGCGGGGAAGCCCTTGCCCGAGGCCGCCAGCTCGCGCAGCCACGGCGTCGCGGCGAAGCGGTCACCGTAGGTCGCGGCCAGCTCGTCGGCCCGCTTGAGGAAGGCGTTGAGCCCGACCTCACCGGTGGCCTTGTCCTCGTAGCCGGTCATGAACTGCGCCGCGCCACCGGTCATCGGCGGGAAGCCGATGCCCATGATCGAGCCGATGTTGGCCGCAGCAGCCGAGGTGATGACGTTCTCCTCGAAGCACTTCGCGGTCTCGAGGGCCTCGGCGAAGAGCATCCGGTCGCGGACGTCCTGGATGTCGGGCTGCTCGGCGGCCACCGGGAACAGGTCGGCGAGACCGGCCCAGATGGAGCCGCGCTTGCCGTCCACGTAGTCGTAGAAGCCGGCTCCGCGCAGGCGACCCGCACGACCCGCCTCGAGCATCTTGCCGACCACGGCCTGGCCCGGGTGCACCGGCAGGTCGGGGTTGGCCTCGGTGGTGGCCTTGGCGATCTTGGCCATCAGCTCGAGGTTGAGCTCGTCGGAGAGCTGGAGCACCGGGGCCGGGTAGCCGGCCGAGGTGGTCGCCCGCTCGATCGTGTACGGCGCCACGCCCTCGGCGAGCATCGCCATGCCCTCGTTGACCATGTAGCCGATGACGCGCGAGGTGTAGAAGCCACGGCTGTCGTTGACCACGATCGGCGTCTTGCGGATCTGCAGGACGACGTCATACGCCTTGGCGAGCGCCTCGTCGGAGGTCTCCTTGCCGGCGATGATCTCTACCAGCGGCATCTTGTCGACCGGCGAGAAGAAGTGCAGGCCGATGAAGTTCGGCCGCTTCGCGGTGTCCTCGATGCCCTCGGCCAGGCCGCTGATCGGCAGGGTCGAGGTGTTGGAGCAGAGCAGCGCGTCGGGGTTGACGTGCGGCAGGATCTCGGCGAACACCTTGGCCTTGAGCGCCGGGTCCTCGAAGACGGCCTCGATGACGAGGTCGCAGCCGGCCAGGTCGGCCGGGTCGGCGGTCGGGGTGATCCGGTCGAGCAGCGCCTGGGACTTCTCCTCGGTCAGCTTGCCGCGCGAGATCGCCTTGGCGTTGATGCCCTCGCTGTAGGCCTTGCCCTTCTCGGCGTTCTCGATGGCGACGTCCTTGAGGACGACCTCCATGCCGGCCCGCGCGCAGACGTAGGCGATGCCCGCGCCCATCATGCCGGCGCCCAGGACGCCGACCTTGGCGGCCTTGTAGGGCTCGACGCCCTGCGGGCGCAGGGAGCCGGAGTTGATCGCCTGGAGGTCGAAGAAGAACGCCTGGATCATGTTCTTCGACGCCTGGTTGACGACCAGGTTGGTCAGGTAGCGCGACTCGATCCGCGAGGCGGTGTCGAAGTCGACCTGGGCACCCTCGACGGCCGCGGACAGGATCGCCCGGGCGGCGGGGTAGACGGCGCCCTTGGTCTGCTTGCGCAGCAGCGCCGGGAAGGCGGGCAGGAAGCCGGCCAGGGCCGGGGACTTCGGCGTACCGCCGGGCATCTTGTAGCCGGGGGCGTCCCACGGCGACAGCGCGGCCTCGGGGTTGGCCTTGATCCACGCCTTGGCAGCGGGGATCAGCTCGTCCTGGGTGGCGACGACCTCGTCGACGATGCCCTTGGCGAGCGCGGCGTCGATGCCGAACTGGGTGCCCTGGAGCAGGACGTCCATCAGCGCGGTCTGCAGGCCGAACTTGCGCACGGTGCGGGTCACGCCGCCACCGCCGGGCAGCAGGCCGAGGCTCGCCTCGGGCAGGCCGACCTTGTAGGAGCCGGCGACGGCGATCCGGCGCTGGGTCGCGAGGGTGATCTCGTAGCCACCGCCGAGCGCGGCGCCGTTGATGGCGGCGACGACCGGCTTGGGGAAGAGCTCGAGGCGGCGCAGGGCGGCCTTGATGCTCTCGCACTGGGCGAAGACCTCGCCCGCGTTGTCCTTGGTGGTCTGCACCATCAGCTTGAGGTCACCGCCAGCGAAGAAGGTCTTCTTGGCGGAGGCGACGACGACACCGGTGATGTCGTCCTGCTCGTCGTAGAGGCGCTCGACCGCGGCCGCCATGGAGGCGCGGTAGAGCTCGTTCATCGTGTTGGCGCTCTGGTTGGGGTCGTCGAGGGTCAGGGTGACGATGCCGTCGGCGTCCCGCTCGTAGCGCACTGCGGTCTGGGTGTCGGTGCTCAATGTCGTTCCTTGAGTTCGAGAGGTACGAGGGAGGGGGCGCTCAGACGCGCTCGACGATCGTGGCGATGCCCATACCGCCGCCCACGCAGAGCGTGGCGAGGCCGCGGCGCAGGTCGCGCCGCTCGAGCTCGTCGATCAGGGTGCCGAGGATCATCGCGCCGGTCGCGCCGAGCGGGTGACCCATGGCGATCGCGCCGCCGTTGACGTTGGTGATGTCGGGGCCGATGCCCATGTCGCGCATGAACCTCATGGCGACGGCGGCGAACGCCTCGTTGATCTCGAACAGGTCGATGTCGCCGACCTCGAGACCGGCCTTGGCCAGCGCCTTGCGGGCGGCCGGGGCGGGGCCGGTGAGCATGATGATCGGGTCCGCACCGGAGACCGCGGTCGCCAGGACGCGGGCGCGCGGGGTCAGGCCGAGGTCCTTGCCGACCTGCTCGTTGCCGATCAGGGTCAGCGCGGCGCCGTCGACGATGCCCGACGAGTTGCCGGCGTGGTGGACGTGGTTGATCTTCTCGAGCCAGTGGTACTTCTCGAGCGCCACGTCGTCGAAGCCGGCGTCGGCGCCGAGCTGGGCGAACGACGGCTTGAGGCCGGCCAGGCCCTCGACCGAGGTGCCGGGACGGACGGTCTCGTCACGGTCGAGCACGGTCAGCCCGCTGATGTCCTTGACCGGCACGAGCGCGCCGTCGAAGTAGCCGTTGGCCTGCGCCTTGGCGGCGCGGTGGTGGGACTCGGCGGCGAAGGCGTCGACGTCCTCGCGGCTCCAGCCCTCGATCGTGGCGATGAGGTCGGCACCGATGCCCTGCGGCACGAAGCCCGCCTTGAACGCCGTCGCCGGGTCGGAGGCCCAGGCGCCGCCGTCGGAGCCCATCGGCACCCGGCTCATGGACTCGACGCCACCGGCGATGATGAGGTCCTCGAAGCCACCGCGGACCCGGCCGGCGGCCTGGTTGACGGCCTCGAGGCCGGACGCGCAGAAGCGGTTGAGCTGGACGCCCGCGACGGTGTCGGGGTAGCCGGCCGCGATCGCGGCGGACTTGGCGATGTCGCCGCCCTGGTCGCCGATCGGCGAGACGACGCCGAGGATCACGTCGTCGACCCGGTTCGGGTCGAGACCGGGGTTGCGCTCCTTGACGGCGTCGAGGAGACCGACCGCGAGGTCGATCGGCTTCACCTCGTGGAGGGAGCCGTTGGCCTTGCCTCGGCCGCGCGGCGTGCGGAGGTGGTCGTACACGAATGCTTCTGCCATGACCGTCCTTGTTCTCTGCGTTTCTCGGCGGTGTCTCTGAGGACGATTGTGACACTATTACTGTCATGGTCAAGAGCGAGGGCCCAGGCGACGGTGTGACCCAGGACGCACCGGCGGACACGCTGCTCACCCTGGAGGAGCTCACCGCCCGGGTCGGGCTGTCGGTGCGCACGGTGCGCTTCTACACCTCGCGGGGGCTGGTGCCGCCGCCGATCCGGCGCGGCCGGTCCGGCTACTACGCCGCGGTGCACGTGGCGCGCATCGAGCTGGTCCTCGAGCTGCAGAGCCACGGCTTCACGCTGTCGGCGATCGAGAGGTACGTCGCCGGCATCCCCGACGACGCCACCCCCGAGGACATCGCGCTGGCCCGCACGATGCTCGCGCCGTGGCAGTCCGACCTGCCCGTCGAGATGGACCCGGCCCAGCTGGAGCAGAAGGCCGGCCGGGCGCTGAGCGCCGACGACATCGCCACGCTCCAGGCGCTGGGCGTGATCCGGCTGCGCGGGACGGCGTACCTGGTGGCGAGCAACCAGCTCGCGATCGGCGTCCGGCTGCTCGAGCTGGGGTTCCCGCGCGACGTCGCGGTCGCCGCGGCGCGGGTCTACCAGGAGCACGGCCAGCAGATGGCCGAGGAGCTCTACGCGGTCATCAACGACCAGCTCGCGCCGTTGTACGACAACGACAAGTCCGAGCACTTCCGCGAGATCATGGAGCGGCTCAAGCCGCTCTCGGTCGGCGGTCTGGTGACCGCCTACGAGGCCGCGGTCGCGCGGGCGGCACGGCAGCCGCGCCGGGTGCGCTGACCGCGACCTCGTCGAGCGGTTCGGTCAGCGCCGGCCGCTGAAGCTGGCGGCGCTGTGGCCGCCGCTCCCGGAGCCGCCACCGGCACCGGCGCCACGGCGCCGGCGGTTGCGGTTGCCGCCCTGGCCGCCGCCCGCCTTGGGGGCGCCGGAGGACTTGGCGCCGCCGCCGGACTTGGCACCGCCGCCGGACTTGGCCGCGGGCTTGGCACCGGAGCGCCGGTTGCGGTTGCGACCGCCGCCGCCACCGTTGCCCCCGTTGCCGCCGCCCTGGGGCGTGGCCGGGGTCAGGTCGATGCCGCCGGGGCGCGAGCGCTCGCCGGGGGCGAGGTCCTGCAGCACCGGGTGGTCGGGGCCCTGGACCCGCGTGGTGGTCGGCTTGATGCCGGCCGCGCGGGTGAGATCGCTGACGTCGCGACGCTGCTCGCTGGTCATCAGGGTGATGACGGTGCCGGCGGCACCGGCGCGCGCCGTACGACCGGAGCGGTGCAGGTAGGCCTTGTGCTCGGCCGGCGGGTCGGCGTGGACGACGAGCGCCACGTCGTCGACGTGGATGCCCCGGGCGGCGATGTCGGTGGCGACCAGCGTGGTGGCGGCACCGGTGTGGAACGCCTCCATGTTGCGGGTGCGCGCGCCCTGGCTGAGGTTGCCGTGCAGGTCGACGGCGGGGACGCCGTTCTTGTTGAGCTGGCGGGCCAGCGCCTTGGCGCCGTGCTTGGTCCGGGTGAAGACGACCGTGCGGCCGGGCGCGCTGACCAGGTCGAGCAGCACGGGCAGGCGCTGCTCGCGCTCGACGTGGAGCACGTGGTGGTCCATCTTGGCGACCGGCGACTGCGCCGAGTCGGCCTCGTGGACGGCGGGCTTGTCGAGGAAGCGCTTGACGAGCACGTTGATCGCGCCGTCGAGGGTGGCGGAGAACAGCATCCGCTGGCCGCCCTTGGGCGTCTGGTCGAGCAGGCGCCGTACGGCGGGCAGGAAGCCGAGGTCAGCCATGTGGTCGGCCTCGTCCAGCACGGTCACCTGGACGTCGGCGAGGCTGCAGTGGCCCTGGCCGATGAGGTCCTCGAGCCGGCCGGGGCAGGCGATGAGGATGTCGACGCCGTTGCGCAGGGCGTTGACCTGCGGGCCCTGGCCGACGCCGCCGAAGACGGTGGTGGTGCTGAGGCCGACGGCCTTGGCCAGCGGGGTGATGGTCGCGGCGATCTGCGAGGCGAGCTCACGGGTCGGCGCGAGGACCAGCGCGCGGGGGCGCTTGGGGGCGGGGCGACGGCGGCCGTCCGCGGCGAGGCGGGCGACGAGCGGGAGCCCGAAGGCGTAGGTCTTGCCCGACCCCGTACGACCGCGGCCGAGGACGTCGCGTCCGGTCAGGGAGTCCGGCAGCGTCGCCGCCTGGATCGGGGTGGGAACGGTGATCTGGTCGGCCGACAGGACGGCGAGCAGGTCAGTGGGCACGCCGAGCTCGGCGAAGGTGGTGGTCACGTGTTTCTCTCCGGGGACCGCAGCACGCGTCGGCGCGTTCCCCTCATGGGCGTCTCGCCGTGCTGCCCCGTCCGGTGACGGGGCGGTGAAGCGGTGCCTCAGGTGAGGGGCGCATCCGCGAGCGGCGCGCCGGGATCCGGGGCAAGACTGGCCGGATCGGTGACCCCAGCCTAGGGGGCACCGGTCCAGCAGGCTCAATCCCGGGCCGTCGTCACGGCGTGATCTGCACCGCAGCCCCGCGCTCGATGAGCCCGTCGACGTCCTTGACGCCCCAGGCCTCGAGCGCCTCCCGGGTGTGCGCGCCCGCGCCCGCGGCCGGCGGGTGCGAGAGCGTGGCCCGGGTCCGGGAGAACCGCGGCGCCGGCTGCGGCTGCACGATCCCCTCGTGCTCGACGAAGATCTCGCGGCCCTTGATGTGCGGGTGGTCCTTGGCCTCGCTCATCCGCAGGATCGGCGCGACGCACGCGTCCGTACCGTCGAAGATCGCGCACCACTCGTCGCGGGTCTTCTGCCGGAAGGTGCTCGCGATGAGCTCGCGCAGCGCGTCGGTCTGGGCGAGGTCCCAGCGGTCGGGCGCGGTGTCCTTGATGCCGAGCAGCTCGATGAAGAGGTCGTAGAACTGCGGCTCCAGCGCCCCCACCGACATGTGCTCGCCGTCGGCGGTCTCGTAGATGTCGTAGTACGGCGCGCCGCCGTCGAGCAGGTTCGCGGCCCGCTCCTCCTTGAATCCGCCCCCGGCGAGGAAGGCGGACGTCATGGCGTTGAGGTTCGCCGTACCGTCGACGATCGCGGCGTCCACGACCTGACCCTGACCCGACGCCTTGGCCTCGAAGACCGCCGCCAGGATCCCGATCACGAGGTACGTCGAGCCGCCCCCGAAGTCACCGACGAGGTTGGTCGGGAACTGCGGCTTGTCCTTGACCTGACCCAGCCCGTGGAGCGTCCCGGTGATCGCGACGTAGTTCATGTCGTGCCCGGCCGCCTGGGACCACGGCCCGTCCTGCCCCCACCCGGTCATCCGCCCGTAGACCAGTCGCGGGTTGCGCGCGTGGCACTCCTCGGGCCCGAACCCCAGCCGCTCGGCCACCCCGGGCCGCATGCCCTCGACCAGCACGTCCGCCTGCTCGACGAGGTCGAGCACCGTGGCGACCGCCTCGGGGTCCTTGAGGTTGAGCGCGACGCTCGGCCGCCCCCGGTTGAGCAGGTCGTGCGACCCCCCGGTGAGCATCTGCCCACCCGGCCGCTCGACCCGGATCACGTCCGCCCCGAGGTCGGCCAGGATCATGCAGGCGTGCGGGCTCGGCCCGATGCCCGCGATCTCGACCACCTTGAGCCCCTTGAGCGGACCGGTTCCCTGACCCAGCGCGAACGTCATGGGGCCGATCATGGCACGAGCGTGACAGCAATGGTGTCAAGGTTCACTACTGTCCAGTAACCGGCACGGACCCGTCCCGGCCTAGGCTGAGGACATGGCCGGCACCTGCATCTACGACGGCGACTGCGGCTTCTGCACCCAGTCCGCCCAGTGGCTGGAGCGCCACGGCGACTGCGCCATCGTGCCCTGGCAGGCGCTCGACCTCGCCGCCCTCGGCCTGACCGAGGACCAGGTCACCTCCGCCGTCCAGTGGCAGGACGCCGACGGCACCGTCACCGCGTCGGGCGCCGACGCCGTCGCCCAGGCCCTGCTCACCTGCGGCCCGCCGTGGCGCTGGGCCGGGCGGGTACTGACCTGGCGGATGGTGCGGCCGTTCGCGGCGGTGGGCTACCGGCTGGTCGCGCGCTACCGGTACCGGCTGCCGGGGGCGACCAACGCCTGCCGGATCGGCTAGCCCGGGCGTCGTACGGCGCCTGGCGGTGCGGTGTCGCCCCGGTGGCGGGTCCTTGGCGGGTTCGTGTCGTGGTCCCCGGGGCGGGTGCTTCCTAGGTTCGACGTCGATGAACGCCGAACGGAAGGATCACGACATGAACGAGGCACGGATCAAGGACCTGCGGGCCGCCCGCGGCTGGAGCCAGGAGCGCCTGGCCGAGGCGAGCGGGGTGGCGGTGCGCACCATCCAGCGCCTGGAGGCCGGAAACGACGCGAGCCTGGAGACGCTCTCCATGGTGGCCAAGGCGCTCGAGGTATCGGTGCGGGACCTGTTCGTCACAGTCGACGACGACCGGATGAGTGTCGCGGTCGACGGGCTCGACGCGCGCCTCGCCGCCGAGCGAGCGGCCCGGAGCCGGGCCGAGTGGGCCCATCGTGGCTGGCGCTACCTGTACGTCGCGCTCGGCCTGCTGGTCACCGCGGCGGTGCTCATCGTGGTCGGCTCCCCGGACAGCACCGGCGAGGCGATCCTGGTCGTGCCGGCGTACTGGCTCGGCGGGCTGCTCCTCCTCAGGTTCCTGGAGCGGTCGGTGCTGCGCCCGCGGCTCGACGCCCGCTACCCGCTGACCGCCGAGGACGCGCGATGAGCGGCGTCGTCCCCGCCGCACTCCTGGTGTACGCCGGGTGCCGCTGGCTCGACGGTCGCGACGGCAACCACGGCCCGGGCCTGTGGTGGACGATCGGCCACCTGGCGTTCCTCGTCGCGTGGGTCGGCTTCGCGGCGCTCACGGTCGCGATGGTCCGGTCCCTCCGCGCCACCGGGGCCGCGGCCCCGGTGGCGGGCGCGGCGACCCTGGCCGGCATCGGAGCGTTCGCCTGGGTCACCCTGACCGATCTCGCCCCGAGCTGGCCCGACCTGCCCGACCCGTTGCGCGCGGTCGGCCCCCTGCTGTTCCTGGTCGGCCTGATGAGCCTGCTCGCGCTGACCGCGCGCCGCCGCGACTCGCACTGGTGGCCCGTGTTCCCGCTCCTCGCCCTGGCCGCGACCGCGGTGGTCTCGGCGAACCTCGACCTGCTCGCGGTGGCCGCCCTGCTCTTCGGCGCGGCGCTCCTGCCGTGCGCGCGGCGGCCGGCCCTCAGCCGGGGTTGACGATCTTGTTGAGCTCGAAGTGCATCGGGTCGGTGTAGGCCCAGTCGCCGCCCCAGGCGAAGCCCCAGTACTTGAAGATCGCGACGACCTCGCGGTTCATCTGGCCCACCGTGCCGCGCTGGTTGCCCGGGACGTTGAGGTCGAGGGCCAGCCCGAACGAGTGGTTCGAGAGCTGGGTGGAGCCGGCGATGAACCGGGGGTAGTAGCAGCCGGCGTACTGGTCGCGGCGGATCTCGCCCTGGAGGCCGCGTCGGACGACCTCCTGGAGGGCCGCCTTGAGCTGCGGCATCATGTACTTGTTGCAGGTGACCTGGCCGAGGATCGGCACGGTGTCGGTGACGATGTGCGAGCGGACCCAGGCCGGGTCGGGCGCGATCCGGCCGCCGCCGATGGCGGTGTAGCGGAAGACGCCGACCGCGTCGCGGAAGGCACCGACCGGGACGACGTTCTGGAAGGTGTCGAGGTCGAGGCCGCGCTGGGCGACGATGTCGAGGTTGCTGATCGCGTAGGTCTTGACGCCGACCGCCTTCTCGATCTTGGCGCGGACAACCTGGGGCGAGGCGATGCCGGTGTTGATGAGGACGGCGTTGCGCGGCGGCAGCCCGAGATCGGCGCCCCACTTGGCGTTGACGACCGCGTCGACGCCGTCGACGCCGGGGCGGGACCAGGTGCCGACGTGGATCCGCTGGTCGTCGACGGTCAGGTAGCCGTCCTTGTCGGGCGGCAGCTCCTTCTTCAGCGTCTCGAGGACGGCGACCTCGCCGCCGGCGATCCGGTCCCACTGCTCCTTGAAGCCCGCGTTGTCGCCGCCGGTGAACGGGCGGTAGCCCTCGAGGTCGACCGCGGCGATGTTGAAGAGCCGGTTCTGCATCGTGAACTGTCCGTAGGACAGCTGGGTGAACGCCGCAACGCCCTTGTCGCCGTTGACCTTGACGCCGGTGATCGCGGCGAGCTCGTCCTCGGTCAGCGTGTCCTGGGAGACGACGAGCAGGTCGTCGCCGAAGAGCGTGCCGTCGAACTCGCCCGGCGGTGCGACCGCGTGCTTCGGGTCGGCGGCGTCGGCGGCGGGCGGTTCGGTCGCCTCGGCGGAGGTCGAGGTCGAGGCGGCGGCGTCGGTGGGGTCGGTCCGGGGGGAGCCCTTCTCAGGCGTGCCGCAGGCGCTGAGCGCGAGCACGACGGACGCCGCTGACAGCCCAGCCGTCAGCGTCCTGTGGCGTCGCGCCCACCCCATGGTCCCTTCCCTGCTGCCGGTCCTCCCGGCAGTCCTCCCAGGCCCGAGGGTAGTACGCGGCGCCTCAGCGCAGGACGCGTTCTGCGATCCAGGCGATGTCGTCACCGGTCTGCGCAGGGTCGGCGGAGGGTTGCATGACGTGGCTCAGGACGAGGCGCACGACCATGTCGATGCTGGCGTCGAGGCGGTCGGCCGGCAGCGCCACGTCGTAGGCCGCGACGCGCTCGGTGATGACCTGCTTGGCCCCCTCGAGGAGGTACTCCGAGTGGGTGGTCAGCAGGGGCAGGAGCTCGGTGTCGGCGCCGTGGGTGGCGGAGACGACCGCGTGGAGCAGGGCGTTGTTCTGGGCGTACTTGAGCACCCGGCGGGCCGAGTCGCGGATCGCACCGATGAGGTCGGTGGGGTTCTCGTCGAAGGACCGGGTGACGCCGGCGAGGAAGCGGTCGAGCTCGCGCATGACCATGGCCTCGGCGAGGTCGTTCTTGGTGCCGATCTCGTTGTAGACGGTCTGCCGGCTCACGCCCACGTCGTCGGCGAGCCGGGCCATGGTGACCTTGGCCCACCCGGAGTCGGTGGTGATCTGCCCGGCGGCCTCGATCAGCCGCTCGCGCAGGGGGGAGGTGACCACCTCACCGAGGGTAGCCACCTGCCCCTCTGCGACGTACGGCGCGGGTCGGCCCGCGAGGAGCGACATGGGCGCGGTCAGCCCTCGAGGGTGAGCGCGAGGACCGGGCAGGCCTGGACGGCGGCGTAGACGTGACCGCGCTCGCTCTCGGCCGGGCTGTCGTCGAGGATGACGACCTTGTCCTCGTCCTCGTCCACCTCGAAGTAGTCGTTGGCCATGGCCTCGCACATGCCGAGGCCTTCGCACTTGTCGATGTCGACGGAGATCTTCACGGCACTAGGCTCCGATCTTCTCGGGGTCGAAGGGGACGAAGTCGATCTTCTCGCGAACACCGCAGTCGGGGCAGCACCAGTCGTCCGGGATGTCGGCCCAGGCCGTGCCGGCGGCGAAGCCCTCGTGCTCGTCACCCGCGGCCACCTCGTAGACGTAGGAGCAGCCGGGGCACTTGGCCGCGAGCACCTCGCCGACGAACTTCTGGGCGAACAGGTCGTCCTTGTGGACCTCGTGGACGGCCGGCGGCGGGAACTTGGCGAGGTACTTCGCCTCCTTGCCCGGCTGGATGTTGGCCAGCGTCACGTCGCCGTCGAGGTGCGCGACGACGCGGTGGTCCATCACCCGGCGCCACAGCGGCGGGAAGAGCGCGATGGTCAGCATGCCGGCGTACCCGGTGGGCAGGGCGGGAGACTCCTTGAAGTCGCGCAGGGTCTGGTAGCGCCGGGTCGGGTTGGCGTGGTGGTCGCTGTGGCGCTGCAGGTGGTAGAGGAAGATGTTGGTGACGATGTTGTTGCTGTTCCAGCTGTGCATCGGCAGCACCCGCTCGTAGCGCTGCTTCTCGCCGACCTTCTGCCGCTTCATGCCGTAGTGCTCGAGGTAGTTGATGATCTCGAGCAGCGAGAAGCCGAAGACGATGGTGATGAGCGCGTAGGGCGCGATCTGCCAGCCGTAGAGGGCGAACATGGCGCCGTACACGACGATCGACATGAGCCAGGCGTTGAGGACGTCGTTGCCGAGGTGGAACGGGTGGGTGTTCTTGCGGCGGTAGCGCTTGGCCTCGACCTCCCAGGCCGACTTGAGCGAACCACTGACGGTGCGCGGCCAGAAGGCCCAGAACGACTCACCGAGCCGGCTGGACGCCGGGTCCTCGGGCGTGGCGACCCGGACGTGGTGACCGCGGTTGTGCTCGATGTAGAAGTGGCCGTAGAACGTCGGCGCCAGGGCGATCTTGCTGAGCCAGCGCTCGACCGACTCCTTCTTGTGGCCGAGCTCGTGGGCCGTGTTGATGCCGATGCCCTGGACGCCGGCGATCGAGACCGCGAGGAAGACCTTCTCGTACCAGGCCATGTCGATCGTGCGCAGCAGGTCGGCGCCGAGGTGGTCGCTCACCCAGCCGGTCGCGCCGACGAGGTCGGTGAACCAGAGCACCGGGTTGATGCCGGCGATGAGCGCGAAGCCCGCGAAGAGGATGAGGAACTGGGCCGGCATGTACATGAACACGACCCACCGGTAGTACCGGTCGTTCTCGAGCTCCTCCATCACGTCGTCCGGCGGGTTCGACGGGTCGAGGCCGAAGGCCAGGTCGAGCACCGGGATGATGACGTTGACCAGGAGCGGACCGGCGAGCAGCAGCCACACCCAGTCGGTGTAGAGCCACCCGACCACGGCCATGATGCCCAGCCCGGGCACCATCAGGCCGAGCAGCCACAGGTAGCGCTTCTTGTCCTTCCACTCCTCGGTCGAGCCCTCGGGAACCGTTGCACCGATGGTCGGTCCGGTCATCGTCCTGCCTCCTCGCAGTCGGCCGTCGTCTGCCGTTTGACAAGACCGTAGGACTTGTAAAGGAGTTTGACAAGAGGGGCGGAGTTGTAAAGTGCTGGCCGTCACACCCTAGGGTGGCCGCCGTGACCACCACGCTCTGGCAGCCGACCCCGCTCCCGCACAGCGCGCTGCTCGACCAGCCGGTCGAGGTCAACCTCCTCCTCGAGGACGACGCCCCGCTCACCACCCTCGACCTCGACCTGGTCGCGCGCGTGGTCCGCGAGGTCGACACGTACGTCGCCGCGGCGCTCGAGCACCTGCACGCGCACCTCGCCGCCGATCCCGCCTTCTACGGACTCACCCCCGGCGCGGGGGCCGACCTGGTCGCCCGTCCCGCCGCCGACCTGCCGCTGGAGCGCGCACAGGCGAACTTCTACGCCGACGAGTGGCACCTGCGCTTCGCGGAGGGCGACCTCCCCCTCTGCGACCCGTACGGCGTGAGCGTGGTCTTCGCCGGCGCCCGGCCGGTCCGCGTCGAGGACCTCAGCGACGCCGAGGCCGTCGACGACTGAGGCTCAGCGGTGCGCGAGCTCCCCCGGCAGCCACGGCGGGGCGTCGGTGAAGTGCAGCGCGCGCGGGCCCGGACCCCAGGCGACCCGCGGGTCGAGCCCGGCGGCGACGTCGGAGCGCATCCGGCCGCGGGCCCGCTCCCACTGCTCGCCGAGGTAGGCGTCATGGGCGCGGACGTAGCGGTTGACGTTGCCGGGCATCGGCGTGATCTCGCCGAGCAGCGCGCGGTCGCCGGTGTCGTAGAAGTCGAGCCGCACGAACGGCCGGCGCACGGCGTGGGACAGGCGCTGGGCCATCGCGACGATCTCGGCGAAGTGGCGGGGTACCGGCAGGGCCGGGTCGACCGGGGCGGTGGTGACGACCGGGCCGAGGTCGGTGCCGTCGGCGTCGAGGACGCGCATCCGGACCGCGCTGCGGTCCCGGAAGTCGGGGGCGGCGAGCAGCAGCACCTGGGCGACCTCGCCGTAGAAGGCGAACACCTTGATGTCGAGCAGCAGGTCGCCCTCGGGCTGCAGCCGCTCCTCGGTGAAGTACGGCGGCGCGATCACCGGCGGGTCCAGGTGCAGCCCGGTGGGCTGGGCCAGGGTGTGCCAGCGGCCGACGGCGGCGGTGATCTCGGCCGGGTCGTCGGTGGTGACCACGCCGAGCGCGGCCGCGCCGTGGGCCGCCTTGAGGATCGCCGGCTCCGGGGCTGCGGCGAGGGCCGCGATGGTGGCCGGGTCGAGCTCGTCGAGGCTGTCCCAGCGCTGTCGCAGCTCCGGCACCGGTACGCCGTGCGACTGGGCGAAGGCGTAGGAGACCAGCTTGTTGTCGAACTGGCGGCCCTCCTCGACCCCGCCGGCGGTCCGGACGTGGCGCCACTCGCGCCAGGCGGCGGTGAGCTGGGCCTGGTGGGACGGGCCGTCGTACCGAGCCTGGAGGTCGGTGAGCTCGGCCTGGAGCCGCCGCGCGCGGGCCCGGGCGCGGCGCAGGCGCATGCGGAGCTCGTCGGGCGTCAGGTCGGGGCGCCCGTCCGGCGCCGGCGCGCGCCACACCAGGCCGGAGAGCCGGGAGGAGACTCTCATCGGGGGTGAATCTAGTGTCCGGGCGCGGCGCGCGCGGCGGGTTCGGGAGGTTGGTGGCGTGGGTCAGGTCACGCGCTGACGGACGCCGTCGTGCTCACCGGCAGCCGCTCGTAGCCGCGCAGCACGCGGGTGCCGCGCCGCTCGGTCCGGCCCGCGATGTGCAGGTCCGGGTGCCGCTCGTACAGCGCGCGCAGGGCGACGGCGGTCTCGAGCCGGGCGAGGCTGGCGCCGAGGCAGAAGTGCACCCCGGCCGAGAAGCCGATGTGCTGGTCGGCGTTGGAGCGGGTGACGTCGAACGACGCGGGGTCGGTGAACACGGACGGGTCGCGGTTGGCGCCGCCGAGGTAGAGCAGGATCCCGTGGCCGCGCTCGAACCGCTTGCCGGCCACCTCGGTCTCGCGCAGCGCGATCCGCAAGGTGAGCTGGACCGGCGACTGGTGGCGCAGCACCTCGTCGACGGCGTTGGTCCAGCCGTCGGGGTTGGCCTGGAGCCAGCGCAGCTGGTCGGGGTGCCCGTCGAGGAGGGCGACGGCGTTGCCGATCAGGTTGACGGTGGTCTCGAAGCCGGCGGCGAGCACGAGCAGGCCGACCTGGTGCAGCTCGACCGGCGTCAGCTTGTCCTCGCCCTCGAGCAGCGTGAGCTGGCTGATCAGGTCGTCGCCGGGGTCGGCGGCGATCCGCTCGACGTGCCCGCGGAACCAGGTGTGCATCTCGCGCAGCGCGTTCTCGGCCCGGCGGAACTGCCGCCACGACAGCCCGGGGTCGAGCGTCACGGCGGCCTCGTTGCCGAGCGCGAGCAGGCGCTCGCGGTCCTCCTCGCGTACGCCGAGCAGGTCGGCGATCACGGTGACCGGCAGCTGCGAGGCGTAGCGGTCGATGAGGTCGAAGTCCTCGACGCCGGCCAGGTCGTCGAGCAGGCCGGCGGCGACCTGGTCCACCCGGTCGCCCATCCGGCCGACCTTGCGCGCGGTGAACGCCCGGGCCACCTGCTTGCGGTAGCGGGTGTGCAGCGGCGGGTCGACCGCCAGCATCGACGGCGGGTCGACGGGGCCGAGGGTGTCGGGGTCGATCACCTTGTGGTGCAGCCACTGCAGCGGCTTGGGCAGCTCGCCCTGGCCGCCCGCGGTGCCGAAGGCGTCGCTGCGCAGCACCTCGTTGCACACGGCGTGGTCGACGCTGGCCGAGATCAGGTCGTTGGCGCTGATCGGGCCGCGCCCGCGCAGCTCCTCGTACGCCGGGAACGGGTCGACCCGCAGGCTCGGGTCCATCACCATCCGGCTGATCAGGTCGCCCTTGCGCGCGCCACGCTGGATCAGCGAGCGCTGGAGGCCGTGCGCGAGCGCCCACGCGGTGAACGAGCGCGGCAGGTCGACGGCGCGAGCGAGATCAGGCGACCGCATGCGTCGTACCCAACTCTCCGTCGGCCGGGTTGTCCAGCACCTCGCGCAGCGCCCGGAAGCGCGCGGTGAGGTCCCGCCGGTTCTGCTCGAGCACGTGCTCGGGCAGGTGCGTGTCGAGCTGCGTGCTCATCGTGAGCTGCCAGCGGTAGCGCAGGGCCGCCCGCAGGCCGTCCCGGTCGCCGAAGATGAGGGCGAGGTCGTCGTTCCAGGGGAGCACGGGGTGCGGGTCGGTGCGGAGCTGCTCCTCGACGGCACGCAGCGCCAGCCAGCGGCGGTTGGTCTCGGTCCAGGTCATGGCTCGAACCTACGGGCGCGGCCGCCCCGGGACATCGGACGACGGCAGGCACTGCGCCTCCTACCAGGGGAGGAGAGGACCGCCCTTCCGGCGCGGGATGACCGCGGGCGCCGCGCTCCCTAGGCTGGTGGGCATGCTGCGCTGGTTGCGCGCCGGGATCGAGGCGAACCTCGAACGGCACCAGATCCTCTACCCGTGGTGGGTGCCGCTGGCCTCCCACCTCGGGCAGGTGGGGTCCCTGGTGGTCGCGCTCGCGCTGCGCGACGCCCTCTGGCCGCTCGACCCGCTGGTGCTCTGCCTGCCGCTGCTGATCGCCTCGCCGCTCCTGCAGTTCACCACCAACCGCTGGCTGCCGTGGTGGGCCGACGTCGCGGGCAGCGTCACCGTCGCCGCGCTGCTGCTGTCCCGACCGGTCGACGGCGCCCTCGACCTGGCGCCCGTCCTGCTCGCCCTCGCCACGGCCGAGATCACCGCCCGCGACGGGCTGCGTGAGGGGCTCGCGGTGGCCGGCATCGGGCAGGTCGTGCTCATCGGCGCCGCGCTCGGGCCCGGCCTGACCGGCGCCCCGCTCTACACCGCCGAGCTGCTGCTGGGCTTCGTCATCGGCGCCATGCTGCTGTGGCAGATGCGGGCGCTCATCGCCGAGCGGCACGCCCGCGAGCAGGCCTGGGAGCGGGCCACGACGACCGAGCGGGAGCGGATCGCCCGCGAGATCCACGACCTCGTCGCGCACTCGCTGAGCGTCTCGCTGCTCCAGATCACCGGGGCCCGGCACGCGCTGCGCGACGTACGCGAGGCGACGGGACCGGACGAGGCCGCCGAGGCGGTCGCCGAGGTCGACGCCGCGCTGGCCGACGCCGAGCAGGTCGGACGCCGCGCGATGGGCGACATCCGCAAGGCGGTCAGCGCGATGGCCGACGGCACCTCCGAGCGCCACGCCCTGCCCGGCGCGGGCGACATCGCCGCACTGGTGCGGCAGATGTCCGACGCCGGTCTCGCCGTCGAGTACGACGAGCAGGGCGACCCCGCCCGGCTGCCGGCCGCCGCGGGCCTCGGCCTCTACCGGATCGCGCAGGAGTCGCTGGCCAACGTGGTCAAGCACGGGGACCCCGGCGCCCAGGTTCAGGTACGGCTGGCGGTCGACGG